>NZ_BCUR01000004.1:0-548717 GCF_003569005.1 Vibrio superstes | reverse complement strand
TCCTGGCAAGGATACATTCCCAAGAACACTTGAATGTGTGTTGGTACCTAACATCTATAAATAGACACTAGGATTTGAGAACTTTTAAATTTGAATAGTATTAATCAAATACTATTCGTCAGCTTTCCAAATTGTTAAAGAGCATGATTTTCTAGCCAAAAGGCAATAAAAAAACATTTTCTAATTACTTTCAGTTACTTCGCTTAGGCGACAAAAATCCCAACCAGTATCAATTTCTTGTTCTGGTTTGGAATAAGTTTCCAAAAATAGTTAGAGAATGGTGGGCGATACCGGGCTCGAACCAGTGACCCCCTCCTTGTAAGGGAGGTGCTCTCCCAACTGAGCTAATCGCCCACATTTTATTGTTCAGTGGTATGAACATTCTAAGATGGTGGAGCTATGCGGGATCGAACCGCAGACCTCCTGCGTGCAAGGCAGGCGCTCTCCCAGCTGAGCTATAGCCCCATCTTAGGAACTATTTTCTCCTTTTAAGGGAGAAAATGGTGGGTCGTGCAGGATTCGAACCTGCGACCAATTGATTAAAAGTCAACTGCTCTACCAGCTGAGCTAACGACCCAATGGTATCCCGTAGGGGAGTCGAACCCCTGTTACCGCCGTGAAAGGGCGGTGTCCTAGGCCTCTAGACGAACGGGACACTAGATTTATCTTTACTCCAAAGAGCAAACATAAACTGTCGAAACACCTTGGGGGGTGTTTCAAAATCTCTTTACTTTCTAAACCGTATCAATCTGTGTGGACACTCATCGTGAGTAATCATCGTATAAGGAGGTGATCCAGCCCCAGGTTCCCCTAGGGCTACCTTGTTACGACTTCACCCCAGTCATGAACCACAAAGTGGTGAGCGTCCTCCCCGAAGGTTAAACTACCCACTTCTTTTGCAGCCCACTCCCATGGTGTGACGGGCGGTGTGTACAAGGCCCGGGAACGTATTCACCGTGACATTCTGATTCACGATTACTAGCGATTCCGACTTCATGGAGTCGAGTTGCAGACTCCAATCCGGACTACGACGCACTTTTTGGGATTCGCTCACCATCGCTGGTTGGCCGCCCTCTGTATGCGCCATTGTAGCACGTGTGTAGCCCTACTCGTAAGGGCCATGATGACTTGACGTCGTCCCCACCTTCCTCCGGTTTATCACCGGCAGTCTCCCTGGAGTTCCCACCATTACGTGCTGGCAAACAAGGATAAGGGTTGCGCTCGTTGCGGGACTTAACCCAACATTTCACAACACGAGCTGACGACAGCCATGCAGCACCTGTCTCAGAGTTCCCGAAGGCACCAAGCTATCTCTAGCGAGTTCTCTGGATGTCAAGAGTAGGTAAGGTTCTTCGCGTTGCATCGAATTAAACCACATGCTCCACCGCTTGTGCGGGCCCCCGTCAATTCATTTGAGTTTTAATCTTGCGACCGTACTCCCCAGGCGGTCTACTTAACGCGTTAGCTCCGAAAGCCACGGCTCAAGGCCACAACCTCCAAGTAGACATCGTTTACGGCGTGGACTACCAGGGTATCTAATCCTGTTTGCTCCCCACGCTTTCGCATCTGAGTGTCAGTATCTGTCCAGGGGGCCGCCTTCGCCACTGGTATTCCTTCAGATCTCTACGCATTTCACCGCTACACCTGAAATTCTACCCCCCTCTACAGTACTCTAGCCTGCCAGTTTCAAATGCGGTTCCGAGGTTGAGCCCCGGGCTTTCACATCTGACTTAACAAACCACCTGCATGCGCTTTACGCCCAGTAATTCCGATTAACGCTCGCACCCTCCGTATTACCGCGGCTGCTGGCACGGAGTTAGCCGGTGCTTCTTCTGTCGCTAACGTCAAACGCTGAAGCTATTAACTTCAACGCCTTCCTCACGACTGAAAGTACTTTACAACCCGAAGGCCTTCTTCATACACGCGGCATGGCTGCATCAGGCTTGCGCCCATTGTGCAATATTCCCCACTGCTGCCTCCCGTAGGAGTCTGGACCGTGTCTCAGTTCCAGTGTGGCTGATCATCCTCTCAGACCAGCTAGGGATCGTCGCCTTGGTGAGCCATTACCTCACCAACTAGCTAATCCCACCTGGGCATATCCTGAAGCGAGAGGCCCGAAGGTCCCCCTCTTTGGTCCGTAGACGTTATGCGGTATTAGCCATCGTTTCCAATGGTTATCCCCCACATCAGGGCAATTTCCCAGGCATTACTCACCCGTCCGCCGCTCGACGCCTAATTCGTTCCCCGAAGGTTCAGAATCATCGTTTCCGCTCGACTTGCATGTGTTAGGCCTGCCGCCAGCGTTCAATCTGAGCCATGATCAAACTCTTCAATTAAAGTTTTTTTGGTCTTGCGACCGGCTCAATGAATACTGACTTCAAAACTGTTCCTTACTCGAAAGTAAGAAGTAATTTTAAAGCTATTATCGTTCCAACAGAACGATAATGAATTGACTGTGCCAATGACTAAAAGTCATCGTTTTGGTCACTCAGTTCATTGATAAATCTTTTCGATTATCATCAACGAGTGCCCACACAGATTGATAGGTTTAAATTGTTAAAGAGCGTTGCTTTTCAAGGGTTACCTCTCCAAGCGGACGGCCTATTCTAATGAGATAATTATCAGTGTCAACCACTTTTTTATTAATCATTTCATCTTTTTAGAACCGCTTGTTGTCTGCGATGTTTATCGTGACAACGGAGGCGCATTATAAGAATAAAACGCCCCCTGACAACCCCTAGAAAGGACTTTTTTCAACAAAAAGCACCGACCGTTTACTTTTCAAACAAAGCAAACGTTTACGCGCTAATTCTACCGTGAAATAAACGAGCGATTTAGTCGATTAACCTTGTCTCGCTACAATATTGTCACCTTCAACAACCAGTTCTATTGGCTCTCCTGGAGCAAATTTCCCCGACAACAGTGATTTTGCCAAAGGATTTTCAATGTATTGCTGAATGGCACGCTTAAGCGGTCTCGCACCATAAACAGGATCAAAGCCAATATGAGCAATTTTATCCAACGCTTCATCAGTAATAGACAGCAGGTACTCTTTCGCTTCTAAACGCGCAATCAACGCTTGAAGCTGAATAGAAGCAATATTGCGAATATGTTTTTCACCTAGAGGGTGGAATACGACACTTTCATCCACGCGGTTTAAAAACTCTGGACGGAAATGACTTTTCACCACTTCCATTACTCGTTCTTTCATTTGCGTATAGGACGCCTCACCAAATCCCTCTTGGATCTGCGTAGACCCTAAATTTGAGGTCATGATCAAGACAGTATTACGGAAATCGACCGTACGACCTTGTCCATCAGTAAGTCGTCCGTCGTCAAGCACCTGTAGAAGTATATTGAATACGTCAGGATGCGCCTTCTCTACTTCATCCAATAGAATAACCGAATAAGGCTTACGTCTTATCGCTTCGGTAAGGTACCCACCCTCTTCGTAACCTACATAACCAGGAGGTGCGCCTACTAATCTAGCAACAGAGTGTTTTTCCATGAATTCGGACATATCAATGCGAACCATGGCATCTTCGCTATCAAACATAAAGTTGGCTAGTGTCTTGCACAATTCGGTCTTGCCTACCCCCGTTGGACCGAGGAATAAGAATGACCCAATGGGTTTATTAGGATCAGAGAGCCCCGCACGACTGCGACGAATTGCATCAGAAACCGCGTTTACCGCCTCGTTTTGCCCAATGACGTTTTCATGCAGTTCTTCTTCCATACGCAATAGCTTTGACTTTTCAGCCTCAAGCATCTTCGCCACAGGAATACCGGTTTGTTTTGAGAGCACTTCTGCGATTTCAGCATCCCCTACTTTATTCTTAAGTAAGGTCAGCTCTTTCTGCTCAGCTTCAGAGGCAAGTTGCAGTTGCTTCTCTAATTCAGGGATACGACCATATTGCAGCTCAGACATTCGATTGAGGTCGCCAGCTCGGCGCGCAAACTCAATATCTAAACGCGCTTGTTCTAGCTCAGCTTTGATATTTTGCGTACCCGATAGTGAGGCCTTTTCAGCCATCCATACCTCATCAAGTTCAGCATACTGGCGTTCTTTGTCAGACAACTCTTCATTGATCAGCATTATGCGCTTACGACTGGCATCATCATCTTCTTTATTTAACGCCTGCTGCTCCATCTTCAATTGAATGATTCGACGATCAAGCTTGTCCATCGCCTCTGGCTTTGAGTCGATCTGCATACGAATAGAAGAGGCTGCCTCATCTATTAGGTCAATGGCCTTGTCTGGCAATTGGCGGTCAGAGACATAACGATGTGATAGGGTCGCGGCTGCAACAATAGCAGGGTCAGTAATATCAACATGGTGGTGAAGCTCATACTTCTCTTTTAAGCCACGTAGGATTGCGATGGTATCTTCCACACTAGGCTCATCCACCAGCACTTTTTGAAAACGACGTTCAAGCGCAGGGTCTTTCTCTATATATTGGCGATGTTCATCTAATGTTGTTGCTCCGACGCAGTGAAGTTCACCTCGAGCCAATGCTGGTTTTAGCATATTACCCGCATCCATGGCGCCATCGGCTTTACCCGCACCGACCATGGTATGCATTTCATCGATAAAGAGGATGATATTCCCCTCTTCTTGAGCCAGTTCAGTAAGCACTGCTTTTAAACGCTCTTCAAACTCACCTCTATATTTGGCACCGGCAATCAGTGCGCCCATATCCAAAGCAAGTACGCGACGTCCTTTAAGTCCTTCTGGGACTTCATCATTGATGATGCGCTGAGCAAGCCCTTCGACAATGGCGGTTTTACCTACACCCGGTTCACCAATCAGTACGGGGTTGTTTTTGGTTCTGCGCTGCAACACTTGAATGGTACGACGAATCTCATCATCTCGACCAATAACAGGGTCGAGTTTGCCCTGCTCTGCACGAGCAGTAAGGTCAATGGTGTATTTCTCTAATGCTTGACGCTGCTCTTCGGCATTAGGGTCATCTACCTTTTGACCACCAGTGATCTTTTCGATGGCTTCAACGATCTTTTTTTCAGTGACACCTTGAGACTTGAGCATTGGCCCAAGCTGGCTGTTGTCATGAATCGCCGCTTGCAAGAATAACTCGGATGAGATGTAGCTATCGTTGCGTTTTTGCGCAAACTTATCGCACAAATTCAGTAATTTGGTCAGTGATGAAGAGACTTGTACATCAGCAGACATGCCACTGACTTTTGGAAAGCTATCCAGCTTTTGTGATAATTGAGCACGCAGCTGCGCAATATCAACCTGTATTAAGGTTAATAGTGGTCTTACGCTCCCTCCCTCTTGATTGAGTAAAGAGAAAAGTAGATGTGATGGCTCGATATATTGATGATCTCGGCCTACTGCCAAAGACTGGGCATCAGAAAGTGCGGCTTGAAATTTACCGGTTAAACGATCGTAACGCATGTTGGCCTCCTGAGAGCAATAAATGATTATTTAATAATCACATGGTTGCATCAAAAGACATTTTCAAGTGTTAGGTATAAGAAGGAGGGTTATTCAATCCAAATAAAGCTAGATTGGCGTCCAGTAGATGCTTGTCTGCGGTAAGAAAAGAAACGCTCTGGGTCAGAGTATGTGCATAAGCCTGAAAGGGTCACATCATCGCAACCCGCTCTTTTCAGTCTCAGCTTAGCGAGTAAGGGAAGATCGGCCATCCACTTGCCCGGTTTGTGCTGATGAAAAGCAATGGCATCGTCATTGTTTATATCAACAAATTGCTGCCTTACTTCATCTCCCACTTCAAATGCATCCAAGCTAATGGCTGGACCAACCCAAGCAATAACGGGAGAGGTAAAATGGCTTAATGTATTCTCTAAGATCCCACCGACTAAACCGCGCCATCCAGCATGAGCACTCGCCACTTTCGTGCCGTCGACGCTAGCGAATAAAACAGGTAGGCAATCTGCGGTCATTACACTGCATACAATCCCTGGTACAGACGTCACTAAGGCATCAGCTTCAATGGTTTCAGAGGTAGGTTCGGTCAATTCGACCACAGTGGTAGAGTGGGTTTGATTCATCCACACAGGAGATAAGGGCATCTTGCTCAGCTGAGCAAGATGATCTCGATTTTTTTGAACGATAACAGGGTCATCATTCACATGCATCCCTAGATTAAGACTCGCAAAATCGTCTGATGAGAAGCCACCAACTCGAGTAGAGCTAATGGATTTCACGCGTTCTACAACGTCCCAACTAGGATGCAAGTAACTCATTAATATTCGTCTTCGTGGTTCAGACGCATATCTTGACGCAGAGCTTCTGCCATTTCGACCATGTCATCAGGCACAGGTGCATGAAACTGCATCTCTTCACCGCTTGATGGGTGGTCGAACTTCAGCATAACCGCATGCAGGGCTTGACGATCAAAACCACGAATCATCGCAGTTAGCTCTTCTGAAGCCCCTTTAGGGATGCGCGCACGGCCGCCGTATGCAATGTCCCCAAGTAGAGGGTGTTGCAAATAAGACATGTGTACGCGAATCTGGTGGGTACGACCAGTCTCTAGACGAAGTCTAATACGAGTATGTTCACGGAAATGCTCCGCAACTCGATAGTGCGTTACTGCCGGCTTACCTAATTCGTTTACTGCCATCAAGGTACGCTTGGTAGAGTGACGACCAATGGGTTTTTCTACCATGCCACCTGCTGTCATTTTACCAATGGCAATCGCTTCGTATTCACGAGTAATACGGCGCTTTTGCAAAGCACGTACAAGACGAGTCTGCGTCGGAACATTCTTCGCCACAACCATCAAACCGGTAGTGTCTTTATCAAGACGGTGCACAATACCTGCACGCGGTACTTCGGCGATTTGTGGATAATGGAACAACAAGGCGTTAAGCACTGTGCTATCAGGGGTACCCGCTCCAGGGTGAACAACAAAGCCACGAGGCTTGTTGATAACCAACAAATCGTCGTCTTCGTAGACGATATCTAGAGGGATATCTTGCGCTTCCCAACGTTCTTCATCTTCGATCTCGGCTTGAACAGTGATCTCTTCACCGCCCATTACCTTTATGCGAGCTTTGGTCACGACAACGCCATCAACGCTGACTTTTCCAGCAAGCAGCCATTCTTTCATGCGCGAACGAGAAAAATCGTCGAACAATTCTGCAATGGCCTGATCTAGGCGTTGGCCTAGTTGGCTCTCTTTTACGGTACTTTTTAATTCTATCTGCTGGGCCATATCGAACTTTTTAAAAAACTGTGGGACTAATGCTTGTTTATATGAAAAAATAAGCGTTCTATCCGTTATTGTATCTGCTTACTCGTCGATTGTAACGGCAACCAAGGAAATAAATTAATTGAGCATGGCTTCTCGTTTTAACATGAAACATCAAACTATAATCGGTCTTCTGTCTGCTTTGTTGCTTTTTGGATGCAGCAGTAGCGATGAAATCGTACCTGATATCCCACCTGCAGAATTGTATACTGAGGCTCAAATCTCTTTACGAGCAGGTAATTGGTCTTCTGCTGTAGAAAAACTGGAAGCTTTGGATTCTCGTTACCCATTCGGTCCGTATTCAGAGCAAGTTCAGCTAGATCTTGTGTATGCCTACTATAAGAACGATGAGCTGCCACTCGCTTTGGCGACCATTGAGCGCTTTACTCGCTTAAACCCAACGCACGAAAAATCAGATTGGATTCTGTATATGCGTGGTCTTTCTCATATGGCGCAGGACAGGAACTTCCTTCACGATGTGTTTAACATCGACCGTTCAGATCGAGATCCAGAGCCTGTTAAACTGGCATTTAATGATTTCAAGCGCCTGCTACAACGTTATCCAAATAGCCCATACGCTGAAGATTCAGAGCAACGCTTAGTCTTTCTAAAGAACCGTCTAGCAAACTATGATTATGCGACAGCAGATTTTTATATCCGTCGTGAAGCATGGATCGCTGCTATCAATCGCAGCCAAGAGATTCAGCGCAGCTATCCTGATACAGAAGCGGCTAGAAAGTCTCTACGCTTGCAACTTATTGCTTATAAAGAGCTTAATTTAGACGATGCTGTAGCTCGAACTGAAAAACTGATTGAGCTAAATCCCCTTTAAGTGTTAAATTCTAGAGACGGAATGTTAAATTTTTAACATTCCGTTGTGGCGCATGCGTCACTTTTTCATAACCCAACACGGAATGTTGTATGAAAAATCTTATAATTTGGCTACTTGCCTCATCGTTAATATCCTTTTCTACACAAGCATTGGAGCTGTCTCCTTTACTTAACAATACCTATACTGGTGACTATAAAACCCTTAAAGAGAAAGGTGTTGTACGCGCACTAGTATCCGCTGATCTTGGTTTTTATTATGTCGAGGGCGGTAGACCAAAAGGCATTATCGCCGAACAGCTTCATCACTTCGAAATGAACCTCAAGAAGGCGCACCCTTTTATGAGGGTTAAAATCATTCCCGTCGCCAGAGACGAACTGTTTGACGCTTTGAATGAGGGTTATGGTGATATTGCGGTAGCAAACCTTACCATTACAGAACGCCGAGAAAAGATCATCGACTTCAGCACCCCTATCTTAATAGGGGTGAGTGAACTCTTTCTAACCAGTGACAAGGTTGAAGAAATTACCTCCTTCGAGCAGGCCAGCGGCATGGAAGTGTGGATACGCGCCAGCTCTAGCTACTTTGAAAGCATCCAAGTTCTCAACCGAAAGCTATCCAGCAACGGATTCACACCGGTTAGAGTCAACTTTATTCAAGAAAACCTTCAAGACATTGAACTGATCGAAATGGTCAATCAAGGACTGATTCCAGCCACCATCATTGATAGCCACAAAGCGCAATTATGGGTGAACGTCATGGAAAACGTTCAAGTACACGAGCAATTGCAATTGCGTACTGACGGACAGATTGCATGGGCTCTGCGCCATGACAGCCCTGAATTTAAAAAGGTCATTAATAGCTACTTGAAGACCGCCAAGGGGGGAACCTTACTAGGTAATGTCATCTACGGTAAGTACCTACAAGACACCCGCTGGTTGACTCGTGCATTGAATCCTAAAAAAATGGAAAGACTAGCGAACTTGTCTAAGTTATTTGAGCGCTATGGACAGGAGTACGAGATTGATTGGGTGATGTTATCGGCTCAGGCTTTCCAAGAATCAGGTTTAGACAACAGCAAGGTCTCCCATCGAGGAGCCGTTGGGATAATGCAGGTATTACCCGCTACGGCGAAAGACCCTTACATCAACATTCCCAACATCAAGCCCGTTGAAAACAACATTCACGCTGGCACAAAATACCTTCGCTTTATTCACGACCGATACTTCAGCGACCCAGACATCGAGGCCAACGATAAAGTATACTTTAGCCTAGCTTCCTACAATGCAGGCCCAGCTAAGATACGCAGAATGCGAGCATTGGCAAAGAAGCAAGGCTTTGACCATAACGTATGGTTTAACAATGTTGAGATTGTGGCCCGACGCAACATTGGCCGTGAGCCTGTACAGTATGTTGCCAACATCAATCGCTACTACACCATCTATAAACAGCTAGGTGAGATCCAAGATCAGCGAAACGAACATAACAGTGAATTAATTGAAGAGATCGAAGCGGTGCAGTTAATCTTTGACGTTGATGATTAATTCCGTCCACTTGCGTTATAAATCAAGCAGCTATAGAACGAACAGAGGCACTAAAAATCATTGATTCTTAGTGCCTCTATCCATTCAAATTTGACATCAAAAAGTGATGACCGCAAGGGTTTTCTTGCAAAGCTATGCAAATAATCACAAACATTACCCGCTATTAAACAACCACACATTAACGTGATCTATATCACAAAAATTATTTCGTCAGAGTCGTAATCTGAATCCATCCCATAAGGGGTTTACACAGAGGAAGCGACATATATGAAAATGAATATCACTGGCAAAAACATCGAAATCACCTCTGCGATTCGCGCTCACATTGAAGAAAAGTTTAAGAAACTAGAAAAATGGCAAGTCGACATTATTGGTTGCAACGCTAGCTTCCAAGAAGAGCCAAACAAAAATAAGAAATTTGAAGCCGTACTTAGCGTACCAAAAGGCCAACTGGTTGCCTCAGCTGTTCACGCGGACCTATACACAGCCATTAACGAAGTAGAACAAAAATTAGAGAGACAACTGAACAAACTTCGTCACAAACCAGAAGCACGACGAGCTAGTCATGCCGAGGTTCCTGCTGAACCAGAAGAGCCTGTCATTGAAGAAGAAGAAGTCTACTAACAGATCACTGGAACTTAACTTACACAAACAGCGCCTCAATGGCGCTGTTTTTCCTTGACCCTAATTCCCGCCTTAGCTTATTGTGAATCGTATATCACTTTCGCAACCCCCATATAAAGGAATTAGGAATGGCTGAAACACCACTTTCTCTCGATGAAATTCGCAATCGACTCAATGTTCTAGATGACAAGCTACTGAGCTTGCTGTCAGAACGTCGTAGCTTGAGCCTAGAAGTTGCGAAAAGCAAAGTGGAAACATCGAAGCCTGTTCGCGATGCCAATAGAGAGCAGCAGCTCCTTGTAAAGCTGATTAACAATGGTAAAGACAAGTACCAATTGGATGCGGAATACATTACTAAGGTGTTTCACACCATCATTGAAGATTCTGTATTGCTACAGCAATCCTACCTGCAAAACCTAGTGAACCCTGCTCTGCAACGTAAACCACTAGCAAGAGTCGCTTTCTTGGGGGCTAAAGGATCATATTCACACTTAGCAAGTCGCGATTACTTCAGCCGTCGTAATACCGACCTTATAGAACTCAACTGTGATTCCTTTAAAGAGGTCACCAAAACGGTTGAGTCCGGACATGCCGACTACGGCGTATTGCCAATAGAGAATACCAGCTCTGGCTCTATCAACGAGGTATACGACCTTCTTCAGCACACTACCCTGTATATCGTTGGAGAACTATCACAGCCTATTGAGCACTGCTTACTATCCACAATAGACGTGCGATTAGAAGAGATTAAGACCCTTTACTCTCATCCACAGCCTCACCAGCAATGCAGTGACTTCTTGGGACGCTTAAAGGGCGTTAAACTGGAGACCTGTGCAAGTACAGCGGATGCTATGCTGAAGGTGAAAGAACTTAATCGCCCTGATGCAGCCGCTATTGGTAACGCATTAAGTGGCAAGCTGTATGGCCTGCAAAACGTCCAAGAAAATATCGCCAACCAAACAGAAAACCATACCCGCTTTATTGTTGTCGCTCGCAAGTCTGTTAGCGTTTCGGATCAGATCCCAGCAAAAACAACCCTGATTATGTCCACCTCTCAAGAAGCTGGTTCGCTTGTTGAAACACTATTGGTATTACAGCGCCACAGCATCAACATTACCAAGCTAGAATCTCGCCCAATAATGGGTAACCCTTGGGAAGAAATGTTCTATATGGACCTTGAGGCGCACTTAGACTCACAAGCTACCCAAATGGCCATCAACGAACTAGTGAAAATCACTCGTTTCCTAAAAGTGTTGGGCTGTTATCCAAGTGAGAATATCAAGCCTACTCAGATTAAGGTTCCTTAGGAGAGCATTGAAATGCAAACAGTCATTGTCGCCTCTCTGAACCCTGCCAAAATAAAAGCGGTGGAAAGTGCTTTTGGTGAGGTATTTCCTGAGCAAGCCTTCAGTTTTGATGGTGTAAGCGTTGATAGCGGAGTGAGTGATCAACCTCTCTCTAACGAAGAGACAAAATTAGGCGCTCAAAATCGAGTTTCAAATGCAAAACAGGTCATCCAGAGTGCGGATTATTATGTGGGTCTTGAGGCGGGTATTGAAGGCAATGCCACGTTCGCGTGGATGGTCATCGAATCAAAAGATCAGCATGGAGAATCACGCTCGTCTAGTTTGATGCTGCCTCCCAAGGTACTGAGCTTAATAGGGCAAGGCAAAGAACTCGGCGATGCTATGGATGAAGTCTATGACACAAACAATATAAAACAAAAAGGCGGCGCGATTGGTATCTTAACTAATAACCGATTGAGCCGAAGCAGTGTGTATCACCAAGCTTTGATCTTGGCTCTGATTCCATTTGTTAATCAAGACGCCTTTTAAGCGTCTTGATCACAAACAACACTAAAGCCTCAGTATCTTTAATTAGTGCTGAGGCTTTATTCTATAAAGGGTTTAAGCAGGCGAGAAACCAGTTGCTGCTCCTCTTCTGAACGCCTTTTTAACTCATTAGAGCCACGCGTTACCGTCGCAATACCTACACCAAGTTCTTGGCTGATCTGGCGCTGTGAGCATTTCTCATTAAGCAATTTATGCAAAATTTTAGCGCGAGTGACCAAGGCCTCTTTTTCGTCAGGAGTGAGCATAATCGACAGTAGCGTCTGATGCTCTCCTTCTTCTGTGGCCTTGGCAATGGTGAAAAGCAGCTTTTGCCACTCTTGCTCAACTGAATTCATAGTATGTTGACTGACTAATTGAAACTCCCCTATTAATACTTCATTTCAGACTCTAAGTCAGATAAAAATGACCCTTGCTCGTTTAAAATGTCGCGGTAATAGACCTCAAACATCAGGATATTTTGGATGTAGCCACGTGTTTCTTTAAATGGAATCGCTTCTATATACGAGTAGGCATCTACTTTACCACCAGTGCGCGCTCTCCATAGCTTAACCCGATGTGGCCCTGCGTTATAAGCACCAAACGCCAGTATGCGATTGCCCTGATAGTCACCAAGTAATCCCGCAAGGTATTGACTACCTATTTCTATATTCTTGTTCACCTCAAAAAGCTCTTCTTCACCGGCGTAGTCGATATCGTATTTCTTGGCCGTGTATGAGGCTGTTTTTGGCATAATCTGCATGAGTCCGCGCGCGCCAACAGGTGATTGGGCATCAATATCTAACGCACTTTCTTGTCTTGCCAGAGCCATCAGGGTCACCGGATCAAGGTCGTATTTCTCAGCATAAAAGTTAAACCACCATTGATGCGCAATAGGAAAACGCAAACTAATGTGATCCCACATCTTGGCATCGATAGTGGCAATGACCGTTAGGTGATTCCAACGCATCGACGCCGCATATTGAGCCAATGCTTTTTTCTGTTCGGCATTGGCGCGGGCCAATAACCAGCGCCACTCACGCTTTGCAGCAGTGATCTTATCAACGGCAATCAGTTCTTTTATTCGCGACAGTGATGATGAGAATGGCTTGACCGATGCCTTCTGCTCAGTCAACACAGAGGTGCTGTATTTAATCGGCTTACCTAGGTAGTCTGCAGCAGCAATGCTGTAGAAGTTTCTGCTACCGAGTAGACTCTGCATTTGAGCCTTGCCCTGCTCAACATCACCTAAAGCGATATCCGTACGAGCTTGCCAATACTTCCAGCGCTTGGAGTTTTTCTCTTTGCTTGGCAACTTGCTGATCCACACATCGAGACCTTCCCAATCCTGATGTTGAATGGCTAAGCGCGCTCTTCGCTCCAGCCATTTGGGGTTAGTGCTGCTCAAAAGCGCTTTATCTCGCCATTTAGCAAGGTCTTCGTCTTCCGTGTTGATCAAGCTATAAGCGATGTAATCCGCCGTATCCTGGTACTCTTTATCGGAAAATTGCTGAGCCTTCGCCACATTGTCTAATACCTGTATGGCAAGCTCTGGATTCGCTTCTTGATACGTAATGCGTTTTAACGCGGCCAACGAGACGTTCTTATTTATCTCATTCTGAGGCTGAGAAGTGGCAAACTTTTCTATCTTCGATTTATTTTTGTAGAGGTTATAGATGGCGACCGCGTTTTCTCTTGCGGCTTCCGACTTGGGTAGATCTTTTAGGTAATTCAATAATCGACCATTCCGACGTGCAAATGCCAGCTCAATACGTTGCAAGATCAGTTCATCCTTGCGCAACCCTGCGTCACTCCAAGCTTCAAATAATTCATCACACTCAGGGGCGACACTCGAGCCCGTCAGCCACAACTCTGACGCACCCTTGAATGCATCAACGGTTTTACCTACTTGATACTGAGCAAAGTAATAGCTGCATTGATAGCTTTGCATTCGCGGTTTATTGGCTTGAAAGCGATAAAAACCGTGCCAATCTTCCGCTTCAACTAAAGCGTCAAGATAAGCCCCTCTCACCGACTGAGAAAAAGGGTATTGATAGTGGTCTTTAATGTACTGCTCGACTTCATCAGGAGTACGCGTCGCGATATCAGCCATATACACGCGATAATCCAGATAAGGCGTCAGTGCATAACTATCTATTTGTTTTCTAAGAGGTTGATATTCGGCTAACTTGTTTTCAGTGATTAGAGATTGAGCTTCCTCATAAATATCTCGCTGTTGTTGCAGTGTTAATGCTGAGACAGATAGGGAAACCATCCCTACCCCTACTCCTAACCATTTGATGAATGCAGACATATTTCTCTCTTACGGTGATGATAATGGTTCAATTGCCTTCTTTCATAATACGCAACAATTGGTGACATTTGTAAGAAACATGTAAATAACTATTTATGAATTCAAGGAGGTAGGATTTTGCGTCTTACGCAGTAACAAAAAGCGCTCGCATGGTATAAAATAACGCTTTATCTCCATTTAACACAGGATCTCTAGGTAATGGCTGAATACGTCTATACCATGTCTCGGGTGAGCAAAATTGTGCCACCAAAACGTCAAATCCTAAAAGACATCTCACTCAGTTTCTTCCCTGGCGCCAAGATTGGTGTTCTAGGTCTAAACGGTGCTGGTAAATCGACACTTCTTCGCATCATGGCGGGTATCGATACAGACATTGATGGTGAAGCACGTCCTCAACCAGGACTGAACGTTGGTTACCTTCCACAGGAACCAAAGCTGGATGAATCCAAGACTGTTCGTGAAATCGTTGAAGAAGCAGTATCAGACGTAGCGGGTGCAATGAAGCGCCTAGACGAGGTCTACGCGGCTTACGCTGAACCTGATGCTGATTTTGATGCTCTCGCTAAAGAGCAAGGTGACCTAGAAGCGCTTATCCAAGCCAAAGACGGACACAACCTTGAGAACTCTCTTGAACGTGCTGCTGATGCACTTCGCCTACCTGAGTGGGATGCAAAGATTGAACACCTATCGGGTGGTGAGCGTCGCCGCGTTGCTATCTGTCGTCTGCTTCTTGAGAAGCCTGATATGTTGCTTCTTGATGAACCAACCAACCACTTGGACGCAGAGTCTGTTGCATGGCTAGAACGCTTCCTTGTTGACTATACAGGCACCGTTGTGGCAATTACCCACGACCGTTACTTCCTAGATAACGCTGCTGGCTGGATTCTAGAACTTGACCGTGGTGAAGGTATTCCATGGCAAGGTAACTACACCTCTTGGCTTGAGCAAAAAGATGCACGTCTACAACAAGAATCATCTCAAGAGAGCGCTCGTCAAAAGACTATCGAGAAAGAGCTTGAGTGGGTTCGTCAAAACCCTAAAGGCCGTCAATCTAAGTCTAAGGCTCGTATGGCTCGCTTTGAAGAACTGCAAAGCGGTGATCGTCAGAAGCGTAACGAAACCAATGAATTGTTCATCCCACCAGGTGAGCGTCTAGGTGATAAGGTTATCGAGGTTAAGAACCTAACCAAATCTTTTGATGGCCGTGTCCTAATCGATGACTTGTCATTTAGCATGCCTAAGGGTGCTATCGTCGGTATTATTGGTGCCAACGGTGCAGGTAAATCTACTCTATTCAAGATGCTTAGCGGCACAGAACAGCCTGATTCAGGCAGTGTTGAAATGGGTGATACCGTCAAGCTGGCCTCTGTTGATCAGTTCCGTGACAGCATGGATAACAAGAAGACAGTCTTCCAAGAGATCTCTGAGGGTGCTGACATCATCAAGATCAACAACTTTGAAATTCCAGCACGTGCTTACTGCTCGCGCTTTAACTTCAAAGGCTCAGATCAGCAAAAAATCATCGGCGAGCTTTCTGGTGGTGAACGCAACCGTGTTCACCTTGCTAAGCTTCTTAAAACGGGCGGCAACGTATTGCTTCTCGATGAGCCAACCAATGACCTTGATGTTGAAACCTTGCGTGCACTAGAAGAGGCTCTACTTGAGTTTCCTGGTTGTGCAATGGTTATCTCGCATGACCGTTGGTTCCTTGACCGTATCGCAACTCACATCATCGACTACCGTGATGAGGGTCAGGTTAACTTCTACGAAGGTAACTACAACGAATACATGGAATGGCTGAAGAAGACTCTTGGTCCTGAAGCAGCTGAACCACATCGCATCAAGTACAAGCGTGTGACTAAATAATTAGCGTTCAGATATTAGGGTCTGTTGATCTTTTGAGTTTATTTTTGTAGCGATTTGTTGGGTATTTAAACAAGGCAGTCACTTTTAGGTGTGGTGGTTCCACATGAAAAGGGACTAACGCCGTAGAAATGCCCAACAAACGCTACCCGAAGGGCTCGGCTAGAAACCATTTACTCGTCGTTGAGCGTCTTTTGCTTAGATGACTAGGCGGCAAGCCCCTCGCCTTGATTAAATGGTTTCTAGTCGAGCAAAATTTAATCGCAAAAGGTCAACAGACCCTAGCTATCAGTGATAAGTAAAAGGGCCGCAAATTGCGGCCCTTTCTTTATTTAGCTTCTTTGTATTGAATCGTTAGCTTGCTTCAACAGGTTTTGACTCTCACTCATAAATTGTTGTGAGTAGTCGCCAAACCATCCTGATACCGCATTAAACTGCTCTACAAAGGCTGTTTTGTCGTGGTTATCCAATAACGCCAACGCCTCACCGAATCGAGCATGGAAGCGTTTGATCATCTCCACGTTTTGCTCTGAAGAGAGAATAATATCCCCGTAAAGATCAGGGTCCTGGGCAAACAGTCGACCGACCATCGCAATCTCAAGGCGATAAATTGGCGAGCTTAATTTCAGCAAGGTATCAATGTTTGGGTTTTCTTTGCTTAAATGTAAGCCATAAGCAAAAGAGGTAAAGTGACGAAGCGCCTGAATCAAGGTCATGCCATTGTCGTGTTGCTCTGCATCCATAGGACATAGACTTGCACCCCAGATAGCAAACTGGTCTAAAAGCCATTGATAGCTCTCTGCGTCGCGTCCTTTACAATGAACGATAACCTGCTTCGCAAGACTAGGTACATCGGGTCCAAACATTGGGTGAAGGCCCACTACTGGGCCTGCGTGAACATCCATCATTGCCTGTAATGGCTTGGCTTTAATGGAAGTGAAGTCACATAAGATGCAATCCTTAGGCAGGTTGCCTAGCTTAGCAATGACCGACTCAGTCTTGTTGATGGGTACAGTAACTACCACCAGACCCGCTGTTGCAAATAATGAGTCCGCTTCGTGCCAGTTCTTGCTACCAACAACATTGACCTTATAGCCAGACAGCTCAAACATCTTCTTGAACAAGCCACCTAGCTGACCATTACCACCGATAATGACCACATCACCCAAATCGGGTTTAAGGCACTTGAAGCCAGAGTCTTTTTCACTGGCATAGGACTCACGCATGACTCTGCGTAGGATATCTTCAATAAGTTGAGCAGGAACGCCACGTTTTTCTGCTTCTTGTCGACGTGATGCTAGCATTGCTGCTTCACGATCTGGGGCATAGATAGGCAGACCATGTTCGCTCTTAACCTCACCGACCTCTTCCACCAACTTCAATCGCTGCTCCAATAGATCAAGCATTTGCTTGTCTACTGAATCAATCTTATCTCTTAAACCCTGTAGTTCCTTTGCCATTTTCGTACTCTACTACTTACTTCAATCTGTCTTGTAAAAACGGAATCAGCTCTTCATGAGCTTTAGTCAATAGTGCCTCAGTTGATTCCCAATTGATACATGCATCAGTAATAGAAACACCGTATTTCATTTGGTCTAGAGGAATATCTGAACCTTGATTGCCTTCATTAATATTACTTTCAATCATCAGGCCAATAATAGATTTATTACCCTCTCTGATTTGTTGAATGGCATCAGACGCAACCAATGGTTGGCGACGAAAATCTTTACGAGAGTTCGCATGACTACAGTCAATCATAAGCGCGGCGTCTAGGCCCGCTTTTGCTAATTCATCTTCACACTCACGAACAGACACTGAATCGTAGTTAGTCTGCTTACCACCACGAAGAATAACGTGACCATCTGGGTTGCCTTTGGTCGTCAGCAGTGCAACTTGTCCTTCACGGTTAATACCGATGAATCGGTGGCTAGACGATGCCGCTTGCATTGCATTAATCGCAGTAGAAAGACTGCCATCAGTACCGTTTTTGAAGCCAACAGGCATTGATAAGCCACTGGCCATTTCACGGTGTGTTTGCGACTCAGTAGTACGAGCACCAATCGCTGACCAGCTAAAGGTATCTGCCACGTACTGTGGGCTGATTGGGTCTAGCGCTTCTGTTGCAAGAGGGATACCCATTTCTGCCAGTTCCACCAGCAGGTTACGCGCTGTGTGCAGGCCGTGTTCAATATCAAATGATCCATCTAGATGCGGGTCATTGATAAGACCTTTCCAACCTACCGTAGTACGAGGCTTCTCAAAGTACACTCGCATCACAAGGTATAGCTGATCACCAACAACCTCAGACAATGCCTTTAAACGCTTCGCATATTCTTTAGCCGCTTCAACATCATGAATAGAGCAAGGGCCGCATACTACCAGTAAGCGGTGATCTTTCTTTTTGATGATATCAGCAATTGTTTCACGCGATTGTTGAACAAACTGTCTTGCAGATTCACTTAAAGGAATCTTTGCCTTTAGCTCTTCTGGAGTAATAAGGATTTGTTCGTCACTGATATGAATGTTGCTAAGTTCGCTGCGTTGCATAGTGTCACCGTAAATAAATCTGTACATAAACTTTCAAGGTATGCCCCAAACAATACCTAACTCAGAATTAAAATCAACAACTTTGTACGCTATAAGTTACACTTACTGTAAATTAAAATTTACACCGGTAATTAATGATGATTATTTGCTGTCGTTATCCGCTCACCTCACGAGTGCTCTACCCCTTGTTTTCACAATAAAAAATCCAGCCCAAAACAACAATAAGTATAGAATTAGGGGTATCTATTGCGCTGAGTTCACCAAAATGGAATTAATCCTTTCTCTCCTACAGCAAATGTGTGTGTACCTTATGGTGGCTTACACCCTAAGTAAGACTCCATTGGTTATCCCTCTTCTCAATATTTCAGAGAGGCGCAGCCACAAACTTATCTGTTATGTGATGTTTTCACTGTTCTGTATTCTTGGTACCTATTTTGGCTTGCAGATTGATGATGCTATCGCTAACACTCGCGCAATTGGTGCGGTACTTGGTGGAATATTTGGCGGGCCATTGGTTGGATTCGCGGTGGGTTTCACTGGTGGCATGCACCGCTACTCAATGGGCGGATTTACCGACCTGGCTTGTGCCATTTCTACTACGGCTGAAGGGTTAATTGGCGGTCTAGTGCACTTGTATATGGTCAAAAAAGGCAAGACAGATCGCCTGTTCAGTGCTGTGATCGTATTTAACGTCACCTTGGTAGCTGAAATTATGCAGATGCTGATCATTGTGATTGTCGCCAAGCCCATGGAACAAGCAATATCGCTGGTAGAGGCTATCGCTATACCTATGATTCTGGCCAACTCCCTTGGCGCGGCATTCTTTATTAGCATTCTGCAAGATAGGCGCGCCATTTTAGAAAAATACTCTTCGGCTTACTCGAGACGAGCGCTAAATATTGCAGAGAGAAGCGTCGGCGTATTGTCCGATGGGCTCAATACACAAAGCGCGCAGAAAATAGCGTCAATTATTCAAGATGAAACCCATGTGGGCGCGGTTGCCATTACCGATAAAGATAAGATATTAGCCTTCGAAGGCATTGGTTCGGATCATCATAGGCCCAATACGCCAATCTCTTCTGAATACACCCACACCTCTATCAGAGAGCAGCGAATAATCTACCTAGATGGGAGAGAAAGTCCTTATCAATGCTCCCTCTCCTCTGACTGTAAACTAGGGTCTGCATTGGTTATTCCCCTTATTGCCGACGATAAGGTTATTGGCACTATCAAGCTGTATGAGCCAAGGGTGAAGCTTTTTTCTTCCATCAACATGACAATGGCAAAAGGGATTGCAGAGCTACTTTCCAGCCAGATCCTCAACAGTGAATATCAGCAGAAAAAGATGCTGCTCTCTCAGGCTGAGATCAAACTGCTGCATGCGCAGGTAAACCCACATTTCTTGTTCAATGCATTGAACACTATTAGTGCCATAACGCGTCGAGATCCTCACAAAGCCAGAGAACTTATCCAGCATCTTTCACAGTTTTTTCGTGGCAATCTGAAGCGAAATACTGAATTTGTTACCCTTAGAGAAGAGTTAACACACGTCAATTCTTACCTAACCATCGAGAAGTCACGCTTTGTCGACCGGTTAGAGGTTGAGATTGATATTGCAGAGCATCTGTTAGACAAAATGGTACCCAGCTTCACACTGCAACCCTTAGTGGAAAATGCCATTAAGCACGGTGTCTCTAACCTGTTAGAAAATGGCATAGTGAAGATCTATAGCAGCCCTGATGCCACTGGCGATCGTATTACCGTAGAAGATAATGCCGGTTCTTATGAACCTGAGAACAAAGACCAGACCGGATTGGGTATGCAGATTGTCGCCAAGCGTCTAACAAACTACTTTGGGGAGCAATACCAGTTGAAGATTGAGTGCGACCCCAACAATTACACTCGAATGAGTTTTATCATCCCAAGCAACCATAAGGACAAGCATGCTTAAAGCCCTCGTCATCGATGACGAATTATTTGCTAGAGAGGAGCTTATAGAGCTTCTCGAACAAACACAGCAGATAGAAGTCATTGATCAAGCAGCAAATGCCATACAAGGGCTACAAAAGATCAATACCTTGAAACCCGATGTGGTATTTCTAGATATCCACATGCCGCAGGTATCCGGTATTGAATTGCTAAGCATGCTAGACCCAGACACTATGCCATTGGTCGTGTTTATTACTGCCTATGATCAATATGCTCTGCAAGCCTTTGAGGACAATGCCTTTGATTATCTTCTCAAGCCTGTTGACCCCCAGCGACTAGAAAAAACGGTTTGCCGACTCATTAAACGCTTTAATAAAGAACAACTTAGCAATGATCTATCCGCCATTACTCCAGCCACGCTCGAGCAAGTACCGTGTATTGGCCACAACAGAATAATGTTGGTTCCGGTGGAGGATATTGAGGTGGCCTATAGCGATATTAGCGGTGTGAATATACAAACCAGTGAACACACCACCAGCAGTCAATTAACTCTGAAGGTACTTGAAGAGAAAACCTCACTGATGCATTGCCATCGACAATACCTAGTCAGTCCAAAAGCGATTCGCGAGATTAAATTACTGGATCAAGGCTTGGCGGAAATCATCACCATTGGTGGCCACCAAGCCCCTGTTAGCAGGCGTTATTTGAAGGTGTTAAAGGAAAAGCTCGGCTTTAGCTAAACTTTCCGTCGCTTCTTTCCACTCTCTGCTGGTACGCAGTTCGTTCAAATGGAAAGACTTTTTCTTCACTAGTTGCTGTGCCTTTGGCACCTCAGTGACAGGTAGAGCATCAAGGATCTGTACAGCTCGCTCGCGGTTGTTGCACATCAGAACCATATCGCACCCCGCGTTTAGGCTTTGTATTGCCCTATCTGCGGCGCCACCCATGATACCCGCCCCTTCCATGTTTAAATCATCAGAGAATACCAAGCCTTGAAAGCCTAGCTTTTGACGAAGTACCGACTTAAGCCAATATTCAGAGCCACTGGCAGGCTTATCGTCATAAGCTGGATAAATCACATGCGCAGGCATCATTGCATCAAGTAGTCCTGCATTAATCTGCGCGCGGAAGATATCCATATCGAGATCAAAGATATTCTCGCGTTGATCAATAGGGGTCTCTTTGTGGGAGTCAGCAACTACACCACCATGGCCAGGAAAGTGCTTGCCTGTTGTGGCCATACCCGCCTGTCTCATGCCAAGCATATATGCCGTGCTATGACGAAGTATGGTCTTTTTATCTTCACCAAAAGCGCGCGAGCCTATCGCCAAGCACTGATGCCCTTGGTCTAAAACAGGGGCAAAACTAAGGTCAATACCATGTGCGATCACTTCTGACGCCATTAACCAGCCTGCTTGCTTCGCGAGTTGTTCACCATTGGAGTGAGTAGCAAAGCTTTGCGCTGCAGGGATGCGAGTAAATCCGTCTCGAAAGCGCTGTACTCGACCACCCTCTTGGTCAACACCAATCAATATTGGGCGTTTCGCAGCAGCACGGATAGACTCAGTTAAAGCTTGTAGCTGCTCATTATCGTGGTAGTTACGAGCAAAAAGGATCACACCTCCTACCGTAGGGTGCTGCAAGATTTCCTTTTCTTCTGCATCAACTTCAAAGCTTTCAACATCTAACCAAAGCGGGCCCATCTTTCATCCTTATATCGCATATCTAGTGTGGCATTAGCAGGGTATTCAGTTTATTGTATTTTGACAATGACTGAACGGATTTGACCCCTCAAATATGGACAAAAAAGAGCTCTATATTGGAATCATGTCTGGCACTAGTTTAGATGGTGTCGACCTCGCTCTCGCTCACTTTGAGCATGGCAAAACCCATTGCCTCGAGACCTTTGAATTCCCTCTACCCAAAGACCTAAAACAACGAACATTGAACGTATGCCAAGGGCAATCTACGACGCTACAAGAACTTGGCACACTCGATCATCAGTTTGCTGTGCTGTACGCCGATGCGGTTAAGGCGTTTTTGTCGTCTCTAGAACTAGACTCTACCGAGATCACCGCCATCGGCTGTCACGGTCAAACCGTTTATCACCAGCCTACGGGCGATACCCCTTTTACCACTCAAATTGGTGACGCCAACCTGATTGCGGTTCGCACCAGCATTACCACGGTAGCAGATTTTAGACGCAAAGATATGGCCCTTGGTGGTCAAGGCGCTCCCTTGGTGCCTGCCTATCATCAAACCTTGTTCACGGTAACCAGTGGTTGTAAGTTAATATTGAACATTGGAGGCATCTCTAATATCTCAGTGCTTCGACCTACAGGAGAGGTGCTTGGTTACGATACTGGGCCGGGCAACATGTTGATGGATGCCTGGGTGCAAAAACACCTTAACAAGCAATTTGATCATGATGGGCTTTTTGCTCGCAGTGGTAAAATTCATCCACACTTGCTGAGCCAATTGATGCAAGACCCCTACCTATTCGAGCTTCCACCAAAGAGCACAGGTAGAGAGCACTACAACTTGGCGTGGCTAGAGAATATTCTTAATGAGATGGCAGAGCCATTGCTAGCTGAAGATGTGCAAGCAACGCTCCTAGAGTTTACAGCCCTTAGCATTGCCCAGCAGTGCCAACTCTACAACACTCAAAATAGTGACCAGTTATTGGTCTGTGGTGGGGGCGCTCGCAATTCAGCGCTGATGCAAAGGCTACAGGTACTGCTAGCAGATTGGAGTCTTGATACTACGGATTCTCAAGGCATTAGCAGTGATTATATGGAAGCACTGGCCTTTGCTTGGCTGGCCTATCGCCGCATTCATCATCTTCCCAGCAATCTACCTAAGGTCACAGGAGCACGCCAAGCTACCTCTCTTGGCGTCGTCTACAACCCAGAATAAGGTTTTACATGTCACAAAGTACATTGATCGACTCACTGTCAAAATTAGTCTCAGAAAATCGAAATCCTGAGACCATGGATATCGATACTCTAAGCTGTTTAGAGATCGTTGAGAAAATGAACCAAGCGGATGCGGAAGTCCCAAGGGCTATCCAAAAAGAGTTGCCACATATAGCTAAGGCTGTAGAGGTCATCTGCGAGGCATTCCAGCAAGGTGGGCGACTCATCTATCTTGGGGCTGGCACCAGTGGGCGACTTGGCGTACTCGATGCTTCTGAGTGTCCTCCCACCTTCAGCGTGGATGACAACATGGTGATCGGGTTAATTGCCGGGGGTAAAGAGGCGATGTTTCGCGCTCAAGAAGGAGCGGAAGATAGCTTAACCCTAGCCGAGCAAGACCTAAAGCAGCTGAACCTAACAGATAAAGATGTGGTTGTAGGTATCGCAGCCAGTGGCCGAACCCCTTATGTGATTGGCGCTTTAAACTATGCTAATGCTCTGGGTGCTTATACAGTTTCACTGTCTTGCAATCCGGATTCAGCCATTGCTTCTTTGGCTAAGACCGCAATTAGTCCCGTTGTGGGGCCAGAGGTGTTGACGGGCTCGACTCGATTAAAAGCAGGAACTGCGCAGAAGTTAGTGCTTAATATGTTGAGCACAGCCAGTATGATTAAGATAGGTAAGGCTTATCAAAACCTGATGGTCGATGTTAAACCCAGTAATGAAAAACTGAATGCACGCGCGGTGAGAATTATTATACAGGCTACCGAGTGCAGTGAACAAGAAGCCGAAAAGGTGTTATTTGATGCCGATATGCAAGTAAAGCTTGCGATCATGATGCAGCTTACTGGGCAAGACCGACAACAAGCTCAGCAGCAACTAGAGCAACAAAAAGGATTTATTCGCGGATAAATCCTTTCCTTGGCTTGTACTTGAGGAGCAGTAAGTTCGTTATTTTAATAGCTGGCTTGGCTGCTCTCATTCCAACCACGTTGCCACTCCATACGAAATTTTTGCGCATCTTTGGTACCTGAACAAACCCCTTCGTAATACACGCCAGACAATCCCATTTGATAGGCAAAATTAGGGTTACAGAACTCTGCAACGCCTTTGCTATAGCCCTTTTCATAATCGCCCATATTGGCAGAGCCAAGCTCATTGAGAGTGGAATAGGAACGCTGAGAGCGTCCTTTCACACCATCGGCATAACCTATGCCTTCCCAATCACCCTTCTCGGCCATTGCCTCATCTCCGGTTGCACAGGCAAACAGAAATGGAATAACAGACAGTAGAACCAGCTTAAATCCTTTCATTGTGACTCACTTAACATATTGTTTTTTAAGAGCTTAGCATACACAGATCACATTACCTAAAAAGTAGCCTTTCTCTAAACCACTCAAGCGGATATTTCGCCACTTAAATGACTATTCGACCACTAACCCAAGCTCCGAATGTAGTTGCACTGGGGTTTTCATATTATGTAATCAGAAATTTTTGTGAAACAAACCCGAACCCTAAAGAGAATAAAATTATGATGTGGTTTCTTACCTGTGTAGCAGCATTGATTGCAGGCTACTTTATCTATGGCGCCGTGATAGAGAAAATATTCGGCATCAATGAAAACCGTCAAACCCCGGCAATTACTAAGCAAGATGGCGTTGACTTCGTACCAATGTCGACGAAAAAGGTTTACCTAGTTCAGCTGCTTAACATTGCAGGTGTTGGCCCAATCTTCGGCCCAATCATGGGTGCACTTTACGGCCCAGCAGCAATGCTTTGGATCGTATTAGGCTGTATCTTCGCGGGTGCGGTACACGATTACTTCTCTGGTATGCTTTCCGTACGCAACGGTGGTGCTTCTGTACCAACGCTGACAGGTCGTTACCTAGGCAATGGCGCAAAACACTTTATGAACATTTTTGCCATTGTTCTGCTTCTTCTTGTAGGTGTAGTTTTCGTATCGGCTCCAGCAGGCATGATCACAAATCTTGTGAATGACCAAACCGATATGACAGTGACCATGGGCACTATGGTTGCCATCATCTTCACGTACTACATCATTGCTACCATCGTACCAGTAGACAAAATCATCGGTCGTTTCTACCCGCTGTTCGGTGCATTACTGATCTTCATGTCGGTAGGCCTGATTACAGCCGTTGCGGTATCAAGTGAACACACCGTTATGGGTAGCTTTGAAATGAGCGATATGTTCTCGAACATGAACCCTAACGACTTGCCTTTATGGCCTGCTCTATTCATCACCATCGCTTGTGGTGCTATCTCTGGTTTCCACGCGACTCAGTCTCCACTGATGGCTCGCTGCATGGATAACGAAAAGAATGGTCGCTTCGTATTCTACGGCGCAATGATTGGTGAAGGCATTATCGCTCTTATCTGGTGTGCACTAGCACTATCCTTCTTCGGCTCTGTAGAAGCATTGGCTGACGTGGTTGCAAATGGCGGCCCAGGTAAAGTGGTTTATGACTCATCATTTGGTCTACTGGGCGTATTTGGTGGCATCATCGCCTTCCTAGGTGTTGTTATCCTGCCAATCACTTCAGGCGACACTGCATTCCGCTCAAGCCGCTTGATCCTTGCTGAATACTTCAATCTAGACCAACGCGCTATGCGTAACCGCCTAATGATGGCTGTTCCACTGTTCGTTGTGGGTGGCATCCTAACTCAAGTAGACTTCGGTGTTATCTGGCGCTACTTTGGTTTTGCTAACCAAACGACCGCAGTAATGATGCTTTGGACTGCTTCTGCTTACCTATTGCGTCACAACAAGTTCCACTGGGTAACAACGGTTCCTGCAATGTTCATGACCACTGTAGTTATTACCTTCATCCTAAACAACTCAACACTTGGCTTTGGCCTAGGTATGCAGGTTTCTACCATAGTTGGTGTACTAACGATGCTAGGTATTACAGGCACGGTGATTAAGATCTCGAAAGGCAAGGGCGATGACGAGTACCTTGACGAAGAGAAACCTAAGCCAGTCACTGAAAACGCTTAGGACTTAGTCAACACAAAACAAAACGGGCTCCCAATTGGGAGCCCGTTTTTTAGTTCATAGAAACGCTAAACCGCTTTAACTTGCAATTCTTTAGGGACCTCGAAGAACATGTTCTCTTCGCGACCGGTAATTTCCGTCACCACATTGCAATCTGATAAGGTCTTGATCTTATCTAAGATCGTATTAACGAGCTCTTCAGGTGCAGAGGCTCCTGCTGTCATCCCAACCTTATTCTTACCCTTGAACCACTGTGAATCGAGATCTTCAGGGCAGTCTGTCAGATAGGCTGGAGTGCCTAGTTTCTCCGCTAGTTCTTTGAGTCGTGTCGAGTTCGATGAATTCTTAGAACCAACGACTATCATCACGTCTACTTCATTTGCCATTGTGCGTACTGCATCTTGACGGTTTTGAGTAGCGTAGCAAATGTCATCCTTACGTGGACCTTGGATCTCTGGGAACACTTGACGCAATCTATCGATAACATCTGCTGTTTCATCAACTGAGAGCGTAGTTTGGCTCACATAGTGTAGATTAGACGGGTCTTTCACTACTAGTGAGTCTACATCTTCCGGCTTCTCCACTAGATACATACCACCGGTTTCGCTGGCGTACTGCCCCATGGTGCCTTCTACTTCTGGGTGTCCAGCATGACCAATAAGTACTACTTCAATACTCTTACGGCTAGCGCGAGCCACCTCCATATGCACTTTAGTCACTAGAGGACAGGTTGCATCAAAGACGGTTAAATCACGCTGCTTGGCTTCTTTGCGTACTGCTTGAGAAACACCGTGCGCCGAAAAGATAACAATATTGTCGTCTGGTACTTCACTGAGTTCTTCGACAAAAATGGCTCCACGTGCCTTAAGTCCTTCTACCACAAAACGGTTGTGCACCACTTCATGACGGACATAGATCGGTGGTTGATACATCTCAAGCGCTCGCTCGACGATGCTGATTGCTCGGTCTACACCAGCACAAAAACCACGAGGGTTAGCTAATAGGATTTCCATTGTCTTATCTTTCATTAGTGAAGGCCTTGTTACCCAGTCAATGAGCAACTCAAAGTCGCGCCATTGTACCGATATTATCGAGGTAACCTCAAGACAGGAATGACCACGAATAGTGAGTGGGTATTCCTGCTAGGTAAGTTTAGTTGAAGAGTAGGATGTTCGAGGGCTAATCAATCGCGACGATTTCTACGTCGAAGGTGACATCACGACCTGCTAGAGGATGGTTGAAATCGACGGTCACTGAATCACCGGCAATCTCAGTAATGATGCCAGGGATCTCTACACCATCAGGACCGTTAAACGCCATGATAGTGCCAACCTCAACCTGCGCCTCACCAACAAACTTGGCACGATCCATATGGTGAATGTTATCTGGGTTAGATAAACCAAAAGCGTCGACCGCTTTTAGCTCAACACTATTTTTATCTCCTGCCTGCAAACCCAGCAAGCATGCCTCAAAGTTGTCACTCAAACTGCCATCACCAATCACTAACTTAGCGGGCTTACCCATTTGATAGGTGCTATCGGCAATAGACCCATCTTCAAGCTTGATAGCAAAGTGCATAGTCACTGCACTGTTATTCGTAATTACTGACATGGTGTTTCCTTACAACATTGGGCTCAAAAGAAAAGCGGCCAACTCACCGTTGACCGCTTTAAAAGACTACTAGAAATTAAACGAAGGCTTAAGGCATTTCGTCAAATTCTGCGCCTTCCTTCTCAACTTGAGGTGGCATTAAGTGCTCACGAGAGACACCCAGTTTCAGCGCCAAGTTCGATGCTACGTAGATAGATGAGTATGTACCTACTGTGATACCCAATAGCAATGCTGTTGCAAAGCCGTGGATGTTAGCGCCGCCTTTAGTAAATAGGGCAATAACTACGAACAAGGTTGTACCGGATGTTATCAAGGTACGGCTCAATGTCTGAGTAATTGCACCGTTGATGATCTCAACCGAGTCACCCTTACGCATCTTACGGAAGTTCTCACGAATCCGGTCAAATACAACGATGGTATCGTTGAGGGAGTAACCGACAACCGTCAATAGTGCCGCAACGATGGTCAGGTCTACCTCAATCTGCATGATAGAAAAGATACCCACCGTAATGATAACGTCGTGCGCGAGTGCAAGTACCGCACCCGCAGCCAGACGCCACTCAAATCGCATAGACACGTACAGCAAGATACAGATAAGAGAAACGATGATCGCCAGACCACCCGCCTCTGCCAGTTCGTCACCTACATTAGGCCCCACAAATTCAACACGACGCATCTCAACAGATTCGCCAGTGCCTTCTTCTAGAGCACGAATGATTTGGCTACCAAGCTGCTCACCTTGTAGGTCTTCACGTGGGCGCAAACGCACCATTACATCACGAGCAGAACCAAAGTTTTGCACGGTTGCATCGCCAAAGCCTTTTTCATCCAGAGAGGCTCGGATTTCCTCTAGATTAGCTGGGTGTTCAAAACCCACCTCAATCAGAGTACCACCGGTAAAATCTAGACCCCAGTTCAACCAGTTGGTTGAAATGGTATAGATAGAAGCTGCAATCATTAACAACGAAAATACTACTGCGCCTTTTGACCAGCGCATAAAGTCGATCGTTTTGTCAGCTTTCATTATTTGAAACATGGAAATACCTTCAATTAGATCGACAGTTTGTTAACACGCTTGCCGCCGTACAGCAGGTTAACCACACAACGTGTACCGATAATCGCAGTAAACATTGAGGTTAAAATACCGATAGACAGAGTCACAGCAAAGCCTTTAATCGCACCGGTACCTACAGCAAACAAGATGATTGCAGTCAGTAGCGTTGTAATGTTGGCATCGGCAATGGTACTAAATGCGTTCGCATAACCTTGGTGAATAGCTTGCTGAGGGTTTCGACCTTCACGCAATTCTTCACGGATACGCTCGAATATCAGAACGTTGGCATCGACCGCCATACCGACTGTCAATACGATACCCGCAATACCCGGTAGCGTCATTGTCGCACCAGGAATCATCGACATTACACCGATAATCAATACAAGGTTCGCCATTAGTGCCATGTTGGCAATAAAGCCAAACTTACGGTAGTAAATAAGAGTAAATAGCATTACTGCCACCATACCCCAGATACACGCCTGAATACCCATATCGATATTCTGCTGACCCATAGAAGGACCAATGGTACGCTCTTCTACAATCGAGATTGGCGCAATCAATGCACCGGCACGAAGTAGCAATGCTAGGTTGTGTGCTTCAGAAGCAGAGTCAATACCTGTGATACGGAAGCTACGACCAAGAGCAGACTGAATGGTCGCTTGGTTGATGACTTCTTCATGCTTATCAAGGATGACTTTACCTTCAGGTGTGCGCTTACCACTGTCTTTGTATTCAGCAAATACCGTTGCCATCAGCTTGCCAATGTTCTGACGAGAGAAAGCAGACATCTTGCTACCACCTTCGCTATCTAGCGAGATGTTTACTTGAGGACGGCCATATTCATCAGCACTTGAGCTTGCATCGGTAATGCTAGAACCACCAAGAATGACACGCTTTTTCAATACAGCCGGACGACCATCTCGGTCATACTTAACTTCACTACCTGCTGGTACACGACCATTGGCAGCAGCGGCTAAGTCTGCCTGCATATCAACTTCACGGAACTCTAGTGTTGCCGTAGCACCTAGGATTTCTTTAGCGCGCGCAGTGTCTTGAACACCTGGCAGTTCAACAACGATACGGCTAGAACCTTGACGTTGAACCAATGGCTCAGCAACACCTAATTCGTTCACACGGTTACGCAAGATAGTGATATTTTGCTCAACAGCGTAGTTGCGAATTTCAGTAAGACGCGCTTCGTTGAAGGTAGCCGTCAGCATAAAGCGACCATTGCTATCAGAATCAACAAATATCATGTCTGGGTGCTTAGACTTAAGCGTGGTTTCTGCTTGAGCAAGCTGCTCTGCATCACGCAAAATCACTTCAACTGAATCTTCACCGGCACGAATTGCACGGTAACGAATTCGGTCTTCACGTAATTCACTGCGGAAGGCTTCTTCTTGCTGCGATATCAGCTTGTCCATCGCAGCGTCCATATCCACTTCCATCAAGAAGTGAACACCGCCACGCAGGTCAAGACCAAGCTTCATAGGGTTAGCACCAATGCTTTCTAGCCAACTTGGAGTGGCTGGAGCAAGGTTAAGTGCAACGATAAGATCTGAGCCTAGCGCTTCGCTAATTACATCACGTGCACTAATTTGGGTATCAGTGTCATTGAAGCGAACAAGAATGGAGCCATTCTCTAGTGCGATAGATTTGTGGGAAAGATTCTCTTTATCAAGAGCATTGGTGACAGAGTCCATGGTTGCCATATCAACAGAGGCACCACGTGCCCCTGTGACTTGAATGGCTGGATCTTCACCGTAAAGATTCGGAAGCGCGTACAAAGCCGCAACTAAGATGGCCATAACCACCATCAAGTACTTCCATAACGGATAACGGTTTAACACAGCGAGGATCCTCTAGCTGTTCTTAAAGAGATTTCAGCGTACCTTTTGGTAGCACTGCAGTAACAAAGTCCTTTTTGATTACAACTTCGTTATTTGGGTTCAGTTCGATAGCAAGAAAATCATTCTCTTCAGAGATTGAAGAAATCTTACCAACTAGACCACCGCTAGTTAGAACTTCATCACCCTTGCCCATAGAAGCGATTAGGTTTTTGTGCTCTTTAACACGCTTAGATTGTGGACGGTAAATCATGAAGTAGAAAATAACTGCGAACATACCTAGCATGATCAGCATTTCAAAACCGCCACCAGCAGGTCCTTCAGTAGCTGCGTGAGCTTGAGAAATGAATAGACTCATTAAAAATCCCCTTTTTAAAAATAATAAATTTAAGTTATAAGACTAAATGTGGCCTCATCCGCCCTTTTTCAAGGGGTAAGCGATAAAGCCACTAAGGAAGATGCAACAATTTGTACGATTACATCACCTTCTATGATTGTTTTTTTATTCTGCGTCAGCTTTTAGCATCGGCGGCACATCGCGGTCACGACGCGCATAAAACTCTTCTACAAAAGATTCAAACCTGTCTTCATCAATCGCTGTGCGGATGCTCTCCATTAAGCGCTGATAGTAACGAAGGTTATGAATGGTGTTCAGGCGAGAGCCCAAGATCTCATTACAACGATCTAGATGATGCAAATACGATTTAGAATAGTTCTGGCAAGTGTAACAGTCACACTCAGGATCTAGAGGGGTTGTATCCGTTTTATGTTTCGCGTTTCGGATCTTGATCACACCGCCAGTCACAAACAGGTGACCATTACGTGCATTTCGAGTCGGCATTACGCAGTCAAACATGTCGATACCGCGACGAACACCTTCTACCAAGTCTTCAGGTTTACCTACACCCATTAGGTAGCGAGGCTTGTCGATAGGCAATTGCGGACACGTATGCTCAAGGATACGGTGCATGTCTTCTTTTGGCTCACCCACAGCAAGACCACCAACCGCATAACCATCAAAACCGATCTTAGTCAGACCTTCAACTGAAACATCACGCAGATCTTCGTAAACACCACCCTGCACAATTCCAAATAGAGAATTAGGGTTTTCTAGCTTATCAAAGTGATCGCGCGAGCGCTGAGCCCAACGAAGAGACATCTCCATCGATTTCTGTGCTTCGTTATGCGTTGCTGGGTAAGGCGTACATTCATCAAAGATCATCACTACATCAGAGCCAAGATCTTTTTGAATTTCCATAGATTTCTCAGCATCCATGAAAATCTTGTCACCATTTACTGGGTTACGGAAATGCACACCCTTTTCAGTGATCTTACGGATATCACCTAGGCTGAATACTTGAAAACCACCTGAATCCGTAAGGATAGGACCTTGCCAGTTCATGAAGTCATGCAAATCACCATGCAGCTTCATCACTTCTTGGCCAGGTCTAAGCCAAAGGTGAAAGGTATTGCCCAATAGAATCTCAGCGCCAGTCCCCTTTACTTCCTCTGGTGTCATGCCTTTCACTGTGCCATAGGTACCTACAGGCATGAAAGCAGGGGTTTGAACAGAACCTCGTTCAAAATCTAGTTGACCACGACGAGCTACACCGTCGGTTTTCTTTAGTTCAAATTTCACTAATAACTCCAATGCGCCAGAGAAACAATCTGACGGTTAGTTTAGGACATTAATCGACTTTCAGACTTGTCCCAAAAAAGAGTTGCTAAGTTTTACGCGAAAGGCCTTGCGAAACAAGGCCCCCATAAAACAGCAACTCTCAGAAAAAGAATTGTATAGAACCCTTCCGAATAAACCGAAACGGTTTCTAACTTTTCAACTTACTTACAAACCCTTACGAGTCACAAACATCGCATCGCCATAACTAAAGAAGCGATACGCCTGCTCTACTGCATGCTTATAAGCACCCATCACATTGTCATAGCCAGCAAACGCACTGACTAACATGATCAAGGTCGACTCAGGCAGGTGGAAATTGGTTAACAGGCAATCTATCAACTGAAACTCATAACCGGGGTAGATAAAGATGTCAGTATCGCCAAAGAAAGGCTTAAGCTCAGTACCATTATTACGAGCATCTTGAGCTGCACTCTCTAGCGAACGCACAGACGTTGTGCCAACAGCGATGACACGGCCACCAGATGCCTTGGTTTCATTGATGGCATCAACCACTTCCTGAGTGACTTCGACATACTCAGCATGCATGTGGTGCTCGAGAATATTATCTACTTTTACCGGCTGAAAGGTACCTGCACCAACATGCAAGGTAACAAAAGCGAGTTTAGCGCCTTTGGCCTTAATCTTTTCAAGAATCACATCATCAAAGTGCAGTCCCGCAGTAGGTGCTGCCACCGCGCCTGGTTTCTCATTGTATACCGTTTGATAGCGCTCTTGATCTGAGTCTTCATCTGGGCGATCAATATAGGGAGGTAAAGGCATGTGCCCAACCTCTTCTAAGATCTGCAGTACTGCCTTGTCTGAGCTGAAGCGAATCTCAAATAGAGCGCCGTGCCTAGCAATCATCTCAGCCGAGTATTGATCTTTATCACCAAGGAACAATTGCGTACCTGGCTTAGGTGATTTAGAAGAGCGAACATGAGCCAAGATAGTGTGCTCATCCACCATTCTCTCAACCAAGACCTCAATCTTTCCGCCACTGGCCTTACGACCGAATACGCGAGCAGGAATCACTCGAGTATTATTGAACACCAATAAATCGCCTTCATTGATCGAGTCTAATACATCCGTAAAGTTTTTATCTTGAAGCTCTCCGCTATTACCCGTCAGGTGCAGCAGACGACTTGAGGTACGATCTGGCATTGGATAACGAGCGATCAACTCATCGGGTAGATCAAAATGAAAATCTGAAACTTGCATGGCGACTAAGGATCCTAGGCTAAATATTTTGCAGGGCGCTAGTATAGATTGCCACCAGACAAGATCAAGAAAAGATGCTGAAGTACCTAACTGCAAACCATATAAATGCAGAAACGCCCAATGAAGTCATTGGACGCGCACTTAGAGGCAATCTATATACTTAGAGGACCCTATTCCTTAGCCTTCTATACAGAACGATTAAGCCTAGAAGCCCAACCCCTAAAGTACCGAGGCTACCAGAGCTCGACTCACCACATTCTTTAAATACTGATGCTGATTCGTCACAAATTTCAGTATCTTCTTCTGGTAATGTAACTTCGTCGGAATCCCCATCACCCGCAGACCCTTCATCCTCAGGAGCATCAATACTTTGATTCGCATTTTCAATGAACTCTGGAGGCACGATTGTAGATTCAGGAGCACTTTCATTACCTAAATACTCCTGAATCCAATCATAATAATAAGAAACTTTGGAATGGAAATTTGGAATTGTCACAGAGCCACAAATAGGCTCAACAAGAGGGCCACCACTAGCAACTCCTACTTGATATTCTGTATTGTTTACATCTGTTGCAATCAATGCTGTACCACTATCACCTAGACACGCTGAGTTACCTACCAATTGCCCCTCATAAATCGGCTCTTCTTCTGGATCATCAGGATCTATATATTGATATTCACTCCACTTAGTAGGTTGGGTACAAAATTTTGATGGGTCTGCACTATTAGGGATAAACTCTGGGTAATTTTTTCCTGACTCAAGTCGATTAAAACATTCTAATACGGGGAAGTACGCTAACTGGGTTTCCTGCAAACTAACCGACACTTTTTTGGCGTACGGGTCTTGTTCATTTTTACTTCCCCAACCGGCCAAATGTATATTTGAGGGACGCGTGTCTCCCCCAACTAAAGCGCGCCATGCATCCATTAACACGGGTTCTATTTCTGCCATTTTGGCCGGTGACGCAAGAGTCACTGGAGCAATAGAGTCTAACGGTAATTCTAATCTAAGTAGTGCGATGTCATCTGTCATCGTTGTACTGATGAGCTCATCGCCAAGTTCTGTCATTTCGACCTGATGCACTCTTCTGTAACTGGGATGAACAACAATATGAGATACATTGATAATATTATTGATATCGCTTGGAGTACCATCGTCAGATACCTCTAAGCTAATAGAACCAAATGTTATAGCGAGTTTTCCAGGTAGAGTCACATGGTAATCTTTTTCACTCTCCTCATCGTCTCCAGGCATCACCACACAATGCGCGGCGGTTAACACCCAGTATCTATCCACTAGTGATCCCATACAGATGGGAAATTCAGCCATTTCACTAGAGCGAATACTCACATTGTATCGACTCTCGGTCGCTTCATCTCCCAACGTTATTGCATATCCATTTAATGCCACTGAACTTAGGAACGTAGCCAACATCCATTTATTCATAGTTATATCCATTTATAAGTATTTAATTAGTTTAATTTTCTATCTAAGCCACTTGTAAAAATGGAAGATCTATATCGAATACAAAAGGTTACAACTACAAATAATTCAATCATATGATACCAGTCACACATGGTATGCAAATAAAATCGAGTTTACATGTAATAACTTGTTGATTATGAGGAACAAAAAGTACAAATATTTGAGCAAATATTAGGTGTAAATCAAAGTATAAATTTGCCCTGATTACTATAGTTAAATCAGTTGAATCGATTAGGAACTTGCTAGGAGATTATTATGATAAAAATTGTCGAGCTTATGACTCGCACCCCCTACACCCTGTTGCGTTCCAACACTCTGGCTGATGCTAAAAAGCTGATGGCAGAGCATGATATTAGGCACGTGCCTGTTGTCGATGTTGATGATGAGCTATTAGGCTTAGTCACTCAAAGGGATATTTTGGCCGCTCAAGACTCTAGCTTGCAGATTAACCCTGACAAAAGCGCGTATAACTTGGATACTCCTCTGAACCAAGCTATGTGTAAGAGTGTCATCACAGTAAGCCCTCATGCAGGGTTGCGAGAAAGTGCAATGATGATGCAAAAGCGCAAGGTTGGCTGTCTACCCGTCGTCCAAAATAGCAAGTTGGTCGGCATTATTACTGATAGTGATTTTGTCGCTATTGCGATTAATCTACTTGAACTTCAAGAAGAAGTTGAGCCCGTAGAGTCAGGAACATAAAAAAAGCCACATCATTACTGATGTGGCTTGTTCATTCTTCTATAACTGCGATTATTGCTGAGGGCGCATCGCAGGGAATAGGATTACGTCACGAATAGTGTGAGTGTTGGTAAATAGCATCGCTAGGCGATCAATACCAATACCTTGACCTGCTGTCGGCGGAAGACCGTGCTCTAGTGCTGTAATGTAATCAGCATCGTAGTACATTGCTTCATCATCACCTGCATCTTTCGCATCTACCTGCGCTTTAAAGCGCGCATCTTGATCTTCTGCATCGTTAAGCTCAGAGAAACCATTTGCTACTTCGCGGCCACCAATGAAGAACTCAAAGCGGTCAGTGAAGAATGGGTTGCTGTCGCTACGACGAGCCAGTGGAGAGATATCTGCTGGGTAACCTGTAATGAAAGTCGGCTGAATTAGCTGAGGCTCAGCCGTTTCACCAAAGATCTCTTCAAGAAGCTGACCACAAGTCCAGAATGTTTCTACTTGTACGTGTACCGATTTAGCGATGGCTACCATCTTGTCACGATCTTGTAGGTCTGCTTCCGTTAGCGCCTGGATCTCAGCATGGTCTGGGTTGTAGTGCTTGATCGCTTCAAACATGCTCATGCGAGCGTAAGTGCCGCCAAACTCAACGGTTTCTTCACCGTAAGGCATTGACGTTGAACCCAATACATCTACAGCTACTGTGCTTAGCATCTCTTCGGTAAGGTCCATAAGGTCCTTGTAGTCAGAGTAAGCTTGGTAGAATTCCATCATGGTGAATTCTGGGTTGTGGCGTGGAGATAGACCTTCGTTACGGAAGTTACGGTTGATCTCAAATACGCGATCAAAGCCACCAACTACTAGACGCTTAAGGTAAAGCTCAGGAGCAACACGCAAGTACATGTCGATATCTAACGCGTTGTGATGCGTGATAAATGGACGCGCAGTCGCACCACCAGGGATCACGTGCATCATTGGCGTCTCAACTTCTAGGTAGCCTTTTGAGCTCATGAAGTTGCGGATTGACGATACTAGCTTAGAGCGAATGATGAATGCAGAGCGAGAATCTTCGTTCACGATAAGGTCAACGTAGCGCTGACGGTAACGCATCTCTTGGTCTGTTAGACCGTGGAACTTCTCTGGTAGAGGACGCAGTGCCTTAGTCAGCAACTCGTACTCTTCCATGTTCACGTATAGGTCACCCTTACCTGATTTATGTAGCGCACCCTTGACACCAACGATGTCACCGATATCAAGACCTTGGTATTTCGCTTTAAGATCTTTCTGCACATCTTTCGCAGCGTATGCTTGGATGCGGCCAGAGGTTTCTTGAATTACCAAGAATGGACCACGTTTTGCCATGATACGGCCAGCAATAGCCACAACATGGTTAAGTTCTTCTAGCTCTTCTTTTGATTTCTCACCAAACTGAGCTTGCAGGTCACCCGCTAGGCTGTCACGACGAAAGTCGTTAGGGTGACCGTTTGCTTGACACTCCTTGCGGATTGAATCCAATTTCGCACGGCGCTCTGCAATCAGTTTGTTTTCATCAATTTGAACTTGGTCAGTCATATTTCACCCTTTTTACAGTCCAGACTTCAGGCTGGCTTCGATAAATTTGTCTAGGTCACCGTCGAGAACGGCTTGAGTATTTCGGTTTTCTACACCAGTGCGAAGGTCTTTGATTCGCGAATCATCTAATACATACGAGCGGATTTGACTACCCCAACCTATGTCTGATTTCGCATCTTCGTTCGCTTGTTTCTCAGCGTTTTGCTTTTGCAGTTCAAACTCAAACAATTTAGCGCGAAGCTGTTTCATTGCTTGGTCTTTGTTCTTATGTTGAGAACGGTCATTCTGACACTGAACCACAATATTAGTCGGTACGTGAGTAATACGAACCGCAGATTCAGTGGTGTTTACGTGCTGACCACCAGCACCTGAGGCGCGGTATACGTCAATACGAAGATCTGATGGGTTAATATCGATCTGAATGTTGTCATCAATCTCTGGGTAAATAAATGCAGATGCAAACGAGGTATGGCGACGACCACTGGAGTCAAACGGTGATTTACGTACCAAACGGTGTACACCCGTTTCAGTGCGAAGCCAGCCGTAGGCGTACTCGCCAGAGATCTTCACTGTTGCACCCTTAAGGCCAGCAACTTCACCCTCGGAAACCTCGATAACCTCTGTCTTGAACCCTTTAGCATCAGCCCAGCGCAAATACATACGTAGCATAATGTTGGTCCAATCTTGCGCCTCTGTACCACCAGAACCAGATTGAAGGTCTATGTAGCAATCGGCGCCATCGTGGTCACCAGAGAACATACGACGGAACTCTAATTTCGCGAGCTTAGCTTCAAGCTCAGCCAGTTCAGGTTCAATCTCGTCAAAGGTTTCTTGGTCTTCTTCTTCAACCGCTAACTCAAGTAAGCCTTCTGCGTCTTCTACACCTTGATCCAATAAATCAATAGTTTCAACGACAGCTTCTAATGATGCACGTTCTTTACCTAGCGCTTGGGCACGCTCAGGTTCATTCCATACATCCGGTTGTTCTAGCTCTGCATTTACTTCTTCTAGGCGCTCTTTCTTAGCGTCATAGTCAAAGGTACCCCCTCAGGACATTCGTGCGTTCAGACACGTCCTGTAGGCGGTTTTTAATCGGATTGATTTCAAACATCTTTGGCCAATATTTTGAATAGAAAATAACCGCGGAATTTTACTCAAAAATGTGACCAAGATACAGAAATATTTTGAAGTTAGTGGATATTAAGAAGAAGTAAACTGAGCTGCCTTGTTAGGCAGCATCAATATGTTCAACCATAAGTTGTAGTGATTGGTTGCCTCTAAACTCATTGATATCAAGCCGATAGGCCATTTTTATCTTAGTGGTTGCAGGATCTGGCCAGCGACGCAGATCGACATTAAAGGCAATCGCATCGATCATTATGTTGGTGGCATGAGATTTATGCAAAGGCTCAAGCATGAGCTTAAGGTGCTTCTCGCCCACTAGTTTTTGATGCAATACCTTAAACTCACCATCAAAGATAGGCTCAGGAAAGGCTTGCCCCCAAGGACCACCATTACGGATCTCCATTGCGGTGTGCATATTGAACTCTTCCGGTGTTAACTCACCGTCAGACAATACAATGCCCTTTAAGGCATGCTCATCTACCTCATCTCGAACCGCTTGATCAAATAATTCACTGAAGCGAGTAAAGTCCATCTCTTTAATCGTCAAACCCGCAGCCATGGCGTGCCCACCAAATTTTAGGATTAATCCAGGATTTTGTACGTCAATCTTATCTAAGGCATCACGCATATGTAGCCCTTTGATTGAACGACAGGATCCTTTAATAAAACCATCACCACCATCGGCAAATGCGATGACAGGTCGATGGAATTTATCTTTGATTCTTGAAGCAAGAATGCCAATCACCCCTTGGTGCCAATCACGTTGGAATAGCGTTATTCCATAGGGCATTTCTTGATCGGAGCTGAACTGCAATCGCTCACAAAAGGCGAGCGCTTCTTGCTTCATTCCCTCTTCAATTTCTCGGCGCGTGATATTAAGCGCATCAAGCTCAGTGGCCATACGTCTGGCGGCATGAATGTTATTGCACATCAATAGCTCTACGCCAAACGACATGTCATCCAAGCGTCCAGCCGCGTTAATACGTGGCCCTAATGCAAAGCCAAAATCAGACGCCACCAAACGGCTAGACTCTCGCTTTGATACCTCAATGAGAGCCTGAATACCGGGACGACCTAGGCCAGCTCTAATGCGCTGCAGGCCTTGATGCACCAAGATTCGATTGTTCTCATCCAGAGGCACGACATCGGCGACAGTACCTAGCGCCACTAAATCAAGCAGTTCCGTAAGATTAGGCTCTGCCACGCCAGATTCATTAAACCAATTGGTTTGGCGCATCAATGCTCGCAACGCCACCATCAAATAAAAGGCAACACCAACCCCAGCTAATGCCTTGGATGGAAAGTCGCATTCATGAAGGTTTGGGTTCACCATTGCATCGGCTTCAGGCAATACATGTCCAGGCAAGTGATGGTCCGTCACCAATACTTGAATGTTGTTTTGCTTGGCAAATCGCACCCCTTCGATAGACGAAACGCCATTATCTACTGTCATGATGAGATCAACGCCCATCTCAATGGCTTGTTCCACCACCTCAGGACTTAAGCCATAGCCATCTTCGAAACGGTTCGGCACGAGATAATCGACATTGCTCGAACCTAGCATTCGCAGCGCCAGCACTGACAATGCCGACGAGGTGGCGCCATCCGCATCAAAATCTCCAACCACAATAATGCGCTTGTTCTCTTTAATAGCACTAAGCAACAGCTCTGCTGCCGCTTTGATGCCATGAAGCTTCTGCGGTGGAAGCAACCCTTTAGCACCGCGCTCAAGTTGCACCGAAGACTCGATACCACGAGCGGCATAAATGCGTCGCATCAATGCAGACAGTGTTGTGGGCAGATTGGAAATATCAGCAGCGGGACGACGTTTAATCTCGATCATGGCTTCTTAGGTCTAGTAATGAGAAAGAAAAGCGCTGTGCTCAATGACAGCGCTTATAGGGGTTAGCCTTGTGATTCTAGTCGCTTCAGTAGGTCTTCAGGTGACAGATAACCGCCCACATTCATACCTTTTGAGGTATAAACCGCAGGAGTACCTGACACGCCAATGGCTTTGCCTAATTGGTATTGCTCTGAAACCGTAGTTTGGCACTGCTGAATACTGTCGCTAGAAGCACTCACGTCTTCACCACGTAGCTTAGCATCGTTCATCGCTTTAGCTGGGTCGGCGCTGCACCAGATATTAGCCATAGTTTGGCCGATATCACTGCGATCACCCGCTCTTGGGAACGCAAGGTAGCGCACTGTGATGCCTAGCTTGTTGTATTCCGCCATTTGGCGATGTAGCTTCAGGCAGTAGCCACAAGAGATATCCGTAAAGACAGTCACAACATATTTTTCATTGTCTGCCTTGTATACAATCATCTCATCGCTGGCTTGGTCTAGTAGGCTTACGATCTTTGGGCCATTCCTAAGTGCAGCAACATCTTGGAAATTACCCTTATCATCGAGAGAGTACAATTTACCAGGAATAAAGTAATCGCCCGTTGGGGTTGCATAAAAGGTTCCCTGATTGGTGGTCACTTCTACCAATCCATCAACCTCAATAGATTCGATTTGCATTACGGATACACCGATTTTAGCGAATCGTTCCTTAATCTGAGCCTCGTTAAACTCTGTTGCACTCACACTAAAGGCAACTAAAGAGCACATAACCAAGCCGAAGACTCGACCTAAAATATTCATACAATTTCCTACTAAATAATGGGTACAGCGTGTGAACATAAAAACTGCACGATCACGCTCTTGGGTGATGCTGCTGATGAATTTGTTTCAATCTCTCTGTGGCAACATGAGTATAAATTTGAGTCGTAGATAAGTCACTATGCCCCAGCAACATCTGTACGACACGTAAGTCTGCACCATAGTTCAATAAATGAGTGGCAAAAGCATGTCTCATCACGTGTGGTGATAACGTATCAGTATCAATACCAGCAATCTGTGCATAGTACTTGATACGGTGCCAAAATGTTTGTCGTGTCATTTGACGAGAGCGCTTACTCGGAAATACAACGTCCGAGGAATTTTCTCCCATTAATTGAGACCGGCCATGGGTAAGAAAACGTTCAATCCAATCAATGGCATTTTCACCCATAGGAACTAATCGCTCTTTTCCCCCTTTACCCACTACTCGTACTACACCTTGGCGCAAGCTCATGTTTTCCATGGTAAGCCCTACAAGCTCTGATACACGCAAACCAGTTGCATATAAAAGCTCAAGCATCGCCTTGTCGCGAAGCTCTATCGGGTCATCTACATTGGGCGCATCAAGCAGACTCTCCACCTGTTGCTCGCTAATATCCTTTGGTAGCCGCTTTGGAAGCTTAGGCCTGATCAATAACGCACTAGGGTCATCAGAGCGTATTTTTTCTCGATAAAGATATTGAAACAATCGGCGCATAGCAGACAGCATTCGAGCGCGACTAGATTGGGCAAAGTTCTTGTCCACCAGCCAAGCTTGATAATCTAATAGCTCTTGGTAACTGACTGAGGATAAATCGGACTTATTCTGCTCAAGCCATTGCGATAGCTTGCTTAGATCCAACCGATAAGAGGCTAAGGTATTTTCAGACAAGCCCTTTTCCATCCAGACGGCATCTAAGAATTGCTCTATAAGATTCTGATTTAACAAGCTAAAAGTTCCAGTAATACCAATATAGTCACCTTAAAGTATACAAGCATTGGGCCGATTGCTAGAGGCGGGCACTGAAAGTTAGTAAAAATAAAGGTAGAATTAGCAACATGACCATTAGCTATAATTAAAATGATGAAAATAGGACTATTTTTCGGCTCTACCACCTGCTATACCGAAATGGCAGCAGAAAAAATTCGAGACATCATTGGAAGCGATATTGTAGATCTGCACAATGTAAAAGATACCCCACTCTCCCTAATGAACGACTATGAGTTTTTGATTCTAGGGATTTCCACATGGGATTTCGGTGAACTTCAAGAGGATTGGGGAGCATTATGGCACGACATAGATGGCGTACCGCTAACAGGCAAGCACGTCGCGTTATTCGGCTTAGGGGATCAAGAAGGATATGGCGAATGGTTTCAGGATGCGATGGGACTACTTCATCAGCAGCTTCAGCCAAGCAAACCTAACTTTATCGGCTACTGGCCAGTAGAAGGCTATGAATTCCAAGCATCAAAGGCACTCACCGAAGATGGCTCCAAGTTTGTAGGGCTCGCACTTGATGAAGACTCTCAGTACGAATTCAGCGACGAACGCATCGCTTCTTGGTGTGAGCAGATCCTTGTTGAGTACGCTGACTCACTGTAAGTAAAAACAGAAATAGAAAAAAGGAGGCATTTAAAGTGCCTCCTTTTTTATTGATTTTTCGCGTATCGAGAAGCGTATTTTATCCTAAATGAATTAGGCTTCTGCTTGCTTCTCTATGCCTGCCTGTTGTGAACCCGTGAATAGCATGCCAACTAAAGCAGCAGAGGTAGGCAATACCCAGCCTAGGCCCAGTTCAAACATTGGTAAGAACTTAAATAGCGATACATCAAGCCCTGCCACTTTTGCTGCATCGATTAACGCGCAAATAAAAGCGATCATGAGGACAAAACGATAGGCCAATTTGGGATTAGGTAGCCATGGGCGAACAAAAGTCAGTGCGACCAAGGCAATAGCAATTGGGTAAAGCGCAAACAGTACAGGGACAGATAGCTCAATTAACTGTGCAAGGCCAACATTAGCCACAAGCGCACAAGCACTGCCATTTACAACAACCCAGAACTTGTAGTCTAGCTTAGTGTTTTTGCTGAAGAAATCTGAACTCGCAGAAATCAAACCAACCGCAGTAGTTAAACAAGCCAATAGCACAATGACCGAAAGAACCCACTGACCTTTATCTCCAAACAGTGCCTTCACATATTCAGCAAGAATAGCGCCGCCATTCTCAAGCCCAGCAGCAATGCCGTTACTTGTCGCTCCTAGATAGAACAGAGCAATATATACAAGGCATAGTCCTACAGCAGCAATAACACCTGCAGCGATAAGGTAGCGTCCAACATCTTTACGTTCTGTCACACCCTTAGAATTAATCGCTTGAACAAGTAGCATACCAAACATCAGTGATGCAAAGGTATCCATAGTTAGGTAGCCTTCCAAAATCCCTTTGGTAAAGGGCTGACTCATATAGTCACCCTGCGCATGAATAATCGGACCTTGAGGGTTAAGCACTACAGCAACAGAGAGAGCGACCAAGCCCACAAACATGATAGGGGTTAAAACCTTACCAATAGTATCTAGCAAAGACCCTTGAGCCCAAGCCAGTGCCATCGCTAGAACAAAGAAGGTAATCGAAAAGAGTGCAAGGTGCAGCGTTCCCGGTTGAGAAACAAACGGGCGAATACCCATTTCATAAGCTACTAAGCCTGCTCGTGGCGCAGCAAATGCAGGGCCTATGATAATGAAAATTAGCGCAGCGATTAGCAGAGCCACCTTCTTAGGAAGATCGCTAGTTAAATGATCCCATGTGCCACCCGCTGTAGCCACAGCAACCACAGTAATTAGAGGTAGTCCCGCAGCGGTAAGCAAAAAGCCCCCCATTGCCGGTATGAGGTTTTCGCCTGCTAATTGGCCGGCCATTGGTGGAAAGATGATGTTGCCAGCACCTAAGAAAAACGCAAATAGCATAAAGCCAAGTGCAACAATGTCTGAAATGGATAAGCTCTTCTTCAAAATAACCTCGAAGATAAATAGTTTGCTGGACGCGCTAATTCAGCGCCTCTATGATTAATTTTTATGAGAAGCATAATGAACAGGGCATTCAACAATCTCAAGTAAACGAGCTTAAACGCCATATAGTTTCGATTTTTTAACCAAATGGCAGTGTGTTCAACTAGTTTAGGCGCACCAAAGCAGTGTTTCAAGCTAAACCAAAAACCAACAGAACACCCAGAAATAATAACAAAACCATTGCATACACCGCATTTGCATAAAACAAAGCACAATTCTCGTTACAAACAACCTAGGGTTCAATCTAGCCATGACGACAAAAACAAAGAACTTCCAGTTCAAGTCATTCTCTATTTGGGGAGGTAATAGTGGCATGCCAGTGAGCACCGACGGGGTGCTATTAGGCGCTTGGACAAATGTGACTCGCAGCAACAAGCTTATTGATATTGGCACAGGCACGGGGTTGCTGGCTCTGATGTGTGCGCAGCGAAACACTGAACTGGATATTGTGGCTGTAGATATTGATCACTCTGCGATTGAAGCGGCAAAAACGAACATTGACGCTAGCCCATGGGGAGTGCGTTTCCGACTGTATCATTCGGATATCGCCTCCTTCTCAAAATCAAATAAGGAAACATTTGATACCATTATCTGTAATCCTCCTTATTTTAATTCAGGTGAACAATCCTCTCTGACCACAAGAGCGACCGCGAGACATACTGACACCTTATCTCACCCAGACCTTCTAGACTCTTGTAAAGCGCTACTCTTAAGTAGCGGTAGCGCGAGTTTTATATTACCCGTAGAAGAAGCCAAGCAGTGTATTTTGCGCGCTACCAACAACGGTTGGCACTTGAGTCGATTGTGTAAGGTAAAAACCACACCCAAGAAAGCTTACACCCGCTACTTGTTTGAATTGCAATTGGGTATGGATAACAGCGGTCCAACCGAAGAAACAGAGCTCATTATCCATAAAGGTGATGGCTATAGCGCGGAGTTTGTTGCGCTAACACAGAGTTTTTACTTAAAGATGTAAATAAGAGTGTGACGTGCGTCACCATTAAACTATAATACTTTCTTTTATCGTCCACCCGTTTGCGGAGCACTGCAGTGTTAAGAACTTTTGCTGAGTTAGATTTAGACCAATCCCTTATTAAAGCCATAGAAGAAATCGGCTTTGAAAGGCCAACAAAAGTACAAAGTGAAGCGATCCCTCAAGCCCTGGACGGTAGAGATATCCTAGCTTCTGCCCCAACAGGCACAGGTAAAACCGCGGCTTTTGTACTTCCTGCGTTGCAATACCTTTTAGACTTTCCACGTCGTCGTGGCGGTCCAGCACGAGTATTGATTCTGACTCCTACTCGCGAGTTGGCGATGCAGATTACGGAACAAGCTAAAGAATTAGCAAAACATACCAGCCTTAATATTTTCACCATCACCGGTGGTGTTATGTATCAAGACCACGCTGATATCCTATCAACTACTCAAGACATTGTGGTTGCGACGCCAGGTCGATTGATGGAATACATCAACGCAGAGCGTTTCGACTGCCGAGCTATCGAATGGCTAATCTTAGACGAAGCTGACCGAATGCTAGACATGGGCTTTGGCCCAATCGTAGACCGACTGTCGAACGAGTGTCGCTGGCGTAAACAGACGCTATTGTTCTCAGCAACTCTTGAAGGCAAAGGCGTTGAAGGCTTCACCGAAGGCCTACTTAAAGACCCTGCAGAAATTGATGCACAGCCTTCACTAAAAGAACGTAAAAAAATTCAACAGTGGTATCACCGTGCCGATGATGCAGAGCATAAGCTAGAACTGCTTAAGTACATCATTACCGAGCAAGCGGAAAGAAGCATTATCTTCCTGAAAACGCGTGAACGCCTTGCAGAGCTTCGTCAACAACTGGACAGTGCTCAAATCCCTTGTAGCTGGATCCAAGGTGAGATGCCTCAAGATCGTCGTAACAACGCGATTGCTCGCTTCCGTGATGGCCAAGTGAACGTATTACTGGCGACCGATGTTGCCGCTCGTGGTATTGACTTACCAGACGTTAGCCATGTAATTAACTACGATTTACCTCGCACCGCTGATGTATACCTTCATCGTATTGGTCGTACAGCGCGAGCAGGCAAAAAAGGTAACGCAGTATCTATCGTTGAGGCGCACGATCAACCAATGATTGACCGTGTTGAGCGCTACACGAAAGAAGCGATCAAAGAACGCTTCATCAAGGAGCTTCGCCCTAAACACAAAAAACCAGTGTTTAAGAAGAAGAAAAAGAAGCCAGCTGCAAAAACCGCAACCAAGGCTAAGAAAAAGAAGAAATAATACAGTCCCCGGCTCTTTGAGCCGGGGATTTTTCTTTGTTACTCAATCAGTAAACTACCATCTTCATTGAACTGCCAAAAATCGGCATGAGCTATTTCCCAATAATGCCCATCTGGATCTCGAAAATAACCACTGTAACCCCCCCAAAATACTCGCTGAGCGGGCTTAACCAGAGTGCCACCCGCTTTTACCGCAAGGTCTAGGATCTCATCCACCTGATGCTGTGCTTTGGTGTTATGCGCTAATGTCATCATTGGTGCTTGGTTTTGATAATCTGGCAGGTTAATTCCAATATCTTCAGCCAATTTATGCATTGGATAGAGGGCTATACAAACTCCCGACGTTCTGAAAAATACAATATCTTGCTCTTCAGTGTAGCTAGAGGGAAAGCCAAGTGCGGAATAGAAGGCATGCGAGCGCTTCAAGTCTGACACCCCCAATGTAATGATGCTTACTCTCGCTTCCATTATTTTACTCCCAAATAAATGACTCCCTTAGTTTAGGATCGTCTCGAGCTTAACCACTGTGATTTGGTGAGTTTATAAAGACAGTGCCAGCTAAGAGGAGAATCAGCACCGAGCTTTGGGTGCTGGAAGTCTTTTTCAGTATTGTGCATACCTATCTTCTGCATTACTCGCTGAGAGGGAAGATTGCTCAATGCTGTTAGGCTGTAGATAGTATCGAATGGCAACTGTGCGAAGGCATAGGTAATTGCTGCACTTGCTGCCTCCGGGGCTAAGCCTTGTCCCCAAAATGCTTGCTGCAATCGCCAAACCACTTCCACAAAATGAGTGTCCAGAATGCCATCTTCGGCCAAGCGTTGCTGCAGTCCCACCATACCGACAAATTGATGGGTTTGCTTGCATTCTACAGCCCACATTCCCCAACCTTGCTTGTCGAGTTCTTCAGACAAGCGTCGCGCTGATTCAACACTTTGCATTGGGGTCAATGTACTGGGGAAAAATCGCATCACCTCAGGAGTGAGGTTCATCTGCACAAAGGCATCAAAGTCGGTAGGCTTCCATGTTCTTAAAAGCAGTCTGGGTGTTTCTAGAATCATGGGTGTATCCTTATATTAAACCCAGCAAGAGCTGGGTTTAATGGTTAACCGTTATTGTTGGTCTCGCTTAAAGACTAACTCTCTCGGCGTCGAATCCGTATCACTAAAGTAGTAACCCGCGTAGTCAAATTGCTTTAGAGCATCGAGGCTATCGACTTGATTCTGAATGATGTATTTTGCCATCATGCCTCTTGCCTTTTTAGCAAAGAAACTAATCACCTTATACTGGCCGTTTTTCAGGTCTTTAAACACAGGGGTAATAACTCGGCCTTGGACATTCTTTGGCTTAACCGCTTTAAAGTACTCATTTGATGCTAGATTGATCAGAAGATCATCACCTTGCTCAGCTAAGGTTTCATTGACCTTCTCTGTGATCTTATCTCCCCAGAAATGATACAGATTACTGCCTCTATTATTGGCGAGTCTTGTTCCCATCTCTAGGCGATAGGGCTGCATAAGGTCCAATGGCTTTAACAGCCCATACAGGCCCGATAGCATGCGGAAATGGCGCTCGGCATAGTCAAAGTCTTGCTCACTGAATGTCTCTGCCTCTAGTCCTGTATAGACGTCACCCTTAAAAGCAAGGATCGCTGGACGTGAGTTGTCTGGTGTAAAGGTTTTGCTCCATTCTTGAAAGCGGGCCACGTTCAGTCCTGCAATCTTATCGCTAACTTTCATCAAGCCAGAGATATCCACTGGAGTCAGTTTTTTACACACCTTCACCAACTCCGCTGAATCAGCAATAAAATCAGGTTGTGTATAGCGCTCTGTTGCCAGTGGTGATTCAAAATCTAGCGTTTTTGCCGGTGAGACTAAAATCAGCATACCAATGTCCTTTACTCGGGTTTCTTACCATATGTTCTCTAGAGTATAAAAAAAGCCGTGCTAAGTCAGCACGGCTCTTACTATTGTTTTAATCGGCGTAGTCGATTATTTGTTTCTTTGCACCTGAGCCTTGAGCTCTTCGTGGTCGTCCCAGATACCCTCTTCTAGTTGAGAGTGAAGCTCTGGGTAGTCTTTAGCGTTAAAGGTTGGCACCTTGCCCGCTTTTAGCTGTTGATTATAGTCTTTTGCCAGCTTCACTACGATGCCAGACAGTAGCAAGATAGCCACCATGTTCACTATCGCCATCAAGCCCATAGAGACATCAGCCAATACCCAGACAATATCTATACTTGCAACAGAACCAAACAATACCATGCCAAGTACAATCACACGGAAGATGTTAAGACCCGCTTTGTGGTTGTGCTCAAGGAAAATAAGGTTCGTTTCTGCATACGAGTAGTTCGCAATAATAGAAGTGAACGCAAAGAAGAAGATTGCGATTGCAATAAATGAGCCACCCCAATTGCCAACCTCTGAAGTCAATGCTCGCTGAGTTAGCTCAATACCAGTCATTTCACCTCCTGGTACATATTCTCCAGAAACAAGAATAATTGCTACAGTTGCAGAACAGATGACAATAGTGTCCATAAATACACCTAACATCTGCACATAACCCTGTGATGCAGGGTGCGGTGGGTAAGGAGTTGCAGACGCAGCTGCGTTAGGAGCAGAACCCATACCAGCTTCATTCGAAAACAAACCACGTTTGATGCCATTAATCATCGCTTGCGTAATAGCGTAACCTACGCCACCAGCAGCTGCTTCTTGTAAACCGAATGCACTCTTGAAAATAAGAGCTAATATATCTGGCACTTTATCCAAGTTAGTGAACATTACAAACAGCGCGAGGCCTAAGTAAGCTAACGCCATAAAAGGAACAATAATTTCAGCTGTTCGGGCTATTTTTCGAATGCCACCAAAAATAACGAAAGAAGCAAGAGCGGCAATAAGTACACCACCGATAAGTGCATTTCTATCAAATTCAAACTCACCAATAGATAGCATATGCGCAGGAAGTGCTAAGTCATGGATGACAGCATTAACAATTGCATTTGCTTGAACGGCATTAAAAACCAAACCAAACGCAATGATGAGGAAAATAGAAAACAATGCCCCCATCCAACGCATGCCTAGACCTTTTTCCATGTAGTAGGCAGGTCCGCCACGGTAGTTACCGTCTTCATCTTTAGTCTTGTATAGCTGTGCCAGAGCACTCTCAGCAAATGATGTTGCCATGCCTAACATAGCAATTAGCCACATCCAGAAGATAGCACCAGGGCCGCCCAAAGTTAGTGCTACCGCAACACCGGCCATATTACCGGTACCAACACGGGCAGCAAGACTGGTACAAAGTGCTTGGAAAGAAGAAATACCAGCTTTATCGGCTTTGCGGCTGTTTTTCAGGACACTGAACATGTGACCAAAGTGTCTGAACTGAATAAAACCAAGACGAATGGTGAAGTAAATACCACCACCAACAAGTAAATAAATAAGAATTGATCCCCAAAGAAGATCACTCATTAAATTGATTAAGTCTGTCACATCAACCTCGTACTCAAATAGGCTCGATTAAGAGCAATGGAATGGTTACTACTCGGTTTTTTTATAATTTGACCTGAGTATTGTAGATGGCAAACGATTACCCATACACCATTCTTCGAATTACAGTTTTCGAGCGCATCATGCCGTCATCGACATCAGAAATCAAATTGCACACTTTTTCGTATACTTTTCATACAGCTATGTTATTGACCAGTGTGAAATAGCCCTCATTGACGAACAAAAGCTTCACGATTGAGAAATAATTGCGAAACAGTTCAAAGATAAAGTGGCAATGTTCATGGTAATAATGTCGGCAAGCTTGCTTAGCTGGTTAAAGGGTTTTTAACCCACGCTAGGTAATCGCTAGAAAAGTACTTAATTACAGTTAGAAGGGATAGCTTATGGATGGCTTGCAACTTGAAAGTATCTTTGAATCACAAGAAAGTGGGACTCGCAGAGGTCGCTCAAAACCGGTAAAACGTAAGTGGCGTGAAATTGAAGCAATCAAAGATCGTCAGAGACTACAAAAGGAGTTGTTAGATTTGGACGTGTGCAGTGAATATCGCTTAGAAGACATTCAGCTGTAAAACGGATTCCCTTGAAAGACAAAGGATGGGTCTAACCCATCCTTTTTTATATCTGTACTAAATGCACTCTTCATCCGTTTGCTTGACTCTAGCAGCCAGCTGCTTGTACTTATCAGCAATAGTCTCACCAAATACAGGGTCGTCTTCTTGTGCACCCCATTTTTTCTCAAGAAATTGCCAATCTGAAGTGCTAAAAGTTTTATTGATCAAAGGTAGAACTTCACGCTCCTCAAGATCCAGATGTCGTTTTTGCTCTTGAATAAAGGTTTCAAGTTGCTGTGAAAATACATCCAAAGGAACCACAGCATCTTGCAATACCATCTCCACAACATCCAAAAATTCGTGCGTTGTCTTAGATAGGACTATGTGTTCGGCTTCAAGATTGCTGATCTTATCTTGCTTGCCATACTTCTCAATAAAGTAATGATAAATAAGGTCTTCTTTAGGATGGTGCGTTTTTTCAGAGTGATCGCAAAGATAATCAACAATCTCTTTTAACAAGGTATAGTTGATCGGTTCTTCACTTTTCAGTTGCGTCAGTTTCTTCCTCAAGATCGCGAGCAAGCGCACCATGTACCCGTGCTCGCGACGGATCCTTTCAATCATCATGATTCATCCCTCCATATCAATAACTAACTTAAGTTTAAGCAATTTTACCGATCTATGTTTTAGGGATACCTCAAAAAAGCGTCAAATTAGCCGTTGGGATATGCCAGTTTATGCCGTTTTTGCCGCATTGATCTAAATAGTGGTTAGCTAAGGAAAAATGTCGGCAACCAAAAAAGCCACGTCGGGCCGATAATGGAGATGGATGCGGTGACGTTAATATACAGTGATCATCCGCATTGATGCTGGCCACTTTTTTCTGAGCGTGCGCTCCCCAAAGTATAAAAACGATATTTTTCTGCTGGTTAACCAAATACTCAATGGCTTTTTGTGTGAATATCTCCCAGCCACTTTTCGCATGAGAGTGGGCTTTGCCTTGTTCAACTGTCAACACTGTATTCAGTAGCAGCACGCCCTGCTCTGCCCAAGACTTTAGATAGCCATGATCTGGCACCTCAAAGCCTTCAATGTCTTGTGAGAGTTCTTTGTAGATGTTGCGAAGAGAAGGCGGGATCTTATTACCCGGCAACACTGAAAAGCTAAGACCGTGGGCTTGATTTGGGCCGTGATAAGGGTCTTGACCAAGAATGACCACTTTAGTCTTCTCTATCGGTGTCTGCTCAAATGCTGCAAAAACATGTTCCGGTGCAGGGTAAATGGCTTTACCTGAAGCCCGCTCTTCATCGATAAAAGCTTGTAGGATTTGGAAGTACTCTTGCGAGCGCTCCTGTTCAATAAAATCTTGCCAACTCAATGCCGTCTTCTCTATCTCTTTGTCACAATAAAGAAGATATTGGCATACTGAGTCGGATTTAGGTATTACTTCTTTTTAGTACTGCGCTGAGGAGAGCGATGGTGACCTTGACCACGTTGACATGGACGAGCTTGAGGGAAGATAGATGTAAACATGGCACACTCCAATTCTATTTGTGACGGCTGTCACTTTAAGTAATGGAAGAAGCGTGCCAATAAAGCAAACTATTAGAAAAATAATTTAAAGTGCGAACGCTCGCAGGCTTTGAATCTCATCTTTCCATATCTCAGGCTCGATGGTCTCTAGGATCAGCGGGATTCCATCAAAACGGGAGTCCTGACAAATGTACTTAAAGCAATCCCAACCGATTTCTCCAGCCCCCAATGAGTGGTGTCGATCGACCTTACCACCCAGTACTATTTTTGAATCATTGATGTGCATTGCACGCAGATAGTGCATACCCACTACACGATCAAACTCTGCAAATGTCTCCTCACACGCTTCAAACGTTCGTAGGTCGTACCCTGCAACAAAGGTGTGGCAAGTATCGATACATACGCCAACGCGGCTTTTATCTTCAACCTGTTCAATGATCTCGGCTAGGTGTTCAAATCGCCAGCCGAGGTTAGTACCCTGCCCTGCGGTGTTCTCAATAACCGCTATGACATTCGGTACAGCTTTGTGAGCAAGGTTGATGGATTCAGCAATACGCGCCAGGCACTCTGTTTCTGAGATTTTCTTTAAGTGACTACCTGGGTGGAAATTCAATAGCGTCAAACCAAGTTGCTCACAACGCTCCATCTCATCAATAAATGCGGCGCGAGATTTCTCTAGCTTTTCTTCTTCAGGGGCACCCAAATTTATCAAGTATGAGTCGTGTGGCAGGATCTGCTCAGATTTGAACCCTAACGCCGTACAGTTTTTCTTGAACGAATCAATGCTTTTTTGCGTTAAAGGCTTAGCCACCCACTGTCGCTGATTCTTAGTAAACAAGGCGAAGGCATTTGCACCAATTTCTTTTGCTCTAAGAGGAGCGTTTTCTACGCCACCAGCGGCGGAGACATGCGCGCCAATAAACTTGTTTGTCGACATAAAAAGTTCTCTTTATCTTCTAATTGTTGTCACTTACACCACGATATACTCGACGCATACAGCAACAAACTTGATACAAATGTTGTTAAAAAACTACACAATAACAGCTAATTTCGCCAATCTTGTTAAAGATCGAACTGTAAATCAATGAATTAATTATAACTTGATCATAGTCATGGAAAACACCTTAAAAAAAATATGGTTTTTAGTTGTTTTTTGACGTAAATCAATATTAAAATGGCAAACATGCAGTGAGCGATTGAAAAAGCTCCAAGTTTATCCGTAAATCGAACCCACTTATGTGGCTGAGGAGAAAATTATGATCCAAGGAATTCAAATCACTAAGGCAGCTAACGATGAGCTTCTAAACTCTATCTGGCTACTAGATTCTGAAAAGAACGAAGCTCGTTGTGTTGTTGCAGCGTCTGGCTATGAAGCAGATCAAGTAATCCCTGCTTCAGATCTAGGTGACTACGAGAGCCGCGAAATCGCTATCGAAAAAGCACCTAAAATCGAAGGCGGTCAGCACCTAAACGTGAACGTTCTTAAGCGTGATACTCTAGAAGACGCTGTTAAGCACCCAGAGAAATACCCTCAGCTAACTATCCGTGTATCGGGCTATGCTGTGCGTTTCAACTCTCTAACGGCTGAACAACAAAAAGACGTTATCGCACGTACTTTCACTGAGTCTCTATAATCTAGAGCTTTAGTAAAAATTCTAAAAGCCTGGCAATTCACGTTGCCGGGCTTTTTTGTGTCTATAGCTTGCCACAGACATAAAAAAACGGCGCCTGAGCGCCGTTTTTTTATCTACAGAAGATTACTGTACTTTTCTCAACACTGTTTTTAACAGGTCAAAATCATTAGCAAGATCTTCTGACAACAGGTCCATCGCAGCATGCTTTGCCAGAGGTCCTGGTAATTCGATATCAGTACCTAGGATATCATCGACCACTTCTTTGAACTTCGCAGGGTGAGCAGTGCATAGGAACAGGCCAGTTTCACCCTCAGCAAGTTGCTCTTGAAGAGCACGGTATGCAATCGCGCCATGAGGCTCACATAGATAGCCTGAATCGTACAACTCCTTCACGCTCGCGGCACTTTGCTCATCCGTTACGGCTGCGCTACCAAGAGTATCTAATCCCCAGCCTTCGCGCTGACAAAGCTCTTCAATACGAGGCCAGTTATTTGGCTGGCTAACATCCATTGCGTTTGAAGTAGTAGCAACCGTTGGTTTTGGCTCCCACTTACCGGTTTCTAGGTAGCGTGGCACAGTATCATTGGCATTAGTGGCTGCGATAAAACGCTTGATCGGCAGGCCTAAGGCCTTGGCAAGCAAGCCTGCTGTTAGGTTGCCAAAGTTACCACTTGGCACTGAAATCACCAGATTCTCGCGCTCTGACTTGCTCATTTGAGCAGCCGCTTCAAAGTAGTAACAGATTTGAGCCATCAAACGGCTGATGTTAATTGAGTTCGCTGAGTTCAGCCCAATCTCTTGACGTAGAGCTTCATCATCAAATGCTTTCTTTACCAATGCCTGACAGTCATCAAAGTCACCATCAATGGCAACAGTATGAATGTTCTTACCAAGCGTACAAAATAGCTTCTCTTGAAGAGGGCTGATCTTGCCTTTTGGATACAGAATAACGACGTTGATATCCGCCATGCCGTAGAAGGCATGAGCAACCGCTGCGCCTGTGTCACCTGAGGTTGCCGTCAAGATAGTGATCTTGCCACCCTTAGAAACCGTTGCTAGTGACTGAGCCATAAAGCGACCGCCAAAGTCCTTAAACGCGAGTGTAGGACCGTGGAACAACTCTAGTGCATAAGTGCCGTCTTTAACTGATTTGATAGGCGCTGGGAACTGAAATGCGGTATCTACCATCTGAGAGACTTGAGACTCAGAAAGCTCATCACCAATAAGCGCCGAAAGTATCTTACTGCTTCGGGTTACAAAGTCTTCCTCGAGCAACGCGTCGATGTTATCGAGTGCTGGGATATTGGTTGGGAAAAACAACCCTTGATTGCGACCTAACCCCTGACGAACCGCTTGTCCAAAAGAGACCTGCTCGTCATTTTCTTTGATGTTATACAGCTTCATAATTTACTTCCTGTTACTTTCGAGCCCTGCTGATCTATCTTGCAGATGTGCACGAATCCTTCATCATTTTGTACATAATTAACTTCAAGCCAAGATTTGACTCGCTCCGCAACCTCTAAACTATCACAGATAGTAAACATTGTGGGACCACTGCCTGAAATTCCTGAGGTCAGAGCGCCTGCGGTTGCCGCATAGCTGCGAGCTTCAGGGAAACCTGGCAATAGACGCTGTCTATAAGGTTCAGCAATGACGTCTTTGATCATCTTAGCGGCAAGCTCGGGTTGGCCTGAATAGCTAGCATGAATAAAGCCAGCTAAATGACGCCCATGAGCGATGATGTCTTGTCTACGGTATTGAGCCGGCAAGATCTCGCGCGCGGCAGCTGTGGACACATTGATGCCAGGATAAGCCATTACCCAGTACCAGCTGTCAAAACTCGGCACCTCTTGACTGATAATGCCAAGCTCTTCAACCATCAACTGCACGCCACCAAGGTAGCAAGGTGCGACATTGTCGTAGTGAACACCACCTGAGATTTCGCCTTCCATTTCCCCCATTAACGCCAACAATTCTGTTTCGTTAAGCGGATTGTCATGGAACTGATTCAGCGCATCCAATGCCGCGACAATAGAGCAAGCACTTGAGCCCAAGCCCGAACCGATTGGCATGTTCTTCTCTAGGGTCATTTCAAGGTGACGCATAGGCTGTCCCTTGCTCGACATTTCACGAGTAAACACCTGCCAGCAGCGATACACAATATTTTGTTTCGCATCAGCAGGTAGCTTTGCAACAAAACGGCCCGCTGTTTTTAGTTCAAATGCAGATTCACCAGCAGTGACCATCACTCGGTCACCAAGCAGCGTGCCATCAACAGGTGATACCGCTGCTCCTAGCACATCAAAGCCAACGCTCACATTACCGATTGATGCTGGAGCATAAACACAAACACTCTCTTTCATGTTTAGATCCCCAGTTTCCAGCCCAATGTACGCATAACATCAGAGAATACACCAGCAGCAGTTACCTCAGTACCCGCACCGTAGCCACGCATAACCAGTGGAATTGGTTGGTAGTAACGGCTATAGAATGCTAGGGCATTTTCACCATCTTTAACTTTAAATAGAGGATCGTCTTCATTGACTGCAGCAATCGTCACGCGACATTTGCCATCAACGATTTCACCTACATAGCGAAGTACCTTGCCTTCTTCTGCCGCCTTTTGCGACATTTCCGAGAAGTACGCATCAGCTTGAGGTAGACGTTCGACAAACTCTTCAATAGAGCCTGAGTCATCAAAGCCTGGTGGTAGCGCTTGGTCGACAACAACGTCTTCTAGTTCTATGGCCATGCCGGTTTCACGAGCTAGGATAAGCAGCTTACGCGCCACATCCATGCCTGATAGGTCATCACGAGGATCTGGCTCAGTAAAGCCATTTTCCATTGCAACCTTAGTCGCTTCACTCAGTGTCATTCCTTCATCTAGCTTACCAAAGATGAAAGAAAGGGAGCCGGATAGGATGCCGTTGAACTTAACCAGTTCATCACCTGCATTGATTAGGTTTTGTAGGTTTTCGATCACTGGCAAGCCCGCGCCAACCGTTGTTTCATACATGAGTTTACGACGAGAAGAGCGCGCCACCTGACGAAGCTGATGGTAGTACGCCATGCTTGCTGTGTTGGCCTTCTTGTTCGGTGTAACGACATGGAAGCCCGCTTGAAGGAAATCAGCGTATTGTCCCGCAACATTCTCACTTGAAGTACAGTCCACTAATACAGGGTTGATGATGTGGTTGCGCTGAACCATTGCGCTTAGCGACGCTAGGCTGAACTTCTCGCTTGCATTGTTCATACGGTCACGCCAATGCTCAAGGTTTAGGCCTTCACCGTCGAGTAACATGCCTTGGCTGTTTGCTAGAGCACATACGCGAATGACAATCCCTTTCTTGGCCAGTTTCTGTTGCTGACGAGCCACTTGATCCACAAGCTCACCGCCAACACCACCTACGCCAACGACAAATAGGTCAAGGAAGTGCTTAGAGTTAAATAGGTTTTCATGACACGCCTTGATCGCCTTAGAGATCTTATCTTCAGGGATAACGGCTGAGATTGCGCGCTCAGATGAGCCCTGAGCAATAGCGGTAATGTTCACGTTCACCTGAGTTAATGAGGTGAAGAACTTAGACGCTACACCGCGAGAGGTGCGCATACCATCGCCTACCAGCGTTAAAATAGCCACGTCATCAATAAATTCTACAGGCTCTAATAGGCTGTCTTTTAGCTCTAGCTCAAACGCCTCTTCAAGTACTGATTTAGCTCGCTGACGATTCGCCGCTTCGATACAGAAACTGATGCTGTATTCTGAAGAAGACTGAGTAATAAGAACAATAGAGATACCAGCCGAGGACATAGCGCCAAATACGCGGCTCGCCATACCTACCATGCCCTTCATTCCAGGACCTGATACGTTGACCATTGTTAGCTCATTTAGGGTAGTAATACCCTTAATGTCCAGATTATCTTCACCGGTATCTAGGCCAATCAAGGTGCCTGCACCTTGCGGATTAAAGCTGTTCTTAATGAGACATGGGATATGGAACTGAGCAATAGGAGCGATGGTCTTGGGATGTAAAACCGATGCACCAAAATAAGAAAGCTCCATCGCTTCTTGGTAGCTCAGAGATTTTAATAGGCGTGCATCTTCTACTAGGCGAGGATCACAGTTGTAGACACCATCAACATCTGTCCAGATTTCACAGCAGTCTGCACGTAAACATGCAGCCAATACTGCCGCTGAATAATCAGAGCCATTACGACCTAATGTCACTAGTTCACCCTTTTCATTGCCGGCAGTAAAGCCAGGCATTAGGTGCACTTGTCCTTTTGGAAGTGGAGATTGAACAAAGTTTTGCGTTGAGACGTCAACATCAACCATAGCTTCAAGGTAGTCACCTTTAGCGTATAGGTATTGAACTGGGTCTATAAGACCTGCTGCTTGGCCTTTCGCTTCAAGAACCGCTTTCATCAGGCGAATAGAGACTTTCTCACCCTTACTGATGATGCGAGCATTAACATTGTTTGGGCACATGCCTAAAAGCTTGATGCCTTGAACAAACTCAACCAGATTATCTAGAGACTCCTTAACTTGAGCCTCAAACTCTGCGAGTTGAATGTTAGGTAGCTCTTTCTTTATCTCGTTAGACAACCCAGTAAAAGAGTTGCGCAGCTCTTTGATTTGCAGCTCAGCATCTTGCTTGTTTAAAGCTGCTTCGATGATCGCTACCAGCTTGTTGGTGGTTTTCCCTGGAGCTGACAGCACTACTGCTAACTCTTCCTGATCCGCATTATTCGCAATGATGTTCGCCGCTCGCAAAAATCTATCTGCATCCGCTAGCGAAGATCCTCCAAATTTCAATACTCGCATTCCATTCTCCCTGAGCTAAAAATTGTAAAAAAAAAGGCCTGTATCTGGTGGGATACAGGCCTTTTTTAAAAAATGTTTCTTTCAGCAGCCTGCCCCAACACTCGTGGTGCTGGTAATAATCATTCGGGTAATCAGGCTACGTGTATTCATCAGTATGTTTTAATCAATCTATTTTCTTTGTCTGGCTCTAGAATTACCTATTTTGCTTTAATTCGTCAACGACAAATTAACAAAACAGATTAATTTTTCATTTTTGGTAATAAAAATGAGACTACAGCCGTCACATAACAGCATGAAAAATTTAGCTAAAAAAAGGAAATGCACGATATTGCATAGACTAGACAGACAAATTATAACTAACAGATTGGAAAATCGTCTTTTCTCCATCCATAATTGATACTCTTCAAAGGACTGATTAGGAGGCAAAATGCGATTGAATCTTCGTACTGCGATGCTTTTTGCTGCGCTAGTCTTACCTTTGTTGCTCACTACATTTGCTCGCGCTGCTTCTGATTTTGACAACGAAGCCGAGTACGATGACAGTGCCATTACCCTTAGCTCTCAATCCCCTCACAAGCTTTTTATGTCTGCAGACTCCACCTCTGGTGAGCAGTTTGATGAATGGCGAATGGACACTGGGTATGCCTACTCTGTCCTCGATAACATAGACCTATTTGTCGCGACCCGAATCTCAAATTCAGGTGATAACCAACCCAACCGAGGATTCCTCAGTGGTGTTAACTATCAATTAAACCAAAAACTGTCTCTGAACAGTGCTATCTATACCTCGGCAGACTCCAAAGAGGAACGCATCACAGACTCCATGGGCGCTGAACTATCAGGTAAATATATGCTTACCGAAAGCCTTAACCTAAAAGCGACGCTAGATTATGAAGACTGGCAAAGTGCCATCGAAGTCAAGCTAGGCTTCAGTTTTTAAGGTTTTCTTACACATGATTTTTACACCTGCGTAACGATACCCCCTTTAAGTCACATGATGAAACGCAGTTCTGTAACTTAGTAACAGCGAATATAGAGCTACATCACGGTTTTTCACTGCCTTTTCGAGACATTGTTAAAAATATCGATTGATTTAAATCAATAAAGTGAAATAAATTAACAATGACCGATTGTTAGAAAGCTGTTAAGTCGGTATGATGCGCAACTAATTTGGCTAAGAATGAAAGATACTTACGGACTTATAGGTATCTTAGAGAATTTCCAAGGAGGGGGACATTGAGGTTCAAAAGGTCATAAGTCGCATCAATATGTATGCACAAAATGATTACCTTAATGTTATTTTTTTGCCTAGAATTTATATATTTAAAACCCATTACACATAGTTTAGGTAGAGCCAATGCAAACCCCTAACATTCTTATTGTAGAAGACGAACAAGTTACTCGTAGTACCCTCAAGAGCATCTTTGAAGCTGAAGGATACAGTGTATTCGAAGCTATCGACGGCGACTCTATGCATCAAGTGATCTCTGAGCACTCAGTAAACTTGGTGATAATGGATATCAACCTACCAGGTAAAAATGGTCTACTTTTAGCTCGTGAGCTAAGAGAGCAAGCGAACGTTGCACTTATGTTCTTAACAGGTCGTGACAACGAAGTTGACAAAATCTTGGGTCTTGAAATCGGCGCTGATGACTACATCACTAAGCCTTTCAACCCTCGTGAACTGACTATCCGTGCTCGTAACCTTCTATCTCGTTCAATGAATGTGAGCAAAGATGAAGAAGAAAGCAAAAACGTTGAGAAGTACACCTTCAACGGTTGGGTTCTAGATATCAACAGTCGATCTTTGGTTAATCCAAACGGCGAAGGCTACAAGCTACCTCGTTCTGAGTTTCGTGCCCTACTTCACTTCTGTGAAAACCCAGGCAAAATCCAAACTCGTGCAGAATTGCTGAAGAAGATGACTGGACGTGAGCTTAAGCCACACGACCGTACAGTAGACGTAACTATCCGTCGTATTCGTAAGCACTTCGAATCAGTTGCTGGTACTCCAGAGATCATCGCGACCATTCACGGTGAAGGCTACCGCTTTTGTGGTGACCTAGACTAATAGTCGATTTTATACTGATTATAAAAAAACCCAGCGAGCGCTGGGTTTTTTCGTTTCTGGGACCAAGCTAGTAAACCGTATCCACATCAACGGACTTTTCCACCAGCCAGATTTTTTGAACGTCGTTCTCTAGCTCTACCGCCACGTCAGCAGACTCAAAATTACCGTCGTAGTATTCCGTCTGTTTAAATGAAATCTTCCACTGCTTTTCAGTGATCGCTTCTACATCAAAAGCATCAGCGTCAATTTGCAGTGCCTCACCATTGTGTCGAATCCAGATTGAGGTCACACCCAGATCCGCTGGAATGGCATCATTTGACGTCAGGATTAAGCTGCCATGCAGTGGGATAGAATGCGCCTCGTCAAAGGTCGGCATTTTGTTGCCCCACATAGTTGACTCAAGTGTCACGCTGGTTTGCTCAACCTGTGCTGTGGGTGCAGCTTCCATCCAAGGCACTTCTTCACCGGTAGAGGCGCAACCGAACAACAACGCAGAACTGAGTAATACGGTTCCTAATACTTTAACTCTCATGGCTGACTCCTGTACGTAAACCATTATGAATGTATTTGATTATAAACTTATTATTTATCAAACTCTTGCTCAATCCAATCTTTAAGAACATCTATATCCGATAGATAGCTTGTTTTTATCTCATCGATCCAATCATTGATGTTCTCCCACCACGCAGGCAATTCTGGTGACTGAGCTTGTTGAGCGACCATTTGAATGCGCTTGAGTCCAACCGATCCTGCTGCACCTTTAATTTTATGCGCTTCAGAGACAATTGCCTCTTGATCCCTAGCCACCAAGTTGGAATCCAAGATAGCGACATATTCAGGCATCATCTCTTTGAACAGCTGTACGCTATCCAATACCGGCTTTTTACCTACAATCTCTATATAAGAGGTGAGCATCTCTTTATCAACCAGCTCATCTGTTACCACTTGCTCTACAGTAGAGTCTTCGAGTACAGACTTGGTGGCGTGGGTTTTTTCATCGACGCTTTGATCATCTAAATAGCAAAGCTTCTTCAATATTTTTCGCAGCGCTTTTGCCGACAACGGTTTGCTAATCGCGTCCTGCATACCAGCCTCTCGATAAGCGGTTTTGTCCTTCACAAGGTTAGCCGTTAGCGCAACGATAGGAGGCAGATTGGTATAGCGGTTTTGTAGTTCTTTAGCGATATCAAACCCGGTCATATCCGGCAATTGTATATCCAGCAGCACTATGTCGTATTTGGTGGGCTCAAACTTACTCAAGGCCTCTTTGCCAGTCATTGCCACATCAACTGAATGACCAAAGCTGTTGATCAATGAGCGCGCCACTGTGATATTGAGTTCAATGTCCTCAATCATAAAGATAGAAAGGGGACGTTGCAGAGGCTCAGGGTTTTCAACAACCTCTGTCATTCCTTTTCCGCGCGGTACAATAATCTCTACAGTAAAGGTACTGCCGTGCCCCAATTCACTATTCGCGTAGATGTCACCACCCATTTTTCGAATCAAGGATTGAGAAACAGCTAGGCCAATGCCGGTGCCCACCGCATGTAGATTCCCTTCTTCTGACTTCACCTGATAATACATGGCAAAGATCTTCTCAAGTTCAGATTCTGGGATCCCGACACCGGTATCTTCTATTTCAAAGCGGATGGCTATTTGGTTATCTTCTGTAGGATCAGCACTCACATTAACGAATACCCCACCTTCAGCGGTAAACTTCATCGCGTTGCTGATTAGGTTCCACAACACTTGGCGCAGTCGTGTAGCATCAACAACGATGCTATCGGGCATATCAGTCAGCCTTTCTAACTCAAACCTTAGGCTTTTTTGTTCTGCCATAAGGCGCGATAAGCTATCGAGCTCAGTAACAAAATCATTAAAATTCAGCTCTGATGGCACAAGCTCCAGTTTATTGCGGTCGAACTTATCTATATCAATGATATCGTTAAAGATATGCCCCAGTGTAATCGCACTGACATTGATGGTTTGCATATACTGGCGCTGCTCTTTATCGAGACTGGTGCCCAACAGCATTCTACTGAGACCGACGATGCCGTTCAGTGGCGTTCTTAACTCATGACTAATGGTAGAGATAAAGGTAGTTTTGTCTCTACTCGCCTTCTCTAGGGATTTTTCATTGAGTTTACGCTCTGTGATATCACGACCAAAGCCCACCAAACCAAGGTGCTGGCCATCTTTATTGAAGAATGGCACCTTACGTAATTCAAAGTAGGCCTTTCTCCCATCAGGGTACTCGAGCCACTGCTCGTAAATGAGCTCTTCTTTGTTTTCAAACACGATCTGATCGGTTTCTACGATCTGTTGTGCGATCTCTTTTTTATAAACCTGCCATGGCGTTAGGCCAACGAGTTCTTTTTCCGTTTTACCTGTCAGTTTTTCTACCGCTTGGTTACATCCAGAAAAGACGCCATCGGCGGTGCGGTAATAAAACAAATCCGGACAGGCATCAATAAATGAGCGAAGTAGTGCTGTTCTCTCAGAAAGGGCTATCTGGGTGACTTCTCGCTGAATCACCTCATGCTCAAGATCCAACATCGCTTGCTCTCGGGACTCCTCAGCGGACAAGCGCTCCTTCATCTCAAGATTCAATTTATCTAGGTTCTGGGTAAGCTGATTATTGAGTTCGAGGTCTCGCTCTCGCATATCACTGAGTTTAGAAACCAATTTTGAGAGGCGACGGCGAGACTCTTCAAGTTGTTCAACCACTATTGAGATAAAATACACCGCCCAAGGCGTCATGATCAGACCAAAAGCGAGGGAGCGAAGCATGTGCTTATACTCAAACTCTTCTGCTAAGACCCAGCTAATACCTAGCTGTACCAAGATCGCCAAAGTGATCAATGCAACGGCAATGAGAAAAGAGAATCGATAGATCCCGAGTTTAACCAGTAGATCGACGTAGTATTGTGAGTAGGTTTTCAGCTGTTTCATCAAGCAGTCCAATTGCTGTAACTGCTTGTAGTCTATCTTGCCTAACCATAAAAGTAAGTAAGGCAAGAGAGTAATTTAGAGGTGAGTTAGCTCAACACCGGCTTAGTGTAGATGAAGGGTTGCTCAACAAGAGAGCCCTGCGCACCATCGCGATCCAACGCTCGCCCTATTTCAGTCATCGCTAGCCAGCGGTTTTCGCACCATAATGGGGATAACAAAGTCGGTCTGCGCGCAGCCGAAGAGACACGGTGATAAACCACCTCTGGAGGTGTCATTCGAATCAATTCCGACGCAATATCAACGTAAACCTCTAGCTCTGGAGCTTCAAGTTTTCCTGCTTTCCACGCCTTAGCCATGGTGCTGCCTTCCACAATATGTAAGCCGTGCAGCTTAATACCATCAGTCCCAACTTCGAGCACTTTTTGCAGTGTTTCAATATTGTCTTGTTTGGTCTCTTTAGGCAGACCCACAATCAAGTGCGTACACACCTTAATGCCATTTTCACGAGCTTTCTTGGTGATCTCTGCATAACACTCGAAGTCATGGCCACGATTAATACGCTTTAGCGTACCGTTGTTTGCCGTTTGCAGACCCAACTCTAGCCAGATTTCATAGCCTTTTTGCTTGTACTCCACCAGCAGATCCATCACCGCATCAGGAACACAGTCTGGGCGTGTTCCAACACAAAGCCCCACTATATCGGCAGACTCTAAAGCTTCTTCATACATGTTTCTAAGGACCTGAACCTCAGCAAAGGTATTGGTATACGCCTGAAAGTACGCAAAGTACTTCTTAGCGCGCTTTATTTCCTTGGAGCGGTCGCTCAATTGAACTTGGATTGCTTGTGCTTGTGTCGATTCATCAACAAATGATGAAACGTTGCAGAACGTACAGCCACCACGGCCAATCGTGCCATCGCGATTGGGACAGCTAAAACCACCATGAAGAGTCAGTTTATGCACCTTTTCGCCGTAACGACGCTGAAGGTCCTGACCTAGTGTATTGACGAGTTCATGTAACTGCATTGGAGTATTAACCTGTAAAAGCGATTTATGGCTGACATCCTGTCATGAAACTAAATTACATCCCTGCAAGCAAAGGTCGCGTATTTTAGCATTTTCGTCTTTTTATATCGACGGGTATTTTTTGTACTATCTATTCACGCAAAGGGTTGCATGTGAATATAAACGCAGATTTGTTAACTAAATGTAACCAATAACTGTTCATAAAAAATCCATTTTGGTGCAACTTTAGTTGGAATTAAGCTAGACAAAATTGTAGGATAGTTACAACTATCGCCTAAAATCGGCTCATTTAAAGCCTTCGATTTAGATGAATAGTCGGTCATATTCCACACCTACCTTTATAAGATTCTATTAATCAGAAGCTAAATATTGGAAATGACCAAGGAATGTTTTTCTCGCAAACTTTTCAGCGAGAGACGGAATGGAAGCAGGCTAATGCACACAATTAGCCCTTAAGAAGACAATTATAAGGAATGGCACGGGAGTACTCCCACTGCCGTATTAGATTGGAAGGATTTACCTATGTTGGATAGAGAGCAATCAGCCCAGGGTTTATATACTCCTGAATTGGAGCATGACGCTTGTGGCATCGGTTTTGTTGCTCACCTCAAAAACCGAAAATCTCATCGAGTAGTAACTCAAGCATTGGATATGCTAGCCCGTATGGAACACCGCGGTGGCCAAGGCTGTGATCCATGTTCAGGTGATGGTGCAGGTATCCTGCTTCAGAAGCCACATGAGTTTCTACTAGAAGAGACTGTTAAACTGGGCATTCGCCTGCCGTCTTTCGAGAAATACGGTGTGGGTGTCGTACTTTTCCCTCGTGATGAGTACAAACGTGCACAGTGTCGCGACATTCTAGAGCGCAACGCGCAACGACTAGACCTTGAAGTTCTAGGCTATCGCGTTCTGCCTACTGATAACTCTATGCTGGGTGCCGATCCATTAAGCACTGAGCCTCAATTCGAACACGTATTCATTACAGGTGGCCCAAGCACAACGCCTGAAGAGCTTGAAAGAAAGCTGTACGTTCTGCGTAACTATACTGTTCGAGTATGTCTGGAAAGTGTTTCTAACATTGGCGATGACTTCTACATCAACTCACTGTCTTATAAGACATTGGTTTATAAAGGTCAGCTAACCACAGAGCAAGTACCTCAGTACTTCCTTGACCTACAAAACCCAACCATGGTGACTGCGCTTGCCTTGGTACACTCACGCTTCTCAACCAATACCTTCCCAAGATGGCGTCTGGCTCAGCCTTTCCGCTATATTGCGCACAATGGTGAGATCAACACAGTTCGCGGTAACCTGAACTGGATGAAGGCGCGTGAAGCGATTCTTGAATCTGACCTATTCAGCCAAGCTGAAATCGATATGCTTCTACCTATCTGTCAAGAAGGTAGCTCAGATTCATCCAACTTTGATATGGCGCTAGAGCTTCTAGTGCTATCCGGCCGCACTCTTCCGCATGCTCTGATGATGCTTATCCCAGAAGCTTGGCAAGAAAACAAAAACATGGACCCTAAGCGTCGTGCTTTCTATCAGTACCACGCAAACATCATGGAACCATGGGACGGCCCTGCATCAGTATGTTTTACTGATGGTGTTCAAGTAGGTGCCACACTAGACCGTAACGGTCTGCGCCCATCTCGCTACACAGTGACTAAAGATGACTTCCTAGTTATGGCATCAGAGTCTGGCGTAGTAGAAATTGAACCAGAAAACGTTGAATTCCGTGGTCGCCTACAACCTGGCCGCATCTTCGTTGCCGATCTAGAGCAAGGTCGCATCATCTCTGATGAAGAAGTAAAAGATTCAATCTCAAACGCTCAGCCGTATGAGAAGTGGGTTGAAGAAAACCTATTGAGCCTGAAGAAGCTGCCTGACGCAGAGAACGAATTCAACCAACCTTCAGCTGAGCGCTTACTGCATAAGCAACAAGCATTCGGTGTTAGCTCAGAAGAAGTCAACGAAATCATTGTACCAATGGCAAAGGAAGGTAAAGAGCCTCTTTCTGCTATGGGTGCTGACTGGCCACTAGCGGTGCTATCGCACCAGTCTCAACACCTTTCTAACTACTTTAAGCAGTTGTTTGCTCAGGTAACCAACCCGCCAATCGATCCAATTCGTGAGCGCATGGTTATGTCTCTGAATACTTACCTTGGTAAGGATCATAACCTACTGACAGAAACACCTGAACACTGCCAAAAAGTAGAGCTTGAGTCTCCTGTTCTATCAAACTCTGAACTTGAGAAATTGCGTGCTATCGATAATGAGCACCTGCAAGCTAAAACTCTGGATATCGTATTCCAAGCAGGCGAAGACAAAGGCAAGCTAGAGCGTGCCCTAAAACGTATCTGCCAATACGCAGAAGATGCAGTAGTCGATGGCTACTCAATCATCCTTCTGACTGACCGTGCAGTGAACTCGAACCATGCCGCAATCCCTGCGATGCTGGCAGTGGGCGCAGTACACCACCACCTAATCCGTAAAGGTCTACGTGCTAAGTGTGACATTGTTGTTGAGACGGGCGACGCTCGCGAAACGCACCACTTTGCAACGCTAATCGGTTACGGTGCTAACGCAATTAACCCTTACCTAGTTATTGAAACTATGGTTGATCTGCAACGTACTAAGAAGCTAGATCCAGAAACACACATTAAAGACCTATTCGAGAACTACCGTAAGGGCGTGAATGGCGGCCTACTGAAGATCTTCTCTAAGATGGGCATCTCAACACTGCAGTCTTACCACGGCGCTCAAATCTTTGAGGCACTCGGTATCAGCAAGTCTGTTGTTGATAAGTACTTCACGGGTACGGTTTCTCGTATTCAGGGTCTAACCATTGATGACATTGCCAAAGAAGTAATGGTTCGTCACCGTATCGGCTACCCGACGCGTGAGATCCCAGTACAACTGCTCGATGTCGGTGGTGTTTATCAGTGGAAACAACGTGGTGAGAAACACCTGTTTAACCCAGAAACCATCTCATTGCTACAGCAGTCAACTCGCAATAAAGACTTTGCTCAGTTTAAGCAATACACCAGCGCTGTTGACAGCCAAGGTGATAATGCAGCCACACTGCGTAGCCAGTTAGATTTTGTCAAGAACCCAGCAGGCTCTATTCCAATTGAAGAAGTAGAACCAATCGAAAGCATCCTGAAGCGCTTTGCCACAGGTGCAATGTCATTTGGCTCTATCTCTTACGAGGCGCACTCTACCCTTGCTGTTGCTATGAACCGCATCGGTGCGAAATCAAACTCAGGTGAAGGTGGTGAAGACCCATCTCGTTTTGAGCGCAAAGAGAACGGCGATTGGGAGCGCTCTGCTATTAAACAGGTAGCTTCAGGTCGCTTCGGTGTAACCTCTTACTACCTAACCAACTCTGATGAAGTTCAGATTAAGATGGCGCAGGGTGCTAAGCCAGGCGAAGGTGGTCAGCTACCGGGCGATAAAGTCGATGACTGGATCGGTGCAACGCGTCACTCCACTCCAGGAGTTGGCTTGATTTCACCACCGCCACACCACGATATCTACTCAATCGAAGATTTGGCTCAGCTAATCTACGACTTGAAGAACGCAAACCGTGCTGGCCGCGTTAACGTGAAGCTGGTATCAGAAGCGGGTGTAGGTACCATCGCATCAGGTGTAGCGAAAGCGAAAGCCGACGTGGTTCTTATTGCTGGATTTGATGGTGGTACAGGTGCATCGCCAATGTCATCTATCCGTCACACTGGTTTGCCGTGGGAGCTAGGTTTAGCTGAAACTCACCAAACCCTGCTGAAAAACGGTCTACGTAACCGTATCGTTGTTCAGTCTGATGGCCAAATGAAGACTCCTCGTGACCTTGCAGTGGCAACACTACTTGGCGCTGAAGAGTGGGGCGTGGCAACGGCAGCATTGGTTGTTGAAGGCTGTATCATGATGCGTAAGTGTCATAAAAACACCTGTCCTGTTGGCATCGCAACTCAAAACAAAACTCTGCGTGAGCGCTTTGATGGTCGCGTAGAAGACGTTGTGACCTTCTTCCAGTACATGGCTGAAGGCATGCGAGAAATCATGGCTGAGCTTGGCTTCCGTACTATCGAAGAGATGGTTGGTCAGTCTCACAAGCTAAAAGTTCGTGAAGATATCGCACACTGGAAATACAAAAACCTAGATTTGACGCCTGTTCTGCATGTAGAACCAGCGCGTGCAGAAGACGGCGTATTTAACCAGATTGAGCAAAACCATAATCTTGAAGATGTATTGGACCGCAAGCTTATCCAAACGGCGATTCCTGCTCTAGAGAATGGCGCTGCTGTTGAGGCTGAATTCCCAATCATCAACACCGACCGAAGCGTAGGCACCATGTTGTCTAACGAAATCTCGAAGGTGTACAAAGACCAAGGCCTACCAGAACCAATGAAAGTTAAGTTCAACGGTAGCGCAGGCCAGTCATTTGGTGCGTTCCTTGCTAAGGGCGTGAAGTTTGAGGTTGAGGGCGACGCGAACGACTACTGGGGTAAAGGCCTATCTGGCGGTACGCTAGTACTCTACCCTGATGCTAACTCAAGCATCATTCCTGAAGACAACATCGTTGTAGGTAACGTTTGTTTCTACGGTGCAACCTCAGGCGAGTCTTACATCCGTGGTCTAGCTGGCGAGCGCTTCTGTGTTCGTAACTCGGGCGCGAAAGTTGTTGTTGAAGGTGTCGGCGACCATGGTTGTGAATACATGACCGGTGGTGCAGCAGTAATCCTTGGCTCAACAGGTCGTAACTTTGCTGCTGGTATGAGTGGCGGCGTCGCATACGTTTGGGATAAAGGTGGCGATTTTGAAAGCAAGCTTAACGCTGAGCTTGTAGACCTAGACCCTATCGAAGCAGAAGACAAAGCTCTGCTACTCGATATGTTAACTAAACATGTTCAATTCACAGGAAGTGAGGTTGCTCAGTCTTTCCTAGACAACTTTGAAGTGAGCTTACAGTCAATGGTGAAAGTAATGCCACGTGACTACAAAGCGGTTCTTCAGAAGCGTAAGGCAGTCGCTGAGCAACAAACAGAAGCGGAGGCAGTTTAATCATGGGTAAGCCTACTGGATTTATGGAGCACGGTCGCGAGCTTCCACAAAAACGCGACCCATCTGTTCGTATCGAGGACAACAAAGAGTTTGTACTCAACGAAGAGTTCGGTGAAAAGATCAATACTCAGGCATCACGTTGTATGGACTGTGGCGTACCTTTCTGCCACAGCGGTTGTCCAATCGGTAACATCATCCCTGAGTTCAACGATGCAGTTTACCGTGACAGCTGGGAAGAGGCTTGGAACATTCTAAGCTCTACCAACAACTTCCCAGAGTTTACGGGGCGAGTCTGTCCGTCTCCATGTGAAACAGCGTGTGTATTAGGGATCAACCAAGACCCTATTACTATCTGTAACATAGAGAAGACGATTGTTGAGCGTGCCTACAAAGAAGGCTATGCCAAGCCTAAGAAGCCTCGTGCTCGCACAGGCAAGAGCGTTGCAATCATTGGTAGTGGTCCTGCTGGCCTATCCGCGGCTGAGCAGCTAAACAGTGCTGGTCACTGCGTGACGGTATTTGAACGTGATGAGAAAGTAGGTGGTCTACTGCGTTTTGGTATCCCTGACTTTAAACTAGGCATGGATATCATCGACCGTAAGATTAACCTTATGGCTGAAGCTGGTGTGAAGTTCGAAGTGAACGCTCACATTGGTGTTGATATCAACGCTCAGCAATTACGCCAAGACTTTGACGTTGTGTTGCTGACCGGTGGCTCGACTGTACCGCGTGATCTTCCGATCCCAGGTCGCGAACTATCAGGTGTTCATTTCGCTATGGAGTTCTTGGGTCAAAACAACCGTCGCGCTAACGATATGAACCTAAAGGGTGAAGAAATCCACGCTGCAGGCAAACATGTTGTCGTTATCGGTGGTGGTGATACAGGCTCTGACTGTGTCGGTACCTCTAACCGCCATAAAGCGGCGAGCATCACTCAGGTTGAGATCATGCCACTCCCACCAGAGAAACGCCCTGCTAACATGCCATGGCCGCAATACCCAATGATCATGAAAACAACCACTTCTCACGAAGAAGGCTGTGAGCGTCATTGGAACATCCTAACCAAAGAGTTTATCGGCAACGATAAGGGTGAGGTAACCGGTCTACGTATTGCTGATATCGTTTGGCAAGACGCAGCTCCTGGTGAGCGTCCATCATTTAAAGAAGTGGCAGGCAGTGAGCGTGTGATCCCTTGTGATTTGGCGTTCCTAGCAATGGGCTTCTTGCATCCAGAACCAACGGGCGTTTTAGCTCAATTGGACATTAAACTGGATGATCGAGGCAATGTCGCAAGCGAAGGCTTTGCAACAAACCAAAAAGGGGTATTTGCTGCAGGTGATATGCGCACAGGACAGTCTTTAGTTGTTCGTTGTATCAACGAAGGCCGCGAGAGCGCAATCGCAATCGACAAATACCTAATGCAAAACTCTAACCTTGAAGCTAAAGCTGATTCTTTAATGCTTGCTGAATAGTTAGACAGTTAAAAATTTCAATCTTTGGCCAGCCGTAACAACGCTGGCCTTTTTTATATCTCACGTAAACTGCCTCACTGCATCGCTCACTCCTTGACCTTTTTCCGTTTTGGATTTAATTTGTCAAACCCATGCAAAAAAAATGTATCCATAATGTGACATATTTTAGACATTGAACTGCCTAAATATTCATTGGAGATGTCATTGCTAAGGCAATGAGCAAAAGGAGTAATGCGATGGCTTTGTATGATCCGAGCTTAGAACGAGACAACTGTGGATTTGGATTAATCGCCCATATGGAAGGCGAGGCAAGTCATAAATTAGTACGCACAGCTATATCAGCACTGGATAGAATGACTCACCGTGGTGGTATCGCCGCCGATGGTAAAACGGGAGATGGCTGTGGACTGTTGCTGCAAAAACCCGATTCTTACTTCCGTATGATTGCCCAAGAGCAGCAATGGAACCTAGGTAAACAATATGCCGTTGGCATGTTCTTCTTAAGTCGCGACCCTGTTATCAGTCAGCAGTGCAAAGCGGCCATCAATACAGAACTAGGACAAGAGACACTATCAGTCGAAGGCTGGCGAAACGTGCCAACCAACAGCGATGTACTAGGTCCTATCGCATTAGAATCCCTGCCCTCTATTGAGCAAGTCTTTGTTTCTGCACCCGCAGGTTGGAGTGAAAAAGACATTGAGCGCCGTCTATACATAGCGCGACGTCGAATTGAGAAAGTACTCGCTGAGCAACAAGACTTCTATATCTGTAGCCTTTCAACTAAGGTGATCGTCTATAAAGGCCTGTGCATGCCCGCGGATCTACCGCGCTTCTACCTTGATCTCGCAGATCTTCGCCTTGAGTCTGCGATCTGTTTATTCCACCAGCGATTCTCCACCAATACTCAGCCTCGCTGGCCACTGGCACAGCCGTTTCGTTACCTTGCTCATAACGGTGAGATCAACACCATTCAAGGAAACAGACAGTGGGCGAAAGCTCGAGCGTATAAATTTTCTTCTCCATTGTTGCCCGATCTGCAAACCGCCGCTCCATTTGTCAATGAAACAGGCTCTGATTCATCAAGCCTAGATAATATGCTTGATCTCTTCCTCGCTGGAGGCATGGATATCTTTAGGGCCATGCGTATGCTCGTGCCACCCGCGTGGCAAAATCACCCAGATATGGATCCTGACTTGCGTGCTTTCTATGATTTCAACTCTAAGCATATGGAACCTTGGGATGGGCCAGCAGGTATTGTGTTATCTAATGGACGCTACGCAGCCTGTAACTTGGATCGAAATGGCCTACGCCCTGCGCGATACGTCATCACTAAAGACAAGCTGATCACCCTAGCTTCAGAGGTTGGGATCTGGGATTACGCTCCTGACGAGGTGTCTGAAAAGGGGCGAGTTGCTCCTGGCGAACTGCTGGTTGTCGATACCAAAGAAGGCAAATTGTGGCATTCCGACGAAATCGATAACGACTTAAAGAGTCGTCACCCTTATCGTGAATGGATGGAGAATAACGTTCATAAGCTCACCCCCTTCTCTGAATTGAGCAGTGATGAAATCGGACAGCGTAGCCTGAGCAATGACGAGCTTAAGACCTACCAAAAGCAATTCGCCTTCAGCCGAGAAGAGCGAGAGCAAGTTCTTAAGGTTCTCGGTGACATGGGCCAAGAGGCGGTTGGCTCTATGGGTGATGATACGCCTATGGCGGTGCTCTCTTCACGCGAGCGCTTAGTGACCGATTATTTTAGACAGAAATTTGCTCAGGTCACCAACCCTCCAATAGACCCATTACGTGAAAAACACGTCATGTCTCTTGCCACAAGTGTCGGTAAAGAGATGAATGTCTTTAACGAGACGGATGGGCATGCGTATCGAGTCACCTTTGATTCCCCTGTGTTGCTCTACTCTGACATGCAACAACTACTAGAGCTGAATCAGAAACATTATAAGCATCAGTACTTTAATCTATGCTACTCACCCGCTGATCTTTCTCTAGAGCAAGCCATTAGAGCCTTGTGTGATGCCTCGGAGCAAGCGGTGCGTGATGGCGCTGTGTTACTGGTGTTATCCGATAGAAACCTAGAAAAAGGTAAGCTACCTATTCCTGCTGCTATGGCAGTGGGCGCAGTACAAAACCGATTGGTGGAAGCGCAATTACGTTGTGATACCAATATCATCGTTAAAACCGCCACCGCCCGCGACCCTCATCAGTTTGCGGTTCTATTTGGCTTTGGTGCAACAGCCGTTTACCCATACCTCGCCTATGAAATACTGGCAGAGCAAATAGATAAGGGTGGCATCGATAAGCAGTATGCCGAGGTTATGCTGAACTATCGTAAGGGCATAGATAAAGGGCTGTTTAAGATCATGTCAAAGATGGGCATTTCGACCATTGCCTCTTATCGCTGCTCACAACTATTTGAAGCCGTTGGCCTGCATCAAGACATCATTGAGCTGTGCTTTAAAGGGGTAAGTAGCCGTATTCAAGGTGCTCACTTCGATGACTTCCAACAAGACCTGTTTAATCTATCGCGAAAAGCGTGGGCGAAACGTAAAGATATCGAACATGGTGGTCTACTAAAATATGTGCACGGTGGTGAATATCATACCTACAACCCTGACGTCGTTAGCCAACTGCAAACAGCAGTAAAAACAGGGGAAAACCAAGATTATCAAACCTACGCCAATCAGGTAAATCAGCGCCCAGTCTCAACTCTGCGTGATTTAATGCAGCTAAAGAAAGCACAAAAGCCACTGGCCAATGAGCAAGTTGAACCCGCTAAAGAGCTGTTCAAGCGCTTCGACTCTGCAGCTATGTCCATCGGCGCTCTTAGCCCTGAGGCTCACCAAGCACTGGCTCAGGCTATGAACCATCTCGGTGGCTACTCCAACTCTGGAGAAGGGGGCGAAGATCCAAGTCGCTTTGGCACCAACCGCAATTCTCGCATTAAACAGGTCGCCTCAGGACGCTTTGGTGTCACCCCTCATTACCTTACCAACGCTGATGTTTTGCAGATCAAGGTAGCGCAAGGGGCGAAACCCGGCGAAGGGGGTCAGTTACCAGGTCATAAGGTGACCGCTGAAATCGCCAAGCTAAGGCATTCAGTGCAAGGGGTGACCTTGATCTCTCCTCCTCCTCACCACGACATTTATTCTATCGAGGATCTGGCGCAATTGATCTTTGACCTTAAGCAGGTCAATCCAAATGCCTTAGTATCGGTGAAGTTGGTTTCAGAACCAGGTGTAGGCACCATTGCTACCGGTGTTGCTAAGGCTTATGCCGACCTTATCACTATCTCAGGATACGACGGAGGCACGGCCGCTAGCCCTCTGACCTCTGTGAAATATGCTGGCAGCCCATGGGAATTAGGGCTTGCTGAAACCCAACAAGCACTGGTGGCAAATGGGCTTCGCCACAAGATTCGCCTACAAGTAGATGGCGGCTTAAAAACAGGGTTAGACGTTATTAAAGGCGCAATATTGGGCGCTGAGAGCTTTGGCTTTGGCACCGCGCCAATGGTAGCAATGGGCTGTAAATTTTTAAGAATTTGCCACCTTAACAACTGTGCTACTGGCGTAGCCACTCAAGATGAAACCCTGCGTAAGGAATACTTCAAAGGCTTACCTGAAATGGTCATCAACTATTTCACAGGTCTTGCCGAAGAGGTTCGAGGTTATCTGGCCGAATTGGGCGTAGAGAAGCTAACAGATTTGATTGGTCGCACCGACTTACTTGAGGTTGTCGAAGGCTTTACCGCTAAGCAAAGTAAGCTTGATCTCAGTGATATCCTTGAGACTCCAATCTCTCCTACGGGTGCGCCTGTATTCTGGTCTGAACCGAACAAGCCGTTTGATAAAGCCTTCCTCAACCAAACTATCGTTGAAGAAGCACTAGCAGCGGTTGAAGCTAAAGCGCCGTTGAATCTTTATTATGACGTGAAGAATACCGACCGCTCTATTGGCGCTCGTCTTTCTGGTGAGATTGCCAAGCGATATGGTAATGCAGGCGTCGCAGGCTCTCCTATTTGCTTAAACCTAAATGGCACAGCAGGACAGTCTCTGGGGGTTTGGAATGCTGGAGGCGTGAACATTAAGCTCACTGGCGATGCCAACGACTACGTGGGTAAAGGCATGGCTGGAGGCAAGATCTCCATCCGACCTCATTTAGGTTCAGCCTTTGAAAGCCAGCAAGCGGCCATTATCGGTAACACCTGTTTGTACGGTGCAACGGGTGGCAAGTTGTTTGCGGCAGGGCGAGCAGGAGAGCGATTTGCGGTACGTAACTCTGGCACTATTGCGGTGGTCGAGGGGGCGGGTGACAATGCCTGCGAATATATGACAGGTGGTATTGTCGCCATTTTAGGGGCAACTGGCGTGAACTTTGGCGCAGGTATGACGGGCGGTTTCGCTTACGTATTTGACCATAACCAAGACTTCCAAGGTCGAGTGAACCAAGAGTCTGTAGAGGCTATCTCTCTTGAATCTTTGGTTATTCACCAAGAGCACTTGCGAGGCTTAATTGCAGAGCATCTTGAAGAAACGGCGTCTTCTCATGCAGAGGCTATCTTGGGGAATTTCGATCATTGGATACCAAGGTTCTACCTGATCAAACCAAAGGCTGCAGATTTGAATACCTTGCTAGGGCACCAAAGCCGTAGCGCCGCTGAACTAAGGGTTCAAGCTCAGTAATGAGCTCGAAGTAAGGATACTGAGTTATGAGTCAGAATGTTTATCAATTCATCGATGTAAGTCGTGTCGATCCGGCGAAGAAACCATTGAAGATCCGCAAGATAGAGTTTGTGGAGATCTATGAACCCTTTACCAAGCAGCAAGCCAGTGCACAGGCGGATCGATGCCTAGATTGTGGTAACCCCTATTGTGAGTGGAAATGCCCCGTTCACAACTATATCCCTCAATGGCTAAAACTAGCCAATGAAGGACGCATCATTGAGGCAGCAGAGCTGTCTCATCAAACCAACTCATTACCTGAAGTATGCGGACGAGTCTGCCCTCAAGATAGACTATGCGAGGGCTCATGCACCCTAAATGATGAATTTGGCGCGGTCACTATTGGCAACATTGAAAAATACATCACCGACAAAGCCTTTGAGATGGGTTGGAAGCCCGATATGTCGAATGTCGAATGGACAGACAAGACCGTTGCCATCATAGGTGCGGGTCCAGCGGGCTTAGCGGCTGCAGACATCTTGGTTCGCAATGGCGTTAAGGCTGTCGTTTATGACCGCTACCCTGAAATCGGCGGACTTCTTACCTTTGGCATCCCCTCCTTTAAGCTAGAAAAAGAAGTGATGCAAAACCGACGCAAGATATTCACTGAAATGGGCGTTGATTTTCAGCTCAATACAGAAGTTGGCAAAGACATCTCTATGGATGAGCTCATCAATAAACATGACGCTGTCTTTTTAGGTGTTGGCACTTATAAGAATATCCGAGCGGGTTTGGACAATGAGAATGCCAATGGCGTTTATGATGCCCTGCCATTTTTGATCTCCAACACCTATGACGTTATGGGGTTTGAGGACAATCACCCACTTGTCAGCATGCAAGACAAGCGAGTGGTTGTGCTTGGTGGTGGCGATACGGCGATGGATTGTGTACGCACCTCCATTCGTCAAAATGCCAGCAACGTTATTTGTGCCTATCGCCGTGACGAAAAGAATATGCCTGGCTCACGACGTGAAGTGAAAAATGCGCGCGAAGAAGGCGTTGATTTTCAGTTTAACTTGCAGCCACTGGGAATTGAAGTCGATGACAATGGCAATGTCACAGGCGTCAAAGTAGTAAAAACCACCCTTGGTGAACCCGATGACGCAGGCCGTCGCCGCCCTGTCGAGGTTGCTGGCAGTGAACACGTGTTAGCGGCAGATGCAGTGATTATGGCCTTTGGTTTTCAACCCCATGCTATGGACTGGTTAACACCTCATGGTGTTGATTTGGACCAATGGGGAAGAATTAAAGCCCCTGCCGAACAAGCGTTTGCCTTTCAAACCTCTAACCAGAAGATCTTCTCTGGTGGCGATGCCGTAAGAGGGTCTGATTTAGTGGTAACGGCTATTGATGAAGGTCGCAAGGCTGCCGATGGCATACTCGACTTCCTTGATATATAGAGAGATAAGATGTTCAAAATATTCACATTAGCCTTAGTCGCAACAACGCTACTTGGCTGCAGTAATGGAGAGATAACCATGCAAGACCGAAGTGCACAGCCTTGTGGTGACAAACCCAATTGTGTATCAACGCAAGATAGCCGTGAGGAGTTTACACTAGCGCCCTTTACGCTAACGCAAAATGCCAGCTTGGACGACATTGAAAAAGCGGCATTAAGTCTAGGACGCGCAAAGACCGCAGACAAAGATCAGGACTATTTGCGGATCGAGTACACCAGCCGAGTATTCCGCTTTGTGGATGATCTTGAGCTTCGAATCGATGGTAACACGCTGATTGTTCGCTCAGAATCTCGCACTGGGCACTCGGATTTTGGAGTGAACCGCAAGCGTGCTGACGCACTTCGTGAAGCGCTGAAACAAGCAGGATTAATTTGATACCCGTCGAACTCAATAGCGGATTAAAATACTGAGTTCGATGGGTATAAAACTCTCCTCCCTAATACTCCTATGCTACAATCTCGCTCTATCTACATAGCTATATTGATCAGAGCGAGATTTTCATGAAAGTCGGCATTATCGGCGCGATGGAACAAGAAGTTGCCATCCTAAAACAATCTATCAACCAAATGAAGGAAGAGAAAAAAGGTGGCTGTACCTTCTTCTCTGGCGATATCGATGGTGTTGAAGTCGTTCTACTTCAATCGGGCATCGGTAAGGTGGCGGCAGCAGTAGGTACAACGCTACTGATCAGTGAACATCAACCTGACGTCATCATCAATACTGGCTCTGCGGGCGGTTTCGATTCGACACTAAACCTAGGTGATGTGATTATCTCCACAGAGGTTCGCCACCACGATGCCGATGTCACAGCGTTTGGTTACGAAATTGGCCAAATGGCTAGCCAACCTGCGGCATTTAAAGCGGATGAAAACCTAATTAATCTAGCGCAATCTGCACTGGATAAAATGAGTGACCAACATGCGGTTCATGGCCTAATTTGTACTGGCGACACCTTCGTCTGCACAGCTGAAGCCCAGCAACGAATTCGTACAAACTTCCCTTCTGTTATTGCTGTAGAAATGGAAGCCTCTGCGATTGCACAGACCTGTCACCAATTTGATGTACCCTTTGTTGTAGTTCGCGCTATTTCTGATGTAGCAGACAAAGAGTCACCAATGAGCTTTGAAGAATTCTTACCGCTAGCAGCAAAAAGCTCGTCTGAGATGGTTCTTAACATGTTGTCATTGGTTAAAGCTGCGTAATGAGCCTGCTGTACTTTATCGACCTGTTTGGTACCGCGATCTTTGCGATTTCAGGAGTACTGCTAGCAGGTCGATTAAGAATGGACCCTTTTGGGGTGATGGTTCTGGCATCGGTGACCGCCATTGGTGGCGGGACTATCCGCGATATGATGCTTGGCGCAACGCCGGTCTTTTGGATCGGCGATACCAGCTATATCTGGGTGATTATAATCACTAGCTTAATCACCATGCTGATTGTGCGACGCCCCAAGCGCGTGGCTTGGTACCTGCTCCCGGTGTGTGATGCCATAGGTTTAGCCGCTTTCGTCGGCATTGGCGTTGAAAAAGCACTGACCTACCAAGACTCTCACTTAATTGCAGTGATGATGGGCGTACTCACGGGATGTGGCGGTGGTATCTTGCGTGATATTCTCGCTCGCGAAATCCCTATGGTACTTCGTAGTGAAGTCTACGCCACAGCCTGTATGGCTGGAGGAAGCATGCACGTAGGTTTGTTGATGCTTGGGTTAAGCTCTACCAGCGCCATGTTAGGTGGTATCGCGGTAACCCTATCCATACGCTTAGCCGCCATTCGTTGGCATTTATCTTTGCCCACCTTTGCCCTCAATCGATAACACCTTGTAGCATAAGGCTGACAGCACTACACTGTCAGCTATCTATTCCACATTTTCACGACTAAGCATGCTACTCGAAGGTATCGAAACACTGTTGGTGTTAAATAAAGAAAAAACCATGAGTCGCACTGGCTCTCAGCTTTATATTAGCCAATCAGCCGTAAGTAAACGCATCGCAAATCTTGAAAAGAAGTTAGACAAAAAGTTGGTTGAACCCGACGGTAGACTCATTCGCTTAACACCAGCGGCAGAGGCATTAATTCGTAATGTCGGCCCTACTTTTATTGAGCTGCAAGGCCTAATCAGTGACGAGCAAACCCTATCATCCGATGCCATCATCAAAATGGACTGCTCAGAAACCTTGTTATCAGGTTACCTGTCCACTCAAATAGAGTACTTTAGGGCAGTAGATAGAGCCCTATCTATCACTACCAACCATACCCCAAGAATCGTAGAGAATGTACAGTCAGGAAGAGCAACATTAGGCTTGTGTGCAGGATACCTGCCCAAGCGCCATGGTTTAAAAACCTTCCATCTATTTGATGAGCCTTTCTTTGTAGTCAGTGGTAATCATCTAACTAACTTGCCCACAGGCCTTATCTGCAACGATCTGATCAACCCAGCCAATACTTATCAATTGGAATATTTAAGTGCACTTGGGGTATCCCCATTAATGGAAATGGACTCTTATACGGCGGCGGCTAGACTTGCGCTGGGCGGACTTGCTCCCGCTCTGATCCCTCAGTCAATCATTAAGACACTCAACATTGCCCCACAACATATATTCGAGTTTGAAGAGTTGCAGTCTTTAGTGCGTCCTGTTCACCTTTGTATTCGCGCCAAATCACTTAAAAATGAAAGAGTGAAAACACTGATTGAAACCATTGCTGATGCTGTTCCCAGAGCAGCTTCAGAGCCATCGTCATTGACATAAAGATCACCAATGGGCGAATCCATTTTTGCCCCTTGGATACCACCACCTTAGCGCCAAATCGAGCACCGATAAATCCGCCAACAGCCATAACCAGTCCTATTTCCCAAATAGGCAGACCCGCTAAAATAAAGAAGGTCAGCGCGGCAATATTTGAGGTAAAGTTCAATACCTTGGTTCTAGCGGTCGCATCCACTAATGAGAAGTGCCCAATAGCCACAAAGCAAACCGTAAAGATTGATCCTGTGCCAGGTCCGAAGAAACCATCATAAAAGCCAACGCCACCGCCGATCATTAAGGCAAACATCGCCTCAGACATCGTCTGCTTACCGGTAGATTCACGCGTCTGCGGTGCCAATAAAAAGTACAGAGAAATCAAAATCAGTAGCGCAGGGATAAGACTGGTTAGAAGACTAGCATCAATATACTGTACTGCTTCAGCGCCGATTGCCGCACCAACAAAGGTACACCCAATCGCAAGGCGCATCTCTTTTAGGTTAACCAGACCGTTACGAACAAAATAAAAGCTGGCAGAGAAACTGCCAAATGAGCTCTGAAGCTTATTCGTGGCAAGGGCTTGCGTTGGGGGTACACCTGCTGCCAATAGAGCAGGTAGTGTCAAAAGTCCGCCACCACCTGCCATAGCATCGATAAACCCCGCTATGCCGGCAACAAAAAATAGAAATGTAAGAACCTCGAAGCTGACTTCCATGTATAGGGGACCATCTGATAATGTTAGGGCGCTACAGTATCATTGTGACTAACGTCACAATAGCGAATTCTGCGCAAGCAACTCATTCCAAAAATTCATCAATTAACAAGCGACAAACAGAAAAAAGCCCGCATAAAGCGGGCAAATGAGGTTGTCATGGCGGAGGCTATACCCCCGCCTATTTATTATTTTTAAATCGTTGTTACGCTAGGCTAGATTTAACCTTTGCATGCAGTTCTTGTACTGACGTTACGCTAGTCTTAGCGTCCGCAGTGTGACCCATGCAAGTAGCAAATGCTGCGTTTAGCGTTGTAGTGTAGTTCACCTTCTCAGCTAGAGCGCCACGACGAAGTACCTTAGAGTCTTCAATCGCTTGACGGCCAGCTGCAGTGTTCACGATGTAGGTGTACTCATTGTTCTTGATACGGTCAAGAATATGAGGACGGCCTTCGTGTACCTTGTTCACTAGACGCGGGTTAATACCAGCTTCACCAAGGATCACTGCAGTGCCGTGAGTAGCGTCTAATTGGTAGCCAAGCTTAGTTAGCTTAGAGGCTAGGTCAACGACACGCTCTTTGTCACCTTCACGAACAGAAAGAAGCGCACGGCCACCTTCAGGGTAAACATTGCCACAACCCAGTTCAGCTTTAGCGTAAGCCTCTGCAAACGTTGCACCAACACCCATAACCTCACCAGTAGAGCGCATTTCTGGGCCTAATAGTGGGTCAACGCCAGGGAATTTGTTGAATGGCAGTACCACTTCCTTCACTGAGTAGTAAGGTGGGATGATTTCTTTAGTAAAGCCTTGAGACTCTAAAGATTGACCCGCCATAACACGCGCTGCAATCTTAGCGATTGGTGCGCCAGTTGCTTTAGATACGAATGGAACGGTACGTGCTGCACGAGGGTTAACCTCGATTAGGTACACTTCATTGTTCTTAACCGCAAACTGCGTGTTCATAAGGCCGCGAACACCCAACTCGAACGCTAGCTTTTCAACTTGCTCACGCATTACGTCTTGGATTTCTTGGCTTAGCGTGTATGCAGGAAGAGAACATGCTGAGTCACCAGAGTGAACACCCGCTTGCTCGATGTGCTCCATGATACCGCCGATAACAACGCGCTCACCATCACAGATGGCATCCACGTCTACTTCAACAGCATCATCTAGGAAGCTATCAAGTAGTACTGGGGATTCGTTTGATACGCTTACTGCTTCGTTGAAGTAGCGACGTAGGTCTTGCTCGTCGTATACGATTTCCATCGCACGACCACCTAGTACGTAAGAAGGACGTACAACAAGTGGGAAGCCGATTTCGCGAGATTTCTCTACCGCTTGCTCCATGGTTGTTACTGTCGCATTCTCTGGTTGAAGTAGGCCTAGACGGTCTACAGCAACTTGGAAACGCTCACGGTCTTCTGCGCGGTCGATAGCGTCTGGGCTAGTACCTATGATTGGTACGCCAGCAGCTTCAAGAGCACGAGCCAGTTTAAGTGGTGTTTGACCACCGTACTGAACGATAACGCCTTTTGGTTTCTCAACACGAGCGATTGCTAGTACGTCTTCCAGAGTTACTGGTTCGAAGTACAGACGGTCAGATGTATCGTAGTCTGTAGAAACAGTCTCTGGGTTACAGTTAACCATGATGGTTTCATAACCATCTTCACGCAGTGCTAGAGATGCGTGTACACAACAGTAATCAAATTCAATACCTTGGCCGATACGGTTTGGACCGCCACCTAAGATCATGATCTTGTCTTTGTCTGTTGGGTTCGCTTCACATTCGTCATCGTAAGATGAGTACATGTAAGCAGTATCAGATGAGAACTCCGCAGCACAGGTATCAACACGCTTATAAACAGGGTGGATATCGTACTGGTCGCGCAAGCGACGAATCTCGCTTTCAGATACACCAAGAAGCTTAGATAGGCGAGCGTCAGCAAAGCCTTTGCGCTTCAATTGGTTTAGAGCATCTTTATTAAGACCAGCAAAGCCGTTTGCCTTAACTTGTTGCTCTAGGTTTACTAGGTCTTCAATTTGAACTAGGAACCAACGGTCGATTTGTGTCAGGTTAAATACACCATCTACAGACATACCGGCACGGAATGCATCCGCTACATACCAAATACGCTCAGCGCCTGCTTCTTTCAGCTCATGACGAATCTTAGTCAGGGCATCAGGTGCATCTAGGTCAACCATCTCATCAAAACCCGTCGCGCCAACTTCTAGGCCACGCAGTGCTTTCTGTAGAGATTCTTGTTGGTTACGGCCGATAGCCATCACTTCACCAACAGACTTCATCTGTGTGGTTAGACGGTCGTTAGCACCTGCAAATTTCTCGAAGTTAAAGCGAGGAATCTTAGTAACTACGTAGTCGATTGTTGGTTCGAATGATGCTGGCGTTGCACCGCCAGTGATGTCGTTTTGTAGCTCATCTAGGGTATAACCCACAGCCAATTTCGCTGCAATCTTAGCGATTGGGAAACCTGTTGCTTTAGAAGCTAGAGCTGAAGAACGAGATACACGTGGGTTCATCTCGATGATAACCATACGGCCATCTTTCGGGTTGATACCAAACTGTACGTTTGAGCCACCTGTCTCTACACCAATCTCACGAAGTACTGCAAGAGACGCATTACGCATCAATTGGTATTCTTTATCCGTTAGGGTCTGAGCTGGTGCTACTGTGATTGAGTCACCGGTGTGGATACCCATAGGGTCAAAGTTTTCAATCGCACACACGATGATGCAGTTATCCGCTTTGTCGCGAACCACTTCCATCTCGTACTCTTTCCAACCGATAAGAGATTCATCGATAAGAAGCTCGTTAGTCGGAGATAGGTCCAAACCACGACGACAGATGTCTTCAAATTCTTCTTTGTTGTACGCGATACCGCCACCCGTACCGCCCATAGTGAACGATGGACGAATGATACAAGGGAAGCCAACCATGTCTAAAACTTTGTAAGCTTCTTCCATAGTTTTTGCAGTATCAGCAGTTGGACACTCAAGTCCGATTGATTTCATCGCTTTATCAAAGCGAGAGCGGTCTTCTGCTTTATCAATCGCATCAGCCGTTGCACCAATCATCTCTACACCGAACTCTTCAAGAACGCCGTGCTTTTCAAGGTCTAGTGCACAGTTAAGCGCGGTCTGGCCACCCATAGTAGGTAGGACTGCATCTGGGCGCTCTTTAGCGATGATGTTACGTACTACTTCCCACTGGATTGGTTCGATGTATGTTGCATCGGCCATGTCCGGGTCAGTCATGATAGTTGCTGGGTTTGAGTTAACTAAGATTACTCGATAGCCTTCTTCACGAAGTGCTTTACACGCTTGTGCGCCAGAGTAGTCAAACTCACACGCCTGACCGATTACGATCGGGCCAGCACCTAGAATCAGAATGCTTTTAATGTCATTACGTTTTGGCATTTTTCTCTACTCCAACTTACGCTTTGTGTTCTTTAATCAGGTCAATGAAATGGTCGAATAGTGGAGCTGCGTCATGTGGACCTGGGCTCGCTTCTGGGTGACCTTGGAAGCTGAATGCTGGTTTATCTGTGCGGTGAATACCTTGCAAAGAACCATCAAATAGCGACTTGTGTGTTGCGCGTAAGTTAGCAGGCAATGTTTCTTCATCAGCAGCAAAGCCGTGGTTCTGAGAAGTAATCATCACTACATCGCGATCTAGGTCTTTAACAGGATGGTTGGCACCGTGGTGACCAAACTTCATCTTCACTGTTTTAGCACCAGAAGCCAAAGCTAGGATTTGGTGACCAAGGCAGATGCCGAAAATAGGTAAGCCTTTGTCTAGGAAAGTCTGTGTTGCTTCAATTGCGTAAGTACACGGTGCTGGGTCACCAGGGCCATTCGAAAGGAAAACGCCATCTGGATTCATTGCCAGTACTTCTTCCGCTGAGGTTTCAGCTGGAACGACGGTTAGGCGGCAGCCACGGTCAACGAGCATGCGCAGGATGTTGCGCTTTGCACCGAAGTCGTAGGCAACAACGTGATATGGCAGTTCTGAGTCATCTTTCGCTTCTGGAAGACCACCCGTGAGCGTCCACGAACCTTGTTTCCATTGGTACGCTTCTTTTGTTGTAACCTCTTTCGCAAGATCCATTCCTTTTAGGCCAGGGAATTCTTTTGCTTTAGCTAGCGCTAGAGCTTCGTCAAGGTTGTTACCAGCAACAACACAACCGTTCTGTGCACCTTTCTCACGTAGAATACGAGTTAGTTTACGCGTATCGATGTCTGCAATGCCGACAATGTTTTGAGACTTAAGGTAATCAGAAAGGGTTTGTTCGTTGCGGAAGTTAGAAGCTATAAGAGGGAGATCGCGAATCACAAGGCCTTGAGCGTGAATTGAAGTAGATTCTTCATCTTCGGAATTGGTTCCGGTGTTGCCAATGTGAGGGTAAGTAAGAGTAACGATCTGTTGAGAATAGGAAGGATCAGTAAGAATTTCTTGGTACCCCGTCATCGAGGTATTAAAAACAACTTCTCCAACGGCAGAGCCTTCAGCTCCAATCGCTACACCACGGAACACAGTCCCATCTTCAAGGACCAATATTGCTGGCTTATTCAAGACAACCTCCAAACAAATAAATATGCGAAATTAATAAATTAAATTTCAAGTACCTGACTCTATGTAGAGACAGATCACATTTGCTGAACTCAGACAAATTGGCGGCATTTTAAAGATGCAGCGCAAAATTGTCAAATAAATGACGAATAAAAACTAAACTTTTTAACTATCATATGTAATTTATAATATGAAACCGGTAAAACTTAAACTTAACCCTACTTTATTAGTGTAAAAACAGCAGAAGCTTTACCCGTTGCTCTGATTTTGCTCACATCGCTGTAAAAATGCGATCCAAAAAAAATAGCAAACGTTAACCTGGACAGTTAACCACTAAAAACACCAATCTCGATACTGATTTCATACGAAACAACCAAAATAAACACTAAACCTTATAAAAACTCGCTTATAAGTGGCCGTAAATTTCAAACAAAAAAAACGCCAGCAAATGCTGGCGTTTTTTTAGATATTATTCAAATCGAGCACATCGGTCATGCTATACAAACCTGCTGGTTTACTCCCTAACCAAAGGGCCGCTCTTACCGCACCATTGGCAAATGTCATTCTATCGGTTGCCTTATGAGTAATCTCTACTCTCTCACCCAGATCTGCAAACATCGCAGTGTGCTCGCCGACAATATCGCCAGCTCGGATAGTGGCAAAGCCAATTTCATCACGGGTTCTTTCGCCTGTAATGCCTTCGCGTGCATAGACTGCAACATCTGAAAGTTCATTTCCCATAGCATTGGCGATAGCTTCACCCATACCAATTGCTGTGCCAGATGGAGCATCTACCTTATGACGGTGATGCGCTTCAACAATTTCAATGTCCGTGTAATCCCCCATTACCTTGGCTGCTTTTTCAAGAAGCTTAAAGACTAGGTTAACGCCCACACTGAAGTTTGGCGCCATAACAATAGAAACGTCTTTAGAGTACTCACTAATCTGTTGCTTTTGAGACTCAGTAAAACCAGTCGTTCCAATGACAATTGCCTTACCGTACTCTTTACACAACTCTAGGTTCGCTAACGTGTTTTCTGGTGCTGTAAAATCAACAATTACGTCAAATTCATCGACAACCTTGCTGAAATCATCAACTAATGCGACATCAAGCTTTCCTTCACCACTCAACTCGCCAACATCAACACCAATCAAAGAAGATTGTGGACGTTCATTGGCTGCACCAAGGGTTGCTTGCTCCATGACATTTGTTGCTTTAACCAAGTTACGGCCCATACGGCCTGCCGCTCCGGCAACTGCTATTCGCACCACTACGCTAGTCTCCATTATATAAAGCTGGGGGTAACTTAATGTATCTGAATCACACTTTGGAATCCAGCCAATTCACATTTCATCGCAAAAGTGTTGGATCACCGCTTCCACTACTGGAACGTTTGCTTCTGGGAAGGCGTAATTGGCTAGGTCCGGCACAGCGACCCATTGACCTAGTTGCCCTTCTTTGCCATAAGGCTCGCCTTCAAAGCTGTGGATCAACAAGAAATCAAAACTCAGCGACTTGTCTGAATAATCAAAATCAAAATGCTGGAATGACTCACTGTGTAAACCTTGAATACCGATCTCTTCGAACAGTTCTCTTTCTATTGCGTCACTAACAGATTCACTATCTTCTACTTTTCCACCAGGAAACTCCCAGAAGCTGCCTTTATGGGCGTTATCAGGGCGCTTTGTTATATAAACTTGAGTCTTTTCTGGATTAAAAATGATTCCAGCGACGATATGTACTCTTTTCATTTACTCTCCTTTTCAGGCAAAAAAAGAGCCGCTAACGCGACTCTTCTTAGTGTATCCGTAATTACCTAATTGAATAATTAAGCAATTTTACCGTGACACTGCTTGTACTTCTTACCAGAACCACATGGGCAAGGTTCGTTGCGACCAACCTTTTGTTCATTGCGAACTGGGGTTTGACCCGCAGCTTCAGACTGCTCATCATCCGCCAACTGGCTTTCAGCTGTTTGATGCTGAGCTTGCGCCATACGTGCAGCCGCTTCCGCTTGAGCTTGACGTTGAGCTTCCATACGCTCAACTTCTTCTTGCTGCTGTACTCGAACCTTACTAAGGATAGTAATTACGTCTGTTTTAAGGGTTTCTAGCAGGCCTTCAAACAACTCAAATGATTCACGCTTATATTCTTGTTTCGGGTTCTTCTGTGCATAGCCACGTAGGTGGATACCCTGACGTAGGTGATCCATCGCCGCCAAGTGCTCTTTCCAAAGTCCATCAAGAGACTGCAACATGACAGATTTTTCAAAGTTACGTAGCACAGATGCGCCAACCACTTCTTCTTTCTGCTTGTACACTTCAACTGCAGTGTTCAGGATCTTCTCACGCAATGCTTCTTCATAAAGCTTGTCATCTTCGTCTAGCCAAGTTTGAATTGATAGGTCTAGATCGAAATCTGACTTCATACGCTTCTCTAGGCCCTCGATGTCCCACATCTCTTCTAGAGACTGAGGCGGAATGTATTCGTTGATTGTGCTTTCAACCACATCTTCACGGTTTTGTTCAATCATCACGCTGATATCGTCAACTTCCATCAACTCATCGCGCAACTCGTAAACCACTTTACGTTGGTCGTTGGCAACATCATCGTACTCAAGTAGCTGCTTACGAATATCAAAGTTGCGGCCTTCAACTTTACGTTGTGCCTTTTCAATAGAGCGAGAAAGCATCTTGCTCTCGATAGCTTCACCTTCGTCCATACCAGACTGAATCAAGCCAGCCATACGCTCTGAAGTAAAGATACGTAGCAATGAATCTTCCATTGATAGGTAGAAGCGAGATGAACCTGCATCACCCTGACGACCAGAACGACCACGTAGCTGGTTGTCGATACGACGAGATTCGTGACGCTCAGTACCAATGATGTGCAAGCCACCTGACTCGAGTACAGCGTCATGAACTTGCTTCCACTCTTGTCTGATCTTCTCTACTTGCTCTTCAGATGGATTATCTAGCGCTTCAACTTCCGCTTTCCAGTTACCACCTAGCACGATATCGGTACCACGACCTGCCATGTTGGTTGCGATAGTTACCGCACCTGGCATACCTGCGCCAGCAACGATTTCTGCTTCCCGTTCGTGGAATTTCGCATTCAGAACGTTGTGCTCGATCTTCGCGTCTTTCAAAGCATTAGAAAGCAGCTCTGATTTTTCGATAGATACAGTACCCACCAATGATGGCTGTCCCGCCTCTACACGCTCTTTGATATCTTCGATAATAGCAGCAAACTTCTCTGCCTCTGTACGATAAACCACATCAGGCATATCGTTGCGAACCATAGGCTTATTGGTTGGGATAACCACTGTTTCTAGGCCGTAGATAGACTGGAACTCAAATGCTTCAGTATCGGCAGTACCTGTCATGCCCGATAGTTTGTCGTATAGACGGAAGTAGTTCTGGAAGGTAATCGATGCCAACGTCTGGTTTTCGTTTTGGATCTTAACGCCTTCTTTTGCTTCAACCGCTTGATGAAGACCTTCAGACCAGCGACGACCTGGCATAGTACGACCTGTGTGCTCATCAACGATAACCACTTCGCCATCTTCGTTCACGATGTAATCAACGTTGCGCTCAAACAATACATGCGCTCGAAGTGCTGCATTCACGTGGTGAAGTAGGCTGATGTTAGTTGGAGAGTAAAGAGTGTCACCCTCTTCCATCAGGCCGTTCTTAACCATTAGTTCTTCAACGAACTCTTGACCTGTCTCGGTTAGGTAAACTTGCTTAGATTTCTCATCCAGAGTGTAGTGGCCATCACCACGATACTCTTCGCTATCTTCTTTATCTTGTATCTCAAGATGTGGAATTAGCGTGTTGATGCGAGTGTAAAGGTCTGAACTGTCTTCTGCAGGACCAGAAATGATAAGCGGAGTTCGAGCTTCATCGATTAGGATGGAGTCAACCTCATCCACTACTGCGAAGAAACGCTCGCGTTGCACGCGGTCTTCGCTACGAAACGCCATGTTGTCACGTAGGTAATCGAAACCGAACTCGTTGTTTGTTCCGTATAGGATATCGGCTTGGTAAGCTTCTTTCTTCGCTGGAGGTGCCATGTTTGGCACATTCACACCTACTGTCATTCCAAGGAATTCAAATAGTGGACGGTTAGTCTCAGCATCACGGCTCGCCAAATAGTCGTTCACAGTAACGATGTGAACGCCTTTGCCAGTTAGGGCGTTTAGGTATGCCGGTAGTGTTGCCGTTAGGGTCTTACCCTCACCAGTACGCATCTCTGCGATTTGGCTGTTATTCAGTACCATGCCACCAATCAGCTGCACGTCGAAGTGACGCATGCCGTACACACGCTTTGATGCTTCACGTACGGTTGCAAATGCATGAGGTAGCAACTGCTCTAGAGTTTCTCCTTGCTCTAGACGCTGACGGAACTCAACCGTTTTGGCTTTTAGTTCTTCGTCACTTAGCTTTTCGTAATCTGGTTCGTAGCTATTGATCTCTTTAACGATCTTACGAAGACGGCGAAGAGTACGGTCGTTTCGACTGCCAATTACCTTTGTCAGTAGCTTAGTTATCATTGTTATCGTTTCTCTTGTTGTGGGATCTCGAGATCCCAAATACTTGTTCAGCTTGTCTATCTATTAAGCGAGTGCTAATTATATTGAGTTCAAAGCAAGCAATTTCAAGCTTCAAGCTAGATTTAATGCACTCTAGTGTATGAAATTTTGAAGTTATCCACCATTAGAAACTGGTTTAGTTTGAACAAGCTTCTACTTTTTCCTTTGTATTGACCAAAGATAAAGCGAATCAAAGGCGAAGGCGTGATAAAATTATAGTGTTATCTGTCATTAAGGCATAGCCGTGCGAGACCATAGACCTACACTTACTGAAGACGTTATCAAGAACACCAAGCTTGGATCAATCCAAGAGCATGCTGCTACCATCAATAAGTTGAATAACACCATTCTTGATTTGCTACCAAAGGAAATCAGGCGTTATTGTCGCGTGGCAAATTGTCGTGGTAGTCAGTTAATCTTAGAGGTCGCCAATGCATCGATCATGATGAAGCTTAACTATGACCGTTTGTATCTACTATCTCAATTGAGACAACAAGGTTTTGCTCGCCTTATAAATATAGAAGTAAAGGTGTGTCCCGATCTCTATAAAAACGATCAATTGTTCGTTGCAGAAAAAAAGCCCCTTTCTCGTCCTCCGCTATCACAAGCCACAGCGGACAATCTGAATATGTTGGCCGAAATGGCTCCAGACAAAATCAGGCAGCGACTGCAGAATATCGCCAAACTCGCAGAGAAATAGGCTATCAGCTAGAAAATTAGATACAAAAAAAGCAGCCATTGGCTGCTTTTTTATTAGAACGCTGTCTAATTAGCGATTACGCTAAAACCATGTTTGGTTCAGCGAATGCCACTGGTGAGCCTGCTTCTTCTTCGAAGGTTGCCCATTCCCAAGCTTCTTGATCTGCAAGTACTGCACGAAGAAGTTGGTTGTTCAAGCCATGGCCTGATTTAAATGCACGCAGTTCACCCACGATTGGAGAACCACACATGTACATATCACCAATAGCATCAAGTACTTTGTGAGTCACAAACTCGTTAGAGAAACGTAAGCCGTCTTCGTTAAGAATTCGGTATTCGTCCAATACGATTGCACAGTCAAAGCTACCGCCTAGACATAGATTTTGAGACTGAAGGTACTCAATATCACGCATGAAACCAAAAGTACGAGCGCGAGAGATCTCTTTTACGAATGACTTCGAAGAGAAATCGAATAGCATATGCTGCTCATCTGAATCGATCGCTGGGTGTTCGAATTCAATCTCAAAATCCAGGCGGAAACCGTCATAAGGAACAAGCTCTGCCCACTTATCACCGTCTTCTACGCGAACTGGTTTCTTGATACGAATAAAACGCTTAGCTGCGTTTTGCACCTCGATACCTGCCGATTGCAGCAAGTATACGAATGGGCTAGCACTACCATCCATAATAGGGATTTCAGGTGCATCTACCTCGATAATAATATTATCGATACCCATACCAGCAAGCGCGGCATTTAAGTGTTCAACGGTAGAAATACGCACGCCTTCATCGTTAACAAGAGCAGTACAAAGCATTGTATCGCGCACAGAGTTAGCATCCGCAGGGAAATCCACTGCAGGTTCTAGATCTGTTCTACGGTATATAACACCTGTGTTTGTTGCCGCTGGGCGAAGCGTTAATGTCACTTTGCGCCCAGAGTGCAGACCCACTCCAGTTGTTTTGACAATCTCTTTTAAAGTACGCTGCCTAATCATGCAATACCTCTCATTAAAGCAAAGTTGCTAGCTGTTTATCAGCTTGGTCGCACATCCTACCAGTTTTTTTACAATTGTCAAAAAAACGAACAATTAGTCCGCTTGGTTGCGTAAAAATGCTGGTATATCAAGGTATGCACTCTCAGTTTGACCTGAGTTTGCTACCTGCTGTCCCGCACCACTCGCTGGGCGTGACGCTGTTGGTTCAGTTTTTGGCTTAACCGCAGCGGGTTGGATCTTCATCTCTGGCTCTGCTTTTGTTGCCGCAGCAACGCGAGGCTCAGGAGTCGAAACCGCTTTTGGCTTAGACGCGGCACCAACCAAAGTAATCTCTGGCTTCTTCTCGTTGCCAATGCCTGTTGCAACAACAGTTACGCGGAATTCGTCAGACATATCAGGGTCTAGAGAAGTACCAATTACAACTGTAGCATTGTCAGACGCGAATGCCTTAACTGTGTTACCCACAATCTCGAACTCGTCCAGACGCATATCCATACCTGCAGTAATATTAACAAGTACTCCACGTGCGCCAGCTAAGTCGATATCTTCTAGTAGAGAGTGAGAAATAGCGGCTTCTGCTGCTTCTTCTGCACGGTCTTCACCAGTAGATACGCCACTGCCCATCATAGCTTGACCCATCTCAGACATCACGGTACGAACATCCGCGAAGTCGACGTTGATCATGCCAGGACGAGTAATCAATTCTGCAATACCTTGTACTGCATCTTTTAGTACGTCATTTGCATAGCCGAATGCTTCTAAGAGGGTTACGTTGCGTCCGTACACCTTAAGTAGCTTTTCATTTGGAATCGTAATCAATGAATCAACATGCTTTGAAAGCTCTTCGATTCCTTGCTCTGCAAACGATAGGCGTTTTTTGCCTTCAAAACCAAATGGCTTAGTCACTACTGCTACCGTTAGAACGCCAAGCTCTTTGGCAATCTCTGCAATAACAGGTGCTGCGCCTGTACCTGTACCGCCGCCCATACCAGCTGCGATGAATACCATGTCGGCACCCGTTAGTACTTCTTTGATCGCTTCACGATCTTCAAGCGCCGAATCACGACCTACTTGTGGGTTCGCTCCAGCACCAAGACCTTTGGTGATATCTGTACCAATTTGAATAACAGAGCTAACGCTAGTTTTGCGTAGCGCCTGTGCATCGGTATTAACACTGATGAATTCTACGCCCTCGATGGACTCACGCACCATATGTTCAACGGCATTACCGCCGCCACCGCCAACACCAACGACCTTAATTACGGCTTCGTCATTCATTTCCGTCATCGGTTCAAACATGTGCTTTCTCCGTTTTCCTGTCTATCCAGGTTAAAATTCTTTTTGTATCCAATTACGCATTTTGCTGAACAAGCCAGTTAGAGAGGACTGTTTCGGTTCCGAATACTCGCCTTCATCATTAAAACTGCTGTCTTTGCCATAATGCAATAAACCAACTGCCGTAGAGTGGTACGGCTCCTTTACGTAATCTGTTAAGCCTTTTACTTCTGTAGGCTTACCGATTCTAACTTGATTGCCAAATACGCGTTCTGCACATTCAGCTAAACCTTCTATTTGCGATGCGCCGCCAGTTAATACGATACCAGCTGCAATATGATGGTGTTTAACACCGTTCTCTCGCATCTTGTTTTGAGCGTTTTCAATCGCTTGGTTTATTAAACCCATAAGCTCAGTATAACGCGGTTCTATCACTTCAGATAAGGTTTGTCTTTGTAAACTGCGAGATGGGCGACCGCCAACGCTAGGAACGTTAACTGTGTCATCTTTGCTAACCAATTCACTCATAGCGCAGCCATACTTAACCTTAATCTCTTCGGCATCGTTAATTGGTGTGCCAAAGGCAAATGCTATATCACTGGTGACAGAGTTACCTGCATAGGAGAACACCTCGGTGTGACGCAGTGCGCCGCCAGTCCAAAGTGCTACATCCATAGTACCTGCGCCGATATCTACAACGCACACACCCAGCTCTTTTTCGTCTTCTGTAATAACAGCATCACTTGCTGCAAGGCCAGAGAAGACCAATTGTTCAACCGTCAGGCCACAGCGCTCTACTGCCTTGATAACATTACGAGCCATATCGTTATGGCAAGAGATCATATGAACGCTCACTTCCATGCGCACGCCAGAAAGCCCTAGTGGGTTCTTGATCCCACCAAGGTGATCGATTTTAAATTCTTGCGGAATAACATGCAGGATGCGTTCTTCTTCACCAATCTTGATAGAGCGAGCTGTATGGATCGCGCGATCCATATCTTCTTGGGACACCTCTTCATCAGAGATGGTGCCCATGCCCTTTTCAATACGACTGGTAATGTGCTGACCTGAGATGGATAGGTATACGTTGGTGATCTTGTGCTCAGCCATAAGCTCAGCTTGATTCACTGCGCGCTCCACTGATTTGATCACAGAGTCGAGGTCGTTCACCCCGCCCTTATCCATTCCACGGGATGGACTGCTACCAGCGCCAATAATATTGATCTGTCCGTCTGGAAGAATCTCGCCTACTAGCGCTGAAACAGTCGCTGTACCGATATCCAGACCAACAATCAGGTTGTCATCCGTGCCCTTGGTCATTACTACTCTCTTGCCTTTGGTCTTCCGTTAGCCAGCCGATGGCGGCTCCGGTGTCATATCTTAAATCTATATAACTGATCTGCTGAACTCTCTCATCCATGTGGCGATATAGCTCAACAAACCTCTGAATTCTTTCTTCTAATGCATCTTTACCCAATTCAAGGCGGATGCCATTGTCTAGTATCAGCTGCCAAGCGTGTCGGTCATTCAGTACAACTGAAGTGATCTGTAAACCGAGACTCGCAAATTGCGACTTAATCTCTCGCCAAGTGTCTAACACCCTTTCACTTTCAGTTTCAGGGCCGTAAAGCTTAACGATTTCTTGGTCTTGCTGATGCAACTGCCCAACGTCGGCATAAAATATCTGGCCGTTACTGTTTAGAAGCGCATTACCATTCCAGATTGCGGCTGGGTGATGCTCCATCAAAAACACCTTAATGGTGTTTGGCCATTGCTTACGAATGGCGGCACTCGCAACCCAAGGAAGAGATTCAACAGCTGTTTGCAATTGATTAACATCCTGAGTCATAAATGTGCCAAATGGATGAATATGTGATAACGCACTCTGCACATCAGTGCTGTGCACATATTCAAGGTCACCTTCAAGGACAAATTGAGAAAGGGGTAGTCGTCCACTGTCTCGCATCCATGCAACTGTGGAAAAAATACCAAACACAATCAAAGCGACTACGAACAATAAAAAACTCGCATCAACCCAAGAAAATTTTAACCTAGGCCTTTGTTTATATTCGGTTTCGACGTCTAATGTAGATTCCATTTTTATAATGTCGTCGACTTCCTAATTAACGGCACATAACCCTTTACAGGCAAGTATATCTATTGACTGATTATACTTGCCCGGCATTATCTTTCCATAGCAATAACGGATATTTCGATAAGGAAACTAGCTTTTTTGCATTGCTCTGATGTTAAGTTCTAACTTTTCCAACCTTTTAGCAACCTTTCCTACATCACCAGCGCCCTGAGTGAGAACAAGATCACCTTCTTGCAACAAGTTGGCCAGTACCTTCGGTAGTTCATCTTGCTCTTTAACAAAGATAGGATCAATACGACCTCGGCTACGGATAGTACGGCATAGAGAACGTCCGTCAGCCCCAGCAATAGGTGCTTCACCCGCAGAATAAACGTCTAACATCAGCAGTACGTCAACTTTGTCCAAGACATTAGCAAAATCATCGTAAAGATCGCGAGTACGGCTGTAACGGTGTGGTTGAAACACCATAACCAGACGCTTATCCGGCCAACCTGCACGCGCGGCATCAATGGTAACATCAACCTCACTAGGGTGATGGCCGTAATCATCCACCAGCATGGCAGTACCATTACCGGTGTTAAATTCGCCTAAGTGCTCAAATCGACGGCCCGTGCCTTGAGTTGCCAGTAATGCCGAAAGAATCGCTTCATCAGAGATGTCATCTTCAGTGGCAACGGCAATCGCAGCTGACGCATTCAATGCATTGTGCTTACCTGGCATGTTGAGCGTAATCTCTAAGTCATTTCGTCCTTCACGCTCTACCGTAAAGAAGCTCTGTTGCCCTTGCTGACGGTAATTCACGATCTTCACGTCCGCATCATCAGAGAAGCCGTAAGTAATAACTTGGCGACTGATGGTTGGGAGCATCTCACGGATAACAGGATCATCAATGCACATGATTGCTTGGCCATAGAATGGCAGTTTGTGCAGGAAGTCAGCAAAGGTTTGCTTGAGTACTTCAAAGTCACCGCCGTATGTATCCATATGGTCAGCTTCAATGTTAGTAACGATGGCGACCATAGGCTGAAGGTGCAAGAAGGAGGCATCGCTTTCGTCTGCTTCAGCAATAAGGATACGACTTGAGCCCAGACGCGCATTGGTTCCCGCGCTCTTTACTAGGCCACCGTTAACAAACGTAGGATCTAAGCCTGCTTCTGAATAGATCTGAGTCACTAAGGCAGTCGTTGTGGTTTTACCGTGAGTACCCGCGACGGCAATACCATGGCGGTAACGCATAATCTCAGCGAGCATCTCTGCACGACGCACAACAGGTATACGTAAAGCTTTAGCCGCAACAAGTTCAGGGTTCCCCTGATCAATCGCTGTAGATACCACTACCACACTGGCATTCTCTACATTGGTTTGGTCATGACCAATAAAGATGGTCGCACCCTTGCTTTGCAGTCGGTCTGTAACGGCATTTTGACTAATGTCTGAGCCAGAGATGGCGTAGCCTTCATTTAGCAAAACCTCAGCAATGCCACTCATACCCGCGCCACCGATGCCAACGAAGTGAATACTTTTCACGCGTCGCATCTCAGGGATCATAGCTCGGATGTGTGCCAAATCTTGTTTGTGTTCGATTACCATAATTGTTCTCTTGCTCAGTATTGTTCGAGATTATTTATCACTGCGGTTGCTTAGAGCGACTATCGCCTCAGCAACCACTTTATCTGCATCAAGCTTAGCCGCTTGGCGTGACTTTATTGCCATCTCGAGCAAAGAGGCTCTATCTAGCCCCTGAATTGTTTTTGTTAATTTGGCGGCAGATAGGTTCTGCTGCTCAATCATTTTTGCAGCGTCAGCGTCGACTAGGTAGTCGCCATTGAGCGCTTGTTGTCTATCTTTATGTGGATACGGGATGAATATCGCCGCCAAGCCTGCTGCTGAAACCTCAGAAACGGTCAACGCACCAGAGCGGCACACGATGAGATCGGCCCACTCATACGCAGCGGCTACGTCATCAATGAACTCGGTGACCTTCGCTTGTTGAACCCCCGCTTTCTGGTAGCGAGAATCGACATCTTCACGATTATCTTTACCCACTTGATGCCAAACCGTATAACCACTGCCTAGCTCTGCTATGGTTTCAGGCAGTGTGTGATTTAAAATGCGCGCACCTTGACTGCCCCCCATCACCAAGATTCGGATGTCACCCTCACGAGAGGCAAGCCTTATCTGTGGCGACTCAAGTGCGACCACATCTGTTCGAACCGGGTTACCAACGACTTCTGCATTGGGAAACGCACCAGGAAAGGCTTGGAATACCTTGCTTGCTACCTTAGCCAGCCAACCATTGGTCAGCCCTGCCACAGCGTTTTGCTCATGCAACACCAATGGAATACCGCACTGACGGGCAGCGATACCACCTGGGCCGCTAACATAGCCACCCATTCCTAAAACCACATCTGGGTTGTAGCGCTTAATATGCGCTTTCGCCTGGCCAATGGCATTAATGATCTGAAAAGGCGCTTTGATTAATTTACCTAAGCCTTGGCCTCTTAGTCCTTTGACCTTAATGAAATCAATCTCGATGCCGTGCTTTGGTACCAGGTCGGCTTCCATGCGATCAGCCGTACCTAACCAGCGGATTTCCCATCCTTGTTGCTGCAGATATTTCGCTACTGCAAGCCCAGGAAAAACGTGACCGCCAGTGCCACCCGCCATCACCAAGAGTCGCTTTTTATTGTTTGTCATTATTAGGCTACACCTTGCTTTACTTCATCTTGCTTCACGTCGTCTGCTTGTAACGACTCTTTATAATCTAATACTCGATGCTCGTGATCGATTCGTATCACGATAGCTACCGCGATGGACATGATGATCAGACTCGAACCACCATAACTGATCAGCGGCAGGGTTAAGCCTTTGGTCGGTACCATACCAGCTGCTGCGCCAACGTTGACCACAGTCTGAAAGGCAAACCAGATGCCAAAGCCTAGCGCCAGATAGCCACTAAACACGTCGCCAGCATCAAAGGCTCGCTTGCCGATAAACACCGACTTAAACACTAGAGCAAAGATCAGCAGTAGAATCCCCGTCACGCCAATAAAGCCCAGCTCCTCCCCCATCACCGCAAATACAAAGTCGGTATGCGCTTCAGGAAGATAAGCGAGCTTTTGAATTGAGTTTCCTAGGCCTTGACCAAACCACTCACCTCGACCAAATGCCATTAATGATTGAGTTAATTGGTAGCCACTACCAAAGGGGTCTTCCCAAGGGTCGAGAAACGAAGTAACACGCTTCATTCGGTAAGGTTCAATTAGGATCAAAACGCCAATCCCCAAGACACCTGCAAACACCAAGGCTAGGAATTGCCACAGTTTGGCACCCGCAATAAACAGCATACCGAAGATAGTCACTAACATTACAACCACGGTACCAAGGTCCGGCTGTCCTAAGAGTAAGAGAGCCGATAAGGCAAAGACAATAAAGGGCTTGAAGAAGCCACTCTTAAAGCTCGATCTTACTTCCTGCTGTTTCCGATATAGATAACTCGCCATAAAAACGAACAGCGCTAGCTTAGCCAACTCTGCTGGCTGGAAGTTAATGGGGCCGAGAGGAATCCAACGCGATGCACCGTTAACTGACTTACCAGCCAATAGCACCACAACCAGTAAGATCATACTGACAATCAGTAACTTAGAGCTGTGTTTTAACCAATACTCAGTAGGAACATGTATAACAGCCCCCATCACACCGAGCGCTAGGCACAAATAAAAGGCGTGACGAATTGCATAATGGAATGGGTAACCATAATGGGAGTAACTAACAGGTAGCGAAGCAGAGGTCACCATCACTAAGCCTATTAGCATTAGGATCAGTGATAGCCACACTAGCTGTCTATCAAATAGCACTGGCAATGTAGAGTATTGCTGAACGTCGTCTAGCGACTCTTCAGAGGATTCTTGCTCAGGGCTTAATGTGGGAGTCGATTCCTTTCCATGGAAACGAGAGAGCCAACGCATATTTCTCACTTTGTCCTAATCTCTAGATTGATTTGCATCCTGCTACGCATAGCAGATGCTAAGCATCCTGCGTCTGAGCGAGCTGAGTAAACACTTCTCCGCGCTGCATAAAATTGGCAAACTGATCGAAACTGGCACAGGCCGGAGATAACATCACCATATCACCTGCTTTAGCTTTCTGTCGAATGGCAGTAACCGCTTCTTGCATGCTATCAAAGTAAACACTGTTTTCAGATAATGAAATCAACTGCTTACCATCGGCACCAAAACAGCAAAGCTCAACATCTAAAGACGCAAGAGCCGGTTGTAGTTCACTAAAATCAGCCCCTTTGCCATCACCGCCAACAAGCAAATACAAACGACCGGCAATTTTCAGCCCCTTTAATGCCGCTAGGGTACTGGCAACATTGGTCGCCTTAGAGTCGTTGACCCAGATAATATCGTTTTCACGACTTACCACCTGACAGCGGTGCGTCAGGCCTGTGTAAGTCTTTAGTGCGTCGAGCGAAGATTCAACCTTGATGCCAGCAGATTCCAGTAGTGCGATAGCAACAATTGCATTGAGCATATTGTGCTGACCGACAATGGAGAGCTCATTCGCTGCGAGTAGGCGCTGTTCATGACCCGTTAGCCACGTCTGCCCTTGATAATCAGACAACTTATATTCGCCAGTAGCAACCCCAAATTCTATCAGTCCTTCGATATCCTCTGGATAGGTTGCCTTATCATCAGCGTTGACAATCTTAACTTCGGCATGCTCAAAAATACGCAGCTTAGCCTGACGATAATCGTGCATGCCCTCATATCTATCCATGTGATCTTCGGATAGATTGAGAAACGCGGCAGCTCGCAGTTTTAAGCTTGAGGTCGTTTCGAGCTGAAAGCTTGATAGCTCAAGTACGAATAAGTCAGCATCGGTGTTGAGCAATTCAAGTGCAGGTACGCCAATATTGCCACCAACCGCTGTTTTCACTCCAGCAGCGTTAGCCATAACACCCGTAAGGTCAGTAACCGTGCTCTTGCCATTAGAACCCGTGATCGCTAGCACAGGCTTATTCACCGCCCACGCAAATAACTCAATGTCACCGACTACAGGCACACCCAAGCCAATAGCTTGAGCTAACTGCGGCGTAGCAAGCGCAATGCCCGGACTTGCCACGATGAGGTCTGCCTCATTGAGCCATTGCTGATCCCAGCCGCCACTGTGCAATGAAACATCATCGGACAACTGATCAGCACCAGGCGCTACTGCCCGAGTATCTATCACTCGAATGTTCAGTGGCACATCCACTTGCGCAGAAATCTTTTGCAGATGCTTAACCACAGATAAACCTGTGATCCCAAGTCCTACTACAACGACCTCACGAATACCTTGCCATTGAGCCATGGATTAACGCACCTTCAGCGTAGCCAGGCCAATCAGTACTAGCACGATAGAGATGATCCAAAAACGAACAATAACGCGCGGCTCAGGCCAGCCTTTAAGCTCATAGTGGTGGTGAATAGGTGCCATGCGGAACACTCGTTGTCCGCGCAATTTGTAAGAGCCTACCTGAAGAATTACCGACAAGGTCTCCATTACAAATACACCCCCCATAATGACCAATACGAACTCTTGGCGAACAAGGACCGCGATTGTGCCCAAGGCACCGCCTAACGCAAGAGAACCTACATCGCCCATAAATACTTGAGCTGGGTAGGTGTTAAACCACAAGAATCCAAGACCAGCACCGACAATAGCGGTACAGAAGATCACTAACTCGCTGGTATAAGGAATATAGGGAATATGCAGGTATTGTGCGAAGTTGACGTTGCCCGTCGCATACGCAATAACCGCAAAACCTGCCGCCACCAAAATGGTCGGCATAATTGCGAGACCATCCAAGCCATCGGTTAGGTTTACTGCGTTACTGGTACCTACGATAACAAAGTAGGTGAGAACAATATAAAGCAGGCCTAATTGAGGCATGATGTCTTTGAAAAATGGCACCACTAGCTGAGTAGCTGCGGTATCTTTACCATGAGCATACAGTGCAAAAGCGACCACAATAGCAATGGCCGATTGCCAGAAATATTTCCAACGCGCTATCAGTCCATCGGTGTTTTTGCGCACTACCTTACGGTAATCATCCACAAAACCTACCGCGCCATAGCCAAGCAGCACAGCGAGCACCGCCCATACATAGGGGTTAGAAAGATTTGCCCACAGCAATACCGTAATAGTAATCGCAGCGAGAATCATCACACCGCCCATGGTAGGAGTACCATGCTTGCTTAGGTGTGATTCTGGACCGTCATGACGAACTACCTGACCGATCTGCAGCAACTGCAAACGTCGGATCAATTTAGGCCCCATCCACAGAGATAGGCCTAGAGCAGTTATAACACTGAGTATCGAACGAAAAGAAAGATAATCAAAAAGACGAAAGAACGAAAAATAAGGCTGTAGTAAATCCGCTAGCCAGATAATCATTTAAGCTTCTCCTTCAAAGCAGCGGCAATCTTGCTCATCTGCGCACTGTTTGCGCCCTTAACGAGCAAAGTATGTTGAGTGTGTGGTTGAGTAGAGAGTTGTTGTTCAATGAAAGCCATTAAGCTTTGGTGATCGTCAAAATGACGCCCATGAGTCACATCACTAATTACCTTAGTGTCGTCCCCATAAGTCAATACATGCTCAAACCCAAATTTTGCTGCATATTCACCGACTTGCCGATGAAGTTCAAGACTTTCTTTGCCTAATTCAGCCATAAACCCCAAGATCAGCCAACGGCTCCCTTGAAACGCACCAAGCAAGTCAGCCGCAGCCTTCATCGCCGGTACGCTGGCATTATAACTATCATCAATAAGACGTATTTTGTCAGTCAGTTGCTCAACCGCGACTCGGCCCTTAACTTGAGCAACCGATTCGAGTCCACGAACCACCGTTGGCAGTTCAGTGCCTAAATTCAAGGCAATCGCGGCTGTAGCTACTGCATTCGCTACATTATGGCGACCAACAACCCCTAGTTTTACCTCTGCCATACCAAATGGAGTGTGCAGGTGGAAACTCGCTAAGCCATTACTATCTATAGCAATATTGCCTGCGTAGTACTCAGCCAACGAATTATCTAAAGAGAAGGTTTGTACTCGTTTATTTTCAAGCAAGTCTTGCCATAACTCTCCGCCTTGGCTCTCCAAGTTATACAGTGCAAGACCGCCTTCATCTAAGGTGGAGAATATCTCTCCCTTAGCTTTCATAACGCCCTGCATTGAACCAAACCCCTCAAGGTGAGCGGCGGCGACATTATTCACTAGAGCAATATCAGGCTGGACTAAGCTCACTGTATATTCAATTTCGTGCTCATGGTTTGCGCCCAGTTCAATCACAGAAAAATCGTGCTGCTCAGTGGCTCGCAACAGAGTAAGTGGAGCGCCAATATCGTTGTTGAAGTTTCCAGCGGTCGCTAAAACCTCGCCTCTTAAAGATAAAATTGAGGCTAGCATCTCTTTGACTGTAGTTTTGCCACAACTGCCAGTGACCGCCACCTTGGGCATATTGGTTTTAGCAAAATTCCAAGCGCCTAATTTTCCTAAGGCCAACTTGGTATCTTCGACAATGAGCTGTGGAACGGGTAATGGCAGTTCTTTTTCTACTATTAACGCAACGGCGCCCTGCTCTACCGCTTGTTCGCAAAAGTTATGGGCATCAAAACGCTCTCCGACTAAAGCCACAAACAATCCATTGCGGTCAATGTTGCGACTATCCGTGGAAACTGACTCAATTGTTAAGTTGCTTCCAAGCAAACGTCCGTCTACAGCAATCGCTATATCCGATAAGTGAGTGCTTATCATTAAATTAACTCCAACAAGGTCATTGCCGATTCACGATCAGAGTAATGAATGGTGTCATCTCCTAAGATTTGATAATCCTCGTGCCCTTTACCGGCTAGTAAAATAATGTCTTTAGACGTTGCCTGTTCAATAGCATAGGACAAGGCCTTGAATCTATCATGTTCAACAGTCACAGATTGTTGATTTGAAACGCCTTTTAGCATGTCTTGGATAATGAGAGCGGGATCTTCGCTACGTGGGTTATCGTCAGCAAGAATGATGCGGTCTGCGAATCGTTCACCGATCTGAGCCATCATAGGTCGCTTGCCACTGTCTCTGTCGCCACCACAACCAAAGATCGCCCACAACTGTCCTTCACAATGCACTCGCAAGGCGCACAATGCTTTTTCCAATGCATCTGGAGTATGAGCATAGTCCACCACTACTTTAGCTTTGTCAGCCGTTTGAAAGAGTTCCATTCGGCCAATGACCGGCTGCAACTGTGTTGCTGCCTTTTGCAGCGCTCTGATATCAAAGCCCAAACTAAGAAGAGTGGTAAAGCCAAGTAGCAGGTTACTCGCATTAAACTCACCGATAAGCGGCGCCTTTAGTACTCCTTTCCCCCAACTACTCTCAAAGCTAATCTCTATACCCTGCTCTGAGTAACGAACATTGCTCGCGTACATATATTGCTTAGCTTGAGGCTTTTCTAGCAAAGATACCGCTATCGCATCAGGCAATAGTTCTAACCATTCCTGACCTACAGAATCATCGGCATTGATCACCTTATGCTTGCACGAATGCTCGGTAAATAGGCTCAGTTTTGCCTTAGCGTATTCCGCCATACTTCCGTGATAATCAAGGTGGTCTCGACTTAGGTTGGTAAACACCGCCGCCACAAATTTTAACGCCTTAATACGATGCTGAACCAAGCCGTGTGACGAGGTTTCCAGAGCAGTAATATCAGCGCCTAGCTCACTCAATTGTGATAGTGTCTTACACACTTCAATGGCGCTACCTGTGGTATTTTTTGCCTCTTTGAGAGAGGAAAGAAAACCGTTACCCGTAGTGCCCATAACCGCAGCTTGCTTGCCTACACTGTCTAGCCACTGGGCGATAATTTGCGTAATCGTGGTTTTGCCATTTGTGCCAGTAACCGCAATAAGATCCATGTTATCAAAGCGATATAAACGGCTGGCTATCGCAGACAGGTTTAAGCTCAGGCTATCCAAATACAATACAGGGGTTTCATCCATCCATACTGTGCTGCCATGAGGATAATCCTCATCACTTTCCGCAATCACCAGGCTTGCTCCGGCTTTTACCGCACTTGAGATAAAGCGTCTGCCGTCAACGGTATGCCCTTTAATGGCAACGAAGGTAGAACCCGGCTCTATTTGCCTGCTATCTAACTCTAAGTCCGACACAGAGATCTGAGCCAGTTTCTCACTTAGGTTATTCAACCAAGGCTGAACAAGGTGCTGCAGTGTGCATTGAACATTCATACTATTTCTTAACTTTTATTAGCATCGGGCGGCACATTCAAGATCTGCAGTGCTCCCTTCAAAACTTCGGAAAAAACAGGGGCAGCTACTGAACCACCGTAATAATCATCACCTTGTGGCTCATTCACCACAACAACCAGAGCCACTCTAGGATTGCTGATCGGTGCTACACCGGCAGTGATGGTTACATACTCATCACTGTAGCCACCCGCCTTCGCCTTACGAGAGGTACCCGTTTTAGCACCGACACGATAACCAGGTACGGCAGCACGTGTCGCTGTGCCACCTTTAAGCGTCACAGCCTCCAACATTTCCAACACTTCGCGAGCATGCTCTGGGTCGGCGACCTGTTTAGCATCAAGGTTCTTAGCATCTTTAATAATGTGCAGAGGTTTAAAGCTACCGTAACTTCCTAGGGTTGCGTAGGCATGTGCAAGCTGCAGAGGCGTGACTGACAAGCCATAACCAAAAGCGAGTGTTGCGATTTCAAACTGAGACCAGCGTCGACGATTAGGGAACAAACCCGTTGTTTCACCGACAAGGTTAATTCCAGACGTAGAGCCAAAGCCAATAGACTGATACATACCTAAAAGGGAATCTAGCGGCATATCCAAAGCTAAGGTAGCAACACCAATGTTGCTCGACTTCTTAAGGATGGTTTTTAGATCGGCCTTACCCACTTTAGAGGTATCTCGTACTCGGCTTCCCCCAACACGCATGACACCATTACCAGTATCGATAACCGTATTCAGATCAGCTGTACCATTATCTAATGCCGCCAAGACTACAAACGGCTTCACCGAAGAGCCAGGCTCTAGTGAATCGGTAATGGCTCGATTTCGCATGCGGAAAGATTGTAACTGATCGCGAGTATTCGGATTATACGATGGGGAGTTAACCATAGCCAATATCCCACCGGTTTTCACATCAAGTAAGACAACGCTACCCGATGTCGCCCTATGATCCGCTACTGCTTGTTTGATCGCACGATACGCAATGGCCTGTAAGCGTTGATCTATAGTGAGTTGCAGCGGGTTACCCTGCTTACTCTCAGTCATAGAGATGTTTTCTACCACTCGGCCATCGCGGTCTTTACGAACTTTACGCGAGCCCGCTTGACCGGATAAGTATTCATCGTAGCTTCGCTCAACACCTTCGAGCCCGTGGCTATCAATACCTGTCACTCCCACAACGTGAGCACTAATCTCTCCCGTTGGGTAATAGCGACGAGATTCATCTCGCAGACCGATGCCTTTTAACTTTAACTCTTTGATGTACTTAGCCATTGCAGGGCTAACTTGACGCTGTAGATAGATGAAACGGCGATTTTTATTGTTCTCGATTCGCTCTATTAAGGCATCTCTATCTAGCTGAAGTACATCTGCCAGAGCATGCCAGCGAGCCACATCGGTTAATGCATCACCCTTAGTGAAAATATTTCGAGGATCAGCATAAACCGCTTCTACGGGAACACTGACTGCTATCTGCTCGCCATTGCGATCTGAGATAATCCCGCGCGCAGAAGGCATTGCTTTCACCCTAACCGAACGCATATCACCACGTTCAATTAATGTATCTGGTTCAATAACTTGGATGTAAGCCACCCTTGCGAGTAACGCACCAAGTAGTAATAAAATAAAGCCCAGTACCGTTTGATAGCGCCAATTAATGATACTGGTGTCAGCAGGAACCACTTTGCTAGGTTCGACCTTTTTAGGGGTGCGCTTTTTGATTGTCTTGGCGGGTTTCTTTTTAGTCGGTTTCATTACAGTTTAACTATGACTTCCTTATCAGAGTCTGGTCGCTTCATTTCGAGCTCTGAGGTTGCCATTTTCTGGACACGACTGTGTTCGGAAAGAGCATTCTCCTCGAGGATAAGATTGCGCCACTCTTCATCTAACTGCTCACGGCTTTCCAGAGCGACATCTTTTTGAGAGATCGCTTGTCGCGTCATATGCGTGGTGAGCACTACGGTTATCGCGCTAAAAAAGAGAAGGATCAACAAAAAAAGTGGCACACGACCTGCGGTAAACAGATCGCGTACAATGATCTTCCCTAATAATGGCACTTCTGTTTGAATCAACTTCCCTGATTCACTCATAGCTTCTCGGCAATCCTTAACACAGAGCTTCTTGCTCTAATATTGACGTCTAATTCTGAAATTGATGGCTTAATTGCCTTGCCCACTGTTTTCATTGCAGCGCTGCCCAGCGCACGAATCTGCTCTTCAGTCATAGGTATCCCATGGGGAACCTGCGGACCACGGCTTTCTTTGCGCATGAACTGCTTTACCATTCTATCTTCTAAAGAGTGGAAACTAATCACAGACAAACGCCCCTCTTCCGCTAGAATATTCTTCGCTGCATTAAGGGCAGTAGCAATCTCATCCAATTCACTGTTGATGTAGATACGAAATGCCTGAAATGAGCGAGTCGCTGGGTGTTTTTTCTCTTTAAAGCTTTTCGGAGCCGCATCAGAGATCAGCTTCGCTAGTTGTCCCGTCCGAACAAGTGGTTCGTTTTCTTCATTCTCACGATAGGCAACGATAGCTTTAGCGATGCGCCATGCATGCTTATCTTCACCAAACTCACGAATCACCCAAGTAATATCTTCAACATCAGCATCTTGTAGCCACTTTGATACAGGGATCCCTGATGTTGGGTCCATACGCATATCGAGCGGGCCATCCTTCATAAAGCTAAAGCCACGTTCTGCGTCATCTAACTGTGGAGAAGAAACACCAAGATCAAGAAGCACACCGTCAACCTTGCCTACAAGATCCCGCTCCTGTGCATAGCCTTCCATACCTGAAAATGGGCCATGGATAATGGTAAATCTTGGGTCATTAATCTTCGCAGCTTCAGCGATGGCTTGCGGATCTCTATCAATACTAAACAGTCGACCATTCTCGCCCAGTTTAGACAAAATAACTCGGCTGTGACCACCGCGTCCAAAGGTACCATCGATATAAGTGCCATCGGGTTTGATGTTTAGACCATCAACGGATTCGTCGAGTAAAACGGAGACGTGTTTAAAGGATTCGCTCATTACAAAAGCTCGATTTAATTTAGATAACTATTAGCTTAGTGTACTGAAATAGTCTGGTTTAGTCAGCGTTAGTAAGTAAAATCACCAAATAATTACTTAAACAGTGCAAGGGGTTGCACCTTTGATGTGTTTATAAAGAAGCAAAGAGCATCTTGTTCGATTTTGAATAGCAAAAAGCCCCGCCAAGGCGGGGCTTTTTTAATAGGTGGAGCTTACCTATAAGCCGGGTTCTGTATCCGCTTGCGCGGTGATAGCCATTCGTCTAGGCCAGCAATCGCTCACTGGCTCGAGCAACCTACCCGCCCTCTTACGCGAGCAACGCAATGTGAGAGCCTATTTGGTCTTGCTTCGGGTGGAGTTTACCCTGCTACGAACTGTTGCCAGTCGCACGGTGCGCTCTTACCGCACCCTTTCACCCTTACCTGTACCCGAAGGTCATCGGCGGTCTTCTCTCTGCTGCACTTGTCGTGGGCTTGCGCCCCCCAGGCGTTACCTGGCACCCTGCTCTATGAAGCCCGGACTTTCCTCCCCTCCGTCAGTCTCCCGAAGGACATCAACGAAGCAGCGACTATCTGGTTAGCTCCGGGGCGGATTGTACTGACAAAGATCACAGATGTCTAATCAAATAAGGGCTTAACCGCCTATCCGCTACTCTATGTGCTCAAGTCCCCACTTATATAGCGCGTTCTTTTTCAGGCTATAGATCTCTGCCGTTAGAGCAGCCGCTTTCTTCAGGGGCAGCTCTTTAGTCAATATAGCCAAAGTACGTCTTGCTTCTTCTGGCAATTCATCATTGCTTTCTTCACGGTAACCATGAACCAGCAATACCATTTCGCCACGTATACGATTAGCGTCTTCTTCAAGCCAAGGAATGAGCTCCCCCAAAGGCATACCTTGTATGGTTTCAAACGTCTTAGTTAACTCGCGGGCTAACACTACTTGGCGATCTGGGCCTAATACTTGAAGCATATCCGCCAGAGAATCCATGATGCGGTGCGGCGATTCATAGAAAATACAGGTACGCTCGACCTTAGCGAGCTCCAAGAAGCGATCTTTTCTTCCCTTGCTCTTTGGAGGTAAGAAACCTTCAAAACTAAAGCGATCCGACGGCAAGCCTGCCGCGCTCAGAGCAGTGATGACTGCGCAAGCTCCCGGTAAAGGAACAACGCGAACTCCAGCCTGACGACACTGGTTAACCAAGTGATAACCTGGGTCGCTAATTAGAGGAGTTCCTGCATCGGAAACCAACGCAATTGATTGACCTTCAAGGAGTTTTCCAACGAGAAATTGAGATTTCTGTTGCTCATTGTGGTCATGCAGGGCAAAGGTGCGCGTGCCTACATTTAGGTGTGAAAGCAGTCGTCCTGTGTGACGTGTATCTTCCGCTGCAATCAAGTCTACACCGTTCAAAACTTCAATCGCGCGCTGCGTAATATCACCTAAATTACCTATTGGGGTAGGGACGATATAGAGGGTCGCTGTCGAAGAATCAAAAGAATTGTTATCTGTCATTTGTTTACCGTCACTTGAGGGATTAATATAGAGGTAATTAATCCACAATTATTAAAGAACTCATGGCGCAAAAAAATCGATCTGGATACAGTGTATCACGCATTCTTACTCCCATTGCATTGTCTGTACTTCTTGCGGCTTGTTCAAGTCCCTCTTCTGATCCAGAAGCTGCGCAACAATCCAATATTCTCAATCAGCCAACTCAAACCTCAGAATACTACCTGATTAAGGCTGATTCTTCTGACGGTTCCGAACAAATTGATTGGTTAATTTTATCTCTAAAAGCCGCAGTCGAAGAAGATAATGCTGGCCTAGCTAATCGTATTATCCAGCGTCTAGCACAGCAAAACATGTCACAGACACAACAAGCTGAATGGCAATTAGCACGAGCTCAGTTGCTTCTTAATGAAGAACAGCCAACCGATGCCTTAAAGCAACTTAACTTTCGCAATGAATGGCGACTAGAACGCACACAGTGGCAACGCTACTACGAGCTGCGCTCTGAGATCTACCAAGATCTTTATCAGCCATTAGATGCAGCAAGAGAACAAGTACTGCGCGCAGACTTTCTATCTGAAGAGCAACAGCAAGAGAACGTTGACCAAATCTGGGCATTAATGAACAGCGTCACTGTCGACGAACTCAAGGCAATGCAAATTGCTGAAAATGAACATGAGTTGAAGGGATGGCAAGAACTGGCTATCGACAACCAATCATACAGTCACAACCTTCCTAAGCTGCAAAAATCTCTGCAAGCTTGGATTGACGAGAACTTTAGCCACCCCGCAGCGCTCTATACGCCGCAGGAAATAAAAGACATTCTGGCTTTGGAGATCGTGCAACCAAACAAAACCGCACTGGTTCTTCCTCTAAGTGGCAAGTTTGCCAAGCAAGCTGAAGTTATCAGAGATGGTTTTGTTTTCGCTATGATGAATGATGAAGCTAGGCTTCCAGAAGCAGAGTACGTTGTTATTGATAGCAACAAAAACGACACAACTCAGATTCAGCAACAGCTGGAAGAGCAGAATGTTGACTTCGTGGTCGGTCCTTTGATGCGTAATACTATTGAAGAGCTGCAAGATATTCAGCAAGACAGCGACAACCCAGTCCCGATGCTGGCCCTTAACTTCCCGAAACAGATTCTAGAAGGCTCTGACTTCTGTTATGTAACCCTATCTCCAGAGCAAGAAGCGGCTGAGGCGGCAAGACACCTAGCGGATACTGGCGCTGAATACCCATTAATCATTGCACCACGTGGAAGCTACGGCCAGCGCATGGCTGAAGCGTTCAATGAAGAATGGAATAAGAACAACGATACCAAGAGTGCTATCTCTTACTTCCGCTCTCAAAACCAACTGCAGTTTGCTATCAATACCGTATTTGGCCTACAAGATAGCCAAAAACGCATCGCACAGATGGACAAGCTGATGGGTATGGAGATGGAGTCGGAGCAGCGCTCTCGCAGAGACATCGATGCCGTCTACATCATTGCAGGAGATTCTGAGCTTAACCTTATCAAGCCGTTTATTAACGTCGCTATTAACCCTGAGGCAACACCGCCTAAGTTGTATGCAAACTCTCGCAGCAACACTGGGGTGAAGCGTGAATCTCAAGACCTATCTGGTGTTATCTACAGTGACATTCCAATGTTGGTGGAGCCAAACGAAGAGTTAGACACTCAGATGCAAGGCATCTGGGAAAAATCGAGCAACCAGCAAAAACGCCTACGTGCACTGGGTATGGATGCTTACAGCCTGATCAATGCTTTGCCCAACATGAAAGTCAGCCCAGGGCATTCACTGCAAGGACATACCGGCGTCTTAAGCATCGATGAACAATGTGTAGTGCAGCGCCAGCTTAGCTGGGCAGAGTATGAGTCTACTAAATAGACTTGCCATTGGGCACAAATATGAGGCCAAAGCGCAGCGATATCTCGCGAAGCAAGGCCTCATCTTTTTAGAAAAGAATTTTCGCGCAAAATGTGGTGAAATTGACCTAATAATGCGCGATCAACGAGAGATTGTTTTTGTTGAGGTGAAATACCGAAAACAGCATCATTACGGTAGTGGAGCAGAAGCCGTTACCAAAGCTAAGCAATCAAAACTCAAAAAAACCGCTTTATTGTGGTTGAGTAAAAACAACCTCTCCCCTGATCACACCTATTTTCGATTCGATGTGGTGGCTCTAAGCAGTGAGCTTAGCCAAGTCGAGTGGATACAAAACGCAATTGTCGAAGGATAGAAATGCACGATAGCATAAAAGCCAGCTTTACAGAGAGTATACAGATTCAAATCGCGGCCGCTGAAGAGTTACCAGACGCCATCACACATGCAGCTCAAGCGATGGTGAGTACTCTGCTAAATGGTAAGAAGATTCTTTGTTGTGGTAATGGCGGCTCTAGCGCTAACTCACAGCAGTTCGTTTCTTGCCTTTTAAACCGCTTTGAGACAGAGCGCCCTAGCCTACCGGCGATGACGTTAACCTCAGATATTGCCACATTAACGGCGGTAGCCAACGATTATCACTATCAAGAGGTGTTTTCAAAACAAGTTAGAGCTATTGGTCAACAGGGCGACATCTTACTGGCGATCTCAACCAGTGGTAACAGCAAGAATATCATCAAAGCGATGGAAGCGGCAGTAACAAGAGACATGACCATCATTGCCCTGACAGGTAAAGATGGTGGTGAAATGGCGGGTCTTCTCGGCGAACACGACGTAGAAATCCGCATTCCATCTAACCGCACAGCGCGTATCCATGAAGTTCATATGCTGACGTTGCACTGTTTGTGTGACCTTATTGATCAGGTACTATTCCCCGAACACGTTGAATAAAATTCACTACTAGTGAGGATTTAGATCCATGTTGTACACTCGTAAACTCTCCTTATACGTCACGACCTTAGTGGCGTGTCTTCTACTCTCTGGTTGCGCGGGCATGTTTGTCAGCGATTCGTCCGATATCGTCACCGACGATCGCTCTACACGAGAAATCTGGAGCGACAATAACATTGAATTTGAAGCGGCCGCTTTGGGTAACAAACCGCCGTTCTCTGGTAAGGTGCGTGTTGCTGCTAGCTCCTTTAGAGGCAAAGTAGTCTTGATCGGTCAGGCGCCGACGGAAGAACTTAGTGCTCAAGTCGAAGAACATGTTGAAAAAATAGCAGGTGTTAAAAAGGTCTATAACCAACTGCGCACACAGCCGGTTATCAATGTCTCTCAGATGAGTCGTGATAGCTGGATCACCGCCAAGGTTAAATCCGCTCTAGTTAGAGAAGACAAACTAAAAGGCGTATCGGTGAAGGTAATTACCGAGAACAGCGAAGTCTTTCTTTTTGGCTATGTCACACCTGAAAGCGCTGATGTTGCCACAGATACAGCTCGTAACGTCAGTGGCGTAAAGCTGGTGATTCGAGGCTTTGAGATTGCCGACCTTGCCACCTTAGAGGCGAAAAAAGCCCCTGCACCTACCAGCGATGCTAAGGCACCTGCAGCAGAAGCCCCTGTCGTTGATGCTAGCGTAGAAGACGCAGCACCTGAACAAGCACCGCTAGTAGATAGCACAGCAGATGAGAGTGATATCATGGAAGGCGATGTGGTTATTGATCGCTCTGGAGATATCGTCGAAGAGTCCATTGAAAACTAACTCTCGCTTTAGAAAATAAAAGAGGAGCCCTAGGGCTCCTCTTTTTGTTTTCTTTGGTGTTATACCAATCGTAGTAAATAACTGGTCATTCTAGCTGGTTAAAAGGCTTGATAACTTCGTTAGAATTTTTGATTGTAGAATAACTACTTATCGAAAAATCCTGCCTTGTTCTCAAGCCTTATATCTGCGCTATTTCTGATCACTTAATTACTGTGATTGGTATTATTTCACCACGCGAAGGCTTGGACGACCTTTAGGTCTTGGCGGTTCATCATCAGGGTCTGGAGAAGGCTCTACTTCAACTTCTACTGTATCTTCAACCGCAGTTAAAGAGTCAGCGGAAGCCAGATGATTCTCTTCTTCCATCTCTAAGTTATCATCATAAGCCTCTTCAGGCTCAAACATTGTTCCTGCGCCATTTTCACGAGCATAGATAGCCTGAACAGCGTAGATAGGAACGATAACTGAGTGAGGTCGACCACCGAAACGAGCATGAAACGTTAATGCTTCATTACCAATCTCTAGGTTGCCTACAGCACGAGGGGCAACGTTCAAGATGATTTGTCCATCTTGTACATACTCTTCGGGTACGCGTACTCCCGGCATAGTAGCATCAACTACTAAGTGAGGAGTCAGTTCATTCTCCGCCAACCAGTCATAAAATGCGCGAAGCAGATACGGTCGACGGGGAGTCATTGCAGAAATATCCATTAACGAACTAGACGCATCTCACGTTCTGCTTCAGTTAAAGAAGCTAGGAATGAATCACGCTCAAATACACGGTTCATGTAGATCTTAAGTTCTTTTGAACCAGGACCTGTCAGCTCGATACCGAACGTAGGCAAGCGCCACAATAGTGGAGCAAGGTAGCAATCAATCAAGCTAAAGTCTTCACTCATGAAGTACTCGCTTTCTGCAAACAGAGGACCAAGCATTAGTAGATCGTTGCGCAGTTTTTGACGTGCTTTTTCTTGTTCTTCGCCCGTTGTAGCAATGATTTTCTCTGCAACGCTGTACCAGTTACGCTGGATGCGGTACATCATAAGACGATTCTTACCACGATCTACAGGGTATACAGGCATTAGCGGCGGATGCGGAAAACGCTCGTCTAGGTATTCCATGATGATCTTTGAATCGTACAGTGTCAGTTCACGATCAACGAGAGTTGGAACAGATTTGTATGGGTTCAATTCTGCAAGTTCAGCAGGTAGGTTCGCCTCGTCAACAAGTTCAACTTCGACGGCTACGCCTTTCTCAGCCAAAACGATACGTACCTGATGGCTAGCCATATCAGTAGCACTTGAGAATAGAGTCATCACAGAACGTTTATTGGCAGCTACAGCCATGAGCCCTCCAGTATAGTAATTTTAAATAGAAGAATGGAGGCAACACGCCTCCATTACAGAAATCAGCACGATATGATATCACAATCAGTGAATGTCACGCCAATACTCTTTATATAGAAGATAGCCAACACCAGTGAAAATCACTAGGAATAACAACACCCAAATACCCAAGTTCTCACGCTCAACCTGAACAGGGTCACCCGCATATTCAAGGAAGTTCACAAGGTCACGTACTGCGTCATCATATTCACTTTGACTTAGCTCACCAGTGCCGTCAGCTTTAACGCCGACAACCACTTGCTCCTCTTGACCACCCACCATTTTCGTTTCAAAAACAGGCTTAGGCACACCTTGCATCTCTTGCAACACATGAGGCATACCCACGCTTGGGAAGATCACGTTATTCACACCAAATGGGCGACTTGGGTCTTCATAGAAAGAACGCAAGTAGGTGTATAACCAATCTACACCGCGAACGCGAGCTGTTAGCGTTAGATCCGGTGGTGCAACACCAAACCACTTAGCGGCGTCTTCTGCTGGCATGTTGTTAACCATCAGTTCACCAATTGCGGCCTCTGAATCAAACATCAGATTTTCACGCATCAGGTCAATAGGAATATCGAGGTCTGTTGCAACACGTTCATAGCGTTGGTACTGCGTTGAGTGACAAGCAAAACAGTAGTTCATAAACGTCTGAGCACCACGCTGCAAAGACGCTTTGTCACGAATATCATTGTTTGCTTTATCCAGAGCGAAGTTACCGCCCGCTGCGAATCCAAGAGCAGGCACTAGCGCAAATAACAATACGAATAACTTTTTCATTATTTGGTGATCCTTGTCGGTAGTGTCTTAGTCTTTTCATTCTTGCTGTAGATAAACAACACAACGAAGAACATGAAGTAACCCACACTGAATAGACGCGATAGGTTCGTGTACAGCTCAGTTGCAGGCAGTGTACCTAGCACACCCAGACCAACAAACGATATCGTAAACTGGATCAAGTTCACTAGGTGCAGCTTACTGCGGTAGCGGAATGAGCGAACATTACAGCGGTCTAGCCAAGGCAGTAAGAACAACACAACGATTGAACCACCAAAGAAGACGAAGCCAATCAGCTTATCTGGAATAGCACGCAAAATGGCATAGTTTGGAGAGAAATACCAAACTGGCGCGATATGCTCAGGGGTCTTAAGTGGGTTAGCAACTTCGAAGTTAGGTGGCTCAAGGAACAAACCGCCCATCGCGGGTGCATAGAACAACACATAGCTAAAGAACAATAAGAATACGCCGACATAGAACAGGTCTTTTACCGTACCGTAAGGGTGGAACGGCATCGAGTCGATTATGTCGTATTTCTTGCTGTAGTCTTCGTGGAACTTGAACTCCGGCTCGTAATCATCACCCATAGTGCCTTTTGGCAGCTTAGTAACAATACCATCAGGGTTGTTAGAGCCTACTTCGTGCAGCGCTAAGATATGCAAAGCAACAAGCAGCAACAGAACGATTGGCAGAGCAATAACGTGCAGGGCGAAGAAGCGGTTTAGAGTTGCGCCAGAGATAACGTAATCGCCACGAATCCATAGCGTTAGGTCATCACCAATAACTGGAATTGCACCAAACAGACCGATGATTACCTGAGCACCCCAGTAAGACATTTGCCCCCAAGGTAGCATGTAGCCCATAAAGGCCTCAGCCATCAGAACCACAAACAACAACATACCAAATAACCACACGAGTTCACGTGGTTTTTGGTATGAACCGTAGATGAGGCCGCGGTACATATGCAGATAAACAACAATAAAGAAGAAAGATGCGCCGGTAGAGTGCATGTAGCGAAGAAGCCAACCGTATTCTACGTCACGCATGATGTATTCAACAGAAGCGAATGCGCCCTCTGCCGATGGTACGTAGTTCATGGTTAGCCAAATACCAGTAACGATCTGGTTGACCAAAACCAGCATTGCTAACGCACCAAAGATATACCAAAAGTTTGAGTTCTTTGGCTGTGGATACTCCGACATGTGCTTGCGGTAGGTATTCATAGCCGGGATGCGTTTTTCAATCCAGCCGAGTAAAGCCTCCATTACGCCTCTCCTTGGTCTTCGCCGATTAAAATAAGATTATCATCCAGATACATATGTGGCGGTACGGCTAGGTTATAAGGTGCAGGAACACCTTGGAAAACGCGTCCAGCCATATCAAATTTAGAACCATGACATGGGCAGAAGAATCCTGACTTCACGCCGCTCACTTGCTCGCCAAAGCTGCTCGGCAGATAGGTTGGAGAACAACCTAAGTGAGTACATAGGCCTACTGCGATAAAGATTTCTGGCTTCAAGGAACGATAAGGGTTTTGTGCGTAAGACGGTTGTTGTTCCTCAACTGAGTCTGGATCTCGTAATTGTTCAGCAAGCTGACCAAGTTCATCCAGCGTACCTTGTCCACGCTTAACAACCCAAACAGGTTGACCACGCCAGATTACACGGGCCATTTGCCCCTCTTCTAGCTTGCTGATATCGAACTCAACTGGAGCGCCAGCTGATTTAGCTCTCGCACTTGGATTCCAAGATTTGATAAAGGGTACAGCGACAGCTGCTGCTCCTAATCCCCCGACCACGGCGGTGGTGGCGGTTAGAAACTTGCGACGTCCATTATTTAGTGGCGCATTGCTCATCCAACATTCTCCCATTTGCTCCTTTGGATAGAATTACTCCTTCAACAGAGCACGGCTTAAAAATTCAAACTTTGATTCTATTTTTATGAGGGAAATGATAAAGAAAACGCTACTTTAAGACAAGATAAAGCTACTTTTTTACAACATATCTGAAGCAAATCAGAGCATAGGTCACAAAAGAGGTGAAAGTGAAACATTCACTGCGGAAGATACTAAGTAGAAAGGAATTTTTGAAGAGGTAAAAAAACAAAAAGCCCGGTATAAAACCGAGCTTTTTTGACACAATTCCAACCAAAAAGCTGGAGCATTGCTCTTTCTGAAAAGAAAGATTAACGCTTCGAGAACTGTGGCTTACGACGTGCTTTACGTAGACCAACTTTCTTACGTTCAACCTGACGTGCGTCACGTGTAACGTAGCCAGCTGCGCGTAGAGCAGGACGTAGAGTTTCATCGTATTCCATAAGAGCACGAGTGATGCCGTGACGGATAGCGCCAGCTTGACCAGAAATACCACCGCCAGAAACAGTGATGTATAGGTCTAGCTTGTCTAACATTTCAACTAGCTCAAGTGGCTGACGAACAACCATACGAGAAGTTTCACGACCAAAGTAAACATCAAGGCTACGCTTGTTGATTACGATGTTACCAGCACCCGGTTTAATGAAAACACGAGCAGCTGAGCTCTTGCGGCGACCAGTGCCGTAGTATTGATTCTCTGCCATTTCCAATTTCCCCGATTAGATGTCTAGTACTTGTGGTTGTTGAGCAGCATGGTTGTGCTCAGCGCCAGCGTATACTTTTAGCTTACGGTACATTGCGCGGCCTAGAGGACCACGTGGTAACATACCTTTAACAGCTAGTTCGATAACCATTTCTGGTTTCTTATCAATCAACTTTTCAAAAGTGATAGATTTTAGACCACCTGGGAATTCAGTGTGACGGTAATACACTTTACCTTTAGCCTTGTTACCAGTTACAGTAACTTTCTCAGCGTTAACAACGATGATGTAATCACCAGTGTCACAGTGAGGTGTGTATTCAGCTTTATGCTTACCGCGTAGGCGAGAAGCGATTTCAGATGCAAGACGACCTAGAGTTTTACCTTCAGCGTCTACAACATACCAGTCACGTTTTACTGTTTCTGGTTTAGCAACGAAAGTTTTCATGCTAATAATAACCCGTTAATTTGAATTTAAACTAAAAGGAGCAAATGCTCCCACTGTCTAAGAGCCCAGTCATCACCCCTTCGAGTGGTGGCACTCTTTGGTAAGTTTCAATAAAGAAAATCACCTGCAGTAACGGTGGGTCGCAGGATTATACCGAAGCCTACTAAAAACGCAATCCTATTTGAGAGTTTTTTGAACGCTTTTTAGTGCATAACACCAGAACACAAGGCGTGAATGCCTCTACTATATCCTAGCCACAGCATTAGCTAGGCAAGGTGTTCCTCAGCTAAATAGTCATTACTCTGCATCTCAGTGAGTCGCGATTCACAGCGCTGAAATTCAAATTCAAGTCGTCCACCCGCATACAATTCGCTCAAAGGCACTGCGGCAGCAATAATCAGGCAGACGCGCCTTTCATAGAACTCATCCACTAAGGCAATAAAGCGCCTCGCTGCATCATCGTTGCTCGCATCCAACTTAGGTACATCAGACAACAATACCGTGTGGTACTCCTTCGACAACTCAATGTAATCGTTTTGACTTCGAGCGGTTTGGCACAACTGAGCAAAGCTTGCCATCAGTACGCCATTGTATGCGCTTTGCACGTCTAACTGTCTGTGATTCACTTCTATCGTAGTCTCGGCCTCTCCGCTTTCTACCTTTATAGCACTCAAGGTTTCAAAATAAGCATCCAAGTTGTGTTGAGCTTGTAAATCTAGCGGGTAATGATAGAGCTCTGCTTGCTGCAATGTTCGCATACGAAAGTCATTTTCACTGTCTAGCTCAAAGATCTGACAGTTCTTTTCGATCAATTCGATTGCTGGCAAAAAGCGAGCTCGCTGTAAGCCATTTCTATACAACAGGTGTGGCGGAATGTTGGAGGTCGCGACTAAAATCATGTTTCGCGCAAACAATGCCTGAAACAAGGTGCCGAGCAACATGGCGTCTGTGATATCGGAGACAAAAAACTCATCAAAGCAGATAATATCGGCTTCACTCTTAAACTTATCAGCCACAATCTCTAAGGGGTCGCTTTGCTGTTGCAACTGCTTCAGTTCATCATGGACCCGATACATAAAGCGATGAAAGTGCATACGCATTTTCTTGTCGCCTGGGTACAACTCATAAAAGCTATCCATGAGGTAGGTCTTTCCACGACCGACCCCACCCCAAACATAGAGCCCTTGCGGAGCTAGTGGCTTGGTGGAGTCAGGCTTATTAAACCATTGACGCCAACCTTTTTTGGGCTCAGGAGCAGGAGTTTGAGCATATTGATGAAGCCGCTCGTACAAGTGTTCAAACGCTTGCACAGCCTTTTGCTGTTGAGGGTCAAATTGAAAACCGTGATGCTCGATATCGTATTGATATTTTTCTAAGGGTGTCATTTTAAATGATGAACTACATTAGATTCTTTATTGGATAAGATTCTCATAGTAACATGAGGTATGTTGCAGTGTAAGAACACGGTAACTAGATTGTTAACAGATTAACAAAAGGAAATGCTATGCCTTGGATTTATGCGATCGTCGGCCTATTCGTGGGTATCATCATCGGTGTGATCATCTCTCGCGTCACCACCCCGCAATATCAAAAACAGAAAGAATTACAAAAAGAACTAGAAACCTCTAAGTTTGAGCTTGAGCAACAGCGACAAGATTTGAATGATCACTTCTCTGAATCAGCTCAGATTCTTGATAATATTGGGAAAGAATATCGCAAGCTCTACGAGCACATGGCGAACACATCCAACGAGCTACTACCGAACCTCCCAGCTCAAGACAATCCTTTTGCCGAGCGCCTTGGAGCAAGTGAAGCAAGCTCAGAAACTAATACCTCAGGCAATGAAGCGCCAAAGGATTATGCAAACGGTGCAACCGGCATGCTGAAGGAAGAACAGAAAGAAATATTGAAAGCGCCTGAAGCAATCAAGGCAACATAGTTCTGCCTACTCAAAAGCTTGAGGCTACCCACACGTTCTAGAATTATCTCTAGCTACGGAACTTGCTCAAATTTTTTATGTCTCAAACTTCATATTATTAAAAGGAGTTAACGATGAAAAAACCTTTGCTTGCCTTGTCTGTTGTAGCCTTGAGCTTGGGATCTATTATTGCACCGCTACATGCTGGTGCCGCCCTACCCGTTCAGGTTGAAGGCAATGAACTCCCGAGCTTAGCACCTATGCTTGAGCGCGTTTCACCGGCGGTAGTCAGCATTGCTGTTGAAGGCACTCAAGTATCAACTCAACGCATTCCTGAAAGCTTTCGTTTCTTCTTCGGTGACGAATTTCCCACGGACCAAGTTCAAGAGCGCCCATTTCGAGGACTAGGCTCTGGCGTTATTATTGATGCAGACAAAGGCCACATCGTCACTAACTACCACGTTATCAATGGCGCTGATACCATCAAAGTACAGCTCACCGATGGGCGTGAATACGATGCAGAGCTTGTCGGCGGCGACAAAATGTCTGATATCGCCCTGCTCAAACTAAAGAAGAAGGCGAAAGGATTAACCGAAATAAAGCTAGCGGACTCGGATAAGCTGCGTGTGGGTGATTTTACCGTTGCTATTGGCAACCCATTTGGGCTTGGCCAAACCGTGACGTCTGGCATTGTATCTGCACTCGGTCGCAGTGGGCTGAATCTTGAAAACCTTGAGAACTTCATCCAAACCGATGCGGCGATTAATAGTGGTAACTCAGGTGGAGCGCTGGTTAACCTTAATGGCGAGTTGATTGGTATCAACACCGCGATTCTAGGGCCTAATGGTGGCAATGTAGGTATAGGGTTTGCAATTCCTTCGAATATGATGCGTAACCTAACCGATCAGATCATTGAGTTTGGTGAGGTTAAGCGGGGCATGTTAGGCGTACAAGGTGGTGAAATCACCGCTGAGCTCGCTGAAGCGCTAGGCTATGAGTCAAGCCGAGGTGCCTTCGTAAATCAAGTCATGCCAGATAGCGCGGCTGATGAGGCGGGCTTGCAAGCGGGAGATATCATTGTCTCTATTGACGGCAAGCGCATTGATACCTTCAGTGAGCTTCGCGCTAAAGTAGCTACACTGGGAGCTGGAAAAGAGATCAAACTAGGTGTTATCCGTGATGGCGACAAAAAGGAGTTTGATGTCACGCTCGGTGAGTCTCAGCTCCAGCAAACTAAAGCTGAACAACTTCATCCAGGGTTGACCGGTGCTGCGCTAAGCAATACTAAAGACTCTGATGGGTACAAAGGTGTGAAAGTGACCTCTGTTGCCGAAGGTTCTCCGGCCGCTTCATATCAAATCGAGCAAGGCGACATCATTGTCGGAGTTAATCGCCAAGAAGTTGCTAACCTCGGTGAGTTCCGAGATGTCTTAGAAAAGCAAGATGGTGTATTAGCACTTAACATTCTGCGTGGTGATCGCAAAGTGGTTATTGTTGTTAGATAGAGCAAACCATTGACTTAATTAGGGAAGCCCAGCGGCTTCCCTTTTCTTTACTCAAAATTGAGTGTTATGCTTTGCTGTAATACACCGCACTTTTGAGGGAAACATGCTGAGATTTTTATTGCGCTCTATTTTACTTGGGTTGGTTGCAGCCGCCTTGGTAATTGCTGTGGTACCCGATCTGCGTAGTAAAATCATACCCGCACCAACCGAACCTCATGAAGCGCTAGTCGCATCCGGTCCAATCTCATTCAATCAAGCCGTGAGACGTGCCGCCCCAGCAGTCGTTAATATCTACAGTCGCCAATACTCTGAAGATAATCGCAGTAAACTAAAAACTCAGGGTTTGGGATCTGGCGTCATAGTGAATGACAAGGGTTATATCATTACTAATTATCATGTGGTCGCCAGCGCCGATCAGGTGATTGTCGCCTTACAAGATGGTCGAGTAGCCAGCGCACAATTAATTGGCCAAGACAGACGAACCGACATTGCTGTATTGCAAATATCCATGTCAGATCTCCCCGTCATCCCTCTAAATCCAGACTATTCGGCAAAGGTCGGCGATATTGTACTTGCGATAGGCAACCCCTATAACCTTGGGCAAACCACCACCTTTGGCATTATCTCAGCCACTGGACGCTCATCTATAAGTACCGATGGAAGACAGGCCTTCATTCAAACCGATGCAGCAATTAATGAAGGTAACTCAGGTGGCGCCTTGGTGAACTCCCAAGGCGAACTCGTCGGAATCAACACCGCCTCCTTCCAGCAAGCCACCGATCTTGAAACCTACGGTATCTCCTTTGCCATTCCGCAAAAACTTGCTTCGAAGATCATGAATAAAATCATTGCTGATGGTCGCGTCATCCGTGGCTACATTGGTGTTGATGGCCAAGACATCAGCTCTATGACCAACCGTTTGCTCGCTGGCAATTTCACCGGCGGAATTATTGTCTTAGGGGTCGAGCCCGGCGGTCCAGCGGATAAAGCCGGCATCAAGGCACAAGACATCATAGTAAAAATTGGTGATATGGTTGCAGACAATAGACAGAATGTAATGGATGCGGTGACGGATGCTCGCCCTGGCGCTGAAGTACAAGTGGTGGTGGTTAGAGATGGAAAACAAAAAGAGCTAACCGTTGAGATTGGTGAAGACACCAGAAACTTCACTCCCCAAAAACAATAGCTAATAAAAAAACCGCCGAGGCGGTTTTTTATTAATGGATCAAACTGAAATCAACTTACTCTTTAGTCTGCACTTCGATCTCGGTAACTCGCTGCAAGCCACGCGGTAGCATTGCACCACGACGTCCTCTTTCGCCCCTGAAGTTTTCAAGGTCAGCTGGTTTCAGACCAAGCTTACGTTTGCCCGCGTACAGAGTAATGGTTGCGTCAGCAGGTATAGAAATCAGCTGAGTAACGAACTCCTCTCTGCTCTTCGCTTTTGCAGAAGGAATATTGATGATCTTATTACCCTTACCCTTACCAAGTTGTGGCAGATCTTTTATTGCAAAGATCAGCATGCGGCCAAGGTTAGTTATCGCTAAGATTTCATCACTATCAAGGTCTGATATCGCACTTGGTGACATGATCTCTGCCGCCTGCGGTAGGTTAACTAAAGCCTTACCACTGCGGTTTTTCGACAATAAGTCACTACCGCGACAAACAAACCCATAGCCTGCATCAGAGCCCACTAGCCATAACTGCTCATCATCCCCCATTAGAACCTGTCGAATGCTAGTTCCAGTTGAGATATTCAAACGCCCAGTAATCGGCTCGCCCTGGCTTCTTGCGGAAGGCAGCGAATGCGATTCTAATGAATAACTTCGCCCATCAGAGCCTAAGAACACGGCCTGCTGATTACTCTTACCCCTTGCTGAAGTAAGGAACTTGTCACCAGACTTATAGTTTAGAGTAGAAGCATCAACCTCATGACCTTTGGCATGACGAATCCAGCCCTTCTCTGACAAGACTACGGTGATAGGTTCGCTTGGTAGTAGATCTTTCTCTGTCAGTGCTCTTGCTTCCGCACGCTCAACAATTGGAGAGCGGCGATCATCACCAAATTTATCGGCATCCGCTTGAAGTTCCTTCTTAAGGAGCGTATTCATGCGTCGTTCAGAACCAAGCAATAACTCTAACTGCTTACGCTCTTTTTCTAGCTCATCTTGCTCACCGCGGATCTTAAACTCTTCCAATTTCGCCAATTGGCGTAATTTGGTGTCCAAGATTGCATCCGCTTGAATCTCAGAAAGCTCAAAGCGAGACATCAATACCGCTTTTGGATCATCCTGTGTACGGATAATCTCAATCACTTCATCGATGTTCAGGTAGGCAACTAATAAGCCCTCAAGAATATGCAAACGCGCCATGATTTTGTCAAGGCGATACTGCAAGCGACGACGCACGGTTGCACGGCGAAACTCAATCCACTCTTTTAGAATCTGAACAAGGCCTTTCACCTGAGGTCGCTTGTCTAAACCAATCATATTCAGGTTAACGCGGTAGTTCTTCTCTAAATCCGTTGAAGCGAATAAGTGATTCATTAACTGATCACAATCCACACGGTTTGAGCGAGGCACGATAACAATTCGTGTTGGGTTCTCATGATCAGATTCGTCACGAAGATCGTCCACCATAGGTAGTTTCTTCGCGCGCATTTGACTCGCTATTTGCTCAAGCAGTTTAGAACCCGAAACCTGATGTGGCAGAGCGGTAATGACGACGTCACCGGCTTCTTTATGCCATACCGCGCGCATCTTAATGCTGCCACGTCCAGTACGATAGATCTTCTCAATATCGGGTTTTGGCGTGATGATCTCGGCTTCTGTTGGATAATCTGGCCCCTGCACAAATTGCATAACATCTGGCAATTCTGCTTTGGGATTGTCAATCAAGGTCATGGTGGCATCGGCCACTTCACGCACATTGTGCGGCGGTATGTCGGTTGCCATACCAACGGCAATACCCGTAATGCCGTTAAGCAGAATATGCGGCAGGCGCGCAGGCAACATTTGAGGCTCTTTCATAGAACCATCAAAGTTTGGTTGCCATTCAACCGTGCCTTGACCTAGTTCGCCAAGTAGCACCTCAGCAAACTTAGAAAGTTTGGATTCGGTGTAACGCATTGCAGCAAAGGATTTCGGGTCATCTGGAGCACCCCAGTTACCTTGCCCGTCGACGAGCGGATAACGATAGGTAAATGGCTGCGCCATCAATACCATGGCTTCGTAACACGCAGAATCGCCGTGTGGATGGTACTTACCGAGTACATCACCCACGGTACGTGCTGATTTCTTATATTTAGCCGAAGCCGATAAGCCTAGCTCTGACATCGCATAAATAATACGACGCTGAACCGGCTTTAAGCCGTCACCGATATAAGGCAATGCACGATCCATAATCACGTACATTGAATAATTTAGATAGGCGTCTTCAGTGAATTTGCGCAGCGGAAGCTGCTCTACGCCATCATATGTAATCTCGTTCGACATTCTTATACCTCGGCCATATCGCCGTTACTTTGCAGCCAATGACGGCGATCGTCCGCGCGTTTCTTGCCCAACAGCATGTCCAGCATTTCCATTGTCTGTTCATCATCATCTATCGTCAGTTGCACTAGACGACGAGTATTAGGGTCCATCGTAGTTTCGCGAAGTTGCAGTGGGTTCATTTCACCCAAGCCTTTAAATCGTTGTACATTGATCTTGGCTCGCTTCTTACTTAAACGCTCAAGTACCCCTTCTTTTTCGTCTTCATCAAGGGCATAAAACACCTCTTTGCCACAATCAATTCTGAACAGCGGTGGCATGGCAACGTAGACGTGACCTGCACGTACTAGCGAGCTGAAATGACGAGTAAATAGGGCACAAAGCAAGGTTGCGATATGCAACCCATCGGAGTCCGCATCCGCTAGAATACAGATCTTACCGTAACGCAGACCATCTAGGCTTTCGGTATCGGGGTCTATACCAAGAGCCACAGAAATATCATGTACCTCTTGCGAAGCCAGTACCTGATCAGCACTGACTTCCCACGTATTAAGGATCTTACCGCGCAGGGGCATAATGGCTTGAAACTCGCGATCGCGGGCCTGCTTAGCCGAGCCACCCGCAGAGTCACCCTCCACTAGGAAGAGTTCTGTACGAGCCAAATCTTGTACTGAGCAATCAGTCAATTTACCAGGCAGTGCTGGGCCAGAGGCTACCTTCTTACGCACCACTTTTTTGCTTGCTCGCATGCGGCGATGCGCATTGGCAATACACGCGTCTGCTAGCTGTTCAGCAATATGCGGGGTTTCATTCAACCAAAGACTAAACCCGTCCTTCACCACACCAGAAACAAACGCGGCACATTGACGTGAAGAGAGACGCTCTTTGGTTTGTCCTGCAAATTGCGGGTCTTGCATCTTGATTGATAGCACGTAAGAACAGCGCTCAAATACATCGTCACCGGTCAGTTTTACGCCACGAGGTAGCAGGTTGCGGAATTCACAAAATTCACGCATCGCATCCAGCAGTCCCTGACGTAGACCATTAACATGAGTACCACCTTGAGGGGTAGGGATCAGGTTAACGTAGCTCTCAGTGATGAGTTCACCACCCTCTGGTTGCCAGATAATCGCCCAATCAGCGGCCTCAGTTTCTGCAGAGAACTGGCCAGTAAATGGGGTTTCTGGTAGCAGTGTGTACCCTTTAACACCTTCGGCTAGGTAATCTTTTAGGCCACTTTCGTAATACCACTTATGATCCTTTCCGTTCACTTTATCGCTAAAAGTGATTTCAAGACCTGGGCACAGAACCGCTTTCGCTCTTAGATTGTTGATCAGTCGAGTGACTGAGAAATTGCCCGAGTCGAAGTATTTACTGTCAGGCCAGAAGTGAACGCTTGTACCACTGTTGCGTTTGCCGCAAGTGCCAACCACGGTCAGGTCTTGTACTTTGTCGCCATGCTCAAAAGCAATCTGATATACCTGACCGTCACGACGAACATTGACCTCAACGCGCTTAGAGAGTGCGTTTACAACAGAAATACCCACGCCGTGCAAACCGCCTGAGAATTGGTAGTTCTTGTTGGAGAACTTACCGCCCGCATGCAGCTTACATAGAATAAGTTCAACACCTGACACGCCTTCCTCTGGGTGGATATCCACCGGCATACCACGACCATCATCAATGACTTCTAGAGATTGATCGGGATGAAGAATAACTTGTACTTTAGACGCATGCCCTGCTAACGCTTCATCGACACTGTTATCGATAACTTCTTGCCCAAGGTGGTTGGGACGCACAGTGTCGGTATACATGCCCGGGCGACGGCGGACTGGCTCTAGGCCATTTAAGACCTCTATCGCCCCAGCGTTATATTGTTCAGTCATAATTTGAAAATTTACTCTTGGCGTTGTTAAACATCGCTTCTCATCAATGAGAAAAGTCGCAACCTACTTGGTTGGAGTGTTTCTGTGTATCGAAACTCAGAAACCCTGACTCGCACCACATCGGGTGCAAATAGCTGTTTAGCGTTGAATGTAGATGAATTGAGTTTGAAGTGTTCGTAAGTCTTCCACAAACCGCGATACAACTTGGCTACATTACATAGTCTGGCGCTGTGGCAGTTATGTCAAGTTTGCACTGACTTCCTGATTAAAAAGCATGATGATTGTGTGCTATTCAGGCAATTCACATGCAATGAGATTAAGGTTTAGCCTAGGGCCTGCTGACCTTTTGCGATTAAGTTTTGCTCGATCAGAAGTTATTTAATCGAGACGAGTGGCTTGCCGCTTAGCCATCTAAGTAAAAGACGCTCAATGACGAGTAAATGGCTTCTGGCCCTAAAGTTGAAGAAACTCTACTATCGCGCTTGGGTAGCGCTCAAACCCAACAAAACTATGATTACCGCCCTCTTCGACGGTTTGTTTGCACCCGTGGTATTTATCTACCGCTTGCTGGTAATTCAGAACTTCATCACCTTGTTGCTGTAGCAACCAAAAATCAGACGTATTGTTGATCTCTGGCACATCGATGGCGCGAAGCTGCTCAACATGTACAGATTCTAATAAATACTGTTCTTGAGTATATGGGTTCAGCTGTGGTCCAAGAAAATCTTGCAACAGTTCATAAGGCTTGACTGCAGGGTTTACCAATGCCGCTTTGAAGCCGTATTTTTTGTTGAGCCACGTCGATAAATAGCCCCCCATAGAGCTTCCCACTAGTCCCACTTGATATTCCAAGATCAGCTCATCACACAACTGCTCGAGCATTTGAACACAAGACTCAGGATAAACCGGCAATTGAGGTGCAACAAAGCGAATATCTGGCCGATACTCAGCGCAGAACTCAGCCATAACTTGCGCCTTTAGAGACTGCGGAGAGCTATTGAAGCCGTGCAAATAAAGAAGTAGTGCTGGCTTGGACTGAATCGGCATTTAGTACCCTTCAGCCTCGAAATCAGGGATAAAGCAGCCCTCTTCTAGTCGATGCACTTGTGACTCTAATTGACCATCTTTATGCAGTTGTAAGTGACGCCAGCCTGGAGATAAGGTATCGAGAGCAAATTCATCGTTGTTTGCTTTAAATTGGATACACGTTGACGGGGTCGCCAGAACGCGAACACCGTTATGTTCTTTTTCAAAATCTTGATGCACATGTCCGCCTAGTACTGCACGAACATTTTGATGTCGTCCTAGCACTTCCCAAAATTGATGAGCACGTTGCAGTTTGTGCTGATCTAACCAAGCGCTACCAATCGGCAGAGCGTTATGGTGCAGCAATACGAGAGTATGTCGCTCTGGAAACTCAGCCAGTTTATTGTGAAGCAATTCAAGCTGATCTGTCTCAAGGTAGCCGTGCGGCAGGCCCTCAACTTGGCTGTCGAGCATGATGATTTGCCAGTATTCGCCAGCGAGCACATGCCCTACTTCTTGGATCTGAGGTGAAGGTAATACAGTGACCATATTCGACTTTTGGTCATGGTTGCCAGGTAACCAATAGCATTGCTTTTCGAGGGGTTTGATTCCATCAGCAAAGCGAGTATAGGAAGCTGCAGAGTGATCTTGAGAAATATCTCCTGTCGCCACAATCGCGTCAAACTCAACATTTCGTTCAACGATATCGTTTACAGTTGCAATGAAGCTCTGACCTGTATTAACACTTAGCAGACATCCTTCGTCGTCAGCGAATAAGTGTGTATCTGTAATCTGTACTAATTGGACGGTCTCTTCCGTCGCAACTATCTGTGGTTCCACAATCTGTCTTTCCAATTTTATTTTTGCCTGAGCTCACAGTAAGGGCTCTCTACTGATACCCATTTTTAGGCAGAATGTCAGCCAGTCTCCAAGGAATTGATTGAGCTGGTGCTTTTCATCCTTCTGCATCATTCTTTTGTTGGGGTAATCGTATCTTGCATGAGTTACCCTCATTTTTTCACTTGCACACACTTCTGCAACCCTTGCGTCGTGATATAAGCGCACAGTCATGTGCGGAAGTGGAAAAGTGGGAGCTTCATCACACTGAAACACATCAACTAAGGTCGTGTAGCGAGTTATCTCAAGCACATTTATCTGATAAACCTGAGATTGAACTTGATAGGTTCGCTTGTTTCCAACTTCAGGTTGGCGAGGAAGTAGAGCGTTTAATTTGGCGTAGTTGGTCTCGTACAGTCGCATGAGTCCTGCAAAATCAACATGATAATTTGAACCCACTAGCCTTGAACTGCCCATTGCGCCCTCAGTTGTTGGTGATTCAGCATCAGCCATTGAATCGTAATAATTGATGCTGCGTTCTCAATTGTACCATTTTTAACCATCTCATAAGCTTCCTCTCTGGTCAAAATATGAACACGAATATCTTCACCTTCTGACTCTAATCCAAACACACCAGCTGAAGTTGGTGCTTTGATCTGCCCGACGAACAACTCCAATCGCTCCGAGCATCCGCCGGCCGATGGATAATAGCCACTAATGTGTTTTATATGGGTCACGTCAAGGCCAGCCTCTTCCACCGCTTCTCGTTTTGCCACATCTATAGGGTCTTCACCCTCTTTATCTAACATTCCAGCCACGATTTCTAACTGCCAGGGTCTTGCCTCACCTAGCGCGCCCACTCGAATCTGCTCTACCATTACTACCTGATCAGTTACCGGATCATAAGGCAACATAGCAACGGCATGCCCCCGCTCAAACAGCTCACGCTCAATCTCTTCACTCCATCCACCAGCAAACAAACGATGGCGAAACTTCACTTTGACTAGGCTAAAGAAGCCTTTAAACAAGGTATCAGTCGCAAGGATTTCGACGTCATCGTTGTGAAAAGTAGGATAGGAGCTATCGTTGGACATAGAGGTTCTCTGCAGTAAGTAATTGAACAAACCTATCAAGTGTAGACAGCGTTGACCATCAAATTACTCCCACGTCTTCAGAAAGATTACCGCAGCCTTATATAAGATCATGAAAGTTTTGAACTAAGGCATGTAACAATAGGGTTTTTACTCGTTTTTGTAGTACTCTATACAAGACTGTGTAAAATCGACCCACATAGAAACACAGAACTATAATCTAGTTATTAAACACGAATTTAAGTAGCAGGAAGAGTTACGACAATGAAGAAAGCGCTGTCCATTTTAGTATCAATTTCACTAGGTGGGTTATCTCTACCCACTATGGCGGAGAATCTAGCTGCCGTTTACAACCAGGCCAAGAATAGCGACCCAACGCTTTTACGCTCTGCTGCTCAACGCGATGCGGCTTTTGAATCCGTCACCTCATCACGCAGTACCTTGCTACCTCAAATTAACCTAACTGCTGGTTACAACTATGGCGAGAGCTACTTTGGAGCAGAAGACAATGCATTTACCGCAGGTATTGGTCTAAGCCAAGAGCTTTATCAACGCTCTAGCTGGGTAACTCTTGAGACTGCAGAGAAGAACGCACGTCAGGCCGACTCTGCATATGCAGCGCAGCAGCAAGAACTGATCCTTCGAGTAGCAACGGCTTACTTTGAAGTACTGCGTGCTCAAGACAGCCTAGAATTCGTACAAGCCGAAAAAAGTGCGGTTGAACGCCAGCTTGATCAAGAGAAACAACGCTTTGAAGTAGGTCTATCGGCGATCACTAACGTGCACGAAGCTCAAGCTGAGTACGATAGCGTTCTAGCCGAAGAAGTTATCGCTCGAAACAACCTAGTAAACAGCTATGAAACACTGCGTGAAATCACGGGTATAGGTCATCAGAATTTAGATATTCTAGATATTGAGCGCTTCTCTGCCTCTAAGTCAGATAAGTCTACAGACGCACTGGTGGATCAAGCTCAATCGCAAAACCTAAGCTTGCTAGCAGCACGTATTAACCAAGACATTGCTCGTGATAACATTCGCCTAGCAAGTTCTGGCCACCTACCATCACTGACCTTCGATGCTAGTGCTGGTTATGCTAACGGTACTCTTAGTGATCAAGATGTTGACGACACTAACTACAACCTAGGTATCAACCTTTCTGTACCTCTTTATACTGGTGGTAGCGTTACGTCTCAAGTTAAGCAAGCTGAGTACAACTACGTAGCGGTAAGCGAAGACTTAGAAGCGTCTTATCGTTCAGTTGTGAAAACAGTTCGCGCATCAAACAACAACATCGATGCAACCATCGGCTCTATCCGCGCATTCGAGCAATCTTTGATCTCTGCTGAATCCGCATTAGCGGCAGTAGAAACAGGCTATGAAGTAGGTTCGCGTACCATCGTTGACGTTCTAGACTTCACTCGCCGTGTGTTTGAGGCAAAACGTAACCTATCTGATGCTCGTTACAACTACATCATCAGTGTACTTCAGTTAAAAGAAGCGGTTGGCACTCTTAACGAACAAGACATTCTTGAGATAAATAACGGCTTGATTGCTTCAAAAACAGATCCACTAGCATCATAATCTAGCGCTAGTAAATGGTTGAAATAAAAAAGGGCTGGTCATTGACCAGCCCTTTTGTTTTGTCATTAGAAATGAGTTATACCAAGCGCACTAAATAGCTGGTTATACCAATTACAGTAAGTAAGTGGTCAGAAATAGCGAAGGAAAAACGCTGGATAACGACGCTATTTCTGATTAGCTAGTGTGGTTGGTATTATTCCTTCCCACCCTTAATCGCTTCAATGATTTCCGTTGTTGAACAACCGTCCTCAAAGTTCAACACTTCTACTCGACCACCGGCTTCAATCACTTCTTTACCACCAGCAATCTCTTCCGGCTTATAGTCGCCACCCTTAACTAACAGGTCAGGGAGGATCTCAGAGATTATGCGTTGTGGGGTGTCTTCAGAAAATGGGACCACCCAGTCTACCGCGCCTAAGCCTGCCAATACCGCCATACGGCGATCCGTTGGATTCACAGGTCTAGCAGGGCCTTTCAAGCGTTTAACTGAATCGTCGGTGTTCACCGCGACAATAAGGCGTTCACCAAGCTCAGCAGCATGATTGAGGTATGAAACGTGGCCGGCATGTAAGATATCAAAGCAGCCATTGGTCATCACAACCTTCTCACCCTTGGCTTGTGCTTTTTTCACTGCCTTAATTAGTGCTGCTTCACCAATCACTCCATAGTCAGTATCTTGCGAGCCATGTACAGCCTCTGCAAGCTCGATAGTAGATAGAGTTGAAGTGCCTAGCTTACCGACAACAACACCCGCAGCGGCGTTGGCAAGCGCACAGGCTTCGTCTAAAGGCTTACCTGCCGCTACAGAAGCAGCCAGTACAGAAATTACCGTATCTCCAGCACCAGTAACGTCGTACACCTCTTGCGCTTGGGTTGGAAGATGGAATGGCTTCTCACCGCGGCGCAGTAGCGTCATACCATGCTCACTGCGAGTGACCAGTAGGGCTTGCAGATCGAATTTTTCGATCAACGCTAAGCCTTTTTCAGCCAATTCTTCATCGCCTTTCACTGAGCCGACTACGTGCTCGAATTCAGACATATTAGGAGTCAATAGTGTCGCACCACGGTAGCGCTCAAAATCGGCGCCTTTAGGGTCAACAAATACAGGCACGCCAGCACTGTTTGCTTTCTCTATCATTGCACGTGAATGCTCTAAAGCACCCTTGGCATAATCAGACAAGATCACCGCCTTCACAGTACTTAAGGATAGGTCTATACGGGACAAGATCTGCTGTGAATCGACCTGCTCAAATTTATCTTCAAAGTCTAAACGAATCAGCTGCTGACCACGACTCATCACGCGAAGCTTAGTGATCGTTGGGTAGTCCGGAAGAGAAACAAAGTCACACTGCACTTTAAGCGCATTCAGTTTCTCAGTCAGCACTCGTGCTGGCTCATCAATACCCGTTAAACCTACAAGATGAGTACTTCCTCCTAGTGCTGCAATATTCATTGCAACGTTCGCAGCACCACCCGGTCGCTCTTCATTGTTTTCAACTTTAACCACAGGTACAGGTGCTTCTGGAGAAATACGTCCAGTAGGGCCATACCAATAGCGATCTAGCATGACATCACCAACAATTAGAACGCCCGATGTACTGTAGTCGGGAAGAATAGGCTTCATATAGGCTCCGTTAAGAATTTTTGTTTGCAATTCTAGCATAGCTAAGGATATATCAAAGTGGCGCTAACCATTTGAGCGATTTAACTTTGTTGTGCTTCTTTCATCCATTCACACCACATATCAATCACCCAATGACGCTGTTCAACAAACTTATCTAAAGCGACATCAGCATCAAGATTCAGAAGGTTGCGTCGATGAGTTTCATTACGCATCGACGTATAAGCATCAGTTAAGTACTTAGCTTGCTCAAGTGACAGTATCTCTACATCAACCAAGCTCTCAAGGATTCGAACATTATCAGACCATTTCACCAAACTGGGGTGCAGATGGGAGTAATTGAGCACCCAATATTGCGCCAAAAATTCTATGTCAGTGATCCCTCCAGGATCTTGCTTAAGCATGAATCTATCTTTCTTTTTACCACCTAAGTGATCGCGCATTTTCTCGCGCATTTTGACCACCTCGTCTCGCAACTGACTCTGCTCACGAGCCAAGCAAAGTACTTTATGTCTAACTTTAGCAAAGGAATCGACCAAGATCGCATCACCATAAATAGGACGAGCACGAACAATGGCTTGATGCTCCCAGGTCCACGCCTCTGTAAGTTGATACTCTTCATAAGACTCAATCGGGCTTACCATCAAACCAGATGCCCCTGAAGGCCTTAAACGCGTATCCACTTCATAAAGGATTCCAGAAGCGGTTCGTGTCGAGAACAGGTGGGTAATGCGCTGTGCTAGGCGCAGGTAGAACTGCCTACCATCAATAGATTTCTCTCCATCAGTGTAAGCGGACAGTGGGCAGTCGTGGACAAACACAATATCAAGATCCGAATTGTACCCTAGCTCCCATCCTCCGACTTTTCCGTAGCCAAGTACCGCAAACCCACGGCCATCACGATTTTGTAAGTGATTTGGCTCGCCATATTTTGCCGACATCTGATGCCACGCTTGATTGACAACTTGCTCAACAATAGCCTCGGCTAAATAGGTTAAGTGATCACTCACCTGCATAACCGGTAGCACTCCTGCAATATCCGCAGCGGCGATACGTAAAATGCAGGTTTGCTTAAACTGGCGCAACGCCTCCATTTGTTGCTCCATATCCTCTTCAGGGATACGGGCAAGATAATCTCTTAGTTCTGATTTATAGCTACTTAGATCAACGGGTTTATACAACTGCTGGGGATCTAGCAGTTCATCAAGCAATATAGGATAACGGCCTAATAACTCTGTGATCATTGGGCTTGCGGTACAAAGCCTCACTAACTGGTGGAGGGCGGCTGAGTGCTCATCAAGTAGCTCAAGATAAGTAGTTCTAGTGACGATCTTTGACAGTACCGCCAATACGCGCTCTAGACCAAACTCCCCTTCTGGGTGGTTCAATACCGTATGCAGAAGCTTGGGCATTAGGTGTCCTAGGACTTCTCGTCCTCTAGGGCCTAAGGTCTTTTTACCAAGGTCCGTTTTGAAGTTACACAAGCTAGTAGAAAGCTCAGAAAACTGCTTTTCTTTTACATCGATAGACAGTTCTTGCAGGATACTAATTACCTGCTCCGGCTCTTTCGCTAAACTCCACATTTCCGCGTAAACAGAGTCTACTTCCTGACCCTGCTCTTCTTCGTCGCCAATTAGCGACTCGAATACTTGGTGGACATTTGCCATGTGCGCATTCAATTCGGTCTGCATTTCAAGATAACGACTAAAGCCCATCACAACGGCTAATCGTTCTTGGCTCTCTTCATCATCAGGAAGGGTTTGCGTTTGCTTGTCTTCCATCGCTTGAATAAGGTTCTCAAGGCGACGCAAGAACTTGTAGGCCGACGTCATACCATCGACGTCGCTTGGCTCAAGTAGGTGTTGTACCTTTATCGCTTCCAGGGTTTCAAGTAGTCCTCTACCACGTAGGCTCGGCTCTCGACCTCCTCTAATCAATTGGAAGACCTGAGCAATAAACTCAATTTCACGAATGCCACCAGGCCCTAACTTAATATTGTTGGTGAGGCCACGTCTGCGTACTTCGCTACGAATCATCGCCTTCATGCGGCGCAGTGATTGGATAGCGCTGAAGTCGATATATCGGCGAAACACAAATGGACGCAGCATCTGTCTTAATTCCTGGTACTGGGGATACATCTCCCGACCCATGACCCTAGCTTTGACCATAGCGTAACGCTCCCAATCACGCCCTTGCTCTTGGTAGTAGTCTTCTAAAGCGGCAAAGCTCATCACTAATGGACCACTCTCACCAAAGGGGCGCAGTCGCATATCTACACGATAACAAAAACCATCAATAGTGATTTGATCCAAGGATTTGATCAGGCGTTGCCCTAGGCGAGTAAAGAACTGTGCATTAGCAATTGAGCGCCTCGCTCCTTCAGTTTCTCCATTTTCGGGATAAGTAAAGATAAGGTCGATATCGGAAGAAAAATTTAGCTCTCCTCCTCCGAGCTTACCCATACCGATGATCAGCATAGGTTGCTCAATGCCCTGTGCATTTTTTGGCGTACCCCATAGGCGGGAGCAGTCTGCATAGTGCCAAGCGTAACTCTCGAAGATCATCGCTTCTGCCAACATAGAGACGTGTGAGAGACTTTGCTCAACAGGCCAACTCGCCACAATATCGCGCCAAGCAATAGTGATAAGCTCATGGTTGCGAAAGAATCGAAGCGCCTTCATCACCGCATTTTCATCATGGCACTCAGCCAAGCGTTGCTGAAGATCCTCTCTATAATGATCGCATCGCTCATCACTATCTAACATCTCAGGAAGTTGCTGCAACAAGGATTCATCACACAGCAATCGTTCATAGATAAACGAGCTAAACTCAACCACCCTTTGCAGTTCTTCTAGCCGTTGCGATGGCCATTGTTCGATAACGGAGGGATACTTCTCGCTAAGTTGCTGATACCTATTAATTTCGACTTGATCTGGATGGGAATGCATGAGGGCTCCATTGTTGCGTCCAAGCAATATTAACTAGAGCATAAAAAAGCGCTTACCCTAGAGCAAGCGCTGTGACACTGAAATGTGTTTCAATACATAGGAAACTATGGAATCTATGGAATCTATGACTTCCAGTAAGGCTGAACTTCCATACACATAGCTCTGGTTTGTTCCATGGCATGCAATATAGAGGCTTGCTGTCGCTCTAACCAGCGCTGCAACTGCTCTTGCTCTTCACCTTCAAGCTGACCTACCAACTCACGCACTGGCGCTAGAGTGAGAAGCTCATCTATCCCCTGAGATAGGTCCGCCCACGGCAAGCGAAATGCTTGACGCATTTCCTGATCGTAGAGCGCTGCAAAGCAGATCCCCGAAAACAGGCTTCTATTGAGATGGTAGTGCTCATCGATATAGTCTTCTGGTGTGAGTGTTTGCTCAACTGGGAAAGCACTGACTAATTCAGCCCAGGTGCGATCCAGTTGGTTTTGAGAAAAGCTCACTAGATTGCCAGACATCGCATTGCTCGCCTTCTCATCCAAGAACGGCTGCCAGCCCTTGGTTAATACCCAGCGGCTTAAATCGAGGATAATGCCCGTATAACGAGCCGACTCTAGCAGTTGCAAAACCTCGTCTTCAGATGGCAAGTCATTGCGCATAACTTTTAGTTGCTTAACTAGTGCCTTTTGAGCGTCTAGTTTACGCAGGGCGTGGCCTCTGTCTTCGGTTAAATCATCCAGATAATCTGCTGACTTGATCCAATCTAGCTCTTGCTCTAGCCACTTTAGTTCTTGCCTCAAAATAGCACTAGCGCGTCGTGGAACGATGCCACCAAACACTGCGAGTGTTTGCCTAACAAAACTTAATGAATAGCAGATCTCATGCAAGCAATCCATCGATGGCGATTCCACATAAGCCTGCTCATGATAGAGCCAATGTGCCAGCGCGTATTCCAAGGATTTAATGAAGCAGCTTTCTACATTGTCTTGCTGAGTCACCTCTACCAAGCCCAGAGCCTTGGTCTTACTACCAGTAAACCCTTGTGCGAGACGATAGCCACGAGCTGCCTTGCTGAGGTTGCCAAGACGCATACCACCGTCTTCGCACAGCTGTCTTGCTAACGTAAACAAGGCATCGGTTTGACCTGACTTAAGCTCAAGCTCTACCTCACAGATAGGCGAGCGCTTTTCGCCAGCTACGACGACTCCTTGGTCAAAAGCAACCTCGACTTGGCTTCCATCAGCCATACCCACCAGCCATAGCTCACGGGTAAAATTGGTGGCAAATAAAGGCTGTAGTTGCTCGCCAAGCTCTTGCACGCTGCGACCTTCAGGCCATATTTCTTCTGGATGCAAGGATACGTCAGGGTCATCACTGGTGTGCTCTGCGTTATATTCAGGGCGCTGATGCAAACCAGCCACGACTCGGCCTGAGGTTTTCACTGTTTGCACATAGACATCATCAAAACGGCGGATACGCATACCGATGTCATGCTCACGCAACCAGTTATCTGGGGTATCAAAATAGATATTACCGAGTTCTCGGCTACTATGTTGAAGAATTTTGTTGTGCGGAATTTTCTCTCTCAGAACTTCTGAGAATTGTGGTGAAACAAAAAATTTCAGCTCTATTTCAGTTTCCATAATTCACTCATAATCGACTGTCTATTGCAGATTAAGTCGAAAAGAGTTTATCAGCAAGTGACATTCTCCTGATCTAAATCACGAAAAAAAGCACATTTGTGCACTTTTAAGTCACGGAAACCCTTTTAATACGAAAAAAACCTATTATAGTTACACCCCAGCATGACAATCACATGACAATACAAATATGCCAGTCAATACCATCATGGGTTTATTCGCAAAATCGCCAATAAAACCATTGCAACAACACGGAGCAAAGGTCTACGAGTGTGCTTCACTTTTGCCAGAATTCTTTGCTGCCTCTAATGCCAATGATTGGGAGAAGGCGGCCGATTACCGTCAGCAGATCTCCACATTAGAAAAAGAAGCTGACACCCTCAAACGTCAGATTCGTTTGCACCTACCTACTGGCCTATTCATGGCATTTGATAGGGGTGACCTGTTGGAGTTGTTAACCCAACAAGACAAAGTAGCCAACATTGCTAAAGACATCTGTGGCCGTGTTCTAGGCCGAAATCTACTTATACCTGAAGCTTTGCACCAAGAATTCTTAGTGTACGTAAAACGTTGCTTGGATGCTGTAGGGCAAATGCACAAGGTAATCAATGAGTTAGATGAATTGCTAGAGACAGGCTTCAAGGGACGTGAAGTGGATCTGGTAGAGTCTATGATCGATGAACTCGATCGTATTGAAGACGATACCGATCAAATGCAGATAGATTTGCGCCGAAGCCTCAGAGACATTGAAGATCAGTACAATCCAATTGATGTGATGTTCTTGTACAAAATCCTCGAGTGGGTTGGTGGAATTGCGGACCAAGCACAACGTGTTTGTGCCCGTTTAGAATTGATGATTGCGCGTAGCTAATCATTCTCCACCCCATTTAACTAATTAATATCAAAGGATATTTAATGGATATTCTAGCTAACTACGGCACAATACTTTTGATTGCTGCGGCCGTATTCGGTTTTATGATGGCTATCGGTATCGGTGCCAATGACGTCGCCAACGCAATGGGAACTTCTGTAGGTTCTAAAGCGTTGACAGTAAAACAAGCAATCATTATCGCAATGATTTTCGAATTTGCCGGTGCGTATCTTGCCGGTGGTGAAGTAACTGACACTATTCGAAAGGGCGTTATTGATACGACTCTCTTCGTCGATACTCCTGACTTACTGGTATTTGGTATGATGTCAGCTTTGCTGGCAGCAGGTACTTGGTTATTACTTGCCTCTTATATGGGCTGGCCTGTATCAACCACTCACTCAATCATTGGTGCGATTATTGGTTTCGCTATGATTTCAGTGGGTTCTGAAGCAGTAGACTGGGGATCAGTACAAGGCATAGTGGGTAGTTGGGTTATTACGCCATTTATCTCAGGTTTATTTGCCTACTTTATTTTTATCAGTGCGCAAAAATTCATATTTAACACCGATCAGCCTCTGCAAAACGCTAAGAAGTATGTGCCTGTATACATGTTCTTAACCACCATAGTTATTGCACTAGTTACGATCAAAAAAGGCCTGAAACACGTGGGCTTACACCTATCAAATGGTGAAGCTTGGTTCTGGTCATTTGCGGTATCTTTACTGGTTATGTTCATAGGGTACCTATACATCCAAAAACGCTTCAAGCTTGATCATGACAACCATGAGCACAGTTTTACTGGTGTTGAGAAGGTGTTCAGCACCTTAATGGTAATCACAGCATGTGCGATGGCATTTGCTCACGGTTCAAACGACGTTGCTAATGCGATTGGTCCACTATCTGCTATCGTTTCTACCATTGAAAATATGGGCGAGATTGCCGAAAAGACTAAGATTGCCTGGTGGATTCTACCTCTTGGTGGCATTGGTATCGTGGTTGGTCTTGCGACTATGGGTCACAAGGTAATGTCAACGGTAGGTACAGGTATCACTGAACTTACCCCTAGCCGTGGCTTTGCCGCTCAGCTTGCAACTGCAAGTACTGTAGTGTTGGCTTCAGGTACTGGCTTACCTATTTCAACCACACAAACCTTAGTCGGTGCGGTACTAGGTGTTGGCTTTGCCCGTGGTATCGCAGCACTAAACCTTGGCGTTGTTCGTAACATCGTAGTGTCTTGGGTTGTAACGCTTCCAGCCGGTGCATTACTTGCTATCGTCTTCTACGAAATCATGTTGATGATTTTCGTCTAGGAAAAATGTCAAGTGTCTGTCATATTTTGACAAACTTACGTTAGAGAGGGGGCATTGCCCCCTCTTTTAGTTGCAGGCAACCTCGAATCTACTTACTATTTAGGCATTGACGGAATGCCATTCCTCACCTGAATTTGATTTTCTGAAGGACGCACAGTGAAAAAACTTTTTTTAATCGCTCTTGCTGCTGTGATGACAGCACCAGCGGCGTGGGCTCAGACTCGCTACATCTCTGATAACCTCTTTACCTACATGCACTCGGGCCCGAATGCACAGTACCGAATCATTGGTAGCGTAGATGCGGGTGCAGCAGTCACTCTAGTTCAAACTAATAAGAACAGTGGTTACACTGAAGTCGTTGATCAGCGTGGTCGTAAAGGCTGGGTAGAATCAAAGTACGTAACCAACACGGAAGGCATGGCAACACGTATGCCTCGTCTAGAGAAAGAGCTTGCACAAGTGAAAGCTGAGCTGGCAGGCTTTAACGAACAAGCTGAGCAAGAACAAGAAGGCTTAGTACGCTCTCTAGAAACGCGTAATACGCAGATTTCTGAAATGGAAGTGAACTACAAAAAGGTAAGTGACCAGCTGCTTTCTGCACAAACTGAAGTTCGTGAACTCCGCGCTCGCTTAGACACTCAAAAAGAAGACCTTCTATTGAAGTACTTCATGTACGGTGGCGGTGTAGCAGGCCTAGGCCTACTGTTTGGCCTATTGCTTCCACACGTTATTCCTCGTCGTAAGAAGTCTCCTAACGGCTGGGCATAAACCCAATCAAATAAAAAAAGCTGCCATTGGCAGCTTTTTTTATTTTTGCTTACCCTTGCCAATCGTAAAGGGCAGGGATCTCTATCTTCTCGCCAGAGAATTCAACCACGATATAGCGTGGGGCTATCTCGACTATCTTGATGTCGCCATCAATGGAATCCCCTTCTTGAAGCTCACTGCCATTCACCTTCACCCAACGGTGCTTTGGATTACTGGCGTACATATGAGTTTGCAGGTTCAGCGCAGGTAAGCGTCCTCTAAAGCGCTCACTGTCTTTGTCTAGCTCTACCACTTGAACATTGCTCAGCTCATCTTCATTAATTTCATCCACTTGATAGCTGGATGGATTTTCAAGCACACTGGCGACGCTGCTGGCAAGCTCTGGAGATAAACCAGAAAGGTCTAACTCTGGTAAGCTCCACTCCCCTTCTGTCCTAACAGGCTCTGGTAGAGGCATATTATCAATGGTCATTACGGGCTGAGGCGCCGGGCGAGATGAGGATGCTACTACCTGAGTTTGCTTTTCAATCCTAGGCAAAGGAATAAGCGCAATAGGTGCTTTTGCAGGAAGAAAGGCCACATCCAAGCTAGGCTCGATAACTCGGGTTACCTCACTGCCTATAGGGCGGTCATCACCAATGAAGCGACTAAGAGATGGCGTTAGACTCTCTTCTAACCCTTGAGTCAGTGAAGAGTTTGCTAACATAGCATGCCCCGCGACACCTAAACCTAGCCCGGCAACTATCGCAACCATCAATCGTGCTTTACCTAGACCCGATTGGGTTCTCTGCGTAACGTTAGACATATTCGTTAATGTCGAAGTCTGTTCAAAATGTTTTTGAGATTGCTCAAGAGCCTTCAGTACTTGTGACATCACATTCCCTCCCTGACATCACCCAGTAACCTCGGCGCTTTTTCACTGGTCAATCGATCGAGTTGACGCAAGGTTCGATTTCCTGCAACTCCATCAGCATCAAGTCCCTGCCATGATTGAAATGCAGAAACTCGCTTTTGCATTGCATCGTTGTAGACTGCCGTGTTTAAAGGTTTTGCATTTAACACTTTGGCCAGAAGCTCATCAAGTATCTGAACTTGCTCGCCTGAGCTATTCAATTTTAGGGTTTGCAGTATTTCGCTGTACCACAAATACCTAAACTGCCCTTTCCAGTGCTCATCTAACCACGTGATCGGCAGCTGGACTCGCTCTCCGGCAAGCAACAGTTCCACACTGTCACTATTAATAGTTCTTAATACCGCAAAGTAAGGTAGCTGCTGTTCATATAAGGTCAACACAACCGGCCTGTTGGACGCGACTATTTCTGGAAGATCTGCTGCGCCCTGGAAGCAATGAAATGGTGGCTGTGTACCATACTCACAGTCTGCATCAACAATTGAGGCATTGTACCCCCACAAGCGATACAGGGACTGCATGGCACTCATTGGAGAACGGCTCTGCTCTATCAGTTGAGCAAAGCGTTGCTGTTTTGCATTGGCGACTTGATTTAACTCATCCATTTCGCTTTGCGCTTGCTGAGCCTGCTGCTGCCGCACTTGATGCTCAGTCTGCAAATGCTGCCACTGTTGCCAAGCCGTTAGACCAACATAAGAGCTACCTGCTACTACTAGCGCTAGTAAGGTCGGAGATAGCCAGTTATTGGAACTTGATTTTATAGGCTGCGGTTGATGAAGCGCAGGGGCCTGATAAGCCAACACATCCTCACTCGCTTTTATCGCCACCTTATGGTCAACAGAGCGCTGCTGAGTCAGCATCGCGTAATGTAGGGCTTTATCACAGATTAAATTAATGAGACGGGGAATGCCTTGTGAGTGAGAGGCGATGATTCGAATCGCCTTATCGGAAAATAACGCATCGTTCACGCCGGATATGCGCAGGCGAAACCCGATGTAATCTGCTATTTCTTTCTCGACTAGAGGCAGCAGGTGATAGCGCCCGGTAATACGCTGCGCCAACTGTCTCAGTTCTATGGTCTGCAGTTTATGCTGCAGCTCAGGCTGCCCCACCAGCAATACTTTGAGTAATTTATGGCTGTCCGTTTCTAGGTTCGTCAGCAAACGCAATTGCTCCAGCACTTGCCGAGACAGATGTTGGGCTTCATCAATTAGCACCAAAGTCTGTAAGCCTTTCTGATGATTATCTAAAAGGTAGTGATTGATGATTTGAGAAAGTTGCTTCAGGCTTGTGGGCTGCTCATAAGAAAGCGAGAACTCATCACAAATAGCTTCTAGGAGCTCTATTTCAGAAAAGGTAGGGTTGAGGATTAGACCTGCGACCCAGTTACCCTCAAGGTTGGCTAACATCGCCTTTGATACGGTAGTTTTCCCTGTTCCAACCTCGCCCGTCAGCATAGCAAAACCGCCACCACTATTGAGGCCAATCTGCAGATGAGACAAAGCCTCACGGTGACGTGCACTCAAAAACAGATACTTTGAGCTGGGAACAATTGAAAACGGCTCTTCTACAAAGCCAAAATAATCCTTATACATTCAGAACTTCTATCGACACTTCTTTTTCTACTACGGCCAAGCTACCATTGAAACAAAGAAAGTAAAGTAAACCTTTGTAGGCAAGTGAACCCAATGACGCTGTATTCGGTTCTAGATATACTGTTCACATCATTTGCTCCAACATGCCGTAAAAAGAGGGAAATCAATTGCAAACCTATTTAGTGGGTGGCGCTGTCCGAGATAAGCTACTGAATATCGACAACTACGACCAAGACTGGGTGGTAGTTGGCGCTACACCACAAACGCTGTTGAGTCTCGGCTATCAAGCGGTGGGCAAAGACTTTCCCGTCTTCTTACACCCAAAAACCCATGAAGAGTACGCGCTCGCTAGAACCGAGCGAAAATCAGGTACTGGCTATACGGGGTTTGATTGCCATTTTTCCGAGGACGTCACCCTAGAAGAAGACCTCATTCGCCGTGACCTCACTATCAATGCTATGGCGCAAGATAGCAGTGGAGCGCTCTATGACCCTTATGGCGGACAACAAGATATACAAAACAAACTGCTTCGCCATGTATCTGATGCCTTTGTAGAAGACCCTCTTCGAGTGCTGAGAGTGGCTCGATTTGCCGCAAAGCTGCACCATCTGGGATTTAGCGTTGCTGAGGAAACACAAACGCTCATGCGCGAGATTGTAGAATCTGGAGAACTGGAAACCCTGACCTCAGAGCGGGTATGGCAAGAGTGGCAAAAATCACTGCTGACGCAAGACCCTCAAATATTTGTTCAGGTTCTGCAAGATTGTGGCGCACTAGAGGTGGTCATTCCAGAGTTAAGCCGATTGTTTGGGGTTCCACAAACAGAAAAATGGCACCCTGAGATTGATACGGGCATTCATACCATCATGGTGGCTAAGCGCGCCTCTGAGTTAACCAGCGAGCCAGAGATCCGCTTTGCCGCTCAAATGCATGACCTGGGCAAAGGCGTCACGCCAGAACAGGAGTGGCCAAGCCACAAAATGCATTGCCATACTGGGTTAAAGATCATAGAGAAGCTCTGCAAGCGCCTGCGAGTTCCCAATCAATATAAAGAACTGGCACTGCATGTCTGCAAGCATCACTCCAATATCCATAGAGCTCAAGAGCTCAAGGCCTCAACCCTGCTTCGAGTACTGGATAGCTTTGATGTGTGGCGCAAACCCGCGGTACTCGAGCAAGTATTGATTACCTGCCAAGCAGACTCACAAGGTCGCCTAGGACATGAGTCCACGCCATACCCGCAGAGAGATTACATCAAGGCAGCCTATCAGTCCGCTATATCGGTTAACGTACAGCAAGTAATTCAGGATGGCTTTGCAGGAAAAGAGATTCGAGAGGAGCTAAATAGGCGCAGAGTGAAAGCTATTGATGAGATAAAACAAGGCTGGCTTTGGGATTAAGTCTCTTCTGTCCAACCACAACACACGGATAAAAAAACCCCGCTTCAGCGGGGATTTTCATAGTGCAATCAGAGTCTACTGACTTAGCAGGAATGCAAACAGGCCTGCGCCAAGCAGCAGTCGGTAAATCACAAATGGGGTCATACCCATACGAGAAATCAGCTTCAAGAAATAGTGAATACAGATGTAAGCACTAATAAACGACACCAGAATACCGGTACCCAGTACACCTAAATGCATTGGCTCAGGGCTAAGCGCCAACTTAGTACCAAGGTATCCACCCGCCAATGTGATGATTGGAATAGACATCAAGAAAGAGAAGCGAGCTGCGGCCTCACGAGTAAAGCCAAGGTATAAAGCTGCAGTAATCGTCGCGCCAGAACGTGAGGTGCCCGGGATCATTGCCATCGCCTGCGCGATACCAATCACTAGCGTTTTCTTCCAAGTGGCTTGATATTCATCAATCTCAAAGCTTGATGATTTGTCAGCGTGCCACAGTAAAAGACCAAAGATAATTGTGGTACAAGCAATAACCCAAGCACTGCGCAGGTAAAGCTCAATAAGGTCATTTAGGAATAATCCGGCAAGGCCTGCAGGGATAGTGGCAAGGATGATCATCCATGCGAGCTTAGATTCCTTGTTGTGTTGTTGCTTAAACACCGAGCCAAAGAATGCACGTAACAGAGTGACGACTTCATTTCTAAAGTAAAGAACCACAGCCAACAAGGTACCCACGTGTACCGCTACGTCAAAGGCTAACCCTTGATCTTCCCAGCCTAAAACCGCTGAAGGCAAAATAAGGTGAGCAGAGCTCGAGATTGGTAAAAATTCAGTTAGGCCCTGAATTAAGGCCAGCGCAAAGGCTTCAAAATAACTCATTGATATTCATCACTTAGGTTTAAAGATGTAGCGGTAAGATTAGACATACCGCCTATAGATTTAAATTCTTGTTGCCAAATTTGTCTTACAGAGCGCCCATCACAAGGAACGATCAGGTCGGGGCAAAGCTCATATAGGGGCTGCAGTACAAAATTGAACTTGAAGATATCGCACCTTGGTAGCTGAGGAGACTGTTGTGATGTCTCCTCGCCAAATAAAAGAATATCGATATCAAGCGTACGATCTTGCTTCTTTGCAGCATTTTTAGGTCGGCCATAGGCCACTTCTAAGGCTCGCAAACGACGAGAGAGTTCAGGCAATGCTAGATCAGTATCAATACCGATCACGAAGTTATAAAACTCCGCCCCCTCAAAACCGGCGGCTGGGCATCGGTAAATCGTTGAGACTTGAAGGTTAGCACCTAAACGTTGCAACTCTATGATCGCGGCATGAGCGTGTTTATCACGCTCTATGTTTGTCCCAATACCTAAGTAGGTTTGGGTCACAGCGTGCCTCGCTCAATAACCACACCAACGCTACTCGCCTGTGGAACAGCGCCAGGCTTACGCAGCTTGATTCTCAACCAAGGTACATTAAATTGATTCATGATTAATGCGGCGACTTCTTCTGCAACTCTCTCTACTAATAGAAAGCGACCATTTTGAATATGAGCGAGCACCGCTTGGCTTACCGAAAAGTAATCCAGAGCGTCTTCAACATTATCACTATTACCTGCTGGCTGATTGTTGTGAGCCATCTCTATATCAAGCACTAGCTTCTGCCTGATCTCTTGCTCCCAGTCATACACGCCAATGGTAGTAATTACCTCAAGTTGCTCAATGAAGACTCTGTCCTGATTCATGATTTCGATTCCTTTAGTGCCTCTTTCTGCAACTTATGCAGGTAAACTTAGCGCAATTACAAAGATTGAGGTCGGATAAGCCAAAAGTATAAAAAAACGTAATATACTACATCAAATACCCAACTATCATCCTGAATAAAGCGGTAATCGCTACAAAGTGTAAAGGATCTCTATGTCTGCAACGGTTCTACTCATGATCATCTTGGCCTATCTATTAGGTTCGGTGTCGAGTGCCGTCTTGATTTGTCGAGTATTTAAGCTTCCAGATCCCCGCACTGCTGGCTCTAATAATCCAGGTGCCACCAATGTGTTGAGAATTGGCGGGAAGCTACCTGCCGCATTAGTACTAGTGAGTGACATGGCTAAGGGAACCATACCGGTCTGGTCTGCTTATTACTTGGATATAGAACCCGTTATGCTGGGACTAATCGGTATATTCGCTTGCATTGGCCATATCTACCCCATCTTTTTCCACTTTAAAGGGGGGAAAGGCGTAGCAACCGCTGTTGGCGCTATTGCACCCATCGGCTTTGATTTAACGGGCATGTTAATGGGAACTTGGTTGGTTACCGCTGTTATCTCACGATATTCATCGTTAGCTGCACTTGTGACTGCGCTTGTTGCTCCGTTCTATACTTGGCTTATTAAACCGCAATACACCTTACCTGTAGCTATGCTGTGTTGCCTTATCATCTGGCGCCATCAGGAGAATATTAAGCGCTTGATGGCGGGGAATGAGCCTAAGGTTGGCTCAAAAAAAAAGTAACCATTGAAGCAAAAAACCAGCCCCTTTAGGCTGGTTTTTGATGGGTTATACCAATCACACTAAGTAAGTGATCAGAAATAGCGTAGGAAAAATTCTCGAGGACAAGGCGGAATTTTTCGATAAGTAGTTATTCTACAATCAAAAATTCTAACGCAGTCATCGAGTATTTTAACAAGCTAGGATGACCAGTTATTTAGTACGATTGGTATTAATACTGATTAACTTTGATGAGCAGGCAGCTCTTTAGCTTGATATGAATCGGCAAACTCATGGTTTCTATCTCTGTGTTTTGCTTCATCTTCACGAATCAACAAAATCACGTCTCTTAATCGCGCATCCGCAGTCAAGTTGTAGTACTTGATGGCTATCTCTGGAGCGGCAACGTTTTCGACGGTTCCACTATCAATTTTTTCTAGGTACTCGGTATAGCTTTTACAGGCTTCTTCTTCAAAGTAACCCACAATGCGGTGGGCGATTTTTGATGATAAAAGGTAAAGCACGCCATAAACCACAATGAATGCACCTTGCCCAAGCAACACAAGCAAACGTTCAATCCAGCTTGGTTTGGCAATATCGAGAAATATCATCAAGTGCATACGTTCATTTTCAGCTTCATCCAATAACTCTCGGATCCAGCCCTCATCATCTTTCATGCGACGCAGCGCTTTAAGGTGGTTAAACATACCTGCAACCATTCCTGGTACTGCCGCAATGGTCTCTAGGATAACCGCACGCTTCGCGTATTTGTTGCCATAGAAAATGTTCAGCGTGAACTTTAAGACCTGAGTGATCTTATAAGCAATGTAGTCACTGGCTTTTGTTGCAGCTCGATGAGTGATCTTGAATCCCGTCATATGGTGTTCGCCTTTCTCATAAGTAAGATACATTGAATATACAACTTAATTGATCTAGATCAAGCTTTAATTAAAATTAATTTTAATCTTTCAAAAATACTTTAGCAGCAACAATCAGGCATAAAAAAACGCCCTACAATGAGGGCGCTTAGTTTCTAGCTTAACCAGTAATTAATCAGCGATAGGCTTTAGCTGATCGATTGGCCAGCGAGGCTGAGCCTTAACACCTAGATCAGAGGTTTCACCATTTTTAAGGCGCTGCATTCCTGCATAAGCAATCATGGCACCGTTATCGGTACAAAACTCTGTACGCGGATAATAAACCTCGCCACCCATTTTCTTGGCTAACGCTTCTAACTCAACTCGTAGCTGCTTATTAGCACTTACACCACCAGCAATAACAATGCGCTTCATACCCGTTTGCAGCAGTGCTCGCTTACACTTAATCGCCAAGGTAGCACAAACCGCTTCTTGGAAGGCATACGCGATATCTGCACGAGTCTGGTCATCGTTATCATTGGCAGAAATCGTGTTTGCAGCAAAGGTCTTCAAACCTGAAAAACTCATATCCAGACCAGGCCTATCTGTCATTGGACGCGGGAATTTAAATCGGCCTGGAGTGCCCATTTCTGCTAAACGAGAAAGCAATGGACCGCCAGGGTAATCTAAACCCATTAGCTTAGCGGTCTTATCAAAGGCCTCACCAGCGGCATCATCAATAGATTCACCTAGAATCTGATACTCACCAATGCCTTTTACTTCCACTAGCATGGTGTGACCACCAGAAACCAACAGCGCAACAAACGGAAACGGCGGTGGGTTGTCCTCTAGCATTGGTGCTAGTAAATGCCCTTCCATATGGTGAACAGGCACAGCTGGCACACCCCAAGCGTACGCGATACTGCGGCCTATGGTTGCACCAACCAAAAGCGCGCCCACAAGACCAGGGCCTGCTGTATAAGCAATACCATCGATATCATCTGAGGTTAAATCAGCCTCTTTCAGTGCTTCTTTAATCAAAGGAATGGTTTTCTTTACATGATCGCGAGAAGCTAATTCTGGAACGACGCCGCCGTAATCGGCGTGCAGCTTCACTTGGCTATACAGCTGATGCGACAGTAGGCCCTTCTCATCATCATAAATAGCAACTCCTGTCTCATCACAGGAGGTCTCAATACCTAAAATACGCATAAATTTCTCGCGACTTCTTTAATGTGCGGCAAGTTTACCTTGTCCTATTTGTTCAAACAAATAATTGATCGTTTTCTCCGCAATAAAGTGCTTTACAAACACAGTCACTTCGGATTAAAATTCCGCACCATTTTTGATCAAACTGGTATTTCCCCCTGCAAGTTTATTTGCCCGGAAAGTGGAATCCAGTATTAACGAATAACCCCTGAGGTGAAAGGCATATGCCAGTAGTTAAAGTACGTGAAAACGAACCGTTCGACGTAGCTCTACGTCGCTTTAAGCGCTCTTGCGAAAAAGCAGGTATTCTTTCTGAAGTGCGTCGTCGTGAGCACTACGAGAAACCAACAACAGTTCGTAAACGCGCTAAAGCAGCAGCTCAAAAGCGTCACGCTAAGAAGCTAGCTCGCGAAAACGCACGTCGCGTTCGTCTTTACTAATCCCGATTTAATTAGGAATTAGTAATGGCTCTTATTGATAATCTCAAAGAAGAGCAAAAATCTGCGATGAGAGCCAAGGACAAAGCGCGCCTTGGCACTATTCGTTTAGCTCTATCTGCAATCAAGCAACGTGAAGTTGACGAAAGAATTACTCTTTCTGATGATGATATCGTCGCTATCATGGTTAAGATGGTTAAACAGCGTCGCGATTCTGTCGCTCAGTATGAATCTGCCGATCGTCAAGACCTTGCCGATGTTGAGAAAGCTGAAATTACAGTGCTTGAGGAATTTATGCCTCAACCGCTTAGCGAAGAAGAAGTATCTGTATTGATTGAAAATGCAATTACTGAATCGGGCGCTGCGGACATGCAAGACATGGGCAAAGTAATGGGCGTTCTTAAACCGCAAATTCAAGGGCGTGCAGATATGGGTAAAGTAAGTGGTTTAGTTCGCTCTAAACTGGCTTAATCCCACATAAAAATTAAAGCAAGCCGTGCTATTCTCTGAATGCACGGCTTGTTTGTATCTCGCAACTTGCACTTTCTTTAGGATCTATGGCTGGACATATACCACGTACCTTCATTGATGATCTACTTGCTCGACTCGATATTGTCGATATCGTTGACGCACGAGTAAAACTAAAGAAACAAGGCAAGAACTACGGCGCTTGCTGCCCATTCCATAACGAGAAAACCCCCTCTTTCAGCGTTAGCCAAGAAAAACAGTTCTACCATTGCTTTGGCTGTGGTGTGCACGGTAATGCCATCGACTTTATGATGGAATACGAACGTCTTGAGTTTGTTGAAGCGATAGAAGAACTTGCCTCACACCTTGGTCTTGAGGTGCCTCGAGAGCAACGTCAGGGTGGATTTAGCAAAGGCCCAACCGCGAATACAGAGCAGAAACGTAGCCTATACGACCTACTAGGTAGTATTGCGAATTTCTATCGCTCGCAATTGAAAACAAGTGCAGGAAAAACCGCTATTGAGTACCTGAAGAATCGTGGTCTTAGTGGTGAAATAGCACAAAAATTTGAGATTGGTTTCGTACCGGATGAATGGGATTCTGTACGAAAACAATTTGGGCAACAAAAACCAACAGAAGATGCGCTAGTTAGCGCAGGCATGCTTATCGAAAACGATAAGGGTAACCGATATGACCGCTTCCGTGGCCGTGTCATGTTCCCTATTCGTGATCGACGTGGCCGAGTGATTGGCTTTGGTGGCCGCGTCTTAGGTGACGGTACCCCTAAGTACCTCAACTCACCGGAAACCCCTGTATTCCATAAAGGCAAAGAGCTGTATGGTTTATATGAGGTTCTGCAAACTCACCGCTCACCAGAACACATTCTGGTAGTCGAGGGGTATATGGACGTAGTGGCACTGGCTCAATTTGGCGTCGATTATGCGGTGGCTTCCCTTGGTACGTCTACCACTGGCGATCATTTGCAAATGCTGTTTCGTCAAACCAGCAGTATTGTCTGTTGTTATGATGGTGACCGAGCAGGTCGTGATGCAGCTTGGAGAGCGATGGAAAATGCGCTTCCTTATCTGAACGATGGCCGCCAGCTTAAGTTTATGTTCTTACCTGATGGTGAAGACCCTGATACCTATATTCGTCAACACGGTAAGCAGGCGTTTGAAGAACAAGTTGCCAGCGCAACAACCTTATCTGAGTTTATGTTCCAAACCCTAATGCAGCAGGTAGATACCAGCAGTAAAGAGGGTATGGCCAAGCTAAGCACCCTAGCTATCCCTCTGATCAGCAAGGTACCCGGCGGCACGCTTCGTATGTACTTACGTGAATTATTGGGGCGAAAACTAGGCTTAGTTGATGAAAGGCAACTTCAACAGCTAATAGCAAAATCAGATGAACAAGCAACACGCCCTGCACCACATAAAAAGATTGAGCGAACCCCAATGCGAGTGGTCATAGCATTATTGCTTCAGAACCCGCATTACGTGGAGTTAATGCCAAACTTAGATTCAATTAGGCAAACTAACCTGCCTGGACTAAGTTTATTACTCGATGTGGTTGATAAGTGTATAAATCATCCCCATATCACCACAGGCCAGTTATTAGAGCACTGGCGTGATCAAAAAGACGAACGAATATTGTCACTTCTCGCAAGCTGGGATCTTCCCACTTATAAAGAAGAAGACAATCATGACGATATTTTTTGCGATTCACTCGATAAGGTGATTTATCAGTGTATCGAAAGGCAAATTGAAACCCTACAAGCGAAAGAAAGAAGTATCGGCTTATCAGTCGATGAGAAAAGGGAGCTGCTGGCTTTAATGCTAGACTTAAAAGCATGAGACCCTGAACGCTTGTATTGTAAAAACTTTGCTATAATTAGCGGTCTGCATTTCGCAAACTAGTTACTTCACCAGACCAGGATTTGGATACCATCTATGGATCAAAATAAGCAGTCACAGCTTAAAGCACTTGTTCTAAAAGGCAAAGAGCAAGGCTATCTCACATATGCTGAAGTGAACGACCATCTTCCACCTGAGATTGTCGACTCTGAACAGGTTGAAGATATCATTCAGATGATCAACGACATGGGCATTAAAGTAGTTGAAAATGCTACTGAAATTGATGACGACACTATCAACGACGAGAATGAAGAAGTCGATGAGGATGCAGCAGAAGCTGCCGTTGCCGCTTTAAGTACCGTTGAAAGTGAAATTGGCCGTACAACAGACCCTGTCCGCATGTACATGCGTGAGATGGGTACTGTTGAGCTTCTGACTCGTGAGGGCGAGATCGATATCGCTAAGCGTATCGAAGATGGCATCAATCAAGTTCAAGCATCAGTTGCTGAATTTCCTGGCACAATCCCGTATGTTTTAGAGCAGTTCGATAAAGTTCAAGCTGAAGAACTTCGCCTAACAGACATCATTTCAGGTTTTGTTGACCCAGATGATGACGGTACTACAGCCCCAACAGCAACACACGTTGGTTCTGAGCTAGCTGAAACTGATCTTAAAGAAGAAGATGCAGATGACGCAGATGACGAAGATGACGAAGAAGAAGATACAGGTATCGATCCAGAGCTCGCTCTAGAAAGATTTACTGAACTTCGCAAAACGTACCAAGATCTGCAGTTGGTTTCTAACACTGAAGGCCGCGATAGCAAAGCCTTTAAGGTTGCTACCTCTAAGGTCAATGACGTATTCCGTGAATTCCGTCTTACGCCAAAACAGTTTGACCATCTGGTAACTCAACTTCGCACCTCTATGGAGCGCGTTCGTACACAAGAACGTTTGATCATGCGCCAAACCGTAGAATACGGTGGCATGCCGAAGAAAGAGTTCGTTAAGCTCTTTACGGGCAATGAATCAAACGATGCATGGGTAGACCAAACTCTATCTTCAGACGCACCTTATAAAGAGAAGATCCGTCGTAACGAAGAAGACATCCGTCGCTCTATCCAGAAGCTTAAGAGCATTGAACAAGAGACATCACTAACGGTTCAGTCTATTAAAGACATCAGCCGTCGTATGTCTATTGGTGAAGCTAAAGCTCGCCGTGCGAAGAAAGAGATGGTAGAGGCGAACTTACGTCTTGTTATCTCTATCGCGAAGAAATACACCAACCGTGGCCTACAGTTCTTGGATCTTATCCAGGAAGGTAACATTGGCCTGATGAAAGCGGTAGATAAGTTCGAATACCGTCGTGGTTACAAGTTCTCTACTTATGCAACTTGGTGGATTCGTCAGGCAATTACTCGCTCTATTGCTGACCAGGCGCGTACTATTCGTATCCCTGTACATATGATCGAGACCATCAACAAACTGAATCGTATCTCTCGCCAGATGCTTCAGGAGATGGGTCGTGAGCCTCTGCCAGAAGAATTGGCAGAACGCATGCAAATGCCTGAAGATAAGATTCGTAAAGTACTTAAGATCGCTAAAGAGCCAATCTCTATGGAGACACCAATCGGTGACGACGAAGATTCGCATCTAGGTGATTTCATCGAGGATACGACTCTAGAGCTGCCTTTAGACTCAGCAACGGCAACGAGTCTTAAGTTTGCAACTAAAGACGTTCTAGCAGGCTTAACACCTCGTGAAGCGAAAGTACTGCGTATGCGCTTTGGTATCGATATGAACACTGACCACACTCTAGAAGAAGTCGGTAAGCAGTTCGACGTTACTCGTGAGCGTATCCGTCAGATCGAAGCAAAAGCACTACGTAAACTACGTCATCCAAGCCGCTCCGAAACTCTGCGCAGCTTCCTAGACGAGTAATCGACAGCAATTGCGTTTAAAAGGTGAGCACTAGCTCACCTTTTTTGTATCTAGTGGTTTGATCGCATAAAAACTATACGTAAATCAGTACCATTCCCGATTCTTCGTCTAGACACTCCACTATCCATCTCATATAATCTCACCCTACATGGCCCCTTAGCTCAGTTGGTTAGAGCGCACGACTCATAATCGTTAGGTCCACAGTTCAAGTCTGTGAGGGGCCACCATATACAAAAGGCTCGTAGAGAAATCTACGAGCCTTTGTCGTTTCTAGTAGGTTAAAAATCGCTAACCTGTCATTTTCTTTAACATTGAGCGAAGGTTCAATGGTTTAGCCATGACATTTAGCTCAGCCTTTGAGAAAGCATGCCTGTCTAAACGCCTTAAGGTTTCCTTCGACACAAGCACATCTATTACCACCAAAGAAAGCGCCCAAACTAATAAGCTATTCCTATTGGTGTGAAGCGCACAGCGTCTTCATTGTAAACAAAGAGTTCCTGTTGATAGGCCTTCCATCCAGCCATAATAACGGCATAAAGAATCACATTGAGCCACATGATAGACACTCTGCTTTGTGACCATAAACACAAGTGATTATTGGATAATCTATTGAGTACTGAATGCATAATCTTATCCCTTGAGAAAAGAATCAAAGGTAAGGATTGAGGAACTCATTAACTAGGTCATTTAATGACAAATTAAGGCAATATTTGAGGCGTCGAGCCACTTTCTTGAGATGATGAAAACGCCAATGAATTTACTCAACGCCGGCTAAGCTCTCAAGTAGCCAAGTACCTGCACTCTTACATTGAACCTAACTCTAACTTTGTTCGTAGATAACTGACATATCATCGCAGATTTAGAGCAGGGGTTCGTTATGACAAAGGTATTGGTTTCTCTACTCACCATGCTACTTAGTTCGTCGCTTGTTACCTCCCAGACCTTTGCTGCGGGCTCAGGCTCATACCATTCTAGTTCTTCCGGCAGCGCAGAGAGACTCTACAATCAGGGCGTCAAACTGATGATGGACAAGAAATTTTCTAAGGCAGAGAAGAAATTTCGTAGCGCTATCAGAAAGGATAGCAAGCTGGCTGAGGCACACAATAACCTTGCCTACACCTTGAGAAAGCAAGGATCCGAAAACTACAAAACTGCGCTTACCCACTACAATAAAGCCATTTATCTCGATTCGAAATTGCCCGAACCTTATATGTATCGAGGCGTACTGTATGTCCAAATGGGTGATAAACAGCGTGCATTAGAAGACCACCAAACACTTGTGGAAATGGGCTCACCTTTGGCAACGGAACTGGAATACGTAGTGAAAAATGGTCGAGAAAAAACACCTGAGCAGTTCTTTGGCGTTTCCAACAAACTCTAATTTTGAATCTTTCAATGATGACATCGAGGTAATAAAACTCGATGTCTTTTTGTTCTTAACGAATTAACTTCGCTGCTAATATCCTTATTTCTCTTGCTGTTAAATAAGTCCTCTTACTTAATTTCACGCAAATCGCCCTGTTATTCTCTTTCCTCTAACGCTTATAGCAAAATAGTAGAACAAACCATATTTGCATTACTTTTAAGAATAACAGATACTTTGATTGTTGCGTTTTTCAGTTCGCTTAGTGACTGATATATAAGAATTTAATGCTGAGTATTTAATTCCATTCGCGAGTTTTCTATTTTTATATTTAGAGGCCATTTTGCTCAAAAAAGAGGGAAATAAGTTAATTTTCAAGTGCTTATTTTTAGTTCTAAGGAACGCGGGGTACAATAACTAACCGATATAATGTAACCTTAAATGGAGACTAAACCATATAAAAGGACTTATGATGAAATGGAAACTAGCCTCACTAGCATTCATCGCTAGTGTTTCAACTCACGTTCAAGCTGATGAATGTGGCACTGTTACTATCGCAGATATGAACTGGAACTCAGCCAGTGTCATTGCCAACATTGATCGCTTCATACTAGAGCATGGCTACGGTTGTGACGCAGAGCTTACCCCTGGCGATACTATGCCAACCGCAACCTCAATGATTGAAAAAGGCCAACCTGATATTGCTCCAGAACTTTGGACAAACTCCGTTAAAGACGCCGTTGAAAAAGGCGTAGAAGAAGGCCGTTTAGCCTACGCAGGTAAAGCCCTTGTAGATGGCGGTGAAGAAGGCTTCTGGGTGCCATCCTACCTTGTTGAAGAGTATCCAGAACTGGCGACAATCGAAGGCGTTAAAAAACACGCAAAGCTATTCAAACACCCTGAAGATCCAGATTTGGCTGGCTTTTACGGCTGTCCTGCCGGTTGGGGCTGTCAAATCTCAGGTGGAAACCTATTTGAAGCGCTTGAGCTAGAAGAAGCTGGTTTCGAGCTTATTGACTCAGGCTCAAGCGCTGGTCTATCAGGCTCTATTGCAAAAGCCTATGAACGCAAAGAAGGTTGGTTCGGTTACTACTGGGCACCAACTGCCGTTCTTGGTAAGTACGAGATGGTTAAGGTGGACTTTGGTAGCGGTGTGAACGAAGAAGAGTTCGTTAACTGTATCGCCCTAGAGAGCTGTGAAAACCCAACAGTATCTATGTACCCACCATCGCCAGTGAACACTGTGGTTGCTGCAACCTTTGCGGACAAGAACCCAATGGCTATGGAGTACCTTTCTAAGCGTGGCTTCAAGAACAGCGATATGAACAAGTTGCTAGCATGGATGGAAGATGAGCAAGCAAGCTCAGAAGACACTATGTACCACTTCTTTGAAACTTCACCAGAAATTTGGAAGCAATGGGTATCACCTGAAGTAGCAGATAAAATTGCTGCCAATCTATAACCCCATCTAAACCATTAATTAAGGGCAGCTAGCCAGTTGCCCTTTCGACTATATAAAGGAATATATATGTTCGATAGCAGTTGGTTGTCCAGTTTTCCGGAAATAGACCGCTCTACTATGCGAAATATTCGCAAATCGTTAGACGGTGCTTACAAAGATTTTTCGAGAGAATATGGTGACTTAATCGAATCCCTATTTGACCCACTTCTTTCATTCTTGGTGTGGTTTGAGAAATTACTACTCGCCACTCCTTGGTTTATTGTTTTAGCCGTTATTACTGCCCTTATTTACCTTGCCAGTCGCTCAATTAAACTGACTATTGGCGGAGTCATTGCACTTATTTTCATTGGATATTTGGGTATGTGGGAAGATACGATGCGAACGCTCAGTATCATTACCGTATGTACCTTACTCGCCATCGTTGTCGGCATCCCTATTGGCATTGCAATGGCACGTTCTAATCGAGTTCAGAGTGTCGTGACACCGATTCTCGATATCATGCAAACCATGCCCGCATTCGTCTATTTGATACCTGTAGTAATGCTGTTAGGTATCGGTAAGATCCCTGGATTAATCGCCGTTGTTATCTATGCTATCCCGCCGGTTATTCGTCTGACCAATCTTGGTATCAGATTAGTTGATAAAGAGGTGATGGAAGCCGCCACAGCCTTTGGCGCAAGCCGTAGCCAGCGCTTGTTTGGCGTGCAACTACCTTTAGCAATGCCGACTATCATGGCTGGTATCAACCAAACCGTAATGATGGCGCTATCTATGGTCGTTATCGCATCGATGATCGGCGTGAAAGGACTTGGCCAACCGGTACTCAAGTCCATCACCAATCAGTACTTCACACTGGGCTTGCTCAATGGCTTGGCCATTGTGGTGTTGGCTATTCTTATCGACCGTTCGACACAGGCTTATGCTAAACGGACTCAGGCTCACCTAGGAGATTTAAGACATGACTAAACCTCTGATCAAAATCTCTGGCCTATATAAGATATTTGGCCCTAAGCCACAGTCTGTATTGCCTATGGTCAAAGAAGGACTCAGCAAAGACGAAGTACTTGCTAAAACCGGTCACACAGTGGGCTTGAAAGATATCAACCTAGAGATCAATAACGGAGAGATTTTTGTAATCATGGGCTTATCTGGCTCAGGAAAATCCACCTTGATTCGTCACTTCAACCGCCTTATCGACCCAACTGAAGGTCGAATAGACGTTGAAGGCACCGATGTCATGCAGTTCGCCCCAAAAGAGCTCGAAGAGTTCCGCCGACATAAGATGTCGATGGTATTCCAACGCTTCGGCCTGCTCCCTCACCGCAAGGTGATAGACAACGTTGCCTATGGCTTAGAGATCCAAGGCCTTGATAAAACTGAGCGTCTCGTAAAGGCCACCGAATGGGTAGAAACCGTAGGCCTGAAAGGCTACGAAGACCAATACCCATCACAACTCTCTGGTGGACAGCAGCAGCGTGTTGGCTTGGCTCGCGCCCTGTGTACTGATGCCGAAATCCTGTTAATGGATGAAGCCTTTTCCGCACTCGATCCGTTGATTCGTAGCGAGATGCAGGATCAGTTGATTGAGCTTCAAGAGAAACTGCACAAGACCATCATCTTTATCACCCACGATTTAGATGAAGCACTGCGCATTGGTGACAAGATTGCTATCTTGAAAGACGGTGAATTGGTACAGCAAGGCACACCAGACGAGATCCTATTGCACCCTGCGACCGATTACGTTGAAGCCTTTGTTAAAGACGTGAATCGCGCTCGCGCTCTGACTGTGGAAACCGTAATGCAAAAGCCTTCTTTACGCATTACCACCAGCACGATCGAAGGTGCGTTAAGACAGATGAGAAAGTCCGAACACGACTACGGCTACCATGTTACCGAAGAGGGCTACCAAGGCCTGATCACCGAGGAGACTCTAGAAGAAGCCTCACAAGATGATGCTATCGATAATATAGAGCCAAGCCTGTATGAAGACGTGCCCACCATCTCATCAGAGTCTGCCATTGAAGAGGTGCTTACAGAGGCGATTTCTTCCGACTATTCACTACCCGTGATTAACGACGAGGGAGAACTAGAAGGCACCCTAGAAAAAGAAAAGGTTGCGGATATCTTCTCCGACAAAGAAGATAAAACCGACAAGGAAGAAGAAAAAGCAAGCTAGTTTCTTTCTATTTCTTATAGTCGAAGGCCTGATAGCACTTGATGTCATCAGGCCTTTTCGCTCTTAGGTTTCAGCAAAACTCTGATACAAAAAATCCAAAAACAAACGAATACGCTTCGGCTGATGCTTCTTATCTAGGTAATACACCCTCAAGTCTGTACTAGTGCCGGTAGTGGCAGAATTGAAGTTTTTTGTGTAGTCATCGAGTAATGTAACCAACTTTCCGCCTTTAACCTCAGATAAGATGTCTAGGCGTGACTTCATAGCAATTCCCTGCCCATTTACTGCAAGTTGTTTAATTATCTCACCATCATTGGATAACATCTTTGGCTTCACAGTTACCGATTCTAGCTTTGAGTTTTTCCTGAAGTACCAGGTTTTCAATTCTTGTTCGGCGCTTAACATGACCAAAGCATGATGCTTAGTGAGATCTCTTGGAGCTTTAGGAACACCATGATCTTTTAAGTACTCAGGCGAGGCACACAGCACGCGTTCACTCTTGCCGAGTGTTCTGGATATAATGTTGCTGTCATGCAATTCTCCATAGCGAATCACCAGATCGACGCCACTGTCTGCGATGTTGTGTACGTGGTCATTCAGATAAAGGGATGGCGTGATCTCCGGGTGATGCTCTGTAAACTCAGAGATGATAGGCAAAAGTATCTGCTTGCTGATGTCTTTGGGAGCCACTATCTTAATTGGCCCTTGGGTTAGTCGTGTGCCTTGTTTAATCAAACTCTCAGTTTCATTCACACTTTCCAAAATGTCTAAGCAAGAGCGATAATAAAGCTCCCCTACCTCAGTCAGTGACAAATGTCGCGTAGTGCGATTGAGCAGTTTAACCCCATAACGGTCTTCCAACGCCTGTAATCGATTGGTGATAGAGGCGGCTGAAACCCCCAGTTCCCGCGCTGTAGCTGCCATGCTTTTCTGTTTCACTATCGAAACAAACATCGCCATATCAGAAAGCTTATCCATAACTACCCCCCACTATTAACTTCAGATAAATAATGTATTCAATTTTTAACTAATTATCAAAATATAAATAAAGAGTAATAATTGCGCTATTGAAACGAATTACTGGAGTAAGTTATGACTCAACAAAAAATGCCAATGCAGGTTTGGATATTAACGCTGGCGGCCTTTGCCATAGGCACTGCCGAGTTTGTTATCGCAGGTATCCTTCCACAAATTGCTACATCACTCTCTATCACTGAAGGACAAGCGGGATACTTAATCAGCGCATACGCACTGGCTATCGTTGTCGGTGGCCCAATCCTGACCATTTATCTGGCCAAGTTTAATAAAAAGAACGTACTTATTGGCCTAATGGGGCTATTTATCCTAGGCAACATACTCTCGGCGCTGGCGCCTAATTACACTTTACTACTCGCTAGTCGCGTAATCGCAGGTCTAGTACAGGGACCTTTTTACGGTATCGGTGCGGTGGTTGCGACAAATCTAGTTTCGGAGAAGATGGCTGGTAGAGCTGTAGGGCAAATGTTTGCAGGACTTACCCTAGCCAACGTGCTGGGTGTACCAGCAGGTACTTGGATAAGCCTAACCTTTGGTTGGAGCAATACCTTTTTGACTGTGGCCGGTTTTGGCGCTGTTGCACTTGTGTTTATCATGCTTGCTATCCACTCTTCAGGACACAGTGAAGCGAAAGACATCAAGACCCAACTACAAGCCTTCAAGAATCCTATGCTATTGATAAGTTTAGCCATTACTGCTTTTGCTTGGTCAGGCTTTATGACACTCTACGGCTACATTGCCCCTATCGCCATGCATGTGACTGGCTTTGAGCAAGACTCGGTTACTTGGATTCTGGTATTGGTTGGTGTTGGCTTAATTATTGGTAATACATTGGGTGGTCGCTCTTCAGATAAAAGCCTAACCAAGGCCTCCATGTTTTGGGCCATCGCCCTCATCGCATCACTCCTACTAGTCGGTATGTTTACTGGCAGTAAAATACTCTTCGTCGGCTCACTATTTATCTTTGGTATTGCTTCATTTGCTAACGTACCTGCAATGCAATTACGCGTAATGAACCACGGAGGTGAGGGTCAAGAACTCGCCGCTACAGCCAACATTTCAGCCTTTAACCTGGCGAATGCATTTGGCGGCTTCCTTGGTGGCATGGTCTTAGATGGGCAGCTTGGGGCGAGCATGATTCCTTACACCGCAGCGGTTGTTCCACTCATTGGGTTGCTATTAATCATCAAAGCCAACAAGATTGAAAAAAGCGAAACTCCCAATGACACTGTGCAAATAACAGCAAACTAGTCCCTTTACGTACGCACAAAAAAAGCCGATAGGTTTCCCTATCGGCTTCTCATATATGATAAATCAGTCAGTTATAGCGCCTTTATCAATTGCGCTATCGCATCCCAATCTTGTTCATCAACAAGCTTAGTCGGAACAATCCAAGTACCCCCACAAGCCACTACTGCATCAATTGCAAGATAGTCTTGTAGGTTCTTAGGACTGACTCCACCAGTAGGCATGAAGCTTACTGGATAAACAGCCGTAAGTGCCCTGAGCATAGGTACACCACCAGATGGCTCAGCAGGGAAGAACTTCAATGTCTTCAACCCAAGTTCCATCGCTTGTTCCACCAAGCTTGGGTTGTTTACCCCAGGAACAATCGGCATGCTGCGCTGCTGACAGTAGGTCACGACCTTAGGGTTTAAGCCAGGGCTTACAACAAAGTCGGCGCCCGCCTCTATTGCTTGGTCAACTTGCGCAGTGCTTAACACTGTGCCTGCACCAATAAGCAAGTCAGGGTAAGCTTCGCGCATTAGGCGAATGGACTCTGCACCCGCCTCGGTGCGAAACGTAACCTCAGCGCACGGTAAACCATTTTCTACTAGCACTTTAGCTAAAGGCACCGCTTGCTGTGCATTGTTAATAGTAATGACTGGAACTACCTTAATCTCACGTAGTTGCTGTTCAATATTCGACATGTCGACCTCTAAAGAATGAAGCTAAGAGTTGCCACAATGATGAAGGCAATACTACCTAGTAGCGTCTCCATTACTGTCCAAGTTTTCAATGTGGTCTTCTCATCCATTTCCATTAGACGGGAAACCAACCAGAAGCCAGAGTCGTTAAAGTGAGACAGTACGGTTGCACCGCCTGCGATAGAGATAACGATGAAACAAAGGTCTAGCTCAGAAAGGCCTGTAGTGGCCGCTACTGTTGGAGCAATCAAGGCTGCAGTCGTGGTCAATGCTACGGTTGCTGAACCCTGAGCCACTCGTAGACACGTTGAAATCACAAAAGCTGCAACCACGATAGGCATACCCGTATCTGCCAGCACACCGGCAAGTGCATCACCAATGCCGCTAGCGCGAAGTACGCCACCAAACATGCCACCAGCACCGGTCACTAGAATTACAGCACAGATAGGCGCAAGAGAGTCACCACACAGTTTTTCAAGCTTTGCCATGCCGTAGTCTTTGGCAAATACCAACAAACAAACCAGTAGAGTAATCAAAAGCGCAACCGGTGTTTTACCCAACATACGCAGGAATTCTACCACTGCTGATTTACCGTCAATCACACCCGCAACCGCCAGTGTATTCAAACCAGTATCAAGACAGATAAGGACAACCGGCAGAACCAAGATAGCCATTACCGTACCAAATTTTGGTAGCTTAGATTCATCAACAATAGCGTCACTATTGAAGAAAGCTTTTGATAATGGAATGTCGAATTTCTTGCCTGCGTACAAACCAAAAAGATAAGCGCCAAAGTACCAAGTAGGAATTGCTACCAAGATACCCACAAACAGAAGTAGACCTATGTTCGCACCGAGTAAATCAGCGGCAGCTACTGGACCAGGATGCGGTGGTACAAAGGCATGCATAACCGCGAATGCACCTGCCGAAGGCAGAGCATATTTAAGCGGTGAGCCACCAAAGCGCTTAGCGACGCTAAAGATGATTGGCATCATGACCACAAGGCCAGCATCAAAGAAGATAGGGAAGCCAAATAGCAAGGATGCGATACCCAAAGCTAAAGGTGCGCGCTCTTTACCAAAGCGCCCTATCAAGGTATCCGCAAGCACCTTAGCACCGCCAGTTACCTCGAGTATTTTACCTATCATAGCGCCAAGGCCAACAAGCAGAGCAACCGAGGCTAATGTGCCTCCAAAACCGCCCATCATGGTTGGTACCACTTGGTCTGTGCTAACGCCTGTTGCAATCGCTGTACCCAGACTCACAAGAGTCAAAGAAGCAAAAGCGTGAACTTTTAGTTTAATGATTAGGATTAGCAATGCTGCTATAGCTAGCCCTGCAATAGTTAACAGATATGTAGGATCTGCGGCTTGAGCGATCTGCTCCATGGTCTCACCTTTAGAATTAAAATATTTGTGTGTTGGTTCACATCTAACTAAGTTACGGGTAACATGTTACCCGTAACAATAATAAGATAAACCTATATTTTGAAGTGATATCGAAAATTGAGATCACGCGCAAACTTTATCGAAAGGAACAATTATGGCGGGCAGTAGCATTATCGTAATGGGTGTATGTGCGAGTGGAAAAAGCACTATCGGCGCTCAGTTAGCACAGAAGTTAGGGTACAAGTTCATCGATGGTGATGATCTTCACCCTAGAGCAAACATTCAGAAAATGGCGTCCGGAATGCCATTGGATGATGACGATCGTACACCTTGGCTAGAACGAATTCGTGATGCTGCCTATAGCCTAGAAAGCAAAAATGAACATGGAGTTATCGTGTGCTCTGCTCTAAAAAAGAAATATCGCGACCAAATTCGTGAAGGCAATGGCAACGTTACCTTCTTATTCTTGGACGGTAGCATCGACCTTATCATGGAGCGTATGAAGCAACGTAAAGGCCACTTTATGAAACTGAATATGGTCACCAGTCAATTTGAAGCCTTAGAAAGACCAGACTCAGAACCAAAGACCATTGCCGTTGATATTGACTGCAGTATCGCAGAAGTCGTTGAGCGCTCTGCCGCTGCCATTACAGAAAAAAGTGAGAACCTTGCATGATTCATCCAACCGTCCAAGCCGTAACAGAGCGTTTGATTGAACGTAGCCTTAAAAGTCGTACTGTTTTTATGGCTCAAACTCAGCAACAAGCCGAACAAGGTAAGGTGCGTGCTCATTTGTCCTGTGGCAACCTCGCCCATGCTGTAGCTGCCTCCTGCTCATCTGAAAAGAGCCAGATTCTAGATTTTACACGCTCAAATGTGGCGCTGATTACCTCTTACAATGACATGTTAAGTGCGCATCAGCCTTATCAGCATTACCCAGACCAAATAAAGAAATCTCTTGCCGAGCTAGGCCACACAGCACAAGTAGCTGGCGGCGTCCCTGCTATGTGTGATGGCGTGACCCAAGGTCAGGCTGGCATGGATATGTCTTTGTTTTCTCGTGATTTAATCGCACAATCAACGGCCCTTTCTCTAAGCCACAATATGTTTGATGCCACCTTGCTACTGGGTATCTGTGACAAAATTGCTCCGGGGCAACTGATGGGGGCACTCGCTTACGCGCACCTGCCAGCAGCATTCATCCCAGCAGGCCTAATGCCAACAGGCATCAGCAATGAAGAAAAGGTCAGCGTTCGTCAGCAATACGCTGCGGGTGAAGTAGGTAAAGATGCCCTTCTTGAAATGGAATGTCAGGCATACCATTCACCCGGTACTTGTACCTTCTACGGCACAGCAAACACCAATCAACTGGTGTTTGAAGCGATGGGCTTGATGCTGCCGGGTTCTGCGTTTATTCAACCAAACTCTGATCTTCGCCATGCATTAACAGACTTTGCCTCCAAAAAGATTGCGTCAATGACCGCGGGCTCAAGTAACTTCCGCCCTCTTTCGGATGTTGTCACTGAGAAGAGTCTTATCAATGGTGTGATTGCCTTGCTTGCTTCTGGTGGCAGTACCAACCACACCATCCATATGTTGGCTGTGGCCCGCGCGGCAGGTATTCAACTAACCTGGCAGGACATTAGCGATCTTTCTAATACTGTTCCTCTGCTGGCTCGAGTCTATCCAAACGGTCCCGCGGACATGAACGCGTTTCAAGAAGCCGGTGGCGTTCCTGCTCTATTACATAGGCTGGATGAAGCAAACCTACTGCATCGCGATGTGACTCCGACCTTTGGAAGCTTCGAAGAGCAGATGACACTGCCAAGCTTGAATGATGGAGAATTGGTTTGGAATCACTGCCAAGGGAGTGCCGATTCAGGTGTTATCTCAGCAACAGATGAAGTATTCCAGGCGACTGGCGGTACTCGAGTGTTAGATGGCAACCTAGGCCGTTCAGTGGTGAAGGTGTCTGCAGTAAAAGAAGATCAACGCACTATTGAAGCTCCTGCAATTGTCTTTCAGTCTCAGCACGATGTTGAAGCGGCGTACCAGCGCGGAGAACTGAATAAAGACTGTGTTGTGGTGGTCACCCACAATGGTCCAGCAGCAAACGGCATGCCTGAACTTCACAAGCTCATGCCAATTCTCGGCAATATCCAAAAGGCAGGCCATAAGGTGGCATTGGTCACTGATGGCCGCTTATCCGGTGCATCAGGCAAGATCCCATCCGCAATCCACATCTCTCCTGAAGCAATTCGCGGTGGCGCCATTGGTTTAGTTAGAGATGGCGATATGATTCGTTTGGACTGTCAAACATCGGAGCTAAACAATCTTGCTGACACTAGCGGTCGTACATTGTTAACTATCGATACTGAAGCGGATCAAATGACATGGGGACGTAACTTGTTTAAGACGATTCGCCAGACTGTCACCAGCGCAGAAGAAGGCGCTAGCTTTATCATCTAGCTATTAATTAGATGTGAGGAATCTTAGGCCAACGAACGTTCGTTGGCTTTTTTATCCCTATACACTCTCACCTTGAGTAAAGCTATAACCCATATCTACTTGTGGGCTAGTCGTCAATGTACCCTGCAAACGCTGAATAAGAAGGTCTGCACTTTTCGAGCCAATTTCGTATCTAGGGGTATCAATGCTGGTCAATATTGGGCGGATGGTTTGCCCCATTTCCAAGGCATTGTAACCAATTACCGAAATCTGCTTAGGCACTTCTATACCGCGCTGCTGAGCGCTTAATACAGTACCTATTGCGATATCATCGTTGGTACAAAATACACCATCTAGATTAGGATAGGTTTGCAAGGCTTTATCTAACAACGCATGCCCTAATGACGAGCTTGAGTGCTCTGAGGTCAGTATGTGTTTTAGCTCCAATCCTGCTTCTAGCAATGCTTTATCGTAGCCCTGCATACGCAATTTAGTACGAGTATCAAGACGAGCACCAAAATAGGCGATGGAGGTTTTACCCGCCGCGATCAGCTTTTTGACCGCGACATAAGAAGCCTCCACGTGATCTAGTCCAACGGCTATATCAATAGGGTTTTCAGGAAGCTCCATTGTTTCAACTACGGGCACATTTGCGCTCTTTATCATCTGCAAGGTGCGCTTGGTGTGATGGCTTTCGGTTAAAATTAAACCGTCAACTTGATAGGCAAGTAAAGACGCTATCTTGCGCTCTTCTTCCTGCTCGTCATAGCTGAAGTGGGCAATTAGAATTTCATAACCGTGCTCTTTTGTAACCGCTTCAATTCCTTGAACGAAAGAGGCAAAGATTTGGTTGGAGAGTGATGGAAGCAATACCCCGATAGCTTTACTAGACGATTTTGAAAGCATGGCTGGGGCTCGGTTCTCGATATAACCGACCTCCTCTAATACCGCAGAGATCTTGTGGCGTGTTTTTTCGGCTACTGAATCTGGATTACGTAAATAACGTGATACCGTCATCTTGGTTACGCCAACCAGATCGGCTACGTCCTGTAGCGTGGGTCTGTTCTTCTTTGGGGTTTGCGTCATAAAAAGCGATAGGTCCTAATAATGCTCTCATCATTATGACCAATCACTTAAATGCATACAACAAATTGCGCCTATGGAAAGGTGACAGGCACAATATTCGAGGGAAAATTACTCCTTAGTCTTTCAGATAGATCATCCAAAAGTAGATACCCACAAACAAACCACCACCAATGATATTGCCAATAGTTACGGGTATTAGGTTGTTTATAACAAAATCCAGAACGTTGAGATCAGCATAGTTAGCAATGTTTGCCCCTGTCATTTGCCAAAACTCTGCGGGTGCGAAGTTTTTAATCGCAATCGCCATAGGCACTTGGAACATGTTTGCGATGCTGTGTTCAAAGCCCGATGCCACAAACATTGCCACTGGCAAGATCAAGATAATCACTTTATCTGTAAGGGAACGAGCGCTATATGTCATCCAAATAGCCAAACAAACCAAAAGGTTACACATCAGGCCTAACGCAACGGCCTGCCAGAAAGTATGGTGAAGCTTATGCTGTGAAATGGCCATGGCATTGAGCCCCATCAGCCCTCCATCACTCATATATTCTTTAGTGACCATCATAATACCCACCAGCATCATGGCGCCAACAAAATTACCGAAGTAAACAACGCACCAGTTCTTGGCCAGTTGACCCCAAGTTATTCGACCACTCACCTTAGCAACGAGAGTCAGCACTGTGCTGGTAAATAGCTCACCGCCTGTGATAACCACAAGTATCAGCCCGAGGCTGAACGCTAATCCGCCCATCAACTTCGCCATACCATAAGGCATTTCCGCAGCGCCCGTCGTCACCACAGTATAAAAAACGAATGCGATACCAATGTGCATGCCAGCTGCAATCGCTAACATAAATGATTTTATTGGCTTCTTAGTTGCTTTGCTTTCACCTACATCAGCGGCACGTACGGCCATTTCTGGAGGAAGAAGAGATTCAAAAGGAGTGGGGGTTGTATCAGCCATTACGCAATTTCACACATAAATAAAGGTTAAAGAGTACGCAGAATCTACTCCTCATCAGTCCTATTGCATAGATGTGTTTATGCAACTTTATATTGATTTTATGGCAATCAGCATTTTTACTTCTGTACAGCTTAAAGGGTATTTGACCTATGATGATCTATTTGATTATCATAGGTCAAATACCCTCAATAGTTGGTTAATTCTATACGTTGGGTCCTACGTATGTTGCAGTCATTTTGTATCCGATCCCAATACCGTTGCTTTCAAATTCCGTCATCTCCAAAGCTCCCTCAATCACAATAGAATCAAAGAAATAGCTTGCTGGAATGCCTGACTCGTAGCGTACAACAATCATTTGGTTCGCTGGTGGTGGTGGCACATGGATACACGCGCCAAAGAAGGGCACCAAGATGAACTCAGTCACCATGCCATTTTCCCCTTCAAGTGGGACCATGAAACCAGCTAGGCGAATATTCTCACCCGCTAAAGAAGTGGCATAATCTACCTCTCCCAATCCATATTGCTGGTCTAATCCGGGGGCTTCTTCATTGTGTAATGGCATTGCTTGCAAGGTTTGAATTTGCTGAGATAGAGCTAGTCGCTCCTCTTCAGGAATAAGATCCAGCCAATCAATCTGTTGGCTTTGTGGTTTGGTTTCAGTGATTGATTCGGAGCAGCCACTAACAAACCAAACCAACAGAATAGCGGATAACAGTAAACAGATACGGTTTAACATAAATAAGGTACAAACTTGTTTGGGGAAAGGATAAGGGGTGGGACTCTGCCACCCCTATAGTTCTAATTTCGAATTACTTGATCAGAGCAATCTCTGCATCACCATGAAGTACAACCCAGAAGTTATTCTCCGCAGCGTCTATACCGACCAAGGGCTCGGCATGACATCCTGGAGCTCGGTTTGGCGGTGTATCTAGATACTCGTCTTCAAAACGCCCTTCAAATACACACTCATCAGAGGTAATGGTCTGCCATTCTCCCCAACCTTTTTTCCATGCCAGCTGATGCTTTTCAAGGTCTACCCCTGGCGCTACTTCAAATTGGAAGGCATATGGGTCTGATGATTGCTTTAACAAATCCCAGTCTGCCGTTGCGTAGCTAGGTAGAGGATGAGGCGCTTTTGCTGAGCCATCAGGTTGGCTTCCTGGCATGCCTTGTTCAGTCTGAATATCCTTTTCACCGCCATATGCATTTTGGTAAATACCTGATTGGTTTTGAGTGCCAGAGATAATCACAATGTCCGATGCCGTTTCTTTGCTTGCTTCAGACCAACTCAGTGATAACAGTTTCTTCATATCAATCGTCGTAGCACGAACGGTGACATTTTCGTTCTCTTCATTGGCATAGATACGCTCATCACCATTTAAGTTCGGTGTCCAAGAAGCATGCTTTTGGAACAAGAATTGATAAGCCATACGCATCAGCTCATTTTGGCTTTGCGCCTTGCTGTAACCCTCTGTCCAACTAAGCGTTCTTTCTGTTGAATCGACACGGTTAAAGGTATTGTTCTCTCCAGCCAAAACCCTCACTCGTGATCCATCATCGGCAACACATTCATTGGTGCGATAGCTAGGGGTGTACTCCATCACTGGTCGCATATCTTCAGGCAGGCTATTGGCATAGATGATTTTTTCACAGCGATTATTGGTGCGTGAAAACTTGTCCATTAATACCCACTCTGGATCAGCAAGTTCTTTTGCGCCATCGTCATTGTGCTTAACGGTATGTGGTGCAGAGAATGCCGTGTAATCTATGCGATCACCCTTGATAGCAAGTTGCGCCGCATTCACATCATAGGCGTACGAGTCATACCCCTCGTTATATGTGCCCATCTTCATCTGAATTACGTTTTGCACTAGCTCACGCTCACCATAGCGGAACTCATAGCCTTTGTACGACGCGTTACCGCTAACAATCTGAGTGTATTGAGGAAGGCGATAATTGCCCCCTGTAGGAGTCCAAGATTGAGTCTCTGTGCCTACTGGCGCTTTAATTACTGAACGTTGGTAAAGATGCTCGTGTCCCTGAACCCATACCACGTCATTCTCATAGAAGAAGTCTCGGATCTGATCCCACTGGCTGTGCAGTTTATCGTCGCGATAGCCACCCTCTGTGCCTTCAACGATAAGCTCGCGTGTCTCACCATATTTCGCACCCACTAAGCCATCATGACTGGCAATCACAACGTGATCGATATTGTCACGATGCTCAGCTACTACGTCTTTTATCCACGGGAAAGCAATTGGCAGGTTCCAATACGCGAGTGGGATAATCAGGGTGTTCTTACGAATCACGTAGTAGTTCAACCACTCACGCTTAGGCATGTGCACCGCGTCCTCGGGAATGAATTCCTTCATGTAGTCAATCCACTCCGTGGTATAAGCGAAGCTATCTTCGTGGTTGCCCATCAAGGGTAGAAACTCCATTCCTTGAGCCTTGTACTCACGAGCAATTCCAACCCAGCTTTCCCACTCGGTCGTTGTGCCTTTGTCTGTTAGGTCACCAACAGGAATAACAATGTTAACCCCTTGCTCAAGATGCTTATCTAGCACTGCTCTCATTGGGTGCTCAGCAACCTTAATACCATCAGCCTGAGTATCAGGAAGCAAGCCTATGGTTAGCTCTGCTTGGGCCTCTGGAATATTCGGCTCATCAGGTTTTTGCGTATCATTACCTGAATCGGTGCTGCCGCTATTACAGCCAGCTAGGGTTAAGGCAACTAGGGTTGCGAGAAAGGATTTTTTTGACGGTAGCATTGTTGTGTTTCCCTACTAGGTTATTAATGGGTAGGGAAACTAAGAGGCTTACATTGCATTCTGGTTTCAGTTTTTTAAGAAAATAGTGACGCAAACATGACCGTAACATTTCAATTCAAACAATCACCACTAAATTATTGTTTTAAAAGAACTTAAAATTTTAGTTATTACTCTAAAAACTAAAACTGGAAATGTCAGCCAATGTAAGTTCACGTTACCTTTTACCTAAGATGGTAATTAAAAGCGTTAGCTATTCCATCTGCACTACAACAAAAAATCTTTTTGGATCAAAATGTTACTATTCTGTGAGCTGTACGGTATAATTATTGTTCGCGATTTGTTTCAATTCACACCACACACTAAGCGCTCAGTTGCATATCACTTTCCCGCCCCCCGAGATTGAGTCTAGTGGCCGTTAAATGTGAGAGCTATCTAGGGAAATCTATGGATCAAAAAGAAAAGAGGCTGATAAAGGTATTCAGCATCATACTGTCGCTCGTTTTTGGGCTATCGAGTATCGCCAAATTTTCGGGGATGGAACTGATTCATCGACCATTTAGCGATATGTGCCTATCCACTTGGTACGGCTACTTTATTGCTGTGTTAGAAATGCTAATGGCGGTGGGCATTCTCAAAAAGAATGTCGCCTCTATGTCAGCGGTAGGCATGAACGTTATCTTTGCGGGCATGAGTTTTTATTTTTACTACTATCAAACCCCACTCTATTTGATACCGACAGGGATACTTGCTCTTATGGCTATTACTGTGGCCTATTTCACGCATGATGACTGCATTACCGCGCAAAGTGTGCCGGAGAAACAGTAAGGTCTGTTTCACTAGCACATGGCCTAAATACTGGATGGTTGAATGAAGATATTTTTCAATGCGTGATGCAACCACTCACTCACCACACCGATCCCATTTTCTCGTCGGCGAATCAACCCAACCTCAGCAGTAAGGCTAACTGGCAAGTTGTCTGCGGGTAACTGCACCAAACTATCACGATACCACTGCGCTGAAGCAATATGATCAGGAATGAGCGCCCACCCCATTCCATTTCCCACTAAATCACCGATGACAAAATAGCTGTCAATGTACCAATGGTGAGCGACTAAAGGTTCATCGCGACCTTCTCCATTGCGATCGCAGATAACAAACTGCCGATACTGTTGCAGATCCACTATGGTCGGTGACTTTAAGCGAGTAAGAGGATGGTCTTGCCCTGCAATGAGTCGCAATCGATACTGTCCAATGGATGTAAACTCTAGTTCTTCATCAATTTGACGTGACTTAAATAACACCCCGAGGTCCGCTTTTCCTTGCTCTATATACAGCGCAATATCTTCTCTAGATCCATTGATAATAGTCAGTTTTAGATTTGGAAAAGCCTCACCCAGCTCAACAAATATAGGGGCAAATGCCATAACCTGAATCGCCTCATCCACCGCTAACACCAGCTCAATCTCTTCCTTTTTAGAGGCACTTAACGCTCGTGATTGCAGCCGCTGTGCTTGCTCAAGCACACCTTTTGCCTCCACCAGCATCTCTTTTCCAAGAGGAGTAAGCTCAGGTAGTTTACGAGAGCGATCAAACAGCTCAAAGCCTAGGTCCGCCTCTAAGTTTGCGACCGCGGTACTGACTCGAGATTGTGCCTTGCCTAACTTACGGGCAGCAGCAGAGAAGGAGCCCAATTGAGCTGAGTATACAAATGACTGCAATTGATCTAGGGTCCAGTTCATGGCCTCACCTATACGCTAAACGGATAGTAACTAACTTTTATATATCATATTTTACTAGATAATGGGGCCAAATTATTCAGCCTAATAGAAAAGCATGACCACCGAAGCGATAAAACAAGACGAATCAGTTAGCCAAGTATTCTGGCGCTTTGCCATACCTTCTGTAACGGCAATGCTGATCAGTGGCTTGTATCAAATCATTGACGGTATTTTTGTTGGTCATTATGTGGGCTATTCAGGTCTTGCTGGTATCAATATGGCATGGCCTATCATTGCTACCATTATGGGATTTGGCATCCTCGTGGGTATGGGGGCAGGAAGCCTTGTTTCCATGTATCGCGGTGAGAAACAGCCTCAGCAAGCGACCAATGTTTTACAAACCGCCATTGCCTTAACTGTCCTGTTCTCCCTCATCTCTATGCCAATTATTGGTGTATGGGGGCGAGACCTATTGGTACTGCAGGGCGCAGCGGGTGAGTCACTTACTCACGGTTTCAATTACATCAGTATCTTTGCTTACAGTGCACCTATGGCGATTTCAGCCACTGTTATCCCAATGCTTGTCCGCAACGACAACAGCCCAAAGGTGGCTACGGTATTAACCATCATTGGTGCTGTACTCAATATAATCTTGGACTACCTGTACATAGGCGTTCTTGATCAAGGACTGCAAGGAGCAGCCATTGCTACGGCAATATCACAACTAGTCGTGACTGTGCTTGGCCTTGTTTATTTTGTCTCTAATAAAGCCGAGATTCGCTTAACAAGCCTGGCGTTTGACTTTCAAAAAGCATTTCGTATCTGTCAGTTAGGCGCGTCTAGCATGCTGATGTTTGCTTATTTCTCATTTGTTATCGCGCTGCACAACCGCTTGTTGATGCACTACGGCACTGAGGTTCATGTCGGTGCCTTTGCCATCATCGGCTATATAGCGACTATGTACTATTTATTTGCTGAGGGCATCGCATCAGGCATGCAGCCTCCCGTGAGCTACGATTTTGGAGAAAAGCGTTATAGTCGCATCAAGGGAACCGTTGCTTTAGCACTTAAGGTAGTATTGATATCCGGTGTTGCAACAGTTGTGCTATTGAATCTGTTTCCTGAGTTCTTTATCTTTTGGTTCTCGGATTCAAATGCCGATTTAATAGCCACCACTGTTACGGGAATGCGACTGCACCTAGCGGCTTTATTTCTAGATGGATTCTTATTCTTGGCTTCGGTGTACTTTATGGCGGTGGGCAAAGCAGGAAAGGCGATGTTCGTTTCTGTGGGCAACATGCTGGTGCAATTGCCGTTTCTTTTCTTTGTTCCTCAATGGTTCGGTGTTGAAGGAGTCTGGGTAGCCGTGCCATTGTCAAACCTTGCGTTGACAATGATCGTAGCCCCAATGCTATGGAAGGATATCCAAGCCCTGACCAATAAAGAGGTGGCTATTTCCGACGCGGTCGCCGCCACCTCTTAACGTCAATTAAAGCGCTTTAAGAAAATCTAACATTCCGGTAATCGCCGCTACTTGAGCGCGGTTACACTCCTCAGCTGTCGCTTTGGCACTGTCTGGATACACTTCGGTTGTCGTGGTGTATTTAGCCTTGCTAAAGCCAGCGCATAAGCCCAGCTTTTCTAGCGGGTAGTTAATTACGCCATGCTGCACCACTTGTGACCCAATGATGGTGCCATCTGGGTCTGCAGGAGCAATATGAGTGACTTTTTCCACGGAAGCAATAATGGCTGTCTGCATCTCTTCACATGGGTTTTCAGTGTCACCCACAGTATAGAAACCATCAGGAATAGACCCTTCAAAATACTCTAATCCATCTCGAGCAGCCAAGGCTGGACGAAATTCTTCTTCATCGCTATTTGTTGTCTCGTGTAGGTCGATATGAGCAAAGATTTCCACACCCATATCACCAACAAATTGCATCACTAAGGCTGACTCAGGCGCAAGACTATTTGCAACAAAAGAGCGGTTTGGATCTATCGCGTCTGGATTCCAACGATTAATGATTTCATAGCCCCAAGGAGAAACACAAGGCGCAACCACTAAATTGAAATGCTCTAGATACTGTGATGCCGTTTCTTTAAGAAACAACAGCGCTCCTTGCACACCACTGGTCTCATAACCATGCACACCGCCAGTGACAAGTACCGTTGGTTTGCTCTGATCCCATGCCTTAGATTTGAAGCCAAACAAAGGGTACGGTCCAGACGGATAACCAAGCTCACCGTATTGAATACGCTCGAAGTCTTCACCAACTTCTTCCATTTTAGAAACCACTTCTTGCTGATAAGAGCGCAAGATCTTACGACTATCACGCCATTCAAGAACTTCTTTCTCAGTCCATTTTTGACCTGGTGTTCCAATCGGGTAAGTGTGTGCTTGCTGCATGCTGCTTTCCATTTCTGATAAATATGCGCATTAGCCTATCACATTGCGAAAGGTAAGATTAATTCGAGATTGTGAGATTTTTGTCGTTTTAGGCACACTATGTTGCCAATACTCCTGAAGCTCTCCTGCCATAATTAGCAACGCCCCTTCCTTGAGTAGAAATTCTAATTTTGTTTTACTTTGGCAGTGCCGCAATACAAATCTGCGCGTCGCACCAAAACTGACCGAAGCAATCATAGGATGAGTGCCCAACTCTTTTTCATTATCTTTGTGCCACCCCATAGAATCCTGTCCATCTCGATATAGATTCACCAACACAGTATTGAAGCTCTGCCCTGCAGCCTCTTCAACCAACTGTTTAATTTGAGATAACTCTTTGGTCCATGCTGAGGGTTGTAAGGTTAATCCAGAATATCGATAAGGCACATCACCACAAAACGCATGCAGTCTGGGCTGGGGAATTGATTTCCCATACATTTTTATCGAGCCTTGCTCCCAAGGGAGCGTTTGATAGAGACGCTCAAAAAGTTGGCGGCTTACATCAGAAGTAAAAAAGTCAGGTTGCCAGTATATTCGACCCTGCTCAACCTGTTGCCAGCCATTTTCAGTCTCGGGGAATAGCGACATCTGCGTACCGTATCCATGGTTACCTTTGGTTAATACGATAGTAAATTCCATTTAGATGAATAGCAAAAAGCCGAGCAAAAGCTCGGCTTAATCTGGTACCTAAGGATTTAAAAAGTCCCTAAGTAACTCTTGATTGCAGACAACCGCAGTGTGGCACCACCTAACATATCAATAGGTCCAAGCAATTCAAATGGTTTACTGGCACTGACCCACGCAGATCCTCGAGCACCAATGGGGATATCAATACCCTTTGGTTCTTCAAACTCAATTAAAATGGTACGGCCAATATTACGTGAGTTGCGGATAATTTGTTGAGATACCGTGGTCTCACCGCTGAAGTGAGAGCCTTGAGCTTCACCGGTAGCCCCTGTAAAGGAATGTACCCGCCCTCTAAATATATGCCCGGGGTAAGCGTCCACATAAAATTCAGCAAACATGCCCTTTTCAATCTTAGACCAAAGCTGATCTGGCACCCTCATCTCTAAAATCTTAGTCTCGGTATTCCAGATTTGGATATTACCAAAACGAGAACCTGCTGCCGTATCCAAACGAGTCACCATGCCATCAAAAGGCGCTCGTACAACCAAGCGTTCTTTCTCAAACTTCACTTGTTCAATCTGAGCCTCGATAGAAGCTTGTTGGTGTTTAATGTTAGTAATCTGAGCTCTAATTTCTTGTTTCTGGAATTCAATTTGGTCGATCTTGGCTTGCAATACTAAGAGCTCTAGCCTTTGTTCCTGAGCTAGATTTTCTGCATTTTCGATATCACGTGGAGAGTATGCGTCGGTAGTCGACTTCATGCGCTGAATATCTCGCTCCGTTTGAGAGATTCGCAGTTCAACCTGAGATTTCCTCGCCTCAAGCTCACTTGAGATATCAATGGTCTTGAGCTTAGCCTTTAGTTCCGCTGAATTATCAGACATCGCCAATTGAGCCTTGAGGTCAACTAAACGATTTTCCTCATTATTATCGACCAAGGTGTAAAGTATCTGCCCTTTCTTCACCTTGTCATTGTGAGTAATAAAGTACTCCTCCACCGACTCAGTGGCGGGACTTAGAATCGCTGATTGCGCTCGAACAACCGCACTATTGGTGAGATCGACTGGAGAGTAGTGTCGGTGTGCAAAGTACACTGCAACGTTCATCACGACACCAATAAAGATCATGATGGCATAGTTTGATTTGGTTGGTTTAACTAGCTTGGTTTTTATTAAGATCCAACAAATAAAAATATAAGGATAGAGAAGCTCTTTCATTATGCGATTCTCCCTTTCATTACATTGGCGATCTTCGACCAATCAGTCACTACAATAAGAATCGCAGCAATCCATAACCACCCCCAAAAGAAGCCCAACATACACAGCCAAAAAACAAGTTTTACTTGTCCCGTATGCTCTGAATGCTTTTTAGGGAGTGAATGAACAACCCAGTATCCCCAGCATGCCAAGGCTAAAGTCAAAATGGTCATTGCCGCTAAAAAACCCATAAACACAGGCTTATCAAACAACTTTGCTTTTAAGGGCGAAACATTGCTCCAGTAGTCGAGGGGAATATCATTGCCGTGAACGGTAAACGCCAGCCCTAGAAACATAGCGAGTGCCACAAAGCCAATAATCCCAATGACTATTAACAGTTTTTTCTTGTGTTTTTTGTACATAACCCTAGCCCGATCATCACTGCGTAGTTGAAGCACAAATACCCTCTACAGAGATTTGCACTTGGAATCAGAGACACTAGCTTTTATTAAATCTTAGCCAATTGAATCTGAAAAAATGTTGACCGAATACTACGCAATTCAACCTAGGTCGAATGCCCATTACGTGCCATGCAACTTAACTTTTAGAGGCTTTATTCGCCAAAGGTGATAGAGATCAAATTTGGGGCTATATAAGGGAAAGAGGAACAACTTAGATAATTATGAACCAATAAAAAAAATCTCAAGCCTGTGTGAGGTTTGAGATAAATAAATTCAGAACAAGGCAGACTAAAAGATCGAACGCCGTTTAGCTGTCAGATTCACGCTCTGTTTTTTCAGCTTTCTCTTCTAGCTCCATCTCTGCCAACCTCGCCTCTAACTCTTTGATTTTGACCTCAGCCTCTAGCTCAGCTAGGCGCTTTTCTGAATCCGAACGGTTATCTTGTTTAAGGCCATCTGCTTGTATCTCAGAACGATCTTTTGCTCGGGCATCGTCTACGTCTTTCATTGAACCCGCAACACCCCCAGCAACAGCACCCGCAGCTGCACCTTTAGCAGCTAGGCTCGCGTCACCAGTCAGCGCACCGGCAGTCACACCAATCAATGCACCACCAATTGCACCACGGTTACGACCCGCATTCTTATTCTCGGCGTCCATCGCCTCGTTTGATGCGCAACCGGTCACCGTGAATAAAGAAGCAACCAATAGAAGTAGCGTTGATTTTGTGCGAATTGCCATAGTAGACCTCATAAGTGTGTATTGTTTGGAACGCTGACAATTTAACCAAGATCAGTCATTCAAAAAACCACCCAAGCACTAAATCTGATATTTCATGTGGAAATATCTTAACGCTTCTATATAGGCTAAAACTACAATCCGTTGGATACTAGCTGGCTATCATAGCCTTCAATTGATATTTATTTTAAAAATATCTGATAAGGACTTTAGTGCGATGTTTTGAATTTCATATTCTCTTAACCTAGTTGCCGTCGGAGAGAAGTCCACCCAAGAGAGAAATTATGAAAGCCAAATATCTTCCTTTATCTTTAGCCATTGTCAGCTGTCTATCGGCAACTTGTACGTTTGCCAATCAAGCTATTCCAACGTTCAATGCTGAATCAAAAAGTCCAACAGCCTATACGTCGGAGTTTAACAACTCACTTCGTGCACAACTCAACTTTGCCAATAACAAGGATTTTGAATTGGCAGATAAAGGATTTATTGCTCGCGAAGACAATCTGAAAATCATGAGCAAAGATGGCACTAAAGTCGCGTGGGAGCTTGGCAGTTATGACTTTTTGCTACAAGGCAAGGACTTCGATTCTATCCACCCTAGTATGCAGCGCCAAGCTGTATTGAATATGAAACATGGCCTGTATAGGGTTCGTGATGGTGTCTATCAAGTACGCGGTTATGACCTTGCCAATATCACCTTCGTACGCTCAGAAAATGGTTGGATCGTATTCGATCCTTTGACCATTCCAGAGACGGCAGCGGCAGCTTATGAGCTATTCAAAAAGCATGTAAAGGATGCAAACCTGCCCATCAAAGCGGTCGTGTATTCTCATTCACATGCAGACCACTTTGGTGGAGTGAAAGGTATAGTCACACAGCAACAGGTGGATTCGGGTGAGGTGGACATTATCGCTCCGCGCGGATTTACCAAACACTCTATCTCTGAGAACGTACTCGCAGGGACCGCAATGGCTCGCCGTGTGCTTTATCAATACGGTACGTCTCTCGAAAAAGGGGCTCAGGGCCAAGTTGATGCTGCTATCGGAAAGTCGGTCGCCTCGGGGGAGTTGTCTTTAATTATTCCTACCTTAGAGGTTAAGGAAGACATTCAAACCGTTACGGTAGATGGCCTAGATTTAGTCATGCAAAACGCCCCAGAAACTGAAGCACCGTCAGAGATGAACACCTATATCCCAGAGTATAAAACCTATTGGGGGGCAGAGACGACGGTAGGTGGACTGCACAACCTGTACACCCTACGCGGTGCATTCGTGCGTGACTCCCTGCAATGGGCTGATGTCATCAATGAAGCTCTCTATGAGTTTGGGCATCAATCAGATGTATTGATTGCATCGCACAGTTGGCCTCGTTGGGGCAATGAGAATGTGGTCGAGTTTCTTGAAAAGCAACGTGATATGTATGGTTACCTGCATGACGAGTCTCTGCGCCTAGCTAACCATGGTGTGAATATCAATGATATTCAGGATGAGTTTAAGGTTCCAGAAACATTGGCCAGTGAATGGTATCTGCGAGGCTATCATGGCTCATACCATCGTAACGCTAAGGCCGTACTGAATAAATATCTGGGCTATTTTGATATGAACCCTGCGAGCTTAATTCCTCATAATACCACTGAGTCAGCTAAACGTTATGTCGAAGACTTTGGTGCAGACAACATCCTATCTGCAGGCAGCCGAGCCTTTGAAAGAGGCGATTATCGTTGGTGTGCCGAGATCGTGAATAAGGTGGTTTTTGCTCAGCCTGAAAACAAACAAGCTCGATACCTACAAGCTGATTGTCTTGAGCAACTAGGCTATCAAAGCGAATCATCTGGCGAGCGAAACGTGTTCCTCGTCGGCGCTGATGAACTTCGTCGAGGCATTGTAAAAGGAGCCTCTACCAAAACAGCATCAGCAGATATGATTCAAAACATGCCTACGTCTGACTTCTTGAACTACATGGGGGTGCGCTTAAATGGACCACAGGCAGCACAAGATAACTTTGAGATGCGTGCAAACCTAATCATCAATGATGAGAAGGAAAAGTTTGCCATCGAGGTGAAGAATGGGCGAATGAGTTCCATCGAGGGTTACGATGTGATTCAACCACACTTTACGCTCGCCATGTCACGCTCGGTATTCAATCAATTGCTAACGCAGCAAGCAACGATGCAAGAGCTGATTAAATCAGGTGATATTGAGGCCGAAGGTAGCTTAGATAAACTGGGAGAGCTCACTGGCTATCTTGATAATTTTGAGATGTATTTCAATGTGATCGAGCCACAAGATCACTCTAAATACAGTGTTGGCTACTCAACATCAGGTGAATCACCAATTAATCGATAATCGAATAATAACACGCGTTGGCTAAAGTCCTTGGAGGCAAGCTTATCCCGATAAGCTATCAGCACATGGAAGTGCTTAATGTCTTTGTATCTGGAGCTTTATATGACCCGTTTTTTCAAGAGAATAACCTCATCACTCCTAAGCGTGTTATTGCTGTTGCCTTCGATTGCTTCGGCTTGCGTTATGGATGGGATTGGAAGCGGAGTCCTTTATAAGGTGCCCAAAAAAACATTCAGCATTCAACTCGCCACAGCTAGAGCGATTGAGTCAGAGAAATTAAAGGCTACTCATAACGCCAATTATGAGCAAAGAATGATGATGCTAATGTTTCAACTACAGCAACAATTAAGCTCGCAAGATAAAGGTGAGTGGTTCCTATTCGAATCGAGTAAGGGCCATTACTACAAGATCATTAGCTCAGATAAGGGCATCAAGATCAGACAGCATGAGGTTCCTCAAGGAAATAGCGAGGAATCTATCATAGTGGATATCGATGTTCTCAATGCCATAGTGAGCAAGCAACTTACTGCACAACAAGCCTCAGAAATAGGCATCCTGTATTTGCCCACTAATGCGAGCAATCTGGTTATGATTTAACACCCAAGTGCTAATCCTTACCAATCAAGTCAGATATGAGATCACGAAGCCACAGGTTTGCCTTGTTTTGATTCATTCTGCTATTCCATACCAGATAGGATTGATAGGTATCAACATCAAAAGGAAAATCCATTACCTGAAGATCAAAGGTGTCTTGATACTGCAAGGCAAGGTGATGAGGGACCGTCGCAACTGCATCGCTAAAAGATATTGCGCTCATCATCCCCATTAACGAAGAGTGTTGGGAGTAGACAGCTCTTTGCGGCAACACCTCATCCACTATCCACCCTACAAAGGGTAAGTTTCTTCTTCGTAGGTTGAATATTGCATGCTTTTCACTTAAATACTGATCTTTACTGATCGAGCTATTACTGAGCCTAGAATGGCCCTTTCGCACCACACAACAAATTCTACTTTTCGTTAAAGGCTGACTCGCATACGTTCGAGATGTCGGCTTCACAACATCAATAACAAGATCCACCTTTTCATTACTTAGATCGTCATAGATCTCTTCTTCTGTAGCTGGTAACTCTTTGGTGATCACATCTATGCCTGCTGGCATTGAAGATTCCACTAAAGCTCGCTGCAAGGTATAGATAAGGCCCTCATGCACATAAACAACAAATGAGCGTTTGCTTTGAGCAGGATCGAAACTTTCTAGCCCAAACAAACATGCCTCTATATCTAATAAAGGCGTTGATAGTCTTTCATAAAGATCCTGCGCAAAACGAGTTGGCTTTATTCCCCTACCCGTTCGAGAAAATAACTCCTGCCCGGCATTCTCTTTTAAGCGAGCTAATGCATTACTGACCGCTGATTGTGTCATGTCTAGCTCATCTGCAGCCTTAGTGACAGACTGGCTGCGATAAGCAATCACAAAGACTCTTAGTAAATTGAGGTCGAAGCGTTTATTTTTAGTTCGCATATAAGATGCTGTCCCACAGGTATTTGCTCAGCCCTAAGAATAAACCAAGAAACCGCTACCAACCGTCATCTAGGCGTAAAACTCTGAAATTTATCGATATCTCGGCTTGTTGAATTACTGATCGGCAGGAAAAACCACCCCTGTTTGCGCTCGAATCTCAGTAATGACCTTTGAAGTTATCAAGGCTCTTTGTTTGTCTACTGAGTGAATTCGCCCACTTTTTATGGCTTTGGCAAAGGCTTTGGCTTCGTAGTACATAGGGTTAGCGTGTTGCTCTACTGCAATAGACCTAGGCGACTGCCCCCTTTGATGCCATTCCACGCTTTGGCACAAAGAAATCATGTCAATTTGCAGCGCGGCATCCTCTCCTTGTACTTCGCAAGGCAGGTAAGAATCATTCACCTTGGAATGGGTAACCACCGCATCAAAATCCCCATAGTTAAGGATGACACTGCCATGGCCGTCGACACCAGATTCCAGCAAAGCTGCATGTGCTTTTATAGATTGAGGCTCACCAAAGAGTTCAACGCAGGCCGCAATACAATAGAAACCGATATCCATAATAGATCCATTGGAGAATGCAGGATTGAAGGTATTAGGGTTCTCTCCATTCAAGTACTTTTGATAGCGAGAAGAATACTGGCAGTAATTAATATTCGCCTTACGAAGCTTCCCTAACTTGGGGATAGACTGCCTAACAATATCGAAGTTGGGAAGATAGCTAGACATGTATGCTTCAAAGAGGATGACACCTTGCTCTTCTGCGACCTGATACATCTCTTGCGCCAGTGCAAAGTTTGAAGCAATAGGTTTCTCCACAATAACGTGTTTACCTGCTTTCATCATTTGGATCGCTTGGGGGGAGTGTAATGAATTGGGGCTGGCAATATAGATAGCATCAACATTGCTGTTGGCAAGTGCTTCTAGCGAGTCAAAGTAATCACTTGCTTGATGTTTTTGGGCAAACAGCTTCGCGTTATCTATCTTCCTTGAATAGACAGCCTGTAATGTAAATGAGTCGCTTGCCTTTGCTGCATCTATAAAGCGCTCTGTAATCCAGTTTGAGCCTATAACTCCCAGTTTCAACATCTCAATTCCTCTTTGAACGTTTCAGATGATCTATCAGTCAATAACCGAAGAATATAACACGTTCCGAAAGAGCAAATTTAGATAACAACAACACCGCCGAGACCTGATCCGGCCTAGTTTTAGCCCTGTGGATTTATTTCAATGTTAAAAATAATAATTTTGCGCTAAAACCTTGTTCTAAGACAATTCTAAATCGTGAACTTCATTAAGTTCGGTGTTAGAATCCGACACCAGAAAGAAACTTTATTACAGAATTTTTGCCGGTAGTGCCTGATTGACTAAAGCGTCCATTCAGACTTTAACGGCGGATTAGACGAAAAATAATCCAATTATCGGTCTTAAATTGACTAATAATGTGTGATTGGTCGTCGTGGTTGCCAATAAATGCTTTTTGAGTCACAAATTAACGACTCGCTGTAAATTTTGTAATTTAATTACAAATGAAGTAATATGGCCGCCAGTACCCTATTTAAACTTACGTAATACTTACCGGAGAGTATTTTCCATGAAAAAGACCAAAATCGTATGTACGATTGGCCCTAAAACTGAATCTGTAGAGAAGCTAACTGAACTAGTAAATGCAGGCATGAACGTAATGCGCCTGAACTTCTCTCACGGTAACTTTGAAGAGCACGCTGCGCGTATCGAAAACTACCGCGAAGTTATGTCTAAAGTAGGCAAGCAACTAGCTATCCTTCTAGACACTAAAGGTCCAGAAATCCGTACAATCAAACTAGAAGACGGCAACGACGTTGATCTAGTAGCTGGTCAAGAATTCACTTTCACTACAGATGCTTCTGTAGTTGGTAACAAAGACATCGTTGCTGTAACTTACACTGGTTTCGCAAACGACCTAACTGCTGGTAACACTATCCTAGTAGACGACGGTCTAATCGAAATGGAAGTTATCTCAACTTCTGAAACTGAAGTTAAGTGTAAAGTTCTTAACAACGGCGCACTAGGCGAAAACAAAGGTGTTAACCTTCCTGGCGTTTCTGTTCAACTTCCTGCTCTTTCTGAGAAAGATAAAGCTGACCTTAAGTTCGGTTGTGAGCAAGGCGTTGATTTCGTTGCTGCTTCTTTCATCCGTAAAGAAGAAGACGTTAAAGAAATCCGTGAGCTTCTAAACGCCAACGGTGGCGAAAACATCCACATCATCTCTAAGATCGAGAACCAAGAAGGTGTTGATAACTTTGACGCTATCCTTGAAGCTTCTGACGGCATCATGGTTGCTCGTGGCGACCTAGGTGTTGAGATCCCAGCTGAAGAAGTAATCTTCGCTCAGAAGATGATGATCGAGAAGTGTAACCGTGCACGTAAAGTTGTTATCACTGCAACTCAAATGCTTGATTCTATGATCAGCAACCCACGTCCAACTCGCGCTGAAGCGGGTGACGTTGCAAACGCAATCATGGATGGTACTGACGCAGTAATGCTTTCTGGTGAAACTGCTAAAGGTAAGTACCCAGTAGAATCAGTAGCTATCATGGCTCAAATCGCTAACCGTACTGACAGCGCGCTAAAAGCAGAACTAGGTTCTCGTCTTGACAGCCCACGTCTACGCATCACTGAAGCAGTATGTAAAGGCGCAGTAGACACAGCTGAGAAGCTAGCTGCTCCACTAATCATCGTTGCTACTGAAGGCGGCAAGTCTGCACGTTCTGTACGTAAGTACTTCCCAACTGCAAGCATCGTTGCTCTAACTACTAACCCTAAGACTGCTGCACAGCTAGTTCTTTCTAAGGGTGTTCGTCCAGTTCTTGTTGAGTCAATCAACAGCACTGATGATTTCTACAAAAACGGTAAAGAATACGTTCTAGAAGCTGGTTTTGGTAAGAAAGGCGACATCGTAGTTATGGTTTCTGGCGCTCTAGTTGCTTCAGGTACTACTAACACTGCATCTGTACACGTACTATAATTTGTAGTTCGATACAGATACAAAAAAGAGAGCCAATCGGCTCTCTTTTTTTATGTCTATTTCTTAGTAAGTTTTAGTAGGAGAACAATTCACTTCTATGTGTGTTCATCAACAACACTAGTGGTAAAAAGTAAACAGCGTTAAATGTCACTGCCATCATCAATAAACCACCAACTACTAATCTTACAAATGCATTCTTTAACATACTTCGCCTCGATATGATCACAGAGTTGCGCTATCCCTATCCCACTCAGCGATGCTGTGTTCATTCAAACTGGGCGCAGTGTATCGTTCAAAAAAGCACCACGCAATCACAATAATCATACTATTTGCACTAACTCAAAGTTCTAGGCATTAAAAAAGCCATCCCTGTGACAGAGATGACTTTAACAACAAGCACAAAGTTCCAATTTTTCAGTAGCTTAATCTAGATACAAACCCACTAAGTAAGCGACCGCTTTTCAATACACCTGAAATGAAAACTATGCTTTCAGCGCTCTTTCACCACGAGCAATACCCACGACTCCGCTTCGAGCCACCTCAATCACATCGGTAATTTCAGATACCGCTTGAATGAAGGCATCGAGCTTCTCACTCGTGCCCGCCAGTTGCACTGTGTACTGAGAGGCGGTGACATCAACAATCTGACCACGGAAGATATCAGCGGTTCGCTTCACCTCAGCACGAGCAAACCCCGATGCCTTTAGTTTCACCATCATAAGCTCACGCTCAATGTGGTCAAACTCAGTCACTTCTTGCACCTTGAGTACATCAATCAACTTGTGCAGTTGCTTCTGAATTTGCTCTAGTTGCAGTTCATTGGTTTCTGTTGTGATATTCAGACGTGAAAGGGTCTCATCGTCTGTTGGTGATACCGTCAGAGATTCAATGTTATAGCCACGCTGTGAGAACAGACCCACTACTCGAGACAGTGAACCTGGTTGGTTTTCCATTAGTAGAGAAATGATATGTCTCATAGTTAGGTTCTCTCCGTCTTGCTTAGCCACATATTGTCCATGCCTTCGCCTTTGACTTGCATTGGATACACGTGCTCGGTTTCATCTACGCTGATATCGACAAATACCAAGCGATCTTTCATATCTAATGCTTTTTGCAGGCCTGATTCGAGCTCGTCTGGCGAGGAAATACGAATACCAACATGCCCATAAGCCTCAGCAATGGCTGCGAAATCAGGTACAGAAGTCATGTAGGAATTTGAGTGGCGTCCTTCGTAGATGATATCTTGCCACTGCTTAACCATTCCTAGGAAGCGGTTGTTTAGGTTAATGATTTTAACTGGAATGCCGTATTGGAGCGCCGTAGACAGCTCTTGAATATTCATTTGAATACTGCCATCACCAGTCACAACCACTACTTCTTCTTCAGGGTGTGCGAACTTAACCCCCATTCCCGCAGGAAGACCAAAGCCCATAGTGCCTAGACCGCCCGAGTTAATCCAACGGCGAGACTGTTTAAATGGGTAGTAAAGCGCCGCAAACATCTGATGTTGACCTACGTCAGAAGCAACATAGGCATCACCATCTGTCAGTTTGTGTAGCGTTTCAATAACCTGCTGCGGTTTAATTTTGTCTGGCGATTTTTCGTAAGCTAAACATTGACGCTCGCGCCAAGTCGCAATCTCACTCCACCAATGATCCAAAGCTTCTTTATCGTTGTCACTGTTTTGATTTTCCAGCAGTGACACCATGCACTCAAGAACCTTATCGGCAGAACCCACAATCGGTAGGTCTGCTCGAACATTCTTAGAGACTGAAGACGGGTCAATATCCACATGGATAATCTTAGCGTCAGGGCAGTACTTCTCTAGGTTATTGGTGGTACGGTCATCAAATCGTACACCCACACCAAAAATAAGATCCGCATTATGCATCGCCATGTTGGCTTCGTAAGTGCCGTGCATGCCCAGCATACCCAAAGAGTTGCTGTGCATTCCAGGGAAAGCACCTAAGCCCATAAGAGTACTTACCACTGGCAAGTTCAGTTTCTCAGACAAACTAATTAGATATTGGTCTGATTCTGAGATAACCGCACCACCACCGACATACAGTACAGGCTTTTTCGCCTCTAAAAGCGCCTTCAACGCCTTTTTGATCTGCCCCTTATGTCCAGATGTGGTTGGGTTGTAAGAGCGCATTTTGATAGATTCAGGATACTCGTAAGGGAGTTTAATCTGAGGATTCATGACATCTTTCGGCACATCAATAACCACAGGGCCGGGACGACCAGTCGAAGCGATGAAAAATGCTTTTTTAACCGTTTCGGCAATATCTTCAGCACGCTTTACTAAAAAGCTATGTTTAACGATCGGGCGCGATACACCGACAATGTCACACTCTTGAAACGCATCATTACCAATCAGGCTATTTGGCACGTTTCCTGAAATGACGATCATTGGGATCGAATCCATATACGCTGTCGCAATACCAGTAACGGTATTCGTCGCACCAGGACCAGAACACACAAGCACTACGCCAGGCTTACCTGTTGAGCGGGCATAACCATCGGCCATATGCGTTGCTGCTTGTTCATGGCGTACTAAGACGTGCTTGATCTTATCAGTCTTTGCGTGAAGGGCATCGTAGATGTCGAGAACCGAACCGCCGGGATAGCCAAAGATCTGCTCTACTTCTTCTTCGATCAATGACTGGACGATCATTTCTGCGCCAGATAACATTTTCATTAAATCTCTCCTTACCAATTGCGAATAGGTTTGGTCCACTTATCCGCTAGGTTTTACATAGCTAGGGCTTATTCGTAGCCTAAAAGTATCCTTATCATTACTGAACGCGTTTAAGTGCCTCAATAACAATTCAACTATGTCCCCACACAGGCCATAGCAGGCGTGGGATAACTTGCCCACCATACCGTTTTTGACCTACTACTGTCCACGCAAAAACCACATTTCATTAACAAAAATCACAAAAAAGCACAGCCATATGACTCATGATTCTTAACTATCTGTTTTTAATAGCGTTAAATAAAAAAAGCCCGCCAACTTAATAAAGTGGCGGGCTCTAATTGTTTACGTTAATGCACTACTTTTTAGGCTTTGATTTGCTCTTGCCCGTTTCATCGTACATTTCATCAATTTCGTCTTGGTAACGGTCATTGATAACCTTACGGCGAAGCTTCTGAGTAGGAGTCAGTTCTCCCTTTTCCATAGAGAAGGCTTTAGGCAGTAGTTTGAACTTTTTGACTTGCTCAAACTTGGCTAAGTTTTGTTGTAGTTCAGCCACTCGAGCCTCAAGCATTTCAACGATTTGGCTATGCTTTAATAGCTCAACCTTGTCGTGGTATTTGATGTTAAGCTCTTTAGCATGCTCTTCTAGCGCCTCAAAGCTTGGTACGATCAAAGCAGAAACAAACTTGCGTGTGTCCGCAATAACGGCAATCTGTTCGATAAAATGATCTTTACCAATAGTGCCTTCAACCACTTGAGGAGCAATGTACTTACCACCAGAAGTCTTCATCAACTCTTTGATTCGGTCAGTAATAAACAGGTTACCATTGTCATCAAATTGACCCGCATCTCCCGTCTTCAAGAAACCATGCTCATCGAAGGTTTTCGCTGTTTCTTCTGGCAACTTGTAGTAACCACGCATAACCATAGGGCCACGCACTAAGATTTCGTTATTTTCACCAATCTTAACTTGAGCTCCCGGCATTGAAGTACCGATAGAGTCAGGGTTAAATGCAGGCTCATCCCAACATGACACGGTCGCCGTTGTTTCTGTCATGCCATAGCCTAGCTTCACGTTCAAGCCAAGTGCATGGAAAAAGCGGCCAATGGTTTCATCCAGCTTGGCTCCGCCACATGGCATCATCGTAATGTTGCCACCTAATAGGGCTCTAAGCTTACTCAGTACTAACTTGTCCGCTAAGGCGTGGCTACGCTTTAGTAAGTAAGAAGGCTCACGCTCTTCTTGCTTACACAGTGCAACACGTGCACCCATGTTAACAGCCCAAGTGAACATCGCCTTTTTCACAAAAGAAGAACGAGACACTTTTTCATGAATCGCTGAGAAAATCTTCTCGTAGAAACGAGGCACAGCACACATAACAGTAGGCTTAACTTCACCTAACGCATCTTTAACCTGCATGGTATCAACCAAATAGGCATTAGTTGCGCCGGTATACAGAACAAACATGGTCCATGCGCGCTCAAATACATGCGAAAGAGGTAAAAAACACAAAGATACATCGTCTTTGGTTAGGTTCAAACGCTCAACATGCCCTTCCAGTTGCGAGGCAAAGTTTGCGTAGTCCAGCATCACGCCCTTTGGTTGGCCTGTGGTTCCTGAGGTGTAAATCAGCGTCACAAGGTCATCTAGGTTCGCATCAGCAAGACGCTGCTCAAATTCAGTGTTGAGCGTTTCGGTATCATTTTGCTCTGAGGACTTAAGGAAGTCATCCCAAGAAAGGCTGAAGCTATTGTCTTCAAGTTTAATGCTGTCGCACATGGCAACAATCAGCTCCAGCTGTTCGCATTGCTCGAAGATGCCCACAGACGCGTCATACTGTTCTTGTTCACCAACGAACAACACCTTCACGTCTGCGTTTTGAATAACATAAGCAGATTGTTCTGCTGTATTAGTAGGATAAATAGGAACGGTTACAACACGCGCTTGTAACGCACCAATATCTGCCATAGTCCATTTTGGCATGTTGTTGGCATAGATACCGACCTTATCCTGAACACTCAATCCTTGAGCCAAAAGTGCCATAGAAACAGCGTCCATTTGCTGTCCAAATTGCGACCAAGAAATATCGTGCCAAGCACCATCAAACTTATGCTTGAGTGCCGCGCGATCTCCTCCATCTACAACCTGTTGGCGAACCTTTTTTACAATGTGAAACTCTGAACTGGTCATAAACCTCTACCTTTTGGCTTACAGGTGTAAGCTGAGTGAGCGCATAGTTTACAGTCGGGCAAATAAAACGCAATTCTAATAGCTTTCTCATCATACAAAATTGGACATATATCCAGTTTTTACTTACTGGTAAGAGTAGTCACTAATTGCATATGGCTAATAAAAAAGCACCAAAAAACCTAGTTTTTGGTGCTTGATGATTTTATGCGCTATTTTTGGCTAAAGATCCCTAACGATGTTTTGCTACCACTTCTCCGCAAACCGTCATTAATTGCTCTCTCATCCACACATGTGCTTCATCATTTTCACGCGATTCATGCCATGTTAGGTACGCCTTAATCTCAGCTAGCTCACCAGGAAATGGCAATGCATGAATACCAAGGTTTGTCGGGAAAAAATCTTTTACCCAGCGCGGCACAACACAAATAAGTTCAGATTGCGCAGAAACTGCGATCAAGTTACCCAAGGTCGCACCTCGGTATGAAGAGGTCACCTCTAGGCTTTTATAGATTCGATCGCTCAAGCCCATCACATCGCTAGCAGGAGACAAGCGTGCATGCTGCTCCGCCAGAAGTTGCTCCATAGAGATCTGATGCTGGTTCCCAAGACGAGGGTGATCGTTTGCACAAATGACCACAAGCTCATCGCTGTATAGTTCAGTACTTACAAAGCCAGGCTGTTCGAAGCGAGTATAATCAATCACAAAATCGAGCTCTTGCTGCTTAAGCTTCTCATGCAAGGAAACTCCGCCAAGCGAGTCCAGACTCAACTTAACATTAGGCGCTTTCTCTGTGGTGTTTTTAATAAGTTGAGGTGCAAAGCGGACATCATTAGGCGTTCCAATTGCAATAGAGAATGTATTGGTCGATGTTGCTGGATCAAATACAGCACCAGGCAGTTCATTCTTAACCAATTGCAGCGCCTGACGAACAGGGACAAACAATTGACGAGCACGAAGAGTGGGCGAAATACCTCGACCTTGACGCATAAATAGATCGTCTTTAAACATCACTTTCAAACGCGCTACCGCATTACTTACTGCAGGCTGGGACATGTTCAGATTTTTTGCTGCGCGAGTGATATTTTGCTCCTGCATAACTGCATCAAACACAGTTAGCAGATTTAAATCGACTCCACGTAGGGTTGTTCCTTGGTGAGCTAATCCTTGCTGCCAATCATGTGAATTGCTAGTTAACATATACTCTTCTCTTTATTCTATTTAGCCAACCGCGAGTCAGTACTACTGCATAGCTCGTATCAAAAAAGGAGTTACGAAACTACTAACCAACCGGCGAATCATCAACGGGATGAATATTCAATAGCGCTAATATGTTTCAAATCATCACCAAGGAACAAGCAAATTGATAAAGAATCAGTACATTTTATCAACAAGAAGGCATTGTCTATATATAACAACCACTTAATATAAGCATAAAAAAACCTAAATCATGTTTTGTGATGAATAATTAGACAAAATACAGTCATTAGTGAAAAAGACAGATAGCAAAAGTGGTAGGCAAACCGTAATAAATGGTCGCTTACCACTAAAGAAATGAGATCGAGCGAGTCGCTCAGATCAATCCAATAAATGTGTTATATGGCTAGGAAAATCCACTTGTTTCCACAGTTTTTGGCTTAATGCTTCCTGCTGATGCCAGTCTCCTTCTATAACCCAATCAGAGATAGCACCAGCAACATCAGGATAACGAATTGGTTCCGGCTTTTGTTCCCCTAACCATTTTCGTATTGTTCCCGCTTCCAGTTCCAGCATTGCAGAACCCAAGCCCAGATACTCCAAAGTCGCCACATTGCTTTGCTGTTCAAATTGTCCATTGAGGGGTTTAAGCAGTAGTTTTTTACCTAGAGAGAGCGCCTCCGATGGCAACTCAAATCCACCGTTCGCAATCACGCCCTGACATCGAGAAAGGTCGCCCTGAAAAGAAGAAAACGACAGGGGACGAAACTGCACATTGCCGATGTCATCCGCATCCCTTACATCAGGGTGATAGCAGCGAAAAGAATGGTCAGAGAAACGCTGCAACAAGTCTGCCACTTGCTTTAAGTCCTCAAAAGGCAGATAGACTAAGATAAATGCTTCTTCGGTTACTGCATCTTGTGCACACGTATGAACAATAGGTGGCAAGATGGGTTGCTCGAAATGATACCAATGCAGGCCCAATTGAAAATCTGAAGGTGCGAAGTGATGAATGATGGTTTTATCCATCAAGCCAAAACCCTTCTTCGGAACCTGAAAACGAAACGCGTTTTGATGACTGATGCCAATACAAGGCACTTTGTGCTTCTTAGCCGCCCACGCAGAAATAGGCTCAAAGTCATTCAGTACTAAGTCGTAGTCTTTGACATTCAAGCTGTTAATGTCTTGGAACAACTCCACCAAATTGTTATTGGTGGCGGTCTTTAGGTAGTCCACCTTGCCACAATGAGAGTTGAATGTGAGTCCAGAAAAAGAGCGATAGCCGTTAAAGGACTCCATCGAGAAGTACTTTTCTCTTTCTCTGCCTGAAAATACAAAGTCGACCTGTATCCCATCTCGATTTTTAAAAGCCTCAGCCATAGCCCTTGCACGAGCGATATGTCCATTTCCGGTACCTTGCACGCCATAGAGTATCTTCACAAATTAGACCCCTACCATTGCCATTGCGATGAATGAACTGGCTAACCCCAGCATCACACCAGCAACGATATCGCTAAAGAAATGAACGCCGAGTAGAATTCGAGAGAGAGCAATGAGACTAGCCCAAACCACCGCTATCACGGCCAAGCTCGGGAAGAAGGCGCAGGTTAATACCGCCATAATGGTCGCAGCAGCAGTATGGCCTGAGGGCATACTGTACTTATCCGACGGTTCAATAAAGTTGGTCAATCGAGAGGACAAATCATGGGGACGGCGACGGCGAAAGCTGTTCTTGGCAACCCAGTAAATAGGCAGCTCAATAACAAACGAAATCAGTCCACAGGCAAGAAATAGACTACCGATAGTCGAATCGGCAACCCAAGCGATTAGGGCAATTGCGGCGTAAAGGTGGCCGTCTCCAGAGTGAGAGACGGCCCTGCTAAATAAACCAACCTGAGAAGCAAACCTATGCTCAAGACAGAACAATGAAAATGCCAGATCAAAACGAACGATAGGGTTTATTCGCTGTACACCCAGATTTTCTAAATCAAAACTACTCATGTCGCCTTCCTTATCAACTTCCCAGAGGGATACCCATTGGGTTAATGCCCAAACTAAGGAAGTTAAATGACAAGAAGGTGACGTTTTGTTTGAGTTGAGATTACATTTTAAGCACGTTTTGATGTACTCAGACTAAGCCTTTGATTGTTAGGCATTAAGGTTCTCATGCTTAGATACCTTGCCAAAATCAGCCAATATGGAATAAGCACAAGGCACCATAAACAGCACCAACACTGTTGAGGCGAAGATACCAAACACTATCGATATCACCAGAGGCTGAATGACCTGAGCCTGCAGGCTAGTTTCTAGGAGCAATGGCAACAAACCGGCAGCCGTTGTCATTGAAGTAATAAATACCGCTCGGAAACGCTCCCGACTCGCCTTAACTACAGCATCATGCACTGTATCCCCTTCGTCCACATGAAAGCGTATGTATTGAACCAAGAGTATAGAATCGTTCACTACAATCCCAGCAAGAGAAACAAACCCCATGATACTTGGCATACTCATGTTATGCCCTAGTAAGAAGTGCCCCCAAATCACCCCAATAAAGGCCAAAGGAATCGCCAACATAACCACAAAGGGCTCGAGATAACTGCGGAACTGGTAACTCAAAATAGCAAACACACCAAACAAGCCCACTAAGAAGCCTTTACCCATGGATGAACCCGTTTTTGCTGTGTCCTTAGACTCTCCTTCAAAATCGACTCGAATACCCGGGTACTTCTGCTGGAGCTTTGGAAGCTCTTGAGTCTTGAACTTACTGATAATTTCCCCTGAGCTTGCCTTTGAGGTATCTAAGTCACTAAATACCGCAACGGTTCGCATGCCATTGATACGTTGTATTCGCACGTAATTGCGTTGAAAATCAAAGCTTGCTAGGGTTGCGAGAGGGATCTGTGCTCCGTTAGGCATGATAATTGGGAAGTTAGCCAGATGCTCAAGGTTGCCTGCCTCTTCTTTGTCTAAACGCACCTCAATCTTAATGTTTTCAACGCCAATCTGGATCTCATCTGCCGTTTCACCATAGAAGGCGGCGCGCAACTGACTTGCGATCATCTGCCCATTCACACCATAGCTTTCAGCCCCAGGACGCAACTTAACCAAGACCTCCTCTTTCCCCATTCGCATGTCATCAAGTACGCCGTGCACGCCATCAAACTCATTCAGATAAGACTGTATCTCTACTGAAGCAGCCTTTAGAGACTCGAGATCATCATGTTGTAAACGGATTTCGATTGCGCGCCCGCCAGGTCCCATAGTCGGCTGCTTAAATACCAGTGAAATAGGCGCAGCCATCTCTCCCGTATCTTCACGCCAGGCATCAATAAACTCATCAAGGATGGTATTTCGCACTTCTGCGCCAAGGAGATCTAAGCGCACTGTTGCAATGTGTGGGCCTGACTCATTAGCATCAGCATTACTGTTAAAGCTTGCGGTAATATGCTGGATTAAAGGGACACCATTTTCTACGTTTTCGGTCCACTCTTTATCCAATTTCTCTGCAGATTTAACCAGTCGATCTACTACTTTTTCAGTTTGGCTCAATGACGAACCTGGAGGTAGGATAATTCGCGCCTCTGCGATATCTCCATCCAACTCAGGAAAGGGCACAAACTTAAGATGGCCACCGGCAAGCAAAGAGACGGAAATGAGTAAGGCTGCGATGACCGAGCCCATAAAGAGGTATCGATGCTCAACCGCTTTGTCCACCGCTCTCACTAACGGACCGTTACGAAACTCTTCAAACTTCTCAAGAAAAGCCGTTTTAAAGCGCAGGTCTGGGCGCTCTTTCTTAGCACTGTGCAATGAATGTGATAAGTGATGAGGCAAGATCAAGAAAGCCTCGATAAGACTGATACTCAGTACGAGAATCAATACTTGCGGTACCGCTTTTAACACAGCACCCATCTCGCCATCTAAGAACAGTAAGCTACCAAAGATACACACTGTGGTTAGAAATGAAGATACAACTCCGGGGAGAACCTTCTTCACGCCGTTAATTACCGCATCATCAATGCTTTGCCCCCGATCAAGATGCGCGGCTATCGACTCGGCAATCACTATGGCGTCATCCATCATAATACCGATGGCCATCAGCAAGCCCACCAGCGACATGATATTGATGGAAATACCCAGATTCGCCATCATGAAAATGCCACCGAGGAAGGCAACGGGAAGGCCTGCCGCAACCCAAAATGAATATCGCAAACTAAAGAACAGCCACATAGTGGCGAACACTAATACGATACCTTGCCAACCATTACGCACCATCATGCTCAATCGATCCCAAAGCACAGATGACAGATCGTTGGTCATCTCAATAGTGACGCCATCAGGTGCGATTGCACGTTGATCATCAACAAAACGGGTGACATTGTCTTTGATCCTAAGGGCATCATCTTCTTTGTTTTTACTGATTTTGAGTATAGCCGAAGGCTTTTCGTCAAACAGCACCTTCTGCTCATCCAGCTCAAAGCGATCGGTAATGGTTGCTACATCACGAAGACGGACAATAGAGCCATTGGGTCCTGAGCCCACCACGATACTCTCTAGTTGCTGTGGGGTGACCCGCCTTTCATCAAAGCGAATCAATAAATTCTTTTCTGGCGTCTCTACGTTGCCACTAGGCAGTTTTACGTTCTGCTTGCCAATCTGGGAGGCAATGTCATTTACGCTCAGCCCAAGCTGGCGCATGATGTAGGTATTGAGTTCGACACGGTATTGATGATCAGAAAAGCCTGAAACATCAACCAGAGAGACGCCATAATCCAGCTTCATGGTGCGCTTCAGACTCTCTGCATAAGCTTTTAGCTCTGGCCAGCTTGTATCTGCAGTAATCGCAACATCCACCACAGGCTCGTTCCAGTCCAGCTCTTGCACCATTGGAGATTCAATCTCATCAGGGAAGTCATTGATAGAATTGATCTGCGTTTGCACATCCACCAGCATACGGCCAATATCTGCAGAATTATCCAGCTTTAACGTCAGTCGAGCACTGCCTTCAATCGCCTCACAAGTGGTTTCTTCGATATTGGACAGTCCATCTACCGCATCTTCCATCCTGACACACAAGCTCTCTTCCACCTCCATTGGTGAGGCACCAGGATAGACAATAGTCGCCATAATGTAGGGGGGCGAAAACTCTGGAAAGGTTTCTCTCTTGATGGTAGGTAAAGTAAGAACACCCACTAAAAAGATGAGTAGCATCAGCAGGTTGGCTGCTGTTGGGTGTCTTGCAAAAAAACGAATCACGCGTCACCCTCCGATGCTTTAGGATCGTCTTCGAGCATTTCAAGCTTCAGCAGCATACCCGGTATCGCTGGTAATAGATCGTTAAGGATCAAGGTATCCCCGTCAGAGAAGTCACCATCAATCACCACCTGCTGATCACGTCGATAGAGTACGGTAACCGGCATTATTTTCAGCTTACTGTCTTCGAATAGATACACCTTATCGCCGTGTAAAGCTCGCTCTGGGATCACCCATGCAGCAGACTCTGTTCCCTCTATCTTCGCTTGAACCAGCATGCCGCTGACCATAGGTGGCGTGCTGGTGGGAGTGAGCTGGCTGTAGTCTTGTTCAACCTCAAGAATAACGCCAGCAGTTGCTTGGGTAGGGTCGATAGAATCACTCACCCTCGCCACCTTAGCTGGCCAGGTCGCTTTCAAATTACCACTAGATAGAGTGACCTCTGCATTAAGGCGTGAAAAACTTGGCAGTGGAGAGCCCACCGCATCACGCTCTTTCGTTTCAAGGCTTTGCACCAGCAGCTGCATATCATGGATGGAAAGCTGAGCCTCAACCTCCATTACATCTAGCCCTTGAGCGACTATCATCTCTTGTTGCAGGTTTACCACCTGATTAAGCTCGATATCCACGGAAGAAATTCGCAAATCGCGAGGAAGAACAATACTGGTTTTTTCAAGGGAGCGTTCCGCCTCTTGCACTTTAGCTTGATTAACTTCTACCAAGGCTTCTGCAACTTTTTTCTCATCAGGATACAGCGCCATCTGGTTTTCAATGTCTTGAACTAGCTTCTGCTGCGCAAGGTAAGTCTGTTGCTGTGCGTCAACGTCAGACTGAGAGGCCACTTTTTTGCTCCTCAAATCTTGAATACGCTTGAGCTCTGTTTCTGCTAGCTTTAATCGGTTCTTTTCAATCTTCAAGCTGCTCTTACTGTTGCTGTTCTCTAGAGCCAGCTTTTTAAGCTGGGTTTCACTGGAGCCTAAGTCCGCTTTGGCTTGAATCAGCTTTAGCTCATAATCTAATGGATCAATTCTGAGCACTTCTGTGCCCGCCGTTAAGATACGCCCACGCTCAAGATCAGGATTTCTATAAACCACCTTTCCGGTAACCTCAGCAATCGCCTTCCACTCAAACTTGGGGGATACCTGCCCAAATCCTATGGCTTCTGGCGCCATAGATACCGGAGTCATTGTCATAACTTCGACAGGTCTTGCTCTGTCTCCTGCTGGTTTAGTGGGTACATCAGGTCGAGTTTCAATCATCACAACAAGGGTGATAATCCCGACAGCCAACGCGGGGAAAAACAGAAGTTTTCGGTTAAGTTTCATTAAGTGTTGTCCTGGTTCTGAACCTTGGTATTTATCATTCCTGATGCGATGACACTGAGGTTGTGTTGTAGCATCTCTTCTAAAAAAGTCGGTGTGAGCTCTATTTGATGCTTTTCCAGTATTGCTGGCGGAGAGATGAAGGGAAACATCAGCATGCTGATGAAGGTAAGCTTGCACTTCTTAACATCTAAATCCGAGCGGAATACATTTTGTTTATTTTGAGTAAAGAGTAGGTCATCACCAAGTGCGCCTACGAGTTGATCAAACATTTTTTCCGTCACTTGTCGCTGAACCTCTGAAGGAGGTTGCATCATGATACGCGCGAGCATACGAGGAAACTCAGGGTCCTTACTCATGACCAGATAGTGAGCACGCATGATACTCTCTAAAGACTGCGAGCTTGGACTTTGCTTATGCCTGCGCATGCTGTCGAGTATCGGTGTCATTACCGCGGTTATCATAGCTTCAAACAGTCCTTCTTTATTACCAAAGTAATAACGAATCATGGCTGAGTTTACCCCCGCCTTTTCTGCAATCAGGCGCGTTGATACTTTTTCATAGGGCATACCGCTAAACAACAACTTGGCGCTTCGAATAAGACTCTCTCTTGCCTCTGTCTTTTCTGCTGGGCGACCCGCCTTTCTAGACATCTAACTCTAACCACTCTTTAATTACTCAACTGATTAATTATAGTGACGTAAAACTAAAATAGAGAGGAGTTAAATTAATCAAAAACGCTGAAAGTGATTAATTTAGCTTAATCAACGCGTTAAAGATGAAATTAGGATGGCAAGTTTTACTGGTAAATCTAATTTTGAAGAAATGTTGAAGATTTATTCCACTTACCCCTTGACGCTTGCAGGCGAATTGCGGTACTAATTTGTTAACTTAATTGGTGGATTGTTTTTCTATTATGAAATTTGGTGTTTCAACTTCTCTACTGCTCCTCCTGATCGTGACTTAAACACGCGGGTTGCTAGTGGGCGAAAAACACCACCAAGATTGATAAAACCCGCAACTTGAATGCGGGTTTTTTTATGCTGAAATTTAATCACAACGCTGGAAAAAGGATGCCAACATGAGCGATAAGGTCATTGTCTTTGACACCACACTACGAGATGGCGAGCAGGCACTTTCTGCAAGCTTAACAGTCAAAGAGAAACTACAGATTGCCTATGCACTCGAGCGCTTGGGTGTGGACGTTATTGAAGCTGGCTTCCCTATTTCCTCTCCGGGTGATTTTGAGTCAGTGCAAACCATTGCTAAGCACATCAAAAATAGCCGTATCTGTGCACTTTCACGCGCAGTCGCCAAAGATATCGACGCTGCTGCAGAGGCACTAAAGGTTGCGGATCAGTTCCGAATTCACACCTTTATTTCAACCTCAACCATTCATGTTCAAGACAAGCTTCGTCGTAGCTACGATGATGTTATTGAAATGGGTGTAAACGCAGTAAAACACGCACGTAAATACACTGATGACGTTGAGTTCTCTTGTGAAGACGCAGGCCGTACCCCTATCGACAATCTATGTCGTATGGTGGAATCGGCAATCAATGCTGGTGCCAACACCATCAACATCCCGGATACTGTGGGCTACACCGTTCCTAATGAGTTTGGTAGCATCATCGAGACCCTATTTAATCGCGTTCCTAATATCGACAAAGCGATCATCTCTGTGCACTGTCACGATGACCTAGGCATGTCTGTGGCAAACTCGATTGCAGCGGTACAAGCGGGTGCTCGTCAAATCGAAGGCACCATCAACGGTATTGGCGAACGTGCGGGTAACTGCTCGTTAGAAGAGGTCGCGATGATCATCAAGACTCGCGAAAGCTTCTTGGGTGTTCAAACCAACCTTAAACACGATGAAATTCACCGCACCAGCAAGTTGGTTTCTCAGCTTTGTAATATGCCAGTACAAGCAAACAAAGCGATTGTCGGTGCCAATGCCTTTAGCCATTCTTCAGGCATCCACCAAGATGGCATGCTAAAGAATAAGAACACCTACGAAATCATGACTCCAGAGTCTATCGGCCTTAAAAACCAAGCGCTGAACCTGACCAGCCGTTCTGGCCGTGCTGCTGTGAAGAGCCATATGGATAGCATGGGCTACAAAGAGGAAGAGTATAACCTTGATACCCTGTACGCTGATTTCTTGAAATTGGCCGATCGCAAGGGCCAGGTATTCGACTACGACCTTGAAGCATTGATGCACTTTGCCAACCTTCGTGACGAAGATGACTTCTTCAAGCTTAATTACTTGAGCGTTCAATCGGGTAGTGTAATGGCAACCACTAGCATCAAATTGCAGTGTGGCGATGAAGAAAAATGCGAAGCCGCAGTGGGCAACGGTCCTGTTGATGCCCTTTATCAATGCATTTACCGCTTAACCGGCTATGAGATTGATCTAGATAAGTTCCACCTTACAGCAAAAGGGGAAGGTGAAGATGGCCTAGGCCAGGCAGATATCATTGCCAACTATAAAGGGCGTAAATATCACGGTACAGGTCTTGCGACCGATATCGTAGAAGCATCGGGACAAGCACTCCTTCACGTAATTAATAGCATTCATCGTGCCGACCAAATCGAAGTGATGAAACAAAAAAGAAACAAAGAAACCGTTTAATACTTTCGCCCCTTGTCATATTCGCAAGGGGCAGCTCAAACATTTATAAATTTAAGGAAGACCATTTCATGGCAGATAAATCTTACAAGATTGCCGTTTTACCGGGTGACGGTATTGGCCCAGAAGTAATGCAACAAGCGCACAAAGTTCTTGATGCAATTGAAAGCAAGCACTCTATTAAGTTTGAGCGTAGTGAGCATGATGTAGGTGGTATTGCTATCGACAATCACGGCTCACCACTACCAGAGTCAACGCTAAACGGTTGTGAGGCTTCTGATGCTATCTTGTTTGGCTCTGTAGGCGGCCCTAAGTGGGAAAACCTACCACCAAACGATCAACCAGAGCGTGGTGCCCTACTTCCTCTACGTAAACACTTCCAACTGTTCTGTAACCTGCGTCCAGCACAAATCCACAAAGGCTTAGAGGGCTTCTCTCCGCTTCGTGCAGATATCTCGGACCGTGGCTTTGATATCGTAGTAGTTCGCGAATTAACCGGCGGTATTTACTTTGGCCAACCGAAAGGTCGTGAAGGCGAAGGCGCAAATGAGAAGGCGTTTGATACTGAGGTTTACCATCGCTATGAGATTGAACGTATTGCTCGTATCGCGTTTGAATCTGCTCGTTTACGTGAAAAAAACGTCTACTCCATTGATAAAGCGAACGTTTTACAAAGCTCTATCCTTTGGCGCGAAGTTGTAGAAGAAGTAGCGAAGGACTTCCCTGATGTTGAGTTGAACCACATGTACATTGATAACGCGACAATGCAGCTTATCAAGGACCCATCTCAGTTCGATATCATGCTGTGCTCAAACATCTTCGGCGACATCATCTCTGATGAATGTGCAATGATCACAGGCTCAATGGGTATGCTACCTTCAGCAAGCCTAAATGAAAGCAACTTTGGCCTATACGAACCAGCAGGTGGTAGTGCTCCAGACATCGCAGGCAAAAATATTGCTAACCCTGTAGCGCAAATCCTGTCAGCAGCGCTAATGCTGCGCTACAGCCTAGGTGAAGAAGCAGCAGCAAAAGATATCGAGAATGCAGTATCTAAAGCGTTAGCCGCTGGTGAGCTTACTGCAGACCTAGCGGGGGACAAACCTGCGCTGACAACGTCAGAGATGGGCGATAAGATCGCAGAATACATTCGCAACTCTTAAAATAGATTAATTTCCTTCGCATTCGTTTGCGAAGGAAAAAGGAAAGAATAATGGCTAAAACCTTATACGAAAAAATCTACGATGCGCACATTGCTGTAGAAGCTGAGGGTGAAAACCCTATCTTGTACATTGACCGCCACCTAGTTCATGAAGTGACCTCACCACAAGCGTTTGATGGTCTGCGTGAAAAAGGGCGTCGCGTACGTCAAACAAGCAAAACCTTCGCCACTATGGATCACAACGTATCCACCACCACCAAAGACATCAATGCCTCTGGTGAAATGGCTCGTATCCAAATGGAAACATTGTCTCACAACTGTGCTGAGTTCGGTGTTCGCCTTTATGACTTGAACCACAAGTATCAAGGCATAGTGCACGTTATGGGCCCTGAGTTAGGTATTACCCTTCCAGGCATGACCATTGTGTGTGGCGATTCTCATACCGCGACTCACGGCGCATTTGGCTCTATCGCATTTGGCATCGGTACCTCTGAAGTTGAACACGTGCTAGCGACTCAAACCCTAAAGCAATCTCGCGCTAAAACCATGAAGATTGAGGTTAAGGGTAAGGTTTCAGAAGGCATTACCGCTAAAGACATCGTACTTGCCATTATCGGCAAGACGACGGCGGCTGGCGGCACTGGCTATGTGGTTGAGTTCTGTGGTGAAGCCATTACCGATCTGTCTATGGAAGGCCGTATGACAGTATGTAATATGGCGATTGAGCTAGGTGCTAAAGCAGGCCTAGTCGCTCCAGACCAAACTACCTTTGATTACATTAAAGGCCGCAAGTTTGCACCAACAGGCAATGATTGGGATGAGGCTGTTGCTTACTGGTCAAGCCTAAAGTCTGATGATGACGCTGAGTTTGACGCTGTAGTGACATTGGACGCCACAGAGATCAAACCCCAAGTAACTTGGGGAACGAACCCAGGTCAGGTAATTTCAGTTGATACGCCAATTCCTAACCCAACAAGCTTCAGCGACCCTGTAGAAAAAGCCTCTGCGGAAAAGGCACTGGCTTATATGGGACTAGAAGCGGGCAAGTCGCTTTCTGATTACCCTGTCGATAAAGTATTTGTGGGCTCTTGTACTAACTCTCGAATTGAAGACATGCGTGCTGCGGCAAAAGTTGCACAAGGTCGCCAAGTCGCAAGTCACGTTCAAGCACTTATCGTTCCTGGTTCTGAGCAAGTGAAAGCGCAAGCTGAAGCTGAGGGGCTAGATAAAATCTTTATCGAAGCGGGTTTTGAATGGCGCCTACCAGGTTGTTCGATGTGCCTTGCAATGAATAACGATCGCTTGGGTCCAAAAGAGCGTTGTGCCTCTACTAGTAACCGTAACTTTGAGGGACGCCAAGGCCGTGAAGGTCGTACGCATCTAGTTAGCCCAGCAATGGCAGCAGCGGCCGCAATCGCGGGTCATTTTGTTGATATTCGCACTTTTGAACAGCAGTAAGAGGAAATAACATGTCAGGTTTTAAACAACATACAGGCTTAGTCGTTCCTCTTGACGCTGCTAACGTGGATACGGATGCCATCATTCCAAAGCAGTTCCTACAAAAGGTAACACGCACAGGCTTTGGTCAGCACTTGTTCCATGATTGGCGCTTCTTAGATGATGCTGGCCAGCAAGAAAATCCAGAGTTTGTAATGAATGAACCTCGCTACAAGGGCGCTAGTATCTTGCTAGCACGCGAGAACTTTGGCTGTGGCTCTTCACGTGAACACGCACCTTGGGCACTGGCTGATTACGGCATTCAAGTAATGATTGCACCAAGCTTTGCGGATATTTTCTATGGTAACTCTATCAATAACCAGATGGTTCCAGTGCGTCTAACGGAACAAGAAGTCGATGAAATATTCACCTTTGTTGCTGCGAACGAAGGTGCTGAGGTGACGGTAGACTTAGAAGCGATGCTAGTGACAGCTAATGACAAGCAGTACAGCTTTGACATTGATGAGTTTCGTCGCCACTGCCTGCTGAATGGTTTAGATAATATTGGTTTGACGTTGCAGCACGCTGAGAAAATCACAGAGTATGAGAACAATATCCCAGCATTTATGCGTTAAACAGTATTTGTTGAAATAGAGTTCCCAATTGAAAGGTCTTGTTTATACAAGGCCTTTTTTATTGCTAATACCAATCACACTGGAGAAAGACATGTACAAGGTATGGATATTGATTCTCTCACTGCTGTCATTTAACGCCTTTAGCGCGCCAAAATCTGAACCTTGGCCATTTTGGGATAAGCATACTCAAAGCACGCAAAGCATCGATCACAGCCAGTGGCAGGCTCTGCTTGACGCTTATCTGGTTGAGCGTGGGGAAAATACACTGTTTCGTTATGCCTCTGTCACAGACAAAGACAAGCAAGCCCTCAAAGCCTATGTCTCATCTTTAGCCGACATCGACCCTCGTCAGTACTCTCAAGCAGAGCAATACGCGTACTGGGTTAACCTTTACAATGCTTTGACTGTCGACCTAATCCTAGATAACTACCCAGTAAAAACCATCACTAAACTCGGCGGATTATTTAGCTTTGGGCCATGGGGAAAGGAGATTATTGAGGTAGCAGGTAAGCCATTGAGTCTCAATGATATTGAACACCGAATTCTGCGCCCAATCTGGCAAGACCCTCGTACTCACTATGCGGTAAATTGTGCCAGTCTAGGTTGCCCTAACCTTCAAACACAGGCCTTTACTGCCGAAAATACTGAGCAGCTACTAGAACAAAGCGCGCACGCCTTTATCAACAGTGATAAAGGGGCAAAACTAAGCAATGGCAAGATCCAACTATCTTCAATCTATGACTGGTTTGCAGTGGATTTTGATGGGGAGAAAGGCGTACTCAAGCACCTCGCAAGATATCGCCCAGAGCTCACGAGCTTTAAAGGAAAAGTGAGCTTTGATTACGACTGGAAGCTCAACAAAGCCAACTAGAAGCTTGAATCAGGCTGGGTGAGGAACTCAATTTCCTCACTACTGCTTTCTCGACCTAAAGCCTTGTTTCGATGAGGGTAGCGACCAAACCTTCGTAAAATAGCGGTATGCTTTAAGTGAAACTCGACGTTGTGCTGCAAATCGCTCTGAGTAAACAGTTGCAATCCATGCTCGTGAATCAGCAGCGACTCACTGTGCATATAGGGCATATAAAGAAAGCTGCGCAGCATAGGCGGGAGTTTAACGTCAACGCCAAGCGAAACTGCCTCTTGAGCTAAGGCAAGGGCTAGAGAGTCACTAGCGAACGCCAATGATGACTCTCTAAATAAATTACGAGAAAACTGATCCAATATGATGATTTCAGCCAACCTCCCCTGCGGAGATTGGCGCCAACTGGCCAACTCACATTGACAGGCTTTACAGTGCAGCTCACCAAATCGCCGTTTAATCTGTTGATCAAGCTCAGCACTGGAGCGAAACCAATCGCTTGGCTGCAGCTCTTCGAACCAAAAGGTCAGCACATCATTGTAATTTGGCGTCATAAAATGCCCCTACTTAAAGCCTCGTTCTTTCTTAACTACATCATAGGCATTCTGGATCTCTTGCGCCTTTTCTTTTGCCACTTCAAGCATCTCAGGCGGCAACCCTTTTGCCGACAACTTATCCGGGTGATGCTCATTCATTAATTTGCGATAAGCACGCTTAATTTCCTTAGGCTCAGCAGAGGCTTCGACCCCAAGGATTTCATAAGCGGCTGCAAGCTGGTCTTGAGTCGTAGCTTGCTGCTGATAACCACCACCTGAGTACTGTCCGCCATAGCCACCGCTTTGTTGGAAGCGATAAGCGGCCTCTTGCATCTTTAATCGGCGCTCAAGTTGCGCAGCGCTAAAGCCCAATACTTCAGCCACGATATGCAGTACATCGCGCTCATTTGGGTGGATACTTCCATCGGCAAAGGCTGCGGAAATCTGAAGTTCAAGGAAGAACTGCATCAGATCATGCCTGCGCCCACTCACTTCACGAACGCGGCTAAGTACCTCTCGCAATGGAAAAGACGATGACTTGCCTTCACGAAATGCTTCTTGAGCAATGCGTCTCTGCTCTTCATTCAGGTTCATGCGTTGCATCATGACGCTTGCAAGCTGAATCTCGCTCTCGGTTACCTGCCCTTTTGCTTTTGCTACATGGCCCATCACCGAAAACGCTGCTTTAAAAAACTCTATCTGCTGCGCTGGATTCACGGTTCTCTGGTATCCAGAGAAACCTCCCTGACGAGCTTGGTTAATCGCTTTTGCTCGATCAAATCGGTGTCCAATATACAATCCGATGAATGCGCCAATGGGCCCACCAAACAGAAAACCAAAGAATGCGCCTAAAATTTTGCCAAAAAAATACATGCTTTTTTCTCAATCTACTAATTTTTATAGAGTAATGTGCTCTTTTAGTGCCTGACGCTCCAAATTCTATTATCATAAGGAACATTCGACCAAGTAAACGGTCAATTACAGTCTACGGACTTATTCATCATCAAGGAAGTTTCTAATTCGATGTCAAAATTTCCCCGCACCTGGCTCGCTCTTTCAATAACCACAGCATTGTGTGTTACAAATGCGCAGGCAGAAACTAGTGTGCAGGAGAACTCACAAGAAGATCAAGGCTCACTTTCACAAGTTGATCTTAGCGACTCCCAAACAGAACTCACGGATAGTTCAACGGCACAACAAAATGCAGAGCCAGCAGCTGAGCTGACGGCAATCGTTTCTGCAGCCGAAGACCAGACCTTTGACCTCACCTCGCAATGTCTTATTCCGGAAAAATCCGAAGAAGACGAGGAACTACCCACTCACGTAGAGGCAGATTCTCTCGATGGTATCAACGGTAAAGAAGCCACTTACCGAGGTAATGTAAAGGTTACCCAGGGAACAAAACGAGTTAATGCGGATACCGTAACCCTTTATCAAGCTGAAAACACCATAGTTGCAAGAGGCAACGTGGAAATGTCTGACGGTCAGATTAAGACTGTATCAGAAACAGCAACCTCCAATTTAGACACTGATGTCACCACTCTAGAAATGGCAAACTATAACTTGCTGTGTCAAAACGGACGTGGCGACGCCAAGGTGATTCGCGTTGAAGGCAAACTTTATTACGAGTTAGAAGATGGCTCTATCACCTCTTGTCCTGAAGATGATAATTCATGGCGCTTAGTTTCCTCATCTATCCAGATTGACCAAGAAGCTGAAGAAGCCACGCTCTATAATCCTCGATTCGAGATTCAGAATGTGCCTGTTTTCTATCTGCCATGGCTGACGGTACCTATTGGTGACACACGTAAAACCGGTTTCCTTTACCCTACCGTTGCTTACGGAACGAGTGATGGCTTTGAACTTGAAGTACCAGTGTATTGGAACCTTGCACCAAACTACGATTTAGAAACCACATTCAAATACATGTCTGAACGTGGTCTGCAGACTGATGGTAAGTTTCGGTATTTAAGTGGTTGGGGACGTGGCCAGATCGAAGGTCAATTTCTTGCTGATGACCAAAAATACCCAGAAGAAGGCGATCGTTGGGGGGTAGGCTATACCCACTACGGTGTGTTTGACCGTAACTGGAAGCTAGAAGTTGATTACGCCAAAGTGAGTGATATTTACTTCTTCAGAGATGTCTCGTCTAGCATTGGTGAGCGTGAAGACGGGCAACTACTACAACAAGGCAAGGTCTCTTATCGGAGTGACCACTGGGATACGAGCTTGTTGCTTCGTGACTTCCAGTTACTATCTGATACTACAGACCTGCCCTACCGCATGGTCCCACAGTTGAGCGCTAAGTATTTTTACCCTGATCTTTTGCCGTATCTCGATTTTGACATGGTCAGTCACGCGACCCACTTTGATACCGATGACGAACGCAATGCTAAGCCAAGCCAAGCGACAAGACTGCATATAGAACCAGGGCTAACCATACCACTGCATACTACTTGGGGCAGCTGGGAAACTGAAGGCAGAGTACTGGGTACCTACTACCACCAAAACCTTGATGGTTTAGATCTCTCTTTAGAGGATACCCGAAACCTAGACTCAAATGTCGCGCGGATCATTCCTGAGTTTCGCAGTACAGGTACTCTCTATTTAGAGCGCGGAACAAGCTTTTTTGATGGTTATACACAGACGCTAGAGCCGAAAGTTCAATACTTGTACGTACCATATGAAGATCAAAGCAACATCTATGATTATGATACGACCCTTATGCAAACGGACTATTACGGCTTGTTTAGGACTCGTAAATACAGTGGCGTTGACAAAATAGCGGCAGCTAATCAGATCAGTTATGGCGCAACAACCCGCTTTTACGACTCTAACTACAGAGAGCGTATGAATCTGGCGTTTGGTCAGATCTACTACCTGAACACGGATGACACGAGCGAAACCGACCCTGCTGACTCGAATTATTCAGCCTGGGCTATTGAGAGCGACTTTAACTTCAATGACTATCTCTTCTATCATGGTGGCATTCAATATGACATCAGTGACGCAGAGGTACAGTTAGCCAACAGTACTATTGAGTATCGTCAAGGCCCAGGCTATATCCAAACCAATTATCGCTATGTCACTAGAAGTTATCTAGATAAAACTGTAGGTAATTCTATCAACCTAGATTCAATCACCACCGACGGTATTTCGCAGATCGGTTTATTAGGTGGCTACAAACTCAGTAGAAATTGGAACTTTAATGCTCAATATTTCTATGATACTACCGAAGACATTATGCTAGAGGCCCTAGCACGAGTCACCTACACCTCCGATTGTTGGTATGTAGGTATTACCTACACTGACCAACTTCGTTCTTGGCCAGGAGGTGTCGGTACACCTAACCCTGGTCCTGAATATGAAGAGAATATTAGCTTTAATATCGGCATTATCGGATTTGGCACTAACTTTGGTACGGATGTTGGTGACGGAGGTAACGCTCTAGGTTACGGTCGTCCTTTCTACCTGAATAATTAAAACTCTCATTGGCAACATGCCGATGACCACAAAGAAGATGTATTGGAAAAATAATGAATAAGTTTAAACGACTCGTTACGACTATGCTTCTAATGCTACTGCCCGCTATTAGCCTAGCTGCCCCAGTAGAAATGGACAGAGTAGTTGTAATCGTTAACGATGGCGTAATTTTGCAGAGCGACATTGATAGTGCGATGAAGACACTTAAGTTCAATGCTCAAGAAAACCAGCAGACACTTCCTGAAGCGGACGTGCTTAATGAGCAAGTGATCGACAAGTTGATCATGGATGAACTACAGTCGCAAGAAGCTGAGCGAATTGGCGTAAGAATTGACGACAATCGTCTTGATGACGCAGTGCAAAGCATTGCTGAAGGCAATAAGCAATCCCAAGCACAGTTGATTGCGAGCGTTCAAGCGCAAGGCTTAACCTACACTGAGTTCCGTGAGCAAATTCGTAAAGAGGTAGCTATCTCAGAGGCACGTAATGCCTTAGTTCGTCGTCGAATTAACATCCTTCCTGCCGAAGTCGAGTCAATGGCAGGTATGTTGGCGCAAGAAACCAATAAGAGCGTTAACTATCGCGTGGGTCATATCCAGCTTAGATTCAATGATGATCAATCAAAGACTGAGGTTGAGGAACAGGCCAACGAGTTAATTGAGCGCTTGAGCAAGGGAGAAAAATTTTCAGACCTTGCGATCGCCTACTCCAAAGGACCTAAAGCCCTAGAAGGTGGTGACTGGGGGTGGATGCGCAAAGAAGAAATGCCAACAATTTTTGCCGACCAAATCACGACCCAAGGCAAAGATGCCATCATAGGTCCGTTCCGCAGCGGTATTGGCTTTCACATTCTGAAAATTGAAGATGTACAAGGCCTTGAAACTGTAGCTGTAACAGAAGTTAATGCTCGTCATATCCTAATTAAGACCTCTGTAATCTTGAGTGATGAGGGGGCACAGAAAGAACTTTATGGCTTTATTCGCCAAATCAGAGCGGGCGAAGCAACCTTTGGTGAACTAGCACAGCAATACAGTGCAGACCCTGGCTCTGCCGCTCGTGATGGTGAGCTTGGCTACCAAACTCCAGACCTATACGTGCCTGAATTTAAACACCAAGTAGAAACATTACCTGTAGGTCAAATTAGTGAGCCATTCCAGACGGTGCATGGTTGGCACATTGTAGAGGTGATTGATCGCCGTGAAGTGGACCGCACTGACAGTGCTATGAACAATAAAGCCTATAGAATCTTGTTCAATCGTAAATTTAACGAAGAAGCTTCTGCTTGGATGCAAGAGCTTAGAGCGAGTGCCTTTATCGAAATGGTACAAAACCAAGATGGCGAAGAGGTCAGCAATGAGCTGTAATCGCGTTATTATTACCGCAGGTGAGCCTGCCGGCATTGGCCCTGATTTAGTCTTATCTCTAGTAGACAGTGATTACCCACACCAATTAGTGGTGTGCGCCGACAAAAGCATGTTGCAGCAGCGTGCTCAGCACCTAGGTATAGACGTTGACTTGCTCGACTACGATGCAAAACAAGCCCCGTCACCTCAACGTAAAGGAACTCTGACCGTTGAGCATATTCCGATGGCCAAAGAAGCCGTAATTGGTCAACTGAATGAGGCTAACGGCCACTATGTGTTAAAAACACTAGAAAGAGCAGCTCAAGGCTGTATGAATGATGAATTTGCCGCTATAGTGACCGGCCCTGTACATAAGGGGGTAATTAACCGAGCGGGAGTGGCCTTTAGTGGGCATACCGAGTTCTTTGCTGAGCAATCCGATACGCCTATGGTCGTAATGATGTTGGCAACAGAAGGGTTAAGAGTTGCACTCGTTACCACGCATATACCGTTAGCCTACGTGTCAAAAGCGGTAACTAAAGAAAGAATTGAGCAAATCATGCAGATACTGCATAAGGATATGGTCACTAAATTTGGCCTTCCTAAGCCTCGAATCTACGTTTGCGGCTTAAACCCTCATGCAGGGGAAGATGGTTGTCTAGGGCAAGAGGAAATTGAAACGATTTCGCCAACCCTAGATAAGCTTAGAGAGCAAGGCATGGACATTGTAGGTCCGTTGCCTGCTGACACCATTTTTAATCACAAGTATCTACAAGATGCTGATGTGGTTTTGGGTATGTACCACGACCAAGTGCTTCCAGTGCTAAAATACAAAGGCTTTGGTAGTTCAGTGAATATCACTTTAGGTCTACCCTTTATTAGAACCTCTGTCGACCATGGCACAGCCTTGGATTTGGCCGGCACAGGTAACGCGGATACAGGAAGTTTCCAAACTGCACTTTCCCACGCGATAGAATTAGTTGAGAAAAAACAATGAGAAATGATGTCCACTTAGGACACAAAGCGCGTAAACGTTTTGGTCAAAACTTTCTAAACGATCCCTACATCATTGACGGTATCGTATCATCCATCAATCCAAGACCAGGTCAAAACCTAGTCGAGATTGGCCCAGGCCTTGGTGCAATTACCGAGCCTGTTGGTAAGTTAGTTGATAAGCTAACAGTGATTGAGCTAGATAGAGACCTTGCAGAGCGTCTACGCAACCACCCTGACTTGAGTGAAAAACTGACCATTCACGAAGGTGATGCGATGCGTTTCGACTTTACTCAATTGGTAAAGCCAAACAATAAACTACGCATTTTTGGTAATCTGCCGTACAACATCTCGACTCCATTGATGTTCCACCTTTTTGAGTTCCATAAAGACATCGAAGATATGCACTTTATGCTACAAAAAGAAGTGGTTAATCGCTTGGCTGCAGGCCCTGGCAGTAAAGCCTATGGCCGATTGACCGTTATGGCTCAATACTTCTGTAAGGTGATGCCCGTTTTAGAGGTGCCGCCTACCGCATTTGTTCCGCCACCAAAGGTTGACTCTGCGGTTATTCGATTGATGCCATATGAGACACTGCCATATCCAGCGAAAGACCTAAAATGGCTAGATAGAGTATGCCGTGAAGGCTTCAACCAGCGCCGTAAGACTATTCGCAACTGCTATAAATCACTGGTTAGCGCAGAAGTGATGGAACAACTGGGGATCAACCCAGGCATGCGTCCAGAGAACTTAACTCTGGAACAATTTGTCGATATGGCTAACTGGCTTGCCGACAACCACTAGAGCGAACACGCTCTAACAAGGAGGCCACATGGACGTCAGTCAACCTTGTATCAAATGTCATGTACACACCAAATACATAGCGGAACAATCGGAGCCCGATAATGACCGCTATGTGTTTGCATACATGATCACCATAAAAAATCTCAGCCCTCATTCCGTACAACTTCTCTCTCGTCGCTGGTTAATTACCGATGGCAATGGTAAACAAATCACCGTAGAAGGTGATGGTGTCGTTGGAGAGCAGCCTGTCATTGCGTCACATGACGATTACACCTATACCAGCGGTACCGCTCTAGAAACACCAGTAGGTGTTATGCAGGGGCACTATATTATGCAATCTGACGACGGTGATACCTTTAAAGCTCAGATAGCTCCTTTCAACCTTTCCGTTCCAAATGTCATCAATTAATTAGAGGTTCTCTTGTCCAACTATCTTGTTGGAGACATCCAAGGTTGTTTGGATGAGCTCCTGATACTGCTAGAAAAAGTCAACTTCGACCCACAACAAGACACGCTTTGGGTTGCCGGAGACCTAGTCGCACGCGGCCCGAAATCACTAGAGACGCTGCGATTTATTCGCTCACTGGGTCATTCAGCAAAAGTGGTCTTGGGTAACCACGACCTGCACCTTATTGCCATTTCATTAGGGGTTCATAAGGCCAAGCCAAAAGACAATACCTTGCCTATCTTTGATGCGGATGATTGCTCTGAGTTAATAAACTGGCTTCGTCACCAGCCATTACTCGTGGAGCACCCAGAGTTTGTGATGAGTCATGCTGGTATCTATCCGCTTTGGACGCTCGATGAAGCACGTCAAGCCACTCAAGAAGTAGAACAGGTACTATCTGGGGATAACTGGAAAAAGCTGATTAAAAAGATGTACGGAAACTCTCCCGACATCTGGGATCCTGCACTAGAGGGGATGCCCCGCCTAAGGTTTACCATCAATGCCATGACGCGTATGCGCTACTGCTACCATGATGGACGCCTGGATATGGACAGCAAACTGCCACCAGAAGAGGTAGATAAAAACGAACTGATACCATGGTTTGAACTAGAACAGAGAGTGTCGCTACCAAAAAAATCCATATTTGGACACTGGGCAGCACTGATGGGCACTGATTCACACAATGTTATCGGCTTAGATACCGGCTGCGTATGGGGCAATCATATGACTATGCTTCGCTGGGAGGACAAGCGCTACTTTACTCAAGCAGCGCTATAATTTAGGTTCTGCAACAACTAGAAGCGATAACCAAATGTCATTGAGAATTGCGCGTAATCAGAATAATCGGTAGCAAACCCTTCAAAACGCATATCCGTGTAATAGTGGTTCAAGATAGTCGCTCTAGCACCGATACCGACAAACACTGTTGTTTCATCATAGCTATCTTTGCTACCAAATAGGGTCCATTCTTCGTCTAATCGCACAAGGCCAATAGCACCGTAAGGCTTTATGGAGAACTGCTCAAAGTGAAAGGTATAGCCTAAATCTGTATCGACTTTGAACGTAGAACCATCGACCTTAATCGCTCCACTATAAGCATCATCACTAAAACCTGCATACGAAACATTGATTCCAACGATATTGTTGAACTCGTAGCCATATTCCAGCTTGATACCTGTTCCTAAATCTACATCATCAAACGTCACATCGGTGGTCTTTGAAAAGCCAACACCAATACGATGTCCCTTTGCTTGAGCCTGCTCTGTAACTTCTTCGGCAGATACAAATGTAGGAACCAAACATAGAGGTGCAATTATAGCGATTAACTTTTTCATGATATCTCTCTCACTCAAAGGTAAACCATCCGTAGTCAAAAGTACGCACCTTGCGCTGAATTGCGAGAGAGTATAATGATGAGTTGTGATAATTAGAAATTAACAGCTCTTATTTAGCATATAAGCTATGGTTATCATTAATCTGTTGTTCAATTTGTTGTTCAATCAACAACTTAAGCCATTGAATCATAGGGCTATTGCGGTATCTAACATGATAATGAATATACACAATCACCTTTCTCTCTGGTATATCCATATCAATGTCGAGAGCTACTAACTGGGAATACTGCTGAAGAGGGAACAAGTTTGAGTGCGCCAAGATCATATCGGTATGATGAAGGATATCGAGTAGAGGCATGATTAGTTCAGAGCGAATACCTACATTCAGGTTTACACCGTGCCGTTTGAACACCTCGACCAGGTGACTATGATTGTCGTTCCAACCTTGAGTGACGAAGTTGGCAACAGTAGCGCCCTCTAGATCTTCAACCTTCAACCGTTTGTTCGACAGAGGGTGCCCTCGACGAGCGATTATCTTCCCTTCGAGCTCAGCTACCTGTTCACTATAAATTTCTTTCGAGCCATGTTGCTCATAGCCAACAGCAATCAACACCTGACCCGCGATCAATTGTTGATAAATTTGTCCATTCCAGCTTTTAAGTTCTAATTTGGCCTTGGGTGCACTCGATTGAATTGCATGATACATCCGTCCGGCTAACGCCGATTCCAGGACTGGTATCAGCGATATAGGTAATACGTGTTCTACCTCATCCGCGCTGAACTCCTCCAACTGATTAACAGCGTCGGCGATACCATCCAGAAATGGGGCAATCGTGGCTGCTAATTCGATAGCATAAGGAGTGGCTTCTAGCCCTGAGCGCACCTTAACAAACAGTTCATCATCAAAGTGTCGACGAAGTTTTTGCAATGCTTGGCTAATTGCCGGTTGTGTAACATGGAGCCTAGTGGAGGCTTTGCGCATATTGAGCTCTTGCGAGAGCACCAAAAATGTTCTCAACAAATTAAGATCAAGATTAGCAAAGCGATCCTTAGCCATATTTTCTAAACATCCTTCTGTAAGATCACAAACTGCATATCATGGGCATTCTTCTCATCAGAGAGGTACTGCTCAGAATGGGTTTGCTGCCAGCCTTCTCCCCAGTCTGGGAATTGGGTATCTCCGTCTACCTCTAGGTCAATGTAGGTCAAGTACAGCTTGTCTGCCATTGGTAGGCAGTGCTCATAGATAGATCCACCGCCAATAATCATCACCTCAGACTCATCCGAGACCACCTCTAATGCTGATTCAATAGAGGTAACGGTTGTCACGCCTTCAATCGTTAGCTCGGCGTCGCGGCTAATAACAATATTGTGCCTACCAGGCAAAGGGCGACCGATAGATTCATACGTCTTTCTTCCCATGACCACAGGCTTACCCATGGTGCACTTCTTAAACCAGATAAAATCGGCAGGCAGATGCCACGGCATTTGGTTGTCTTTACCGATAATACGGTTATTTGCCATAGCGGCAATCATGCTGATGATCATTGAGGTATTCCTCTAAACAATAGGGCGACGACGATAAATAAATAAGCCAGGCATAGCGAGCCCAACTGCAAGTCCTGCAATGATAAACATTGCAGTGAGGAAATTCTCTATTAGGCCAGCAAATAATTCGTGGGTGTAGCCTGATTGGTTAATTTCTACCATGGCAATCATCGCATTGAAGGCATATACCCCTGGAACCATAGGTATCATTGCAGCAACGGTAAACACCTTTGGGTGAGCTAAAAATCGATGCGACCACGCGACTCCGATAAAGCCAACAATAGTAGCAGCAAACAAAGTAGCCCATTCTATTGGCATGCAAAACTGCATCATCAAGTAGCGCGAGCCGTGACCAATAGCGCCGCCTAGCGCGCAATAGAAAAGCGCACTCTTAGGCACATTGAAAACCAGTGCAAAGCCGACTGCAGGAATTGCGGCAAAGAACATGTCGTCAATAAGCCCCAAGAATAAAACAAACAAATCACTCATAGTGTCACCCCAAATAGACCTAATACACCGCTCACTGCGACAATACCTAAACAGGTGGCCAGTGTAAGTAGACTGCCCATAACAAATCGAGCAATGCCCATATTGATATACCCCTTCAAGACATCAGCAACAGAATTAATTAGGGGGAAGCCGGGAACCAGCATAAGAACTGACGATGCCATTACGACATTGGGACTATTACCAATCTCAAACACGACCGCTTGCGCCGAAATGAAGGTGGTAACGAAAGCTGTGGTCGCAAAGTTGAGTAGGGGGTTAAAGTGACGATGCCCAATCTCTTGCCTGACAATCATACCGATAGCAGAAGCCACAAAGGTCATCGCAAATACGGCGTTATCACCTCCGGCAAGGTGACTGAACGAGGCACAAGACAAGCCAATCATAAACACCACTAGCCAGCGATTGTAACGCTCCGGGGTGATTTTATTCAGCTTCTGCTGGGCAAGATCGTAGTCTAGGATACCTTTTTCTAGCATGATGCAGATACGTTGTACTTCTGTCACCGCGCGCATGTTGATTCCCCTATCGGGGCAGCGTCGAGTGGTGGTCATGCAATGCTCATGGGTCACCGTGGTCACAACCAGTGAACTTGCAGAAAGTGATACCTCGACCTCATCCATACCACAGGCAAGGCCAATACGCTCCATTATGCCGCCGATAAGCGCGCTTTCAGCTCCATGAGCATGCAACATCTGTCCCGCTTGAGCGATAAGGCGAGAAACAGCGCGTTGTTTAGATTCCATTCTATCTCTTTGAGAGTTGCTTAAAATAAAAACAACATTCTATTGGGTTTGCATATAAAACAATACTGATAATTCAAATTTAATTGATTAAGAACAACCAAAATTGAAGGCCAAAACGAACTTATGATTTTTGGGAGAGATTAAGGGCCAAGATCAGTAACTTCTTAAGATTTCCAAGATCCTCAATAAGCTTCAGGTTAAGCCAAACGTAGCCATAGATATTGGACTTTTCACCCCCTAGTTCAGCAATAATGTCTTTTAATTCACGAATAATTTCATCCGTTTCTTCAATACGAATACCACCTCGAACCTCGCCCTTTTCGACTAGATAAGCCAGATCTTCAAGCTCTTGCTCCACTTGTTGCTGACATTGTTTTAGTGATTTCGACCACAGCATATTCAAATGACTTTCTCTGTCACTCCAATAGGAATGGTTAAGGAGCTCAATAGTACTCAGCAAATTGCGCAATTGAATCTGAATGGCATCGAGTAACTGACGCTTGAGTTTGGTTTCTTTGATCGATGGTGAGGTAAGAGTAGTAATAGTGGTCATCTCTTTAACAAGCGTATTTTGAAACGGCTCAAGATTAGGCTTTTCTATCACGTTGGGAGAATAGGAGAGATGGTAAACCTTAGAAAGGGTTTTTAAAGTGTTTGCGATGCGCAAGCGCCAATGGATGAATGCACGTTGTGGATAGATAAGGCAAAACAGTACCGCAATAATGCAGCCTAATGTCACATCAACGCCCCGCCACATCGCCACATCTACATCGGCATTGGCTGCCCCTAGGGTGACTGCTAAGGTAATACCTATCAATATCCCCACGTACGGTCGCTTTCCAAGTGCAAAGTAGGCGCTCAGAAAGATAATTACCGCACACCAAAGATACATCAGCGCCATAGAGTATTGGCTGATAGCAATGCCGATGATTCCTGACATTGCCCCAAGAGAAGTACCCAAGACACGATGCCAAGCCCTTGGCAAAACGTTACCAAGATAGGAGATTGGTCCTATCACCACAAATAACGTAATTAGGATCCAAGTTCGCTCCGGAACCTCAAAATACGTCGCTGCAATTAAGGTGAGTACAAAGGCTACAGCAATGCGAACCCCATGGACGATGCGGTAATGGGTAAAGATAAACGCATCGAGATTGGAGATTTTCTGGTTTAGGTGCATGATCTCAGATCCTTGAGATAAATTCTGTTTCGCACAGACAAAAAAAGAGCCAGGATAGTATCCAGGCTCTTTTTATTATGTTTATTGTTCAGACTATTGTCTACAAAAGATACTAGTCACGAACGTAGATAACATGACCGTCATCTTCTTCGTCGTCATCCCAGTCATCGTCGTCTTCAGTAACCACGTTGCTGCCTGACATCGCATCTTTGTGGTAGTCATCCCACATAAAGTCAACTTTGTCTTCTTCTGAAATTTCTTCCGCTTGACGAGGAAGTGTTTCCATAAAGTCAGCGAGTTTGTAACACAGCTCTTTAGTGCCGTGTTTATTGATTGCTGAAATCTTGAAGTACTGCTCTTCCCAGCCAAGCGCGTCCAAGATCTCTTGGATCGTTTCATTCGCTTCTTCTTCAGGCATAAGATCAGTCTTGTTGAATACCAACCAACGAGGTTTATCGGCTAGCTTCTCACTGTACTGCTCAAGTTCATCAATGATGGTCAGAGCATTTTGTACAGGATCGCTTTGATCAACCGGCATAATATCGATCATATGCAGTAACACACGGCAACGCTCTAGGTGCTTCAAGAAGCGAATACCAAGGCCAGCACCATCTGCAGCACCCTCGATCAAACCAGGGATATCAGCAACTACAAAGCTCTTTTCTGGAACCACACTCACTACACCCAAGCTTGGGATAAGAGTCGTAAACGGGTAGTCAGCTACCTTTGGTTTAGCTGCAGAAACTGAACGAATAAAGGTCGACTTACCTGCATTTGGCAGGCCAAGCATACCCACGTCAGCCAACAGCAGTAGCTCTAGGCGAAGTTCACGAACCTCTCCTTTAGTACCCATGGTCTTTTGACGAGGTGCTCGGTTCACTGATGATTTAAAACGGGTGTTACCTAGCCCGTGCCAACCACCTTTTGCGATCATTACCTTCTTGCCGTGCTCTGCAACTTCACCCACAACCTCGTTGGTATGGATGTCTACAGCACGCGTACCTACAGGCACCTTAAGTGTCAGGTCATTACCACGCTTACCAGTACAGTTACCGCCACGGCCATTCGCGCCACGATCTGCTGCATAAAAGCGTTGGAAACGGTAATCGATCAGCGTATTCAGGTTTTCGTCAGCTTCAAGGTAGATATCACCACCGTCACCGCCGTCGCCGCCATCGGGGCCACCTTTAGTTATAAACTTTTCACGCCAGAAACTAACAATGCCGTTACCGCCATCGCCTGCTTCTACCTTTACAGTTGCTTCATCTACGAATTTCATTTCTCACTCCGTATTGGTGTGAATATCTTGCTGGATCAACTTTAGCAGATCCATACCTAATTAGGGACTAGGGGTCTGGGCTATAGGCCCTAGGCTACATGTAACCTAGGACTCAGAGCCAAGAAACCTAGTATCCTACAAATAAAAAACCCCGCCGAATCGGCAGGGCTTTTGAATTCAGCTTGAAACTAAGTAGTATTTACTCAGAGTCGATGCTAACGAATTTACGGTTCTTAGGACCTTTAACTTCAAATTTCACTTTACCTTCAGTAAGAGCGAAAAGAGTGTGGTCTTTACCGATACCAACGTTGTTACCAGCGTGGAATTTAGTACCACGTTGACGAACGATGATGTTACCCGCTAGAACTGATTCGCCACCAAAACGCTTAACGCCAAGACGTTTGCTTTCTGAATCGCGACCGTTACGAGTAGAACCGCCAGCTTTTTTGTGTGCCATTGTTAAACTCTCCTATAACTTAAGCGTTGATGCCAGTGATCTTCACTTCAGTGAACCACTGACGATGACCTTGTTGCTTACGAGAGTGCTTACGACGACGGAACTTAACGATTTTTACTTTATCGCCACGACCGTGCTTAACCACTTCAGCTACAACTTTGCCACCTTCAACAAGAGGTGCACCAACAGTGATTTCTTCACCGTTAGCGATCATAAGAACTGAGTCAAACTCAACAGTTGCACCAGTTTCAACGTCCAATTTCTCTAAACGAAGAGTTTGGCCTTCGCTTACACGGTGTTGTTTACCACCAGATTGGAAAACAGCGTACATATTTTACTCCGCTTTTTCCGCACAGCCTTTAACCTAATTAAGTAGTTTGGGTGTGCGCTAACTAATTCATCAATAGGGCGCAGATTCTACGTGAACGCATCACATAAAACAAGCCATATTTTAAAAAAATTGGCGAAAAGATAATCGCCACATAAAAGTGCGAGAATGATGCCTTTTACGGGTGTATTTGGCAACGTTTTTTAGTGTAAAATTCAACATTAATTATCATCCCAGCTACTCCCCGTAGCGACTCAAAACCGGAAGTACAATGGACTTTAGCGCTATTCAGGCCCTCAATGCCGACGACATGGTAAAAGTAGACCAAACAATTCACGCTCAGCTGACCTCAGAAGTCGCTCTAATCAATCAATTAGGGCACTACATTGTTAGCGGTGGTGGAAAGCGTTTACGCCCGCTTATCACGCTCTTATCGGCTCGTGCTTTGGGGTATGAAGGTGAAGGGCATATCACCGCTGCTGCGTTCATTGAATTCATTCACACAGCAACGCTGTTGCACGATGACGTGGTTGATGAATCAGATATGCGCCGAGGAAAAGAAACCGCCAACGCCGCTTTTGGTAATGCGGCCAGTGTTTTGGTGGGTGATTACATCTACACCCGCTCTTTCCAAATGATGACAAGCCTAGGATCTTTGAGGATCCTCGAATTGATGAGTGAAGCGGTTAATGTGATTGCTGAAGGTGAAGTTCAGCAATTGATGAACTGCAATGATGCTTCTACAACCGAAGAAAGCTACATGCAGGTGATCTACTCAAAAACCGCACGCTTATTTGAATCAGCTTCGCAAATTGCAGCAATATTAACTAACTCTACTCCAGAGCTAGAAACCGCTATGCAAAATTATGGCCGCCACCTAGGTACAGCGTTTCAGCTTATCGATGATGTATTAGATTACACCGCAGACGGCAAAGAGATGGGTAAAAACGTAGGAGACGACCTTGCAGAAGGAAAGCCTACCCTACCGCTTCTCTACGCCATGCAAAATGGGTCAGACGCACAGCGCGAGATGATTGTTGAAGCAATAGAACACGCCAATGGTATGGAGCGCTTGGACGAGATTATGCAGGTTATGCATGACACCGGCTCTTTGGAGTACACCACTAAGGTCGCTAATGAAGAGGCTGATAAAGCGATTGCAGCTCTGGCTACCTTGCCTGACTCTATTGAAAAAGAAGCTCTTGAAGCGTTAGCACATCTAGCTGTTAAGCGTAACAAATAAGCTAGACACAGAAAAGCCACTCACGAGAGTGGCTCTCAACGGCTTGTTCTACCCTAATAGTATTTGTCGCAGCCTGGATGCAACTGATCATCTTGATTCACTGAGCTTGCTGGCACTGCCCACTGCTCATCATGCAAGCCCTCGACAAGAACCATTTCGTCTCTCTTGTCTACGGCTAAGACTCTCCCTAGCCCTTCTGAAGACTCTACCCACATTCCTGTCGCGATTTTATCCAGTTCCATAGCGCTAGCCTCACTCTTGATGAATACAGACTCTTACGCTGTGCATCTGCGGCAGGATCAAAAAAGCGGATCTAAAGATCCGCTTCCAGTCATTATTACTCGGTTGTCAGAGGCAGCTTATTTAGCGAACTCTTCACCCTTAGCAATATCGCCAGATAGAGTTTCAAGCATGTCATCGAGAGAAGCTCGTTCAAACTCACTTAGCACGCCATAATCCAATACCTCTTCAATGCCTTCTGCACCCAGTTTAACTGGCTGAGCAAAGAAGCGAGTATGTTCACCGCTACCTTCGACATACGCACACTCAACCACGTTAGCTTCGCCTTGTAGGGCACGAACGAGTGACAGACCAAAGCGGCATGCTGCTTGACCCATAGATAATGTTGCACTACCGCCACCCGCTTTCGCTTCAACAACCTCCGTACCTGCGTTTTGGATACGAGTGGTCAATGATGCGATCTCTTCGCTAGTAAATTTAACGCCTTTCACTTGAGACAAGAGCGGAAGAATTGTGACGCCTGAGTGGCCACCGATAACTGGCACATCTAACTTAGTAGGATCTAGACCCTTTAGTTGTCCAACAAAGGTTTCAGAGCGAATAACGTCAAGTGTTGTTACACCGAATAAACGACGCTTATCATAAACGCCGGCTTTTTTCAGTACATCAGCAGCAATAGCAACCGTTGTGTTCACCGGGTTAGTAATGATACCCACACACGCTTTTGGACATACAACGGCAATCTTTTCCGCAAGAGACTTAACAATGCCCGCGTTCACATTAAAGAGATCTGCACGATCCATACCAGGTTTACGAGCAACACCCGCAGAGATCAATACCACGTCAGCTCCCTCTAGAGCCGGAGTTGGATCTTGCCCTGAAAAACCAACGACTGATACTGGAGTAGGGATATGACTAAGATCGGCTGCAACACCAGGAGTAACCGGTGCAATATCGTATAGAGCGAGATCTGAGCCAGCAGGAAGATTATTTTTTAGTAGAAGTGCCAGTGCTTGTCCAATACCACCAGCAGCTCCGATAACAGCGACTTTCATTGTGTTCTCCTTGGGTAAGATAGAGGTAATTGTTGTTTTAGTTCTTATATAGCCTCGAAACTATAATATTTACTTTACCTTTACAAACACGTAACGACACCTTTGCGACCTTACTCACTCATCAAAGCGGCAATTTTAGTATTAAAAGACTCTTCTCACGTATTGGAAAAGTAAGTAACCAGTTTTCATGAGACATCTAACCCATTACTTGGGTATATTACAGTTCTGTGAGACACTAACTAACTTGAGGGTTTCCCCTCATGAGACTAATAAAACCAATAATATGTGGAACAACGAATGCGAAACAGCGAAAAACAGGACCGTTTAGTCCGCGAGTTCAAATCCCTTTTAAAAGAAGAACGTTTCGGCTCGCAAAGCGAGATTGTAGAAGCACTTAAACTTGAAGGCTTTGACAACATAAACCAATCTAAGGTCTCTCGTATGCTGACCAAGTTTGGCGCTGTTCGTACACGAAACGCGAAAATGGAGATGGTTTACTGTTTACCGGCAGAGCTTGGCGTTCCTACGGTATCTAGCTCTTTGCGTGAACTGGTACTGGATATTGACTACAACAATGCATTAGTCGTCATTCATACAGGGCCAGCTGGTGCTCAGCTGATTGCTCGCTTACTCGACTCTCTTGGAAAGTCTGAAGGCATTCTTGGCGTTGTTGCCGGCGATGACACTATTTTCATCACCCCAACTCTTGAAATCAGCACTAAACAACTGTTCGACTCTGTTTGCGAACTCTTTGAATACGCTGGATAAAACCCTCTTTATTTACCTTCACAGCTTAGTTATTAGGCTGTGAAGTCGATCACATCTCATTAAAATTACAATCTATTAACCATTCAATAATAAATCATTGTTTTTAAAGGTTATTTCACGAAATTAACACCTTTAACTCCTCGCATAAGCAACCGATTTTCTATTCTCCATCATCCTGCTCACTCTCTTTCTGCTTATTTTTTGCTATGATGCAGCCACTTTTTCAACGATTTACCTTCTGTAATTGCTGTTATGTTGAACGTTTCTTCTAAAGTCGATCTAAACTAAGAAGATTCGGTTGGATCGAATATTTAACATTACAACAAGTGCTGTTGGCTCAATTGGGATTGAAAAAGATGCCGTTTCCATACAGGAAACTTCAACAGCACATAGAAGGCTGTTGGTATGATCATGGATATAAGGAAGAAACATCATGGCATTTAAGAAAGCGATTAAGCTTGGTGCGATTGCTGCAGCAGTTATGGGCGCAGGCGTAGTTTCAGCGCAAGAGTTCATTACTATTGGTACTGGTTCAGTAACGGGTGTTTACTACCCTACTGGCGGTGCAATCTGTAAGCTTGTTAATAAAGACCGCAATGACCACAATGTACGCTGTTCAGTGGAGTCTACTGGCGGCTCTATCTACAACGTAAACACTATGCGCTCTGGCGAATTAGACTTTGGTATCGTTCAGTCAGATTGGCAGTACCATGGCTACAACGGAACCAGCAAATTCTCTGACCAAGGTCCTTACAAAAAGCTTCGTGCTGTATTCTCTCTTCATACAGAACCTTTTAACATCATTGCACGCGAAGACTCTGGTATTAATAACGTTTCTGATCTAGCTGGCAAGCGTGTCAACATTGGTAACCCTGGTTCTGGTGACCGCGCGACAATGGGCGTAGTCATGGACGCTATGGGTTGGACTAACGACAGCTTCAAACTTGCCTCTGAGCTAAAAGGCTCTGAGCGTTCTCAAGCACTTTGTGATAACAAGATTGATGCCTTTATCTACATGGTTGGTCACCCAAATGGATCAATCAAAGAAGCAACAACCTCTTGTAACGCGAAGCTAGTTCCAGCAACGGGCCCAGAGATCGATAAGATCGTCGCTGATAACCCTTACTATGCATTTAGCACAGTACCTGCTGGCATGTACCGTGGTACCGACCAAGACGTTAACAGCTTCGGTGTAGCAGCAACTATGGTAACGACTTCTGACGTTTCAGACGAAGTAGCTTACACAGTCGCTAAAGCCGTATTTGAAAACTTCGACACCTTTAAACGTCTACACCCAGCATTCTCAAATCTCAAGAAAGAGAACATGGTGAAAGACGGCCTATCTATCCCTCTTCACCCTGGTGCAGAGAAGTACTACAAAGAAGTAGGCCTTATCAAGTAACCCGATAAGATAAGGAGGCTAAAGCCTCCTTACTTTTGTTAGGTGAAAATAGGGGATAGCACAGCATCCCCTTACGTTTACTAGCCAATGTCCCATTCTTGACTGGGGCTTTCTGTTTGCCTCCATTTGGCAACCCCCTCTCTTTATATTGCAATTTATTGGCTAGTATTTGGGCTTGGTCTAAGGTTATTGAGTACCTAAAGGTGCGCGCCTAGCCAACCCTCGCGTCAACAGAATTAGGACACACTAATGACACATTCAACGACTCCCTCTCAAGAGGCACAAGAGATCGTCGCACAAGCAGATACTGGGGCAAGAAACCCTTCCGGTATTCCAGGGCGAATCTTATGGTTTGTGCCACTATGCTGGTCACTGTTTCAGCTTTGGTACGCTTCACCACTGCCGTTCATATTCAATTTCGCTATCCTCAACGATACTGAAGCTCGTTCTATCCATCTCACTTTTGCCATATTTTTAGCCTTTACTGCCTATCCAGCATTAAAGGGCTCACCACGAGATAGAATTCCTGCTGTAGATTGGATATTGGCATTGCTGGGCAGTTTAGCAGCTGGCTACATTTATCTCTTTTATACCCAATTAGCTGAGCGCTCTGGTGCGCCAACCACGATGGATATTGTGGCTTCGGTTATCGGTATGGTCCTGCTTCTAGAAGCAACTCGTCGCGCGCTGGGTCCACCACTGATGGTAGTAGCAGCAGTGTTCCTTCTTTACACCTTTGGTGGCCCTCATATGCCCGATGTCATTGCCCACAAAGGTGCAAGCTTGAACAAGGCTATGTCTCACTTGTGGCTGACTACTGAGGGTGTATTCGGTGTTGCTCTTGGGGTTTCTACTTCTTTTGTATTCTTGTTTGTACTGTTTGGCGCTATGTTAGAAAGAGCCGGTGCCGGTGCTTACTTTATTAAGGTTGCTTTCTCTTTACTGGGTCATATGCGTGGTGGCCCCGCTAAAGCTGCGGTTGTTGCCTCTGGGCTATCTGGCCTAGTATCGGGCTCATCTATCGCCAACGTAGTAACTACTGGTACCTTTACCATCCCGCTGATGAAACGCGTTGGTTTCCCTGGCACTAAAGCAGGGGCAGTTGAGGTTGCTGCTTCCACCAATGGCCAGTTAACCCCTCCTATCATGGGGGCAGCTGCGTTCTTGATGGTTGAATATGTGGGTATATCCTATGTAGAGGTGATTAAAGCCGCTCTATTACCGGCGCTCATCTCTTATGTTGCCCTTATCTATATTGTGCACTTAGAGGCCTGCAAAGCAGGCATGGAAGGCTTACCTCGTCGCCATACGCCTACCAAACTGCAGAGCTTACTTTCTTTCACTGGCACCATCCTTGGCCTGTGCGTGATTAGTGCTGCGGTGTACTACGGTATTGGCTGGACCAAAGACGTATTTGGCGCAGCTGCGACTCCGATTGTGGCTGTGGCATTGCTCATCGCTTATGTTGGGCTTGTGCGGATCTCCTCCCAATATCAAGACCATGCTGAGATGGATCCAGATCTAACAGAGATTCCAGATGTAGGTCCAACCGTTAAATCTGGTCTGCACTTTTTGCTGCCTATAGTAGTGTTGGTTTGGTGTTTGACAGTAGAACGTTTCTCACCGGGTCTATCTGCTTTCTGGGCTACGGTGTTCATGATTTTCATTCTGATCACACAGCGCCCTTTAATGAGCTTTTTTAATAAGGATCATGAAATTGCTAAAGCCGTTAAGATCGGTTTTCATGACTTGCTAGAAGCGCTGGTTTCAGGCGCGCGTAACATGATAGGCATCGGTGTCGCGACAGCGGCGGCAGGCACCGTAGTTGGCGTAGTAACGCTTACTGGTATTGGATTGGTGATGACGGACTTTGTCGAGTTCATCTCCGGCGGTAGCGTCATCATGATGTTGCTGTTTACTGCAGTTATCAGTCTTATCCTAGGTATGGGACTGCCGACCACCGCTAACTATATTGTTGTCTCTACCTTGATGGCTCCGGTTATTGTCACCTTAGGTGCGGCGCACGGACTCATCATCCCTCTGATTGCCGTACACCTGTTTGTGTTTTATTTCGGTATCCTTGCCGATGATACACCACCGGTAGGCTTGGCTGCTTTTGCTGCCGCAGCAATTGCAAAGTCCGACCCTATTCGTACGGGTATCCAAGGCTTTACCTATGACATACGTACGGCCATCCTGCCGTTCATGTTTGTCTTCAACACTCAGCTTCTAATGATGGGAATAGACAGCTGGTGGCACCTGATGCTCACCATACTCTCTGCGACGGCTGCAATGTTGCTGTTTTCTGCCGCAACTCAGGGGTGGTGGTTCACTCGAAATAAATGGTGGGAAACCATTGCCCTGCTCGTGCTGACCTTTACCTTCTTCCGTCCCGGCTTTTGGTGGGATCAAATTTATCCCGCTCAATTGGAAGTTCCTGCGACTGAAATATCCACCGTTGTTGAGCAAATGCCAATAGGCAAGGCTCTGCAAATGGTTGTAGAGGGTGAAAACCTTGAAGGTAAGTTCATCAGTAAAACCGTTAGATTGCCGTTTGATGACAATACTAGCACCGCAGAGGACCGTATTTCTTCAATGGGATTAATGCTCTCTCAAAATGACGATAACGTGATTGTGGATATGGTGGAATTCGGTAGCCCAGCAGAAGCTGCAGGCATAGATTTTGACTGGGAAATCAAACACATCATTCAAAAGGCAGAGCGACCAATGAAGGAGTGGGTGTTCCTTCCTGCATTGATTTTAGTGTTACTAATGGCGCTAAATCAAAAACGACGTCGAGCTAGAGAGTCTATCAACGCATAGTTTGATTTCGCTCAATGCCCCATGGTCTACACTATGGGGCAATAGCATGACAAAAATTCAAGAGCGTTTTCCATGTACAAACAGATCTTAGTCCCCGTTGACCTGAACGAGAAAGGCTTCAGTGATAAAGCCCTAAAGGCTGCCATTTGGCATGCCAAGCAAAGCAATGCACAACTGCACCTTCTGAACGTATTACCAGGGATTCACATGTCCATGGTGGCAACCTACTTCCCTAAGGATGCAGTTCGAGACATGAAGAAAGATGTGGAAGCTCAACTTCGTAGCTTCGCAGATAGCTTTGTAGACCCTGAACTGGTCTATCAGGTGCACATCGCAGAAGGTAAGCCTTACGCTACCATTATCGATTATGCAGAGAAACTCGGCGCTGACTTAATTGTTATGCCAAGTCACAAGCGCTCTCGAATAGATAATGTTGTTTTGGGCTCAGTGGCGAGTAAGGTCGTACATAACTCACCTGTCAACGTGCTAGTGATTAAGCCACAAGGCTACGACAACGTATAAATGCAAAACGGTCACCTATTTGGGTGACCGTTTTTATTTGCATTAAACAACCCTATTTGAGTGCTTTCCTGCCACAAAATCATCGATATTATTCAGTAAAATATCGACCAGACTTTGCAATGCAGAGTCACTGCCCCAAGCAACGTGCGGGGTAAGCAATAGGTTCGGTAGCGACATATTGGCAAGCAAAGGGTTGGATGTATCGGCAGGCTCTTGAGTAAACACATCGACTCCCGCACCCGCAATATCACCCGATTTAAGGGCTTCTACCAGATGAGTTTCATCCACTAAGCCACCCCTGCCCGTGTTAATCAAAACCGAGGTCGACTTCATTAGAGCAAGCTCGTCACGAGCGATCAGATGGGTTGTACTCTGGGTTAGTGGGCAATGCAAGGTCACAATATCTGCCTGCTGTAGAGCCTCTTCAAAGCTAACATAGCCCTCTCTCACCTGCGTCGCACCTTTGCGTTCAACGAAGATGGGCTTCATGCTAAGAGCACTAGCAAGAGTCGCTACCGCTTGCCCTAAGCTACCACTGCCAATAATCGCTATCGTAGACCCTGCTACATCCGATATCGGGTGTGTGAAGAAACAAAACTGTTTATCTTTTTGCCACACACCTTTCTCTATATCTTGATGATAAGCAAACAAGTTACGCTTCAAAGCAAAGATCATCCCGATCACATGCTCGGGTACAGATCGAGTGGCATACCCTTGAATATTACATACCGCTATTTGATTCTCAGCACAATAATCCAAATCAATAGTGTTGGTTCCAGTGGCCGAGACCGCAATCAACTTAATATCAGGAAACTGCCTTAACGTTTCCCCGCTTAGCACAACCTTATTACTAATGACAATCTCAGCTCCAACCAAGCGCTCTTCTAACTGCTCAGGAGAGGTAAAATCATACTCCACCCACTGATGAGGAAAGCTCAATTCACGAAATAAAGCGTGTGCTGGAATAGTCGCCTTATCTAAAAAGACAACCTTAGGTAACGATTGTGGCATGCGTAATCCTTAATGCTTGGGCAAGGTTTTATAATCGGGTAACTCAGGCTCCGCAGAGTAGAGTTTCAATACTAAAGGTTCTGCCTCAGGATAAAAGTCGCATGGCACAAACATACTGACTAATTTGCCATCTTTTGGGTGATAAAAGCTCAGTTCCGTAGAGTGCAGTTGCAAGCGTTCAGAGTAAGCCCTTGCCTCTCCTTCAGAATAAAACTCATCACCGACAATGGAGTGCCCCATTTCATTCATATGTACACGCAGTTGGTGTGATCGTCCGGTAATAGGCAAAAGGCGCACAATGCAGGTCTTCTCTTCCTGCTCTACCTTTTGATAATCCGTTCTTGAAGGTTTGCCATCGTGGGTGCATACCTTTTGTCTAGGTCTGTTTGGCCAATCGCAGATCAGAGGGAGATCGACGATCCCCTCTTTCTCCTCAAGCTCACCCCAAACTCGCGCATAATACACCTTGTGCGTTAAGCGATATTGAAATTGCTTTTTAAGGTGACGCTCGGCCTCTTTGTTGAGGGCAAATAACATTAAGCCAGAAGTGGCCATGTCCAAGCGATGCACCACTTGGATCTCAGGATACTCCTCGACAAGACGACTCCATAGACTATCGTAGTGGCGCTCTTCCCTACCAGGAACAGACAACAAGCCAGCAGGCTTATTGGCCACCAAGATGTGCTCATCTTGATAAATGATATCTATCCACGGGTCTACTGGAGGATGGTACTCAGTCATGGCCATATGTTCACTCCAGTGTTAGTTATGGGAAACAACGATCAAGCGTAATGAATCTAATTGAATCTGCGCTTGAGAAATAAAGCCACCGAGCTCGCTAATTTGCTCTTCGATTGCCGATACTTCCTCGTCTCGAATGTTAGGGTTAACCGCTTTAAGGGCAAGTAGACGTTCTAGCTCAGCACTTAAGCTCGCTTGCATTTCAGCCTTAGCTTGTTGCTTAACTTGCTCATGCTTTGGCAATACTTTCTCATCACCCTTAGCAATCAAGGCCTGAACCTGCGTTTGAACAGAGGTAACTAACTTGCTGGCCATATGACGATTAATCGGGCTCAACTGGCGATTAAAGCTATCAAACTCAACCTGCTCAGAGAGATCGTTGCCTTTACCGTCTAGCATCAAGCGAATTGGCGTTTGCGGTAAGAAGCGGGAAATACCACTGCGTTTAGGCGCTTGTGCATCGACCAGATACACCAACTCTAAAAGCATAGTACCCACTGGCAAGGCTTTGTTTTTTAATAAAGAAACCGCTGACGCCCCCACTCCTTCACTCAGCAGTAAATCAATACCGCCTTGAATCATTGGGTGCTCCCAAGACATGAAGTTCATATCTTCGCGGGAAAGCGCCGTATCACGATCAAAGGTGATGGTTGCACCATCATATGGAAGCCCTGGATAACTCGGCACTAGCATGTGCTCAGAAGGAGTTACGACCAGTGCATTCTCTCCTTTATCGTCTTGGTTTAGCCCAATACAATCAAATAGGCTAAGGGCAAAACTAACGAACTGGGTATCATTGTCTTTAGAGGCAATTTCATGAACCAAGTCCTGCGCTCGCTCACCGCCATTAGAGTGCATCTCTAATAGTCGGTCACGGCCTTGCTCTAAATCTTGTTTAAGCTGTTGGTTAATCTTTGCCGATTGAGCAATCACATCTGGAAGCGCTGAGCTATCACCAGTCGCGATCATCTCCGTTAACTCATAAGAGAACTTCTCATACACAGTACGACCCGTTGGGCAGGTTTCAGCAAAGGCGTTAAGGCCTTCATTGTACCAATGCGCCAGCACGCCTTGAGAGCTGCCCTCTAAGTAAGGTACGAATACATCAATATCAGAATTCTGACCAATACGATCCAAGCGACCAATACGCTGCTCTAGTAAGTCTGGGTTAAATGGCAGGTCAAACATCACTAACTGATTAGCAAACTGGAAGTTACGTCCCTCTGAGCCAATCTCTGAACAGATCAGTACTTGCGCGCCGCCCTCTTCTTGAGCAAAGTAAGCGGCCGCTTTATCACGCTCTATAATCGACATGCCTTCATGGAACACAGTAGCTCGAATGCCTTCACGCTCACGCAATGCTTGTTCAAGTTGCAATGCTGTCGTGGCTCTTGATGCAATAACCAGTACCTTTTCAGAGCGCTTTTCTTTCACCTTCTCGATCAGCCAATCTACTCGGCTATCAAATTGCCACCACGAGCCAGTATCTCCTAGCTCTTGGAAGACCTCTTCAGGGTAAAGCATGATGCCTGCTTGTTTTTCTATTGGCAGGTCAACATTGAACATCTTTGACACTTTAATAGCGCGGGCGTATTGCTCTGGCAAAGGCATAGGGAGCAGGTGCACTCGGCGTTCAGGGAATCCCTTAATCGCAGCACGAGTATTTCGGAACAACACCCGTCCCGTACCATGGCGATCCATCAGGTTATCAATCAGCTCTTGTCTTGCCGATGCCTGCTGTTCAGGGTGCTGCTCATCAGAGATAGCCTTAAATATTGGCTCTACGTCTTGCTCGGATAACAGCTCTGTAATTTGATTCTTAGCATCATTAGGTAGCGCTTGACCTGAAAGCAACTGGCTTACGGCCTCTGCCACAGGAGCGTAATTTTCTTCTTCACTAACAAAGGCCTGGTAATCATAGAAGCGGTCTGGATCTAATAGGCGTAGCCTCGCAAAGTGGCTTTCACGACCTAATTGCTCTGGCGTTGCGGTTAGCAGCAGTACAGCAGGAATCTTTGATGCTAGCGATTCGACAGCCATATACTCAGGGCTTGGCGCCTCAAGACTCCACTCAAGGTGATGAGCCTCATCGACAACCAACAAGTCCCACTCGGCTTCTAACGCCTGTTGATGGCGCTTAGGGCTGCTCTTAAGGAAATCCAGCGAGCAAAGCACCAACTGCTGTGTATCAAATGGGTTGGCTGCTTCTGCAAAAGCCTCAACACAGCGCTCTTCGTCAAATACAGAGAAATGCAAGTTGAAGCGACGCATCATTTCCACCAGCCATTGATGTGTCAGCGTCTCAGGCACCACGATAAGAATTCGTTCAGCACGACCCGCCAGTACTTGCTGATGGATGATCATGCCGGCTTCAATGGTTTTACCTAGACCTACTTCATCGGCCAGTAAAACACGCGGTGCGTATCGACGCCCGACTTCTTGAGCAATGAACAGCTGATGAGGAATCAAACCAGCACGCATACCCGTCAACCCTCGAAGTGGGCTTCTATGCTGCTGGTATTGGTTATTCAAAGCCTGATAACGCAATACAAAATTGTCCATGCGGTCAATTTGTCCGGTAAACAGCTTGTCTTGTGGCTTGTTGAAACGGATCTGGTGACTTAGGAAAATCTCTCGAAGCTCCACGCCTTGCTCACCGGTATCTTCACGCGTGCCTACGTAGCAAAGCACCTCTTTCTCTTCAATGACCTGTTCAACGTTCAGTGACCAGCCTTCATGCGCTTCGATGGTATCGCCAGCAGCAAAGGTAACACGAGTAATCGGGGCATCACTGATAGCATACAGTCGCTCTTCTTCTGAGGCGGCAAACATCAAGGTTACCGTTCTCGCATCAATGGCAACTATCGTTCCAAGACCTAAATCACTCTCTGTATCACTAATCCAACGTTGACCAATCGCAAATGCCATTCAGCTAAAACCCTTTTATAAATTTGACTCTAACAATAGTAGAAGAAAACCGAGCAGATCTGGCTAAGTTTCCTATCAGAAAAAGGGCGCCATCATAGTACATCGATGCAAGGGGGGCACGTAAAACCTTAATTTCACTGGATATAAATTATGCAATCAAACTGTCAAACAAATGAAACCAAACTACACTCAAAATAGAAGAGGTATTCGATATCTAACTGGACTCTCTTCACCAGTCTACAAACTGGGTTTTGAGATCGCTTGGATACACAACGTCAGATAAGCAAAGGAGACGCTTATGGGTGATAGCGAACGCAAGATTTTCGTACTCGACACCAACATCCTACTTCACGAACCACACGCCATTTTTTCCTTTCAAGAACACGACGTCGTCATTCCCATGACGGTGTTAGAAGAACTAGACCGAATCAAAGACAGCAAACGAGATGTAGCTCGTGATGCGCGCGTTGCGATTCGTACTCTGGAGGATTTATTTCGCGAAGCGACTCCCGATCAGATATCTGAGGGTATCCGTTTTAACAATGACTCAAAATCGACAGGCACGCTTTCGATACTGGCTGATTTTGAACTGCAAGAAACGGTAAGAGCCTTCGCGGATAAGGCGGGGGATAATCGAATACTCAATGCCGTTATCTACCTACAAAACAAACGCTCACCACGTGATGTAGTGCTCGTCACCAAAGACATCAATATGCGGCTACGCGCCAAAGGTGCAGGCGTCCGGCACGTAGAGGACTATCGCACCGACCAACTCATTGACGACGTGCAGTACCTGACCAAAGGATTTGTTCAATATGAAGGCACATTTTGGGACAAAATAAGCGAAGTCAACTCAATCGCCCTAGCCGGAAAAACCCACCACCTAATTAGCCAATCCAGTATCGAACAGCCCTACATAAACCAATACATTTTAGATTCTGACAGCGACTTTGCCGCCCGTGTAACCGAGATAGACTCGGAGTCAGTCACTCTAAAAGATCTAAGTCGAGACAAGATCATGAGTCGTCGCGCTTGGGATATTAGACCGAAGAATGTGTATCAAGGGATGGCACTCGATGCTCTCATGGATCCTGATATCGACTTGGTGATATTAACGGGTGCAGCAGGCAGTGGTAAAACCTTGCTAGCCATGGCCGCCGCTCTTGAACAAAGCGTTGAACAAAACATGTTCGATAAGATCATCGTGACTCGCAATACTCCGGAGATCGGAGAATCCATCGGTTTCTTACCTGGTAACGAGGAAGAAAAAATGTTGCCTTGGCTTGCTGCAGTCACCGATACCCTAGAGGCCCTACACAAGAACGACCATTGTACGGAAGGGTCACTGCGTTATATTTGCGAGAAGGCCAACATTCAGTTTAAATCTATTAACTTTATGCGCGGACGCTCCATTCAAAACGCTTTTGTTTTATTGGATGAGTGCCAAAACCTTACTGCTTCGCAGATCAAGACCATTATTACTCGCTGTGGTGAGGGCACTAAGATTGTCTGCTCTGGTAACCTTGCACAGATAGACTCCGCTTATTTGACCCCTGTTACTTCAGGCTTAACCTACATGGTGGAGCGCTTCAAGAATTTTGAAGGCTCGGCAAACATTCACCTCAACGGTGTTGTGCGAAGCCGACTAGCAGAATTTGCCGAGGAGAATCTTTAATTCACAGGAGTATAGAAAGAGTAACGCCAGCTTATCGCAGGCGTTACTCTTTTGAACCCATTACTCACGCCTATCGTAGCCCCAGGGCTGAACCAAATCTTGGTTCACACCGATATGGTCGAGTACTCGTGCCACCATGAAGTTAACCAGATCTTCAATAGACTGCGGTTGATGATAAAAGCCCGGTGCAGCTGGCATAATCGTCGCCCCTATCTTGGACAGCTTAAGCATATTCTCTAGGTGTAACGTTGAGAATGGTGTCTCACGCACCACCAAGATCAACTGACCACGCTCTTTAAGCACCACGTCTGCAGCGCGCTCAATAAGATTGTCAGAGATACCATGAGCAATCGAGGCAAGGCTTCCTGCAGAGCAAGGACACACGATCATCTGCTTAGGCGCGGCTGAACCTGATGCCACTGGAGAGAACCAGTCTTCTTTACCACACACCACCAGCTTGGTGTCATCACAACCCAAATGCTTCACCAGTGCTGCTTTAATAGCATCAGGACCGCTAGGAAGCTTAAGATTATGCTCAGTGGCTAACACTACACGGGCCGCAGAAGAGACAAGAAAGAAAACCTTATAATCCGCCTCTAGCAGTTTCTTGAGCAATGCTAGGCCGTAAGGAGCCCCAGAGGCTCCAGTCATCGCCAGTGTGATGCTTTTTTGTTGTTGGTTACGCTGCATTAATGTTCCGCTACCTATAGTGCTTGTAGAAGCTTAGTATGGATTCCCTCAAAGCCACCATTGCTCATGACCAATATATGATCGCCGGGTCTCGTCTCTTCGACTAAAGATTTGACAATATCATCCACTGAGTTAGATGCTTGCGCTGGCTGAGAGCACTGCTGTGCAATATCCTCCACTGACCATTCTATGCTGTCAGGCTGATAAAGAAATACCTTATCAGCCAAGCCTAGGGACGCCGCAAGAGTATCTTTGTGAACACCCATCTTCATAGTGCTTGATCTTGGCTCTAGCACCGCAAATATTCTTTGCTCTCCGACTTTATTACGCAAACCATCTAAGGTGAGTTCAACCGCTGTTGGGTGATGGGCAAAGTCATCGTAAACGGTGATACCATTAACTTCCCCTTTCAGTTCTAAGCGACGCTTGGTATTAATAAATCGGCCCAAAGACTCGCAAGCCAAATCAGGAACAACGCCCACGTGTCTCGCCGCCGCTATTGCCATCAAGGCGTTATTTACATTGTGGTCGCCTACTAGGTCCCACTTCACCTCACCGACTTTCTGTTGCTTCAAATGCACCTCAAAGTGGCTACCGTCTGCTTTTTGTTTTTTCACTTGCCAGTCTTTGCTGGAGAATTCGGTTTCACTCCAGCATCCGCGCGACAGCACATCACTCAAGGCTTCATCGTCGGCAGGAGATAAAATGCGCCCGTTACTCGGAACGGTTCTGACTAAATGATGAAACTGGCGCTTGATGGCTTCTAGGTCATCAAAGATATCTGCGTGGTCAAACTCGAGATTATTCATCACTAGAGTACGAGGGTGGTAATGAACAAACTTAGAGCGCTTGTCAAAAAAGGCACTGTCGTATTCGTCAGCCTCTACCACAAAAAACATACTGCCGCCGAGGCGAGCAGATTGTTCAAAGTTGCCCAGCACACCGCCCACAAGAAACCCTGGCTCATAGCCACAGTCTTCCAATATCCAAGCCAGCATACTTGAAGTGGTCGTTTTACCATGAGTGCCCGCCACAGCCAGCACCCAGCGATCGTGTAAAAGGAATTCTTGTAACCACTGCGGGCCTGAGGTGTATTTAAGATTGTTGTCCAACACATATTCAACGCAAGGGTTACCGCGACTCATTGCATTACCGATAACCACTAGATCTGGACGAGGCTCCAGTTGCTCTGGGTCGTAGCCTTGGATTATCTCAACCCCTTCCGACTCAAGCAGTGTGCTCATTGGAGGATAAACATTTGCATCACTCCCCGTCACTTTGTGACCAAGCTGCTTTGCTAGTACTGCAGCGCCACCCATAAAGGTGCCGCAAATTCCGAGTATATGAATATGCATAAAGTTTCCATTTGCTTTGAGAGGTGGCTCTATCCCAAGGTGAGCCAATAAGCCTTATACTTGATTCTAACCAGATTCTGGACACTAACCCATAGCATTGCGAGTGATGAAAGTCAGAAAACTGTGAAATAGATCAGTTACTTCGCGTGTCGTAATATGTTTTGTGCTGTATATTTGGCTAAAAAAAGAACTTGTCATACAAATAAACGGAACCCCCCATGTCCAATTTAAGAACGTTAGGTGAATTTATTATCGAGAAGCAGCATGACTTCCCCCATGCTAGCGGTGATCTCTCGTCTCTGTTGTCGTCAATTAATCTGGCGGCTAAAGTGGTACACCGTGAAATCAACAAGGCAGGCCTTGTTGATATTACAGGTGCAGCCGGTGCAGAAAACATTCAAGGCGAAGCACAACAAAAACTGGATGTATTAGCAAACGATACCTTCAAAGCTGCTCTTGAAAACCGTGACCAAGTTTGTGGTATTGCGAGTGAAGAAGAAGACGACTTCGTTTCTTTCGACAGTGAGATAAACAAACAAGCAAAATACGTGGTATTGATGGATCCTCTAGATGGTTCTAGCAACATCGATGTAAACGTATCTGTAGGTACTATCTTCTCTATCTACCGTCGCTTATCTCCGATTGGTGGCCCAACAGAAGCTCGTGATTTCCTACAACCAGGTACAGAGCAAGTAGCCTCTGGTTACGTGATCTATGGTTCTTCAACCATGCTAGTTTACACAACGGGTAAAGGCGTTCACGGCTTCACTTACGATCCGTCTATCGGTTCTTTCTGTCTGTCGCACGAAGACATGCGTATTCCTAAGCAGGGCTTTATCTACTCTATCAACGAGGGTAACTACATTAACTTCCCTGCGGGAGTGAAGAAGTACATCAAATACTGTCAGGAAGAAGATGAAGCAGGTAAGCGCCCTTACACGTCTCGCTACATTGGTTCTTTGGTATCAGATTTCCACCGTAACCTACTGTTAGGTGGTATCTTCCTTTACCCTAGCACCCGCGCTTACCCAACCGGCAAACTGCGTCTTCTTTATGAGTGCAACCCAATCGCTTTCCTAGCAGAGCAAGCTGGTGGTGAAGCTACCGATGGCGAGCGTCGCATTATGGAGATCAAGCCTGAAGAATTGCACCAACGTGTTCCATTCTTCGCAGGCTCGACCGACATGGTAGAAACCTTGCACGGTTTCATGCGCGATAATCCTGACCAGTACTAATCTGCCGTCTGTTCGACCCAGATTAATTCGCTAGTATCAAAGCCAAGCTCTTTAGCTTGGCTTTTAAATTTCTGCTTTATGTCATCGCTTATCTGCGGCGTTCTCGAAAGTAGCCAAAGGTAGGAATGATTTGGTCCAGAGACAAAGGCATAATCATAGTTTTGCTTTTCTAAGTCAAAGACGATGTAGGAGCCGTAAAAAGGTCCAAAGAAGGAAACCTTCAAATATCCCAAGTCTTCAGACTCAACGAAATAGGCCTTACCCTCAGCACTGTTCCACTCTTTGTCTTCTGTGGAATAGCCACTGTTTAACACTTTAACGCCGCCATCTTCGCGCATCGAGTATTCCGCGGAGACTTGATTCATGCCCCGCTCAAAGGAATGATCAAGACGAGCGATCTCATACCACTTGCCAAGATACCTTTCTAACTCAAAGTTGTTTACCGGAGTGATCTGATCCGGTTTACCCACACAGCCCCATAGCAACACGCAACTCAACGCCGTTAACATCCATTTCATGCATACTTCCTTGTTTAATATGATTAGAGCCTATTGGCCTAATTACGTAAGTTCCAATCTCCTGACTCTATCGCTTTGCCTGATTCAGTTCCTTGGTAAATATAGATCCATGCCTCACCGAAGGGAGTATCGATGGTTTCTCTTCTGTACTCAATTGGCACATCTTCAAAAATATCCAGCTTGGCAAGCACCTCATCACTGATCCTATAGACCTCTCCGGTGATGACCTCGTGGCCCTCAACAATGCCTGGTAGCGTGCTGAAGTCATAAAGTGCGTACTGTGGTGGCGTCTCAAACACGCCTAGCAACTCACTTCCTTGTAGAAGGTAATGATTCGCTTCATCTCGTCTCAAGGTTCCATAAACAAAAACTAAATGCTGCATACCTTCACCCTATGCTTAATCGAATTCAAACTGATACAATAAATCTACGGCGCTATCTGTGCCTGACATCACTTCTAAATACAGGTCTTTCATCAATCGATAGCGGAATGTGAACTCACCAACGGGTTCAAAAATACCCACACCGTATTTGACCTGTAAGCCAGGGAGAATGTAGCCACTTACCGTGACCTGAGAATCATCTCCGGTACCTGTCGTATCTAATTGCAGATCGCTCACCCCAAAGGCTTCGCCGATCTCACCGACGACACGTCCACTTCGAGCCAAACTCAAACCGATAAGCGCTGTCGTCATGGCATTACCGCCAGAGTCGCTATCTATATCCTGCCCTCGCAAAATATACGATAAGGCATTCGCTTGAGGCATAGAGGGTTCGGAGAACACTTCGATGCTAGGTTCATCGGCAGGGCCTGTAACTTGGATACCTGCTACGACGTCGTCCTCAGTATTGTCTGGGTTTCGAATCGCTTTAATCGACAGATACGGTTGATCTGCAGGCCCATTAAACTGGACCTTACCCTCATCAATAATTAAGTCTTGACCAAAGGAGCGATATTTACCATCGACAATATTTACCTCTCCAAGAATGAACGGAGCCTCATTCTTTTGAGTGACATTGATTTCACCGACAAGGCCACCTTTCAAGCCGAAAGCATTTAGCAAAAAGTCATTGCCAATAATGACCTTGATATCCGTCTTAATCGCAAATGGGAAATCAGAGCTTTTCTCTAATGGTTTTAGGTCTTTATCTAAAATCACCTCATCCGAAGACACTGAAATTGCTGACGGTGGAAGTTCCTCAACGGTAATTCTTCCCCAAGGTAATCTCACCTCTCCTTTCACGTCAATGAGGCCAGGAGAGATAGCGACATCAATATCAGGTTCAATTTTCGCCTTCACTACAGGGGGAACATCCACTAGCAATTGGTTGGCGGAAATATTGTAGTTAGCTCGCCAATCTGTCATGTCTTGCCAATCATTGTTACCGGTGATCAAGAGCTCCCCCTCTTCGGTCTTGATTTTGGCATCGAAGTCACCTTGATAACCGGAGAATTTCGCTATTACTTGACCAGAGGTCACGTCAATAGGGCTGATATCACCGGTGGCGACAATGTTCTCAATTCTAAAGTCGCCAAAGATCTTAGGCTGTTCAACAGGGCCTTGTAATTGAATGTCAGAGTTAATATCCGCTCCCACCTTGCTGAATTCGCCGAACAGGGGCTCTAGCATATCCAAAGTGATCTGCTGGAGTTGCAAGCGTGCATCTATCTGTTTGTTTTCTTTGGATACCTTGTCTAAATCAACGCGCCCTTTGATATCACCGTTGTCGGTCAGATCAATTAACCATTCAGCCTTGAGGTCGTCTTTAACTAGGCTCGCCTTAAGGTTGGCTTTATTCCACCCAACTGTCACTGGGCGATCCAGCTGTTGTGTAACACTTCCCTTAGGAAGGTCAACCTTAACCTCAACCTCAGGCAAGGCTGTTGGTGACCATTTTGCACGGGCATTGGCATCAACCTTACCCACTAAGGTAAGCTCTTTTGGCAGTAGTGATGCTACCTGGGAGAAATTGAAATTCTGAACGCTAGCAAACACCTCGCCAGATTGGCCAGCTTGCACATCCTTATCAAGACACAGCTTAGAGTCGGCCTGCAGCCAACAGTGAGCCTCAACAAACGCCACTTGTGTATCAACGTCATAGGAAAGCTTTGGACTATGATCTAACTTCCATTCACCTTGTACAGTGGTCAGGCTGGCATCTTGCAGTTCACCCCTCCACTTAATACCAGGCTTGGTTTCTAGGCTACCTGATACGCTCACTCCGCCCTTAACCATCTCTGAGTCAATGCTAAATGACGCTCTGTGCTGCTCTTGAGTTCCATTAAAACTAAACTCACTGCGCGTTACTTTCTGTTCGAGGTGCTGCAAGCCTTGAACAACCAAGTTGAGCTTTCCTCCCGGAGTCGGCAATGGCTCAACATCTCCTTTCAGGGTTATGGACTCAATCGTCAGCTGTTCTTGCCAAGCAATCTTGTTCGCAGTGACATCAGCAATGACCTCAGGCGTAGCGAAGGGCCCTCGAAGTTCGATTAATCCAATGGCGGAGCCGTCTAAATCTGGCACTGTATGCTTTATTACTGGAATATCGAGTTTGGTATCCAGATTCCAGTTCTGATCAAGGCCCCCTGAAATACGGATATTGTTCTGCCCATGCGCCACAACCAAACCCGGAGTATCAAATCGATAGTCTCCCTTACCTGTCGCGTCTTTGGCGTCAAGTACACCGTTAATATTGAGTGGGTAATCACGGAATATGCCGTCAATATCAAGCTCAGAAAGCTCAACCTCCCAACCGCCTTTCTCTGGCAATCGACCGGTTGTTACTAAACTCCCGCTGATATCGCCTTCAGCCTCCGGCCAATAACTCCCAGGTTGAATATGCTGTAATTGAAGATTAGCGGCCCAATTGATAGGGCTAGCCCAATTCGCCATTACACTACCTTCAATAACGCCTTGCAGCGTTTTGACATCGATACTTTCTAGATCTATGTGCTCTAGGCTACCTTCTCCATCCACAGTAAGATCCACATCAGGAATCGTCTTGCCTTGCACTGCGCCCATTAAGTCGAGGGTGTACTTGTCTAAAATACCCTTGGCTTGAAGAGAGGCTATTTGAGCCTTGTAGTCGGCCTCGCCTTGCAACGGCCACTGCACTTGCCCTTGCCTTAAATCGATATCAAATGGAATATCGGGATCTAGGGGCTCTAGTTTGGCATCGATATCCGCAACAATGAGTTTTCTCAACCCTGCACTTAGTGCTAAGTCAGCCACACTGCCCTCGGCATTTAATGACAAAGTCTGACCTGCAAGAGTGGTTTGCTTTATTTTTGCATCTGTATTGATAGTGAGTGGGTAGTCTTCTTTGAGTTCGACTTCGCCATCTAGATTTAAATCGACAAGTGGCATAGCCAATTCAAAGGTTTGAACGGTAACGTTATTTCCTTCAGCAGAACCAACCAAATGTGCTCGGTCTATCTCTACCTCTGGCGACGTCATTTTAAAGTCGGTGACGGTAATATCTTCAATCTTGGCGCTAAGAGGGATCCATACCTCAGGTAAAACAATCTTTGACTTTGACGAGTCAGTGCTGGCCTCTTGTGCCACCTCAGGCTCACCTTCGCTTGTAGCAAGTGTTAGTCGGCCGCCATCAAGGCGCGTCGGATTCAAGGTAAGGCTATCAAAGCGCATTTGCGCTCCAGTCTCGAACTCTCTCCATGCGATCTTATTACCCAAGATATCCAGATCGATTCTATTCAGATACAGGCGCTCAATTTTTACGCCCAGACCGAAAGGAAGAGAGACACTGGTAATAGGCTCACTGGGTTCCTGCTGCGCCACCTCTTCACTTGGAGCGATATCGGTGAGGGCAAAGTTGGCCCCTTCTATGCCTAAGGTTTTAATACATAGCTCAACCTTGGGAATGCAGCGTAGCTGTATATCTAGCGCAAGCTTTTCTGCCTGCAATGCGACAAACAGGTCAGGGTTGTTATATTCAATGCCGTAAAGCTGAAAGTCGTTAAGTAGAGAGCCTTCTGTGTCCTCTACCTTTAACTCAGGAACAAACTTTTCCGCTGTCCAAATAATGCCATTAAGCCCTGGGTTAGTGAAAAGCAGTACCCATAACGTAATGATGACGAGCAAAATCAGAGCGAGCATACCCAGCGATAGATGAGCAATCGCACGCAAGAAACGACGCCATAAGGAGCGTTTTTTCTTAGCAACCGGCGGAACTACCGCTGTTGCTTGCTGTTCGTTTTGTTGTGATTCTTGCGTCATTACAACTCAGGCCCCAAACCAAAGTGAAGCTGGAACTTATCTGTACCCTCTTCTGCATCCAAACCAAAGGCAAAATCAAGCCTAACGGGCCCCACAGGTGACGCCCATCTTATGCCAACACCGGTACCAGTTTTCCCCTCGGGTGTTTCATTCCATGCGTCACCATAATCCACAAAGGCGGCCATCCACCAATTTCCATACACTCGATACTGATACTCTAGACTAGTCGTGGCCATAAACTTAGCACCCGTTAGCTTACCCTCACTATCCTTAGGAGAAACCGACTCGTATTCATAACCACGGAGGTTGTTATCACCGCCGGCAAAGAAACGCAAAGATGGCGGTAGGTCGAACACAGATTCAGTAAAGTTGGCACCACCACCGATATAGAAGATACCGCGGTGATTGCCACCATAACTGCGAATCCATGTGGTTCTTCCTTGCACTCGTAATACACGAGCTTCAGATAAAACGGCTGGGTCGCCATACTCAAAGGAAATCGTCTGCTTATCACCCCAGGTAGGCATAGCGCCACCGCGTGAGCGTGTTTTGGAATAGGAAATCCCTGGCAATAGCATAGTAAAGCGGTCTTCCTGACTACCCTGGGTAAAATCTTCATTGAGTAGACGAATAAACGCGGTGCGGTGCCAGCCACTCTCGAGTTGCCAGTGCCTCTCTAAACCCAAGCTCGATTCAAAGCTTTGCGTATCGTTGTTGTCTAGGTATTTCATACCATATTGAATTTGATAGTATTCGCGAAGCACATCTTCCAGTGGAATTTTATAACTCGCTACAATTTCCTGCTCAGGTTTAGACAGAGAAAAGCTACTGGAAAAACTATGCCCTTGAGGGTTCAACCATGGGCGTTTCCAATTCAGAGAGCCTTTGACTCCAATATCGGTAGAGTAACCGATACCCGTTTCCACTTGATGGCGCGACTGTGGAGAAAGACGAATGGCCATCGGTAATTCACGGTTTCCATTGCCGACTTGGCTCAAATCAGGTTCCACATAGACCGAGGAAAACCACGAAGTACTAGATAGGTTTTGGTTGAGCTGGCCGATATCACTAGCAAGATAAGGGTCACCTCGCTCAAATGGGATAAGCGAGAAGACTCTATCTCGCTCTATTTGTGAGCCTGATACGCTAGTAGGGCCGAAGGTGTAACGAATACCACTTTCGTAATGGAGGTGTATAAAAGCCTGATTCAGATCTGGGGCAACCTCAAGGCGCGCAACGCTGAAGTCTCCCTCAAAATAGCCTCGCTTGAGCGCCAAGTTACGCAGACCGGACTTTAGAGCGTCATAATCACCATGACTGAGCTGTGCACCTTTCTTAAGTTGACTTGCCTTGATTAAAGCCTCAAATGCTGGGTCATCTTCTGCTTCACCACTAAGTTGAATATCCAACTCTTCGATAATCACAGGCTCACCCAACTTAACATCGACATTAAGCTCTTGGTCTTCTTCGTTGACCGTAAAGGTGAGTTCAGGATGGTAATAGCCCAAAGCCCTAACCGCTTGAACTATGCTCTCTTCAACACGAGACTGAAAACGAAGGGACGTGGAATACTCTTGCTCAGGAATTGCAGACAGATATGCCTCAACGTTGTCTTCGGCCTTATCTGAAAGTCCATTAACGTTGAGAGTAGCCTCAGCTCGACCTAATTGGCTAAAAACCAAAAAAGCGAAAGCGATAAATATCCGTATTACGCGTTGATTCATTATGTAATTGTTACTGTACTTCCTGTAACGAAACAGAGGTGTGTAGCCAGAAAAATTCCCCAAGGGAGCGACTAAATAGTATAAAGGATTGATCCATGATAAAAAATTTAAAAAATCACTTACTTTCGCTAGGAGGCCACATGTTTGACAAACAAATCATGATTTCAAAGGAAGAAGCACTACCCGGTCGTGATAATCCCATCCTTGAGTCAGGGCAACACTTTGTAAACCACACAGATTTGACCATGCCACCAGCAAAAAGTTGCCAACAAATATTACTCGGTTTGGGGTGTTTTTGGGGAGCAGAGCGTCTTTTCTGGAGTATTCCAGGGGTTGTCTCTACATCCGTCGGTTATGCCGGCGGTTATACGCCCAATCCAACCTATGAAGAGGTCTGTTCTGGACAAACGGGTCATACGGAGATCGTGCGTGTCATCTTCGACCCAAGTAAGGTTTCTTTAGTGGCCATATTGCAAGTATTTTGGGAAAAGCACGACCCCACTCAAGGAATGCGTCAAGGTAATGATAGAGGCACTCAATATCGCTCTGCTATTTATACCTACAGCGATGAGCAAATGATTACTGTAAAAGAGTCACAAACTGCCTATCAGCAGCTATTGGCTCAATCAGGTAAACCTTTTATTACCACAGAGATCGCGTCGGCTGGCCCATACTACCTTGCGGAAGAATACCACCAGCAATATTTAGCCAAAAATCCAAATGGTTATTGCGGAATTGGTGGTACGGGAGTTTGTTTCCCACCACAAAACGACTAGTGTTAAGTGTGAAATAATCGATTTAACATATACTTAAAGCCAACTATCGCGTTTAGCACAACAACGGAAGATCTATGAAAGCAAAACATTTAATCGCAGTTCTTGGAATGACTCTACCTTTGTCTTCATGGGCGCTGAATCTAACCACCGGAGAGAAAGCCCCAATGGTGAGCGTTGCTAGTCATGGGGAAGCGATGGTAAAAAACGATGATATAACATATCATGAATGGGATTCAGCAAGCATGGTGGGTAAGACACGCGTAATACAAGCTATTGCCGGTCGCTCTGCAGCTAAGGCTTTAAATAAGCCAATGATAGATGCAATCGTCCAAGCCGACTTCCCGCAGGATAAGTACCAAACCACAACCATAGTCAATCAAGACGATGCTATTTGGGGTACTAGCTCATTTGTAAAGTCGAGTGCAGAGGACAGCAAAATTGAGTTCCCGCACTCCTCAATCGTGTTAGATGAAAATGGCGAAGTGGCTAAAGCCTGGGATCTTGAACCAAAAACCTCGTTGATTGCGGTTCAAGATAACAACGGCAATATCCTTTGGGCTAAAGAGGGTGAGTTAACCGCTGAAGAGATACAACAAGTAATCTCTTTAGTTAGAGAAAACCTATAAAACTCAAACTTTTTAGAAGCTTGACTGTCTGAGTTCTGTTAACTAGTTCCAACGCAATTGGTTGGGACTAGAGATAGCAGAGAAATATGATTGAAAGATTTCGACGCTAGAATGCGTCGTTTCTACTTCTTTAGGTAATTAGAACAATGATAAAAGCTGTTAAGCCACTATTCACCCTAAGCGCTGTAACGCTAGCGGTAGCCTCCGTTTCAGTTCATGCTGAAGAAAACTTCCGTCAACATAGTGCTCACGTTCACGGCAGTGTTGAGTTTAACATTGCTCAAGATGGCCAAGACCTTCTTGTTGAAATTCTTGCTCCAGGTGCAGACGTAGTTGGATTTGAGCACGCACCAACCAACGATGAACAGCACCAGGCACTGGAAAAAGCACTTGCTCAACTAAATGCAGCTGACTCTATCTTAAAAATGAGCTCAGCAGCAGGCTGTGAGCTATCCACTGCACAAGTTTCACATACACTCGGCGGTGATGAAGGTCATGACCACTCTGATCATGACGATCATGATGGGCATGATCATGCAGATAAGCATGACCATGACGCGCACGACCACGACGATCATGCGGACAAGCATGACCATGACGCTCACGATCATCACGATCATGCGGACGAGCATGACCATGACGCACACGATCATGACCATAGTGGTGGCCACGGTGAGTTCAACATTGCGTATCAGTACCAATGTAAAGATGTCAGCAAACTTACCGAGATTGATAGCGACTGGTTCCAGCTATTCAGTGGCACACAGACGATTCGAGTTAACCTTCTAACCGACTCTTCACAGATTGCTACGGAGCTCACCAAAGGCAACACTGTTATCAAGCTTTAATCAAAAAATGGCCGCTACTCAGGTAGTGGCCATCTCCTGTCACTTTTCAACATATTGATATAGGAAACATAGTGACCGAACACTCTCAAATAGACACCGTTATCGAACTGCAAGATGTTCGATTTTCATGGCCAGATAACCCAACACCTACCCTAGATATACCGAAACTCAAGGTAAATAGAGGGGAGCATGTGTTTATCAAGGGTCCAAGTGGTTGCGGTAAATCGACACTGCTAAGTCTCCTGACAGGTATTGCCTCTTGTGAAAGCGGTTCTCTCAAAGTATTAGACACTGAATTATCTTCACTATCTCAAACTCAAAGGGATAGATTTCGCGCTGATCACATTGGTTATATTTTCCAGCAATTTAACCTACTGCCTTACTTATCTGTGATTGATAATGTAGTGCTTCCTTGCCATTTTTCTAAGCAAAGGAAAAATGCTGTCGACGGCGATCTCAAACAGCAGGGCCGCGAGCTATTGTTGCGACTTCACCTTACCGAAGACCTATTAAATAAGCCGGTGATTGAATTAAGTATCGGCCAGCAGCAACGTGTCGCGGCAGCGCGTGCACTCATTGGCAAGCCACAGCTGATCATTGCCGATGAACCAACCTCAGCTCTCGATTATGCAAACCGAACCGCTTTTATCGAGCTACTTATGGAGCAGGCAGAGCAAGCAAACTCTACGTTAGTCTTTGTTAGCCATGACCCAACACTTGAAAAACTGTTCGAGACAGGTATCAACCTGCAAGATATCAACCTAGTTAAAACCGGAGCCTTAAATTAATGAACGCGACCGCGCATTTAGCTTGGAAAAGCCTTTCAAACCGAAAGACCACTGCTTTTCTCACCATTTTAACAGTGGCTATCTCCGTCATATTGCTCCTGGGCGTAGAACGTATTCGTACCCAAGCTAAAAACAGCTTTGCTAACACTATCTCTGGCACTGACTTGATAGTGGGTGCTCGCTCAGGACAAGTAAACCTATTACTCTACTCCGTCTTCCGTATTGGTAACGCCACCAATAATATCGATTGGAAGAGCTATGAAGAATTCAGCAACAATCCTGCCGTAGACTGGGCTATCCCTATCTCCCTTGGGGACTCTCATAAGGGCTTTAGGGTAATGGGCACCACCCAAGCCTATTTTGATCACTACAAATACGGCAAGAAACAGCATCTAGAGCTCAGTGCGGGTAAGCCATTCAATGGTCTTTTTGAAGCGACCATCGGAGCAGATGTTGCTAAGACTCTAGGCTACAAAGTAGGAACAGAGATCATCATCGCTCACGGCATCGCCGATGTTGGCTTTGCAAGACACGATAACCTACCGTTCAAAGTCGTCGGCATCTTAGCGCCGACAGGTACACCTGTAGATAAAACGGTACATGTCTCTTTAGAGGCTATTGAAGCGATTCATGTGGGGTGGGAATCAGGCACTAACATGGGGGGTAACCCCGGAGCTGAAGTGCTAGAGAAGATTGATTTTCAGCCTAAAGAAATCACCGCCTTCATGCTGGGGTTAAAATCTAAGATACAAACCTTTACTCTGCAGCGACAAATTAACACGTACAATAAAGAGCCTCTAAGTGCGATACTCCCTGGAATTGCTTTGCATGAGCTGTGGGGCATGATGTCTGTTGCAGAGCAAGCGTTACTGGCGGTATCAGGCTTTGTGGTTATCGCAGGTCTACTTGGTATGCTAAGTAGCTTGTTAACCAGCTTACAAGAACGCCGTAGAGAAATGGCTATATTAAGAGCCATGGGCGCAAGACCTAGACATATCTTTGTCTTGCTAGTCAGTGAAGCTACTGCGCTAACCATGGCCGGTATTGCGACGGGTGTCGTAGGACTTTACGCCTTGTTATTAATACTACAACCCATAGTTCAGAAACTTTATGGTATAAGTATTGAGTTGAATATGCTGACCACTCATGAGTGGACATTGATTGGCCTAGTACTAGGCGCCGGAGTCGTCATCGGATTTATTCCAGCATTTAGGGCATATCGTCAGTCTCTTGCTGATGGCATGACAATTCGAATTTAAGAGAGAAGTTATGAGAAAAATAGCCCTATGGCTTGCTACTGCAGTGCTAGCAATGTTTAACATTGCGGCCCATGCTGAACCACTTCAGCTGAACTGGATTGATCTGGTTCCTGAAAGTGAGCGCGCTCAGTTTGATATTCAGGGAATGCCATCTGCCTCAAATCACGACGGGACTACTGCTGAAGCGCAATCTATGGTGGGTTCGGTGCGTACAGAGCTTGATGGTAGCCAAGTCAAGATCCCGGGATTTGTCATCCCACTCGAAGGTGATGCGAATCAGGTTACTGAGTTTCTGCTGGTACCCTACTTTGGTGCTTGTATTCACGTACCACCACCACCACCAAACCAAATCATCTATGTGAAATTCCCTAGTGGGGCTCCTGTACAACAGCTGTGGGACGTAGTGTATGTGGTTGGTGAACTAAAAGCACAAACCATAGAAAGTGAATTAGCTCAAACTGGCTATCTACTTAATGGGGTCTCATTAGAGGCTTACGAAGACTAAATCTGCTAACCAATTTTAAGGGCCTGAGTCGTTACTACTCAGGCCTTTTTGTTATACATAGGCCAACTCTTGGCTGTGCTCACTGTCTTTATTAAACCACTCTAATTTCTTCCCTAGAGCAACCACCTCTCCTACAACAATAAGCGCTGGCGATGCGGCCTGCATAGACAGCTGACTTAACTCCGAAAGCTTGCCATAGATGACCTTCTGAGAAGACTGTGTACCACGTTCAATAATCGCGATAGGGGTATCTTCTGCCCTGCCATGTTGCTGAAGCTGCTTTTCAATAAAACCAGACTTCATCAACCCCATGTAGATGACTAGGGTTTGGTTCTTTCTCGCTAAAGTAGACCAGTCAACACTAAAGTCCTCATCTTTAAGGTGGCCTGTGACAAACAGAGCTGACTGCGCGTAATCTCTATGCGTAAGAGGGATACCCGCATAAGCGGTGGCTCCAGACGCCGCAGTAATACCAGGCACCACTTGAAAGCTCACACCGTTGTCCACCAAGATCTCAAGCTCCTCTGCACCTCGGCCAAAGACAAAGGGATCGCCACCTTTAATCCTCACAACACGATAGCCTTGTTTGGCAAAGTCGACGAGCAGTTGATTGGTTTTATGCTGTGGAACACTGTGAGCGCCCGCTCGCTTACCGACACAAACAAGGATCGCATCGCTAGAGACCAGAGACATGATCTCATCGGATACGAGATAGTCGTACAAGATAACCTCGGCCTGTCTCAGCATATTAAGCGCTTTAATAGTTAATAGTTCTGGGTCACCAGGACCTGCTCCAACTAATGCAACCTCCCCTTTTTTCAGGGTGGTATAAGGCAATTTAGAGTCAATCGCCGAGCGCGGGGTAAGAGGAACAACTGTGTCGAGCATACTAACATCCTGTTAATGAGGTTAGGACGATTATGCAGCGTTCAATTTATAACTGGAAATTCTATATTTTTATCTGTTATTACTTAATTGACTTAAAAATAGGCATGCCGACTCTATCTCAATTGATTGATAATACCAATCACAGTAAGTAAGTGGTTAGAAATAGCGTAGGGAAAATGCTGGATAACAAGGAAGAACTTTTTGATAAGTCGTTATTCTACAATCAAAAATTCTAACGCCGTTATCGAGTGTTTTAACAAGCTAGGATGACCAGCTATTTACTACGATTGGTATAAGTTGTGATAACCTATTCGGAATAGCCACACTTTTAGTAAATGGGTACTTACTTACATGATTGAATGGAAACGACTTTCGTTTGACGAGATGGACAACCGACTTCTCTACCAAGTATTGAAGCTTCGTGTCGATGTCTTTGTTGTCGAGCAAGAGTGTGCTTACCCAGAGCTAGACAATAAAGATTTACTTGATGGAGTTAAGCATCTCATCGGTCTCATTGACGACCGTGTGGTTGCTGGCGCTCGCCTCATTCCTGCTGGATTATCTTATCCAGCGACAAGCATAGGTAGAGTGGTAGTTTGCCCATCCGTGAGAGAGTTAAAGCTGGGGCACAGCTTGATGGAGAAGGCGGTAGCAGAGTGTCTACACCTGTGGCCCAATCAAGCCATTGAAATTGGCGCTCAAGCGCATTTAGAGCAGTTTTACAAAAGACATGGTTTTGAGGCTTTCTCAGCCCCTTACCTTGAAGATGGTATCCCGCATATAGATATGCGAAGAAAAGCGTAGTAAGTAGTTACTTACTACGACCGAATCCACCATCCGATAATCTGAAGAACATCACTGAATCACCAGAACGCTCAAGCTGAAGGATGTCCAAGCGACCGTCTGCATCTCGCTTGAATCGTACAAGTTGCCCCTGCTTAATCTGACTAAGGGGCTTATCGATTCCCTCAATCTTTGCCAAGGCATTCAAATCAGTCATTGCAAGACTGTTTTCACGAAACACATTGGCCAAGGTGTCGCCTGCTTTCACCTCATACTCGATCCATTGCTCTTTGACGGGTTCTTCACCTGCCACGGCAACGCTTGTTGTGGTCGTTGTTGTGCTGACTGATTGCTCACTCAAACCACGGGTGTTAATGGGTACTGATACTCTCTCGTTGATGGGTGTGCCAGCTTCAATCCCTGAAGTGATCTTTGGGGTTGGCATAAAAACAAGGATCAAGGTAACAGGTACAATGATCATCAACGCCCTGCGATGTAATTTCGGTAACGAAGTCACGCCGCCTTTAATCTTTGAAGGCAGTGCTTTCCACTCTATTTGGTTCCACGTGTCTAATAATACTTCTGTGTGTCTCTTAGAGCGGGTACGTCGATTCATCCCATATCACTCCGACTTATCCATTTCTATCAGGATATAAAAAAAACCGCTCAATGAACACACCCGACTCTCTCTATGAAACAGAATTGAACGAAATTTAACTGAAATTGAGAGCTACTCCAGTGTTGGCTGACTTGATTTTTACACACTTGGTTTCCAAATGATCAAGAGAGCCTGAAATATTTATATAAAATTTGACCCGCATTTATAGGAGCAATTTTCAACGCAGGTCAGAACTGGTATGCTTGCGCCTTTATATCAAAAAACTGAGAGTGACAATTATGTCTGAAGTTCAATTCGAAACTGTAGAGCAAAAAGCAAGCTACGGTATCGGTCTACAAATGGGTCAGCAACTAGCTGGCAGCGGTCTTGAAGGCCTTAACGTTGACGCTATCGCTGCAGGTATCGCAACAGCTTTGACTGGCGGCATGCCAGCAATCGAAGTTGACGAGATCAACAACGCACTTCAAGAGCTTCACACACGTGTTGAATCTGCACGTGCAGAGCAAGCTAAAGTTGCAGCTGCAGACGGTGAAGCGTTCCTTAAAGACAACGCTCTTCGTTCTGAAGTAACCGTTCTTGAGTCTGGTCTTCAATACGAAGTACTGACTGAAGGTACTGGTGAAGTTCCAACTTCTGACGCACAAGTACGTGTTCACTACCACGGTGAGCTAACTGACGGCACTGTATTCGACAGCTCTGTATCTCGCGGCCAACCTGCTGAGTTCCCAGTAACTGGCGTTATCAAAGGTTGGGTTGAAGCTCTTCAACTAATGCCTGTTGGTTCTAAGTGGAAGCTATACATTCCTCAAGATCTTGCATACGGTGAGCGTGGCGCTGGCGCTGCAATCCCTCCGTTCGCTGCACTAGTATTTGAAGTAGAACTACTGGCTATCCTGTAATTCTTACAAAGACTATGTTTAAAAAGGCTTTTCCTCACGGGAAAGCCTTTTTTTGTGCAAACTCTATATTCAAAAACGCGACACAGCCCCTCTTGTAGAACCCCATTAAAACGTGGCATCTTATTTCTTCCACAAGGATAGGAATAAGCAGATGAAAGACGAAACTCTAGCGATCCATCATGGATACGAAACCGACCCAACCACTAAATCTTGTGCTACCCCGATTTATCAAACCGTGGCCTATGAATTCGATGATGCTCAGCATGGCGCAGATCTCTTTGATCTAGCCGTCCCGGGTAATATCTATACCCGAATCATGAACCCAACTAATGATGTATTAGAAAAACGTATGGCGGCCCTAGAAGGCGGGATCGCTGGTCTAGCAGTGAGTGCGGGAAGCTCTGCAATACATTACGCCGTGCTTACCTTGGCACAAGCAGGCGATAATATCGTATCGACGCCACAATTGTACGGTGGCACCTATACCCTGTTTGCCCACATGTTCCCAAGCTTAGGTATTGAGGTCAGATTCGCAGCAGATGACAAGCCAGAAACACTAGCGGCGCTAATAGACGGAAAAACCAAAGCAGTTTACTGTGAGTCCATCGGTAACCCAGCAGGTAACATCGCCGATCTTGAAGGCATCTCCACGCTAGCACACCAACAAGGTGTTCCTGTCATCGTAGATAATACTGTTGCGACTCCTGCAATATGCAAACCGATCGAGCATGGCGCCGATATCGTAGTTCATTCATTGACTAAATACGTAGGTGGTCACGGCACCACTTTGGGCGGCATGATCATCGACTCAGGGAAGTTCCCTTGGGCGCAACACAAAGACAGATTCCCAGTATTCAACCAACCAGAGCCTTCTTACCACGGTGTGGTTTATGCAGAAGCCTTTGGTGAAGCGGCATTTATTGGTCGCGCACGTACGGTTCCACTACGAAATACTGGTTCTGCCTTGTCGCCTATGAATGCCTTCATGCTGATGCAGGGTCTCGAGACACTCTCTTTGCGCATGGAGCGTCATTGTGAGAACGCTATTAAGGTTGCAAACTACCTACAACAGCATCCTAAAGTAAGTTGGGTGAGCTACGCAGGACTTACCAATTCAGAGTTTTACTCTTTATCTCAGAAATACATGCAAGGTAAGCCATCAAGTATACTTTCATTTGGCTTGAAAGATGGTTACGAGGCAGGTGTTAAGTTCTATGACGCACTACAGATCTTCAAGCGCCTGGTCAACATTGGCGATGCGAAGTCCCTTGCTTGCCACCCTGCCTCGACAACACACCGACAGTTGACAGAGGTTGAACAAAAAAATGCAGGTGTAAGCCCTGAGATGATTCGTTTATCTGTTGGTATCGAGCATATTGACGATATCCTCGCCGACCTAGAGCAAGCACTAAATCAATAATTTCAACTTAATGAGACTATAAAAAACGGCCTACTAAACGCCGTTTTTTATTGCCAATTCGTTTAAGCAAACTGAGCAAAGCGCTCATTCCTTACCTAGACTTAAGAAACCTAAAACAAAGAGGAATACGGAATGAAGGGACTAGCTGTATCTACCTTAATTGGTGCCTTGGTATTAAGTACCCCAAGTTATGCTTTATTTGGACTATTTGGTTCAGATGATGATGAAGAGAAACAACCAGATATGTCAGCGCTTACCACTCAGATAGGCGAGCAGCTCAATACCGCGCAAAGTACCCCCTTGGCAGATCTACTTTCTAGTGAATTGGATGTCACAGCAACTCAAGCAGCAGGTGGTGCGGGTGCTTTACTTTCTCTAGCTCAAACGCAACTATCGGATGAAAACTCCAGTGAATTAAGCTCTTTAATTCCAGGCCTAAACAGTTTCACCGGATCAACCGGCTTGACGTCGATGATCACCGATATGGATTCAGTGAAGAGTACCTTTGAAGGGTTGGGAATAGATCCGGCCTTGGTATCGCAATTTGCACCCATTATCATACAGTACCTGACCTCTGAGGGCGCAAGCAGTGGGTTATTAGGTTCATTAACTAGTTTGTGGGGATAGAGGCTATCTTATTAGCCTTGCCGCTAAAACTTATATGAATGGGCAATTCGACTATAGTTATACCAATCACAGTAGGTAAGTGTTCAGAAGTAGCGTAGGAAAAACGCTGGATAACAAGGCAGAACTTTTTGATAAGTAGTTATTCTACAATCAAAAATTCTAACGCCGTTATCGAGTGTTTTAACAAGCTAGGATGATCAGTTACTTACTACGATTGGTATTAAGGCAAACTAATATTCATTCTTAAATTGCAGACACAAAAAAGCCGGGCAGATGCCCGGCTTTTCAGTTCTAACTGAACTATTACTCAGCAGCTTCTTCAGCAGCTGGGCGATCTACAAGCTCAATGTAAGCCATTGGAGCTTTATCACCAGCACGGAAGCCAGCTTTTAGGATACGTGTGTAACCACCCTGACGGGTAGCGAAACGTGGACCTAGTTCGTTAAATAGTTTTGCCACAACTTCGTTATCACGAGTGCGAGCAAATGCTAGACGACGGTTAGCAACACTGTCAGTCTTAGCTAATGTAATCAAAGGCTCAACTACGCGACGTAGCTCTTTTGCTTTTGGCAATGTAGTCTTGATAACTTCATGACGTACAAGAGAGCTAGCCATATTGCTGAACATCGCTTTGCGATGTGAGCTGTTGCGGTTGAGTTGACGACCACTCTTACGATGGCGCATGACCTAATCCTTCTAACTAATATTGATTAATCTTCAGCGATTGACGCTGGTGGCCAGTTTTCTAGGCGCATACCTAGAGACAAGCCGCGAGAAGCAAGCACATCCTTAATCTCAGTAAGTGATTTCTTACCAAGGTTAGGGGTTTTAAGAAGCTCCACTTCAGTACGCTGAACAAGATCACCAATGTAGTGAATCGCTTCTGCTTTTAGACAGTTGGCAGAGCGAACTGTTAGCTCAAGATCGTCTACAGGACGAAGTAGGATAGGATCGAACTCCGGCTTCTCTTCTTCTTTCTCTGGAACTCGTACATCACGAAGATCTACGAACGCATCCAATTGTTCAGCAAGAATAGTTGCTGCACGACGGATAGCTTCTTCCGGTTCAAGAGTGCCGTTCGTTTCCATATCGATAACAAGCTTGTCCAAATCAGTACGTTGCTCTACACGTGCTGCTTCTACAGAGTAGGCAATTTTGTCTACTGGGCTGTATGTAGCATCAACAAGTAGGCGACCGATTGGGCGCTCATCTTCTTCGGTATGGATGCGAGCTGAAGCTGGAACATAACCACGACCACGTTCAACTTTGATACGCATAGCGATCTCAGCGTTGTCATCCGTTAGGTGACAAATAACGTGCTCAGGGTTAGCGATCTCTACATCACCATCATGGGTGATGTCACCTGCAACCACAGGGCCTGAGCCTGATTTGTTCAGTGTAATAAACACTTCATCTTTGCCTTCCGCTACGCGTACAGCCAAACCTTTAAGGTTTAGTAGGATCTCAAGAATGTCTTCTTGAACGCCTTCTTTAGTGCTGTATTCGTGTAGCACACCTTCAATCTCTACTTCTGTTACGGCACAACCCGGCATAGAAGATAGAAGAATACGGCGAAGTGCATTACCAAGAGTATGGCCGAAACCACGCTCTAATGGCTCAAGAGTTACTTTTGCGTGTGTCGTGTTAATCTGTTCGATATCAACGAGACGTGGCTTAAGAAATTCTGTTACAGAACCCTGCATTGTGTCCTCTCTTTAGTTTAAACCTTACTTAGAGTAAAGTTCGACGATCAGGTGTTCGTTGATGTCAGCAGACAGATCAGAACGTTCTGGTAAACGCTTGAACGTGCCTTCCATTTTGCTGCCATCTACTTCAATCCAAGTTGGCTTTTCGCGTTGTTCAGCAACTTCTAGAGCCGCTTTAATGCGAGATTGCTGTTTAGCTTTCTCACGGATAGAAACAACGTCATTTGCCGCTACTTTGAATGAAGGAACGTTTACAACTTTACCGTTAACTAAGATAGCTTTGTGGCTAACTAGCTGACGTGCTTCTGCGCGAGTTGCGCCAAAGCCCATGCGGTAAACTACGTTATCAAGACGACCTTCAAGAAGCTGAAGCAGGTTTTCACCTGTGTTGCCTTTAAGGCGTGCAGCTTCTTTGTAGTAGTTACGGAATTGTTTTTCTAGAACGCCGTATGTACGACGAACTTTTTGCTTCTCACGAAGCTGAACGCCATATTCAGATAGACGACCGCGACGAGCGCCGTGTACACCTGGTGCGTTATCAATTTTACACTTGGTATCGATCGCACGGACACCAGACTTAAGGAATAAGTCAGTACCTTCGCGACGGCTAAGCTTCAGCTTAGGACCCAAATATCTAGCCATGTTCTTTCTCCAATATTCCTAGAAACGAAACTTAAACGCGACGTTTCTTAGGTGGACGACAACCGTTATGAGGGATCGGAGTTGCATCAACGATGTTAGTGATGCGGTATCCAGCAGCGTTTAGTGCACGGATAGTTGACTCACGACCAGGACCAGGGCCCTTAACCATAACTTCCAAGTTCTTTAGGCCATATTCTTTAGCCATTTCGCCAGCGCGCTCTGCTGCAACCTGAGCTGCGAACGGAGTTGACTTACGAGAACCACGGAAACCTGAACCACCTGCAGTAGCCCAAGCTAGTGCGTTACCTTGACGGTCAGTGATGGTTACGATTGTGTTGTTGAAAGAAGCATGAATGTGCGCTACGCCATCAGCTACTTGCTTGCGAACGCGTTTACGTGCGCGAGTTGGTTGTTTTGCCATTGTACTCTCTACCTTATCCGATTATTTTTTGATCGGCTTGCGCGGACCCTTACGGGTGCGAGCGTTGGTTTTAGTACGCTGTCCACGTAGTGGTAGACTGCGACGATGACGAAGACCGCGGTAACAGCCAAGGTCCATAAGACGCTTGATGTTCATCGATACTTCACGACGTAGATCACCTTCTACAGTGTATTTAGCTACACCATCACGCAGTTGATCGATCTGCTCTTCAGTTAGTTCACTGATCTTAGCATTTTCAGCAATACCCACTTCAGCTAGGATAGCTTGAGAACGGGTTTTACCAATACCGTAGATTGCAGTTAGTGCAATTACAGAATGCTTATGATCAGGAATGTTAATGCCTGCTATACGGGCCACTATTCACTCCTAGTACTTATGTAAAGAATTATCCGCAGCAAAGCCCGTCGAGGATACGCTGCGGCATACTACTTCTTTTGCACGCAAAAGGTAGGCCGAGGAATATACTCGAACCTACCCTGTTTTTCAAGTAAAAAATTCTGCTAATTAGCCTTGGCGCTGTTTGTGCTTTGGCTCACTGCAGATTACACGCACAACACCGTTGCGCTTGATAACCTTACAGTTACGGCAGATTTTTTTAACGGAAGCACGAACTTTCATTGCTAAACTCCGTAAATGAAATCTGGAACTAAGACCGAATTAACGGCCGTAGCCCTTCAGATTTGCTTTCTTCAACACAGAATCATACTGTTGTGACATCAGATGAGTCTGTACCTGTGCCATGAAATCCATGATTACAACAACTACGATTAGTAGTGATGTGCCGCCAAAGTAGAAACGTACGTTCCACATGACCATCATGAACTCGGGAATCAGACAGATAAAGGTAATATATAGAGCACCCGCTAAGGTTAGTCTAGTCATTACTTTATCGATGTATCTTGCTGTCTGCTCTCCTGGGCGGATGCCGGGTACGAAAGCACCAGACTTCTTCAAATTATCTGCTGTTTCACGCGGGTTGAATACCAACGCCGTGTAGAAGAAGCAGAAAAAGATGATTGCTGATGCATAAAGCATTACGTACAAAGGTTGACCTGGGCTAAGAGCTAATGACACATCAGTTAACCAACCGAATGTCGCACTTTCGCCGTTCTGACCGAACCACTGTGCTAATGTTCCTGGGAACAAAATAATACTTGATGCAAATATCGCAGGGATAACACCAGCCATGTTTATTTTCAATGGCAAGTGAGAGCTCTGCGCTGCAAATACCTTACGACCTTGTTGACGCTTGGCGTAGTTAACGACGATACGACGCTGACCACGTTCCATGAATACAACAAAGTAGATAACAGCAAATGCTAAAACTGCAATCAACAATAGAAGAAGTACGTGCAATTCACCTTGACGCGCCTGCTCAATTGTCGAACCAATTGCCGAAGGCAATCCTGCAACAATACCTGCAAAGATGATTAACGATATACCGTTACCAATTCCGCGCTCTGTAATTTGTTCACCTAACCACATCAAGAACATGGTACCGGTTACTAAACTCACGGTTGCAATCAGGGTGAACATGGTTTGGTTGATAACAACCAGATTGTCGACCATGTTCGGTAAGCCTGTTGCTATACCGATAGCTTGGAATGTTGCAAGTACAAGCGTGCCATAACGTGTGTACTGACTGATTTTACGTCGGCCAGCTTCACCCTCTTTTTTAAGCTCGGCTAGAGCGGGATGAACCACAGTTAGCAATTGGACCACAATCGATGCCGAAATATACGGCATGATACCAAGGGCCAAGATAGATGCACGCTCAAGTGCACCACCGGAGAACATGTTAAACATTTCAACGATGGTGCCCTGCTGCTGTTCTAACAGTTGGGCAAGTACAGCCGCGTCAATACCAGGGATCGGCACAAAAGAGCCCGCACGAAACACTAACAACGCGCCTAATACGAATAGAAGGCGTGTTTTCAGTTCCGCTACGCCACTTTTTGCACTACTAAAATCTTGTCCTGGTTTTTTAGCCATCTGTACCTTTCCCTCGAAGATTATTCTTCGATTTTACCGCCGGCAGCTTCAATAGCAGCTTTAGCGCCTTTAGTTACGCGAAGACCTTTAACAGTCACAGCTTTGTTAATTTCACCAGAAAGAACAACTTTTACAAATTCGATGTTCTTAGTGATTACGTTAGCAGCTTTAAGGCTGTTAAGATCTACAACGTCACCAGTTACTTTCGCTAGCTCAGCTAGACGAACTTCAGCAGTCACTAGGCTCTTACGAGAAGTGAAACCGAACTTAGGTAGACGCTGTTTCAAAGGCATTTGACCGCCTTCAAAACCTGGACGAACACTGCCGCCAGAGCGAGACTTTTGACCTTTATGGCCACGGCCGGCTGTTTTGCCAAGGCCAGAACCGATACCACGACCTACGCGCTTCTTAGAAGGCTTAGAACCCGCAGCCGGTGATAGAGTATTCAAACGCATTTCTGATTACTCCTCAACTTTAACCATGTAGTAAACCTTGTTGATCATGCCGCGTACTGCAGGCGTGTCTTCAAGTTCTACTGTGTGGTTGATGCGACGAAGGCCAAGACCACGTAAGCACAGTTTGTGCTTAGGTAGACGACCAATTGAGCTTTTAGTTTGAGTTACTTTAATAGTTGCCATGGTGCTTACTCCGAAATATTTTCAACAGTTAGACCACGTTTAGCAGCTATCATCTCTGGAGATTTCATGCCGCTCAAACCATCAATAGTCGCGCGAACTACGTTGATAGGGTTCGTTGAACCGTACGCTTTCGCTAGTACGTTGTGAACACCTACAACTTCAAGTACTGCACGCATCGCACCGCCGGCGATGATACCAGTACCTTCCGCAGCTGGCTGCATGTAAACTTTAGAGCCAGTATGACGACCTTTCACCGCGTGGTGAAGAGTACCCTCATTAAGCGCGATAGTAACCATGTTACGACGTGCTTTTTCCATTGCTTTTTGAATCGCTGCAGGTACTTCACGAGCTTTGCCGTAACCGAAACCTACGCGACCGTTACCGTCACCAACTACTGTTAGTGCAGTGAAACTAAAGATTCGACCACCTTTAACCGTCTTAGCAACGCGGTTAACGGCGATTAGTTTTTCTGCCAAATCTGAAGCTTGTTGTTGTTCTTTAGCCATCGATCAACCCTACCTTAGAATTTCAGACCAGCTTCGCGAGCAGAATCTGCTAGCGCCGCTACTCGACCGTGGTATTGAAAACCAGAACGATCGAAAGCAACATTTGAAATGCCTTTTTCGATAGCGCGCTCAGCAATAGCTTTACCTACAGCTTTAGCAGCGTCAACGTTACCAGTGCTCTTAACTTGCTCACGGATCGCTTTTTCTACAGTAGAAGCCGCTGCGATAACCTCAGAGCCGTTTGGTGCAATAACCTGTGCATACACATGACGAGGAGTACGGTGTACTACTAGACGGTTCACACGAAGTTCAGCAATCTTACGACGTGCACGTGTAGCACGACGGATGCGAGATGCTTTCTTATCCATAGTGTTACCTTACTTCTTCTTAGCTTCTTTGGTACGCACATATTCATCTGCGTAACGAACACCTTTACCTTTATAAGGCTCAGGCTCACGGTAAGAACGAATGTCAGCCGCAACCTGACCAACTAGTTGCTTATCAGCACCAGTTAGTACGATTTCAGTTTGGCTAGGACATTCAGCTTTAATACCCGCTGGCACAGCGTGCTCAACTGGGTGAGAGAAACCTAGAGTTAGGTTTACAGCGTTGCCTTTAATAGCAGCACGGTAACCAACACCCTTAAGAATCAGTTTCTTTGTAAAGCCTTCAGTAACACCAACAACCATGTTGTTTACAAGTGCACGAGCAGTACCAGCTTGTGCCCAAGCACCAGCTACACCTTCACGTGGACCGAAAGTTAGGTTGTTATCTTCCTGAGAAACTACTACTGCGTTGTTGAAAACGCGAGAAAGTTCACCCTTAGGGCCTTTCACAGTAACTTCTTGACCGTTAATCTTCACCTCTACTCCAGCTGGAATAGCGACAGGTGCTTTAGCAACACGAGACATATTCTACTCCTTAAGCTACGTAGCAGATGATCTCACCACCAAGACCCGCTTTACGAGCGGCGCGGTCAGACATAAGACCTTTGGAAGTGGACACTACAGCAATACCCAAACCACCCATCACTGAAGGAAGGCTGTCTTTATTCTTATAGACACGCAGACCTGGACGAGAAACACGTTGGATTTGCTCGATTACTGGTTTTGCTTGGAAGTACTTAAGAGTAACTTCTAGCTCTGGTTTTGCTCCGCTTTCTACAGCGAAGTCTGTGATGTAACCTTCGTTTTTCAGCAAAGTAGCAATTGCAACTTTAAGCTTTGAAGAAGGCATTTTTACAGCAACTTTGTTTGCTGCCTGACCGTTACGAATGCGGGTCAGCATATCCGAAATCGGATCTTGCATGCTCATACGTTATACTCCAAATGATTAAGTGGCACTTACCAGCTAGCCTTACGAAGACCCGGAATCTCGCCTTTCATGCAAGCTTCACGAACCTTAATACGGCTAAGACCGAACTTACGTAGGTAACCGTGTGGACGACCAGTTTGGTTGCAACGGTTACGCTGACGTGATGCACTTGAATCACGTGGAAGAGATTGCAGCTTAAGTACTGCGTCCCAACGCTCTTCTTCAGATGCGTTAACATCACTGATAGTGATTTTTAGCGCACGACGCTTTTCAGCGAATTTTGCTACTAGCTTTGCACGTTTTGTTTCACGTGCCTTCATAGATTGTTTAGCCATAACAGTAACCCTTCACCTTACTTACGGAATGGGAAGTTAAAGGCAGCCAGCAGAGCTCGGCCTTCCTCATCGGTGTTCGAAGAAGTCGTGATAGTAATATCAAGACCACGAACGCGATCAACTTTATCAAAGTCGATTTCCGGGAAGATGATTTGCTCGCGAACGCCCATGCTGTAGTTACCGCGTCCGTCAAAAGACTTAGCGCTAACACCACGGAAGTCACGTACACGTGGTAGAGCGATGTTAATCAAACGCTCAAGGAAATCCCACATACGTTCGCCACGCAAGGTTACTTTACAACCGATTGGGTAGCCTTCACGGATTTTAAAGCCTGCAACAGATTTACGCGCTTTAGTGATAAGTGGCTTTTGACCAGAGATCGTTGCCATATCAGATGCTGCGTTTTCTAGAAGCTTCTTATCATTGATTGCTTCACCCACACCCATGTTAAGGGTGATCTTTTCGATTCTAGGGACTTGCATGACGCTTGTGTAGCTGAACTCTTTGGTCAGTTCAGCGACTACAGACGACTTGTAGTAATCATGCAGTTTCGCCATAGTTCACTCCAAATTACTCTATTCTTAGTTAGAAACGATTTCGTTGTTAGACTTGAAGAAACGAACTTTCTTGCCATCTTCGAAACGGAAACCGATACGGTCTGCTTTACCAGTAGCTGCGTTGTAGATTGCAATGTTTGAAGCATCAATTGCTGCTTCTTGCTCTACGATACCACCTTGAACACCCATTGCCGGTACAGGCTTCTGGTGTTTCTTAACAAGGTTGATACCTTCAACGATAACTTTACCGGTTGCTAGAACCTTAGTTACTTTACCTTTCTTGCCTTTATCTTTACCAGCAAGAACGATTACTTCGTCGTTACGACGGATTTTAGCTGCCATTTAAGTGCTCCTTATAGTACTTCTGGAGCCAGTGAAACAATCTTCATGAATTTCGCATTACGAAGTTCACGAGTCACTGGGCCAAAGATACGAGTGCCGACTGGTTGCTCAGTAGTGTCGTTCAACAATACACAAGCATTACGGTCGAAGCGAATGACAGAACCGTCTGGACGACGAACGCCTTTACGGGTGCGAACTACTACCGCCTTCAGAACATCACCTTTTTTTACTTTACCGCGAGGAATTGCTTCCTTCACAGTAACTTTGATGACGTCTCCGATATGTGCATAACGACGGTGTGAGCCACCCAGAACCTTAATACACATTACCTTGCGCGCGCCAGAGTTATCTGCAGCGTCAAGTGTACTTTGCATTTGGATCATTGTTAGTGCTCCGCTAAATATTAAAAACTAGACCCTCTCGGGTCGGGCTGCCTCTTTAAAGGGACGCGAATTGTACCACCCTTTTTCGCAATTGGGTAGACAAAAAATAAGCGGCTTCCAAAAAAACCTGGAAGCCGCTTTAAGTTGTTAAAAATTAACGAAAATTAGATTTTCGCTTTTTCTACAACTTTCACCAAAGTCCAAGACTTAGTCTTAGACAGTGGACGACATTCTTGAACTTCAACAGTATCGCCTAGGCCACACTCGTTGTTTTCATCATGTGCGTGAATCTTAGTCGTGCGCTTTACGAACTTGCCGTAAATTGGGTGTTTAACCATGCGCTCGATAGCAACAACAATAGACTTATCGCCTTTGTCACTAACAACACGACCAAGTGAAGTACGGGTTTTGTCGCTCATTATGCGTCTGCCTTCTCAGTCAATACGGTTTTAACACGTGCGATATCACGGCGTACAGCTTTAAGAGTATGTGTCTGCTGTAGTTGACCAGTTGCAGCTTGCATGCGCAAGTTGAACTGTTCACGTAGCAAATTTAATAGCTCAGCGTTAAGCTCTTCAACGCTTTTTTCACGTAGCTCTTGTGCTTTCATTACATCACCTGCTTCGTTACAAATGTTGTTTTGATAGGCAGTTTACGTGCCGCTAGGCGGAACGCTTCACGTGCCAACTCTTCAGGTACGCCATTCATTTCGTACATAACCTTGCCAGGTTGGATTTGAGCAACCCAGTACTCTACGTTACCTTTACCTTTACCTTGACGAACTTCAAGAGGTTTTTCAGTAATCGGTTTGTCTGGGAAGATACGAATCCAGATTTGACCTTGACGTTTAACATGACGTGTCATTGCACGACGCGCCGCTTCGATTTGACGAGCAGTAATACGTCCACGACCAACAGCTTTAAGACCGAATTCGCCGAAGCTTACTTCAGTACCTTTAGCTAGGCCACGGTTACGACCTGTCTGAACCTTACGGAACTTAGTACGTTTAGGTTGTAGCATCTGTCGACTCCTTACTTACGGCCTTTACGCTGCTTCTTAGGCTTGTCAGCCTTTGGCTCTACTGCATTTGCAGCTGGCATTCCGCCTAGGATTTCACCTTTGAAGATCCAGACTTTAATGCCGATCACACCGTATTGGGTGTGAGCCGAAGAAGTTGCGTAATCGATGTCAGCACGTAGGGTATGTAGTGGCACACGGCCTTCACGGTACCATTCAGTACGCGCGATTTCAGCACCGCCAAGACGGCCGCTTACTTCTACTTTGATACCCTTGGCACCTAGACGCATTGCGTTTTGAACTGCGCGCTTCATAGCACGACGGAACATAACACGACGCTCTAGCTGAGAAGCGATGCTATCAGCTACTAGTTGACCATCAAGCTCAGGCTTACGTACTTCAGCGATGTTAATCTGCGCTGGTACACCTGCGATTTTAGCTACAGCTGCGCGTAGCTTCTCAACGTCTTCGCCTTTCTTACCGATCACAACGCCTGGACGAGCAGTGTGAATAGTCACACGAATGCTCTTAGCAGGACGCTCGATAACGATACGTGAAAGAGACGCTTTTGAAAGTTCCTTAGTAAGGAACTGACGTACCTTGAAGTCGCCGTCTAGGTTGTCAGCGAAATCTTTGGTGTTAGCAAACCATGTAGCATTCCAAGGCTTAACGATGCCAAGACGAATACCATTAGGATGTACTTTCTGACCCATTGCTTATCTCCTAGTCTTAAACGTCTGCAACAACAACAGTGATGTGGCAAGAACGCTTCAAGATACGGTCGGCACGGCCTTTAGCACGAGGCATAATACGCTTCATGATAGGACCTTCATCTACGAAGATTTTAGCGACATTTAAATCGTCGATATCTGCACCTTCGTTATGCTCAGCATTCGCGATAGCTGATTCAAGAACTTTCTTAACTAGTTCAGCAGCTTTTTTGTTGCTGAAAGTTAGGATTTCTAGTGCTTGATCAACGTTCTTGCCACGGATTTGATCCGCTACAAGGCGCGCTTTCTGTGGAGAAATACGAGCAAAGTTATGTTTAGCTAAAGCTTCCATCATCTACTCCTTATTTCTTCTTAGCTTTCTTATCTGCAGCATGGCCGCGATAAGTACGAGTTGGTGCGAATTCGCCCAGTTTGTGACCGATCATTTCTTCGGTAACGAATACTGGTACGTGCTGACGACCATTATGGACAGCGATAGTCAAACCAATCATTGTTGGGATGATCATTGAACGGCGAGACCAAGTTTTAATTGGTTTTTTGTCGCTATTCTCTACCGCTTTCTCTACCTTCTTCAGCAAGTGCAGGTCAATAAAAGGACCTTTCTTGAGAGAACGTGGCATGGCGATTCCTCTTTATAGATTACTTGTTACGACGACGTACGATGTACTTGTCAGTGCGCTTGTTCTTACGAGTCTTAAAGCCTTTAGTAGGCTGACCCCAAGGTGATACTGGATGACGGCCACCAGATGTACGACCTTCACCACCACCGTGTGGGTGATCTACCGGGTTCATTACTACACCACGTACGGTTGGACGTACGCCGCGCCAGCGTGAAGCACCAGCTTTACCTAGTTCACGTAGCATGTGCTCAGAGTTACCAACTTCACCGATCGTTGCACGACCTTCAGAAAGAACTTTGCGCATCTCGCCAGAACGTAGGCGTACAGTTACATATGCACCATCGCGAGCGATGATTTGTGCGTATGCACCTGCAGAACGAGCAATTTGTGCACCTTTACCAGGCTTAAGCTCAACACAGTGAACAGTTGAACCAACTGGGATGTTACGCATCGGCAGGGTGTTACCTGCTTTGATTGGCGCATCAACACCAGACTGGACTGTATCACCAGCTGAAATACCTTTAGGTGCGATAATGTAGCGGCGCTCACCGTCTGCGTACAGAACTAGAGCAATGTTTGCGCTACGGTTTGGATCGTATTCTAGACGCTCAACTTTCGCTGGAATGCCATCTTTAGTACGTTTAAAGTCAACTAGACGGTAGTGATGTTTGTGACCACCACCGATGTGACGTACTGTGATACGACCGTTGTTGTTACGACCACCGTTCTTAGAGTTTTTCTCTAGAAGTGGTGCGTATGGCTTACCCTTGTGCAGGTCAGTGTTAACAACTTTAACTACGTGACGACGACCAGGGGAAGTCGGCTTACATTTAACAATAGCCATTCTTAACTACTCCTGTTATTCCGCGCCGCCAACGAAGTCAAGATCTTGACCTTCTTTCAAGGTAACGTAAGCTTTTTTCACGTCTGAACGACGGCCTTCACGCATACCTTGACGTTTGGTCTTACCCTTAAGAACAAGAGTATTTACAGACTTAACTTCAACTTCAAATAGCTTTTCTACAGCTGCTTTGATCTCTTTCTTAGTTGCATCTTTTGCTACTTTGAAAACGATAGTGTTCGCTTTCTCTGCAGCCATAGTTGCTTTTTCAGAGATATGTGGAGCACGTAGAACTTTTAGTAGACGCTCTTCAGTGATCATGCCAGCATCTCCTCAACTTGCTTAACTGCGTCAGCAGTTATTAGAACCTTGTCAAACGCGATTAGACTTACTGGATCAATGCCAGCAACGTCACGTGCGTCAACTTTGTATAGGTTACGAGCAGCTAAGAATAGATTTTCATCTACTTCGCCAGTTACGATCAGAACATCGTTAAGCTCAAGTTCATTAAGCTTAGCTAGCAGCTCTTTAGTTTTTGGTGCTTCTACTGAGAAGTTGTCTACAACAACTAGGCGTTCTTGACGAACAAGCTCAGAAAGAATGCTTTTCATAGCACCGCGATACATTTTTTTGTTTACTTTTTGGCTGTGATCCTGAGGTTTCGCAGCAAAAGTAACACCACCTGATCGCCAGATTGGGCTACGAATTGTACCAGCACGTGCACGGCCAGTACCTTTTTGACGCCATGGCTTAGCGCCACCGCCAGATACTTCAGAACGAGTCTTTTGAGCACGAGTACCTTGACGAGCACCTGCTGCATAAGCAACAACTACTTGGTGTACAAGAGCTTCGTTGAAGTCACGTCCGAAAGTAGTCTCGGAAACAGTTAGTGCATCAGCACCTTTAACCATCAATTCCATTACTTACTCCTAGACGTTATGCTTTAACAGCTGGTTTTACGATAACGTTGCCGCCGATTGAACCCGGTACTGCACCTTTAATAAGAAGCAGATTGCGTTCAGCGTCAACACGTACGATCTCTAGGTTTTGAGTCGTTACACGCTCAGCACCCATGTGACCAGCCATTTTCTTGCCTTTAAATACGCGACCTGGAGTTTGGCATTGGCCAATTGAACCCGGTGCACGGTGAGACAAGGAGTTACCGTGAGTCATATCTTGAGTAGAGAAGTTCCAACGCTTGATAGCGCCTTGGAAGCCTTTACCTTTAGATGTACCAGTAACGTCTACTTTTTTAACTTCGTTGAAAAGTTCTACATTTAGCTCAGCGCCAATTTCAAACTCTTCACCGTTTTCCAAACGGAATTCCCAAAGACCGCGACCTGCTTCAACGCCAGCTTTAGCAAAGTGACCTGCTTCAGCTTTGTTTACGCGGCTAGCTTTCTTAGCACCAGCTGTAATCTGGATTGCAGAGTAACCATCAGTATCAAGAGTACGAACTTGTGATACACGGTTATTTTCTACTTCCACTACAGTTACTGGGATAGAAACGCCTTCTTCGGTAAATACGCGGGTCATACCCACTTTACGTCCGACTAGACCAATCATTATTCTAACTCCCTTAACCTAGGCTGATTTGAACATCAACACCAGCAGCAAGATCTAGACGCATAAGTGCATCTACAGTCTTGTCAGTTGGTTCAACGATGTCGATCAAACGCTTGTGTGTACGAATTTCGTACTGGTCACGTGCGTCTTTGTTAACGTGTGGGGAAGTTAGAACAGTGAAACGCTCTTTACGAGTAGGTAGTGGAATAGGACCACGAACCTGTGCGCCAGTACGTTTTGCTGTTTCAACGATTTCCGCAGTTGAAGCATCGATTAGTTTATAATCGAAAGCTTTAAGGCGGATACGAATACGTTGGTTCTGCATGAGACAGAGCTCCAATTAATAATTAAATACACAAACAATATCGCCACTCACGCTTAAAAAGATAAGGGAATGCCGATTGATTTATGTGAAACCGTAGCCTCCAAAATCAGGAAGCATTGTCAGTTAATTTTCGATTAACTTGTAGCTTAACGCTATTTATTAATTGTATTAACCGCGAACATAAGCTGAGTATACGTTACCTAGGAAAAACCTAGCCCCTCAGTGCTCATTGGTTCACAAACCGACCTAAGTCAGTGGGAGGCATTATACAGATCGCAGAAGGGTATGCAAGGGGTGTGTGAAAAATAATCGGAGGATCAGCTACAAGCTGGTAGCTTCAAGCCTTTAGGGGGGATATCAACCTTGCAGCTAACGGCTAAAAGCTCGCTGCTATTAAATACAAAAAGGGAAGCCGAAGCTTCCCTTTTCAAATGCGGTTTCTTCCGAGGAAGAGTATCGCAAGATTTTAACTAAATATTAGTCAAAGATCTTAGCAACAACACCAGCACCTACAGTACGGCCACCTTCGCGGATTGCGAAACGTAGACCTTCGTCCATTGCGATTGGAGCGATTAGCTCAACAGTCATTTGAACGTTGTCACCTGGCATTACCATCTCTACGCCTTCAGGTAGAGTGATGTCGCCTGTTACGTCAGTTGTACGGAAGTAGAACTGTGGACGGTAACCCTTGAAGAAAGGAGTGTGACGGCCGCCTTCGTCTTTAGAAAGTACGTATACTTCAGACTCAAACTTAGTGTGTGGGTTGATAGAACCTTTAGCAGCAAGTACTTGGCCACGTTCAACGTCATCACGCTTAGTACCACGTAGAAGTGCACCAACGTTCTCACCTGCACGACCTTCGTCAAGCAGCTTACGGAACATTTCAACACCAGTACAAGTAGTAAGAGTAGTTTCTTTGATACCAACGATTTCTACTTCGTCACCTACGCGTAGGATACCGCGCTCGATACGACCAGTTACAACAGTACCACGACCTTGAATTGAGAATACATCTTCAATAGGAAGTAGGAACGGTTGGTCAACAGCACGCTCTGGAAGTGGAATGTAAGAATCTAGTGCTTCTGCAAGCTCAACAATCTTGTCTTCCCACTCTTTCTCGCCGTTTAGAGCGCCAAGAGCAGAACCTTGGATTACTGGTAGATCATCACCTGGGTAATCGTACTCAGAAAGAAGTTCACGAACTTCCATTTCTACTAGCTCAAGTAGTTCTTCGTCATCAACCATGTCACATTTGTTCATGAATACGATGATGTAAGGGATACCAACCTGACGACCAAGTAGGATGTGCTCACGAGTTTGAGGCATAGGGCCATCAGTCGCAGCAACAACTAGGATACCGCCGTCCATTTGAGCAGCACCAGTGATCATGTTTTTAACATAATCGGCGTGTCCAGGACAGTCTACGTGTGCGTAGTGACGATCAGGAGTATCGTACTCAACGTGAGAAGTAGCGATTGTGATACCGCGCTCACGCTCTTCAGGAGCATTATCGATAGATGCGAAATCTTTAGCTTCACCACCGTATACTTTTGAAAGAGTAGTACAGATAGCTGCAGTTAGAGTTGTTTTACCGTGGTCAACGTGGCCGATAGTACCAACGTTTACGTGCGGTTTCGTACGTTCAAATTTTTCTTTAGACACGATCGTGTTCCTTCCTAGTTATGATTCGCCGCGACCAGACATAGTCGAGGCGCGCCAGAATTTGCTATTTTAAGCATCAAACGCCTTTAGCGCAATATTTAGGCGTGCTGATCTGAAAATTTCATCAGGTCTATACAACGCCTAAACTATTAACCACGCTCGGCAATAATAGCATCAGCCACATTCTTCGGCACTTCAGCGTACTCACTAAACTCCATAGAGTAAGAAGCACGGCCTTGTGTCGCCGAACGCAAGTCAGTTGAATAACCAAACATGACAGACAGTGGAACCTGCGCACGGACTACTTTGAGTCCTGCAGTACCATCTTCCATGCCTTCAATAATGCCGCGGCGACGGTTTAGGTCACCCACTACACTACCCATCCAGTCTTCTGGAGTAGTTACTTCAACTTTCATCATTGGTTCAAGGAGAACTGGTTGTGCCTTAAGAGCACCATCCCTGAACGCCATTGAGGCAGCGATTCTAAACGCTATCTCACTTGAGTCAACATCGTGGTAAGAACCATCGAACAAAGTCGCTTTGACATCCTGCATAGGATAGCCAGCAAGCACACCATTGATCATTTGTTCTTCGATACCTTTCGATACCGAATTGATGTATTCACTTGGAACCACACCATCCACAATATCGTTTTCAAAAACAAAACCTTCGCCGGGTTCAGACGGCTCAAGTTTAAGCCATACGTGACCGTATTGGTTACGCTCACCTTGGCGAATAAATTTACCTTCAATCTCAGTTGTACCACGAATCGCTTCACGGTAAGCCACTTGAGGGTTACCTACATTACAGCCAACATTGAATTCACGCTTCATACGGTCGACGATGATATCAAGGTGAAGTTCACCCATACCAGAGATCAGTGTCTGACCTGTTTCTTCGTCCATTTCCACGTGGAAAGAAGGGTCTTCCGCAGCAAGTTTCTCTAAAGCAATGGCCATCTTATCTTGGTCTGCTTGAGATCTTGGCTCAACCACAATCTGAATAACTGGATCTGGGAACTCCATGCGCTCTAGAATCACTTTGTGGTTCATATCGCACAAGGTATCACCTGTGGTTACGTCTTTAAGACCGATTACAGCAGCGATATCGCCTGCTCGTACTTCTTTTACTTCTTCACGCTTGTTCGAGTGCATTTGCATAATACGACCAAGACGTTCTTTTTTCTGTTTTACTGAGTTGTAGACCGTATCTGCGGTTTTGACAACACCAGAGTAGACACGCACAAAACTCAACGTACCTACAAACGGGTCTGTCGCAATCTTAAATGCTAGTGCTGAAAACGGTTCTTTGTCGTCGGCATGACGCTCAACTTCTTTTTCGTTCTCGTCTACGCCTTGAATCGCAGGAACATCGACTGGAGATGGTAGGAAGTCAACAACAGCATCAAGTACAGCTTGAACACCCTTGTTTTTGAAAGCACTTCCGCACGTTGCCAATACGATTTCATTGTTAAGGGTACGAATGCGTAGACCTTGCTTGATCTCAGCTTCGCTTAGTTCACCCTCTTCAAGGTACTTGTCCATTAACTCTTCATTGGCTTCAGCTGCTGCCTCAACCAAGTTAGTGCGCCACTCTTCAGCACTTTCAAGCATGTCAGCCGGGACTTCTTCATAAGAGAAAGACATCCCTTGATCAGCTTCATTCCAGCTGATGCGCTTCATCTTGATAAGGTCAACAACGCCAGCAAACTCTTCTTCCGTACCTACGTTTAGTTGGATTGGAATTGGAGTAGCGCCAAGACGCTCTTCAATTTGATCGACAACACGTAAGAAATCTGCACCCGTGCGATCCATTTTGTTAACGAACACTAGACGAGGAACACCGTATTTATCAGCTTGACGCCAAACGGTTTCAGATTGAGGCTCAACACCAGACGCGCCACAGAATACCACTACTGCGCCATCAAGTACGCGCAATGAGCGCTCTACTTCGATAGTGAAGTCAACGTGTCCTGGGGTATCAATGATGTTGATGCGATGATCTGGGAATTGAGCTTCCATACCGCGCCAAAAGGTGGTGGTAGCCGCAGATGTGATAGTAATACCACGCTCTTGCTCTTGCTCCATCCAGTCCATGATTGCTGCGCCGTCATGAACCTCACCAATTTTATGGGAGAGACCGGTATAGAATAGAATACGCTCACTTGTGGTTGTTTTACCTGCATCTACGTGAGCCACGATACCGATATTACGGTAGTGCTCAATAGGAGTTTTACGAGCCACGATTGTATCCTCTTATTAGGGACTATTAATATTTTAAAAAGAACTTTAAAAATATGAATAGACCCTATTTTTCCTTTCTGAAAAATAGAGAAATGCAGCGAGCAAAGCTCGCTGCACTAAAGGTATTACCGAGGGATTACCAGCGGTAGTGTGCGAACGCTTTGTTAGCGTCAGCCATGCGGTGAACGTCTTCACGTTTCTTAACCGCAGTACCTTTGTTCTCAGACGCGTCTAGCATTTCAGCAGCTAGGCGTTGAGCCATAGATTTTTCACCACGCTTACGCGCAGCTTCAACCAACCAACGCATAGCAAGAGCGTTACGGCGAACCGGACGAACTTCTACAGGTACTTGGTAAGTTGAACCACCTACACGGCGAGATTTAACTTCTACCGCTGGGCGAACATTTTCAAGAGCTTCTTCAAATACAGCTAAGTGGTCTTTACCAGACTTCTCAGCCATAGTTTCTAGTGCAGTGTAAACAATTTTCTCTGCAGTAGATTTCTTTCCGTCAACCATAAGGATGTTAACGAATTTTGCCAGCAGTTCAGATTTGAACTTAGGATCTGGAAGGATCTTACGCTGACCAATAACGCGACGACGTGGCATAGGAATTCTCCGTTGTCTTCTTCAGGTTATCCAAAACTTTACAGTTTCTTCAAAATTAAAATTTAATTTAGTGTTTGGCCTTACTTAACGGAATCCATTAAGACTTAGGACGCTTCACACCGTACTTAGAACGACCTTGTTTACGGTCGTTAACGCCTGCACAGTCAAGTGCACCGCGAACAGTGTGGTAACGCACACCTGGAAGGTCTTTAACACGACCGCCACGGATAAGAACAACACTGTGCTCTTGAAGGTTGTGGCCTTCACCGCCGATGTACGAAGTCACTTCAAAGCCGTTCGTTAGACGAACACGGCAAACCTTACGAAGTGCTGAGTTAGGTTTTTTTGGTGTAGTAGTGTAAACACGAGTACATACACCACGTTTTTGTGGGCACGCTTCTAGTGCAGGCACGTTGCTTTTAACAACTTGCTTTGCACGAGGCTTACGTACCAACTGGTTAATAGTTGCCATTAACTAGCTCCTGATTACTTAAAGTAAGCTTTGTGAAAAATCTAAGCCCTATCACACTAGTGCAATTAGGGACGCGAAATTCTATTCGGGGATGGGGGGGGTGTCAAGAAATATACAGATCTTTTTTAACCAGCAGGCAGATCCTTATCAGATCGTGCCTAGATCGGACATAAACACGCAGAAAAGTGCTTACCAAGTAATGGATTTGCTGTGTTCGGCGGTGAGATCCACAAATCCTGGAAAGTCGACCGCTTCGATATGCGAAGCACCTACACTCTCTAAACCTCGAGCTATGATGTCAGGCTGAAGCGCTTTAACCTCAATAGAGGGTAATAGTGCGTGTTTTTTGTGTTTAGGGTTCGTTGCGTACACCGCTTCTTCCACCAATAACAAGGTGTCCTTGGCTGAAACATAGCGAGATAGAGTCTCTAGGCTGTGTAAACGAGAAACAATATGAAGCATGACTAAAACCTTAGTACGACATCTGAAGTGGCAAGCTTGTGTGCTATCCCTTCGCTATCTAGAAGCTCTGCATCCAAGAACAGTTCTTGCTGAGTAAAGCCTAATTCATTCAGGCTTTCGCTGCACACATAAACCTCTTCGACTTCATAGAGATCCAGCAAACGAAATGCAGAGATGTAATCTCGGCTAAGGATAGATTGTGGCTGTTGCTGTTTTAATAGTTGACTCACCCCATCCCCAGCAAAGACCAGTTGTAGGTTCTCACTGTAAGCAGACGTTGCGAAAATCGCATCTAGGCCTTCTCGACCATGCGCTGTACTGTGCGGGGTGCTAGTGAATACAAAGGTAATCTTTTTCAAAACTGCACTACCCTATCCTGAGTCAATAAAGCCTCAGCCAAACTACCTAGACCCGATTGTTCAAAGCCATCCGCAAGATTTGACTGTGCAAGCTGATGTTGCTCAGATTCTTCCTTGCCGACAATGCCTCTTCGCAATGCCGCGGCTACACAGGTTTGCAATAGCACACCATGTTCAGCAGCCAACTGCTGCCAGGCAGAAACTAGATCAAACTCATCGTTCGCCGGAACGGTTAGGCCATTGCCGTTCGTTACTCCTTGTTGATAAAAGAACACACTTACTAAACGGTGTCCCTTTTTTATCAGTGCTTCAGCAAATTGGTAAGCATTTAAACTAGATTGCTCACCATAAACCTCCCCACTGACCACTAAGGTATACGATAGGCTCAAACTACTCTTCCTCAGTCTTACGCTGACGAATGTAGAGATAAACGGTGTGTTTAGAGATGTTGAGACGATCCGCTACACGGTTGATGGCATCCTTAATATCGAAGATACCCTTATCGTACAGCTCCATAACGATCTGACGATTCTTGGTATTGTTAGAGACCATCTTGTCCGCGTTGACTTCATCAATGGTGCGCTCAACGGTTTGGTCCACCAGTTCTTCTACATCACTAGCGAAGTTTACCGATGATGCAGCAGCCTCAGCTTCTTCTGTTGGCATGAACGAGTGCAGCACTTGAGAGAAGGGCGCGTCTAAGTTGACATTCATACACAAAAGGCCAATCACTCGATTATCGCCATTGCGAATAGCAACGGTAATAGACTTCATCAATACTCCGCCTTTAGCGCGGGTAAAGTAAGCACGAGAAAAGTTACGCTCAGAGCCTTCGATGTCTTTCAGCATCTTCAACGCTAGGTCGGTAATCGGTGAACCCACTTGGCGACCGGTATTCTCACCATTGGCGATACGGATAGCAGAGGTATTGAGATCCTCTAGAGAGTGAAGAACGATCTCACAGAATTGTCCAATTAAGCTCGCGATGCCATCAACCACTGCCTCATAAGAGCGCAGGATGATCTTGTCATGTTCCGTAAAGGGCTTTACATCAACGGATTCCAACTCTAAAAGCGATTCTGTATCAAGAGTTTCTGTGTTCACGCGCTTGTCCATGTTCAGAATTCAAATATTAAGTCAAAGTTTATCAGAATATTTTAAAAAAGAGAGTCCTGCCTGAGTCAACACCGCAATATTCTGATCTGAGTCATAAACAAAATACAAAAAAACCGAGGCAAGCCTCGGTTTCATAAGTATTTTTCAACTGTTACTGTGCAGCTGGAGCTTCGATATCCAATAGTTCAACTTCAAACACTAGTGTTGAGTTAGCTGGGATAGCTGGAGACTCTTGGTCACCGTATGCAAGCTCTGGTGGAATAACAAACTTGTACTTAGAACCCACTTGCATTAGCTGAACGCCTTCGGTCCAACCAGGAATCACTCGATTAAGAGGGAATGTCGCTGGTTCGCCACGCTCAATTGAGCTGTCGAACTGAGTGCCGTCTGTTAGTGTGCCCACATAGTGCACTTTAACAACGTCAGTTTCTTTAGGTGTTGCGCCGTCGCCTTGTTTCTCTACTTGGTAAAGAATGCCTGACTCTGTTTGCATTACGCCATCTTGTTTAGCAAATTCTGCACGGAAGTCTTCACCTGCTTTGATTGCAGCAGCTGATTTCTCTGCAGCCTGAGCCGCCATTTGCTCACTTACGCGAGCATCAAGGCCTTCAAGAGCTTGACGGATTTCATCTTCGTTAAGACCTGCATTACCACCAAACGCATCAGTAATACCTTTAAGTACCATCTCATCGCTAAGTTCAATGCCGATTTCTTGAGGCTTCTCTACACTTGCTTTTAGGTAAGTAGCGAACGAAACACCGATTGCGTATGCCGCTTTATCTTCGTCAGAGTTGAATTGCATTGCTGCTGCTTCTGCTGGAGCTGCTGCTGCAGTTTCTGTCTTTGGTGCTTCTTCTTTTTGACAACCTACTGCTAGAGCAACAGTTGCTGCAAGCAGAGAAAGTTTTAGCATTGGTTTCATTGAGTTCTCCAAATCATGGCTGCGCCATTTGCTACGAGCACTTTTTAGTGCAGATTATTTATCGCTAATCTTATTAAAATTAGCAAATTACAGATCAGTGTACGAATTATAATTGCGTGTAGACAACTATTAATTGTCATTTCTAAGTAAAATTGCGAGCGATGGGCTTTTAGACACAGTAATTTATAATAGTTCCCTAAAAGATGAAGGGAATGATGATCTGGGGTAAACTGCGAACCATTATCGACTTTATAGGCTCGCATTGATGTCCAACACGACTGAGATTTCTACTTTAATTCAGCAACTCAATCAAAAGATTGATGATCTTGAGTGCAAGGCTGCATTCCAAGAACAAACCATCGAAGAGCTCAATGATGCCCTTGGTCAGCAACAACTCCTTATATCTAAGATGCAGCACCAGATGAAGTATGTTGTGGGTAAGGTTAAAAATATTGATGCCTCTAACCTAGCGGATCCCACAGAAGAAACACCGCCTCCTCATTACTAAAGAGGCGAACTGAAGGCGCTACGACTCACTATTTACTCGTCAGCATAGATTTTCACGGTAAAAGAACCTTGGGCATCAATGCTGGCGCGATACATACCTGAACTGTTCATTGCAAAGTGAATATCACCGTTAGAATCCAAGGCAATCAAACCGCCTTCTCCACCCATAGCTTCGAGCTCACCATGAATGACTTGCTCACTTGCAGTGTGGACGTCCTCTTTAAGATAACGCATCCGCGCAGCAAGATCTGATGCCACTGTTTTACGGATAAAGTACTCACCGACACCTGTCGTCGATACCGCCACATTGCCGTTTTCAGCATAAGTACCCGCACCTATGATTGGGCTATCGCCTACCCGACCAAATTTTTTGTTGGTTACACCACCAGTACTTGTCGCTGCCGCAAGATTCCCAACGCAATCCAGAGCAACCGCACCTACAGTGCCAAATTTTTTATCGTCAGGGTACTTGCTCTCAGATAAGGCAAAGATGCCCTTTTCTTTCATGCTCTGCAGTTGTTGTTGTCTGCGCTCTGTTACAAAGTACTCTTCATCCAGAAACTCAAAGCCTTGTGACTCAGCAAATCGATGAGCGCCATCGGCTATCAAAAACACATGATCACTGTTCAACATCACTGCATTAGCAAGTTCGATGGGATTTTTGATGCCTTTAATCCCAGCCACTGCACCAGCATTGAGGGCTTTGCCGTGCATAACAGAGGCATCCATTTCAATGGAGTCTTCATGGGTCAATACAGAGCCTTTGCCTGCATTAAAATGAGGAGAATCTTCCATTACCTTTACTGCTGCTATCGTAGCATCGGCAGCATCACCATTGGCCAGCAAGACTTCATAGCCAGCGCGAACGGAGGCCTCTAATACCGCAAGCATCTCTTGCTTAAGTTGTTCGCTCATTTTATTGCGCAATATAGTGCCGGCTCCGCCATGGATAGCAATACTGATTGGTGGCTGCATAACATTTCCTTCGTCTTAAAACCAAAAAAGCCTCCCACTGGGTGGGAGGCTCATTATAGCGAAACAATCTCGAAATGCGCTTTTAGCACATTAAGGTTGTAAAAACCGCTTAGTCGTTAGAGCAGCAATCGTCGCCTTTACCGCAATCGCCTTTGCCACCACAACATTCGTGATCATCACCGTGGTCATGACCGTGGCCACAGCCACCTTCTTTGTGAATGTGACCATGTTCGATCTCAGACTCAGTTGCTTCGCGGATTGCTACCACTTCAACGTCAAAAGTAAGAGTTTGGCCAGCTAGCATGTGGTTACCGTCAACCACTACTTCATCACCGTCTACTTCAGTGATTTCTACAGGGATTGGACCTTGGTCAGTGTCAGCTAAGAAACGCATGCCCACTTCGATTTGGTCAACGCCTTGGAATACATCAGCAGGAACACGCTGAACCATAGCATCGCTATGCTCACCGTATGCTTCTTCTGGAGCTACCGTTACGCTGAACTTGTCACCAATAGTACGGCCAACAAGGGCTTTTTCTAAACCAACTACTAGGTTGTTGTGTCCGTGTAGATAATCCAATGGTGCATCAACACCCGCTTGATCAACAACTACGCCTTCTTCAAGTTTTACTTGATACGCTAGGCTTACTACTGAGTTATTGTCGATTTTCATAGTCACTCCAAAAAGTTGGTTATTTAACTGTTCAAAAAAGAGGCGCAATAATACAGATTAACCTCTGCTATGGCTAGCGCTTAATGTTATTCAGGTTTAAAGATCCCAATCAGGTCTTGCTCGCCCACTTGCTCTTGCTGATCAGCAGGAAGACGCTGCTCTTTGAAATCACAACTAACACACTCTACCCATTCAACATTATTCTCTTCCCACCAGCGCAGGCTATCGGTATCGCTGCACTCTGGGCAAGCTGCGCCCGCAATAAATCGCTTCTTAATCTTCATCTTTTTTGTTCCAGTAATTGCTCGATTGACGCTCATTTTCTATTTCTCGATCAAAGATCTCTTCTAGCTCTTTACGTGCTTCTTTGGCACGCAAGGCTAAATTACTCTCATCACTGTGTTGAGGCAGCAGCTCTTTCAACATAGTGTTATCCAATTTATTGAAGTGCTTTTCTGCTCTAGAGGCTTGATGCGGGTGCATGCCAAGAGCAATGAGCAATTGGCGTCCAAGATCCAAAGCGCCTAAGAAAGTTTCTCTAGAGTAGCTGGTGACACCATGGTTTAACAATTGATAAGCCTCAACACGACTTCGAGCGCGGGCTAATATCTTAAGGTGCGGGAAGTGTTGCTGACACAGCTCGATGGTTTGGATAATTTCATCCGGATCATCGGTACACAATACAATTGCCTCTGCATTATGTGCCCCTGCAGCCCTCAACAAATCAATGTTGGTGGCCTCTCCGTAATACACCTTGTAGCCAAACTTACGCAATAGCTTTATCTGACTGGCATCACTTTCCAAGATGGTAATCTTCACCTTATTGGCATACATCAATCGACCCACCACCTGACCGAAGCGGCCAAATCCTGCCACTATCACTCTTGGTCTGCGATCTTGTACCTGCTCATGGGATTCCGTTTCTTCGGGTGTGTTAATACTGCGTGAATACACCCAAGTCTGTACTTTCAGAATCAAGGGTGTGGTCACCATAGATAGACTCACTACTACTAACAAGAAGCTCGCAACAGGCACCGAAAGCAATCCGAAACCAAGGGCTGCGGTAAATATGACGAAGGCAAACTCCCCCCCTTGGCTAAGTATGGCCGCCATTCGACTTCTGGATTTGGATTTGGTGCCAAACAGTCGCGCTAGCACATATAAGATCAACCCTTTTGCTGTAACGAGTCCAACAACCGTTGCCAAAATTAGTAATGGGTTCTCTATCAACAAACCTAGGTTAACGGACATGCCTACCGAGATGAAGAACAACCCCAGTAGCAACCCTTTGAACGGCTCAATCGTGATCTCTAGCTCGTGCCTGTATTCGCTCTCAGCCAACAGTACTCCAGCTAAGAATGTCCCTAGCGCCATCGATAAACCAAGGTGCTGCATAAATACGGCAATGCCAAACACCACCAGAAGTGCCGCAGCGGTAAACAGTTCTCGGGTGCCCGTAGAAAGTACAAACCTAAACAAGGGTCTTAACAAAAAGTGGCCAGCCACCAGCAAGGCAACGACCGCAGATAGCTTTAGGCCTACATCAGCCCAATTGCCTGCCACCTCTCCTGCAAGCAATGGTAATAACGCCAGCATTGGAATAACGGCAATATCTTGGAACAGTAAGACCGCAAAGCCTGACTGGCCAGTTTCGGAGCCAGCCAACCCCTGTTCATCAATAACCCGCAGCGCAATGGCGGTAGAAGACAGTGCCAGCCCCATACCAATGGCAAGACTACTCATCCACGACTGACCCAGAAGATAGGCCACCATAGAAAGGAATAAAGTGGTCACTATGACTTGAGCGCCGCCCAAGCCCAATATGGGCATTCGCATCGCCCACAGCTTTTTCGGGTTAAGCTCTAAACCAATCAGAAATAGTAGCAGTACAACCCCTAGCTCAGAGAAGTGCAGTATTGCATCGACATCGCTGATCAAGGAAAGCCCCCACGGACCAATAACCACACCCGCCAGCAAATAGCCTAGGACACTGCCCAACCCAAGGCGTTGCGCCAATGGAACAGCAACAACTGCGGCACCAAGAAACAGTACTCCACTTTCTATCAGCTCGTTATTCATGGCCATCGGTGTACTCCTCCAGACTAGGTTGAGTCGCAAAGGGGTCCGATAACCACTGTCTATATTGAAGCGCATGCTCTTCACGAGTGGTATCAGGTACGGTTCTCGACCAATACAACACCAAAGGCTCCATCCAGTTCATCTGGCAAAGGGCTGCAGTCAGTTCAAAGGGCTGCAGGATCTGCTCTAAGGGATATTTGTTGTACCCCCCGGGAGAAAATGCCGACTTTTGTCCACCTGTCGTAATCACGCTACGCCAGTGTTTATCTTTCAAGGCACATTGAGAGCCGAAGGCAAATCCTTTATCCAATACACGATCCATCCACTCTTTGAGCAGTGATGGGCAGGAATAAAGGAACATCGGGTGCTGAAACACAATCAAGTCATGCTCTAAGAGGCGCTGATGCTCAAGGGCGATATCAATAAAGAAGTCAGGGTATTCTGCATATAAGTCATGCACAGTCACATTTGGAAGATCTTTAATTTTTTCGATCATGCACTGGTTGGCAACCGAACTGTCTGGCTCGGGATGCGCGTATATGACTAGCACTCTTGGGATATTCGGCGGGTAAGCAGACAGCTTTGTCATTCCTTGACACATTCCTTAACTGTTACGTTAGGTTTATCCTATCACGCCAAGAGATCGACTTTTACCCCTATTCCACCTAATATGCGAGCCAACATATTTGATTAACGCTCAGCATTCTCATGATTACGATTTCAGACATTCAATTATTGCGCGGAGGCAAAGCCCTTCTGCAAGACGCTTCTGCCACAATTCATCCCGGCGACAAAGTCGGCCTTGTTGGGAAAAATGGGTGTGGTAAATCAACCCTGTTTGCTTTGATGAAGGATGAACTCAGCATTGATGCGGGTGACTTCAAGCAACCAAAGCATTGGGAGCTCGCTTGGGTTGCACAGGAAACGCCTGCCCTTGAACGCACAGCAATTGAATATGTTATCGATGGCGACAGAGAATATCGCCAGCTAGAGGCTGACTTAGTCCAAGCTGAAAAAGACGACAACGGCACTAAGGTAGCTGAGTTGCATGGGAAGATAGAGACCATTGGTGGCTACTCCATTCGTGCTCGAGCGGCTGAACTTCTCGACGGTTTAGGTTTTTCTCAAGCACAAATGGAGTGGAATCTGACTCAGTTCTCGGGGGGTTGGCGTATGCGCTTGAACCTAGCTCAAGCACTGTTATGTCGCTCAGACTTGCTGCTTCTCGATGAGCCCACCAACCACTTGGATCTCGATGCCGTAATGTGGCTTGAGCGTTGGCTGCAAAATTATAGAGGCACCTTGGTACTGATTTCTCATGATAGAGACTTCTTAGACCCTGTAGTGGGGCGCATTATCCATATCGAAAATCAAGCTCTCAACGAATACACGGGTAACTACTCGTCATTTGAAACCCAGCGAGCCCAAAAACTCGTACTGCAACAGGCTATGTACCAGAAGCAGCAAAAGCAGATGACACATATGCAGAGCTATATCGACCGCTTCCGCTATAAAGCCTCTAAGGCGCGTCAGGCACAAAGTCGAATCAAAGCGCTAGAAAAAATGGAGCAGGTTTTACCCGCTCAGTTTGATAATCCATTTAGCTTTGAGTTTCGCGAACCGACCGCTCTACCTAACCCTATCGTGATGATGGACCAGGTATCCGCAGGTTACGATGATACCTTGATCTTAGATAAGATCCGCTTGAATCTCGTTCCTGGTAGTCGCATTGGATTATTAGGACGTAACGGCGCCGGTAAATCTACCCTGATCAAGTTGCTGTCTGGTGAGTTAGCGTCAAAGAGCGGTGAACTTACTTATTCGCAGGGCGTGAAGATTGGCTACTTTGCTCAGCACCAACTGGAAACGCTTCATCCAGAAGAAACGCCCCTGCAGCATTTGATGCAGATTGCCCCAAATCATACAGAGCAACAGCTTCGTGATTACTTAGGTAGCTTTGGCTTTCAGGGTGAAAAAGCTCTGGATAAGGTGGCGCCATTCTCCGGGGGCGAAAAGGCCCGATTAGTATTGGCATTACTGGTTTGGCAAAAGCCTAACCTTTTACTTCTCGATGAGCCCACCAACCACCTTGATCTCGATATGCGTCAAGCGCTAACCCTAGCCCTGCAAACCTTTGAGGGGGCAATGGTTATCGTAAGCCACGATAGATACTTGCTGCGCGCGACCACCGATGATCTTTATCTTGTGCACGACAAGCAGGTAGAGCCTTTTGATGGTGATCTGAGTGACTACTACAAGTGGTTAACCGAGCAACAGAAAGAAATCAAGAAAGCGCAATCAAAGGAAGTGGTTAAATCGAGCGTTAATTCTGCCTCGGCCAAGAAAGACCAGAAAAGAAAAGAGGCGGAATTTCGAAAACTCACCGCTCCGATTCGCAAAAATATCACGGCTTTAGAAAAGAAAATGGATAAGCTCAACAGTGTGTTAGAGCTGTGTGAAGAGCAACTTGGTGATACTGAACTGTATCAAGCAGAAAATAAGTCTAAACTTACTCAAGTGCTTAGCCAGCAGGCTAGTGCTAAGTCAGAGCTTGAGGATGTGGAGATGGAATGGATGACCGAGCAAGAATCCCTTGAAGAGATGCAGGCTAACCTCGACGCAGAATGAGCAACAACGCGCCTAATAGTCACCTAACCATTGACAGCCTTTGGCAATTCAGTTTGCAGTATTACTCGATGCGGGAGATAAAAGAGGCGTGTCTTAACCTGCAAAACCACTTCCATGGCAACGTAAACTTACTGTTGGCATTGAAGTGGCTTGATGAGCATGGACTTACTTTTCCGGCCTCTCAGTGGCCACAGGTAATACAGAGCTTGGGACGCACTGAAGCTCTATTGCTTCATTTTCGTGAGTTAAGACGTAAAAGTAAGCAACACCTACCAGAGTCTTTGTATAGAGACTCACTGCAATTCGAACTGCAACTTGAGCGCCAGCAACAGGCTGACATCATAGATATTATTCATCGAATTGAGCTCACTCAGGTGGAAGCGCCACACCTTGCAGACGACTATTGTCATCAACTAGGGGCTGAGCATTTAGCAGTTATCTTTAATAAGCAAAGGCCATAATGAAATCCTTCTCTCCCTCTTGGGCAATGAAGAACCCTCACCTTCAAACACTAATGCCGCGGTTTATTCGCAAACAACCGCTGTTCACACCTGCTTGGGAAACACTAATCACACCAGATAATGACTTTATTGACTTAGCTTGGAGTGATGATTGGCAATGTGATTCTGTCGCTAACAAGCCTATCTTCATCTTATTTCATGGCTTAGAAGGTAGCTTTAACAGTCCTTATGCACATGGGCTGATGCACTCTTTTTCTGAGAAAGGGTGGTTATCTGTGATGATGCATTTTCGAGGTTGTAGCGGTAAGCCCAACAAGCAAGCGCGTGCTTATCACTCTGGCGAGACTGAGGATGCAAGATTTTTCCTCGAACACCTCAATCGTCGATTTCCCAATAACCCTAAGATAGCGGTTGGGATCTCACTGGGGGGAAACATGCTGGTGAATTACTTGGCTCGGTACGCAGATCAACCAATCATAGATGAGGCGACCATCATTTGCGCTCCTCTTGATCTTGCCGCTTGCTCTCGACGCATCGAGCAGGGCTTCTCAAGGCTCTATCATCACTATCTGTTGGATTCTTTAAAGCAGACGGCTTTGCAAAAGATTCATTTATTGGAAGAGGCACTGGAGATCGATGTAGATACCGTAAAGAACATGCGTTTCTTACATCAATTCGACAATGCCATTACCGCACCATTGCATGGCTACGCCAATGCCAGCGACTACTATACTCGTTGTTCGGGGCTTCCAAAGCTCAATAGTGTGACCATCCCTATTAACGTGATTCACGCCAAGGATGATCCATTTATGACCGATGAAGTCGTCCCTAAGTTTAAGCTCAACAACAATATTGACTATCACCTGGTTGCTAACGGAGGGCATGTTGGCTTTATTGGCGGCACATTTAACAATCCCTATTTCTGGTTGGAGGTGGCTGTACCAAGCTTTTATGATAAATTCACCTCCCAGACATATTAATCTAATAAGCCTCAGCCATGATCGTACCTTGGAAAGAAATCGCTCCTGAAACACTGGATAGCCTGATAAAAGAATTTGTTCTCAGAGAAGGGACAGACTACGGAGACGTAGAGATCTCACTCCAAGATAAGATAGACCAAATCAAATGGCAGCTACAACAAGGTACAGCTGTTATTGTGTATTCAGAGCTACATGAGAGCATCGATATAAAAGTGAGCCACGACGCAAAACTCTTATAAGCACCCAATCGTTAAACTCGATTTGTATACAATTGACCTTTATTCACTCACAAGACAAGGAAAGTCATGTCAGCCAAGCACCCTATTATAGCGGTAACAGGCTCTTCAGGAGCCGGGACCACCACTACATCAGAAGCCTTTCGCAAAATGTTCAATATGATGAATGCAAAGGCCGCCTGGGTTGAAGGCGACAGCTTCCACCGTTTCACTCGTCCAGAAATGGATGTGGCTATTCGAAAAGCGAAAGAGCAAGGGCGACACATTAGTTACTTTGGCCCTGAAGCCAATGACTTCCCAGCACTCGAAAATTTCTTTAAGGACTACGGCGAAAAAGGCGAAGGAAAGGTGCGCCGCTATCTGCATACCTTCGACGAAGCCGTACCATACAATCAAATGCCGGGTACCTTCACCCCATGGCAAGAGCTGCCACAAGAAAGTGACGTTCTCTTCTATGAAGGCTTGCACGGTGGCGTCGTAGACAGCACCTGTAACGTTGCTAAGCATGTTGATTTGCTGATTGGTATGGTGCCTATCGTTAACCTTGAGTGGATTCAAAAGTTCGTTCGCGATACTCGCGATCGAGGGCATTCACGTGAAGCGGTCATGGACTCCATTGTGCGCTCAATGGACGACTATCTGAACTTCATTACCCCACAGTTTTCGCGCACACACATCAACTTCCAGCGAGTGCCTACCGTTGACACCTCAAACCCTCTAAACGCCAAAGGAATCCCTAGTTTAGATGAAAGCTTTGTAGTCATTCGTATGCGTGGCTTTAAGAATGTCGACTTCCCTTATCTATTGGCAATGATCGATGGTTCATTTATGTCTCGTCACAATACTTTGGTTGTCCCAGGAGGAAAAATGAGTTTTGCTATGGAATTGATTATTCGCCCTATCCTGCAACAACTGCTAGAGACGGGTAAGATCGGCTAATTTTGAACCTGAGTCGCACTCTTGTCTCAGAGTGTGATTGAGGACACGGTTTTGCTTGTAAAATCGACAATTCAAACCGATCAAAATCAAGAAATGTACATAAAAAAAAGATACTATTCGTACTGATAAAATTTGAAGTAGTAGCAGCAACTACACCCCGCTCCCCTTATATGGCGAGGTCAGGGAACATAATTATACTCGCTGAAAGAGGAAGATAAGAATATGGTTTTAGGTAAACCTCAAACAGATCCAACGTTAGAATGGTTTTTGTCACACTGCCACATCCACAAATACCCTTCAAAAAGCACACTGATCCATGCTGGTGAAAAAGCAGAAACTCTTTACTACATCGTTAAGGGTTCGGTTGCCGTACTGATCAAAGATGAAGAAGGGAAAGAAATGATTCTTTCTTACCTAAACCAAGGTGACTTCATCGGTGAATTAGGTCTTTTTGAAGATGATCAAGAGCGTACTGCTTGGGTACGAGCTAAATCACCATGTGAGGTTGCTGAAATCTCATTCAAAAAATTCCGTCAGCTAATTCAGGTTAACCCAGACATCCTAATGCGTCTTTCTTCGCAAATGGCTAATCGTCTGCAGGTAACTAGCCAGAAAGTAGGTGATCTTGCGTTCCTAGACGTTACTGGTCGTATCGCGCAAACTCTACTGAACCTAGCGAAGCAACCTGATGCAATGACTCACCCAGACGGCATGCAAATCAAGATCACTCGTCAAGAGATTGGTCAGATTGTAGGTTGTTCTCGTGAGACCGTTGGTCGTATCTTGAAGATGCTTGAAGAGCAGAACCTGATCTCTGCACACGGTAAAACTATTGTGGTTTACGGCACTCGCTAATCCACTCTAAAGCAGCCAGATACAAAAAACCGCTGTCATGCATGACAGCGGTTTTTTTATAACTTTAAGCTGACAGCTAATTACTTAATTATTCGTACTCTCAAAGATCTTATCTGCTGACGCTTCAACAAAGCCTTGATATAGATTTCCTGCCGACATCTCATAGCGCTTGGCGAACTCATAGAAGCCACCTGGGACGCTCTGTACACCATCAGAAAATACAACCTTTACTTTGTCCGCCATCGTAGAGGATTGCTCTAACAGTACCTCAGGAGAGCCCTTCACCTCTCCGCCAGCAGCGTTGATAGCGAAATGATTGTCCTTCAAAAAGGTATTCACCTCGAAGACCTCTCCAAACTGAGCCAGTTGGTTGACGCTCACGGTAAAGTGATTGGCACCAAAGCCATGTGCGGCTACCCATGAGGCATACTCACTTTCTTTGGCTAGGCTTTGGTAATCTTCAAAGCTCAATTCCCACAAACGACCACCATGTAAAAACGCAGAGTCTTGCAATTTACTTGGATCAATTTGTTCCGACAGTTTTTTCACAATTGCCTGCAACTCACTTGAGCACTGCTCAAGCTGCAACTGGCTAATGAATACCTTAGGCATATTAGGGTCTGGATGTTGATAGTGCTTAGCAACCAGCTTTTTCGCTTTAAAGACATAGTCGCCACCCTCTTGGTAGCCAAGCTCGATAAATGGCTTTGCCAATACCTCTAGGCCTATGGGTGAACAATTGAAGGTACGCAGCGCAATATGATCATTGATCAGCGCCTTATCTTGCTTTAATAGCTCATGAATAGTGTGTGATGACGGACAAAGTCTGCCATTAAAATCACTCCACAGTTGGTCAAATAGCTTTTGGACACCCATAACCCCTCCTTGATTGTGTTAGTCGAATTGAATACCTGGAGACAGTGTTTCAGGCATTATTGGCGCATCTCCTGCTATCGAAGCCATAGGATATGCACAGTAATCTGCGGCATAGAATGCACTTGGACGAAGATTACCTGACGCACCAGGGCCGCCAAATGGCGCATCACCGCTCGCGCCCGTGATAGGACGATTACGGTTGACTATGCCAGCACGGATTTCGTCAGAGAAGAGCTCCCACTGAGTATCATCAATAGAAATCAGACCCGCTGATAGACCATATTTAGTGTTGTTCGCAAGCTCTATGGCCTCGGCAAAGTCGTTGTAGCGAACGATCAGTAGCAAAGGACCAAAATATTCTTCATCAGGCAGTGCCTTGATATCAGTAACATCTAGAATACTCGGTTCAACAAAGGCATCATCCAGCAGCTTTCCATCCAACAAAGGCTTGCCGCCAAGGTCTATCAAAGACTGTTTCGCCGCCACAATCTGCTCCGCTGCCGTGCGTGAGATAAGGGTACCCATAAAGGGTTGCTGCTTAGCAAATGGCTGGTCCATTTTTAACTGAGATGTCACCTTCACTAACTTGGCAATGAGTTTATCGCCCGCGTCACCTCTAGCAACATACAAGCGTCTAGCACAGGTACATCTTTGCCCCGCACTAATAAAGGCAGACTGCACTACAGTGTGAACCGCAGCGTCCAGCTCACCAAAGTCTTCACCGACAATCAGAGGGTTATTGCCACCCATTTCCAGCGCCAGCATTTTTTCAGGTTGCCCAGCAAACTGGCGATGTAAGATATGACCGGTGTTAGCACTACCAGTAAACAACAACCCATCAATCTGCGCAGAATCAGCCAGTGCAATACCGGTATCTTTACCGCCTTGGACTAGGTTGATGACACCATTGGGCAGGCCTGCTTCATGCCAAAGCTTCACTGCAAGCTCGCCACACAGTGGCGTTAGATCCGAAGGCTTGAAGACTACAGTATTACCTGCCAACAGCGCTGGCACGATATGCCCATTAGGAAGGTGCACAGGGAAATTATAAGGACCAAATACGGCTAATACACCCAAAGGCCTATGCTGCAAGGTGACATCATTGCCAGCAACCTGCTTATGCTTGGTCCCTGTTCGCTCATGATACGACTTAATCGATAGAGCAATCTTGCCAGCCATCGCAGCGGCTTCAGTGCGAGTTTCCCATAAAGGTTTACCCGTCTCTTTAGCTACCGTCTCGGCAATCAACTCGGCGTTTTCTTTAACCAGTTCAGCAAAGCGAAATACGATTTGCTCACGCTGTTCAAAAGAGTATTTTTTCCAGCTCAAAAACGCATGTCGTGCACTTGATACGGCCAGCTCCACCTGCCCTTTACTCGCAGAGTGCCCCTGCCAGATAACCTCACTGTTGTAAGGAGATAAAGAGTCAACATCATGGCCTTGCCCTGAAATCCACTCACCCGCGATAAAATGCGTTTCCATCTAATTCGTCCTTGTTGTTCTGTTTACACTGCCGCCATTCGAACCCAATCACCGCTCTCAACTTGAAGAGCGTTTGCGACTTTAGGGCTGAGAATGACACTTTGAGTTTCAGCATCAAATGCCGCTTGTTGAGCTACGGCTCTGAAATTCTCAAACGAGGTATTACTAATGAGATAGTTAGTAGAGCTACCATGCTCTGCAACCGACACTTGAGCCCTAAATGAATGGCGCACAGTATCAATATTGCGAAGGTCGCACTCCACCGTTGGACCTGCATCGAAGATGTCGACGTAGTCTCGACAAGTAAAGCCCTCGTTCTCAAGCAGTTTCAATGCTGGGCGGGTATTATCGTGTACTTCACCAATCACCGCCTGTGCCTCTTTACTCAATAGATTGATGTAGATCGGCAGCTTTGGCATCAGGTCAGCAATAAAGCCTTTCTTGCCAATGCCAGTGAGGTAATCGGCCATAGTGAAATCGATAGAGAAGAAGTGCTCCTGCAACCACTCCCAAAATGGAGAATTGCCCTTTTCATCAGAGACCCCTCTCATCTCCGCAAAGATAGTCTTAGAGAATCGATGAGGATGCTCCGCTAACATCAAAAAGCGGCACTTAGACAACAATCGACCATTCAGTCCACCACGGAACTTAGGGCGCAGGAACAAGGTGCAGATTTCACTGCACCCGGTGTAGTTGTTACCAAAGGTCAGTAGCTTCACGACATTATTCACGCCCAGTTTTGGCGACGAATGTACAACCTTGCTGATGTGGTACGAATAGAAAGGAGCATCCCAGCCTATCGAGGCTTCTATACCAGTAGTCCCTGCTACCTCACCTGTATCACAATCAACACCGACCATCAGGTAGCCTTCGTCACCGGGTTCAGTCACCTCTGGTTTTTGAAAGCTATTCACCGAGTGGTCAATTCTATTCGTAAGCAACCCTTCATTGACTGGCAAAGAGGTAAATCCGTGACCAGACTCCTCTGCGCACATGTGCAATGCATCGTAATCATCCTTTAAAATTGGGCGTACTACTAACATCCCACTATCCTCCTGATAGAAAACTACGCGTTGTATAACTTAGCGACAGCCGCCTCAAAGCGCTCAAATCCTTGCTTGATTTCCTCTGGCGTGATCACCAGCGAAGGAGTGAAACGAACCACATTAGCGCCAGCAATCAGCACCATCAGGCCTTCTTCACCCGCAGCAACCAATACGTCACGAGAGCGACCCTTCCAGTCATCGTTCAACTCAGCGCCAAGCAGCAAACCCTTGCCTCTGAACTCAGCAAAGATTGGGTATTTAGCATTAATGCGTTCTAGCTCTGTACGAAATAGCCCTTCACGCTCTTTTACGCCTTGTAGAACATCAGGTTGAGAAACATGTCCAACGACGGCTTCAGCAACCGCACACGCTAGTGGGTTTCCACCGTACGTCGAGCCGTGAGTGCCAATCTTAAGGTGCTTAGCCAATTTCTCTGTCGTCATCATAGCGCCAACCGGGAAGCCCCCACCAAGAGACTTAGCGGTGCTCAAGATATCAGGTGTGACTCCCAAGCCTTGGTATGCGTAGAAATCACCAGTACGACCGTTACCGGTCTGTACTTCATCAAAGATCAATAATGCATTGTGCTTGTCACACAGTTCACGGACCGTTTGTACAAATTCAGAAGTCGGAGCAATGATGCCACCTTCCCCTTGTAGAGGCTCCATCATGACCGCACAGGTTTCATCGGAGATAGCAGCTTCGAATGCTTTAATATCGTTGTATGGGATATGGTCGATATCACCCGGTTTAGGACCAAAGCCATCCGAGTAAGCCGATTGGCCACCCACAGTCACAGTAAAGAAGGTACGACCATGGAAGCCTTGATTGAAGGCGATGATCTTAGATTTGTGCTCACCAAACTCATCCACAGCATAGCGACGAGCCAATTTAAGTGCAGCCTCATTGGCTTCTGCACCGGAGTTAGCGAAGAAGACCTTGTCTGCAAAGCTCAGTTCGACCAGTTTTTTAGCCAGACGCAAAGCGGGCTCATTGGTCATTACATTACTAAGGTGCCATAACTGATTCGCTTGCTTAGTGAGCGCCTCTACCATCACAGGGTGACAATGACCTAAGCAACTCACCGCGATACCACCAGCAAAATCAACGTATTCCTTATCTTGCTGATCCCAGATTCGCGCCCCTTCACCTCGAACCGGAATTACCGACATCGGGTTATAACAAGGGACCATTACTTCATCGAAATCTTTACGCGTTACATCTGTCATATTCTGCACTCCTTTATGCACTCTCCTCGCAATTAAAAAATTCGCTATTTATGCATTGCTGGAGACATTTCCTCTGTACAGGCATTGTATTTACAATTTATTAACCATTTCAAGAGAAAAATACGTCTAAATAGACTAAATTACCGTGCGAAATGTGAGCGGTGTGACGCTATTCGAGCAACAGGAAAGAAAAAGTGATCATGTTGCATAACAAACCTCATTTTCACGAAGAATAAGTAACAAAAATGTTATGCAAGGAATTTCAATAGATATGCTTTATGTTTGGGGGATGCGAGTAAGGAAGTTAGCTAGGATCTCATGACCCTGTTCTGTTTTTATCGATTCTGGGTGAAACTGCACCGCCTCAATAGGTAGCGTCTTATGGCGATACCCCATAATCTCTTTTTGTTGCCCTTTTTCGTCGAGGGTCCAGGCGGTTACCTCAAGACATTCTGGAAGGGTTTCTTTCTTTACAATCAAGGAGTGATAACGGGTGACCGTTAGCGGGTTATTAAGCCCAGAAAATACACCTGTGCTGGTATGTTGTATTGGGGAGGTTTTACCGTGCATAACTTTATCTGCGCGAATCACCTTTCCACCAAGCACCTGGGCGATCGCTTGATGTCCAAGGCATACGCCGAGCAAAGGCAACTGTCCCATAAACTCTTGAATGACTTGCAGAGAAATGCCAGCTTCATTTGGGGTGCAAGGACCCGGCGAGATAACGATGGCTTGCGGTTGCAGTGCGTGGATCTCAGCAATGGTAATCGCATCGTTACGAACGACCTTAGTGTCACACCCTAACTCACAAAAGTACTGATATAGGTTGTAAGTAAAGGAGTCGTAATTATCAATGATCAACAGCATGCCAGAGTCCAAACTAAAAATGCCACCACCTTGACGGCGATGGCATTCTATCACAACTTATTTGACCAAGGGGCTCTTAAAACGGACGCTTAACAAAGCCAACCGCTTCGAAAACCTTATCTAGAGTCACTGCTGCTCTCGCTGATGCTTTCTCAGCACCGGCTTTCATTACTTCGTTTAGGTACGGCATATCTTGGCGAATACGGTGGTATTCAGACTGGATTGGTTCAAGCATAGCAACCACCGCCTCACCCACATCCTTCTTGAAAGGACCATACATTTCAACGCCTTGGTACTGCGCTTCGATCTCAGCAAAGGTTTTACCCGTCGCCGCAGAGTACAGTCCCATTAGGTTAGCAATACCAGCCTTGTTCTCGATATCATGAAGGATACGAGGTGGGTTATCTGGATCCGTTTGCGCTTTGTTAATCTTCTTAATGATAGATTTTGGCTCTTCAAGAAGGGTGATGACGTTCTTACGGTTATCATCAGACTTAGACATTTTCTTAGTTGCATCTTGAAGGCTCATTACTCGAGCGTTCACTGTTGGGATGTACGGCTCAGGCACTTGGAAGATTGGCGCTTCTGGTGTGCTGTAGATGTTATTAAAGCGGTTTGCGATATCGCGAGCCAACTCCAGGTGTTGCTTCTGGTCGTTACCCACTGGCACTTGGTGTGCACCGTATAGCAAAATATCCGCAGCCATTAATACAGGGTAGTCATATAGGCCCACATTAACGTCATTTGCGTAGCGCTGAGATTTATCTTTAAACTGCGTCATGCGGTTTAGCTCACCCATTTGGGTGTAGCAGTTTAGAATCCACCCCAGCTGAGCATGCTCAGGTACGTGAGACTGAACAAACAGCGTGCTTTTCTCTGGCGTTACGCCTACTGCAAGACAGATAGCGAGTGCGTCTAGCGTTGCTTCGTGCAGTGCCTTTGCGTCTTGACGAACGGTAATGGCATGAAGGTCAACAACACAGTACTGGCAGTCGTAATCATCTTGCATCTGATGCCACTGACGCAAAGCACCAAGATAGTTGCCAATGCTTAATTCACCAGACGGCTGAACACCGCTCAACACTATTGGTTTAGTGGTCATGATAATTACTTCCTCAATACTTCTAGAATAAAAATTTTATACGATAAAGCAGTGTACTCATCGATGAGTATATTGGAAGAAAAAAAACAGGAAAATGAGCCTAAGTTGAGATTTCAGGCTCATTACTGTCTCTAACAGCGAGTGAGCAACTCGGATAGTTGAGAGAGGTCTTGAATCAGGTGATCTGGGTTCGCCTGCTCGATAGGTTCGCCATGGTTATAGCCGTATGGCAAAGCAACAGACATAACTCCCGCATTCCTAGCTGCCAAGATGTCGTTTTTAGAATCGCCAATCATGATCATCTCTGATTGAGAAACCTGCTGCTTGTCCATCAAGTGAGTCAGTGGCATTGGGTCAGGTTTCTTCTTAGCTAAGCTATCGCCACCTAAGACATCAACAAATAGATCCGCAATGCCGTGCTGCTGAAGAATCTCTGGCACAAATTGGTATGGTTTATTGGTGATAATCGCTAATCGATAACCTGCCTGCTGCAAGCCAATTAATGACTCTTTCACTGTCGGGTAAAGCGTGCTGTTCGAGTGGCCACACTCGGCGTAAAAGCGGTCGAAAAGCTCTCTCGCGTCGCTTTTGCTTTCATCCGTCAGACTCGCATCAATCTCGATATTCTGGCTCAAAGCACGCGCAACAAGGATATCAGCACCATTGCCGACCCACTCTCTCACTTGAGTCTCTGACACCCCAGGGCGTTCTACGGCCTTCATTGCTAGGTCAAGAGCAGCGGTCAAATCAGGAACGCTATCAAGTAGCGTTCCATCGAGATCAAATGCGAGAAGCTTAATAGTATTTGATGACAAGTTATTTCACCTTCGCCAGTTCAGCGCGCATTTCATCGATCACTTGCTTGTAATCAGGCTGGTTAAAGATAGCTGAGCCTGCGACAAACATATCTGCACCCGCTTCAGCAATCTCACGAATATTGTCTACCTTCACACCACCATCAATCTCTAGGCGAATATCGCGACCACTTGCGTCAATACGTTCACGCACAGCACGCAGTTTATCCAGAGTATTTGGAATGAAAGATTGGCCGCCAAAGCCCGGGTTTACCGACATCAGCAAGATCATATCAACCTTATCCATGATGTAGTCGAGGTGAGAAAGTGGTGTTGCCGGATTGAGCACCACACCCGCCTTACAGCCATGTTCTTTGATGAGCTGCAAAGTACGGTCAACGTGCTCAGACGCTTCAACGTGGAAGGTGATCATGCTTGCACCAGCTTTGGCAAACTCAGGGACAATAGCATCTACCGGCTTAACCATTAGATGCACATCGATAGGTGCAGTAATTCCGTAGTCACGTAGTGCCTTACAAATCGGGGCACCAAAGGTCAGGTTTGGAACATAGTGGTTGTCCATCACATCAAAATGCACCACATCGGCACCAGCTGCGAGCACACGCTCAACATCTTCACCTAAGCGAGCAAAATCCGCGGATAAAATAGATGGAGCAATAAGAAAATCGGTCATACCTGTCCCCTGTATAAGGCGTTCAATTTGCGCGCAATTCTACAAAAGCAAACGATAAACTAAAAGAACAAATTTGAAATCATTGGGATAGTTGCGATAACAGAGACTAAATTAGTCGACGCTGTTAAACAGAGCCAACAGTTCATCAACCTTATTTCTCCCTGCACCATTGCGACTGATCGTACGCTTAACCTTAACCACATTAAGCTCAGCACCGTGGTATAGACGACGAGTCAACATAGTATCGTGGTTAGAGATCAATACCGGTATGCCACGCTTGGTTGCAGTACGCTCAGCAACATCAGCCAAAGCAGCTTGATCATCTAGAGAAAACCCATTGCCCGAGTAGGTTGTGAAGTTAGCGGTCGTAGACAAAGGAGCATAAGGGGGATCGCAATACACCACACTTCCCTTACGAGCACGCTTGAAGGTTTCTAAATAACCCTCACAGACAAAGGTTGCCTTTTTCGCCTTTTCAGCAAAAAACTCTAGTTCTTGTTCTGGGAAATAAGGTTTTTTATAGGAACCAAAAGGTACATTGAACCCGCCTTTCTTGTTGTATCGACACAAGCCATTAAAACCAAATCGATTCATATACAAAAAAGCGACCGAGCGGAACAGAATGTCATCGGTAGCATTAAACTGTCTACGAACCTCCAAATACACCTCTTTCTGGTTGTATTCAGGCGTAAACATACGCTTAGCCTCATTGATATAGGGCTGCGGATCATTCTTCAAAAGGTTATAAAGATTGATAAGGTCTGGGTTAATGTCTGCAAGCAAATACTGCTCGTAGTCAGTATTTAAGAAAACCGAGCCTGCACCAACGAAAGGTTCAACCAGCTTTTTTGCTTGTGGCAGATGACGCTGAATATCATCAACGAGTCCATATTTACCACCTGCCCACTTTAAAAAGGCACGTTGTTTTTTCATTGCCGGTCTTCACTACCCATAATTTATAGGACGCGGAATGTAACATAAAACGAAGTTCATCTCAGTGTTATTTTCCCGCTTCAATCTCTTTATGTACTTGTGCCATTGACTTAACCCAAGGCCCTACCTCTTGAACCGCCTCTGGCAATTGCACAATGCCTTGGCTAGCTTGCTTCACGTAACGATAGTCACCATGAGTGATGATGTACCACTTCTTTCCTGAGCGAAGCGTAGGGTAGATTCGAGTTTCATCCTGCATTTGATGGGTATCAAGGAAGGATTGTACCTCGCGCATAGTTCTTAAAGCGCCAAGCTGAATGGTGTAGCGCTTCGCGCTGATTCCCATTAATTCCTCTCTAGCAAATGAAAAATTAACCGCACTATTTGCCGGTTTATCTTCGCTTTTTATCTTAGGTTCCGCTTTTTCATAGGCTGGCTGCACAACCTGACTTTCAGTCTTTATTAGTGAATCCACAACCTCATCAGGAACGACCACACGATGTCTGCCATTACTATTGTCAGCCAAGGTAACCGTTTTATCGGTCACTGGAGGAGGCAACTCCTTGGTGTCTTCGGTGAGGGTATCTTGTTCCTTAACCGAAATATCCACAACTTCACTGCTTTCACTAGAGAGCGATAGGTCACCTTTATTATCTACGCTTTCAGAAGGTGTTATTGGAACTGGCTCATTATTGGCCGGTTTCCCTGATCCCGATAGCAACCACCAAGCGATGAGACCCAATAGAATCACCAGCAAGGTAATAATAACGCCTGATTTGGCAGAACCATTATGCGAAGGCAGGGCTGATTTAGTTGATTTCACTTTATTTCCTAGTGCAATGAGCTCACCCGGATATCGAACACATCGATCTGCTTTTTTACGGATCTTGTCTCGTTTTTTTAAACTTTCAAATTTTCGAAGCACTATCAACTCTAAAAAGAACTCAGCTTCACTTTGGCGAAGCGGCGCAATTTGAAGTTCTGTAGGCTGCACATTAAATTGCTGACTAAGTGGCAATATTCTCTTGCTTAACAAGTCAGGGCCGCTAGCCAAAATCAAACTCAAAGTCCAAGTGGGATGCGCTTGAATACGCTCCACCAAGCTCCAAAGCTGTAGCAAGTTTTCTTCCGAGAGCAAACCTGCATCATCGACCAAGATAACAAATTCGGTGGTCTGCAATCCTAGTTCGTTATCGAGATTGTCAAAAAGGCTGAGGTCGACATCGATTGTGCCATTAGGGATAAGTTGTTGGAGTATAGTTTGCTTAATGTCTTTTTCGGACAACGAAGCATCAGCTAATAATTTAGCTTTATAACGAGTAGAGACGAAGTGCGAGAAGTAACGGTTGAGGAGCCAAGATTTACCTGCTCCCCTTGCACCATTAAACGTAACGAGATTTGAACCAAATCGAGTCATTAGACGCAGCTTATCAAGCAGCTGCGACTGAGACTGTAATTCTAATGTCCTTGTTTTCTGAGCCTTGCTCATTAACTATCCCTATGTGTTACTTTACCCTCGCCCGTCCTCAATTGCTTGGTAGACATGCTCTAGATCAATATCGCTAACAACCTTAGAACTGCCAATTGCGTCTGGTAATACTAAGCGTAGACGACCTGATAAAACTTTTTTGTCTCGCATCATATGCTTCATGAAGTCTTCGCCCGACATACTCGCCGGGGTATGCACAGGTAAATGACAGGCTTCCAGTAATGATTTTATTCTATCTACATCAATAGAATCGAGCATATCTGCGTGAGCTGCAGCTCTTGCGGCCATCACAGTACCAGAAGAAACAGCCTCACCATGCAACCATTTACCATAACCCAATTCAGCCTCAATAGCATGACCAAAAGTATGACCCAGATTCAATAATGCTCGAACACCTGACTCTTTTTCATCTTGAGCAACGACATCAGCCTTAATTTGACAGCAATTCGCTATCGCTTTAATGATTGATGTGCTTTCCAGTGCGGTTAAAGACTGAATATGCTGTTCAATCCACTCAAAGAAAGGCTTATCAATAATAATACCGTACTTAACTACCTCTGCCATGCCAGCTGCAAACTCTCTGTCAGGTAGGGTTGCTAAGGTATCGATATCAATGATCACTGATTTTGGTTGATAGAAGGCACCAATCATGTTCTTGCCTAGGGGATGATTGACCGCCGTTTTACCACCAACGGAAGAATCCACCTGAGACAATAGAGTGGTTGGGATCTGAACGAAATCAACGCCACGTTGATAGCATGCAGCGACAAAACCGACTAAGTCACCAATTACACCGCCACCCAGTGCTACCAACAGCACATCGCGACTGTAATTTTCTTCAAGCAAAAAGCTCATTACATCGTTGAAGGTTTCTAACGATTTGAACTGCTCACCGTCAGGAAGTTCTAGCACTCGGGCTTTACACCCTAGCTCAACAAATTGATGTTTAACTTTTTCAGCGTACAGAGGACCTACAGTTGTATTAGTGATAATAACAACTTGTTGTTGTGATAGGTCTTTAGATGATGGGAAAAGGCTTGAAAAGAGGGCTGGGTCACCCAATAACCCAGCGCCAATTGAAATCGGGTAGCTTCGCTCCCCTAAACTTACCGTGATCCGTTCCATGGGATGCACTCCTCAGTAAGATTAACGTTGGAAGATTAACGCTCTTCCAACATTTTAACGATCTGATTTGCAACTACTTTTGCGCTCTGATCATCAGTTTTAACTGTGTAGTCTGCAACTTCTTCATACTGTGGGTTACGCTGTGCAGCCAAAGCCTCAAGAACCTCACGAGGCTCATCAGTTTGCAGAAGCGGACGCTTTTTATCGCGGTTAGTACGAGCAAGTTGTTTTTCGATAGTAGTTTCTAAATACACTACTACACCACGTGCAGATAGACGGTTGCGGTTTTCTTTACTCATTACTGAGCCGCCACCAGTCGCAAGAACGATACCCTGTTCTTGGGTAAGGTCGTTGATAACACCCTCTTCACGCTTACGGAAGCCTTCTTCGCCTTCCACATCAAAAACCCAAGCGATATCAGCGCCAGTGCGGTCTTCGATTTCAGTATCAGAATCAACAAACTCCATGTGAAGTTGTTGTGCTAGGTGTCTACCTATTGTGCTTTTGCCGGCGCCCATTGGGCCAACAAGGAAAATATTACGTTTCTCAGCCATGTTCAGCAGTATATTACAACGTTAAAGTCAAATTACATCGCCATCTCTGTCACTGCTATAAAAGTCAGTGTTGATGAGTGGCGCCAAGTTCCTCACAGATGAATCGTGATAAGACCCGAAATTATCTGGATTTGCCATCAACAATGCAAATTATATTTTATCTTTTTTTGGAAACAGGATGGAAGGCGTGACAAATATCAGCAACTCACTACGCCCAAACTTGTCAGAAGTGCGTTTAAAAAAACGCCCAAGCCAAGGAATATCAGATAGATAGGGCACCTTCTCCACATTGCGAGTGATGGTTTTCTGATAAATCCCACCTAACACTATGGTCTCACCATTATTCACTAAAACTTGCGTTTGAATACGCTGGGTATCGATGGCCACAGATTCACCGATCCCCGTTTTCACCACTTGGCCTGGTCTATCTTGGGTAACATGCAGATCCAGAACCAACTTATTGTCCGGTGTAATTTGAGGCACCACCTTTAAACTGAGCACCGCTTTTCTAAAGGATATGGATGTGGCGCCACTCGAAGCTGCCTCTAGATAGGGGATCTCAGACCCCTGCTCAATATAAGCTGGCTGCTTATTAGTGGTGATGAGTCTAGGGCTAGAGATAATTTCCGCTCGTGATTCAGCTTGAAGAGCAGAAAGCTCTAGATCTAAAAGAGTGTCAGAGCCTAGCTTTGCCAATTGAAAGGCTAAAGTTGACGCGTTCGGGTTAGCAAGACCTAGATTTACATTTAAATGGTCCTCAAGTTCCACGCTGCCCCTTGATGCCTCAATACTTGGGGTGATTTTTGAGTCGACATTGATATTAGTAAAGCCCCATCGCACCCCTATCTCATCCAGCTCACCCTCATTAATGGTCACTATTCTGGCTTCTATTTGGACTTGCTTAACAGGGATGTCGAGCGAGTCGATGATCTCGGTGATTCGTAGCAGATTGTCAGGGTGATCGTAAATTAATAGAGCATTGGTTCTTTCATCCACTGCAATCGACCCAAGCTCAGAAACCGTGCCTACCCTGCGGTGATGATCGAGAATAGAGGCGATATCCGATGCCTTAGCGTATTTAATCGCAAACAATTGAGATTCGAGTTTGATCGGCGGGTTTACTGTTGGTAAGTCAGACTCAGAGAGTAATAACGATAGTGGGACTTCCTCAAGCACGACGGGTGACGGTTCTGCTTGGTCATCTAATGAAGAGAACCATTGAGGCTCGGAAGCCAAAGAAAGTGGTCCGAAAGATAAGGTGATAACGAGTAAATAAATCAAGCGCATATTATTGTAACTCTGCGCTTTCAACTATAAAAAAGCTCAGCCTTAATCGTCCATCAATCTCTGTCGTATCAACAGAGTGCCGAGAAAGACTCAATTCCTTAAAGGTAACTATTTCAGAAAAGCGAAGACATCTTCTCAAGAACTGCGCTATCTCAGAGAAGTTTCCTTTAAGGTCTACCACTAAATGCTGGCTATGCTGCTCTTGCTCCCACTGCCAAGATGATACCTCCATTGATGAATCAGTCAGACCTGATGATAGGTAGTTAAACACAACAGTTTTGGATTGCGGCTTAGGTACAAAGACAGCTAGCTTTCGATACCTATCTCGATAATCAATTTTCTGGTCATCCAGCTGCTTCATCTTTCTCAGATACATAAGGTGGCTTTGCTGTTGCAAAGCAAGTTCATCGAGTAGCTGCGCTTGAATGACCTTATTGTGTTGCCCAAACACCCCCCAAAGGATACCTCCAATAATAACGCCCATAGTAAGGCCTAAGGTATTGACCCACTTTGTAGGAAGCTGGAATAAACGTCGCCAATCATAAAACAGCAGCCAACTCACAATGGATCACTGCCTAGCTGGAATGAAATTTTGAACTGATTTGAACCTTCGCCTTTTTCGGTCATTATTGGCATCAACTGCTCAATTTGTAGATTCTTTACCTGAGCCTCACGGCCTAAGCTATCGATAAATGGCCTCAACTGATAAAGAGCCTCGACACTTCCTTCTATGACGCATTCTTGCATCAGACAATGAAGCGCTAGCAAGCTGACACCCTCTATTGAAGATTTGTCTGGCAACACATCGATAGGTAAAGGTAACTGTCTGAGGCGTTGCTGGGTTTGCAATCGAGCAAGCTTCTTTTGCCATAGCGCTTGCTCGTTGTTCTCCTTGATTTCATTTGCATAAATTTGCTTTACCTTGGTTACTTCTAATTGAAGGGCTTTCAACTCAAACTCGAGATTGTGTTGATACTGCCGCTCCAGAAAAGAAACGGCTATAAACCCTAGTATGATAAGTAAACTTGGCACACTAACTCGAGTGAAGAACCTCCACTTCTGCTGATGTGCTTGTCGCTCTCTCCAGGAAAGTAGGTTAATCATTGAGAACCCTTAGACCAACAGTAAGCGCCCATTGCGCACGCTAGCGCTGGATAACAGCTAGCAAACGAAGTCAAACCTTTCACACTAGGGGTAAGCGACGCATCAACTAAATTGATTTCTGGGTTATGGATGAACAACTTATTGAGCTTAGCAATCCTATCTGCAGCCCCATAGACCAGCAAAGTTACGCTCTCCTGATCCGTATCGGCTGATAAGCTGGCAAAGGTATGAGTTAGGCTCTGAAAAAACTCAGATAGACTCTGCTTTGTAATATCAAAAACCATTGGCAGGCTTTGTTGATTAAGTGATACCACCACCATTCGACCCTCGGTTATTTCGATAAAACCATCCGCCTTATTTTCATTAGGTAACTCAAGCTCTTTGCTCAATGCCTGCAGATCAGTCAATACCCAGCCCACAACATCTACCGATAATGCACATCGTTGCAACAAGCCAGTAAGTGCTTCCTTTTTACCAATGTAGAGCTCAAGCTTCTGTTCACCATTAATAACCTCGCTCATTCTGTAATCGTGTACCAATTCCTCCTTGATAATGGCGCTAGAGAGCTGCTCCTGAACCTGTAATACTGTCTCGTCTTCGGATAACGATGCATTTATTACAGAACTTTTACTTAACACCTCTTCAAAATTAAGGCTTATTGACACACAATTTCGCCATCTAGGTAACCTCTTTTTTAACTTTGCCCATGCGCTTTTCCAGTCTTGTTTTTCTTCGCATAAAAAAGTGAAGGAAGCGTCTATTTTCCAGCCAGTTTTGCGACGGCGGATCACGACACAATCAAGCTTATTTTGGCGCACCGAAATGCCGGAAAACGTGGAATAAAGCATACAAATCCCTATTAAATGCGATAAAGATCAAAAATATAGGTAGCAGGGTAAAAAAGGAGTTACACTAAGTTATTGTTTACGCTCGTTATAAAACTGAGCAAATTTCAATCTTCCAAAAACAAGGAAACTTGGGTGAAGTTCATAAAGATTACATTGGTCCTTGCACTGGCTTGCATAGTTCTTGGGCTGGGTACAATTTTTGGTTTTTATTACTATCTAAAACCACAATTGCCAGATGTGGCAACGTTGAAAGATGTTGAACTACAGACACCGATGCAGGTGTATACACACGATGGAAAACTGATTGCTCAGTTTGGTGAAAAGCGCCGTATTCCTCTTACATTGGACGAAATACCGCAAGAGTTAGTCGATGCGGTTATCGCCACCGAGGACAGCCGTTTCTACGAACACTTTGGTTTTGACCCAATTGGTATTACCCGCGCCGCAATAGCTGTTATCTCAACAGGTTCTGCCAGCCAAGGTGCAAGTACTATTACCCAGCAGTTAGCCAGAAACTTCTTCTTGTCCAACGAGAAGAAAATAATGCGTAAAATCAAAGAGATATTTATCGCAGTTCATATTGAGCAACTGTTGACTAAGCAAGAAATCCTTGAGCTTTACCTGAACAAAATTTACCTAGGACACCGTTCCTACGGTGTTGGTGCTGCGGCGCAGGTTTATTTCGGTAAAGAGCTGAAAGATTTGAGCCTAGGTGAACTTGCTGTAATTGCAGGTCTACCTAAAGCGCCATCAACCATGAACCCAATCTACTCTATCGATCGTGCAACCACCCGTCGAAACGTAGTGTTAGGTCGCATGCTAAGTGAGAGAAAAATCACTCAGGCGCAATTTGATGAAGCCCGTGCAGAGGATCTAACTGGCGAAGCGCACGGCGCAGAGATTCAAGTACGTGCACCCTATGTAGCAGAGATTGCTCGTGCATGGATGGTGAAGAAATTTGGTGAAGAAGAAGCGTACACCTCTGGGATGCGCATCTACACAACCGTTGATTCGAAACTTCAAAACGCTGCCAATATCGCCGCGGTGAATAACCTTGTTAGCTACGATGAACGTCACGGTTATCGCGGTGAAGAAAAGGTTGTCTGGGAACCCTCTGCGACAGCAATGGACCAAGATGAAATTCAAAGATACCTTCGTTCTCAACCTAGCTATGGCGCTATGCGCCCAGCAGTCGTCACCAAAGTAGAAGGCAAAACCGCTCAGGTATTTGTAAAGAGTCATGGCTACCAAACCATAGAATGGGATGGCATGAGTTGGGCTCGCCGCTACAAAACAGATGAAAGGCAAGGCCCCGCACCAAAAAGTGCTTCTGACATTATCGAAGTGGGTCAGCAAGTGTGGGTTCGTCCAACCGATATTGCACGCGCTTTAACACCTGCCCCTACCACTGAGGCAGAGGAAGAAGTGGCAGAAGAACAACAACCTATCGTGTGGCGTTTAAGCCAGATCCCGAATGCAAATACGGCGATGGTGTCCATTGAACCTACATCAGGTCGTGTTACCTCTCTGGTCGGTGGCTTTAACTTTGTACATAACAAGTTTAACCGTGCCACTCAGTCTCTACGTCAGGTGGGCTCTAGCATCAAACCATTCATCTACTCTGCGGCAATTGATGATGGTATGACTCTAGCGACCTTGATCAACGACGCCCCTATCAACCAATGGGATGAAAGTGCAGGTACGGCATGGCGCCCTAAGAACTCGCCACCAACCTACCTTGGACCAACACGTCTTCGTATCGGTCTTGCTCAATCAAAAAACGTAATGGCGGTTCGTGTATTGCGCTCAGTAGGTCTTGACGATACACGTGACTACCTCACTCGATTTGGTTTTGCTAAAAAGAATACTCCGCGCTCAGAGACTATAGCTTTAGGTGCTGGTAGCTTAACGCCGGTACAGATGGCGCAGGGCTACTCAGTATTTGCCAACGGCGGCTACTATGTAGAGCCTTTCTACATTGAACGCGTTGAAAACCCTTACGGTGAAGTGCGCTTCGAAGCAAACCCAACGGTTATCTGTAAAAAGAACTGTGACAACGAGTTAGTAAGCGATGTTTCTGAGTATGCAGAAAACAAAGACATTGAGCTTACTGAGCTGACCAATGAGGAAGGCGAAAAGGTAGAATCGGTAGACGACACGCCTCGCTATGCACCTCGAGTTATCACACCACAAACGGCATTCCTCGTGCGTGAAATGATGTACAGCAATGTTTGGGGTGGCGGTAATTGGTCTAAAGGTACTGGCTGGAACGGTACAGGTTTCCGCGCTCAAGCCTTAAAACGTCGAGATGTTGGCGGTAAGACAGGTACTACCAACTCTTCGAAAGATGCTTGGTACAGCGGCTATGGTCCAAACGTAGTTGCGGTAACTTGGGTGGGCTTCGATAGCCATGATCGTAACCTTGGCCGTAGTGAGAGAAACTCTAACCTAGGTAAGAGTCAGGTTTCTGGTGGTGAAGCCGGCGCTCGAACCGCTCAACCAGCATGGGTCGACTTCATGAAGGTGGCGTTAGAAGATACACCCGTACAACGCAAGCGTGTACCACGCAAGATTATTCAAGCACGTATTGATCGTAGCTCTGGATTACTGACTCAAAAAGCAGATGAAACGTCTCGCTTTGAGTACTTCTTGCAAGGCACAGCGCCAACTGAATATGAGCCAGACAATTCGAGCAATAGCCTATACGGAGACGATATTTTCTCCAGTGGCGCCTCAGATGATGAGGACAGCGAAGACAGTGGAAGCTTGTTCTAACGAACAGTAATAAAGACCCGGCTCATTTGGCCGGGTCTTTTCTTTTTAGTTCAGGCAATCTGAAATGTAGCGAGCCAAGGATTCAAACCGTGGTTTGAACGGTGAGCCTGGGCGATAAGCCAACACTAACTTGCGACACGGCGTTGGGTTTTCCGCCGGAATATAACTCACCCCATCTTTAGATTTTTCATGGGGCACGGCAAGCTCAGGCAATAAGGTAATACCACTGCCTGCTGCAACCATATTCCTTAAGGTTTCTAAGCTGGTTGCCTTAAATCGCTGATCGTCTTCAGCACCAGCGGCAAAGCAGTATCCTAGTGCTTGATCTCTCAAGCAGTGCCCATCCCCTAATGAAAGCACGGTATTGCCATTGAGTTTCTGCATATCAAAACTCGATAACCCTCCCCATGGATGATTCTCAGGAACCGCAATCATCAATGGCTCTTCGTAGATCTCAAGTTCCTTAAAATGCTCCGTCTCCTTAACTGCCGCCAAGATAAGGCAGTCTAACTTCCCTTCTTCTAACTGCGCCACCAATTGATGGGTTTGCGCTTCATACAGGAACAACTCTAGATCAGGGAAGTCTTGTTTTATCTTCGGGACAATCAACGGCATCAGGTATGGACCTACTGTAGGAATAAAGCCTATATGTATCGGCCCCTCCATCGAATCTCCCTGTGCACTCGCCATCTCAGTGAACTGCTTTACCTCTGCCAGTATCTTCTTGGCCTGCTCCACCAACAAGAGTCCAGCATCAGTAAACAACACCTTGCGGCTACTACGCTCCAATAAGGCGGCGCCTAATTCATCTTCTAGCTTGCGGATCTGTCCACTCAAGGTTGGTTGACTGACAAAACATGCCTCTGCGGCTTTTCGAAAGTGCTTATGCTCAGCTAAAGACACCAAGTATTCAAAGTCTCTAATGTTCATCTCTTTGATCTCGATAAGATTAATCTATTGAAACCATAGCATCAAACGATTATACCTATCAAAAGAAATCGCTAATAATGGCTCCAACAAAACAGAAAAGGGCTACGTCCCTAACTTAAATATTTAAAAGGACATTACTATGTTTGCATCTAAAGAAGGTCAGCCTGTACCACAAGTTACATTCCCAGTTCGTGTTGGTGACGCATTCACTCAAGTCACCACTGATGACATCTTTAAAGATAAAACCGTTATTGTATTCAGCCTACCAGGCGCGTTTACTCCAACATGTTCATCTAGCCATCTACCTCGATTCAACGAGTTGTTCCCGGTATTCAAAGAGCACGGCGTTGATGAAATTGTATGTGTATCAGTCAACGATACCTTCGTAATGAACGCTTGGAAAGAAGACCAAGAAGCAGAAAACATTCGCTTCATCCCGGATGGTAACGGCGACTTTACGGATGGTATGGGTCTGCTAGTTGATAAAAAAGAACTAGGCTTTGGCAAACGCTCATGGCGCTACAGCATGCTGGTTAAGAACGGCGTTGTAGAGAAAATGTTCATCGAGCCAAACGAGCCAGGCGACCCGTTCAAGGTTTCTGATGCAGATACTATGCTGAACTACATCGCACCTGATTACAAAGTTCAAGAATCAATCACTGTATTTACTAAGCCAGGATGTCCTTTCTGTGCAAAAGCGAAGCAAAACCTTATCGACAAAGGTCTTCAGTATGAAGAAGTTGTTTTAGGCAAAGATGCAACGACGGTTTCACTACGTGCCATCACTGGTCGCTCTACCGTGCCACAGATTTTCATTGCTGGTAAACACATCGGTGGTAGCGAAGAGCTAGAGACATACCTAGCGTAAATATTTCGTTCATATAGAACGAAATCAATAGAAGGCCCGCTACACAGCGGGCCTAGTTGATATACCCAAGTGATATTAAGCCAAGCTGATCTAGATATGAGTTAACACTTGGTTATATGAACTAATACAGATTTTTAGGGGGTTTTATGAAGACATTGAACGTCGACGTAGCGGTAATTGGTGGTGGTACAGCTGGCCTTGGCGCTTATCGTGCTGCGAAAGCTCACACAAATTCAGTCGTGATGATTGAAGGTGGCCCTTACGGTACAACCTGTGCACGAGTAGGTTGCATGCCTTCTAAGTTGCTGATTGCAGCGGCTGAGAGCGTCCACCAGATTGAGAAAGCACCGCAATTTGGTGTGCATCCTCAAGGTGATATCCGTATTGATGGCAAGCAGGTTATGCAGCGCATTAAGAGCGAACGCGACCGCTTTGTTGGGTTTGTTCTAGAGAGTGTCGATGAGATCCCTGCGGAAGACAAAATTCGTGGTTACGCACAATTTATTGATAACTCGACATTAGTTGTAGACGGTCACACACACATCAATGCACAGCGCATTGTCATTGCGACAGGTTCAAGACCCGCTTATCCAGCGGTTTGGAATGAACTAGGCGATAGACTGGTCATCAATGATGATGTCTTCGATTGGGATGACCTTCCTCAATCAGTGGCTGTATTTGGTCCAGGCGTGATTGGCCTAGAGCTAGGTCAGGCTCTGCACCGCTTAGGCGTTGAAGTGAAGGTGTTTGGTGTAGGCGGGCAAGTTGGCCCACTAACCGACCCAGAAGTAATGGCATACGCAGATAAAACCTTCCAAGAAGAGTTCTATCTGGATGCTGATGTAAAAGTAGAGAGAATGGTTCGCAATGAAGACAAAGTTGAGATCGACTTCATCAACCGCTCGGGTGAAACAGAACGCTTTGAAGTGGATTTCGTTTTGGCTGCTACTGGCCGTCGCCCGAATGTTGATAGTCTAGGGTTAGAAAACACCCCGGTTGAACTGGATGCGAAAGGTGTACCCACTGCTGACCCATACACAATGCAGACCTCGGTAGAGAACATCTTTATCTCGGGTGATGCAAGCAACCAGATCCCATTGCTTCACGAAGCGGCAGATCAAGGACGTATCGCTGGCGATAACGCGGGACGCTTCCCTGATATCAGAGCAGGCTTACGTCGCTCGACTATATCGGCAGTATTCAGTGATCCGCAGATTGCAATGGTGGGTGAATCTTTCCGTCAAATCTCACAGCGTCTGGGCACTTGTGGCTGCTTTGAAACAGGAACCGTATCCTTTGAAGGCCAAGGCCGCTCTCGCGTTATGCTACGCAACAAGGGCATCTTGAATGTCTATGGTGAGCAAGGAACTGGACGTTTCTTGGGGGCGGAGATGATGGGACCCAACGCAGAGCATTTAGCACATCTACTTGCTTGGGCGCATCAGAACAAGATGACCATCTCTCAAATGCTGGATATGCCTTTCTATCACCCAGTGATCGAAGAGGGTGTTCGAACCGCATTAAGGGACCTAAACGCTAAACTGCACCTAGGCCCAGAGATGATTAAGCATTGCCTAGACTGTGGTCCTGGCTGTTAATCACCCAATTTGAATCGATCTAGCCTGCGACATTTTTCTTTCAACAAGTGTTGCAGGCTTTTTTTATTTTTCAGCGGCAATCACTGAAATTTCCACCAGCAAGGCATCTCTTGCCATATCCGCAGTCACGCAGGCTCTCGCCGGAGCATGCCCTTCTGGAACCCATGCGTCCCACACTGCATTCATCTCTTGAAAATATTGCATATCTTTCAGATAGATAGTGGCTGAAAGCATATGCTCTTTATCACTACCTGATTCTAGCAATAGCTCCTCAACCTTATCCAACATGGTTTGGGTTTGTTCCGTGATGCCTTGAGTTGCATCTGCACAGACCTGACCACAAAGGTAAATCGTACCGTTGTGCTTTACGATGCGACTCATGCGCTGTTTGGTTTGTTGGCGTTCAATCATGAGGTGTTGCTCTCTTTAAAACAAAAAATGCATTGTAAGGAATATTTGAGCCGAAAGGATAGGCATTTGATGTCAAAAAGAAGGGATTTGAGAAGTGGACTGCATAGAAAACAAAAGGCCCCTGAACTATCTCTGTTCAAGGGCCGTCTTAGAAACTGTCTAAGAAAAGCAGTGGTACAGTAATAGACCCAGCCCTTCCAAATGAGTTCCTTTTAATTTCAATTTTTCGAGCTTTGGTATTGCTTAAGCCACATTCACTTTAACGATCACTTGCTCATTAAGATTGAATTCAAGAGCCACCTCATCACAAGCGTGCTGACGAGGGCATTGCTCACAGTCTTTGAGTACCTTCTCAGGCAACAGCATCTTCGAGGTAGGGATAAAGCTGTGCTTCATAAAGAACTCTGGTGTACGAGTCAGTACAAAGACCTTCTTAATTGCCATTTGACGCGCACGATCAACTAGGTGCTGCACGATAGCAGTGCCCTGCCCTTGACCTTGCCAGCCAGCTTCAACACCAAGAGAGCGAATCTCAGCAAGTCCTGAGTCATAGACATACAAGGATGCACAACCCGTCACTTCACCATGATGCTCAGCTACCGCAAAGGAGCCGATATCGCGAATAAGCTCGCTACGGTTACGAGGTAGGTTCTCACCAAGGCCAGCCCAGTAAGCCACCATACCTTCTAGGGTATCGATATCCGTTAAACGAGCCGCACGCACTTTCACGCCAGAGGTGTCTCTTTGCTCTAAACGTTGCTGAGCTTGATCTACTGCGTAAGCGACTTGTGTTGGACTCACGCCACCAAGAGCAGAACGTTTTTCAAGACAAGAATCTATGGTCAGAATATCGTACACATCATTTTCAATGACCTCTGAGAACTGTTTCAGCTCTTCGAGGGTAAGTTCTTCCAGCGCACAGCCCTTAGAAATAGCGGCAACAACTGCTACGCCTACAATATGGTGCGCCTCACGGAATGGTATGCCTTTCGCAACTAGGTAGTCTGCAAGCTCAGTTGAGTTAGCATAACCTTGCTTAGCGGCCTCAAGCGTGCGCTCACCGTTAACCTTGATTCCCTCAAAGCACAGTGCTGCCATCTCCATGCAGTCATTCCAAGTATCTAAGGCGTCGAATAGGCCTTCCTTGTCTTCTTGCATGTCTTTGTTGTAAGCCAGTGGCAGAGCCTTAACCGTCATCATCATGCCAGCCAAAGAGCCGTACACACGACCACACTTACCACGAATTAGCTCTAGTGCATCAGGGTTCTTCTTCTGAGGCATCAGTGATGAACCTGAGGTCACTGTATCAGCTAATTCAATAAAATTAGATTCGCCAGAGTTGTAGAAGATCATATCTTCAGCTAGGCGAGATAGATGCAGCATAGAGAGTGATGCAATAGACATTAGCTCCATCACATGGTCACGATCTGATACTGAATCTAAGCTGTTACGGGTGGCGCGACGAAAGCCAAGAGAATGAGCCAGCTGCTCTCTATCCATTGGGTAAGCGGTACCCGCAAGAGCGCCAGAGCCTAAAGGACAAGTATCAAGGCGCTTGATAGCATCGCTTAATCTTGAGTAATCGCGCTCAAGCATCTCGACATACGCAAGACACCAGTGAGCAAATGTCACTGGTTGTGCACGTTGTAAGTGCGTGTAGCCAGGTAAAACAGTACCTTGATGTTGCTCAGCGACTGAAACCATCTTGGTTTGCAGCTTATCAAGAGCAATCAGCAATTGGTTGCCTTGCTGACGACACCAAAGTTTTAGATCCGTAGCTACCTGATCATTACGAGAACGACCGGTATGCAATTTTTTACCGAGATCGCCCACCTTACCGATAAGCTGCTGCTCTACCCAAGAGTGGATATCTTCAGCGTCAGAATGGAGGATCTGCTCTGGATCCTCCATCACTTCAAGCTTTAACTCATTAAGAGCCAGTTCAAGCTTCTGCTGTTCTTCTTCGGTCAGGACATCAACAGAATGCAGAGCCTTAGACCAAGCGATCGAGCCTACAATGTCTTGCTCAGCCAATCGGTAATCAAAGCGAAGTGAATCGTTGAACTGTTTAAACCGAGTGTCTGCTGCTTGGGTAAATCTACCGCCCCATAATGCCATTGTTTTCTCCTGAAATTCCTTGGTCTAGTGCTTACTGTATTCTATTTTTGACGCTATTTCTTTAGTTCGTTAAGAGCGCGGATTCTGCTTGAAAGCGAGTACAGACGGATAAAGCCTTCCGCATGACTCTGGTCGTACACTTCATCTTCGCCAAATGTAGCAAACTCTTCCGAGTAAAGGCTATTGTCAGAACGCTTCTGAATGACAGTTGCGTGCCCTTTGTACAATTTGATAACCACTTCACCGTTAACATCTTGAGCTAGCTCTTCTGTAGCCGCAAGAATTGAGCTACATAGCGGAGTAAACCAACGGCCATCGTACACTAGGTGAGAGGCTTTAACGCCCAACTCTTCACGAAATTCAAAGGCGGCTTTATCAAGTACCAGTTGCTCTACTGCTCGCAGCGCTTCCATGATGATAGTGCCACCAGGAGTTTCGTAACAGCCACGAGACTTCATGCCCACAAGACGGTTTTCAACGATATCGATACGGCCTACGCCGTGTTTAGCACCTTTTTCATTTAGGTAAACTAGCGCGTTGTATGGCGTCATTTTCTCGCCATCAATCTCAGTCACTTCGCCTTTTTCAACCTTAACGGTCACCGTCTCTGACTCGTTTGGCGCTTGCTCTGGATCTACTGTCCATGCCCAGCAATCTTCGTTTGGCGCATTCCACGTATCTTCTAACACGCCGCCTTCTGTTGAGATATGCCATGCGTTTGCATCACGAGAGTAGATCTTGGTCAGTGATGCAGAACAAGGAATATTACGCTCAGCAAGGTAGTCTAGGCACTCTTCACGACTCACTAGATCCCACTCACGCCAAGGGGCAATCACATGAAGATCGGGCGCTAGAGCGGCAAACGCGCCCTCAAAGCGAACTTGATCATTACCCTTACCAGTACAACCATGACACAGTGCATCAGCACCCACTTTACGGGCCACTTCTACCTGCGCTTTTGCGATGATAGGACGAGCCATCGACGTACCTAGCAGATATTTACCCTCATAGCATGCACCTGTCTTAAGGGTTGGATAAATGTAATCGGCAACCATCTCTTCTTTAAGATCAGCAATGTAGCAAGAAGATGCCCCTGAAGCTTTGGCTTTCTCTTCAATGCCTTGTAGCTCTTCTTCGCCCTGACCTACATCAGCAACGAATGCAACAACTTCACAGTCATAGTTTTCTTTAAGCCAAGGAATGATTACTGAAGTGTCCAAACCACCTGAATAGGCAACGACAACCTTATTTACGCTTACTTTGCTCATAATAAATTCTCCGATAAGTAGGAAGGCTGTTCTTGCAACATCCCTAGTAATTTCCGTTCACTAAATGTAAATGCCTGTTATTCAGGCTGAAAAAGGGTGCCAACGTTTTGCCCTGCAAATAGTTGGTCTAATTTTTCTGGGTATCGCCACGAGGCTACTTGAATAGGTCGGCCCAAATCGCTTGCAGCTTGCAATGCAGCTTGAACCTTAACGATCATTCCATCGGTGATGACTTGTCCTTGAATCAATGCATCAGCTTGTTGTTCATTGAGACTCTCTAGCAGATGGCCTTTGCCATCGAGCACTCCACTTACATCCGAAAGCAGAGCCAGCTCGGCATCCAGTGCACCTGCTACAGCAACCGCAGCTTGGTCTGCGTTAACGTTCATCATTTGACCGCTATTGGTTAGACCAATTGAGCTGATGATAGGCAGTGTATTCGTCGCCAAAATCCCTTGCAATAGGCTTGAGTCTCCCGGAGCTGCTTTGCCTACCGCGCCAAGCTCAGGATCCAGTTGCTCAACCTTACACAATCCACCATCAGCTAAGCACAAACCAATGGTTTTTAAGCCTGCCTTGATCGCCTCACCTTGCAACATTTTGTTAGCGGTACCCGCTAGTGCACCCGCAATAAGGGGGATCTGCTCAACTGGCGTGACACGCAATCCATTTTTCTTGGTAGAGGTTAATTGCAGGCTGTTTAGCAACTCATCCACTAAGTAACCACCACCGTGCACAATCACGATTGAACGCTGAGACTGTTGCGATGCTAGCTCAATGGCCTTAAACAATTTAGATAGCGTTTCACTGCACTCCAGTGCTGCCCCACCTAATTTAATGACTAATGGTAATGTGCTCATAGCTAGTTCCTTTGCCATTGATTAAAACAACGCCGTTGTTTCTGGGAATTGGTTACGAATATTCAAACACTGCATCGCCTGTGAAGATGCACCCTTCAATAGATTGTCGATAGCAGATACCACGATTAAATGAGAGCCTTTAACGCTCCAGCCGATATCGCAGAACGGGGTATGCTCTACATCCTGAATCTTTGGCATTACTTGGTGTTTTAGTCTTACCAGTTGCGCATCGCCATACGCTGCTTCAAATGCTTGCTCAACCTGCTCAGCCGATACACCGTCAGCCAACTTAATGGTGATGGTCGCTAGGATGCCACGCTTAAAGTTACCTAGGTGCGGAGTAAAAATAACCTCCTGACCTAAATGGCTGGCAATTTCCGGTTGGTGACGATGAGTAAATATGCCATAAGCCTGCAAGCTCACTTCACAGAAGCTGTTAACTTGGCTCGCTTTGATGCCAGCACCTGATACACCGCTGACCGCATTAATAACAGGCCACTGATGAGAGTCTACCAACCCAGCTTCCAGCACTGGCTTAATAGCCAACTGTGAAGCAGTGGGATAACAGCCCGCCACAGCAACAAGATCGGTTTGCGCAATCTGCTGTTTGTTCCACTCCGCTAGGCCATACACGGCATTATCAAGCTCTGTTGGGTGCTGGTGCTCAAAGCCGTAGTATTCTGGGTAGAAACCTTCAGCCTGAACTCTGAAAGCACCCGATAAATCAAATACCTGGCAATCTTGAGCTAGCAACAATGGCGCTAGGTCGTGACTTACCTGGTGAGCCGTAGCAAGGAAAACCACATCGACCGATTGAGCCACTGCTTCTACATCTTCTAGAGGCAATAACGGCATATCAATCTTACCTAGTAGCTTGCCATGTAACTGACTTATAGGCTTATTTGCGTCTAGGCTGTTGGCTGACACGTACAAACCTGATAGCGTGAGGCTAGGATGTTTAAACACCATATTTGCGAGTTCAGCGCCTGTATAGCCGCTAGCTCCGATAATCGCTACTTTTAGTTGTTTTTCGTTACTCATCAACCGACTCTGCATTTTTGATTATAAATGTAATAAAAATTGCTTATTTTGCTTTTTTATTCATTTTTTGTGACTTAGTATGTGTTTTAACCTTTCGTTAGTTATCTGTCAATAGTGGATACGAAGATAATATGCCAATACCTAAATTTGTTGATATTTACCAAGGCTTGATAAGCACCTCCTCCATTAGTTCAAGCGACCTGAAATGGGATGAAGGTAACGCTCAAGTTATCGCTAAACTGGCCACCTGGTTTGAGGACCTAGGCTTTACCGTCACCACGGAAGAAATAGAGCCGGGCAAGGTAAACCTGATGGCTCAATTGGGTAGCGGCGAGGGAGGACTTCTTCTCGCTGGACACACGGATACTGTGCCCTTTGATGAAGGACGCTGGAATTTCGACCCACATCAACTGACGTTGGCGGATAATCGCTACTACGGTCTAGGTACTGCGGACATGAAAGGCTTCTTTGCCTTTATTCTTGATGCGGTAAAGCAGATGAAAGCCAGTGGCACTGATTGGAGCGCGCAAACCAAGCCCCTATATATTCTTGCTACCTGTGATGAAGAAACCACTATGCTCGGGGCAAGGCATTTTACCAAAGAAGCGCCATTTAAGCCTGACTACTGCATCATCGGCGAGCCAACTAGCTTAGTACCCGTGCGTGGTCATAAAGGGCATATTGCTAACTCCATTCGTATCACAGGTAAATCAGGGCACTCCTCTGATCCTGCCTTAGGTATTAATGCCATTGAAATCATGCATGAGGTGATGTATTCGTTGATGCAATTAAAACAGCGACTGGTAAAAGATTACCATCACCCTGGCTTTGCCATCCCAAGCCCTACGCTAAATCTTGGGCATATTCATGGTGGTGATAGTGCCAACCGTATCTGTGGCTGCTGTGAACTGCACTATGACCTTAGGCCTTTGCCAGGTTTAAGCCTTGAGAGCCTTGATCAGCTTCTTCAAGAGTATCTACAGCCAATTATGCAAAAGTGGCCGGGTCGCTTGGATATTACGCCTCTGCACGAGCCAATACCTGGTTATGAGTGCAGCGCTGAGCATCATTTTATTCATCAGATGCAGGACATTTGCGAAACAGAATCTCAAACCGTCAACTATTGCACCGAGGCGCCGTTTTTACAGGAGTTGTGCCCGACCTTAGTCATGGGGCCAGGTTCTATCGATCAAGCTCATCAACCTGATGAGTATCTCAGCTTAGATTTTATTGACCCAACGATTGCAATACTCAAGAAATCCATAAATCAGTACTGTTTTTCAGACAAACCGTAACAATTTGTGAAATAAACTTTCAACACTAAGTTTACAAAAACCAGCGGTTATGATTGAAATCAATTTCAATGCTGGTTTTTCAAACAATTTTGTTCAAAGTTTGACTCTTGCCCCTTTTCTTGGATAGATTGGATACCAACTCAAGGAACGGTATGTAATTTATTTACGAGGCTCAATGTAATGAACAAGAAATATTCTGCACTCACAAGTAACGTTAAGATGCTTGGCAATCTACTTGGCAGAACCATCAAAGATGCCCACGGAGAGGACATTCTCAACAAAGTTGAGACCCTTCGTAAACTGTCCAAATCAGCTCGCAGTGGCAACCAAGAAGATCGACAAGCCCTAATCAATGAGATTGAAAACCTGCCGGATGATCAATTCATTCCTGTCGCTCGCGCATTCAACCAATTTTTGAATCTGACTAACATCGCCGATCAGTACCACACTATTTCTCGTCATTGCGAAGAGCAGGTTTGTGAACCCGATGTCATTCAAACCCTTTTCAGCAAACTGAACTCTCAAGACATCTCAAAAGCTGAAGCGTCAGAGGCCATCAACAACCTCAACATCGAATTGGTATTGACGGCTCACCCGACTGAAGTGACGCGTCGTACCATGATCAACAAGCTTCTTAAGATAAACGATTGTTTATCTAAGCTAGAGCTTAGCGATATCGGCCACTCTGAACGCGTAAAAACAGAGCGCCGCCTGGAGCAACTGATTGCTCAAAGTTGGCACTCAGACGTTATTCGCCAGCAGCGCCCTACCCCTCTTGATGAGGCTAAATGGGGTTTTGCGGTAGTAGAAAATTCTCTTTGGGAAGCCATTCCAGACTTCTTACGTGAGTTGGACGACCGTGTCTCAACACATCTCGATGAGCGTCTGCCTATCGATGCTCGCCCAGTACACTTTTCTTCATGGATGGGTGGTGACCGAGACGGCAACCCATTTGTCACTCACAACATTACTCAAGAAGTATTGTGGTTATCTCGCTGGAAAGCGGCAGACCTTTATCATGCAGACATTGAAGAGCTGATCACTGAGCTTTCAATGACCAAATGCAATGAAACTGTACGTGAGCTTGCTGGTGACAGCCATGAACCGTACCGTGCGATCCTTAAAGAGCTTCGTACTCTTCTGAGCAACACTCAGCAAGTGATCGACGCTAAGGTGTTAGGCTCTACGGTTCCTAATCTACCAATCCTTGAAAGTGCAGATCAGCTTTGGAACCCGCTACACACCATCTACACCTCTTTGCATGAGTGTGGCATGGGTGTAATTGCAGAAGGTTCACTGCTTGATACCCTGCGACGCATCAAGTGTTTCGGTGTGCATCTCGTTCGTTTGGATATCCGTCAAGAAAGCACGCGCCACTCAGATGCATTATCTGAAGTGACTCGCTTCCTTGGTCTGGGTGACTACGACCAATGGAGCGAACAAGACAAGGTTGCATTCTTAGTTAAAGAGCTAAGCTCTAACCGCCCTCTTATCCCGCACAACTGGGAGCCGTCAGCTGAAGTTAAAGAGGTGATTGACACCTGTAAGACCATTGCTGAACATCCAATTGAAGCCTTTGGTGCGTATGTTATCTCAATGGCGCGCACAGCCTCTGATGTACTAGCCGTTCACCTACTGCTTCGCGAAGCAGGCTGTAAGTTCCGCCTAGGGGTTTGTCCTCTGTTTGAAACACTGGATGACTTGAACAACTCTGAAGCGGTTATGCAGCAACTGTTCAATATCGACTGGTACCGTGGATTTATCCAAGGCGAGCAGATGGTCATGATCGGTTACTCTGATTCAGCGAAAGATGCGGGCGTTATGTCGGCTGGTTGGGCTCAGTATGACGCGATGGACAAGCTGGTTAAGGTGTGTGACGCACAGAATATCGATCTGACTCTATTCCACGGTCGTGGCGGTACTATCGGTCGTGGTGGCGCTCCTGCGCACGCTGCACTGCTGTCTCAGCCACCAAAAAGCTTGCAAGGCGGCCTACGTGTAACAGAGCAAGGCGAGATGATTCGCTTTAAGCTGGGCCTTCCTCAGGTAGCGGTAAACAGCCTAAACTTATACGCCAGTGCGATTCTAGAAGCGAACCTGCTTCCACCACCAGAGCCGAAGAAAGATTGGCGTGATCTCATGGAGGTGCTATCACAGGTGTCTTGTGAGGCCTATCGTGGCGTTGTTCGCGGCGAACCTGACTTTGTTCCTTACTTCCGTGCAGCTACACCAGAGCTTGAACTAGGCAAGCTGCCTCTAGGGTCTCGTCCTTCAAAGCGTAACCCAAATGGTGGCGTTGAGAGCTTACGTGCTATTCCATGGATCTTCTCCTGGAGCCAAAACCGTCTGGTACTTCCAGCGTGGTTGGGTGCCGGTGAAGCCATTCAATACTCAATCGATGAAGGCCACCTTGAACTACTAGAAGAGATGTGTCGTGAGTGGCCATTCTTCTCTACACGCTTAGGTATGCTGGAGATGGTGTACTACAAGTGCAGTATGGATATCTCCAAGCTTTATGATGAGAAGCTGACAGACCCATCTTTATGGCGCCTAGGTGAGAGCCTACGTACACAACTGCAAAAAGACATCCAAGCGGTGCTAAAGGTTGAGAACAACGAGAACCTGATGCAAAGCGACCCATGGGGCCTTGAGTCAATTCGTTTGCGTAATATCTACGTAGATCCATTGAACATGCTTCAAGTGGAGCTTCTTAAGCGCACAAGAAAAACGGAAGAAAATAATCCTGACCTAGAAGAAGCGCTTATGATCACAATTGCAGGCATTGCTGCTGGTATGCGCAATACAGGCTAATTGTTCAACCGCATATTGTGATAGCTATCCTAGCCCCATCTCTATTTGAGGTGGGGCTTTTTTTCGTCTTTATGATCCAGTTGGCAATATGAGACTAGAAGCCGTAAACATGTTTTTGTAATACTTATTTTGCGTTAATCTAACGTTACCAAATCATAGTAAACTGCTAGCTTATAGATAGGGCATCTTGGGTTTCAACAACAAAATCAGAGACACAATATCCCCTGTCTATTGAACATAATAAAATCAATTTTCTCAGGTGAGAATGGCTTAAAAGGTAATACATGCGCTCAAGGAAATCTTGAGTGGCTCGCACTCTTCAATTAAGACCAATATAGAGTCAGATCGGTGCGTTGTTTTTTATATGCAGTATATGGAAGAAAAACATGTCATTACCACACGTTATATTGACCGTACTAAGCACACGAGATGCTACCGGTTACGACATTACAAAAGAGTTTTCTTATAGCATCGGTTATTTCTGGAAAGCCAGCCACCAACAGGTTTATCGTGAGCTGAACAAGCTGGCCGCAAATGAATTAGTGACTTGTGAGTTGCAACCTCAATCAGGAAAACCAGATAAAAAGATTTACTCCATCACAGAGCTCGGCCGCGAGGCTCTAGCTAAGTGGTTTGATCAACCTATCTCACATCCAACGGTGCGAGATGAGTTTGCCGCTAAACTTTACGCTTGTGAAGTTCAGCCTGCGGAAGGTTTTTCAGACCAGCTGCAACATGCACTAAATGACTCTCGTAAACTGGTTCAGTTCTACAAAGAGATCGAGGGTACCCATTACTCCGATACTCGCCTTTTGAACCAAAAAGAGAAGATTGAGCGCCTGACACTGCGCCGCAACCTTCTTACTCGCGAAGCGTGGAATGAATGGGCAGAAGAAGTGCTGGGCGAGATTGCTTAGCTGATAAACAAAAGGACCTAGCACATTATGCACTAGGTCCTTTGTTTTTATTTGGTTTATAGAGTTTAAACAGCGACTTGCTGAGGACGAACACCCAGTGTATGGCAAAGCGCGTAAGTCATTTCAGCACGGTTTAGAGTGTAGAAGTGGAAGTCTTTAACCCCTTCTCGGCTCAAAGTACGCACCATATCAATCGCTTGACTTGCACCTACTAACTGACGAGTTGTTGGGTCATCATCTAGACCTTCAAACTGCTGCGCCATCCAGCCTGGTACCTTCACATGATTCATCGCCGCAAAGCGCGATGCCTGCTTGAAGTTTGATACTGGTAGAATGCCCGGAACGATCTCTACATCAATACCTGTTGCCGCACAGCGGTCGCGGAATCGAAGGTAGCTCTCTACATCAAAAAAGAACTGTGTGATTGCACGGTTTGCGCCTGCGTCGACTTTACGCTTCAGGTTCAATAGGTCTGCCTGTGCGCTTTTTGCTTCAGGGTGAACCTCAGGAAAAGCCGCTACCGAGATATCAAAGTCATGGCGTGATTTCAGCAGCTCAACAAGGTCTGATGCATACATATCAGGATGACCGCCACCCGGCGGAATATCACCTCGCAGTGCAACGATACTCTCAATGCCATTCTTCCAGTAATCATCAGCAATAGTGATCAACTCTTCACGAGAAGCATCAATGCAGGTTAAGTGCGGAGCCGCAACCAAACCCGTTTGGCTTTTGATTTCCTTGATGATGGAGTGGGTACGGTCACGCTCACCAGAGTTTGCGCCATAGGTTACGGAGACAAATTTAGGTTGCAGGGTTTTAAGGCGATGCACAGAGTTCCACAGAGTCTCCTCCATTTTTTCACTACTCGGAGGGAAGAACTCAAAAGAGACATTAATGTTGTCGGAAAGCTCAGCGATATTTTGATTCAATGCATCGATGTGGCTTGCGTGTGTGTATCCCATATTTATTCTCCCTGTGCGTCAGCACAATCTCATAACTCTGAACGTTTAGACGTCTATATGTCTAGATAATGTAAATTTATGAGGGGGATGTCAACAAAAATTCGTGCAAACTTTGAGTGATTTTTTGAAGGAAGGCATCCAGTGCCCAAAGGCACCGGATGTTTTAGCTGGTAGATTTATAACAAACCAGAGAGTCGGTTAAGATCAGACTGCAATGCGCCTGCAGTCACCTCACGACCAGCGCCAGGTCCGCGGATAACCAATGGGTTATCTTTGTACCATTTGCTCTCGATAGCAAAGATGTTGTCACAAGGGAGCAGGTTCGCCAGAGCATGACGCTCATCAAGCGCCTCTACACCCACTGTAGCCTCTCCATCTTTCGATAGACGTGCAACATAACGAAGCACCTTACCTTCGCTCTGAGCCTTATCCAGACGCTCAGCCAGCAACTCATTGAGCATATGTGCTTGATGGAAGAAATCATCCATCGATAGGTGCAAAAGTTCTTTTGGTACCAGAGACTCTACCTTAACGCCCTCGGGCTCAAGCTCTAGCCCTGATTCACGCGCTAAGATAACCAGCTTACGCATGACATCAGTGCCATCTAAATCAGCCCTAGGGTCTGGTTCAGTCAGTCCTTGCTGCCATGCAAGATCAACCAGTTCACTAAACGGAATCGAACCATCGTATTGCTGGAATAACCAAGAGAGAGTGCCAGAGAAGATCCCTGAGATCGCCACAATCTGGTCGCCACTTTCGCGCAGATCTCGCACGGTATGGTTTACTGGGAGGCCAGCACCCACTGTTGCGTTATAGAGCCAATGACGTCCGGTTTTGGCAAAGACATCTTGTACTTGATGATAAAACTCGCTTGGCGCAGAGCCTGCTAGCTTATTTGCAGAAATAACATGCATACCATGCTCAGCAAACTCAAGATAACGGTCCGATACCGCTTGGCTAGCAGTGACATCCAGTACCACAATCTCATCATAGCTCGACTGTCTTCGGACTAAAGAAACCCAGTCTTCTTCATCGACCACCGCCTCTTCAGCAAAATGTGTATTTAGCGTGCCAGCATCAATGCCATTCTCATCAAACCAATAGCGATTGCTAGCCACAACAGCAATCAGGTCAAAGCTCATGCCTCGACGCTTTTCTAGTTCGATTTTTTGCTGTGCAAATAACTCAATCCAATTGGAACCAATATTGCCTTTGCCACACAGCACAATGCCAACACGCTTTTGCGCTTGGAATAGTTGGCTGTGTAAAGATTCAAGTAGCTCAGGTACCTTGTTGGTTCTCACCACAGCAATCAAGCTCAGCTCTGAGTCTGTCTCAAACATGAACTCAACCGGTACTCCCTTGAGGGTTTGATAAAAACCAAAGCAGTGGTTGGCATTATTAGTCACACCCGCGCCAACGGCAGCGATCAAGGACATGCCTGATTTGACCTCCACGCCAACCTCAAGGTGAGCAGATTCAATGCACGCTAACGCACCCGCAAGCAACTCACTGGTGTAAGCCAAACGCAGACAGTAGTTATCCGATTGAGATTCGTAAGCTAACGGTGCAAGTTGAGCTTTGTTCAGCAAAGATAACACTTGAGGCTCTAAGCGCTCAAAGTCGTGCGCGTGGCTTAGGGTTAACTCAATAAGGTTAACGTCATCTAGCGAGGTAACAATCTTCGCACCACGTCCAGAAGCGAGTACGCGCTCAATGCGCGTTGAGCCAGACTCAGGTTGATGACTGCAGCGCAGTTCCATATCCATAGTGCTCTGCGCGACCGGCTGCAATGTGCGGCTGTGCAATACTGGCGCAGCTAAGCGTGCCAGTTCACTTGCTTCATCAAGGCGAAGTAATGGCAGCAAGCAAGCATCACTGACAATGCGAGGATCGGCACTGTAAACACCCGCTACATCACTCCAAATAGTCACCTTAGAAACTTCTGCCAATGCACCGACTATCGTTGCCGAATAATCAGAGCCATTGCGCCCAAGCAGAACGGTTTCGCCCTGTTGGTTCTGAGCCATAAAGCCGGTAACCACGAGTCGTCGATGCGGATGCTGTGCGACCACTGATTTCGCCAACGGCCACGATAATCCTCGGTCAATCTCTGGCTGTGTACCGATTTCAGCGCGTAAGAAATCACGAGAGTCGATAGCCACACTTTCCATATCTTTATCGCTAAGAAGAGCAGCTAGAAGACGAGACGACCACACCTCACCATGACCAAGCGCTGCCGATTTCTGTGATTCGCTCATCGGCGCGTTTAAGGCACTAAGGGCTGTAAATTCACTATTGAGCACTTCTTGTAGTGGCTCGGCTTTATCTTCTGGAAGCAGGTCTACAATCAATTGGTTCTGATAGGCACGCAGCTCAAGCAAGATTTCATGAGCAATTCGCCCATCCTTCTCTAATGCAGCCAACCAACGTAGCAAATTGTTTGTGGTAGAACCCGCTGCTGAAACGATAACCAGGTCGCCCACATTGGAATATTCCGCCAAGATATTGGCTACGCGACTAAAACACTCAGCATTGGCAAGGCTACTACCACCAAATTTATGAAGCTGCTTTAGGTTTCCCATGGTTATTTCTCCACTAGGTCAAATGCTTGGATCAGGTCATCAATCAGATCATCAGCGTCTTCAAGACCGACAGATAAACGCAACAAGAAATGAGAAACGCCCGCCTCGGCTAGGGCTTCTTCACCCATGGCACGGTGCGTCATAGTCGCTGGGTGGCAAATTAAGCTTTCTACTCCACCTAGAGACTCTGCCAATGAGAATAGCTTCAAGCCACCCACAAAGGTTTTTAGCTCTTCCATGCTGCCATCAAACTCAAAGCTCAGCATACTGCCAAAACCAGACTGTTGGCGCTTAGCAATCTCATGCCCAGGATGCTCAGGAAGGCTTGGGTGGTAGATGGTATTAACGCGTTTTTGCGACTGAAGATAGTTTAGGATCTGCTGTGAGCCTTCTTCATGAACACGCATTCGAGCGCCCAAGGTACGAATGCCACGCAGCGTCATGTAGCTATCAAATGGAGTGCCTGTCGCACCGATGCAGTTGCCCCACCAGCCAAGTTCTTCTGCGTGCTCTTCTGTTTTAGTGATCACTACGCCACCAATAACGTCAGAGTGACCATTGATGTACTTGGTGGTTGAGTGAATAACGAAGTCCGCGCCCAGTTCTAGAGGCTTCTGGAATATCGGTGTCAAAAAGGTGTTGTCGACGCCCACTAGTGCGCCAACTTCAGCCGCTTGCTGACATACTTTTGCAATATCCACTACGCGAACCAGCGGGTTAGACGGCGTTTCGATAAGAATAAGCTTAGGCTTTTTAGCTATTGCCGCGGCAAGTGCTTGTTCATCAGATTGATCGACAAATTCGACCTTGAAGTCACCCTTTAACGAGCGAGTATTGAATAGACGGTAGGTCCCGCCGTAGCAGTCATGCGGTGCAACAATTAAATCATCAGGGCCTAAAAATGCTGAAACCCATAGATTGAGAGCCGACGTGCCGCAGTTTGTCACCACCGCACCTTTACCTGATTCCAACTCAAACAGTGCCGTCTCTAGTAATCCTCGATTTGGATTTCCTGAGCGGGTATAGTCGTACTTTGGTACATCTCCGAATGAAGGAAAACCGTAGTTGGTGGACAGATAAATTGGGGGAACAACAGCATGGTGTTGGGTATCAGATTCGATACCGGTACGAACGGCAATCGTCGATGACTTGTGTTTACTGCTCATTTTCTTGTCCTTTCCTTTGACAATGACTGGCGTAGTTTGATACCAATCAAATTAATCTAATTCTGTTCATAGATTACCCCGATAACCATCAGACATCAACACATCTAGACGTCTAAATGCCTTTACATATAGCAGTCAATATCGCTAGAATTAGGTATTAACTCTTATATTAGGTAATAAAAGGTTTCCAATGGCAGACTGGAATGGCGATTACATCAGCCCATATGCTGAGCACGGTAAAAAAAGTACTCAAGTTAAAAAGATCACTGTGTCTATTCCGCTTAAGGTTCTTAAAATTCTGACTGACGAGCGCACTCGTCGCCAGGTGAACAACCTGCGTCATGCAACCAATAGTGAGCTACTGTGTGAAGCATTCTTACACGCTTACACAGGACAGCCTCTACCTACTGACGAAGACCTTAGAAAAGACCACCCTGATGAGATCCCAGCTGAAGCTCAGCAAATCATGTCTGATCTAGGTATCGAGCTAGAAGTATTTGACGACTAATAATTTGATATACCAATGAGTAAATAACAAAAGGGGGTTAGAGTACGCGTACTCTAACCCCCTTTTTACATTTTCGGGATATTAGCCCTGCATGTAGCCTTCTGGTAGCTCAATGCGCGCCACACCAGATTCAACAGCAGCCTCAGCTACCGCTCTTGCAACACGAGGAAGCAAACGAGGATCCATAGGCTTTGGAATAATGTAACCAGTACCAAACTCTAAAGACTCGACACCCGCTGCTTTCAATACTTCAGCAGGAACAGGCTCTTTCGCTAACTGACGAATCGCTTCTACTGCAGCAAGTTTCATCTCGATATTGATTTCACTGGCACGAACGTCCAACGCACCACGGAAGATGAATGGGAAGCAGATAACATTGTTTACCTGATTTGGGTAATCAGAACGACCTGTACCCATGATAAGGTCAGTACGTACTTTATGAGCAAGCTCTGGCTTAATCTCTGGATCTGGGTTTGAACAAGCGAATACCACAGGCTTGTCGCCCATGAGTGCCAGCGCTTCTGGAGACAATAGATTTGGCCCTGATACACCCAAGAATAAGTCTGCACCTTCAATCACATCTTCTAGCGTGCGTTTGTCGGTATTGTTGGCAAACAGCTGTTTGTATTCATTCAAGTCATCACGACGAGTGTGAATGACACCCTTACGATCAAGCATGTAGATTTTTTCACGCTGAGCACCACATTTAATCAACAGCTCCATACAAGCAACTGCTGCTGCGCCCGCGCCTAGACAGACAATGGTAGAGTCACACAGTTGCTTCCCTTGTAGCTCAATGGCATTCAACATACCCGCTGCGGTAACAATCGCAGTACCGTGCTGGTCATCATGGAAGACTGGCACGTCACAACGTTCAATCAGGCGACTTTCAATCTCAAAGCAATCTGGGGCTTTGATGTCTTCTAGGTTAATACCACCAAAGGTATCGGCAATCGCCGCTACAGTATCTACGAATTCATCGATAGTGCGGTGCTTTACTTCAATGTCGATTGAGTCTAAACCGGCAAAACGCTTGAACAGTAACGCCTTACCTTCCATGACTGGTTTTGAAGCCATAGGACCTAGGTTACCTAGACCCAGAATCGCGGTGCCGTTTGAGATAACCGCAACCATGTTTCCTTTCGCAGTGTACTTGTAAACGTTATCCACGTTTTGAGCAATCTCGCGCACTGGTTCTGCAACACCTGGGCTATATGCCAAAGCAAGGTCATGCACAGAATCAGCAGGAGTAGTCAGCTCAACAGCAATCTTTCCCGGTTTAGGGAACTCATGATAATCAAGAGCTTGCTGGCGAAAATCGTTTACAGGTTGGTCATCAGACATCGAAGGAAATTCCTTAAGGGTGTGGAGGAACAAAAGAAGCGTTAAGTGTAATTAAAAAAGACTTAATGTGCTACAAGGTAGCAAGAGTATGAATTGTAATCTTTGCTTTCAGCTGAGATCAAAAAAGGCCGCCTAAGCGACCTTTTTCTGTTTCTTTACAACTAAGATTACTTCTTAGAAGAAAGAGCACCGAAACGCTTGTTAAAGCGATCAACACGGCCGCCAGTATCAACGATACGTTGCTTACCAGTGTAGAACGGGTGACATTTATCACATACGTCTAGGTGGATAGATTCTTTAGCTAGAGTTGAGTTGAACTCAAAAGTGTTGCCGCAAGAACATGTTGCAGTAACTGCTTTGTACTCAGGATGGATACCTGCTTTCATGGGAAAACCTCATTTATAGGCCGTGTCGCTATCCAGTTCTATGCTGAACACCACACGTAGTTTCTAACAGTGATATCGTTTAATACGACATCTTCAAGGCGCAGTATACTAATGAAATAGTCTGTTGGGATCAACTTATTTGTCCCTTTTTTCGCCACTTTTTTCACCGTAACTCTTTATATTAAAGAGTTACGCAGGTGAGCTGGATTCACCTATATTCAATTATCGTAATCTTACGGGCTTTTCTCTAGTATTATCATGACTATCTGTTCTTGATTGCAAAACCCCAAAGAGATCTCATGCGACCAACCATTGCCAGAGTTGCCCTACCTGTACCTCTGGATAAAGAATTTGAATACATCATCCCTGCCCACCTTTTCCCCGTGGTGGGTGTGCGCGTATGGGTTCCATTTGGTCCAAAAAAACTCCTTGGTGTGATCACAGCTCTAACCCATCAATCAGAATATGATATTAACAAGCTTAAGCCCTTAACAGAGGTTCTTGACCAAGAGCCCATATGGCCAGAGAAGCTTTATCGGTTAATCCATTGGGGCAGCCGATTTTACCAATATCCTTTGGGCGATACCTTAAACGGAGCAATGCCAGGTGCGCTGCGCAAAGGCAAGTTGGCGCAAAAGCAGCCTCAAAAAACCTGGCAACTCACGGAGTCTGGTCGCAATCAATTGATGCAAGGCTTTGGGCGAGCGGTGCAGCAAGCTAAGGTAATGAACGCCTTACAACACGGTCCTTTACCCCATCACGAGCTAGTGGATATGGAAATATCGAGCTCGGTTTTAAAAGCATTACAAGATAAAGAGTGGATAACGTCTTCAGAAGTCCTTGAGATCAACGACCAATGGCAAGAGGTTCGAGTCAACGAAGACAACAAACGAGAACTCAATCACGAGCAAATGCTAGCGGTTGTGACTGTTAATCATATTGAGGGCTACGAATGTGCCTTGTTGGATGGTGTGACAGGTTCAGGAAAAACTGAGGTTTACCTGCAGTTGATTGAAAAGGTCGTCAACCAAGGCAAGCAAGCCTTGGTACTGGTCCCAGAAATAGGCCTGACACCACAAACTATCAATCGATTTAAGCGACGATTTAATGTTCCTATTGCAACCATCCATTCTGGTCTCAATGACACTGAGCGACTAAATGCTTGGCTTGCAGCAAAGAATAAAGAGTGTGGGATCCTTATTGGCACCCGCTCTGCCCTACTGACTCCGTTTGCCAAGCTTGGCATTATCATTGTCGATGAGGAGCACGACTCCTCGTATAAACAGCAGGACAGCTTACGGTATCATGCACGAGACATGGCGATAATGCGCGCTCATTCCGAATCCATCCCTATTGTGCTGGGCTCTGCAACACCATCTTTAGAAACCCTAAACAACGCTTTATCCAACAAGTATCTGCACTTGCAACTGACAGAGCGGGCTGGAGGCGCGAAACCAGCAAAGAACAGCGTTATAGACGTCAAAGGTTTATACCTAGAAAGCGGCTTGAGTGCTCCCTTGATTGCACAGATGCGAAAGCACTTGCAGCACGGCAACCAGGTCATGCTGTTTTTGAACCGTCGCGGGTTCTCTCCGGCGATGATGTGTCATGAATGTGGTTGGATTGCAGAGTGTCATCGATGTGATGCCTATTATACCTTCCATCAAGGTAGCAGTGAGATGCGCTGTCACCACTGTGGTTCGCAAAAGCCCGTCGTACACCAATGTCAAAGCTGTGGTTCTACCCACTTGGTGACCGTTGGTGTGGGCACAGAGCAACTGGAAACCCACCTTGAGACCCTATTCCCTGAATACAAGACCATACGTATTGATAGAGACAATACTCGCCGAAAAGGCAGTTTAGAAGCGGCGCTTGAGTCTATCCGCAAAGGGGAGTATCAGATTCTCATTGGTACCCAAATGCTAGCAAAGGGACATCACTTCCCTGACGTCACCTTAGTAGCACTATTAGATGTCGACTCATCCCTGTACAGCAGTGACTTCAGAGCGTCTGAGAAACTTGCACAACTATTCATCCAAGTGGCAGGACGTGCAGGACGCGCCAGTAAGCCTGGGTATGTGGTGTTGCAAACGCACCACCCAGAGCATTCATTGCTGCAAGCCTTGCTTCACAAAGGCTATCCAGAGTTCGCCCAAGGGGCTCTCATGGAGCGACGAGTAGCGCAATTGCCACCTTACGCCAGCCTGTCACTATTTCGTGCAGAATCAAACCACTCCCAACTCGCTGAAGACTTCTTGAGGCAGGTGCGCCATACCCTTGAAGCCCACCCATTGTTTGATGAACATTGCTGGGTATTAGGGCCAACTCCAGCCCCAATGGCCAAGCGCGCAGGAAAATCTCGTTGGCAACTTATTTTGCAATGCCAGTTGCGCTCGACCATGCAAAAACTGCTAATGAGTGCAAAACCTGCAATCGAAATGTTACCCAACTCAAAAAAAGTACGTTGGAACATAGATGTCGAGCCACAAGATTTAAGTTAAACTGCGTGCATATGACGAAATGAGAGTCATCTCACACCAAGTTGTTCATTTTTGCTACATGTCCCGTAAACTGTACGGAAAAAAATGTTTACACTTATTTTTCACATACATTAAGACGTGAGTATTTAATACCATCTTGTTTCACGGATTGAATCAAGCACGCAAAAATTATCATAGAGGATAGGTGTACTATGGCGACCATGAAGGATGTTGCTGAACTCGCTGGCGTTTCCACTGCGACAGTATCAAGAGCGTTAATGAACCCAGAAAAGGTTTCCTCCTCAACTCGTAAGCGAGTAGAAGAGGCGGTTATCGAGTCGGGTTACTGCCCAAGCGCTATGATGCGTAGCATGAAACGTAACGAATCAAGAACCCTCGTAGTCATAGTTCCTGACTTATGCGATCCCTACTTTTCTGAAATCATTCGTGGTATCGAAGCGGCGGCTTCAGAACAGGGCTACCTAATACTGCACGGCGACAGTTCGCAGCAAAAATGTCGAGATAACTCACTGGTCAATCTTATCTATTCTAAGCAAGCGGATGGTTTGATCTTGCTAGGCACTGATTTACCTATCGATGCCAGCAAATCCGAACAAAGAAACCTTCCTCCTATGGTGATGGCTTGCGAATACGCGCCTGAGCTAGAACTGCCTACTGTACATATAGACAACCTCACAGCATCTTTTCAAGCGGTGAACTATCTGGCTAAATTGGGACACAAGCGCATCGGAGAAATCCGTGGTCCGGACAATGCGCCGCTATCTAGCTTCCGAAGCCAGGGCTTCCAGCAAGCGTTGCGACGCGCAGGCCTTAGCATTGATTTGACCAACTCTGCCAGTGGTGACTTTAGCTTCGAATCTGGGGCGCTGGCACTGCGTAAACTGATGAGTGCCGGCTCACCACCAAGCGCTGTTTTTTGTCACAACGATATGATGGCGATTGGCGCAATCAAAGAAGCCAAAAATATGGGGCTTAGAGTTCCACAAGACATCTCATTTATCGGATTCGATAATATCGAGTTTTCCGAATACTGCGATCCACCACTGACCACTGTATCCCAACCTCGCTACGATATCGGCTATCAAGCCACTCAAATGTTGTTCGAACTTCTTAATGGCAATGAGATCAATTCAGGCTCACGACTTCTCGATACAGAGCTAGTGGTAAGAGAAAGTACCTTACCGCCGAGTTACTAAGCTCTATTAACTGGGCGACTTCTGCATTAACATAGATAGGGTTAACAACGGAATAGACTAATCGAGTGGCAAGAAAAGACTATGTGAAGGGCGGCCGTACGCAAGCAAAGAATACGCGTAAACCTGCCCAATCAAAAAAACCATGGAAAGCGATCATCCTAGCAGGCCTAATGCTGGGAGGATTTAGCTATGGGCTTTACGTATTAAGCCAAGACCCGGAGCCACCAAAACCCGTCAAGGTAGACCGCTCAAAAACTAAGGCTCCTGAGGTAGATAACTCAGAGCTTCTTCCACCGCCTCCCGAAGAACAATGGGAGTATGTGAAGACGCTTCCCGAGCGTGAGGTGAAGGTCGTTCCTAAGGAAGAAGTACTTTCAGAGATCCCTTATGTGATGCAATGTGGTGCCTACAAGACTCGCTCTCAGGCAGATGGAAGAAAGATGGATATTGCCTTCCAAGGTCTGAATAGCCAGGTTAAGCAACGAGAAGGTAGCAGCTGGTATCGCGTAGTGTTGGGCCCTTATGACCGCAAGCGAGACGCTGAGCGCGACAAGCATAAACTGCAACGCGCCAAGATTGAGCCTTGTGTCATTTGGAAAGACACTGGTAACTAAAAATCCCTTATAGCCTCAGTAATCACTGAGGCTTTTTTCTGACGAGTCAACAACCTTGCACTATCTCTGCAATCCACTTACCTTGAATTTGCTTACGACGATCCCCATTCTATTTCTATCTCACTGGTGAAATAAGAAGGAAACCTCGTGACTACCATAGTATCCGTACGCCGAAATAATAAAGTTGTCATCGCTGGTGATGGACAAGTATCTCTAGGCAATACCGTCATGAAAGGCAATGCACAGAAAGTTCGCCGACTCTACAATGGCAAAGTACTGGCAGGTTTTGCTGGCGGTACCGCCGATGCATTCACGCTATTTGAGCGTTTTGAAAGCAAGCTACAAATGCACCAAGGCCACCTAACTCGCGCAGCCGTTGAACTGGCAAAAGACTGGCGCAGTGACCGCGCTCTTCGTCGCCTTGAAGCTCTATTAGCCGTTGCCGATGAAACCGCCTCTCTGATCATTACGGGCAACGGCGATGTCGTTCAGCCGGAGAATGATCTTATCGCAATTGGCTCTGGTGGCAATTTTGCACAAGCTGCCGCAATAGCACTGTTAGAGAACACCGAATTAGACGCAAAAGAAATCGCAGAAAAATCATTGAATATTGCTGGCGATATCTGTGTATTCACCAACCATCATCACACTGTTGATGAGCTTGAGTACTAAGGAAAAAACATGTCCGAAATGACTCCTCGTGAGATCGTTCACGAACTAAACCGACACATCATCGGCCAAGAAAATGCTAAACGTTCAGTGGCGATTGCACTGCGTAATCGCTGGCGTCGCATGCAACTTGAAGAAAGCCTACGCGCAGAAGTGACCCCTAAAAACATTCTAATGATTGGTCCTACGGGTGTTGGTAAAACCGAGATAGCTCGCCGATTAGCTAGGCTAGCTAATGCCCCTTTCATCAAGGTTGAAGCAACTAAATTCACTGAAGTGGGTTACGTTGGTAAAGAAGTTGAAACCATCATCCGTGATCTAACCGATGTTGCGGTGAAGATGACTCACCAACAAGCGACGGAAAAAGTTAAGTTCCGAGCTGAAGAACAAGCAGAAGAACGCATCTTAGATGCCCTGCTACCCCCTGCACGTGACTCTTGGGGAGAAAACGAGAAACCGCAAGAATCCAGCTCGAACACTCGTCAAATCTTCCGCAAAAAGCTACGAGAAGGTAAGCTTGACGACAAAGAGATTGATATTGAGGTTGCTGCTCCACAAATGGGCGTTGAGATCATGTCCCCTCCTGGTATGGAAGAGATGACAAACCAACTGCAAGGCATGTTTCAAAACCTTGCTGGCAATACCAAGAAAAGCCGCAAGCTGAAGATTAAGGATGCTTTCAAGGCTCTCGTTGAAGAAGAAGCGGTTAAATTAGTTAATCAAGAAGAGCTAAAAGAAGACGCTATCTTCAACGTTGAAAACAACGGCATCGTGTTTATCGATGAGTTCGATAAAATCTGTAAGCGCGGTGAAAGCTCTGGCCCGGACGTCTCTCGCGAGGGTGTACAGCGCGATTTACTACCATTGATTGAGGGCAGTACCGTTTCAACTAAACACGGCATGGTGAAAACTGACCATATCTTGTTTATTGCATCAGGTGCCTTTCAGGTAGCGAAACCTTCTGACCTTATTCCTGAACTGCAAGGTCGCTTGCCGATTCGCGTTGAGCTTGAAGCGCTATCTAGCCACGATTTTGAACGTATCCTGACGGAGCCTCGCGCATCACTAACGGAACAATACGTTGCGCTGATGAAAACCGAAGAAGTGAGCGTAGAGTTTACTGAAGACGGCATCAAGCGTATCGCAGAAGCGGCATGGCAAGTTAATGAGACCACCGAAAACATTGGTGCTCGCCGCTTGCATACCGTAATGGAGCGTCTAATGGACGAAATCTCTTACGAAGCCACTGAGAAAACAGGTTCTGAGCTAACCATCGACGCAGATTACGTTGAGAGTAAGCTTGGTAAGCTTGTGGATGACGAAGACTTAAGTCGCTTTATCCTATAAGCGTCTTAGCTCGCTCAAAACAAAAAAGGAGGCATATTGTGCCTCCTTTTCATTTATAACTACCTATGTTTAGTCACTACCAAACAAGTCGCGAGTATAAACCTTCGCTTCCACATCTTTGATCTCATCAACCATGCGGTTCGATACAATCACATCAGATACCTGCTTAAACTCTTCTAGATCACGAATATTGCGAGAATGGAAGAAATGCTCATCTTCAAGTACAGGCTCATAAACCACAACCTCAATACCCTTCGCTTTTAATCGCTTCATAATTCCTTGAATAGAAGAAGCACGGAAATTGTCTGAGCCTGCCTTCATGATCAAACGATAGATACCCACGATTTTAGGGTTGCGCTTCAAGATGGAATCAGCCACAAAATCTTTACGAGTGCGGTTCGCATCAACGATAGCGCCTACGATATTGTTCGGCACATCCGCATAGTTTGCTAACAATTGCTTGGTATCTTTTGGCAGACAGTAACCACCGTAACCAAATGAAGGGTTGTTATAGTGATTACCAATACGAGGGTCTAAACCAACACCCTCAATAATCTGGCGTGAATCTAGACCATGAGCCTCTGCATAAGAATCCAGCTCATTAAAATAAGCAACACGAAGTGCAAGGTAGGTATTAGAGAACAGCTTAACGGCTTCAGCTTCAGTCGAGTCTGTAAACAAAACATCAATATCTTGTTTTTGAGCCCCTTCAACTAAAAGTTCTGCAAACACCTTAGCGCGCTCACTGCGCTCTCCCACAATAATGCGCGATGGGTGAAGGTTGTCATACAACGCACGCCCTTCGCGCAAAAATTCAGGAGAGAAGATCAGGTTTTCACAACCTAGTTCTTCTTTAATACGAACAGTGTAACCTACAGGCACTGTAGATTTGATCACCATTACCGCATCTGGATTGATGGCCATTACTTCTTTAATCACAGCCTCTACAGAAGAGGTATTAAAGTAGTTAGTTTGTGGGTCATAATCCGTTGGCGTCGCAATCACAACATATCGAGCACCTTTGTAGGCTAATTCTTTATCTAGAGTTGCCGTAAAGTTAAGTTCTTTCTCAGCCAAGAATTGTTCAATTTCAACATCCGCAATCGGGGATGTTTTATTGTTTAACAGCTCAACCTTTTCCGGAATGATATCTACAGCTACAACCTGATGGTTCTGTGCCAACAACATCGCATTCGAAAGGCCAACGTACCCCGTTCCCGCAATTGCTATCTTCATTATTATTCTCTTTGATCTTCGTCAGTTATTTTAATGTAAGGAAAGGCACTACACTAAACGTTACTACATTTTCGCCTAGTTTCGAGTCTATTGTTAACTTAAGTTTCTCATATATAGTGCTTTAATTCCCTAGATTTTAGTTCCTTGTTATACTCTCTCGTAACAATATTTTGAAGGATTTAGAATTATGATCATTGTCACCGGCGGCGCAGGTATGATTGGTAGCAACATCGTTAAGGCACTTAACGATAAGGGCATCAACGATATACTTGTTGTCGACAACCTAAAAAACGGTAAGAAGTTTGTCAATTTGGTAGATTTGGATATTACCGACTACATGGATCGTGATGACTTCCTAACTCAAATCATGGCTGGTGACGACTTTGGCCCTATAGACGCTATTTTCCACGAGGGTGCATGCTCTGCAACAACCGAATGGGATGGCAAATACATGATGCTGAATAACTACGAATATTCTAAAGAGTTACTCCATTACTGCGTAGAGCGACAAATTCCATTCTTGTATGCCTCTTCTGCTGCCACCTACGGTGAGACGGACACCTTTATCGAAGAACCTAAGTACGAGGGTGCATTGAACGTTTACGGTTATTCAAAGCAGCAGTTTGATAACTATGTGCGCCGATTCACCGAAGACGCAAAGGCACATGGGGAATCTTTATCTCAAATCACCGGGTTCAGATACTTCAATGTGTACGGTCCACGTGAGCAACACAAAGCATCAATGGCCTCTGTCGCTTTTCATCTAAACAATCAAGTTAATGCCGGAGAAAATCCAAAATTGTTCGCAGGTAGCGAGCAGTTTAAACGTGATTTTGTATACGTAGGTGATGTTGCCGCGGTCAATCTTTGGTTTTTTGAAAATAAAATCTCTGGCATATTTAATCTAGGTACTGGTAACGCTGAATCTTTCAATGAAGTAGCTAAAGCGGTTATCCAGCACCATGGCAAGGGAGAGGTTGAAACCATTCCTTTCCCTGAGCATCTAAAAGGTGCTTACCAAGAGTACACTCAAGCTGACCTAACCAAACTTCGAGCAGCAGGCTGCAAGCACCAGTTCAAATCAGTCGCCGAGGGCGTTGCTGACTATTTAAATATCATCAACAACTAAAAACAGCAGTAATTAGATGACCAAATCTCGAAATGACTTTGATCCTAAGGCTTACAATCCGAAGTTTAAACGGGAGTTTTTAGCTCCAAAATATTGGACCACTTGGCTCGGTATCTTGTTCGCTATACCTTTCAGCTTCGCACCGCTATCACTGCATAGATGGTTAGCCTCTCGCGCCACTAAAAAAATAATGGCCAAAACACGAGGTCAGGCACATAGAGCTAGAGTAAATTTGAGTTACTGCTACCCTGGCATGTCTGAAGTGAAGAAAGAAAGCATCGTAGCAAAAATGCTAACCACTGCAGGCACCTACTTGATGCGCTTTCCTCAGCTAACCTTGCGCAGTCGCACTTGGTTATCGAACAATACGACGGTTAATGGTTTAGAACATTTTACTCAAGCAAAGCAAGATAATCACAATGTGATATTTTTGGTACCCCACACTTGGTCTGTCGATGTGTTTGCGATGCTCTTGGCCTCTCAGGGGCATCCTATGTGCACCATGGTCAAAAGCCAAAAAAATGAACTCAGCGAATGGGCAATGTCTACTCAAAGAAAACACTATGGCGGCAGGCTTTACGAGCGCTCTGGTGGTATAAAACCATTCATTAAAGCCGTAAACGATGGCTATACTGGTTATTTTTTACCAGACCAGGATCATGGTCCTAAGAAAAGCGTATTTGTAGATTTTTGCGCAACAACTAAAGCAACGCTTCCAGTGATGGGATTTCTCGCCAAAGCAACGAAATCGAAAATCATTCCATTATGGACAGAATATAATGTAGACACAGGTCAATTTGAAATTGATGTATATCCTGCACTTAGTGATTTTCCTAAAAACACTCCTGAAGGAGATGCATTAGCTATGAATCAATTTATAGAAACATGTTGTGAAAATAAACCTGAACAGTATATGTGGAACTTAAAGCTTCTTCTATCTCAGCAAGATGGTTCATATATCTATAACAGCCTTATGCGTGATTAATTAAAATGAAAAAAATACTGATTATAGGTCCCTCCTGGGTGGGTGATATGGTGATGAGTCAATCACTTTATAAACAATTAAAAATACAACATCCAGATAGTGTAATAGATGTATTAGCTCCTGCTTGGTGTAAACCTTTACTTTCTCGAATGACAGAAATAAACGAAGCAATTGAGATGCCTCTATCTCATGGACAGTTCAACCTTAAACAAAGATATCAGATAGGTAAAAAACTTCGTTCTAAACACTATACACACGCTTATATATTACCCAATTCTGCCAAGTCAGCACTTATACCATTCTTCGCTCGAATTCCCATTCGAACAGGTTGGAAAGGAGAAAGTCGATTTGGTTTATTGAATGATATTCGTTTGAACAAGAAGTCTTTCACCTACATGGCGGAACGGTATGTAGCACTAGCACATTCAAAGCGAAGCATGTTGAATTCAAGTAGCCTTGGTGGACTAGAAAGTATCCCTTGGCCTCAACTACAATTAGATAGCAATTCAGTAAGTACTACAGCAACGAAATTCAATTTAGATGTTAGGCGTCCCATTGTTGGTCTTTGTCCTGGCGCTGAGTTCGGACCTGCAAAGAAATGGCCTACGGAACACTATGCGCAACTAGCAGACCAACTGCTTGATGATGGTTTTCAAGTATGGTTATTTGGTTCTAAAAAAGATGAAGATACAACATCGACTATTGTGTCCTCACAAAAAGAGTTAAATAAAGTAAATATCGTGAATCTCGCTGGACAAACTTCACTAGAGGAAGCGGTTGATCTTCTATCGCTTTGTAAACACGTTGTTAGTAACGACTCAGGGCTCATGCACATAGCTGCAGCTGTTGGTTGCCACGTTATTGGGATTTACGGTTCTACTTCTCCCGATTATACGCCCCCCCTCACTGACAGCCTAAACATAGTGAATACAAACATTGAATGTAGACCTTGCTTTAAACGTGAGTGTCCCTTAGGACATCTAAAGTGCCTTTACGACATCATACCGACAGATATTAGAAAACTTATTCATGACTAATTTTTTACCTAGATTAACCTCATTATTTGCATTCTTGGTGCCTAGTTTCTTCTTAGTTGCCCACAATAGCTACTCTTGGTTTGCCATACCTTTGATGGTTATAGGGTTACTTGTATTTCCTCACACCAGAAATGTTCAACTCCAAAAAACTGATCATGTTTTATTTGTCAGTTTTGCTCTTTATTTCTTTTGCACAGCCCTTTCCCTAGTTATTATGGGAGGAGAATTAAAAAATTTAGATGCACCAAGCCGGGCTTTGTTAATTATCCCAACATTAATATTGTTAATAAAATACCCGCCAGCTAAAAACACCTTATTAATGGGGATTATTATCGGAGGTATCTTTACAGGTTTTCATGCTTATTATCATTATTTTATTATAGGTGTTCGAGCTTTCAGTATAAATGGATTCATGGTGATTCAATCTGGTAACTTTGCTATGTCTTTAGGGCTATTCTCCTTAGTAATCGCATTAGAGTCAGTAAAGACTAAGAAAAGGCCTTCTATCATAATACTTGCTTCGCTCGCATGCCTGTTGGGTATATCAGCAAGTTTCCTTTCAAGTGCAAGAGGAGGGTGGGTTATAAGCCCTTTTATTGCAATTGGTGTTTTTTTTCTATACCGGAAGATAATTTCTACTAAAATAAAAATCATCGTCGTTATCATAGCAACTATTGCGGTCACTACAGGTTACCCTTCATTAAGCAAGCGTACATCCGTAGCTTACAATCAAGTTGATAACTACTTAACCCAAGACAAAAGTAATAACTCCGTAGGCTATCGCTTCGAAATGTGGAAAGCAGGTATTCATGCGTATATCAGCAACCCTATTTTTGGCACTGGATATGAAGATAGGATAAAGAGCAAGCACAAGGCGATAGAAGCTGGAGTTGCGGATAAAAGCATATTGAAGTTCAATAGGTTGCATAATACTTACATTGAAGAGGCATCAATCAAAGGTTCCATCGGTCTTGCGGTTATATTTTGTTTTTTTGGTTGTCCATTATTCCTATTTGCTAAGAATTATATGACAACAAAATCAGCCTATGCTCTTCTCGGGGGAGTACATGTTTTATCTACAATGGGGTACGCTTTAACACAGAACTTTATCAATCATCAATCTGGGATACTGTATTTCATTATTTTTACAGCTCTGTTTTATGCTAAATTACCTCGAGGAAATCAAAGTGAACATATTGATTTGTAGTTCATATAAAAGTAACTGGCATGCAGTAAGACCTGAAGCCGAGGTATTTGTTGAGTTAGCGAAAAAAGGACATAACATAACAATTGCGACTCAAGGTGATGCTGAATATGTCCAACGATTCAGAGAGTTTGGAATAGATGTAGTTGATTGTTATCCAGAAAAGAAGATATGCCTTAAAACTATTAAAAAAATAAGGCAAATAATAAAAAGTAAGAATATTGAGATTTGCTACGCCTACAATTCGAAAACTATCCCTAATGCAGCTTTTGCTTGTATTGGCACCAAAGCAAAACTAATCGCTTATAGAGGCACAGTAAGCGGCTTATATAGGCACGACCCTTCTTCCTACCTAACGGCTCTTCATCCTAGAGTTGATGGTATAGTTTGTGTGAGCGATGCGGTAAGACAAGATGTACTCACCAAGGTGTGGAAGAAAAAAACTCGGATCGTCACTATTTATAAAGGCCATGACGTTAGGTGGTACGACCCTACTCCGCTATCAAGAGCCGACTTCAATATACCAGATAAGAGTAAAATTGGTATATGTGTAGCAAATTCTAGACCATCTAAAGGGGTTAAACTGCTTCTGGACTCCATCAAAGAAATAAACGATCCCACGTTCCATTTAGTTCTTGTTGGCAATGGCATGGAAGCATTAGAAGAGTACTCTAAAAACTTTAAGATGTCTGAGCGCATTCACTTTCTGGGTTTCAGAAAGGACATATCTAATCTCATGGCTATGTCAGACTTTCAGATTCAACCATCAATCAGCGGTGAGGGTTTGCCCAAAACCATCATAGAGGCTATGGTGGTATCAAAACCCTCGATTGTGACTACGACGGGCGGTTCACCCGAGCTTATAATTAACGATATAAATGGCAAGGTAGTTACAGCCGGTAACCAGAAAGAACTGACTGAAGCAATAAGTTATTTTATCTCAGATGAATCGGATCTAACATCTATGGGTAAGGCTTCTAAACAAAGAATGGCAAAAGATTTCAGTCTAGAAAAAAGTGTAGATGACCACCTAGCCTATTTCACCAACCTACTAAGTTAGAAGCGAAGCTGTCTGGGGTGATATACAGGCAGCTCACCCTTAGCTTTTTCTTTTGTAAACCATTCAATGAATGTGTCGATTGAGGCATCGACTTCTATGTTTTCGAAATCTCGACTATCATACTCCCACCATTTTAACTCTCTTAGAGCCTTTACCTGTTCTTCTGTGAATCTCATTTTGATTTTTTTAGCCGGAATACCACCTACAATAGAGTAAGATTCAACATCTTTCACAACCACTGAATTTGCTGCAACGACAGCCCCATCACCAATATTAACGCCAGGTTTAAGTAATACATTAGCCCCTATCCAAACATCATTTCCGATATATGTGTCACTTTGTTTGCTTGTAGGACGAACGTTATTGTTTCCTAGACTAAGGAACTTGTGATCATACGTTATAGGTGAGCTTGTATAACGATCAATTGGATGATTTGCTCCCATAAAAGATACATTATCAGCAATCGACGTATATCGGCCTATTCTCAAGTGAGCATGAGTAATCAAGCAAGAACGAGAGTAAGAAAAAGCTCCCATAGTCCAGAGACGATTTCCAATTTCGAACGCACAGTTCTCTTCAATCACTACATTTGATTTAGGTACAACAAAGCGTTTAAACAAAGTCCATTTTGCTACCCTAATATTGTGATTTTTAAATCGCCTTAGCAGCGTAGGAGTAAAAAAAATTTTCCGTCTTGACATCATTCACCTCAAAATTACACTTGAGCCCGACATTTGTTGTATAATTTTGCCTCCATAAGTAAAAAAAAGATAGTGTAATGGCGACCATTGGTATCCTATTAATAACAAAAAATGCCGAAAAGACCCTAGATAAGTGTTTAAGTTCTGTGCAGGAATGGGCGCATGAAATTGTCATACTAGATTCTGGCAGTACCGACAACACCCTCAACATTGCAAGAATGTATACTCAGAAAGTTTATTCTAAAACTAACTGGGAAGGTTTCGGTGCTCAAAGGCAAGTTGCTCAATCTTACCTAACCACTGACTGGATTTTAGCTCTAGATTCAGACGAAGTCGTTACTTCTGAACTTAAAACATCTATCTTGCAATCTGTAAATTCTGCCAATCTTCAAACATGTTTTTCGTTAAATCGATTAACCAAAGCATTTGGAAAGTTTATTCAACACTCTGGTTGGTACCCTGACCGAATAGTTCGATTGTATCCGAGAAATTACACTTCTTATAATAATGCTAAGGTTCATGAAAGTGTTATTATCCCAGAAAATACAACAGTGAAAAGACTAAATGGAGATCTTCTTCATTTCACCATGGATAGCCTTTCCCAATATACATCAAAAACAAATCTATATATAAAATCATGGGCAGATCAAAGAGAAGGGAAAAAAAAATCTAGTCTAGGAAAAGCTATATCTCACGCTTTTTTTAGGTTCTTTAAAATGTATATTATTAAGCTTGGTTTCTTAGATGGCAAACATGGCCTTCTTTTAGCTATACTTAGTGCAAATACTGTATTCACTCGCTATGCAGACCTTTGGGTCAGAGATATGACAAAAAATGAAGATACTAATCTGTAATAAAAACCTAAAAAAGTTGCATACTGGGACTAGTCGCAATGTATATGAACAAATCCGATATTTTGTATCAAAAGGATTTGAAGTTCATATCGCAGCAGAATCTCTTGATCTTGAAAGTCTTAAGTTATTTGGTGCTATTCCACACAAAACCTTACGATTACCCTGGCTTTCTGGATATAAACGCCGAGCATTTTTTTCAAAACAGTGTGACAAAATAAAAGAAAAAATCAAACCTAGATTGACGATTGGCCACGGTGATTATCAAAACCCAGACATTCATTGTATCCACAATAATGTTCATCTCGCTTATGAAAAGATCCACAAAAAAAGCATACCTTTTAATAATGAAATCTATAAAATACATACTCCAATATTTGAAGATAAAAAATTTAAACATATTATTGCTAATTCAAATTTAGCAAAAAGCGACCTGGTATCTCGATTCAATATTTCTAACTCAAACATAACCGTCGTTTATCCTGCCGTAAATGAGAAAAAATTTCATAAAAAAAGCGAATCTACCCGAAAAAATACAAGAGAATCTTTACATATTGAAAGCAATGAATTCCTTGTTGGTTTAATCACTTCAGGCGATTTTAACAAGAGAGGAGTGGATATATTCTTTAATGCTCTCCTTTCTATTAGAAAGGAGAATATAAAGAGAATAAAAGTTCTACTTATTGGTGAGAAAAGTATTCCAAAAGATTACCTTTCCATAATAGAAGGAAGTGAAGTAGAAAAGAAAATAGTGCTATTGCCTATACAAGATAACATTGAAGATTACTTTAATGCTTTAGATGTTTTTATACTTCCATCAAGAATAGAAGAATTTGGGCGAGTTGTTGCCGAAGCTATGGCATGTGGATGCCCAATAATAACAAATTCAGATGTAGGGTCATCGGAACTAGCCACAGGGTTAGCAAAAGAATTTATCTACTCAAATGAGAATACAAGTGTAATATCAAAGTTAATCGAAGAAATAATGATGAACCCACAAATAAGCAATGAACTGTCAAAACTTAGCCTTGTAAATGTGGATTTTATTCTAGAAAAAAACATTTATTCTGAATTTGACACCGTGTTTAATACATACATTAAGCAATAAGTTTATCACCATAAATAACCTTAATCTTTATCCAATTAATAGAGGCACATACAAATTATTAGCTAATTCATTCTGACTTAGCTAATAACTTGTACACTAGATTACAAAAATAGAGTAATTTATTCTTATAGTTAATTTAACTTAATGACAATGGACAATAAAAAACACAGGATTAAATACAAACAAGAAAAATATTAAAATAAATTCTAGTTAATAGTAAAGTTACATCAACGTCTACTTCTATTTCTACTTCTAAAATACATATAGTGACGTTTTAGAAGACTGAAATATGTCTCAAATTTACGAGGAAAAATATATCTAAGTCTATTGAATGTATTAGTCAGTATATCTTGAGATGAGCTGGATATATCATATGAAGGGTCACAGTATTTCCTATACAAATATTCCCATTCATAAAATCTAAACATTGCACATCGGCCTTTTTCTTTCGAGATACGAGCTTTCCCTAGAAATTTACTTGGCATTCCAAGATTTAATCGTGCTTCATCCAAAATAATAAGGTTATCTGCTATTATTTTATCAGAGTATGTTTGGTATCTACTTTCAGTTAAATGATTAAAAACTATATTATTACTAAATTTAGATATCGATCTTATAAACAACATTTGAGTACAGTCAACCAGATAATTTGGAAATGAAGCATCTCTCTCTTTACCTAACTCAGGAACGTAGTCTTCCTCAAAATCAATATCCCAAAGGGTGAGTAGATCTTTTGTTCTTCCAAAGTAGAAAAAATCACTTATATGAAAGGATACACGAATACCTTTCGCATATTTTCTTGTAAATATATCTGAAACTACAACTCTTTCTTCAAATAGCTTATTATCGCCATGCTGGTTATATTTACTCTGATAGCTAACAAATTCATTACTCTGCAAGTAATTATCACTGCGTAGTTTAACCGCATATTTAGTTTTTACTTTTTTTAGCCCTTCGAGAGTAGAAACGATTTGCCTATTATTATTAAAATAATGAGGTTCGCCTTTAGCACTAAACTGCCGTATGTTTTGCCCAGGGTCATCACACAATACTAACTCATCATAATCTAAGTCCGATAAGTCTTGCCCATGCCAAGTAGACAAGATGATCGTCGCGCCCGGCAAATATTTCCGGATGGATTTAAGACTACGATCAGTGATGCCCTCATCCTGGTTTCTGTCAGATAGGGCCTGTACCGGTCCTTGTACAACAACGCTAATATCTTCAAACATAATTAATCATCAAAAAGTGAGTCTAATATCTTACTATCTCGTTCAAGATTGATTGCAACTGCAGAAGGATATGGATTAGTTGGTGAATAATCATTTACTAAATATCTTCGTGTGTGGGGCAACCCAAATACTAGGCGATCAGTTCTTACGCCATACTTCTTTAGTTCATTTACTGTATACTCTTCTTCGCTTTGAGGCCTAGAGGACGTTAAAACTAAGTATAGTAAACCTGCTTGTTGCAAATTTGCTATTTTCTTTAAATTTTCTTCAATAGCTTTCGTTTTCCAACCATCTTTAGAGAATTTGCTACCATTTTTTAGCAATACACCATCTACATCACAAAATAGAGTTATATGCTTCTTACAGTAGTGACGATATTCTCTTAACGTACCCCAATCAGTATAATGAGAAGCATATATTTCTCTAAATTCTTCTCCATTTAAAAGCATTTTATAAATAATGTGAGAAATATATACCTCTTCCTCACTAGAAATTGATTCAAAGGTTTTTTTAAATTCATTAGCTGATTCAAAACTGTACCCTCCACAGCAGAAAGAGTTACTAATGACATTTTTCTCAACAATATTTGATATAACACCAAGTGAATTTACATCAACATAGCTTTTATTTTTAGCGTCGACTAAATCAACCTCATTGAGGTTCATCGTAGCCACGGTATTCATCGGTTGAGGATCACAGGTAAAGATATTGTCACAATCTTTAATGAAAATACCACCTTCTATTCCAGACTTCTCTAATGCTGCATAAATAGTCTCTGATTGAGAAGAGGTCGGTTCATCTAAGACACATAAAGTAGGCTTAAAACCAGTAGCTGATTCAAAGCTTTCAATTATGAATTTTTCGTTTACATATTGCTCTAGATGCTCTTTCAAACATATAACGAAGATGTTATCAAACTTTGTAAGATCTAAGCCTTCTACAGCTTTCTCAAGCATCAACTTTCCATCTGGCATAGTTAGCAACCATTTAGGTCTCATGTTCGGGAATCTTGATGAGCGCCCAGCTACAGGTAACAACAGTGAAAACATAATATCCTCTTTAATTACTATGAATATTTTTGGAAAGAGCATTGTCTAACCAATTTTGGGTTATTTCATCCGTACTTTTTATATAGGGTGCAATACGAAGAAGGTTTATTAGTTCTAGCAGTTCTACTTCTGATTTGTATAGGCGTGATATAGTGGAAATCATATCCGGATATGCCGATTCACAAAACATCTTTCCTTTCAGTGCTAAATTTTTTTTCTCATGTCTAAAACTCCAACCATAATCAAAGTCCTGCTTAAGCTTAACAACATCCTGTAATGGTGTTTCAATGAACCCTTCTAAAAAGTCAAACAAAAATAGTTTATTGTCTTGTGTAACTTTAATATTAGATAAAGTAAGATCACCATGGCAATCTCCCATAGGAAAGATAAAATTGTGCTGGGCAAGTTCGTAGGCCTTGTCTATGGCTAACGGCACAACTAAACTACTTCCCGTATACTTAGCCTTTATTTCTTGCAGCTTCTCTGAGAATTTATCTCCGAGCACAACCTCTTCTTTGCCCATAGAGAGTACGTTTAGTAAGTAAGCATTTAACGTTACTCTTAAGCTATCTGCTACCGATTTATTTCCTTTGTATGTTATGACATCACCACCTATACCATCAATAAATGGCATGGTAAATTCAAGGCAATCTGGTTGTCGGCTAATATCACTCACAGGAACAGAACAAATGTTATAAGCACCTGTTCGCATTTCATTAAATTGAGCTTGTTTGGTCAATGAATTATTTGCTCTAGCTATAGAGTCATAAATTACCTTAGTAACAACAAACCGGCCATCACGCCTATTCAAATTTAATTTAGCGCCAGAATGAGACGCTGCTTGTATTTTCTTGTTTAATTTATCCACTACAGGTTCTCAACTCAAGGATTGATAGATTTCATTGTATTTCTTCGCAGTATGTTCAATTCGAAACTCTTTCAAACTACTAGCAATATTTTTAACCATTAACCTGTTCTTCGCCTCTGACCCTAGAAATGATAGAATCTTTTCAGCCAGTTCATCGGCATCTCCAACATCAACTAGTATACCATTAACACCATCTTCAATAATGTCAGGAATACCACCCGCCCGTGTTGCGATCACGGGTAAATCGCATTCTAAAGCCTCAAGGATTACCGAACCTAAACCTTCAGAATAAGCAGGGTGTACCATTAAGTCTGCAGCAACAAACCAATCTCCCATATTAGATTGTTTGCCTGCGAAATATACATTTGTTAATGTGCTTGCCTGTTTTTCTAGTTCTTGTCTCATCCGGCCATCACCAAGAAATACAAACTGCACATTTGGATGAGTCCTACCAACTATCTTAGCTGCCCGAATAGAAACATCGAAACCTTTATGTTCGTACATATTTGCAGCTTGAATCACCAATAACTTATTATCAAATTTGCGCCTAATCTCCTGAACCTTTCTATCATTAACAGGGTAAGTAACGGGAGAGCTGGGAATTTTCTCTATCCTTGAATTGGGACTCGCTACTTTAAGACAATCACAAATAGCAGAGCTAAGTCCCACGAGTGCAGATGCAGCACGATACTGCCGGTAAGATTTCGTCTTTACAGGATTATCAATACGCCGAGTAATGATATAAGGTACTCTATAAAGTATGTTTTGAAGATAAGCCCAATGTACTGCTTTCCCATCATGAACATGAACAATATCAAAAGTATTACTTCTCAAGCTTAAATGTAGGTTCCAAAATTTTTTGGCTGTATAGACACGACAACCTAGTCCTTTTACTTCTTCAAAGAGTGGGCTTTTGGGGTTCACCACAAGTGTTAGCCTCAAGCCCAGCCTCAACTGTTGCTTGATCATTTCTAACGTTTGTCTCTCACCCCCACTAAAACCCGAAGCTAAATTAACGTGACATATATGCAAAACTTCCGCTCCATTTTCCAAGCAACAGATAAATCCAAAATTGATTAGTTTTTATAATTATCTTGATTTTACTTCATAATCTTTCAAACTACACTTTAAGCTTAACTCATTAAGATCAATAGTTTGATTCAGACACTTTACAGTATAGTCCTTGTTATATTATCACCGTTATTGCTATGCACTTTACTGAAATCTAAACAGGGTAAACCAAGTGTTGGTGCTCGTTGGAAGGAATACTTTGGTTTCACTCCAAAAGTTAAAAACACCAACCCCATCTGGATTCATACGGTTTCTGTAGGTGAAACCATTGCAGCTACGCCCCTGATAAAGGCGATAAAAAACAAATTCCCCGAACAGAGTATTCTACTCACAACGACCACAACTACTGGGGCTGAACAAGCTGAAAGGTTGGGTGATCTTGTAGAACATAGATACATGCCTATCGATTTCGCATGGTGTGTGAGAGGTTTTTTAAAAAACACTAAGCCTAAATGCATGTTAATCATGGAAACTGAGCTGTGGCCGAACACTTTACATACGGTAGCCAAAGCCAATATTCCAGTCTCCGTACTTAATGCTAGGTTATCTGAACGCTCTTGTTCTCGTTACCAAAAACTCCAAGGCTTCTTTAGCTTAATATCATCAAACCTAGATCAGGTGCTCTGTCAGCACCGCGAAGATGCACAAAGATTTCAACGTTTGGGCTTAGCTAGCAACAAAGTAACAATTACTGGCTCTCTTAAGTTTGATATGTCTGTGCCTGAGTTTAATTCAGAGCAAGGCATTTTGTTACGCGAAGAGTTAGGAAATGAGCGACCTATTTGGGTAGCCGCTAGTACTCATTCTGGCGAGGATGAACAGTTGTTAAAGGCTCACCAAATTCTCTTAAGCGCCATACCAAATGCACTGCTTATTATTGTTCCACGTCACCCAGAAAGATTCAAAGCTGTGAGTAAGTTGGCTTTAGAGCGTAACCTGCATACCATATCAAGAAGCAGTACTCATACGGTCAGTGCTAATACTCAAGTTTATCTAGGCGATACTATGGGAGAGATGTTGACGCTTATTAGCGCATCTGACATCTGCTTTATGGCGGGCAGTTTAGTTGGTGACAAGGTAGGCGGACATAATATGCTGGAGCCCGCAGCGCTGGGTAAGCCAATACTTAACGGGCCTAGCTATTTTAATTTTACAGACATCACTAAACAGTTAATAGATGAAAAAGGTCTTCTAATCTGTAAGTCAAGTGAAGAGATCGCAGGGCAACTGATTAATCTATTTAATGATGAAGCACTTCGGCTTGAAATGGGAAAAAATGCCTCAAAAGTGGTATCTCGAAATCAAGGTGCTGTTCAAAAAACACTAGATGCACTTTCAGCTGTAATATCCCGATAACAAGATTTTCCAATCATTCTCATTCCAATGAATAGAAACGCGTTTCACTTCTTTATGAAATGAGCGCTTTAATCTGTCTAAGTTCTCTTTTTTCCAGTCATTTCCATCTTGCTCTGAGCATTTGTCAAAATCTATGATCCAAACTTTATCACTGCTATCAAGTAGGATATTATGAATATTGAGGTCAGTATGGTTCACCTGAGCCTCATGCATCTTTCTTATTTGTAAACCCATAGCTTCATATATCTCAGCGCAGAGAGCGCCTTGCTGCAGTTTAGCCACAAGATCTTTAGCATTTGGAATACGCTCACTCAACAAGTCTGCAGTGTATATCGGTCCAAATTTATCAGCACGAGCAGCAATAGGTCTGGGCACGTTCACGCCCCTCTCTATCAAAGTATTGAGCAGAGTGAACTCTTGAAAGCTTCTAGTTTGCTCCCAGCTTGAGAATAAATATTGATCTTTAACTAACTTGCCAAATAGCCCCCCGCGTCGATAGTGACGCAGTGCCCCTTGTAGGCGCTCCAATTGAACAAACCACGTCGTACCACGTCCTTTTGCGCTCCCGACCACTTTGTCCTGAACAAACCAATAAGGAACTTCAAAACACATTTCTGGTGGTACATTGAGTAACTCAGGATAATACCAAATCACTTCGTTTGAACTCTCTAAGATTTGCAATCTTCAACTCCGATATAAATCAATAGCTTCCCAATTTTACAATTAACTCTAGCACCTGCATAATTTATCTATCTAATTTACTGGTTAACTGCATGTCATTGTTCAAATCAGCACCTAAATCACTGTGCATTCTTCGTTTATCCGCTATTGGAGATGTCTGCAATACCATCGCCGTAGTGCAAAGCATTCAATCACAGTGGCCCGACACTAAAATCACTTGGATTACCGGAAAGATCGAGGCTCAATTGTTAAAGGCTGTGCCTGATATTGAAGTGGTCGTATTTAATAAAAACGAAGGGCACCGAGCATATACAAAACTTTGGGCACAGCTGGGTGATCGCAGATTCGATGCATTGCTGCACATGCAGTATGCAATTCGAGCCAGTATCGCAACCCTTGGCATCAAAGCTGATTATAAGCTCGGATTTGATAAGGTAAGAAGCCAAGACTTCCAGACACTATTTACAAATCATAAGGTCCCTTCTCCAAAGACAATGCATGTCTTAGATGGGCTGAGAGCTTTTGCTCATGAAATTGGTGTTCAAGATACATCGGCATTCTGGAAATTAAGGTATTCTAGTGATGATCTAGCTTGGGCACAGGAGCAACTTTATCCCAACAAGCGAAATCTAGTCGTGGTTCCCGCAGCCTCCAAGGCCTACAAGAATTGGACTGTCAGCGGTTACGCTCAATTAGTCAAACATGCCGTAAATAGTGGATGGAACGTGATTCTCGCAGGCAGCTCGGCTCAGGTTGAAATTGATCTCGCCGAAGAGTTGCTCTCCGCTGTGTCCGTTAATGTATTGAACTTAGTTGGGAAAAGCAGTTTATTGCAAATGCTAGCTCTTCTAGATAGAGCTGATCTAGTTATTGCCCCTGATACAGGACCAACTCACATGGCAAATGCCATGAACACACCAGTAATTGGGCTTTACGCCCATCATAATCCAAAGCGAACAGGCCCGTATAACTACCTCAGCTATGTGGTATCTGCTTACGAAGAAGCCATCAAAGCCGAAACGAATGTTCCAATAGAAAAGTTAGACTGGCGAACTAGAGTAAAAGATGAAAATGCCATGTCTAGAATAAAGGCAGAGCAGGTTATTACTATGTTTGATAATGTTGTTGAAGATTTTAAATTGAGATAAACAATCTATGAAAAACCACGTTTTATACCCTGGCACTTTCGACCCACTCACCAATGGGCATCTGGACATCATTACTCGTGCAGCCAACTTATTCGAAAAAGTCACCGTGTGCGTGGCCGCAAGCCCAAGCAAAAATACCATGTTCAGTTTAGATGAGCGCGTGTCTATGTTACGGGAATCAGTGGCTCATTTAGGTAACGTCGAAGTCGAAGGGTTCTCTGGCTTATTAGTGGAATTTGCAAAACAAAAAAAAGCGAACCTACTAGTAAGAGGCCTTCGCACAACGATGGACTTTGAGTATGAATTTGGCTTGACCAGTATGTATCGAAAGCTAGTGCCAGAATTAGAAAGTATTTTCCTCACACCTTCCGAAGAGTTTGCGTTTCTTTCGTCAACCATAGTTCGCGAAGTCGCGATTCATGGTGGCGATGTCGAAGGGTTTGTTCCTGCTGCTGTATTCCAACAAATACAAAAAAAGGTTTAGCAATACGCTAAACCTTTCTCAATCAAGTTTACTTATTACAGCTTGTAGTAAGCTCGATACCAATCAGCAAAGGCCTTCACGCCTTCTTTCACTTTTACCTTAGGTGTGTAGCCGGTCGCTTTAAATAGGTCTTCAGTATCAGCATAGGTTGCATACACATCACCGGGTTGCATTGGCATGAAGTTCTTGTTCGCTTCTATACCAAGTGCGTCTTCAAGTGATTCAATGTATTCCATAAGCTTTACAGGGCTACCATGACCTATGTTGTATACACGATAAGGAGCTGAACTCGTAGCTGGAGAACCTTGCTCTACGTTCCACTCAGGATTGGTTTTTGGAATCACATCTTGAATGCGGATGATGCCTTCAACAATATCGTCGATATAAGTAAAGTCACGCTGCATATCACCGTTGTTATAAACGTCGATAGACTCCCCACTCACTATCGCTTTAGTAAACTTAAATAAAGCCATATCTGGACGACCCCAAGGACCGTAAACAGTAAAGAAACGTAAACCGGTTGTCGGAACATCGTACAAATGAGAATAGGTATGTGCCATTAATTCATTCGATTTCTTTGTTGCGGCATATAGAGATATAGGGTGATCCACAGAATCAGCCGTATCAAATGGCATTTTCTTATTCAAGCCGTACACGGAGCTCGATGATGCATAGACCAAATGCTTAATCTTATGATGGCGGCAACCTTCCAAAATAGTGAGATGCCCAACTAAGTTGCTGTCTGCATACGCTAATGGGTTATCGATGGAGTAACGTACACCGGCTTGTGCTGCTAGATGAATAACTTTATCAAATTTCTCTTCAGCAAATAAATTCGCAATGCCTTCTCTATCGGCTAGATCTAACACTTTAAACACAAATTTCTCATGCTTGATGCGCGTTAAACGATCTTCTTTCAAAGAAACCTGATAATAGTCATTCATGTTGTCGATACCCACAACATCATGCCCTGCATCTGTCAGTCTTTCGATGACAGCGCTACCAATGAAGCCCGCAGCTCCGGTCACTAAATACTTCATACTATTCTTCTCTTAACTGGCACTTATCACACCAAAACGTATTTCTTTGACCAACCATTTTTTGGCCAATCAGCGATTGGCATATGGGACAGGCCTCACCCGCTCTTCCGTATACCTGCAATTGCTGTGCAAAGTAGCCAGGCTTGCCATCAGGTTGAGCAAAGTCATTCAATGTCGTGCCGCCTTGCTTTATGGCACTCGCCAACACCTGCTTTATTTCATCGACCAACAAGATCCACTCTTCATAACTCAATGAATTAGCAGGCCTTAATGGGTGAATTCTAGCATTGAATAGTGACTCATTCGCGTAAATATTACCGACCCCTACAACAATTTTATTATCCATAACAAATTGTTTGACGGGAATACGGCGTTTTTGTGCCAAGGGTAAAATATACTCGGCATTGAACTCTGAGGATAAGGGTTCAGGCCCAAGATTATCGAGTAATGTTAATGAATCATCTTTACTGACCCATAACCATGAGCCAAAACGCCGAGGATCGTTATACCTAAGCATTTTTCCATTTCGCAGAATGAGATCCACATGATCGTGCTTGGATGGCGCGAGGTCCGAGTGTTGTACTCTGAGTGAACCTGACATACCTAGGTGGATGATAATGTTGCCACTAACAGTCTCTAACTGTAGATATTTAGCTCTGCGTGATACCGCTTCGATAACAACACCAGACAAGTCCTGTAATTCAGGAGCCACTGGCCAGCGCAACTTGGGCTGTCGGACTACGATACGATCGATGGTTTGGCCAACAATGTGCGGGCTGATGCCCATTCGGGAGACTTCTACTTCGGGTAACTCAGGCATGAGTGGCTCAAATTAATCATAGAGAATTTGATTGTAGCGTTTTTCAGGCACAAAAAAACCCAGCAACAAGTGCTGGGTTTTCATGTTCTGCTTAAAGAAGTATCAATTACTTGATTTTAGCTTCTTTGTACATAACGTGCTGACGAACAACTGGATCAAATTTCTTGATCTCAAATTTGCCCGGCATGTTACGCTTGTTTTTATCTGTAGTATAGAAGTGACCTGTACCAGCAGAAGAAACAAGTTTGATTTTTTCGCGAATGCCTTTAGCCATTGCTCAATTCCTCTTAAACGTTTTCGCCACGTGCACGAATATCTACAAGTACAGCATCAATGCCTTTCTTGTCGATGATACGCATGCCTTTAGCAGTTAGACGTAGTTTAACAAAACGTTTTTCGCTCTCTACCCAGAAACGATGAGTTTGTAGGTTCGGCAGAAAACGGCGCTTAGTAGCGTTGCGTGCGTGAGAACGGTTGTTACCCGTTACAGGACGCTTACCAGTTACTTGGCATACTCGGGACATGAATGTCTTCTCCAAATCGTTTCAGCTCGATATCAACCTTGGTGGCCGAACCTCTCTTATGAGGTCAAAAACCGTTATGGAAAACCCATACAAGGCTATCAAAGGTCGCGCATTATACTAAGTTGATCGCAATTGCTCAAGACCCGAACAGATCCTTTTTGCATAAATCGCTGATCTTTTTTTAGCAGAGCTGATTATTGTTCAAAAATAGTGCGCGTATGTTACCAGAAATCCTACACCCTACAACTACTAATTCTCCATCCGCCCTATATTTAATTAAGCTTGGCGATTATTTGTGTTTGGCTAGGTTAAATTGATAACCTAAGATAACGTAAAGCCTGCCACCATATTGATATAAATCATTCACTTATCGGAGTCAGAATGTCGCAACTCCTATCTGCAATCCCACTGACATCCCTAAATGGCGTTGGTGCTAAAGTTGCCGAAAAATTGGCTAAGATAGGCCTAATTACCGTTCAAGACCTTTTATTTCACCTTCCTCACCGCTATGAAGACCGAACTCGCGTCTATCCAATGGCCAGTTTGCACGCAGGGCTGTGGGCTGGGGTGCAAGGCAAGGTAATGTCAGTCGATACTGTATTTGCTAGACGAAAAATGCTGACCGTTAAGATTAGCGACGGCAATGGCACCATCACTCTGCGATTTTTTAACTTTACTGCAGGAATGAAGAATAACTTCAGTGAAGGTAAGTTAGTGCATGCCTATGGTGAGATAAAAAGAGGCAATCAAGGTCTAGAGATTGTTCACCCCGACTTTAAGTTCTTCAACGAAGGCAAAACAGTCGCTACTGAATCCAGCCTCACTCCAGTCTACCCGACCACTGATGGCCTGCGTCAATTGACCCTGCGCACTCTTACTGATCAAGCGTTAGAGCTGCTAGATAAGTCAGCGGTTAATGAACTGCTACCGAATGGCCTTTATGATGCGCAGTTGTCTCTCAATCAAGCGCTGCATATTGTTCACCGTCCTGAACCAGAGATCGACCTAGAACAGTTTGATTTAGGCCGTCACCCATCGCAATTGCGACTGATCATCGAAGAGTTATTGGCACAGAACCTTTCCATGCTGGCATTAAGAAGCAAAGGACAATTAGATAATGCAATCCCTTTGCCCGCTTCATCACGTCTCAAAACAGGGCTGCTTGAATTACTGCCCTTTTCTCCGACTAACGCGCAGTCGAGAGTTGTTAAAGAGATCGAGAGCGATCTTATCAAGCCTCACCCTATGATGCGCCTTGTTCAGGGTGACGTAGGCTCTGGTAAAACCCTAGTTGCGGCTCTTGCCGCTGTAACTGCCATTGAGCAGGGCTATCAGGTTGCCATGATGGCACCCACAGAGTTGCTTGCAGAGCAGCACGCCATTAACTTTTCTACTTGGTTTGAACAGCTAGGAATAAAAGTCGGTTGGCTAGCAGGCAAGGTAACGGGTAAGGCAAAACAAGCCCAGTTAGAGGCCATTACTAGCGGCGAGGCGCAAATGGTCGTTGGTACACACGCGCTATTTCAAGAGCAGGTGAAGTTTCACAATCTGTCGCTGGTTATCATCGATGAGCAACACCGCTTTGGTGTTCATCAACGACTAGAGCTAAGAGAAAAAGGGGCCGCTTCTGGTCACTACCCTCACCAATTGATCATGACGGCAACGCCTATCCCAAGAACCCTTGCTATGACGGCCTATGCCGATCTTGAAACCTCTGTGATTGATGAGCTACCACCAGGGCGTACGCCAATACAAACCGTCGCTATTCCCGATACCAAGCGCGCCGATATTATTGAACGCATTCGTGCAGCCTGCGCCCATGAAGGAAAGCAAGCCTATTGGGTTTGTACCTTGATTGATGAATCAGAGGTGCTTGAGGCACAAGCAGCCGCAGAGATCGCAGAAGAGCTTACGGCCAAGCTACCAGAATTAAAGGTTGGACTCGTTCACGGCCGCATGAAGCCGGCTGAGAAACAAGCCATAATGGCACAGTTTAAGGCCAATGAGCTTCAGCTCTTGGTCGCAACCACGGTTATTGAGGTGGGCGTAGATGTGCCCAATGCCAGCTTGATGATCATAGAGAACCCAGAGCGCCTTGGGCTTGCCCAGCTCCACCAGCTACGTGGACGTGTGGGGCGTGGCACAGTGGCGAGCCATTGTGTGCTTCTCTACCATGCACCGCTATCTAAAACAGCGCAAAAGCGCTTAGGGGTGCTCAGAGAAAGTAATGATGGTTTCGTTATTGCACAACGTGACCTCGAAATAAGAGGCCCTGGTGAGCTACTCGGTACTAAGCAAACGGGCATCGCCGACTTCAAGATTGCCGACTTAGTAAGAGATCAACACCTGGTGCCCCAAGTACAAAAAATGGCTCGCTTTATTCATGAGCAATATCCAGAGAATGCAAAAGCCATCATTCAGCGCTGGATAGTCAACAGTGATGAGTATGCTAAGGCATAAATAAAAAGAGCCCTATATAGGGCTCTTTTTGCTAGCAATGGGAATTAGCGTCGCTTTTTACCTGCATTCGCGAAGGCCGCTGCCATAGCGCCGCCCAAGCCATTATCTGTGGATGAACGATTATCGAGACGCTCATTTCTCGCTGGTCGCTTGTTGTCTCGGCTGCTTTGCGGCCTGCTTGGACGATTATCTTGACCCGGCTGATCATTAAGACGCATTGATAAAGCGATACGCTTGCGCTGGATATCCACCTCCATCACCTTAACCTTAACAATATCTCCCGTTTTCACTACCTCTCGCGGATCAGACACATATTTATCTGTGAGCGCAGAGATATGAACAAGGCCATCTTGATGCACACCAATATCAACAAACGCACCAAAATTAGCTACGTTAGAGACCACGCCCTCAAGCACCATGCCCACCTCAAGGTCTGACACCTTATCGATACCCTCGGCGAAGGTCGCTGTTTTAAACTCTGGTCTTGGGTCTCGACCTGGCTTATCCAGCTCTTTGATAATGTCAGTGACCGTAGGCAGACCAAATTGCTCATTGGTAAAGTCGATAGCGTTTAGCTGACCTAGGAAGGCGCTATCACCGATAAGGTTTGAGATAGGCTTGCTGGTTTTCTCCGCTATCGCTTTGACGACTGGGTATGCCTCAGGGTGAACAGATGAAGAATCCAGAGGGTTGCGACCACTCATGATTCGCAGAAAGCCCGCACTCTGCTCGAACGCTTTAGGTCCCATCCTGGCGACTTTTTTAAGGCTAGCTCGGCTTTCAAAGCGTCCGTTATCATCACGATGCGCCACGATGTTTTGAGCAAGAGTAGTCGATAAGCCCGCAACGCGGTTAAGCAGTGCAGCTGAAGCCGTGTTTACATCCACACCTACGCCGTTTACACAGTCTTCAACCACAGCATCCAAACGCTTTGCCAGTGACGACTGACTCACATCATGCTGATATTGACCCACACCAATAGATTTCGGATCAATTTTCACAAGCTCTGCAAGTGGATCTTGTAAGCGACGGGCAATAGATACCGCTCCGCGCAAAGACACATCCATATTCGGAAACTCTTTGGCCGCTAATTCAGAGGCTGAATAAACAGATGCCCCCGCTTCACTGACCACAATCTTTTGTACCTTGATGCCCTTCTTGATGATATCGCCAATAAAGGTGTCAGATTCACGTGAAGCCGTGCCGTTACCAATCGCCACCAAATCTACATTGTGCTGTTTTATCAATCGCTCAATGGTTTGCATCGACTTGTCGTATTGCTTCTGTGGTGGATGTGGATAGATAACATCCGTTGCCAATACCTTACCGGTGCCGTCGACCACTGCGATTTTACAGCCCGTCCTTAGTCCAGGATCTAATCCTAATGTTGCGCGAGGCCCTGCAGGTGCTGCCATTAGCAAGTCTTTCAAGTTGGTAGCAAACACTTCAATAGCGCCTATCTCCGCACGCTCTTTCATGGCAGACATTAGCTCTGTTTCAAGGTGCATGGAGACCTTCACTCTCCAAGCAAAGCTAATAACTTGCTTGCGCCACGTATCGGCAGGGGCATCGCTTAATGATATTCGGTAATGATCCGCGATAATGCTTTCACAGTATGAGCTACGAATGGATGGGTCTTGTGCAGGGTCAGCATTGAGAGACAACTGCAAAAAGCCTTCATTGCGTCCTCGCAACATGGCTAGAGCGCGATGTGAAGGTACTCGGCTTATCGCTTCATCATGTTCAAAATAATCCTTGAACTTCTCTCCCTCAGATTCTTTGCCTGAAATCACTCGAGATTGGAGCTGTGCATGCTTATTGAGGTAGTTTCGTAGCTTTTCTAGCAGATCGGCATCTTCAGCAATTCGTTCCATCATAATGGCTCGAGCGCCATCCAATGCGGCTTTGGTGTCGGAGATACCCTGCTCTGGATTCAAGTATTTCTCAGCTTCCACCTCTGGTATAAGTGAAGCATTACCCCAAATCGCATCCGCCAAAGGCTCTAAACCTGCCTCTATGGCTATCTGTCCCTTAGTGCGACGCTTGGGCTTATATGGAAGGTAGAGGTCTTCAAGGCGAGTCTTGTTATCGGCCTGATTGATCTCTTTTTCCAACTCAGGGGTTAACTTACCCTGGTCTGAGATGGACTTAAGAATCGATTGCCTACGCTCGGCCAATTCTCGTAGATAAGTCAAACGACTATCTAGGGCACGCAGCTGGGTATCATCAAGCCCTCCCGTGACTTCCTTTCTATAGCGAGCGATAAACGGTACTGTATTCCCTTCATCAATCAGGTTCGCCGTAGCAGTAACCTGTTGCGTAGCAACATTTAGCTCAGCGGCGATAATTTGAAAAATCGTCTGACTCATCTTAATTCACTTGTTTTTCCTTGGGGTTGAAACTAACTATGGGGGCAAATGTCAGAAAAACCAGATAGCTAAAGGGGCAATGGCTCGAATAAACAACGATCAATGAGTTAATTTGAAGATTTAACCTAACATTTGCCTGCAAGCCACTGATTATTAGTTAGAATTAAAACCAGTAACCCGACAAAAAACCTAGCTGCTAATAGTTGGGTAGATATGGATGTTGATAATGAAAAAGATAACCAAGTCTCTCTCTCTGCTCATCGCCTCTATGGTCAGCCTACCTCTGTTGGCTGACGGGAATGATACTGCCGTAATGATGAAGAACGACAAGCAGGCCTACACCACTGCAGATCCCGCCCTTGAATGGCAAGATAAGGTCATACTGGGGCGCGTGGAAAACGTCTACTACCAAGATATTGATGGTCTGACTGAACAGCCTTTCATTGGTAAAATAGATACCGGCGCTGACACCACCTCAATGCATGCTGAAAACATCCACGTCTACAGCAACAATGAGAAATACAAAGGGATGCAAGATACCGAACTAATGCAGACGATTGTCGATGAGTTTGGTGGCCCTAAGAGCAATTGGTGGCTTGAGAGCTTTGATACCCCTGAGCGAAATATTCAAGGAGTGGTTAAATTCGATATTCGCCACCCCACGACCGGTGAAGTCATCTCATTAGAACGCCCTCTGGCTCGCACCAGTGTTATTCGTAGTCGCACCAGTGAGATCCCACTGTATCGCCCTGTTATCAATATCCCTCTTAAGATAGCGGGCATTACCGTCAATACCGACGTTAACCTGACCGACCGCAGCAACTTCTCGGCACCTATCCTAATTGGTAAAACCTTCCTTAAACAAAATGCGTGGGTGTTTGCCGGTTACGACTACCTTCAATCACAAAATGACGCTCGTATCGTTGGACGCAGCGAAGAGTTTTTTGTTGATGGTGTCTCACTAAAAACCAGCTTCTCCCTAGCTAACAGCTACAGTCAAATGCACGCAATGGACATCAAAATTGATGAAGAAAAACGTACAGTGACTTTTGATACTGCAAATAAATCTGGCGAAAAAACAACTCTGACTCTACCGCTAGAGCGCATGCTAAGAGTCAGTGGCGAAGAACGACCTCTTGTATTTATTCCAGTGAAGGCGGGCGACTTTGAGAAGCCTATCTTGGCGTACCTGAAGGATCGCTCTAAGTACAGCTCTCAATTGCGTTTAGGTAAAAATACGCTCAATAAATACTTCATTATCGATACTAAAGATAAGAATGTACTGCGCGCAGAAAACATGACGCTGGAAACTCTGCTCAGTAAGCGGGATCCACTGGTTGTTGCGACCCACGAAATCATTTACCTAGACGGCACACCTGTGAATGCCGAGCCTTCTTTTGCCATCAACACCCCAGTGCTATTCGTTGATGGTTTTGAGCTAAGCAAAGGCAAAAATGGCGAACAAGTTAGCTTCTACATTCCAAGCAGCGACGGCAATGATAAAAAAGTCATTAAAAAGGTAGAGCGTAAAATCCGTGTGGGTGAGAGCGTTCGACCAATCCTAAAAGAGCAAGTGGTTATTGGCGGTAAAGAGATGACACTTGAGTTTGCTCTTGAAGCGATTGGCAAGGGCGATGAACCCCACTTTGCCATCGGTCGTGCCTTTAAAAAGGATGGCGTGCTTGTTAATACGCGTACCGAAGACCTTCTAGACCCTCGTCCATTGTTCCATACTGGTTACATTGAGAAAGCCCAGGTTGAAGGGCTTAAGTTCTCAGTAAAACTGGATACCGGTGCTGATATCAGCTCAATGAATGCCCTAAACATCAAACGCTTCGAAAAAGATGGCAAGGAGATGGTGAGCTTTGATTATGAAAATGCCGAAGGCTTGGAGCAGAGCTTTACCAAGGAAGTGGTCGATATCATGCGCATCCGAGCAAAAGCAGGAGAAAAACCTAATGAGCGCCCAGTGGTCATGATGGACGTAACACTTGGCGAGGTTAGCAAAACCGTTCGTGTTAACCTGCAGGACAGAAGCCGCTTTGAATACAGCATGATTCTTGGAAAGAACTTTTTGAAGAATGGTGTTGTCGTCGGTAGCGACAATACTTATCTATTGGGTAAGTAATCACGCATGAACAATAGCCATAGATGAAGACAAATTTAATTACCCGCGAGGGCTTTGAAAAGCTACAGCAAGAGCACGATTACCTGTGGAACGAACGTCGTCCAGAGGTCACCAAAATAGTCACTTGGGCTGCCAGCCTAGGTGACCGCTCTGAAAATGCGGACTACCAATACAACAAACGCTTATTACGACAAATCGATCGACGAATTCGCTATCTACGCAAGCGACTACCCGACCTTAAGGTTGTCGACTACGCTGCAGCTCAAGACGGTAAAGTGTTCTTTGGTGCTTGGGTGGAAATAGAAAACGAAGAAGGCGACACCAAGCACTTTCGCATTGTTGGGCCCGATGAGATTTATGGTGAAGAAGTGAAACACTATATCTCCATTGATTCTCCGATGGCACGCGCATTGCTTAAAAAGGAAGTTGACGACGAAGTCGTGGTGAGAACACCAGAGGGTAATAAAGAGTGGTTTGTTAACAAAATCAGTTACCAATCACCAGATCAATGCAAAACTGATTAAAACCCACCGGTTACATCAGTTAAAATGATGATTATTGGGTGTTATTAACATTATCTAACACTTTTGCCGTCTATAATTAGTCCAATTTTGTTACATTTCCACGGGTATTATCAGTCAGGTGTGATAAGGAGCGAATTTGCAAATAGTGACGGACTACTTGATCGCACTCGCCAACTCCCACTTTTAGAATAAAAAATTGGATTAAGTAGGTCTATTATAATGCAAGAAAATTTCAAGATTTTGGTCGTCGATGACGATGCACGCCTCCGCTCTCTGTTAGAGCGTTATCTTTCTGAGCAAGGCTTTCATGTCCGTTCTGTTGCCAATGCTGATCAGATGGATCGCCTGCTAACCCGTGAAAACTTTAACTTAATGATATTGGATCTTATGCTGCCGGGAGAAGATGGGCTATCTATCTGCCGTCGTTTGCGTAGTGCCAATAACATGCTACCTATTCTGATGCTTACCGCTAAAGGTGATGAGATCGATAGAATTGTTGGCTTAGAAGTCGGTGCGGATGATTACCTACCAAAACCATTCAATCCAAGAGAGCTGCTAGCTCGTGCAAAAGCGGTATTGCGTCGTCAATCTGTTGAAGCACCTGGGGCGCCTAGCTCAGAAGAAGCTATCGTAGAATTTGGCGAATTTGCGCTAAACCTAGGGACTCGCGAAATGTATCGTGGTGAAGAGTTAATTCCTCTTACCTCTGGTGAATTTGCGGTTCTTAAGATCCTAGTAACAAATGCTCGTGAACCAATGTCACGCGACAAGCTAATGAATCTAGCTCGTGGTCGTGAATACTCAGCAATGGAGCGCTCAATCGACGTACAGATCTCTCGTCTGCGCCGCATTCTTGAAGAAGACCCAAGCCACCCACGCTACATCCAAACTGTATGGGGCTTAGGCTATGTCTTTGTTCCAGACGGTCGTAAAGTTTAAGCACTAGGTTTTATTAATGCGATCGCGTAGTTCGATAACCCAAACAATCATTGGCTTTATAGCGCTTTTGATTGCTAGTCAGGCCTTCTCTTACTACGCGATTTTTAACTACGCATTACTTCCCAGTCTCAAGCAGTTCAACCGAATCCTCTCCTACGAGATCAACCTCGTGATGGAAGAGTATGCTCGAATTCGTCAAGAATCAGAGCTTGGTATCCCTGAAAGTGAACGCACTACTCCACTTAGGCAAGCCCTGCTGCTTAGGCTAGGCGTTAGCGTGCATCCACTTGCAGGAACCATTGAAGAAGAATACCAAAAAGCCTTTTATCTTGATTTCATGAGCGATGAAATCACCGAAGAAATAGGCTCTCCCGCAGAAGCTCGACTTGCCCGCGACAGTGAAAGCTACCTGCTGTGGATCAAGCTCGACGCCATGCCGAACTGGCTGCTAAGGGTTCCTCTCACAGAGCTTACTCACAATGAATTTAAGCCGTTGTTTATCAATAGCTTACTGATCACCATTTTCTTAATACTGGGTGGATGGGGCTTTATACGCTGGCAAAACCGGCCACTTAAAAACCTAGAATCGGCAGCCATCAGTGTTGGTAATGGGGTGATTCCAGAACCGCTTCCCGAGAAAGGAACCACTGAGATACGCGCTGTGACTACTGCCTTCAACAAGATGGCTAGAGGTATTGAAGAGCTCGAAACCGATCGCCGTTTAATGCTTGCAGGCGTGAGTCATGATATTCGAACACCACTGACTCGCATTCGATTGGCGACTGAAATGATGTCAGAAACAGACAACTACCTCTCTGAGGGGATTATCCAAGACATCGATGAATGTAATGACATCATTGCTCAGTTTATTGACTATCTAAAGCCCGTTGATCGCGCCGATTTTAGTAACATCAGCCTCAATGAAATGGTGGAAGAACTAAGACGCGCACTTAAGATCTACGAGGCAGGTGGCCCCCTAGAAAGTGGTCTTGACCAAGATATCTTGAACTACACCTTTGATATTGATTTAAAAGAAAATCTGCCCGATATCTACGCCAGTTATATCCCGATCAGACGCACATTAAGCAACTTGCTAGTGAACTCAAAGCGCTACGGTGATAAATGGATTGGTATTAAGACTGGCGTCTCAGACCACAACAAGAAAGTATGGATATCCGTTGAAGACAATGGACCCGGCATTGATGATGAGCAGATGCAGAAGGTATTTGAACCCTTCACTCGCGGTGATACTTCTCGAGGTAGTGAGGGCACAGGTCTTGGCCTGTCTATCGTTAAACGCATCGTTACTGAACATAACGGCAGCATAGAGATGTCAAACCGAAAAGAAGGTGGCTTGAGGGTTAAACTCACCTTTGATGCTTATCATAAATAATACCAATCACAGTAAGTAACTATTCTCAGATACAAAAAAGCCGAATTTCACTATGAAATTCGGCTTTTTACTTCAAGCATTTGATTTACTGATAGTAAGAGTGAGCGCCCTGCTCGTGCTCTGTTGCGTCTTTAACCGCAATCAGTTCATCAGAAAACTCTTGAAGCAGTTGTTTCTCGATACCATCTTTTAGCGTTACATCAACCATTGAACAACCATTACAACCGCCGCCAAATTGAACTAGAGCGATGCCGTCGTCAGTGATTTTCACTAGGCTTAGATGACCACCGTGGCTCGCTAGCTGTGGGTTGACCTGAGTTTGAATAACGTACTCAACGCGCTCTAATAGCGGCGCATCATCTGACACTTTACGCATTTTAGCGTTTGGCGCCTTCAGCGTTAGCTGAGAACCCATCTTATCAGTGACGTAGTCAATCTCAGCGTCTTCCAAAAATGGCAGGCTTAACTCGTCCACATACGCAGAAAAAGCGTCGTATGGGAATTCAGTATCTGTTGCTTCTACCGCTTCTGGTGGGCAGTAAGATACGCCACACTCAGCACTCTGCGTACCTGGGTTGACCACGAATACTCGAATGTTGGTTCCGTCTGCTTGCTGTGCCAGCAGGTTAGCGAAGTGCGATTGCGCATTTTCTGTAATAGTAATTGTATTAGACACGATAAATACCTGAGTAATTCTGTAGGTTATTATCGGTATTCTACTCCGTTAGATTTTTTTTTCAAACATGTAATAGCAATGAACCATTAACGCTATTTATTTGATAATCACAAATGTGACACGACAGTCAAAATACACAGATGAACATGTAATAGTCATGAAATGGGCTTTGATGCCCTGCAAATACAATAAACATCGATTCGCTGCACGCCCTGCTCTCTCAACAACAAACACACCTCTGCCACCGTACTTCCCGTAGTCACCACATCATCCACCAGCGCAATGTGAGGCTGATTTTGTATTCTAGTTAGGCAATGAGGTGACAAAGAAAAAGCATGTTTAAGGTTCACTAAGCGCTGCCTACGATTAAGCCCCATCTGTGTCTTCGTGACCTTGATGCGCTTTATTGCTTTTGACAAAACCTGCGACTCAACACCAACCTTCTCTTTCAAGCTTTGTGAAAGGTACTCGGCCAAATAATCACTTTGATTAAATCCTCGTACACTTTGCCTCCTCCAATGCAGTGGAATGGGTAACAATATAAGCGCGGGCGATTCTAAGCGTTCGGCAAGCAGTGATGCCAACTCTCTGGCGTGCCAGACCTGACGGCGATACTTAAGTCCCTGGACATATTGAGATAATGGCTCGGTGTACTCCCCTACGCAGTAAAGTTGGTCCCATGGAGGAGGGTCGCTTATACACCCACCACAGCGTTCCACAGACCTTTCCATCAAAGTGCCACACGTCCCACAGCGAAAAACTGGCTTTAAAAGATCTTGGCACTCAGGGCACCAAGTAGGGTTTGTTTCACCTTGCAACGACTTCCCGCAACCGTAGCAATTAGAGCCAAGCACTGTATACGCAGCATGTCGCATCCAACCTAAGAAACGATGCAAGCATTGAGTTAATCGTCGATTTCCAATAATCTGCTCTCATTGTCTTTAGTTACTACCCCTTATTTTTAGTCCATGATCGAGCACTAAAGGGCTTAAAAGGGTATGAAATACAGGTGAAATATGAGCACAGAGACCAAGCTACATTGGGATGTTTATGGAGAGGGCGAGAGCCTCATTCTTATCCATGGCTGGGGAATGAATGGAGCTGTTTGGCATCAGGTGGTTGAAGAGCTGAGCCAAAGCTTTCGTGTTCATGTGGTTGACTTACCTGGCTATGGACATAGTCATCAAGTACATGGCCAGTCTATCGCTGACATCGCCGATAAGGTTCTGCAAGATGCGCCAGAGAAAGCCATATGGCTTGGTTGGTCTCTAGGTGGCCTTATCGCAACGCATGTTGCTCTACACCAAGCCCAGAGAGTCACCAAACTGGTAACGCTAGCGAGTTCGCCACGCTTCTCTGCTGAGGGTCGTACATGGAGAGGCATCGCGCCTAGTGTACTTAATGACTTTACCTCTCAGCTCACCGAAGACTTTCAAGGCACCATTGAGCGCTTCATGGCACTGCAGGCAATGGGTAGCCCATCGGCAAGGCAAGATGTAAAACAATTGAAGAGTGCAGTTCTATCGCGCCCTATGCCGAACCCAAACGCGCTTCATCTTGGTCTTGAATTGTTAGCTACCATTGATTACCGCGAGCATCTCAATGCCCTATCTATGCCTATCCATCGCCTCTATGGACGTCTTGACGGGCTAGTACCGGTAAAGGTTGCAACAGTGTTAGATAAGCAATTGGAGGCAAGCTCGCACATATTTAAGGCCTCCTCCCATGCTCCGTTTATGAGCGAGAAACAGGCCTTTTGTGATTTGATAAAACAGCTTTAGGTGGGATTAATCCTGAGTCAGGATCTTATTCCAAGGAAGGTCGCGATCGCCTATGACAATAAAGTTAGGGTTTTCTAAGGTTTCACGCAAATTGTATGAAAGTGGCTCAAGTCCGGTATCCAAGATAGTGCCACCGGCTTCTTCAACAATACATTGTGTGGCCGCCGTATCCCACTCGCCTGTCGGTCCTAGACGTAGATAGCAGTCGGCGCTTCCCTCCGCGACCAAGCAGGCTTTTAAGGCCGCTGAACCTAGCGGAATCAACTCGTAATTCCATTCATTGCTCATGCATTCGGTAATGCGGTTAATGTCCTGACGTCGGCTTATTGCAATAGCAACGTTTTGTTTGATCAGCTCATGGGAGTGGGTATTGATACGAATGCTCTCATCCATATCGGGAATCTTCCACGCGCCTTTGCCATGATAGGCGTAATAAACCACCCCAGACACTGGTGCATACACAACCCCCATAACGGGTTTGTTATGTTCAACAAGCGCAATGATGGTCGCAAAATCACCACTACGAGCAATAAATTCTTGGGTACCATCTAGGGGATCCACCAGCCAGTAACGCTCCCACTGCTCACGCTCAGCAAGGCTGATGTCCGCGTCCTCTTCAGATAAGACCGGAATATCAGGCGTTAGCTCAGGCAGGCGCTCCATAATCAGTTTATGTGCAGCCAAGTCAGCACTAGTGACCGGAGTATCATCTGACTTAGTAAATTCTTCGTAGTTGCGCTTTTGATAGATATCGAGAATAAGCTGACCAGCAGAGCGGGCAATCTCTATAACATTAGGCAGTAAATGGGAAAGGTCTTGTCTCATTATTGATCACCCTTTTGCTGAGAGAAGTAGCGCTGCGCCAACATTAAGGCACTGATACTACGAGCCTCACAAAAGTCCATATGCGTTAGCAGTTCGTCGGCTTGAGCAAGAGGCCAACGAACCAAAGTAAGAGGTTCTGGCTCATCACCCACTAAGGTTTCAGGATAAAGGTCTTCCGCAACAAACAGAGTCATCTTGCTGGAAAAATAAGAAGGGGCTAGAACAACTTGCTTTAAAGGAACAAAGAGATTGGCACCAAAACCAATCTCTTCTTTTAATTCACGATTGGCAGCCTCAACTGGAGTTTCGCCAGCATCAATAAGCCCTTTAGGAAACCCTAGCTCGTAGCTTTCAGTGCCTGCGGCATATTCTCGAACCAGCAGAAGATCCCCCTCGGCTGTGAGCGGAACCACCATAACCGCATCGCGACCACTTGGGCGCATTCGCTCATAGGTTCGACGTTCTCCATTAGAGAACTCTAAATCCAAAGCCTCGATGCTAAACAAGCGCGAACGCGCAACCTCAGTTTTGTTTAAAATCTTTGGCTTTTTCTCGCCTGCCATCCTAGTTAGCCTCTTCAATCATTCATTTGTATAAGCCTCAACCACTATATGGAAAAAAGCCCGCAATGAAAACTGCTAAACATTCCTACATGTTGGGTTGGTTAAAGCTTCCCTGAATAGACAAAAGGGTACTGCCCTTGTCCATCGGGTTCACCTAACCATTTTAATTGCTCACTCAATCTTTGTGGAAACTCTGCACCCGGCTTGAACCATGCATCCAAGTCGTAGGTCATATTAGGCTGTAGAGAAGCGGTAAACGCGCCAGAAACCTGAGCGGTTTCTTGATTGCCCTTCGCTGCCAGCTGACTGTCTGTACAACTAATATCAGAAATAATAGTCCCTAGATCTAGATTACCCAATGGCGATGAAACCACACTTTGATTCCATACTAGGTTCGCTTCACCCCTTTCACACCAAGGTGACGCATACTTATAATCTTTGACGATGAGCTCAAACTGTCCATCCGCGGTAACGGGAGCTGGGATATTCACATACTTCAGTGCTTGTTCTGCGGGTATAGAGGCCATCAGGTTACTGGCGTAAGGGCCGCTAAAGCCATAGCCTACGGTTCCTCTGCCTGTTAAACCCAACTCACTATTTCGACCAAATCGGATATTAAGTTCGGCCTTTCCCTGAATCAGTTTCCAGGCTTGTAGATCCCAGTTCACTTCGCCAAAACCATACTGCTGCCAAGAGACGCTCTTTGCTCTTCCCTGCCAAAAGGTACCGCTGATACCAGAGATACTCAGGCCATTGATTCGAGGCAACTGCTCTATTGCAAACTTGGCTGGTAGGTGAACGATAACGCTGCACAAGAATACGGCTAACAGTAGCAAGCCGTATGCAAAAATCTTCTTTAGACTGACACCAAACATTAACTACCTGCTCTCTTAAACTGCAATCTTTTCACCTCTACAATCCCGTTCTTTTCGGTTTCGTTGATATCAAAAAAGGCGACGTCTACCCCTTTTTCTTGGCGTAAATACAGTAACCAATTCATCAGACGATTAAACGCCACTGGCTGAACCCAAACCTGAACCATATCGTCACGAGGTTGAAGGCGAATCAGTTCGATATTAAATCGCCCTGTAGAAGTCGACAGCAGTTGATTTAGGGGTTCATTGGAGATAGAAGGCGCACCACTGGTTTTACGCAACTCAGTAATAGCGTTAGCTTCTTTTTGTACCCAACTCAAAAGTTGTGTTTCACTGATCAAGCGGGCCTGTGCCAATTCATTCTTCTGTTTGAGTGGCGCAAAGCCACCCCAATACAGCAAACCTGCAACACCAAAGCCAATCGCAATAATCAACATACGCTGTTCACGAAGGCTAATACTGCTCCAATACCCTAGGATAGCTTGTTGTAATCCTCGCATTACTTCACCTTCAGTACGTAACTGCTGCTGACCAAATCACCATTACGGTTGATCTGCCCTTGATCTACCAAAAACTTCTCAGAAAAGGCAACTCTCAGTTGCTCAAAGGTTTGGAAGTCACTCGCTTGTGCTTGGATTCGCAGCTCTTCGCGATCACTATCGAACTTGAGGCTCTGTATTTTAACTTTATCGCTATCTTTAAGGGCAACTTGGACCTCAAGTAGCCAAACCATCAAGGGTGCATCCACAGTTCCACCGCTCAATCGCGTTTTTTCATCACTCATTTGACGCTTGAGGTAGCTTACTGTTGGAATACGATTTTTATCAGGGAAGACCGTTCTAAAAATTCGCTCACTCTCAGCTCGATACGCCGTTGCCTGAGTCTCTATTTGGCTGACTTGGGTATAGGTATTGATACCGAAAATAACCAATAACACTAAGGCGGCAATAGCCGGAGCTTGCCAAAGCTTGATGTTTTTAAGCCACGATGACTGTCGCTTGAATTCACCCGATAATAAGTTAATCGTCGAAAGCTGTGCATTCTTAGCCAGTAGAGCCATAGGTAGCTCTGCAGGCAAGGCCTCAATCTTCGGGTTTTCAATGCTAGCCACTGACTCCGGAACAGAACCAAAGCATTGAATATGAACAGGTTCTTCAGAAGGTGATTCTTCCTCTTCTTCACTCTCAAGGGTAAAAGGAGGACGAGACAATGCATACGGTACTAGCGCTTCTGGTAGCACTATGCCTTGATAGACGTCTTGGCGAATCAAGCAGTAGCCTTGCCAAGGAAGCATGCTGATAGTGCTACCATCCAAAGGCAGAGATAATACATCGGGCAAGACGCGATGAAGTTCAATGCCCGCCTCATAAAAACGCTCAATACACTGCTGAAGATAGCCTCTATCGACCGCCGCAATCCAAGCCTTATCGCCCGTTTGCTTGAGTATCGAGAAGTGCAATTCATCAATGTCTTGAGCCAGCTCTTCTTCCAAGAGGAATGGCAACATGGTTGAGAATTGGCGTGAAGCACCAGCAGGTACGCCAACCTCTCGTAAAGCCACATCTTGGCCATCTAATAACAGGACAACGCTTCGCTCGCTAGCATAGGAAGTGAGTGCTTCTACTTCCTCTAAGCCACCGAGTTCACCACTGGCAATGATCTCGTTCTCTGTCGACGACCAAACCAACCATGGGATTGTTTTTAAATTCTGCCTACTGAGCCGAACTGTCAGGATTTCGCTCACTAATTCCTCCAAATCGTCGGCGTACTACTCGCGATTCGTCTTGATTTTCACTATAAAGCAGGCTCCTCAAGCGAACTCGGGCATCCTGCACAAATACTTCGGCGTCTAACTCAAAATATCGGCTGTCTACAGACAGATATTCCTTTGCCTTATTTTTTATCTCGGCACTGATACTGGCGATATTGCCTTCCGCTAAGAAATCATCAGTACTCTCCCACCCATCATATGGACGGTCTTCAATAACCTGTTTGGCCTGATCTTCACTTAAGGCTGGCTCAAATAATGCGACCAATAGCTTAGATTGCCATGGCCTAAGTGTATTCACATTAATGCGCAAGTCATCGGTAGGTAATGCGCATGCTAACCATGAGATGCGTCTCATTGATGGGCCATCCATCTGATAAATACTGCGCAACTCACTCAAATCAGCAATCAAGCCATTGGCAGCCATATAGGAGGGAGACAATCCCTCATAAGTGGCATCTTCCACACCAGACTGAGTCATCACACCGTCGTCTTTATCTAAATACTCCCATGTGGAGTCCGCAACGACCTCGGCTTGATAGCTATCGAGTCCCACCTCTTCTAGCAAGGTTCGCCACACCTGTAACAAGTATGGGCGAGAACTGGAAGTAGGGTCGATATTCACTGCGGCCAGTGAATTAACGTTAAAACACGCCTGCATATCCCTAACAACACCCCTCGCCTCACCATAATCCAATGGGTAGGATTGTTCTTCTAGCGCCCACGGCTGACTTAGGTTGACCGTATCACCGTCTTCTAAGCTCTCCTCGATACCGTATTTGGCTAATGCCTCAACGCCGATGGCATACCAATAAGCTTGCTGGTTATTTACCTGGCTGCTTGCCCTATCCACTCCCAGCACCAAGCGTTCAGACATGGTGGCGGCGATGGCCGTCATAATAGCCAACAACAGTAATACCACTAGCAAGGCAACGCCCTGCTGCTTACCTTGTCCTTTAACTCGCTGTGAATTACTGAGACGTATCTTCATTAATCCTCTCTAGCTGACCATCAGCAGTTAGGTAGATACGCTCAATTTTGCCATAATCTTCTAAGGTTATATGCACGGCAACTGCCTTTGGCAATGAACCATTGTCTTCCCACTCTTCTAGCCAGCTTTCTCCGTTATAAAAACGAATATCAAACTCCTCGACCTTATCAAGAAGTGGAGTCACGATACCTTGCTGCCCAACCGGAGTGTCTGGGTATCGCCACCAAACTCGCTCAAGCTTGTTGTCTCTAATTCGGTAGCCTACTTTTGTGACTTCCCCACGTGGAAACTGTTGCTGTGGGTTAATCCAACCTAAACGAGTAAACAGCACACCCTTTTCATCGGAATCAAGCAGATTGTCTTGCCAATAAATGAGCGACTCACCCGCTTCTTGTCCGTCATTGCGAAAGCGACGAATCGCTATCTGACGAAAATCACTATCTAAATAGACCAGGGCTGCTTGCAACTGCTGTAGGCGACCTAATTTTTCTTGAGACTGCTGATTGCTCAGCTGAGTCTGAAATACCACCTGATACGCAGCCATACTGAGGCTAGCAAACACAGCAATCGCCACCAGCACCTCAATCAGGGTAAAACCTTTCGCCTTTTTATAACGGTACATAGCTTCTTACCGTAACTAGGGGGCTATCCATTTTTTCATCTAGGGCCACACTGACGTCAACTGCTCGTAAATAAGCGGTACTCGTTGAGATGGGTGTAATAGACCAATACCAAGTATAACCGGCTAATTCAGAGGTGCCTTTACGTGCTGTCTTAGGAGGCTCGGCTAGCATCATCAATGCCATTTGATTGTCGACTACCATGCCAGCAAAGGTCTTTTGCTCAAGGTAGCCGATACTATTAATATGTTGAGTAACAGCCCTAACCACACTAATAGAAGCCGTTGCAAAGATAGCTAGAGCAATCAAAACCTCTAGCAAAGTCATACCTCTAGAGGATTTCATCATCGAACTCCTCACCAGGCTTCAGCAATCGAAAGCTGCCGTTTTCTAGCGCCATCACGCGCCAGTTTTGGTCACCTTGAGCTTCTGAGCTTGGGTGGATGTAGACCTCAAATGGCGTCAGTTCACCACTGGACAAAATAAAGACCTGAGGCGGCGCCTCTTTGTCTTTGTTTTCTTCCTCTGCAAACATTTCCTCATCGAACAGCGATCCATCTTCAAACAAGCTGTCTTTCTTGCCCCAAACACCATCACCCAGTTCCCAGGCGAGTGTTAGGCCATCTTCAAGCTCAGTATCTGCAGGGATTCTGCGATGCTCTAATGCCTGCCAACCCTCTCGAGTCAGCTGCAAAAGTCGATACTTGTTACCCGCGGGATCAAAGCGAATACCCAGATCCCAGCCATTCAGTATTGCATCTTGATGCAATAGGTTGAGACGCAGATAAAGCTGTTGTGCGCGAGTCTCTGCGGCATCTGAACTGCTAGTGGGCAAATTAACCACTACCGCTATGGCGCTGACCGACACCAAGACCATGACTAGCATGATCTCTAGGAGGGTAAAGCCGCGCTGTCGTTTATCACGTCTCACTATTGATACGTATTATTGGAAATCTTGTAGATTCCAGTTGCCGATATCAGAAGAGGCACCCTCGCCACCCTCTTGACCGTCAGCACCTAGAGTAAAGATATCAATGTTGCCGTTATCACCAGGGCTCAGGTATTGGTACTCATTGCCCCATGGGTCGGATGGAAGACGACGAATGTAGCCATCATTACGGTAGTTACGCGGCTCAGGAGAACCCGTTGGACGACTTACCAATGCATCTAGACCTTGATCTGTGCTCGGATAGACACTGTTGTCTAACTTGTACATATCAAGGGCATTTTCCAATGCGACGATATCAGTAATCGCTTTTTGCTGGTCAGCCTTCTCTTTGTTACCCAAAAGGTTAGGCACAACGAAACTTGCCAAGATACCTAGAATAACGACAACGACCATAACCTCTAGCAAGGTAAAGCCTTGTTGTTTTTTGTTATATTTCATTTTTTTCTCCATACACTCAGGCAAAAACATTAGGCGCCCGAAACCAAATTATTCAACTCAAGTAGCGGCATCATAGTCGCCACCACAATAAACAATACAATCCCTGCCATAAATACGATAAGTAATGGCTCAAAGATACCCAAAGCAAGGTTCACTTGCGATTCGAAGTCTTGGTCTTGGTTATCTGCCGCGCGAGTCAGCATTTGTTCTAACTCACCAGACTGTTCACCACTAGCAATCATATGTAGCATCATCGGTGGGAATAGCTTACTTTGCTGCAGAGAATGTCGAAGACTTGCCCCTTCACGTACCTTATCAGACGCTTCAAACACTTGTTTCTTAAAAAATTTATTACCCATTACGTCTGCGGCGACTCGCATGCCATCTAAAAGTGGAATAGCGCTAGCGGAACAGATCGCGAGAGTACGTGCAAAGCGAGAGGTGTTGAGCCCTCTAGCCACTCGGCCAATAACCGGTACTTTGAGTACTTTATGATCCCAGCTTAACCTAAGCGCAGGCTTTCTTAATAAAATCTTAGTACCCACAATTAAGGCTAAAATACTGCCAACCAGTATCACGCCATAGTCTTGAACAAAGTCACTAGCGTTGATCAGGATTTGAGTGGAGGTGGGCAGTTCTTGTCCCATTTGAATAAATTGATCAACAATCTTAGGGACCACTGTCGCCAGCAAAAAGCCGATAACACCTACTGCTATTAGGGTCAGCATGATCGGGTAAATCATGGCTTGTTGTAGCTTAGAACGAAGCTGTTGGCGTTTCTCTGCATAATCCGCCAGGCGCTCCAATACCGCATCTAGGTGTCCCGATTTCTCACCTGCAGCAACCATGGCACAAAAGAGATCATCAAAAATAGCAGGATACTCGCGCATGCTGTCAGCAAGAGTGTATCCTTCCACAACCTTAGAGCGGACGCTCACCAACATGCTGCTAATACGCGCTTTTTCTGATTGCTCAGCGACTGCTCTGAGGCACTCCTCAAGTGGCATTCCTGCCTGCACTAGGGTGGATAATTGACGAGTTAACAAAGCAAGATCAGGGGTGCTTATTCCGCGCTGAAAGCCTTTAGACTTAGCGGCTTCTTGCTTGGCTTTGGTTTCGGTTATTTCAACCGGTATCAGCCCTTGTTCTTTCAGGCGGTGTCTAACTTGACGAGCATTATCACCTTCGATAACACCTTTTTTCTGGCGCCCTTTGACATCCAGTGCCTTGTATTCAAATGCCGCCATTACTCTTCCCTAGTCACTCGCATTACTTCTTCAAGGGTGGTCTTGCCGGCTCTCACCTTTTCCAGACCATCTTGACGGATACTTGGGGTAGACGCACGAATGGCCAGTTCTATCTCTTGTTCGCTTTGCTCACCATGGATAAGCTCTTGTACTTTTTCATCCACCACTAGCAACTCATGAATACCCGTTCGGCCTTTGTAGCCCTTATGGTTACAATGCTCACAGCCATTGGGTCTATGCAGAACTAAATCATCTTCAGGTTGCAGATGGAACAGCTTTTTCTGCTCAGCATCGGCTTGGAAGGGTTGCTTACACTGTTGGCACAAAGTACGTACCAAGCGCTGAGCTAAGATACCTAGCAATGATGAGGAGATAAGAAAGGGTTCTATACCCATATCCCGCAATCGGGTGATCGTACCCACGGCGGTATTGGTGTGCAGTGTTGACATAACCAAGTGACCGGTCAAAGACGCTTGCACCGCAATCTGGGCAGTCTCAAGGTCACGAATCTCACCGACCATTACCACATCAGGATCTTGACGCAAGATAGCTCTCAACCCGCGAGCAAAGGTCATATCGACCTTTGGGTTTACCTGAGTTTGTCCAATGCCGTCGATATCGAATTCGATTGGATCCTCTACCGTTAGAATATTGCGCTCAGCACTGTTCAGCTCTTGTAAGCCCGCATACAAGGTGGTGGATTTACCCGAACCCGTTGGACCGGTAACCAAGATAATGCCGTGAGGTCGCTTGATAAGCGTTTGGAAATTGACGTGGTTGTGGCGCGCCATACCTAAGCTGTTTAAGTCCAACTGTGTGGCGTTTTTATCGAGAAGACGCATCACCACTCGCTCGCCATGAGACGAAGGCATGGTGGATACACGCACATCTACCGCACGCCCACCGATCAGCAGTGAGATACGACCATCTTGAGGTACGCGCTTCTCGGCGATATCAAGCTTAGCCATAACCTTAACCCTAGACACGAGCAGTGGAGCTAGTTTACGGCTTGGCGCTAGGACGTCACGCAGTACACCATCCACACGGAAACGAATGGACAGTGACTTCTCAAAGGACTCAATATGGATATCCGAGGCACCTTCTTTGATGGCTTCACCTAGCATGGCGTTGATCAGTTTAATAATCGGCGCGTCATCTTCAGCCTCAAGCAAATCTTCGTTTTGTGGTAACTCCTCCGCCAACGAGAAGAAATCGTCGCTGTCGGCGCCGATATCTTCCATTAGCTGTCTCGCTTCAGACGAGTCACGTTGATATGCATCAGAAAGCTTTGAGTCAAAACTCTTCTTATCAAGCTCAACCAACTGAATAGGCAGCGACGACACTCGTGTCACCTCTAGCAAGGTTGAGGTCTGCAGCGGTTCAATGAAAAACAATTGGTTAGCATTGGCATCCGCGTTGGGCTCAAGCACCACATTAAAGCGCTTGGCAAAACTAAATGGCAGGCGAGTCATACTCGTCTCAAACCTTGAAAACGCACCACTCTCCATTACTTCGCTTCCACTTGCTCGATAAAGGCTTGTAGCTCAGAAGGGCGACGAGCTTCATCACCAAATTTAGGCATCACTGGTACCAAGTCGTCAGACATCAATCTCAGGCCTTCTTCTGCTTTGTATAATTGTTCAGCACGAATGTAGTTGTATTTACGCTGAGTAATACCATCAGCGGTCACCCCATCTCGAATGATGGTTGGCTTGATGAATACCATTAGGTTTTTCTTTTCAACTTGAGTGCTGGTCGATTTGAACAGCTGGCCTAACCACGGAATATCCCCCAAGATTGGTACCTTGGATTCACTCTCTAAAGCACGCTCATCAACAAGTCCGCCTAGCACTAACATCTCACCATCTTGAACAACAACTGAGGTGTTCAACTGACGCTTTGCAAAACGCACGTCCACCGCTCCGTTGGCACCCAGCACATTGGAAACCTCTTGCTCAATCTGAAGCTGAACAGAGTCACCCTCGTTAATCTGTGGAACCACTTTCAGTTTGATACCCACTTCTTTACGATCAACCGTCTGGAACGGATTGTCATTGCTTGAACCAGCAGTGGAGCCAGTCAGTACTGGTACTTCTTCACCCACGATAAACGATGCTTCTCCATTGTCCATTACAGTAATGCTCGGAGATGACAGAATGTTTGAGTTTGAATCGGTTGCTACAGCACTGATTAACGCAGTCCAGTCGCCCATAGCTAAACTAACAGCGGCACCATTTACACCACTTAGCGCAGTCGCTAGGGCAGTGTAATCACCTGCATCCGTGTATGTGACATCATAAGGATTACCATTGCTATCGTATCTAGTTTCGGTTCGAGTAGAATCTTTCGCTTCTTCCAAGCCAATTCCCACCGCACCAATTGAAGCACCTGTATTACCGTATTGAATCACAGAGCCCGTTTCTAAGTTACCCCATTGCACACCAAGGTTAATGCCATCACCTTCTGACATTTCAACAATTAAGGCTTCAATAAGCACTTGTGCTCGGCGGATATCAAGTTGCGCAATAATATCTCGCAGTGCTTTCATAATATCCGGCGGGGCAGTGATCACTAATGAGTTGGTGCCTTGGTGCGACGAAATCATCACTTCTGAGTTTGGGTTTCTAACAGCGGCAGCACCTCCCTTAGCGGTCTTCTTAGCCGCTGCGAGGTTATCTGAAACGCCTTTTAGCACATCAACCAAATCTTCAGCTTTGGCATTTTTAAGGTAAATAACTTGGTTATTCCCTTTCACTGCCATCTCTTTATCTAATTGAGAGACGACTGTTCTCAAACGCTTACGCACTTGAGGGTCACCTGAAATCAAGACCGAATTTGTACGCTCATCGGCTACCAGTTTTGGCTGCAGAAATGCGGGAGTATTTTTTGCATCTGTAGTTTTGTTCAATGCCTCGACAATACGCACCATTTCAGCCGCTGATGCATTCTTCAATTCAACAACTTCAATAGACTTGTCACCCGCTTGGTCAACGCGCTCAATAATTTCAGCTAAGCGATTGACGACCGCAGCACGGCCAGTAATCAAGATAATATTGGCGGGATCGTAGTGAACTACGTTACCAGCACCGGCATTGTCGTTTAACTGGCGCAGAAGTGGAGACAGTTCACGAACGGAAACATTGCGCACTGCAACGACACGAGTGACTACCGCATCGCCCTTAACATTGGCATCCCCTACAACAGGCACTGCTGAGGTTTTTGCATCTTTAGCTTTTATGACCTTTAGTACACCGTTTTCCATTTCAACAACGGCAAACCCATACACTTCAAGAACACTGAGGAAAAACTGGTAATACTGCTCTTCGTTGAGCACATCGTAGCTACGTACATCGATCTTGCCCCTAACCGTAGGGTCAACAATGATGGTTTTTTCTAAGTTTCGTCCGACGATATTGATAAATTCGCCGATGTCCGTTCCCTTGAAGCTGGCACTAAATTCATTGGCGCTGAAGGCTGGCGCACACGCCAAACTTCCCATCAACAACCATGCGCTCTTGCTAAACCAACTTTTCACTTAATACTCCCAAAAAAATCAATGGCATTCCTTGCCTAGCATGGCTTTCATAGCTAAGCCGATGCTTCCTAGCGGATAACAACTCCGTTATCAAACTATAGCTGTAAATAAATATCGTAGCGTTGACCATCTCGTTCAACGGTGAGGTTAATCTCACTTAAATCGCCCAAAGACTTCCAAATTTCGCCCATAGCTGACGGCTCCGTAAGATCCGCGCCATTGAGTTCAACAGCAATATCGCCATCTTGCAGACCCACAGAGTCAAACAAAGCACGCTCTCTCCCAGGGCGTACCCGATAACCCACCAGCTTACCGTCGCGGTTAACTTGAGATAGACGAATGTATTTGAGGAACTGCTGAGGATTCTCTGATATTGCTGCTTTGATAGAATCTAGGTCACCTAGATCGACTTCTGGATTGTTACCTTGAACATTCGATTGAGGTTGCTGCTTCGCGATCTCTTGTACATCGGCGACGCGCTTATATTCTATCCCTTCTAACATTAAGGTTTCATTACGACCTTGGTTTTCGATGATAACTCTATCTTTTAGCACGTTACGCAGCTGCGCTCGCGTGCCATCGATCGTCTCACCAATACCATAGGTATCCTGATTTCCTCTGTTAGCAATCACCGCTAAACTGCTTTTCTGATTACTACTGGCCACCACACCGACCAACACAAGATTTAGACGTGTTTTAGGGGCATCAACCACTTGTTCGACAACCTTGGTGGCTTCTTCAGACTCTTCACCAAACAGATTAGCATTAAGCAAAGGTGCAATATCGGTGCCTTGTTGTTGAGCAGTAGTATTGCCAACGTTAGCGGCTGAGGGACTCCAGCGCTCAACTCCTGATTCAGAGCCCATTAGATGCCAGAATAAATGACCACACAGCCAAGCGGAGGTGACTAGTAGAACAAAAGTCAATCCTCGGGCAATTATCGCCTGCTGATTCACTACACTATTTAGTAGTTGATTGGCTTTGTGCGAGTAAGTGGAAAACTTAGACAAAACAGGTCCTTTTGATATACCGACTTCCATAGTATATGCCACTGAGGCATTGGGGCTACTGGGTTAAACAGGTGCGCAGGGTAACATAAATAACATTACCAAAATTAGACAGGCAAGAAATTCGAATGTAAATAAATGCATTTACTTGAAAAATGATATATCTGTCACCATTAATCAAGCTGCTGGATAACACTTAGAGAGCAAAAATCACTATGAGTTCCAATACCGAGTCAGTAAGACTAGACAAATGGTTATGGGCAGCACGCTTTTATAAGACCCGTTCGATCGCTCGTAACATGATCGATGGTGGCAAGGTCCACTATGAAGGGCAGCGTAGCAAACCAAGCAAAATTGTGGAACTAGGGGCTACCATTACCCTACGACAGGGAAATGTTGAAAAAACGGTTAGGATAGAAAAAGTTTCTGACCAACGACGCGGAGCACCTGAGGCGCAACTACTCTACAGCGAAACCGTTGAGAGTGTAGAGAAGCGAGAAAAAACTGCTTTAGAGCGCAAGCTGCACGCACATAACCCAAGTCCTGAACGTCGCCCTGATAAAAAACAACGACGTGACCTGATTAAATTTAAGAACCAATAAGCTGGAGTTTCCTAATGGAAAACAACGTGTTAAATCGTTACTTATTTGAAGATTTATCTGTACGTGGTGAATTAGTACAGCTAGATAAAGCCTATCAAGCCATCCTAGACAGCAAACAGTACCCAGCTGCGGTTCAAACCTTGCTTGGCGAACTACTAGTGGCTACGTCACTACTGACAGCAACTCTAAAGTTTGAAGGCTCTATCACGCTTCAATTACAAGGTGACGGCCCAGTATCATTAGCTGTTATTAATGGCGACAACAACCAAAAGATGCGCGGTGTTGCCCGCTTTGAAGGCGAGATCGCAGACACTGCAACTTTGCATGACATGCTAGGCAAAGGTCACTTAGTGATTACGATTTCACCAAACAAAGGTGAACGCTACCAAGGTGTTGTTGGTCTAGAAGGCGATACCCTTGCGGAGGTTCTAGAGGCTTATTTTGAGCGCTCAGAGCAGCTTAAAACACGCCTATGGTTCCGTATTGGTGAACATGAAGGAAAATCACACGCTGCAGGTATGCTGCTGCAGGTTGTTCCAGATGGCACTGGCTCTGCGGATGACTTCGAGCACCTAGAGCAACTAACGGACACAGTGAAGAACGAAGAGTTGTTCGGCCTACCTGCCAATGAGTTGCTATACCGACTTTATAACCAAGAAACGGTCAAGCTATTCGACCCGCAAGAAGTTGAGTTCTTCTGTGGCTGTTCAAGAGAGCGCAGTGGCGCTGCCATCCTCACTGTGGCACGCGAAGAGATTAACGATATTTTGGCGACAGAAGGCAGCGTAGGTTTACACTGCGACTACTGCGGAACCACTTACGATTTTGATGCTGCTCAAGTAGAAGAATTGTTTGCCAACGCTGAGAATAAGCCTACATTGCACTAAGCTCACAGTTTGAGCATTTTATAAACCGGCCAAGTGGGCCGGTTTTTTTATATCCATCACTTTTCATAGCGAAAAATGTTTAGAAAAACCGCATTGATTCGCATTTTTAGCACGAAATATGTCAATAGTGCGCTTTTATGATCAACCTCAAGACTTATTCCTGTCCAAATCCTGAACTACAAAAACGTGATCCTTGTTGAAAAAATAATCAAAAAAGCCATATATAGTCAGTATTAAGAAGATTGCTTGCTAGACCAAAATACTTATAAATTCAGCAACTTCAAAATTATTCTTACTATAAATACCCTACAAGGAGCACCTATGACCGTTATGGAACATACTAAGGCTGCAAACATCGATCTTACTCAATATGGTATCAACGGCTCTACCGAAATCGTTCGTAACCCAAGTTACGAAACGCTTTTCGCAGAGGAAACCAGTGAAACACTACAAGGTTACGAAAAGGGCATAGTGACAGAACTAGGCGCTGTAGCGGTAGATACTGGCATTTTCACGGGGCGTTCTCCAAAGGATAAATTCATTGTTAAGGATGACACCACACGTGAAAACATGTGGTGGACAACAGATACAGTTAAGAACGACAACAAGTCTATCGACCAAGCTGTTTGGAATGACCTAAAGCAGCTAGTAACAACTCAACTTTCTAATAAGCGTCTGTTTGTGATTGACGGTTATTGTGGCACTAACCCTGATACTCGCCTCGCGGTGCGTATCATCACAGAGGTAGCTTGGCAGGCTCACTTCGTGAAAAACATGTTCTTGCGTCCCTCAGAAGAAGAACTCGTTACCTTTAAGCCTGACTTCGTCGTGATGAATGGTGCGAAATGTACTAACGACAAATGGGAAGAGCATGGCTTGAACTCGGAAAACTTCACTGTATTTAACCTAACGGAAAAAATGCAGCTGATCGGCGGCACCTGGTATGGTGGGGAGATGAAGAAAGGCATGTTCGCGATGATGAACTACTTCCTTCCTCTACAGGACATCGCCTCTATGCACTGTTCAGCGAATATGGGCGAAGAAGGCGACGTAGCGGTATTCTTTGGTCTATCCGGTACAGGTAAAACGACGCTATCAACCGATCCAAAGCGTGCATTGATCGGTGATGATGAGCATGGCTGGGATGATGACGGCGTGTTTAACTTTGAGGGTGGTTGCTACGCAAAAACCATTAAGTTATCAAAAGAAGCAGAGCCAGATATCTACAATGCCATTCGTCGTGATGCACTACTTGAAAACGTGACAGTACGTAATGATGGCTCAATCAACTTTGATGATGGTTCGAAAACTGAGAATACTCGAGTTTCTTACCCAATCCATCATATTGAGAACATCGTTAAGCCTGTTTCTAAGGGCGGACACGCGAATAAGGTGATCTTCCTATCTGCAGATGCATTTGGCGTCTTACCACCAGTCTCTAAGCTCACCCCAGAGCAGACTAAGTATCACTTCCTTTCTGGCTTTACGGCTAAATTGGCGGGTACTGAGCGTGGTATTACAGAACCAACCCCAACCTTCTCCGCCTGTTTTGGCGCAGCGTTCCTAACTCTGCACCCAACCAAGTACGCAGAAGTACTGGTGAAGCGTATGGAAGCAGCAGGTGCTGAAGCTTACCTTGTGAACACTGGCTGGAATGGTTCAGGCAAGCGTATCTCAATCCAAGATACTCGCGCGATTATCGATGCCATTCTAGATGGTTCTATCGAGAAAGCAGAAACAACCACCATCCCAGTGTTTAACCTAGAGGTGCCTAAGTCACTACACGATGTTAATCCTGAAATCTTGGATCCACGAGACACGTACGTTGACCCATTGCAGTGGGAAAGCAAGGCTAATGATCTAGCGCAACGCTTTATCAATAACTTTGAAAAATACACTGACAACGATGAAGGTAAATCACTAGTCAAGGCTGGACCTCAGCTCGACTGATCATTCTTCTTGTGAATCAAGCCCCTGTTTCAGGGGCTTTTTTATTGATAAACAATAAGATATAAGTCATCTTTACCCATACGCGAACAGTATTGGGAAATAGGATGAAGGCTGTACTCAAAATCAGTTTCTGGGCAATATTGCTTTTACTAGCAGGGCTTATTGCGCTATTTCTGATCTTACAAACCTCTCATTCAAGTTGGTTAACTCAACAAATCCTCTCTCGCGTCACAGATAATTCCATTCAAATCGATGAGTCACACTATCAGTACCCAGACCAATTGACTCTGTCTCGAGTGACCATCGCTCAGCCCAATGACTCTGTCATAGCCATTAATAGCGTGCAATTGAGCTTCGAGGCGCAATGGCGCTGGCCTAAGCCCCTCTCAATAACCAATGTATTGATCTCCGGCGTTAACCTGCCAAAGGGAATCCCCGATAAAAAAGAGCTCGATAACCTGATGCAGCGTTGGCAGCCTCAGCATATCGAAATCCGAGGCATGGATTTTGCGAACAATGACTTTATCGCACGAGATATCCAGCTTACTTACACTCCGAAAGCGCCTTATCCTGAGGGATACCTAAATATCGATAGTGATCAGGTGTACTGGAAGGGCGAAGCCTTTGACAACTTCAAGGCCAGAATCAATTACGTTGAAGATAAGACTCAACTAGACCTTGTCAGCTTTAATTGGCGTGGAGGCGAAATTCAATTCATCGCCGAGAAAAACAATGATGATTGGGTAATCAACGATGCGTTGGTGCGAAATCTTCAGCTTTCAGAGCCTCTATTCTCTCAACCAGAACCACCACCACTGATCCCTCTTCTTAGAAAAATCACGTCTATTGAACACTTAGAGATCAAACGCTTTAGTTGGCAGGCTAATGACTTTACTCTCAACCAAATGCATTTGCAGCTAAGCAACTGGGATCTTCGCAAAGACTTATGGACGCAAGAGAGTCCATTCCAGTTCTCGGCAGAGAGCGTTGCTTGGCATGAACAATTGTTACTGGAGCCACAAGCATCAGGACAATTTGCCTCACACAGCATTCAGTTCGATAAGTTTACCTTTCTGTTTGAGCAGGGCCAATTTACCACCAGCGGCAAGCTATCTGAAGATAGCGTACACCTCGATGAACTAGAGATTAAGAATCTGGAATGGAGTATTGAAGACCCTCAAATCCATGATGCTGTGATGAATTCACTACATGCTCTAGAAACACTTGAAATAGACAAACTCAGAGTAAAAGGCAGCCAGCTCATTGATATTTCCACAGACAATCATTGGCAGGTATCCAATGTTAATGCTGAAGGCAGAGAACTTGTCCTCAAGAAAGGCGGTGATTGGGCACTTTGGAACGGTTCCTTTGCGGCTAGTGCGAATAGCCTATCTGCATTCGGCATGACGTCTATCAAGCCCTATCTAGAGACGGATACCACTGACGGACTATGGCATGTAAGACAACTGTTTGTGCCTATCAAGGAGGGATTAATCAAAGCAGATTCAAGCATAGATCTAGGGCTAGCCAGTTATCCGTGGCAAGTGTCTGTACAAGCTTATGGCCTGCCTTTAGAAAGCATTACGCACCCGCTGGATGCAGCGGTCGGTTGGAGCGGTCTTGCCGACTTAAGCATTGATTTAAGCGGTCTAGGTGGCGATGAATTAATGCTAAAACACAGTCTTGATGGTCAGGTAAAGATAGCACCACATGATGTGCAGTTAACCCTACCTTTCTCTCCAAAAGATAAGCACACCGTTATCATTCCTGAGGTGAACATCGAAGCAAACAGGGGGGTGGTGAAGGTATCAGAGATTCAATTCGTCAGCCAAGATTTGTCAGGAAGCGTGCAGGGCAGTGTTGACCTAGTGGATCTAGAAGGAGGGAACATTAAGTTTCACCTCAGCACAGATTGTCTGTCGCTTTCTTCTACACTGCCTAAAGGGCGCAATCAAATCTCTATGACCTGCCCTAAAGCTGAAACCCAAGAAAAGCACTAAACACTTAGGGTTTCATTGGCCTTTGAACTAGGCAGCAATACATAAGTACCTGTAAATTCAACCGCTTCTTGTGTGCCACTATAGATAAATACCTTAATAATAATTCGGGCTCGGCGCCCTCCCTCTAGTCTATCAAGGTCTCCACTGATGCCATCCAAAGAGGTACTCGCCTTCGGGCTCTCTTTTACAGGGTGACGATAGCGTATATTACTGTCTGCAAGCACGATGTCAGCATGAAGGTTTCGCTCCTTCATCAACAGCCAAGCCATCCCCCACCCTGTTAAGGTGGCTAAGGTAAACGCTGATCCCGCAAACATCGTATTGTGCGGATTAAGGTTTGGGTTTAGCTGAGCAACACACTCAAACTTGTAGCCTGTATACTGGTTGATCTTAATCCCCATTTTATCACTGATAGGGATCTGCTCTTCCCAACGGCTTTGTAGCTCATTACACCAATCAGGGCGTCGCAATACATTCGCCATAGGGTCGATAGTTTTAATCATTTGCTGATGACGTACAGGTCCTCGCTCATCGCTCAATGAACCTTGGCTTTCAAAGCCATTATTACGATAAAACTCAATGGCATCTTCGCGGGCATTACACACCAATCGCTTCACGCCCTCTTCCCTAGCCAAAGACTCTAGAGCCACCATGATCAAAGAACCAACGCCTTTGCCCTGACGGTTCTTTTTCACCGCCATATAACGGATCTGACCATCATCATCAGCAGTCACATACAGGCGCCCTATGGCAACAGGACGGCCTCGACTGTCCACTATCATACGATGATGGCTAAGCTCATCGTATTCGTCTCTTTCTGAACCCTTTGGCCTTTGCCAAGGCTCACGCAACATCTGCCAGCGAAAGTGATAATACTTTTGCAGTTGGTTTTCAGTTCTTGGGGTAATCAGTTTAAACATATGAGTTCAGATCCATTTGAATCAGTTAGTTATAGAACAACAGTCCTAGACTTGGAGCCAGAAGGTAACAGGACCATCGTTGACCAGTGAGACCTTCATATCTGCAGCAAAGCGACCGCGCTCAGTCGGAAGTACTTCCGCGCAACGATCAGAGAAATATTCATACAAGCGCTCTGCATCCGCTGGTGCCGCACCGCGTGAGAAGCCTGCACGAGTCCCTTTCTTAGTATCGGCAGGTAGCGTAAATTGGGAAACCACTAACACACTACCATCAACTTGCTTCACATTCAGATTCATTTTATCTTCATCATCACCAAATACGCGATAGGTGGTTACCCTCTCCATCAAGCGCTTAGCTTTGGCTTCATCATCATCTCTTTCTACGCCAAGTAGGACTAATAAGCCTTTCTCGATCTCTCCGACCACTTCACCGTCGACCTTTACAGCGGCCTCACTCACTCTCTGAATCAGAGCTATCACTTCGAATCCTTTTTCTCATTAATTTATCTTGGTAATACAAAAACCATTTGATGCTGAATGGCTCATTAACTCGCCACACCTCATCTTCACCTAAGCTGGCTGTGATTTCTGCACCGATCAACACTATCATCCAGCAGAGATAAATCCACATAAATAACAGAGGGACCGCCGCCAAGGCACCATATATCAGCTGATATGAAGGGAACTGAGACACGTAGTAGGCAAATAGCTTCTTACTAATCTCAAACAAGCAGCCGGCAACAAACGCACCCGCCAAGGCATGATTAAAGCGCACCTTAATATTAGGCACCAGCAGATACAGCCCAAAGAAGGCTAAGAAAGAAAAGGTGATAGGCAATAGGCCATACACCAAATGCACCGTATCTTCGCTCCAAACCCGTAGCGAGCCAACATAAGAAGAAAAGACCAAGCTCATACCCACAAGCACAGGACCGAGAGTTAACACCATCCAATACATAGAAAATGAATACACAGTGCGGCGCTTTTTGCGCACTCGCCAAATGTAGTTGAGGTTTTTATCGATGGCCGAGATCAATAGCAAAGCAGCAAAGAATAGGAACACTAACCCTATCGAGGTCATCTTACCCGTATTGGCAATAAATTCGTTTAGAGTGTGCTGAATAGCCTCACCCGCAGCAGGCACAAAGTTACTAAACACGAACTGCTGAACCGTATCCCCAACACCATCAAAAAAAGGCACACGCGACAATGCGGTTAAGGTTACCGTAGTTAAAGGCACCAAAGACAATAGAGTGATGTAAGCCATATAACCTGCATTCACAGGTAGCCTATCGTGCTTGGCTCTTTGGTAGAGGTAGCCAGAGTAATGCAAAAAAACATGTACCCAGCTTGGAAGATTGAGCATTTACTGCGTCCTGCTGTAATACCAATAGGGATTGAACGTTGAGACTTAATCACAAGTCATCATGACTTGTCGTTTGAAAATTCAATCTGTTACGAAAGAAGTTTCAGTTTAGCAAAAAAAACAGCCCCGCAGAAGTGAGCCAATAAAGGGACTACTGCGGGGCTGTATCAGCTGGGCTGTGCACTCAGTGCACAGCTAGTCTGAGATTAGATTACTTAGCAGGACGTGCTGCGCGCTTACGCTCGTTCTCAGTAAGAAGCTTCTTACGGATACGAATGCTTTCAGGCGTTACTTCTACTAGTTCATCTTCGTCAATGAACTCAAGAGCTTGCTCTAGAGTGTGCTTGATCGGTGGAGAAAGAACCTGAGCTTCGTCCGTACCAGAAGCACGTACGTTAGTTAGCTGCTTACCTTTAAGACAGTTCACCGTTAGGTCGTTTGCACGGTTATGAATACCGATTACCTGACCTTCGTAAACTTCGTCAGCGTGCTGTGCAAACAGACGACCACGCTCTTGTAGGTTAAACAGAGCATACGTCAGAGCTTTACCCGTTGCGTTCGAGATAAGAACACCATTGTTACGTTGACCAATTACGCCGCCTTTGTGAGGGCCGTAGTGATCAAACGAGTGGTACATCAGGCCAGAACCAGACGTCAACGTTAGGAATTCAGTTTGGAAACCGATAAGACCACGAGAAGGCATCATAAAGTCCATGCGAACACGGCCTTTACCATCAGGAGACATATCTGTTAGCTCACCTTTACGTAGGCCGATATTTTCCATGATGCCACCTTGGTGTTCTTCAAGCACATCGATGGTTACTGTTTCGTATGGTTCTAGAAGTTGACCGTCTTCTTCTTTAAGGATTACTTCTGGACGAGATACTGCTAGCTCGAAGCCTTCACGACGCATGTTTTCGATAAGGATCGAAAGGTGAAGCTCACCACGACCAGATACACGGAAACGGTCAGGGTTGTCAGTTTCTTCAACGCGCAATGCTACGTTGTGTACCAATTCTTTCTCAAGACGCTCAAGGATGTTACGTGAAGTAACGAACTTGCCTTCTTTACCCGCGAACGGAGAAGTGTTTACTTGGAAAGTCATAGTAACCGTTGGCTCATCTACAGATAGAGGAGTCATCGCTTCTACGTTGTTTTGGTCACAGATAGTGTCTGAAATTTTCAGCTCACCAAGACCTGTGATTGCAATGATGTCGCCTGCGTTTGCTTGCTCAACTTCGTGACGGTCAAGACCAAGGTAACCCAGTACCGTGCCTACTTTACCGTTACGCTTTTGGCCTTCAGCGTTAACAATAGTCACTTGCTGGTTAGGCTTAACAGAACCACGAGTTACACGACATACACCGATAACACCAACGTAAGAGCTGTAATCAAGCTGAGAAACCTGCATTTGCAGTGAACCGTCTAGGTCAACGTTTGGAGATTCTACTGTATCAACAACTGCTTGGAACAATGGTTCCATGTTCTCGCCAGTCTCACCTTCTTCCATTGTTGCCCAGCCGTTAAGAGCTGAAGCGTAAACAACAGTAAAGTCTAGTTGTTCGTCAGTTGCACCTAGGTTGTCAAATAGGTCGAAAACTTGGTCCATAACCCAATCAGGACGAGCGCCAGGGCGGTCAATCTTGTTGATTACAACGATTGGCTTAAGGCCGTGTGCGAATGCTTTTTGTGTTACGAAGCGAGTTTGAGGCATAGGGCCGTCAACTGCATCTACGATAAGCAAAACTGAATCAACCATAGACATGATACGCTCAACTTCACCACCGAAATCGGCGTGTCCTGGGGTATCTACGATGTTGATGCGGTAATCATTCCAGTTAATTGCAGTGTTTTTTGCAAGAATGGTAATGCCACGCTCTTTCTCGATGTCGTTCGAGTCCATTACGCGCTCTTCAGCTTCACCACGAGACTCAAGCGTACCCGATTGCTGTAGCAGCTTATCAACCAGTGTTGTTTTACCATGGTCAACGTGCGCAATGATGGCGATATTTCTTAACTTATCAATCTGTGGAGTAGACATGAATAGAGTTCACTCAGTAGCGTCTCGGCGGTTTGCCGATGACAGGAATTAAAAAAATTTGCCGTAATGTATCAGATTTTAGCCAAAATCCCAACAAGATGTGATCTATACCTTACTTATTAATGAATTATTGACCTCTATTTAGCTCCCCGCTTAGCAAATATCACTAGCTTCCCTCTTTTAGTGACCTTATTTCCCCTCTAAAAGGCTATCTGCCATCGCACCAATCTAGGGCGAAAGTGATCCATTTCTTATTTTCAGTTGAGAATATTTCATTGATATCGAGCAACTGCACCCAAAGTTCACATTTTAACGCCCCAACATAGTGCAAGCATGGATCATCTTGGTGCATGACGAATACTAAAAACCAACTATAGACTATTTAAATCATTGATAAATATAGAATTTGAAAAGTTGGCACACCTTTCGCATTAGGGAAAGCAGTCGAAAAATATTAATTGTTCGATGAGTAAAAAAGAGTGTAGATTGAATCCTAGGATTTTATGCTCACCAAAATCGAGCAATCACGTTTACCAACACTGGAGGTTTTCCAATCATGTCAGTAGAAAATGTACTATCGCTGATCCAAGAAAATGAAGTTAAGTTCGTTGACTTACGCTTTACCGATACTAAAGGTAAAGAGCAACATATCTCTCTTCCTTCACACCAAATCGATGCAGACTTCTTTGAAGAAGGCAAAATGTTCGATGGTTCTTCTGTAGCTGGTTGGAAGGGTATTAATGAATCTGACATGGTTATGATGCCGGACGCAGCAAGCGCGGTACTTGACCCGTTCACAGAAGATTCAACACTGAACATCCGTTGTGACATTCTTGAGCCTACTACTATGCAAGGCTACGACCGCGACCCTCGCTCTATCGCGAAGCGCTCTGAAGAGTACATGCGTTCTACTGGAATCGCAGATACAGTACTAATCGGTCCAGAACCAGAATTCTTCCTATTTGACGATGTTAAGTTCAACACTGACATGTCAGGTTCTTTCTACAAAATCGATGACGTAGAAGCATCTTGGAACTCAGGTTCTGATTTTGAAGAAGGTAACAAAGGTCACCGTCCAGGTGTTAAAGGCGGTTACTTCCCAGTAGCTCCTGTTGATTCATCTCAAGATATCCGTTCTGCTATGTGTCTAATCATGGAAGAAATGGGTCTAGTAGTTGAAGCTCACCACCACGAAGTTGCTACAGCGGGTCAGAACGAGATCGCGACTCGTTTCAACACGCTAACAGCTAAAGCTGATGAAACTCAAATCTATAAGTATGTTGTTCATAACGTAGCTCACGCTTACGGCAAAACAGCGACTTTCATGCCTAAACCACTCGTTGGCGACAACGGTTCAGGTATGCACGTTCACCAATCTCTAGCAAAAGATGGCGTTAACCTTTTTGCTGGTGACAAGTACGGCGGCCTATCTGAGCTAGCTATCTACTACATCGGTGGTGTAATCAAGCACGCACGTGCAATCAACGCATTTGCTAACCCTGCAACTAACTCGTACAAGCGTCTAGTTCCAGGCTTCGAAGCACCAGTTATGCTTGCATACTCTGCACGTAACCGTTCTGCTTCTATCCGTATCCCAGTAGTACCAAGCCCTAAAGCTCGTCGTATCGAGCTACGCTTTGGTGACCCAGCGGCTAACCCATACCTAGCATACTCTGCAATGCTAATGGCTGGCCTTGACGGTATTAAGAACAAGATCCACCCAGGCGAAGCTATGGATAAGGATCTATACGACCTACCTGCAGAAGAAGCAGCTGAAATCCCAACAGTTGCAGCTTCACTACAAGAAGCTCTTGCTTCTCTAGATGCAGACCGTGAGTTCCTAACTGCTGGCGGCGTATTCTCTGATGACTTCATCGATTCTTACATCGACCTGAAATCTCAAGACGTAGAAAAGATCAACATGACAACTCACCCACTTGAGTTTGACCTTTACTACTCTGTTTAATCGTTAGATTAAGCTCTTTTTAAAAGGGTCTGCCATTGGCAGGCCCTTTTTTATTCCCCATTTATCGCACATTCAATTAATTAGCACCAATTAAGAGCAACCGCAAAAAACGGCAAGCTTTTTGCATTATCTAGATAAGGGCTAATTTCCTCGAACTGCGGCACTTATTGCACCAATACTGTGCAATAATAAACTTAGATTTTCTCTGTGCACCAAAAAGGATTTTTCGTGAGTAAACCACTAGCTGAGACCGTCTTAGATCAACTTGTTACAGCGACCCTGCTGATTGATGACTCATTGACGATTTGCTACTTAAATCCATCGGCTGAACAGCTATTTGGGCAGAGTAAGAATCGCTGTGTCGATCAGCGGTTACCTGAATTAGTGGAGCACTCCTCCATCGACTTTTCGGTGTTTGAACAGCCCTTAATTTCAGGACAAAGCATTACTGATAGTGACGTTACCTTTGTTATAGAAGGCAGACCCTTACTATTGGAGATCACAATTAGCCCTATTTCATGGGACAAGAAGGTGATGCTTTTAGTTGAATTACGACAGGTGGATCAACAAAGAAGACTCAACCAAGAACTCAACCAGCATGCTCAGCAACAAGCCGCCAAGCTACTGGTGAGAAGTCTGGCTCATGAAATTAAGAACCCGCTTGGTGGACTTCGCGGCGCGGCGCAACTGCTAGAAAAAATGCTGCCATCGGAGTCACTAAGAGAATATACCCAGATTATTATCGAGCAAGCTGACAGGCTGCGAAACCTGGTGGATCGCTTGCTTGGACCACAAAGACCTGGCACCAAGCAACCAGAGAATGTGCACCTTATTTTAGAAAAGGTGCGTCAGTTGGTCGGGCTGGAGTTAGGTCAAAATGTTCGCATTGAGCGAGATTATGATCCTAGCTTGCCGGATATTGCCATGGACAGCGAGCAGATCGAGCAAGCACTGCTCAACATAGTAAGCAATGCCGCTCAAATATTACAAAAGCAAGATGATGCTCTAATCACCCTAACCACTCGAACTGAGCATCAAGTAAATATCCATGGCAAGCGAGTTAAGCTTGCCGCCAGAATAGAGGTAGTCGATAACGGTCCTGGTATTCCCCCAGAGCTAGTAGATACCTTGTTTTATCCTATGGTCAGTGGCCGAGAGGGTGGTACTGGGCTTGGGCTATCAATATCGCAAAATCTTATAGACCAGCATCATGGCAAGATCGAAGTAGACAGTTGGCCCGGTAAAACGACGTTCACCGTTTATCTACCCATTTTAGATTATTAAAAAATAAAAGCGCTAGGAGGCAGAATAATGAGTAAAGGCTATGTATGGGTCGTTGATGACGACAGTTCTATACGCTGGGTTCTAGAAAAGACCCTCTCTAACGCCAATATAAAGTGTGAAACCTTCGCAGATGCTGAAAGCGTACTTTTAGCACTAGAGCGAGAGGTTCCAGACGTTATCATCTCAGATATTCGTATGCCTGGTATGGATGGCCTTGACCTGCTTAAACAGATCCAAAAAGCTGAGCCAGAGCTGCCTGTTATTATTATGACAGCTCATTCAGACCTAGACGCTGCCGTTAAGGCGTATCAAGAAGGGGCTTTTGAGTATCTGCCGAAGCCATTTGATATTGATGAAGCCCTTGCTCTTGCCGATCGCGCTATTACTCATAGCCAAGAACAAAAGCAAAGCCACAATGCGCTAACCTCAAGCAAAGCGGACACCCCTGAAATCATAGGTGAAGCGCCCGCGATGCAAGAGGTATTCCGTGCTATCGGCCGTCTGTCCCGCTCCTCTATCTCTGTGTTAATTAATGGTGAATCCGGTACGGGTAAGGAGCTAGTAGCTCACGCTCTGCATAAACACAGTCCTCGTAGCAAAAACCCTTTTATTGCCCTCAATATGGCTGCGATTCCAAAAGATCTTATCGAGTCAGAGCTTTTTGGACATGAGAAGGGGGCATTTACCGGTGCAAACAGCGTTCGCCAAGGTCGATTCGAACAGGCCAATGGTGGCACGCTATTCTTGGATGAAATCGGTGATATGCCACTGGATATCCAAACGCGATTATTGCGCGTACTTGCCGACGGACAGTTCTATCGTGTCGGTGGTCACTCTGCCATTAAGGTAGACGTAAGAATCATTGCCGCTACTCACCAAAACCTAGAATCTCTTGTTAAAGAGGGAGACTTTCGTGAAGATCTCTTTCACCGCTTAAACGTTATTCGCGTACACATCCCTTCTTTAAGGGAGCGTAAACAAGATATCGAAAAGCTCGCACAACACTTCCTAGATTTAGCGGCAGAAGAGCTGAGTGTAGAGGTGAAAACCTTATCCAAAGAAGCGGTAGATATCCTCACTCGTCTTAGTTGGCCGGGTAACGTTAGGCAACTAGAGAACACCTGTCGCTGGTTAACGGTAATGGCAAGTGGTAGTGAAATACTGCCCTCAGACCTTCCTCAAGAGCTTGTAGAAGAGCGTAGCCTTTCTACCAGCACGGATAGCTCAGACTGGCAAGAACTGCTAGAGAAGTGGGCTAGAACGGCACTCGCCTCTGGAGAAACCGAACTCCTCTCCTATGCCCTTCCTGAATTTGAGCGCATTTTATTGAAAGTCGCGCTGAATCACACCAATGGTCATAAACAGGATGCCGCTAAAGTGCTGGGTTGGGGACGTAACACACTTACCAGAAAGCTAAAAGAGTTGAGCCTTAGCGAATAATCAAGTTGTAACTTATTGATTAGATTGCAATCAGTTGATTAAATTACAACCGATTGCAATCGATCGCACACTACTGGTACTATATACGCAATAATTTCTTTACCTACTGCCAGTAATGTTAAATTCACAACCTAATTCCATCTCACTGCGTAGAGCCGTGTTTGTGCCTCTGGTAGTTATGCTTCTTTTCTTAGGAGTCATAGTATCCATTCTACTCACTGGGCATTATGAGCGCGTCATCAAACACGTTAGCCAGAATCAGCTCGAGGTAACCTCTAGCAATCTTCACTCCTCTCTCAATCTATTTCTTAAACAACCTTTTGATGCGAGTGAGTCCATCGGCTATACCATCAAGATCAACAACCTTTACCGTATGAGTGATACCAGTCAGATACAAAAGTACTTACACTCAAGCATCCAAGCTATCTATTCCAAGATAGATCATATTGATGTAATCGGATTTGGCGGCAAGCTTGGAGAGTTTATAGGTTATCGACGCAACGATGATTCTAGCTACTCACTGATGCTAAAAGATCTAAGGACGCGACAAAGCCTTATTATCTATGAGGGTGAAGGGGTAGATTCAGAGGTTGCCCAAATGATCGCAGGATACGACCCGAGAAAGCGCCCTTGGTATGCACTATTTGATTCGTCGTCCTCATGGAAGCCAAGTTGGTCATCCATCTATGTAAACTCAGATGAAAAAGAAGCAACGACCCTATCTGCATTACACCCCTTAATCATCGACAATAGCCTACTCGGTGTATTAGTTGCTGATGTAAAGCTTGATTCGTTCAATACGTTCTTACTGAATTCACGCCGCTTGACTCAATCTCACTTTTTTATCTTCGATGATGAAAACCGTTTGGTGGCGCATTCAGAGCCAACAAGCACTTCAGTCGATGGTTTGCGTTTACATATTTCCGATAGCCCAACCGAGCTCAATCAAGCCATCAGCAAGGCACTTTTAGAAAAACACGACATTATTTTTAATTTCCAACAGGTCTTTTCTGTCAAAGCGAATCATCAACGATATTTCGTGAAGCTAACACCCTATTATGATGAAAAGGGACTTAATTGGTTCATAGTCACCGCAGTCTCAGAAAGTGACCTACTAGGAACCCTCTGGTACTCGCAAATTGGTAGCTTAGTAAATGCTCTACTGATCATGACTATTCCCATTTTAATCGCGATCTATGTATTTCAACGCATAACATCGCCGATCACAGAAACCGCAGCTGCAGCACGCCGTTTTTCTGATGGTGACTGGAACACTCGAATTACCGCCAATACGCACATTGCCGAAACTCGGCAACTGGTGGAAACATTTAATGATATGACGCTCAATCTGAATGAATCCTTCCAAAAGCTTCGTAGGCAGATGAACTACGACAATTTGACCCATCTCCATTCACGGTTCGGATTCATAGAAGAATCAGATAAGACAGACAACAGTGAAGCTACTCTCTACACCATAGGTATTAACGACTTTAAACAGATCAACCTAACCCATGGTCATAATGTTAGTGACCAAGTACTCAATCGAATCGCCAATCGGCTACGACGCCTACTAAGCCCAACTGATGTCATAGGTAGAGTATCCGAAGATGAGTTTGCATTGCTCCGTTTTGGAGATAGCACAGAGTATGACTTTCAATTGATGGCAAGTAGGATACAACAGGGATTTGATACTGCTATTTCTGTCGATCGATTAAAAATTAGGGTGGATTTATCACTAGGTATTGTACGCGCATGTCCAAATTTAGAAATGGATCAATGGCTCCGAAAAGGAAGCATGGCACTATCGCTAGCGCAGAAAGAGCAACTACCTCTCTGTTTTTATAATGAGCAAATGTCTACCGAGCATCAGCGTAAATCAGAAATGCTGGAGTACATTAGACGAGGGCTAGCCAATCAGGAGTTTCTTCCTTACTACCAACCAATAGTGGACTTACACAGCAATCAAATTACTGGAGCTGAGGCTTTAGCACGCTGGCACTCTTCTCACCTAGGAATGGTATCTCCTATCGAGTTTGTTCCTATCGCAGAAGAGAGTGGGCTCATCAATGAGCTCGGTAGACAAATCTTATTTAGTGCCTGTCGAGACGGTATGAAAGGTATCCAGCAAGGCCGATGGGGAGATAGTTTCCATATGCACGTCAATGTCTCGGTCGCCCAACTTAAAGAGACTATGTTTGCTGATATGGTTTTAGATACCCTAGAGCAAACCCGTTTCCCCGCACAACAATTAACCCTAGAAATAACCGAGTCTCAGATCTTAGAAACGCACCCTGAGATCACGGAGAATCTGAAGCGTTTATATCGAAAAGGGATAAATATTGCCATAGACGACTTTGGGACAGGCTATTCGTCACTGGCTTACTTACATAAACTGCCATTCAATACTCTTAAAATTGATCGCACCTTTGTCTCTGACCTCAATAGAGACAACGCTGAAATATCGATAGTGTCTGCCATTATCAACATTATTGACGGCTTTGAGGTCACAGTGGTTGCTGAGGGCGTCGAGACGATAGAACAGCAAAGCATTCTAAAGGAACTAAATTGCTCTCAAGCGCAAGGCTTTTTATATGGTAAACCCGTGCCTTTTGATGAGTGGCAACAGCTAGAAAACCAGCAACAAAAAAGCCACCTTATTTAAGGTGGCTATCATCTGTAGATTCTAGATAACGCGAGAAAACTGCTGCTGGCGAGCCTTAGCTCGGAAGTATTTGTCAAAACACATACAGATGTTTCGAATCAGCAAGCGACCACGAAGGCTTACCTTAATCTCAGAATCTGAGACCTCAACCAATTCATCATCAACAAAGGTTTGTAGTAGCTGCAAATCTTCGGCGAAATACTGATCGAAACTTAAACCGAACTGCTGTTCGATATCGCGCTTATTCAAAGTAAAGTTACAGATAAGCTGCTTAATCACCTCACGGCGGGTTAGGTCATCTTTATCCAGGGCCACGCCCTTCCAAAGTGCATGACGCTCAGACTCCATCTGACCATAGTAAAGCTTAAGCTCTTTCTGGTTTTGCGCATACGTATCCCCCACCATAGAAATGGCAGAGACACCAAAGCCAATAAGGTCGCAATCACCTTGCGTGGTATAGCCTTGGAAGTTTCGATGTAGCTCGCCATTTCGCTGTGCCACTGCAAGTTCATCTTCAGGAAGTGCGAAGTGGTCCATACCGATAAACTGATACCCTTCTGTCGTCAGGGTTTCAATGGTTTGCTGCAGAATAGACATACGCTCAGAGGCAATCGGTAGGTCTTCATCTTTGATCTTACGCTGCGCTGCAAACAACTGAGGCATATGCGCGTAGTTAAACACTGATAGGCGTCCTGGACGCATACTCAACACCTGACGCATAGTTTCAGAAAACGAGTCCGCAGTTTGCAACGGCAAGCCATAAATTAGGTCTAGATTGGTAGAGCGGAAGCCTAGCGTTTTAGCTCGTTCAACCATAGCAAAAATGAATGCTTCATCCTGTTCACGGTTGACTACGCGCTGTACTTCTTTATTGAAGTCTTGAACACCAATACTCAGTCGGTTAAAGCCCTTTTCACGCAGGTGATCAAGCATATCCAGCTCAATCTCACGCGGGTCTACCTCGATACTGATTTCAGCATCAGCATTAAACGCAAACTCTTCGTAAATCACCGCCATCAAACGGCTAATTTGCGCCTTAGTTAAGAAGGTAGGTGTGCCCCCACCAAAGTGTAATTGGTTGACCTTACGTTCTTTCAGCAATGCCGCACGCTGGCGAATCTCAAATTCTAAGACTTCTAAGTAGTCGTCCGCTTTATGCTGATGACGAGTGATGACCTTATTGCAACCACAGTAGTAGCAAAGCTTATGGCAGAACGGTATGTGGATGTATAGAGATAGCGGACGCTCAGGATATTGCATGTACGCAATGTCTAGCTCAGCAACGGTGAACGCCTCGTGGAATTCCACAGCCGTTGGGTAAGAAGTGTAACGAGGCCCAGAGTAGTTGTATTTATCCAATACACTCTGATCCCAGATAATTTGTCGGCTAGACATATTAATATCCTAAGTACTGCTGATAAGGGGAGCTATTTTGCCACAGCCACCAAGGTGACTCGTTTTATAGCTAGCAAATATCAGGCAGAATTGTTGATATTTGCTAGCAGGATCACGCCTATGGCGAGTGCTATCGCATTTGAATGGAGATTTGGTCGTTCAATGGGGCCACTTGACCCTGAAGATCTTTCAACTCTTCAATAATAGTGTCACTCAGACGAGTTTCAGCCTTGTGGCGAGCCAGATTCTGTTTCATGCGCTCTTGCTTCGCCAATTGCTGACGATCTTCGCCTCGAGCCATGTCATTAACCACTTCAAATAGCTCGCTCAACGCTGGGTAGCGTGTCTTTACATCAATACGTTGCTCACCCTGAACATAGTCCAGAATATTGCACAGGCGAATGCTCAACTCCGAAAGATCGCATTGCCCTTGAATGCCAGCAAGGCATAAGGTATCGACACTTTCGAAAATTTTGGCATTGCGCTTTGCAATGGCTAACGCCTGATGTTGCGAAATAAGCTGCTTCTGCTTTTTAAGTTTATTAAGCAAATACGCAGCGTAACCACCCAACACAAGGATGATGATAACTCCAATCGAAGCCAGCACAGCCATATCCATTGATTCTTAGTCCTTGAAATCGCTTAGATCTAGGTCTTCAAATGATGCAAGAAGTTCATCTTCCGTTTTTGCTTTCTTGCTCTTCTTAGCGTTACTTGGAACAACAACCTCTTCCGGCTCTTCTTCCTCTGGTTCAAGTAGACCTAGTTGCTTCATTAGCACTTCTACGCGATCCAGTTTCTGGTCAACGTATGACTGAAGGCCTACACCTAGAGATTCACCGTTTTCAATGCGATCTAGTAACACATTCAATTGTGCATCATTCTCTAGTGCTTCTAGCTCTTGCTCTGCAGTGTACTTGCGTTGCTGCTTAGTTGGCTTAGGAGCTGCCTCTATGATAAGTGGGATCTTTTTCTTCGAACCAATGCGTGGATCACGTTGACCGCGACCTGCGTTCTCTTTTGATTCATTACCAACCGAGTGGCGTGCACCAGCTTTCTGACCTTTACGCTTCTTTAATTTCTTGCGTAAACGTCCCTCTACATCCGCCTCAGAGCGGTTACGAGTTACGATTAGGTCTACATCACCTGTTGAACCTGCTTTTCTCGATTTCTTATGTCGACTCATTACTCGACTTCCTCAATAAAATTACGTCGTTTTCAATAAATTCTAGCTCTAGCTCGTCTCGCGCAGCTAAAAACTCAAATGTGCTTCTGCTAAAAAATACTACATGCGTGTGGTCATTCTTGTAGTGCCATGTGGAAAAGGCCTCTACATCACGAACCATCTTAGTCATCAAACCTAGCCAGCCGCCTAGCTTCAACATGCTCATCCACTGTGCCCAAACCACATCAGGCTGATAGAGGTGCTCTATTACCTCTGTCGCAGTGATAAAGTCATAGCGCTTGTTTAATACTTTGGTATCTGGATAGTAGTAGAGATCATACAAGTCTACATCGTGCCCCGCCTCTTGCATCATCAAAGATAATGTCGGACCGGGACCACAGCCAAAGTCTAACCCTTGCTTGTGGCTACCGATTCTTTCGGCAAGTGGAATCTGAACTCTCGATAAGAACTTACGATAACCCAAGTCAGTTGGGTCATTTTCATGTAGATCATAGTGAGCCTTTTCTTGGCTTGAATCCAGCCTTTGATTGGGGTCAACGAACACCAATTCGCAACGCTGACATTGATGGTATTGTCTGCGCTTATCTTCCCAATAAAATTTTGATTCACTATGATGACAAAGTGGACAATCTAACATTCAAATCGCCTATTTAGCTTAGGAGGCGCAACTTATCAAAATATGGGGAAAGAGTGTAGAAAAAATCCGCAATTACGCTGTTTTTTTTGTATGCGTATACGGCAATATCCCATATAGAGCGTCTTTAATACCAATCACAGTAAGTCAGTGGTCAGAAATAGCGTAGGAAAAACGCGGGACAACAAGGCAGAACTTTTTGATAAGTCGTTATTCTACAATCAAAAATCTAACGCCGTTATCGAGTGTTTTAACAAGCTAGGATGATCAGTTATTTACTACGATTGGTATAAGCCGGTTATTGGCAAATTTCAGGCAATAAAAAAGCGATAGGTTTCCCTATCGCTCTCAAAATTCCATTTGTTTTTGACGCTTTCCATGCCAAAATTTTGTTTTTCATCATCCTGATGATTTTTGTTATCCCTAGCAAGCTTCCATTTGCGCGGCTAATCCTCAGCCTTCCTATCTGGGTTCTCGACCTGAGAAAAACAAACCATCCGTTGTTAACCCTATGTCGCCAAAGGCGATACCATTCCCTAAACTCTTCCTGAGCAAGACTGAAAACAATCAATCATCATGTCCTTTCGATAACGACTACTCTACTCCTGATAGAAAAATGTGCAATTAATAAACAGGAGTAGCCGATCACACTTTTAAAAAGCCATGAATATTTATTAAATCTTTCAATTGCTTACAAAGTTGCTGTGCAATATAGCGGATTTCGAAAATGAGAAATATCTCACAGAGTAACGTGACAATCAGCCCAGCTGTGACAAAAATAGCAGATAGCAGATAGCAGATAGCAGAATAAACTAAGGCCCAACATCGAGCGGATGCTAGGCCTTTAAATCTTTGTTAGTAATGAGCAATGGAGATTAGTGGAGACCACCCACATACTTGGCTAATACGTCCATCTCTTCTTCTGTCAGCTTCTTCGCTACATCGTGCATCATGCCGTTTAGGTCATTGTTACGCTCCATTGAAGCGAACTTTTGTAGCTGCTGCTTAATGTAATCAGCGTGTTGACCGGAGATCTTCGGGAAACCAGATAGGCTAGTGCCATTTCCGCGGGGACCATGACAAGCCACACAAGCCGCAATTCCGCGCTCTGCGTTACCCGCTAGGTACAACTCTTTGCCCTGCTCTACCACATTCTCAGGTGTTGCATTTTCTGACATAGGTATAGACGCATAATACGCCGCTAAGTCAGCCATATCTTCTTCTGTCAAAGGCATGGCCATTGCACTCATCGCGGGGTCATAACGACCTTGCTTGCCACCACTAGTCGCACCCAACTTAAGGTCCTTAAGTTGTTTCTCAATATAGTTTTCGTGTTGGCCTGCCAGTTTAGGATAAATAGCTACTGGACTATTGCCGTCAGCACCATGACAAGCTGCACAAGTTGCTGATTTTTCTTTACCTGCTTCAATGCTACCTGCCGCCCACACAGAGCAGCTAGCGAAAAGAGTTACGATGAGCGCTAATTTCTTCATGACATTCCATTATAATAATTGAGCTTCCAAGACTAAGGCTTGCTCAGTTTTTATCTTCTAGATTGAATAAAAAGTACCTGAAAAGGTGAACAAGCCCTAGGTGCCGCCTTTTGTCGTGCTAGAATAGGCGAACTAATGCCGAACACGGTTATTTTACACAAATTCACAAAAAAGTAATCAGTCGACTACACAAAGTCGCGATGGAGTTAACAGTGAGCGTAAAAATTCATTACCAAAACACGCATTTTATAACCAGTGCCCCTGATATTCGTCACCTTCCTGAAGATGAAGGTATCGAAATCGCATTTGCTGGTCGTTCCAATGCGGGAAAATCTAGTGCGCTCAACCGCCTAACCAACCAGCGTGCACTGGCAAAAACCAGTAAGACCCCAGGTCGTACTCAGCTAATTAACTTATTCAAGGTGGATGAGAACTGTCACATTGTCGATCTTCCGGGGTACGGCTTTGCTCAAGTTCCTCTGGAACTAAAGAAAAAGTGGCAAAGAAGCCTTGGCGAATACTTACAAAGACGTGAGTGTCTAAAAGGACTAGTGGTTCTAATGGATATTCGCCACCCAATGAAAGACCTCGACCAGCAGATGATCTTCTGGGCAGTCGACTCTGGCATTCCAGTTCAGGTTCTTTTGACTAAAGCGGATAAACTGAAGAGTGGTGCTCGCAAAGCAGCCCTACTTAAGATTCGTAAAGATGCTGAAGGCTTCGGTGGTGATGTGAATGTTGAAGCATTCTCTTCCTTAAAAGGGATTGGTGTTGATCAGCTACGTGCGCGTCTAGACACCTGGTTTGCACCAGCGTTTGAGCAACCTGAAGAAGGTGATGATGCTCTAGAGCAAGAATAGCTCGATAGCAAACGGTGATTAACAAAACGCGGCCTAAGGCCGCGTTTTTTGTTTGTAACTTACAAACCAGTGAGCCCCCGACTCTATCCACAGCACTGCTGTAACCTAAATAAGTGAGCCCTATCAGCAAGTCATGCTCTGAGTGCAGTTTGAGCACATTGAAAATTTAACTATGCCTTTTTATGCATATAGGTGAGTTATTTCTAGATCGATGCAGGTCTAAGACATTAGAAAGTAAGGGGAAAAGTTTTCTTTGGGGCAATAAAAAACGCTTCAGTCAAAAAAGTAACTGAAGCGTATGAATTTAAACAAATTCTAATAACGTGAAACAAAAGGTCTGAAAGATGGAACATCTTACCTCTGTACCCTACGCAGATAAATTTACCCGATCTGTGACCAAATGCAAATACTTTTTGTAGTTTTTTTTCATAAAGAGCTCTTTGCAAGGGCTCACCAGTAAAACTCACCCTCTGTACAAAACTCACGCAAAAAAAAGCTGACTTCGTGAGTCAGCTCTCGTTAATGTCCCATTTTGGTGCAGATAGTGTGTTAGTGCGCTTGATCCCAGTTGTCACCATGACCCGCGTCAGCCACTAAAGGCACATCCAATTCTGCAGCTGCTTCCATCAAATCCTGTATGTTTCTTTCAGTTTCTTGAAGCACGTCCTCACGGACTTCAAAGACTAATTCATCGTGTACCTGCATTAGCATACGAACCTTAGGCTCACCTTGTTGTTGCTCAATCCACTCATCGACAAGCAGCATTGCCTTTTTAATGATATCTGCAGCCGTGCCCTGCATTGGTGCATTGATTGCAGCGCGCTCTGCTGCCTTACGGCGCATACCATTTCTTGAGTTAATCTCAGGCAGGTGTAGACGACGACCATACAAGGTTTCAACATAGCCCTGCTCAGTGGCCTGACTGCGAGTTTCTTCCATGTACTGCATCACACCAGGGTAACGCTCAAAATAGGTATCCATGTAGTGCTGAGCTTCACCTCGAGGGATCCCAAGCTGCTTGGCTAAACCAAAAGCACTCATACCATAGATAAGACCGAAGTTGACTGCCTTAGCACGACGACGCTGCTCACTAGACACTTCATTAATATCGACACCAATGATCTCAGCTGCTGTTGCAGCATGGATATCTTTGCCTGTTCTAAACGCTTCTAGTAGAGCTTTATCTCCTGATAGGTGCGCCATAATGCGCAGTTCTATTTGAGAGTAATCCACCGCAAGGATCTTCCAGCCATGTGGCGCGACAAACGCCTGACGAATTCTGCGGCCTTCTTCATTTCTGATTGGGATGTTCTGCAGGTTAGGATCGGTAGACGATAAGCGTCCCGTTGCGGTAACACCTTGATGGTATGAGGTATGCACGCGACCCGTTGTTGGATTTATCATCTTAGGCAACTTATCCGTGTAAGTTGATTTCAGCTTAGCCAACCCTCGATGCTCAAGGATTAACTTAGGTAGCGGATAATCAAGGGCCAACTCTTGAAGCACTTCTTCGTTGGTCGATGGTGCGCCTGAAGGCGTTTTCTTAACAACCGGCAGAGCCATTTCTTCAAATAAGATGGCTTGTAATTGCTTAGGAGAGCTCAAATTGAACTCTTTGCCTGCCAGTTCAAAGGCTTTTGCTTGCAACTCGTCCAGTCTCTGGGCTATTTCTTGCGATTGCGTGCCTAGCAACATGTCATCAATTAACACTCCACGACGCTCAATACGTGATAACACAGGCACTAATGGCATCTCGATGTCTTGATATACCGAATTAAGCTTTTCGTCCGCCTCAATAAGTGCATTCAGATGGTTATGCAAACGTAGGGTAACGTCGGCATCCTCTGCTGCATACGGAGAGGCTTCTTCTAAGTCAATTTGATTGAAAGTCAGCTGCTTCTTGCCCTTACCGGCAATTTGCTCAAATGAGATGCACGGATGCTGCAAGAATCGCAGGGCCAAACTGTCCATATCATGCTTGCCACCCACGCTGTTATAGACGTAAGACGCGAGCATGGTATCAAAGGCAATACCTTGCATTTCAATATCATAGCGCGCTAGGACTGATGCATCGTATTTGAGGTTTTGCCCTACCTTCGCTTGGGTCGGAGCTTCTAACAACGGCTTGAGTTGCTGTAGAACCCAATCACGATCCAGCTGCTTTGGGGCATCTAGATAATCATGAGCAACAGGAACATACGCCGCCTCACCCTCTGCCGTAGCAAAAGACAAGCCCACTAAGTTTGCCACCATGTAATCTAGGCTGTCAGTTTCTGTATCAAAGGCAAATACCTCAGCTTTCTTTAGCTTCTCCAGCCAAAGATTAAAGCTGTCTTCTTCAAGTATGGTTTCGTACTGGCTACGATCGATGGTAATCGCTTTTGTCGGTGTTTCAGCTGCTGATGCAGCTTTGCCTGCTCCACTGCTAATAGCACGACCAGATTTTTCATCCGCTTCTACAACACCGGTACCGCCCTCTAACAACTCGTTTAGCCAAGATTTAAATGCCATCTGACCATAGAGTGAAATCAGCTGATCTTTATCTGGGGTCGCCTTTACAAGGTCATCCAAAGTCACATCCAACTCTACATCTAATTTGATGGTTGCCAATTGGTAAGAGAGGTAGGCTGAATCTTTGTGCTCAACGAGCTTTTTCGCCATGGTTTTAGAGCCGCGGAACCCCAGAGGGGCAATATCATCAAGCCTGTTATACAGGTCATCTAGACCACCAATGCCTTGCAATAGAGCCGTTGCAGTCTTATCACCAACACCAGGAACGCCCGGAATGTTATCTACCTTATCACCCATCAGTGCAAGGTAGTCGATAATCAATTCTGGCGGGATCCCAAATTTTTCAATCACACCCTCTCTATCAGAGATAACGTTGGTCATGGTATTGATTAGAGTGACATTCTCATCCACCAGCTGAGCCATATCTTTATCGCCGGTGCTGATAAGGACTGGCATCCCTTTCTTAGAGGCAGCGGAAGATAAAGTACCGATAACATCGTCGGCCTCAACACCTGAAATAGAAATAAGAGGCAGACCCATTGCCTTGATCATATTGTGCAATGGTTCAATTTGGCATCTAAGGTCATCGGGCATAGGTGGACGATTCGCCTTATACTCGGGATACATGTCGTCTCTGAATGTCTTCCCTTTGGCATCAAAAATCACCGCAATGCGCTCGCTAGAAAATTGGCGCATCATGCTTCTTAGCATGTTCATCACACCATAAACGGCATTAGTCGGGTGCTCACCGTTACTCATGGTGCCAGGATAAGCGTGAAATGCTCGATAAAGGTATGAGGAACCGTCAATTAGAATCAGCGGATTTTCAGGGATCGTTGCCATGTATAGGTGTCCAACTTAGGTAGAAGGGAATAACTTAGGTATAGGATGCCACGAGTCTGTCTGCTTATCTAGATAACCCTTATTTGCGCCCACAAAAATTATCCCTTGCGCCACCCCTGCCTGTGGATAAGTTTGTGTGCAAATTATTTACCTGATGAAAAAGCCTGTAGATAAAATCAAAAAATTAAGATTAAAAACCTTAAAATACAATAACTTAATATAGATCTATCGATCCAGAATAAGATCTTGGCGTGATCATTGTATGTGGAAAAAAATTTTGAGAGATAAAGATAGAAGGTTTTTGTTGCGCAACAAACGCCTCTCAAAGAGTCGACTAACTTTCAGTCAACATGGACTTTCGGAAGTAAAGTCTATTTTCTTGAGGGTTTGGGTAAGGCTCGCACTTTTCGATCCAATAACCATTTCTCAGCAACAATCGAAGCATAGAAGAAAATTGGTTTCTCGACTTAACCGTTAGCCAAGAATACCCTTCATTCGCAACCCAATGCTCTTGCTCAACTAATAGGCTCTGCGCGACACCTTTGCCTCTCGCCTGCGAATTCACACCACCAAGCCAACTATAGAAGGTACTGTCGTCTTGTTCATATCCAATCTTAAAGCCAAGTAAAGCGCCCTCTTCTTCGGCAACAAGCACCAACTGCTTTTTATCACCAAGACGCAAAGACAATGACTCAATACCCTCTGGCTTAGCAAACTCTTGAATACTGCTCATTACCTTTAAGGCTTCTTGCAAAGAGCCTTCACGAACCAAAATCGACATATCTCACCCTTTGTGGGATAGGAATAAATACAAAAGCCCTCATTACGAGGGCCTTAAACAATAACAACTTTATGTGTAACTACTTTTCTTCAGCTAGCCACTCAGCTACATCTTTTGCAAAGTAGGTTAGGATACCGTCTGCGCCCGCTCGCTTAAAGCATAGCAAGGACTCTAGTACCGTCTCTCTCTCTTTCAACCAGCCATTTTGAATAGCAGCTTTATGCATCGCATACTCCCCAGAAACTTGGTAGGCAAAGGTTGGCACTTGTAGCTCAGTCTTCACTCGGCGAACCACATCTAGATAGGGCATGCCAGGCTTAACCATCACCATATCTGCACCCTCAGCAATATCTAACGCCACTTCATGCAGGGCTTCATCGCTGTTAGCAGGGTCCATTTGGTAGTTCTTCTTGTCTGCACCCTTTAGGTTGCTCGCAGAACCCACTGCATCACGGAAGGGCCCGTAGTAGTTGGAGGCGTATTTAGCGGAGTAAGCCATTATCTGAGTATGGATATAGCCCGCTTTTTCCAGTGCTTCGCGAATTTTACCAATACGACCATCCATCATATCGGATGGTGCAACAACATCTGCACCCGCTTCAGCGTGAGACAGTGCTTGTTTGATCAGCACTGCTGTCGTTTCATCGTTCAATACATACCCGTCGTTATCAATGATGCCATCTTGACCATGGGTGGTGTATGGATCGAGCGCAACATCGGTAATGACGCCAATCTGCGGGATGTGTTCTTTTAGCAGGCGTACCGCTCGTTGCACTAAACCTTCAGGGTTATGAGCTTCGGCCGCACACGTACTTTTTACATCCTGATTCACTACGGGAAACAGTGCAATAGCCGGAACACCTAGGTTCGCGAGTCTTTCTGCTTCTTCTAGCATAAGGTCGATAGATAGGCGTTCAATGCCAGGCATCGACTTTACGGCTTCACGACGGTTCTTACCCATAAGAATGAACATTGGATAAATGAGGTCATCCACAGAGATCTTGTTTTCTGCCATCAAGCGGCGACTGAAATCATGCTTACGCATACGGCGCATACGGCGCAATGGAAATGAGCTTTGAATAAGTGCGGACACAACACGTTCCTTGTCTATCTAATACTGAGGTAAATCATACCACTTACCGTGATATTTAATTGCTCTGCATATAAAAAATGAGAAGCACTTTTATAGCGAATCAGCATCAATCCAATCAAGCTTGCTCTATTTGATAGTTTTTGCCTACTAAATCGATAGAAACAATCGAATTTATCAATTTAAAGTTTAGAGGCAATATAACTCCATCAGCGCAACGGAGCGCTAACAAACAACTAATTAGAGAGAAGCAAATTATGATCAATACGGAAATTAAACCATTCACAGCCACAGCATTCAAAAATGGCGATTTTGTTGAAGTAACTGAGCAAGACGTTAAAGGCAAATGGGCAGTATTCTTCTTCTACCCTGCAGACTTCACTTTCGTATGTCCTACTGAACTTGGCGACCTAGCTGACCACTACGAAGAGCTACAAAGCCGTGGCGTAGAAGTTTACTCTGTATCAACTGATACTCACTTCACTCACAAAGCATGGCACGACAGCTCTGAGACAATCGGTAAGATCAACTACTACATGCTAGGCGACCAAACTGGCAACATCACAAACAACTTTGGTGTAATGCGTGAAGGTCAAGGTCTTGCAGACCGTGCTACGTTCCTAGTTGACCCAGAAGGTATTATCCAAGCAATGGAAATCACTGCTGAAGGTATTGGCCGTGATGCAGAAGACCTGCTACGCAAGGTAAAAGCTGCACAGTACGTTGCCGCTCACCCAGGTGAAGTTTGCCCAGCGAAGTGGAAAGAAGGTGAAGAAACTCTAGCACCATCTCTAGACCTAGTAGGCAAAATCTAAAGAAGTCCATGGGTACACCTTGCCCTTGCTCCTAAGGGCTTGGTGTACCACCCTAATGCAAAACCATCTCCTTCGGAGGTGGTTTTTTTTTACCTTTATCAATAGTTTTTACCTACCGATTTAATAGAAACATTCGATTTTACCTATCGTTAGATTAACGGCAATATGACCTCAACAGCGCAACAAAGCGCATCACAAAGAATCTGAGAATAATAAATAATAGGGCCGACCATGCTAGATCAAGCAATGAAGCAACAACTAAAAGCATACCTTGAAAACCTAAAAACAAATGTTCAGCTGGTGCTAAGTTTAGATAGCAGTGAAACCGCGAATAAACTGCAAGCGCTAGCCAATGATATTGCATCGTTGACCAACAAAATTGACGTGGTTCGCGATGACAACTCAAGCAGCCGCAAACCAATCATGCAAGTGGTAAATCCGGAGAAACAAACCTCTATTGGATTTGCAGGTCTACCTATGGGACATGAGTTTACATCCCTTGTTTTAGCTCTTTTGCACAGTGGTGGTCACCCTATTAAGCTTGAAGCCGAAACTATCCAGCAAATAAAAGAGCTAAGCCAGCCCCTTGAGGTTGAGATCTTTATTTCTCTGTCATGCCAGAACTGCCCAGAAGTAGTCCAAGCATTCAATATGATGTCAGCCATCAATCCACAAATTAAAACCACTATGATTGACGGCGCCGCTTTCCAAGATGAAGTGAAGTCTCGCGATATCATGGCGGTACCGAGTGTGTTTGTGAACGGTGAACTGTTTGGTCAAGGTCGTATGTCTCTGGCTGAGATCCTAAATAAAGTCGACTCTGGCGCAGCAGAAAAGAAAGCGGCAAGCCTTAGCCAACAAGCGCCTTTTGACGTATTGGTTGTGGGTGGTGGTCCTGCTGGTTCTTCTGCCGCTATCTATGCAGCACGTAAAGGGATTCGCACTGGCGTGGTGGCTGATCGTTTTGGCGGACAAGTCATGGATACCATGGCAATTGAAAACTTCATCTCAGTAAAAGCAACCACAGGTCCAAAGCTGGTTGCGAGCCTCGAAGAGCACGTAAAAGAGTATGGTGTTGAAGTCATGACAGAACAACGCGCTGCAAACATCATTGATGCTGAAAACACCAATGATGGCTACATCCACGTCGAACTAGACAGTGGTGCGGTATTGCGTTCTCGAACTGTGATCACTAGTACAGGTGCACGCTGGCGTGAGATGAATGTCCCTGGTGAACAAGAATATCGTAACAAGGGGGTTGCATACTGCCCACACTGTGATGGTCCATTATTTAAAGGCAAGAAAACCGCTGTAATTGGAGGAGGCAACTCTGGTATTGAAGCAGCAATAGACCTATCCGGTATCGTTGAACACGTTACGGTTCTGGAGTTTGCCGATACATTACGTGCGGACCAAGTCTTAATCGACAAAGCGAATACTACGCCAAACATTGAAATCATCAAAATGGCACAAACAACTCAAGTTCTCGGTGATGGTAACCGTGTTACAGGTCTGGAATACAAAGACCGTAATACCGATGAGTTAAAGCAAATTGAATTGGCTGGTATCTTTGTTCAAATAGGTCTAATGCCAAACAGTGAGTGGTTAAAAGAGACTCAAGTAGAACTCTCCCCTCGCGGCGAAATCGTTGTCGATGCGCATGGTGCAACGACTATGAAAGGGGTATTTGCTGCAGGTGACGTTACTACAGTGCCATATAAGCAAATCATTATTGCTATGGGTGAAGGAGCAAAAGCGAGCTTAGGGGCTTTTGATCATCTCATTCGCAATCCAGCGCCTACTATGGCCGCCGAGAAAGCCTAATTTTTCGGCAATTCTCTTCTGAACTAATTTGTCGATAATCGATACCCCACTTGGCCTATGCTAAGTGGGTTTTTTCATTTCATCTTCAAGGGCCCAGTGAACACCGCTAAATGCTGGCACCGCATGTTGCGCCTGCTAGCAGGTGGTATACTGAAACGACAGACAGCTAAGCTAAATTTTAATTATGATTGATACCCATGCACACATATACGCGAGCGAATTTGACCAAGACCGTGAAGAGGTTGTTCAGCGAGCATTAGCCCAAGGCATTCAGCAAATATTACTGCCAAACATTGACCTTGATTCCATAGAGCCCATGCTCGCCACCGAAGCTCAATTTCCTACCATCTGTCGCTCTATGATGGGCTTACACCCATGTTATGTAGATCAAGACGTCAAGCAAACATTGCAAACTATTCATTCTTGGTATGACAAACATGAATTTATCGCTGTCGGTGAAATTGGAATCGATTTGTACTGGGACCAAACTTATCGAACAGAGCAAGAGTATGCCTTTATCACTCAGCTAAACTGGGCAAAAGAGAAAGACCTGCCCGTGGTCATTCATACTCGTGATTCCATCGAGGAAACACTAGGACTACTTAGCAAAGAGCAAGATGGCTCATTACGTGGTGTCTTCCATTGCTTTGGCGGAAGCATCGAAGAAGCTAAAGCCATCAATGACCTTGGTTTCCACTTAGGGCTAGGCGGTGTATCAACCTTCAAAAATGGCGGTATGGATAAGGTGATTCCACACTTGGATATGCAATATGTCATCCTAGAAACGGACTGTCCTTATCTTGCTCCAGTGCCTCATCGCGGTAAGAGGAATGAACCCGCCTATACACAATTGGTTGCCCAGCGTGTGGCTGAACATCGCGAGTTAAGCATCCAAGAGGTGGATAACATTACCACTAGCAATGCAATCAAATTGTTCAATCTATAGTTTTTCCACCTATAAAAAAATCCCCAATGCTGGGGATTTTTTTATCTCTGATAATGAGTGGCTGTCATTAAGACTCTTGTTCTTCTTCCTCGTCTGGACGGGTATAGAAGCGAGCAAAGAACAGACCTACCTCAAACAAAAGAAGCATAGGTATCGCGAGTAATGTCTGAGAAATAATGTCTGGAGGTGTCAGCATCATGCCGATAACAAACGCGCCGACAACAACGAACGGTCTTTTCGATTTCAGCGTTTCAACATCCGTTGCACCAGTCCAACACAGCAAGATAATCGCAACAGGCACCTCAAAAGCAATACCGAAGGCCAAGAATAATGCCAATACGAAATCGAGATAGCTTGAGATATCAGTGGCAAACTCTACCCCACCAAGGGAAATAGCAGTAAAGAAGCCAAACACTAATGGGAATACCACGAAATACGCGAACGCCACACCACAGTAAAACAATAATGAGCTAGAGAACAGCAATGGCATCACCAAGCGCTTCTCATGCTTATACAGGCCCGGTGCTACAAACGCCCACACCTGATAGAGAATAAACGGCACCGCAACAAAGACAGACGAAATTAGCGTTAATTTCAATGGAGTGAAGAACGGTGACGCAACATCTGTCGCTATCATCGTCGCCCCTTCAGGCAATCGGTCGATTAAGGGAGCGGATACAAACTCATAGATATGGCCGGAGAAATAAATCAGGCACAGAAATACGACCATTACAGCGCCAATAGCACGCAATAATCGGGTACGTAACTCAATCAGATGACTCATCAATGGCTGGTTAGAATCAACCGAAGACATAGAAACCTCTATAAATAACAAAAGGGGCGAATGTGCCCCTATTGATTAATCTTGTGACTTAGGAGAAGGCGATTCAACAGAGTTTTCTGAGGACTTATAAGGTTGCTGAACGCTTTTAGCTGCTTCTTTTAACTCTTCGACAGACTGGCGCAATTCAGGAGACATATCCTGCATTCCCATCTTTTCTGCCTTCTTCAGGTTTTCCTGAAGCTCATGAATTTTAAGCTCATGATCTAGCTCATCTTTAACATTACTTGCCATAGATTTAGCTGAATTAACAAAGCGAGCAACACTACGAATAGCCACAGGAAGACGCTCGGGCCCTAATACCACTAACCCCAATACAGAGATCAGTATCAGTTCCCAAAAACCTATATCGAACACGGTTTAAACCTGCTCTTTATCTTTTGGCTTTTCAGTGCTCTGCTCTGCTGATTTCGACTCAGAAGTGTTCTTTTCAGAGATATTCTTCTGCTCAAAGTCGGCATCTTTTGAATCTTTCGCTGCAGCGTCTTCATCAGACATTGCTTTCTTAAAGCCTTTAACCGCAGAACCCAAATCGCCGCCAATACCGCGAAGCTTTTTGGTACCAAATAACAGAACCACGATCACAGCAATGATCAGAAGTTGCCAAATACTAATTCCACCCATGTGTTATTACCTTTGTTTCCATTCTATAAATAATTACTTGCGGTAAGTGCGCCAGCTTAAAAGCCAAGCCAACAATCCGACCCCGCCAACCACTGAAGAAATCAATGGGTTATCACTAACATAAAGTATGGACGAGCATACGATAAATGTAGCGCCTATTCCAAACATAAATTGGCCAGTGGCGTGTTGTCTCTTCGTTTGTCGATATCCCTCATATAAATGTTCGACTTTTCTAGACAATTGCTTGCCATGCCTTAGGTTGTCGTACAACAGCTCAGGCAATTCAGGGAGTTTCTCTGCCCAAAACGGTGCTCTCTCTTTAAGAGAGTTGATTACCGCCTGCGGACCTACTTGCTCGCCCATCCACTTTTCAAGAAATGGCTTGGCCGTCGCCCATAAATCTAATTGAGGGTACAGCTGTCGGCCTAATCCTTCTACGTAGAGAAGGGTTTTCTGCAACAACACCAATTGTGGCTGAACTTCCATATTGAAGCGTCGCGCGGTGTTGAACAGGTTTAGTAATACGTGCCCAAATGAAATCTCGCACAATGGCTTGGCAAAAATAGGCTCACACACCATACGAATTGCAAACTCAAATTCTTGTACATTGGTGTCTGCTGGAACCCAGCCAGAGTCCACATGCAATTGCGCGACCTTACCGTAATCACGATTGAAGAACGCCAAGAAGTTTTCCGCTAGATAGCGCTTATCATCGGCATTAAGCGTACCCACAATGCCACAATCTAGGCCAATCCATTGCGGATTTTCAGGGTGTGAATACTGGACAAACACATTGCCTGGGTGCATGTCGGCATGGAAGAAACTGTCTCTAAATACCTGGGTAAAGAAGACTGTCACTCCGCGCTCAGCAAGCAACTTCATGTTGGTGCCATTAGCTTCAAGCCCTTCAATATCAGAGACTTGAATACCATAAATACGCTCAGAAACCATGAGATTCTTGCTGCTTAAATCAACCACAACCTCTGGAACATACAGCTCTTCGCTACCTTCAAAATTGCGGCGAAGCTGCATAGCATTGGCCGCTTCACGGCGTAGATCGAGCTCATCAAGTAGCGTCTTCTCGTATTCAGCCACCACCTCGATAGGTCGTAATCTACGTGCCTCTGGTGCGACTTTAGCCAACAGTTTCGCCATACGAAACATAAGCTTAACGTCGGCATCAATGATTGGGCGAATGTCTGGACGAATGATCTTAAGTACCACTTCTCGGCCTGACTCTTTCAGCTTAGCGGTATGTACCTGTGCAATTGATGCTGACGCAAGGCAGTCAATATCAAAGTCATCAAACCATTTTTCAATAGGGCCACCTAGAGCCAGTTCGATATGCTTCTTCGCCAGGTGACCATCAAATGGCTCTACGCGGTCCTGCAACAAGGCAAGTTGGTCGGCAATATGCGGAGGAAATAGGTCTCGGCGCGTGGACATCATTTGCCCAAACTTAATCCATACCGGCCCCAGCTCCTGTAACGCTAGGCGCATTCGATGACCTAACTCTTTCTCTGGATGTTTATTCTTGATCCAAAAAAGAGCCTTTCGCGCTAGTCGTGGAAACTTCGCCAGCTCATGTTCAGGGATAAGCTCATCTAAGCCATATTCCAATTGAACTCGAGTAATAAGATAGAGGCGTTTTAGCTCAGAAGGGGTCATTCCGTCTCCATTAGACGCGATAAGCGTTGTTCTAGAGAGTGTAGTTTTGCCTGAGCGTCATCGACTTGATCACAGAAACTGGCAACGGCCAACGGTGATGGCGCCAACTCCCACTCTTCTGTAATGGCATGCTTGAGATGCGTCGAGTGCTTACGAGCATTACGCTGAAAAAACGACAAACCGTTTTTAGCGCCAGTGACTAGGGTGTGTGCTGCCACATCTCCCAGCACTTTGGAGAGAATCTCAGCCACATCGGGCTTACTCAATTGCATTAGAGTCGCGAATTGCTGTCCTACCTGCATATCTCCAGAGACTGACAGCTTATCTTTCTTGAATAGGTCATTGATATTGGCTTGCTGCTGTAAATCTCGCAGAGCCGTTAGGCTTAAAGTAAGCTCGCAATCCGGCGTCCCTTCAAATTCAGCCAACACATCAACCTGCTGACTGCACACAAAGATCAGGCTTTTATTTAACTCTTTGATATTCAGTCGAATAATAGAGCCTTTAAGGCGAGCCAATTGCTTTTGGCTCTCCGGTTGTTCTTTTATCAAGGCGTTGAATGAGGTTTCAACGGCGGCTGTCACTAAGGCATCAATAGGCATCTTGGCATCCCACTAAAATTTATAACCACGGTGCAGTGCGACAATACCGCCTGTCAGGTTGTAGTAGTTTGTCTGCTCAAAGCCTGCCTGTTGCATCATGCCTTCAAGGGTCTCTTGATCTGGGTGCATGCGAATAGACTCCGCTAGGTAACGATAACTCTCTGAATCGTTCGCTATGATGTCGCCCATCTTCGGCAGGATATGGAATGAATAGGTATCGTAGATCTTAGATAATGGGTCCAAGACTGGCTTAGAAAACTCAAGCACTAGCAAGCGACCGCCCGGCTTCAATACGCGATACATAGAGCGTAGAGCCTTATCTTTATCAGTTACATTGCGCAGGCAAAAACTAATAGTGATGCAATCGAAGTAATCATCAGGAAACGGCAATTCTTCTGCGTTAGCTTGTACATAGTGGACATTGCCAACAACACCAACATCTCTTAGCTTGTCTCGACCTACGTTCAACATTGAGTTGTTAATATCCGCTAAGATCACGTGTCCGTTATCACCAACAATGCGCGAAAACTTAGCTGTTAGGTCGCCAGTACCGCCACCGAGATCCAATATGCGCTGCCCAGGGCGAGCGCCACTGCAGTCGATGGTAAAGCGTTTCCACAAGCGATGAACACCACCAGACATGAGGTCGTTCATCAGGTCATACTTGCTTGCTACCGAATGAAATACCTCTGCTACTTTAGTGACCTTTTCATCTTTGGCGACAGTCTTGAAACCAAAGTGAGTAGTATCTTGCGAGGCTTGATCTTGGGGTTCTTTAACGCTCATATCCATGTTCTATCTCTGAAGTCGTATTCCAAACGAGGGCTGGTGAAAGTGTATTCACGACGAAAGCCGCCCGGCTACGCTAGCAAACTGCATTGCAAACGAATGGCCAAGTTTACTGCATACATCAGCGCTTGTCTTTGCTGAAGTCTCTCGCAGTCTCATAAGGTTTGCATAAGTGTGAATAGATGCACCACAGCAAGTGAAAATACACGACTAAACCAAACAAATTGTATATTGGCGCACACCCACAAAGGCTATAGACTGAGCCCTCTTTTATCTTTTCTTTTATTTAACACTTTGAGTCATTCATGAACGAACGCAAAGCGCTTATATTAGGGCTCAGTGCAGTCCTTCTGTGGTCTACTGTTGCCACCGCATTCAAACTCACCCTTGCTGAGTTTACGCCAATCCAGATGCTCACCTGTGCCAGCATAGTCTCTGCGATTGCCCTATTGCTTGTTTGTGTCTATCAAAAAAAGACCCATACCATCGTCGGAACCTTTGTCGCAAATCCACTTTACTACTTGATGTTAGGTCTGATTAATCCTCTCGCCTACTATCTGATCTTGTTTAAGGCCTATGACCTTTTACCCGCTTCGCAGGCACAACCGATCAATTACAGCTGGGCCATTACCCTGACCTTGATGGCGGCGGTATTTTTGGGGCAAAAGATTCGAACTCAAGACTGGATTGCTTGTACGTTAGGCTATTTAGGTGTGGTGGTCATTGCAACACAAGGGGATGTGCTGGGTTTACAGTTTGAGAGCCCGCTAGGGGTTGGTTTAGCCTTGCTGTCTACCCTGCTTTGGGCGGGTTACTGGATCTTGAACGCCAAGAATAAAGCCGATCCTGTTATTGCCGTACTGCTTGGGTTCCTAGTGGCGATTCCACTCACCATAGCGCTCTCTATTTGGGAAGGAGCCGCTTGGGATATCAGCACTAAGGGCTGGCTAGCAGTGACTTATGTTGGCCTGTTTGAGATGGGGATTACCTTTGTTTTATGGCTGGGTGCACTAAAAGCCACACAAAACACCGCAAGGATCAGCAATCTCATCTTTATCTCTCCGTTCATTTCCCTGATCTTGTTATCGCAAATCTTAGGAGAAGAGATTCATATCTCAACCTTACTTGGCTTGGTGTTGATCGTTGCTGGACTGGTTATCCAGCAACTTAAACGTAAGGCTGCCTAGCACGCTATTTTCGCGCTAGCTTATGATGGGCACGAGAAAAGTGCCCAGCACAAAACGCGCCGACAATAGAAAGCTCTCCAGCAAGACAAAGAGCCGCGGCAACCTCGGCTAGAGCCTGTGATTTTCCGTTGCCATGCAGTCCCATTAAATCTAAGCACGCCTTTTGACTGGGTAATCCAGTACCACCACCCACAGTTCCTACCATTAAGTTGGGCAGGGTCACACTGGCATACAAATCGCCATTTCTGTCCACTTCCAATCGCGTCATACCCACTGCAGATTCAGCCACACATGCGGCATCTTGACCACATGCGATATAAAGAGCAGCCAATGCATTAGCATAATGGGCATTGATACCAATAGTGCCACTTAACGCTCCACCGACGGTTGTTATCTGCGCAAACTGCATCATCTTCTCAGGGGTAGTATGTAGGTACTTTTCGACCAACTCTGCTGGAATATGCGCTTCTGCCGTCACCTTTTTACCGCGAACGCTGCGCAGTGTTTGTGCGTTGGCTTTTTTATCCCCAGAAAGGTTTCCATCAAGGAAGGCGTGTTCTGGCTCAACCGGCGTATGTGCCATGATGTATTCAAGCACCGCATTGGTAGCAATCGTTACCATATTCTGGCCCGAGGCATCCCCCGTAAGGAATTCAAATACGAGGTAAACATGGTTACCTTCAATGCTGACACTGATGTCCGTTAACTTGCCATGAGAAGTGGTTTGTTCGGCAATTGACTTAAAGGTGGCATATTGAGTCACCACCCAAGCGACAAACTGCCCTGCTTCACTGATATCAAAGAAGGCAAACGCAGGGGTACGAGTCACACCCTCATTAAGCAGCATAGCCGTAGCGCCACCAGCAGCAGTAAGCAATTGAGAACCACGGTTATAGGATGCCACTAACGCAGCCTCTGTGGTGGCTAGAGGAATCAGAAAGTCATCGCGAGCGAATAAGCCATTGATTCGCAATGGGCCAGCCATGCCTACTGGCATTTTTACCGTGCCAATGAAATGCTCAATGTTCTTTGAGTACTCCAACATGTGCTGCTGAGTATGTTCATCTAAGAGATGCTTTTGAGAATCATCATTATCAAGAGAGGCCCAACGTCGCTGGACATTTTTCTCAGTCAAATACGGGCTCTTAGTTATCTTTCTTTTGGGCTTATCAAAGTGAGGTTGCAAAGCCTCATTACGGAGTGAAGGGTCAAGCTCAGAATTGAGAGATGAGGTGTAATCACTGCGATGTAGATTTAATTTAGGCATATTTCTCACTTTGGGGTTATCACAATTGCTAAACAGATCCCTGAGCCGATTCCTTCCTTAGCGCAATCTTATTTTAGTCGTACAAATAGCGTTGCCGAGCAGAATACGAACATTCCCCTCCAATTACAACGCAAACCAGATTCAATAGCGCTCTAGTGGCAATGATTTAACTCATTCAGTGAGCAAATGTAACTAAGCATTTCTGCCTTCGTAGATAGCGTTTCCGTTTAAGATTCAATCGGATTTGCGTACAAATCATACAAATATATAAATCTTGCAGCAGATCAAACTTTCGTCATTGGTTCGTGAAATATGCGTGAGATCGAACAGGTTTTACCAGAATGATGTTTGTTTTGCTGATGAAGAAGTCGTAACTTACTCGCTAAAGAAAGCGCTTTCACGAGCGATACTTCTTTTAGAAACCCTACGAAACAAACACAAAATAATTAATCGGTTCTTAACCCTACGCTTCACAAAAGAAAGCGCTTTCATACTTTCTTCATTGAAGTGTAACAACGAGGAATAAAAGATATGTTAAATAAAACTGCAGTGGCATCACTTGTAGTCGGACTACTCGCTACAGGGGCTACCTTCGCCAATACAGAAATTAAGCAAGGCGGTGAGATTACTGTACCTGCGATTGGCACTGGTTTTGTTGAAAACTTTAACCCTTATACCCAAAAAGATATCGTTGCTGGAACAATGTTCGAGCCACTATTCATCCATAACGGCAAAACTGGTGAGATTGAGCCTCGTATCGCTGAGTCTATCACCCAATCTGAAGACCTAATGACCATCACTATCAAGGTTCGCCCGAACCTAAAATGGTCTGATGGCAAACCTCTTACTGCTGAAGATGTTGCATACAGCTACGTACTAACTAAAGATAATAAAGCTTTTGACGTTAAAGGCATGTGGAGTGGTTACACTGAAAGCGTAATAGCGACTGATGACACGACTGTTGTTATCAAGATGGCTAAAGCAGACTCTACTTTCCTTTGGGGTCTTAAAGATTACTACATCGTTCCTAAGCACGTGTGGAGCAAAGTAGAAAACCTAACTACCTTCACCAACCCTAACCCTGTTGGTAACGGTCCTATGACTGAGGTAGCTCTTATGACTCCTCAGCAAATCAAACTTTGTCGTAACCCTCATTACTGGCAAGCAGAGCAAGGCCGTCCATACCTAGATTGTATTACTGCGCGTTCTTACAACGATAACTCGCAAATCCAAGCTGCGCTTATGAAAGGCGAAATCGATTGGGCATCAAACTTTGTTGCTGACATCGATAAAACCTTCGTTGAACGCGATCCAGAGAACAACCACTACTGGTACCCAGCGAACGATGCTATCCAACTTTACCTAAACACGAAAAGAGCCCCACTGGATGACGTAAATGTACGTCGTGCACTTTCTATGGCACTTGACCGTGAAGATATTGTTGAATTCGCAGCTTACGGCTACCCAACAGCTAACCACTACATGGGCGGTTTAGGCCAGTACTTTGAAGCGTACGTTAACCAAGATATCGAGAAGAAATTCGCGAAATACTCTACTTATAATTTTGACGAAGCAAACCGTCTTCTAGACGAAGCTGGCCTAAAAGACACCAATGGTGACGGCATCCGTAACATGCCAAACGGCGAAAACGTTGAGTTTGATATCGAAGTAGTAAATGGCTGGACTGACTGGGTTCAAACCGTGCAAATGGTATCTGAGTACTTCGAAGAAGTTGGCGTTAAAGCAAACGTGAAGACTGTTGACTGGTCTGTATATGACAAGAACTTGAAAGAAGGTGGCTACGACATCTCTATCAACTGGTCAAACACCAACAACGCACACCCTATCCAAGCATACCAAGACTACTTCTCAGCAAGTGCTGTAGGTAAGAGCTGGCATGCAGGTCACGGCATATTCTCACAAGAAATCTCTGACAAGATTGACGCATTTACTCAAACTACAGATGAGAAAGTTCAACTTGAAATCCTGAAGGAACTAGAACAATTTGCAGCGGAACAAGTTGCGTTCATTCCTCTATTCTCTAACCCAACATGGTTCCAATACCGCACAGAGAACGTTGTAGGCTGGCCGGATGCTGAAAACCCATACATCCACCCTAACTACTACCAAGCGGACAAAAAAGTGAAGATCCTAGATCACCTTCACACTAAATAATTAAAAACCCCATTGAGGACTGCCGTTTCGGTAGTCCTCCATTCTCAGGAAATCCCTATGAATTTTATACTCCGTAGATTTAGCTTCTATTTGACGGCGTTCTTTGTCGCAATAACATTCAACTTCTTCTTACCAAGAATTATGCCTGGTAGCCCTGTTGATGCTTTATTTGCGGCTGCTGGTGGCAAAATGGACATGGCCCAGATGGACGCTGTAAAAGAAATGTACGGCTTCGTTGATGGCAGCATGTTTGAACAATACATTGCATACATCAAGAGTGTATTCACCCTTGATCTTGGCCCATCAGTGCTCATGTTCCCAACTGAAGTAACGAAAGTAATTGGGATGGCTCTACCGTGGACTATGTTCCTAGCACTAGGCTCTCTAATCGTTGCTCTTATCATCGGTGTTAGCATCGGTACTTACGCTTCTTACCGCCGTGAAGGCCTATTTGGTCAAATCGTGCCACCGGTACTAGCGTTTATCAGTAACTTCCCATACGTGGTTACCGCACTACTTCTTTTCTACATTTTTGCTCTACAGCTAGAAATGTTCCCTTTGGGTTACACCTATGACCCAATGATTGTCCCTGGTTTTACGTGGGAGTTTATTAGCAGCGTAGCAACACACGCCGTACTTCCAATGGGCTCGATGATTCTCGTCGGCATCGCAACCTGGGTATTCAACATGCGTAACGCAATGATCAACGTACTAGGTGAAGATTACGTAACAATGGCTGAAGCAAAAGGTCTATCAAGCTTCCGTGTTATGTACCGTTACGCTGGGCGTAATGCGATTCTTCCTGTTGCAACTGCGATTGCGATGGCAATTGGTTTCTCTTTCGCTGGCTCAATCCTTACAGAGGTTGTGTTCAACTACCAAGGCCTTGGCAATATCCTACTAAAGGGCATCACAGCGCGTGACTACCCTCTGATTCAAGCAATTCTACTAATTTTAGTGACTGCAGTACTGACGGCGAACTTCATCGCTGACCTACTGTACGTATGGCTAGACCCTCGCATTGACGAATAAGGTTTGATAATGAAAAAGTTAACTGCACATATAGATACGTCTGAATTCCCTACTGGGCGTGCGCGAGGTCTGGCATCGACATTGCGTAAACTGAAGGGCACATTACAAGACTTCTTCAACGGAAACCCACCAGCAATTATTGGTACTTTCCTAATTACAATCATCCTAGCTGGTGCGCTATTCTCACCAGTATTGGTTACTCACAACCCAGAAAAACGCGTTGCTCGTGCACACCAAGAGCCAAGTGCTGAACATATTATGGGAACCACCCGAAGCGGTCGTGATGTCTACAGTCAAGTACTGCACGGCGGCAAGAAATCGTTAACGGTTGCTCTATCTGCTGGCATCATCGCTATGACACTCGCTGTTATAGTGGGTGTGAGCTCTGGCTACATTGGTGGCAAGGTTGATGAGTGGATGAACTTCGTTACTAACGTATTCTTGGTATTCCCTCAGTTACCGTTATTGATAGTACTCGCCGCCTTCCTCGGACAGGTCAGCTCCATAGTCATCACATTACTACTCGGACTCACATCCTGGCCATGGGGGGCACGTGTAATCCGTTCGCAAACCATGGCACTAAGAAACAAAGAATACATCATCTCTGCTGAGGTAATGGGTGAATCTAAGATGCGAATCATCTTTGTTGAGATTCTACCAAACCTGACTTCTATCGTTTTTGGTGGCTTCCTAGGCGCAGTAATCTACGCAATGGGTGCTGAAGCAGGTCTTGGTATCCTAGGTCTGGGTGACTCAACTGAAGTGAGCTGGGGCTCAATGCTGTACTGGGCTCAAACCTCTGCTGCTCTTTATACGGGCGCTTGGTGGGAAATGATTGTTCCTGCGATGGCTCTAGCGATTACTGGTGGTGCACTAGCACTTATCAACATGTCTATTGACCAAGTAAGTAACCCGAAACTGAAAACTGGTGCTCATATGAAGCTATGGGCGAAAATGAAAAAAGACGCTGACAAACGTCGAGGCCTAGCATGAACCAACAACCTCTATTAGAAATTAACAACCTATGTGTTGATTACGTCTCGCCAAACGGCGTGGCACGCGCAGTAAACAATGTCAGCCTAGAAATTAAACCAGGTGAAACCCTGGGTATCGCCGGCGAATCTGGCTGTGGTAAGAGTACCCTAGCATTTGCTATCGCTCGACTACACAAAGCACCAGCGCTTATCTCTGAAGGCGAAATTCTTTACAAGGGTACTGACATTCTGAAAATGAATGATAAGGCGTTGCGTGAGTTCCGCTGGAATGAAACCTCAGTGGTATTCCAAAGTGCAATGAACTCATTGAACCCTGTAATCACCATTGGTGAGCAGCTAACCGATGTCATCATTGCCCATAAAAAAGTCACGCTAAAACAAGCTCGTGAAAAAGCGGTTGAGCTACTAAAGATCGTTGGTATTCACGGAGATCGCTTGTCGAGCTTCCCACACCAGTTATCCGGTGGTATGCGTCAACGTGTTGTTATCGCTGTTGCTCTAGCACTTGAGCCAAAGTTAATCATCATGGATGAGCCAACAACCGCTCTAGATGTGGTTGTTGAACGCGAAATTCTAAACGAGTTGTACGACCTCAAAACCAAGTTTGGTTTCTCTATCCTTTTCATAAGCCACGACTTGAGCTTGATGGGTGAGATTGCAGACCGCATTGGTGTCATGTACGCCGGTAACCTAATTGAGATTGGTGATGCAGAGAAAGTATTCCGCGACCCAGTCCACCCATACACCAAGGGTTTGGTTTCTTCGTTCCCAAGTATTCACGGACCTAAAACACGCTTGCACGGTATTCCTGGTAACCCAGTAAACCTCCTGAAAATACCGCAAGGCTGTAACTTCCAAGAACGCTGTAGCGAATGTTTTGCTGAATGTAAAAAGACTGAGCCACAACTTGTTGAAGTGCTACCACACCACCATGCTGCATGTAACTTGCTGTAATTGAGACGAAAAGGGAAAGATATGCAAACTAAAAACCCTGAAGTGATTCTTTCGATTAAGAATCTGATCAAAGATTTTCCTGTTGGCAGCAGCAAGAAGAAAGATGCGTACATGCGTGCGGTTAATGATGTGTCATTTGACCTATGCAAGGGTGAAGCCCTAGCCATCGTTGGCGAATCAGGCTCTGGAAAAAGTACTGGTGCTCGCGTACTGACTCGTATCTATGAAGCAACCGGTGGCCAGATCGATTTTAAAGGTCAACCTATTGCTGAGTACATAAAAGAGAATGGTAGCCTAGAATATGCTCGTCAGGTTCAGATGATCTTCCAAGACCCATTTGGCTCTCTAAACCCAGTACATTCTATCTATCATCACATTGCTCGCCCTCTACTGATCCATGATCGTGTAGGCAAAGAGAACATTGATACCCTTGTTTATCAATTACTTGAGCTAGTTGGTCTGTCTCCAGTAGTAGAGACCGCAGAGAAGTTCCCGCATGAATTAAGTGGTGGTCAACGTCAGCGTGTTGCTATTGCTCGTGCGATTGCGGTAGACCCTGAGGTAATCCTGGCTGATGAGCCAATCTCAATGCTAGACGTGTCGGTTCGACTCGGTATCTTGAACCTAATGTCAGACCTAAAAGACAAGCACGGCATCTCATTTATGTACATTACTCACGATATTGCAACAGCACGCTACTTTGCTGAAAAAACTGCAGTAATGTATGTAGGGCATATGGTTGAGTGGGGCAACAGTGACAAAGTGACACAAACACCTCAACATCCATATACACAGCTATTATTGTCAGCAGTGCCAGAACCTGGTCGCGGTGGTCGCCGTGAACTGGACGCGAAGAAGGGTGAAATCCCGCTTTGGAAGCCAGATAGCGTAGGGTGTCCTTTTGCACCTCGTTGCCCTAAGGCAAGCGAGAGATGTGCAGGCTCATTCCCTGAGATAAGACAATTGGCTGACGACCACTTTATCCGTTGCCATAACTACGAATAATTCAGACAGATATATTTCTTCTCTGAGATAGATAAGATTAGAACATGATTACGATAAAAGAAGTTGCCGAATTTGCCAAAGTGTCTCAAGCCACGGTGTCCCGTGTTTTGAATAACCACAGTACCGTAAAAGAGGCGAACAAAGAGAAAGTTTACAATGCAATCAACGAGTTAGGATTTCAACCTAACTCCATTGCAAAGGCTTTGGCTTCTAATCGTTCTAATAGTATCGGTGTTTTAGTGGGAGCCTTAGAGGGCTCCTTCTTTGGCAACCTTATGAAAGAAGTAGAAAAAAAGACTCGCGATGCAAACCTGCATATGATCGCAACCTGCGGTCATATGGATAAAAAAGTTGAAGCTGAGTCTTTGCACTTTCTTGATTCTAGGCGCGTCGATGGACTTATCGTTCATGCCGAAAAGCTGGAAGATGAAGACCTAATCAAGCTAGCTAAACATGACCGTCCATTAGTGGTCGTCAACAGGCATATTGAAGAGATTTCAGAGCAATGCTTTTATATCGACAATGAGCTCGGTGGCTATCTTGCATCTAAACACCTTATTGAACTGGGTCATCGCCATATCGGTATCATTACAGGTGATATGAATAAAATGGACTGTCGAGAGCGCTTAATCGGATATCACAGAGCCATTCAGGAAGCGGGTATCGAACCGAGTATGGACTACGTCTATCACGGTACTTACGAGACGGAAAGCGAGCTAAACAAAGCACTGGCCAAACAGCTCCTCGATGAACACCCACAAGTGACCGCTGTCCTCTGCCAAAATGACAACATCGCAATGGCTACCTATGACGAGTGCGATCGAAGAAACCTGGTTGTTGGCAAAGACATATCCGTTATTGGTTTTGATGACAGTGTTTACTGCCGTTACATTCGACCGACGCTGACCACAGTAAACTATCCAATTAGAGAAATCGGCATCAATGCAACCAATATGCTGTTAAATCAACTCAATGGAAGCAAGCTGCCTGTGCAAAAACGCTTCAATCCTGAACTAGTGAAGCGCAACTCTGTTCACTCAATTATTTAATGAATAAAGGGTCTATATCTGAGGCTTATACCTCGGGTATAGCGATATAAAAACAATAGCGTAGAAAAGAAAGCGCTTTCAAAAATTCTAAAAGGGCCTGCAACATGGAACACAATACTCTACAAGACGTGGATGGAAAGTTCGTCAACCTAGATGGCGAACGCTACTACAAGATATCCAATGTCGACCACATGAACCCATTTTTTATCAGTGTCGTTTCTGCAAGCGATCACTGGCTGTTCATCTCTTCTACAGGTAGCCTTTCTGCTGGTCGTATCCGCCCAGAAAACGCATTGTTCCCGTACAAGTCAGTGGACTATATCCATGAAAGCGCCGAAAACACCGGTGCAAAGTCGATCTTTAAAGTAAAAACTAATTCAGGTGCTTCTTTATGGGAACCGTTCAATACCTTCCATGATGGCCTATACCAGGTAGAGCGTAATCTCTACAAAAACAGCATCGGTGACAAGATTATCTTTGAAGAGATCAACCACTCTTTGAAGCTACAATTTCAATACAGCTGGAACACCAGTGAGCAATTTGGCTTTATCCGCCAATCGCAATTGACTGACCTTTCTGGCGATGACCGCCAGATTGAGCTTCTTGATGGCCTGCAAAATCTATTACCACCGGGTGCCCCATTAGGCGCCCTACAAACACGAAGTGCACTCGTTGATGCTTACAAGTGGAATGAACGCCAGCAAGGCTCTCCTTTAGCGCTTTACACCATGTACGCAAAACTCAGCGATCGCGCAGATCCTGCAGAGTCGCTACTTGCAACGACAGTATTCAGCCTTGATGACGACGCGAATCAGATCCTGCTGACTAGCTCGCAAATCGCCGCATTTAGAAAAGGACTGCCAATTCAGGACGAGACCTTAACTAAGGGTCAACGTGGTAGCTACCTGATTCATAAAACAATTAAGTTAGAAGGCAATCAAACAAACTCTTGGGTTATCGCAGCTGACATCGACAAAAACCACAGCGATATCACCGCACTAAATACTCAGATTGCGGTGCCTAACGATATTCGAAAACAAGTCCTTTCAAGTATCGAAGATAACCAAAAAGAATTGGTATCTTTGATGTCAGGTGCCGATGCATGGCAGCTAACAGCGGAAGAAAGCACCTCTGTTCACCACTACGCTAACGTACTGTTCAACAACATGCGCGGCGGCGTAGTCGAAAACAACTACACCTTGGATAAAGTCGACGTAGTAAAAACTATGCGCAACGCTAACCAAACAGTAGTAGCAAAACATCAAGGTTTCTTTGCAGAGCTTGCAGATAGCTTTACTCACGCAGAATTAGTCTCTGGTGCAAAACAAACAGGTGATCAACAACTTGTTCGCCTTGCCTATGAGTATCTACCGCTTACGTTTGGCCGTCGTCATGGTGACCCAAGCCGTCCTTGGAACCACTACGAAATCAAACTCAAAGATGAGCATGGCGATCGTCTGCTGTCTTATCAAGGTAACTGGCGTGACATCTTCCAAAACTGGGAAGCGATGGCACTCAGCTACCCTGGCTTCATTAAATCATTCATCGCTAAGTTTGTTAACGCATCAACTGTTGATGGCTTTAACCCTTACCGCATTACTAAAGATGGTATTGATTGGGAGCTTCTTGATCCAGAAGATGAGTGGAGCAACATTGGCTACTGGGGTGACCATCAGATCATCTACTTACTTAAGTTCTTGGAATTAGCTGATAAGTTTGAACACGACGACTTGATCGCTCTGCTAAATACAGAGACGTACAGCTACGCAAACGTGCCTTACGAAATTTGCGATGTGGATGGTTTGTTTGCCAACCCGAAAGATACTGTTAACTTTAACAACGAAAAACAGTCACTGATCGAGCGCAAAGTGGCTGAGCTAGGCAGCGATGGTAAGTTAGTTCTAAACAGCGATGACTCTGTTTACATGGTTAACCTGCTAGAGAAAATCTTAGTTCCTCTACTCTCTAAACTGAGCAACCTAGTGCTTGATGGTGGTATCTGGCTAAACACGCAACGCCCTGAGTGGAACGACGCCAATAACGCAATCGTTGGTAACGGCTTGTCTATGGTTACGCTTTACTACATGCGTCGCTATGTATCTTTCATGCAGCAAATGCTTGCTGAAGCCCCTCAGTATACGCAACTATCAACTCAAGTACGTGATTGGATGATAGCAATTGAGGCTATTTTGGCGGACGCTGAAGCATCTTTCACAGCAGGCGAAGTGACCCCTAAGCTAAGGTACGACGTTCTTGTATCACTAGCACAAGCGGCCGCTGATTATCGCAACAATGTATACCCTAATGGCAGCTTTGGTAGCAAAGAAACCGTAGATACGGCAGAGATCAGCAAGCTGCTTAACGTAAGCTTAACGGTTCTCGATAAGAGTATTCGCAACAACCTTCGTGAAGATGGCCTGTACAACGCCTACAACATTATCTCTTACGCCAAAGACAGCGTGACCGTAGAAGAACTGTACCCGATGCTAGAAGGTCAAGTAGCGGTGTTGAGTTCTGGTCTTCTTGAGCCTCTAGAAACTAAGCAGTTGTTAGACAAGCTGTACGCCAGTGACATGTATCGTCAGGACCAGAAGAGCTTCATGCTTTACCCTGATCGTGACCTGACTCCATTCATGGAAAAAAACCAAGTCACCAAACAACAAATTACTGATTCTAACCTTCTGAATTCAATGGTAGAAAAGGGCGATAAGCGCCTTGTTCAACAAAGCACAGCTGACAACTTCCACTTTAATGCGAGCTTTGAAAACCGTGACTACTTAAATGCTGCTATCAATAGCATCAAGGGTGACTACCCAGAAGCTTCAGAAGTACAGTGGCAAGAGATCAACGCCCTTTACGAGCAGGTATTCAACCACAAGGCCTTCACTGGTCGCTCTGGTACCATGTTTGGTTATGAAGGCTTAGGTTGTATCTATTGGCACATGGTGTCCAAACTGCTGTTAGCAGTTCAAGAGAACTACTTAGTAGCGCTAGCGCAAGATGCGGATAGCGAAGTCACCAAAGCCCTTGCTGATTACTACTACCGCGTTCGTGAAGGTATTGGTTTCAACAAGACCGCAAGTAACTATGGTGCCTTCCCTACTGACCCATACTCGCATACGCCTAAGCAAGCGGGCGCACAGCAACCGGGTATGACAGGACAGGTAAAAGAAGAAATCATTACTCGCTTTGTAGAGCTTGGTATTGAAGTCAAAGAGGGAGCAATTCAGTTAAACCCTTCACTACTCAATAGCAGTGAGTTCTTGGATGAAGCCGTTACCTTTAGCTACCTTGATCTTCAGGGTGAGACCAAAGAGATCCCTCTAGCCGTTGGCCAACTAACATTCACTTACTGCCAGGTACCGTTTGTGTACCAACTAGCATCTGATAGCGAAACCTCTGTTGAGGTTGTCTATGAAGATGGTTCAGCAGTAACAATGCCTAATAATGGTCTAACAGCCGAAGTGTGCCAAGAGCTATTCAGTCGTTCTGGAAAAGTCTCTCAAGTACGCTGCACAGTGGCAGAGTCTACTCTGCGTAGCTAAGTAGCTAACAAGTTGCATTGAAAAACGAAGGCCTCAGCACAATGCTGAGGCCTTTTTGTTTGCTATGATTTACTTGAACAAAGCTCTGAGCTAAAGCCAGAAAAAGTCTTTGGAAGCAGAGGATTATCAAGCTCAATCTGCCTGCGAGATAACAAGTTCATATCAGTAACCGTCTGCCCATAATGCTTATCAAACAATACCCTCAATGCACCACTATTACGGCTTTGTTCCAAACCATTATTTATCTCAGTCGCGAGTGGCTCTTTTTCAGGGTGCACATAGAAAACCAATGGAAAGGGATAATAGAGCATCATGGATGGCTCGATGACTAACCCTTCAAATTGCTCAGCAAATTCATGATAAATTGCCTGCACTTCGTTGGCTCCGAGGGCGACATAATCACATAAGCCCAATTGCAGATCAGCGAAGATGGTATCCAAAGAACCCTGTTCAAAGACTTGATAGCCATTGCTACGAAATAAGTCAGCATCAGCCCAAGTTGCGGGAATTCCCGCCTTCAAGCTTTTTAAGTCATCTTCAGTGATATCCGAAAATGTGCTGACATCTTGACGACGAACAATAAGGATTCGATGCCCAAGCAATCCCATGCACAAGGGTTGATTCACGGGTAAAAAGGCATGTCGATCAAATTTAGTATTCCCAGCAACAGTTACCAGTGCATCAGCGCCTAAATTGAAGATATTGCCTTCGTCTTTGGCATCAGGGTAATCCGTTAAGTCATTGCTGACCTCAGTTGTACCTAAAGCAAGTTTCAGCACCTCAAACTCATGTTCTTGACGAGAAGGTGACTTATTTCCATTCCAAAAGCTGACCATTTCTGTTCCCAAGCAAAAATTATTCGTTCTCCGATTATCGCAAAAGTAAGCGCTTTCTTGTGTGATCTATTAGAAGTATCAGAGACTTAATCTAAGAACCTTCTCTATATGCCAAAAGCGCACAAAAATGGAAAGTTAAATTGTCCTACAAATACATTGATTATTTTTTAAACAATGGCAGAATGCACGTCCGCGCAAGAAATGGTTGTTAGAGGTGTTTGGCGATGATGTTTTTTATGTATTCTATGTTGGCTGTATCGAGCATGAGCCTAGCCGTTCGTATAGCACTGAAAAAGCCAGCTGTCGTTGAAGATAAAGCAACTCGAGAGATCAAATCATACCTAAAAGAGACAAATCATTGGGCAGACGAGACGCGCAATGCACAGCGCAGCTATCAAAGACTTCACGCTGAATATATGCAAAAAGCTGCAGATTTTGAACGCTTTAGCCCAGCGCAACAAAATGCGAATCGTGTTGCCCTTAACGAACTTAAGCTTCATGTTGAGCAAAGACGATTGAGAGTACAAAAAGCACAAATGCGTTATCAAGAGTTGGCCTACTAGATAGGCCAATGTAGGTGTTTAGAAGTACTTAAACATTCTGCCCAGCAACGTAGCCTGAACTCCAACACCAGCAGAAATTAAAGCCCCCAAGCCATCCTGTCACATCCATAACCTCTCCAATGAAATACAAGCCAGAATGCGTTTTACACTCCATGGTTTTAGACGAAAGATGATTGGTATCTACGCCGCCTAAGGTCACTTCTGCGGTTCGATAGCCTTCAGTTCCATTCGGCACAATCTGCCAGCCCTCAAGTGCATCAACGACTTGATCGTACTCTTTGTGATTCAATTGCTTTAGAGGTTTATCGACTAACTGCTTACGCTCAATCAATACCTCAATTAGGCGCTTTGGCAGTACCTTAGATAGGGTGTTTTTTAGAGATTGGTTGGGGTGCTTCTCTCGGTTCTGCGCCAGCAGTTCAGCAACATCAGCCTCAGGCACCAAATTGACGGTTACCTTTTGCCCTGCACACCAATACGAAGAAATCTGCAACACTGATGGTCCAGAGAGCCCTCTATGAGTAAACAGCAATGCCTCTTTGAAGACAGTGCCATCTTCTGCCGTAATCTCTGCAGGAATCGCAATCCCAGACAGCTCACTGAAATCCAGCTTGTCTTGCTTGTGCAGAGTAAATGGCACTAAACCTGCAGTGGTAGGCACCACATCCAAGTCAAATTGTTCGGCGATCTGATAACCAAAAGGCGTCGCCCCAAGTTTAGGCATAGATAGACCACCAGTAGCTACCACGAGTGATTCACAGCTGATCGGTTTACCATTTGCGAGGAGCGTATAACCTGATTCTGTTTTCTCAATATTGCTTACCGCTACCTGGTATTGAAACTGTACATACTGCGAGTCACACTCATCAAGTAGCATCTTCACAATTTGCTTCGCAGAATCCACGCAAAACAACTGCCCATGGTCACGCTCTTCAAACTCGATGCCATGCTTACTCACCATAGAGATGAAATCCCAATTGGTGTACTGCGACAATGCCGATTTCACGAAATGGGGATTACTACAGATGAAATTGGAAGGGGAAACATCGTAGTTGCTAAAGTTACAGCGACCACCACCTGAGATGAGAATTTTACGCCCTGGTTTTTTCGCATGATCAACCACTAGTACTCGCCTAGCTCGCTTACCAGCTTCAGCAGCACACATCAGGCCTGCGGCACCAGCACCAATAATCACGACATCAAAGTGTTCACTCATTTTCTACATCTCGGGAGGTCATACAAAAAGGGCATGCGAAAACCGCATACCCTTATAAAGGCGCACATTCTACCCAGATGCGGGGTAGAGATACAAACAAGATTAATAATTAAACGCTGAAAGCCGCAACTAAGGTGACAAAAAGCAATGCGCAACTGAGAATAAAGAGCTCTCTAACCTTATCGCACTTGTCGACAAACACCGGGTCATGATGCTGGGAATATTCTTTGCTCTTGAGGTAATGGAAAAGTCTGAACTGTTTGACGACATTACCCTGAGTAGTGAAAAACCCTCGGCCATCAACTTGCTGGTAGAGTAAAGGGTGCGCTTCGCGCATCACAAAGATAAGTGCCCTTAATGTACTGATGTAACGCATACTATTGACCGCAGTTACGATCATAAGCGCAAAAATAATCAAATCCCCACTGATCATCTCTATTCCTCCCTACACTCTCTAGGAAATGGCAAGACAACCAGTGTGAATTAGTTGTTTAGTCGAGTACGGATACGTTACTCAGCTGCCACATCCATGATAGAGGTTGAACCTTCTTTAGCCATGATTGCTAGGTCTTTATCAATGAAGAACAGCGCTTGACCATTTTCACCAACCAACTCTAGCTTGTCTAAAATCCCTTTAAACAATTTCTCTTCTTCGTGTTGCTCTGCCACATACCACTGTAAGAAATTGAACGTTGAGTAGTCTTGGCTCGTGAAAGCCACGTGAGCGAGCTTATTGATCTTTTCAGTGATCATGCACTCATGCTCGTAGGTCTCACGGAAAACCTCTCCAAGGCTTGCAAACTGATGCTTTGGCGCATCTATGGCACCTAGAATTGGCATTGCCCCAGTCTCACTCACATAAGTGAATAAGCGTTGCATATGCTCCATTTCTTCAGTGGCATGTTTGCGCATAAACTCTGCTGCACCCTCGAAACCTTTATCTTCACACCAAGCACTCATTTGTAAGTATAGATTGGATGAGAAAAATTCTAGGTTTATTTGTGCGTTTAAATTTTCAACCATCTGTTCCGACAGCATAAGACGTTCCTCTTCTTAATAGCTCTAATGTCATTCAGCCAATATACGATGTGGCTATGTGTCTAAATTAACAGACTTTGCCCTAAATCAAAATTCTCTTTCTTTTGTTAGTCGAATACTTCAACTTCAGATCACTTCAGCAAAAAAAATGTCTCGCCCTGCTAGAATAAAATTAAGGATACATAATCTATTGCCCGAATAAGGAGCCTATCATGAGCTATAAACATATCGTTGTTGCCCTAGACTTAGGGGATCATAGTGAGTACTTAGCTAATCGAGCAGCCAAGCTTGCCAAAGCTCTTGATGCTGAGCTTTCTTTTATTCATATCGACGTTAACTATAGTGAAGTCTACACGGGACTGATTGAAGTTAATTTGGTTGATAGCCAGAGTGCGACCACTAAGCTTTCCACTCAAAAGCTCCAAGGTTTGAGCGAAAAGCTCGATTATCCAGTGAGTAACACACTCGTGGGGCGCGGAGATCTGGTCGAGGAGCTTTCAGATGCGATAAAAGAAAGAGGATTTGATTTGGTTGTCTGTGGACACCATCATGACTTCTGGGGCAAGTTACTTTCCAACACTCGCCACATGATCCATGACATGCCTATCGACCTATTAGTCGTGCCACTTCAAGATTAGTTCTGGGACAGTTCTAGGATAGCTCTAGAATTAGTGGAGATGATTTGAGGCTACTCGAATAGAGGTAGCCTCAACAACCTCATTAAGGTGTGCATCTAGCTTACTTCTCTTTTTGGTGAGCTTTTTCTCTTTGCGTAAAATCTTGTTCAGCTTCTTGTGCATTTTCGCCTGCTTCTTCAGCATCTTGCGTTGCTTCTTAAGCTGTTTATTGCTCAACTGATACTGTACTACTTCATCATCCGCAATAGTGTCTTGCTCTGCGTTTTCAGCCACTTTGATCACTGGCTTAATCAGCTTTTTCTTTTCCGATTTGTTTTTAGCCGATGATATTTCAGTAATGGCGTTTGTCGCCTTAGCTTCAGCTAGCAATACACAGTCTTCTACGGCTGGCTCTAAAATAGGCCCTGCAATCTTGTTGCGGCATGCTTGAGGTGGGATCGGGCTAGGCTTACACAGGTTTTCACCACTCCCCGCTACGCGAGCGCAAGAGCGACACACAAATTTTGGCTCCGCCACAATAGAATAGATAGCCCCTAAGCTGCCCTCTATCGTTCGGCGATTAAATTTGCACATCTTCTTACTCATAAAGCCTCGTCACTCAAATGCAATTAATAATGATTATTACTTACATATAGCGATTTCACGGCAGTAATTCAACTATTTATTTTTGACCTTTGAGCTAAGTCATTGAAGACAAGACATAAACATCAAAACGATTTTTCTTAGTTTCAATGGCCATGCTCGGTTTCTTCTCATTCAGCCAGTTGGCGTAGTCAGGTCTTTTCACAATGACTCGTTTAGTGGCCAGCCCCAGCGCAGGCTCAAGAAGACCATCCGCATCTTGATCCGGCCCAACTAAAGTCTGAAACACTCGCATCTCTTTTTTGATTTGCGCGCTTTTCTTTTTGTTTTCTGGGTGAGGGTACATAGGGTCAAGATAGATAACATCAGGTCGTTGAAACTCGTTATCCTCGGCCAACTGCGACAGTGCATCTAGGCTCGAGGCGTGCAATAGCGACATGCGCTCGCTAACCCAGCCACCAATTTCAGGGTCCAGCTTTGCTCGAGAAAGGCCGTCATCAAGTAAAGCTGCAACCACAGGGTTGCGTTCAATCATTTGCACCCTGCAGCCTAGAGAGGCCAACACAAAGGCATCGCGGCCAAGGCCTGCTGTAGCGTCTAGCACACACGGTGTCGCGCCCTTATTGAGACCCGCAGCTTTTGCAATGGACTGCCCTTTGCCACCACCAAATTTACGGCGATGCGCCACTGCTCCACCAGCAAAGTCCACGAAGATTGACCCTAATTTTGGTTCATCCAGCTTTTTTAGTTCTAGACGCTCACCTAACTGCAAGGCAAACTGACTATCAGGATCATGTTGCAAGCCCCAGCGCTCTGCTAATGCTTGGATCTGTAATTGTTTATCTTCGGACTGCGCTAGAAGTTGAATCTGCAACGTCATCTCTCTAAAGTTTAGGGGTCTGTCGACCTGATTAGGATATCCGTTAGTTTACCGCATTCTTGTTATCTGTGTCTCTTAAGGAACCCCAATGAACCAAAGCCCTATGCTCGACCAACTCGATAAAGATATCCTAAAAACACTGATGGAGGACGCCCGTACTCCCTATGCAGAGATGGGCAAGCGATTTAAAGTTAGCCCTGCCACCATTCATGTTCGAATTGAAAAAATGAGAGCCGCGGAGGTCATTGAGGGTACAGAGGTTATCGTCAATACCAAGAAATTGGGCTATGACGTGTGCTGTTTTATCGGCATCAACTTGAATGCGGCCAAGGACTACCATTCAGCGCTAGAGAAGCTCAACGCCCTAGATGAAGTCGTCGAAGCGTATTACACCACTGGCGCCTACAGCATCTTCGTTAAGTTAATGTGCCGCTCTATTGAAGAGTTGCAGCATGTCCTAATCAATAAATTGCAAGCCATCGATGAGGTGCAATCTACCGAAACCCTTATCTCGCTGCAAAATCCAATCAACCGCAATGTGAACCCATAAAAAAGCCACCTCAATTAGAGATGGCTTATAGAGAGTTAACGAGGATTAAGCCCCGATACCAGCATGTCTTAACAAGGCATCAATTTGAGGCTCGCGACCACGGAAGCGCTTAAATAGCTCCATAGGTTCCTCACTGCCACCCATCTCTAGGATGTTATTTAGGAAACTTTGTCCTGTCTCTTTATTGAAGATACCCTCTTCTTCAAAACGTGAGTATGCATCCGCAGATAGCACTTCTGCCCACAGGTAGCTGTAATAGCCCGCACTGTATCCACCGGCAAAGATATGGCTAAATGCATGCGAGAAGCGGTTCCACTCTAGGCTTGGTAATACCGCGACCTTCTGCTTAACCTCTGCCAAGGTTTCAAGAACTCGCGCGCCAATATCAGGATCAAACTCTGTGTGCAGAGTAAAATCAAACAGTCCAAACTCTAGCTGGCGCAGAATAAACATCGCCGACTGGAAGTTTTTCGCCGCTAGCATTTTATCCAGCATTTCTTTTGGTAAAGGTTCACCCGTTTCATAGTGACCTGAGATGAACGACAACGCATCTTCTTCCCAGCACCAGTTCTCAAGGAACTGACTTGGCAATTCAACCGCATCCCATGGCACGCCATTGATACCAGACACAGACGAAACATCAATCTGAGTAAGCATGTGGTGAATACCGTGGCCAAATTCATGGAACAGCGTAGTTACTTCGTTATGAGTAAACAGCGCAGGTTTATCCCCTACCGGCTTGTTAAAGTTACAGGTTAGGTAAGCCACTGGGGTTTCCAGTTCACCCAATGACGTTATGCGGCGCACGCGACACTCGTCCATCCAAGCGCCACCACGCTTATGCTCTCGGGCATACAGGTCTAGGTAGAAACTGCCGCGCAACTCCCCCTCTTTGGTCAAGATATCAAAAAAGCGCACTGACTCGTGCCAAACATCCACATCTTGTCGCTCTTTCACTTGCATGCCAAACACACGATCCAGCACCTCAAATAGGCCAGAAACCACTTTGTTTTCTGGGAAATAAGGGCGCAGGTCTTCGTCTGAGATACTGAACAGATTTTGCTTTTGTTTTTCGCTGTAGTAAGCAATATCCCAAAGGTTAAGTTCGGTGACACCAAATTCTTTTTCTGCAAACTGGCGTAGCTCTTCTACTTCTCTTTCGCCCTGAGGCTTAGCCTTGCTAGCAAGGTCATTTAAGAAGCCAAGTACCTGATCGGTCGTCTCAGCCATTTTGGTTGCAAGTGAGCGTTCACTATAAGTAGAGAAACCTAGCATACGAGAGATCTCGTGGCGCAGTTTTAGTTGCTCAGCGATGATTTCAGTGTTGTCCCACTTACCCGCATTCGGTCCGCGATCTGACGCTCGAGTATTGTAAGACTCGTACATCTCTCTGCGCAGTTCTTGATTATCGCAGTAGGTTAAAACAGGCACGTAAGAAGGGATATCTAGCGTAAGTAGGTAACCCTCAAGCTCTTTGCCTTGTGCTGCCGCTTTCGCCGCTTCCAATGCCGACTCGGGCATACCCGCAAGCTCATTCACGTCTTCAATGTGCTTACTCCACCCCATAGTGGCATCCAGTACATTGTTGGAAAACTTCGACCCAAGCTCAGACAGACGCTTACTGATCTCGCCATAGCGATGTTGCTCATCGGCAGGAAGACCGATGCCCGACAATTCAAAATCGCGCAGAGCGTCTTTGATGGTTTTCTTCTTGGCTTGGCTTAGACCGTCAAAGCTTGAGTCTGCTTTGATCGCTTTGTAAGCCTCATAAAGCCCCTTGTGCTGACCTAGCCATGTGCCGTACTCAGATAGAAGTGGCAAGCAGCTCTCATAGGCCTCACGAAGCTCCTCGCTGTTGGCTACTGAGTTCAAATGACTCACTGGTGACCAAAGGCGTGAAAGAACTGAGTCCACCTCATCCAATGGCAAGCAGACGTTTTCCCAAGTTGGGTTGTCATTGTCTTTTAGAACATCGTCTACCTTGTGTCGGCAATCCGCAATTGCCTTTTCCACAGCAGGTTTAACATGCTCTGGCTTGATCTCGGAGAAATGCGGTAAATCCGTAATATTGAGAAGCGGGTTAGACATAGAGGGTCCCTTTTATTTTCGTCTTATAAGAGTTTACATAGTGACGACTTATGCAAAATTCAATAGTCGAGTATAATGTGGACTAGTCCCATCACATACTCACTTGGGGAGTCACCTTGCTCAGCTACCGTCACAGTTTTCATGCTGGAAATCATGCCGATGTGGTTAAACACATTGTACAAAGTCTTATACTTGACGCCTTAAAGCAGAAAGACAAGCCTTTTGTCTATCACGACACTCATTCAGGTGTAGGCCGCTACGATCTGACCCATGAATGGTCAGAAAAAACCGGCGAATACAAACAAGGCATCGCGAAGCTTTGGCAGCAAGCGGACTTGCCTGAAGAACTAGAGAGCTATCTTGACTCAATTCGCACCCTCAATGAAGGTGATGAGCTGAGATACTATCCAGGCTCTCCACGCGTTGCTCGAGCTCAACTTCGTCGTGGTGACCGCATGCTATTAACGGAGTTGCATCCTAGCGACTTTCCCCTGCTAGAGCAGGAATTTCACCGTGACCGCCAAGTTAAGATCTTTAAAGAAGATGGCTTCGCTCGCTTAAAGGGTAGCTTACCGCCAAAAGAGCGTCGTGGATTAGTGCTTATTGATCCTCCATACGAACTGGCTAAAGAATATCGCGATGTCGTACAAGCTATCGCACAAAGTTATAAGCGTTGGGCAACAGGTATTTACGCAATCTGGTACCCTGTAGTCAATCGCTATGATATCGACGATATGTTGAAGGGTTTACAAGGCCTTGGCATTCGCAAGATATTACAAATCGAAATGGGTGTATCGCCAGATACCAATGAAAGAGGCATGACGGCGTCAGGCATGATCATTGTCAATCCGCCTTGGAAGCTTGAAAGCCAGATGCAAGCCATCTTGCCTGTATTAAAACAAGCGATTGCACCCGCAACAGGACATTTTAAGGTTGAATGGGTTGTACCCGAATAAATTCACCCAATATAACTAAAAAGACTACAAGGATTTTGGAGAACTCAATGGCAACTCATTTTGACTACATCTGTATTGGTGGCGGTAGTGGCGGTATTGCATCAGCTAATCGCGCATCTATGTATGGCGCTAAGGTCGCTCTTATCGAAGCGAAAGACCTTGGTGGCACCTGTGTAAACGTTGGCTGTGTGCCAAAGAAAGTGATGTGGCATGGCGCGCAAGTTGCCGAAGCTATTAACCTTTACGCAGAGGACTACGGCTTTGATGTAGACCTGAAAGACTTTCACTGGTCAAAGCTTGTTGAAAACCGCCAAGCGTATATTGGCCGTATCCATCAGTCATATGACCGCGTTCTTGGTAACAACAAGGTTAATGTGATCAAGGGCTTTGCAAAGTTCGTTGATGAAAAAACGGTTGAGGTTGATGGTGAGCTATACACTGCTGATCACATCCTAATTGCAGTGGGCGGTCGCCCAACTATCCCTAACATCCCTGGCGCTGAACATGGCATCGACTCTAATGGTTTCTTCGACCTAGAAGCACAACCTAAGCGTGTTGCTGTAGTTGGCGCTGGCTACATTGCCGTTGAGATCGCAGGCGTGCTGAGCGCGCTTGGCACACAAACAGACCTGTTTGTGCGTAAAGAGTCTCCGCTACGTAGCTTCGATCCAATGATCATCGAGACACTGACCGAGGTAATGGCAGCAGAAGGCCCAACGCTACATACTCACTCTGTACCAAAAGAAGTGGTAAAAGAAGCGGACGGCAGCCTAACCCTGCACCTAGAGAACGGCAACACCCACAATGTGGATGAGCTAATCTGGGCTATCGGTCGCCACCCTGCTACTGATGCTATCAACCTTAGCAATACCGGCGTTGCAACCAACGACCGTGGCTACATCAAGGTTGATGAGTACCAAGAAACTAACGTTAAGGGTATCTACTGTGTTGGCGACATCATGGAAGGCGGTATTGAGCTAACTCCTGTTGCGGTTAAAGCGGGTCGCCAATTATCTGAGCGTCTGTTTAACAACAAGACTGACGCGAAAATGGACTACGACCTAGTTCCAACCGTCGTCTTCAGCCACCCACCAATTGGCACTATTGGGCTGACTGAGCAAGAAGCTATTGAGCAATACGGCGAAGATAACGTGAAGGTTTACACCTCTGGTTTCACTGCTATGTACACAGCAGTCACCAAGCATCGTCAACCATGTAAGATGAAGCTAGTCTGTGCCGGTGACAACGAAAAAGTGGTGGGTCTGCACGGTATCGGCTTTACTGTTGATGAGATGATTCAGGGCTTCGCTGTGGCGATGAAGATGGGCGCAACTAAGGCAGACTTCGATTCTGTAGTGGCTATCCACCCAACAGGCTCGGAAGAGTTCGTTACCATGAGATAATTGCCAACTGCGGCAATATTAAAAAGGATGGCTTGGGCCATCCTTTTTTTATTTTTCGACTTCACGGATAAAGGACTTTTCAAACCCTTCGATGGTTCTAAGTTGTGTGACTTCAAGATTCACTTGTTCGAAATCATCATAAGGCCCAATTAAGCAGCGTCGCCCCTTTGATTCAGCTTTATTCCAGATAGAGGCAGAAACGTTAGGGTAAATCTGATTCACCTGATCTAGGGTAAGCTCTTCAGGAAAAAAGCCACACTGTATCCAAAAGGTCGACTTGTTGTATTGTGGCTTGGTTTTTCCCCACAACGACACACCTATTGGGCACTCCTCTCCTAGCAATGCTGGCTTATCAAAAGACTCTTGAGTAGCGGAGCACAAATAATTGCCAGCCTGGACATTCGCAGACGCAACTAGCCAAATAAACACTGAACACACTAGGGGTAACTTTATTCGCGTCATTTTGCTTATAACCCTCTAATTAGTTTAAAAACAATCACTTCCGAAAGACTAGTTGAGAGTAGGGTTATTCGCCAATAATTAGCAAGCTGTTGCGTATTGCATTGTTCTACCGCAATAAAAAACGCCTGACGAATTCTCATCAGGCGTTTGGGTTTTTATCGAAAGGGGTTAATTAACCCTTATACAGTTTCGGGTTAAATACATCACGTAACCAGTCACCCAACAGGTTGATAACCAATACCAAGGTTACTAGAACGATACCTGGGAAGGCTGTAATCCACCATGCACCAGAGAAGATGTAGTTAAAGCCAGTACTGATCAATGCGCCCAGAGAGGGTTGGTCAACCGGAAGACCTAGGCCAAGGAACGACAGTGCCGCCTCCGACATGATTGCATTCGCAATCTGTACCGTTGAGATAACCAAGATTGGTGATAGACAGTTAGGAAGAATATGACGGAACATAATGCGTGGCGCTTTAAAGCCCATCACGCGCGCCGCTTCTACGTATTCTTTCTTCTTCTCTGCCAGTACCGAAGCACGAATGGTACGCGCATACTGTGGCCATTCAGCCACACCAATGATCACGACCAGCATCACTACTGCATATTCGCTGTAGAAGGCACTGCCAAAGCTCGCCTTAAAGATGGCAGAAACAATAATCGCGACCATCATGGTTGAGAACGAAAGCTGAATATCGGCAAAGCGCATCAGGAAGCTATCAATACGGCCGCCGAAGTAACCTGCTGATAGACCGATAACGATACCCAGAATCAGCTGTAGGCCTACTGCTAGGAAACCGATAGTCAGTGACAGCCTTGAGCCATACAAGATAGTTGAGAAAATATCACGACCTTGCTCATCAGTACCCAATACAAAGTTGGACTCACCGCCCTCCATCCATGAAGGAGGAAGTTCTGAATCCATGATATCGATAGACATCAAGTCATAAGGGTCTGACGGAGCAATAATCGGTGCTGCTAGTGCTGATACTAAGAAGCAAGCGAAGACGAAAGCACTGAACATAGCGACTTTGTCACGCAAGAAATAGTAAACGATATCCGAGTTTTTAAAACGCTCCCAGCGGCCTGGAGCTTGTGTTGTCTGTTCCATGATTATGCTCCTTTACCAGTAATGTTCACGGTTGGGTTGATTAGGCCGTATAGCAAGTCAACGATGGTGTTGGTTACCACGAAAATCAGACCTACGAAGATTACGTAAGCTGTGATTAACGGTGTATCTACACGGTTGATCGCCTCAAGGAACAAGAACCCTGTGCCTGGCCATTGGAATACAGTCTCGGTAAGAATGGTGTATGCCACCATAGTACCAATCTGTACGCCACCTACCGTTAATACCGGTAAAAGGGTATTTTTAAGCGCATGTTGATAATGAATTTTCTTCAATGGTAGGCCTTTTGCCTTACCAAATTTGATGTATTCCGAGCTAAGCACTTCAAGCATTTCAGAGCGCACTAGACGAATGAATAGTGGAAGCATAATAGAAGCCAGTGAAACACACGGCAATATTAAGTGTTTAATGCCATCTACAGTGAAGAAGCCAGACTGCCACCCAAGTACGTTCGCTGTTTCGCCTCGACCGTAGGAAGGCAACCACCCTAAGGTTATGGAGAAGATGTACATCAGCATGATTGCTGTTAGGAATACGGGTATAGAAATACCCACCGAGCTCATCGCCATGACGACCTTGGTAAAGAAACTTTTAGGATTTATAGCGGAATAAACGCCAAGCGGAATCGACAGCACAACAATAATGAGTGTGGCACCGAATACGAGCTCTAGAGTCGCAACCAGCTTGTCCAAGATAACGTCCACAGCTGGACGCTTAAAGAAATATGAAGTACCTAAATCACCCTGCACTGCTGCAGTGATAAAACGGGTATATTTAGTGACAAACGGGTCGTTCAGACCAAGGTCATCACGCAGTGCTTGACGCTCCGATTCAGATACCGACTGACCAACTAATTCACGTAAGGGATCACCAAGATTATCTTGGATAGCAAACGCCACCAAACTGATCACAAACATCACTACCAGTGCCTGATATAGGCGCTTGACTAGAAACGAAAACATTCCTTTGCCCCTTTTTTCCAATCTATCAATTTTTCAGCCTTAAAAATGGTACCTGACCCGACTGAAACAAGGCCAGGCACCGAAAACCGCATTACTGCGCTTTTAAAAGCGTTGCTCGTAGGCAACAGAGGCACACCGATTATTTCTAATGGGTGCCTTTATTCGTATTGCTACTTGTTACTTAACAACTAGATCGCCAAAGTAAGGGAAGTTCATTGCGTTTACGATTGGTTTAATCTCAACGTTAGACTTTGCGCCCCACGCTAGGTTCTGCCAGTGTAGAGGAACATATGCAGCGTCATCGTAAAGAGTCTTCTCTACTTGTTGTAGCATTTGTGCACGCTTCGCTGGGTCAGTTTCTACGTTAGCCGCTTCAACTAGCTTGTCCATTTCAGGGTTCGAGTAGTGACCGCAGTTGTACTGACCTTTACCTGTCTCTTCGTTACGAGTCATAGTTAGGAATTCAGAGAAGTTCGCTGAATCTTCAGTATCTGCGTGCCAGCCAATCATTAGCATATCTGCTGCACACTTATCAAACTCAGGCCAGTATTGCGCTTTAGGCATAGTCTTCAGATCAACACGAATGTCGATTTTAGCTAGCATTGCAGCTGCTGCTTGAGCGATTTTCGCATCGTTCACGTAACGGTTGTTTGGTGCGATCATAGTGAGAGAGAAGCCATCTTCGTAGCCCGCTTCTTTCATTAGCTCTTTCGCTTTCTTCAGATCGTAGCGAGGCTTAAGGTCTGCGTCATAACCCGCGTAACCTTCAGGACCTTGCTGGCCAGCTGTCGTTGCAAAGCCTTTCATGATCTTCTTCGCAATACCATCATTGTTGATTGCGTATACGATAGCTTGACGAACACGAACGTCTTTAAGCGCAGGGTTACTCTCTTGGTTCATTTGGAACGAAATTAGGCGTGTACCTGGTAGAGTCACTAGGTCAATATCTTTTGCTGATTCAACGCGCTGATGGTCGTTTGGAGAAACTGGAGCAATCATGTCTACGCCGCCAGAAAGCAGAGCAGCAACACGAGTTGCGTCTTCTTTGATTGGCACTAGCGTTAGATTTTCAACGTTACCTTTTGACTCTGTATCCCAGTAGCCGTCAAAGCGTTTGAAGTCTACCTTCACGCCTTGCTCACGAGCTGTAACGATGAATGGACCTGTACCTGAAACATTAGTAGAAGCAAAAGAGTTACCGTGCTTCACGATCTCAGACTTGTCTTTACCGTCTTCAGTTTTACCTGAGTAGAACTTGCTATCCATTGGGAAAATGTAGGTCGCTGTTTGTAGAACTAGCGGGAAAGCGCCTTTGGATACAAGGTCAAACGTGTTTTCATCAACTTTAACAACCTTCTCAAACGGTGCGAAGATTGCTTTAAAATCTGGAGAGTTTTTCAAGCGGTCGAAAGTCCACACTACATCATCAGCAGTCAGTGTGTTGCCTGAGTGGAATTTAACGCCTTCACGCAGAGTAAAACGCATTGTTGTATCATTTACGCGCTCCCACTTCGTTGCCAAGCGAGGTTCAAACGACAGATCCTGCTTATAACGTACCAATGGGTCAAATATCATGTGAGAAAGTTGAAGCGTACCACCAGATAGTTGCTCTTGTGGATCTAGAGATACTGGGTCAGCATCGTAAGCAACTTTGATGTCGGCAGCGGCAGCGCCAAAAGCAAGGCCAGCGGCTGCAAGTGCTACAGCCAATTTGGTCTTAATGGTTTTCATTGCATATCTCCTTCATGCGGGATGGAATCCCTATTGTGTTTGCAGTGTATTTTGCTCAGTGAGCTTATTGCTTAGTTTCCTAAGCTAATTCTTTCTCTTCAGCAATGCCTTCGCGCAAGCCCTTGAACTCTGGCATCAATGAAATTAAATGTTGGCTGTACTCGTGTTGAGGAGACTTGAACAGCTGTTCAGTCGGTGCAACCTCTAACAGAGTACCTTTTTGCATCACGCCAATACGGTCACACATCTGACGAATAACCGGCAAATCGTGACTGATAAATAGCATGGTGAGATTCAACTCATCCTGAAGGTCTTTCAGAAGGTTCAGAATCTGAGCCTGCACTGAAACGTCCAGTGCTGATGTTGGCTCATCACAAATTAATAAACGAGGGCGTGTCGCCAAAGCGCGCGCAATTGAAATACGCTGACGCTGACCACCTGAGAATTCGTGTGGGTATTTCACTGCCGCCATGCGACCTAGACCTACATGGTCCAGCAGATCGTGAACGATCTGACGAGTTTCATTCTCGTTTGCTGTCAGTTTATGGAAGCGAATAGGCTCTGCGATGATGTCAAAGATCTTCATACGCGGATTCATTGATGTATAAGGGTTTTGGAACACCATCTGCATCTGACGACGCATTGGGCGGCGCTCTTTTTCGCTCTTCAGGCCAGTAAGGTCGATACCTTCAAAGGTAACCTTACCTGCATCTGGTGCATATAGACCGGCAATAACACGCGCTATGGTGGATTTACCTGAACCAGACTCACCGACCAAACCAAAGGTTTCCCCTTCAAATACTTCAAAGCTGACATTATTTGATGCCTGCACGTATTCTCTGCGGCTTTCAAATAAAGAGTCTTTGGTAATGAAGCGTAGGTCTACGTTCTCGACATTCAGCAATGGACCTGTGTATTCACGCTCGTCTTGACTTTGGCCCAACCAGTGATTCTTCACATCCAAAGGCTGATGCTCTGCAGCTTCTTCGATGTAACTAACCAATGGGAATCGATCTAGCTTCACATCAGAACGAGGTACAGCAGAGATTAGACTGCGCGTATATGGATGGTCAGGCGCGCCCAATACTTTGCTTGTTGGTCCGAATTCAACCAGGTCACCGCGATACATTACTGCTACGCGATCAGTGACGTTTGATACAACCCCCATATCGTGAGTTACTAGCATACAGCCCACATTTTGCTGAATACATAGGTCACGAATCAGGGTTAGGATTTGGTCTTGAATTGATACGTCCAACGCCGTGGTTGGCTCATCCGCAATGATAAGATCCGGCTCACCCGCAAGCGCTATTGCAATAACAACACGCTGGCGCATACCACCAGAGAACTGATGCGGATACTGTTTCAAACGGTTTTCAGGCTGTGGAATACCCACTTTGTTCATCAGGTCCAAAGAGCGTTTATATGCCTCTTCATCAGAAACCTTCATATTGGCATGAATGGTTTCTTTAAGCTGCTGCTCAACGGTAAACAAGGGGTTCAATGACGTCATTGGGTCCTGAAAGATAAACCCAATCTTTGAACCGCGCACCTGACGCATTTGCTCTGGAGATAAACCAGAGACTTTTTCTCCATCAAGGAAAACTTCGCCACCAGCAATCACACCTGGAGGGCTTAAAAGATCAATAACGGCATTACCGACTGTGGATTTACCCGCGCCAGACTCACCAACAACGCCGACGATTTCGCCACGCTCAATATTGAAAGAAAGAGATTTTACTGCTGCGTGAACACCGTGTCTTGACGGGTACTCAATGCGAAGATTTTTTACTTCTAATAACGACATTACCAGACCTCTACTGCTGGACAGTTTTCTGCCTTGTCTGCAAATTGAATCCATTCGAAATGAACGTGACTGATTTGATATCCAGTCTGCGCCTTTTATCGGCGTCTTCGTCCAAAACACAACGATAAATATTGTGTTCGATGCACAATTTGGCAAAAAAGACACACAAAAGCAACATTTAAAGGATAAAAGTTGGCTTTATAGCTGAATAAAAGATGAACCGATGCATGAGCAACCGATCTTAGTGAATAAAAAGTCACGCAGAGACAGGGGGGATTGATAAAAGCAACGCTTACACCTTATCAGCAAAGGGATTGTAAATATAAGGCCATACAAAAGAGGGGTTTAACAATGAAATGCACGCATTTTTATGCTTAGATAAGTCAAAAAACGATTAAGCATAAAAGCGCAACAAAGCACCGTCACACAACCATAAACACCACTAAAATCACACAAAAAGCACATTAAACACCAATTGAGCGCACATAAGCAGCACGATAGTAAAGTTGACGCCACTTTAGATGTTACAGAATTATGAACAAAAAAGGCTCCGTCACAGGAGCCTTAAAAAAGTCGTAAAATACTTCACTTAAATCAGTTATGAGAGCAGATATTCGGCTCGTTCACTCTGAATTTATCGTTATCTAGAAGAATTTTCTCTCTAGATACAAAAAAATCTAAAATAGAATCAAAATCGAAGCCTTCTTTGCTGCAAGTACGAAATTGAGTCTGCTCACCAAATTCAGATGCAACCCACTGGCGCAATTCTGCTTTCGACATTGGTTGTTCTCGAAGCTGATTTAATATTTTATGTGCATGTACGGACATACTGAACTCCTAAATTTTAAAATCAGACTTTACCGAGTGAGAAAAGAAAGACATTGTTACAAGTCAAAGTACATCCTGTCATTTATAGATGTACGCTAAATTCCGCCCAGTTCGCGTAATAGAATAAAGCAGCTGCTAATGTAATAAGGGTCATCAATGCAATAGCAACGCCCCAAATAAAGCGCCCACTACGTGGAGTCAGCTCTTTCTCACATTCATTACATGCCTGAAGAAATTGTTTACGATCTTCTAATTTAAAGCCGTCTTCATGAAGCATCTTATTGCGGATAGTGGCGACATAGCGCAGTTTCGCAATAACATCATGAGGCAAGCGCTCTTCACTGTCTGTGATGAGTTGATGTAGGCCTCGGCCGCTCGCGTGAAAGCGCGTCCGTAAAAGCCCTTCTATACGCCTTGTGCGTGTTACCACTTGATCAATATCGGACATATCCATACTCCCGTCCAAACGTCTGCTTATGTAGAAGACTCCGTCCATGAATCTTCTCTTAGCCATTTTTTACTATTTTGTCATTAAAATCGAGCAAGTCGGTTAATTATTGAACCTAAATCAAGTTTAGCAGGATTAAACCACTCGTCTCCCTATAAATCAGACCTTTATGGCCCATTCCGGTTCAGCAATGTTATGTGATCCAAGCGCCATTTTTGCGACATCTCTTGCATCTAGATCACGCAATATCATTAATTGTGCATGTATAAAGTCACTGAAGGCTACACTTTTCCACCAATAGATCTCAAGGATGACCCTATGCCAACATCTCTGCTCTTTCTGGTTGCAATTCTTGTTGCCACTGCCGCTGTCGCATTCAAATATGTGTTCAGTAAACATGTGCAAGGGATTGGTGCTATCGAACAAAAAGCCAAGGTCACCATCATTGATAAGCAAGCTGTAGATTTACCAGATGCGCAGCCTGGTGAAGAAGATAAGGAATATTGGATCTACGTTCAAAAAGGACGCTTTGGTCCAAAGCGTGAGTTTCAAGTTGGCATCCACTATTACCACGCACTACTGCCTGGTCACCAAGGCGAATTAACCTACCAGGGTGATAAGTTCATGCATTTTTCGATCAAGAGATAACATCAATTCGAGCTCAACACAGTAAACATCGAGTTAAGCTCATCTTTATCTTAAGGCAATAACCAAGCTGTTTTGCTTGAACGAGAGACCAACCAACTCGCAAATAGCGACGCCCCGCCACTTATCACAATCCAAAGCGGTATTACCCATCCTGGATGCCCTTGGTACCAGCCAAACTCTTTCATTGGCCAAAGGAAGATAGGGTGCAAAATGTAGATGCCCAGACTGTGCGTACTGATAAAGCCGACGACTTTGTTTGCTCCTGCTGAAAGCCCCTCGCCAAAATAACGACATACCATAAACACCATGCTGGCAGCTAACACGGTATTCAGTGTTTTATAAGATAACCAGCGACCAAAGGCATACTTATCTGCCTCCATACTTAGGTGCACCACCTGATAGATAGTTGCAGCAAATGCCGCCACACCAAGCAGTACAAAGAGACTCACATTGGTCTTGGTCAATGGGATTTTTTGGTACAGGATATAGCCTAATGGCAACAAACCAGAATAGAGCCACATTTGGCTACTCCATACTCCATCGATACGGAATAGGAATAGCGCCGTGGTAAATAACCACAGTCCCGTCAGAGCATACAAAGCCTTGTCATCGTAGCGACGAACAAATATCTGTAAGAAAGGAATCACAAAATAAAGAGGGATGAAGTAGTAAAAGAAGCCTAAATGGTAATAAGTCGCATGGTCTAATCCCTCAAGCAATACCTTCTGCGCGTTATTGGCATCAAAACCACTGGCGCTCCACCCAGAAAGATAGGCGTAGAAAATAGACCAAATAATGAAGGGAACCAGTACCTTACCGAGGCGCCGCTTCACATAATACTGGAAATCAAAAGGCCTACGATCGCTCAACATCAAAGCGCCAGAGATGAGAATAAAGACGGGAACGGCCCAACGACTGATACTGTTTATGCTGATTGCAGTAAACCACTCATCAAATGAAATCACGCCGTACTGATGTCGATATGGAGCCAACACGTGTATCGCGATCACGGCAATAGCCGCCACGCATCGAGCGAGATCGAAAAACAGTACCCTTTGTCTCATTAGAACCTATTCCTTTATTTATGCTACTGCCATCATAGCAATAAAAAAGCTGGCCAAGGAAACCCTGCCAGCTTTTTTGTTGTTTTTTAAAGCAATTATGCGTGTCGAGGTAGCTTAATCGAGATAATGCTCGCCAGTAACAAGAAGGCAAATGAGACCCAGAGACAGGCAGCTAAGCCAGCCATTTGGAAGACCCATCCAGATAGAACTGTACCTATCAGACGCCCCATAGCATTGGCCATATAATAAAAGCCTACATCCATCGACACCCCATCACCCTTGGCATAGCTGACGATAAGATAAGAGTGAAGAGAAGAGTTAACCGCAAAGATAGCACCGAAGATAAGAAGGCCAACCACGATAACCAACTCTGGCTGCCAACCTATCTGTACCCCATAAGCGATTGCACCTGTCACTACGGTTAACAATATCGCCCATAGAAGCGCCGCCTTTCCGTCTGGCACTTTTCCTTGCGCCTTACCGGTAATACGAGGAGCAAACCCCTGCACAAAGCCATAAGCTATAACCCAAAGTGCAAGGAATCCACCAACCATAGAGTGATTCCAGCCAAAGACACTGCCAAGATAGATAGGTAGTGCGACCACAAACCATACATCTCTAGCGCCAAACAAGAACATACGCGCAGCTGAAAGCACATTGATGCTTTCAGATTTTGAGAACAAGTGCTTGAATTTAGGCTTGCTTTTGGCTTTGCCCATATCGCTTTCTAGCCAAACAAGACTGCCCACCAAAACAAAGAATAGAACCGCAGCCATAGCCAGCACAGAGCCTTGGAAGCCCAGTGTTGATAGCAACACACCACCCAAGAAGAAGCCGGCACCCTTGAGGGCATTCTTTGATCCCGTCAGAATCGCGACCCACTTGTATAGCGCGCCTTGTCTTTCATCGGGAACAAGGGTCTTGATTGCGCTCTTAGCACTCATCTTATTGAGATCTTTGGCGATACCAGAGAGAGCCTGAGCGGCCATCACCCACGGAATGGTCAGCCATACTTGAGGCACCGCTAGCATAGCCAAGGCAAAAATCTGCATCGCCAATCCCACATTCATGGTGCGATTCAGGCCAAGCCTTGCCCCTAACCAACCACCAACAAGGTTGGTCACCACTCCAAAGAACTCATAGAACAAAAAGAGAGACGCAATAGCTAAACTGCTGTATCCAAGGTCATAGAAATACAACACCACCAACATACGCAGGGCGCCATCTGTCAGGGTAAAGTTCCAGTAGTTAAATGTCACCAGCATGTACTGGCGAACGCTTTTATCTAGAGTCGATAACATAGGAGTGGTCCGAGAGAATCTCATTGGGTATCAGCGTGCCTCTAGCAAAGACACGCTAGTATCTGTCTTGTTAATTAGCGATTTTGTGCAAGTGCTTCAACATAGTTGATTTGCACAGGCTTGCTGAATGCACCAGGGCGAAGAGCCTTAACCTCAGTCACAATCTTCGGCAACGGCCAATCCAATTCAAGTAGAAGGTTCGCAGCCAATAAACCGGTGCGACCTGAGCCACCCATGCAATGCATTGCGATTTTTCCGCCTTGCTTAACAATCTCGTGAAGCTCTGGGCTTACCGCTTTCCACTGCTGTGCAAAATCAGCTTCTGGAGCGCAGTCATCTTCAATAGGAAGGTGGAACCACTTTAGACCTAAAGCTTTTGCTTTTTCGCCTAGCTCACCGACGTTTTTGCCCGCCATCTCTTCACTGTTGATTGCAGTAACAATTGCCACAACACCTTGCTCTTTGAGTTGAGCTAGAGATTCATCAAGACCTAGCTCTTTGGTGCCTGGACAAGGCGTTAGTACTAAAGCTGCGCCGTGATCAATAGAAAGTTCCCAAGTAGGATGCGTCATTAATTTTTCCTCAAAACGAAGGCATGCTGATGCATGCCCTTTAAACGAATAATTTATTTGTCTGCTAGACCAACAGTGCGTACAAGCTCAGCGGTACGTGTTGCGTAGCCCATTTCATTGTCGTACCAAGCATAGATCTTCAGCATACGAGAGCCGACGAGCATAGTAGACAGACCATCAACGATAGTAGAGCGTTGGTCACCCTTGTAATCGATAGAAACCAGTGGGCGATCTTCAAAACCAAGAATGCCTTTGAGTTCATTCTCTGATGCTTCTTTCAGTAGAGCGTTAACTTCTTCTACTGTGGTATCGCGCTTAACGTCAAAAATGATGTCCGTTAGCGAAGCGTTCGCTAGTGGAACACGCACTGCGTGGCCATTGATCTTGTCTTTCAACTCAGGGAAGATTTCAACGATTGCCGTTGCTGAACCCGTGGTTGTTGGAATAAGGCTCATACCACATGCACGAGCACGACGTAGGTCTTTGTGCGGAGCATCAAGGATGGTTTGAGTATTTGTTAGATCGTGAATAGTGGTAAATGCCGCCTGCTCAATGCCCAACTTCTCATGAATTACCTTAACGACAGGAGCAATACAGTTAGTAGTACATGATGCTGCAGTCACGATCTTGTGGATAGCTGGGTCAAAGATTTCATCGTTCACGCCGACAACGATGTTAGCAATGCCTTCTTCTTTAACTGGTGCCGAAACGACGACTCGTTTAACACCTTGGTCTAGGTATTTATTTAGGAATGAAGTCTTGCGATGCACACCCGTCGCTTCAATCACAACATCACAGCCAGACCAGTCAATTGCGTCTATATCGCGCTCTTGTGTCGTCTTCACCGATTGACCATCGATAATCATATTGCTGCCATCTACAGACACTTCGTGGTGCCAGCGACCTTGCACTGAATCAAACTCCAGTAGATGAGCAAGTGTCTTTGTATCACCCGCTACATCATTGATCTGAACAAACTCAACCTCAGGCCAGTCGAATGAAGCTCTTAAAGCCAAACGGCCAATACGACCAAAACCATTGATACCGATCTTAATAGTCATCTTTTTTTCCTTTCTTCTCATGCAGAGTGAGGTTATTGAAATTTACGCTTACGCACAGGACATATCGCCTATGTGTACTAATCTTTGTATGTCTTGCTGGTATTGCTCTTTCAAACAGTTGGAGTCTCTTAAGCCATCCACTATTTTTTGAGCCCATCCGGGAAGTTCTGTTGATACATGGTAGTAAACCCACTGACCGCGTCGTTCATCAACCAAAATGCCAGACTGGCGCATCTGAGCTAAGTGACGAGAGATCTTAGGTTGGCTTTCTTGTAACGCCTGCGTTAGTTCACAGACACATAGCGCCCCTTCGCGCGCAATCAGCAGCAGGCTTCGCAATCGTGTTTCGTCTGAGAGCAGTTTAAAGAATTGATGAGGCAACATAAGCACAACCAAATAACCATATATGAATATCCGTATATGTTAGTCAAAAAAAAGACACCTGCAAGTAAAACTTACCGATGTCATCAAATCTTCACAATTAAATACCGCTTCTCTTAGCGATACCAATCCACTCAGTCAGTGTTTAAAAATAGCGCAGCTATTGAGTTAGCTTTTCGCTGCCGCAAGTAGCATCCCACAGCCGACAAACATAGAACCAAACACCTTATTCAACTTACCAATGATTTTATCAGAGCGAATAAAGCGCCCCATCTGTGCCGCCAATCCGGTATAACCAAGCATGACCACACCATCAATCACAATCGTAGTCGCGCCTAGAATCAACAACTGTGGCATCTGAGGCATGCTAGGGTTGATGAACTGAGGAAACAGCGCCACCAAGAACACTATCGATTTTGGGTTAGTGAGATTGATAAAGATCGCCTGCTTCAGCAAGGTCGTACTTGAGACCTGCTCGTGACTTTCTACGACCTTAAAGCCCTTACTATCACGCCACTTCTGAATACCAAGCCAGATAAGATAGGCAACCCCAACCCACTTAATCACGCTGAACGCAACCGCCGACTTAGCCACCAGCGCACCAATACCTGCACCGACCAAGATAATATGAAACGCCAACCCTAATTGAAGGCCAATAATCGCTGACAACGACTTTCGCATACCAAAGTTAATACCATTGGCGATAGAGTTTACCGTGCCTGAGCCTGGCGCTAGGCTGAAAATGATGGCGGTGGCAACGTATGCCAACCAAATTTTTAACTCCATATTGGTACCTATATTCACTGTCATTCTAGGATGTTATGCTGTTTGTAACGTGAACAGGGAACAAATGCAATGTCAAATAACGCGATTGATATCTGTACTCAAGAACACGACTATGAGTATCAGATGAAATATCCGATAAGCAGCTTTTGGAACAACCGGCAGCAGGGATACGTCGAGGGTAAAGATAATAAAAAACTGTATTGGATAAGCCTTACCTCTCCTGCTCATAGCAAGGCAATATTGATGGTAAACGGTCGCACAGAAAGCGCTTATCGTTATCAAGAACTGTTTTACGATTTATTCAAGCAAGGCTTTGATATCTATTCCTTTGATCACCGAGGTCAAGGTATGTCTGAGCGACTGCTAGATGATCATGATATGGGTCATGTGGAAGACTTCCAAGACTACATTGATGACCTAGATGTTGTCGTTAAGCAGTTTGATTTTAATCGCTATAGTCGCCGTTTTATTCTGGCCCATTCGATGGGTGGCGCCGTCTCAACGCGCTATATTCAAACTCATCATTCTCAGCCTTTTCATGCTATTGCCCTTTGCGCCCCAATGTTTGGCATCAATATGCCTTCTCCTTTGCGAGCTATTGCTAAGCCTCTTTGCAAAACCTTAATCCGCTGGAAGAAACATCCCCATTATGCTCCGGGGCAAACCAGCTACCAAAGAACACCCTTTGAGGGTAACACCCTGAGTCACTGCAAAATTAGGTTTGAATGGTCAGCCGATCTGTTCGATTCAGTAAAAGAGATCCAAATGGGAGGGCCAACATCACAATGGGTATGGCAGGCTATTCTTGGAGCCGAGCAATGCGTTAAGCATGCACAAGAGGTCAATATCCCATTGCTGTTAGTTCAGCCAGCGTTAGATACCGTTGTCGACAATAAAGCACAAAACCAGTTTATTGCTCAGCTTAGCCGAGCACGTCAAGATGCTATTTTGGTGCCTGTTGCTGACGCAAAGCACGAGATTCTAGTAGAAAAAGATTCGCCAAGAAACCAAGCTCTCGACGCCATATTGGGCTTCTTTGAGCAGTAAAAAAGGAAAAGAGGAAACACAGGTTTACCCTCTTTCTTCCTCTATTATTATCGTAATATGAACCTGCTTCTGAAAATAAGAGAAAGGGTATGACCTTGAACAACACTGCTTTTAAACACATTTCCATTGTCGCTTCCGATTTGGATGGCACACTTTTGGCCCCCGACCACCAGCTATCTGAATTTACTAAGCAGACGCTAAAGCAATTACACGAGCAAGGTTATACCTTTATTTTCGCGACCGGTCGCCATCATGTTGATGTGGCTTACATTCGTGAAACCGCAGGAATTCCGGCGTACATGATCACCTCCAACGGTGCTCGCGTTCATGACATCGACGACAACCTAATGTACAGCCAAGATGTTAATCCTGAACTCGTACAGGACATTGTCAATATCATTCGCCAAGACCCTGACATCATCGTGCACATTTACCAAGATGAGAAGTGGTGGGTCAATCAAACCGATGAGCAGCTGCTCTCTTTCAGCAAGCTATCTGGATTCTCTTTTGACGTCTTTGATGACAGCAACGCACCACAAGACGGCATCGCTAAGATCTTCTTTACACACAAGAGTCACGATCACCTTGCATCATTTGAAGATAAGCTGAACCAAAAGTTTGGCGATGAGTTGAACATAGCTTTCTCTACGCCTTGGTGTTTAGAGGTAATGCAAGGCAACGTATCGAAAGGACATGCATTGCAAGCCGTGGCAAAGACTCTCGGCAAGGAGCTCTCACACTGTATCGCTTTTGGTGACGGTATGAATGACGCAGAAATGCTGTCTATGGCCGGCATGGGCAAAGTAATGCAAACTTCTCACCCTAAGGTGAAAGCTGCACTACCGGATAATGAAGTTATTGGTAGCCATGAAGATGACGCTGTGGCTCACTATCTGGTTGAACACCTGCTAAGATAGGCATTAAATTCATCGCCTTACAGCAGGCTAGATAATGAAAAAATGCGCACTATTTTCTATTGTTAGCTCTCTAGTTTTGCTCGGTTGCAGTAGCACCGAGCCTCAATCGTCAATTAATCCAGACGAGGCCCTCACTTCCGTTGAGCTCGCCCCAAACAAACAAGCACCTGCCCGTGTTCTTCTAAGAGGGCAGGTTATTGTTGGCCACGAATCTCGTACCATCCAACCTTGTAATAGCAATGCCACCTACTGGATCGATCTTCCTGAGCCCGTTCGCAATATTGCCGAATCAATGACAACTGAGCCCTACCAACCGATGTATGCAGAGGTGTTTGGTTATTTTGAGCCAGCAACCACCGGCTTCGCAGAAGAGTTTGGTAGCCAGTTTGTGGTCACTGAATTCAATATCATAACGGCCGAAAACCCTAATCGTTGTGAGCAACCGACTCGCGATGCACGTGCCTTCGGCAATGAGCCTTCTTGGTCTGCAGAAATCACAAATAACGCAATCACCCTTACTCAATTAGGTAAAGATACGCTGGTTCTGCCAGTGGTAAACCTAGAGCAAGAGACTACCGGAACACGCTACGATCATACTCAGGGAACGCTCGAGATTAACAATAAGGTATGTCGCGATACTATGAGCGATTCCATCTACGGTTGGAGCGCAAAGCTAACGGCAAAAGATGAAACCTACGTTGGATGTAGCACCGACTCAAACGAATCTACCGACCTGTCTGTCGGAGAATATTCTCAATCCATTGATGGCTCGACCAACCTGACCCTGTCATTACGTCCAGACCATCAGGCAGAGACTCGCTATTCTTACACCGATGGCAGTGATGATGTGGTCGAAAGCGGCTACTGGCAAACCCTAGAAAGTGGATTGCTACAAGTCACATCGGTTACCTATCAAGGGCAAAAAATCATTGCGACGCGTGAGTTTGAGCTACAGGGCAATACCCTCACGACAGAGCATGAAACCATCAACGGTGCGACTTACCCATTAACCAATGGTGGGTTGAGCCTCAAGAAAGCTCTATGATGCCTTGTTCCAACTGCGGGTTTACCCACAACTGCCTCTGCGAGCAATTACCACAGTTTGATGATTCCATTCAGGTGGCTCTGCTGTGCCACCCTAACGAGCTGAAAAGAGAAACCAATACAGGAAAGATACTGCTTTGGAGCTTGCCTGGGGTTCAACAGTTTGAATGGAGTAGAAAAGAGCCACCAGCAAATTTATTGGCACTGATAGAGCAACATCCAAACCCTATACTGCTATTTCCAAGTGATCAAAGCCAGGCCATAGAGCAGAACACCGCGGACAATGAGCCTAGGCTATACATAGTACTAGATGCGACCTGGCAAGAAGCAAAGAAAATGTGGCGGCAGAGCCCTTGGCTACAAGCGCTTTCTCAATATCACCTTCTGCCTTCTAGTAATTCAAACTATAGCTTGAGAAGAAATCAGAGCGATGGAAACCTATGTACCTGTGAGGTGGGGTCTGAGCTAATGAAGTTGGAGGGTTTAAACGAACAGGCTAATGAATTAAACCACTTCTTGCAGCTGTATCTTCAAGTCTTTCAAGCGGATCGAAGCGGGCACGCCCTTAGCTTAAATAAAGTGAAGTAATTGCTCGATTCGATTGATCTCTACATCAGGCATCACCTTGGTCTTCATCTGTGATTCGATACCTTTGGCGGTATCATTGAACCAAGCAGCCTGAAACCCTGCAGCCTTAGCACCGAGAACATCACTTACGAGATGATCGCCTACATGCAAAATGGAGGGCGCTGGAATATCGAGTAACTCTGTGGCTCGCAGAAACATGTCGCCGCTAGGCTTAGCGTCACCATCGGGGCCAGCTTTTAGAATGTGACTAAAATATCCTTGTAGGCCAATACGCTTAAGATCCACATTGCCATTGGTGATAGCAACCAGAGGAAGTTTAGCTGCGATAGCTTTTAGGGTGCTGTGTGTTTCTTCAGGGATCTGCACACGGTTACGCAATAGCGTCACCTGATGCATGGTGTCTTGAATCGCTTGTGTCTGGCTATCACCAATAATACCGATACTAGCGAAGGCATAGCTAAGCTGAGTCTCTCTGGCAATGGTCACATCATTGCGGCAACGTTCATTGCTTTGCAGAGCTTGTCGCTTTAAGGCTCGCCAATGGTCGTCAGTAAATTGTCCTAGGCTAGGAAAAGTATCGATCAACCAACTGCGCAGGTCTCGTTCTAGACGCCTAATTACCGGATGATTATCATACAATGTGTCATCAAGATCGAAGGTCATTGCATACACAGGATCTAGGCTTCTAAAAAAACGCATTAAGACTCCGATTTCTTTTTCGCTCTAGGGTGAGCCTTGTCATAGGCTTGAGCTAGATGTTGAAAATCCAAGTGCGTATACACTTGCGTAGTGGATAGACTCTCATGACCCAGCATCTCCTGCACCGCACGCAGGTTTCCGCTCGATTCTAAAATGTGAGTGGCAAAGGAGTGTCTTAGTTTATGGGGGGTGACATGGCTAGACACCCCTTGCTTGATACCCCATTCAGACAGACGCTTTTGCACATTTCTATGCGAAATACGAGTCCCCCTCTTAGAGATAAACAAGGCTTCATCTTCTGCTTTAAGCAGCGCTGGACGCTCTTTTAGCCATAGTTGAACCCAACGCATCGCCTCACCGCTAAAGGGAACAATGCGCTCTTTATCGCCCTTACCAATAACGCGAATCTCACCACGATCGCCTTGCACATCTCTGATATTAAGCTGAATTAGCTCAGATAGACGCATTCCGGTACCGTACATCAGCTCCATAATGGCTCTATCTCGTATGGCCAGTGGATCATCCATATCGATATCCAACAGCTGTCCGGTTTCATCAACATCGAGATTTTTAGGCAGTCGTTTATGATTTCTTGGTGTGCTAACGCCCTTGGCTGGATTAGCAGTTAGCTCACCTTTAAGCACTAGATAGTCCAAAAAGCTGCGCAAACAAGAGAGCCTTGTCGCTAAGCTATTCGGCTTTAATCCCTCTCGAGCGCCCTTGGCGGCAATCTGCCTTACCCACGCAATATCGACATGCTGCCACTCTTCAACACCAAAGCTTACTAGCTGCTCTGCAATGATGGATAGCTGTCGTTGATAATTGCTTTGGGTGTGTTCGCTCATTCCTCTCTCATTGTGAAGATAAGCAATGAACGAATCGATCCAAGCCTGAAAGGCTTTAGGTGTAGGATTGGGCATGTAGCGTTTGAACCTTCTGCCACTCTAGATGATAAAGTTGGTGTGCTATAACCATAGCTAGATGACTCAAGTATAGAGTATCTTGACTTGGCTGAAAGCGCCCACCATCTTCACTACAAAAGCATAGAAACCCTTCTAAGTAAGGATGCTCAAATGAAATAACCGCATAGGAGCCCAGTTCAGATACAGGGGTTCCTTTAGAGAAAATCAATTCACGATCACTACGCTTAAGTCGTCCCAGATAAGCGCCTCTATCTGCGATGTTTTTAGCCTTAAAACGAGACCAGTTTTCTTTGCTGATATTCATTTGCGAGCTAACGTGCCCAACGACACCCACCACGACTTTGAGATCCATCTCGCGAGCCTTGTGCTCAATAGCGCTGATCACCTTCTCACCGGAGTTCGCCATTAATGAGCGCCGTTCTAATTCTATAAAATGGCGAAAAATTCGATCGTTGCGACCCACTAAAGCCAACAACTCATCTTTCTCAGACTCAATCGTCTGCATCTGCTGACGCTGACGCCTCAGTTGCAGCTCAAATAGAGAAACTGCACCCTCTTGTTGGTGAGGGATGCTTAATGAATCGACGAGATATTCCCTTCCTTCAAAGAAGTCAGGGTTATCTATCAAGAACTGCTCTACATCTGTTGCGGTAAGAAACGCTTTTACCGTTGAGTCCAAAACTAATCCTTATTCAGCAAACAATTAACAGCTAATCTGTCCATCAAATACATGCGTAGCGCTGCCCGTCATGTATAACGGTTCGCCTGGGCCTGCCCATTCGACCGTTAGCTTACCGCCCGTGAGTTGAACCTCCACAGATTCGTCTAATGCGCCTTGCAAAATACCAACCGCAACGGCCGCACAAGCACCGCTTCCACAAGCTTGAGTTTCACCAGCACCGCGCTCATAGACTCTAAGAGCGATATTGTTTCTATCTACAATTTGCATAAACCCAGCGTTAACTCGCTCAGGGAAGCGTTCATGCGACTCAAGCAGTGGCCCTAATTCTTCAACCTTCGCTATTGCGACATCATCGACAACCGTGACCACATGAGGATTACCCATACTGACAGAGCCACAAAATAGGGTATGTTGACCCACTCTTAATATGTAGGTTTTCTCTTTTTGCTTAGCTTTGAATGGGATCTTGCTTGGTTCAAGCTCAGGAACGCCCATGTTCACTCTAACCAAGTCGCCTTCTGTAAGCTTAAGGACCATTTTTCCTTTCTTGGTACTCACACGAATGCTGTATTTATTGGTTAAGCCTTTCATCGCCACAAAGCGTGCAAAACAGCGCGCTCCATTACCACACTGCTCTACCTCTGAGCCGTCAGAGTTAAAAATGCGATAGTGAAAGTCTGTTTCTGGATCATATGGCGCTTCAACCACCAACAATTGATCGAAGCCCACACCCGTATGGCGATCAGCAAGGCGTCGAATCAACTCTGGCGAAAAGAATATATTTTGAGTAATGCAGTCAACGACCATAAAGTCGTTGCCTAGTCCGTGCATTTTAGAGAAATGGAAATGCATTCTGTTCAATTACTCCGGTAATGTGCTTTCTAGTTGCCATAAACTTTCAACGCTCTCACGCTGACGAATGAGGTGTAGCTTATCGCCGTCCACCATAACCTCAGCAACACGTGGGCGAGAGTTATAGTTTGAGGACATAGTAAACCCATAAGCCCCAGCAGAGCGCACTGCCAAGAGATCGCCTTGTTCTAGCACAAGGTTACGATCTTTACCTAAGAAGTCTCCTGTTTCACACACAGGGCCAACTAGGTCATAAGTCGTAGGCTCACCTTCTCTTGGTAGCAAAGGCACAATATCTTGCCACGCTTGATATAGCGCTGGACGCATAAGATCGTTCATTGCTGCATCAATGATAGCGAAGTTTTTGTGTTCAGTATGCTTCAGGAACTCAATCTTAGTCAGTAGCACACCTGCGTTAGCAGCGATCGCTCGACCCGGCTCAAAAATCAATTCGATATTAGGATGGTTATGTAAACGAGCCAGTAATGCTTTCGCGTAGTCCGAAGGCTGAGGAGGCATTTCATCACGATAAACCACGCCCAAACCACCACCTACATCGAGATGCTTAATATTGATGCCCTGTGCTTTTAGGTTATCAATCAAACCAAGAAGGCGATCGACTGCATCGATAAAAGGGTCGAGGTCGGTTAACTGAGAACCGATGTGGCAATCAATACCGACAACATTCAGATTAGGCATCTGCTGAGCCAACTGATACACACGCGGTGCTTGATCAAAAGCGATACCAAACTTGTTGTCACGTAGACCCGTTGAGATGTATGGGTGGGTCTTAGCATCAACGTCAGGATTAATACGCAAAGAAACGGGTGCTTGTGTGCCACACTCCCCTGCCACCTGATTGATTCGTTCCAGTTCAGGCTCTGACTCTACATTGAAGCATTTGATATTAAGCTCAAGCGCTCGCTTGATCTCTTCAGCCGTTTTACCTACGCCCGAAAACACCACTTTCGATGGATCACCGCCGGCGGCAACAACACGCTCAAGCTCACCTAGTGACACAATATCAAAGCCTGAACCCAATCTTGCCAACGCATTCAATACGCCCAGATTAGAGTTGGCTTTAACTGCATAACAAACCAAGTGAGGAAAATCACCAACGGACTGATCGAAGGCATTCCAATGACGCTCTAAGGTTGCGCGAGAATATACATAAGTTGGAGTACCAAATTGTTGTGCAACCTGGGCTAGGGGAACCCCTTCAGCCCAAAGCTGACCATCTTCCTGATAATTAAAATAATCCAAGATTTTTTCCTTTCTTCAATAACTACTGCGCGGGCTGCTCAGGTGTTTCTTGACCTGCATCGTTCGGCATATACAAAGGGCCTGTTTGACCACAGCCGGCCAAAAGTAGTGTCGAACCCAAACACAATAGCGAGATAATTTTTTTCATGATGATGTTGGTGATATATTTGACCTTGCCTCTATAATCGCACCACCATTAAGAAAAGCAATAGGAACTATGCATGAAGGACAGTGAGTTTCACCAATTGGCTGATGAGCAACTAACAAATATTGAGCAAGCGATAGAAGATTCTGGCGCTGATATCGATTTTGAAACATCAGGCAATGTGATGACATTAGAGTTTGAAGACCGCACTCAAATCATCATCAATAAGCAAGAGCCCATGCGTGAGATCTGGTTAGCCTCTAAATCGGGCGGATATCATTTTTCTATGCAAGAGGGTGCCTGGATCTGCTCTAAGACAGGCTTTGAGCTAATGGAGTTGGTTAAAGCAGAGTGTGAAAAGCAAGCGGGCGAAGAGATAGACTGGGTATAAAACCCAGCCTGTCAGTCACTAGATGCCCACCACAGCAGATGGGGTGGAGTGGAGTTGGCTATCACTACGATACGGCACGATGAAGCTATCTTGATCGTGCTGATGAATAATTTGATAGTATTGAGGCAGATTAAAGTTTGCCTTCGCACCGGCGCGATTTAAGCCATTGGTGTAGAAGTTATTCACTTCACTCACCACTTCGTTCTTATCATGGCTGTATCTATGATAGGCCTCAGCGTCATTGTTATCATCCAACACGTAGATATTGAAACCATCTTCGGTGTCTTCGAAGAAGAACTGAATGAGCCCCTCACTAGCAAACCCATCAATAACGTCAGGAAGCGAGAAGTCTCTTTCTTTGTCCAGTTTATCCAACGGCGAACCGGTAAGCTTATTGGTTGAGATGCTTTGATAAAACTCTACAGAATTTTCTAGCGTCTGCACAGAAACACCACGGCGCTCAAAGAACAAACCATACATTTTGCTGCCAACGCCAATAGCCTTAAAGCGGCGGCGCTTCTCTTGCTCAACAGGCTTGAGCCTTAGCTCAATACATTCAGCAAGGAGTTGGTAAACCGTATTACGCATCAAACCGCGGAAGTTTTTACTGTAGCTAAACACATCCACAGATTCAGGATGCAGAGCATCTTGGTGCATCTTACCTAAAATCGTTTTAAGGGCATCAAGAATACTGGTTTCACCACGAAAGTGCAGAGTACGCACTTCATGCCATGAATTTCGATACACCAAATCAACACTGCCAATCATACTCGTTGCATCTGTACCACAAGAGAATAAGTTTACGTTGCGACAGTCTTTTTTAGCTTGGCGTGGACTTAGCTTTTCAGTTGGATCATTCTCAAGGTTGATGAACATTGCCAACTGGCTTATCTCACAAGGGCTTGCAAGCGCCTCCATAGTAGGACGACGTTTACGCAGTGAGAAGGTATTTCTTAGGTCACTCACCATCTGATATAGCTTATCAATGTCGATATCAGCGCTGCGAACGACAGAATGCAAACGTGTCGATTCAGTGATCAATCCATTAAAGAATGACCATGCAACTAGCTTACTTAGCGATGTGTGATGCTCAATTGGCGATTGACCAATAATGCGCTCTGGCGTTAAAGGTTGTTTGTATAAATACCATCCTTCAGCATTACTGCGCCCTTCTTCCACCTGAATAAAGCTTAAATCTGGCTCATGTAGATCAGGAGATATTTGCTGGTTAAGCAAGGTAACCTTGCCCGGCAACACCTCAAAGGCAGCGTAAAGCTTACGCGCAAGAATAGAGATATCCTGCGGGCTAATTACCGAGGTGATGTCGTTTCGACGCGCAAACTGGATCAGATTACGGTAACTTTCCATCAAGGCATCAAGCAGATTGTGATGCACACCCTTAACACGCTCAACCTTCCAGTCACGACGCGTATCAAGTTCAAAAATATCTCGCTCGTTCCAACCCCAGCTCAAGGTCAGCTGCTGCATCGCCTTACGACGCCAAGAGACCGAGCCTAGTTTAGGCTGTTGCGATAATTTCTCGTGGGTTTTCAAATAGAAACAACGACGCACAAGATCAAGACGGGCTTGGTCACCGATTCTTTGCAAGTATCGAGTTACCTTTTCTAGCATCGCATAGTAAGCATCCATACCGTAAAGGTCGGGCTCGTGTGCAAAGAATCTACGTTTGGTATCAATACTTAAAAGCTGAGTCTGCGGGTATTCCCATGAATAGGCCTCAAGCAGAATGGCTTTCAGCACTGATTTATAAGGCGAATCTATGCTTTTGAACAATTGCCAAAGGCTAGAGCCGAAATATTCTTCTGCTGGGATCTTGTTAAGCTGCCCAAAATCAAGCCATTCATTGCAGTCGATCTCTCCACTGTTGCATAACTCTAATACGTACTGCTCGTAGCACTCTTCCATTTCAGGAGGCACGATGCTCCACAACAGGCGTTGACCTGCCATACGCATAGCTGAACGATAGAACTCATCCAAAAGCAGCATATGCTGAGAAGAGCCACAGTTATCCCCTGTCATCGCTTCACTCTTGTTGGACTGCTTAAATCGCTGATCGTCCATCAAGAAAAAGTTTGCTTCGATACCCTGTTGCTGTGCCCAGGCTGTAATTCTGAGACACTTGTTGGCCAGTACACTTCGCTTTTCTGCTGGCATCTCTGGGGAGATACATACCCAAATATCAAGATCGCTGGTCAGGCTCTGGCCAATGGAAGAAGTACTTCCCATGGTGTACAGAGCTAGAATATCGATATTGGTAGGAGCTGAGATCTCTTCCCCTGTTGAACGAGCACAACTGTCGAGAAATTGGCGTTGTTCAAGATCAGCAGAAAAATCGAAGACGCCTTGTGGGACATCATTAGAGATATACCCAGGCAAAGCAGGATGGTTGTAATGAAGCAAAAGCGGAATGAGTGAAAAAACTTGCTTACCTTGAGCATCCATCATGTCTAGTGCACGATGTTTACGCTGTTCATTCAGCGAATCGAGCCTAGCGATTAATGTGCGAGTATATGCTTGCAAGTCAACTTCCCAAACAAAGAAATAAAAGTAAGGACGCTTTAATTTTAAACTAAAACCCTACAAAACGTGACCAATCTAACACTTTTTAGTTATTAGGTAAAGAAAATCACCCGTTGCCACCTTTCAATGACAGCTAAGTTGGCAGAATAACTCAAAGATTATAAAGGTCACACAAATGCGATCAGTATTACCTAAACGGCGTGATTAGCATCACATATGCATATAAAACTTAACATTATGTGAGTTAGCACCATTAAGCCTATCTCTACCCGCTGAAAATTTATATCTAGCAGTGATAGAATCAGGCTATCTCTCATTTTGTTGCCTTTATTATGTCAAAACAAACTCTTCGAATTGCGACTCGCAAAAGCCCACTTGCATTGTGGCAAGCTCACTACGTTAAATCTCGCTTAGAAGAGATTCACCCTGACCTAAATGTTGAACTGGTGACTATGGTAACCAAAGGCGACATCATCCTTGATACGCCGCTAGCTAAAGTAGGCGGAAAGGGCTTGTTTGTTAAAGAGCTTGAAGTAGCCATGCTAGAGAAGCGCGCCGATATTGCCGTTCATTCAATGAAGGACGTTCCTGTCGATTTCCCTGAGGGGTTAGGCTTGGCGGTTATCTGTGAGCGAGAAGACCCTAGAGACGCTTTCGTTTCCAATACTTACCAATCCGTTGATGAGTTGCCTCAAGGCGCTATCGTTGGTACGTGTAGCCTTCGTCGCCAGTGTCAAATTAGCGCATCGAGACCTGATCTTGTCATCAAAGAATTAAGAGGTAACGTAGGCACTCGCTTGGGCAAGCTAGATGACGGGCAATACGACGCCATTATCTTAGCCGCAGCTGGGCTAAAGCGCTTAGAAATGGTAGAGCGTATTCAAAGTTATATTGAGCCTGAATCTTCTCTTCCTGCTGTAGGGCAAGGAGCAGTAGGCATAGAGTGTCGCCTTGATGACGAGCGTGTTCGAGAGCTCATTAAACCTCTAAACCATACCGATACCTCTGATCGCGTTTCCGCTGAGCGCGCGATGAACCTCGCCCTAGAAGGTGGTTGTCAGGTACCTATCGGTAGTTACTGCGTGATTACTCCAGACAATCAACTCTACCTTCGAGGTTTAGTGGGTAAGCCAGACGGTACTGAGATTATCAGAGCTGAAATTCGAGGTGAGCGCTCGCAAGCAATCGCTATGGGTGAAGAGCTAGCACAGGAACTGCTTGCCTCGGGGGCAAAAGAAATTCTTAGCGAAGTGTACAATCAGGCCTAATTCCAATGAAGGCACTTATAGTTCGACCTCAACCTTCGGCCAAAGAACTATGTGATGCCTTATGCAATATAGGGGTGGTAGCAAACTACTGCCCCGTTGTTTCATTTCAGCAATCCCAGCCTCAGCCTCATATCTTAGAGCATCTATCTCACTCAGAGGTGATTATCGCCGTCAGCCAACCAGCCGTTCACTACACCAACGAAATCTTAGCTAAGCAAAGCCAGAACTGGCCGATATCAACTCAGTACCTTGCGGTTGGCAGTAAAACAGCGGCTTATTTACGTTCATGCACTCATCTCAGCGTCAGTTCACCCAAGTCGGAAGACACCGAGGGGTTATTAGAGCTTTTGGCTTCCTATGATCTAAAAGGTAAAAAGATAAGCATACTGAGGGGTGAAAGTGGGCGGGAAATGCTTTACCAAAGCTTGCAACAAACTGGAGCGGATGTGGTCTATGTTGAGAGTTATCAGCGTCAATGGCTAAACTTTGATGGTGAGAGCCGAGTTATACAATGGCAATTCGATGGGGTAGACACTCTGATTGTTACCAGCTTCGAACAATTAAAATTCTTTGCACAACAAATACCTACCCAATCTAAAAATTGGTTACACTCTTTACAGTTGATGGTTCCCAGTGAAAGAGTCGCTAAATTAGCCTCACAATTAGGCTTTACTAAAGTTCACAATATCAAGGGTGCATCCAATCAAGCCATCATTGACAGCATTCAGGCGAATTACATAGGAAAATAAAATGACTGACGATAAAAAACTCGATGACGACAACAAAGTTAACAAGAGTGAACCCGTTCCAGCTTCGCCTGCCCAAAAGAAAGCAACCGCACCAAGCGCTAAGAAACCCAATGCTGCAAAGAAAAGTGAAGAGAACGAACCGAACAAGCCAGCAAAACGACTCGCTATTGCGGCGGTTGTTATCTCCCTACTTACCGCTGGCGCAGGTTTTTATTACTTCAATCAACAGAACCAACTTCTTCAACAGCAGCTCTCAGCTGTCTCTGGTCAACTAAAAACAGCCCAACAGACAATCAATGCGCAACTTCAAGAGACGCAGCAATCAGCGGCTCAGACAGCCGGCGAAGCGGTAAATAGAACAGAAGTATTGATTGGTCAGCAACAAAAAAGCATAGAGAGCCTGCAACTAGCGATCTCTGACGTCAAAGGGCGCCGTCCCAATGACTGGCTGCTCGCAGAAGCGGACTACTTAGTTAAACTCGCGGGAAGAAAGCTGTTTTTAGAGCACGATCTTGTTACTGCAACCAAACTAATGGAAGCAGCCGATCAGCGCATCGCGACACTTAATGATCCAAGTCTGGTGCCGCTACGCCAAGCAATGGCCAATGATATTACTGAATTGCGTAGCTTGCCTCTGTTAGACAAAGATGGCGTCGCGCTGCAATTGATCGCTCTTCAAGAGCAAGTCGATAAGTTACCACTGGCCAATGCCATCCTACCGGAAGCTGCAGAAGAAGCGAAAAAGCATGTCTCTAGCGATATTCAGGACTGGAAAACCAACCTATCGACATCTTTAGAGAACTTCGCAGAGCACTTCATCACCTTTAGAGTTCGCGATGGTAGCGCTGTGCCACTTCTGTCTCCTCAACAGCATTTCTACTTGAGAGAGAACATTAAAGCTAAGTTGGAAACCGCGATCAAAGCAACCTACTCAGAACAAGAGGAGATCTATCGCAAGAGTCTGCTTGTTGCACTTGAGTGGAGCCAAACCTATTTAGATCAAGATGCACAATCCGTTAACGAGTTTGAGAGTGCATTGGATAAGTTATCAAAGGTTAAAGTAGACCTAGAGTACCCCGCTAAGCTAGAAACCAATCAGCTCATCGCAGATATTATTCGTGAACGCTTACGTAGAGAGGTGACGACTATTGTCACGGAGGAAAACAAATGATTCGTATACTGTTTGTTTTCATCGCGCTAGGGATTGGTCTTTTCGTAGGAACCCAATTCTCAGGCCAACAAGGCTATGTACTGATCTCTTTGGCTGAATACACTATTGAGATGAGTGTCACCACATTAGTCATCTTCGTTATCGGCGCTCTGATTGCCTTGTTCTTTACTGAGTTCTTAATCAAGCGTTCAATACGAGCATCTAGCGCCACCTGGAATTGGTTTAGTAACCGTAAGCTCAAAAAAGCTCGTAGGCTGACCAATGAAGGCATTATCAAGTTGATTGAAGGTGATTGGCAGAGTGCAGAGAAAAAGGTAACTCGCTGGTCTAACTCGCACGATATGCCATTGCTGTGTTATCTGGTCGCTGCTGAGGCTGCTCACGAGCTAGGCAAAGACGACAAGCGAGATAAATACTTTGAATTAGCTTCAAAACAACAAGGCGCAGATCTTGCTATAGGTCTAACCAAGGGCAAGCAAGCGATGGCCGCGGGTGACTTTGCAAGTGCCTTTGATGTTCTATCAAGCCTAAGGCATGATTACCCCGATAACCCTCGTCTGCTCAACCTGCTAAAAACCTGCTATATCCAACTGGATTGCTGGCAGCCTTTATTGGATCTGCTTCCAATATTGAAGAAAGCGAAAGGGGTAGATAAAGACGAATACCACAAGCTTTCAGTACAAGCACATGCGGGGCGTATCTCAGAGTTATCTAATCAACAAGGTGTTGATGGTATCGTCCGCTACTGGGACCATTTAGGCAAAAACATGAAGTCTGAAAGTAAGATCATCGTGACCTTTGCCAGTGAACTGATTAATCGCGGAGCAGACTCAACGGCGATCACCGTGCTGAAAGAAGCGACCCAGAAGTCACCTAAGGCTGAACTACTGAATGTGTTTCCAACCTTACATATCACCGATTGGTACCCTGTATTGAGCCACCTTAAGGGGCTAGAGAAGAAGTTTAAGGACAATGGCGACCTACAAAGTGTTATTGGTCAGATACTGATGAACGAAGGCAACTGGAGTGATGCGCAGGCTTACTTTGAGTCAGCGTTGAAGATCCGACCTAATGCTATTGATTATGGGCAACTTGCCAACGCATTGCACAAACAGAACTACACCAATGCCGCTAATGAAGTCTCACAAAAAGCACTGCTGTTATTGAGTAAGTAAGTCGATTCAGCTTATTGATGTTTGATTGGAGCCGCTGTTTATCAGCGGCTTTTTTTCGGCTATCAGCTAGAAAGGATGTGTACATCCAGTAAGATGGCAACATCTCTATTCACACTAATGCTCGCCTCAAAATATCTATTAGAGATAGCCTATTTCGATTTACGAAGTCTGTTTAAATAGGAACTCACTGCCACGACTCAAGTAAGATAATTCTCTATATTTTGTCTGTGTAATACCAATCACAGTAAGTAAGTGGTCAGAAATAGCGTAGGAAAAACGCTGGATAACAAGGCAGAACTTTTTGATAAGTAGTTATTCTACAATCAAAAATTCTAACGCAGTCATCGAGTATTTTAACAAGCTAGGATGACCCGTTATTTAGTACGATTGGTATAAGGCCTTCGATATGGCAGGGGTGGACTGAGCCGGCACTCCGGAGATTCGAAGGCATGATTAATCCTATCATTGGGTATTTCTAGAAGTGTTTACTGTTTTCCAAACGCAAAAAAGGCCCTAGCATTGCTGCTAGAGCCTTAATTATGGCAGGGGTGGAGAGATTCGAACTCCCAACACGCGGATTTGGAATCCGCTGCTCTGCCAATTGGAGCTACACCCCTAAAACCGTGATCTGAGTCTGGTTTTTTCCAAACTTCAGATTCAGAAAAACCTCGCAAAGCGAGGTTCTCTAAAATAAGTGGCGGAGTGGACGGGACTCGAACCCGCGACCCCCGGCGTGACAGGCCGGTATTCTAACCAACTGAACTACCACTCCGCACCTAATTTTTATCTCTTTAAAGTCTTACTAACTGCTTCAAAGGGACTTAATTTAAAGCCTGGCGATGTCCTACTCTCACATGGGGAAACCCCACACTACCATCGGCGCTATTGTGTTTCACTTCTGAGTTCGGCATGGAATCAGGTGGGTCCACAATGCTATGGTCGCCAAGCAAATTTTAAAATTCGGAAAGCTAATATTTAAAAGTTCGTATACACATTCAATCTGTTCTTACTTTGAGTCCACAAAACCCCTTGGGTGTTGTATGGTTAAGCCTCACGGGCAATTAGTACAGGTTAGCTCAATGCCTCGCAGCACTTACACACCCTGCCTATCAACGTTCTAGTCTCGAACAACCCTTTAGGACACTTAAAGTGCCAGGGAAGACTCATCTCAGGGCTCGCTTCCCGCTTAGATGCTTTCAGCGGTTATCGATTCCGAACTTAGCTACCGGGCAATGCCATTGGCATGACAACCCGAACACCAGAGGTTCGTCCACTCCGGTCCTCTCGTACTAGGAGCAGCCCCCTTCAATCTTCCAACGCCCACGGCAGATAGGGACCGAACTGTCTCACGACGTTCTAAACCCAGCTCGCGTACCACTTTAAATGGCGAACAGCCATACCCTTGGGACCGACTTCAGCCCCAGGATGTGATGAGCCGACATCGAGGTGCCAAACACCGCCGTCGATATGAACTCTTGGGCGGTATCAGCCTGTTATCCCCGGAGTACCTTTTATCCGTTGAGCGATGGCCCTTCCATTCAGAACCACCGGATCACTATGACCTGCTTTCGCACCTGCTCGAATTGTCATTCTCGCAGTCAAGCGGGCTTATGCCATTGCACTAACCACACGATGTCCAACCGTGTTTAGCCCACCTTCGTGCTCCTCCGTTACTCTTTGGGAGGAGACCGCCCCAGTCAAACTACCCACCAGGCACTGTCCGCAATCCCGATAAGGGACCGACGTTAGAACATCAAGCATACAAGGGTGGTATTTCAAGGACGGCTCCAACGATACTAGCGTACCGTCTTCAAAGCCTCCCACCTATCCTACACATGTAGGGTCAATGTTCAGTGCCAAGCTGTAGTAAAGGTTCACGGGGTCTTTCCGTCTAGCCGCGGGTACACTGCATCTTCACAGCGATTTCAATTTCACTGAGTCTCGGGTGGAGACAGCGTGGCCATCATTACGCCATTCGTGCAGGTCGGAACTTACCCGACAAGGAATTTCGCTACCTTAGGACCGTTATAGTTACGGCCGCCGTTTACCGGGGCTTCGATCAAGAGCTTCGACCGAAGTCTAACCCCATCAATTAACCTTCCGGCACCGGGCAGGCGTCACACCGTATACGTCATCTTACGATTTTGCACAGTGCTGTGTTTTTAATAAACAGTTGCAGCCACCTGGTATCTGCGACTCCTAGTAGCTCCATCCGCAAGGGACTTCACCGCCAAGAGCGTACCTTCTCCCGAAGTTACGGTACCATTTTGCCTAGTTCCTTCACCCGAGTTCTCTCAAGCGCCTTGGTATTCTCTACCCGACCACCTGTGTCGGTTTGGGGTACGATTTCTTATAATCTGAAGCTTAGAGGCTTTTCCTGGAAGCATGGCATCAATGACTTCACTGCACGTAGCAGCTCGACATCGTATCTCAGCGTTAAGAAAGTCCGGATTTACCTAAACTTTCCGCCTACATACTTGAACCTGGACAACCATCGCCAGGCCCACCTAGCCTTCTCCGTCCCCCCATCGCAATTATAAGAAGTACGGGAATATTAACCCGTTTCCCATCGACTACGCCTTTCGGCCTCGCCTTAGGGGTCGACTTACCCTGCCCCGATTAACGTTGGACAGGAACCCTTGGTCTTCCGGCGAGGGGGTTTTTCACCCCCTTTATCGTTACTCATGTCAGCATTCGCACTTCTGATACGTCCAGCAGCCCTTACAGACCACCTTCAACCGCTTACAGAACGCTCCCCTACCCCGCATACAAAAGTATGCAGCCGCAGCTTCGGTGTATAGCTTAGCCCCGTTACATCTTCCGCGCAGGCCGACTCGACCAGTGAGCTATTACGCTTTCTTTAAATGATGGCTGCTTCTAAGCCAACATCCTGGCTGTCTGAGCCTTCCCACATCGTTTCCCACTTAGCTATACTTTGGGACCTTAGCTGGCGGTCTGGGTTGTTTCCCTCTCCACGACGGACGTTAGCACCCGCCGTGTGTCTCCCGGATAGTACTCAATGGTATTCGGAGTTTGCAAAGGGTTGGTAAGTCGGGATGACCCCCTAGCCTTAACAGTGCTCTACCCCCATTGGTATTCGTCCGAGGCGCTACCTAAATAGCTTTCGGGGAGAACCAGCTATCTCCAGGTTTGATTGGCCTTTCACCCCTAGCCACAAGTCATCCGCTAATTTTTCAACATTAGTCGGTTCGGTCCTCCAGTTGATGTTACTCAACCTTCAACCTGCCCATGGCTAGATCACCTGGTTTCGGGTCTAATTCTAGCAACTCGACGCCCAGTTAAGACTCGGTTTCCCTACGGCTCCCCTATACGGTTAACCTTGCTACTAAAATTAAGTCGCTGACCCATTATACAAAAGGTACGCAGTCACGCTTCGAGGCGCTCCTACTGCTTGTACGTACACGGTTTCAGGTTCTATTTCACTCCCCTCACAGGGGTTCTTTTCGCCTTTCCCTCACGGTACTGGTTCACTATCGGTCAGTCAGTAGTATTTAGCCTTGGAGGATGGTCCCCCCATGTTCAAACAGGATATCACGTGTCCCGCCTTACTCGTTTTCACTTAAAATGCGTTGTCGGTTACGGGGCTATCACCCTTTACTGCGAGACTTTCCAGACTCTTCACCTGACGCATTAAAAGCTTAAGGGCTAATCCAATTTCGCTCGCCGCTACTTTCGGAATCTCGGTTGATTTCTCTTCCTTCGGGTACTTAGATGTTTCAGTTCCCCGAGTTTGCCTCGTTATGCTATGTATTCACATAACGATACGTGCTTATGCACGTGGGTTTCCCCATTCAGAAATCCCAGACTCAAATGGTTATTACTACCTAATCTGGGCTTATCGCAAGTTATTACGTCTTTCATCGCCTCTGACTGCCAAGGCATCCACCGTGTACGCTTAGTCACTTAACCATACAACCCCAAAGGGTCTTGCTTACGCAATACGTTTGCTACAACGTAGTATGACGTTTCCAAGGTGCGTTATCTCTTTATTATGAGCGAGATAACATTCGATTTTGCCGGACTCAAATTTGAATGCATCCTGGCAAGGATACATTCCCAAGAACACTTGAATGTGTGTTGGTACCTAACATCTATAAATAGACACTAGGATTTGAGAACTTTTAAATTTGAATAGTATTAATCAAATACTATTCGTCAGCTTTCCAAATTGTTAAAGAGCAAGTTTGTTTCCTATAAAGGAAAAAACCATTTTTAAGAGTACTTAAGCAAATACGCTTAAAGATGGTGGAGCTATGCGGGATCGAACCGCAGACCTCCTGCGTGCAAGGCAGGCGCTCTCCCAGCTGAGCTATAGCCCCAAAACTTAATGTTTTATCCAACCTCTTTTGGGAAAGAAATTGGTGGGTCTGAGTGGACTTGAACCACCGACCTCCCGCTTATCAGGCGAGCGCTCTAACCAGCTGAGCTACAGACCCAACATTAAACTCTTAACTTTTTTAAACCATATCAATCTGTGTGGACACTCATCGTGAGTAATCATCGTATAAGGAGGTGATCCAGCCCCAGGTTCCCCTAGGGCTACCTTGTTACGACTTCACCCCAGTCATGAACCACAAAGTGGTGAGCGTCCTCCCGAAGGTTAAACTACCCACTTCTTTTGCAGCCCACTCCCATGGTGTGACGGGCGGTGTGTACAAGGCCCGGGAACGTATTCACCGTGACATTCTGATTCACGATTACTAGCGATTCCGACTTCATGGAGTCGAGTTGCAGACTCCAATCCGGACTACGACGCACTTTTTGGGATTCGCTCACCATCGCTGGTTGGCCGCCCTCTGTATGCGCCATTGTAGCACGTGTGTAGCCCTACTCGTAAGGGCCATGATGACTTGACGTCGTCCCCACCTTCCTCCGGTTTATCACCGGCAGTCTCCCTGGAGTTCCCACCATTACGTGCTGGCAAACAAGGATAAGGGTTGCGCTCGTTGCGGGACTTAACCCAACATTTCACAACACGAGCTGACGACAGCCATGCAGCACCTGTCTCAGAGTTCCCGAAGGCACTAAGCTATCTCTAGCGAATTCTCTGGATGTCAAGAGTAGGTAAGGTTCTTCGCGTTGCATCGAATTAAACCACATGCTCCACCGCTTGTGCGGGCCCCCGTCAATTCATTTGAGTTTTAATCTTGCGACCGTACTCCCCAGGCGGTCTACTTAACGCGTTAGCTCCGAAAGCCACGGCTCAAGGCCACAACCTCCAAGTAGACATCGTTTACGGCGTGGACTACCAGGGTATCTAATCCTGTTTGCTCCCCACGCTTTCGCATCTGAGTGTCAGTATCTGTCCAGGGGGCCGCCTTCGCCACTGGTATTCCTTCAGATCTCTACGCATTTCACCGCTACACCTGAAATTCTACCCCCCTCTACAGTACTCTAGCCTGCCAGTTTCAAATGCGGTTCCGAGGTTGAGCCCCGGGCTTTCACATCTGACTTAACAAACCACCTGCATGCGCTTTACGCCCAGTAATTCCGATTAACGCTCGCACCCTCCGTATTACCGCGGCTGCTGGCACGGAGTTAGCCGGTGCTTCTTCTGTCGCTAACGTCAAACGCTGAAGCTATTAACTCCAACGCCTTCCTCACGACTGAAAGTACTTTACAACCCGAAGGCCTTCTTCATACACGCGGCATGGCTGCATCAGGCTTGCGCCCATTGTGCAATATTCCCCACTGCTGCCTCCCGTAGGAGTCTGGACCGTGTCTCAGTTCCAGTGTGGCTGATCATCCTCTCAGACCAGCTAGGGATCGTCGCCTTGGTGAGCCATTACCTCACCAACTAGCTAATCCCACCTGGGCATATCCTGAAGCGAGAGGCCCGAAGGTCCCCCTCTTTGGTCCGTAGACGTTATGCGGTATTAGCCATCGTTTCCAATGGTTATCCCCCACATCAGGGCAATTTCCCAGGCATTACTCACCCGTCCGCCGCTCGACGCCTAATTCGTCCCCCGAAGGTTCAGAATCATCGTTTCCGCTCGACTTGCATGTGTTAGGCCTGCCGCCAGCGTTCAATCTGAGCCATGATCAAACTCTTCAATTAAAGTTTTTTTGGTCTTGCGACCGGCTCAATGAATACTGACTTCAAAACTGTTCCTTACTCGAAAGTAAGAAGTAATTTTAAAGCTATTATCGTTCCAACAGAACGATAATGAATTGACTGTGCCAATGATTAAAAATCATTGTATTGGTCACTCAGTTCATTGATAAATCTTTTCGATTATCATCAACGAGTGCCCACACAGATTGATAGGTCTAAATTGTTAAAGAGCTTACTATCGAGGCTTGCCTCTCAAGTGGACGGCCATTCTAGCGTTTTGAACCAGAGTGTCAAACACTTTTTTGAATTTATTTTCGAAGAGAAGTTAAACTCAAATGGTTCGGCTAATTTGCCTACTAAATCACTGCAAAGCGTTGTCGCTGTTGCCGTGTCAGTGGGGCGCATTATAGAGATGCTCGTCACATTGGCAAGCGTTTTTTCCAAAGAATTTCAGCTTTTTGTACCGTATGTTCATCTATTGGCCAGAAGGGCCTTTTTTTGATAGTTTGATAACAATATTTATACAGTTTTGATGGAGTTTAACTATGAGTTCTTTACGTAGCTACAAAGGAATAAAGCCTTCTATTGAGCCTGGCGTTTATATCGATGACTCTGCAGTTGTTGTTGGCGACGTTAAGATTGGTACGGATTCTAGTATTTGGCCACAAGTCGCAGCTAGAGGAGACGTTAACCATATACACATTGGTCAGCGCACCAACATTCAAGATGGTTCTGTACTGCATGTTACTCACAAAAACGCGAATAACCCTGAGGGATACCCTCTCATCATTGGTGATGAGGTGACAATTGGGCATTTGGTGATGCTACACGGATGCACTATTAAAGATAGAGTCTTGGTCGGTATGAGCACCACCATTCTTGATGGCGCAGTAATAGAGAGCAATGTGTTTATTGGAGCGGGTAGCTTAGTACCACCGAATAAGACATTAGAAAGTGGCTACCTTTATGTAGGGCGCCCAGTAAAACAGGTAAGACCCCTAACAGAACAAGAAGCAGCCTTTCTTTCTAAATCCGCTGATAACTACGTACAGAACAAAAATGATTACCTGAACGAAGTACACGATATTAATTAATTTCTATTTGCCCGAGCTGATTGAACTCTTCCGCTTCGATCAGCTCTTCCGCTAGGTCTTCCAGATCAAAGCGATATTCAGAGAACACCTTTAAAGCCATTGCTTCATCATCAATCTGTAATTGACAGAGATTTCCTAAATAATCAGCAGAGACTAAGCACTCAATCAGGTTTCCAGATTGCTGACCTATAAACACCACTGCTTTTCTATTCTCATCCCAGCTTTGCTGATCAGTAAAGATTATTGATTGATTCAATTACGAGCCCTCTAGATTTTTACGAAGTTCACGCAGCACTTGTTTCGCCCCTGGGCGAATACCTCTCCACAACACAAAGCTCTCAGCTGCTTGTCCAACTAGCATCCCTAGCCCGTCATAAGCCTTCACTGCACCATTATCTTTAGCCCACTGATTAAATACCGTAGTACCGGAGCCATAAACCATGTCATAGCTCACTGTATTAGATGAAAATATAGTTGCAGAAATCTCAGGTAATTCCTTGGTTAGGCCTGCTGAGGTAGAGTTGATAACCACATCGAAGCTTTCTTCTACTTCTTCAATTGGCAACGCTTCAATTGGGCCGTACTGTTTGAATTGCTCCACCATCAACTGCGCTTTGCTATAGGTTCTATTTGTGATGACGAGTTGTGCTGGCTTTTGATCAAGTAGTTGCTTGAGCACACCTCTTACTGCACCACCAGCACCAATAATCAAAATACGAGCGCCTTTCAATACCACTTGATACTGAAGCAGGTCTTGCACAAGTCCTTCACCATCGGTGTTATCACCAATAATTTCGCCATCATCTAGCTTCTTCAATGTATTCACTGCACCAGCTAGTTTAGCCCGCTCAGTTAATCGATCTGCAAACTCGTATGCGTCATGCTTAAAAGGGGCTGTCACATTGCACCCTTTACCACCTTCAATAAAAAAGGTCTTCGCGGCCTGAGTAAACTCTCCAACCTCAGCATATTGCGTTGCATAGTGGATGCTTTGGTTAGTCTGCCTCGCGAACAGCGTATGAATAAAGGGAGATTTGCTCTGCTTTATTGGGTTCCCAAAAACAACATACTGATCAATTGACTGATTCATCTTCCTACCTGATTGAATTACTACTGATTAAAACGACTGGCTATGAACCTATCACTGATAACGACGAAGAAAAAGCACTACCACTCTCTTGGTGATAAGTACTCGTTATACAGCAGAGCTTCATGCGAATCCTCTTCTACCTGATAGTTATACTCCCATCGTGCTAATGGTGGCATAGACATCAAGATAGATTCCGTTCTTCCCTTACTCTGTAAACCGAACAGGGTGCCTCTGTCATAGACAAGGTTGAACTCTACATAGCGACCACGTCGATACAGTTGGAACTGGCGATGCTGGTCTGTAAATGGCGTCTCTTTTCGCTTCTCTATAATAGGCAAGTAGCCTTTAGTGAAGCCTTCGCCGACCGCACGCATATAAGCAAAGCTTTTTTCAAAGCCCCACTGATTGAGATCATCAAAGAACAAACCTCCTACACCACGTGTCTCATTGCGATGAGGCAAGAAGAAGTAATCATCACACCATTTTTTATGTTCTGCGTATACATCATCACCGAAGGGGGCGCATAACTGCTTTGCTGTGTCATGCCAGTGCTGGCAGTCTTCTTCAAAGGGATAGAAAGGCGTTAAATCAAACCCGCCACCAAACCACCAAATAGGTTCGCTGCCCTCTTTCTCTGCAATAAAGAAGCGCACATTGGCATGTGAAGTGGGAATAAATGGATTGTTGGGATGAATAACCAGAGAAACACCCATGGCTTCAAACTTGCGTCCAGCGAGCTCTGGTCGATGTGCAGTAGCTGAGCCTGGCATTTTATCTCCAAAGACATGCGAAAAGTTCACTCCACCTTGCTCAATAGTCGCTCCGCCTTTTAGAACACGCGTACGACCGCCTCCGCCTTGTTCTCGAGTCCATGCATCCTCTATAAAGGTGGCCTCTCCATCCGCAGCTTCCAGTTCAGTACAAATAGTATCTTGTAGCTGTAGTAGAAAGCGCTTTACCGCTTCCTTGTCGACCTGTGCCATCATTTATCCTTGTCTTAATACTTGTAGAGATCGTGCGTCTTTTATTTCTGAGGGTTTATTTCGGTTGCCCACAGCGCCTTGCAAGATAAACACATCTTCAGACCCTAACTGGCTTTCAACCTCATCAACAGTCAGGCAGGGTGGCAAACCGGATAGGTTGGCACTTGTGGAGGTAATGGGTTTGCCAAATTCTAAGCAAAGCTGCTGCACCATCTCATGGTCTGTTACTCTTACTGCAACACTATCAAACTGCCCATGAACCAACTCATGGACTTTTTTACTGATGGGCATCACCCAAGTCACAGGTCCCGGCCAGCTTTTAAATACCGTATCTAATTGCTCTGTAGATAACGCACTTACATCAACGTAAGGCAACAGCTGATCAAAGCTTGCTGCAATCAGGATTAGTCCCTTGCTTGGGTCTCTTTGCTTTAGTTCGATAAGTGCTTCTAGCGCTTTCTCATCGTCTGGATCGCATCCAACTCCAAATACAGCCTCAGTGGGGTATGCAATTACCTTTCCTTGCTTCAGAGCATCAACTGCTTGATCAATTACCATCATTCCTTGAGTGTCCTTTTCTACACTATCTTTCTACTTAGTTTACAAATTCTATTCCTAGCTGGTAAGCATTTCCTGTAAATCGGCAAAACAAACCGACGCAAACGTTTTCCTATTCAAAAAATAACCGTATAATGCGCGCAAAATTGGTATTCAAAGCTCAACTAGTTAAATTAGGAGTCGTTACATGCAAGTCGGTATTATCATGGGTTCTAAGTCAGATTGGCCAACGATGAAGTTAGCCGCTGAGATGCTCGACCAATTCGGTGTTAGTTACGAAACTAAAGTGGTTTCAGCTCACCGTACTCCACAACTACTAGCGGACTATGCAAATAGCGCAAAAGATCGCGGCATTAAAGTCATTATTGCAGGCGCGGGCGGTGCAGCTCACCTTCCTGGTATGTGTGCAGCATTTACTAGCCTTCCTGTTCTAGGTGTTCCGGTTCAATCTCGTGCTCTAAAAGGCATGGACTCTTTGCTGTCTATCGTTCAAATGCCAAAAGGCATTGCGGTAGGTACACTGGCTATCGGTGAAGCGGGTGCAGCAAATTCAGGTATTCTAGCGGCACAGATCATTGGTACTCACGTTCCTGAAGTAATGGCAAAAGTAGAAGCTTTCCGCAAGGAACAAACCGATACAGTACTTGCTAATCCGAACCCAGCGGAGGATTAATACCGTGCAAGTTTTAGTTTTAGGTGCCGGACAGTTAGCTCGCATGATGGCGCTGGCTGCCGCCCCACTGAATATCAAGACCATAGCTTTTGATGTCAACAGCGAATCTATTGTTGAACCTATCACTCAAACTAAGTTAGGTAGCGGGTTACAAGCTGCTATCGAACAGGCTGATGTCATCACTGCAGAGTTTGAGCATGTTCCACATCCAGTACTGGATGCTTGCCAAGCCAGTGGCAAATTACTGCCAAGTGCAGAAGCCATTAAAACCGGTGGCGACCGCCGTATCGAAAAAGCGCTGCTAGATAAGGCTGGAGTCGCGAATGCTAAGTACTCTCTTATTCGCACCCGACAAGACTTTGAAAACGCTATCGACTACGTTGGTTTACCTATGGTGCTTAAGAGCACGCTAGGTGGATACGATGGAAAGGGTCAATGGCGTTTAAAAGACCGCTCGACGGCTCAAGCAGTATGGGCTGAAATGGAGGAGTGTATAGCCTCTTCTGAAGCGCAGGCCATTATTGCTGAAGAGTTTGTTGGGTTTGATCGTGAAGTGTCTTTGATCGGTGCTAGAAACAAGCATGGTGAGATTGCGGTATACCCGCTAGCTGAGAATGTACACACCAATGGTGTATTGAGCCTTTCTACTGCCATCGACGAGCCAGAGCTTCAAGCTCAAGCAAAACAGATGTTTACTGCTGTAGCGGAATGTCTAGATTATGTTGGCGTGTTGGCGTTAGAGTTTTTTGACGTTCAGGGTCAATTGATGGTCAATGAGATCGCACCACGCGTTCACAACTCTGGTCACTGGACACAACAAGGCGCTGAGACTTGTCAGTTTGAAAACCATATGCGCGCTGTATGTGGCCTTCCTCTAGGAAGCACTAAAGCACTTCGCCCTACGGCAATGATAAATATTCTAGGTGAAGATACTCTTGCCGAAGAGTTACTCAGCATGAGCCAAGCTCACATTCATTGGTATGGCAAAGAAAAGCGTCCTGGTCGTAAGATGGGACACATTAACGTGTGTGGCAATGACCAAGCAGACTTAGAGCAACAGCTACAATCTATTGCTCAGTGGCTTGACGCCGATGCCTTTCCAGCACTGCATCAGAAGTAATCTGAACAGAACTTAAAAAACTAAGGAGGCTAACGCCTCCTTTTTTATTGTTTCTTAGTGCGACTCTATTGCTGTTTTACTTGGCACTTGCGGCTTGCACACAGCAAACTGCTTTTCTCACCGCTCTTCTTAACCACCAGTAGCTTGAAGCCGCACTCTTGGCATGTTCCTTGTTTGGGTTCATTGTTAATAGAGAATTGGCACTTAGGATATTGGTCACAGGCATAGAATGCCTTGCCAAATCGCGACTTCCTCTCTATCAAATGCCCTTTATTGCACTCTGGGCAAGAAAAAGACTCAACACTGTGGTCTTCGGGCTCATCCATACTGCCAATATAGTGACACTCAGGATAACTCGAGCAGCCGATAAACATGCCATAGCGACCCTGTCTTAGCACAAGCTCATCGCCACAATCCGGACAAGGCACACCAAGAGGTTTTAGTATCTGCCCTGACGCTTGATGCAAAGGCTTTATATAGTCACAAGCAGGATATTGAGTGCAACCAAGAAACGCACCATGTTTACCATGGCGCATCTGTAAAGGGTTACCGCAGTTTGGGCAGTGCTGTTCTAGAGCATGCCCTTCAGAAGAAAACAGTTGGTTGTTGATCTTATTCATAGTTGGATTAATGCAAAATGCCGTGATCTGTCGAGTAGAGTAGCTCTTCCATCGTTGTGTAAGCATTTTCATTGCCGGGTACGTTAAACAGCACCATCAAGATGATCCATTTCAGGTCATCCAATTGCAAGTCGGTGGTTTCTAGTCCCATCACTCGGTCTATCACCATCTCACGCAATTCTGCGCTTAATACGCCTATTTGCTCTAAAAACAAGATAAAGCCTCGACAGCGAGTGTCTATTCTTTGCTGTTCTTGGTCTGAGTAGATGCGAATTGACGTCGCTGAGCTGGTCGCAATGTTTTGACTTGAGTCTTCACTTTGCAAGGCCGCTAAGTCTTCCAACCAATTTAGCGCTTTGTACACTTCATCTTGGCGAAAGCCAGCACGAAGGAGCTCTTGCTCAAGCTCATCTTGATTGACGTTCAAATCACTCTCGCTATGAATGTACGTCTCAAACAGATACATAAGAATATCCATCATAGTCAGCTCCCCCTTAATCTAATGTAACCACCAACGACTGAAGCCACTATACCTTGAAGCTCCAGCTCTAATAACTGCATCATAACCTGATTTACGGGTAAATGGGTCCTTTCTGCTAAAAAATCAACTGCCACTGGTCTCTCTCCTAACAGTTCCAGTATTGGCTGATTTCCTGTCTCCATTTGCTCTCTTTCTTCTCCCTTTTCGACTGACGGCGACAAAGATAAAGCAGCCTCTTGTTGTATTGTAGAAGACCAGTTAACTAAGCCATTAATTTCATGAACAATATCTTGTACATCTCTCACTAAAATCGCTCCGTCACGAAGCAATTGATTGCACCCCGCAGCATTGGGGTTGAGCACCGAGCCCGGAACTGCGTAAACATCACGCCCTTGCTCTAAAGCAAAACGCGCCGTTATTAAAGATCCACTTTTTTGCGCTGCCTCAACCACCAGCACCCCAACGGACAACCCGCTGATGATTCGATTACGCCTTGGAAAGTTATACGCTCTCGGTGGATAAAAGGGCGGAAACTCAGAAACAAGCGCACCATTCGCCTTGATTCGCTGTGCTAACAACTTGTGTTGCTTTGGATATAAAAAATCAAAGCCACTCCCTAATACGGCAATTGTTTTTCCGTTCTGCTCTAAACACGCCTGATGCGCGTGACCATCCACCCCTAAGGCTAAGCCACTGGTGATCGTCACTCCAATACTGGTCAGTTCCGAAGAAAATTGGCGAGTAATGTATAGGCCATCTTGAGAACTATTTCGGCTACCAACGATACCTACTTGGGTCGAGCACAGTGTGGTCACCTCCCCTTGAACAAACAGCACCGGAGGAAAGCTGGGGATTTCCTTCAACAAAGGCGGATACGTTTCTTTGTCTTCAGCAATGAGTAAATGATTACCATCTTTATCTGCCCACTCTAGGCATTTGTCGACACTTTGATTCGATGTGGCCGTTAAAAATCGTACCTGAGGCTCAGTAAACTTAAGAGAAAATAGCTCCTTCTTTGACAGAGATAACAGCTGCTTGGGGGAAAGAAACTCAAGGATTTTCTGCAGCCTAACTCCACTTAAACGAGGCGTCATACAGAGCGTAAGCCATGCTGTTATCTGTTGTTCTGTCATAGAGAATCTCATCGAAGTGGATTGGTGCTGTTATTTGAAGACCAAAATGACTAAAATTGTCACAAATGGCTGAGATTCTTTCGGCGCAGTTCAACTTTTTTGAGTGATTATGTCTTTATTACATGTACTAACCTTTCCAGATGATCGTCTACGCACCGTCGCTAAGCCGGTTGTAGACTTTACGCCAGAACTACAAACTCACATCGATGACATGATTGAGACTATGTACGCAGAAGAGGGCATTGGCCTAGCTTCTACGCAAGTAGACGTGCATAAACAGATCGTGGTTATTGACCTTTCTGAGACTCGCGACGAGCCTTTGATTCTTATCAATCCAGAGATCACTGAGAAACGTGGCGAAGACGGCATCGAAGAAGGCTGCCTTTCTGTTCCAGGTGCACGTGCGCTTGTTTCTCGCGCAGCAGAAATTTCGGTGAAGGCTCTGAACAGAGAGGGTGAAGAATTCACTTTTGACGCTGATGACCTGCTTGCCATCTGTGTGCAGCATGAGCTTGACCACTTGGCGGGTAAACTTTTTGTTGATTATCTCTCTCCGCTAAAACGCAAGCGCATTAAAGACAAGCTAGAAAAAATTAAGCGCTACAACGAGAAAAACTAGTAACTAGGAGTTTGCATTGAGCAAAGCACTAAAGATCGTATTTGCAGGTACTCCAGATTTCGCCGCCGACCATTTGTCGGCGTTGTTATCTTCGGAGCATGAGGTTATCGCGGTTTATTCAACACCAGATAAACCTGCTGGCCGAGGCAAAAAGCTAACAGCAAGCCCTGTTAAAAACCTCGCTATCGAACACAATATCCCAGTTTATCAGCCAGAAAACTTCAAGTCTGATAAAGCTAAACAGCAGTTGGCAGACCTTGATGCAGACATCATGGTTGTGGTGGCTTATGGGCTACTGTTACCAAAGCAGGTTCTGGATACTCCAAAGCTAGGCTGTATTAATGTTCACGGTTCAATCCTTCCTCGCTGGCGCGGTGCAGCTCCAATTCAACGCTCAATTTGGGCCGGAGATGCAGAGACTGGCGTTACCATCATGCAGATGGATGTTGGGTTAGATACTGGCGACATGCTGCATATTGCTACCCTGCCTATCGAGCCAGAAGACACCAGTGCTGCCCTTTATCACAAACTGGCTAAACTGGGCCCTGTTGCACTTGTTGAGTGCCTTTCTTCTATTGCCGAAGGCACCGCCGTTCCTGTCAAGCAAGATGATGCCCTATCAAACTATGCTAAGAAACTCAGCAAAGAAGAAGCACAGCTAGATTGGACTAAAGAGGCTGTCGTGCTAGAGCGTGAAGTCCGCGCGTTCAACCCTTGGCCGATGAGCTACTTCTCGATTGGCGACAAAAATATCAAGGTGTGGAAGGCCAGTGTTAATGCTACGCCTAGCTCTGAAGTCGCTGGCACCATAATCAAAGCAGATAAAACGGGTATTCATATAGCGACCGGAAATGGCAGCTTAGTTTTGGAACAAATTCAGGTTCCAGGCAAGAAAGCTATGTCCGTTGGTGACGTACTCAACTCTCGAGCAGATTGGTTCCCACTAGGAACCCAGCTAGATTAAACAACTACTACTAAGGCTTGAGGTTCTCAAGCCTTACTCTTGTTAGGAAATACCTATGAATGTACGCGCCGCCGCAGCCACAGTGCTGTTCCAAGTTGTAGACAAAGGGTACTCGCTTTCCAGCGCTTTACCTGCAGCACAATTCAACCTAAAGCCTCGTGACCACGCGCTTCTGCAAGAGATTTGTTACGGCTGTCTGCGCTACCTACCAAGATTAGAGACCATAGTTAATGAACTGATGGAAAAACCTCTAAAAGGTAAGCAGCGTGTGTTCCACCATTTAATGTTGGTGGGTATCTACCAACTGAGTTTTATGCGTACGGCAGATCATGCAGCAGTGGCTGAAACCGTTGAAGCATGCCAGTCGCTAAAGGGACACAAGCTTAAAGGCTTGGTCAATGCCGTACTTCGAAACTACCAGCGCAATCAACAGAAACTGGATGAGTTATCGGTTAAGCATGATGCAGGAAAATACGGACACCCAAGCTGGTTATTGAAACTTCTTCGCGAAGCATACCCGAACGATTGGGAGTCGATTGTTGAAGCCAACAACACTAAGGCACCTATGTGGCTACGTGTGAACAGCAAGCACCATACTCGTGATGAGTATCTAAAACTGCTAGAAGATGAAGAGATTGAGGCCGAAACTCACCCTCAAGCTCGCCATGCATTACGCCTGCTAAAAGCATGCGATGTGAGCAAGCTTCCTGGGTTCGATCAAGGCTGGGTATCAGTGCAAGACGCCGCAGCGCAACTGTCACTGGAATATCTGCAACCAAAAGATGGTGAGTTGATTCTTGATTGCTGTGCGGCCCCTGGTGGTAAAACGGCTCATATCCTTGAGAACACAACGGATAGCCAAGTTGTAGCAATTGATGCTGACGAACAACGTCTTGATCGCGTTTATCAAAACCTCGACCGTTTAGGCCTTGAAGCAAAAGTACTTTGTGCTGATGCTCGCTACCCAGAAGAGTGGTGGACAGGCGAGAAGTTCGACCGCATCCTTCTCGATGCACCGTGCTCAGCGATAGGTGTTATCCGTCGTCATCCAGATATCAAATGGCTCAGACGCGCCGATGACTTGCCTGCATTGTCTCAGCTACAAAGTGAAATTTTGGACGCTATGTGGCAACAATTGAAGCAAGGCGGAACCTTAGTTTACGCAACATGTTCTATCGCTCCGATTGAAAACAAGGAGCAAGTACTGGCATTCTTAGCCCGCACAGATGATGCCGAGCTCATCGACAGCGATCCAAGCAACCCAGGTCGACAAATTTTGCCTGGAGAGCACAATATGGACGGCTTCTATTATGCGGTTCTGCAAAAGCGAACTAAATTAAACTAAGTCCTGCTGTATATAGGGAAATAATCGATGAAAATCATAATCTTGGGTGCTGGTCAGGTAGGCGGCACTCTTGCAGAGAATCTAGTTGGCGAAAACAACGATATCACTATCGTGGATACCAATAGTCGCCGCCTGAGAGAGCTACAGGATAAGTATGATCTGCGAGTGGTCAATGGTGCAGCAAGTCACCCTGACACCCTAAGAGAAGCAGGTGCGCAAGATGCGGACATGTTGGTGGCGGTCACTAATGCCGATGAAACCAACATGGCTGCATGCCAAGTGGCTTTTACCTTATTCAATACGCCTAACAGAATCGCTCGTATTCGTTCACCTGAATATTTAGCAGAGAAAGACTCTCTATTCAAATCTGGCGCTATTCCTGTAGATCATCTGATTGCACCCGAAGAGCTAGTTACTGGCTATATTGAACGCCTTATTCAGTATCCTGGGGCGTTGCAGGTGGTTAGCTTTGCTGAAGAGAAGGTCAGTTTGGTGGCAGTTAAGGCCTTTTATGGTGGTCCACTCGTGGGTAATGCCATTTCGGCTTTGCGTGAGCACATGCCACATATAGATACGCGCGTGGCGGCTATTTTCCGTCAAGGGCGAGCCATTAGACCTCAGGGCACCACCATCATTGAGGCCGATGATGAGGTGTTCTTTGTCGCCGCGAGTAATGATATCCGCTCCGTAATGAGTGAACTGCAGCGACTGGAAAAACAATACCGCAAAATCATGATCGTCGGTGGCGGTAATATTGGCGCAGGACTGGCTAAACGTCTTGAACGGAATTACTCAGTAAAGCTGATTGAGCGCAGCCTTGAGCGTGCTGAAATGCTCTCCGAAGAGCTAGACAACACCATTGTGCTGTGTGGTGATGCGGCAGACAAAGAACTGCTTTACGAAGAAAACATTGAAGAGATGGACGTGTTCATCGCTCTGACCAATGAAGATGAGACCAACATCATGTCAGCGATGCTGGCAAAAAGCCTCAACGCTAGAAAGGTTATGGTTTTGATTCAACGTGGCGCCTATGTTGACCTTGTGCAGGGTGGCGATATTGACGTGGCTATTTCTCCTCAGCAAGCGACCATTTCAGCGCTACTTACCCATGTTCGTAGAGCCGATATCGTCAACGTATCTTCTTTGCGTCGAGGCGCTGCAGAAGCTATCGAGGCCATCGCTCATGGTGATGAAAACACATCCAAGGTAGTAGGCAGAGCCGTGGGTGATCTTAAGCTACCACCAGGTACCACCATTGGCGCTATAGTGCGTGGCGAAGAGGTGTTAATTGCACACGACAGAACCATGATTGAGCAAGATGATCACGTAGTGATGTTCCTGGTAGATAAAAAGTACGTGCCGGACGTTGAAACCTTATTCCAACCAAGCCCTTTCTTCTTGTAGGCCAACCCACCAATGGTAAACGTACGACCGATACTGTTTGTTCTTGGGCTAGTGTTATCAAAACTAGCCCTGTTCATGTATCCACCGACTATTCTGGCGATATTCAATCCCGGAAGTGGCTTTGTTGAATTTGCCCAAGCGGTAGCCATCACCCACTTGGTCTCATTTATTTGCTTAAGTTTCGGGCGTACTAAACAGTTCAAACTCAATGTCAGAGACGTTTTCTTGGTCACGACACTCGTATGGGTGGTAAGTACTATCTTTGCCGCCCTACCGTTTGTCTTCATCAATCATATCAGCTTCACTGATGCCTACTTTGAAACTATGTCGGGGATTACCACCACAGGTTCAACCGTGCTCAGTGGTCTTGATGATATGTCCCATAGCATCTTACTGTGGCGCTCACTACTGCAATGGCTAGGTGGTATTGGCTTTATTGTTATGGGGGTGGCGATTCTGCCAATGCTCAACGTTGGGGGTATGCGCTTATTCCAGACCGAATCTTCAGACTGGTCTGATAAAAGCTCACCAAGAGTCAAAAGCGTCGCCAAAAACATAGTAGTGGTTTACCTAACCCTCACCCTCGCCTGTTTCGGCAGTTATGTGGCAACTGGGATGACGCCTTTTGAGGCGATCAATCATGCCTTTACCACTATTTCTACGGGTGGGTACTCAACATCGGACGCTTCGATGAACCACTTCTCTCATCAGACACAATGGTTCTCAACCCTGTTTATGTTTCTGGGTGGGTTACCATTTTTGTTATTTGTAGCGGCCTATAGAAAGCAATCGCTCTCAGCCTTGACCAAAGATGCTCAAGTCATTGGTTTCTTTAAGCTGTTTATGGTGGCCAGTTTAGCTATTACGGCATGGTTGGTCATACGAGATCACTATCAAGTTAGTGATGCCCTTAGGGTTTCTATGTTCAATGTGGTGTCGGTGCTGACAACCACAGGATTTGGCTTAGAGGACTTTACTGCTTGGGGCACGTTAACCACGGTACTGTTTGCGTTTCTACTGATGATGGGTGCCTGCTCTGGCTCAACAGCAGGTGGTATCAAGGTATTTCGTTTCCAGATAGCCCTTACCCTGCTTAAAATACAGATGATGAAGCTGATTCACCCATCGGGTGTATTCGTGCAGCGCTATAACAAACGCCGCGTTAACGACGATATCATTCGCTCTATTGTTGCTTTTAGTCTTACCTTTTTCGCAACCGTACTTATCGTTGCAGCAGGCTTAAGTGCAATGGGCCTTGATGCCATAACTAGTCTCTCTGGAGCGATTACCGCCGTAGCGAATGTAGGCCCCGGCATGGGCTCAGTGATTGGCCCAACCGGGAACTTCTCATCACTGCCCGATGCTGCAAAGTGGCTTCTAAGCTTTGGTATGCTACTCGGCCGCCTAGAAATACTGACGATACTGGTACTGTTCTTGCCGGCATTTTGGAGACGCTAGCCCTGCTTGGCTTTAAACAAGTCCGTTAAGTAATCCACTACCTGCTGCGCTGCCTGTTCACTGGTCAATTCATTGGACAGCGACAGGTAGCAATTAAGCTCAGATGAGCCTAGCAGGTTTGATAGAAGCCCATCAAAACCCTTCTTCTGTCGGTCTATCTCGAACCACAATTGCAGGTGTTGTTCGTCACGGTAGGCAATAATTTCCACTTCACGCCAGGTGCCGTGGAATAAACCCGTGGTTGGCACAAACTCAAATTCTTGTACAAAGGGCATTTCAAACCCCTTTGCCGCCTCACACTCAACCTGACGAATGCGCAGCCCCAATTCCTCAAGTTCAGAGAAGATCTTATCCATGACAGGGTCGGGACGAACCGTCAGCATATCTTTATCGGTAGGATCGATGGCAAGGTCGATATCTAGAGCCGTTTCCAGCCACACCTTAGAGTCACCAATCGTCAGTGGGGTATTAAACGGAACAGTAAGCTCGATCTCAAAAGTACGCTCCTCTGATGGATGAATCGTAAATGAGTATGGAAGCTCCCATTTATCCAACACGTAATTTTGCGGCACGCGACGCTTGAGCGCACCTTCGCTATGCGGCTGTCGTTCTTCTCTTTCGGTGATGTAACGACAACACAGTTTTAAGTCTATGTGATCAATATGCTGCTCAGTAGCACCACCATAAACATGGATGACAACCCTTACAGGATCACCCGGAATCAAGGTTTCTTGCTGCAGTACAGAATCAACCTTGGCTGAACCAATACCTAAGCTAGCCAGTGTTTTCTTAAAAAATGACATGCTTGACCTCTCAAACAATACAACTCTATTTATACTGGCTCAAAAACGCTCTATAACCAAAACCATTTGTGCTCTTTTTGATCTCAGTTCAACAAAACACTGCAATTCATCCCATTAAAAAATAGAACATTTATTGTTCAGCGACTAAGGTTATCTGGTACGATATATCATTGATACTCGTTGAGTATCTGTATTAACGGCAAAGGATATGCCTGACTATTTGGTGAAGTATGTTTCCAACAACCGTCAGGTTTGCTCGACCTAGCAGTCGAGTGGCACAGCGTAGAAGTTATTTTGCGCCTGTACCGTCTAAAAAGCAGAAGTCCGATGAGGACCAAAAAAGCTAAGTTTCATTCAATACCGCGAAACCTGTTTTTAACGTCTTACTCGCTGTACTAAAAAGCGCATTTGAAATCTTCAGATGCGCTTTTTTCTTATCTTTTTTATAGCCTTTTTGTTAAGTTATGCACACATCTCGAGTTCTATGGAGAAGACCATGAAGTGCCATCGCGTAAACGAATTAATTGAATTGCTACACCCTGAGTGGACAAAAGATCCAGACCTTAATCTAGTTGAGTTCATACTGAAGCTTGCAAGCGAAGCAAGCTACGAAGGTAAACTAGAAGACCTAACTGATGACGTGCTTATCTACCATCTTAAGATGCGTAACAGTGAACAAGAAGAAGAGATCCCAGGTCTAGCTAAAGACAAAGAAGACGACTTCAAAACAGCGCTTCTTCGCGCTCGTGGCATTATTGACTAACGGCCTTCTGGGTCAGCAAACTGTTTTGTTGACCCATCTAACCCCTTCAACTCAATCCTTGTACGCCCAACCTCTTACCCTGAAAGTTCATCAGTCCCTATCTATTCTGTAACTCATGTAACAATTAATTTTCATATTGTTCGATATACTGCGCCCAAGGTTTAGGTTGGAAAAGTAAAATGAGCAAGGATCGTATCGACATCAAAGATGTCACGGCAAAGGAATTCAACCCAAAGGCACATAAAAGCCAAGGGGATAGATTTAATCCAAGTAATCGCATTTATGTGAGAGCAAGCAAGGGCGTATTTCAAAAGCTGCGTCGCTATGGGGCTTGGTTCTTATTGCTACTGTTCGCATTAGTCCCTTGGATCCCATACGGAGAGCGACAAGCTATTCTGTTGGATATAGGGCAGCAGCAGTTCAACTTCTTTGGCACTACTCTCTATCCACAAGACCTCACCCTGCTTGCCCTGTTATTTATGATTGCGGCGTTTGGACTTTTTTTCATTACCACCTTTTTAGGTAGGGTGTGGTGCGGATATTTGTGTCCGCAAACCGTTTGGACCTTCATGTATATCTGGTTTGAAGAGAAGCTAGAAGGTGCGGCAAATAAACGGAAAAAACAAGACTCCCAACCGCTTACTGCGGCTCTAGCGCTTCGCAAAACACTGAAGCATCTTGCTTGGTTCACGATCGCACTGCTCACAGGCCTCACCTTCGTTGGCTACTTCGTTCCTACCAATGAGTTGTGGTTTGATTTTTTCACTCTCAATGCCACTTTCTGGACTTACTTTTGGGTATTGTTCTTTGCAGTGTGTACCTATGCCAATGCAGGATGGATGCGCTCTATTGTCTGCATTCATATGTGCCCCTACGCACGATTCCAATCAGCGATGTTCGACAAAGATACCTTTATTGTTGGATATGACAAAAAACGCGGTGAAGACAGGGGCCCTCGTGCTCGCAAAGCCAATCCGAGCGACCTTGGTCTAGGTGATTGTATCGATTGCAACTTATGTGTTCAGGTGTGCCCAACAGGCATTGATATTCGAGATGGCCTGCAATACGAATGTATCAACTGTGGCGCTTGTATCGATGCTTGTGATGTCACCATGGATCGCATGAACTATCCAAAAGGGCTGATCAGCTACACCACAGAACATAAACTGGAAGGTACGCACACCAAGATCATGAGACCAAAACTCATTGGCTACGGTTTGGTGATGATTTTGATGCTCGGATTTTTCGTTATGCAGATCGCTTCTGTAGAGCCCGCCGGACTGAGTGTTATCAGGGATCGTACTCAACTCTATCGAACCAACAGCGATGGCTTTATAGAAAACACCTATACCCTAAAGATCATCAATAAAACCCAACAAACTCAAAGCTATAATCTTGATGTTTCAGGGCTGACTGATGTTGAATGGTATGGGCGTCAAACCATCAATGTTTCTCCTGGTGAAGTGTTTAACCTGCCAATCAGTCTTGGTATGGACCCTGAACAACTGAGTTCTTCGGTCACGACGATTCAATTTGAGCTAGAGGACCAGCACGGCTTCTCCATTGAAGTTGAAAGTCGCTTCATCAAACAGCTTTAACAAGAATTAATGTAATCAGAGGGTTATACTGCGGTATAACCCTCTTTTTTATTGGTCGCTGACGCCTCTACTATGAACCCTTTATTCAATTTTGATTCTCTGACCCCTGATTTTATGTGGTATGCATTGGCCAGTATCGGAGTTCGCGCCGAATCCGGCTTTTTAGCACTCAATAGCTATGAGAATCGGGTGTATCAGTTTGTCGACGAAGAAAAGAAGCGCTATGTGGTGAAATTTTACCGCCCGCAACGCTGGAGCGAGCAACAGATCCAAGAAGAGCACGATTTTACCCTGTCACTGCTTGACCATGAGATACCTATTGCCCCACCAGTGATCATTGATGGAAAAACTCTTCATCATCATGAAGGCTATCTATTCACTCTATTTGAAAGTGTTGGCGGTCGTCAGTTTGAAGTCGACAACTATGACCAACTCGAAATGGTAGGTCGATTCTTAGGGCGTATTCATAAAGTCAGTGAAGGGTTACCTACGTTTAAGCATCGGCCGACAATTAGTCTAGAGGAGTACCTCTATCAATCTCGCGATATACTTAAACAAAGCCAGTTTATCCCAGCACATATAGAATCCGCATTCTTTCAAGATATGCAGTTATTGATCACTGCTATCGAAGAGCAATGGCAAACAGACTATACGCCTATCCGTTTACATGGTGACTGCCATCCAGGAAATATCCTATGGCGTGATGGCCCTATGTTTGTGGACCTCGATGACGCAAGAAACGGACCTGCAATACAAGATTTATGGATGCTGCTGAACGGTGACCGACATGAGAAACTGATCCAGTTGGATATTGTTTTAGAGGGTTACCAAGAATTTTGCGATTTTGATGCAAACCAATTGAAACTGATCGAACCTTTGCGCGGTCTACGTCTAATACATTACATGTCTTGGTTAGCAAAAAGATGGCAAGATCCCGCTTTCCCTGTGGCATTCCCATGGTTTAATGATGCAAAATACTGGGAAGGTCAGGTATTGGCGATTAAAGAGCAATTGGCAGTGCTGCAAGAGCCTCCATTGTCTCTTACACCTAGTTGGTAAAACCCAACAGATTATTTATTGAAGGAGTATCCAAATGAAGAAGTTGATTGCCTTGGTGGCAACCATGTTTTTAACCCTATCTGCGCACGCAGCACAGTTTAGCGAAGGCCAACACTACAAGGTTCTTGATCTACCAGCATCATCAACTCCAACAGTAAATGAGTTCTTCTCTTTCTATTGCCCACACTGCCATCAGTTTGAGCCGATCATGAAGTCTCTAAAGGCGTCATTGCCTGCAAATGCTAAATTCCAAAAATCTCATGTTTCTTTCATGGGTGGTAACATGGGCCTACCTATGAGTAAAGCCTATGCGACTATGGTAGCACTGAAGGTAGAAGACCAAATGGTGCCCGTTATGTTCAGCCGTATTCATGACTTGAACGCAGCACCTCGCAACGAAGATGAGCTTCGTCAAATCTTCCTAGACGAAGGCATTGATGCGAAGAAGTTTGATTCTGCGTATAAGGGCTTTGCGGTAGATTCTATGGTTCGTCGCTTTGATAAGAACTTTAAAGACAGTGGTTTACGTGGCGTTCCAGCAATTGTAGTGAACAACAAGTACCTAGTTGAGATGGGTGGTATTAAATCAACCAAAGACCTAACAGACTTGGTAAATTACCTATTAACGCTTAAGTAATCATTAAGGGGAGCGCATCGCTCCCCTTTTTTTATTCGCGGTATAACTTGTCTAACTCTTTATCTTTCTTATTCCACAAGTTCCCCAGCCACAGCTGAAACTGCTTCTTAAACTGTTTATCGCCAAAGTAGTCCCCTAGCACCCGATCATCAACCGGCAAGACGTTTACCTTTACGACTATGCGCTGCATTTTTCCCATCAACATATCCTTAAATGGGTTTTCAACATTATCAGGGTAAGCAAGGGTGACATCGATAATGTTATCAAACTGCTCTCCCATGGCCGCTAGGGTATAAGCAATACCACCAGCCTTAGGCAGTAATAGATGCTTGTATTGGCTTTGATTGTGACTGGTGCTGCGATATCGAGTCCCCTCAACATAATTAACCACAGTAGTGGGTATATGCTGAAATCTCTCACACGAACGACGAGTAGTTTCTAGGTCCTTGCCTCGTTTTTCTGGATGACTAAGCAAGTATTCTCGGGAATAACGGCGCATAAAAGGCATATCTAACGCCCAGCAAGCCATACCCAAGAACGGCACATAGAGGAGCTGTTGTTTAAGAAAAAACTTAGGCATGGGAATACGATCTTTAAACACGCAACACAGAACCACAATATCAGTCCAGCTGCGATGATTGCTGAGCATCAAATACCAGCCGTGGTAATTCAGTCCATCGACGCCTTCAACTTGCCAATCTACCTTGTTTGACAAAGATAAGATCAGGGCATTAACCGTAGCCCATAGCCACATCACCTTATTGGCATAACGGGAGGAGAATTGCTCTATCAAAGAGATAGGCACCAAAGCTCGGATCAGCGCAAGTATGCAGATGGCAATGGAGCTGAGAGCGGTATTGAAGATGACCAAGCCGGCATTGATGACAAAAATGAGATAACCGAGCATAACCGTGAAACTAAAATCAAATACCAGAACTAAAGTGATGACTAATTATACTAGCTATGCCATTGATTTAAATAACTGGTGTTGAGGTCGGATTTGTTTTTTATCTCCAAACATTACCAAAAGAACACAACCCATTAGTAAATAAAGCATAAGCAATTGATTTCACCCCGCGATTTGTTGGTGTAGCGATCGCAACAATCTATCCATAGAGCGATAGCCCAAGGCCTCACTCAAGTGATGTTTTTGAATACTCTGCAACTGATCTAGGTCTGCAATGGTACGCGCCACCCGAATAATCCGATGATAAGCACGAATAGATAAACCTAAACGAGCAATCGCAAACTCCAGAAACTCGGTATCTTCTTTTGCTAGCGAACAGTGGCGCTCTATCTCTTTATTGGTTAATAAGGCGTTCGGCTTATTTGCACGCACCAGCATTGCCTCTCTAGCGATAGCCACCCTTTGGCGACAGTCTGAGGTGGACTCACCTCTATCTCCACCCTCACTCAAAGTACCCAGTGGCAGCAAAGGGATCTCTACAGACATATCAAAGCGGTCTAAAAATGGACCCGATATACGACCTAAGTATTTGAGTATGGCCTGAGGCGTGTGTTGGCACTGACTGCCTTGATAAAACCCTGAGGGGCTGGGGTTTAGCGCGCCAATAAGCTGAAACTGTGCAGGAAAGCTCGTTTTCCCTGAGGCGCGAGAAATGGCTACCTGCCCCGCCTCTAAGGGCTCACGAAGGGCATCAAGCACTCGCTTTTCAAACTCAACAAGCTCGTCTAAGAACAGAATACCGTTGTGGGCTAAAGAGATCTCCCCAGGTTTTGGGTAGGAGCCTCCTCCCACTAACGCCACCATAGAGCTCGAGTGGTGCGGCGCTCGAAAGGGACGCTTTCGCCATGTGCTACTGTCTAAGTCAGACCCCACTAGCGAGGCTACGCTCGCCACTTCCAACGCCTCTTGCTTGCTCATCGGTGGTATGAGATCGGGTAAGCGTGAGGCAAGCATGGTTTTACCTGTACCTGGAGGGCCAATAAAAAGCAGGTTGTGCTGTCCGGCAGCCGCTATTTCTAAAGCCCGCTTTCCTTGTTGCTGCCCTATGATGTCCTGCATATCCATATCAGACTGAGAGTTAAGGGTCGTTTCTGGTTCAGGTTCCAATTCCAACTGTTGCTGAGAAGCCAAGTAAGCCGCCACTTGCAGCAAGCTACGAGCGGATAAGTTGCTATCTTCATCAACCAAGCGCACCTGCTTAGCATTTTGATGAGGCGTGATTAGGGTTCGCCCATCACCATTGCTTGCTATTGCCGCAGAGATAACTCCTTTGACGGGGCGCAGGTCCCCAGACAGCGCTAACTCGCCTAGCAGCTCGGTATCGCCCAGCCTGTTTAATGGGATCTGTTCACTTGCTACCAAGATGCCAATAGCAATAGGAAGGTCAAAACGGCCGCCATCTTTAGGCAAATCCGCTGGTGCTAAATTAACGGTAATTTTACGACTCGGAAATAAAAACTTAGAGTTCAGAATTGCACTTCGCACTCTGTCCTTAGACTCTTTAACACTGGTCTCGGCCAACCCCACCAGCTGAAATCCAGGCATACCCGGACCTATGTGAACCTCAACCGTGACAGGGGGTGCGGACACCCCTAAGCTTGCTCGGCTATGTACTATCGCCAATCCCATATTGCACCCAATTTTAAGCTCTACACATAGGGTTTAGACCGTACACTTGTTGTGAGGAAGTGAAAAAAGAATGAGTTTTTCCTTGTCAGGCCGCAAGAAATTGTGATACCACTAATGGCATAAGCACTGTGCAACTTTATTTGGGAATTATGCAACCTACTCTTCGACTACTTTCTCTGGTGAACCTGATTGTCGTGGTGATTATTCTCACCGCGCGAGGGCGAGTAGGCGCAAATTAGCACAGCAAGATTTACAAGCCCTCGCACTGAAAAGTTCGGGGGCTTTTTTTAGTTTTAAAGGTCTCATTGAGACAACGATTGGAAAATGGAGCACAAGATGTGCAGTAAGACTGAGAACACAACTAGGCAGCAATTTGCCTCATTACAGGGAGAAGACCAATGACGGGTGCACAATTAGTAGTAGAAGCACTTCGCCAGCAAGGTATTAAGACCATCTTTGGCTATCCTGGCGGAGCAATCATGCCAATCTACGACGCACTGTACGATGGTGGCGTTGAGCATATCCTCTGCCGACATGAGCAAGGTGCAGCAATGGCGGCTATCGGTATGTCTCGCTCAACACAAGATGTTGCTGTGTGTATGGCGACTTCAGGACCTGGCGCAACCAACCTAGTAACAGGTCTTGCTGATGCCTTCCTTGATTCTGTTCCCGTTGTTGCTATCACCGGACAGGTGGCTAGTTCTCATATCGGTACCGATGCATTCCAAGAAATGGATGTGATTGGTATGTCTCTCTCTTGCACCAAACATAGCTATCTAGTTACTGATATCAACGACCTTGCTCCAACACTCGCCGAGGCGTTTGAAGTAGCAAAAGCTGGGCGCCCAGGACCTGTCATCGTTGATATCGCAAAAGACGTTCAGCTAGCGCAAGCTCCAGATACCGAATTTCCTGCATTCCAACAGCCAATGATGCCTGTACCTCAGCCTGAAGACTATCGCCTAGCCCAAGCGCTACTGCGTGAGAGTCGTCGTCCAGTGTTGTATGTGGGTGGCGGTGTTCAATTGGCTAAAGCGACTGATACCGTTCGCCAATTTCTATCTGATAACCCGATGCCATCGGTAAGTACCCTAAAAGGATTGGGGACTATCGAGCGCCATGACCCACATTACTTGGGTATGCTGGGTATGCACGGCACAAAAGCGGCTAACCTTATCGTACAAGAGGCCGACCTATTAATCGTTGTGGGTGCGCGCTTTGATGACCGAGTGACAGGTAAATTGGATACCTTTGCACCGCATGCCAAGATTATCCATCTAGATATCGATAAAGCAGAGTTCAACAAACTCCGTCATGCCAACGCTATCTTGCGTGGTGATATGCGTGAAATCTTGCCGCAACTTCACCTAGAAAATGATATTACGCCTTGGGTTCATCACTGTGAGAGCCTACGTAGCGGATTCAAATGGCGCTATGACCACCCAGGTGATTTGATCTTTGCTCCACTATTGATGAAGCAACTGTCGGACATGATGCCAGATAGCTCAATGGTATCTACCGATGTTGGCCAGCATCAAATGTGGGCAGCGCAGCATATTCAGCCTCGCGACCCTCAGAACTTTATCTCATCAGCAGGTCTAGGCACTATGGGCTTTGGTTTGCCTGCAGCCATGGGTGCTGCAGTAGCGAGACCTGATGATCAATCAATTCTCATCTCTGGTGATGGCTCGTTCATGATGAATGTGCAAGAGCTTGGCACTCTGAAACGCCGCCAGATCCCTGTAAAAATGGTCTTAATCAACAACCAACGCTTAGGCATGGTTCGCCAGTGGCAATCCTTGTTCTTCGATGGCCGCCATAGCGAAACCATCCTTGATGATAACCCTGACTTTATCATGCTAGCCAAAGCATTTGATATTCCAGGAAAAACCATCACCAAGAAAGAAGAAGTAGAGCCTGCATTGAAAGAAATGCTAGAAAGCAAAACCGCTTATCTACTGCACGTTTTAATTGATGAAGAAGAAAACGTATGGCCATTGGTACCACCAGGTGCATCCAATGAAGACATGCTAGAGAACACATAAATAGAGGCAACCATGGAAAGATACTTACTAGATATTAAAGCGGATGATAAGCCAGTGTTGTTGGAGCGTGTATTGCGCGTTGTCCGTCATCGTGGTTTTACCGTTCGTCAGGTTGCTGGCACACAGAATCATCAGAGCAAGATCGCCAGTGTGGAGATCATTGTCGACAGTGAACGTCCCATCACATTTTTAACCAATCAGATTGAAAAACTATGGGATGTGATTAGCGTAGATGTCATCAAGATCGACAACAACGAACTCCCTAACAACAATTTACAGCACAAAGTGAGCGCATAAGGAAAGCAGCAATGGCTACAAAGACAGCAGATTTTATTTGGTTTAACGGTGAAATGGTTCCGTGGGCAGAAGCCAACGTACACGTGCTCACTCATGCAATGCATTACGGTACTTCAGTATTCGAAGGTGTTCGTTGTTACAACACACCTAAAGGCCCAATTGTTTTCCGTCATCCAGAACACGCAAAGCGCCTTAAGAACTCAGCAAAAATTTATCGCTTCCCAATCCCTTACACGATTGAAGAAATCATGGAAGCCACTCGCGAAACCATTCGCGTAAACAAACTAGAAAGTGCCTACATTCGCCCACTGGGTTTTGTGGGTAATGTTGGTCTAGGTGTTTGTCCTCCTGTGGATTCAGAGATGGAACTGATCATCGCAGCCTTCCCTTGGGGTTCATACCTAGGCGAAGAAGCACTGGAAAATGGCGTTGATGCTATGATCTCTAGCTGGAATCGTGCAGCACCAAACACTATCCCGACCGCGGCTAAAGCTGGCGGTAACTACCTATCATCTCTACTTGTTGGGGGTGAAGCTCGCCGTCATGGTTACGATGAAGGTATCGCGCTAAGTGTTGATGGTTACCTATCTGAAGGCGCTGGCGAGAACATCTTTGTGGTTAAAGATGGCGTTATCATCACTCCACCAGCAACAGCAGCAATCCTGCCGGGTATCACTCGTGATTCCATCATGGTTCTGGCGCGCGATAAAGGCTACGAGATTGTTGAATCGAACATTGCTCGCGAAGCCTTGTATCTAGCTGATGAGATCTTCATGACTGGCACCGCCGCTGAGATCGTTCCAGTTCGCTCGGTCGATCAAATTGTCGTAGGCGAAGGTAAGCGCGGTCCAATCACCAAAGATCTACAAGAAACATACTTTGGCCTATTTAATGGCACAACTGAAGATAAGTGGGGCTGGTTAGACTACGTTTACCCAGCTGACGCAGAGAAATAAGGAAGAATTATGCCAATCTATCGTAGCGCAACGACTACTCACGGCCGAAACATGGCTGGCGCACGCGCTCTATGGCGCGCAACTGGAGTGAAAGACGAAGATTTCGGTAAGCCGATTATTGCTGTCGTAAACTCATTTACTCAGTTCGTACCAGGACACGTTCACCTTAAAGACATGGGTCAATTGGTTGCTGGTGAGATTGAGAAAGCCGGTGGTATCGCCAAAGAATTTAATACCATCGCTGTTGATGATGGTATCGCTATGGGTCACGGCGGCATGCTGTACTCTCTACCCTCACGCGAGCTCATTGCAGACTCGGTAGAGTACATGGTGAATGCACACTGTGCTGATGCCATGGTGTGTATCTCGAACTGTGACAAAATCACTCCGGGAATGCTAATGGCGTCAATGCGCCTAAACATCCCTGTTATCTTTGTCTCCGGTGGCCCAATGGAAGCGGGTAAAACCAAGCTTTCAGATCAGCTAATCAAGCTAGACCTTGTTGATGCCATGATGCAAAGTGCCGATCCAACGGTATCTGACGAGCAAAGCGAGCAAGTTGAACGTAGCGCATGTCCAACATGTGGCTCTTGTTCTGGTATGTTCACCGCAAACTCTATGAACTGCCTAACTGAAGCGCTAGGTCTTTCTCAGCCGGGTAACGGCTCTATGCTAGCTACCCACGCAGACCGTGAAAGCCTCTTCATCAATGCCGGTAAACGTATTGTAGAACTGACCAAGCGCTACTACGAGCAGGACGATGAGTCGGCACTGCCTCGCAATATTGCTTCTAAGAAAGCATTTGAAAACGCCGTAGCTCTAGATATTGCCATGGGCGGCTCAACCAACACCGTATTGCACCTGATCGCTGCAGCTCAAGAAGGTGACGTCGACTTTACCATGGAAGATATCGATGCGATGTCTCGCCGCGTACCAAACCTATGTAAAGTCGCGCCATCAACTCCGCTTTATCATATGGAAGATGTGCACCGTGCTGGTGGCGTAATGGCCATCTTAGGTGAATTAAACCGTGCTGGCTTGCTAAACAACGAAGCGCGCACTGTTCTTAACCTTTCAATGGATGAGCAGCTTGCTCAATACGACATCATGCAAACGGAATCTGAGGATGTGAAATCCTTCTTCCGTGCAGGCCCTGCAGGCATTCGTACCACTAAAGCCTTCTCTCAAGACTGTCGCTGGGAATCTCTGGATGACGACCGCGAAGCAGGCTGTATCCGTAGCAAAGAAAATGCGTATAGCCAAGACGGTGGCCTAGCCGTTCTTAAGGGCAACATCGCGATGGATGGCTGTATCGTAAAAACAGCTGGCGTAGATGAAAGCATTCTTAAATTCACAGGTCCTGCTGTTGTGTTTGAGAGCCAAGAAGATGCCGTAGACGGAATCCTGGGTGGCAAAGTGAAGTCTGGTGATGTGGTCGTTATTCGCTACGAAGGCCCTAAAGGTGGTCCAGGCATGCAAGAAATGCTGTACCCAACGACTTACCTTAAGTCTATGGGTCTTGGCAAAGAATGTGCTCTGCTTACCGATGGTCGCTTCTCTGGTGGTACTGCGGGTCTGTCTATTGGTCACGCTTCTCCAGAAGCGGCCGCTGGTGGCATTATTGGTCTAGTAAAATCAGGCGACCAAGTTGCTATCGATATCCCTAACCGCACCATCGAGCTACTTGTTTCTGAAGCAGAACTGGCTGATCGCCGTGAAGCTCAAGATAAGCTTGGCTGGAAACCAGTGTCTCGTGAGCGCTCTGTTTCGTTTGCTCTTAAAGCCTATGCAAGCATGGCAACCAGTGCAGACAAAGGCGCGGTAAGAGATAAGTCTAAGTTTGAGGAGTAAGACTATGAGTCTTACTACCCCACTGTCTGGCGCAGATTATCTGCGCCAAATTCTGCGTGCACCGATCTATGAGGTAGCAACGGTAACTCAGTTGCAAGATATGCCTCGTTTATCGGAGCGATTACACAATGATATTCAGATAAAACGAGAAGATCGCCAGCCGGTTCACTCTTTCAAATTGCGCGGCGCCTACAACATGGTCGCTAGCCTAACAGAAGAGCAAAAGCAGGCAGGCGTCATCGCGGCATCGGCAGGAAACCATGCTCAAGGTATGGCGTACTCTGGCACTAAGCTTGGCATCAATACCACTATCGTAATGCCAAAAACGACGCCCGATATCAAGGTCGACGCCGTTCGAGCTTTCGGCGGCACGGTTGTACTGCATGGCAGTAACTTTGATGAGGCTAAGGCTGAGGCTGTGCGTCTTTCTGAGCTGCACGGCTATACCTTTGTGCCTCCCTTTGATCACCCACTAGTGATTGCAGGACAGGGCACGATTGGCATGGAGATGATCCAGCAAAACGGCCACTTGGATTACATCTTTGTTCCTGTTGGTGGAGGCGGTTTAGCAGCGGGTGTATCGGTATTGGTTAAGCAACTAATGCCAAACATCAAGGTCATTGCGGTTGAGCCGGAAGATTCTGCGTGTTTGAAAGCGGCATTAGACGCTGGACAACCCGTTACCCTAGATCAAGTAAGCATGTTCGCCGATGGTGTGGCTGTTAAGCAGATCGGTAGCGAAACCTTCCGTCTTTGTAACGAGAATATCGACGGGCACATTACGGTGTCTAGTGATGAAATCTGTGCCGCAGTTAAAGATATCTTCGAGGATACTCGCGCTATTGCCGAGCCTTCAGGTGCGTTAGCACTGGCTGGGTTGAAGAAATTCGCAGAGAAAAATGAGCTGAAGAACAACAAGCTTGCCACGGTTTTGTCTGGTGCAAACACCAACTTCCATGGTTTGCGTTATGTTTCAGAGCGCTGTGAATTGGGCGAAAAGCGTGAGGGCTTACTGGCGGTGACTATCCCTGAGCGTCAAGGTGCTTTCTTTGAGTTTTGTAACTTGATCGGTGGTCGCGCGGTGACTGAGTTTAACTACCGCTATAACGATGACGAGCAAGCGAATATCTTTGTCGGTGTTCGCTTACTTGAAGGGCAGGCTGAACTTGATAGCATCATCGCCGATCTGCAAGAGGGTGGATACCCGGTTGTTGATTTGTCCGATGATGAGATGGCGAAATTGCACGTGCGTTATATGGTCGGTGGTAAGCCGAAAAAACCACTGCAAGAGCGCTTATACAGCTTTGAGTTCCCGGAGTACCCAGGCGCACTAGTTAAGTTCTTAAGTACGTTAGGTACTCATTGGAATATCAGCCTATTCAACTACCGTAACCACGGTGCCGATTACGGCCGTGTACTGTGTGGATTTGAGCTGACAGAAGATGATATTGAACGCTTCTCAAGTCACTTAGAAGAGCTAGGCTATGGCTATAAAGACGAGTCGGATAATCCATCCTACCGCTTCTTTCTTAGCTAACAGTTAACTAAGGCCTGCAGCAACTCGATGACCAAAGCAGCCTACAGGCTGCTTTTTTATTCGCTCTTTATCCAGTCTTGATGAAGTTTATCCTCATCACCCAGATAATTAAGCATCCACTCAATCAGCTTATTACTGCTGTCTTTTCGCCACACCATGCAGCACTCACTCGGCGGAGCCTGAAAATCAATACTAAGCGTAACGAGCTCCTTGTTACTGACTAAGGCCTTGGCAATGTGCTCAGGCATAAACCCAACACCAACGCCCTCTTTAACGCATCTTATGGCGGTATGCCAATTAGGCGTAAGAAGCCGCCTTTGATTAGTAAACAGCGTCTGGTGCCGCTTAGGGAGCACCCTAGACGTATCATCAAGGCTTACACTAGGAAAAGCTGCCACATCTTCAACTTTAAGACTGGTTTTCTGGGTCAGGGGATGCAGTGGAGAGCACACGAATACCCAATTCATTTTCCCCATATCCTTGATACCGAAATCGCCACTCACTGGAATGGCTGAGGTTGCTCCAAGAACAATATCCGCACGCTGTTGAGCTATGGCTTCCCACGAACCATTAAATACCTCCATGTTGATCTGCAGTTCAGCAAAATCAAACTGCTTATAAAAATCATCGATAAGGTGTTGCAGGTTATCCAGTTTCACTATGTTATCAAGCGTGATCTTCAGGGTTTGCTGCCAGCCTTGCGCAGTGCGCTTGGCCTGCGCTTTAGCCTCTTCAATTTGACGCAACATAGATCGTACTTGTTCTAGGAAAGTCTCCCCTGCTGGTGTTAACTCAACTCTGCGAGGCAAGCGCCGAAACAACAGCACATCAAGCTCAAGCTCTATTTGCCTCACCGAATAGCTCACCGCTGATGGCACCTTATGCAGATACTCAGCCGCCGCGGAAAAACTGCCAAGACGAGCGACTACATCTAATAGTTCGAAGTTCTTCTGAGATAACATAGCTTTCAAATTTTTTGATAGATAACTACATATTTTAGCGCTTAATTTGTTGTTTAAGCCAATTTAGAATGCCCGACAACAAATTAATTCTCTGAAATGGTTTCTAATGTCCGTCAGCAAACTACAAATGGGTTACCTAGCCCTACTCTCTATGCTTGGTTTTATCGCTACCGATATGTACCTGCCTGCATTCCAAACTCTGCAAGCCGACTTTGCAACAGGCCCTGAGCCTATTGCCCTGTCTTTGAGTATCTTTTTGGTTGGTCTAGCAGTTGGCCAATTGGCATGGGGTATTCTCTCTGACCGATTTGGCCTACGAAGCACTCTTGCGTTAGGCCTAGCGATCTTTACCGTTGCCTCTATCGGTATCAGCTTAAGCTTCACCGTTTCTCAGCTGTTGGTATTTAGATTTATCCAGGCGATTGGTGTGTGTGCACCAACGGTTATTTGGCAAGCCATGGTGATTCAGCGCTACAGTGCCGACGACCGCCAGCGAATCTTCGCTTCTATTATGCCTCTGGTGGCTTTATCACCGGCACTCGCTCCTCAGCTAGGTGTGTTGCTAAACACCACATTAGGCTGGGAAAGTATCTTCGTTGTGTTAGCAATGATTGGTGCAGTATTGCTATTCGTTACCGCGAGACAGCCAAAAGAAGCTAAACCAGTTAAGAGCGTTTCTTTTAAATCTGATCTGGTTTCACTTACCAAAAACCGCACCTTTATCGGCAATGTCATCATATTCTCAATGACCTCTGCGGTATTCTTTGCCTACTTAACCGGTATGCCAGAGATCATGACTCAGCTGGGTTATTCGGCAAAAGACATTGGTATGAGCTTTATACCTCAAACGATCGCCTTTATGGTGGGTGGCTATGCCGGGAAGAAATCTGTAGAGCGCTATGGTGACAGCAAGGTATTACCTGTACTTCTAATGTTGTTTATGGTGGCTGTTGTCGCAGTATTCGTTGCGAGCCAAAGCACCTTGACCTCTATCTGGCCGGTTCTTTTGCCATTTTGTTTTGTAGCCGTGGCCAATGGAGCGCTTTACCCAATCGTGGTTAACCGTGCGCTATCGAGTGCGCAAAACAGCCCAGCAACGGCGGCTGGACTGCAAAACAGCATACAGATCTGTGTTAGTAGTATGGCAAGCATGCTGGTGGCGTTCTTTGCACAGCAAGCACTCGTTGCGACTGGCTGGACTATGATCTTCTGTCTTGTAGGCTTGGCTGCCGGAATCCTGCTGACACGTCAAAAGAATGATTTAGTTGAAGCAACAGCTCAATAAGATCAAAAAAGGGAGCGAATCATCGCTCCCATTGTTTATTAAAAATCAATCCACTACAGGCTGGTTAAGCCCCACTTCTTAGCGGTTTTGTCAAAAAATCCTTGGGTCGTTTTCAATTCAACCCAATGGTTAACATAGTTAATCCATACCTGGTCGTTTTGTGGTAGTAGCATAGAGATAGGTGTTGGGTTCTTTGGCTCTGCCACCGGAACTACAGCCAATTGTTTAAACTTCTCCACCAGCGTTGCGGCTTCAACATTTGAGGTCACGGATACATTTGCTCTTCGTGCCAATAACTCTTGAAAATCACGAGCTGGCGCTTCAATAACGATGTGTTGCGCTTCAGGGAAGAATTCTTTCACCATCTTTTCTTGTACTGTACCCAGCGTTGCCGCAACCTTGATGTCAGGCTTGTTGAAATCAGTCCAATCAGAATACTTATCTAAGTCTTTTTTCGGAACCACAGGTACGAATGCCAAGTAGAAATATGGCTGGCTGTAACCCGCCACTTTGGCGCGAGACATATTCAATGATGCGCTACCGGTAATATCATACTTGTTGGCTGTTATGCCGTTGACCAGTGTTTTCCAGTCAGTGGCTACATACTCAACCTTGACACCCAAATCTTTTGCCAGCTCCGTGGTCACATCAATATCAAAGCCACGGTAGCTGTTGTCTGCTGGGTTTTTCATGGTCATTGGGTTCCAATCACCGGTTGTGCCTACCCTCAACACTCCCTTGTTTAAGATCTCTTGTAATCGGCTGGTTTCGGCCATTGCTGGTGACAGCGACAAAATAGAAAGGCCCAACGCCAAAAGTAACTTCTTCATCATAAATCCTTTTAAAAGCAGTAACGTTTGTTTGATGTTATTGTTACCATAACAGGTTATACGCGATTGTGTGCTTAAGGATGGGCATATTTTGAAATTTAATACTCTGACTGTGGTGCTCTGCTGTTTGATGCTCACAGGTTGTTCAGATTATGAGTGGGGCTGGTATGTGCTTAACCCCTCCACCGAACAAGGAATGACAAACCTCAAGTTTCTGACCGACGGTTTTAGTGCCACTATCAGCATCTCGTTAATCAGTATGTTTTTTGCCATGCTGATTGGTTTTCTTGTCGCTATGCCAGCGCTCTCGAAAAGCCCTTATGTGAGAGGCATTAACCGGGTATATGTGGAGTCAATCCGCTCTATTCCGGTATTGGTGTTACTGCTGTGGGTTTACTACGGCCTCCCTACCCTGATGGATATTTCTCTTGATCACTATTGGGCCGGCGTTATTGCGTTGTCGATAGCGGAAAGTGCCTTTATGGCAGAGGTATTTAGAGGTGGGATTCAGGCGATTCATCGTGGTCAACATGAAGCGGCTCATGCGCTAGGTCTGAGCTATTGGAAGACCATGCGACTGGTTATCTTCCCTCAAGCGTTGCGTCAAATTCTGCCACCGCTAGGCAATCAGTTTGTTTACATACTCAAGATGTCATCACTAGTGAGTGTTATTGGTTTAAGCGATCTTACTAGGCGCGCCAATGAACTGGTGGTTAATGAGTACTTACCTTTGGAGATCTATACCTTCCTGGTGCTGGAGTATTTGATCTTGATTCTGGCGGTATCACAAGGCGTTCGCTGGCTAGAAAAACGCTACGCTATCCCTAGTCACTAACAGCCACCAGCTCCTCTAGAAACAATAAACCCCGCCATGAGCGGGGTTTTCTTCATCCAGAAAAAAGAATAAACGGATTATTTCTTCTTCGTTGGGCGTTGCCAGTTAGCAATGCGACGCTCTTTAGCACGAGAGATAATAAGCTCATTCTCGCCAACATCTTTGGTCACTGTTGAGCCAGCACCTACGGTTGCACCGTCAGCAATAGCCACAGGAGCAATCAGCTGGCTGTCAGAGCCAACAAACACGTCATCGCCTATAATGGTTTTGAACTTATTTGCGCCATCGTAGTTACAGGTAATGGTACCTGCGCCAATGTTGGTGCGCTGGCCAATTTCTGCATCACCCAAGTACGTCAGATGGTTCGCCTTAGATCCTTCACCAAGACGCGCATTTTTCACTTCTACGAAGTTACCTACGTGCGAGTCATTGCGCATCTCAGCACCAGGACGAAGACGCGTAAATGGACCAACGGTACACTCTTCACCTACTGTTGCACCTTCGATGACAGAGTAAGGGCGAATTAGGGTGTTATCGTCGATTTCACAGTCCTTCAGCACACAACCTGCACCGATCACAACATTGTCACCAATGGTCACACTGCCTTCGATAATTACATTGGCATCGATCTCTACATCCATACCGCACTGCAGAGTACCACGTAGGTCAAAACGACTAGGATCACGAAGCATAACGCCTTGCTCTAGCAGTTTATCCGCTTGCATCTGTTGGAATGCGCGCTCAAGACGAGCCAGTTGACGGCGATCATTAACGCCTTCAACTTCAATCGCACTTGCAGGATGAACCGCTTGAATCTGCTTACCGTCACTGTGCGCAGCAGCAATGATGTCTGTCAGATAGTATTCACCCTGAGCATTATCATTGCTAAGATTCGACAACCAACGCTTCAAGTCTTTGCCATCAGCAACTAAAACACCGGTGTTAATCTCACAAATGGCTTTCTGATCTTCGGTTGCATCTTTTTGTTCAACGATAGCAACCACAGAGCCATTCTCACGGACGATACGACCGTATCCCATAGGATTATCTAAAACTACAGTTAACAGACCTACACCGCCTTCTGGTTGTCCATCAAGCAGTGCTTCTACAGTTTCACTAGTGATAAGTGGTACATCGCCGTACAACACCATGACTTTCTCATCATCAGAAAAGTGTGGTGATGCTTGATCAACAGCGTGTCCTGTACCCAATTGCTCTTTTTGCTCAACCCAATTTACAGGTTCGTTAGCAAGAGTTGCCTTCATCTGGTCACTGCCATGGCCAAACACCAAATGAATGTTGTTTGCGCCCAAACCCACACATGTATCGATAACATGCTTAGCCATTGGTTTTCCTGCCAGTGTATGCAGCACTTTTGGCTTCTTTGAGTACATGCGAGTACCTTTACCCGCAGCCAGAATAACGGCACTGAAATTGTTCATCACTTATTCCTTGAAACTGATCGTTAATTTTTTATTGGTTTAACTCATTATTATATAAATAAGTGACCTCAGGATGACACGCGCCTTTCGCGCAACATCCAGAAGTCACTGAGCTATATATTAACCCATGATTTTTGTTTAAGCACTTAAACAAAAAGGTGACCCTAAGGTCACCTTTGTCGTTACGCTATGGCTAATGTTATTAGCGACGCTTTCTGGTGAGTTCTGCAACTCGTACCTGAGCAATCGCTTTAGCCAATTCACTGGCTGCCTGAGCAAAGTCCATATCGCCGTGCTGATTATGAATAGTCTCCTCAGCTTTGCGTTTGGCTTCTTCTGCTTTGGAAGCATCGATATCTTCACCACGGATTGCCGTATCAGCCAGTACAGTAGCTGTACCAGGCTGAACTTCAACGATACCACCAGAGACATAAATGAACTCTTCGTGGCCGTGTTGCTTAACGATGCGAACCATACCAGGAGTAATAGCGGTCAACAGCGGGGTGTGGCCATGGAAAATACCAAGCTCACCTTCGCTACCGGACACCTGGAACGTCTCTACGCGACCAGAAAAAAGTTTTTTCTCTGCGCTTACCACGTCAAGGTGAAAGGTTATTGCTGCCATATTGCCTCCTAATCAGACTTATAGCTTCTTAGCGTTCTCTAGAGCTTGATCAATGCTACCGCAGTACATGAATGCTTGCTCTGGAATGTCATCGTAGTCACCAGCTAGTAGGCCTTTAAATCCACGTAGAGTCTCTTTAAGAGGTACGTAAACGCCTGGGTCACCAGTAAATACTTCCGCTACGTGGTAAGGCTGAGTAAGGAACTTCTCAATCTTACGTGCGCGAGATACCACTTGCTTATCTTCTTCAGAAAGCTCATCCATACCTAGGATTGCGATGATATCTTTTAGCTCTTTATAGCGCTGTAGCGTAGTCTGAACACCAGAAGCCACATCGTAGTGCTCTTGACCAACAACCAATGGATCAAGCATACGAGATGTAGAATCCAGTGGGTCAATCGCAGGGTATAGACCCATAGCGGCGATGTTACGGCTAAGTACAACCGTTGCATCCAAGTGAGCAAACGTTGTTGCTGGAGATGGATCCGTCAAGTCATCCGCAGGTACGTATACCGCCTGAACAGATGTGATAGAACCAGTCTTCGTTGACGTGATACGCTCCTGTAGAACACCCATCTCTTCTGCAAGAGTTGGCTGGTAACCTACCGCAGATGGCATACGACCTAGAAGTGCCGATACCTCTGTACCCGCTAGGGTATAACGATAGATGTTATCTACGAAGAATAGTACGTCACGGCCTTCATCACGGAAACGCTCCGCCATAGTTAGACCTGTCAGTGCAACGCGCAGACGGTTTCCCGGTGGCTCGTTCATCTGACCGTAAACCATTGCTACTTTAGATTCTTCAGGGTTTTCGATGTTTACAACACCCGCTTCCTGCATTTCGTAGTAGAAGTCGTTACCCTCACGAGTACGCTCACCTACACCCGCAAATACAGATAGGCCTGAGTGCTGAAGTGCGATGTTGTTGATAAGTTCCATCATGTTAACGGTCTTACCTACACCTGCACCACCGAATAGACCGATTTTACCACCCTTAGCGAATGGGCAAACCAAGTCGATTACTTTTACACCAGTCTCTAGAAGTTCTGTCGCGTTCGACTGATCTTCGTAGCTAGGTGCTGGTCGGTGAATTTCGTAATGCTCTTCAGCACCGATATCACCACATTCATCAATCGCGTCACCAAGAACGTTCATGATACGACCAAGAGTTTTAGTACCTACTGGAACTGTAATTGGAGCACCAGTATTTGTAACATCTAGTCCACGACGTAAACCGTCTGAGCTACCCATTACGATAGTACGAACTACGCCACCGCCTAACTGTTGCTGAACTTCAAGAACTAGACGTTCTGGAGCGTCAACTACGTTTAGTGCGTCGTATACACGTGGTACTTCGCCTTGTGGGAACTCTACGTCGACTACTGCACCGATGATCTCTACGATCTTACCTGTAGCCATTGTTAATCCTCTAAACTAATTCGTTGTCCTAAAACTAAACCGCAGCGGCACCAGAACAAATTTCTGATAGCTCTTGGGTAATCGCAGCCTGACGAGCTTTGTTATACACAAGCTCTAGATCTTCAATCAGGTTAGTTGCGTTATCCGTAGCTGCTTGCATCGCCATCATTCGAGCGGCCTGTTCACAAGCTAGGTTCTCAACCACGCCTTGGTACACGCTTGATTCGATATAACGAATCAGAAGTGCATCAAGTAGAGGTTTTGGCTCTGGCTCGTAAATGTAGTCCCACTGATGCTCGCGTTGCATCTCTTCGCTGTCTGATTTAGGTAAAGGCAGTAATTGATCGATCGTTGGTTCTTGAATCATAGTGTTTACAAACTTGTTGAACACTATGAAAAGGCGATCCAACTCACCTTCATCATATTTCTTCAACATTACGCCTACAGAACCGATCAAGTCTTCAAGGCTTGGCTCATCGCCTAGACCAGAAACTTGAGCAGACACTTGTGCGCCACTGTTGTTAAAGAATGCTGTTGCTTTCGTGCCGATAACGGCAACGTCAACGTCAGCACCACTTTCCTTCCAGGTTTGCATATCTAGAACAGCTCTTTTGAACAAGTTAATGTTCAAGCCGCCACACAAACCACGGTCGGTAGAAACTATGATGTAACCAACACGCTTGGCTTCGCGTTCCTCTAAGTACGGATGTTTGTACTCTAGGCTACCGCTAGCCAAATGACCGATCACCTTACGCATTGTTTCTGCATATGGTCGGGAAGCTCCCATCGCATCTTGCGAGCGACGCATTTTTGAAGCTGCCACCATTTGCATAGCTTTCGTAATCTTCTGTGTGCTTTTAACACTACCGATTTTATTACGTATTTCTTTTGCGCCGGCCATCGTTACTCTCCGTTAGTAGGTGACTCTTTCAAGTCACCAACCAATTACCAGGTTTGGGTTGCTTTAAAGTCAGTTACGATCTTCTGAAGCTGAGCTTCAATCTCGTCACTGTAAGCACCCGTTTGGTTGATCTCTTCCGCTAGATCAGCGTATTGACCATGAGCGTACGACAGTAGAGCAGCTTCAAAATCTAGAACTTTGTTAAGTTCTACATCGTTTAGGAAGCCGCGCTCAGCAGAAAAGATAACTAGTGCTTGGTCGAAAACTGACATAGGAGCGTATTGCTTCTGTTTCATCAGTTCTGTCACTTTTGCACCGTGATCAAGTTGCTTCTTAGTCGTTTCATCAAGGTCTGAAGAGAACTGAGCAAATGCTGCTAGTTCGCGGTATTGAGCCAATGCGGTACGAATACCACCAGACAGTTTCTTGATGATCTTAGTCTGCGCTGAACCACCTACACGAGATACCGAGATACCTGGGTCAACAGCTGGACGTACGCCTGCGTTGAATAGTTCAGTTTGAAGGAAGATCTGGCCATCAGTAATCGAGATTACGTTAGTAGGTACGAATGCTGATACGTCACCTGCTTGGGTTTCGATAATAGGAAGAGCAGTCAAAGAACCGGTCTTACCTTTTACTTCACCCTTAGTGAAACGCTCTACATACTCTTCGTTTACGCGAGCAGCACGCTCTAGTAGACGGGAGTGGAGGTAGAATACGTCACCAGGGAATGCTTCACGACCCGGTGGACGTTTCAGTAGTAGAGAGATTTGACGGTACGCTACCGCTTGCTTAGACAAATCATCGTAGATGATTAGTGCGTCTTCGCCGCGATCGCGGAAGTATTCACCCATTGCACAACCAGCGTAAGGCGCTAGGTATTGCAGTGCAGCAGACTCAGACGCAGAAGCAACAACAACAATAGTGTTTGCTAGTGCACCAGATTCTTCAAGCTTACGAACAACGTTCGCGATAGTTGAAGCTTTCTGACCGATTGCTACATAAATGGAGAAAATACCAGAATCTTTCTGGTTAATGATGGCATCGATTGCCATCGCTGTTTTACCAGTCTGACGGTCACCGATGATAAGTTCACGCTGACCACGACCGATAGGGATCATTGAGTCAACTGACTTATAACCAGTTTGTACAGGTTGGTCTACCGACTTACGGTCGATAACGCCCGGTGCGATTACTTCTACAGGAGAAGTTAGTTTCGCATCGATCGGACCTTTACCATCAATAGGCTCACCAAGCGTGTTTACAACACGACCTAGTAGTTCTGGGCCTACTGGTACTTCAAGGATACGACCAGTACCTGTTACTTTCATGCCTTCCTGTAGGTCAGCAAATGGGCCCATTACTACCGCACCAACCGAGTCACGCTCGAGGTTAAGTGCTAGCGCGTAACGGCCACCCGGTAATTCAATCATTTCGCCTTGCATTACTTCTGCAAGGCCGTGGATACGAATGATACCATCGCTTACCGAAACGATAGTGCCTTCGTTGCGAGCTTCATTAACAACTTCGAAAGACTCGATACGTTGTTTAATTAGATCGCTTATTTCCGTGGAATTAAGTTGCATGCTCCAATCCCCATTAAGACTGCAATGCATCGCTCAGGCGGTTCAAACGACCTCGCGCTGAGTTATCAATGACTAGGTCTCCGGCTCGAATAATAACCCCACCAAGTAGGGTCTCATCTATACTGCAATTCAGCTTCACTTTGCGGTCAAAGCGTTGCTCTAACTTGCTTATCATGTCGTCTTGCTGTTGCTTCGACAGGTCTGAAGCAGAAATAACGTCTACTTCAATAAACTTGTCGTGCTCTCTTCGAAGAGCTAAGAACTCAGCAAGAACATAAGGTAGAGCCTTTAATCGACCATTACCTGCCATTACCTTAATTAGGTTTTGGCCATGTTCATCAAGCTGTTCGCCACAAATCGCAATGAAAAGTTCAGATAGTTTGCTGGCTGTTAATGAGCCATCCAGTAAATCAGAAACTTCATGGTGCTTTGTCACTTCGGCGGCAAAAGCCAACATTTGACCCCATTGGTCTAATGCGTCTTTATCCACCGCAAATTCGAATGCTGCTTTAGCATAGGGGCGTGCGATTGTTACCAAATCAGACATATGCGCCCCTTCTGTTAAAGTTTTGCAGTAATGTTTTCAAGAATATCTTTTTGCGCATCTTTATCGATTGAGCGCTCCAAAATTTTCTCGGCACCAGCAATAGCCAGAGTAGCAACTTGTTTGCGCAGTTCATCTCGAGCGCGGCTACGATCAGCTTCAACTTCTGCTTCAGCTTGCGTGAGGATTTTTTGGCGTTCTGCCTGTGCATCTTCACGTGCTTCATCAATAATTTGAGCTTTACGTTTATTCGCTGAATCAATGATCTCAGTTGCTGTGCGCTTCGCTTCTTTCAATTGCTCAGAAGCGTTGGCTTGTGCTAGGTTCAAATTCTTTTCTGCGCGTTCAGCAGCAGAAAGACCGTCAGCAATTTTCTTCTGACGTTCTTCGATTGCTTCAATGATTGGTGGCCATACATATTTCATGCAGAACCAGACAAACATAGCAAACGAGATAGCTTGACCCAGCATTGTTGCGTTCATTTCCACAACAGCTACTCCTATAAGTTGACTAACAATTAACTTGTGACAAACGAATCTGTCTCAAATTATGGCTTAACCAGCTAGTTGACCAACAAATGGGTTAGCAAATGTGAATAGTAGTGCGATTACGATACCAATCATTGGGATCGCATCTAGAAGACCCGCGATGATGAACATCTTAACTTGAAGCATTGGCGCCATTTCAGGTTGACGTGCTGCACCTTCTAGGAATTTACCACCTAGAATTGCGAAGCCAATAGCAGTACCCACTGAACACAGACCGACGATGATCGCTACAGCAACAGCAGAAAAACTTAGAACAGTTTCCATTTAAAATTCTCCAATATTAATTTTAGAGTTTACGTTTATAAATTTAGTGATCACTATCTTCATGAGCCATTGATAGATATACGATGGTTAACATCATAAATACAAAGGCTTGGATCAAAATAACCAAAATATGGAAGATAGCCCAAGGTAGAGAACCTACCCATTGTAAGTACCAAGGGAGCATTGCAGCACAAAGAATGAATACAACCTCACCAGCAAACATGTTACCGAACAAACGCATGCCTAAAGAGACAGGCTTTGCCAGTAGTGATACCACTTCCAACAACAAGTTGAATGGAATCATGATTGGATGGTTAAAAGGATGCAGAGCTAATTCTTTAGCAAAGCCACCGACGCCTTTAACTTTGATGCTGTAGTAAATCATCAGAGCAAATACGCCAAGTGCCATAGCCATAGTAATACTCACGTCAGCTGTAGGAACCACCTTAAGATAAGGGATACCCATTAGCTCGGCTGGATATGGTAAGAAATCGATAGGCACAAGGTCCATCAAGTTCATTAAAATAATCCACACGAATATTGTTAAGGCCAATGGTGCAATCAATGGATTGCGTCCATGGAAAGTGTCTTTTACGTTCTCACCAACGAATTCCACTACCATTTCAACAGCACATTGTAATCGGCTTGGTACACCAGTTGTTGCTTTCTTAGCTACTGAACGAAATACCCAAAGGAATAACACACCAGTTAACACAGAAAAGAACAGGCTATCGATATGCACATTCCAAAAACTGCCTTCCTCCACAAGACCTAACTTTACTAAAGATAGATTTTGTAAGTGATGGGCAATATAACTGGAAGATGTCAACGCTTCACCAGGCGTAGCCATAACTTTTCCTATTTTCTTTTGTTAATAAAAAACACTGGAGCAAACATATTAATAAGTAAGACCAGCAAATAGGTTAGCTTGAGAGGAACAAGTTCCAACTCCATATACACGTAGGCAACGGAAAACAAAACTATAGTCAGGAGTATCTTAAGCGCTTCACCTGTATAGAACGAAAAGGTAACGAGTTTTGTCGCCCTTGCGCCCGCATACAGAAACGCGAATAAAGAAAACACTGCATTCGCAATGACAAATATGCCACCACCAATCAGTGCCGATAGCCCCCAACTAGGATTTACAGTAATGCTGACCCCAGTTGCCACTAACATAACTACGCTAAACTCAATCAGCAGCAATCGCTTTGCAAGCTCTCGCCCAGGTTTAGTAAGCGCAGTTACCATGTATTCTTTCCTCGAAAAACAATTCCCGCTTTTGTTAAAATCAAGCGAAAATTTCGAATTTTGTATTCAACGTCACGCATTATGCGCAAATATTCACGAAAAACACAAGTAATTGTGAACCTAATTGCACGTAAATTGAACAGGATCAATTATCCCACGATGCGCTCTAGCTTGGCGATTAACTGCTCTAATTTGTGAGGTGCATCAATACTAATCGTCAATTTAGCCTTACCATTTTTGCCCCGGATCAAAGAAACGTCGTTTCCTAATTTTTGTGACAATTTTTCTGACAACAAAACAGCGTCCTGATCGATGCTTTTTTCGTCAACCTTGGCCGGTGGCTGAAGCGATTTTTTTACTAATTGCTCTGTTTGGCGAACCGTAAGTTGCTTTTTTACTGCATGCTGTGCCAGTTCAACTTGTTGCTCACCGTCAACGGCTAACAGGGCTCTAGCATGCCCCATGTCGAGTAGACCATTTGAAACTAGGCTCTTTACTTCACTTTCTAGCTGATTAAGACGTAATAGGTTGCTTACTGCCGCTCTAGATTTACCGATGACTTCGGCTATTTGTTGGTGTGAAAGTTCAAATTTAGTACGCAGGCTTTCCAAAGCATGAGCTTCTTCGACCGCATTGAGGTTTTCACGCTGGATGTTCTCGATAAGGGCCATAGCGATAGCAGCTTTATCTTGCACTCGCTTGACCACACAAGGAACCAGGGTCAGTCCAGCAAGCTTGGCAGCACGCCAGCGACGCTCACCCGCGATAATTTCATATTTGTCAGTGTCTACTTGACGGACAACAATAGGCTGAATAATGCCTTGAGAGCGAATAGAGGCGCTTAGCTCAGCAAGAGCTTCCTCATCCATCTCTGTTCTTGGCTGATAGACACCTGGCTGTAAACGCTCAACAGCGATATCTTGCATATCACCGCTGTCAGAGTGAGAAACCGATTGTTGCGCTGCCGATGGCGTGTTTTTTTCCCTTGCCATTGCACTGGTAGATAACAGTGCATCTAATCCTTTACCTAAGCCACGCTTGGACATTGACATTTTTCCTTAGAAATATTTTTTATACAGCAACTTCTTCACGACGAAGCATCTCACCCGCCAACGCAAGGTAGGCTTTAGCACCTGCAGACTGCTTATCGTAATACATTGCTGGTTTACCATGACTTGGTGCCTCAGCTAAGCGTACGTTTCTTGGAATGACAGTACGGTACACTTTGGTGCCAAAGTGCTGCTTCAGCTGATCCGAAACCTCGTTTGATAAACGGTTTCGTGGATCAAACATGGTGCGTAATAGGCCTTCAATCTTCAAATTCTCGTTAACGACTGCAGCTAGCTTGCTGATGGTATCCATTAGCGCCGTCAGTCCTTCCAAAGCAAAGTATTCACATTGCATTGGAACCAAAACCGAATCAGAGGCGGCCATAGCGTTAATCGTCAGAAGGTTGAGCGAAGGAGGGCAGTCGATGAAGATAAAATCATACTGATCGCGCACACCCGACAAGGCATTCTTTAGCCTTACTTCACGAGCAAACACTTCCATTAGTTTAATCTCAGCGGCGGTCACGTCACCGTTCGCCGCAATGAGGTCATAGCCACCCGTCGTTGAACGAGTCACAACCTCAGCGAAAGGGGTTTCTTCAACCAACAGATCATAAGCGGTTGTTTCAACTTGATATTTGTCGACGCCACTCGCCATCGTCGCGTTGCCCTGGGGATCGAGATCGATAACCAAAACGCTGCGCTTGGTCGCGGCCATAGAAGCAGCTAGATTCACGCAGGTCGTTGTTTTACCTACGCCACCTTTCTGATTGGCAATTGATATAATTCTTCCCACGTTGGCTCTCTTCCCTAAACTCGGTCTGTTAAGATTACAAGATGTCGTTCACCTTCAAGCTCAGGCACTATCAAAGGTTTGACCTGGATCACGCTACACCATTCAGGAAGTTGCTCTATCTCTTCCTGTGAAGCTTGTCCTTTGAGGGCGTAAAAGACGCCGGAGCCTTCTTTTGGCAAGTGACGGCACCAATTTACCATATCGGTCATAGAAGCAAATGCTCGGCTCAACACCGCATCAAACTTAACCTCTGGTTGAAATTCCTCTACACGGCTTAAAACTGGAGTCACATTCTCAATCTTTAGCTCATGCACAACTTGTTTAATAAAACGTATACGCTTGCCTAAGCTATCAAGCAAGAAAAATTCACAGTCCGGGTTCATAATTGACAACGGAATGCCCGGTAATCCAGGCCCCGTACCCACATCGATAAACCGCTTCCCATCAAGGTGCGGTGATACCACTATGCTGTCCATAATGTGCTTCACTAGCATGTCGCTAGGGTTACGAACTGAGGTTAGGTTATAGGCCTTGTTCCATTTGTTGAGGAGCTCGACGTAGCCAACCAATTGATCCAGTTGCTTATCAGAAACGGTCAGATCGGTTTTAGCGATCAGTTGCTGAAGTTGTTGATGTAAGCTCATTTATGCGACTTCCTCACCTTTCTTAAGCAGGCCTTGCTTCTTTAGATAAACCAACAGGATAGAAATAGCTGCTGGTGTGATTCCTGAGATTCGAGAGGCGATGCCTATCGTTTCTGGTCTGGTATCCGTCAGTTTTGCTACCACTTCATTGGACAAGCCAGAGACCAAAGAGAAATCGATATCTGTTGGCAATTGAGTGTTCTCATGACGCATCGACTTGGCGATCTCGTCTTGCTGGCGCTGAATGTAGCCCTCGTATTTCACTTGGATCTCAACTTGCTCAGAAGCTTGTTGATCTTCAAGGGCAGGGCCAAAGCCTTCTAACTCAGTAAGCTGTTGATAAGTCAGCTCAGGTCTACGCAAAAGATCCTCTCCACTCGCTTCTCGTGTCAGTGGAGTTTTTAATACAGCATTCAGTTGATCTACGCCCTCAGACTTAGGATTGATCCACGTGCTGGCAAGACGTTGACGTTCAAGCTGCATGTTTTCCATTTTCTGATTGAATCGAGCCCAACGTTCTTCAGAAACCAATCCAAGCTCGTGTGCTTTTTCGGTTAAGCGAATATCGGCATTGTCTTCTCGAAGCAACAAACGGTATTCCGCTCTTGACGTAAACATACGATACGGTTCCTTAGTGCCCATGGTAGACAAGTCATCGATAAGCACACCCATGTATGCTTGATCACGTCGAGGCGACCAACCTTCTTTTTCTTGAGAGTACAGACTCGCATTAAGACCCGCCATCAAGCCTTGTGCTGCCGCTTCTTCGTAGCCTGTAGTACCGTTAATTTGGCCCGCTAAGAACAAACCTTGAATAAACTTGGTTTCATAGGTGTGTTTTAGGTCTCTAGGGTCAAAGAAGTCGTATTCGATAGCGTAACCAGGACGAACAATATGAGCATTTTCAAAACCCTTCATTGAACGAACGATCTGAACTTGTACATCAAATGGCAAACTTGTTGAGATGCCGTTTGGATAGAGTTCGTGCGTGGTTAAACCTTCTGGCTCGATGAATATTTGGTGACTATTTTTGTCAGCAAATCTCATCACTTTATCTTCAATAGATGGGCAGTATCTTGGTCCAATACCTTCGATCACGCCGGCATACATTGGGCTGCGATCTAGGTTGTTGCGAATCACTTCATGAGTAGCTTCGTTGGTATGCGTAATGTAACACGGTACCTGAGGTGGCTGCTGGCTGCGGTTACCCATGAACGAAAATACAGGGGTCGGATTGTCTCCGTGCTGCACTTCAAGCTGGCTAAAATCAACACTACGAGCATCGATCCTCGGTGGAGTACCTGTTTTTAGTCGATCAACTCTAAACGGAAGATCACGTAAACGCTGCGCGAGAGCGATCGAAGAAGGATCGCCTGTACGGCCTCCTGAGGCGCTTTCCATTCCAATATGGATCTTGCCACCTAAAAAGGTACCAACCGTTAGCACAACAGCTTTGGCTTCGAATTTGAGGCCCATCTGAGTAATAACACCCTTAACTTGATCGTTTTCAACGATCAAGTCATCCACTGATTGTTGAAACAACGTTAGATTAGGGGTGTTTTCTAATTCTGATCGTACAAACGCTTTGTACAGGGCGCGATCGGCTTGAGCGCGAGTAGCGCGCACAGCAGGACCCTTTGAAGCGTTCAGTGTTCTAAATTGAATGCCTGCGTGATCAATGGCCCTGGCCATTAATCCACCCATAGCATCAACCTCTTTCACGAGATGGCCCTTACCAATACCGCCAATGGCTGGGTTGCAAGACATCTGCCCCAAAGTATCAATATTATGGGTCAACAAAAGTGTCTTTTGGCCCGTTCTTGCTGCAGACAATGCAGCTTCAGTACCAGCATGACCACCACCAACGATGATGACATCAAATTTTTCGTGATAAAGCATGAGTTGGCCTCGGATATCGCTATCGTGAAATGAGTGAACAAAAAGGAGGCGTATTCTACCTTCTTTCTGATCATTAGAAAATTGCTTTTAATGTTTTACACAATTTACGCTCTGCTAAATATATATAAGATCTTTATATAGATCTTTTATTAGATCTATTATTAAGCAACAGATCTATTGTGGATAACTACTATTTGATCAACAAGATCAACAGCTTTGGTAGGATCACTTGTTGTGATCTCTACCGGATCTAGTTCTGTATTAGCTGGGATCAAAATAGGGGGTTATGCACAGGTGGGTGGATCACTACAAGTTGTTATTGGGATAACTATAGGTTGATCACTGAATACCTATGTAGTTATCCACAGAGCTGGGGGTTAAATAGCGGTCATTTTGTGAGCAAACAAACCAGTAAAAAAAAGCCGATGAGCAAAAATGCGCATCGGCCTAGTTATCTTCAAGCGAGTAAATCAGGCTTAAAACAGGTGTTTGTGGTCTTCGAACCACTCTTCAGCGGCCTCTTCTGGAACGGGATGGCGCAGTACATCGATGGTTAGGCACTCCGATAATGGGGTAGCACCAATATCCTCAAGTAGCTCTTGGCAATGCAATCCTGCACCGCAGAAGGTGTCATAGCTTGAATCACCAATAGCGATAATCGCATAGTTGAGATCCTGAGTGTTGGGTGGCGTTTGCTGAAGTTGCTCAATAAACGGCTGAATATTTTCTGGATAATCACCTGCACCGTGGGTCGAGGTGACGATTAACCAAATCCCTTTAGCGGGAATTTCATCGAGATTTGGCTGGTTGTGTATCTCGGTATCTTTACCCATCTCTTGCAGTAAATCATTAAGATGATCGGCAACGTATTCTGCCCCACCTAAGGTGCTACCTGTGATCAAATGAATCATGGACATGTTTATTTTCCTATACAGAATGATGAGAAGATGCGACCGAGAAGATCGTCGGAACTGAACTCTCCAGTGATCTCATTGAGATATTGTTGAGTGATCCTGAGCTCTTCCGCCAGGATTTCACCTGCCATAAAGCCCTCTAATTGCTGCTGGCCAATAGACAGATGCTCTGCTGCCTTATCTAGGGCGTCAAGGTGTCTGCGGCGCGCCATAAAGCCACCTTCGGTGTTTCCTGAGAATCCCATGCACTCTTTTAGATGGTTACGTAGGGCATCGATACCTTGGCCTGTCTTTGCGCTTAAACGAATAAGGGTAGGGTCGTTCACATGACAAATACCCAGTGTCTCTTGGGTTTGGTCAACCTTATTGCGAATGACGGTCATTCCCATATTGTTCGGCAATTTATCTACAAACTCAGGCCAGATTTCTTGAGGGTTCGTAGCATCCGTAGTGGTGCCATCAACCATAAACAATACACGGTCGGCTTGTTGTATCTCTTCCCAAGCACGCTCAATACCTATCTTCTCAACTTCGTCAGAGGCCTCACGAAGGCCTGCAGTATCTATGATATGCAGTGGCATACCGTCAATATGAATGTGCTCTCTGAGTACGTCACGTGTGGTGCCTGCGATATCAGTAACAATGGCAGACTCTTTGCCAGAAAGGGCATTGAGCAAGCTTGATTTGCCTGCATTTGGGCGACCAGCAATGACCACTTTCATGCCTTCGCGTATGATTGCACCTTGATTGGCTTCTGCGCGCACGGCTTCTAAGTTGTTGATGATAGCTTGTAAGTCAGTGCTCACTTTACCATCGGCTAGAAAGTCGATTTCCTCTTCAGGAAAGTCAATGGCCGCTTCCACATAGATACGTAGATGAATCAACGACTCAACTAAAGTGGTGATGCGCTTTGAGAACTCACCTTGAAGTGATTGTAGCGCGGATTTGGCTGCTTCTTCTGAGCTGGCATCAATCAGATCAGCAATGGCTTCTGCCTGGGTTAAATCCATCTTGTCATTGAGAAATGCACGCTCAGAGAACTCGCCTGGACGCGCAGGACGAATGCCTGAGATCGATAGGATGCGCTTAATCAGCATATCCATTACAACTGGGCCACCGTGGCCCTGAAGCTCTAATACATCTTCGCCAGTGAAGGAGTTAGGGTTTGGGAAGTACAGTGCGATGCCTTGGTCCAGCTGCACTCCGGCATCATCCACAAAAGGTAGGTATTCAGCTCGTCTAGGCTGAAGCTCTCGCCCTACGACTAATTGTGCGACTTGGTTGGCCTGTGGGCCTGAAACTCGAATTATGCCTACTCCGCCACGTCCTGGCGCTGTGGCTTGAGCCACAATAGTATCGTTAGTCATGTTCGTCTCAATTGGAATAATTAGGTAAATTGTATACTTAAACTACAGTAAGTTGCTCAATTCATAGAAAATAAAAAGGCGACCCTAAGGTCGCCTTCTCTTATAAACATTGGCTAACTTAAGCTCTATTTAGAGTGTAAGCCTTTTTTCTCTAGACCTTTATAGATCAACGTTTGCTGAATCAGCGTAACGATGTTCGATACCAACCAGTATAGAACTAGACCTGATGGGAACCATAGGAAGAAGAAGGTAAACATAACCGGCATAAAGGTCATGATCTTCTGCTGCATTGGATCCGTTACCGTTGTCGGGCTCATCTTCTGAATCATGAACATACTTGCACCCATCAATAGAGGAAGGATGTAGTACGGGTCTTGTGCTGAAAGGTCAGTGATCCAACCGAAGAACGGTGAGTGACGCAGTTCAACAGATTCCATCAATGCCCAGTATAGAGAGATGAAGATAGGCATCTGTAGGATAAGAGGTAGACAGCCACCCAGTGGGTTAACTTTCTCTTTCTTATATAGCTCCATCATCTCTTGGCTCATGCGTTGACGGTCATCGCCGATACGCTCACGCATTGCTGTTAGTTTTGGTTGCAGCATACGCATTTTAGCCATAGAGGTGTACTGAGCTCTCGTTAGTGGGTACATAGCACCACGAACGATGAAGGTAAGTACGATAATCGCTAGACCCCAGTTGATAACAACACTTTGGATCATAGACAACAACCAGTGAAGTGGTTTAGCAATGAACCATAACCAGCCGTAGTCAACTACTAGCTCTAGGTTAGGTGCAACTGCAGCCATTTCATTTTGAAGTTTAGGACCAACCCACAGAGTTGCCTTCATTTCACCAGTTTCACCGTTTGCGATTGTCTTGTTAGGAAGACGAACACCGATGTCACCTAGGTTACCCACTACGCGAGTGTAAAGGCTTGCGCCCTGAGCATCACGTGGAACCCAAGCTGAAGCGAAATAGTGCTCAAGCATTGCAACCCAACCCTCGCCGTTAGGCAGGTTTTGTTGAAGGTTACGATCTTGCATGTCGCTAAAGCTGTACTTTTTGTAGCGTGTAGACTCAGTAGAGTATGCACCGCCACGGTAAGTAGGCATTGTTAGGCTACCACCAGCATCTTGCAGGTTTTGACGAAGGTGAGCGTACATACCAACGGTTGCATTTGCACCAGAGTTGTTCGCTACATCGTAAACCACATCAACTGCATAGCTACCGCGCTTAAGGATGAAGGTTTTAGTGTAATCAATGCCATTCGCTGTGTAAGTCATTGGTACACGCAACTCATCTTGACCTTCTGCTAAAGTGAAGCTGTCTGCGCTTACTTTGTAGTTAGGACGAGAAGTGCTGCTTAGATCGATACCCTGCGGGCCGATCAGGCCACTTTGAGCAATGTATTGCTCGTTGCCTTTTTTATCTAGAAGAACGAAACGCTCTTTAGACTCAAATTCTTCAGCGTATTCATTTAATGAAGCAGACACCACATCACCACCGACAGCATCGATAGATAGAGTGAGAACGTCTGTTGCTACGGAAACAATACTTGCCGTATGGTTTGCTTCTGGAGCAGGATCCATGTCGTCAGCCATTGAAGGCGCTGGCAAAGAGCTGCTACTAGATTGTGCCTGGTTAGTCGCAGGAGCTGTTGGGTTTTTGTATTCTTGCCATTGTTGAAATAGCAAAAATGAAACCATAGCCAATGCGATAAACAGGATATTACGTTGAGAACCCATCGTTATTTATCTCTGTTTGTTGTGTTTTTAGGTGGTACAGGGTCGTATCCGCCATCATTCAAAGGGTGGCATTTTAATAGACGTTTGCCCGATAACCAACACCCTTTTACAAATCCGTGGCTTTTTAATGCCAAGATTGCGTACTCGGAGCAGGTTGGGGTGAAACGACAACGTGGTCCGATGAACGGACTAATACCAACTCTATATAGGTAAACTATACCTATCGCTATCCACGCGAAGGGCGAGAAAGTCTTTGCCATAGTTTATCGAAGAGTTTAAACATATCATCATTGCTTAAATCTTGGGCACTTTTCTTTGCAATAACAACGAAATCTTTGTTAGCAAGTTTGTGCTGATTAAGACGGAAGCTTTCTCGTGCGATTCTCTTGAACCTATTACGGGCAGGGGCAGTTTTAATTTGCTTTTTAGGTACTGCTAATCCAAGTCTTGGATGAGTAAGAGAGTTTTTACGAGCGATGATTGTGAAATGAGGGGAGCCAGCTCTATGAGCCTTTTCGAAGACATTTTGATAATGCTCGGGAGTTAACAGACGTAACTCCCGATTGAACGCGTACTTAGTCAAAATAATCGCGAATTATTTTGAAAGGCGCGCACGGCCTTTAGCACGACGTGCATTAATTACTTTACGACCGTTCTTAGTAGCCATACGAGCACGGAAGCCGTGAGTACGTTTACGCTTTAGAACTGAAGGTTGAAAAGTGCGTTTAGACATGGTTATTACCTTTACTGATCAGTAGTTTTTAGGTTCTTGTTAAACCCGACGTGGGCTGTATTTCTCTCTCATATATAAGAGGGATACCGACGTCTCTCAACAAAGAGGCGGAATTGTAATCACTGTCTTTAAAATAGTCAATGATTGGTTTAGCTCAAAAACAAGTTATCTATAATATCTCAGCTTCTATTGAAACCAGATTAAGATTCTCGTGCCTGAAATTCCGGTCGACGGATTATACGTGTAAAAATCCAAATCACAAGGATCTTATTAGATCCCAACTTGATTTAGGAACTTTTTCAAGCGAGGATCCTGTGGGTTACCAAAGATATCCTCAGGTTTTCCCTGCTCTACAATGTTGCCTTCAGCCATGAAGATCACTCGGTCAGCGACTTCACGAGCAAATTGCATTTCGTGGGTGACCACCAGCATGGTTTGATGCTGATTTGCCAATTTTTTCATTAAATTCAATACCTCACCGACCCATTCAGGATCAAGTGCCGAGGTTGGTTCATCGAATAACAGCAGTTCTGGTTGCAGTGCCATTGCTCGACCAATACCTACTCGCTGCTGCTGACCACCGGATAGAGCCGCTGGGTAGCTATCGCCTTTATCTTGTAAGCCGATGTCATCCAATATCTGCTGCGCGCGCTCTAATGCCTTATCTTTTTTCCAGCCATGAACCGTAATTAGGCCCTCGGCAATGTTCTGGCGAGCTGTCATGTGCGCAAACAGTGCGTAGTTTTGAAATACAAAGCCTGTTTTACGTCTTAAAGCTAGTTCTTCTGCTTTACTGTATTTTTCACAGTTAACGTAGGTATCATCGATACTGATCTCGCCTTGCTCTGCTTGCTCAAGGAAGTTAACGCAGCGCAATAGGGTAGATTTACCTGTGCCACTAGAGCCAATAATCACGATGATTTCCCCTTTATTGATATCGATGTCGATACCTTTGAGGATCTCACTATCACCAAAGCGCTTATGAATATTTTTAAGTTGAATCATCTTTGGTACGCCTTATTCAATCGATTCTCTGCCCAGATTTGTACGCGCGTTAGGATGATAACCACACCCCAATAGATAAGTGCCACTGCCAGAAAAGCTTCAAAGAACCGGAAGCTAGATGATGCCTCCATTTGCGCTTTGGCCATGATTTCAGCCACGCCTAAAGTAAATGCTAGAGAGGTGGATTTGATCATATCAATGAAATAGTTCATTAAAGAGGGCAGGGCGACGCGTGTCGCCTGTGGAAGAATGACTCTTTGCATTGCCTGACGTGTGGTCATGCCGATAGAGAGACTAGCTTCCATTTGGCTGCGATCAATACCAATGATGGCCGCTCGAATACTCTCTGCCATGTAGGCTGCAAAGTGCAATGTAAGGCCAATAACGGCAGCGCTAAAGGCATCTATGCCCACCATTATCGGGAATACCTGTGGCAGTCCGTAATAAAGTAGGAATAGCTGTACTAACAGTGGCGTACCGCGAAAGAAGCTGATGTACAGCTGGCTGAGCTGGTCCAGCACTGGGACCTTAAATACTCGAATGTTGGCTAGGATGAGGGCTAAAATCAAGGCAAAGATACCGCCCCAAATTGCCATCTCCATAGTCGTGCCTAGATACTTAAACAGTATCGGTAGCAGTTCCAGCATGTAGTTAAAATCAAATCCCATCTTGTTACATCTCTTCGTTTAAAAAGCAAAGCCCACTATCTCCGCAGAAATAGTGGGCTCCAAGCCTTATCAGGCTGAGCTAAATATATGGTTACACTATTTTTGAGTGATATCAGCGCCAAACCATTTATTTGAAATCTCAGCTAGAGTGCCGTCTTCACGCATAGCGTCTAGAGCACCGTTCACTTCTTTCTGTAGCTTTTGACCATTCTCGTTGTTAACGAATGGCATAGCATTTTCAATAGTTTCAAATGGTTCACCCGCTAATTGTAGTGGTAAACCCGTTTTTTTGATCAGCTCTAGAGCCGATAGGCGATCCATTACAAATGCATCAGCACGACCTAGCGCTACATCATGTTCAATACCAGTATCATAGGTCTTGATGTTGATCTTGTTGTCTTTGTCGTAGTTACGCAGCAATTGCTCAAAGTTAGAACCTAGGTTAACAGCAACGGTTTTACCTTCTAGGTCTTCAACGCCTTGGATTTCATCGTTGCCTTTACGCACGGTAATTTGTGCGCCATCTACTACATACGCATCTGAAAATAGGTATTTCGCTTTACGCGCTTCAGTTGCGGTAATTTGGTTTGAAATAGTGTCAATGCGACCTGTTTCTAGCATGCCAAATAGACCTGAGAAGTTTGAGGTAACGTATTTCACATCGTAGTCATTACGACGAGCGATTTCGTCCCAAATATCAACTTCAAAGCCTTGAAGCTTGTCTTTCTCAACAAAAGTAAACGGGAAGTAGCGTCCTGACATGCCCACTTTTACTTCTGTTGCAGCATAAGCTGCTTGTCCTAAACTCGCAATTAGTGCGGTTGCGCATACCAAGCCTTTTAACCAGTTTTTCATACTACTACTCCTTGTGTTTATGCTGCGAAATATTACAGCTAAGCTCAGCTTAGGCTAATAACGAAAAGTTATTAATAATAACATAATGGTTATTAGGGCTTTTTTACGGGTATAAAAATGTGAAAAAGTGTGGGGATAACTTAGAACTCAGGTTGAGGATCGTGCGCTTTTGGTATAGCTCTGTGGGTAATCATGTAGATCTTTGCAATATTTTCAGATTAATTGTGAATAACTTCGATCTTATGCACTGGATCTTCGATCATTTGCTAGCGATCTTGATAATCTGGGGGTAAAATTACGGTCCTTCTATTTTTTTCAATCCGTATTGTGGGGTCGATGTGTCATCTTCGCTTTGGACTCAATGTTTGCAGCAACTTCAGGAAGAGCTTCCTGCAACCGAATTCAGTATGTGGGTACGACCACTTCAAGCTGAGCTAAGTGGTAATACACTGACCTTATTTGCCCCAAATCGATTCGTTTTGGATTGGGTTCGCGATAAGTACATCAATAGCATTAATCGCCACCTGCAAGAATTCTGCGATAACGATATCCCTAGCCTCAGATTTGAGGTGGGCAGTAAACCGGTATCAGCGCCGCGACCGGCCGCCAGAAAGTCGGCCGCTGACGTCGCTGCTGAGTTTTCTGCTCCTGCACAATTGGCACGTCGTAAGCCTGTGCATAAAACTTGGGATAACGATAGTGATGTTTCTGACATTACCTACCGTTCAAACGTAAATGTGAAGCATCGCTTCAATAACTTCGTTGAGGGTAAATCGAACCAATTGGGTCTAGCGGCTGCACGCCAAGTGTCTGATAACCCAGGCGCTGCCTACAACCCCTTGTTCCTGTACGGTGGAACGGGTTTGGGTAAGACTCATCTTTTGCATGCTGTAGGTAATGCCATTGTTGATAACAAGCCGAATGCAAAAGTGGTGTACATGCACTCTGAGCGTTTTGTGCAAGATATGGTTAAAGCTCTGCAAAACAATGCGATAGAAGAATTTAAGCGTTATTACCGAAGTGTCGATGCCTTGCTTATCGATGACATTCAGTTCTTTGCGAACAAAGAGCGTTCACAAGAAGAGTTCTTCCATACCTTTAATGCGCTGTTAGAAGGCAACCAACAAATTATCCTTACCTCGGATCGTTATCCTAAAGAGATTAACGGGGTAGAAGACCGTCTTAAGTCTCGTTTTGGCTGGGGCTTGACGGTTGCGATTGAACCACCGGAGCTTGAAACTCGAGTCGCTATCTTGATGAAGAAGGCTGAAGACCATCAGATTCATTTAGCGGATGAAGTGGCATTCTTTATTGCTAAACGCCTGCGTTCAAATGTTCGTGAGCTTGAAGGGGCATTGAACCGTGTGATCGCGAATGCGAATTTCACTGGTCGTCCTATCACTATCGATTTTGTTCGTGAAGCGTTGCGTGATTTGCTGGCACTTCAAGAGAAACTCGTCACCATCGATAATATTCAAAAGACCGTCGCGGAATACTACAAGATTAAGGTTGCAGACCTCTTGTCCAAGCGTCGCTCTCGTTCTGTTGCTCGTCCGCGCCAATTAGCGATGGCACTAGCAAAAGAGTTGACCAACCACAGCTTACCTGAAATTGGTGATGCGTTTGGTGGTCGTGACCATACTACGGTACTGCATGCATGCCGTAAGATTGAACAGCTTCGTGAAGAGAGTCATGACATCAAAGAAGACTACTCTAATTTAATTCGTACACTTTCATCGTAATAGGTAATTAATAGAATGAAATTCACTATTAATCGTCAGCTTCTGATCAAGCCCTTGCAACAGGTTTCTGGTGCGCTAGCAGGTCGTCCTGCTTTACCTATTTTGGGCAATGTATTACTCAAGGTTGAAAACGGCTTCTTATCTATGACGGCAACAGACCTTGAGGTTGAGCTGATCAGTCAGGTTCAGTTAGAGAATGACTTTGAGCCAGGAAGCATTACTGTTCCTTCACGTAAGTTCTTTGATATTTGTCGTGGTCTTCCTGATAATGCGGATATTACCCTTTCACTTGATGCAGAGCGCGTGGTCGTTCGCTCAGGTCGAAGCCGCTTTTCTTTAGCGACGCTACCTGCGATAGATTTTCCAAACATTGAAGATTGGCAGTCTGATACAGAGCTGACTCTGACTCAAGGCAACCTAAGGGCGCTAATAGAGAAGACACAATTTTCTATGGCTAACCAAGATGTGCGCTACTACCTCAATGGTATGTTGTTTGATATCGATGGCAGTACGTTGCGCTCTGTGGCCACCGATGGTCACCGTATGGCGGTGTCTGAAACAACACTCTCTGACAGTCACCCTCAGCAGCAAGTGATTATTCCTCGTAAGGGTGTTCTTGAGCTGATGAAGATCCTTGATCAGCCGGATGAGCTTGTCACCTTGTTGATTGGTTCTTCAAACATTCGGGCAAGTGTCGCTAACTTTGTGTTCACCTCTAAGCTGGTCGATGGACGTTTTCCTGACTACCGTCGAGTAATGCCACAAAACACCACCAAGACTGTGATTGCGGATTGCGAAGACTTACGTCAGGCATTCTCTCGCGCCGCTATTCTTTCCAATGAGAAATTCCGTGGTGTACGAGTAAATCTTTCTAGTGGCACTATGCAGATCACGGCCAACAACCCTGAGCAAGAAGAAGCGCAAGAGGTGGTTGATGTTGATTATCAAGGTGATGACCTAGAGATTGGCTTCAACGTTAGCTATGTATTGGATGTATTAAACGCAGTACGCTGTGAGAAGGTTTCCCTTTCTATGTCTGATGCGAATGCGAGTGCCTTGATTGAGAACGCTGAAGACTCAAGCGCTCAATACGTGGTAATGCCGATCCGTCTATAACGGTATGCCTCTTACTCGTCTTGTTATTAAACAGTTCCGAAATATTGAAGCCTGCGATGTTAGCCCATCGCCAGGCTTTAATTTTCTTATAGGGGCTAACGGCAGCGGTAAAACCAGCTTGCTAGAAGCCATCTATCTACTTGGACACGGTCGTTCATTTAAGAGCTCGATTACCGGTCGTATTATTCAGCACGACTGCAGTGACTTGTTTGTTCATGGCAGATTACAGAACCCACAGAAATTTGAACTCCCTATTGGTATCAACAAGCGTCGTGATGGCAGTACAGAGGTGAAGATCTCTGGTGAAACAGGCCAAAAGCTGGCTGAGCTTGCCAAGGTGTTACCTTTGCAGCTGATTCATCCAGAAGGCTTTGATTTACTTACCGATGGACCTAAGCACCGCCGCGCTTTTATTGACTGGGGAGTCTTTCACTGTGAGCCTCAGTTTTATGAAGTATGGGGGCGAATAAAGCGCCTCAACAAGCAGCGCAATGCCTTACTCAAAACTGCCCGCAGTTATCGAGAGTTGAGTTATTGGGATCAGGAACTGGCAAAGCTGGCGGAAATGATCTCCACTTGGCGTGCCCAGTATGTGACGCAACTGAAAGAAGTGGCTGAGCCACTGTGTAAGGATTTTCTCTCAGAGTTTGATGTTTCTATCTCTTTTTACCAAGGTTGGGAGAAAGGAGCGGATTATGCCGAATTATTGGAAAGAAATTTCGAGAGAGATCAGCACCTTGGCTATACTTTTAGTGGACCAAATAAGGCTGACCTAAAAATTAGGGTCAACGGTACACCAGTAGAAGATATCCTGTCTCGAGGGCAACTAAAACTACTGGTATGTGCATTGCGAGTAGCCCAAGGCCAGCACCTAACAAAGTTGACTGAAAAACAGTGCATATACCTCATCGATGACTTTGCATCAGAGCTTGATAGTCAACGAAGAGCACGCTTAGCGGAGTGCTTAAAGGAAACTGGAGCACAAGTATTTGTAAGCTCTATTACAAAAAGCCAAATTGCTGAAATGAACAGCGAAAATAGCAAGATGTTTCATGTGGAACGTGGCAAAATAGAGCTAGTAGAATAAGGGTTAGATTATGCGTCGACCCCTTTGTTGTAGCTGAGCAAATTAAACAAATTTGACGAAAAATCGAGATTTAAGCCAATGAGGGATGAAAGCCCCTCAAATAATAGGTTTAGGTCTTACAATGCTACTTTAACGGCTAGAGATTTTAGATTCCTAGCGTAGTAGAACATATTCAATATAGATGGCTATTATCGGTATTTGCGAGCTCACCAAAGCGTCACTTTGGTTTGGCCGTAACATGGATGATACATAGACCCAAATAGAGAGTAACTCATGGCAGAAAATTACGATTCATCGAGTATTAAAGTACTAAAAGGCCTAGATGCGGTTCGTAAGCGTCCAGGTATGTACATAGGTGACACAGACGACGGAACAGGTCTTCACCACATGGTATTCGAGGTAGTGGATAACTCTATTGATGAAGCGTTGGCAGGTCACTGTAACGACATCATAGTTACCATCCATGACGACGACTCTGTTTCTGTTCGAGACGATGGTCGTGGTATTCCGACTGAACTACACGAAGAAGAACAAGTGTCTGCAGCAGAGGTGATCATGACCGTTCTGCACGCTGGTGGTAAGTTTGACGATAACTCTTACAAGGTATCAGGCGGTCTTCACGGTGTAGGTGTTTCAGTTGTAAACGCATTGTCTAAGCAAGTTACTCTGACTATTCAGCGTGGCGGTCATGTTCACAGCCAAACCTATCACCATGGTGAGCCAGAAGCGCCACTAGCGGTAGTGGGCGACACTGATCAAACGGGTACAGAAATCCGTTTTTGGCCAAGTGAAGGTACATTCAATAATATTGAGTTCCACTACGACATCCTAGCTAAGCGACTGCGTGAGCTTTCGTTCTTGAACTCAGGCGTTTCTATACGATTGGTTGATGAGCGTGAAGAAGATAAATCAGATCACTTCATGTTTGAAGGTGGTATTCAAGCGTTTGTAAATCACCTGAATACCAACAAAACACCGATCATTCAAAAGATTTTCCATTTTGATTTTGAACGTGAAGATGGCATTACGGTTGAAGTCGCAATGCAATGGAATGATGGTTATCAAGAAAACATTTACTGTTTTACCAATAACATTCCACAGCGCGATGGTGGTACTCACCTAGCGGGCTTCCGCTCAGCATTAACACGTACATTAAACTCTTTCATGGATAAAGAAGGCTTCTCGAAGAAAGAGAAGACATCCACTTCTGGTGATGATGCTCGTGAAGGTTTAACTGCGGTTATTTCGGTGAAAGTGCCGGATCCTAAGTTCTCTAGCCAGACTAAAGATAAGTTGGTTTCTTCTGAAGTGAAGTCGGCTGTTGAATCCGCTATGGGTGAGAAGCTTTCAGAGTTCCTTGTTGAAAACCCAAATGAAGCAAAAATAGTATGTAGCAAGATCATTGATGCTGCTCGTGCTCGTGATGCTGCTCGTAAAGCTAGAGAAATGACTCGTCGCAAAGGTGCTCTAGATCTAGCGGGTCTGCCTGGTAAGCTTGCTGATTGCCAAGAGAAAGACCCTGCGCTTTCTGAACTATACATAGTGGAAGGGGACTCTGCTGGCGGTTCAGCCAAGCAGGGACGTAACCGTAAGAACCAAGCTATCTTGCCACTTAAAGGTAAGATCCTAAACGTTGAGAAGGCACGTTTTGATAAGATGCTTTCTTCTCAAGAAGTAGCGACTCTGATTACCGCTCTTGGTTGTGGTATTGGCCGTGATGAATATAACCCAGATAAACTGCGTTACCACAACATCATTATCATGACCGATGCCGATGTGGATGGTTCTCACATCCGTACTCTACTGCTGACATTTTTCTACCGTCAAATGCCTGAGCTAATTGAGCGTGGTTACATCTACATCGCTCAGCCACCACTTTACAAAGTGAAGAAGGGTAAGCAAGAGCAGTACATTAAAGATGAAGACGCAATGACTCAGTACCAAACGGCGCTGGCTCTTGATAACGCAGCTGTGTACGTGAACCCTGAAGCTCCTGCTCTTTCGGGTGAGCCTCTAGAGGCTCTAGTGATTCAGTTTAACCAAGCAACCAAGCTCGTTGAACGTATGGCTCGTCAATTGCCAAAATCGCTGGTGGAAGAGTTTATCTATGTCCCTCGTCTTACTGCTGAAGAGTGTCAAAATGAAGCGACAGTCACTGCTTGGGGTGAGCGTTTAGTAGCTCAACTTAATGCAAAAGAAGTGGGTGCTAGCCAATACAGCTTAGAAGTTGAAAAACACCAAGAGCTGAATATTTCTTTGCCTAAGGTTGTGGTTCGTACTCACGGTGTTCACTACGAGTATGTGGTTAGCCTAGAGCTACTTGCGACGAAAGAATACAACAAGCTGGCTACACTTTCTGAAGCGCTAGAAGGCCTGCTTGAAGAGGGTGCTTATGTGAAACGTGGTGAGCGTACAGCGCAAGTAACCACCTTCCTAGAAGTACTAGAGTGGCTATCTAAAGAGTCTCGTCGTGGTCTTTCACTACAGCGTTACAAAGGTCTAGGTGAGATGAACCCAGATCAGCTTTGGGAAACCACAATGGACCCTGATACTCGTCGCATGATGCAGGTGACTATCGAAGATGCAGTGGGTGCAGACCAGTTGTTCACTACTCTAATGGGTGATCACGTAGAGCCTCGTCGTCGCTTCATCGAAGACAATGCCCTTAAAGTAGCAAACCTAGACGTTTAGAAAACAGGCACTGTTTCAAAACGCTAAAGTTTGAAAGTATTAGAAAAGCACTACAAGAGATTGTGGTGCTTTTTTGTTTCTGTAAGCTTTTGAAAAATAAATTGATTTAAATTTTATTCAAAATAATCCCTTGAAACAGATTTTGCTCATCCCTATATCTAGTTGTGAAGAGGATGCCTGATGGGTCTTCTGAACCGCTTAACTCGCTTCGCTCATGAGAGGAAGGACAGAGAAAAGCACACAACTTAAACCTGTTGAACCCATGTCCTAGATGGAATGGAGACAACACCCTTAACTCGCCACTCTGAGTTAAGGCTATTGCTAATGAATAGGATAGTATTATGAGAACTGTAGATTTCACTCCTTTGTACCGCAATGCGATTGGCTTTGACCGTCTGTTTAACATGATGGAAGCGTCATCAACTAAGAACGCTTCTGCGGGATACCCTCCATACAATATCGAACAGCAAGATGAAAACAACTATCGTATTACTATGGCAGTGGCTGGCTTTGCTGACGATCAATTGGATATTACTCAAAAAGAAAACGTACTAATCGTGCGTGGCGAGCGTCAAGCTGAAGAAGGTAAAAAGTACATTTACCAAGGTATTGCTGAACGTGATTTTGAGCGTAAGTTCCAATTGGCTGACTACGTCAAAGTGGTTGGTGCGACAATGGAAAATGGTTTGCTACATATTGATCTGCAAAGAGAAATTCCAGAAGCAATGAAGCCTCGTAAGATAGCTATTAACGGTAGCAAACTTATCGAGAGCAACACTGACTCGGCAGAGTAGTGAGCAACATAATAAAGTAGTGAAAGAGCGCCTAAGGCGCTCTTTTTTATTGCTCATGCATCAACATTAAACCGGTATCCAGTACCTCTTACAGATTGAATGTGCGTTGAGTTGCTGCCTAGCTTCCTTCTTAAAGAGCGTATAATGGTATCCACCACATTACTTGAACCATTATGCTCAATTCCCCAAACCTCTTTTAGCAACAACTTACGCGATACCACCTCTTCCTGATGTGAGATTAATAGAGACAACGTATTAAACTCCAGTGGTGTTAGATCGATTTGCGAGTGGCTTGTTCGGATCTGCCTTGCATCAACATCAAACCATGATGGGCGGGTGATGATGGGCTCCTGACCGCTGAGCTCATGAAGAAGCCGCTTAGATACCCAGCCAATAACGGATTCTTCTCCCATATCTAGCATGGCTGAGTAATAGGGGATACCGTCAATATCGACTTCTATATCAAGAACTTGAAAACCTAGCTCAAGTGCCGCTGGAGCATAGGGCTGCAGATCTTGCAGAGTGAGATAGACGCGTTTAAGTTGAGGCCTCATTTCCAGATAGATTCGTTTTATGTCGAGCCAGCATGCGGCTTGTACGCCACTTAATGATTCTCCTTTATCTAGGGATAACCAACGACGAATAAAAATGTGCTCTGTATTGTTGCCGTCTGGCGCTTCAGTCTCGTTTAAGTGGGTAACCCAGGCCTTGGTTATAGGATCTTCATCTAGCTGGTGGGTCAGGATTTCCGTCGTTTTCAGTAAGCAGTAGAATCCAGCTATTTTTCCTTGTGTATCCTTAACACAATGAAAGGCATTGATATGTTTTTGCCACCAATATTCGTAGATGGATATTGCCTGTTGTGGCTCATGATTTGTAATGATAGCCATCACAGACTGCTTATCGGCTTCGCAAGCGGGCTCAATACTATATTTGCGCTGATCGTTGGGAGGAAAGAAGGCGTTACGAATGACACTGTTTTCTACCAGATAGATAATATCGGCCGTATAGCGCCACATCTGGCCCAGGCTCGCACTCTCTAGCTCGGTACGAATCTGCTGGCTCGCTCTTTGGCGAAAAACACTAAATTGTTGTGGCGAGCGGGACTTCAGATCCGAGCTTAATGTCTTTTTCAATACCTCATGCAAACTCAAGCCATCTTCATTGACCTCTACAAAATCGATCTGTGCTAAATCCTCATACAGCTTATTGGCTTGTGAATGAGTACAAAGCAGCATGGCCTTGAGTAAAGGCTCAGTCATTCGCCTGATCACCGAGCAGGCAAGTAATGCCTGCTGTAACTCAGGATCGTGAATGTCTTCAATAAAAAAACGCACCAATGAATGAATAATATTATTGGGAGGTTGTTCGCTCAATTGGCGTTGGGGTCGTTCCAATACCGCGTTACTGGCCAACCTCAGCGCAAGGGGATGACCATTAGCAAATTGGTTGATTCCCAATGCGGCACTGACTGAATGTCCCTGAGCTTGTAGGAAGCGAATAGAATCGTTAAAGGATAAGCACTCAAGTTTTAAGCTGAGGTAGTTTAGCTCTGGGCTTGGGTTGATGATCCACTGGTTAGCAGGCAGTAATCGACCACAAAATATAAGCCTTATCCTTCCTAAAAGAGCTGGCATGCATTCTTGTCTTAACCAAGATTCGATCAAGTTTATAGACTCAAATTGATCGAGTAACAACACGGGCGGAGTTGACGTTGTTGCCGCATCGAGAGCCGAAGAGATAGAGCTTAAACTTGCTTCATCACTCACAGTTATCTGCTGAAGACATTGCAAAAAGGCTCTTGGGGTTGGCTCTATTTGTTGGCAGTTGATTTTAAAACAGCGACTAGGATAGAGCGTCGCGAATTGGTTAAGAAGTGTGCTTTTTCCCACACCAGCAATGCCATATAAGCCAATCACATCAGGGCCATAGAACTGCATACTTTGAGCCAAAAACTCTAGCTCTCTGGCTCGAGTTTTTTCAATGACAGCTGTATCCATAGTAAATGCCTAGGTGAAGGTTGTAGGGTTTCTTATTCACGCGACTTCATGCAAATCTCATTAAATCCTCATAATTATAGTCGCTATCACGTTTTATCCTTGTAAGTGTCTTACATAGATGAAACGTAAGGATTTTTTATGAGTAAATTGCTAATAGGCATAGTGCTAGGAAGTTATTTGATTGGCTTTACTAGCAGTGCTGCAGATGAAAAGGTTCAGCGTGCAGAAAGTGCCGCACATAGCGACCTTAGCTCAAAAGCGACTATCCTTGATACCGATGGCTCAGTTTTGCGTGAGGGGAGCCCTCATTGGCATTGTGTTCCAGGCATCCCTGTTGTGCCCGGTGATATACACCCGATGTGTAACGATGCGGTATGGTCCAAATTACTTGAGGCCGCAGCTACCGGTCAGCCCTTTGAAACCGACCGAATAGGCATTTCATACATGATGCAAGGTGATGCGTATGTGAGTAACTCCAACCCAGCAGCTACGGATCCTGACAATGGTGATGTATGGGTGAAAGAGGGGCCACATTTAATGATTGTTGTGCCAAAAGAGCTTCTGAAAGGGGTGAGTGATGACCCCTTTAATGGAGGGCCTTATGTAATGTGGAAGGACACGCCTTATGCTCACATTATGGTGCCCATCAAGAATAAATAATGAAGGAATAGTGTTATGTCGACATTGTATGAAAGATTGGGAGGCTCAGAGTCTATTACTCAAATCTCCAGTGATATTGTAGACCTTCATCTTGCCAATAAGGCGATCAGCACTCGATTTGCTGATTCTGACTTATCGCGATTAAAGACGTCGGTGGCGGAGTTCTTTATTACGGGTACTGGAGGTCCTAACCTGTATAAGGGAAAAGACATGCTCGCTGTACATAAAGGCATGAATATTTCTGCTGTTGAATTTATTGCCGTGTTAGATGACGCTCTTGAGGCCATGAATAAAAATAATGTGGGGCAGAGAGAGCAAGAAGAAGTGCTCTTTGTTCTTTATAGCATGCGCTCTGATGTCATATTGGTTTGAGGATAGTAAACGACGATGGCGCTTATCGGTCATCGTCGCTTTTATATGGCGTATTATGCGCCTTGATAAGCCTTTTTGACTTCCTCAGCAATGATTTGAATACCCTTTTTCATATCGTCGTCATTCTGCACATAATTCATTCTTAGGCATTGGTGGGCATGAGTCCATTCATCATCTTGTCCGATAAAGAAGTATTCTCCAGGAACAATCAGAACGCCACGAGCTTTGAGGCGATTGTATAATTCCATGGTCGTGATCGGCAATTCATCAAACCACAGCCACAAGAAAATAGCGCCCTCAGGTTTATGAATTCTAAATCGGGTATCGGTGATCGCTTGTTGCAGTAGCTCTATTGCTCTTTGCGATTTTTGTGCATAAAAGGGCTTAATAACATTTGAGCTTAAATGTAATAAATCGCCTTTTTCTATCATGTGATTGGCAATACTAGGGCCAATGCTGCCAGGGGCTAACCCTATAATCCCGTTCATGTTAGTAAGTGCTTGCGTTGTCTCTTCGTTAGCTATAACAATGCCACAACGAACACCAGGCAAGCCCAGTTTCGATAAACTCATACATAGGATGGTGTTTTCATTCCAGAATGGCGTGATCTCTTCAAAGATGATATTTGGGAATGGGAAACCATACGCATTATCGATAATCAACGGAATGTTATTAGCTCGTGCTAGTTGATCCAGTTTATGGATCTCTTCATCGGTCAGTACATTACCGGTTGGATTGGTTGGTCGTGACGCACAGATTGCAGCAACCGATTCATCCACCGTTAACTGCTCAAAATCGACATGGTACTTAAATAAGCCATTATCGAGCAACTCTATCTCAGGGTGATAAGAAATGAAGATATCGTCATCAATACCGGCATCACCATAACCTATATATTCTGGTGCCAGTGGTAGCAGTATTTTTTTATGACTGTTATCGGGCTGTTTACCTGCAAAAAGGTTGAATAGGTAGAAAAAGCCACTTTGACTTCCGTTACTTAGGCTAATGTTTTTTTCGCTAATATCCCATCCATAAGTCTGTCGAAGCAGTTTAGCTAAGGACTTTATGAATGCATCTTTCCCTTGTGGTCCATCATAGTTTGCCATTGCAGCAACTAATTCACCATTGGCGAGCATTTCTGAGCTTGTTTGTGAAAAGTAATCGAGCATTTCTGGAATTGCAGCAGGGTTCCCGCCGCCAAGCATTATGGCTCCCGGTGTTCTTAAGCCGTCGTTTAAGTCATCCATTAAACGAGTAATACCAGAGTATCGATTGAATTTTTCACCAAACTTAGAAAATTGCATTGTGTTCTGTACCTGAATTTAAATGGGCAATGATAGATAGAGCGATTTGCCATGCCTTGAACATACCCGATAGTGCTCAAGAGACAAAGCAAAAATTAGAGGCACAAAAAGAAAAACCCAGCTCAAAAAAGCTGGGTTTCTATTCTTTATTCAATCACTTCATTATGAAGTGATTATTTTTGCAGAAGGGAGATATCTGCAATTTCTAGGAACAAGTTACGTAGGTTGTTCAGTAGAGTTAGACGGTTCTTTTTCAGAGCCTCGTCATCTGCCATAACCATGACGTTGTCAAAGAAGGTATCTACAGGCTCGCGAAGGTCAGCCAGCTTACTCAATGCGTCTTGGTAGTTACCTGTAGCAAAAGCAGGCTCAAGAGCTTCTGTCATGACTTCAACGTTTTCAGCCAGTACTTTCTCTGCGTCTTCGGTGAGCAGTGCGAGATCGATCTCGGCAGCTAATTCACCATCAAACTTGGCCAGGATATTACCCACGCGTTTGTTCGCTGCGGCCAAGGCTTCTGCTGCTTCTAATTCACGGAAGTGAGAAACAGCCTTAACACGGCGGTCAAAATCAGCAGGTTTAGTTGGACGGCGCGCTAGTACTGCTTGGATGATATCGATGCTGAAGCCAGCGTCTTGATACCAAGCACGGAAGCGACCCAACATAAAGTCGATAACGTCCTTCTCAACATTTTCATTGGTTAGCTTGTCGCCCAGTAGCTCTTTCGCTTTTGCGATTAGGTCGACTAGATCCAGGTTGTAGCCGTTTTCAACAAGAATACGCAACACACCTAATGATGCGCGACGTAGGGCAAATGGATCAGAACCCTTTGGAGCCTGACCAATGCCGAAGATACCAACGATAGTGTCTAGCTTGTCTGCCATTGCAACAGCAGATGAGATACCAGTGCTTGGTAGATCATCGCCAGCAAAACGAGGCATGTACTGTTCGTAAAGGGCTAATGCTACTTGCTCGTCTTCACCGTCATGGGTCGCGTAGTGCATGCCCATAACACCTTGAGTATCGGTAAACTCGAATACCATAGATGTCATTAGGTCACACTTAGCCAGCAGGCCAGCACGCTTAGATTTTTCAACGTCAGCATCGATTTGCTCAGCGATGTAGCCAGCAAGCTCAGTGATGCGGTCTGTTTTGTCTTTGATAGTACCAAGTTGTTTCTGGAAGATAGCTTGGTCTAATTCAGGCAAACGGTCGATCAGCGGACGCTTACGGTCTGTGTTGAAGAAGAACTCAGCATCAGCAAGACGTGGACGTACAACTTTCTCGTTACCTTCGATAACGTGGCGAGGTTCTTTAGATTCGATATTCGAAACGAAGATGAAGTTTGGTAGAAGATTCTTATCTGCATCATAGACAGGGAAATACTTCTGGTCGCCTTTCATGGTGTAAACCAAGGCTTCAGAGGGTACTTTTAGGAATTCTTGCTCAAACTTAGCCGTTAGGACAACTGGCCATTCAACCAAAGAGGTCACTTCTTCAACCAGGTCATCTTCTAGGTCTGCAATACCGCCAACGGCTTCTGCTGCCTTTTGAGCATCTGCAAGGATGATAGCCTTACGTGCTTCGTAATCGGCCATGACCTTACCGCGCTCTTCAAGAAGTGCAGGGTATTGATCAGCAGAATCGATAGTAAATTCTTGTTCGCCCATAAAGCGGTGGCCACGGATAGTACGAGCAGAGGCTACGCCTAGGATTTCGCCTTCAATTAGCTCATCACCTAGCAGTACTGTCAGTGTTTTCACTGGACGGATAAATTGAATGTCTGAGTTACCCCAGCGCATCGCTTTAGGAATTGGCAGGCCAGCAAGTGCTTTAGCTGCAATGTCGATCACCAAGTCTTGAACTGGTTTGCCAGCCACTTCTTGTTTGAAAAGAAGCCATTCACCTTTATCTGTTTTCAGGCGGTCAGCTTGCTCAACGGTAATACCGTTACCACGAGCCCAACCTTGTGCAGCTTTAGTCGCGTTGCCTTCAGCGTCGAATGCTACAGAAACAGCAGGACCACGTTTTTCAACGACTTTGTCTGCTTGGCCTTCAGCCAGTGCTGTTACTTTAAGTGCTAGACGGCGAGGTGCCGCGTACCACTTGATGTCTTCGTGAGAAAGCTCTGCAGTTTTAAGACCTGCTTCAAAGTTAGAAGCAAATGCTTCTGCTAGAGAACGAAGTGCCGTTGGTGGAAGCTCTTCCGTACCTAGTTCAATTAGAAAATTCTTCGCCATGATTATTTATCCTTCTTACACATAGGGAAGCCAAGCGCTTCACGTGACGCGTAGTACGCCTCTGCAACTGATTTAGTCAGGTTGCGGATACGAAGGATGTAACGTTGACGCTCTGTTACAGAGATAGCCTTGCGTGCATCAAGGATGTTGAATGCGTGACCTGCTTTTAGAATACGCTCGTAAGCTGGAAGCGGAAGAGGCTTCTCAAGCTCAAGTAGTTCTTTACACTCTTTTTCGCACTGGTCGAAGAAGGTGAATAGGAAATCTACGTCTGCGTGCTCGAAGTTGTATGTTGATTGCTCAACCTCGTTTTGGTGGAAGATATCACCGTAAGTCACGTTCGAACCATCTGGGGCAACGTTCCATACTAGGTCGTAAACAGAGTCTACTTCTTGGATGTACATTGCTAGGCGCTCGATACCGTAAGTGATTTCACCAGTAACAGGCTTACACTCAAGGCCACCTACTTGTTGGAAGTAAGTAAACTGAGTGACTTCCATGCCGTTTAGCCATACTTCCCAACCAAGACCCCAGGCACCCAAAGTTGGGTTTTCCCAGTTATCTTCTACGAAGCGAATATCGTGAACTAGTGGGTCGACACCAAGCACTTCAAGAGAGCCTAAGTACAACTCCTGAATATTATCTGGAGAAGGTTTAAGAGCTACTTGGAATTGATAGTAGTGCTGCAGGCGGTTCGGGTTTTCACCGTAACGACCATCAGTTGGTCGGCGTGAAGGTTGAACGTATGCCGTAGACATTGGCTCTGGGCCAAGTGCACGTAGACACGTCATTGGGTGAGAGGTGCCAGCACCTACTTCCATATCCAAAGGTTGAACAATGGTACAACCGTTTTGAGCCCAATAATCCTGCAGCGCGAGGATCATTCCCTGGAAGGTTTTGATATCGTATTTTTGCATAGTCAGGTTCGCGCGATTCTTTTGTCTGAAAAGGAAATAACTTTGAATTATACCCAGTTATTAGGGTTGGTAGTAGCGAAAAAATGCACAGTACCCCTAAGGAAGCAGGGCTGGAGGGTAAAAAAGGGGATTACAGAATAATTAAATGTGTTGGGAGTGGGTAATAAAAGCAAAGTCTCTATGCAATACCTGCCATTAAGAGTCTCATACTAGGCTCTTAATGACAGTATATGTTGTTCTCTAGTTTAGATTATCAAGAAACTTAAAGTTAATGGATCGGGTGTAGTCGTCATCACCTCGTGTTACTTCAAGATTCCCTATTTCTTGCCAAAGCACCAAACAAACATAGATGTTACATACAATGTCTTCATGGATGTCATCTGCTTTCATTTCGTTTATACCAGCCTGGTTAGATAGAGCTACTGGAGGAGTGAAAGTGCCATCACTTTCTAGATGGCTAGAGTAAATATCGTAGTCATAACTTGAGAGTATTTCTGATGCGAGAGATTGCTGCCAGGTGAGGAAGAAGTCTGTAGTAGAGGGGTTGTAGGCTATGCTGGGCTCATCGACAGCTGTGTCGTCATAGACAATACTATTTTCAACTGTTTGGGCTAAGACAATTCTTTCACTCAGTTCGCCGTTGGCAGATAAAATACGGGCATTAATTTGGCTAATGCTTTTCCCATCAATGTCAAACGTGGTCATATCGTTAGTTCTGTAACTGATACCATATACGTTTACTTCGGGGTTATAGGCTAATGATAGCTCTTCTGGTGTATCAAAGGTTCGCCCTTCATTTTCCTCTATGTTTATATTTTCACCACCGTCACTATCGATGATGATGATGTCGTCAACAGAACTAAGATCAGCATTAATTATTTGAGCTTCTAGGCCGTAGAAAAAACTCATCAAAGTGGGAGAATCGGACTCTGCGGTCTGGTAGGTATGCTGCCAAGCCACTAAAAATTGATTATCCTCTGAATTGTACTCTAGCTGAGAGCCTGTCAAATTATCCGTTTCAGGCTCACCTAGGGCTTGTGCATCGAACTCTCCCCTGATCAAGGTTGCTGAGTTCTCCAAGGAGCCATCTGATTTTATATATTGTACATAGATACCCTCAGGTGATGGATCTGGAGAGCAAAACTCTATGCCATCCCCTCTATGTTTCCATGCCATCAACCATTTGTTCTCCGCGGAGTTGTAAGCAATGCTGGCGTCACCATGTCGACACCCAATATCCAGCAGGGATTTGTTGATAATACTCCCTTGCCCATCAAGTAGGGCAAGCTGTAGTTTGTCAGAGTATTCGTCATTTCCATTGGGCATGGGTTTTTCCCATGCCACCAAGAAAGTGTTGTCGTTTGAGTTATAACTGATGGCTGCATCAGCAAGGTCAGTACCATCATCGACGTTATCTAAGACAATACTTTCACCGATACTGCCATCGTAATTTACTCTACGTAATTCTATCGTTTCAGACTCTGGTGTTGTTTCATAGTGCACCTCATTCCAAACAATAACGAAGTGATGATCTTTTGAATTGTAAGCAGCAGAGGCTTGTCGAGCTCGGTTGGTTAGTACGGATATAGATTGGGGTTCAACATTAATGCTATCAGGCGTGAATACATCCAAAGATGAATCCTCGACGAGATCATCTATCGTATTGTCATCATCACAAGCACTCAATGAGAGCATCATGAACAGGGGTAATAACGGCTTGCAACTCATAATCATCCTTGAAATCTGTTGAGCGTATTATCAAGGGTAGAAGAGTTTTGGTTGTCATGAAGAGAAATAACTAAAAACTCCTCCAAGGTATTAAATCACAATGCTGATGAAGGGAGGGGCGGTTTGCGCAGAAATAGGGTGTTCAAGCCACACTCATTGAGCGTAGTTTAGGGTTGCTTTTTTTATATTGGATTATTAAAATCGCGCCGTCTTTGGGGAGTAGCTTACCGCGACAACTCTTTTGTCCGGTTCGTCCGTCAACATAATTGATGCAAAATCATCATGGCGTTCGAGACCTAGTGTTTAGCAAGACCTTAGACAAGATTCATGAACCATGGTGGGGGAGTGAAGCTTGTCTATTGGTTTGTATTTCCCCCGCCTATCGAGAATCCTTTGAGCGTTTTAGCTATCTCTATCACTACCGTTGCCTTGGCGGAAATTGGTGATAAAACTCAACTTTTGTCGCTATTGTTGGCCAGTCGCTATCGAAAGCCAGTTCCTATAATTGCCGCCATATTCTTGGCAACGATTGCCAATCATGCCGTTGCTGCTTGGTTAGGCGTCTTAGTTTCAGATCTACTCAGTCCACAAGTATTGAGATGGGCTGTGGTGATTAGTTTTATCGCAATGGCTTTGTGGGTGTTGATTCCAGATAAGTTAGATGAAGATGAGTCGATATCAGGAAGAGGCCCCTTTGTGGCTAGTTTTATTGCATTTTTCATCGCAGAAATAGGTGATAAAACGCAAATCGCCACCTCTATTCTTGGTGCACAATATGCGGATGCATTAATGCTGGTGGTGCTGGGAACCACACTAGGTATGTTGTTGGCAAATGTACCTGTGGTACTTATTGGTAAGTTGTCGGCAGAGCGCTTGCCACTGGCAATGATCAGAAAGGTAACTGCTGCACTGTTTGCAATACTTGCGGTAAGCGCAGCCATTTACTAAAGAGGCAAGATTAAGCCAGCCCTTTTTTTATTAGATATTCAAATGGGGCTGCGTCGGTCTTTTCAGCGATTAACTGATGATCCATGAAGCGACAGAAGCTTGGAATATCGCGCACTGTAGAAGGGTCGTCCGCTTTAACTAGCAATACTTCGCCATCTTGCATATTACGAATGGTCTTTCTAACCATCATAACGGGCTCTGGGCAGCGTAAACCCTCTGCCTCTAGGATGTGATTTGCAACTTCTGGATTAAACGACATAGCTTCCTCTCCCAAAAAATGAGACCGCGATCATACTCGAGTATAAAAAATATTCAATATCAACTTGGCAATCTTCAGCTTAGGGTGTATTGTTAATTTAACTTAGATTTAACAACTTGATAACAGTTGAGTTGAACAGATATTCCGACACTATCCCTTTTTCTTGGGCTTCCCCGCACTCCGATGCGGGATTTTTTTGTCTAAAATTCAGTATCCTACCCAAGTTGGTTATTTGTAAACACGAATTCACTTAACTGATACTATAAAACAATAAGCTTTGTTGGTGTTTGAGGTTACATGGAACTAGAAGATATTTATCGCAGAGATCTTAATCTATTGATCGCGTTAAGGGTTTTGGTAGAAGAGGGAAGTGTGAGTCGAGCAGCCCTTCGGCTTAATCTCAGCCAGTCGGCAATGAGTCGTGTGTTGGGACGACTAAGAGAGCTGTTAAATGATCCACTGTTTACTCGCAATGGACAAAACCTCATAGCCACAGAAAAAGCATTATTAGTAAACGAACAGATTCAGTTTCCGCTAGAAGCTATAAGGGATCTACTCACTCCCACAGACTTTGATCCCTCACAGTGCACGCAACGCTTTGTGGTCGCTACCACTGACTATGCAATGCAAACCATACTGCCGTTTGCGCTACCTAAGATCTATGAAGAAGCGCCAAATATCTCCTTGGACTTTCAGCCACTACAGCATGACAACATCTATCATCAATTAACTGCAGAAAGAGCGGACATGGCTATCTGCCGAGCCGTTTCAGAAATGGTGCCTTTGCGTAGAGAAGTACTCGGTAAAGTGGGCGTTACTTGTTTACTATCAACGCATCATCCGTTAGTGGATAAGCCTTTGAGTATCGATGACTTTTTGACATTGCCTCACGCCATGATAGCGATTAGTGATGGTGTTAAATCTCTGATTGATGACAGTTTGCAGCCTCATGGCTCAATGAATTTGATCATGCGCGCATATCATTTAGAAGCAGCACTAGCGATTGTTGATCGCTTACCTTTGGTGATTACCGTTCCTGCCGATTTGGCTTATCTGGTATCAGAAAGACATAACTTAGTGATAAAGCCCCTACCATTTGAATTTACTCCCTTTGATTATTCTCTTATCTGGCATTCGAGATGCGATACATCTCCGGCGCAAAGGTGGTTGCGAGGGATACTAAAGAATGAATGTGGAAGGTTAATTGAAAAGAGGGTTATGGATTTAGGGTTGGAGTAAGCCAGCGAATCTCTTCGCTGGCTTATAGAATGCTGCCCCCAGCAATCTAACTTACTTTAATCACAACACGACCAGTGATTTGGCCATTGGTGATGTCATTGGCTGCTTGAATAGCATCTTCAAGATTAATGAGCTTAGTGGCTTGCTCAAAGTATGATGCAGGAAGCAGTTCCACTAAACGCTCCCAAGCTTGAATGCGTTTTTCTCTTGGGCACATTACAGAGTCAACACCTTGCAAGCGCACGTTACGCAAGATAAATGGCATCACTGAGGTCGGAAGGTCGAATCCTCCTGCAAGACCACATGCTGCTACAACGCCGTTGTAGTTAGTCTGTGCTAGTACTTTAGCCAGCATATTGCTACCTACAGTATCTACCGCTGCAGCCCATACTTGACGTTCTAGTGGTTTCGCAGGTTCTGCAAATTCAGAGCGCTCAACGATGCGAGAAGCACCTAGGCTTTTCAGCAGGTCACCATTTTGAGATGCACGGCCAGTTACTGCTGCCACTGAATACCCAAGTTGGTTTAGTAGGGTTACGGCTACGCTGCCTACACCACCGCTAGCGCCGGTTACTAAAATTTCACCGTCTTCAGGCTTTACACCACCATCAACGATAGCTTGTACACAAAGCATTGCGGTGAAACCCGCAGTACCAATACTCATTGCTTGCTGACCAGATAAACCGTCTACTAGCGGTACCAGCCAATCCCCTTTAAGGCGTGCTTTTTCTGACATGCCACCCCAATGGTTTTCACCTACGCCCCAACCAGTGAGTACGACTTTGTCACCAGTTTGGTAGCGAGCATCGTCAGAAGTTGTCACTGTACCGACGAGATCGATACCTGGAACCATAGGGAAGTTACGAATGATTTTGCCCTTACCCGTAATCGCTAGACCATCTTTGTAGTTTAGAGATGAGTAATCTACTGCGATTTCTACATCACCTTCTGGTAATAGTGATTCATCAACCTGCTCGATAGCAGCAAGGGTTTTTTTGTCTTCTTGGTTTAGAACAAGTGCTTTAAACATTAGTAACTCCAAAGGGTTAACGTGCTTGATTGCTGATAAGTTTAGAGACTATTTACCAATAAAAAAAATGATTTGTTATCATTTTAAGTATGCATTTTGCGCATTAATTGTGGTTAATTTATGATCTGAGTGGAGGTGCGACTCTAACCAATGTTAGAGCCGCATGTAGAGGGAGGGCTATGGTCGTTCAAATACAGTTGCGATACCTTGGCCTAAACCAATACACATGGTTGCTAAACCATATTTCGCATCCTTACTCTCCATTAAATTAATCAATGTTGTGGATATTCGAGCACCTGAACAACCCAGTGGGTGCCCAAGGGCAATGGCGCCACCATTGAGATTCACCTTTTCGTCCATTACTTCGAGCAGCCCAAGGTCTTTGGCTACCGGAAGAGCCTGTGCGGCGAAGGCTTCGTTAAGTTCCACTAGATCCATATCGTCAATGGTAAGCCCCGCACGCTTTAGGGCTTTCTTGGTTGCCGGAACAGGACCGTAGCCCATTGTGGCAGGATCGCAGCCAGCAATGGCCATTGATTTAACCTTGGCTCGAATAGTCAGGCCAAGCTCGTTAGCTTTTTCCTCACTCATTATCAGCATTGCTGAGGCACCGTCAGACAAGGCTGATGATGATCCTGCAGTCACAGAGCCGTGTGCAGGGTCAAAAACAGGCCTTAGTTGCGATAATCCTTCTACCGTTGTTTCGGGACGAATAACTTCATCGTAGTCGAGAGAAATAAGCGAACCATCCGCCGCGTGTGCTTCAGTGGCATAGATCTCTGACTTAAATGCACCGCTTAAGGTGGCTTGATGAGCGCGCGCATGTGAGCGTGCGGCAAACTCGTCCTGTTGCTCTCTTGGTATACCGTGTAGCTTACCTAGCATTTCAGCGGTCAGTCCCATCATGCCCGAAGCTTTGGCGACACTCTTACCCAAACCATCATGGAAATCGACGCCATGATTCATTGGAACGTGGCCCATATGCTCCACACCACCAATGATGCAAATATCAGCGTCACCCACCATTATAGAGCGACTCGCATCGTGCAATGCCTGCATGGAAGAACCACATAATCTATTTACTGTCACCGCGCCGATTTCAATAGGAAGACCCGCAAGTAGAGAGGCATTTCTGGCAATATTGAAGCCTTGTTCAAGAGTTTGTTGCACACAACCCCAATAGATATCTTCAATTTCGCCAGGGTTAACCGCTGGGTTTCTTTTCAACAGCCCCTTCATGAGATGAGCAGACAGATCTTCAGCTCGAACATGACGGAATGCGCCACCTTTAGAGCGTCCCATTGGAGTACGAATGCAATCAACAATTACGACATTTTTCATTTTCTAATCCCTCTTATTGATTACACGCTGGTGGCTTGTTGGTTTGCGTAAAAGCTATCGCCAGAATCGGCCATTGAGTAAAGCAGTTGTGGTGCTTTATACAGTGGGCCTAGTGATTGATACTGTTCACATAACGCCAGGTAATTTTTGATTCCTAAGCTGTCTAGGTAACGGAATACACCCCCTCTAAATGGTGGGAAACCTAAGCCGTATACCAGAGCCATATCCGCTTCTTGCGGCGAGGCAATAATGTTCTCCTCAAGACACAACACCACCTCGTTGATCATAGGAATCATCATACGATGAAGTACCTCTTCATCACTGAACTGTTTGTTTGGTGCGTTTAGAGTAGCTAAGTACTCACTAACGTCTGGGTTAAAGGACTTCTTAGGCTTACCTTTTCTATCAGGTTGATATTCGTAGAAACCCGCTCCATTTTTTTGGCCATAACGTTGTTGCTCAAATAGAACATCAATGGCGTCATTACCTTGCTTTGCCATTCGCTCAGGGAATCCACTGGCCATCACTTGCTGAGCGTGATGCGCGGTATCCAGTCCAACTACGTCTAGCAAATAGGCAGGTCCCATTGGCCAACCAAATTGACGTTCCATCACTTTATCGACGTGCTGAAAGTCAGCACCATCGTTGACTAGCTGACTAAACCCATTGAAATACGGGAATAGGACACGGTTTACAAAGAACCCTGGACAGTCATTGACCACGATAGGTGATTTACCCATTTTGGCGGCATAAGCCACAACGCGATTAATGGTCTCATCAGAGGTTTTCTCTCCACGAATGATTTCCACTAGAGGCATTCGATGCACAGGGTTAAAGAAGTGCATACCGCAGAAGTTTTCTGGGCGTTCTAATGATTTGGCCAAGAGGTTGATAGGAATGGTGCTGGTGTTAGAGGTAATTACGGCGTCAGTATCTGCGTATTGCTCTACCTCAGCTAGAACACTTGCTTTGACTTTAGGGTTTTCTACTACAGCTTCAATAATCACATCAGCTTGTTCAATACCTGCGTAGTGAAGGCTAGGTGTAATAGAGGTGAGAACCTTAGCTACTTTATCTGCCTTAATACGTCCTCGTTGTAGACGACTATTCAGCAACTTAGAGGCTTCATCTAAACCTAGGTCTAAAGAGGGCTGTGCAATGTCCTTCATTAGTACAGGAACGCCCTTGAGTGCGGATTGGTAGGCGATACCGCCACCCATAATACCTGCACCAAGCACGCCTGCTCGCTCGGTAGGTGTGTTCGATGCTTTGGCTGCTTTCTTGGCTAGACCTTTTATATATTGGTCGTTTAGGAATAGCCCTACTAGTGAAGTTGCGACCTCTGTTTGAGTTAGAGTTATGAAGTTTTCTCTTTCTATAGTGAGTGCTTCATCGCGACCAAACCTCGCGGCACTTTCAATGGTTTTAACGGCCATCATGGGTGCGGGGTAGTGAGGACCAGCCTTTTGAGCAACAAGACCTTTGGCGGTAGTAAAGCTCATCATGGCTTCTAGCTTGCCTAGACCTAGTGGTGAGGTTTTTTGTTTGCGACGAGCCTGCCAGTCAATAGCACCGCGATTGGCGTCATGAATAAGCGATACAGCAGAATCAAACAGTTTGTCTGTATCTACAATGGCATCGATTAAGCCTATTTTTAGTAATTGCTCCGCTCGCTTTGAACTGCCAGCGGTAATGATTTCCATTGCACTGTCAGCACCAATCAGGCGCGGTAGTCGAACGGTTCCACCAAATCCGGGCATTATCCCTAGTTTGGTTTCCGGTAATCCAATGTTGGCTGTCTTATCGGCTAAGCGGAAATCTGTCGCTAGAATGGCCTCACACCCTCCACCAAGAGCATGTCCTTTAATGACTGAAATGGTGGGAACAGGTAAGTCTTCAAGGTTATTAAAGATGGAGTTGGCGAATTGTAGCCACTGACTTAGCTCTTCTTTTGGCTTGGCAAAAAGCCCAAGAAACTCGGTAATGTCAGCTCCAACAATAAAGGCTTCTTTATCACTTGTAACAACCACACCCTTGAGGTCTTTAAGTTGTTGTAATGACTTAATGCCAATATCAAGGGATTCTAGTGTTTTAAGGTCGAGCTTATTGACGGAGTTCGCCCCACTAAAGCATATTTCGGCTATGCCATCTTGATGTTGTTTGACCGTGAGGGTCTCTGCTTGATAGATCATCCGTGTTCTCCATGAGTCGGGTCAGCCTTATAGGCGAGCTAAAGATCGTGGTAAGACCAGTTAAGTTTGACGAGTTACCAAGTAAAATTCAATACATTTGTTCAACAAGTTGTTAACAAGTGTTGCTTCGGTCACTATTAATCGAAATGCGTTCTCGTGATAAACTAATAGGATTACCTAAATAAAACATAGATCTAATGAATGCCTCTCCTTATCTAGTACCCGCAAAATCGACGATTTTTGAAGAAGAGATCAAGAAGAGTCAGTTTATTACCTACTTGGCTCACACTCCGTCTATTGAACAAGCCAAAGCATTTGTAGACGAAATAAAGGCGAAACATAATGACGCGAGACACAATTGCTGGGCATTTGTTGCTGGTCGTCCTGAGGATTCAATGAAATGGGGGTTCAGCGATGATGGCGAACCCTCTGGTACTGCAGGTAAGCCGATATTGGCTCAGTTGACGGGTTCAGGGGTGGGCGAGCTTACTGCAGTAGTGACTCGATACTATGGTGGTATTCGGTTAGGCACTGGTGGGCTGGTTAAAGCCTACGGTGGAGGGGTTCAACAAGCCCTCAAACGACTAGAGACAATCGAAAAGAAAATCACAACTCAGTTAATAGTAGAGGTTGATTACTCTCTCATATCATTAACTCAGTCTATTATGGCGCAGTATGAGGCAGTGGAAATCTCAGCCTCCTACGATATCAAGGCTAAACTGATTGTGGAGATTGAAGTCCTCAACGAAAGTGACTTTATCCAAACCATGACTAATAAAACAGGGGCGAAAGCCTTAGTTTCAAGGATGAGCTAACCCAAGTATGCAGTTTCGTTCCATTATTCGAATAGTAGGCCTGCTACTTGCGCTGTTTAGCGTATCTATGTTGGCACCTGCAGGGGTCGCTCTAATTTATCGTGATGGTGCAGGTGTCCCCTTCGTGGTGACCTTTGTCATTTTGTTGATATGTGGCTTTGCCTGCTGGTTCCCTAATCGGCATCACAAGCGAGATTTAAAAGCACGTGATGGCTTTCTTATCGTTGTTTTGTTTTGGACGGTTATCGGCAGCGCAGGCTCCCTTCCTTTTCTTGTTATCGACAATGCAGCCGTAAGTGTTGCCGATGCTTTCTTTGAGTCCTTCTCTGCATTAACCACTACCGGTGCCACCGTGCTTGTTGGGTTAGATGAATTGCCCAAAGCAATGCTTTTTTATCGGCAGTTCCTACAGTGGTTTGGCGGTATGGGGATCATCGTGTTAGCGGTGGCTATATTGCCGGTCTTAGGTATCGGTGGCATGCAGCTCTATCGCGCAGAAATACCGGGACCTGTTAAAGACAGCAAAATGACTCCGAGGATTGCTGAAACGGCTAAGGCACTTTGGTATATCTATTTAAGCTTAACGGTAGCCTGTGCCATTGCCTTTTGGATGGCTGGCATGACTTTCTTTGATGCGGTTGGACACAGTTTTTCAACCATCGCTATTGGTGGCTTCTCTACCCACGATGCGAGCATGGCTTACTTTGATAGCTACGCGGTGAATATGATCACTGTAGTCTTCTTGCTTATCTCTGCGTGTAACTACTCTTTGCACTTTGCTGCGTTTGCCTCCGGTGGTGTCCATCCTAAGTACTATTTAAAAGACCCTGAGTTTAGAGCCTTTATTGGAGTTCAGATCATATTGTTCGCGATTTGCTTCTTAGTGCTACTCAACCATCATAGCTACGACACTTACTATGAAGCCTTTGACCAAGCCTTGTTCCAAAGTGTGTCTATCTCCACAACTGCTGGATTTACGACTACGGGTTTTGCTGAGTGGCCATTGTTCTTACCTGTGCTTTTGCTCTTCTCTTCTTTTATAGGAGGCTGTGCTGGCTCAACGGGTGGTGGTATGAAGGTAATACGAGTACTGCTATTAACATTACAAGGGTTTCGTGAACTCAAGCGTCTTGTTCACCCTAGAGCCGTATTTACTATCAAGCTGGGTAATAAAGCGCTGTCATCAAGGGTTATTGATGCGGTTTGGGGTTTCTTCTCTGCATATGCGTTGGTTTTTGTTATCTGTATGCTGGCTCTGATTGCAACAGGTATGGACGAACTCACCGCATTCTCAGCGGTAGCATCAACATTAAATAACCTAGGCCCAGGTCTAGGTGAGGTGTCACTGCATTACGGTGATATAAGTGACTCTGCGAAATGGGTCTTAGTGGTCTCTATGTTGTTTGGTCGACTAGAGGTCTTCACACTATTGATCCTATTTACTCCTGCATTTTGGAAAAGCTAAAGGAAGAACCATTGAAAAAGGCAGCATTATTGTATTCCACTTGCGATGGACAGACTCGTAAGATATCAGCTCATATAGAGAGCGAACTAGAAGGATTTGAATGTGAGTCTTTTGATCTAGCCTCTATAGATACGCTGGATTTACTCAAATTTGACCGCGTAGTGATTGGTGCTTCAATACGTTATGGGCACTTGAACAAGAAACTGTACCAATTCATTCAAAAGCACCTAGTACAACTTGAGCAAGTCAATGCGGCTTTCTTCTGTGTGAACCTTACTGCGAGAAAAGAAGACCAAGGTAAAGATACCCCTGAGGGGAGTGCCTACATTAAAACCTTTCTAAAGAAATCACCGTGGGAGCCGACGTTAATTGGGGTCTTTGCCGGAGCTCTACGTTATCCTCGCTATAACTTCTTCGACAAATTTATGATTCGCTTCATTATGTCTATGACGGGTGGAGAAACGGATACAAGTAAAGAGGTCGAGTATACCAACTGGGAAAAGGTCTCTTTATTCACGAAAAAAGTGGTAGAAATGGATAGAAAATAGTCACTTTTAGCCTCTAGTGGTGCAAAAATAGCCGAAGAACAATAAATTAAAAAAAAACGCTAAAAAAGGCTTGCCAATGTGACTCAGCTCTCTATAATGCGCCCCACTGACACGGCAATGGCGACAACGCTTCGCAGTGTTTCAGTAGGCTAAGTAGCTGAATCATTTGAGTTTAACTTCTCTTCGAAAATAAATTCAAAAAAGTGTTTGACACTGAGATTCAAATCGCTAGAATGGCCGTCCGCTTGAGAGGTAAGCCTCGAAAA
>NZ_BCUR01000003.1 GCF_003569005.1 Vibrio superstes | reverse complement strand
GCCCCATTATCATCCAGAGTAAATACTCTTTCACATATTGTTCAAATGTATTTCCCCTACTAAATCTAAGGGGCTAGACAATGCTATTTTTGTGTAAGAAGTTAAAAATCGTATTTTTAGGGCGGGAGGATTACCGTACAGAATGAGAATTCTGTCTGTTTACTGGAACATCTAAAAGCAATTCAACAGAAAATGAGTATGGAAAAAGGTCGCAACACGCGACCTTCTGTATACTTTATCTTACCACTGGATATCACTGTACTCAGTTTTTGACTTGTAGATATCACGATGCGTAAACTTGACATTGGCAAAGTCAATTTTGTTCAGATCAATTTTCTGGATATCCATATTGTCAAAGGTGCGTAGGTAGTAATCAGTGTTTTTCAGATCCACTACGTTAAAATAGCCCACCATCTGTGGTTTCGCGTCTAGCCATTTCCAGTATAGAGAACCTTGTGGAATATCCATGGTGTTGAGCATGGTCCAAGCGTGGTTGACTGCATCAAAGTCATTTTTAACACGCGCAAAATCGTTGGTGTAGTTCATTGAAACAATGTGTTTAGTACGACCAAATGGGGTGCGCTCAAACGCAGGGAAACCCAAGTCAGACCATTTCACATCAGACGCTTCATAATCAGCTACACCGCCCAAATGTAATGCCGCTTCTTCCATTTGCAGTGGGTATGCTGGCTCATTAGTCATAACACCTAGTTTATTTTCATGGATTTCTGGGTAGCCAGAGCCATCCGTCCACTCAACCACAATGGCTTTCTCGGTGTCAGTGATCGCTAGGTGTAAGCCCACATCGATACCATGTGCAACAGGCAGATCAGAGTTTTCAACTTTCACTTTCTTCAGCAGTTCAATGGCTTCATCAACTGACTTTGCGTTTGCCAAAATATAAACTGAGATATTCTGTTGATTGTAATCACCCTCACCAATTTCAGCGTATTTACTATGGTTTCCACCACCGCCTAGACCGAGGGTTTCAACGTTTAGGCCTTGCTCGTTTAGACCTGAAGAAACCCAGTCTGTATCGCCGTGCATGATGCCAACATAACCGATGCTACCTGTAACACCACCGAATCCTTCATAGTTACGTGGTGCCATGAAAACACGTTCTTCCAATTTAATTGGCGATTCCATAGAACGACCAACGATGCGGTTGTCCTGTGGAGTGTCAAAGAAAAAAGTAGAACATGCGTTTGCAGTGCCAGCCAAACCAGCAGAAACTGCTGCAGCGATAGCTAAAGTTTTAAATGTGTTTTTCATCTCAATTACCTCGTGGATTTAAATTCTTCGACATCCGTTGCCGTGTTGTCCTTGCGTGGTTTGAATTATTCCAACAAACAAGTTCCTCAACAAATCGCTATGAGCACCTTTTGGGTGCTCTAAAATCATTGATAGCCCTTTCATTGTCAATTACACTTTTACTCAATGAGAAAATACGACACTTTCACAAAGGGCAAACATGGAATACTCATTGAACCAAATAGAAGCCTTTGTTCACACCGTCGAAACTGGCAGTTTTAAAGACGCGGGCATTCGATTAGACAAGCGCCGACAAGTGGTTGCTCGCAGCGTGGCCTCGCTTGAAGAAACATGTAACGTATCTTTATTTACAAGACATACGCGTCACGTAGAAATAACTGAGGAAGGAAAAAAGTTATATAGAACCGCAAAAAGAGTATTACTTGATGCCCGAAATTTTGAAAATCAGTTAGCGAGTTTTAATCGCCAATTACCCAACTCTTTCTCTGTAGCAATTGATAGCAGCCTAGCCTGTCCTGAGATAGCAAACTGTTACCTCGCAGTTCTTGAAGAAATCCCTAGCATCGATTTGAAAATATCTATGGGAGGCACCAAGCAAGTGATTGACTGGGTGAGCGAGGGCACGGTTGAAATGGCATTGTTATTTTCTCCATTACTTAACCTAGATAACTTACAAAATATCACAGTATTAGACTTTCCTGTTGTGGATGTTGGTCCACCCAACCTGGTCAATTTCGGAGAGATAAAAGAACAAGACACACTCTCTGACATGACGCAAATTGTCCCTCAATCTGTTTTGGACTTTGGTTATCAACAAGGTTACATCGATAGCGATAAGAACATTTTTGTCAATGACTTACAAGAGAGTGTCAATATGATGTTAGCGGGTGTCGGTTGGGCGAGGCTACCTGAATTTATCGCCCGTCCTCATATAGAAGCCGGTCGTCTCAACGCTTTCTCTCGCTTAGGGGGCAGTTCAGGAAATTGGTATGCTGAAGTGATTTATGCCAATGATGAAATGCTCACGTTGGCAGGAGATATATTTTTAGAGCACGCCTTGCGGTTGCGTGAAAAGTTATACAAACGCAATGGAGTCAGATCTTGATTTACGGTGAGATAGCGAACGTTTATTGAACGATTTCATCCTGTTTGACCTAATGATCCAGCTGTGATCTTATACTCTCTTTTACGGGAGTATCTTCATGAGCATCGACGCTTTTTCTGAGCACTTCGGCCAACTAAATGACCCTCGCCAATCTGCCAAGATCAGCTATCCATTATTTGACGTCTTGTTTCTGACGATCTGCGCCACTATTGCTGGTGCTGAAGGCTGGAATATAGTGGCATAGTGAATTGGGCCACCAGATTAGAGGTTTGCAATACGTCAGGTAATCCATGAATTACTAATTTAGTGAAATCACTGACACGAAAATGTCC
>NZ_BCUR01000002.1:34490-156672 GCF_003569005.1 Vibrio superstes | reverse complement strand
TTAGATTGTATTGAAGCAACGCGAGTAAGACTTCAAGACAATAACAAATTGGTGCGGAGTGGTAGTTCAGTTGGTTAGAATACCGGCCTGTCACGCCGGGGGTCGCGGGTTCGAGTCCCGTCCACTCCGCCACTTATTCTGAAGACCTCGCTTTATGCGAGGTTTTTTCAGATTTAAGAAACCGAAAATTTTAGGGGTGTAGCTCCAATTGGCAGAGCAGCGGATTCCAAATCCGCGTGTTGGGAGTTCGAATCTCTCCACCCCTGCCATAATTAAGGCTCTAGCAGCAATGCTAGGGCCTTTTTTGCGTTTGGAAAACAGTAAACACTTCTAGAAATACCCAATGATAAGATTAATCAAGCCTTCGAACCTCCGGAGTGCCAGCTCAGTCCACCCCTGCCATATCGAAGGCCTTAGCAGCAATGCTAAGGCCTTTTTGTTTTCTACTAGCTTAAAAATATCAGTGTGCTGTCCTATCTGCTAGAAGCTAGAAGCTAGAAGCTAGAAGCTAGAAGCTAGAAGCTAGAAGCTAGAAGCTAGAAGCTAGAAGCTAGAACCCAATAAAAAGGCTCCTATGTTTCCATAGGAGCCTCTTATTCTACATATGCATCATTAGTACTAAAGCAACTGCTTGAGGACTCTATCAGCCTGTACGCGCGTTATTTTACGCAGCAATTTCTGCACGGCTTCAGGATAATGTTCAATCTTTTCAATATGTTTGTAGCTTCCAATACGCTGGGTGTTCTCGAAGATATTTTCAAACTCTTGCTCAAATTGCGTCTTTAAATAACCTTGCGGATCTCTGATTAGTAAGGCGTTTTCCAAGTCTAGTTTCCAAGCTCTAGGATTTAGGTTGTTGCCGGTTAGCAGCATGTTCTGCTTATCTACCCATAACCCCTTTAAGTGGTAGCTATTGGCGTCGTGCTTCCAAAGAAGGATGTCCAACTTGCGACAAGCAATATTCGCTTCATTAGCTTTCAAGAAGCGGCGTAGATTCATCTCATACAGATAAGGCAATCCACCAACGGTTTTAAACTCTTCTTCGGGATCAATGAAAAAGTCGTTGGCAGTCTTATCACCTACTACAACAGTTACTTTGACGCCGCGTCGAAGGGCTTTCTTTAGCTCCTTAGCGACACTTTTAGGGAAGTTAAAGTAAGGCGTACATATGGTGATTTCTTCTTTGGCATCACGTAATAATTGAACGATAGCCATGTTTAGAAGATTTCTACGCTTACCTACACCAACAATTGGGGTAATCGCGATTTTGTCTTCTGTAACATCTGCACAATCAAAGCGGTAGTTGGTGACTGCAAGGCTTGCTCGTAATTGACGAATTGCACCTTTCAATGACTTGGTTGCTGGACGCTCTTTTTCTGTCAGTGTGTTCACTGCAGGATTGTTAATGAGTGCGTCCATAATGTAGTTAGCCATAGCATCGGCAATTGCTGGGCTATTGATTAGGTGGTATCGATCAAAGCGATACTTTTCTTGGTGATGCAGATAGATATTGTTAATACTTGCGCCGCTATAAAGAACCGTATCATCAAAGATAAAGCCCTTAAGGTGCAGTACACCGAACACTTCTTTACCACGAACAGGTACACCATAAACTGGGACTGTGTGTTTGTGAGATTCAGCCATCTTCGTGTACATAGCGGCATTGCCATCAGATGACTCAGCACCTATCAGCCCGCGTTGAGCTCTATGCCAATCTACACAGATCTGAACATCTAATCCTGGATTAGCTTGTTTTGCCTTGTAGATCTCACCAAAGACCTCTCGTCCTGCTTCGTCGTCCTCAAGATACAAGGCGGCAATGTAGATACGCTTCTTGGCTGTTTTGATAAGCTCTAATAGCTGTGCTTTGAACTCTTTAGCCGAATAAAGTGTTCTAAAGTCTTTTGGATCAACGGGAACTGCTTCTAGTCCATCGATGACATTCTTAGCTAAAACCATTATGAATATTAAGTCCTGTAAAGGGCTGATTTAGCCTGTTATTTTACCAAATTTGCAGCTTTAGTGCCTAGATGAATTGGTAAACAATTATCTTGAAATTAATTAACTGTGATATTGCATGATAATTAGTGGCTTTCCCGTCTGAGTGTAGCGCAAATATAGCTTGGCTAATGCAGAAGGGAGCTCTTCAACTTGAATAGTTGTAAATCCGTGAGCGCTGTACAGTTGCTCTAGGTGTTCATAAGCAAAACAGAAAACTTGCTCATGCAGAATGTCTTTCTGGCTAAAGCGCAAAAGTTGTGAGGCAATGCCTTGATTACGCATTTCTGGAACAACGAGCATACCGGTTAGCAACTGCCATTTATCCACCTCACGGTACCGTACAACACCAACAATTTTTGAGTTTTGCTCGGCTACAATGATCTTCTCGCCGGCCTTTATCTTGGTAGAGGGGTAGTGAGACTTGTATAACTTCTTTAGGAGCGGCAAACGCAATGGCTCCAGATATTTGATAATCAGACTGTTCATTAATTAACTGCGGAATTGAGTTTGTTCCAGTATTATAAGGGAAAGTTGGAAATACTACCCTTTGGAATCCCGACAAGGGAATGGAACAATTAATTCTATGATGCATATTACCCCTCAAGCGGAACTCTCTCCCTACCATACATTTTCAATTCAAACAGACTGCGACTTTCTTGTAGAAGCACGTTCAGTAGACGATCTTATTGAGGTCTATCGCAATCCGGATTGGAAAGATCTGCCTAAGCTCCCCTTAGGCACGGGAAGTAACATGCTCTTTACTGATTACTTTGCCGGAGTAGCAGTACTGAATAGATTGAAGGGTAAACAAGTTACGGAAGACGAGAGCTTCTATTTTCTTGAGGTTGCGGCCGGAGAAGATTGGCCTGAGCTTGTTCAATGGACAGTTGAAATGGGAATGCCGGGCTTGGAAAATCTTGCCTTGATTCCAGGCTGTGCAGGAACTGCGCCTATCCAAAATATCGGAGCTTATGGCTTAGAGCTGAAAGACGTATGTGACTTTGTAGAGTACTTAGACTTGCAGTCATTCACAGTGAAAAGACTGGCTTCGGAGCAATGCCAGTTTGGCTATCGCGACTCTATATTTAAACAACAATTATCTGGTAAGGCACTGATTACTAAAGTTGGTTTTAAGTTATCAAAAAACTGGAGCCCTAGAACTGCTTATGGCGCACTGCAACAGTTAATTGAAGGTGAACCAACCGCGCAAAAGATCTTTGATGCAGTTTGTCAGGTTCGCCAGTCAAAGCTGCCAGACCCAAGAGTCATGGGTAATGCAGGCAGTTTCTTCAAAAATCCAGTTATCTCTAGTACTCAATTTGATGAGCTAAAGCTGAACTATCCAAGCATAGTTGGCTACCCTGCGGGCGATGGCATTAAGGTTGCCGCTGGTTGGCTGATAGATAACGCCAACCTCAAGGGGTATTCACATGGAGGTGCTCGAGTTCACGAACAACAGGCCTTGGTAATCGTCAATTTCAATGATGCGACGGCTGAAGATGTATTGTCTGTCGCTTGGCATGTGAAGCAAACGGTATGGCAGAAGTATCAAATTGCCTTAGAGCATGAAGTCCGTTTCATGGGGCGAACTCATGAAACCAACCTCGACGCTATTTTTGAAGGTAAAGAAAATGAAAGATTTTAGCTTTAAACTGAAACTAATTCAGGAGCTTAGCAAGGGCGAGTTTTGTTCGGGCGAGCAACTGGGCGAACATTTTGGTGTATCAAGAGCGGCTATTGCGAGACATATTAAATCCATTCAAGAGCTTGGGATCGATATCTATAGTGTTAAAGGAAAGGGTTATAGGCTAGAGCAACCACTGGATCTATTAGATAACCAGTTGTTGGGTAAAGAGTTGGGACTACCGGTAGAAGTCATTCCTGTTATTGATTCGACAAATCAATACATGCTGGGGCAGAAAGAGCTTCAATCTGGCAGTGTTTGTGTAGCTGAATATCAAACCCAAGGCCGGGGACGTCGTGGACGCGAGTGGGTGTCTCCGTTTGGCTCAAATATTTACTACTCGATGTATTGGCGTCTTGAAGCGGGTCTTCCTGCGGCTATGGGGATAAGCCTGGTCATCGGTCTCGCTCTTGTCGATGCCCTTGAGGAGCTAGGCATACAAGGTCTTAAGCTGAAGTGGCCAAATGACGTCTATTTTGACAATAAGAAGCTTGCCGGCATATTGGTTGAGCTGTCAGGACAGGCAGGTGATGCTGCTAACTTAGTGATAGGTATCGGGCTTAATGTATCAATGCCAGAGCATGTGCAAGGAATTGGACAACCCTGGACTAGTCTAAAAGAGATTTCAGGCGATCAGGATATCTCTCGAAATGAAATTGTGATTGCTATGACAAAGAAATTGCATGATGCGATTGATATCTATGAGCATCAGGGGCTGAAGCCATTCCTAGAGCAATGGAACCAATACGATAACTTCTTAGAGCAGCCGATTAAACTGATTATGGGTAACAGAGAAGTTACAGGCATATGCAAAGGTATCGATCAACAAGGCGCCTTACTGCTCGATACTGGCAATCAGATTGAATCATTTATCGGTGGCGAAATATCTGTTAGATCAGCTTCTTAGTAGGATCTTATCAACCTTATGATCAATTCCTTTTCTTAGAATAAGGTTAGCTCTAATTTTTGTTGGCATTATATTAGACACTAGATTTTTGCCATTAATATCAGCCCATATAGAACAGGCTTTAGCGACGGCTTGTTCTTCGCTCAACTTAGTGTAGTGACCAAAATATGAGTTGGGCTTTTTGAATGCCCCAGAACGAAACTTTAAAAATCGCTCTACATACCACTGCTGAATCAAGGTGCTATCGGCATCCACATAAATGGAAAAATCAAGGAAGTCAGAAACGAATACCCGATGCGGTTGCTCTGGATAGTCCATCCCTGATTGAAGTACATTTAGCCCCTCTAAGATTAAAATATCCGGCCTATCAACCACTTCTACCTCATCAGTGATGTTGTAGGTAAGGTGAGAATAGATTGGAGCTTCTACCTTTTCTTTGCCCGCCTTAACATCCGAAACGAAATCAACGAGCTTTTGAATATCGTAAGATTCAGGAAAGCCCTTACGGTGCATGATTCCCTTTTCTTCTAGCACTTCGTTAGGGTAGAGAAAGCCATCCGTAGTAATTAGAGCCACCTTAGGGTGATCTCCCCAGCGAGAGAGTAATGCTTGCATGACACGAGCCGTTGTACTCTTGCCTACAGCGACGCTACCAGCGATTCCTACGATGAAAGGGCTGTGACCGTCCTCTTTGTTCAAGAAAGTGTCTAAGACACGCTGACGACGTTGCTGGGAGCCTGCATGCAGGTTTAGAAGTCGAGAGAGGGGAAGGTATATTTCTTCTACTTCACGAGTATCCAATTTTTCATTGATACCACGCAGCTCTACAATGTCCGAATCAGATAACACCATAGGTACAGATGCTCTTAGCTCTGCCCATTCGTGTCGATTGAAATTTATGTGTGGATTCATTGATTTGAGCCTTCCTTTTCTGCGTCGCATCAACATACATGAAGAGATAAATATTTCAATTGTGCGACGGCAAAGCTGTGGTGATTTCCCTTGAATCTGCTGAAAAATTAGCCGTGGCTCAATGTAAACGTAAAAACTGATGATTTTTTGCATTTTCTTATTGCAAGGTTCGAAATCATCCAATAGAATGCGCTCCACTTATGTGCCGACTTAGCTCAGTAGGTAGAGCAACTGACTTGTAATCAGTAGGTCACCAGTTCGATTCCGGTAGTCGGCACCACTTTCTTTATGAAAGCACAATTTGGTGGGGTTCCCGAGTGGCCAAAGGGATCAGACTGTAAATCTGACGGCACTGCCTTCGATGGTTCGAATCCATCTCCCACCACCAATTTCTTAAGGAAATAGCTCGAAGAGTTACGTGTTGCGGGCATCGTATAATGGCTATTACCTCAGCCTTCCAAGCTGATGATGCGGGTTCGATTCCCGCTGCCCGCTCCAACCTATCGTGTGCTGATATAGCTCAGTTGGTAGAGCGCACCCTTGGTAAGGGTGAGGTCGGCGGTTCAAATCCGCCTATCAGCACCAGCTCTCTTCAAGCAAATATTTCCTTTTGATATATACTTTACATCCAATTTATTTGGTTGCGTGGTCTACAAAGCCACTTTATAAACCGTACCTAGAGGAACACGCTCGTGTCTAAAGAAAAATTTGAACGTACGAAACCGCACGTAAACGTTGGTACTATCGGCCACGTTGACCACGGTAAAACAACTCTAACTGCTGCTATCTGTACTACTTTGTCAAAAGTATACGGTGGTGAAGCTAAAGACTTCGCATCTATCGATAACGCTCCAGAAGAGCGCGAGCGTGGTATCACAATCGCTACTTCTCACGTTGAGTACGATACTCCAGATCGTCACTACGCACACGTAGATTGCCCAGGACACGCCGATTACGTTAAAAACATGATCACTGGTGCTGCGCAAATGGACGGCGGTATCCTAGTTGTTGCTGCGACTGATGGCCCTATGCCTCAAACTCGTGAGCACATCCTACTTGGTCGTCAGGTTGGTATCCCTTACATCATCGTATTCATGAACAAATGTGACATGGTTGATGACGAAGAGCTACTTGAGCTAGTTGAGATGGAAGTTCGTGAACTTCTTTCTGAATACGATTACCCAGGTGATGATCTACCAGTAATCCAAGGTTCTGCTCTTGGCGCTCTAAACGGCGAAAAGCAGTGGGAAGACAAGATTGTTGAGCTTGCAGAAGCACTAGATTCTTACATTCCACTTCCAGAGCGTGCTGTTGACCAACCGTTCCTACTTCCTATTGAAGATGTATTCTCAATTCAAGGTCGTGGTACTGTTGTTACTGGTCGTATCGAGCGCGGTATCCTACGTGTAGGTGACGAAGTAGAAATCGTTGGTATCAAAGAAACTACTCTTACTACTTGTACTGGTGTTGAAATGTTCCGTAAGCTGCTTGACGAAGGTCGTGCAGGTGAGAACGTTGGTGCACTTCTACGTGGTACTAAGCGTGATGACGTTGAACGTGGCCAAGTACTTGCTGCTAAAGGTTCTATCAACCCACACACTAAGTTTGAGTCTGAAGTATACGTACTTTCTAAAGACGAAGGCGGCCGTCACACTCCTTTCTTCAAGGGTTACCGTCCACAGTTCTACTTCCGTACAACTGACGTAACAGGCGACATCACTCTACCTGAAGGCGTAGAGATGGTAATGCCAGGTGACAACGTTCAAATGACTGTTGAGCTAATCGCTCCAATCGCAATGGACGAAGGTCTACGTTTCGCAATCCGCGAAGGTGGCCGTACCGTTGGTGCTGGTGTTGTTGCTAAGATTTTCGATTAATAATTGACGAAATCTAAACAAAAGGGCATCATTTGATGCCCTTTTTCTGCGCTACTGTTTATGATTAGAAGATAAAATGGTCTTTTTATCGTCTAACAAGCAAAGAATTTTGAGAATTTTCATTTCTATTGTGGGTTTTATAGCCTGTATTAGAAAGAAAGTTCGGAAAGAAGGTGTTGATTTTCAACACTAATGAATAGGCCCTGCAACAGCGGGGTTATTGTCGTCTATAGTAAGACTTGTCACAGGTTAGTTTTATGAAAGCAAATGCAGAAACTCCTGATAGCTCAAGTGCAGCAGACATCTTCAAGTGGATTGTCGCTTTTGCTCTGCTAGCCGCTGCTGTTGTGGGAAATTACCTGTATGGTGAAATGTCAGTAGTAGCTCGCGCTGCTGGTGTGGTTGTATTAATTGCAATCGCTCTAGGTGTAGCCGCTACGACTACTAAAGGTAAAGCTGCGATCGTGTTTGCACGTGAATCTCGTATGGAGATCCGCAAGGTTGTTTGGCCAACTCGCCAAGAAACTCTGCAAACTACATTGATCGTATTGGCTGTAAGTATTGTTATGGCTCTAGCGCTTTGGGGCATTGACGGAATTATGGTTCGTCTTGTTGCTCTAGCGACTGGGGTGTGAGGGTTTTAATTCATGAGTGAAGCTCCAAAGAAACGTTGGTATGTAGTTCAGGCTTTTTCTGGTTTTGAAGGCCGTGTTGCTACCACTCTTCGCGAATATATCAGAATGCATGATATGGAAGAGTATTTTGGTGAAGTATTAGTTCCGACAGAAGAAGTTGTCGAAATGCGCGCTGGTCAGCGTCGCAAAAGTGAACGCAAATTCTTCCCAGGCTATGTACTTGTTCAAATGGTTATGAACGACGAATCATGGCACCTTGTGCGTAGCGTTCCACGCGTTATGGGCTTTATTGGTGGAACTTCAGATAAACCTGCACCTATTACAAATAAAGAAGCTGACGCTATCTTGAACCGTCTAGAGAAGGCTAGCGAAGCTCCTCGTCCACGTACAATGTACGAAGCGGGTGAAGTCGTTCGTGTTAACGATGGTCCATTTGCTGACTTCAACGGTACCGTTGAAGAAGTGGATTATGAGAAGAGCCGCCTAAAAGTGTCTGTATCGATCTTTGGTCGTGCAACACCGGTAGAACTCGAATTCGGTCAAGTTGAAAAAGTTGACTAAAAAATAGGCTTTAGGGCTTGTTTGAGGCGTGAATTGTATCTATAATTCGCGCCTCTTTACTTCCTTGTGTGAAGTAAAGTGTTTTTAAAACAACGGGGAGCTGGCCGTAAGGCAGAGCGTTACTACCCAAAATTAGGAAATATCATGGCTAAGAAAGTTGAAGCTTATATCAAACTGCAAGTTGCAGCAGGTATGGCGAACCCGTCGCCACCGGTTGGTCCTGCTCTAGGTCAACACGGTGTGAACATCATGGAATTCTGTAAAGCGTTCAACGCAAAAACAGAATCTGTTGAGAAAGGTCTACCAATCCCAGTTGTTATCTCTGTATACAACGACCGTTCTTTCACGTTCGAAACTAAGACTCCACCTGCAGCAGTTCTTCTGCTTAAAGCAGCTGGCATTAAGTCTGGTTCTGGTCGTCCGAACACTGAGAAAGTTGGTACTGTAACTGACGCTCAAGTTCAAGAGATCGCAGAAACTAAAGCTGCAGACATGACTGGCGCTGACATCGAAGCGATGAAGCGTTCTATCGCGGGTACTGCTCGTTCAATGGGCCTAGTGGTAGAGGGTTAATAAGATGGCAAAACTTACTAAGCGTATGCGCGTTATTCGCGAAAAAGTTGACGTAACTAAAGAGTACGAAATCAACGAAGCTGTTGCTCTTCTAAAAGAACTAGCAACTGCTAAATTCAATGAAAGTGTTGACGTTGCTGTTAACCTTGGCATTGACGCTCGTAAATCAGATCAGAACGTACGTGGTGCAACTGTACTACCTCACGGTACTGGTCGTGAAATCCGTGTTGCTGTGTTCACCCAAGGTGCAAACGCAGAAGCTGCTAAAGAAGCTGGTGCTGACATCGTTGGTATGGAAGACCTAGCTGAGCAAGTTAAGAAGGGCGAAATGAACTTCGACGTAGTTGTTGCTTCTCCAGATGCAATGCGCGTAGTTGGTCAACTAGGTACTATCCTAGGTCCACGCGGTCTAATGCCAAACCCTAAAGTTGGTACTGTAACTCCTAACGTTGCTCAAGCGGTTAAGAACGCTAAAGCTGGTCAGGTTCGTTACCGTAACGACAAAAATGGCATCATCCACACTACTATCGGTAAAGCATCTTTCGAAGCTGCACAGCTTCAAGAGAACCTAGAATCACTTCTAGTTGCTCTTAAGAAAGCTAAGCCATCTTCAGCGAAAGGTACTTTCCTGAAGAAAGTAAGCATCTCTACTACTATGGGTGCTGGTGTTGCTGTTGATCAGGCTAGCCTGAACACTCAAGCAAGCTAATACTTGCTTAGGCGCGGAATTAGTGTATAATTTCGCGCCTAATATTTGTGGTTGGGGCTGACTTTAACATCTCGATGTAAGAGTGAGTCTCCGTCCAAGACCGTAGGTGTTACAAGTTATTTTTAGCTATGTAGCTTAATAGTATACCTACGTAGATGGTGCCCGAACTGACAGAAAGCCAAACTTGAAAAAGATTGCCTTTCTTCTGGGACTGCACCGTTTTTACTCTCACCAATTTTGGTGAGTGGTGTAACGACAACCAGGAGTAAATCCAAAATGGCTTTAAACCTTCAAGACAAAAAAGCAATTGTTGCTGAAGTCAACGAAGCTGCCAGTGGTGCACTTTCTGCAGTTGTAGCTGATTCTCGTGGCGTTCCTGTTGGCGCAATGACTTCTCTACGTAAACAAGCTCGTGAAGCTGGCGTTTACATGAGAGTTGTGCGTAACACACTAGCACGCCGTGCAATGGAAGGTACTGAGTACGAGTGTCTAACTGACACTTTCTCTGGTCCTACTCTACTTGCATTCTCTAATGAGCACCCAGGTGCTGCAGCGCGTCTTTTTAAAGACTTCGCTAAAGAGAACAAAGATTTCGAGATCAAAGCTGCTGCATTTGAAGGCGCGGTTACTGACGCAGACGTACTAGCGACACTACCAACTTACGACGAAGCTATCGCACGCCTAATGATGTGCATGAAAGAAGCTTCTGCAGGCAAGCTGGTACGTACTATCGCTGCACTACGCGATCAAAAAGAAGAAGCAGCGGCTTAAGCCTTGCTTTTTACTGGTTGCAAAATAAACTTATTGTTGACTTAAAAGAGAATTGTTATGTCTATTACTAACGAGCAAATCCTAGACGCAGTTGCAGAAATGTCTGTAATGCAAGTTGTTGAGCTTATCGAAGCTATGGAAGAAAAATTCGGCGTATCTGCTGCAGCTGCAGTAGTTGCTGGCGGCGCAGCTGGCGGCGACGCTGCTGAAGAGCAAACTGAATTTGACGTAGTTCTTACTGCTATCGGCGGTAACAAAGTATCTGTTATCAAAGCAGTACGTGGCGCTACAGGTCTAGGCCTTAAAGAAGCTAAAGCTCTAGTTGATGGTGCTCCAGCACCGCTTAAAGAAGCTGTTTCTAAAGAAGAAGCAGAAGCTCTTAAAGCTACTCTAGAAGAAGCTGGTGCTTCTGTTGAAGTTAAGTAATTATTACTTAGTTTCTTAGCCGAATGGCTAATGGCTGGTGGTTTATTAACCACCGGCCTTTTTGCGCTGTAGGGCACGGGTGTTTTTCTCTGTTTAGCCACCTGTATCCGCGCATAACACTTCGATTATTTATCGAAGTGTTTGTATATTAAACAGTTGTTAGTCTCTGTCTTTTATTTTTGAGCGAATATTAGACAGTTGGGTCACTTATCAGCGAGCTGAGGAACCCCATGGTTTACTCTTATACCGAGAAAAAGCGCATCCGTAAGGATTTTGGTACTCGTCCACAAGTTTTGGACGTCCCGTACCTGCTATCGATCCAGCTTGATTCTTTCGATAAATTTATCGAGCAGGATCCTGAAGGACAATACGGTCTAGAAGCTGCTTTTCGTTCTGTTTTTCCAATTCAGAGCTACAACGGCAATTCTGAGCTGCAATACGTTAGCTACCGTCTTGGTGAACCAGTATTTGATGTTAAAGAATGTCAAATTCGAGGTGTCACTTATTCAAAACCGCTGCGCGTTAAACTGCGTCTAGTCGTATTCGACAAAGATGCACCAGCTGGTACTGTAAAAGATATTAAAGAACAAGAAGTCTACATGGGTGAAATTCCACTCATGACAGACAATGGTACCTTCGTGATCAATGGTACCGAGAGGGTTATCGTATCCCAGCTGCACAGAAGCCCAGGTGTATTCTTCGACAGCGATAAGGGTAAGACTCACTCTTCTGGTAAAGTTTTATATAACGCACGTGTTATTCCTTACCGTGGCTCATGGTTAGACTTTGAGTTCGATCCAAAGGATAGCCTGTTCGTTCGTATCGACCGTCGTCGTAAGCTTCCAGCGTCTATTATCCTACGTGCATTGGGTAAAACGACAGAAGAGATCCTAGATCTGTTCTTCGAAAAAGTACGCTTTGAAGTTCAAAACCAAACTCTAATGATGGAGTTGGTTCCTGAGCGTCTGCGTGGCGAAACTGCTTCATTTGATGTTGAAGCAAACGGCAAAACTTACGTTGAAGCTGGCCGTCGTGTTACAGCTCGTCATATCCGCTCTCTTGAAAAAGATGGCGTTGAGTTCATTGAAGTACCAGTTGACTACATCGTAGGCAAAGTGGCTTCAAAAGATTACATTGACGAGAGCACTGGCGAAATCGTTGTGGGCGCGAACCAAGAGTTCAGCCTAGAGAGCCTAGCGAACCTTGCACAAGCAGGTCACACTAAGCTTGAAGTTCTGTTCACGAATGATCTAGATCATGGTCCATTCATGTCAGACACAGTTCGCAGCGACAGCACTACAGACCGTATCTCTGCATTGGTAGAAATCTACCGCATGATGCGTCCTGGCGAGCCGCCAACGAAAGAAGCTGCTGAAGCTCTGTTCCAAAGCTTGTTCTTCTCTGAAGAGCGCTACGACCTATCAACTGTAGGCCGTATGAAGTTCAACAGCTCTATCATGCGTGAAGACGCTGGTGAGCAAGGCATCCTAGACGAAACTGATATCATCGAAGTGATGAAGAAGCTTATCTCTATCCGTAATGGTAAAGGTGAAGTGGATGATATCGACCACCTTGGTAACCGTCGTATTCGCTCTGTGGGCGAAATGGCTGAAAACCAATTCCGTGTAGGTCTAGTTCGTGTTGAGCGTGCTGTTAAAGAGCGTTTGAGCCTTGGTGACCTTGATGCAATCATGCCTCAAGATCTGATCAACGCTAAGCCAATTTCTGCGGCAGTTAAAGAGTTCTTTGGCTCTTCTCAGCTGTCTCAGTTTATGGATCAGAACAACCCGCTTTCAGAAGTTACTCACAAGCGTCGTATCTCTGCGTTAGGTCCTGGTGGTCTAACTCGTGAGCGTGCTGGCTTTGAGGTTCGTGACGTTCACGTTACGCACTACGGTCGTCTATGTCCGATCGAAACTCCTGAAGGTCCAAACATCGGTCTAATTAACTCACTATCTGCTTACGCACGTTGTAATGAGTATGGTTTCCTAGAAACCCCATACCGTCGTGTTGTTGATGGTGTAGTAACCGAAGAAGTTGATTACCTATCTGCTATCGAAGAAGGTCAATACGTTATCGCTCAGGCGAACACCGTACTGTCTGAAGGCAACACCTTTACAGAAGAACTGATCACAGCCCGCTTGAAGGGTGAATCAGGTCTGCACCCACGTGAAAACGTGAGCTATATGGATGTTGCTACGAACCAGGTAGTATCTATCGCTGCATCTTTGATCCCATTCCTAGAGCACGATGATGCAAACCGTGCATTGATGGGTGCAAACATGCAACGTCAGGCAGTTCCAACTCTACGTGCTGATAAGCCACTTGTAGGTACTGGTGTTGAGCGCAACATTGCGGTTGACTCTGGTGTTACTGCGGTAGCTAAGCGTGGCGGTTCGGTTCAGTCTGTAGACGCATCTCGCATCGTAGTTAAGGTTAATGAAAATGAATTGGTACCAGGCGAAGCCGGTATCGACATTTACAACCTAACTAAATACACGCGTTCTAACCAGAACACTTGTATTAACCAGCGTCCTACCGTGCTACCTGGCGAACCAGTAGCAAAAGGTGACGTTCTAGCAGATGGTCCTTCTACCGACCTTGGTGAACTGGCTCTTGGTCAGAACATGCGTATCGCATTTATGCCTTGGAACGGTTACAACTTTGAGGATTCAATCTTAGTTTCTGAGCGTGTAGTACAAGAAGATCGCTTTACTACTATCCACATCCAAGAACTATCTTGTGTGGCTCGTGATACTAAGCTTGGCTCTGAAGAGATCACTGCTGATATTCCAAACGTAGGTGAAGCTGCTCTATCTAAACTAGATGAGTCAGGTATCGTTTACATTGGTGCTGAAGTTAAGGGTGGCGACATCCTAGTTGGTAAGGTAACTCCGAAAGGCGAAACTCAGCTAACTCCTGAAGAGAAGCTACTACGTGCAATCTTCGGTGAAAAAGCATCTGACGTTAAAGATACTTCACTGCGTGTACCTAACTCTGTTTCAGGTACCATCATTGACGTTCAAGTCTTCACTCGCGATGGCGTAGAGAAAGACAAGCGTGCTCTAGAAATTGAGCAAATGCAGCTGAAAGAAGCGAAGAAAGACCTAACTGAAGAGTTCCAGATTCTTGAGGGTGGCCTTCTTAACCGTGTTCGTGCTGTATTGATCGCTGGTGGTTACTCGGAAGCGAAACTTGACAGCATTAACCGCAAACAGTGGTTAGAGCAGACTCTTGAAGATGACGCACTGCAATCTCAACTTGAGCAACTTGCAGAGCAGAACGACGAACTTAAAGCTGACTTCGATAAGAAGTTCGAAACTAAGCGTCGTAAGATCACTCAAGGCGATGACCTAGCACCTGGCGTTCTTAAGATTGTTAAGGTTTACCTAGCGGTTAAACGTCGCATCCAGCCTGGTGATAAGATGGCGGGTCGTCACGGTAACAAGGGTGTTATCTCTAAGATTAACCCTGTTGAAGACATGCCTTACGATGAGAAAGGTCAACCGGTCGATATCGTTCTTAACCCACTGGGTGTACCTTCGCGTATGAACATCGGTCAGATCCTAGAAGTACACTTGGGTCTAGCTGCGAAAGGTATCGGCGACAAGATCAACCAGATGGTTAAAGAACAACAGGAGCTTGCTAAGTTCCGTGAGTTCTTACAGAAGGTTTATGATCTAGGTGACTCTCGTCAAGAAGTAGATATTGCTGAGCTATCGGACGATCAAGTTCGTACGCTTATCAAGAATCTACGTGGCGGTCTACCAATCGCGACTCCAGTATTTGACGGTGCATCTGAGAGAAACATCAAAGATCTACTTAAACTGGGTGACCTACCAGAATCTGGTCAGCTAACTCTGTTTGATGGTCGCACTGGTGATTCGTTTGAGCGTCCTGTAACTGTAGGTTACATGTACATGCTGAAACTAAACCACCTTGTTGATGACAAGATGCACGCACGTTCGACTGGTTCGTACAGCCTAGTAACTCAGCAGCCACTTGGTGGTAAAGCTCAGTTCGGTGGTCAGCGTTTCGGTGAGATGGAAGTATGGGCACTAGAAGCATACGGTGCTGCTTACACCCTTCAAGAAATGCTAACCGTTAAGTCGGATGACGTGAATGGCCGTACTAAGATGTATAAGAACATCGTAGATGGCAACCACGCGATGGAACCAGGCATGCCTGAATCGTTCAACGTATTGTTGAAAGAGATTCGCTCGCTAGGTATTAACATCGAGCTAGAAGACGAAGAGTAATCCCTTTCTTTTAAAGAAAAGTGGTTATTGGTAAGAAGGTGCTCACCGATAGGTGAGCCCCTTTTAACTCCTTACAGGAGCTGATCGTGAAAGACTTATTAAACTTTCTAAAAGCACAGCATAAGACTGAAGAATTTGATGCAATCAAAATCGGTCTATCTTCACCAGACATGATTCGTTCATGGTCTTTTGGTGAAGTTAAAAAGCCTGAGACAATCAACTATCGTACGTTCAAACCTGAGCGCGATGGTCTGTTCTGTGCACGTATCTTTGGCCCAGTTAAAGATTACGAATGTCTATGTGGCAAATACAAGCGTCTGAAGCACCGCGGAGTTATCTGTGAGAAGTGTGGCGTAGAAGTTACACAAACTAAAGTTCGTCGTGACCGCATGGGCCACATCGAGCTAGCGTCGCCTGTAGCGCACATTTGGTTCCTAAAATCACTACCGTCTCGTATCGGTCTACTAATGGATATCCCACTGCGTGATATCGAACGCGTTCTTTACTTCGAAATGTACGTAGTAACAGAAGCGGGTATGACTGATCTAGAAAAAGGTCAGATGCTTACTGAAGAAGAGTATCTGGACAAACTAGAAGAGTGGGGTGACGAGTTCACTGCGAAGATGGGTGCAGAAGCGATCAAAGATCTGCTTTCTACCATGGATCTTGTGCAAGAAGCTGAACTAATGCGCGAAGAGTTAGAAACGACTAACTCTGAAACTAAGCGTAAGAAAGTTACTAAGCGCTTGAAGTTGGTTGAAGCATTCGTAGCATCAGGTAACAACCCTGAGTGGATGATTCTGACTGTACTTCCAGTACTTCCGCCAGATCTACGACCTCTAGTACCACTAGATGGCGGTCGCTTTGCGACTTCAGATCTGAACGACCTATACCGTCGTGTTATCAACCGTAACAACCGTTTGAAGCGTCTACTAGAGCTATCTGCTCCGGACATCATCGTACGTAACGAAAAACGTATGCTGCAAGAGTCTGTTGATGCGCTTCTAGATAACGGTCGTCGCGGTCGTGCTATTACAGGCTCTAACAAGCGTCCTCTGAAATCTCTTGCTGATATGATCAAGGGTAAACAAGGTCGTTTCCGTCAGAACCTTCTTGGTAAGCGTGTAGACTATTCTGGCCGCTCTGTAATCACAGTAGGTCCATACCTTCGTCTGCACCAGTGTGGTCTTCCTAAGAAGATGGCACTTGAGCTATTTAAGCCATTCATCTACAGCAAGCTTGAGCTTCGTGGTCTAGCGACAACGATCAAAGCAGCTAAGAAAATGGTAGAGCGTGAAGAAGCGGTAGTTTGGGATATCCTAGACGAAGTTATTCGCGAACACCCAGTACTATTGAACCGTGCACCTACACTTCACCGTCTAGGTATCCAGGCGTTCGAACCTGTACTAATCGAAGGTAAAGCGATCCAGCTACACCCACTTGTGTGTGCTGCGTACAACGCCGACTTCGATGGTGACCAGATGGCGGTACACGTACCTCTAACTCTGGAAGCTCAGCTTGAAGCACGTACACTGATGATGTCGACGAATAACATTCTGTCGCCAGCGTCAGGTGATCCTATCATCGTACCTTCTCAGGACGTTGTATTGGGTCTTTATTACATGACTCGTGACAAGATCAACGTGAAAGGTGAAGGCATGTACCTTGCTGGCCCAGAAGAGGCTGAGAAGGCATACCGCACTAAGAGCGCTGAACTTCACGCACGTGTAAAAGTTCGTATTACTGAAACCATCAAAGATGAAGACGGTAATAGCACGACAGAAACTAAGATGGTAGATACTACTGTCGGTCGTGCAATGCTTTGGCAGATCGTTCCAACGGGCCTACCGTTTGATCTAGTAAACCAAAAGCTAGGCAAGAAGCAGATTTCTAAGCTTCTAGATGAGGCTTACCGTAAGCTTGGTCTTAAAGACACAGTTATCTTCGCTGACCAAATCATGTACACAGGTTTTGCTTACGCGGCACTATCTGGCGTATCTGTTGGTATCGACGATATGGTTGTTCCTCAAGCTAAGTACGATGAGATCGAATCAGCTGAAGAAGAAGTACGCGAAATCCAAGACCAGTACCAATCAGGTCTGGTAACTGCGGGTGAGCGTTACAACAAAGTTATCGATATTTGGGCGTCTACCAACGACCGCGTTGCGAAAGCGATGATGGATAACCTATCTTCTGAAACTGTGGTTAACCGTGACGGTGAAGAAGAACAACAAGAGTCGTTCAACAGCATCTACATGATGGCCGACTCCGGTGCTCGTGGTTCTGCTGCGCAGATTCGTCAGCTTGCTGGTATGCGTGGCCTGATGGCACGTCCAGATGGTTCAATCATCGAGACGCCAATCACAGCGAACTTTAAAGAAGGTCTAAACGTACTTCAGTACTTTATCTCAACGCACGGTGCTCGTAAGGGTCTTGCGGATACAGCACTGAAAACAGCGAACTCCGGTTACCTAACGCGTCGTCTAGTAGACGTTGCACAGGACGTTGTAGTTCACGAACATGACTGTGGCACTCATGAAGGCGTTGAAATGATGCCTCATATCGAGGGTGGTGACGTTAAAGTTGCACTTTCTGAGCTAGCTCTAGGTCGTGTTGTAGCTGAAGATGTTATTAAGCCTGGTACTGAAGAAGTACTGATCCCACGTAATACTCTAATTGATGAGAAGTGGTGTCAGATCATGGAAGAAAACTCTGTAGACAGCATGAAAGTGCGCTCAGTAGTTACCTGTGATGCAGACTTCGGTTGTTGTGCACTATGTTACGGTCGTGACCTAGCACGTGGTCACCTAGTGAACCAAGGTGAAGCAGTAGGTGTTATCGCTGCTCAGTCTATCGGTGAACCAGGTACACAGCTTACCATGCGTACGTTCCACATCGGTGGTGCGGCATCGACAGCGGCTGCTGAAAACAGCATCCAGACTAAGAATGACGGTACACCTTTCCTTCATAACGCTAAGTACGTTGTGAACAAAGAAGGTAAGCTAGTGATTACTTCTCGTGCGTCTGAACTAACCATCGTTGATGAGTTAGGTCGTACGAAAGAGAAGCACAAACTTCCATACGGTACGATTCTTAACATTAAAGAAAGCGATCTTGAATCAGCGAAGCTAGATTCTGGTTATGTAATCGCAAACTGGGAAGCTCACACACTGCCAATCATCACTGAAGTGGCAGGTAGCATCCAGTACGTTGACATGATTGACGGCGTAACAGTTTCTCGTCAAACAGATGACCTTACAGGTCTATCTTCAAGCGAAGTAACTGACCCTGCAGCACGTCCTGCTGCGGGTAAAGACATGCGTCCAGCTATCAAACTTGTTGATGCGAAAGGTAACGATGTAATGATCCCTGGCACTGATATGCCAGCTCAGTACTTCCTACCTGGTAAAGCGATTGTAAACATCGAAGATGGCGCTGAAGTAGGCGTTGGTGACACTCTTGCACGTATCCCTCAGAAATCTGGCGGAAACAAAGATATCACCGGTGGTCTACCACGCGTTGCTGACTTGTTTGAAGCTCGTAAGCCTAAAGAGCCTGCGATTCTTGCTGAGCACACAGGTACTGTGTCGTTTGGTAAAGAAACCAAAGGTAAGCGTCGTCTAGTAATCACTCGTGAAGGCGGAGACGCTTACGAAGAGATGATTCCTAAACATCGCCAACTGAACGTGTTCGAAGGTGAGAAGGTTGAGCGCGGTGATGTAATCGCCGACGGTCCTGAGACTCCGCATGACATCCTACGTCTACGTGGCATCCATGCTATGACTCAGTACATCGCTAACGAAGTACAAGAAGTTTACCGACTACAGGGCGTTAAGATTAACGATAAGCACATTGAGACTATCGTTCGTCAAATGCTACGTAAGTGTACTATTACACACGCTGGTGACTCTGAGTTCCTACCTGGCGAGCAAGTGGAATACTCACAAGTTAAGATTGCTAACCGTGCACTAGAAGCAGAAGGTAAAGAGCCAGCAGGCTTTGAGCGTGAGCTACTAGGTATCACTAAAGCATCTCTTGCAACTGAGTCGTTCATCTCTGCGGCATCGTTCCAGGAGACAACTCGCGTACTAACAGAAGCTGCTGTTTCTGGTAAGCGTGATGAGCTTCGTGGTCTGAAAGAAAACGTAATCGTGGGTCGTCTGATCCCAGCGGGTACAGGTTTCGCTTACCACCAAAATCGTCAAGCTAGCCGTGAAGAGCAACCAGGTCCATCTGCTGAACAAGCAACGGATAACTTGGCTGCACTTCTAAACGCAGGTTTCTCTGACGAGTAATCGAGCTGTTTAGCTGATAGCAAAAAGGCACCCTAGGGTGCCTTTTTTAATGTCTGTTGATTACGAAATTTTCAGAGTGCTTATACCCATCGTAGTAAATAACTGCTCATCCTAGCTTGTTAAAATACTCGATAACGGCGTTTTTCCTACGCTATTTCTGACCACTTACTGAGATTGGTATTAATGCTAGTGAGAATATTTTAATCGATAAAACCTAGAAAGCTGCTGAGGCTCCCTAGGTCATATGTAGAGCGCAGTTAGCTAAGCGCCAGGAGGCATTGCTAGGCTATCAGCGATCAATTGAATAAGCTTATCTTCTACCTCAAAGCGAAGCTCTAGAACTTCTCCAACGTTAGACATGTCGCTTTCAAATGATTCGAGTTCCTCACCTTCGCCGATTTCTGCATATTTATCAGTAAAGCTAAGGAGTGGTTCAGTGGTGAGCACAATCTTCGCGTAAGTTTGGCTGATCTCTTCTGTGGTTTGAAAACCAGTGGAGTTCCACTTATCCATTACCATGTCATAGATCTTAAAGTGACCTTCAGAAATATAATCTACAAGATGCTGAGAGAAATTTTGAAGCTCATCTTTAGTGGGTAGCGTGATGACGTTAGATGGAGTTGAAGATGGTTGTAAAGCCGCTAGTTTTATATACTCGACAAGCAATGCTTGGCGCGTCTCTAGCCAATGGTCAATGACTTCACTAGAGCCACCCCATTCTTGTTGTACTTGTTTGAATTTCTTTAGCATGACCATGTCCTCATGATCCTTTACCGGTCAGGTAAAGCTCTCGAACACACCGAGAGGGTTCCATATTAATAGCAAAATTGTGTGTTATACCAATAGCTTTGAATCAATTCGTCTATACGACTGGTATAGATTTAGATTGCCAGTAAAATGGTAGAACTGCAAGCAAAGAGATAACGGGATGTTAAAAAAAAGTAAACATCAAGCGGTTGGCTATTGGTTAGTGGTCAATGGTAGCGATGTATGGTTGAAAGATGACCAACTGCCTTTTGGTAGTGCTAATGATGTAGGCCAAGGATTTTCATTGCCAACTGAGAGTGCAATTGAAATTGGTCGCTATGAAGAGCATCCAGTGTATTGGATGAATGATGCCGATGTTGAAGCCTCTTTACCTATGGTCTCTTTGCGCGAGCTACTGCATCTCGCAGACGATTTATTCTTATTAGTAAGTAAAGCGGTGCAGTATGGCCATATGACGCAAACTATGCGCTTCTGCGGCCAGTGTGGTGGCAGAAACAGCCTTAATCATAATCAACTGGCTATGCAGTGTCAGCAGTGCCGAACGTTGCATTACCCTCGTATTTTTCCGTGCATTATTGTCGCGGTACGCAAAGAGTCACAAATACTTCTCGCACAGCACCCAAGACACAAAGGCAATATGTATACCGTTATCGCTGGATTCCTTGAAGTTGGCGAAACTCTAGAGCAGTGTGTCGCGCGAGAAGTAAAAGAAGAAACGGGTATCGATGTACAAAACATTCGCTATTTTGGAAGTCAGCCTTGGGCGTTTCCAAGCAGTATGATGATGGGCTTTTTAGCCGATTATAAAGATGGCGTCATTAAGCCAGATTACACCGAGTTAAGTGATGCAAAATGGTTTAACATCGATGCATTGCCTGAGGTCGCTCCAGAAGGAACCATCGCCAGGGCCTTGATTCAATCTACCGTTGATTCCATCGCCTCAGAACAATAGGCAAAAAAATACCCTCCACAAGTGGAGGGCAACGGTAAACTGTTATGAGCAAGCGTTGCTCTTATTTTAGATTTTTGTGTTTTTCGCTAGAGAACAAATTATTAACATGTGGTTGCAAACTGAGCAAAGGATTTCCTTTGTCTAAGTGTGCATAACATGATCAACCGCTCAATCCTCAAATATTGCCAATAAGTAAAAAGTGTTAAGATAGCGCTTTCGTAGTAAGGGACTAAGACCTAGAAAATGACTGAATTAAAAAATGATCGTTACCTGCGTGCTTTATTGAAGCAACCCGTTGATTACACGCCTGTATGGATGATGCGTCAAGCAGGTCGCTACCTGCCAGAATATCGTGCAACAAGGTCTGTTGCCGGCGACTTCATGTCCCTGTGCAAAAATGCCGAACTCGCTTCTGAAGTGACTTTACAACCGTTGCGTCGTTTTCCTTTGGATGCGGCAATACTATTCTCTGATATCCTGACCATCCCAGATGCGATGGGATTAGGTCTGTACTTTGAAACAGGCGAAGGGCCCAAGTTTGAGCGTCCGATTACCTGCAAAGCGGATGTAGAGAAGATTGGTCTGCCTGATCCTGAAGGTGAATTGCAATACGTAATGAATGCAGTTCGTCAGATTCGCAAAGATCTACAAGGTGAAGTGCCTCTGATTGGTTTCTCTGGAAGCCCTTGGACACTCGCTACTTACATGGTCGAAGGTGGAAGCTCTAAAGCATTCACCAAGATCAAGAAGATGATGTACGCAGAGCCTGCAACATTGCATCTACTACTCGATAAGTTAGCTGACAGCGTGATTGAGTACTTGAACGCTCAAATTAAGGCTGGAGCGCAGTCTGTGATGGTCTTTGATACTTGGGGTGGTGTATTGACCCCTCGCGACTACAATGAGTTCTCGCTGCGTTACATGCACAAGATTGTGGATGGACTGATCCGTGAAAATGAAGGCCGCCGTGTCCCTGTGACCTTGTTCACCAAGAATGGTGGAATGTGGCTAGAATCTATCGCAGCAACGGGCTGTGATGCAGTAGGTCTTGATTGGACTATCAATATCGCGGATGCAAAGAAACGTATTGGTGACAAGGTTGCCCTGCAAGGCAATATGGATCCTTCAATGCTTTATGCGCAACCTGAGCGTATTCGTCAAGAAGTTGGGACAATTCTTGAAGGCTTTGGTGAGGGAGGTACCGGTCATGTGTTTAACTTGGGTCACGGTATCCACCTAGACGTGCCACCTGAAAACGCTGGTGTGTTTGTTGAAGCGGTACATGAGCTATCTAGGCCATACCATAAGTAACTGAAAAGCCCCTCGAGTGAGCAATGTAGTCCATTTAAGAGAAGCAGGATTACGATGAGCGAGACACCGAGTCTTTGATATCTTTGTCGCCCCAGGTCGATTAGGCTTGGGGCGTTTCTTTATCCAAAAAATGGGGTGTTATAAGTCTATTTGTAGAATTTGTAGAATTTGTAGAATTTGTAGAATTTTTAGATGTTTAGGAGTACACCCTTAATGGTTATCTTCAGTAAGTTGCAAGTGCAATTTTCTCGTCCTACTCATTTTTCATGAAGTAAAAATGCCTATTGTTTAGATTTTCTTCTACACTTTTGATTCAGAATTTGGACCAATCCGTTACACAAGGATGTGTAGAGTATGCCTTTTGTCAGTATTACCCCCTTCTATTATGGGGCAGATCTTATTCGCGTTTTTAAACTGTCCTGCCTTGTTATCACCTCGTTTTTACTCCTCGCTTGTGGCAGTGATGATGAATCGACTAACGGTGCGTTTGTCGATTCCCAGGCTCCGGTGATTACCTTGAACGGTGATAGTGTGATCATTGTTGGGCAAGGTCGGCCTTATATAGAACTTCATGCCACAGCAGTAGATGATGTAGATGGTGAGATTAACGTAGAGCTTTCCCCCCAAGAGGTAGATACAGAAACTCTTGGCGATTACACATTGGTTTATACTGCGAGGGACTCGGCAGGTAACGAAAGCTCAGTTATACGCACAGTGAGTGTCGTGGAACCCCGCCCCTTCATCACGACTTGGCAAATAGATGCGGCTAATGAACAGATTGATATCTCAACAAGAGCTAGCACTTTTACCTATAATTTCATTATTGATTGGGGAGACGGCACTATTGAGGAGGGTCTAACTGGAAGCGTGAGCCATATCTATAACGAACCAGGGGTTTACACCATAAGCATTAATGGTGCCTTTCCAAACCTATCTATCCAAGCGCCTGGTGAGAAAATCAATATGCTAACTCTCGAGCAATGGGGGGATATTAAGTGGGAATCGATGGCTGATATTTTCTATGGCGCCGAGAATATAACCAATAACGCAACCGACTTACCAGATTTGAGATTAGTCGAGCATTTCAGCTACACCTTTGCAAATGCGAAATTATTTAATACAGACTTGAGCCTTTGGGATACCAGTAAAGCCACTACCTTCTATTATATGTTTGAGGATGCAACCAGTTTTGAGTTCAATATCAGCGACTGGGATGTGAGTAACGTGGAAAATATGAGAGGTATGTTTAACGGCGTTGTCTTGCCTACCGAAACCTACGATCAAATACTGAACAAATGGAGCCAGCAGCCGGTGCAAAACAGCGTCATCTTTGATGCGGGCAACAGTCAATACTCAATCTATGCAGAAGCCGCCAGAGATAAGTTAATCACGGAACATAGCTGGACGATTACCGATGGTGGCCTTGCCCCTTAATCGGGGCTAGTGACATTTAGTTTTGATAACGGCAGCCTTTAGGCAAGCTTTTATCTTTCATTGTTTTATAACGCTTGTGTAGCCACATCCACTGGTCAAGCTTTCTGAGAATGGCTATCTCTAGAGCTTTGTTCATGTAGGTTGCTCCCGCTTCGAGATCGTCTTTAGGAAAATTCTCGTGAATTGGGTCATCAAAATACAGTTCCCATTTTCCATCAGTGTCGCGAAAGCCAGTCATTGGAATAATCGCACAGTCAGTCATTTTGACTAGGATATTGGCTCCAGTTACTGTGCAGGCATCTTGGATGGCGAAGAAGGGCACAAATACGGATTTATTTGGGCCGTAGTCGTGGTCTCCCAAATAGAATAGACGCTCGCCACTTTTCAGAGTGCGAATCATCTCCTTGAGGTTTTTACGGTCGATAACTTTATTGCCGTTGTGCGTGCGCCCCCAATACTGAATAAAATCGTATGCTGGATTCGAGTGTGGGCGGTATACGCCGTGACCTGGGTATCCTAATACAGCAAAGGCACGTGCGCTTACTTCAAGGTTAAGGGCGTGAGGATGGCAAACCAGTACCCCTCTTTTCTGTGCCGCAAACGCTTTGATTGGCTCTGCATTGTGCACCTTAAGGTGACGCTTTAGCCTCCACGTTGGCCAAAACCAAGTGATGCCGGTTTCAAAAAGAGCGAAGCCAGTATTCTTGAAGTTCTCGATGACAGTACGCTGGATCTCGTCCTGAGGCATAGTAGGGAAAGCAAGCTCAAGGTTCCTATGCGCCACCTTTACTCGTTTCTTTGCGAATGGCATCGCCATTCTTCCCAAGCCTCGGCCTAATAGTAATTGGGCACGAAAAGGAAGAACATTAACCAGTAGAGCTAGAAGCCCAAAGCCAAACCAAACTCCCCAGTATTTAGGGTGCAGCAGCGCGATGCTAAAGGTGGGACCATCGTATTTACTCATAAATTCCTTTTAAAGCGGATTAGTTAGTCACTAGATATACGATCCAATAAGCCACGGAATTATGTATAAATTCAAAATGGAGTAGTGTGAATCATCACTAATAGTGAGGTATTTTAAATGACGCTTAATGCTCTCACTATCAGTGATTGTACAGATCAAGTCACGTATTCTTGAACACGATTATTAAATGTATCTTGTGTTATTACTTGTATCGATAGCCTTTAGACAGGCTTTCATCTTTCATTGTCTTGTAACGTTTGTGTACCCACATCCATTGGTCAACCTGACGTAAGATGACTTTCTCGTAAGCTTGGTTCATCAACGTAGCGCCTGCTTCAAGATCTTTCTTTGGAAACTCATCATGAATGGAATCAGCAAGGTTTAATTCATACTGTCCCTTGTCGCCTCTAAAGCCTGTTACAGGGATCATGGCGCAATTGGTCAGACTGTACAGCATATTGGCGCCAGTCGTTGTACAGGCCTCTTTTACAGCAAAGAATGGAACGAATACAGACTTATTTCGGCCATAGTCATGATCGCCTAAGTAAAATAGGCGTTCGCCACGTTTCAGAACACGAATCATCTCTTTGACGTTCTTGCGATCCACCAATTTGTTGCCGTTGTGAGTTCTGCCCCAATACTGAATGAAGTCGTAGGCAGGGTTGTTATTTGGACGATATACGCCACTACCGGGATAGCCCAATATCGCGAAGGCGCGAGCACTGATTTCTAGGTTTAACGTGTGCGGATGACACAGGAGTACACCACGCCCTTCGTTTTCAAAGTCAATCGCTTGCTGCAGGTTAACGGTGCGTATGCGACGCTTTAGTCGCCAAGTGGGCCAGAACCAAGTTATGCCCATCTCAACAAAGGCAAGCCCTGTATTCTTTATATTCTCTTCTACAATACGCTCAACGTCTTCAGCCGTTTTGTCAGGGAAGGCGAGTTCAATATTGCGCTTTATGACCTTAACTCGGCTTTTCGCCAACCTACTTGAGTATTTACCAAACGCACGCCCTAATTTATAAAGAGCGGCATAGGGCAGCAGATTGACAAGCAGTGCAAGAACACCAAAACTAATCCAAACGCCCCAGTATTTAGGGTGGAGCAATTTGAGTGAAAACTGAGGCGGAGCGTATTTATTCATGATCCCCTTCCAGGATTTTAAGCTAGTTGCTGGCTTAACAGTGTCCAATACTCGTCAAAATCAGCGGATGGTTTAATTTCGAAGTCACTACGCACAAAGCGGTTTAAGCGACCCTCAACATAACTCAGCACGATAGCAGCCAGAACTTTCTCATCCACAGCAAAGCCTTTGCCCTCGCGTAGCATTCTTTCTCTTAGAATTTGCTTAAGTTGGCTTTCTATTTTACCAAAAAGCTGGTTAATGCGTTCTCTAAGCCTTTCATTTTCAAACATTAGCGCATGACCAGAAAGGATGCGAGAGAGACCTTTGTTATGCTCCGCAAAAAGGAGAACGAATCGCAGAACTTCATGCAATCGATTCATGGTGTCTTTTTCTTGATCCATAATCTGGTTAATACGAGCTAAAACTGATTGCTCTATAAACTCGATTAACCCCTCAAACATGCGAGCTTTACTTGGGAAGTGTCGATAAAGAGCTGCTTCCGATACGCCCACTTGTTGCGCTAATTTAGCAGTAGTAATTCTGGAAGTACCATCGCTGGATTCCAACATCAAAGCAAGTGCTTGCAAAATCTCGTCGCGACGATTTGAACTACGTTTGCCTGTCATTAATCACGTCCTTTTTCTGTTTATTCTTTGACTGTAGTAATTATGTTAGAGAGTTAGTTTTTACCAGAATGACCAAAGCCACCTTCACCTCGATGAGAGGCGTCGAAGTCTTCAACCAAGTTGAACTCAGCTTGTACCACAGGAACAAAAACCAGCTGAGCGATGCGATCCCCTGGCTCTATGGTGAAGGTATCTTGTCCTCGGTTCCACACCGAAACCATTAACTGGCCTTGATAGTCGGAATCAATCAAGCCAACTAGATTGCCCAATACAATACCGTGCTTATGGCCAAGACCTGAACGAGGCAGAATAGTCGCAGCCAGGCTAGGGTCGCCGATATGAATGGCGAGTCCAGTAGGCACAAGATGCGTTTTTCCCGGGGTGACAATTAAGGCTTCGTCTAGGCAGGCGCGAAGGTCTAGCCCTGCTGAACCCTCAGTGGCGTACTGAGGTAATGGGAATTGCTTGCCAATACGAGAGTCTAGGATCTTTAAATCGATTTTTTTCATTGCTTGATGCTTATTGAGTAAGTTCGTTAATCTGCTCTAGTATGCTTTGAGCTAATGCTTGTTTGCTTGCTAGAGGGAAGTTCTTGTGGCCATTTGGCCAGTATAAATTCAACGCATTGTCGTTTGAGTTAAAGCCGATACCCGCTTTAGAAACATCATTGGCACAGATAAGGTCGAGTTTCTTTCTCGATAGTTTATCCATAGCATATTTCTCAACGTCTTGAGTTTCAGCGGCAAAGCCAACGGTAAATGGTCTGTTTTGCGTAAGACTTGCAACGTCTGCAATAATATCGGGATTCTTCACCATTCGAACGACAAGCTCATCGCTACCGTCGACTTTTTTCATCTTCTGCTCGGCGATTTCAGCCGGCCGATAATCTGCTACTGCGGCACAGCCAATGAACACATCACTCAGAGGAGCTTGCTCTATCGCAGCTTGATGCATTTGTTCAGCGCTCAATACGTTGATGCGCGTGACATTAGCCGGAATTAGCAGGCTTACCGGACCACTGATTAACGTAACCTCAGCACCCAGTCTAGCTGCTTGTTCTGCCAGAGCGTAACCCATCTTTCCTGAGCTGTGATTAGAGATAAATCGCACAGGGTCTATAGCCTCTTGAGTAGGGCCTGCGGTAATTACAATCTTCTTACCTTGCAATAGTTTAGGCTGAAATTGAGCAATGCATCGCTCAACTAACTGCATTGGCTCTAACATTCGACCTGCACCGATATCGCCACAGGCTTGTTCGCCGGACGCTGGACCCCAGATGGTCATTCCACGACGTTGTAGCGTGGCAATATTCTCTTGGGTTGCCACGTTCCTGTACATCTGTTGATTCATGGCTGGAGCAACCGCAACTGGTGCGTCGGTGGCTAGCACCACTGTCGTCAGAAGGTCATTACCCATACCTGCAGCCATACGTGCGATAAGATCTGCAGTTGCAGGGGCAAGCAAGACTAGGTCGGCCCATTTTGCAATTTCAATATGCCCCATAGACGCTTCTGCCGCTGGGTCTAATAAGCTTTCAGATACGGGTTGTCCCGAAACGGCTTGCATGGTCAATGGCGTGATAAATTCTTTGGCTGCTTTGGTCATGACAACTTTGACCTGAGCGCCTCGTTCAGACAAGCGTCGAGTCAATTCAGCACATTTGTAGGCTGCGATACCACCGCTGATACCGAGAACTATTTTTTTCCCTTCAAGAGGTTGCATGCTCATTTTCTCAATTAAATTAATAAGGTAACCATACCATATATTGGGCTGGAGTTAGAGTTTGACAAGTGGACTGATTGCTTGCGATTTGGGTGCAAATTCTGTTTTAACTCATCTTCTGAGTGACGATTTTGCATCAATACTACAAGGCTAACCATGATCAGCAAGGGGATAAGATGACATTAAAAGCACTGCCTAAAGAGTCTCTCCCTAGAGAAAAGTTAATCAATCATGGTCCAAGCTCGTTAACGGATGCTGAATTGCTCGCTATTTTCTTACGCACAGGATGTCCGGGGATGAATGTCATAGAACTTGCTGATCATCTGTTGAAGTCCTTTGGCTCATTACGGCACATATTAACCGCACCACAAGATAAGTTTTGCCAACATAAAGGGCTAGGGCAGGCTAAATATGTGCAGCTGCAGGCCTTTATCGAAATGACCCAGCGCTATCTTGCTGAAACCTTAGAAAAAGGTGATGCACTGACTAGCCCACAACAGACTAAGCTGTTTTTGCTAAGTTTACTGCGGGATAAACAGCGCGAGGTCTTCTATGTACTCTTCCTCGATAATCAGCATCGAGTCATCAATCATGAAAGCCTGTTTGAAGGTACGATAGATGCGGCGAACGTTTACCCTAGAGAGGTGGTTAAGCGATCACTGCAACACAATGCCTGCGCCTTGATCCTCGCACACAATCATCCGTCGGGTGTTGCTGAGCCTAGTCAGGCAGACAAACGCATCACACGTCGTTTAATCGATGCACTTGCGCTGGTGGACATTCGAATACTGGATCATTTTGTTGTGGGGGATGGTGAGGTAGTGTCGTTTGCGGAGAGAGGTTGGATGTAGCAATGCAGATTAGTTGTTGTTACCGGCACTGCATCTCTGCCCACCAATTTGAATCAGCGACAATTTGCCCTGCATCATCAAGCTCAGGATAAGGCAGGTCTTTCCTTTTAGCGACTTTGGCTAATACGGGATGACCGCGCTCGAACAGTGTCTTCTGAATAATACGCTCAGAGAGTGGCTGTGGCGGATTATTGTACATGTCTTTGTTTTGGCGCTGACGCTGTGCTTCAAATAAGATCAAAGCGCTTGCCACTGATACATTCAAGGACTGCACCATCCCTACCATAGGCACAATAATATCTTGGTCGGCCATCTCTATAGCCATTCTACTGGTTCCATCTTTTTCACCACCGAGGACGATAGCGGTGGGTTTGGTGTAATCCACTTCGCGAAAATCAACAGCGGTGTCTGACAGGTGAGTCACTAGAATTTGCATACCTTGAGCTTTTAGTGCTTGGTAAGCTTGCTGGGTGGTGTCGTGAGTCTCTACTTCAACCCAATTGCGTGCTCCAGCGGAAGTGTGGCTCAAGGTACGCATTTTTTTGTTGGGCCAAACAGCATGTATCTTGTGCAACCCAACTGCATCTGCAGTTCTTATTACTGCAGATACGTTATTGGGCTTGTGCACTTCCTCTAAGCAGAGGGTTAAATCCGGCTGGCGAGCCTTAAGAACGGAAACAATTTTTTGATAACGTTCTGGACTCATTGTTACCTGCGACGACGACGAACTTTAAGGGCATGTGGCATTACACGAATCTTCTTCATGATGCCGGCAAGGTGAACCCTGTCCTTAGTGGTTAAGGCAACGGTCACTGTGTACAAACGGCCATCTTTTTCTTCAGTAGAAATACCATGGATATTTGATCCAGTGCGAGAGATAACATTGGTCAGCTCTGCAAGTGCACCTTGGCTGTTTTGCATATCGATCTGTAGCTCGGTAATGAACTCTTGCTCATGACTCTCAGACCATTCAACCGCCATGTATTTGTCAGGTTCTTTCTGATAACCACGGATATTTGGACAAGTTTCCCTATGGATAACCAAGCCTCGACCTGGAGATACGTGTGCCAAAATATGGTCACCAGGAATTGGATGACAACAGTTGGCATAAGTCAGAAGGATACCGTCAGCGCCTTTAATAGATAGCTTCTTATCAGAACGAGGCTCTACAGAACTGGTTTCGGTAAGTAAATCAGCATCACCTAATAGTCTGCGCGCAACGATGATACTCATCAGTTCGCCTAGACCGATAGCCGCTAGCATATCGTCCACCGACTCTAGTTTGAGGTCACTGAGAACCTGCGCGATATTCTCTGGGTAGATAGTATCGATAGAGTGGCGACCCAAGGCGTGATTCAACAAACGACGACCCAAGGCAACCGATTCTTCGCGACGCATAGTTTTAAGAACCTGACGGATCTTAGTGCGAGCTCGAGAAGTCACAACATAGTTAAGCCAAGCGGCGTTTGGTCTTGCACCTGGTGCACTGATGATCTCGATCGTTTGACCGTTTTTCAGTGACTTACTTAGAGGGTATGGATTTCTGTCAACGCGCGTACCCACACAGGTATTACCTACATCAGTATGTACGGCATAAGCAAAATCTACGGCAGTCGCACCTACTGGTAGTTCAACAATGCGGCCTTTCGGCGTGAATACGTAAATCTCATCAGGGAATAGATCAGACTTAACGTTCTCGATGAACTCAAAAGAGTTACCGGCACTTTGTTGAAGCTCAAGCAGACTCTGCATCCAGCGCTGAGCTTTAATCTGCGCAGTAGTGCCAGAGCGTTGACCATTGTTTTTGTAAGACCAGTGTGCAGCAACACCCTTGTCTGCCATTTGATCCATGTCTTCAGTACGAATCTGCACTTCAACGGGAACACCATGAGGGCCAACCATAGAAGTGTGTAGCGATTGATAGCCGTTCGCTTTTGGTACCGCGATGTAGTCTTTCATTCTGCCAGGACGTGGCTTGTATAAGCTATGAGCTTGGCCAAGCACGCGATAGCAGGTATCTGCATCATCAACAATTACTCGGAACGCGTAGATATCCATAATGGTATGGAAGCGCTGTTCCTTGGTCTTCATCTTGTTGTAGATGGAATAAAGATTCTTCTCGCGACCTAAGACCTTAAAGTGGATACCACACTCTTCCAAGCGTCCCTCAATCTCTGAGTGAATGCGTTGGATCATCTCCTTACGGTTACCACGAGCGGTTTTCACCACTTCTTTTAAGACGCGATAACGGTTGGGATAGAGAGCTTCAAAGCCAAGCTCTTCAAGCTCAGTTTTGATGTTATGGATACCCAGTCTATGAGCCAGTGGTGAGTAGATCTCAAGAGTCTCACGAGCAATGCGGCGACGTTTATCTGGACGAAGCGCGCCAAGCGTACGCATGTTGTGCGTGCGGTCAGAAAGCTTAATCAAGATAACGCGGATATCCTGAACCATAGCGAGAACCATCTTACGGAAGTTTTCCGCTTGAGCTTCTTTACGGTCTCGGAATTTCAGCTTGTCGAGTTTCGAAACACCATCAACGAGTTCAGCTACGGCTGTACCAAAAAGGTCTTCAAGTTCTTCTTTGGTGACTTCGGTATCTTCAATAACATCATGAAGAAGTGCTGCTTGGAGGGTTTCAAGATCGAGGCGCATTTCTGCAAGGATTCTTGCAACGGCCACTGGGTGGATTATATAGGGTTCGCCACTAGAGCGCGTTTGCCCTTCGTGTGCTTCTTTTGCTACCGAATAAGAATGACGTAGAGCCTCAACTTGAGGCTCTGTTAAATATTCTTTGGCAACATCTTTAAGGCTATCAAATAGATACAAATTACGGGCCCAAAAGGTTACGAGGTGTTGTGCAGATTAGCGAGTGTGAGCGATGCTGCTTACGGCTGCTAGTTCTGCTGCTTCCTGCTCTTGTTGTTCTTGACGGTCTTTAGCGTCCAAGATTTCCTTAGTAATCAAACCCTCTTCGATTTCGCGAAGAGCGATTACTGTTTGCTTATCGTTCTCTTCTGGCACAAGTGCATCTTTACCGCCAGTTTGCATTTGACGTGCGCGACGAGCAGAAATTAGAACAAGGTCGAAACGGTTACCAACTTTTTCAACAGCATCTTGTACAGTTACGCGTGCCATGAGGACTCCAATTTACTAAATTACTATTTTAAATGACGGGAAATTATACAGCTTTCTAGATTACTCTGCTAGTAAAGCTGATAGCATTCCACTGTATTTCGCTGTTTGTTTGTCTTGTTTAAGGCGTTCTGCACGCAGAATGGCTCTAAAGTCCATCAAAGCAGCGTCGAAATCGTCATTAACTATGATGTAGTCATATTCATCATAGTGTGACATTTCCGATTTCGCCTCACTCATTCGCTTAGCGATAATCTCGGTACTGTCTTGACCGCGCACATTTAGGCGACGCTCAAGTTCACCATTAGATGGCGGAAGAATAAAGACGCTTTTCGCGTGTGGCATTTGATTACGGATTTGACGAGCACCCTGCCAATCAATATCCAAGAACACATCAATGCCTCTATCTAGGTTCTCTTCAATCCAAACACGAGACGTACCATAGTAGTTACCAAATACTTCTGCGTGCTCTAAAAAGATACCTTGCTCTATCAATGTTTCAAATTCATTGCGTTCAACAAAATGATAGTGAACACCATCTTCCTCACCAGGGCGAGCTCCGCGCGTAGTGTGAGAAACAGAAACCTTCATTGCGTACACCGGGTTTTTTTCCAGCATAGCTGATATCAGGCTAGATTTGCCTGCTCCGCTAGGTGCAGAAACGATATATAGGGTGCCTTTTCCCATTCGTAGAGCTCCGAAATAGTGATGAACAGTGTTATTGAATAAGCATCAATAAAGATAGCACTAGAGTTAACATCTCGATAACCCTAGAAAAATGGTTGCGAAGGATAGCACGGAAAAACGCCAGATCACAACTGCGAATAATATTCAGGACGATGGTCTGTAAGTTTCTGTGCCGATAACGGAGAGAATCTGGAACCTAGCTCCAAACGAATCAAACCTGCAAATATCCAGTGATTCATACACTAACAAGCAAACCGCTTTAGTGTCTTGGGTCGAGTATGAAAAAACTGTTTGGGTTGTTGGTGATGTTCTTGTTGTTATCTAGCATGACAAGAACGGTGAGTGCGTTAGAGATTTCTCTCTTGAGTGAGTGCCAAGGAGCACTTTCCTGTGATGGCGGAAGGGAACCTACGATTCCAGACAACGATGAAAATGATGACAACGACAACGACAAGGACAATGAAGATCCTGACTCAGAGCCTGATCCCGTCAAAGAGGATGCCGATGCTATTCAAACTGAGGTTACTGATATTTCGACGCAGACCGTAGATGCCGCTTCCAGTGCTGGGATAGAGGCAGATCAAAATGCTGCAGAAACAGAGACTCAAACGGCTGATAGTCAAGATGATAACGAACAACAGCAACAACAAAATACCGAGCAAGGGCTTGAAGGCGATGACAGTGACTGTCCAGTGGAGCTGTACTCGGGGTGTAAGATAACTCGCGAGCAAGATTATGCTCATCCACTGTTTTCTCTTACTCGGCAGCATAGGCTGAACCAAGGCTCTGCATGGTCGCTAGGTGCTGGTTGGCACAGTGCCTTAGATAGCCGCATTTTATGGGGAGTCGACATTGATGCGACCTCTCTTATTGAGGCAAACCAAGCTGTGGTTAATCAATATCAAGGGATTATCGATGATATTGAAGCCAGTCTCGCCATTTTAGAGACCTCATTTGCCGGTCGCATTGCCTTCAACGAGGTCAGCGTCCAACAAAAGCTAGCGCAAGCGATATCTGAGCTTGTCTCGTTGAGAAATATCTATGTTCAGAAGAGAGAACGTGCTCAAACAAGCCTAGATACACTCACCCGGAATAACGCTCAGTCTGAAGTCTATCGACAGAGAAATCGCTACGCAGCTGATCCATACTTTTCACCTGAGTATGAAATAGGCCTGCACACGATAAAGTGGGTAACGCCTCAAGGAGCACGCAAGCTGTTTTCGTTTGATGCCGATAGCACCGCTATTACCGCTCATTCCGGCCATAGTGCACGCTTAGAGATTAACGATGAAGGGGAGTATGTTGTTACCGATACTCAAGGGGTGCGCTACCAATACAATGTCCATGGGTTTTTGGTTGTGGTTATCGGCAATGATGGTCGACGAGTAAATATTAAAAGAGATAGCAAGCAACAACCCGTATCGTTATCCGATGAACTGGGGCGTAGTTTGCGTTTTTCTTATGCTGACGGCCGACTCTCCGAGATGGTCGATCAAGAAGGTCGAATCACTCGCTATTCCTATCAACGAGGGATGCTGACCGATGTTGTGCAATTTGATGGAGAGCAGCATAGCTATCAATACGATTATCAAGCTAATCCATTAGCCCTGACGCTGAAGTCGGATGGTGAGGGAAACAGCGCGCACTATATCTATCGTCAGCAGAGTGGAAAGACTGTTGTTGATACCCAAATTGATGCGAGTGGAAACGACTTCTCTTACGAATATGATTTTTCCAATCGAATTACAACGGTGATTAACCGTAATGGAACTCGCACCCGATATCAGTACAACGCGAACAACCAAATCGTTTCTAAGGTATTCGAGTTCGATGGTAGTGAGGTTAGCAACCTATACGATAATCGCGGGAACTTAGTCGCTGAGTATAATGAGCTAGGAGAGGCTTTTCTCTATAGCTATGACGACCATGGGCGCTTGTTATCGCGCACGGATCCCGCTGGTCGAAGAATGGATTATGCTCGAGATGAGCAAGGGCGAGTATTAACCGAAACGAACAACGCGGGCGCCGCTACACACTTCAATTATGATGTGGATGGGCGACTTGAGACGAAGACCCTAGCAGACGGCTCAATAATTGAAGAAGAGTGGCTTGATGATCTGCTTATCAAGCGAGTCGATCAACAGGGCAATCACACTCTATTTGAATATGATGATTTCGGGTATCCCATTCGCATTGAACGCTTCGGGGTGAATACACTTCCTGAACAGTCTTTCATCCGTCATCAGAAATTCGACAAAATAGGCCGATTGCTTTGGGTTTCTGAGGGCTCTGAATCCACACCAGAATCCCTATGGCGAACAACTCGTTATGAGTACCTGAGTGAAGATGGGCGAAGCTTAAGCTCACCAACCCGCATTGTTGACCCCTTGGGAAGGGAAGCGATCAATCGATATGACAGCAATGGCCTCATTACCTTTCATCAAGACTTCTCTGGAGTAAAAACTTACTTTTCCTATACCTCACGTCAACGAGTCACGAGCAAGCGTGTAGTCATGCCAAGCGAAAATGGCAACAGTGAGTACTCTACTCACTATAACTATGATGCAGAAAATAACTTGGTCAAGGTGGTCCTGCCTCATGGTGCCATTTGGCATTACCAATATGACGCGCGTAATCGACTCATTGGTTCGTATTTGGAAGGGACTGAGGTAAGCAAGGCGTTTGACTATGATCTCGCCGGTCGCCAAATCTCAGAAACAGACAGCACTCATCATTCTTCACATTGGAGCTATTACTCTGATGGGAATATTCAATCCATCTCTAATCCTCTTGGCAATGTCACAGAACATTTCTATGACGATGTTGGTCACTTGGAGGCCATTTACGACAATGAACGCAGTTCATATCTCGTTCAATATAAGCGGAATGAACTAGGCCATATTGTTGAAGCTCAAGATGGCAACCACAGCAGTGCTCAATATCAGGTTGATTCCCTAGGACAAGTTGTATCCATATCAGTGCCCAATAATGGGCAAGTCCGGATACGAAATGAATTGAACTGGCGTGGCCTAACAGTAAAACAAAGTGATGCTGCTGGTGGCGTATTCGACAACGAATACAATGCATTTGGTCAAGTTGTCAGAGTGACCGACTCCGAAGGGGGGATTGAGGAGTTTGCTTATGACCTTTTGGGGCGCAAAGTCCTTCATATCAATAAGTCAGGGTTGATAGCACAGTGGAGATTTGAGCAACAGCTAAATCAGTTGGTAGTGACACAAGTAGAGTCTGACAGCAGTCGTGCTGTTATGGAGTTGGGCAATAGTCGAATTAGCATTAAAACTTATGACTTACTAGGACGCTTACTTAAGTACGAGGATGCTACTGGGCAAGAGTGGCTATTCCAATACAATCAACAAGGGTTAGCGGCTTCAATTACTGCGCCTGACGATGTGCTTATAGAGCGAGAATATAACCTTGCAGGGAATATGATCTCTGAGATTGTGACAAGCAGTGAAGGTGAGTCGCGAGAAAGTTATTACACCTATGATGGAAATGGCCGAGTTATAACGGAGCAACTTCCCTATTATCGCTTAGGGGTAGTCAATACATACCGCTATAACGAGCTGGGTCAGGTGACGGTGTTTACCTTGCCTGATGGTAGCTCACATCGCTTTTATTACGACTTGGCAGGCCGAAGGGTTTCTGCATCGAACCCTCTTGGGTATCTAGAGTCTTGGCAATATGATGCAAACGACAACATTGTTGGTTACACAGACCAAGATGGATTTATATGGGCGTACGACTATAACGCCGATAATCAACTGACATACGTGGTGGAACCAGAAAACAGCAATGGAGCCGCTACTCAGTATCAATATGATGTAATGGGTAGGCTACTTGCCACCATCAACCCTCTTGGACATCGCAAGTCAAACATTCTCGATAGTTTGGGTAGAGTTGTAGGTTTAACGGATGCCGAAGGGAACACGACACACTTCCAACTCGATCCGGCAGGTCGCCCTGTTGTTATTCGCAACCGCCTTGGCGAAGAAACCAGTCAGAGCTTCGATGCCTTTGACCAACTAGTAGCGAGAACCGATTCCCTCGGAAATACAACTCAGTTTAAATACGACGAACTTGGCAGGCTCTCAATAGAGATTGATGCACTAGGGGGCAGTCAAAGCTGGACATATAACTACCAAAATCAAGTCCTGACCTATACCAATCAGCTCTCACAGGTGACGGAATATCAATATGCTGATTTCGGAAACCTAGCTCAGATTACGCAGGCGAATGGATCCGTTACAAAATATCAGTTTAATGAAGCCAATAAACTGACTCGTGTGACATCGCCGAGCGGGGCCAGCCGGTCGTTTTCCTATGATGAGTTAACCAGACTGAGTTCATTTAGCAATGAGCTGGATGAGCAATGGCATTATGACTATGACCTCGCGGGGCAAGTAAGCCAAGTTTATCAGCCAGAGCATAATACCGACATTCAGTTCCACTATGATCAGCGCGGTAATATGACTGAGCGTCAGTATCACCATCAAGGTAGCTGGGTTAGCGAAAGGTTGAACTATGACGGCTTGGGGCGCCTAGCGAGTATAAGTAGCCCAGAGCTGACGGAGCAATATCACTATGATGCTACTAGTCGATTAATACAGGTGGATAACCAACAGTTAGGGCAAAGCTTCCAATATGAATATAACACTGTAGGCAAACGCACCTACAGTCAATCAACCAGCACAGAGGGGGTGTATTATCTGCATGATGCTGAGGGTAGGGTGATCCAGATTGAGCGAGAAAGCAGTGAAGGGTCTAGAGTCTTCAACCTCACATATAATCAGAAGGGACAGGTAGTACAGATTGACTACCCTAACCACAGTAGACGAACAATAGCCTATGATGCCCTAGGTAGAATCACTGAGGTCAACATCGAACAGGAAGAGTATAAAGGCAATCGTTGGAGAGGGGCTTGGAATTCTCTTGAAGCCCTTAAGTATCGCTATGACCTTGCGGGCAATGTTATAGCACAAAACAGGAAGTCAGAATTTACAGACAATGACCTGTGGGTTTATTTCGAGTATGACCAAGTAAACCGACTAGTTCGAGCGGACTACCCAACCCAAGAAGATCTTGAATATGAGTGGGATGAGTCCGGCAACCTGCTACACAAGAAAACGAAAGCACACACTTATACCTATCACTACAACTTGGCAAATCAGCTCATAGAGATGCAAGGTCACAGACTACCTGGCTTTGTGTGTGCTGATGCAAGCTGTGAAGGTGATGATGAAGCAGAAGCTCTCAACCAAGCCTTTGAGTACGAATACGACGCCAATGGTCACTTGGTGATAGTTCGCAATGGGGCCGCACAGCAAGTTTACAGTCACGATGCGCTAGGGCGGTTGAAGAGTGTTGTTAATCCAGACGGTAGCTCTGTCAGTTATGGATATGATGCTCGCTCAAGGCGTGTAAAATCTCAACGAGTTTATAGTGCTTCTCAAAAGGGAAATTCAAGCAAGAAAGCTCAGCAAAATATAAGCACTTTGCAGAGTTACTATGATGGTAGGCAGGAACAAGGTCAGTGGTTCACTGAGGGCAATGAGTACTCCCCGTTCCGTTCATTGACACTACTGCCGCGAGATGATCTTCCCTATGGCGATGTGCTTCATCAAAAGCTATATGACCTCGATTCCCCTTTGCTTGCAGCTAGCGGTAATAAAGGCTCTGATATTGCCCATTTGTACGTACATCATGACCGCTTGGGAAGTGCTATACACTCACTAGATGAGACAGGAACAACAGCAATGCGTCTGGGCTACAGCCCGTTTGGTCAGACTTATCGCAAGCACAACGACAAAACGTTCTGGAAGATCAACTCAGGAGTGAATGCTAACAAGCAATTAGCTCAGCTTATGCCATACCAATACACAGGCCAATATACGGAGAGCAGTACAGGTCTTATTAACCTAGATGCTCGATGGTACAACCCACATACTAATCGCTTTGTTCAGCCAGACTATTGGAATCTAAAAAATACTTATCTGCCTATAGAGATCCAGCATGAACTCATACGAGCAACTCAGCTTAACACCGATATGCTACTCCGTGATCCTAGCCAACAAATGGCCTATGGTTATGTAAGTGGGAATCCTCTTTTCTGGATCGATCCATTAGGGCTTGCTGTTTTGGTGCTATCAGAGGAGTCAACTCTTGGGGCTGGGGCTTTAGTATCAAGTAATAGTGGATTTGCAGTGGGAATTGTTAATGGAGATGTAAGGGTTCACCCCTATCAAAGAGTTCAGGTTGAGGTGATGTCGTCGGTAGAAGCTACGACAGGACTATCAGCAGAGCTTGTTTCCGGCGTTGATGACCCTACTACACTTGCTGGTACATCGATTGATGGCGGTCTGAGTGTAGGCCTAAGAAGCCCTATTGCCGCCATTGGTGGGAGTATTGATATTGATGCGCATGGTGATTTTACGTTAGGTCTTAATCTTAAGGTTGGTCCTAGTTTGTCCTCTCCGGCCAATGTATCTTCGTCTTACTCTGAAACACTTGTAGGCCCTGATTTAACTGAAACAAATTACTTTGACCGTGCCGTTTCATCCTTTAATAAGGCCTTTGAACGAACTTTTATCGGAAACAAATTATGCTACTAAAGTTAGGCGTCACTATTTTTCTTTTTCTCGTATCATTTTCAGGTCTCGCATATGACTCTATTGATGATTTAGTGAGTGAGAGCATTAAGTATCACTTTACAAACTCTCCGGAAAAAACTGCTGAACGTTGGGCTCCATACAGCGGAGATTCGGCACCGATCGCCAATGCATTGATTCGTTATGAAACACTGTATGGGAAACCAATATCTTATGACACTATGGCTACTGAGAAGATAACTCCTCGTGTCTCGATAGTGTTTCTGGCTGTTAACTATGAGAAAGGAGTTACTTTTTTAAGATTACAAACTTATCTTGATATGGATAAAAAATGGTCTTTGATGTTTGTCACTATAAACCCAGAACCTTTCGGCTTAATTCCTACGATGATTACCTTCAGTGATAGATATAGTAGCTACAATAATTGACAAAATAGTCATCATATATAGCTCTTGGCTTGTCAACGATATACGACGAGTACCATAGATTTTTTCTAAAGTGACAAGGATGGTTGATTGGAAAAGATATTATATGTAACTCGCAATCAAGCTTGCTTTATAATAGCTGTAACGGGTCTTCTTAGTGGTTATTTAGGCTGGCAACTCTACAACTTGTGGTTTCATGAGTATGGCATACCACAGAAAGGAAGATACGGCGGAGAAATTAATTTCCACTTATTCTTTTGGATGAAGTTTTTCCTCTTTGTTGCGATATCGAGTGTACTATTTCGAGTTCGAATTAAAGATTCCTAAACTTAATAAAATTAAGGCCCATAAATGGGCCTTAATTTTATTGAATGACCTAAAGTCGATTACTCAATATTCTGGATCTGCTCACGCATTTGCTCAATCAGAACTTTCAGTTCAACACCAGAAGCGGTGATGTCTGTACTGATAGATTTAGAGGCTAACGTGTTCGACTCACGGTTGAACTCTTGCATCATGAAGTCTAGACGGCGACCAACAGCGCCACCTTTTTTCATAATGCTGGTGGTTTCTTTTACGTGAGAGTCTAGGCGGTCTAGCTCTTCGGCAACGTCAGATTTTTGAGCCAATACGATAAGCTCTTGCTCTACGCGAGATGAGTCTAGCTCGATAGATGCTTCTTCAAACTTGCTTAGCAGGCGGTCACGTTGCCATTGTAGGATTTCTGGCATGCGAGCGCGTACACGAACCACTTCAGATGTGATGGCTTCTAGACGCTGATCGATTAGAGCCTTCATGTTGTCGCCTTCGCTTGCACGTGCTTCGATGAAGTCAGCAATGGCACCCTCAAAGCCAGCCAGTAGGTCTTTGTTTACCGTGTCCATGTCTTGCTCAGGTGTTTCCATAACACCTTGCCACTGCATTACTTGGAATGGGTTAATGCGGCTAGTTTCGCCTGTCATTGCCATTACTTGGTTTGCTGCGTTGATAACCTGCTTTGCTAGGTCTTCGTTGATGGTTAGCTCGCCTTTAGCACTTGGGTTTGCTTCAAAGCGCAGGTGACATTCCACTTTACCGCGTGCTAAACGCTTACGAAAACGCTCGCGAAGGATAGGCTCTAGGCCTCGGAACTGTTCTGGTAAGCGGAAATAGGTTTCTAGGTAACGTTGGTTAACTGAGCGGATTTCCCATACTGCGTTGCCCCAGTCGCCTTTAACTTCTTTGCGCGCGTAAGCGGTCATGCTGTAAATCATTAAAATACCTTTATTCATCACATAGGTGTGCATCTATATTGCGGGCAATCTTAGCACAAAACCGCACTTCTTCGCACAAAACCGAGCGTCTTGATACAAATCATAGCTCTCCTGCGTGGTCGCATCCTGTGGCATGTTCCTATATAATCTCGACCCAATCCCATACCCAATTATTTAGGTGACTCTCAATGCGTCCAAACGATCGTGCAGTAGATCAGGTTCGTCCTATTAAAATGACTCGCAACTACACCGCTTATGCAGAAGGTTCTGTATTGGTGGAGTTTGGTAATACTAAGGTATTGTGCAACGCCTCTGTAGAAGAGAATGTTCCGCGTTGGTTGAAAGGCAAAGGTAAGGGTTGGGTAACAGCAGAATACGGCATGCTACCTCGCGCAACGCATACGCGTAACCGTCGTGAAGCGGCAAGTGGTAAGCAGGGTGGCCGTACAATGGAAATCCAACGCCTTATCGCACGTAGCCTTCGTGCTGTGGTTGACCTAGAAGCGATGGGCGAAATCATGGTAACTGTTGACTGTGACGTGATTCAGGCGGATGGCGGCACTCGCACAGCCTCTATCTCTGGCGCAAGCGTTGCTATGGCTGATGCATTCCAAAAGCTTGTGGCACAAGGCAAACTAAAAGCGAACCCTATGAAGGGTCACGTATCTGCAGTTTCAGTGGGTATCGTCGATGGTAAAGGTCTGTGCGACCTAGAGTATGTTGAAGACTCAGCTGCTGACACAGACATGAACGTAGTCATGACTGAAGAAGGTAAAATGATTGAGGTTCAGGGCACCGCAGAAGGCGAACCCTTTTCTCATGAAGAATTGATGGAATTGCTGGCTCTGGCTCAAAAGGGCATTGCTGACATCATCGAAGTGCAAAAGGCTGCACTGGCTGAATAGTTTTATTAAATAGCTCCTTTGGGAGCTATTTTTTTGCCTCCGAAAGGGGGGCGTATTTACAAATGATTAAACCGTAATAAAGAGAGAAAAGAATGAAAGCATACCAGCGTGAATTTATTGAGTTTGCACTTGAGAAACAGGTTCTTAAGTTTGGTGAGTTTACTCTGAAGTCTGGCCGTACTAGCCCTTACTTCTTTAACGCTGGCCTGTTCAACACTGGTCGTGATTTGGCACGCCTAGGTCGTTTTTATGCAGCGGCATTAGCGGATTCTGGCATTGATTATGATGTGCTATTTGGCCCTGCGTACAAGGGTATCCCAATCGCAACCACTACAGCGGTAGCGCTGGCGGATCATCACGATACGGATAAGCCATACTGCTTCAATCGTAAAGAAGCAAAAGATCACGGTGAAGGTGGCAACTTAGTAGGTAGCCCATTAGAAGGCCGTATCATGCTGGTGGACGATGTCATTACTGCGGGTACAGCAATCCGTGAGTCAATGGAAATCATCCAAGCAAACGGTGCAGACCTAGCGGGTGTTTTGGTTGCTATTGACCGTCAAGAAAAAGGTAAGGGTGAGCTTTCAGCAATCCAAGAAGTAGAGCGTGATTTCGGCTGCTCTATCATCTCGATTGTTAGCCTGACTGACCTAATCACTTTTCTTGAAGAGAAAGGCGAGAATGATGAGCAGCTTGAGTCGGTAAAAGCTTACCGCGCTCAATACGGCATCTAATCGATCCTGACATTAGAGTCTAAAACGCCACCTTCGGGTGGCGTTTTGCGTATTAGTAGCCTTTATTAAAGTCGACGATAGCCTTTAAAGGTTCTTCATTTAGCCAACGTTGATAGTTGTCTTTAAATAGCCCCATAACCTGGTTAGGGAAGCTGTGCGCGGCAATGTGCGGTGTTACTGTTACCTTGGGGTTTTGCCAATATGGGCATTGCTGTGAGATAGGCTCATTGATAAATACATCGAGATAAGCGTGCTCAAGGTAACCCTCTTCTAGAGCGCTAAGTAGCCCTTCTGTTTCTATGGCGTCACCGCGTCCTACGTTAAACAGTAGCGCTTGTTTGCAATGGCTCAAGCTCTGCTTGTTGAGTACGCCTTTAGTTTGCGTCGTTTTCGGTAATACCGACACCACGATATCCGCCAAACTTAACGCATGGTTGAGCTTTGATATCGGAAAGACAGAATCAAACTGGCTATTTTCAGGGGCCTTACCGCTAGAGTTCACCCCAATAGTGGTTAGGCCAAACGCTTTTGCTACGTTCGACAGATGAGCTCCGATAGAGCCAGTGCCCAGGATGACTAAGGTCTTCTCGTTCAAGCAAGCATAAGGGTAGGGTTGCCACACTTGTTCGGTTTGCTGTTGTTTATAGGTAGCGAAGTGACGAAAGTGTGCAATAGAGTAGCTTAATACGTATTCACTGATAGGTTGGCCGAAGATGTCTTTAACGTTAGTGAGTTGGTAATCACTGCGTGGCGCAGGCTGAGTTAACGCATCCACACCCGCATAGATGGACTGCACCCATTCAAGGTTAGGGAAGTCGTTTATAACCTCAGAGGCCATCGGTGGAGAAGCAAGCAGGATATTCGCCAGAGAGGGGTCTTCGGTAACCTCAAGTTGTGGCAAATCGGCACTTTTTAGCAGTTCTAGGTACTCTTGCTTGTTTTTAGACAATACATAAAGGTATTGAGTGGCAGTTTTCATTGAAAGCGTGTCCCTGTTTCTTTGTTATTTGGGTGTTATCAAGTACACTTTTGCTGTTTTCCCACAATTGTGAGTCGTTATGTTACAGAATCCTCTTCAGGTTCGTATTGATAAGCTAGAACCTTGGCAACAAATCACTTTTATGGTCAGTTTGTGTGAACGTATGTACCCAAACTATGCCATGTTTTGTCAGACAACGGAATTTGCCGAGGCACGAATCTACCGAGATATTCTCGATAGCGTTTGGGAGCTACTTACAGTAAAGAGCGCAAAGGTAAACTTTGAGCGCCAACTAGAGAAGCTAGAAGAGTTGGTTCCTAGTTCAGAAGAGTTCGACTTTTATGGTGTGTACCCTGCAATCGATGCGTGCATGGGACTAGCAGAGCTACTTCACTCTCTACTTGATCGTGACCTATTACCTGAGTCAGTACAAAAAATTAGCCAGAATTCAGTAATGACAGTGGCCGATCTTGAAGTTGCTCAAGGCAGCGAAGAGATCACCAATGACAATCAGAAAGACAATGAAGCCGTGTGTGACGAGTGGGATGTGCAGTGGGCTATCTTCCGTCCTCTGCGTGAATGCACCGAGCGCGATGTAGACCTAATTAAAGATTTGCGTGCTGAGCTTCGTGAAGAAAGTGTTAGCAATATCGGTGTTCAGCTATAAACTGAGTGTTGAGTAAAAAAAACGGGAGCCTTATGGCTCCCGTTTTTTTTATTTTTCCGTAGACTCAGCGGGTGACTGTTTATCCTCGGTTTGTTCTTCTTCAATAGGCTCTTCATCATCATTGTTGATGATTACGCCTTTTTTCTTAGTCCATTGTTCCCAGCGCTCTTGAGCCAGTACTTGCATATCGCGGTTCTTATCAGCTTCATCGACGATCTGCTTTCCTAGCAGGAACTCAAAGATATCCTCAAGGGTTACGATGCCTTGCACTGTACCGTACTCATCGACAACCAAAGCGATATGCAGTCTTTGAGCCAGCATGTTCGCGAATACCTTAGGTAGAGCGCTATTGTTTAGGAATACATGGATAGGACGCATGACGCTGCCTAACGCCTCAGTGCCTCTGCCCTTCTGTTGTAGCTTATACAGCTCCAACCGGTGCACAAAGCCACAGATATTGTCTTTTTGCTCAATGTAAACCAGAGGACGCGAGAACGGCGTATCATGGTGGGTTGCTAAGAACTCATTAATAGAGAGCGTTGCATCAACACGAAATACCACAGGTCGCGGTGTCATTGCTTTAGTTACTGGTACATTTGGCAAGTTCAGCAGGTTATTAAGGATTCGAATTTCATCCTCACCAAACTCATCTGAATCTTTTGCTAGGATAGCCATCGCTGAGATTTCGTCACGTAGCTTTGGCTCTACGTTGCCACGAGATAGACGCTTGGTTATTTGCTCAGAGAACCAAACGAAAGGTCGTAGCATCCATACCATCCAATTTAGTATTCCTGCTGAAGATGGTGCTAGTTGGCGCCAGTAGGTCGCACCAATAGTTTTTGGCACAATCTCTGAAAGAATCAGAATGCCAAGAGTAAGCACTGCAGAAAACACACCTAGCCATTGGCTTCCAAATACCACAGACGCTTGTGCACCTGCGCTTGCTGCACCGATGGTGTGAGCAATGGTATTTAGTGTCAGAATCGAAGCCAGTGGGCGATCGATATCAGACTTAAGCTTGCTTAGCTTGTCGGCAGCAGGATGTCCTTGCTGTCGCAACTGAGCAATATAGCTTGGTGAAATACTCAAAAGCACAGCTTCTAAAACTGAGCAGATGAACGAGACTCCGATAGCAACGGAGACATAGATTGTAAGAAGTAACATGGTACCCTAGTGAATTGTTTATGAAACAGGCGGATTATGACAGTCATTTTCAGTAAATGATAGCCTGCTGAATAGGTTGAAAGTGTTGAAAATACAAGCATCAACCCCTTCAGATTAGGTCAATTTGTGAGTTGAATTGCAGAATGAGCTAAAAAATGTTCGCTTGAACCTAAAGAACGCCCGCAACCCTTTGCCAGATGGGGTCTTTATGATTTAGAGTGACTTTGTTTTCAAACACTTTAGAAGGGAAACCCCAATGAACAAGACCCAATTAATCGATGCAATTGCTGAAAAAGCGGATCTATCAAAAGCACAAGCAAAAGCAGCTCTTGAAGCTACTCTTGAAGGCGTAACCGATGCTCTTAAAGAGGGCGACCAAGTTCAACTAATTGGTTTTGGCACATTTAAAGTATCTCACCGTAATGCACGCACTGGTCGTAACCCTAAGACTGGTGAAGAGATTCAAATTGCTGCAGCAAATGTTCCTGCATTTACTGCTGGTAAAGCACTGAAAGATTCAGTTAATTAATGTAAAATACGCCGAGTGACATCGCTCGGCGTATTTTTTATGAAACACTTCATTGCTTCTGCTTTAGCTATTCTAACCCTAGCGGGTTGTTCTTCTGCTACAACTCCTTTGCGTCAATCTGCCCAGATTACTGAGTTTTCGGGTGGCGAAATTGATAACACAAAAACCTCTTTATTTTGGCTCACTGAGCGTTTTGATTCCCCAGAATCTAGCTCCGATGATGTGATCTTCAAAGATAAGACTTGGTACAAAAGCCATTACACTTGGGATAGCGATAACCTTAGGGAAATGTCCCGCACAGGTGAAAGACTGTCTAATTCCGGTGATCTGATTCCTTTTCAAATGACCTTGCGCTTCAGTGGCACTGGAGAAGCGGTTTATCAACGATTGCGCATTAATGACAAGGTTATGCCTATGCGTAAGCAGCAGATTGATGAGGTTAAGCAACAAGCCAGTGATTTGGTAGCTAAGGGAAAAAATCAGCAGAAACAAGGATTAGAGCTGATACAAGGTTATTGGGAAGAGGGGAAATTTGTTACCTGTGAAGGAAAGACATTCACCAGTATCGAGTTTAAAGACCAGCTTCCATCGTTTGTCATTGACCGTTTGATTGACGAAGACCACTTTGTTGCATTTATTGGTGAGTACAAAGCCAAGAAAATTGTCGTTGATAAAATGCTGATGCTCAAGAACGGCGGGTATGAGTGCATCGAGCGACCGTCCTCGCAAAGCTAAGGATATAGAGTAGGAACTAATAAGCGGGTTGAAGCTTCTGTATATTGATATGCCTAGTTCTGTATTCCATTGGTGTCATGCCTGTCTGTTTTTTAAAAACACGACAAAAGTAGGTGTCATCTAAAAAGCCAGATTCGATAGCAATGGTTGATACTTTGTAATGCCTTTTGTTTACGAGCAGGTTTTTGGCGCGCTCTACTCTTTTAAACATCACATACTGCTGATAAGACATGCCTAGGTTATTGCGAAATAGTTTGGGTAGGTAAAACACAGAGCAGTCACACGCTTCAGCTACAGCTTCTGCAGTTAGAGCTGTTGTGAAATGTTGATTTACGTAGTCCACTGCTTTTTCTATTTTACTCATAATCCCTTTCCTTATCTGGATGATGAGCCACGATAATGGAGTTAGAAAGGGCACGCTATTCGATATTTTTCGATATCGAGATATATGAAATATATAGCATTATTTTGTACAGAAAACGAGAGGGTCTCAGATGACTTCGTGCAGAATCCGTGCATCTTCATTCTTATGAAGCTCATACCTCAGAAGGCGAAAGTCGTAGGCATCATTGTCCAGCATATTCTTCACAAAGGTATTGTGATAAAGATGGCCTATCGAGGTTTCATAGATCTCAGTACCACAAGAGTATTCTTCAGGTTCGACATACAAGTCTCTTAGCAATAGAGACAAGCTAGGTTCTCGTATTCTTGTGCGAATCAGTGTTTTTGGCGGAAGGGTTGCTATGTCCTTATGCACATGCTTCCAGATGAAAATATTAATAGCAGATATACTGACTATAGTGATTTTATCTTCTGTTTTTTCATACACTAAGGCTGCCACTATAGCACCTTGATGATAATAAATACGAACCCATGGGTCGGTGATATCTTGCAGTGCCATTGACTCTTCTAGAGCCAGTTCGCCACCAAGTAAGTACAAATGCGCATTCTTTATCCATTCACGCTGATACTCGCTAAGGCGTGAATATCGAATCACCTCTTCGCTAGTGACCGGATAATCATAAAACATATTCTCTTTTTCAAACAACATCTCAAAGGTCTTTGCTCGTTTCATGAGTTGTTGCTCGGCATGATCATATTGGTAATTAGCAGAGAAAAAATGCGCAAGCCCCACGCGACGCAAGATTGAAGGGGTAACCTTTCCTCGCTCCCACAGGCTGATCATCGATTGAGTGACATTAGCAAATACACGATGCTCTACACTAAGTTGATTGGCGAGATCCCCTTGGGATAAACCAGTTTCAATTCTTAGTGCTTTGAGTCGTTGATGGAAGTTTTGCTTGTTCACGGTCATTGATAATACTTAGAGGTATTCACGGTAGTTATGAATTTCTGGTATGACCATTATACCTGCGCTGGGTTGGGGTAAACAGAGAGAAACCTTTAGGGAATGTATAAATTCAGTGTATGAATATTAAAAAAGCCACCTCAGTAACTGGGGTGGCTTTGGTATTGCTTAGAGTTAAAGCTAAATTACTTTTGCTGCTCGCGAGCAATCGCACGATAACCAATATCATTGCGGTGGAACATGCCGTTCCAGCTGACTTGATTCGCGAGTGCATAAGCTTGCTGCTGCGCCTCTGAAACTGTGTTACCTAGCGCTGTCGCACAAAGAACACGGCCGCCGTTTGTAACAACTTCGCCTGTTTCATTGTTAGCTGTGCCTGCATGGAAGATCTTTTGGTCTTCAGCATCAGTTGATGGCAGAGAAATCACATCGCCTTTAGCGTAGTCAGCAGGGTAACCACCAGCAGCTAGAACAACACCAATTGAAGCGCGTGGATCCCACTTAGATTCTGCTTCGTCTAGCTTCTCATCGATTGCCATTAGGCAAAGCTCAACAAGGTCAGACTCCATGCGCATCATGATAGGTTGAGTTTCTGGATCACCGAAGCGGCAGTTGTACTCGATTACTTTAGGTGTACCGTCAGCGTCGATCATTAGACCTGCGTATAGGAAGCCCGTGTATGGTGCGCCTTCAGCGTCCATACCGCGTACAGTAGGGTAGATAACTTCTTCTAGGATACGGTTGTGGATCTCTGGCGTTACTACCGGCGCAGGAGAGTACGCACCCATACCACCAGTGTTAGGGCCGGTATCTTTATCGCCAACACGCTTATGGTCTTGGCTGGTTGCCATAGGCAATACGCTAGCGCCATCAACCATAACGATGAAGCTGGCTTCTTCGCCTTCTAGGAATTCTTCGATAACTACGCGGCTACCAGCTTCACCAAATGCATTGCCAGCCAGCATGTCTTTGATGGCGTCTTCTGCTTCGGTAAGAGTCATTGCAACAATTACGCCTTTACCTGCAGCAAGGCCGTCTGCCTTAACAACGATAGGTGCGCCTTGTTCACGAACGTAAGCTATTGCTGGCTCAATTTCAGTGAAGTTTGCGTAAGAACCTGTTGGAATGTCGTGGCGAGCTAAGAAGTCTTTAGTAAATGCTTTAGAGCCCTCAAGCTGAGCGGCAGCTTGAGTCGGACCAAAGATAGGCAGTCCCGCTTCACGGAAGGCGTCTACAACACCGATAACTAATGGTGCTTCTGGACCTACGATAGTCAGCTCAATGGCTTTTTCTTTTGCAAATGCAACCAGAGCGTCGATGTCTTCCACACCGATGTTTACATTCTCTAGTTTTGGCTCTAGAGCTGTACCTGCGTTACCTGGAGCAACGAAGACAGTGTTAACTTTTGGGTTCTGTGCTGCTTTCCAACCAAGTGCGTGCTCGCGACCGCCAGCACCGATGATTAATACGTTCATGTTTAATCCTCAAGTTTTAAATTCTTAAAAGCCCCTCAAAGTTGAGAGGCTTGGTAATTTGCTAATCGTCTAATTAATGCAGGGCGATTAGTGGCGGAAGTGACGCATACCAGTAAATATCATCGCCATGCCATGTTCGTCAGCCGCATCGATAACTTCTTGATCGCGCATTGAACCACCTGGCTGAATCACACACTTGATGCCAGCATCAGCAGCTGCGTCGATACCATCGCGGAATGGGAAGAAAGCATCCGATGCCATTACGCAACCTTCAACTTGTAGACCTTCGTCAGCCGCTTTAATGCCAGCGATTTTCGCAGAGTAAACACGGCTCATTTGGCCTGCGCCTACACCGATAGTCATGTCACCTTTTGAGTAAACAATCGCATTTGACTTCACGTACTTGGCTACTTTCCAGCAGAATAATGCATCTTTTAGCTCTTCTTCTGTTGGTTGGCGCTTAGACACTACTTTCAGGTCATCTTGAGAAACCATACCTTGGTCGCGGTCTTGAACTAGCAGGCCACCGTTTACACGCTTAACGTCAAAGCCAGCAGTCTTGCTTGTCCATTCGCCACACTCTAGAAGGCGAAGGTTCTTCTTAGCCGCAACGATTTCTACTGCTTCAGCTGAAACAGAAGGTGCAATGATAACCTCAACGAATTGGCGCTCAGTGATAGCGGTTGCTGTTGCAGCGTCTAGTTCGCGGTTAAACGCGATGATGCCACCAAATGCAGATGTTGGGTCTGTTTTGAACGCGCGGTCGTAAGCTTCTAGGATGTTTTCGCCTAGCGCTACACCACATGGGTTAGCGTGCTTAACGATAACACATGCTGGCTCGTCAAATTCTTTCACACACTCAAGAGCAGCGTCAGTATCAGCGATGTTGTTGTAAGACAGTGCCTTACCTTGAATTTGGCGAGCTGTTGATACAGACGCTTCTTCTGGGTTTGCTTCAACATAGAATGCCGCTGCTTGATGGCTGTTTTCGCCGTAGCGCATGTCTTGTTTCTTCTCGAACTGTTGGTTGAACGTGCGAGGGAACTTAGACTCTTCGTCGCCTTCTTTGTTTTCACCATAGCTAGGAACCATAGTGCCAAAGTAGTTAGCAATCATGCCATCGTAAGAAGCAGTGTGCTCAAACGCTGCAATCGCAAGGTCAAAACGAGTCTCAAGAGTTAGAGAAGTGTCGTTTGCATCCATTTCCGTAATTACGCGGTCGTAATCGTGAGCGTTTACAACGATAGTTACGTCTTTATGGTTTTTCGCTGCAGAACGAACCATTGTCGGACCACCGATATCGATGTTCTCAACAGCATCAGCAAGGGTACAACCTTCTTTTGCTACGGTTTCAGCGAATGGGTACAGGTTAACAATAACCATATCGATAGGATTGATGCCGTGTTTTTCCATCACTTCATCGTCTTGTCCGCGACGACCAAGTACACCACCGTGTACTTTAGGGTGAAGGGTCTTAACACGACCGTCCATCATTTCTGGGAAGCCTGTGTAGTCAGACACTTCTGTGACTGCTAGGCCTTGTTCTGCAAGTAGGCGAGCTGTACCGCCAGTAGAAAGAAGTTCAACATTGCGTTCAGCTAGGGCTTTAGCAAATTCTACGATGCCAGTTTTATCAGATACGCTGATAAGAGCGCGGCGAATTGGGCGAGCGTTACTCATGCTTCCATATTCCTCAAGTACTTAAGATTATCCGCTATCGACAGAATAAATGAGAAGCCCCGAATCATTAGCTCGATCGTCTGGTGCATACTCACAACTTCTGCTGATTTTGGAATCAAGTTGGATGAAAAGATGTTTGTCAAAGTTGAGTCTGCATCATGACCATGAAACAACTTTGACAAAGATCTTCGGCGTGCAAAAAAACATCAATTCGAATGGCGCGTATTCTAGCGAATAATTTTCTAAAAAGCTCGCGCAATCGTTTGGCATTTGCATTTTATTGTCAAAAAAGTGCCATTTGGGAAAGTTAAGGCGATGAAGGTAGAAAAAAGTAACTTAGATTTTTCTAGCAAATATGCTGAAGTAAGCACTTGACCTTGGAGTTATATCCAAGGTTCATACTAATAGGGTATCAAAACATTGAGTGGGTATTGGAATGTATAAGATTGGGGAGCTGGCTAATCGATTCGATATAAAGCCAGACACATTACGCTTCTATGAAAAACATGGACTGTTGAAGCCTAGCTCACGCAGTGAATCAGGCTATCGCGTATACACCCTCGAGGATGCCGATAAGCTTGGCTTTATCATCCGTGCGAAACGAGTAGGCTTTTCATTGCAGGAGATAACGGATTTACTCTCTATTCAGCTCGACAAAGAAAGCCATAGCTGTAAAGAGGCTCGTGATATTGTTGATATGAAATGTCATCAGGTTGAACAGCGTATTAAAGAGCTACAAATTTTTCAGGACTCTTTACAAAAGCTCAGTGCATCATGTTGCGGTGGCAGTGAACCTGCGACCCATTGCTCCATTCTAGAGGCGCTAGAAAGTGCTGATAGCCATGCTTTGAAGGAGGCATGATGAGCTTATTACTCAATTTTATAGACCTTTTCTTAGAATCAGCACCATGGATGTTACTAGGGTTGGTCATTGCAGGACTGCTTAAAGAGTGGATTCCAACAGACCTATTAACAAAACATCTTGGTGGAAAAGGCCCTAAAACAACGATTAAAGCTGCATTTATTGGCGCTCCATTGCCTTTGTGCTCTTGTGGTGTCATTCCTGCGGCTATGGGGTTAAGACGCAGTGGTGCTTCGAAAAGTGCCACTACCTCTTTTTTAGTTGCGACTCCTGAAACAGGTATCGATTCTATTTCGGTTTCTTACGCGCTTCTTGGCCCATATATGGCAATCATCCGCCCTATTGCCGCTATTTCTAGTGCAATTTTAGCGGGTTTGCTAGTAGGCAAGGAAGACGAAGAATTCGTTAATAAACAAGCAATAAGCAGAGAAAAAACACCCACAGTATCCTGTTGTAGCAGTAAGCGAGCGCAGCAGAAAGAGGAGGTCAAAACCAGTTGCTGTTCCAGTAAGCCCCAAGCCCCGCTCAACAAAACGGCGATTGAGAAACTACAAAGTGGGCTTAAATTCGCGGCAACGGATTTAGTGAAAGATATTAGTACTTGGTTACTAATCGGGCTGTCTTTTGCAGCACTGATCCAAACTTATATAGAAACAGATTTTCTCGCAGAGTGGGGAGGAAGCATTTGGAGTATGTTGGTGATGGTGGCTATCAGCGTGCCTATGTATATCTGTGCGACAGCATCAACACCTATCGCGGCTGGTCTATTGATGTCAGGCATTAGCCCCGGTGCTATCCTGGTGTTTATGCTTGCGGGCCCTGCTACCAATATTGCTACTTTAGGCGTAGTAGGAAAGGAACTTGGTAAGCGTTCGTTAGTGGCTTATTTGGTAGGGGTTGTGGGAATGGCTATTGTATTTGGGTTGTTGACCGACTACTTAGTTGAGGAGTTTTCTTTGAGTGTTGCTCCATTGTCTGCGATTAATCATGAAGTCTTGCCATACTGGTTATCTATTAGTTCCGGAGTGTTACTGGCAGGATTAATGCTTCGCTATTACTGGATAAAGTATTCTAAGATGACAGTGAAAGCCAAGGTAGCTCATTGATTTATATGTTGAAACTTTCAAAGGCTTGCACTAGGCAAGCCTTTTTTATTTCTAGAATGTATAGCCTTAGTGCAAATAAAAAATGCCAATTCGCGATAGGCTTACTTTCATCAATGGTACGAGTTGGTATCAAATGTTGGGTGCTTAATTTTTGATGTAACTACGGATTCAGTTGAACAACCGAATGAGTATTTTATCGAAGTTGAACCGTTGTTCCCTGATACAGGAGCGGTTAATCAAGAGTCAGATGAGATAGCTAGTGTTGATGATTCAGAGCGTTTAACGTGCGCTGCAGACGAAAGCGTGCAGGATTTAGCTTCGGATAAGTCGGACTGCTTAGAGTAAGGTGAAAAGAATATTCAAGAACTGTCTTAAAAAAGCGCGTATGACCCATTAGTGAGTTATACGCGTTTTTTTGTTTTTGTCATAATATAGTCGATTGTCCATTTATTACTGATGATTCAATCGTGAACCAACATAAATACACTCTCTATGGTATCGCGGCCATTCTCTTGTGGAGTAGCGTGATAGGCGTTGCTCGAAAGGTCGCAGAACAACTCGGACCTATTGGTGGTGCGGCTAGCATTTATACGGTCGCTACGATCATTTTACTGTTTGTTGTTGGCAGTCCAAAGCTGAACACATTACCTAAGCGGTATGTCATCGTCGCTGGTGGCTTATTTGCGGCCTACGAAGTGTGCCTATCTTTAGCCATCGGTATGGCAAATGACAGGCAACAGGCGCTTGATATGGCTGTGATAAATTACCTATGGCCTGCACTAACGGTGCTGATTGCGGTAATTAGCAGTAGCAAGAAAACTAACCCTTGGGTGTACCCAAGTGTGGTGCTTGCCTTTATCGGCGTTGCATGGGCGATCACTGGCGACCAATCGCTCTCTTTCACTCAGTTAGCCGAGAATGTACAAAGCAACCCTGCAACCTATGCAATGGCGTTTATTGGTGCCTTCCTATGGGCGATCTACTGTAATATTACCAAGCGCCTTTCAAATGGTAAGAATGCAATTACCTTATTCTTTGCTATGACTGCTATTGTTCTGTGGATCCATTATGGCTTAAGTGCTGAACCCAGCATTTCTCTTAATCTAGAGTCTAGCTTGTACCTGCTACTTGCTGCCGTGATCATGGCTAGTGGTTATGGGCTATGGAACAGCGGCATCATGAAAGGCAATATGCTACTTCTTGCTACCTTGTCCTACTTTACACCTATCTTCTCTACGTTATTTTCTTCAATTATCTTAGGTGTCGCTCTATCGGGCAGCTTTTGGCAAGGGGTTGTTATGGTTGTGATTGGCTCATTGGTGTGTTGGCGAGTAACTAAATAACCCTAAAGATAAGAGTAAGTTTTACTTGCTGACAGCTGTGTACCCTTTTGGGGTTATAGAGCTCAATAACTATATATATGAAAACTCAAGAGATCATTAATGGTTTGTTTTCTCAAAGGGAAATCAACGTTACATCAGGTATCTAAGCTCCCGGCTATCCCTGAGCAGGTGTGCTAGCTTTTGGTAATATCAAACCCAATAACTATATTTATGAAATGAAAATAGATCATAAATGATAGTTTAGGAGTTGGTATGGATAGATCTATAGAACATTGATAAAAGAGTTTTTATTTATGGTTCGCACCGAATATGACCATAGAACAGCTCTATACCCTTATGGACTATATAAACCCAATAACTATAAAAGTGGTAATTTTGGTGATCATTTTTGGTGTATTTGTATAAAAAAAGGGCTTACCAAATAATGGTAAGCCCTTTCAATTCAGATGCTTAAACTAATTTATATTAGTTCATGCCGTATTTTTTAAGTTTCTTACGAAGTGTACCACGGTTGATACCCATCATAGATGCAGCGCGAGTTTGGTTGCCGCGAGTGTATTGCATGATCATGTCTAGTAGTGGTTGTTCAACCTCAGCTAGCACTAGTTCATAAAGGTCGTCTACATCCTGACCGTTTAATTGTGCAAGATAGTTTTTTACTGAAACTTTTACTGAGTCGCGAAGTGGTTTTTGCGCGATTTGGTCTTGAGCAGTTACAGTAGTAACCGTTAGTGCTTCAGAAGTCAGGTTTTGTTCGAACATATTCAGTCTAGCTCTTCTCGTAATTATGATGCAACCATATCCCTATCAAGGATAGGAATTGAAATACTCTTCTAATGCTTCTAATTGCTCTTCTGCAACTTCGATGGCATTGAAGATACGGCGAAACTCACGTGCTTGTTCATGCTCTTTTAAGTACCAACCCACATGCTTTCTAGCAATGCGCGGACCTAAGAACTCACCATAAAATAAATGAAGTTCATGAACGTGACCAAGCATGATGTCTTTCACTTCCTGCATAGGAGGCTCGGGCATCGTGGTGCCGTTTTCTAAATAATGTTGGATTTCTTGAAAAATCCACGGACGACCCTGGGCAGGGCGACCAATCATCAAGGCGTCTGCACCGGTAAACTCCAGTACATGCTTCGCTTTTTCTGGACTATCTATATCACCATTGGCAATGACAGGTATCGAAATAGCTTGCTTAACCGCTTTGATGCTTTCGTATTCTGCCTCTCCCTTGTACATACAAGTACGCGTCCTACCATGTAAGGCGAGAGCTTGTATGCCGCAGTCTTCGGCCATTTTAGCGATTTCGACACAGTTCTTATGTTCTGTATCCCAACCGGTTCGAGTTTTTAGTGTCACTGGGACATCTACTGCATCTACTACCGCCTTCAGAATTTGCTGAACAATCTCTGGATGCTTAAGTAGTGCTGAACCTGCTAGTTTTTTATTCACTTTTTTAGCTGGGCAACCCATATTGATATCGATGATTTGAGCACCGTTATCAACATTAAATTGCGCTGCCTCTGCCATTAACTTTGGATCCGATCCTGCAATCTGTACTGAGCGAACGCCCGATTCACCTTCATGTACTCTTCGTTGCAGTGATTTCGATGTATTCCATGTTTTAGGGTTGGCTAGCATCATTTCACTGACAGCCATACCAGCACCATATCGTAGACACAACTCTCTAAACGGTCTGTCTGTAACGCCAGCCATAGGTGCTACAATCAAATTGTTCTTAAGTTGGTAATTTCCGATTTTCAAATCATGGTCACATTATTAACAGCAAGGGCGCGCATTTTACGCATTTTTTTGGCCGGTGAAAAGCCTAATATTTGAGCATTTAAAAAAATATTCTATAATTTGGGTGTTTTTTGCTCAAAATATGATGTGTCTCAACTAGTGTGCTTTTTTCCGGAGATGCGACACCACTCTTGCATCTCTGCAATAGGAGCAATATCGAACTGATCGCGGTAATAGTTAGCAACATCTTCGGCTTGAGTATCTAGTACACCAGACATAGCTAGCTCGCCTTCGTCTTTAACTAGAGACTTAATCACATCAGAAAGGTCACGTAATGGGCCTGCTAAAATATTGGCGACAACAACGTCAGCGATAAGATTTTCAGGCTGATCTTGTGGTAGGAACACCTCAAGTTTATCTTTCACACCGTTACGCTCTGCATTCGCTTTAGAGGCGATGATCGCTTGCGGATCAATGTCGATCCCAACTACCTTTTTTGCACCTAGTTTGATCGCTGCGATCGCAAGGATGCCTGAGCCACAACCAAAGTCGATTACGGTTTTGCCTTCAAGGTCTAGCCCTTCTAACCACTCTAAACATAGAGAGGTGGTTGGGTGTGTGCCTGTACCAAAAGCTAAACCAGGGTCGAGCATAACATTGACAGCGTCGGGTTCTGGGATTTCACGCCAGCTAGGGCAAACCCACAAACGCTCACCAAACTTCATTGGGTGGAAGTTGTCCATCCACTCACGTTCCCAGTCTTTATCTTCAAGTTGCTCAACTTTATGTGCGAACCCTTGTTCTAGAAGATTACTAGAGGCTATTTGCCCTAAAATCCACTGTGTGTCTGCTTCTGCGTCGTACAGAGCTAGGATATCGGTTTCACCCCAAAGACGAGTCTCACCCGGTAGAGGCTCAAATACAGGGGTATCTTTAGCGTCAAGAAAGGTAACGGATAGGGCACCCGTTTGTTCCATCAACATGTCACCGATTTGCTCGGCATTTTTGTCAGTGGCGTTAAGCTTGATTTGAATCCAAGGCATGGAGTTCACTCTGAGTATTGATAATTGGCGTGGATTTTAGCAGTAATTTTAACCAACTTCATCTACGCAAACAAAAAGGGTCAGAACCAGCATGGCTGGTTCTGACCCTTTGAATAAGTATTAAAACTTATTGTAGGCCGAGCTTCTTCTCTAGGTAGTGGATGTTTGCTCCACCATGTTGGAAGTTCTCGTCGTTCATGATCTCTAGTTGAAGAGGGATGTTCGTCTTGATGCCTTCAACAATCATCTCACTCAATGCATTTTTCATGCGTGCAATCGCAACGTCACGGTTCTCACCAAAGGTGATCAGCTTACCAATCATTGAATCGTAATGAGGTGGTACTGTGTAGCCCGTGTAGATGTGAGATTCCCAACGAATACCCATACCACCAGGAGCGTGGAAGCGTTCGATCTTGCCTGGGCAAGGTAGGAAGCGCACTGGGTCTTCAGCATTGATACGACACTCGATAGAGTGGCCACGTAGCTTAATATCATCCTGAGTGAATGACAGAGGTTGACCTGCAGCAACACGAAGCTGCTCTTTGATTAGGTCTACACCTGTTACCATCTCAGTGACTGGGTGCTCTACTTGAATACGGGTGTTCATTTCAATGAAGTAGAACTCGCCATTTTCATATAGGAACTCAAAAGTACCTGCACCACGGTAGTTGATCTCAAGACAAGCGCGAGTACAGCGCTCACCAATGTATTTACGCATATCGTCAGTGATGCCTGGAGCCGGAGCTTCCTCAACAACCTTCTGGTGACGACGCTGCATAGAACAGTCACGTTCACCAAGATGAATAGCACCGCCTTGACCATCAGCAATAATCTGAACCTCAACATGACGAGGGTTTTCTAGGAATTTTTCCATGTAAACCATATCGTTGTTGAAGGCTGATTTTGCTTCAGCGCGAGTCATTGCAATGGCTTCGATTAGCTCTGGCTCAGAGCGAACCACGCGCATACCACGACCACCGCCGCCACCAGACGCTTTGATGATTACTGGGTAACCAATACGCTTAGCGTGAGCTTTGTTAGCTGATTCGTTGTCATCTAGAGGACCGTCAGAACCAGGAACACAAGGTACGCCTGCCTTTTTCATTGCGTTGATTGCAGCAACCTTGTCACCCATGATGCGGATTGTTTCTGCTTTAGGACCAACGAAGATGAAACCAGATTTCTCTACTTGTTCTGCAAAGTCAGCATTTTCAGATAGGAAACCGTAACCTGGGTGAATCGCTACAGCGCCAGATACTTCTGCCGCTGAGATGATACGTGGAATGTTCAGGTAGCTATCGATACCACGAGCAGGACCGATACAGATAGACTCATCCGCTAGTAGTACGTGTTTAAGGTCACGGTCAGCGGTTGAGTGTACGGCTACGGTTTTAATACCTAGCTCTTTACATGCGCGAAGGATACGAAGCGCAATTTCGCCTCGGTTCGCGATGACTAATTTGTCTAGCATAATATCGACCTCTATTATTCGATAACGATAAGCGGTTGGTCGAACTCTACTGCACTACCGTCTTCAGTAAGGATTGCCGTTACAACACCAGACTTATCAGCTTCGATTTGGTTCATCATCTTCATTGCTTCTACGATACAGATAGTTTCACCAGCAGTTACCGATTGGCCTACTTCAACGAATGGTTTTGAATCAGGACCAGGTGCACGGTAGAAAGTACCTACCATTGGAGAAAGAACCTTGTGACCTGGTGCTTCTGCAGGTGCCGCAGGTGCTTCAACTGCTGCTGGAGCCGCCGCTGGAGCAGGTGCTGCTACTGGAGCAGGTGCTGCTGCATATTGAATCGGAGCTACAGGTGCATTGCCGTGGCGGCTGATGCGTACAGATTCTTCACCTTCAGAAATTTCTAGCTCAGCAATTCCTGATTCTTCTACAAGTTCGATTAGTTTTTTTATTTTGCGAATATCCATGATTCTTCTCTTGTCTTGTGTGTGGCCTCTCGTATTCGTCGAGATAGCTCAGATTTATTTTGCCTGTAGCTGTTCTATCGCTGCAGACAATGCGAATTGGTAACCTTGTGCACCTAGTCCACATATCACGCCAACTGCTTTATCTGAAAGATAGGAGTGGTGACGAAATGTCTCTCGGGCATGTACGTTAGATAAATGAACCTCTATAAACGGAATACTTACCCCAAGTAGTGCGTCTCTCAGAGCGACACTGGTGTGAGTAAAGGCTGCTGGATTGATGATAATAAAATCAATCTCTCCCATTGCAGCGTGAATAGCTTCAATTAACTCATATTCTCGATTCGATTGAACATGAGTGAGTTCTACATCCAATTGCTCTGCTTGTGTATGCAGGTTATTGACTATGTCATTTAATGTAGCGTGACCGTAAACCTCTGGCTCTCGTTTACCGAGTAGATTTAGATTTGGGCCATTCAGGAGTAGAACGCGTGATTTTGTTGCCATCTTGTCGCTATCTTCCGTAATTGTGAGTTATTCACTGTTGCCTTTAATTATTTTACGAATCCTGAATAATTTCCAGTCAGATTTCTGTAAAAAAGCAAATTAGCGCATGATTATAGCTAATTCAACGAAATTAACAGCAATTTACTGGTCTAATCACCAGTAGTGAGAGAAGAGTTAGCTGTGACCTAATGTTGGGTCAATGTTAAATCGGCTAAAAAATCTTCACGTAATGAATATAGGCTAACTGTCTATTTTCATTATGTTTAATTTGTAACCGTGTTTAAACAAAAAAGCCGTCACGATGTGACGGCTAATGGTTTTGAAGCAAGTGGTTAAACCAGTTCTGGGACAGTTCTAAACCAGTTCTAAACCAGTTCACCTTTTTCTGAAATGAGTTTCTCAACCACACTTGGGTCTGCCAAAGTAGAGGTATCTCCCAAATTACTGGTATCGCCTGTTGCGATCTTCCTTAGTATTCTTCGCATAATCTTACCTGAGCGAGTCTTAGGAAGAGAGTCTGTCCAGTGCAAAGTATCAGGTACCGCGATAGGACCAATTTCTTTTCGAACCCAATCCTTCACCTCTTTGTGTAGCTCTGCGCTTGGGTATTCACCCGCATTTAGAGTGATATAAGCGTAAATGGCCTGACCTTTGATGTCATGAGGAACGCCGACAATCGCCGCTTCCGCAATCTTATCGTGTGCGACTAGCGCTGACTCCAGCTCCGCAGTCCCCATTCGGTGACCTGAAACATTGAGTACGTCATCGACACGACCGGTAATCCAGTAATAGCCATCTTCATCTCGCCTTGCGCCATCACCCGTAAAGTACATGCCTTGGAAGGTTGAGAAGTAGGTTTGCTCAAAGCGGTCATGATCTCCATAAACAGTGCGCATTTGTCCCGGCCAAGAATCTAGGATGACTAGGTTTCCGGAGGCTTCACCCTCTATGAGGTTCCCCATATTGTCTACTAGTGCGGGCTGTACACCAAAGAATGGGCGAGTTGCGGAGCCTGGTTTTAGCTCAGTTGCGCCTGGCAATGGAGTAATCAGTATTCCACCTGTTTCTGTTTGCCACCATGTATCTACGATTGGTGACTTCGCGTCACCTATGGTGTTGTAATACCACTCCCATGCCTCAGGGTTGATAGGCTCACCCACCGAACCCATAATACGAAGGCTATTACGATTGGTTCCTTGAATGGCTTCGTCGCCTTTTGCCATTAATGCGCGGATGGCTGTTGGGGCAGTGTAGAGAATGGTGACTTGGTGCTTGTCGACGACTTCACTCATACGGCTGGTATTTGGGTAGTTTGGTACACCTTCAAATAGTATGGTTTTCGCGCCGTTGGCCAAAGGTCCATATACCAAGTAAGAGTGGCCAGTGATCCAACCTACGTCAGCAGTACACCAGAACACGTCATCGGGCTGGTAATCAAACACGTACTTGAAGGTCATAGTGGCATACACTAGATAACCCCCAGTGGTATGCAGTACGCCCTTTGGTTTACCAGTAGAGCCAGAGGTGTATAAGATAAACAGCGGGTCTTCAGCGTTCATTTCTTCAGGTGGGCAGTTGGCGTCGACGTTAGCCACGGCATCATGCCACCAAACATCCACATCAGCGTTCCAATCAACATCAGCGCCCGTGCGCTGGAATACAATCACCTTGCTAATGGTGGTGACGTTAGGGTTACGAAGCGCTTCGTCCACATTCTTCTTCAGAGGGACAGCGCGACCACCACGAACACCTTCATCGGCAGTAACAACAAGCTTGGCATCAGAGTCGTCAATACGACCAGCAAGCGCCTCTGGAGAGAAGCCACCAAACACAACAGTGTGCACTGCGCCTATGCGCGTACAGGCTAACATTGCAACGGCTGCTTCAGGCACCATTGGCATGTAGAGACACACGACATCGCCTTTTTTTACGCCCTGAGCCTTTAAAGCGTTAGAGAATAAGCAGACTTCTTTATGCAGTTCATTGAAGGTAAGGGTTTTGTCATCGGCAGGGTCATCGCCCTCCCAAATGATAGCGACTTCATCACCACGCTCGGCAAGATGGCGATCGATACAGTTCGCTGACACGTTCAATGTTCCGTCCTCAAACCACTTGATACCCACATGGCCAGTATCAAAAGAGGTTTCCTTGACCTTAGTGAAGGGTTTAATCCAGTCGACGATCTTGCCATGCTCTGCCCAGAATATTTCTGGATTTTGAACGGACTGTTGATACATGCTTAGGTAGGTATCGTTGTCTGCATGGGTAACGGATTTGATGTTCTGTTTAACTGGATAAATGTGGGCTTCACTCATTGCTGATCTCCTTGTGAACTCTGCCGCTATTAGTTGTGACAGTCGCTCAATATCTGACGGTCTGTTAGGCATTTCGAGGTAACTGTTATAACTCTCTATTACCTGCGGAATTTCCACAATTAGACTTTAGGATGAGAAGGTAACTATCGCTGTGAAATTAAAGGGTTATTTCGATAACTGAGAACTCAATCGCTACTTAATATGTGGCATATTGAGACTTGGCAGGTCGCCTTTAGTGAGACGAACGAATACCAGCGCAGCAGTGATGGCATCTTGAAGCGCGTTGTGCTGGTCACGAATGGGCAGGTCTAAATGTCGACAAATAGCCTCTAGGCTAAGGTCGAAATAGGCGTTTTGTAGATGTTTTTCCAGCTTCTGCTGATAGATATGGCTTACCTCTATGATGGTATTCGGCAGAGGAAACCCAAAATGCTTCTTGAATGCAATATCGAGAATTCGCTTATCGTAGCGAATGTGGTATCCCACGATGGGGCGGCTACCAATAAAGTCGAGCAGCTGCAGTAAGGCCTCTTTCTCTTCCAATCCGTCACCAAGGTCTTGATGGCGGATTTGATGGACCTTGATGGAATTCTCATCCAATGATTGGGGTGCCTTGAGTTTGACATGAAAGGGGGTGCTAGTAATGACGCGATTATTGATGATCTTGGTGGCGGCAATAGTCACCAGCTCGGCTCGTGTTGGTTCTAGGCTGGTGGTCTCGCAGTCGATAGACACGTACTCACTGCTATCAGACTCTGAAAATAGAGATTGAAAAGGGGAGCCCTTTAGTTTCCAGTGCCAATAGTGTCTCGTCAGCCAATTCATAGTCAGTCTCTGATCTGATAATGGTAGCTGAGGAACTGTTTGAACTTCTTCACCACATGAAGACTGTGTCTGAGTAAGTCACGCTCGGTTCTATCCAGCGCATTGAGATCTAGGTTATTGGATGAGTCTTGATGAGCCAGTTGTTGTGCGAGACGGAGTTTGAAGAATAGTTTTAAGGACTCGCTGAGATTATCCGCAGTATCATCTTCGAGGCAGCCTAATTGATGCAGGGCTTCGATTCTTTCAAAGGTATTGCGCTGACGAAGGTCGTGCTCCAGTGCGAGCGCGCGAATGCCATGAACAATGGAGAATATCCCCCCTTGCTTGATATCCAGCCCTTCCTTACGCGCTTTGACATTACCAAACAGAGTTAGAGGCACTGAGAACTGCAGGGCAGGTCTAACAAAGTCTGAAAGGGTCAGCATGCGACCAGTGAGCGCGTCGTGCAGAGAATTCAAAACGGGCTCTACTAACCGTTTATTACCTGCGACGGGCAGTGCGTCCGAAAAGATGGCCAGTTGCATCACTGAATCGGCATTACTGACCTCGATCCATTTTGCCACTTTTTTCTTCCACTCGCTTTGGCTAGACACCCAAAGTGGGTTATTAACCATCACCTTACCGGGGCAAAGAGGGTAACCAAGTTCTAGCAGGGTCTCCGTGAACGTATCCATTGTCTGGCCACATTCAGGCCAATCAAATCCATCCTCAAGGATCAGTGCATTATCCTGGTCTGTTTTTAGAACCTGCTCTCCACGGCCTTCTGAGCCAAGAACGAGCAGACAACAATGCTGTTGCGCGTCCTCGGGAACGATTAATTGGAAGGCTTTCTCAATGATTTGCTCGTTGAGTACAGAAATAAGCTCCATGATAAACCGAGTACGGATGCCATTAATCAGTAGGCTTTTAACAAAATCATGTTGCCTCTGAGAGGCTTGAGCCAGTTCATCTATATTTTTAGCTCTAGCAATGCTCAAACTAAGGACGTGAGAATGAGAAGAAAAAGCACTTAGGATCTGGGTCAGATCTAGCATTCCTACTGCTTTCTTTTCATTAACCACCATCACTCGCTTCATCTTATTTCTAGTCATGGTGAGCATGGCATTAAATACAAAGTCGCCCTCATGCACCTCAAATACAGGAAACGTTGAGATCTCGGACACTGGCGTTTGCATGCTTTTTTCTTCGAGCACCACTGAATGCAAGAGGTTGGTGCGGGTAACAATGGCATACGGAGATTGGTAAGGATGCTGCTCTATACGTGGATCGGTATCAGAGAGTTTCACTAAGGCTGCGTCGATATCGTCACTATTTAAAAGCGCTGTGGCTTCTTTTATTGAGGTATCTGGGGTCAACACTAATGGAGGGTGATAGATAGAGTCGTCGACCTTGGTCAGAATGAACTCAGCCAGATTTTGCTGCTTCTTGGCGTCCTTGATGAGTTGCTGGCGCTTGGACAGACTGCTATCGAAGTACTCGGCAAACGATTGATTACTATTGAATAAAGAGAGGAATACCTCACTGGGCAACAGATAACACAGCACGTCTTCTAGCGCGATGTACTGATGACGAACCTTTCCTTCAAACAATGACCGCACATCAAATAAGTCGTCGTGACCATAATGAGCAAAGACTTCTTGTTGATACTTCTCTTCGACCGAACCTTTTATCAACACGAACAAGTGTGTTGTCGATTGCCCAGCATCGAGAAGAATATCTCCAGCTCTAAAATAGGCAATATCTAAAGACGACTTTAACTGCTCGACCTCTCGAGGTGTGAGGCGGTCAAAGGGAGGGTGTTGTGTATTAAATTTTTCAGGCATGAAGACTTAATCCTTTGGCGACAAACCCTAACCCTACTAGTGTGACAAATCCTCAAATAAGCTCCAGACGACTTTGGTCTAATAGGGAAAAGGTGAAATTGAAGTTATCCCTTTTTATTCCACTGGGTTCACTTCATAATTGCCGCGAATATTGTTTAATCTAGGACAGTTTGATGTTGAAACCCTCTCCATACGCGTGGCTATCTCAGTATTTCCTGGGGTTCTTTTTTGCCTATGGCGTTTATCTCCCATTCTGGGCGCTTTGGTTTAAAGACCAAGGAGTTTCTGCCTCAGATATCGGCCTATTGCTTGGTATAGCCTTTGCTACCCGATGCGCCGCAAACCTTATTATTACTCCTCGAATTCATAAAATAGAGCACTTGATGCCCGCACTTCGGGTACTCAGCCTAGCTTCGCTCGCTTTCATTGCGTTTCACTTTTTTACGGGTGGAAGTTTCTGGTTGATGGCGGTAGCCACCATCCTGTTTAACGCCTGTTGTGGACCGATTATTCCTATTTCTGATGCAATGGCCAATCACTATGCTCGCTTGAAGATGCTCGACTATGGTCGAACTCGCTTATGGGGATCGATTGCCTTTATTGCAGGCTCAACGGTAGTGGGTTTCCTTGTTGCAAACTTTGGTATTGATTTCATTGTCTATACCGCGTTAGCGGGCATTGCCTTCTCTATCGTGGCCTCAATGCGCAATCCAAACCCAATGCCTGTAACCCAGGGCAACGTTAAATCGGTCAGACCTAAGCTAAGCAGTTTGCTCCGTGAATGGTCGGTGATTAAGTTCATTGGCTTGATTGCCCTTATTCAGGGAAGCCATGCAGCCTATTACGGTTTTAGTACCATCTATTGGAAAGATGCAGGTTACAGTGCCGATATCATTGGTTACTTGTGGAGTCTTGGTGTTGTGGCTGAGGTATGTATCTTTGCTTTCAGCAACCGTTGGTTCGGTAAGTGGACGTTGCGTTCTCTATTTTTGGTCGCTTCTGTGGGTGTCATTGTGCGTTGGGGTCTAACGGCATCAACCACCATGTTATTCGCATTGGTACTTATTCAATTGCTACACGGTGTTACCTTCGCACTGGCTCATATTGCGGCAATTCGATACATCCAAGACTCTGAGCAACATAAGATGGTGGCGCTGCAAGCTCTCTACAATGCCATCCCTCTGGGTATTGTTATGGCGACAATGACGGCGCTGAGTGGCTGGGGTTATGAGCTTTGGGGATCAAATGTTTTCTGGGTTATGGCCGGTATGGGTGTGTTGGCTATGTTTGTTAAACTGGACCCTCAGAAAGGGAATGTTGAAGAAGTGGGGATTGAGCCACAAAAACAAGCTAACTAATTGAGCTACAAAGCGATCTTTGACTAGTCTTATAGCATCTAAATCTATGTGTTCTTACTAGGGTCTGTTGACCTTTTGAGGTTATTTTTGTAGCGATTTGTTGGGTATTAATACAAGGCAGTCGCTTTTAGGTGTGGTGGTTCCACATGAAAAGTGACTAACGCGGTAGAAATGCCCAACAAAGCGCTACCCGAAGGGCTCGTCCAGAAGCCATTTACTCTTCGTTCAGCGACTCTTGCTTAGATGACTAGGCGGCAAGTCCCTCGCCTTGATTAAATGGCTTCTGGTCGAGCAAAATTTAATCGCAAAAGGTCAACAGACCCTAATAGAATAGTGAATTAGATGCATTCAAAAATAAGACTGGTTAAGGATTGTTTATGCAAGGATGGGTTGTCGTTCCCGCGTCGCTACTCTACTTAGTACTGCTTTTTTTAGTAGCATGGTACGGGGATAAACGTCCTCAATGGCTGGTCTCTTGGCGTCCTTGGATTTACAGCCTTTCTATTGCGGTTTATTGCACCTCTTGGACGTTCTTTGGCACCGTAGGCCAAGCCGCCAATAATCCTTGGGCATTCCTGCCTGTTTATCTCGCCCCTATCATCGTATTTGTCTTTTTTTGGCGCGTCCTAGCACGCATGATTTTGGTGGCAAAGCGCGAACATATTAACTCGATTGCAGACTTTATTGCTGCTCGCTACGGTAAATCTCAAGGTTTAGCAGTATTCGTCACCCTGATCTCTGTCGTCGGTATCTTGCCTTATATCGCATTGCAGATGCGTGGCATCATGATGGGGATTGAGCTTGCCGCCCCAGAAGTATTAGGTGAGGGGGGGAATCAAAAATATCTCGTCTCTTGGTTGATGGTGGCTGCCCTTGCTACTTTTACCGTGCTATTTGGTACACGCCATATTGATAACACAGAGCATCACCGTGGAATGATGATGGCTATCGCTTTCGAATCCATCGTTAAGCTGGTGGCCTTTTTGTTTGTCGGCATATTTGTCATGTTTGTGGTGCTACAGCGAACGGATATAGAGCTTTGGCAAGTAGCAAAGCAAACCTATGAATCTCCCAATATACCCACCTTATTGATCCACACCCTTTTGACCATGATGGCTATCTTCTGTCTTCCCAGGCAGTTCCATACCACTGTGGTTGAGAATGAGCGTGCCCATGATTTGCATACCGCAAGGCGAGTCTTTCCTGCTTACTTGATGTTGATGGGGCTATTTGTGCTTCCTATCGCTTGGGTCGGTTCTAGTTTATTGCCCGCTAGCCCTGCGGACAGCTACGTCATTAGCTTACCCCTGGCATTAGGTGCAGATAGTGTTGCTTTGTTTGCCTTTATTGGAGGGGTTTCCGCGGCAAGTGGCATGGTGATCGTATCCACGATTGCTTTGGCTATCATGGTGTCCAATGACCTCGTAATGCCATTGCTTTTGCGCAGAATGAAGTTATCTCAACATAACTTTAGGCATTTTTCTGGGCGCTTATTAGTGATTCGCCGAATCCTGATTGTCATGCTGATTGTCGGCGCGTGGTTCTTTTATCAAGTGCTGGATAGCATAGGTAGTTTGTCTGCGATTGGATTCCTTTCTTTTGCGGCTGTCACCCAATTTGCCCCAGCGTTGCTGGGAGGAATGTATTGGCGACACGGCAATCGCAATGGGGTTTACGTTGGCTTGGTAGTAGGCTTTGTTCTCTGGCTTGTTACCCTGATGAGCCAAACCGGCATTCTAGCTGGAGATGCGGGAAACAATGTTCTTATCTGGATGATTTCACCACCAGAGTTATTGGCAAGCCTAGATATTAAAAACTCTGACTGGGGCATGTTGCTCAGTATCAGTGCCAACAGTGTGTGTTATGTAGTGGTGTCGATACTAACGCGCCCCAATATTAGTGAGCGCTTACAATCCGCGGCTTTTGTTGGCTCGCCATTACCTGAGTCAGACAATATTAGCCTGTACCAAAGTCGGGTTACCGTTGCAGAGCTAGAGCTGGTGGCCTCTAAGTTTGTTGGTAGACATAGGGTTCGTAGCGCCTTTAACCAGTTTTGGAGTCAGCAAGAAGAAGTGCTAATGCCCAATCAATATGCCCCCTCAACCCTGATAAGGCATACCGAGCGCGTTCTGGCTGGGGTATTTGGTGCATCATCAGCTAAGTTAGTGCTTACTTCCGCCCTGCAAGGTAAAAACATGCAGCTTGAAGAGGTGGCGACCATAGTCGATGAGGCGTCAGAGCTGTATGACTTTAGCCGTAGCCTATTGCAAGGCGCCATTGAGCACATCGAGCAAGGAATTGCAGTAGTTGATAAGCAACTGAGGCTGGTGGCATGGAATCAGCGTTACTTGGAATTGTTTGAGTTCCCACCGGGATTAATACAGGTGGGCAGGCCTATTGCAGATGTTATCCGTCATAACGCAGAGAAAGGACTGTGTGGGCCAGGAGAGCCAGAGCTTCATGTTCAGCGCCGACTTGAGCATCTACGAAGAGGTACTCATCACACATCCTCCCGTCAGCGCGCAGATGGACGAGTCATCGAAGTGCAAGGCAATCCGATGCCCAGTGGCGGATTTGCGATGAGTTTCAGTGATATTACGGTTTACCGTCAGGCAGAGCAGGCGCTAAAGGATGCGAATGTTACCCTCGAAGAACGGGTACAAGAGCGAACCCATGAGCTAGAGCAATTGAATCGACAGCTCACCATCGCAACCCAGCGTTCGGAGCAAGAATCACAATCTAAATCTCGCTTCCTTGCTGCCGTTAGTCATGACTTAATGCAGCCTTTAAATGCGGCTCGTCTGTTTACTTCATCACTGTCAGAGGTGGCTAAAGACGCTGAAACACAGCAAGTGGCGCGCCATATAGAAAGTGCAATGGAAGCGGCTGAGGTACTGATCAGTGACCTACTGGACATTTCTCGCTTGGAATCTGGAAAACTAGAGGCCAAGGTGAAGTCCTTTGCCTTAAGTGAGGTGTTGTTCAACCTTGATGCTGAGTTTGGTGTTATTGCCGAGGAGCAGGGCATCAATTTTAGAACGGTACCCACGTCGTTATTTGTTGAGTCCGATCCTAAGTTATTGCGCAGGGTAATCCAGAACTTCTTAACCAATGCCTTTCGATACAGTCCTCAAGGGAAGGTTGTACTGGGAGCGCGAAGAGAGGGTAACACTCTTTCCATTCAGGTCTGGGATAACGGAATTGGCGTGGAAGAGGATAAGCAGCAATTAATATTTGAAGAATTTACCCGCACCAATCAAATCCGCTCTGACAAAGGGCTTGGCTTGGGGCTCGCTATTTCAAAGGGGATAGCTCAACTGTTGGGTCATACAATCTCATTGCGCTCGTGGCCCAGTCGAGGAAGCGTATTTTCTGTCACTGTGCCATTGGCACAGAAGGTAGTTGTTGAGGAGGTTCCTTCAATAGCACCGGTTACAACGGCGATGCCGCTGAGTAATTTGCGAGTGTTGTGTGTGGATGATGAGGTTTCTATTTTGGAAGGTATGGAGCACTTGTTGCAACGCTGGGGGTGCCAGGTGAGATTGGCAACGGATCTAGAGCAGAGTCTGTTGCAGTTGGATAGTCACTGGCAACCTGACGTGATCCTCTCTGACTACCGTTTGGAAAATGGCAGAACAGGCTTACAGGTATTGCAGCACTTCAGACAAGTAATGGGGACAGAGTTTAATGGTGTGATTATCAGTGCGGATAGAACGCCAGATATTGTCGATCAAGTTAAGAGCGAAGGGTTTGAGTTTCTGCCTAAACCCGTTAAGCCATTGAAGCTTCGAACCCTTCTCAATAACTTTGAGCGTCATTTATCTTCGGTGAATAGGGTCTCGTAAACCACAAAGGTGGTTTCAGTCTCTCCGTAGTACAGAGTATCTTCGGCTTGTATGGCAACACGAAGGTTCTTAGTTTCAATATTGCTGACGGGCAATGAGATAGCCCAGTTACGCATATCTGGATTGGTAGGTGTCATCTCTACAGGTTGGCTATCGCCATTTTCGGCCAATGCGACCTTGATGCCCTGAAGTGGAAACTTGGATTTTAGGGTTAAATCTAGGGTGTCTTCAGTGAGCTTCTCTGAGCGAAATTGCACCTTGAATTCACCATTTTCAAAATCACACAATCCACTGGTATAGCGACAATTTGACTTACTGATTAGTTTGTAGCTTTCGCCTTGTTTAGCTGCGTGGGGCTTTTCACTCACGGCCATATCGATACCAAAATAAGTGATTACAGCTAATATAGGGGCAACCAGTAAAGCAACGATAAAGTGTTTATTTTTGAACATTTTTGCATCCTAGCGACAATGTAAAATTCTAGAGAAAGTATCGGTGTTTTATGTTTGAAGTTCTTCTCTTTACAATACTCGACTTACTTGATTAAAAAAGCCCCCGAAGGGGCTTTTGTGGACTAGATTGGATAGATTGTATTAGTGGTCTTGAGCTGAACCTGCTCCTGCTGGAACTCGAACGTGCTCAACAAGGTCTTTCACTTCTTGTGGAGTTTCGGCTGTTACTTTCGATACAGCGAATGCCACGATGAAGTTGAAGGCTGCACCAATCGCACCAAATGCGTTAGGTTCAATGCCTAGGAACCAGTTGCTACCCCAACTTTCTAGGTATTTCCAATCCGCAACAAACAAGATGCCTTTGTGCTGGAATACATAGAACAGAGTGATACCAATACCTGCCACCATACCGGCAATAGCGCCTTCTTTGTTGATGGTCTTGCTGAATATCCCCATCATCAATGCCGGGAAGATGGAGGAGGCGGCCAGACCAAATGCCAGTGCTACGGTACCGGCAGCAAAGCCCGGTGGGTTGAGTCCCAGATACCCCGCTACCCCGATGGCAACCGCCATTGATATCCGACTGGCGAGCAGTTCTTTCTTCTCTGAAATATTGGGGTTTATTACCCCTTTTATCAGATCGTGCGAGATGGAGGAGGAAATAGCCAGTAGTAGACCTGCCGCAGTAGACAATGCCGCTGCAAGACCACCCGCTGCTACTAGAGCAATAACCCAGTTTGGAAGTTTAGCGATCTCAGGGTTGGCTAATACCATGATATCTCTATCTACTTTTAGCTCATTAGTTTCTGCGCTAGAAGTGTATTGGATCGCTCCATCAGCATTTTTATCCTCAAAGCCTAGAAGCCCTGTTTTCTCCCAGTTTCTAAACCAATCAGGGCGCTCGTCATAGACAAGGTTCTGACCAGACGGAAGGTTTACTGTTTCCATTAGGTTTAGGCGAGCCATAGCTGCAACAGCTGGTGCTGTAGTATATAGAATCGCGATAAATACCAATGCCCAACCCGCTGAAGTTCGAGCATCACGTACCTTAGGTACAGTGAAGAAACGGATAATCACGTGTGGTAGACCCGCAGTACCGATCATCAATGACATGGTGTACACAAACATATTGAGGGTATCGCCCCGCACATGCGTCGTGTATTCAGTAAAGCCGAGTTCGGTCACCACCTGGTCAAGCCGGTCGAGTAGATACACATCCGACCCCGTCATGGTACTGCCTAGTCCTATTTGAGGAAGAGCGTGACCCGTTAGTTGTAGAGAGATAAATACTGCTGGAATAGTGTAAGCAAGAATGAGTACGCAGTATTGAGCAATCTGGGTGTAAGTGATGCCTTTCATACCACCCATGACGGCATAGATGAATACAATACACATACCTACGCCAAGCCCGGTTGCGTAGTCCACCTCAAGGAAGCGACCAAATGCAACACCCACCCCTTTCATCTGGCCGATAACGTAGGTTACCGATGCGATGATCAAACATGCTACGGCTACAACGCGTGCTGTTTTGGAGTAAAAGCGTTCCCCGACAAACTCAGGAACCGTGAACTTACCAAATTTACGCAGGTAAGGCGCAAGTAGTAATGCGAGAAGTACATAACCTCCCGTCCAACCCATTAGGAATACTGAACCACCGTACCCCATAAAGGCGATAAGACCCGCCATAGAGATAAATGATGCTGCAGACATCCAGTCAGCTGCTGTTGCCATACCGTTCGCGATTGGGTTCACCCCACCACCGGCAACGTAGAACTCTTTGGTCGTGCCAGCTCGAGCCCATATCGCGATACCGATATAGAGTGCGAAGGTCGCACCTACAACAAGGTATGTAATTGTCTTAAGATCCATCTTTGTAGCTCCCTATTCTTCTACGTTAAATTCGCGGTCAATCTGACGCATCTTCCACGCATAGTAGAAAATAATGCCCAAGAAACAGTAGATGGCACCCTGCTGTGCAAACCAGAAGCCTAACTTATAGCCGCCGATTTGAATTTGGTTGAGTTGATCCACAAATAAAATACCGCAGCCGAATGACACAACAAACCAGATAACCAAAAGGCTAATCATGAGTCGAACATTCTTGCTCCAGTAGGCTTTGGCTCGTTCTTCATTTTCAAACGCCATTGCCGTCTCCTTACACTTGTTTGTTAATAAAATGTTTCAAGCATACGATAGCAGTGGGGTTGTAATAACTCATTTGAACTTTGGTCTTGACGATATTTTTAATTAAGGTCTTTAAAATCAGGGTGTTAATGATATTGCAGGGAAAAGTGTGAAGTTGATTTTGCGCAGTATTAGCCAAAGGTCTAATGCGGAAGTAGGAAATATTGCTTTTATTTATCAATCAAGAGGTTGTCTTGGCATCAAGACTCAACCTCTGATTGCTGCAGTAAGATAACCGCTTGAGTGCGGTTGGTGACACCAAGCTTACGGAAGATAGCCGTCATGTGTGCCTTGATGGTAGCCACAGAGACATCAAGCTCATAGGCAATCTGCTTGTTCAGGAGGCCATCTGCTAGCATTGCCAACACCTTATATTGCTGTGGGGTAAGGGAAGCAAGTTTGTCTGATATGTCACTGTATTGTTCTGCTTGCTTAGCTAGGTCTGCGGGGAAGAATTGATCGCCACTGAGTACCTGATTGAGCGCATTGATAAGGCTTCGCATATCAGTGGATTTAGGAATAAACCCAAATGCGCCGTGACTTTTTACTTGGCTGACAACGGAGGGTTCTTCGCTTGCGGATATGACCACTACAGCAATGTCGGGAAATTCACTGCGCAGCTGCATCAGTCCAGACATGCCATTAGCGCCAGGCATCTTTAAATCTAACAGAACGAGGTCTACGTCTTCCTGTTTGCGAAGCAATTCCAGTAAGGTATCTAGTGATTCGGCTTCTAAAAGATTGGCCCCACTGATCGCCATGTGTACGGACTGAAACAGAGCGTTTCTAAATAGAGGATGGTCATCCGCGATAACAATAGTGTAAGTGGCGTCCATATCACTTTTACCCAAGTATTCATTAGTGGTTTAAGTGATTATTGATGGTTTTATTTTAATGAACAAGATTTGGCCACTAAAACTCTGAGTTGTATCGATATTTATGCGCTTAGGTGGATAAAACGCCCATCAATTGATTTGATGGGCGTCTACTTTTGTTTATAGGTTGAAGCGTTGTAGGTGGTTTAAGAATGGCTCAGCCTTCACAAAACCGGTGAGCCTTGCGGATGGGAGGTGTTCACCCTCGCTGTTCCAAAACTCAATGGTGGGTAATCCAAGTACTCGCATGTGCTCCAGCATCTGAATATCTCTAGGCTGATTTTTAGTGACGTCTGCTTGCAGTAGCACAAAGCCTTTGAGCGTTTGCTCCACGCTAGCTTCATGGAAGGTGTACTTCTCAAACTCTTTACATGCCACACACCAGTCCGCATAGAAATCTAACATCACCGGCTTACCAGCTTGCTTGGCTTTTTCTAGCTCTTGCTGCAGGTCTTGGACGGTCGTCACACGGATAAACTCTATCTCAGATTGTGGCGCCTCAATGGTGCTCTCTAAACCAAGTAGCTTGTTCCATACCGGTTGTGCCGAGCCTATTAAGCCTAGTATCGCGATGATACCTATGAGACTTTGCTTCCAAGTGCCAAACGGCACTTGATTCTTTGCGTGATAGAGCCAAGCAAAGAAAGAAACACCAAGAATCGACCACAGTGCAGAAATCCATTCAGCACTTAGGATTCGTTCAAGGAAGAACAGCGGTGCGGCCAGTAAGACAAAGCCAAATAGGGTCTTTACCTTGTCCATCCACAATCCTGCTTTTGGTAAGAAACGATTGCCAAATACAGCAAGCAGGATTAGGGGGATCCCCATTCCTAGAGCCAACGCATATAAGGTGATCGCTCCGGTGAAAAGGTCTCCTGTTTGTGCTACATACAACAGTGCACCTGATAGCGGGGCGGTGGTACAAGGTGAGCATACCAACCCAGATATCGCTCCCATCGCAAAAGCACCGAACCAACGACCACCTTTTTGCTGGTTGCTTATTTCATTGAGCTTGGTTTGAACACTGCTTGGCAATTGCAGGTTGTATAAACCGAACATAGAGAGAGACAACAACACGAATAGCACACTAATGGTGATCAGCACGGCTGGATGTTGCAGGGCTGCTTGAAATTGCAAGCCGGCAGAGGCAACGATCAATCCAAGTAAGGTGTAGGTGAGGGCCATTCCCTGAACGTAAACAAAAGAAAGTGCCAGTGCGCGGGCAGTGGACTGCTTGCCATTACCCAAAACGATGCTGGTCAAAATAGGGTACATGGGTAACACGCAGGGAGTGAAAGCCAGCCCTATGCCTAGCAGCAAAAAGATCAAAGGGGTCCACATCGAATCACCGAGCATCGCTGCCATATCGCTCTCGCTTTTGGGTAGCGATGATCCTGACGGTGAATCAGCAGTACTGGTGGTATTGTCTAATTGTGTATTTTCAGAACCAGCAATGGGTTCAAGATCAATCACCTTTGTTTCAGGCGGATAACAGAATCCAGCCTTGGCGCATCCTTGATACTGAACAATGAGCTGGGCATTTTTGCTTTGCTCTATGATTGGCACGGTAATAGTGACAGGTTCGGTATAGATATTGACTAGGCCAAAAAACTCATCTTCATAAGGTGTCCCTTCTTTTAAAGAGATCTCACCTAAAGTGGCATTTTCTGCGCTGACATCAAATCGAGATTGATAGAGGTAGTAGCCATCGGTGACTTGCCATGTGAGTCGTACCTGTTTTCCTTGCTGAACGAAATCAAACGGGAAGGCTTGCTCAACTCGCAAAAAGCTAGGCTGACCAAAACTTGGTTGTTCAAATCCGCTCTGAATCGGTGAGCTCGATTCACTGTTGAACGAGGCAACGGCGGCCTGAGAAAAGCAAAGCAATAAAAATGAGAGTAAAACGGTGCGCATAGTGTCCGGCAATTTATGATTCAGATAACTAGTAGACCTGATAGTAGCGGATTAAGTTTCGTTCGCCTACACAGTGTTGGTGGATCTGAGTGATTGTAATTGGCAATAAAAAAGGGGCACAAATAGCGCCCCAAGAGAGTTAGTAGTGATATTTAGATAAAGAAGCTACCAAATACAAAGCCTAAGGTTACGGCTGTTGAAATGGTGGCAACACCGGGCAAGAAGAATGGGTGGTTAAATACATATTTACCGATTCGAGTTGAACCAGTGTCATCCATCTCAACCGCCGCCAATAGTGTTGGATAGGTTGGCAGTACAAACAGAGCACTAACCGCGGCAAAAGATGCCACTGCCGTTAGCGGCGCAACACCAATAGCCAAAGCTGCAGGCATAAGTGCAACTGTGGTTGCACCTTGCGAGTATAGAAGCATAGAGGCAAAGAATAGTACTAGTGCTAGCATCCACGGGTAATCAGCAAGAAGTGACCCCGCAAACTCTTTAATGTCATTCACGTGCGCGTTAACAAAGGTAGAACCTAACCAAGCAACACCAAGTACACATACACACGCAGTCATACCTGAGCGGAAGGTTGCAGCTGCCGGGATCATTGCCGCATCAATCTTAGTGGTTAGTACAATCACTGCTGCAGCGCCCAGCATAACGGTCATGATGGCTTCGTTGCGACCCAGGGTTGGGTTTTCAATCAGACCCACAGAGCCTGAAATAGCTGCGGCATACAAGACCACAAATACGATGGCACCTAGGAAGATGTAGGTTGCACGTTTTGCGGTAGGTAAAATCTCGCGTCTTTCACCTGTGCTAAGTTTGATCAGACCTTGCTCTAGACGCTCCTGATAAACAGGGTCATCTTTTAGTGGGCAACCAATAAAGTTAGCAACGAAGGCACCAACCATGCAGGCAATGAACGTAGTCGGAATGCAGATAGCCAGTAGTGTTAAGTAACCCACACCTTGAGGCTCCAACATAGCAGCAAAGGCAACAACAGCAGCAGAAATAGGAGACGCTGTGATAGCAATCTGAGAGGCAACTACGGCAATAGAAAGTGGTCGAGAAGGTCGAATGCCTTGGCCTTTTGCTACTTCGGCAATAACCGGAAGTGTAGAGAATGCAGTGTGTCCAGTACCTGCCATCAGCGTCATGACAAAGGTAACGATTGGTGCGTAAAAGGTGATTCGCTCTGGGTGCTTACGCAAGAAGTCTTCGGCTATTTGTACCAACCAATCCATACCACCGGCGACCTGCATGGCTGCGATAGCGGTAATAACCGACATAATAATCAAAATCACATCGATTGGGATGAAGTCTTGGCTAGTTGGAATACCAAGGCCAAGGGAGAGCGCGATGACACCTAAGCCACCCGCTAAACCTATGCCAATGCCGCCAATTCTGGCGCCTAAATATATGAACACTAGAACAACTAACAGTTCTACCATTATCATTTGTTGTTTTCCTTTAATTGGATTTTATTTGGGGGTAATTGTAAACAATCTCAAAGTGGGGGCTTTGAGATTGAGTGTTTAGGAAGGGTAGACTAGACCTAACTAAGTTTCCCTTCCTAATAGAGCCAGACCTAGCTGAAGCGCTTTGCTCTATATTGTGGTTTCATTAGATTCTCAACAGAGAATATATCTTCTAATTCCGCCTCGGTGAGCAGTCCTCTTTCAAGTACTACCTCACGAACATTCTTGCCTGTTTCTGCACAGATCTTACCGACGATGTCACCTTCATGGTGGCCAATATAAGGGTTTAGGTAAGTCACAATACCGATAGAGTTAAATACGTGGCTTTCACACACCTCTTTATTCACCGTGATGCCATCGATGCATTTGTCACGTAGATTTACACAAGCGTTGCTCAAGATGTCTAGGGACTCAAACATGCTTTGGGCAATAACCGGCTCCATTACGTTGAGCTGTAATTGACCGCCTTCTGCAGCAAACGAGATAGTGTTGTCGTTGCCTAGCACCTTAAAGCACACTTGGTTAACCACCTCAGGTACTACAGGGTTAACCTTAGCTGGCATGATTGAAGAGCCTGCTTGAAGCTCTGGCAAGTTGATTTCATTGAGGCCTGCGCGAGGGCCAGAAGACAATAAGCGCAAATCGTTACAGATCTTAGAAAGCTTAACCGCAAGACGCTTTAATGCGCCGTGCATCATTACGTAAGCACCACAGTCTGAGGTGGCTTCGATAAGGTCTTCTGCAGGAACGCACTCTAATCCCGTTACGTCAGCCAGTGCTTTAACCGCAAGTTCTTGATAGCCTTCTGCCGCATTGAGGCCAGTACCGATAGCAGTAGCACCTAGGTTTACTTCTAGTAGTAGCTTGGCAGTGTATTGCAGGTTGCGGATTTCTTCGGCAAGGGTCACTGACCATGCACGAAATTCTTGGCCAACCGTCATAGGCACTGCATCTTGTAGCTGTGTACGGCCCATTTTCAGGATGGTGTTGAACTCTTCGCTCTTAAGATCGAAGGCGCCTTTAAGGTACTCAATAGAGTCAATTAGTTTACTTACGCTGTTGTATACCGCGATACGGAAACCGGTTGGGTAGGCACAGTTGGTTGATTGGCTCTTATTCACATCATCATTTGGGTTGATGATGTCGTATTGGCCTTTTTCCTTGCCCATTAGTTCGAGGGCGAGGTTGGCAATTACTTCATTGGCGTTCATGTTGACTGAAGTACCAGCCCCGCCTTGGAAAACATCAGAAGGGAATTGGTCCATACAGCGGCCTGTTTCTAGAATGACATCACAGGCATCGATAATGTGTTGGGCAACATCGGGTTGAATAACACTGAGTTCTTTGTTGGCAATCGCAGCTGCTTTTTTGGTCATGACCATACCGCGAACGAATTCGGGTACATCAGAGATGGTCGCATTTGAGATATTAAAGTTTTCGATTGCGCGTAGGGTATGAATGCCGTAGTAAGCGTCGGCAGGAACATGGCGTTGGCCAAGGAGATCTTCTTCTATACGAGTTGCTGACAGTGTCGTAGTTGTTGTCATAGCATGGACCTTTATTCATCTTGGTTTTTATCTAAAAGGCGAATGTGAGAGCCTATTAGTTCAATGACCAATTCTGTTTAATGAGTCCATTCAGCAGATATTTATGGTTCTAAAATCAGACTAGATTTTATGTTGTCCAATGATACTGCAATCCACAAAAAAAAATCATAATTTGATCACTTTTGTAGCGGAAAAATAGAGAAGTTTTTTATCATCTGTTTAATTAATTTCTTTCACCAATGAAACTCTGTGCGGGCTTATGCACCTAAAATTATATATCAATTGAGCTTACCCCCTTTTTGCGCGTAAACTGAACATCTAAATTCGAGGAGGATACGTGTTTCCTATTTTATTGTTGTTATTCATCTTGGTGCCAATAGTTGAGATTGGCCTATTTATTCAAGTAGGCGGTTTTCTCGGTGTTTGGACTACGATATTCCTTGTCATCTTGACGGCGCTGATTGGTGCATCACTGGTACGCAGTCAAGGTATTGCGACACTACTTTCTGTACAGTCTCGTCTGCAACAAGGCGAAATGCCTGCTCAACAAATTGTTGAAGGCGTCATGCTGGCAGTCGCTGGTGTGCTTCTGTTGACTCCAGGTTTTATGACTGATGCTTTGGGTATGTTGGTATTATTACCTAAACCAAGGGCTATTATCGCTCAGCAATTAATGAAAAGAGTGCAGGTAAATAGCATGCATTCTGGTTTCCAAGGCCATACGCATTTTGAGCAACGCGGACCGTTTGATAGTCATCAAAAGGATGATGGTAATGTGTTCGAGGGAGAGTTTGAGAAAAAAGACGATCAAGATAAAGACCGTCTTAATTAAGGTTGCTAATCAGGCGCTGTATTATACAGCGCCATCAAATCGCATCTGGCGCCATGCTTCAAACGCAATAATGGCCACTGCATTCGACAAATTCAAAGAACGACTGTCTGCCACCATTGGAATGCGAATCCTTTGCTCCATAGGCATTGATTCGATGAGTTCTGCGGGTAGGCCACGAGTTTCAGGGCCAAACAACAATACATCCCCTTGTTGATAGCTCGCATCGACATGATGACCTGTGGTTTTTGTGGTGCAGGCAAAGATTCGATAATCGCCATCTCGCTCATTTAAGAAATCAATAAACGCTTGATAGTTCTTATGACGCTTAACGCGCGCAAGGTCGTGGTAATCAAGGCCGGCACGTCTTACTTTCTTTTCTTCTAAGTCAAAACCTAGTGGTTCAATAAGGTGCAAGTTGGCACCGCAGTTTGCGCAAAGTCGGATGATGTTGCCGGTGTTCGGCGCGATTTCTGGTTCGTATAAAGCGATGTCAAACATAAGCTGTCATGTATTGATAAATAATGCAGGCAGTATATACCTAAACGTGTTTTAGGTGCACTGCCTGCCATTCACCTAGGCATGAATAGGCAAACTTACTGTCATCTTTAGTCCACCTAATGAGGTGCCACGCTCAGCTTTGATTGTCCCGTTGTGTTGTAAGATGGCGCTTTCAGTAATGGCAAGGCCTAGCCCTGTGCCACCGCTCTCTCTATCTCGAGCGGTTGATACGCGATAGAAGGGACGGAATATGCTTTCAAGCTCATCTTCTGGTACGCCCGGACCATCGTCTTCAACGGTAAACGTTAATTGATGGTCAGATAGTGAAAACTGTACCTCTATCTTAGATTGACCATAGCGAATGGCATTACGCACTATGTTTTCAAATGCGCTGGAAAGCAGTTTTTCGTTACCCACCAAAGTCACTTCGGGAATAGATTGAAAATTTAAGCTTATCTGGCTTTGCTCAGCTTCAAATTGAGCATCTAATAGCATCTCTTCCCATAACGACTGAGCCTGCAATTGCGTTCGATTGTGGTGGCTGTCTATTTGCATGCGTGACAGTCCGAGCAGGTCTTTTATCATCTGCTCCAGCCTCTCTGCTTCCGTTTCTATACGCTCAAGTTCCTTGGACGAGCCTTGCTTTCGCGTTGCAAGAGCATTGGCCATTCTCAAGCGAGTCAGTGGTGAGCGAAGCTCGTGCGAAATATCAGATAAGAGCTTCTGCTGACCCGAGACCATTTGATTAATGGATAGCACCATCTGGTTAAAGCTGGCCCCGGTCTGTTTGAACTCGCTGGTGCCTTGCTCAAGGCTAGGGTCTACCTCAAATTGCCCATGAGTGACTCGCTTGGCTGCGAGCTCGAGCCTTCGAGCAGGGAGGCTCAAGTTCCAAGCGCACAACAAGAGTAATGGGGTGCTCACGACCATGATAAACAGCAACAACTTGAAGGGAGCATCCAAGAACTGATAAAGGAGCGGTGGTGGCGTATTGGTGCTAAAGCCCGCATAGATAACGAAATCACTGCCGCTGATTTGAATGGGGAAGGGACCCGCTACCATAAAGCGCCCGAACAGCTGTTGGCTCGGTTCTGCTGCGTTGATGTATTGGGCTGCCATGCTCTGAAGTGCGTGGCGTCTTGGGCCATGCTCTCTACTGACTAGGGTGCCTTCGTTATCCACTAAGTAAAGACGAAAATCTTTACTACCAAATCGGCGCTCTTCAAGCTTTCTTAAGGTCCGTACCGGATTAGTGCTTTTACTCAGATCATTCTCTACTGCGCTGACTAGGTGAGTTATCTTATCTAGAGAGTCTTTATTGATGGAGTGCGACTTCCTCGGATCGAGCATCTGCAAGCCGATAACAGCAAGTAGCACCAACAAAATGGTGAGCCAAAATATGGCAAAGATGCGCCCGTAGAGGCTATTAAATTTAGGCAGTTTCATTGTGCTGACTCGACAAAGAGGTAGCCTTTGCCTCGCAGAGTTTTAATGCGAGGTTTGCCATCTTTACGTTCAGGAAGTTTTTTTCGCAAATTTGATACATGCATATCTACAGCCCTATCGAAGGCTGCTAAGCGCTTACCTAGAACTTCAAGGCTGATATTTTCTTTAGTGAGTACCTGTCCTGGGTTGCGCAGAAAGTACTCCAGTAGGGCGTACTCTGTGCTCGTTAGGTCGAGAAGTACGTCTTCACAATAGGCTTCTTGAGCGCCAGGGTTTAAAGCAATGTCATCAAAGGTATTGTTTGATGCAGGGGTCGCAGGTGTGTTTTGTGTTCGGCGCAAAATAGCACGGATTCGCGCCAACAACTCTCTATCGCTAAATGGCTTTGGCAGGAAATCATCGGCACCAAGCTCAAGCCCTATAACCCTATCTACTTCTTCCCCTTTCGCGGTAAGGAATAAAACCGGCGTCTGCCAACTCTCCCTAAGCTGTTTTAGCATTTCCATACCACTCATTTTGGGCATCATGATATCAAGAAGAATCAGGTCAATATCTTCATTGACGGCTTCGAGTCCCTCAATACCATTATGAGCTTGTGAAACAGTAAAGCCTTCGTAGGTGAGAATGTCTTCTAGCAGAGCCGTTAGCTCAGTATCGTCATCTACTAATAAAATATGTGGCATCGGGTTCTCACTCTACGGCTGTGTTTAATACTTAGATTGTAAGGCGGATTGTAAAGGGCTTGGATTTGATTTACCTATCTTTACGTTTCGCATACCGCACTTTACATGCCTACTATTATTCTAAATGCATCTGCTGAAAACAGCAGCCTATGTCTAAATTATCGAGGTATATCTCATGGCAATGAATAAAAAATGGTTAGCAGTAGCAATGATGGTTCCACTGACACTAGGCAGTGCATCAGTATTAGCAAATGGTCATAAAGGCGGTGAGAAAGGCCAGAAAGGTGGTCACTCTTGTATGATGCCTATGGACGGTAAAAGTGCATTCCGCGGTTTAGACCTAACTGATGAGCAGAAAGCTGAGCTGAAAACCATTCGTGAAGATGTTCGCACTTCAATGAAAGCCAAAGGCGACTCTAAGCGTCAGATGATGAAAGAGATGAAAGCTCAGGAGCAAGAATTGGTTCTAGCAGCAGACTTTGATGAAGCAGAAGCTCAAAAACTTGCATCATCTATGGTCGCGGAGCGCACGGCTATGCAAGTTGAAAAAATGCGCACTATGCATCGCATGATGAGCGTATTGACTGACGATCAGAAGCAACAACTGGTAGAAAAAAGAGCCGAGCGAGCAGAAAAATGCGAGCAAAAAATGCAGAAGAGAATGTCTAAAAAAGACAGCGAATAATCTGTAAGCAAGGCTGACAGCAGCAAAACAACTAAGCATAGAAAGCGTGGCCGCTATTGGTCGCGCTTTTTGTTTTTATCAGAAGCCTTACTTAGGGAAGGATCAGTGCGATACGGCACGCAACTGCGCTTATTTTCAGGCGTGAGACCTAGATTTAAACACCAATCATCGTAGCGTTTTAGCATTTTTCGTAACCATTTCATCATTTACTAGTCTAGATTCCTCTTTTGTTGTGAATGCACCCATCACTGCTATTTCAGTGTATAATTCGCGCAAACCTTTTTCATTAAAGATTATGAAGCAAGAGTATAAGAAATTAGTCACCATCGCTGCGTGGTCAGCCACAATAGTGGCAACAGTTTTACTTATCGTGAAAATAGCGGTGTGGTGGGTAACAGGCTCCGTTAGCTTGTTGGCGTCAGTAGTGGACTCGTTGCTGGATATTGCTGCCTCCTCCATAAACCTTGTGGTGCTTAGGTATGCTCTGCAACCTGCAGATAAAGAACACACCTTCGGTCATGGTAAGGCTGAGTCCCTCGCGGCACTGGCTCAATCTATGTTTATCTCCGGTTCGGCTCTTTTCTTAGTCCTTAATGGTATCGACCGCTTCTTCCGTCCTCATGAGATTAACCAACCTGAACTTGGCATCTATGTCAGCTTGTTCGCTATGGTAGTGACCTTTGGCTTAGTGACCTTCCAAAAGTACGTAGTAAGACAAACTGGCAGTCAAGCTATTGCCGCGGACTCACTTCACTATCAGTCTGACTTGTATATGAATGCCGCCATTTTGTTGGCATTGGTGTTGAGTATGTACGGCTTAGGACAAGCGGATGCGGTATTTGCAATTGGTATCGGTATCTTCATTTTGTATAGCGCGTTTAAAATGATCGCAGAGGCGGTGCAATCTCTGTTAGATAGACAGCTTCCAGAATCTGAGCTTGTAGAAATTAAGGCAATAGCAATATCGGTAGATAGAGTGCACGGCATTCATCAATTGAGAACACGCTTGTCGGGTCCGACTCGGTTCATTCAACTTCACTTAGAGTTGGATGATCAATTACCTTTAATTGAAGCCCATCGGATTGCTGATGAGGTAGAAGAACGGTTAATGAAGCATTTTGAAGGGTGTGATGTTTTAATCCATCAAGATCCTGTTTCAGTTGTTAACAATGTAGAGCAACACCAGAAGCAACAAGGGTGGTAAGGTGTAAACACTGAATTTTTTAGGAAATTTAGGTAGAATTAGCTATCTTGGTTAGGTGAGTGGTTAAACTTTATGATTCTGATTTGAATCAATCTTAACTCTACAGGAAACTGTAATACTCTTACCAAGTTGAAATTTTGTTAGCTTCGCTCACCAGAATCAAGAAGGGTGATTCGAGCGGGGTGATAAGAATTCTTGCCGATGACAAGGCAATTTAAATTAAAAATAAGATCTATCCCAAAAATTGAGGGGCAACATGATTAAAAAAATTGGTGTACTAACAAGTGGTGGTGACGCACCTGGTATGAATGCTGCTGTACGTGGGGTTGTGCGTACCGCTCTATCAAAGGGTGTCGAAGTATACGGTATCTACGATGGTTACCAAGGACTCGTTGATGATCGTATCCAAAAGCTAGATCGTTCTAGTGTATCTGATGTTATCAATAAAGGCGGTACCTTCTTGGGTTCTGCGCGTTTCCCAGAATTCAAAGAAGAATCTGTTCGTCAGAAAGGGATTGAAAACCTGAAGAAGCACGGCATTGAAGCACTTGTTGTTGTAGGTGGTGATGGTTCTTACATGGGTGCGAAAAAGCTGACAGAAATGGGCTACCCATGTATAGGCCTACCAGGCACTATCGATAACGATATCGCAGGTACTGACTACACGATTGGCTACCTAACAGCATTGAATACCGTTATTGATGCGATTGACCGACTACGTGATACATCGTCTTCACACCAACGTATCTCTATCGTTGAGATCATGGGCCGTCACTGTGGTGACCTTGCGCTTATGTCTGCGATTGCTGGTGGTTGTGAATACATCATCACTCCAGAGCGTCAGTGGAGCAAAGAAGAACTTATTGCCAATATCGAAGAAGGCATCAAGAAGGGTAAAAAACACGCAATTATTGCCCTGACAGAGCTAATGTTTGATGCAAATGATTTGGCAAAAGACATCGAAGAAGCAACCGGTCGTGAGACTCGTGCAACTGTTTTAGGTCATATTCAACGTGGTGGTCGCCCAACGGCATTTGACCGCGTATTGGCATCTCGTATGGGTAACTATGCGGTACATCTTTTGATGGAAGGCCATGGTGGTCGTTGTGTGGGTATCCAAAAAGAAGAATTGGTACACCATGACATCATCGATGCTATCGAGAACATGCGTCGCCCAGTACGCACTGATCTTTACCAAGTGGCTGACGAGTTGTTCTAAGACTCAGTATCACTGAATAGTTGAAACCGCTGCCTTGGTAGCGGTTTTTTAATGCGGGTAATAAAAAGGTCAGCACAGAGGCTGACCTTTTTTGTAATCTTTGTCGATTAAGACAGATTAAGCTTTCGCTTCAGCTGCTGCTTTTGCGATAGCTGCAAAGCTTTTCGCGTCAAGAGCTGCGCCGCCAACTAGAGCACCATCGATGTCTGGTTGTGCGAAGTATGCTGCTGCGTTTTCTGGCTTAACAGAACCGCCGTATTGAATAACAACGTTTTTAGCTACTTCTTCGTTCTTCTGTGCAATGTGAGCACGGATAGAAGCGTGAATGCGCTGTGCATCGTCAGCAGTAGCTGCTTTACCAGTACCGATAGCCCAGATTGGTTCGTAAGCGATGATAGCGCCGTTTAGAGCTTCCGCACCTAGTAGATTGATTACTGCGTCAATTTGACGAGCACAAACTGCTTCAGTTTCGCCAGCTTCGTTTTGAGCTTCTGACTCACCAATACAAAGAACAGGAGTAAGGCCGTTTTCTTTTAGGAATGCAAATTTCTTAGCAACAAACTCGTCTGATTCTTCGTGGTATTCACGACGCTCTGAGTGACCAATGATGATGTGAGTTGCACCGAACTCTTTAAGCATCGCTGGAGACATGTCGCCAGTGAAAGCACCTTGGTTGTTCACGTCAGTGTTTTGCGCGCCTAGGATGATAGCACTGCCAGCATCAGTAAGCGTGCGCTCAGCTAGGTCGATGAATAGTGCTGGTGGAGCAACTGCCACATCAACACCTGTTACGCCTTCTAGCTCTGCATTCAGACCAGTTAGCAAGTCGACAACCATTTCTTTAGTGCCGTTTAGTTTCCAGTTACCCATAACTACAGGATGACGCATAAAAATACTCCCTTCTAAATTAGTAAAAAATATACGCTGTAAGTGAAAGAATATAACAGATTAAATCCGTAATATCATGATACCAATCATTTCTTGTACAAGCTTAGCTTTATAATTGGGGGACTAGTGATCTCACGGGCAAAAACGTAGGCTAACTGCTTAAAAAGCTTGTGCCTAGTGTATGGTTTAGTGTTCAGGAGGATGTGTCATGCCCAATTTAGTAATGGAATATACGGATTCACTAGAGGATAGACTGAACACTCAGGGGTTATTGCAGGATATGCATCAAGCATTAATTGAAAGTGAACTATTTGAGCTAAACTCTATTAAATCCAGAGCCCTGCGTTGTCATTCATGGTTAATTGGCGATAGCGAAGATCAGCACGATTTTATCCACGTGACAATCGAGCTACTTTCTGGAAGAACCACACAGCAAAAACAAGCCTTATCTCAAAGTGTTTTTGTACTGCTTACAGAGCAAGCCAGTTGGGTTGGAAGTGTTACGGTAAACGTTAGAGATATGGATAGAGACTGCTTCTTCAAGCATACCAATATGTAGGAATAATGAATGGATTTTAGGTTTTTACTACTCTCATTTGATGGTCGTATAGGTCGAAAGCAGTTTTGGATTTGGAACATCTGCTATTACGTGTTCCTTTCTATGGTAGCCACAGCAATAGCTCAAGTTTCTCCTGGCACCGCTTTATATGCCGTTCCTGTAATGGCGATTATCTTGCTGTATCCTGATTTAGCAGTAACGGCTAAGCGTTGGCATGATCGTAATAAGTCTAACCGGTTTCTGCTGCTGAATGTGCCGCTGATTATTGGTCGTTCATTGATCCCTATGTCGGCGCAAATGGAAACAGGGGAAGGTCTCTCACGAGTTTTATCGCTGATTGCTTTGGTATGTGGGCTTTGGATATTTGTAGAATGTGGCTTGCTGAAAGGCAGTGACAAAGATAACGATTATGGCGCGCCATTTGAAAACGGTAAGGCATAAAAAAACGCAGCGTTAAGCTGCGTTTTTTATCAAAGGAAGACTTAAAGGATATGCCCTTTAATCTCTTCATCTTTGCGCTCAAGGTAATGAATCGACTTGATGCGACGGATAGTACGGCAACGGCCTCTGATCAGTAGAGTTTCAGTTGTCGCAATATCACCCTGGCGAGTAATACCTTCTAGAAGGTCGCCTTTAGTGATGCCTGTTGCCGAGAACACAACGTTGTCGCTACGCGCCATATCAGACATCTTAAGGATAACGTTCGCTTCAACGCCCATTTCAGCACAGCGCTTAAGCTCTTCTTCACCGTGAATACGGTTCTCTTCGTTATCGCCTTTAACTTCATGACGTGGAAGTAGACGACCATGCATGTCACCATCTAGAGCACGAATTACCGCAGCAGAAACAACACCTTCTGGAGCGCCACCAATACAGTACATCATGTCTACTTCGCTATCAGGCATACAGGTCAGGATAGATGCCGCAACATCACCATCTGGCACAGCGAATACACGTACACCCATAGCTTGCATATCAGCAATAACTTGGTCGTGACGAGGCTTAGCTAGAGTAATAACAGTCAATTCCTGTAGTGACTTACCCAGGGCTTTTGCTACGTTGTTTAGGTTCTCCTCTAGCGATACCGCTAGGTCGATTTGTCCTTTGGCGCCAGGACCAACAACAAGTTTTTCCATGTACATATCAGGTGCTTTTAGGAAGCTACCTTTTTCGCCTGCCGCTAATACAGCCAATGCATTTGATTGGCCCATTGCTGTCATGCGCGTTCCCTCGATAGGGTCAACAGCGATATCTACTGCGTCACCACCAACACCAACGTTTTCACCGATGTATAGCATAGGTGCGTCATCGATCTCACCTTCACCAATAACGATCTCACCGCTAATTTCTGTTTTGTTCAGTAGGCTACGCATAACTTCAACAGCTGCATTATCTGCTGCGTTTTTGTCTCCGCGTCCAAGCCATTTGTAACCAGCTAGGGCTGCGCCTTCTGTTACACGAGAAAATGCCATCGCCAAATCGCGCTTCATATCGACTCCAATCAAGAGGGTTCAAAAAATCGCCGAGATTCTATCATACCTTAACGGTAACGTTTGCTTAATTTGCTCAACTTTAAGCCGGAACCCAGAGGTTTATTGATTTCGTCCCGCATTTACTCGCAGCAAAAACCAAAGATTGCTTTGAGAGTGTCAAAATTTGATTAGGATCGCTCTTTTTTTGCTCACTTGAACCAGAATTAAATTATTAGGTGTGTTTATATACATGTGTGTGGGTAGAATGGTTGAGAAGCCAGTCTTTACATATGGATAACGAATTAGGTAGGCCAAGATGTCTTTAGAAGTATTAGAAAAACTAGAAGCCAAAGTGCAAACAGCAGTAGACACAATCACTCTGCTACAAATGGAAGTTGAAGAACTTAAAGAACAAAAGCAACAGCTTGCCAATGAAGCCGAGCAGTTACGCAACGAAAAAGTTGAAACTGAACAACGCGCTCATCAAGTTCAAGCTGAGCATGATGCGTGGCAAGAGCGCATTCGCAGCATGCTAGGCAAAATGGAAGAAGTAGAATAAACCCTACCAAGCCATTGCTAACAAAAACGCCAGCTAACTAGCTGGCGTTTTTGTTTCTAGCGAGTCAACCAAGAACGAGGGTTCTGGGTTTGGCTGTTACGCCTCAATTCGAAGTAGACAGAAGAGCGAGATTGCCCACCGGTATCACCGGCAAGCGCGATGGTTTCACCGGAGGTGACTTTGTCGCCTTCTTTTTTAGTCAGTACTTGATTGTATCCGTATAGGGTCATATCGCCCTTACCATGATCCAGTAACAGCACTAAGCCATAACCACGTAAGTAGTCGGCAAATACGACGGTGCCCGGATAAACGGCTTTAACTGGCTGCTCATACTGAGCATTGATCACCATGCCCTTCCAATTGACTTGGCCACTTTGTTTGCTGCCATAGCTGTGCAATACCGAGCCCTTAACTGGCCAAGGAAGACGACCTTTCTGCTTGGCTAAACCATCCATTGGGACTGAGTTACGCTTAGCGGCTTTTGCTATTTCAGCCTTCAGCCTAGCTTCATTGCGTTTTAGCTCATTAAGGTAAGCGCTATCCCCAGCAATGCCACGCTTGATTTTAGCGACCGTTGATTTTCGGCTAGTTTGTGAAGAACGTTGTTTATTTAACTGATCTGACTGCTGAGCAAGCAGCGTCTCTATTTGTTGCTGTTCGGCAATCAGTTGAAGATTCTTTTGCTCTAGCTTGGCATTCGTTTGTTGCAGCTCAGTGATGACTTCAGCACGTTGCTTTGCTAAGTGCTGATAATACTGACTAATACGATCTTTATCTTGAGTGCTTTCATGGCTCAAGAAACTCTCGATTTTGGCATTGGTGTGCATCATATAGTACGACTTAACCAGTTTCTGCAAGGCAGCAGCTTGAGCTTGAGTCTTTTCTAACAGTTGTTGATGCTGCTGATCATAAGCCTTGAGATTGGCTTCGGAGCGTTTTAATGAAGTGCGCGTTTGCGCTAGGTTTTTACTCGCGTTGGCAATGGAAAGCTCGTCGCTTTTCAGCTGCTTTTGTAGCTTATCGAGTTCTTTCTGTTGCTGAGAAAGGCTTTTCTGCTGGCGAGTGATTTCTCCCTTTACTCCCTTTAGTTCTTCAGTGCTAGCTGAGGCAGGAGTTGAGACAAATATCGAAGATGATAGACATAACAAAACGCCAGCGCACACGGCACTGACGTTTTTTCTATTCAATAGCTTTGGCTTTTGAGGAATTAGATTCATCCTAAATCTTTAATCTTGGCTTTCTTTGCCACAGCATACACCGTGGCAAAGATTTGATAGCAAAGATTATTTCAGATTTACGATAACCTGACCAGACATCTCGGCTGGGATTTCCATATCTGATAGCTTAAGCATAGTTGGAGCTAAGTCAGATAGCTTACCGTTTTCTTTGAACGCTAGGTCTTTACCGCCAACGTAGATAAGAGGAACAGGTAAGTTGGTGTGTGCAGTATGAATGCCGCCGGTTTCAGGGTTAACCATCATTTCTGCGTTACCGTGGTCTGCTGTGATTAGCATTTGACCGTCAACTTCATTGATTGCATTAACAACGCGACCTAGACACTCGTCTAGTGCTTCACTTGCTTTAACTGCAGCATCGTAAACGCCAGTGTGGCCAACCATGTCACAGTTAGGGTAGTTACAAACGATAGCGTCGTACTTACCTGACTTGATAGCAGCAACTAGCTTGTCAGTCAGTTCTGGTGCACTCATTTCAGGCTGTAGGTCGTAAGTTGCTACTTTAGGAGAAGCCACTAGTTGACGCTCTTCACCGTCAAACTCACTCTCGATACCGCCATTGAAGAAGAAAGTAACGTGTGCGTATTTCTCAGTTTCAGAGATACGAAGCTGAGTTTTACCTTCTTTAGATAGCCACTCACCGTAAGTGTTCTCAAGAGATGCCGGTGGGAAAGCACAAAGTAAAGGGATGTCTGCTGCGTATTGAGTCAGCATAACAAAATCTACCGCTGGGAATACGTTACGCTCGAAGCCTTCAAATGCAGGAACGAAGCTACGAGTGATCTCGCGAGCACGGTCAGCACGATAGTTCATGAAGATAACCGCATCGCCATCAACGATAGCGGCTGATTCTTGTGCATCAGCTTTAATTTGCGTAGGAGCAACAAACTCGTCGTTTTCATCACGAGCGTAAGCCGCTTCAAGACCAGCAACAGCGCTGTCGAAAGTGAAGTCTGATTTTGCTTCCGTAAGAAGCTCGTAAGCTTGTGCTACGCGATCCCAGTTGTTATCACGGTCCATAGCGTAGTAGCGACCTACTAGAGAAGCTACGCGGCCTTTGCCAAGTTTAGCGAATAGGTCTTGGAAGCGTTGTAGAGAACCCTCAGCAGAGCGAGGTGGAGTATCGCGTCCGTCTAGGAAGCAGTGCAGGTAGATTTTTTCTGCGCCGCGCTCAGCTGCCATTTCTACTGCTGCGTAGATATGGTCTTCGTGGCTGTGTACGCCACCTGGAGACATAAGGCCCATGATGTGAACAGCGTTACCAGACTTGATAGCCTTATCCATTGCGTTCGCAAGAGTTTCGTTTTGTTGGAACTCTTTGTCTGCAATAGACTTAGTGATACGAGTCAGGTCTTGGTATACAACGCGACCAGCACCGATGTTGGTGTGACCTACTTCAGAGTTGCCCATTTGGCCGTCTGGTAGACCAACATCCATGCCTGAAGCAGAGATTAGTGTGTTTGGTTGGTTTGCAATTAGACCGTCAAGGATTGGAGTCTTTGCGTTTGCGATTGCGTTGTCTTGTTTATCTTCGCGGTATCCGTAACCGTCAAGGATCACTAGAGCCATAGGCTTCTTAGCTGACATAGTTTGGCCTCGTTTTAATTTTCAGTAGCTTTAATTAGCGTAATTTTACTACAGAATACCCTAATTGAAGGCGTTTAAGATCAAATTAATTTATCGATCTCGGCTTTGAATTGGGCAGTAAGATTGAAATTTATACAATATGAGTAACTAAATTTCAAAAAAGGTTTGGATTTACGATCATTTAGGTTGCATTCAGGTTTCAATATTAGAACCTTTGAGTGAATAGTGCCGTATTCGTGATCTAGGTTTCCTTTTTAAAAAGGGATCACCTTAGGCTCTTTCTCGCATCCTGCGCCTGTGATGGTATACTGCGCGTTAAAATTTTGGCTTTATGAATTAAAAAAGAGTATCCGACGATGCAAGAAATTTTCGATTTCGTTCAGCAGAACATGATTCTGTCTGTAGTTTGGGCTGGTCTTATCGTGGCCTTAGTGATGAATATCATCAAGTCTTCTACTGCAGGGTATAAAGAAGTTGATACTCAGGCTATGACGCTACTAATCAACCGTGAAAACGGCGTGGTTGTGGATGTTCGTACCAAGGATGAGTTCAAAAAAGGGCATATTACTGACTCAGTTCACATTTTGCCTTCAGAGATCAAAGACGGTTCTTTTGGATCGCTTGAAAACAAGAAAAGTGACCCAATCATTGTTGTATGTAAGACAGGTCAAACTGCTGTCGACAATGCAAACCTGCTAGCGAAAGCTGGCTTTGAAAAAGTTTTCGTGCTGAAACACGGTTTGACTTCTTGGAGCGATGCAAATCTGCCTCTAGTGCGCGCTAAAAAAGAGCCACGCAAGAAAAAGCAGAAAGCGTTGACTGAATAATGTAATGATTGGATGCGATAATTCGTGTCCATCACAGAAATAGACAAATTTTAAGGAATAAAAATAATGACTGATGCAGCAGCAACTCAGGCGCCACAACAGAACTTCACTATCCAACGCATCTTCTTGAAAGACCTTTCTTTCGAAGCGCCAAGCTCTCCTTCTATGTTCCAGAAAGAATGGCAACCAGATGTTAACCTTGACCTAGACACTAAAAGTGCTCAACTAGGTGAAGGCGTATACGAAGTAGTTCTTCGTCTTACTGTGACAGTTAAGAATGCTGACGAAACAGCTTTCCTATGTGAAATTCAACAAGCGGGTATCTTCTCTGCAGAGAAAATGGAGCAAGGCCAACTAGCGCATTGCCTAGGTGCATTCTGCCCTAACATCCTATTCCCATACGCTCGTGAAACTATCTCAAGCCTAGTGGTTAAGGGTACGTTCCCTCAACTGAACCTTGCGCCAGTTAACTTTGACGCATTGTTCATGAACTACCTACAGAGCCAACAGCAGCAAGAGCAACAGCCACAAGCTGACGCTTAATTAAGCGACAAACTCAATCTTCATTGATTGAATTTTTCGGCAAATAAAAGTGCACACTGCATCTAATTATCTGATGCGCTGTGCATTTTTTATTTATACTATCTTTCAAGATCAGTAGCCTTTCCAAGGTAAAGCTACTAGACCTTCTATAACGCATGAATGGATTGAAATATGGCAGCATCAAATTGTGACCTAAAAGATGTATCAATGACGGTAATTGGTGCAGGTTCTTACGGCACCTCACTTGCGATCTCTCTAGCCCGTAATGGCGCTAAGGTTGTCATCTGGGGTCATGAAAAAGAGCACATGCAGCAGCTTCAAGCAGACAGAATGAACAAAGAGTTCCTGCCAGACATTCCTTTTCCTGATTCGTTGATTGTTGAGTGTGACCTTGATAAAGCCGTCGCAGCGAGCCGCGACATGTTGGTGGTCGTGCCAAGCCATGTGTTTGGCATTGTGCTTGATAGCCTAAAACCTTATCTAAAAGTCGATAGCCGCATTTGCTGGGCAACCAAAGGCTTAGAGCCAGAAACGGGTCGCCTATTAAAAGATGTCGCTCAAGATAAGCTAGGCAGTGATTACCCATTAGCTGTGTTGTCTGGCCCTACGTTTGCTAAAGAACTGGCTATGGGGATGCCAACCGCTATTGCGGTAGCCTCATCTGACCCAAGCTTTGCCACTGAACTTCAAGAGAAGATCCACTGCAGCAAATCATTCCGTGTATACGCCAATGATGACTTCATTGGTATGCAACTAGGCGGAGCGGTGAAAAACGTTATCGCTATCGGTGCTGGTATGTCTGACGGTATAGGTTTTGGTGCCAATGCTCGTACTGCATTGATCACTCGTGGTCTTGCTGAGATGACACGCCTAGGTGCCGCTCTTGGTGCTAAGCCTGAGACCTTTATGGGGATGGCGGGACTGGGTGATTTGGTTCTGACGTGTACCGATAACCAGTCGCGAAATCGTCGTTTTGGACTAGCGTTAGGTAAAGGCCAAGACGTAGATACCGCTCAACAAGAGATTGGCCAGGTTGTTGAGGGTTATCGAAACACTAAAGAAGTGTGGATGCTAGCCGGTCGCGAAGGGGTTGAAATGCCAATTGTTGACCAAATCTATCAGGTGCTTTATCAAGATAAAGATGCAAGAGAAGCCGCTCAAGACCTACTGGCTCGCGACAAGAAAGCAGAACGATAACATTAATTACAAAGGATTTTTTGATGGACAAGTGTGAATCTAATTCGGTGTGGGAATGCATCGTTAAAGAGGCTAGAGAGCAAGCTGATCAAGAGCCGATGCTGGCCAGTTTTTATCACGCTACCATCATAAATCACGATAGCTTTGCGGCAGCGCTCAGCTATATTCTCGCCAATAAACTAAAGACAGCATCCATGCCGGCCATGGGTGTTCGTGATGTGATTGAAGAGGCGCTTGCCGCCGACCCAAGCATTACCGATTCAGCGGCCTGCGATATCTGCGCAACGGTAAATCGTGACCCTGCTGTTGCCATGTATTCAGCGCCTTTGCTGTACTTGAAGGGCTATCATGCACTGCAAGGCTATCGCATAGCAAACTGGTTGTGGAAGCAAGGCAGAAAGGCCCTAGCCACTTATTTACAGAATCAGATCTCGGTTGCTTGCCAAGTGGATATTCACCCAGCGGCTAAAATCGGTAAAGCAATAATGCTCGATCACGCAACGGGCATCGTCATAGGTGAGACGGCGGTTGTCGATGATGATGTCTCAATTTTGCAGGATGTTACCTTAGGCGGTACGGGTAAAGAAAGCGGTGATCGTCACCCGAAAATTCGTGAAGGTGTAATGATTGGCGCGGGTGCTAAGGTACTGGGTAATATTGAAGTAGGCGAGGGCGCTAAGATTGGCTCATGCTCGGTGGTACTGCAACCTGTAGCCCCACATACTACTGTGGCGGGCGTGCCAGCAAAAGTGACCGGTAAGCCTAAATCCGATAAGCCTTCAGAAGATATGGACCAAAATTTTAATGGTCGCTCTCAGAGCTTTATTGGTGGTGACGGTATTTAGCTTTCAGCATAACAGCAATACGTTAACAATAAGCTCAGCCTACGGTTGGGCTTATTTCGTTTAGGGTGTCACGACGAAGCATCAGTGCATACAAATACCCGAAAATCCCCCCTAATACATTGCCCAGTGCTACTCCTACAAATAACCCTGTAATACCAAACCATTGGCTGCCTAACCAAGCACATGGCAGGGTAAAGACGAACAAACGCAAGCAACTCCAAACAAACGCTAGCATAGGCTTGTGCATCGCATTTAAGCTGCTCACCAGCAACATGATGATCCCTTGAAATCCGTAACTAATTGGCACGCAGACTAAGTACAGCCATAGCAAATGACGCACGCTCTCTTCTTGACTAAATAGGCTGGCGAAAGGGACGCTAAGTGGCACCATCATAATGAAGATGAGTAATTGAAATAGGATTGAAAAGCGCATGCACATGAACAGCGCTTTGAAGCTGCGCTCATGATTATTCGCCCCTAGGTTTTGAGCCATAAACGGAGTGAGCACAGAGGTAAGAGCCATTAGTACAATCAACAGTAATGATTCAATGCGTTGTGCCGCGCCATACGCCGCCACCGCAGCGGTGCCATGGCTTGCAAGTATCATCATCAAAATGGCGGCACTCAATGGATTCAATGCGTTAGACAAAGCGGCAGGAGTGCCGATTTGAAGAATGCTTTTCCAATCACCTAGTAGTTGTGTCGGCTTAGGCTTAGCAAGCAACTTCACTTGAACAACTAGAAAATAGAAAGCCCCTATCAATGCTGCGAGCCAGCTAATGCCACTGGCAATGGCGGCACCTTGGATACCCAACTCAGGGAAAGGGCCAATACCAAATATCAGCAAGGGGTCTAATATGCCGTTGACCAACCCAGCGCCAATCATAATCTTGGCGGGAGTCTTGGTATCACCACATGCTCGTATGGCGGCATTACCACTCATTGGAATCACCAGAAGTGGCACTGTTAGGTACCAGACGAACATGTATTGGTCGATCAGTGGCAGCAGTTGGGGTTCAGCGCCTAGCAGAGTAAATAATGGGTCTATAGTCTGCAGTCCGATGAATGAAGCAATACTGACAAGAACGATAGCGAGCAATATGCCATGACTGGAAAAGCGAGCGGCTTGCTCAGGTTGGTTTTGACCCAAAAAGCGACCTACGTGAGTCGACAATCCCATGCCAATCCCCATGGTGATGCAGTTCATGGCAAAGGTAACCGGAAAGGTGAAACTGATGGCTGCGAGCGCCTCGGTGCCCAGTAGGGAGATAAAGAAGGTATCAACGAGGTTAAACATCAAGATGGCAACAATACCCAGCACCATAGGTAGCGTCATTTCACGCAAAACCTTGTTGATAGGAGCAGTTAAAAGGCCGTGTTTATCTTGCATGGAAACTCTAGCGTTCTGGTTGGGCGTTAAGAATACATTGTTACAAGACATTCAACCAGAGAAGCAAGATTCTGCCTAAGCAAACTAAGTGCACACTTATATGAAGTTTTTGTAAAAAACTCGCCTCTCACCCTTGGGATCATAGGGATTGCCCCCAACATATTCTTCACTAGCCAAGAAACGGCATTTTATCATTCGTTGGAAAAACACATTAGGAGAATCAATCGATGAATATTCGTCCATTACATGATCGAGTTATCGTTGAGCGTCAAGAAGTTGAATCAAAATCTGCTGGCGGCATCGTACTAACTGGTTCTGCTGCTGAGAAATCTACTCGCGGTAAAATCCTAGCTGTCGGTAAGGGTCGCATCCTAGAGAATGGCAGCGTTCAACCTCTAGACGTTCAAGTTGGTGACACTGTGATCTTCGCTGAAGGTTACGGCACTAAGACTGAAAAGATTGATGGCAAAGAAGTGCTTATCATGTCTGAAAACGACATTATGGCGATTGTTGAATAAGTAACCATTATCTGAATCAACAACTAAAAAATAGAATTTAGAAAGGAATATAAAAATGGCTGCTAAAGACGTTAAATTTGGTAACGACGCACGAATCAAAATGCTAGAAGGTGTCAACGTTCTAGCTGACGCAGTAAAAGTAACGCTAGGTCCTAAAGGCCGTAACGTAGTTCTAGACAAATCTTTTGGTGCACCAACTATCACTAAAGATGGTGTATCTGTTGCTCGTGAAATTGAACTTGAAGACAAGTTCCAAAACATGGGCGCGCAAATGGTTAAAGAAGTCGCATCTCAAGCAAACGACGCTGCGGGTGACGGCACAACTACTGCAACAGTACTGGCTCAATCTATCATCACTGAAGGCCTTAAGGCTGTCGCTGCTGGTATGAACCCAATGGATCTTAAGCGTGGTATCGACAAAGCAGTGATTGCTGCAGTTGAAGAACTTAAGAACCTATCTCAACCTTGTGCGGATACTAAAGCTATCGCTCAGGTAGGTACTATCTCTGCAAACTCTGATGCGACTGTAGGTAACATCATTGCTGAAGCGATGGAAAAAGTAGGTCGTGACGGTGTTATCACTGTTGAAGAAGGTCAGGCTCTACAAGATGAGTTAGATGTAGTTGAAGGTATGCAGTTCGATCGCGGTTACCTATCTCCTTACTTCATCAACAACCAAGAAGCGGGTAGTGTAGATCTAGAAAGCCCATTCATTCTTCTTATCGATAAGAAAGTATCAAACATTCGTGAGCTACTTCCAACGCTAGAAGCAGTGGCTAAGGCATCTCGTCCTCTACTTATCATTGCTGAAGATGTTGAAGGTGAAGCGCTTGCAACACTTGTTGTAAACAACATGCGTGGCATCGTTAAAGTAGCCGCAGTTAAGGCGCCTGGTTTTGGTGATCGTCGTAAAGCTATGCTTCAAGACATCGCTATCCTAACTGGCGGTACTGTGATTTCTGAAGAAATCGGCCTAGACCTAGAGAAAGTAACGCTCGAAGACCTTGGTCAAGCTAAGCGCGTTACTATCACTAAAGAAAACTCAACCATCATCGACGGTGCTGGTGATGAAGTAGCTATCAACGCTCGCGTTGGTCAAATTCGTCAACAAGTAGAAGATGCAACATCTGACTACGATAAAGAAAAACTTCAAGAGCGCGTAGCAAAACTTGCTGGTGGTGTTGCGGTTATCAAGGTTGGCGCTGCAACTGAAATTGAAATGAAAGAGAAGAAGGACCGCGTAGAAGACGCACTTCAAGCAACACGCGCAGCGGTTGAAGAAGGTGTTGTTGCTGGTGGTGGTGTAGCACTTATCCGCGCAGCCTCTAAGCTAACAGAGCTTACGGGTGATAACGAAGAGCAGAACGTAGGTATCCGCGTAGCTCTGCGTGCGATGGAAGCTCCTATCCGTCAAATCACAACCAATGCAGGCGATGAAGAGTCTGTAGTAGCTAACAACGTTAAAGCGGGCGAAGGTAGCTACGGCTACAACGCAGCTACTGGCGAATACGGCGATATGCTAGAGATGGGTATTCTTGACCCAACTAAGGTGACTCGTAGTGCGCTTCAATTTGCTGCCTCTGTAGCCGGTCTGATGATCACAACAGAAGCTATGGTAACTGATAAGCCACAAGGTGACGCTCCTGCAATGCCTGATATGGGCGGTATGGGTGGCATGGGCGGAATGCCTGGCATGATGTAATTACATCAAATACCGATAATTAGAAAACGAGAGCTTCGGCTCTCGTTTTTTTTTGCTTTGATTTCCGTCAGTTATGGTTTTTGCCTGATCTATACAGAATATCTATCAAGAGGCGTAGTTTAGTGGCGTAGTACGGTTTAATTTTAGGAGTAGAAGCTCAGCGTACAAATCATGATCCTGACGCGGTTTTGTAGATATGCAATCCGTGATACTTACTGCAGTTATTCTTATCTACTTGTTTATAAAGAACTTTTAAAGTATCGATCACACTCTGTAGTTATCGATTGTTTCTACTATGTTGTTCGACCAAATGACGAAGAGTAGTAAGGAGTCGTCTTCGGTCTAATGTTTTTATTAACTAGTGGAAGGGATTATGGAGTTCAAAATAAATACACTGGCGAAGGCAACGATGCCGATGTTAGTGACGTCAATTCTTTTGATGGGGCATGCGCAAACTAACGCGGCTTTTGCTTCAGATTTGTACGTACCATCTGAAGATGAGGTTGTTGTCTATTACAATCGAGGAACTACTGATGAGGGAGAGTACCAAGATTGGGGTATGCACCTTTGGAATGGCGAAGGTTGCACCAGCACTGATTTAGAAGCAATGGGCATTAACTCAACGGGAACCAGTTGGGATGAACCCTATCTAGCAGACGGCTTTAACCAAACTTATGGCGCGTACTACATTTTTAAAGTCGACATGAATGCTAGCGATCCTCATGAGTGTATGAACTTCATTTTGCATAAGGGCGATGAGAAAGGCTTTGGCAGCGCAAACCACAAAGCACAGTTAACTCAGCTTGATGATAGCCGCAGTATTTTTGGTTTCCATGGTTCTAGCCAGCTTTACTATGAGCCTATAGCTGAACGCCCAATTGCCATTGATGGCCAAAAAGCCCACTGGTTAGATAAAGAGACTATTGCTTGGGAGGATGCCGCAAGTGCTTCTCGCGTCGAGCTTAGGTTTTCTCCTGCCAATGACATTAAATTAGATGAAGAAAGTAATGAGATCACTGGTGGGCAACCTCATGATCTGACAATTACCGGTGACCTTAGCTCTGAACTACAGCAACGCTTTCCTCACCTGAGTGGCATGATAGCAACAGACATTGATGTTGATGATAAAGAGTTGGCTCGTATCCTTAAAAGCCAAATCGTATTAGTCGCTTACGATAGTCAAGATAAAGTCATGGCTGCGACTGAAGTGCAAAAAGCGGGTGTGTTAGATGACGTATTCGTAAACGAAGATGCAGGTAATGCCATTTCTGAAGAGCTGGGTGCCATCGTCAATGGCTCAAGAACGGAATTCAAGCTTTGGGCTCCTACGGCGCAAAACGTGACCTTGCATATCTATAATAAGGTCAAAAAGCAGACTAAGCGTGTTCAGTTGGTTGAGAACCCAGAAACAGGTGTTTGGGAATCTGAGCGAGTGAATGGCGTTGTCGGTAAGTACTACCGCTATGAGGTTACCGTTTACCATCCAACCACCAAGCAGATTGAAACTGTGATGGTGACCGACCCATACTCGTTGAGTGTTTCTACTAATTCTACTTATTCTCAAGTCGTTGACCTTAAGAAAGATAAGAAACTGAAACCTAAAGGTTGGGACAACTACGAAAGACCCGAAACTCCCGTTGGAGAGGATGGTCAGTACTTGGATGAATATCATGTCTTGTATGAATCACACCTAAGAGACTTTAGCTTTAGTGATACACAAGGCAGTCAGCAGCTGGACGGCAAATACCTAGCGCTTACAGAAGCAGAGCGCGAGTCAGTCAGCCACCTAAAAGAACTGCAAGGTGCTGGCTTAACCACGCTGCATATCTTACCAGCCTTTGATATTGCAACGGTCAATGAAGCTGAAACTATAGATATCAACGATACGGTAGGAGAGCTTTGTACGGTAAGACCAAGCGCAGTAGTGTGTGGTACAGAAGACTCATCTCAAACCCTTGAAAGCGTGTTGCAAGGCTATGATCCTACAACGGGCCAAGCGCAGTTATTAATGAATGATTTGCGTGATCTAGACAGTTTTAACTGGGGCTATGACCCATTCCACTACACAGTACCAGAAGGTAGTTACGCAACCAGTGCTGAAGGCACAGCGCGAATCGTTGAGTTCCGTGAGATGGTGAAAGCGACTCATGAGATGGATCTCAAGCTGATTATGGATGTGGTCTACAACCACACCAATGCCTCTGGAACGAATGAAAAATCAGTACTGGACAAGATTGTCCCTGGGTATTACCACCGTCTAAATGTAAACACCGGTGGCGTAGAAACCTCTACATGTTGTGACAATACGGCCACTGAAAACCGCATGATGGGCAAGCTAATGATCGACTCATTAGTGACATGGGCGGAAGATTATAACGTTGATGGCTTCCGTTTCGATTTGATGGGACATCAGCCAAAAGAGCTTATGGTTGAGGCGCTAGAAGAAGTACGTAAGGTTCGCCCTGATATCTTGTTCTACGGCGAAGGCTGGGACTTTGGTGAAGTATCCAATAACGCCCGCTTTACTCAGGCAACGCAATTGAACATGGCGGGAACACAAATCGGTACCTTCTCTGACCGCCTGCGTGATGCGGTACGTGGTGGCAGCCCATTTGATGGCGATGGTACAGGTTTACGTAAGAACCAAGGCTTTGCTAATGCGGCTTATCCAAATGAGCGTCGCGACATGAGCGAAGAAGAAACCAACAACCTATTGCACAATCAAGACCTTGTGCGCTTGGGGATGGCGGGTAACTTAGCAGACTACGTTATGGTTGATTACACTGGCGCCACCAAGAACGGCAAAGGTATTGATTACAACGGCGCACCAGCAGGCTACACAGAGTACCCTTCAGAGAATATCTCGTATGTTTCTAAGCATGATAACCAAACCTTCTGGGACAACAATGCTTATAAAACTGCGACGGGAATCAACTCTGACGAACGTGCTCGTATGCAAACTGTGGGTATTTCTACTGTGATGATGGGACAAGGTATTCCATTCATCCATATGGGCTCTGAGCTACTGCGTTCTAAATCAATGCAGCGAGATTCTTATGACTCTGGTGATTGGTTTAACCGAGTGAAGTTTGATGGCTCTGACAATAACTGGAATGTAGGTCTGCCTCGTGAAGACAAAGATGGTGCTAACTGGGCATTAATTTCTGAGATCATTGCAGACACAACTAACGAACCGGATACTCAAGACATTGAATTGGCCAAGCAGCAATTTATTGAGTTGCTGAAGATTCGTAGTTCAAGCAACTTGTTCCGTCTTAACTCGAAACAAGAAGTCATGAAGCGCGTTGATTTCCGCAATGTGGGCGAGGAACAAACGCAAGGCCTTATCGTAATGTCTATTGATGATGGTTTCTATGCGGGTAAAGACCTTGACCCTAATCTTGATGCGGTCGTTGTGATGATCAATGCGACAGCGGAAGAACAAAGCTTCGAGATTGATAATGCAATGGGCTTCCAACTGCATGAGGTTCAAGCTAACTCTGCGGACTACATAGTACGTGATACTTCCTTCTCTGAAGGGACTTTCTCTGTACCTGCACTAACAACCGCTGTGTTTGTTCAGCCTCAGTATGGCGCGCAAGGTGCGGGCTTACCAATCGCAGAGAAAGATCAAGACCTACCACCCTTTGGCGCATCAACCGTTTACATCGCGGGTGCCTTTGGCGAGGCGGTATGGGATCCTGCTGGTATCGAAACGCCTTATGCGACAGCTGGTGTGTACAGTGTAAAACTAGGGTTGAGTGCTGATACTGGCTACAAGTTCACTCTTGGAGATTGGAGCAGTGCAATGGGCTGTGACGGTCAAGACTGCCCATCTAACTTTACTGAGATCGGCATGTATGAATTTGCGCTAGACGCGAATGATACCTCTAATCCTATTGTTCTTGATGCCAGACTTGTTGAGTCTTATGCGAATAAAGAGTGGTATATCCCTGGTTCAATCTCTGGTGACTGGGATCATTCGGAAGAACGTAAAATGACCTTTGGTGAGCAAGATGGCCTAGTGCTGTTCACTACCGGAGAGCTTACTGCAGGTGAGGCCTATCAGTTCAAATTGACTTGCGGTGACTGGGGGCAGTGCGAGCATGGATTTGCCGATGTTTCTGCCGATGCGGATTCTCTGCCAATCTTTGAGATGGGAGGCAATGTTGCGTTTACTCCAGAGGCAACAGGCTCTTATCAAGTCTCGTTCGACTTTTTGCAGAAGAAGGTAATGATTAGCCAGCTATAACGCAAAGTAACGGTTTTTCTTGTAGAGCGTCACTCTTTTGAGTGGCGCTTTTTTTATATCTAAGCGCAGGCTAGTCATCTACTGCTTTTTCTTGCACACTGTTTTTATTCAGGCAGTTAGGGACGAATGATGCGCATAGATAAACTGAAATACAAACAAGGCATAGCTGAGCTATTTGTAGCCGACTGGCACATAGAGCACGGGCAACACTGGGGGATATTTTCTTCACAAAGTCAGTGTTCGGCCCTGATTGTTCAGCTGCTCAGCGGCGAACTACAGCCCACTTCTAGCAGTATTTCCAATGTCCCACAGCGCATTGCCTGCGTCTCTTTGTTACAACAACAACGCCTGCTTGAAGAAGAGATAGCCAAAGACGAAACCGACTTTCAAGACAGCATCGATTATGGAACAGCGGTAGAACAGCTTATTCTTGAAATGGGCTGCTCTCAAACTGAGTTGGAAGAGGTTATACAGAAGACCGATTTAGGCTCACTGCGGCAACGTCAGTTCCGTCAATTGTCTACCGGTGAAACCAGACGTGTGATGCTCGCAAGAGCGCTAGTGACCAAGCCGCAACTTCTGATATTGGATGAACCCTATTCAGGTTTGGATGTTGAGCACCGACTCGCGTTGAGTCAATTACTCAATGAGTGTGCGAAGCAGATGCAATTAATTGTTATCACCTCTCGCGAAGATGAACTACCTACATGTACTACCCACGTTGCTCTATTCGATCACCAATCCCTAACTCAAACGATGACCCTATACGAGTGGTATAATCATCCGATAAAACAACACATAAAGAAGCTTTCACTGCAGAAGAGTGGCGGGGTATATGAGTTGATGGAGTCATATCACCAGCAGCAGTCATTGCCAGATCCATTAGTGGACATGAAAAACGTTAAGGTAGAGTACCTTGATGGCCTTATTTTTAAAGGCTTCACTTGGCAGGCTAAGATAGGTCAGCACTGGCAAATACGGGGCCCTAATGGATGTGGAAAGAGTACCTTACTGGGGTTGATCATGGGAGACCACCCTCAGTGCTACAGCAACGACATCACTGTGTTAGGGATGAAGCGAGGCTCAGGTGAGAGTATTTGGGATATAAAGAAACAAATCGGTATTGTCTCGTCGGCACTGCACTTGCAGTATCGAGTCAATTGCAGCGCTCTCGATGTTCTGCTTTCTGGATTCTTTGACAGCATTGGCCTATATGAGCAGCCGAGTAAAAAGCAGAGACAAGTCGCCCAGCAATGGCTCAAAGTACTTGAGATGAGTGAGTTTGAGAAAATCGGCTTTAAGAGCCTAGATTATGGGCAGCAGCGTTTGCTACTGATCGGTCGAGCTTTGATAAAGCAACCGGCATTATTAGTGCTCGATGAGCCTTATCAAGGTCTTGACTACATTAACCGAAAGTTGGTTTTGTTTGTGTTGAACAGAATTGCGAACACGAATCTGAGCCAGTTATTGTACGTGACTCATTATGCTGAAGATGCATTAGAGGCCATTGAACACTTCATTGATTTTGAACCTCAGGCAGAAGGGCATCGATTGGTCATTAGTTAGGATCTACAGTTGATAAATGTGTGCTCTAGGTCAAACTTTACTGGCTATTTTTCCCGCAAACGAGTACCTTTGCGCGGTTAAATATTTAATGCATAAGGGCCTGCTTTGATTTCCACAGCTAATATCACTCAACAATTTGGTGCTAAGCCACTATTTGAAAACATCTCGGTTAAATTTGGCGAAGGTAATCGCTATGGTCTGATCGGAGCAAATGGTTGTGGTAAGTCCACGTTCATGAAGATCTTAAGCGGTGAGCTTGAGCCTTCTGGTGGTAACGTTAGTTACGATCCGAACGAGCGTGTAGCTAAGCTAAATCAGGACCAGTTTGCTTATGAAGAATTTACTGTAATCGATACAGTGATCATGGGCTACAAAGAGCTTTGGGCAGTAAAACAAGAGCGTGACCGCATCTACTCATTGGCTGAAATGAGCGAAGAAGATGGCATGAAAGTGGCCGACCTAGAGGTCGAGTTCGCGGAAATGGACGGTTACATGGCAGAAGCCAAAGCGGGCGAATTATTGCTTGCGGTTGGCATCCCTGAAGAGCAACACTTCGGCCTGATGAGCGAAGTCGCTCCAGGCTGGAAATTGCGTGTGCTTCTTGCTCAAGTACTTTTCGCTGACCCGCATATCATGCTTCTTGATGAGCCTACCAACAACTTGGACATGGATACTATCCGTTGGTTGGAAGAGACGCTTAATCAGCGCAACTGCACTATGATCATTATCTCGCACGACCGTCACTTCTTAAACTCTGTATGTACCCATATGGCTGACCTGGATTACGGCGAAATGCGCCTTTACCCAGGTAACTATGATGAGTATATGACGGCGGCAACACAAGCACGTGAACGTCTGTTATCTGACAATGCGAAGAAGAAAGCACAAATTGCTGAGCTTCAAACCTTCGTATCTCGCTTCTCTGCTAACGCATCTAAAGCAAAGCAGGCGACCTCTCGTGCTAAACAAATCGATAAGATTGAGTTGGATGAAGTGAAAGCTTCTAGCCGTCAGAGCCCATTCATTCGTTTTGAGCAATCTAAAGAGCTATTCCGCAATGCTTTGGTTCTAGAAAACCTGACTCAAGGCTTTGAAGAAGACCTGTATAGCAACTTTGACGCTATCTTTGAAGTCGGTGAGCGCGTTGCAATCATCGGTGAGAACGGCGTGGGTAAAACCACACTATTGAATACTCTAGCGGGTGCAATCGCTCCACGCTCTGGCGAGTACAAATGGTCTGAGAACTCGAACATTGGCTATTACGCGCAAGACCATGCCCATGACTTTGAGGAAGACCTTAAAGTATTTGATTGGATGGCACAGTGGCGTCAAGAAGGCGACGATGAGCAGGTAGTACGTAGCTTCCTTGGTCGCATGCTGTTTGGCCAAGACGACATTAAGAAGTCAGTTAAGGTACTTTCTGGTGGTGAACAAGGTCGCATGCTTCTGGGCAAGATCATGATGCATAAGCCAAATATTCTACTTATGGATGAACCAACCAACCACATGGATATGGAGTCAATCGAGTCATTGAACTTGGCTCTTGAGAACTACAAAGGCACCTTGTTCTTCGTTTCTCATGACCGTGTATTTGTTGATTCTTTGGCAACGCGTATCCTTGAGATAAAAGACGGCAAGATTAATGACTTCCGTGGTACTTATGCTGAGCTCTTAAAAGCTCGTGACAAATAAAGCCAACTGATGGTCCATATTTAATGAGCCTCTGCAGAAATGCAGGGGCTTTTTTTTAACACAATGATAAGTATACAAAATATCTATGGTTCTCTTGCTGTTTACCCCTTATGGCTTATGCTTATCGAAGTGGCACCTTTCGGCGGATTGACGCCATGGTGTATGTCGGAAAAAATAAGAGATGGATTTTATAATGAAAAAACTATTATCAGTATTAGCAGTGGCAGCAGCAGTGGCATCTCCGGTGGCACTTGCTGAAAGTTCTCCGGTGATGTTTTCTTCACTAAATGGCTTCAATGCCCCAGACTCGAATGCGGTGGGTGGTGTTCGTTTAGCGGTATTACACGGTAAAGTATCACAGCTTAAAGGCGTGGACTTCCCGTTACTAGGTTTATCAGAAACAGACACAACCACAGGTGTTAACTTTGGTTTGTTTTTGGGGGCCTCAAAAGTCAATCAGCAAATGAGTGGCGTATCATTAGGTATTTTCAACTGGAACACAGGTAATACAAGCGGCGTTAATGCGGGTACAGTGAATATCACCAACGACGTCAAAGGTTTGAACCTTGCGGCAGTGAACTATGCAACCGGACATACGGTTGCTGATGTGGCATTCGCTAGTATCTCTGAAAGCTCAAACTTCCAGCTAGGCTTCTTCAATATGACTGAGAAGATTGATGGTGTGCAGATTGGTATTATTAATTGTGCGAGCAATGGCTTCTTGAAGTGTTTCCCAATCGTTAACTTCGCGAAGTAATAACAATTACACTAAAGGCCCTGATGGATGAGTTTCATCAGGGCTTTTTTGATCATTCAAGGTGCAGATCAAGAGGGGTCTTGCTGTCTCTACCGCCAATCTCTCGGGTCAGTGACGGCACTAGATAGCCAGAGACCTCTTTCATTAAACTCGCCACCAATGCTTTTGCTTTCTCATCACTAATGTAAAAGTGTGCCGCGCCCTGCACCTTGTCCAGTACATGCATATAGTAGGGCAGAATACCGACCCCAAAGAGTCGTTCGCTCAGGCTCTTCAGTATCGACACATCATCATTGACCCCTTTCAGCATTACTCCTTGATTGAGTAGGGTGACATTGCTCCGCTTCAACTTGGCCATAGCAATAGCGAACTCAGAGTTGATCTCATTGGGGTGATTGATATGAGTCACCAATACCGTGTTGAGTCGAGTTTCTTTGAGCATTGTGCACAATGCGTCCGTGATTCTGCTGGGAATCACAACAGGCAAGCGAGAGTGAATACGCAGAGTGCGAATATGTTCTATTTTCTCTATCTCTTGCATAAGCCACTCTAGCTCGTGGTCTTTAGCCATTAATGGATCGCCACCCGATAAGATCACTTCATTGATCTCTGGGTGTTGCGCTATATAGTCGAGGTTCTGTTGCCAGACGGACTTAGAACCTTTGTTGTTCGAGTAGGGAAAGTGTCGGCGAAAGCAGTAGCGACAGTTAATAGCGCAACTTCCCTTTAGAATAAGTAACACTCGGTTTTTGTATTTGTGCAATAAGCTTGGCTGTTGATTATCTTGTTCTTCAAGCGGATCTGTGGAAAACCCATCCACCTGTGCAAACTCTTCAACAACAGGTAATACTTGCTGTAAAAGAGGGTCATTGGGATTGCCTTTTTCCATTCTCTCGACAAAGCTTAGAGGCACTCGCTGGGCAAAAAGTTTACGCGCTGCGAAACCATCAGCATAATGTTGAGGGTCGAGTGCTAGCATTGAGAGCAGTTCAGCTGGATCTGAGATCCCATTCGCCAGTTGTTGTAACCAGTTTTGTTCAACAGATACGGCTTTTTGGGTTATTATATGCGGCATTAAAACTTACTCTAAGAATCTAAAGAGGAAAAAATGGCTACTGTAAGTACCAATGAATTCAAGGGCGGTTTAAAGTTCATGCTCGATAACGAGCCATGCACTATCCTAGAAAACGAATACGTTAAGCCTGGTAAAGGCCAAGCCTTCAACCGTGTTAAAGTTCGTAAACTACTGTCTGGCAAAGTTCTAGAAAAGACATTTAAGTCTGGTGAAAACGTAGAACTGGCTGACGTTCTGGATATCGACCTAGATTATCTATATTCGGACGGTGAATTCTACCACTTTATGAACAATGAGACATTCGAGCAAATCGCTGCTGACGTGAAAGCAGTTGGCGAGAATGCGAAGTGGTTGGTTGAGAACAACACTTGTATGATCACTTTGTGGAACGGCAACCCGATCGTTGTTACTCCGCCAAACTTTGTAGAGCTAGAAGTTGTTGAAACTGATCCTGGCCTAAAAGGTGATACTCAAGGTACTGGTGGTAAACCAGCAACATTGACTACAGGTGCTGTGGTTCGTGTACCTCTATTCATTCAAATTGGTGAAGTAGTTAAATGTGATACACGCTCTGGCGAATACGTTGGACGTGTAAAGTAATCACTGATTACAAAGCATAAAAAAGGCCGCTAGTTCATAGAACAGTGGCCTTTTGTTTATCTAAGTCTTCTTAAATCATGAACACAAACACGATAGCCAGTCCAGTTAGGAAGGCTGCAGTGAAGTAAACAGCAACCTTCCCAGCAACGCCAGTGTGTAGCTTAAGGTCGTGCATTCCATGGTGTAGACGGTGCATTGCATGCCACATAGGGAACGCAATAGTACCAATCACGAATAGGCCGCCAATAATCGTAGTTACAAAGCTAGAGACTCGCTCATAACTCATTGCTTCAGCATCAATAATGCCTAGTGGCACTAAGATGCCCAGAACAAATACGGTTACTGGAGTGATCATGGCAAACCATGAGCCACCGGCACCAAACAGTCCCCACCATACGGGTTCGTCTGAACGTTTAGGGTTTCGATTAATCACATTCGACTCCTTATACAATGATGAGAACAACGAGAGAGATAAACGCTACAGCAGCCCACTGAGCAAGTACGATAGTTTTCTTGTCTATCGCCTTACCCTTGAAGCGCATTGGCATAACCTGCGGCATCATATTAAAGAAGGTATGAGCATGAAATAGACTGCCGGCTAACGCTAAGATATTGATTAAAATAACGATAGGGTGGCTCATGAACTCTAACCACGTTGCCCAAGCGTCTGGACCTTTAACCAAGGCACCCAATCCAAAGGTAATGAACAGGGTAAACAGAATCAAAGGCAGTACCGTTGCCTCTCGCAGCATGTAAAAACGGTAGAAAGAGTGATCCTTCCACCATGTGCGCTTCATCTCGCGAACATAAGGTTTACGATTACTCATTACACATCCTCCGGCTTCAACATGGCGATGACAAAGTCTTTTGAAGATTCAATCTTGCCTTGGTTTACTGCACCCGCAGGATCAACGCTCTTCGGACAAACTTCCGAGCAGTAACCTACGAAAGTACAACCCCAAGCGCCGTTGTCACCATTGATTAATTCCATACGCTCTTGTTTGCCATTGTCACGGCTATCTAAGTTGTAGCGGTGAGCGAGGGTAAGAGCAGCAGGACCTAAGAAGTCAGGGTTCAAACCAAACTGAGGACACGCTGCGTAACAAAGGCCGCAGTTGATGCAGGCTGCAAATTGCTTGTAGCGAGCCATTTGCTCTGGGGTTTGAATGTTTGTGCCGTCTTCTGGTGTACGGTCATTACCAATGATGTAAGGCTTGATGGCTTCAAGGCGCTCAATGAATGGCGTCATATCGACAATTAAGTCTTTTTCGATTGGGAAGTTAGCCAGTGCCTCAATCTTCAGGCCATCTGGGTAATCACGCAGAAAGGTCTTACAGGCAAGCTTTGGTACCTGATTAACCATAATTCCACATGAGCCGCAGATTGCCATACGACAAGACCAGCGGTAAGCAAGGTCTTTATCTAGGTGATCTTTGATGTAACCCAGAGCATCAAGCACTGACATGGTTTCATCAAATGGCACCTCGAAGGTTTGAAAATACGGTTCTGAGTCTTTCTCAGGGTCGTAACGGAGAACATCTACTTTCTGAATACGAGCTGGCATTACTGTTGCTCCTCCGCGTTGTTCGCTGCTTTCTCAGCCGCAGCAGCTTCTTCAGCCGCCGCGCCGTACAGGCGAGCTTTTGGTTGCGATTTGGTAATGGTCACTGAGCTGTAGTCAATGCTAGGTGCACTCTGTGGTGTGTAGTACGCCAGTGAGTGCTTTAAGAAGTTCTCATCATCTCGCTCAGTACAACCTTCATCAAGGCGCTGGTGGGCACCACGAGACTCTGTACGTAGCAAGGCAGAGTGAGCCATAGCTTCTGCCACTTCTAGGCCGTAGCCTACTTCAATGGCGTAAAGAAGGTCAGTATTGAATACCTTGCCTTTATCTTTAATGCTAATTTTTTTATAGCGTTCTTTTAGCTCAGAAAGCTTGTCGATGGTTTCTTGCATTAGGTCTTCACTGCGGTAAATACCACAGCCAGATTCCATTGCATGCCCCATTTCAGTACGGATAGTTGACCAGTTTTCGTCACCGTCTTGTGTCATTAGCGCTTGGATGCGAGCTTCAACGAGTTCGACTTGAGCTTCAATAGCATCATCATCCCACCCTTGGAATTCGCTCGCACGTTTTACGGCTTCTTCACCCGCAACACGACCAAATACGACGAACTCAGCCAGTGAGTTTGAACCAAGACGGTTTGCACCGTGCAAGCCAACGGAAGCACATTCACCAACGGCAAATAGACCCTTGATACGAGTTTCGCATTTAGGGTTCGTTTCAATACCCCCCATGGTGTAGTGAACAGTAGGACGGATAGGAATTGGCTCTTTCGCTGGGTCTACGTTGACGTAGGCTTTAGAAAGCTCACAAATAAACGGTAAGCGCTCTTGCAGATACTCCTCACCCAAGTGGCGAAGGTCAAGATGCACAACATCCCCTAATGGGTGCTTGATGGTGTTGCCTTTTTGCTGCTCATGCCAAAATGCTTGCGATACCTTATCGCGAGGGCCAAGCTCCATATATTTATTCTTAGGCTGGCCTACTGGAGTCTCCGGGCCCATGCCATAATCTTGTAGGTAACGGTAGCCATCTTTGTTCACTATGATGCCACCTTCACCACGACAACCTTCGGTCATCAGGATGCCCGTACCAGGAAGACCTGTTGGGTGATATTGAACGAATTCCATATCACGTAGTGGTACGCCGTGGCGGTATGCCATGGCCATGCCATCACCTGTTACTATGCCGCCATTAGTGTTGGTATGATAAACACGACCTGCGCCACCCGTTGCGAGTACAACAGATTTAGCCTTAATCGTTACCAGTTCACCTTCAGCCATATGAATAGCAACTAGGCCTTGAACCTCACCTTGAACGACAAGTAGGTCAACCACGAAGTACTCATCGAAGCGCTTAATTTGCGGATATTTTATTGAGGTTTGGAATAGAGTATGTAGCATGTGGAATCCGGTTTTATCTGCAGCAAACCAAGTTCGCTCAACCTTCATACCACCAAAGCGACGCACGTTTACTTCGCCGTTTTCTTTACGGCTCCACGGGCAGCCCCATTGTTCCATCTGGATCATTTCGCGCGTCGAGTTCTCGACAAAGAACTCAACAACATCTTGTTCGCAAAGCCAGTCACCACCACCAACGGTATCGTTGAAGTGATTGTCTAAGCTATCTTCTTCTTTAACGACGGCAGCAGAGCCACCTTCAGCCGCTACAGTGTGCGAGCGCATTGGATAAACCTTGGAAATTAAAGCAACTTCCAAATCAGGGTTCGCTTCAGCTGCTGCGATAGCAGTTCGAAGACCGGCACCCCCTGCGCCGATGACCGCGATATCTGTGTGTAGTATTTTCACAGTTATCCTCCAGAGTGTTAGGCAGGTTGTCCTGCTCGTGATTTTAAGTTTCTTAAGAAATGCTACGCTCCATTGTATGGGATGCGTGTTGCGAAAAAATTGATTTACCTAGTTTTTTGATGCTGATCCAGGTGAAAAAAGCTAAAAAGAACGGGGACTGTGATCATTATCATGTCAAAATAAGCATCTGAATCTAAAAAACTTATTCAATTCATTTCACAGGAAATTCTATGAATACTCTCAACTGGCAGCCTTCTGCAGACCTCTCTTCTTTGAAAAGAAGAGCAGAGCTCATCGGCCACATCAGGCAGTTTTTTGTTGAGCGCAATGTATTGGAAGTGGACACTCCGGCTATGAGTCATGCCACTGTGACCGATATTCATTTACATACCTTTCAAACGGAATTTATTGGCCCGGGGTATGCGGATGGGAGAAAGCTGTTTTTTATGACCAGCCCTGAGTTTCACATGAAACGCTTATTGGCTTCTGGCAGTGGCTGTATCTACCAGATAGCGAAAGCCTTTAGGAACGAAGAAGCGGGTCGTTACCATAATCCCGAATTTACGCTGTTGGAGTGGTATCGAGTCGGATTTGATCATCATGACTTGATGAATGAAATGGATCAGCTTTTGCAGCTTGTTCTGTCCTGTAACCAAGCGGAACGAATGACCTATCAGCAGGCTTTTGTTGATGTATTGAACGTATGCCCTTTACAAGGCAGCATGGATGAATTGAAAGCCGTAGCGGGAACCCTAGGGCTGTCAGATATAGCCGAACCAGAGACAGACAGAGACACGCTACTGCAGCTGTTATTTAGCATTGGCGTTGAACCTAAAATAGGGCAGCAGGTACCGGCCTTTGTTTATGACTTTCCTGCCTCTCAAGCGGCATTGGCGAAGATAAATTCCAATGATCATAGGGTTGCCGATCGCTTTGAGGTCTACTTTAAGGGCATCGAACTCGCCAACGGCTTTCATGAGCTCGATGATGCCGATGAGCAGTTGCGCCGCTTTGAACAAGACAACGAAAAGCGCGACAAAATGGGGTTATCCCCTCAGCCCATTGACTATCATTTAATTGAGGCATTGCGCCACGGGCTGCCACAATGCTCAGGGGTTGCTTTAGGCATAGACAGACTAATCATGTTGGCTTGCAAGCAAACCCACATTGATGAAATTACCGCATTCCCTTTCCCAAGGGCTTAAAATTGACAGCCCTAAAGCGGTAAATTGGTAGCTATTAGGCTATTTTTCAAAATGGATTTGTCATTGCCGAGGTCTGTTATCGGCAATCTTAGGCTTGTGCGTCCATAGATCCTCGATAGGAGCGCTCGAGGATGACTGGGGTTGCCTTCTGTGCAGGTTACTAGCCTAGTGAAGAACGTCATTGCCGAGTGCTCTTATCGGCAATCTTTAAAGGTTAGAATTCTCTTGTTTAGATCCCCGATAGGAGCACTCTCGGGGATGCCGCTTTTTTAAGCTATCAGTGTCAGGTAACGATCAACGCAGTGCCAATAACAGCCAAAATCGCGCCATACCACGCGTAGCGACTTGGTCTCTGTTTGGTGATAAACCAAAGCAGAGGAAGCACCATAATTGGGGTTGTGGAAGAGAGCAGGGCTACCATACCTACGTTGCCTTCTTGTAATGCGTAAAGTATCAGTGTCATACCTACAGCCATAGCCAAGAAGCCATTTAGTGCGGTGATCGCAAGTATCTTTAGATTGATAGCCTGCTTAGCTTTCGCAAGTTTTGCACCACTAAACAAAAACAATGAGTGAGCCGAAAACGCCGTAATCATGCGAATGGCAGAAGCCGCTACTGGGTCAATACTGGTTTGCATTACTGGCTTAGCAATGATGCCACCCAGTGCTTGGCAAAGCCCAGAGAGTAGGCCAATACTGATACCGACCGCCATTTTCCCCTGTAGTGATTCCCAGTCATGCTTTCCAGATTGTTTTCTGCCAAAGAAGATTGCGATCACAACACCGGCAAATACCAGTAGCGCACCCAGAAGTTCAATACCACTCCAGGTTTCACTGAAAAGCCAATACCCTAATACCGCTGAAAAAACGGCATGACATGAAAAAAGCAGGCCTGCTTGTCGCGGTCCCATTCTATTCATACAGGCAAATAGGGCGGTATCGCCAATGAAGATACCAATTAGGCCCGAAAGCATCATTAGCGTCATATGCTCTGCAGCTACGGTTGCCCAGCCCCCAGTGAAAGCGGCCATGCTACTGAGCATGATTGCGGTACAGCCCATTCGCCAACGGCTGTAGGCAAAAGGGCCAAGGTGGCGAGCAGGTTTGACTGAAATTAGGCTAGATATCGCCCATAAGAAGGCCGCGGCAAGGGCCAACCATTCGTATCCCATGGTGCACATTGAGGTTTTTGATAGATACCCTCAATATGCACCATATCGTGAGGATTAGAAACCCTCGATTGAACGGTGTTACTCAGGCCAGATTCGGCTTTGAGTCGTGATTGAGGCGAAGTACTTTACTGCCTCGTTGGGAACATCACAGAAAATACCATCCACTCCCATCGTTTTTAGGCGTTGCCAATCTTCTTGGCGGTTCACCGTATACACGTAAACTTTCAGGCCGCGTTTCTTTGCATCATCAACCATTTCGCCATCGATAACGTGCAAGTCGATATTAACGCTGTACGCATTGAGCTCTTGTGCAAATTGGCACAAGCCGATGGGTTTGCTGGCAGTTAGTGCCGCAAGCTTTAGCTCAGGGCGCTGACGATTTAGCTCTGCTAGCCAGTGGTGATTGAACGATGACACCAATAGTTGGTCTTGATTAAAGCCACACTCGTTAACGGCATAGTCGAGGTGAGTGAGCAAGGTTGTTATGTCATCCAGCCCCTTTAACTCAATGTTTAAAGCACAGCGACCCGATAGGTGGTGTAGGGTCTCTCTCAGAGTCGGGATCTGCTCACCCTCACCAGCATCAAGTTCTTTTAAGCCCTTAGCCGAAAACCAATTGAGCGGGCCAGCGCCATCAGTAGTGCGATTGACCCAGCTATCGTGAATTACCCAGAACTCTCCTTGATGTTGATGGATATCTAATTCGATAGCTTTTGTGCCTCCCTCTAATGCGTTCTCAAAGGCAAGTAACGTATTTTCTGGGTGGGTTTCTCTTGTTCCTCTATGGGCAACAACAAACATAACTTCTCCCTAGTTAAGTTAAAGTTTTGCACTCCTTTTAGGTTAGGATAAACATAGCAACGTAGACGAGTGCTAGGCCGACGATGCCAAGAATAATGCCTGTTTTCGCCATGTCTTTACTCTCAATAAGTCCAGTGGAGTAAGCCAATGAATTGGGTGGCGTTGAGACAGGTAAAATCATGCCTAGCGATGCAGAGAATGCGACGACAATCAGAAGACCTTGCAGTCCTCCGGTCGCGGCTAGGCTAGGCATGGATGCACCAATTGCCGCAGCAATAGGCATTAATAAGTTAGCGGTTGCGGTATTGGACATGAAGTTGGCCATTAGCCAGCAAATGATGGACAGTGTGAGTACGACAGCAACAGGGGATAGGCTCTGATAATCAATAGAGTGGGCTAAGCCCTTAGCTAAACCTGTCTTATCTAGAGCAAGTCCAATGGCGATACCACCGGCAACCAACCACAGCACGTCCCAGTTAATTTGTTTGATCTCCGCTTTACCCATGATGCCAGTCAGCGTAAATATCGCCAGAGGGATCACTGAGACGACGTAGGTGTTCATACCGTGGAGCTTGGTGGTCATCCACAGCACTATGGTCAGTGCAAAGGTGATGTAAACAACGATCGCTTTCCAAGACTTTAAGAACTCACCCTCTAAAGACAATACCATTTTGTCTTCTGATGATGGGAATAGCTTTTGTAGTAACAGCCAAGCAATAGCGAGCTGCACGATCACAAAAGGCAAACCAAACATCATCCAGCTTAGAAAGTCGATACTGTTTTCACCGGTAAGATACTGCAAGGCAATGGCGTTAGGCGGAGTACCGATTGGGGTCGCGATACCCCCGGTATTAGCAGCGATAGGTATACACAAGACCAAGGCCTTGATACCTAAGTCACCAGGCTTAGCAGAGGCTACGATAGGACCAAGGAGTGCCAGCATCATGACTGTGGTTGCGGTGTTCGACATAAACATGGAAAACACGGCGGTAATCAGCATTAAGCCAAGCATGATGTATCGAGGCTGGGTGCCAAATGGCTTCAATAGAACTCGAGCTAGGTTGTTGTCCAGTTGGTACTTAGAGGCGGCAATAGCTAAAGCAAACCCGCCCATAAACAAGATGATGATGGGTGAAGAGAAGGACCCGAGTATGTCCGTATAAGGAATAAGGGTGCCAAAGGCCTCATTGGCGTGATCGACGATTAGAACGTTCAATCCCTTATCGGATAAGAAAATCAGCTCTAGGGTAATGATCAGTATCGAGGTGGCAAAAACCGGAACAGGCTCTAAAACCCACAGTAGGGCGGACATGACGAAGATAGCCAATAATCGATGTTGAACCACGGTGAGATCATTAATTGGGATCCAACTGCTTGGCATCATCAATATTAAAATAGGTATAAGAATGCAGAACGCTAACTTAATAACCTGGCTCGAATTTTCTTTGTCCATTCCATCATTTCCTCTTTACATGGAATATGCAGACTATCGAAAAGTTATTGCAAGTGTTTGGATGTCATGCAGTTTTTTTTGAAATGATAAAATTTATTCGAGATTATTTTGCTTTTAATCAAAAAAAAGCAGAACGAATTTCTCGTTCTGCGTCTATATGTAACTTAATCTGACAGTGAAAAGGCTAGGCTTCGTCTTCGACATCAATCTCAAAATTGGTGTCTAGAGGCTCTTGGGACAAAATAATGCCAGTATTGTCGGCATAGAGGTAGTCCTCAGGTAAGAAGCTCACACCGCCGAAATTAACTGGAACATCCAGCTCACCGACATCAGTTTGGCTTGCGCCAACAGGAATGGAGGCGAGAGCCTGAATACCAATGCTCATGTCCTCAAGCTCATCCACTTCACGTACCGAGCCATAAACGACAATGCCTTCCCACTCATTTTCTTCAGCGAGAGACGCTATCTCAGCATCAATCAAGGCTCGTCGTAGTGAACCACCGCCATCAATAAGCAATACTCGACCTTGCCCATCTTGCTCGAGAACAGAGCGAATAAGTCCATTGTCTTCAAAGCATTTGATGGTGGTTACCTGACCTGCGAATGACGCACTACCACCAAAATTGCTAAACATTGGCTCTACGACATCAACCTGATCTAAGTAAACGTCACACAGGGCTGAAGTGTTGTATTCCATAATCAGAGTCACCTTTTAAGTTAGTATTCTTACGCTCGAGTATATCCTGCAACGCTCGTTGAAAATTGATGCAAGTTAACTTTTTGATTAAACAATAATAGCTAAAGAAAATAATAAGTTAGCAATTAGTGCAAGTTTTACCACTTCTGCCATCAATGGAGCAATGGCTAAACTATCAGTTGCGCGGCTAAGTGAACGCAAATGCAATAGGCTTGGAACTAAGATCAATGAGGTCAAAAGCAAGCTGATAGGGCTAAAATGATTATTGAGCACGAAGATGAAATAAGCCAGCCATGCGCTTAAGACCAGCAGTGCGTGATAGTGCTTGGCTTTTGTCAGCCCCATGCGCACCGCCATTGTCGTTTTACCAAACGCACGGTCGTTATCAATATCTCGCATGTTATTGACATTGAGTACCGCGACCGCGAGTAATCCGGTGGCCGTGGCGGGCAAAAAAAGATCGGCAGAGATAGCGTTGGTGTGCAGGTAAAAAGTCCCACCTACACCAAGCAAGCCAAAGAATACATAGACAGACAGGTCGCCTAAGCCGATGTAACCATAGGGTTTTTTACCTACTGTATATGCGATAGCACAAAATATTGCAAGGACACCTAAGCCGAGGAAAATACCAATATCCACCATAGTGGTTAAAGATGTTAGAATCAGCGTCAGACCGGCTGCGAGACTCAGCAGTGAGCACAGCACCATTGCACTTTTCATCTGTTTCGCCGTTATTTCTCCTGATTGAATCGCTCTCGCAGGACCAAGTCGATCTTGATTGTCGGTTCCTTGTTGAGCGTCACCATAATCATTGGCAAGGTTTGATAATATTTGTAGAAGCGTTGCAGTGATTAGAGCCAGAATGCTCACATTCCACGAAAACTGCTGGTGGGTATAGGCCAGGCAACTTCCTGTCACAATAGAAGTTAAAGCCAAGGGCAATGTTTTGGGTCTAGCGGCAGATAGCCAATGAGATACAGACAAAGTAATAATAGCTTTTTACGTTACAGTAATAGTGCTTGAGTATAGCAAAACTCTTTTCTATTTCGATCTAATTAACAATGACCTAGGGTATTGAGTCGCTTAATGAAAACAAAGCAGAGAATTGTGCAAGGCGCGCTAGAGTTATTCAATCAACAAGGTGAGCGCAACGTCACGACCAACCACATTGCTGCACATCTTGGTATCAGTCCAGGAAACCTCTATTACCATTACTCCAACAAGCAAGAGATAATCCGAGCTATTTTTGAGGACTATACCTCTGAGTTATTGGATAGGTTTCGCCCTTATGAAAGCCAGGGTGAGAGCTTGGTGTTGTTAAAACACTATGTCAATTCGACCTTTTCTCTAATGTGGAAGTACCGGTTCTTCTATGCCAACTTAGCCGATATTGTGAGTCGCGACACTCAACTGCATCACGCCTATTTGGAAGTCCAAGAAAAACTAAGGGTTAACCTAGTTGCCATCGTACAGTCGTTTCTTACCCTTGAGTTGATCGAAGTCGATCCCAAAGACATGCCTAGATTAGTCACTAATTTGCATTTTATTGCTACAGGGTGGCTGGGTTATCAATCGGCAATGAATGCCAACCAAAAAGTGACTGAGGCAATGATTATGCAGGGTATGTTGCAGATACTCGCCATGGTAAAACCAATGGCCACTCAACTGGGTAAGGAGCAATTGCTCTTACTTGAAGAAGGTCTGCAAATGAGTTGTGTAGCTGAGGAATAACAAAAAAGGAGCCTAAGGCTCCTTTTTTATGACATTTTGCAAATGCTCGTCATTAGCGCTTGTGAGCGTAAGCAGTACCGAGTCGAGTAATAGCTTCAAGTTGCATGCTTTCATCAAACTCAATGGCACCTTTAGGGAACAGGTTGATCACTGTTGAACCTAGCTTAAAGCGGCCCATTTCTTCACCCTTCTTGATGTGGATAGCTTTCTCTCCATCAGCAGGGTAATCCCAACGATAGACAGTGTTTCCACGAGGTGGTGTAACGGTGCCTGCCCAAGTCAGCTCGATACTACCGACTATGGTCGCGCCGACAAGAACCTGTGCCATTGGGCCAAATTCAGTATCAAAGATACACACCACACGCTCATTGCGGGCAAATAGATTCTCTACATTCTCTGCGGTTAACGGGTTTACCGAGAATAGATCGCCTGGAACGTAAATCATTTGTCTTAATGTGCCGTCGCAAGGCATGTGCACACGGTGATAGTCACTAGGCGATAGGTAAAGCGTAGCAAAGCTACCGTCAGCAAAGCTTTCAGCAAGGTTTAGGTCACCGCCAAGCAGCTCACGAGCTGAATAGCTGTGTTTCTTAGCTTGAATGAGCTTACCGTCTTCGATTGGACCAAATTGACTCACACAAGCGTCCGCTGGGTGTGTGATAACCGAGTCGTCTTCAACGACAGGGCGAATTCCAGGCTTTAGCTCACGTACGAAAAACTCGTTAAAGGTTTCGAAGTGAGCAGGATCTGAGTGCAGAGCTTCGTCCATGTTAATTTTGTATTGCTTGATGAAGCCACGAATGATCGACGTGGTAACCCCGCCAAGTTTCGCAGATGCAAGCTTTCCAACTAAGCGCGTTAGGCCGTGTTGTGGCATCCAGTATTGGGCACCGACTTTGATTTTATCAATCACAATAAGGTCCATTATTCCTAAATTGGGCCAGAATGTTACTCAAACTGGCATCGTTTGTCTAAATATACTACTGATCCAGCTTCTTGTTTTTTGAGTACTGACGATTGGCTTTCATTTCTACCATGCTTTCAATGATTTTCTGGTAATTTTCAAATCGGTTAGGATGAATCTTACCGTCGCTAATCGCTTGTTGAATGGCGCAGCCTGGATCATCAGCATGCTTACAATCTCTAAACTTACAAAAGCCAAGGAACTCTCTGAATTCAACGAAGGCAGTGGTGACCTCATCGGCTTCTAAGTGCCATAAGCCAAATTCACGCACTCCCGGTGAATCGATAAGATCGCCACCCGCAGGGAAGTGATATAGGCGCGCTGCTGTTGTGGTGTGCTGACCTAACCCTGAGTTCTCGGAGATAACGCCTTCTTCTACTTCAAGTTCTGGCATCAACGCATTAACTAAGCTTGACTTTCCTACACCCGATTGACCTACAAAAATGTTGATCTTACCTGCAAGCTCGGCTTCTAATTCAGGAATGCCTTCGCCAGATTCTTTACTTACCAGCAAGACCTTGTAGCCGATGTTACTGTAGATCGTTAGCTGTTCTTTAAGCTGGGAAAGTTGCTCTGGTGTGGTTAAATCAATCTTATTGAGCACCAGTAGTGGCGCGATGTTTAGGGTTTCTGACGCGATCAGGTAGCGGTCAATAATAGACAGAGAAAGCTCAGGCAGCACTGAAGATACAATGACCATCTGCTCAACGTTGGCAGCAACGGGCTTAAGGCCATCATAATAGTCGGGTCTAGTGAGCATTGAGGTTCTTGGCTCAACCGCTTCTACAACACCAGAGATTCCAGCCATAGACTCAAGACCAATTCGCCATAATACGCGGTCACCGGAGACCAAGCTTTCAATACCACGGCGTAAGTTGCAGCGGTGAATCTCTCCAGTCTCACTATCCTCAATATCGGCATGTTGCCCAAATCGAGTGATGACTAAGCCCTTCTTGGCTTCACCAAGCATTTGCTCATCCCATTGAACAGTGTTGTCTTGTTGCAGTCGCTTCTTTTGATTGCCACGCACTCGACGCACTTGCCCTTTGGTTAGCTTCTTCTTTTTAGCCATGTATTATTTAGTGTCCAGTTGGCTTTCTATAATTGAGGAGTATGATATACCCAATTGACCTCAAGATGCGAGACTAAGCGGTCACTGCTTACTTTTATGCAGTCCATATTAGTCACTCCACTGAGGTTTCATTCTTTAACAACAATAATAGGCAATTTCATTCATGGCGTTGAACGATAAAAATTTAATTTGGGTCGATCTTGAAATGACAGGATTGGATCCAGAAACACATAAAGTCATCGAAATCGCATCTATCGTTACAGATAGCGAATTGAACATTCTTGCTGAAGGGCCTGTTATTGCAATTCATCAGCCAGAAGCCGAGTTGGCCAAGATGGACGATTGGTGCACCAATACCCATACCAATAGTGGCTTGGTGGAGAGGGTTAAAAACAGTGGTATCGATGAAGATAAAGCCGTCGCTCTAACGATAGAGTTCCTTGAAAAGTGGGTACCGAAGGGGGCTTCACCGATTTGTGGTAATAGTATCGGCCAAGACAGACGTTTCTTGTACAAGCACATGCCTGAACTAGAACAGTACTTCCATTATCGTTATGTTGACGTAAGTACACTCAAAGAACTCACTCGTCGTTGGAAGCCAGAAGTATTGGATGGATTTACCAAGAAAGGTGTTCACTTAGCGCTAGATGATATTCGCGAGTCAATTGCTGAACTTCGTTATTACAGAGATACAATCATGAAGATTTGATGATTTTTTATTCAGTTGAAGCGCTGAGATAAAAAAAATCAGAATTAAGGCTTGCATCACAAAAATAACCTCTTATAATTCGCATCCCTAAACGGCACAAAGACGTTTACGAAGCGACACTAGCTCAGTTGGTAGAGCGCAACCTTGCCAAGGTTGAGGTCACGAGTTCGAACCTCGTGTGTCGCTCCAAACTTTTCTCAAGTATAAAGAGAAGCTGTCATCGCACAAATAGCGATGACACACTACGGACGCGGGGTGGAGCAGCTTGGTAGCTCGTCGGGCTCATAACCCGAAGGTCGTCGGTTCAAATCCGGCCCCCGCAACCAATTTTAAACT
>NZ_BCUR01000002.1:0-33351 GCF_003569005.1 Vibrio superstes | reverse complement strand
ATTTTACTACTTATAGCTATCAGCTTAGAGCTGTCAGCTGTCAGTAAATGCGACACTAGCTCAGTTGGTAGAGCGCAACCTTGCCAAGGTTGAGGTCACGAGTTCGAACCTCGTGTGTCGCTCCAAATAGAAAGTCTTCATCGTACTTAACGGTGATACAATTCGGACGCGGGGTGGAGCAGCTTGGTAGCTCGTCGGGCTCATAACCCGAAGGTCGTCGGTTCAAATCCGGCCCCCGCAACCACTTTACTACTTATAGCTATCAGCTGTCAGTAAATGCGACACTAGCTCAGTTGGTAGAGCGCAACCTTGCCAAGGTTGAGGTCACGAGTTCGAACCTCGTGTGTCGCTCCAAAGCTTTTGGATTTACTACCTGCTACACGAGGAACCTTGTGTTTAGTTGGGTTGAATCACTACTCTTTCTGCACTAGCATTACCCAGTTCTTTTTCTCCTTATCTATAATTTCTCACAATCTTTGTGAAACACCCATTATTACACTCCATTAAGAATTAACTCACAGACTTATCCACAAAACCACATCTGTGGATAACTTGGTTGATAAAAATTTTAGCAATTGAATTCTGCGGATCTTTTGTCAAGATCTAATTTCATCATAAGAAAGATGGGACTTATTGCGCATAGCTTAATGCCTTGAAGTATAAGGGCTAACGGTGAGATTACTTGATCCTGAGAATGTAAGAAATTGATCTTAAATGTCACTTTATTTGATCTTCATCATATTCCGCGTCTGTGTTTAACTTTAGGGCATGCTGAAATGAGACTTGCTTTATATTCTTTTTCCACATTACCCATGTACTTACCATTTTATGCTGAATTAAGGGTTTAACATCCGCTTGTTGACGCTTATTTGGTTTTTCTAGCGTGCATTTGTCCTGAATATTCTAGAGTTGATGGCATTGCATCTAGTTAGGCATCCCTAGGCAGTCCTTTCTGAACAATTCGAATCAGTCGCTGTTGCTTGGTAGAGGTAAATGGAGTTTGAGATTTAAGCCGTTCGATAGCGTAGTTGATATGGTGGTCCAAAACGTTACAAAGCCCAAGCCTGCCTTCTAGAGTTGTTATAGCTTCATCGCTATATGCGCCATTTCCCAAAGCAATAGCGAGGTTTCGTAACCACTGCAGATGACCAATGCGGCGTATTGCTGAACCTTCGAAGTTCTTAAGGAATTCTTGTTCACTCCATAAGAAAAGCGTAATTAAGTTGCTGTCTTTAATGCTTTCTCGTCTATGAAAGTCCGCTTGCTGCGTAAGCTGAGCATGACGGTTAAACGGGCATACCAGTTGGCAGTCATCACAACCGTAGATTCGATTTCCCATTGCATCACTAAGCTCACGCTCAATGATTCCATCATATTCTATGGTTAAATAAGAGATGCACTTGCGCGCATCAATGACACCATCTTCGATTATCGCTCCCGTAGGGCAACTTGTGATGCAAGAGCGACACTTTCCACATTGCTTTTCTACTGGAGCATCAACAGGAAGAGGCAACCCAATCAATAGCTCGCCAAGAAAAAACCAAGAACCTGCCTCTTCATCCAGTAGCAAAGAGTGTTTACCAGTCCAGCCTAGGCCCGCTTTTTCAGCTAAGGGACGTTCTAGCACAGGAGCAGAGTCAACAAAGGGGCGATAGTTCAACTCTCCAAGTTCATCTTCAATTTTCTTGGCCAAGTTTTTGAGCTTGTTTCTCATCAGCTTATGATAATCACGACCTAATGCGTAGCGACTAATATAAGCTTGGGTCGGATCGGAAAGATTACTGGCAAAATGAGCTTCTGGAGGAAGGTAATCCAAGCGCACGCTAATAACTCGTAATGTGCCCGGGTGAAGTTTATTTGGATGTAGGCGTTTATCTTCATTGCGCTCCATCCACTCCATACTGCCGTGGTAGCCATGAGCAATCCATTTCTTCAGGCCTTCTTCATGTGATGAGAGGTCGACATCGGTTATTCCTATTTTTTGGAATCCGAGTTCATTGCCCCAAAGTTTGATTTGATCTGCCAAATGTTGAAGATTCATTGATGCTGTCATTCGAAGAAAGTTGAGTCTATTTTAGCGAATAAACGAGTCGACATGTAACAGTGCAACCCATTCGAAGTACTTTTGAACGAAATTTATTGGTCATAGTCTACCAAAGAGGCGGGTTTGCTCGACAAAACGCGCTCAGTAGAGATAATTAGGTCATTATTAATAAAGCCAAGCAAAGACTACTCTTTTATGACCCAGAAGCACTTCTCCCTCAAAGATGAGCATGACACCGTAAAAATGGGAGCAAACTTATCAGCCCTATGCTCTGAGCAAACGACCATTTATTTACATGGTGATCTTGGTGCGGGAAAAACCACCTTCAGTCGTGGCTTTATCCAGTCGATGGGGCATAAAGGCAATGTTAAGAGCCCAACCTACACCTTGGTTGAGCCTTATGATTTGCAAGATTGGCAGGTGTATCATTTTGACCTTTATCGTCTTGCGGACCCAGAAGAGCTCGAGTTTATGGGAATTCGAGACTATTTTACCCCTGATGCAATCTGCCTTGTTGAGTGGCCAGAGAAAGGGGAAGGATTGCTTCCTAAAGCAGATTTAGATATCGATATTCGTTATCAAGGTGAGGGTCGTGTCGCGACCATTACTGCAAACAGTGACAATGGACTAACACTGATTGAAAAGCTGGAGCTAAATTGATTAAGAATTCAGTATGGGCGTTTGCCTTGTTCTTTGTTTCTTCTTTATTTGCCACTGTGCAAGCAAATGAGATTAAGAACATTCGCATTTCGACCACTAATAAAGAAACAAGGACGGTTATTGACCTGAGCCAGTCAGCTGACTTTAGCTACTTTACTTTAGGCAGCCCAGATCGCTTGGTTGTGGATCTTCAGAACACGTCTAATGGCTCTAAACTACCTAAGTCGGTCACTAAGAGCCCCATCTTAACTAAAGTGAGAGAAAGTTCTCCCCCTAATAAAAACACCTTTCGATTGGTGTTTGAGTTGAAGGGAAAGTCTTCGCCTAAATTATTCAAGCTTGCTCCGGGTAACGGCGCCGGTCATCGTTTGGTGATCGATTTTCCTCTCTCTGCAACCAGCCAGTCTAAACCAGCAACTAAGCCGGTTGTTGCGACGAAAACGAGCGTGCCTAGTCGACAAGATGTGGTTATTGTTATCGACCCAGGCCATGGTGGTAAAGACCCAGGCTCCATTGGTCCTAGTCGCAAATATGAAAAGCACACCACATTAAGTGTTTCAAGGAAGCTTGCGGCACAGTTGAATGCTATCCCAGGTATCAGAGCCAAGTTAACTCGAACGGGCGACTACTATGTGAATCTAGATCAGCGTGTGGCTATTGCCGACCGTGAGAAAGCACACTTATTTATCTCTATTCACGCAGATGCGTTTACCTCGCCTCAGCCAAGAGGTGCTTCCGTCTTCTTCTTGAATGATCGTCGTAGGAACACAGAAATTTCTCGTTGGGTAGAGAACCAAGAGCGTCAATCTCAAAAGTTAGGTGGTACTTCCACGGTTACTCGAGCGGATAAAAACGTAAACCAAACATTGCTGGATCTGCAGTTTACCCACTCCAAGCGTGAAGGTGAGAAGTTAGCGACAGAGATATTAGGTGAGTTGAAAAAGGTCGCTCGTCTGCATAAAAGTAAACCAAGTGAAGCTAGCCTAGCGGTGTTGCGCTCACCTCAAATACCATCAGTTCTCGTTGAAACAGGCTTCATCTCAAACCCAACTGAAGAGAAACTGCTATTTCAGCGCTCATATCAAGACAAGCTAGCGAGTGCCCTATCCCGTGCAGTAGTGACGTACCTAAAACAGAATCCGCCGGAAGGGACTGGGTTTGATAAGACCCCGAGCCACGGTGGAATGTACGTTGTTCAGCGCGGTGATTTCTTATCTAAGATTGCGCAAAAGCACGGAGTTTCCGTTGCGGCGATCAAATCGGCGAACAATCTAAAAAGTGATACCGTCAAAGTGGGTCAGAAGCTGACTATTCCTGGCGCTTCAGTTCCAGCGAAAACACTCAATACTGTAGAGACCAAAACCGTTACCCATGTGGTGAAATCGGGTGAGTATTTAGGCAAGATCGCCAGTCGATATAAGGTATCGGTCGACTCAATAAAAAGAGAGAATAACCTTAAATCCAATACGGTTCGTGTTGGCCAAAAACTTAAGATCACTGTTGCGGTGAAGGATGAACCAATCAGGCGTCATAAGGTTCAACGAGGAGAGTTCTTGGGTAAGATCGCATCCAAATATGGGGTGACTGTGAGCAGCATTCGCAGCGCTAATAACCTTCGTTCCGATGAGCTTGCCATTGGACAGACGCTGATTATTCCGAATCGATGAGCGAAATCAAGATACTACCAGCGAGACTGGCGAACCAAATAGCAGCCGGAGAAGTGGTTGAGAGACCGGCTTCTGTGGTTAAAGAACTCGTTGAAAATAGCATCGACGCGGGTGCTACTCGTATCGATATCGATATCGAAAAAGGCGGCAGTAAACTGATTCGCATCAGGGATAATGGTAAGGGCATCATTAAAGATGAACTTCAACTTGCCCTGAGTCGACATGCGACCTCTAAAATTACCACCTTGGATGATCTTGAGGCCATCATGAGCCTTGGGTTTCGTGGGGAGGCGCTGGCTAGTATCAGTTCAGTATCTCGCTTAACTTTAACCTCAAGAACAGCGACACAAGAGCAAGCGTGGGCAGCCTATTCTGAAGGTCGGGATATGCAGGTTAAGTTGCAGCCTACCGCTCACCCTATAGGGACTTCGGTAGAGGTGTTGGATCTGTTCTTTAATACCCCTGCAAGACGAAAATTCCTGCGTACTGAAAAGACAGAGTTCACTCATATTGAAGAGCTGTTAAAGCGTATTGCTTTGAGCCGCTTTGATGTCACTCTTAACCTTCGACACAATGGTAAGCTGGTTAAGCAATATCGCGCTGCAAAAACAGAGCGTCAAATAGAACAACGCATTCAATCTGTCTGTGGTAAAAACTTTGCAGACAACATGTTAAAGGTTGAACTGCAACATCAAGACCTAAAGTTGTATGGCTGGATAACCACACCCGCAGCTGCGCGCTCACAAGGTGACCTGCAGTACTGCTATGTGAATGGCAGAATGATGCGTGACAAACTCATTAATCATGCCATTCGTCAAAGCTACGAACTAGCATTGCGTCCAGAGCAGTTTGCCGCTTATGTGCTGTTCATTGAGATCGATGCACATCAAGTCGATGTGAATGTACACCCAGCAAAGCATGAAGTGCGTTTTCATCAAGCACGACTGGTGCATGACTTTATCTATCAAGCCCTTGTTGATGCGTTAGGACAGTCGCAACAACTCGTCTCGGAGGAGAGACGGGAAAGTGCGTTCGCCACGCCTCATCCACAGCAATTTACTGTAAGTGAGTCAGAGCAAACCACAGTCACATCTAGCCCCGAGTCAAAGCCAGTATCAGCCTCTCCTTCACAAAGAGAAGCGCAGGCGATGCAGCAGATTCCAGCATACCCGAACAGGGCTGACTCGGCAGAGTCGTCTCATGGTGAACCGCGAAGTGAAAGACAAGCGCGCTTAAGTTGGGGACAAAATAACACCTCAAGAACACCTAAGCCTCAGGTGTCTGAGCAAGAAGCTAAGGTCTATCAGCAATTAATGACCGTTGAGCCTAGCTCTGTCGTAGAGACTCCACCCTCTGTAGTGGCTCAGCCTATTACTCAGCTAGGGAAGGCTCTAACTGTGGTCAATGAGCGCTTTCTGTTGATTAATACCAACGCAGGATGCGGACTGCTTGCGTTGTCTTATGCTGAGATATTGAAGCTCCGAGGACAGTTATCGGTTGATCAAAGGCAGTTGGTCAAGCAGCCACTGTTGATCCCTCTAGCATTGCGAGTAAGAAGCGAAGATATCGATCTGCTTAAGCAAATGCAGCCTATGCTTGAGCGTTTTGCGATTCAGTTGATGTTTAAAGCTGGAGCCAAAGTGATGATCATGGCAGTACCTCAGCCCCTGAGACATCATAATCTTCAGCAGTTGTTTTCTAAGCTCATCGATATGTTGAGTGGTGAGCAACCGTTGTCCTTTGAACAGTTAAGCCTTTGGCTCGCTTGTCAGGTAGTAGAACAAAATAAGACCTACACTTTGTCAGAGGCGGTGCAGCTACTGTCCGATTTAGAGGGTGCTTCCGCACAGGGTCTAGACTTAAAAGATAAGAAACTTATTCAATTAGTGGATTTTTCCACCCAAATTAAAGCGCTATCACATGAATGATAAATTGCCTTTGGCCATATTTTTAATGGGCCCAACGGCCTCCGGTAAAACCGAATTGGCGATTCGCCTTCGACAACGCTTTCCCATTGAGCTAATCAGCGTTGATTCAGCTTTGATATATAAAGGGATGGACATAGGTACGGCTAAGCCGACGGCAGAAGAGCAAGCTGCCGCCCCCCATCGCCTTATTGATATTATTGACCCTTCAGAATCTTATTCAGCAGCAGACTTTCGTCGTGATGCGCTGCAGCTAATGGATGAGATTACGGCACAAGGTAAAATCCCTATGCTAGTAGGGGGCACAATGCTGTACTACAAAGCTCTACTAGAGGGGCTTTCTCCATTACCTGCTGCTGACCCTGAAATTCGCGCGCAAATTGAGCAAGAAGCTACTCAAAAGGGCTGGCAAGCTCTGCATGATGAGCTAAAGCAGATTGATCCAGTCTCAGCAGAGCGTATTCACCCCAATGATCCGCAGCGCTTATCGCGTGCTTTAGAAGTTTTTCGTATTTCTGGAAAGTCGCTGACAGAACTGACGCAACAGAAGGGGGAGCCTATCCCGTATGATGTGAAACAGTTTGCTATTGCTCCTCAAGAGCGCTCCGAACTGCATCGACGTATCGAACTTCGCTATGAAAAAATGGTAGAGGTTGGATTTGAAGATGAAGTAAGAGCCTTACATCAACGCACTGATTTGCATCCAGATCTTCCTTCAATTCGCTGTGTGGGCTATCGTCAGATGTGGGGTTACTTAGAAGGAGAGTACAGCTTTGATGAGGCAATCTTCAAAGGGGTCTGTGCGACTAGGCAATTAGCGAAGCGCCAGATTACTTGGCTTCGCAGTTGGAAAGACCTAACTTGGCTCGATAGTCAAAATATCGATCACGGGGTAGAAACTATCGCAAATGTCATAGCATCTAATTGAATTTGCTGTGTATAATATGATCGTTTCACATGAACATAACCTCTACACGGAACGTAGAACTATTTTGAGGTTTTGTTCTCTTTAGCTAGGATGCGAAAACAGTACAATTTTATCTGCTGTCACTTGCTAAATAATTACAACAACATACTAATAAGGAAAATGACAATGGCAAAGGGGCAATCTTTACAAGACCCATTCTTAAACGCATTGCGTCGTGAGCGCGTGCCGGTTTCTATTTATCTTGTCAATGGCATCAAGCTTCAGGGTCAGATCGAGTCTTTTGACCAATTTGTGATCCTACTGAAAAATACCGTTAATCAGATGGTATACAAGCATGCTATTTCGACAGTAGTTCCTGCGCGAGCAGTAACTCATCACAGCAGTAATGAACGTGCAGAACGCACTCAAGAGAAATCTGAAGACTAATTGAAAAAGTTATCTAATCATCAAGTAACTTGTGTAAGGAGCTTATCGCTTGTTTGACCGGTATGAATCAGGTGAACAGGCGGTACTTGTTCATATTAATTTTACACAGGAAGGGGAGTGGGAAGACCTAGCTGAATTTGAGATGTTAGTGTCTTCTGCGGGTGTTAACAACCTGCATACCATAACGGGTAGCCGTCAGTCCCCCCATGCGAAGTACTTTGTGGGTGAGGGTAAAGCACAAGAAATTGCTGATTTCGTTCAGCAACTTGAGGCTGAGATAGTTATCTTTAACCATTCCCTTTCGCCAGCTCAAGAACGAAACCTAGAGCAGTTGTGCAAATGCCGAGTGCTAGACCGTACCGGTCTTATCTTGGATATTTTTGCTCAAAGGGCGAGAACCCATGAGGGTAAGCTGCAAGTAGAGTTGGCGCAGTTGCGTCATATTTCCACCCGATTGATTCGTGGTTGGACTCACTTGGAGAGACAGAAAGGTGGTATCGGTTTAAGAGGGCCGGGTGAAACCCAGCTTGAAACCGACCGTCGTTTGCTAAGAGATCGAATCAAAGCGATTTTACGTCGCCTAGAAAAGGTTGCTAAGCAGCGTGAACAAGGCCGCAGAGCAAGAAAGCGAGCTGAAATTCCGACAGTCTCTTTGGTTGGATATACCAACGCCGGTAAGTCCACTCTGTTTAATAGGATTACTGAAGCTAGCGTTTATGCGGCTGACCAGTTATTTGCTACTTTGGACCCAACTCTACGTAAGATAGAGTTAGACGACGTAGGCCTCGCTATCCTTGCGGATACAGTAGGTTTTATTCGTCACCTTCCGCATGATTTGGTTGCAGCCTTTAAGGCAACCTTGCAGGAAACCCAAGAAGCAGACATCTTGTTACATGTTATAGATGCTAGTGACGAACGTTTCAGAGAGAATGTCCAAGCCGTTGATATCGTCTTAGAAGAGATTGATGCGCACGAGATCCCAGTCTTACTTGTCATGAACAAGATAGACAACATGGAACAACAGTCTCCTCGTATTGAATATAACGAAGAGGGTGTACCCACTACAGTGTGGGTTTCGGCGATGGAAGGCTTGGGTTTAGACCTGCTGTTTCAGGCCTTGACTGAGCGCTTAGCAAGTCAAATGGTCGAATATACCTTGAGTATACCTCCTCTGTATCAGGGGCGTTTACGCAGTGTATTTTTCAATATGAAATCTATTCGACAAGAGGCGTATGATTCAGAAGGTAACTTGTTGATTGATATTCGAATGCAGCAAGCCGATTGGGCTAGACTGCAAAAGAGGGAAGAGGCGCAGTTGGACGACTTTATAGTCGGTTAAAAGACTGTTACTTTATAACGTCATATCTAGTGATGGAGTTTTCTAATGGCGTGGAATGAGCCTGGAAATAACAACGGAAACAATGGCCGCGACAATGACCCTTGGGGTAATAAAGATCGTGGCAATCAGCAATCGGGTGGTCGCAATCAAGGACCGCCAGATTTAGATGAAGTGTTTAGCAAACTAAGTCAAAAGCTGGGTGGTAAATTTGGTAAGCGTGGTGGTGGTTCATCATCAAGCGGTGGCGGTGCAATTGGCTTCGGTCTAATTGCGGTAGTTGCCATCGTTATCTGGGTTGCCTCTGGTTTCTACACAGTAGGTGAAGCAGAACGTGGTGTCGTACTTCGTCTCGGTAAATACGATCGTATCGTAGATCCTGGTCTGAACTGGCGTCCACGTTTCGTCGATGAAGTAACAACAGTAAACGTTGAAGCAATTCGTGCACTTCAAGCTTCTGGCTTAATGCTTACGAAAGATGAAAACGTTGTAACTGTTGGTATGGGTGTTCAGTACCGAGTGTCTGATCCATACAAATACTTGTATCGCGTAACGAACGCTGATGACAGTTTGCGTCAAGCTACAGATTCTGCTTTGCGTGCAGTAATCGGTGACTCTTTGATGGATAGTATCCTGACAAGTGGCCGTCAGCAAATCCGTCAAAGCACTCAAGAGACCCTGAATGAAATCATTGATGGCTACGACATGGGTATCCTTGTTGTTGACGTCAACTTCCAATCAGCACGTCCACCAGAGCAAGTTAAAGACTCATTCGATGACGCTATCGCAGCGCGTGAGGATGAGGAGCGTTTCATTCGTGAGGCAGAAGCTTACAAGAATGAAATCTTGCCGAAAGCGACAGGTCGTGCAGAACGTCTGAAGAAAGAGGCACTAGGTTACAGCGAGCGCATCGTTAACGAAGCGTTTGGTCAAGTGGCTCAGTTTGAAAAACTACTACCAGAATATCAAGCAGCGCCAGAGGTTACTCGTAACCGTCTGTACCTAGATACAATGGAAGAAGTGTACTCAAATACGTCTAAAGTACTTATTGATTCTGAATCAAGCGGTAACTTATTGTACTTGCCAATCGACAAGTTAGCGGGTCAGGAAGGTTCTTCAACCAAGCGCTCTGATAAGTCATCTTCAGCGTACGATAAGATAGAGCTAGATGCGGCGACAACACCGCAGCCGTCTTCAACTGACACTCGTTCAACTACTACTCGTGAAGGGAGATACTAGGAATGCGTAAGTTAATGATCCCAGTATTGGTGGTTGCACTCGCACTAATGCTCATGTCGGTATTCGTTGTCCCTGAGGGTGAGCGCGGTATCGTGGTTCGATTTGGTCGTATCTTGAAAGACAACAATGATATCTCTCGTATCCACGAGCCAGGTCTGCACTTTAAAATGCCATTGTTTGACAACGTTAAGCGTCTAGACGCTCGCATTCAAACGATGGACGGCCGTTCTGACCGCTTTGTAACGTCTGAGAAAAAAGACGTTATCATCGATTCATACGTGAAATGGCGTATCGAAGACTTTGGTCAATATTACTTGGCAACCGGTGGTGGTAATGCGCTTACAGCGCAAGCCCTATTGGAGCGTAAAGTAACAGACGTGCTTCGTGCTGAAATCGGCTCTCGTGAAATCAAGCAGATTGTATCGGGTCCTCGTAATGAAGCCGTTTTACCTGATGAGGAAGAGCTGGAAGAAACCGTTTCTGAAGCAGCGCGTGCTGCTGTAGAGATTGACGGTGAGCGTGATAAGATCATGGCAGTAGTACTGCAAGATACTCGCCAAAGCGCGATGGATGACTTGGGCGTTCGTGTTGTTGACTTCCGAATGAAGAAGATCAACCTTCCGGATGAAATCTCTGAGTCTATCTACCGTCGTATGCGTGCTGAGCGTGAATCTGTAGCGCGTAAGCACCGTTCTCAAGGTCGTGAGAAGGCAGAAGTTATCCGAGCTCAAGCTGAGCTAGAGGTAGCAACTGTACTTGCTGAGGCTGACAGAACGGCTCGAGTAACTCGAGGTGATGCAGACGCAACTGCTGCTAAGATTTACTCTGAAGCGTACAACAAAGATCCTGAGTTCTACAGCTTTGTTCGTTCACTTAGAGCGTACGAGAAATCATTCTCTGAGAAAGGGGACATTATGGTCCTTGATCCGAAGAGCGATTTCTTCCGCTTCATGAACGATTCAAGCGGCGCACCGCGTAAGTAATATCAGCTAGATATCGCAAAGGCTCCTATCATAGGAGCCTTTTTTATTCATTCATAATAGGAAGTAGATATGTCTCAAGGGATATGGATTGCCTTAGGCTTGGTTTTAATACTCGAAGGGATTGGTCCATTATTAGCTCCAAACGCATGGCGCAATATGATGGCACAGTTGAGCCAGCAGCCGGATAATCAGCTGAGAAGACTGGGCGGATGTCTCGTGGTTGCAGGGGCAGTCATTACCTTTATGTTACTGTGAGCATTAATAAAGTATTGGTTTTCAGCTTAAATCAATTTGAATAACCGCCATTATTTTATGGTTAGTGTCTAAAAAATGACTGCAAATTTGATTTTTCGGTGCTAGAATCCTTTTTTAACTAGCAATCAGAATTGGAAAGATGGGAAATAACGTAGTTGTTTTAGGCACCCAGTGGGGTGACGAAGGTAAAGGTAAAATCGTTGACCTTTTGACTGAAGATGCAAAATATGTGGTGCGCTACCAAGGCGGTCACAATGCAGGCCACACTCTAGTTATTGACGGTGAAAAAACCGTTCTTCACTTAATTCCATCAGGCATCCTACGCAATAACGTGAAATGCGTTATCGGTAATGGTGTTGTTTTATCTCCAGATGCACTTCTAAAAGAAATGAAGCCTCTTGAAGAGCGCGGAATTCCAGTACGCGAACGCCTTTTCGTTTCAGAAGCATGTCCGCTAATTCTTCCTTACCATGTGGCAATTGACCAAGCGCGCGAAATCGCTCTAGGTAAAAAAGCGATTGGTACAACGGGTCGTGGTATCGGTCCAGCATATGAAGACAAAGTTGCTCGTCGTGGCCTACGTGTAGGCGACCTATTCGACAAGCAAGCATTTGCTGAAAAACTTAAGACAGTTATGGAATTCCATAACTTCCAACTAGAGCATTTCTACAAAACTGACACTGTAAGCTACGAAGAAGTTCTTGAGCAAGCGATGAGCTATGCTGACCTTCTTACTTCAATGGTCATTGATGTAACTGACGAACTTGATGCTGCACGCAAGCGCGGTGACAAGATCATGTTTGAAGGTGCTCAAGGTACTCTTCTAGATATCGACCACGGTACTTACCCTTACGTAACCTCTTCTAACACCACAGCAGGTGGCGTAGCAGCAGGTTCTGGTTTTGGTCCTCGCCACATCGGTTACATCCTTGGTATTACCAAAGCGTACTGTACTCGTGTTGGTTCTGGTCCATTCCCAACTGAGCTATATGATGGCATTGATAAGCAAGATCCAGTTGGTAAGCACTTAGGTGATGTAGGCCATGAGTTTGGCGCAACGACAGGTCGTCTGCGTCGTACTGGTTGGTTTGATGCTGTTGCAATGCGTCGTGCAGTTCAACTTAACTCTATCTCTGGTATGTGCTTAACTAAGCTTGACGTACTAGATGGTCTAGAAGAACTGAAAATCTGTACTGGTTACAAGATGAATGACGGTTCTATCCTAGAGGTTTCTCCTATGGCTGCAGAAGCATTTGAAGAAGCGACTCCAGTTTATGAAACCATGCCGGGTTGGTCTGAGAATACCTTCGGTGCTCAGTCTATTGATGCGCTTCCACAAGCTGCTCTAGATTACATCAAGCGTATTGAAGAACTCACTGGCGTACCTATCGATATCGTTTCTACCGGTCCTGACCGTAACGAAACTATCATCAAGGTAGACCCATTTAACTCTTAATCGAGTGAAATGAGTTCGAAAAAAACCGGCTTATAGCCGGTTTTTTTGTACCTAAATTCAGTCAAAAACTGAGCGGATATCAGAGTACTTTGTGAGGCCCAAAGCATTCGTAATGAATCTGGTCTTGGTTAATGCCTTGCTCTACTAATTGTTTAGCAGCGAATTGCATGAAGGGTACTGGACCACAAAAGTAGACTTCAGCATTGCTAGGCAGTTGTGTACTGTTGAGTTTAGAGAGATCAATCAGACCCTCATATTGATAATCTTCAGCCTGCACGTCTGAGCTCAACGGTGAACGATACCAAGTGAGGTGTTGAAAATTTTGCTGCTTACAAACCTGCTCAACATTGTCTTTAAAGGCATGCTGCTCTCCATTTTCCGCAGCGTGTATCCAAGTTACAGACTGCTCGCGTCCTTGAAGTGTTTCTAGCATAGAAAGCATAGGTGTTAGACCTACACCAGCAGAAATTAGCACAATAGGGTTCTCAGATTCAGCTTGTAAGAAAAAGTCACCTGCTGGCGGTGCAAGTTGTACTGTATCACCCACCTGCAAACTCTGGTGTAAATAGTTAGACACGACACCTTGGTCTTCTCTCTTCACCGAAATGCGATAAGTCTTACCGTTTGGCGCTGCTGATAGGCTGTATTGACGAATTTCCTGATTATCAAAAGCATCAGAATTTAAGTAGATACCTAGGTATTGTCCTGGAGTGAAGCCAATGACTGGCTTGCCATCGATTGGCTCAAATACAAAACTGGTGATAACTGAGCTTTCAACGGTTTTTGATACCACCTTGAAGTCTCTCAGACCGCGCCAGCCACCGTCCGATGTCTCTATCTCGCTGTAGATTTGCTCTTCTCGTTGAATGAAGATATCAGCCAGTACGCCATAAGCTTTACCCCATGCAGTAATGACTTCCTCACCTGGTGACAAGAGTTCGTCGATGCTCGCAAGAAGGTGAGTACCCACAATGTTGTATTGTTCTGCTGTGATCATAAAGCTGGTGTGCTTTTGAGCGATTTTCTCTACAACGGGCAATAGGGCACCCAAGTTGTCTATGTTGGTTGCGTAACCACAGATCGCATTGAATAGTGCTTCGCGTTGATGACCATTGCGCTGATTGCTCATATTGAAAATGTCTTTCAATTCAGGGTTATGTGCAAACATACGATCGTAGAAATGAGCCGTCAGTTTAGGGCCTGTTGCAGCTAAAATTGGAGCGGTTGCTTTAACTGTATCTATTGTTTTTTGGTCCAACATTGAGAGAATCCTATAAAGGTGCATTTGAAATATATGTTTAATATTCTATAAAATGTATATTAAAGTCAACAAAAGAATTACACTTATGGAACGATACGGAGTACCACTATGCAAATTACAAGCTTTACTGACTATGCCATCCGCACTCTCATCTACTTAGCAGCACTCAAAGATGATGAACTGACAAACATTACCCAGGTCAGTGAAGTGTTCGATATTTCTCGCAATCACATGGTTAAGATTGTTAACAAACTAGGGCAAACCGGTTTTATTGAAACTATTCGAGGTAAGAATGGTGGCATTAGACTGAATAAGCCAGCGAGTGAAATAAATATAGGGCATGTAATTAGAGAACTAGAACCACTGAAGGTCATCAATTGCTCCCCCGAATTTTGCCATATTACCCCTGCATGCCGACTTAAAGGTTACCTGCACAAGGCAAAGGAAGCGTTTTTGGCAGAGCTCGATAAATGCAATCTTGATGATTTGGTGGATGATAATTCCGATCTGATGATTCTGTTGTCCAAGGGCTAGACGTAAAAAGCGAATATTTCATTAATTTTTAAAGCATTTTTTCCTTGTGGGGCATTACTAGAATATACTTTACTCAATTATTCTAATTAATGAGCACCCCCATGTCCGATTCTAATTCTCTTGACCCCCATGCAGATCGAGAGGCGAAAAATTATGAAAACCCAGTACCGAGTAGAGAGTTTATTTCAAGCTTTCTAGAAAGTGCTGGCGCACCAATGAATCGCAATGATTTATTTACTGCCCTTGAGCTTGATGGTGAAGAACAATATGAAGGCTTACGTCGCAGGCTAAATGCTATGTTGCGCGATGGCCAGTTAGTGTTTACTCGTCGTCAATGCTTCGCCTTACCAGAAAAACTCGAGATGATAAAAGGGCATGTAATCGGTCATAAAGATGGCTATGGTTGGGTACGCCCTGAGGGCGTGATTGGCAAAGAGCATGACCTTGTTCTGCCATTCCATCAGATGCGTGGCATCATCCACGGTGACTATGTTCTCGCTCAAGAATCTGGCACCGATAAACGAGGCCGAAAAGAGGCTCGTATTGTTCGAGTGCTTGAAGAGCGTTCAATGCAGATCGTTGGTCGCTTCTTCTTGGAGTTTGGACAAGCGTACGTTGTCGCCGATGATTCAAGAATCCATCAAGATATCCTCATCCCTAAAGAACATAGAATGGGTGCTCGAATGGGGAATGTCGTTGTTATCGAGATCACCGACAGGGGGAGTCGTTCTCGAGGCATGACAGGTCAAGTGGTAGAGGTACTGGGAGAAAACCTAGCACCGGGCATGGAAACTCAGATCGCTATTCGTACACACCAAATTCCAAATGAATGGCCTGAAGAGGTCACCAAGCAAATTGCTTCCCTTGAAGAAGAAGTGCCAGAGCAGGCGAAAAAAGGGCGTGTTGACCTTAGAGAGTTGCCATTAGTGACCATCGACGGCGAGGATGCCCGCGACTTCGACGATGCCGTTTTCTGTGAGAAGAAGAAAAGTGGCGGCTGGCGTTTATGGGTAGCCATTGCCGATGTTAGCTACTACGTTCGTCCGGATTCCGCACTAGACAAAGAGGCCATTAATCGTGGTAACTCTGTGTATTTCCCTTCTCAGGTTGTACCTATGCTGCCTGAGGTGCTCTCGAACGGCTTGTGTTCACTAAACCCAGAAGTAGATCGCTTATGTATGGTCTGCGAGATGACGATTTCCGAAAGCGGTAAGCTGTCTGGCTATAAGCATTACGAAGCCGTGATGAACTCTCACGCTCGTTTAACCTATACCAAGGTGAACGATATTCTCAATGGCGATGAAGAACTTAACCAGCGCTATGAGCCTTTAGTACCGCATCTTCAAGAACTGCATAATATGTATCGTACTCTTAAGACGGCTCGAGACGGCAGAGGGGCGATAGAGTTTGAAACAGTAGAAACTAAATTTATCTTTAATGCGGACAGAAAGATTGACCGCATTGAGCCTGTTATTCGTAACGATGCCCATAAGCTTATTGAAGAGTGCATGATCTTGGCAAATATTGCCTCGGCTTCATTGGTAGAGAAATTAAAAGAACCCGCTCTGTATCGAATTCATGAATCTCCAGGAGAGCAACGATTAGTTGGCTTCAAGGACTTCTTGAGTGAGCTTGGCTTAACCCTAAATGGTGGGCTAGAGCCGTCCCCGACTGATTACGCCGATTTGATGCACGTTGTAACCCAGCGACCGGATAAAGAGCTGATTCAAACAATGTTGCTACGCTCAATGAAGCAAGCTGTGTATAATCCCGACAACGCTGGACACTTTGGACTGGCACTGAAGCGATACGCACACTTCACTTCTCCTATTCGTCGTTACCCTGACTTATTGTTGCACCGAGCAATCAAGTACTTGATTGCTAAACAGGAAGGTCATAACCAAGACCGATGGACTCCAACAGGAGGCTTCCATTACTCCTTTGATGATATGGATGTCTATGGTGAGCAGTGCTCAATGACAGAGCGCCGTGCCGATGATGCAACTCGTGATGTAGCCGATTGGTTGAAGTGTGAGTACATGCAAGACCATGTGGGTGAAGAGCTCGATGGTGTTATTGCCAATGTGACGGGTTTTGGTTTCTTTGTGAGGCTGACTGAGCTACACATCGATGGATTAGTGCATATATCTGCATTGGCCAATGACTATTATCGCTATGATGCAATTAGTCAAAGATTGGTGGGTGAAAGCTCAGGCCAGATATATCGTTTAGGTGATCAGGTTAAGGTGAAGGTGTTAGCCGTTAACCTCAACGACAAACAGATTGATTTTGAATTAGCGGGTACGGTACGTACGCCTAAAGGCAAAGGAAAAACGGCGAAGAAACGCCTAGTAGAAGAAGCGAAGCGCTTTGACAAAAAGAAAGAGGATGCAGCAGGAAAAGGCCGCTCCAAGCGTGCGAAGACTATGGTAGAACCTACGGTTCGTCCAGATGGCAGCTCTGATGAGAAACCAGCATCGAAGAAGCGAAAGTCGCAAAAAGCCCGAAAGAGTAAAGCACGTAGCAACAAGAATAAAGCGCGTGATTCGAAGAAATAAGAGAAGCAAATAATGAGTAGCGAATATATTTACGGTATCCACGCAGTTAAAGCGGTACTAGAGAAAGATCCTGCACGCTTTATTGAAGCGTTTGTTTTAAAGGGGCGTCAGGATGACCGTTTGTTACCTTTAATCAATCAGCTTCAAGCATTTGGTGTGTCGATTCAGCAAACCGGCCGTAAGGCGTTGGATGACAAAGCAAAGGGCGCAAACCATCAGGGCATTATTGGTCGTGTTAAGGCAGCTAAAGCTCTAAATGAAAACGACCTAGATGTGATCTTAGCGTCTCAGACTAATCCATTACTTTTAATCTTGGATGGTGTTACGGATCCGCACAACCTAGGTGCTTGTCTGCGTAATGCAGATGCGGCGGGTGTAGCGGCAGTGATTGTCCCTAAAGATAAATCAGCCCCTCTTACTGCTACGGTAAGCAAAGTGGCGTGTGGCGCAGCAGAAACCGTGCCACTGGTTCGCGTAACGAACCTAGCGCGTACTATGCGTCACCTGCAAGAGCAGAACGTTTGGATCGTAGGTACGGCTGGTGAGGCAACTCATGATGTATATCAGAGCAAGCTAACCGGACCTTTAGCTATCGTGATGGGCGCTGAGGGGGATGGTATGCGCCGTCTTACTCGTGAAACCTGTGACGATTTGATTAAGATCCCAATGGCTGGTTCAGTATCAAGCCTGAATGTTTCTGTTGCTTCTGGTATCTGCTTATTTGAAGCAGTGAGACAGCGTCAAGGTTAAGTGTAATTAACCCATGATAAAATAGGAGCTTCGGCTCCTATTTTTGTATCAAGGATTAGATCTTCATGGACGTTTTTCAGGCCCTTCACTCTCATCGCTCCATTCGCGAATATAAAACCCAACCCATTTCAGAGCAGACCCTCAATGAGGTTCTAGAGGCCGGTATTCGCGCTTCATCATCGGGCAATATGCAGTCCTATTCCATCATAGTGACGAAAGATGAGAAGCTTAGAAAGGCATTGTATGACCCTCATATGCAGCAATCTATGGTGGTAGATGCCCCAGTATTGCTGACGTTTTGTGCCGACTTTAGACGCATGCGCAAATGGCTAGCGCAAAGTGGTGCTCCGCTAAATTTCGATAACTTCATGAGCTTCATGATTGCAGCCATTGATGCCACACTGGTCTCGCAGAATGTGGCCATTGCAGCAGAAGCGAAAGGGCTGGGCTTGTGTTACATGGGCTCTACCTTGGCCAATTGTGAGCAAATTGGAGAGATACTCGAACTTCCTGAAGGTGTTGTACCTGTTGTAGGATACTCACTAGGGTATGCAGATGAATCTCCACAAGTGCGTGACCGCTTGCCTCTGGCAGGCCTAGTGCACAATGAGGTATACCAAGACCACACCGAGCAGCAGATCTCAGATATCTATCAACAGCGAGAAACCGCAGGTTGGCAACGTTATATGGCGTTTCCCGAGCTTAAGCAGATGATTGAAGAGTCTGGTGTAGAGAATTTGGCTCAGGTTTACACTAAGTTAAAATACACCAAAGAGTCCCATATTGAATTTTCACAGTCAGTTCTTAGTTACCTTAAGAAACAAGGGTTTATGAACCAGTAGCCCCAATAGATGAAAGAGAAATGGGGACGGGAAAACTATATTCTGTAGAAGCCCCTTTTTTACTTGATCTTACTGACTGCTTTCTGTACTATTTGCCGTCCTTAAAACTCGGTCATTTATCTTTAGTTCCTTGCTTCCTCTGGACGACCGAGCCATTCGTGGAAGCTAATAATCCGTAAGGAGCAACACATGCGTCATTACGAAATCGTATTCATGGTGCACCCTGATCAAAGCGAGCAAGTTGCTGGCATGATCGAGCGTTACACTGGTTCTATCAACGAAGCTGGCGGTACTATCCACCGTCTAGAAGACTGGGGTCGTCGTCAACTGGCTTACCCAATCAACAAGCTTCACAAAGCTCACTACGTTCTTATGAACGTTGAAGCTGATCAAGCTGTGATCGACGAGCTAGAAACTGCTTTCCGTTTTAACGATGCAGTTCTACGCAACATGATCATGCGCACTAAAGGCGCTGTGACTGAGCAATCAATCATGCTTAAGCAAAAAGAAGAGCGTGCAGAGCGTGCTCCTCGTCGCGAAGAGCGTACTGAAGCTAAGCCAGAAGCATCTGCTGAGTAATTGATTGTATGACCAATCGAATGGACTTAAGCGGCATTGTTGCTAAAGACCCTATTCGAACACAAAGCCCCTCGGGGATATCACATTGCCAGTTTTGGCTCGAGCATCGCTCAAATGTGATGGAAGCTGAGCTTCCAAGACAGGTTTACTGTCGAATGCCTGTAGTGGTGAGTGGCAAAGGGTCACACACATTAACTCAAGAACTAGTTAAAGGCAGTACAATCAGGGTAAGCGGCTTTGTTGCTTATCAAATGAGTCGAAATGGCTCAGCAAAACTGGTTTTACATGCCCAAGATATCACTCAAATTTAAGATCAGGAGATAGCCCATGGCTCGTTTCTTCCGTCGTCGTAAATTCTGCCGTTTTACTGCAGAAGGCGTACAAGAGATTGATTACAAAGACGTAGCAACTCTTAAAAACTACATCACTGAAGCTGGTAAAATTGTACCTAGCCGTATCACTGGTACAAGCGCTAAATATCAGCGTCAACTAGCTCGTGCAATCAAGCGTTCTCGCTACCTAGCACTACTGCCGTACACTGATAAGCATCAGTAATCGGCACCGTTTATTAAATAGAGGATTAAATAATGCAAGTTATTCTACTTGATAAAATCGGTAACCTAGGTGCACTTGGCGATACTGTTAACGTTAAATCTGGTTACGCTCGTAACTACCTTATTCCTCAGAATAAGGCAGTAATGGCTACTAAATCTAACGTTGAAATGTTTGAAGCTCGTCGTGCTGAACTAGAAGCTAAAGTTGCTGAGCAACTAGCTGCTGCTGAAGCTCGTGCTGAGAAAGTTAACGCTCTAGAAGCAGTTGTTATCGCTTCTAAAGCTGGTGACGAAGGCAAACTATTCGGTTCTATCGGTACTCGTGACATCGCTGACGCTGTTACAGCTGCTGGCGTTGAAGTTGCTAAGAGCGAAGTTCGTCTTCCTGAAGGCGCACTACGTAACACTGGTGAGTTCGAAGTAAGCGTTCAACTTCATTCTGAAGTTTTCGCAACTGTGAACCTACAAGTTGTTGCTGCAGAGTAATTCTTTACTCTAAAGACGATTTTAAAACACCGGCCTTGGCCGGTGTTTTTTTATGTCTAAAAAATGAGATTTGCTAGAAAAGGAACAGCAGGTTAACGGAGAATACCGAGTCGGTATTGCTTAACCCATCGGGTACTTTGTTGTGGTACTGACGGTTATGCACCAGCTTGAGTGCGATATCGTTGGTGATCTCATTGATGACAGAAATTTCGGTATCTGTTCTGGTGTTACTCTCACCGGCAACAACCGTTACATTACCGCTTATTGCTAAAGTCTTGATTGGCTTCCAAGTCATCGCTAGGTTGGTACGAATGATGGCTTCGCTGACCGTTTCAGGAAATACGATATCGTCATCGTCAATTTCATCTAAATTGGGCTCTTGGTAACGAAAACCAGGACCGAGCTCACCCTCAATCAATAAATACTTGGTATTCATAAGCTGGTAACCCAGACCCGCTGAGATAGTGTAATCCGTAAAGTAGGCGCTGTACTTGGAGTCATAGCCACTAAAACTTGAGTAGGCGTAGCTCTTAGGGCCTAACTTATAATCCCCTTGCAGGTCGTAAGTCGATTGGCGTTTATCTTCTTCACCGTCTTTATACAGCAGGTAATACTTCCACTCACCGGTTAAACGATAGCGATTCTTGATGTATTCGCCACTGAGACGAGCGTTTAGAGATTCTGAGTCTGAGTTTCCAGAGTGAGCCTGGTAACCAAACTCGACTTCACTCTTGAAGGGGGAAGGACTCTCGATATCCGTATCAGTAAGCTCTTCCGCGTGGAGCACTGAGCACATCAGAGACCCCAGACAAAATAGCAATTTTTTAGACACGAAATACCTCTAGCATAAAATAGCGCTGGCGCATTGTACCCCAACTTTTTGGTTAAGCGTCAAGCTTAGGTAAAAAATTATACAGTAGCTATTATCTCAACTCTAAAGCTGCCATTCTAGAGACAATGGAATAAGTTAATAGTTTTCATGATGATATCTATTAAAGATAATTTTCTAAACACATCATCATTAGCATTGGTATAATGCAAAGAACAGCAAGTCACTGAGCACATTCATGGTAGATCAACGAACAAACACAAAACAAGATTCCCAAGTCGATGCAATCAAAGCGCCTCCACATTCATTAGAGGCTGAGCAATCGGTAATTGGTGGACTATTGCTGGATAATGAGCGTTGGGATACCGTTGCCGAAAAAGTGATGGCAACAGATTTTTATAGTCGCCCGCATAGATTGATCTTTGAAGCGGTGAAAACCCTTCTTGAAGACAGCCAGCCACTTGATTTAATTACGCTATCTGAGTTCTTAGAACGTCGTGAGCAACTTGAAGATGTGGGTGGGTTTGCTTATCTAGCCGACCTTGTAAAGAACACACCGAGTGCGGCAAACATCAATGCGTACGCTGAGATAGTGGCAGAGCGAGCCGTCGTTCGAAGCCTGATTGGTGTGGCTAACGAGATTGCAGATGCAGGTTATGACCCACAAGGTCGTTCATCAAGTGATCTTGTCGACTTTGCTGAGAGCAAGGTTTTTGCCATTGCCGAAGAGCGCAGTAATGAGAAAGACGGCCCGCAGAATGTCGATAACATTCTTGAGAAAACTCTGGAGCGCATTGAGGAGCTATACAAAACTCCTCAAGATGGCGTAACGGGTGTAGATTCTGGCTTTAACGATTTGAATAAGAAAACGGCAGGCCTACAGCCTTCGGATCTGATTATCGTTGCAGCTCGTCCATCTATGGGTAAAACCACATTTGCGATGAACCTGTGTGAAAACGCAGCAATGAGCTCTGATAAGCCTGTTCTAATTTTCTCTCTAGAGATGCCCTCAGAACAGATTATGATGAGAATGTTGGCCTCTTTATCACGTGTTGACCAAACCAAGATTCGTACCGGTCAGTTAGACGATGAAGATTGGGCCCGTATCTCATCAACCATGGGCATTCTGATGCAAAAGAAGAATATGTTCATTGATGATAGCTCAGGCCTAACACCAACAGAATTACGCTCTCGCGCAAGACGAATAGCCCGTGATAATGGCGGATTAAGCCTCATCATGGTCGACTATCTGCAATTGATGCGTGTACCCGGTATGCAAGACAATCGTACCTTGGAAATATCTGAAATATCGCGCTCCTTGAAAGCTCTCGCGAAAGAGTTACAAGTGCCGGTTGTTGCACTTTCTCAGCTCAACCGTTCCTTGGAGCAACGTGCTGATAAACGTCCGATCAACTCGGATCTTCGTGAATCAGGTGCGATCGAGCAGGATGCCGATTTGATCATGTTTATTTACCGCGATGAGGTTTATAACCCAGACAGTTCTATGAAAGGAACGGCAGAGATCATTCTAGGTAAGCAACGTAACGGCCCAATCGGTTCTGTTCGTTTAACATTCCAGGGTCAGTTCTCTCGCTTTGATAACTACGCAGGTCCCGCATTCGATTATGACGACGAGTAGGAGCTGGCATGAGTAGATTGCAAGCTGCTGTAGCATCAATTAATACCGATGCCCTTTGCCATAATATAGAAATGCTGCATAAACAGGCGCCTAGTAGCCGTTTACTCGCGGTTGTTAAAGCTAATGGTTATGGGCACGGTTTATTAGAAGTGGCCAAACACGCTCAAGGTGCAGATGCCTTTGGTGTCGCTCGCGTAGAGGAAGCACTGCAGCTTCGTGCGGGTGGTATTGTTAAGCCCGTATTGTTACTGGAAGGCTTTTACTCGGCGAGTGATCTACCTATCTTAGTCACCAACAACATACAAACAGTGGTGCATTGCGAGGAGCAACTAGAGGCTCTAGAGCAAGCCGAGCTAGAAAACCCTGTGGTTGTGTGGCTGAAGATGGATACAGGAATGCACCGTTTAGGTGTGCGTCCTGAACACTATGATGAGTATATCCAGCGCCTACATAACTGCAAAAATGTGGCTCACCCCCTACGTTATATGAGTCACTTTGGCTGTGCTGACGAGCTAGAAAACCCAATCACTTCGCAACAAATTGAGCTATTTAAGAGCACGACTGCCAATTGCACCGGTGAACGCTCAATCGCGGCTTCTTCTGGCATTTTGTCTCGTAGTGATAGCCATTTTGAGTGGGTGCGACCTGGCATCATCATGTACGGAGTATCTCCATTTAGCGATAACGATGCGCAGCAGTTAGGCTACCGCCCTGTCATGACACTACGCTCGCACCTTATTGCTGTTAACGAACTTAAGGCCGGTGAAAGCGTGGGGTATGGCGCAAACTGGACTTCAGAGCGAGATACAAAAATCGGTGTGATTGCGGTTGGCTATGGTGATGGTTACCCTCGCATGGCACCTAATGGCACGCCCGTCTTAGTGAATAACCGCAAGGTCCCATTGGTTGGGCGAGTATCGATGGATATGCTGACCGTGGATCTCGGTCCAGATGCTAGCGACAAAGTCGGTGATCCTTCTGTGCTTTGGGGAGAGGCGTTACCTGTAGAAGAAGTTGCAAGGTATGTAGGAACCATTGCTTATGAGTTAGTGACTAAGCTCACCTCTCGAGTGATACCTGTTTACACTAAAGACAGCATTTAGCCAACTAAACTGTGAACTAAGTCAACAACTGCGTCAAACGCATCAGTGATAATCCCAAATCAGCCGCAGAACACGGTACATTAGAACAAATTATTAAAGTGGTGGTGCGAAACAATGCACGGTCACTAAAACCAGTATCAGGGGAGTTTAACAATAGAGTCGCTCCGTCTGCTCTTTGTTAAACACAACTTAAAATTAGAAATAATGGGAACTCACAATGTTGAAAAACATCAATCCGACGCACACCGATGCTTGGAAAGCCTTAACTGCTCACTTTGAATCAGCTCAAGATATGGAGATGAAAGATCTCTTTGCACAAGATTCAGAGCGTTTTGATAACTTCTCTAAAAACTTCGGCGACGACATCTTAGTTGACTACTCAAAGAACCTAGTTAACGACGAAACCATGAAGCACCTGTTTGATCTTGCGAAACAAACAGAGCTAAAGTCTGCGATCGACGCAATGTTCTCTGGCGAGACCATCAACAAAACTGAAGGACGCTCTGTTCTTCACACTGCACTTCGTAACCGTAGCAACACTCCTGTTGTTGTTAATGGCGAAGATGTAATGCCAGCAGTAAATGCGGTACTTGAAAAGATTAAATCTTTCACTGACCGCGTTATTGGTGGTGAGTGGAAAGGTTATACGGGCAAAGCAATCACTGACGTAGTGAATATCGGTATCGGTGGCTCTGACCTAGGTCCATTCATGGTGACTGAAGCACTAGCACCATACAAGAATCACCTAAACCTACACTTTGTTTCTAACGTTGATGGCACACACATCGCTGAAACGCTTAAGAAAGTGAACCCAGAAACAACATTGTTCTTAGTGGCTTCTAAGACGTTCACTACTCAAGAAACAATGACAAACGCACACAGTGCGCGTGACTGGTTCCTTGCAGAAGCACAAGATGAAGCACACGTCGCTAAGCACTTCGCTGCTCTTTCTACCAATGGCCAAGCAGTGTCTGAGTTCGGTATTGATACTGACAACATGTTTGAGTTCTGGGATTGGGTTGGTGGTCGTTACTCTCTATGGTCAGCAATCGGTCTTTCTATTGCACTAGGTGTAGGCTACGACAACTTCGTTGAGCTACTTGCTGGTGCTCATGAGATGGATAACCACTTCAAGTCAACGGATCTTGAGAACAACATCCCAACGATTCTTGCGCTTATCGGTATTTGGTACAACAACTTCCACGGTGCTGAGTCTGAGACGATTCTTCCATACGATCAGTACATGCACCGTTTTGCGGCTTATTTCCAGCAGGGCAACATGGAATCAAACGGTAAGTACACAGACCGTAACGGTGATGCTGTTGATTACCAAACTGGCCCAATCATTTGGGGTGAACCAGGTACTAACGGTCAACACGCGTTCTACCAGCTGATCCATCAAGGCACTAAACTGATTCCGTGTGACTTCATTGCACCAGCAATCAGTCATAACCCAACGGGCGACCACCACCAAAAACTAATGTCGAACTTCTTTGCTCAAACAGAAGCATTGGCGTTTGGTAAGTCTCGTGAAGTGGTTGAAGCAGAACTTGTTGCTGCAGGCAAATCAGCACAAGAAGTGGCTGAGCTAGCACCATTCAAGGTATTTGAAGGCAACCGTCCAACAAACTCTATCCTTGTGAAGCAAATTACTCCGCGCACGCTGGGTAACCTAATTGCAATGTACGAGCACAAGATCTTCGTTCAAGGTGTTATTTGGAACATCTTTACCTTTGATCAGTGGGGCGTGGAACTAGGCAAGCAACTAGCAAACCAAATCCTTCCTGAGCTAGCTGACAACTCAGCAGTAGATTCTCACGATAGCTCTACTAACGGTCTGATTAACGCATTTAAACAATACAAAGCGTAATTTATCTACCCTTATATAAGGCCAGCCATAGTGCTGGTCTTTTTTATGTCTGTAATAAACTGGTCTATTTTATAGACAGGATGTAGAATACGCCCTCATTTTTATTCGCGGACTGAACCTTATGTACCCATCTTCTAGACTCTCTATCGCTCCGATGCTCGATTGGACGGATCGTCACTGTCGATACTTTCACAGGTTGCTGTCGCAAAACACTTTGTTGTATACCGAGATGATAACAACGGGCGCGATTATTCATGGTAAGGGTGACTTTCTGCGCTTCAGCGAACAGGAGCACCCTATTGCTCTTCAGCTTGGCGGTTCAAACGCAAAAGACCTAGCGCACTGTGCAAAGCTGGCACAGGAGCGTGGCTATGATGAAGTGAATCTCAACGTTGGCTGTCCATCAGACCGAGTTCAAAACGGTAAGTTTGGTGCTTGCCTTATGGCTGAGCCACAATTGGTTGCAGACTGCATTGCAGAAATGAAATCGGTCGTTGATATCCCTGTAACAGTGAAAACGCGTATTGGTATCGACGACCAAGACTCGTATGAGTTTTTGACCGACTTTATATCAACAGTTAACGAAAAGGGTGGCTGTGAGCACTTTACTATCCATGCTCGAAAAGCTTGGTTAAGCGGTTTAAGCCCAAAAGAAAATCGTGAAATTCCACCTCTAGATTACCCACGAGCTTACCAAATTAAGAAAGACTTCCCGCATCTAGATATTGGTGTGAACGGTGGAGTGAAAACACTAGAAGAAACGTTAGAGCATCTTGAGCACCTTGATGGCGTGATGATTGGTCGAGAGGCTTATCAAAATCCATACCTCTTGGCTGAAGTGGACCAACGTATCTTTGGTCAAGACAAGCCTATAATTAAGCGTAGTGAAGTGGTTGAACTTATGTACCCATACATCGAGCAGCAACTTTCGGAAGGCGCTTACCTAGGGCATATCACTCGTCACATGCTAGGTCTGTTCCAAAGTATGCCGGGCGCTCGCCAGTGGAGACGCTACATCAGTGAAAATGCACACAAGCCCGGTTCCGGTATCGAGGTTGTTGAGGCTGCCTTGGCTAAAATCCCTAAAGAGCTAGGTGTGTAAAACTCACCATTAACTGGTTATTTTTACTAAATTTAATTCTTAAAAGGGCCCTCACTTTTGGTGTGGGCCTTTTTTATTGTATTTAATCAATGGGTTAATGCGTTGTTTGCGGTTGGCAAGGTACTTGCTTTATATATGTAGTAATGGGGTTTACGTGCGATGTTACCCCGACCTATTAACCTGTAGTTGGAGAGTGTCTATGTTTGAGCTACTTATGTTGTTGATGTTCTTTGGCGTATTTTTCTTTACCGGCCTAACTTTCTTTGGCCTATTGATGGCATTTTTCGTTGTGTTTGCGTTCAGCCTAGTATTGGGTTTACTGGGAGCGGCGCTTAAGTTCTTGCCCTATATCCTACTTGCCGTTGTGATCTACTGGGTGCTTAAGCGTACAAGCGCATGTTCATGATGTTAGTTATTGATTTAACTAAGGTGTATGTATGCTAGTATCTGCTCATATAGTAACGATTTTAGTTTTCTTGGGAGTGGAAAATGAACAAATGCACTTTAATTGCGGTCGTAGGAGCCAGTGCATTAGCAAGTTCTTGGTCGGCGCAGGCAAAAGTCGCTGAGCCAGGTGTTCATGGTAAGATTACTGCAGACATGTTATGGGGCAGCACAAAGATCAGAGAAACTCGTCAAGAAGATGACGAAATTCCGGTCCTAGCCGCGCAAATCGAACACGATGTGCCTTATCTGCCTAACTTTAGAATCCGTTATACGGCATTAGATACCCAATACATTGCTCATGATAAGTTCGATTACACCTTCTACTATCGACCTTTGAGAACTGAAAATCTTGAGTTAGACCTTGGCTTCACTTTGACCGACTATCGCAATAGTTTCTATGAAGATACCGAAACAAACAAAAGTGGCGATTTTGATGGCATCATTTTTAGTTGGTACGCCAATGCATTAATTGCCGTTCCTAATACAAATCTTGCGGTCATCGGTGAGTTTGATTTTGGTGAGACATCCGATATTAAATCTGCAGACCTAACGGGTGGTTTGCAGTACACCTTCGATCTAGATTCGGTCGATTTGGTTGTGCGCGGTGGCTACCGCGTGATGGACTACACCTTTAAAGAGTTTGATAGCAAAGCCTATGGCTTTGTCGACGGTTGGTTTGTCGGTGGACAGGTCGCTTTCTAAAGAATCAATTAAAATGATAAAGCCCATCCTCGGATGGGCTTTTTATTGCCTATAGCTTAGGGCCTGGTAATTGATAGCTGTTCTCAATTCGCATTTTCACGGGTTTGGTCCATCCTTAGTAGAGTTAAACAGGAGCAAGCTTTTATATGACAATCAATGAACTTCGTGTGTTATATCGCTCTGAGCGTTTGGTAGAAGCAATCGTAGAACAAGCCGACCAAGATGGCTTGTGGGTGGTTGAGTTTAGAGACAGTCATGGAGGAATACTTGCTCTTACTGATCCGCAAGGAGAACAGCGCTATTACAATGACTTAGACTCTGCTTCTAAGAGTGCGATGGCGGTTGGATTTAGCCAAGTGAGAGTAGAAGTATTGTAGGTAAAACTCTTTTTCATTCCTTTTGATTATTAAACATACCCCTTTATTCTTTATTGCTATTACAAATAGTAGGTAATCTTATGGTCACGTAATATACAGGGATAACGTGACCATGTTGCTTAAGGATCTTTCTGGCTTTGCTACTCCGTTGAGTGATAATCAAGCCAATCAACTAAAACAGGCCGCCGCCGAATTATCGCCACAGCAGTTGGCTTGGGTTAGTGGCTATTTCTATGGCATCAGCCAAAACCATTCTTTAGCTTCTGTTCCAGATACAGCGCCTGCTGTAGCGACAGCTTCTCAGCTTTCTATCATCTTTGCCTCGCAAACGGGGAATGCCAAAGGTGTCGCTAAGCAATTGCATGCCAAGGTTGTAGAGCAAGGGTATCAGGCCAAGCTTTACGATGCCGCAGACTACAAGCTAAAGAATCTAAAAAATGAAACGCACGTAGTGATCGTAGCTTCTACCAATGGTGAGGGAGAAGTCCCAGACAATGCCATTGAATTTTATGATTATCTAACCTCCAAGAAAGCACCCAAGCTAGACAAGTTGCAATACGCGGTTGTAGGGCTAGGGGATTCTAGCTATGAGTTCTTCTGCCAGACGGGTAAAGACTTTGATGCAGCTCTAGGCAAACTTGGGGCGACCGCCTTTTTAGATAGAATCGATTGTGATGTGGATTACGAGTCTCCCGTTGCCGCGTGGCAATCACAAGCACTCAATAAAGTGGCTGAGCTATTCAAAGAAAACTCTCCAGGGACGCAAAGCGCAGTGGTTCAATTGCCTGTGTCTGCAAGCCAATCTCAATACACTAAGCAAAACCCATATACCGCTAGTCTGCTGACCAACCAAAAAGTTACCGGTCGTGACTCAACAAAAGATGTCAGACACATCGAAATTGATTTGGAAGAATCGGGTATTACTTACCAACCCGGTGATGCGCTAGGTGTTTGGTATAAGAATGATCTTCAGCTGGTGGACTCTATTTTAGCCATCGCATCTATAGATAAAGATGATCAAGTGGAGATTGATGGCGAAATCCTATCCATAAAACACGCGCTCGTAGAATACTTTGAAGTGACAGCTTCTAATCCTCAATTTGTTTCTCAATACGCTGAGAAGTCGGGGAGTAAGAAACTCCTCAAGCTTATCGAAGATAAAAGCAAGCTAAGAGAATACGCCGCTCGAACGCAAGTGGTGGATGTGTTAGCTGAGAAAAAAGCAAAGCTTAGCGCAACAGAGCTAATCGCTATGCTACGACGCCTAACTCCTCGTCTCTATTCCATCTCATCTTCACAAGCAGAAGTGGACGAAGAGGTTCATCTAACTGTCGGGGTAGTCGAGTACGACACCAATAAAGGTCAGAGAGTAGGTGGTGCTTCAGGTTTCTTATCTCATGCGCTTGAAGAAGGTGAAGACGTCAAGGTGTTCATTGAACACAACAACAATTTTAAATTACCAACCGATGACAACACCCCAGTGATCATGATTGGTCCAGGCACAGGTATTGCACCGTTTAGAAGTTTCTTACAAGAGCGCGACGCGAGAGAAGCGGAAGGCAAAAACTGGCTGTTCTTTGGTGACCGTACCTTTACTCAAGACTTTCTGTATCAGCTTGAATTTCAGCGCTACCTAAAAGATGGCTTATTGAGTCGCTTAGATGTGGCGTTTAGTAGAGATGGAGCAAACAAGGTCTACGTTCAAGACAAGCTTAAGCAGAATGCACAACAGGTTTGGCAATGGCTACAAGAGGGTGCCTATCTCTATATCTGTGGTGATGCTGATCGAATGGCCAAAGATGTTCAGTCGACACTACTCGAAATCGCACAGCAAGAAGGTGGGCTAAATCCAGAAAGCGCGGAAGAGTGGTTAAAAGACCTTCGCAAACAGAAAAGATATCAAAGGGACGTGTACTAATGGAAAAGCAAGCTGTATTGGGTGAAGAGCTAGGCCCACTTTCTGACAATGAAAGACTCAAAAGAGAAAGTAACTTTTTGCGCGGTACCATTACCAACGACCTCGACAATGAGATTACGGGTGGATTCGATGCAGATAACTTTCAGTTGATTCGTTTTCATGGGATGTATCAACAAGATGATAGAGACTATCGCAATGAGCGAGCGAAGCAAAAACTAGAGCCCCTGCACAATGTAATGCTAAGAGCGCGTATGCCAGGAGGCGTAATTACGTCGAAGCAATGGTTAGCCATCGATGAGTTTGCCACTGAAAGCACTATGTACGGCAGTATTCGTCTTACGACTCGCCAAACGTTTCAGTTTCACGGAGTGCTAAAGCCAAATATCAAGCTGATGCACCAAACGCTAAACGCTATCGGCATTGACTCAATCGCTACAGCAGGAGACGTGAACCGTAACGTATTATGTACCAGTAATCCGGTGGAAACTGAGCTGCATCAGCAAGCCTATGAGTGGGCAACAAAGATCAGTGAGCATCTATTACCAAAAACCAGAGCTTATGCAGAGATATGGTTAGATGGTGAGAAGCATGAATCTACCGATGAAGAGCCAATTCTAGGTAGTAACTATTTGCCTCGTAAGTTTAAAACAACGGTAGTCGTACCACCGGATAATGATGTTGACCTGCACGCTAACGATCTTAACTTTGTGGCGATTGCGAAAGACGGAAAGTTGGTCGGCTTTAATGTCCTTGTTGGCGGTGGGCTAGCCATGACACATGGTGATACGTCTACCTATCCAAGAAAGGCCGATGAATTTGGTTATATCCCTCTTGATAAGACGCTAGAGGTTGCTGCCGCCGTGGTATCAACGCAACGTGATTGGGGTAATCGTTCTAACCGCAAAAATGCCAAGACCAAATACACTCTAGACCGAGTGGGTGTAGAGGTATTCAAGCAAGAAGTCGAAAAGCGCGCCGCTGTTAGCTTTGAGCCTGTGCAATCTTACGAGTTAACCCATAGGGGTGATAAGTTTGGCTGGTTGGAAGGCATTGATGGAAAGCATCATCTGACTCTGTTTATTGAAAATGGCAGGTTGCTTGATTACCCAGGCAAACCCTTAAAGAGTGGAGTGGCTAATATTGCCAAAATCCACAAAGGGGATCTGCGCATGACCGCTAATCAAAACCTAATAGTGGCTGGCGTAGATGCAAAAGATAAAGAGCAGATTGAAAAGATAGCCTTTGAAAGTGGGCTACTCGATCCTGCTACGTCTCAACAACGAAAAGACTCAATGGCCTGTGTGGCATTTCCAACTTGCCCATTAGCGATGGCAGAAGCAGAACGCTTCCTCCCTCAATTTGTGACTGATGTAGAAGGGATACTAGAAAAGCACGGACTTAGTAAAGACGAAAGCATTATATTGCGTGTTACGGGGTGCCCTAATGGTTGTGGGCGAGCCATGCTGGCCGAAATTGGTTTGGTAGGCAAAGCGCCAGATAGATACAACCTGCACCTTGGTGGCAACAAAGCCGGTACTCGTGTTCCGAAGATATATAAAGAGAACATCAGTTCAGCTCAAATATTACAAGAGATCGATTTGCTGGTGGCTCGTTGGTCGAGTGAGCGTTTACCAGAAGAAGCATTTGGGGACTTTGTCATTAGAGATGGCATCGTAGAAGAAGTCTTAGTATCTAAGAGGGATTTTCATGCTTGAACTTACTCAAAAACCAAACCTGAAAGAGATAGTCAAACTCAACAAGGTAGAGCAGAGTCTAGAGTTAGCTAAACTTAATGCTGATTTAGAGGACATGACCACAGAGCAAAGAATTGCTTGGGCATTGGAAAACCTGCAACAGAACGTCGTGCTCTCATCTAGTTTCGGTGCTCAAGCTGCGGTGATGTTGCACCTAGTCACGAGGCAGGCACCGAATATTCCGGTGATACTAACGGATACCGGCTACCTATTTCCTGAGACTTACCAGTTTATAGATGAGCTAACCCTGCTTTTAGGTCTCAACCTAAAGATATACCGAAGTTCTTTAAGTCCGGCTTGGCAAGAATCGCGATTCGGCCAATTATGGGAAAAGGGCGTAGAGGGTATTACTCAGTATAACCAGTTAAATAAAGTCGAACCGATGCGCAGAGCACTATCTGATCTTAATTCGGGGACATGGTTCTCTGGATTAAGAAGAAGTCAGTCTGATTCTAGACAGGGGTTACCGGTTCTATCTATTCAACATGGAGTATTTAAGTTTCTTCCAATAGTGGATTGGACATCGGCACAAGTAGATAGCTATATAGAGGAGCATGCACTGCCTCAGCACCCTCTTAAAGAACAGGGCTATCTCTCTATTGGTGATATTCATACTACCACTAAGCTCGAACCGGGTATGAAGGAGCAAGACACTCGATTCTTCGGTCTTAAAAGAGAATGTGGGTTACACGAAGATAATGCAGAGCAAGACGGCTCAGGAATTTAATCTTTTAGTAGTTCCTCCTTCTATTACTCTCTATACAGAAAAAGAAACCGCTCATGCGGTTTCTTTTTTTATTGTCTGTCGCATATGAAATTAGCCTATTTAGAATAAGTCTGTGGATAACCTGTACCTAACTAGGGGGTAAAAATAGATAAATAAGCCTTTCACTCAAAAAACGAGCGAAAAGGCTTTTTTCTTAAATTTATTGAAAAAAAGCCTTGCCAATGTGACGAGCATCTCTATAATGCGCCTCACTGACACGGCAGAGCGCACAACGCTTCGCAGTAGTTCAGTAGGCTAACTAGCCGAACCATTTGAGTTTAAGTTCGATTCGAAAATAAATTCAAAAAAGTGTTTGACACTGAGGTTCAAATCGCTAGAATGGCCGTCCGCTTTGAGAGGT
>NZ_BCUR01000001.1:687892-1670135 GCF_003569005.1 Vibrio superstes | reverse complement strand
GGACATTTTCGTGTCAGTGATTTCACTAAATTAGTAATTCATGGATTACCTGACGTATTGCAAACCTCTAATCTGGTGGCCCAATTCACTATGCCACTATATTCCAGCCTTCAGCACCAGCAATAGTGGCGCAGATCGTCAGAAACAAGACGTCAAATAATGGATAGCTGATCTTGGCAGATTGGCGAGGGTCATTTAGTTGGCCGAAGTGCTCAGAAAAAGCGTCGATGCTCATGAAGATACTCCCGTAAAAGAGAGTATAAGATCACAGCTGGATCATTAGGTCAAACAGGATGAAATCGTTCAATAAACGTTCGCTATCTCACCGTAAATCAAGATCTGACTCCATTGCGTTTGTATAACTTTTCACGCAACCGCAAGGCGTGCTCTAAAAATATATCTCCTGCCAACGTGAGCATTTCATCATTGGCATAAATCACTTCAGCATACCAATTTCCTGAACTGCCCCCTAAGCGAGAGAAAGCGTTGAGACGACCGGCTTCTATATGAGGACGGGCGATAAATTCAGGTAGCCTCGCCCAACCGACACCCGCTAACATCATATTGACACTCTCTTGTAAGTCATTGACAAAAATGTTCTTATCGCTATCGATGTAACCTTGTTGATAACCAAAGTCCAAAACAGATTGAGGGACAATTTGCGTCATGTCAGAGAGTGTGTCTTGTTCTTTTATCTCTCCGAAATTGACCAGGTTGGGTGGACCAACATCCACAACAGGAAAGTCTAATACTGTGATATTTTGTAAGTTATCTAGGTTAAGTAATGGAGAAAATAACAATGCCATTTCAACCGTGCCCTCGCTCACCCAGTCAATCACTTGCTTGGTGCCTCCCATAGATATTTTCAAATCGATGCTAGGGATTTCTTCAAGAACTGCGAGGTAACAGTTTGCTATCTCAGGACAGGCTAGGCTGCTATCAATTGCTACAGAGAAAGAGTTGGGTAATTGGCGATTAAAACTCGCTAACTGATTTTCAAAATTTCGGGCATCAAGTAATACTCTTTTTGCGGTTCTATATAACTTTTTTCCTTCCTCAGTTATTTCTACGTGACGCGTATGTCTTGTAAATAAAGATACGTTACATGTTTCTTCAAGCGAGGCCACGCTGCGAGCAACCACTTGTCGGCGCTTGTCTAATCGAATGCCCGCGTCTTTAAAACTGCCAGTTTCGACGGTGTGAACAAAGGCTTCTATTTGGTTCAATGAGTATTCCATGTTTGCCCTTTGTGAAAGTGTCGTATTTTCTCATTGAGTAAAAGTGTAATTGACAATGAAAGGGCTATCAATGATTTTAGAGCACCCAAAAGGTGCTCATAGTGATTTGTTGAGGAACTTGTTTGTTGGAATAATTCAAACCACGCAAGGACAACACGGCAACGGATGTCGAAGAATTTAAATCCACGAGGTAATTGAGATGAAAAACACATTTAAAACTTTAGCTATCGCTGCAGCAGTTTCTGCTGGTTTGGCTGGCACTGCAAACGCATGTTCTACTTTTTTCTTTGACACTCCACAGGACAACCGCATCGTTGGTCGTTCTATGGAATCGCCAATTAAATTGGAAGAACGTGTTTTCATGGCACCACGTAACTATGAAGGATTCGGTGGTGTTACAGGTAGCATCGGTTATGTTGGCATCATGCACGGCGATACAGACTGGGTTTCTTCAGGTCTAAACGAGCAAGGCCTAAACGTTGAAACCCTCGGTCTAGGCGGTGGTGGAAACCATAGTAAATACGCTGAAATTGGTGAGGGTGATTACAATCAACAGAATATCTCAGTTTATATTTTGGCAAACGCAAAGTCAGTTGATGAAGCCATTGAACTGCTGAAGAAAGTGAAAGTTGAAAACTCTGATCTGCCTGTTGCACATGGTATCGATGTGGGCTTACACCTAGCGATCACTGACACCGAGAAAGCCATTGTGGTTGAGTGGACGGATGGCTCTGGCTACCCAGAAATCCATGAAAATAAACTAGGTGTTATGACTAATGAGCCAGCATACCCACTGCAAATGGAAGAAGCGGCATTACATTTGGGCGGTGTAGCTGATTATGAAGCGTCTGATGTGAAATGGTCTGACTTGGGTTTCCCTGCGTTTGAGCGCACCCCATTTGGTCGTACTAAACACATTGTTTCAATGAACTACACCAACGATTTTGCGCGTGTTAAAAATGACTTTGATGCAGTCAACCACGCTTGGACCATGCTCAACACCATGGATATTCCACAAGGTTCTCTATACTGGAAATGGCTAGACGCGAAACCACAGATGGTGGGCTATTTTAACGTAGTGGATCTGAAAAACACTGATTACTACCTACGCACCTTTGACAATATGGATATCCAGAAAATTGATCTGAACAAAATTGACTTTGCCAATGTCAAGTTTACGCATCGTGATATCTACAAGTCAAAAACTGAGTACAGTGATATCCAGTGGTAAGATAAAGTATACAGAAGGTCGCGTGTTGCGACCTTTTTCCATACTCATTTTCTGTTGAATTGCTTTTAGATGTTCCAGTAAACAGACAGAATTCTCATTCTGTACGGTAATCCTCCCGCCCTAAAAATACGATTTTTAACTTCTTACACAAAAATAGCATTGTCTAGCCCCTTAGATTTAGTAGGGGAAATACATTTGAACAATATGTGAAAGAGTATTTACTCTGGATGATAATGGGGCAATTTCGTGTTACGCCCCCATAGCAAGGTTCTGGACAAAAGCGTGTTAGGCAACGTGACAGAAGCAAAAGCTACAAACATAAAAATGGTGGCTCAAATATTGGCCACCATTAAATTAACTAAAAAGCACTACCGGATTATTTTAGTTAGTGATTATAGTCAAAGCGGTATCAAAATCTGCCAACGAGTCATCTAATTGCTTAAACTCTGTGTTGCCTAATATAACGTCACTCCACTCAGAGTGAGATAGATTCACGGTCACCCCTGAATTTAATTGTGAACTAATTTGAACAATGCCATTTCGAAGCTGAATACCGAACGCGTGCTCACTATCACTCATGTTTAAGTTGAACTGAGAAGACAAACCCTCCGCTTTACGTGTATCAACCAAATAACGGATGTACTCGACATTATTTTCTATCGGAGACACCTCCAACTTTTCACTGGTGATTATCCCAAGTAGTTGGGTTAGAGATTGATAGTTATCAAATTGATGTTCACCGAATGAAAGTTTCCCTTCATGAAGTAAAGCTTCAGAAATATAGAATCCACGAGCATTGGCTGAGCTGGTACGTTGCCCAAGTGCACGAGCCGCTTCTGCACGTGACAGTTTGGCTTCTTCGTTATTTGGCTCTATTTCAAGTATTTGGGAGGTTAAGTATAGTGACCACTGCCACCCTTCCAAGGTTTGCTTCTGATTCGATTGCTTGACTATTTTATTGGCCAACTCGACCCCACCTAAACTCCCAATAAATTGATGAGCAAAGGTCTGTGTCGGCAAAGGGTTGATGTCGTACACGTCCCAACCGTTCCAGCCCATAACACCGTTATAGACCTGCTTAGCATGACTTTCAACTTGCCCATAGGTTTCTTTATCCAATCGTAAGTTCTCTGGCATATAAACAAATTCAGCGGCGCCTTGAGCATCCTTTCCAAGTTTTATCGCTCGTATTGTTTGGTCATGTATCAACTGCATCGAGTCACGAAACTCATAGATGGCATCCTCTGCGGCTTCTTTCGTTACATTGGCCGCACCATGTATATCAACGTGATAGTCAAAGTCATAAGAAAGCACCAGATCTGCCGCATCAACAAGACGAATAGGATCACGGTACCTATCCCCGCGCAAAGTGTAGAGATTAAAAATTGAGCCTGCATTCATTGCATTCGTCACCATCAAGCTCTTTTCGGGAAAATAATAGGCAACACTGTCTGTCACATCCGTAGGGCTAGGCAAAACAATCACCTCCATCCCCGCAATTGTGTGAGTTTCAACTTGGTTGTGCTCAAAAGTAACGGTCGGAGATTGGTAGCCTTTTTCGCCTTCTAGCTTGTCTAGCGTGAAACCAAGTTTATTAGGAAACGCATCTGGGCCACTTTCAGGGTGTAACAACCCAAATTGAATGGCGACTCGAGTAGAAAAGATTCCTGCTAAAGGACTAACGCCATTGTCAGCAAAAAGGTGTTTCTCCATCCACTCATGAGCATAAATAGCTGTATCATCATTACTCCACGCTTGTGTACCCCATACATAATGCGAATGGGTATAAAGAACCGCGCTAACATCAATCTCTTGGTTAAGCTTTTTTTCCAACTGCTTACGCTGCTCTTGCGCTACGTTTAAATCATCTCCCGTATCAACGATGATCCAGCCTTCAGGAGCCTCGACCGCGATCACGTTACCGATACCCCACCCAGCAATACGATAGACACCATCTGTTATCTGAGTAATTGATTGCACGTCTACATCCCACAATTGGTCGACCATAGCAGCGGGCGTCGTAGTAACAATCCCGCTATCCGTCACAATAGGGTCATACTTAAGAGAAAGATTGTATTGGTCGGCAACCGCAACAAATGAAGTAGAGAGTAAAATAGCAGTGCTTAGAATTGTCTTTCGCATAATGTCGTTCTTCTAGTCAATGGCGTAAATTAGGGTTAGCCCCTTTCGATGACGCTATTACAATCAATCTCAATAATTAAATCGATGAATTAGAGAAAGTCATATTTGGCTAATCAACGTTCGATTTAAATTGGATATACTGGTGTACCCCTTAATAATATTTCTTTCCCTTTATCTGTTTTAACTTCAAAGTCATCAAGCCAAAAAATGTCAGTTAATAAGCGAATATCTCCGATTAGTTCACAGCGTTCCTTTTTAATCAGCGAGTCAAAATCCCCACTCCAACACCTTGATATATCGATAACTATCATTCTATCTATCTCAAGAAATTGATTGCTAAAACTTTCATGCAATGACTCTATATCTTCTGCGTAGCTAAGCATTAGAGTGCATCTCCCTTCACCAATATCACAAACTCTATATTTGCGATCATTTAAATATATTGTGTAATCCACTTAAGTTTTTCCTCAATCATTAATTCAAATTCCATTGTTTTAAATACAGCGCACCTCTGCGAGGAATTAGAGAAATTCATATATGAAAAGTCGAGTAAACCAAATATGAATTTCTCTAATCCATAGTTCTATTGAATCAAGAAACTAAGATGGCTCGGTAACCAACAGTAGGTTTATCGATAAAGCCGAAATCGCTTTGATAACCTTGAGGCCCCTTTAGTTTCTACCCATACAAGATTAATACTGGTGTTTATTTAATAAATAAGCTTGGTGCTATGTACGTATGCGTTAATCAATAAGATGCAACTAAAATGAAGTTAAATCGCTCAATCGCACCCATAAATTATTTAGCTAAATGGAAGGTCATCGTTCTCGTGTTGTCTGTGGTACTGATGCTTCTCAGTGCCCTGCCCTCTGCATTTGGTGAACGTGAAGCTTTACATATCTCAAACCAAACGCGTATGGCACACGCTGATGATGTATATCGTTATCTTGTCGACAACAACATTGATGTTCACAGTGTTAGCGAAAACAGCGGTAGGTTAGTTGTGACGTTTGCTTCAAGCGGACAACAAGCCCCCGCACAAGCTTTGATGTCCGGTTTCATCCAACCATCGGAGACCGTTGCCCTCGCACTCGAGCCTTCAGCTCCTTCTTGGCTAACCTCACTGGGCTTCCAGCCGATTAAGCTTGGATTAGATCTGCGCGGTGGTGTGCAATTTCTCTTAGACGTTGACCTCGACACCGTTTTCAATGCTCACGCGCAATCAGTGATCGATGACCTTCGTCAGGAGTTTCGTGTACGTGGCCGTGTAGAAAACGGTGAGGTGGTCATTGTTCGATACAACGAAACACTGCTTGGCAATATTCGAACCCACTTGAGAACACAGTATCCAAATTGGGCTCTTAGGCAATCTGGTGAGCGCTTAATGATCTCTATGGATGAGGAAGAAAAACGCGCGATTCGAACGCTGACCGTGATACAAAATCTTCAAACAATGCGAGGTCGCATAGAAGAGCTAGGGATCACCGAAGCCGCAGTCCAGCGACAAGGTGAAAATCGAATTCGCATCGAACTGCCAGGAGTACAAGATCCGACATCCGCAAAAAACATTATCGGTGCCACCGCATCGTTAGCGTTTTACCATGTAGAACCCAATGCCAGCGCACGAACAAAATCCATCAATGACCAAGATGGTAGACCTGTCATTCTGCATAGAAACAGTATCTTAGGGGGTGAGCATATTATCGATGCACGCGCCAACCTTGGAGAAATGGGGGTACCCGAAGTTAATATCACTCTTGATAGCACTGGTGGCCGGCTAATGACCAATCACTCGCGTAGCAATATCGGAAAACCGATGGCGACTCTTTACAGTGAATACAGTCAGTCAGAGACAGGACAATCCATTGAACAAAGCGAAGTTATCAGCGTAGCGACAATTCAATCAACGCTCGGTAACCGCTTTCGAATCACTGGTGCGGGGTCAATGACAGACGCTCAAAACCTTGCTCTTCTATTGAGAGCTGGCTCACTCACCGCTCCTGTCACCATAGTTGAAGAGCGCACTATAGGGCCGACTCTTGGCGCTCAAAACGTCAAAAATGGCTTTGCTGCACTCGCCTTTGGACTTGGTTTTACCTTGGTGTTTATTGCTTGCTGGTATCGACGCCTCGGCTGGGTTGCGAATGCTGCACTGACTATCAACTTAGTGTGTCTGTTTGGTCTATTGGCGCTCATCCCTGGCGCTGTGCTGACGCTTCCGGGCATCGCTGGACTCGTGCTAACCGTTGGGATGGCTGTGGATACCAACGTGCTGATCTTTGAACGCATTAAAGACAAGATGCGAGAAGGCAGAAACTTTTCCCAAGCCATAGATCGTGGCTTCGATAGTGCATTCTCTTCGATTTTCGATGCCAACCTCACCACTATGATCGTCGCCATCGCTTTGTATGCAATAGGTAACGGTCCAATTCAAGGCTTTGCTATCACACTCGGATTAGGCCTACTGACTAGCTTATTTACCGGCGTATTTGCCTCTCGAATTCTTATCAATTATTTATGGGGTAGAGACACCTCACATAAGGTGAAACTGTAATGTTCAAATCAATTAACGTCACCAAAATACGTCACTTGATGACGATGATATCTCTGATTCTATTGACGCTCTCCATTACATCAATCGTGACAAGGGGGTTCAATTGGGGACTCGATTTTACAGGAGGTGTCGTCGCCGATATTCAAACAAAACCAGGCGTAACTCAAGTTTTGCTCAAATCTCACCTCGATTCGGCACTGAGCCAAGATGTGCAAGTGATGGCGACTGGAAGCAAGGGAAATTGGCAACTGCGTTTCAATGATACAGACCTCGATTTGCGAGAAGCGCTGAAACAAGCAATGTTGCCAATAGACAGTAATTTTCACATTGCCAACAGTAGCGTAATCGGTCCTCAAGTTGGGTTAGAAATGGTCGAACAAGGTGGCTTGGCGATTTTGGCTTGTTTCGTTCTTACCTTGCTGTACTTGAGTTACCGATTTGAATGGCGATTAGCGCTAGGTTCAATTGCGGCATTGGTTTACGACATTGTCATTGTCCTAGGGCTCTTTGCGGTGAGTCAAATTGAATTCAACCTAACCGTGTTGGCCGCTTTACTTGCAGTGATGGGCTACTCCCTGAATGACTCGATCATCATCTCAGACCGCATCCGAGAGGTATTTAGAGGGAAGCCAGACGGTGAAACCGATGTCCTTCTCGATCAGTCCATCGTGTCAACATTGTCACGAACGCTTGTGACATCAGGCACCACCCTGGTCACAGTCTCAGCATTGTGGTTGTTAGGAGGGAGCGCATTAGAAGGTTTCTCCATTGCCCTGTGTGTCGGGATTTTAAGTGGGACATGGTCCTCTATCTCTATTGGCACATTCTTACCAACGCGCGTGGGCTTGAAACCAATCCACTATAAACCGGAAGAAACAGAATCCCTTCAAAGCATGCCTTAGCTTTTGCTGACTGCGCTTAGTACTTACCGCTTACTTAAGGACGTTATTAGGCGACTGTCTGTCGTCTGATAGCAACAAAGAATTTCTCTAATTCATAGTCTGAATCATCGGTTCACCTTAAGTTAACAGCATGGTTAGACACATAACTTAAAACGACCCGTCTACTGCTAAGGAAGTTGCAGTATCCACCCGATTTACTCTCGTTAAAGGACATTAGCGAGCCTTCGGTTGATCAATAAAGGCTCAACATGCTCAACGTACTCAAACAAGAATACAAACTGCCACTTGGCATCGTTGCCGTTCTATTTTTCAAACTAATCGGCGACAGCTTGCTCACAGGGGAGCTATCTCAGTTCACCTACATAATGATTACTGCGGTACTGTTTTATGCGGTAATGAGCGCCATTTTTTCCGTTGTACGCCACTCAGATGCATTGGCGATAAAACTTGGAGACCCATACGGGACTCTTATATTGACTCTCTCTGTCGTCTTACTCGAAGTCATTATGGTCTCTTCCGTAATGCTAACTGGAGAGTCTAATCCCTTCTTAGCGCGTGACACCATGTTTGCCGTCGTGATGGCAGTGCTTAATGGTTTTGTCGGTATCACCTTGTTAATCGGCGGTATGAAATACCATACACAAACCTACAACCTTGATGGAATAAAAGCGTACTTGGTGGCCATTATTCCACTCTCATTATTGTGCTTGGTACTGCCTAATTTCACCAGTATGGATTCGTTAGGTAACATGTCGACCAGCCTAACTTGGACATTGGTACTCGCTTCGATCGCCTTATATGCCGTATTCCTGTTCATCCAAACACGCAGCCATACCGACTACTTCATTGACGCCGATAATGAAGATCACCACGAACATCACGGCCCTTTACACAGCAATATATTCCACACCATTATGCTGGTGAGCTATTTGATGGTGGTAATTCTGTTAGCAAAAAGCCTCGCGATTCCAATTAACGATGGCATCACAGAAATGGGCGCACCTGCAGCTCTAGGTGGTTTAATTGTTGCCTTGATTATTCTCGCCCCTGAAGCGGTTGGTGCTGTTAAAGCCGCCGTGACCAACCAATTACAGCGCGCCATGAACCTGTTCTTTGGCTCGGTTCTCGCCACTATTGCACTAACCGTTCCCGCTGTTCTGCTGATTTCAGGGGTAATGAACGAGCCCATCCAACTCGGCCTCGCCCCTGCAGAAATGGTGCTATTAGGTGCAACGCTACTAATGACAAGCGTGAGCTTTAGTAGCGGGAGAACCAACTCGCTCAATGGTGCAACCCATCTCATTTTGTTCTTTGCCTACATCATCTTGATGTTTGATTAAAACGTACTTTGGGCTCCGGCTAACAACAGTCAGAGCCCCGGCTAACTTGGAGTTACCATGCAAGAGATTATTTCCGCGATTTGGTTACAAGATTTTGATGCCTTACTTGAATTGAATTCACTGCACGTTTTATTGCTTTTGCTTGGCATCGTGCTTTTCTTTGAATCGAGTTTTGTTTTCTTACCACTACCCGGTGACGGCCTAGTGCTGTTTGTCGGAGGCATGGTCGGTTTGGGCGCGATTGATTTCTCAAGTGCTCTAATACTTCTAACCAGTGCCTCTTTTTTGGGCAGTATCATTGCGTACCTTCAAGGGCGCTGGCTGCACAAAACTCAGTTCATGCGTAAAGCTGAACAAACACTGCCAGATGAATCGTTACCCAAGGCAAAAAAACTACTCAACCGATTCGGGTTTCTGTCCCTGTTCGTATCGCGCTTTGTCCCATTTGTCCGCGTACTGACCCCGATGTTGATGGGTGTTGCACAACTCAGCGCAATAAGAACGCTTGTTGTTAGCTTCACTAGTTCGATTACATGGGTCTTCAGTTTATTGCTAGTAGGAAAATGGGTCATGCGACATCCATTCATCTCTCAATATCAAGAATTGATTACGAAGTGGTTCTTAATGGGTAGCTTAATCCTGATGGTCACCGCATTTATCGCCCTATTTATTCGGTTTGCGTCCAAAAAGCGACAACCACAAACATCCTACTAAGAGTCGCTTCAATCGGATGCTCACTTATTGTCAAAGGCCTAACATATGACATTAATTACATTAACTTTTTCATCGGAAGGAGCGGAAAAGCTGTACCTAAAAATACTGGAGTGTATCACTCTAAGAAAATCTAGGTGGCTGAATCAAGCACTTCTAGAGGCTGAACCCGTTGAGCTGCCATCAGTATTAAGGAAGCTCTCTGACCAGCAACGTATCGCCACTTGGACTCTACTAAGCGAAGTAAACCCAAGCCTTGCTGCCAACTTACTTGATCACTTATCTGATCCCGAGCTTTTATGGCTCATCAGTCAACTGTGTGAAAGCAGCACCACAGTGCTATTTCAATATTTACATTCCGCAGACCGTCGGCTGTTACTTAATGAACTGCCAAGCGAACTACAAAAACGGCTCTGGCAAGCCCTACCCTCAGCATGGAAAGACGAAGAGCGTGCAGCTCTGATCTACCCACAAGATTCTGCCGGAGGGATTTGTAAGAGCGAAGTCCTCAAATTGGTAGTAGACGCTACCCCCGACAATTTGAGCGCAATATTAAGTGCAGAAGAACACAACTTAGATCGACTAGAGTGGCGTTACGTTTACTTGCATGACAATGAAGGTAGCTATTTAGGCGGGCTGAAGATCCGTGATGTACTGCTACTACCACGTGATACGGCATTAAAGGAATACATAGATACCACAGTGCCCATTATTAGTCCTGACATGGATCTAAATACGATAAAAAGTACGCTGGACACCACTCTACACCCCGTCGTTCCTGTCGTAGATGAACAAGGATTCCAAATAGGTATCGTCGGCTTCAAACATCTCAATGCCGCTCTATACCTACGTTCCAAACAGCAAATGCTAGAACAGTCCGGTGTCTTTGGGGGGGATGAGTCTCGCACCATGCCGGTACTGAAACGTAACCTACGCCGACTCGCCTTTTTACTGCCTTCTGTTGCCTTAAGTTATGCTGCGATTTCGATCATTGCCATCTACGAACCCATCATAGAGCAAATTGCAGTATTAGCCGCAGTGTTGCCACTTGTTGCCAACCTTTCTGGTGCAGCTGGGAATCAGTCCGTTGCAGTGTCGATACGTGAATTATCCACGGGGCAGATCTCAGCCAAAGATCTGCTGTATGTGGTCACGAAAGAGATTCCAATCGGTGCGCTCAATGGAATGCTAATTGGTGGTGTCCTAGCACTACTAACACTGTTCACGCTCGACGGGGATCACACTGGATTGCCATTGGTCATCGCCATCGCTTACACACTGTCTTCCTCTCTTGCAGTCGTGATCGGGGGGACATTGCCCTTACTACTAAAACGGCTCAACTTCGACCCAGCCATGCTATCAAGCCCAATGCTGACAACCTTAACCGACGCAATTTCGTTCTTCAGTGTTCTGTATTTAGCGCACGCTTTTTTACTGTGATTTAACGTTATCTGCCACTACAACATGAGAATTCCTATGTATTTAGAAACATTGTTCACCTATATGACACTCACGGTTCTTGGCCTGTTACCTATAATGAACCCTCCCGCAGCAGCAACGGTTTTACTCGGTTTGAGTAAAGGACGAGATAAGAAATATATAGTGTCACAAGCCAAAACGACTGGAGTCTATCTTTTCATTGCCTTGTGCGTCACCTTCTTCATTGGTGCATCGGTACTCGAGCTCTTCAGTATTTCAATACCGAGCTTGCGTTTAGGTGGGGGCATCATCATTGTCGCAATTGGCTTTAATATGCTGTTCCCTCGCCCCGACAATGGAGTAGCCCCCTCCGGGCAAGATTCAATCGCACTAGTTCCTTTGACCATTCCTTCATTATGTGGCCCTGGTTCTATGGCAATGATCATCAGCCTGGCCGCCCAAATTGCTACCTATGAAAACCATACGAGTATGACTAGCGTCTATAGTGGCGTAGTCGCAGGACTTGCCCTCGTCGCACTTATTGCGACCTTCACATTAACCATGGCTTATCCTCTGCTAAAGGCACTTGGTCAAAATGGCATCAATGCTTTTACCCGAATTATGGGCTTCCTATTAATCTGCATGGGAGTTCAGTTTTTCACTCTAGGGATTCAAGAAATCGTTCTTGAGATCAATGAGCTCTTTTAAATAAACAAACAGACCACTTTTTAGCCTCAGCCATTTTTGGTTGGGGCTTTTATATATTTGTGCGTTTAGCAGATATGAATCGCAGTAATTCATAGTCTACTCCCCAGCCAGTAAATAAAATGGTGGCATAAACGAACACAACCTGGATTTATATTTATGAAACTAACTAAAACATCTCTATTAATTGCATCACTTATTTCTTCACCGTTAGTACTTGCAAATACCAATGTTGACTTCTCTGATTCCAAACAACATTATTCAGGGTTTGATATTGGTTACGGCAGTAATGATTTTAATATTGGCCTTCAATATGCAAAATCACTAAATAACGATTGGAGTTTGCTAAGTTCATATAGCGGTGACGACAATTTTGATAACCACGAATTCGGATTTGATTTCCAAAGAAGCGATGGTTTAGGGCTTGTTTTTGAGTATGAACATGATACCAACTTCCAATCAGATAATTTACGTGCAAATGACTATAGCTTCAGTCTTTACAAGGCCACTACGCTTAACGAACAGTTTTCTGTTATTCCTCAATTAACGCTTGGCAACCTGAAGCATCAGCAGATGAGTAGCAGTGTTTACTACACCAGTGCATCACTTGATATGACTTACAACCTGAACCCTAACATCTGGGTAGGATTCACACCGGAATACACTTATAGCTTAGGTAAAGTGAAAGAAAAGAATGGTAACCAATCAACGCTGAGAGATTGGGATTACACGGCAGAGCTTGGTTATCAATTAAATAGTACAAGCGCATTCGTGTATAGCTACGAATATGATGATGGTAATAACCTGTCATTATTCTCATTTAAACATTCTTTCTAAATTACTAGAGCTGCCAATTTTGGCAGCTCATCTTTTAACACCCAACCTCAGATATTTTAATAAGTGAGTTACTTTGAAAAATAAACTATTATTGCTGAGCTGTGTAATAAGCGCCCATTCAATCGCCAATGAAAATACAATCGACTTTGAATCCGCTGTAGAAGAATTTACAGAAGCGACCATAGAAACATCCCCCATTGATTTCACCGATCCAACCGCGGCTTATAGCTCTCTTCAACTAGGCTACAACAGCAGAGGCTTCGAGACAGGATTTGGTTATGCTAGAACGATCACAGACAATTGGGCTGCCCTGATTTTCGCTCAGTCTTTGAATAATTTTGATACATATAGAGTCAGAGCTGCAGCACTTAGCACCCATTTTGGTAGTGGCGTGATGGGCGACTATTTATATGATGACCGTAACGACACACATACCTTCGTATTGAACGCGATGCAAGTCCTACCACTGCATGAACGGCTCATTATCGCGCCGGTTATTGGCATGGGCGCTATCTCCAGCGACAACCTTGATAAAGAAGTGCCTATCGCCATGGCGCAATTATACAGTGTAGTGACCATTACCGATCAAGCCTCAATTATGGTCGCACCAATCTATACGATGTCACTGAGCGACCAGACGCTTAAAATCAATACGTTAGACTGGGAAAGTAGCTTCTCCTATCGAATCACAGATAATCAGAATGTTTCAGTTAACTATGGTATCTATGACAACTCAGACAACAAGCTTGGCCTTAACTACGCTTATGCATTTTAACTGTATTTATGCGTTCTGAGACTTACTATCCATACTAAATGTATCTCTGCGCGTTAAGTGCACCTTTGGGCTTAAGCTAAACGTATGCACTCTCGAGCCCAGTTCAAATCCTGATGAGCCTTCAGTAACACGGATGTTGCCAACCCTCACTACATAGAACACCCTCGGTTGAAAGCTAAACCTTCTCACAGTGCATTCTTACAAGCCGTATCACATATTCTTTAAGACATATCATTCTTAAACTATTGAACCTAGGTCAATTTCCCTTATTCTTGATTGAGGCTTTCGAACTTCATTACGAAAAGGGAACGCATGAAAGAACTTCAAGACTTAGACCTAAATCTGCTCAAGTTACTCAAGGCGGTTGTTGAAACCCGTAATACCCATGCTGCAGCAGACAAGCTTGGCATATCGCAAACCAGTGTCAGCAGGGGGATGGCGAAGTTAAGAGAAACCTTTGGCGACCAGCTTTTTCTTCGCAAAGCACACGGCGTAGAGCCTTCAGAGTTGGCAGAAAAACTCGCCGAAGCAGCCGATGAAATGTACTCTCCTTTACTTAAGGTAGTTGAGTCCTACCACAACTTTGATCCCAAGATGTTTACTGGTGAAGTTACCATCGCTATGAACATATTTCTCATTGAACAGTATGGAGAAGGGATTTTTAAGGTTCTACATGAAGCTCTTCCACAAGCAAATTTTAAATTAGTCTACTGGCAAGACAAAAGCTTGGCAGAAGTGTTAAATGGTCAAGTCGATTATTTGTTGCAACTTTCAGGCATCCCACTACCTCAAGATATCTACCAGCATAAGCTCACCGAAGTAAAGTTGAGCCTCATTGCACGCAAAGAACATCCTGTACTGAGTAGGAGTAGTGAATGGGAAGATATTCATCACCTACCCATCACAAGAATCTTGATTGATGGCATCAACACCAAACGAGCCCCAATCGAAGATCTCTATATATCAAAAGGCTACACCGCGAATGTTGTGTTAGCGACACATAGCTTAACAGTATTACGAAGTAAGCTTAAAAATTCAGACGCTTTCTCTTTTGGCAGTAGTTATATGACCGAAAATGATCCTGAGCTAAGCTGTTATCCATTCCCCAACTTACCAAAAGAAATGCGCCAAATTGGCGTAGAGGGTGGATATCTTCAATCGAAGAGAGGATTTCCACTTCATCAACTACTGCATCAGACCATGCAGAATTACTTCGATAGCGTTGTTCAACCTGACCTCCGATAGCAAGCTGAGCTACCCGCTTTAGTACTAAAAACTATCACCAAGGTTTCTAATCCCTAAAACCTTCTATAAGGCACTTTAAGGGCATTGTGTCTTTAGGGACGACAAGGTTTAGAATACATGGTGACCTAGCGTGCATCGTGGCTCGAGGCCACTTTAAACAGAAGATGAGCGAACAGCAGAGGTTGTCGCCGGATACATGATGGTGTTTTGGATTTCGTATTTATATTCAAAACTGAAATCAGGGAATGGAAAAACTTGCTCTTCATGCCACTGCGCAACAACCTGTTCGGCCTGCCGTTTCTGTTCGTCATTGTCATTGGAATTGACATCCACAAGTTGATATTGAGTAGAATGAGCAATCTTCGCACCAACATTCTCAACTTGGGTCAACACGGAGAACAGAATGTCCTCTTGGGCAGCCATGAATTCTTCATGGTTACGGCAACTAACATATGCCATCAGACTAATATTGATAGAGTACTCCCCAACACCCATGAGTCTCACTCGAAGTGGATCTTCTTCGATGATTGGATGTTGTAGCAACAATCGACGCAGATTAACGATCAATACCCTAAGTTGTTCAAGGGTGGTTTCAGAACGCAATCTCAACACATGTTCCATGCGCCGCTTATCACGTCGCTCCAAATTATCAATTTCCATGTTGGCAAATTCTGAGTTAGGGATGGTAATTAAAGAGCGCTCTAACGTCCGGACTCTAGTCGAGCGCAAACCAATACTTTCAATGGTTCCGAGTTTGTCTCCGTAACGACAGAACTCACCAATCTTTACTCCCCCGTCAGCATAGAGCGTTAATCCGTTGATTACGTTCTCTAATATAGGGCGAATGGCCAGTGCAACCGCTAAACCACCCACACCCAAGCCTGCCAATATTGGGGAGATTGAAAATCCCATAAACTCGATGACATAGATACCAAGAATCGCGATCGTCAACCCACCAAAAATACGCGCTAATACAGTAATCAGTGAAGAATCTACGTGCTTTCCATTGTGCTTTTTAAATACATAAATATCTGCGAAGTAATTGAAAATGGCCATAATAAGCCAAGAAACAAAGAAGAACTGAGCGAGAAGGAAAAAGGTGGTGAACAGCTGATAAACACCACCTGTAATCCATATTCCATCATCAATCACCCATCTTGCTAAAAACAGCAAGTTCACCACGCCCACTAGGGACAACAGCCGACCTGCCCGCCATTTTAAGCCTTTTCCGACCCAACGACTATTCCAACGCTCACCAAGCAAAAAGCACATTCTTATCATCATCTTACATAGTGACAAAACGCCTAAAAGTGCAATCCATTGCCATAAAGGAAGCGGTCCATAAAGTTGATTAAAAGATGCAGGTAAAGAAAGCACAAATTGCTTAGAGAACATAGGTCCGGGGCTAATCAGAAACTCCTGATAATAGTCTGGACGTACTTCGGTATAGTGCGGAAGAACTGACATCGTTCTATACCACCGAGAAAGACTTTGAATGGTGCTCGAACTGAATAGGAACTGATCGGTTCGATCGCCTAGAGTTTGACGAGACAATACAATCTCAGTATTGCCCAAGCGCCAATGGTCAATCTCCTCTCCCCTTATTTGCTCGACATTGGGTACTAACTGGTGAGTACCTTGATCAATTCGATCCAACAACTCACGAAGAAGAATGATTTTCTCCATCACGACAACGGTTCGGCTGCGATTCGGAACCATAGATAAATCCATGGTTCTGATCACTTGTGAATAAGCATGTTGCGCTTCTTTAAGATGCAGTGTCTCATTCTTCCAATGCTCAATAACCACACTTGAATCCCTAATGAAGCTCGATAGAGTATGTTTAGGGCTCGACGTGTCAGCGAGATCTAACGTGATACTTGGCATGGCTAGCGCATTAGGTATGGTTAGATATAAGGGTATTGTTAGAAAGACGGCTACTAACATCGAATAAAAACGTCTTATCACTACGAGCTCCCGTCGTTACTTTGATGCAATGCAAGCATAGGGGCTAGCGAATAAGAATGATCCACGACGGATTGGTGTTGAGCATAATGATTATTAGCTTGTAGTAACGTAGATATACATTTAAAAAGTGAAGTGAATAACGTTGTCATTATATCCTCCAAATAAACATCCACATCCCTGTGATTCATTGTTAGCTTGCTAAAAACTAGTTGATATGTTTATTAAAGAACTGACCTAGCTCATTGATAGCGTCTTCAGATTCTGGCATGTCGAACAATATACCATTCAAGTAATCTCCATGAGACTGGCCATCATATATATGCAAGTCAGTTTCCACGCCTTCACTGCGTAATAATCGATGCATACGAACCGTATCACTTAGCAAGAGATCTCGAGTGCCTGAAATAAATATCGTTGGTGGGAATTCATCAATATCTGCATATATTGGTGAGATCAGAGGATTATCAAGTGCCTCTCCATCAGCGTATAGATCGAAAGTCGCCTCAATAAGCCCTTCTCGCTGACCTAGAGGATCTAAGCCTTGCAACGTTAACCATGAATCCGATGTCTCTTTAAGATCGACGGCTGGCGTCCCAACAAACAGTGCGCCAGGTGCGGGAAGGTCGAGTTCCTGAATTTTAAGTGTCGTTGCCAACGTTATGTTACCGCCTGCAGATGTGCCAAAAATCGCTGTCGATTCCGGTGACTGTGTTTTTATTAGCTCTTTCCAAACAGCAACAGCATCATCAATTGCCGCAGGAAATGGGTGCAATGGCGGTTGACGATAATCAATAGAGATGACCTGAGCACCAAGCCTGTTAGCAACCCAAATAGCTTCTCGTAGAGCGGATTCCCCCCCACCGAAAACAAACGCACCACCATGAATATGTACTAACCACTTATCTTTATATTCAGGAGCAATATTTTTTGGTGTAACAAAGAACGTATCGACTCCGGCAAACTGCTTTGCTTCATAAGTAACATCCAAACGCTCTAGGCCTTGTTGAGCCATTTTTATACCTGGTGCATCAAACTGGGCTTGTAACGCCAACCACTCTGCCGTGTTGTTCGGAACAGGAAGTGCCGGTGGAGTAACTCTGTTCTCAAATAACTGAGCAAACTCTACCGATATTCCTGCTGGGGTCGGAACGGTTCGTTTTTGCAGTTCCATTCCGGAAAACGCCGCTGTACTCGATAAGCTAAATAACAATGCTGGGATAACTGAGCGTAGTGATTTGGTTTTCATAGTAACTCCGGTAATGAATTTAAAAGCCTTGATTGTCGAACTAAGGCGATTATTCACGACCTAATCCATTGGCACTATGAATTAGAGAAATTCAATTTTGATTATAGAAAAGTAGCAATAATGAATTCCTCTAATTCCTATTCCATATTCACATCACTATTCATAATCAACTCACTGATATGAGGATTGAGCATGAAATATTTACCTATCTTCGCGATATTTATAGGTTACTTAGCCTTCTTTTTATTTTTAGTTATCCAGCTAAATAGCTAGCTTTACGACATTATAATAAAGGTAAAATGATCTTTGAAAAATGAGTTCATATTGTTTTCCAACATTAGGAAATGCAGGTCTATGTCAGCATGATCGGTTCGCGAAGATCAACTATTCTAGCTTGGAATGGGAAAAACGTTTTAGAGCCGTGCTTCTAAGGCGCTTCTGTCCAATACTTGGCCGTGTAACGTTTCTGGACAAAAACAAGTTATACAGTTTACTAATTTAGCAACTGGCGGATTAATTGAAGTAACTCAAATGACACTTTTATGGCAGATAACAGAGTGATTCAAAATACGAGGACAGAAAAATGTAGGACACTTATACTACGTGCCCTAGCGTGTTCTTAGAGTAAAAACTGTTTAATTACACTACAAACAAATTCTGGCTGATCCTTATGTGTCTCATGACCAGCGAATGGGACATTAGCAAACGATGAGTCTTTAAGTCGATTAACTAGCTCTAATGCTGCTGGAAGAGGGAAAAAGAAATCTTCATCACCACGTATCACCAGTACCTTGCCATCAATTTGATCAATCGTATTCGCAGGGTAGCCTGATGAGGTTGTATCCGTCCACATTCTAACAATTTCAGCGACGAACGCATCAAAGTTCGGCTCTGGGTTTAGCTCGTGAAAAAGTCGATATGAATCTGGGAATTTCTCGCTCCAGCTCTGCCCTGTCACTCCAGACAAAATATTGTAAATGGTCGAACTCACTTCCAACTTATAATCAGAGCCAATTGTGATTAGCTTACTGATAATTACAGAGTTTGACGCCATCAAACGATAGCCAACGACACCACCATCACTGAATCCAAGAACTGCCGTCTCTTTAATCCCCAAATAGTTAAGCACAGCAATAACATCCTGCTCTAAGCGCTGATATGTTAGTTCGCTGCTGCCTAGCGTAGAACGACCATGACCGCGACTATCAATTCTAATTAATTGATAGTCTTGTGATAGTGAAGGAGTAAGTACATCAAAATCTTCAATACTACCGACACCGCCATGGAGCATCACTAATGGAGCTTTGCTGCTATCTCCAACAATATCAAAATAAATTGTCACATCGTCGATTTGGATGCTTTCTTGACGTTCGATAGTCCAGTTGGTCATGAAGATACCTTATACTTTGTTTTAATGATTGAAAAGAGTTACCAGTCCGTTGAGAGGCAAGTAACCGTGCTACTGAAAGTAAATATAAACAATATTAGTGACAGTTTTTGTCAGTAGCGAATTCCATTTTCATTAATTCCTTCTATTTGTTGCCATTTTTTCAATAACGCTTGCCGAGATGAAGGGTAATGCTCTGCTAAGGGAGACCATGTTGATATTCGATCTAGCCTAAAATTACGAAATGCTTTTCGTGTTTCACACCAAGCGACGAGAACATAATGATGCTGGAATAAACCAATAAGGATCGGCCATATCACTCGTGAACTGGTATTTTGCTTTCCATCTACGTATTCAATTGTCGTTTTGTATCGTTGTTCAATCGTCTCTCGAATACTAGATAGGTTTATTGTTAACTCAGGAACTTCAATGATAGAGGCTACTCGAATCACATCTTCATCATGTTTGATGCTATGATCCCTAGGTAATACGGCTGAGATCTTGGCAATCGCATTGTTACTGATATCACTAAATTCACCATTTGCTTGTTTTGCAACCCAGTTAGCACCTAACAAAAGTACCTCAAGCTCTTCCTTTGTAAACATCAACGGCGGCAACGTAAAACTAGGCTTTAAAATATAGCCTAGTCCTGCTTCTCCCTCAATTTCTGCACCTTGGGATTGCAAGGTTGAAATATCACGATAGATGGTGCGAACACTGACACACAACTTCTGGGATAGATGCTCGGCTGATACTGGGTATTTATGGCAACGTAGAAGTTGAAGTAAATCAAGTAATCGCTGGCTTCTAGACATTCAATAACTCTGAGGTAAGTAAGTTCATGAATGAGATTACAACATCCGTATACTAAACACTATTCTCTGACAAATAGGAGAGTGTAATGGATGAGTAAATTTGGCCATATGGTTAGATTGCGGTACAAGAAAAAGTAAGGCAAATTGCTTCACCATGGCTTGCTTGGTCATGCGACTCTAGCAAACAATGGGGCATTTCTGAGTTAGAGAGCTTCTAACATCTACATCACAAACTCAAACCGCTATCTCAGAAATCTAAGGTAAGATTTGTGCCGACCCCACGAAGACGTTACGGTTAAGAAGGCCATTACGAACAGTCATTAGTGAAAGGCACCATGAAACCAAACCATCCTGTTATCATTTCTATTCTTATCACTGTTCTCAACGGCTGTAGCAACAGTGAAGATTATTCTGGCGTAGAAGGATATAAGGACGGGAAGTTCTTTAACCTTGAGCATCAGAAACAAGATGTAGGCCTCATCGCTGCGATGAAGTCCATCTATTGGGACGCCAGTGACTATCCCATGCCTGATCAACCACTTCCTATTCACAACATTAACCTACAAATGATGGAAGAGAGTTCGGGGTTCTCAATGGTCAAGATTGGTCATTCGACCATATTAATCCGACTCAACAATGAGTATTGGATGTTCGACCCTATGTTTTCTGACCGTGCCTCTCCGGTATCCTTTGCTGGTCCGCAACGTTATACGCCACCGGCTTTGCCGCTCGAAGATGTCCCAAGACTTAAAGGCGTCCTCATTTCACACGATCATTTTGACCACCTCGATAAAGAGTCAATTAAAGCCCTCATCCATAAAACGGAACATTTCTATGTCCCTTTAGGGGTCAAGCAAATACTCATCGACTGGGGAGTACCTGAAAAAAATGTAACCGAACTCGCCTGGTGGGAACAAACGACTAGCGGCCCGATATCTATCACTGCAACACCTTCACAACACTTTTCTGGTCGCAGTATTGGAGGCCAGAATAAAACACAGTGGGTGTCATACGTAATCACTCACAATGACTTCAAGCTCTACTTCAGTGGCGATTCTGGCTATTTTTCTGGGTTTAAAGAAATCGGTAACAGATACGGTCCGTTTGACGTCACGTTAATGGAAAATGGCGCGTACAATACCCTTTGGCAATATATGCACCTTTTCCCAAAGCAAACGATTCAAGCCCACAACGACCTACAAGGTAAGTATCTAGTCCCCATCCATAACGCTACTTTTAACTTAAGTAATCACGCTTGGTTTGCACCAATGGAAGAGATCCATAAAGAAGCGAAAATAAAAGACACTACCCTCATCACTCCAGAATTCGGCCAAGTGGTACTCTACAATAACATCGAAAATTTTCAGAAAAGATGGTGGCGCGAGGCAATGATAGATCAACAAAAACAATAGCAACCCGTTGCTTTCAGCCAATACCGTCAAACACCCTTAACTCGCATACGTAGTGGTTTCGAAATATGTTGGTAAATTAAACAACGTGCCGCAGGCTCAGTCAGTCATCACGCTGTGGTTGAAGCTAAAGATTACCTCGCTTGATCCATTGATGATTTATATCAATCACACTAAGTAAGTGTTCAAAAATAGCGCAGGGAAAAGACTCGATATCGACGCAGGTTTTTCGATAAGTACTTATTCTACAATTCTAACGCCGTTATCGAGTGTTTTAACAAGCTAGGATGACGAGTTATTTACTACGATTGGTATTGGTACGTTTGGTATTATCTCGACAAATACGGAAACGCCCAAGGTTATTAGCCTTGGGCGTTTCTTCTATCAAACTGGTTTACGACAAACCGAGCTTTATAATGTCATATGCAAAATTGGAAATGGTTTTCCCATATCATCAAGTGGTGAACGTGAAACGACTTTAAAGCCCATATGCTCATAAAAACCTACGGCCTGTGGATTTTGTTCGTTTACGTCTACTTTGGTCGCGCCTAACTGTTGTATTGCGTACTGCAGTAGCACTTTACCAACACCCTGCTCCCTTGCCTCATTTAAGATAAATAGCATTTCAATCTTCGAATCGTGAATACCCACAAAGCCTAGGATTGAACCACCATTATTTTTAATGCATCTCAAAGTGACAGCAGGAAACGCCTGCTCAATGATGATGGGTTTAAAAAACTCAATATCTTCTTCTGTTATGAAGTCATGAGTTGCTCGGACTGAATTTTCCCAAACATTAAGCATTTCTGCGTAATTTTCAGGAAGCACATTTTCTACAATCATTATGTTATCTCTAAGGTTGACTGAAATTCATGTGCAGCCGCGAGCCCGCATTCTAGCTGTATGTGTTTAAAGTGTCCACAAGTCACATAACAAAGGTTATTGAAAAATTAAGTTCTTACTTAGACCTGAGTCGAAGATGGAAAGTCATAATGAAAGGCCATCATTTATGTACCTATCTGCCATCATAAAGACGCTTCTATGCAACCTAATAACAGCTCTTCAAAACTGTCATCTATTCTATCGGAGATTATTTCTAGTCGGCTCTCTGAGCACTCATCTAGCTCGATTTCAGTGAGTCCGTCAGCGGTTAAGTTATACCCGAAAATGCCGCTTTCAGTAATGAAAACCGCTTTCATGCGTTCTGCTGTGAGCTTATTCAAAAGCTGCAACAGTTTTAGACGGTTAAACACTCTGTCAGCAGACATACGCCACCCAACACTTTGGAACCCTTCACCTTTATTAGTCGCTTTCAAGATCCCGCTTTCGGGTATTGGCTGTTCAGGGACAGGAACCGTTCTACTCTGCTTCTGCTGAAAAAGATGCGGTGTCTTTTGCTTATGAAATTCAGTCGCGCCCTCAAATTCAGTAAACGGAATCACGCCATGTTCAGCATAAATCACCCTAGTATCTGATAAGCCTAAGGCACTAACATAGTCAGCTAGATTTTTCTCATCAACTTGTTGATAAAGGTCGCGTTTGTTTCCCACCACCGTATCGGCAATCGCTATTTGCTGGTTAAAAGTATCATGTTCTGTATACCTTGAATCAGACAGCTTACGCGCATCGACTAAAGTAATGTTCTTCTGTAAATCAATGATTTGCCGATAATAATCGGTCGATAACACTTGAAGTACTTCTCTGGGGTGACCCAGCCCTGTAGGCTCAATCAATAAACGATCTGGCTTTGACTCGGACAGCAGTTGATTAAGGGCGATTTGCATAGGCAAACCTGCCGCACAACACATACAACCGCCAGGGACTTCGCGAATATACACTTGACCGTCTTGATTTTGCTTACCTTGTAACAGACTGCCATCGATACCAATCTCACCAAACTCGTTAACTAGTACAGCCCAACGCTCATTGCTTGGTTTGCTACTCATCAAATGCATAATGGCTGATGTTTTTCCTACTCCAAGAAAACCAGTAATGATATTGGTAGGCACGCCGGAGATCAGTGTCTTATTAAAGTTCATTGGCTATTCTCCTGTAACCCTTTACTAGACTAAGATGCAGACTTGCTCTAACCAACCTAAGCGCTAATTCTATAACCCTCATGTGTCTAAACAAAATCCAATGTAAGCAGTAATCGTCGCTCATTTGACCCGACGGCGGGAGAGCGATGTACTAACCCGTTATTTTCGTTGCCTTCCCAACCGCTGCCTTTGAGCAGAGCCACATCTCCAGCTTGCATCTTCTGGATTGCGGTTTCTTCACCGTATAAGCCCGATAAGTTGTCCGGTTGTCCAAGACTACCAGCCCCAAGCTTGGTGCGATCAATCCCTTTATTCTCAAGCCACTGGGTTGCACTTCCGACATAAGTGGTAACCAGACGACACGGCACGTGGTCAACATGGAATCTCGGACACATAGGGCTATCTAAGCTAGTGAGTCTCAGCCCAACCTCTTCTACATCAAACAAATAGCAGAACATATCCACAATCAAGGCGATATCTGTAGCAAGCGCATCAGCGCACGCATATTCATCTAGCTTGTTTCGAATCCAATCAGCAGCATTGTTTGGAGTGACGCTTTGTACTAACGCTAGCGGTCTTCCCTCAAATAACATTTGATTTATATCGTTTGTCATCGTCGTTGGGAGCATACGTTGCCATATTGCGATATTTTGCTCTGATTGGTAGATATTACTAAGTGTGCTCGGTTTGCTTTCTCGTAATGCTAGTGATGCCGAATAAACCGGTTCTGGGCTTGCGACTAGATCTAAACTCATTCCCTTGCCTCCAAAGCGTATGTATTTGCATTCAGGTTCAATGGAAGCGGCTACCCTTCTAAAAACCGCTTACGCACGAACTAAAAAATCAAATGCCATGTTATAACATAACATCTATATTTCCAATCTGGTCATCCCATTCACCAACATTAACGGCGCCAATCTTAGGTTCAAAATACAACAGCAATTGATTGACAATTCCTCGTTCTTTATATAGAACGTTCTATATATGGAACATTTTGGAGAGAGCTATGGATGAACCAAACCTCGTCGTTTTAGGACACAACCTTCAACAGTTGCGTCAAGCAAAGGGAATTTCACTCTCACAACTGGCCTCGGATGCAGGCATCGCTAAGTCCAACCTATCCCGTCTAGAAAACGGCAGTGGTAACCCTACTCTCGATACTATCTGGCGCTTAGCAGTACAGTTAGATGTCTCATTTGGCAGTTTGATTGACTCCATTAACAGCCCCATCGAGGATGATGGCATGTTGGTACAGTTAATTGAACGTGGTACTGATGCCCCGCAAGTGGATGCATATTGGATGTCATGTGCACCTCATACCAACAAACTGTCTAAAGCTCACTCTCTTGGCACCTTTGAAACTATCAGTGTCATATCGGGCCAAATTGAGACTGGAGAAGAAGAGAATACTAAGCTCCTTGGCGCGGGCGACATCCATCGCTTCCCAGCCGACAAGCCTCATCTTTATCGAACCACCACCGCCGGCGCAACGCTTTTAGTCACCATCAATTATGCGAACAAGGAACACACTCATGAGCGCAAATAGTGAAGCATCAACCTGGAAGCCCTGGATTGCAGGAGCAACCGATGCCTTGGCACTAATGGGTGGCTATGTCTCTGTCGCGATCTCTTTTGGGGTTATAGCACTGCAATCTGGGTTCAGTGTTTGGGAAACCATTGCCATCTCAGTGTTCATTTACGCAGGGGCATCGCAGTTTTTGTTTGTCGCAATGGTTGCCTCTGGTGCCCCACTATGGCTGGTATTGGTCATGACACTGCTGATCAATGCACGACATGTGGTCTACGGACCCAATATTGCGCCTTACCTAACTAAGAGCCCGTGGTGGCTCGCCCTTCTTCATGGTTTGACTGATCAGATCTTTGCTCTAGCTCACACCCGCTTGCCTCAACTTGCCCAGAGCGATCGCCTTGGTTGGTTTGCTGGTGCGGCCTTATTGGCGTGGTTTAGTTGGATTGGCGGCACAGCTTTGGGCGCCATTGCTGGTGCTGAGCTTATTGCCAAATGGCCCTTATTGGGTGAGGTATTACCCTTTGCCCTGCCCGCACTGTTTTTGGTTCTATTAGCCCCAAAGTTTAACACCTTACTTTGGACAGTTTCACTTGCCGGGACCAGCTTGGTCGCACTACTTTTAAAGCTTTATGGTTATCCTAATGCAGCGATCCCATTGGCTGCACTGTGTGGCGCTCTGCTGTATTACGCAGTGAGGGGAGCATCAATCGCTAAGGAGAGTGACCATGGATAAGTCATTGTGGATGGTCATGCTATTGATCGCAGCGGGAACCTTTGCGATGCGTGTTTTACCTATGCTGTGGATGTCTCGGCGTATGAAAGATCGTGACCAAAGCAATGCATTGAATAACATCCCTACCTGGCTATCAGTGCTAGGACCTACAATGATTGCCGCCATGTTTGGTACATCGTTAATCCCCACGACGCCATCGCTTACCTCTTGGTTGGCGACTTTAGTGGGTACACTATTTACCCTACTAATTTGGTATTGGAAACGATCGCTTGGTTTGCCAGTACTTGCTGGAGTTGCGATCTACGGTACTATTATTTATGTGGGTGGGTTAATTTAAAAACGTAATGGGGGTTCGGATTAGCCATCAACAACTAAACCAAAACCCTCATTCAATGTACTTTTTCCTTAGACTTTTTTAGTGGTGTTCTTACACTGCCTTTATTCCCACTGGCGCAGAACTTTATTTAAAAGCTGCTCTAATTCCTGCTTCTCTTCTGCCGTTAAGACATCCAATTGGCGCTGCTCTTGCTGATGCAATGTCAGCGCCACCTGTTCGATGAGTTTGCGTCCAGTGTCGGTCAATTTGACCAGTTTACTGCGTCCATCTTGCGGATTTTCCAATCGCTCAACCAAACCGGCTTTTTCAACGCGACTGAGAACTTTAGTTAATCCACCCGAGCTGAATAGCATTGAGCGATACAAATCAGTCGGTGATAAGCAATAGGGTTCAGCACTGCGTCTTAGGGTCATTAATATACCGAAGTCTGCTTTTTGCAGATCATGCTGAACAATAATGTCTTCTAAGTCATCATCTAAATGACTGTGTATTCGATGAATCATAAGGATCGTAGGCCTAAAGTTATCGAACGCTTCGGGCCAGTTGGCTCTTCCATGCTTTAAAATTGTCTCTAAGCTTTCTTGTTTAGACATAGTCGCCAACTCATTGTGATTGCTAGTTACTGAAATATATCTTGCTAGGAAGATAAAATCCACCTATTATCTTTCTGGAAAGATAAATGAGGTTTTAATGAATAATTCTATTAGCCGCAGTCTCGTTGTGCTCCTTGCAGCGGTTTTTGCGATGACACCGTTTGCAATTGATAGCTATCTACCTGCCATTCCAATTATTGCCAACGAACTGAATGTCGATACAGCGATGATTTCAATTACCGTTAGTATCTATGTATTCGGTCTAGCCATTGGCCAGTTAATTGGAGGCCCGCTATCAGACAAATTTGGGCGAATGAAGGTAATGGTTGCAGGCTTAGTGCTATTTGCATTTTGTAGCCTCATGCTTGCATTATCAGCCAGTGTTCATAGTTTCTGGTTTTGGCGTATATTGCAGTCTTTGGGTGGAGGTATTGCCGTCGTTGGGGTTCCCGCAATGATCCGAGATAACACCGAAGGCCGTGAGTCAGCAAAACTGTTTGCGCTAATCGCGCTGATCAGCATGATCGCCCCTTCAATAGCGCCTTCTGTGGGCACGGCGATTATGAATCTGCTGGGTTGGCACTGGATATTTATTATCTCTGGTATTTTGGCCTTAGTCGTCGCCTTTATTGCTAGGCGTGTTTTACCCAAAGCCAAAAAGCGTGCATCACCAACCACACCAGTTCGTTACAAACATGTGTTTACAGAGTCTAAAGCACTGGGCTACATGGTCTCACAAAGCTTTAGTTTTTCTGTGTTGATGACATTTATTGCAAACGGCGCGTTCGCTTACATGATTCATTTTGGCGTGACACCTGAGATGTTCTCTGCGCTTTTCCTAGTAAACGTCATAGGCGTCGCCATTGTAAATCGAATCAACTCATTCCTATTGAGCCATCATTCACCTGAGACGCTATTGGTCAAATTTATTAGTCTTCAGGTTCTTGGCACAACACTATTAATTTCCTCACAGCTCATTGCACCCAATAACTTATGGTTTGCGGTCGTAGGCTTTGTTGTCAGCATTTCCGCTAATGGCGGCATCATGGCAAACTCTAACGCCAGCTTCCTCAAGCATTTTGGGCAAGGCGCAGGCGTCGCCTCTGCAGCGCTTGGAGCCACACAGTTTTTTACCGCCGCCAGCATTAGCGCACTCGCAGCCTTGTTAAGTAAAGACTCCTTATGGCCTATTGTGGGGATCATGTTTTGTGCGTCACTCATTTCATTATTTGGCGCGATCAAGGCCAACAATCACAATGGTGTCTATCAGATGCCGTTAGAAAGTGAAACCTAAGGGGATTTCTAGAAAGCAAAGGGGAGCACACAGTGCGCCCCTTTTTTAAAGCATTCTTGTTATTTCAATGATTAAGCCTTTACCATTAAGGTGAAGTCGGTATATACCTAATCTATGTTATTCAAAATAAAGACAGTTTAATGACGCTCAAAGAGATCCTGCAAATCCGCAACGTTCGTTACTTCTTAATGTTTCGCTGCAGCTACTTTGCGCGCTTTTACTATCCCATCTTCACCCTACTCTTTCTCGATTACGGATTAACCCTGTCACAGTTTGCAATGCTCAACGTGGTGTGGGCCGCAACTATCGTTCTCGCAGAGGTTCCGTCAGGAGCGTTTGCCGATACCTTAGGACGCAAAAAGTTAGTCGTACTCTCTTCTGTGATCATGTTTATTGAGATCGCAATGATCGCGGTGGTACCCACTGACAGTGCCAATTTGGTATTCGTTGTGTTTTTAATTAACCGAATCCTAAGTGGTTTGGCTATGGCGCTAGCCAGTGGTGCCGATGAAGCCTTGGCTTATGACACCTTAAAAGACCAAGGTAAAGAAGAAGCGTGGCCGCAGGTGTTACAGATACAACTTCGTATTGCTTCTAGTGTTGGCATTTTTGTCACCCTGATCGGTGCGGCTATGTACGATGTTAATTTTATGACTCATATTTTTCAGTTGATTGGGCTCTCAGTACCTGAATCCACCCAAGACATCATGCGTATTCCGGTGTTTGCGACTCTGTTGGTAGCGATAGTTGCCATTTACGCCGCCATAAATATGCAGGAAGACCGCGATACACTGCCCAAGCATGACAGTAAACTCGCCACCTCCATAGCAAGCCTGAGATTGACACTAAACACAGGAAAGTGGGTGCTTTCGACACCGTATGTACTGTTTATATTGCTCTATTACAGCTTGTTTGAGCATACCTCTCGCATGTTCTTGACCATGAATAGCCAGTATTATCGCGCTATTGATATTCCTATTATCTATTTTGGCTTGATTGGTGCAGGGGTCAGCGTACTTAAAATACTATTGGCTGGGCAAAGTCGAAGACTAGCAGAAAGCACAGAACCAAAAACCTTCCTTGCTATTGCAGGTTTAGTCACCATAGCAACCTACTACTGGATCAGCTTGGGCTGGTCAATTTACGGGGTTGTCCCCGTACTACTTTTGATCTTCATCATCATGACGATGAACATTTTCATCAGTTACCACCTCAATAGAAAGACGGAATCCCACAACAGAGCAACGGTACTCAGCTTTAAGGGGCTGATGTTTAATCTAGGTTATGGCTCAATAGGTGTTTTATATGCGTACTACTATAAGTTGGTGTCTCAAAACTACACCGAACAACAAATAGAACAGCATCTAGACTTCCTAGCCTCACTGTCTTCATTTTGTTACTACTTTGCATTTTTGTTCATTTCAGTCAGCGCAGCTTTCTATCTCAAAAACAAACAGAAAACGATTTTCTAACTGACAATTAATATGTCTAACGAAGGCTTTCACTAAGGATCAGTGATCGACAGACAAAACGAGGCCGTAAGCAGAACAATAGAGGCAACGAATCAATTGTAGGAAGTGAAAATGGATAACCGTCTGAGCGTTAAGGACTTTCTTAAGGTGTTTGACTGCATTCGTTCCACAGGAACAAAGCACGATGATCAATATAGGTTGGCAGGGTTGTGCGCATGGCACGATTATGACGGTTACACCTGTTGGTTAGGCTTCAAAGACGTCACGGTGACCTTAATGTTTCACGGATCATTGAAGATTGAATACGACAAAGCATCTAGCTATGCAGAGTTTCTTAATCGCTGCTTAGCTCTAACAGCCAGCAAACCATTACAATGATTCAGGTCACCAGAGCGAACTCATCCTCCACCATCGTTACCTGCGGTATCACACACATGCTTCGCCCACGGACACTGCTGTCGGTTTCCCTATTGTTTAGTCATTTTGCCGCAGCTTCAGAGGACACTATGATCGATTTCACCCAACCCAATGAGTATCAACAGTGGCAGGTAGTCAACGACAACGTAATGGGTGGCATCTCACAAGGACGCTTCACCTTTGATGGCAATCATAGCCGTTTTGAGGGGGAACTATCGTTAGCCAACAACGGCGGTTTCAGCTCCGTCAATCGCTCTATCGAGGCATTATCGCCGGATAAAGCTCAGGTAGAACTGTCCTTCATTGGCGACGGTCGAACCTATCAACTCCGACTCTCAACATGGAAAGACGGCGATCGAATTACTTACAAGCATGAATTTTCTACCACAAGTGATTCATCGCAAACGAAGTCATTTCACTTAGACGATTTCCAAGCGGTGTTCAGGGGAAGACTGATAACGGGAGCGCCTGCGCTTGTTGCTCAAGATATTAAACAGATAGGCTTTTTAATCGCGGATAAGAAAGCGGGTCCTTTCTCTTTAAAACTGCTGCGAATACAATTTACTCCCAGTGAATTAATCGACTGAAAAGCATACATTTACAGACACAATAAGTTCTTCATCTTTCAATCCAGAGTGCTCATTTCCATTAAATAGTACTCACCAGTACTGTCTCGATGTTTAGATTTCTTGGTAAACCCTCTTAATTCATAAAACCGGATGGCCTTTTGATTTTTTACCAAGCATTTTAAACTCAGTTTGCCGTACAAGGATTGCGCACTGCTAAGAAGTAGACTGCCTACCCCTTTTCCAAGATATTCGGTACTTACATACAGGTGATGCACAAATTTATCTGGCTCCCAGATTGAAATGAAACCAATGGCCTTTTCATCTAACACAGCCAGTAAAATCGTTTCACCCTCTGTATCTTTCTCAAAATCTGAGAACTTAAAATCGCTACTGTTTAACCATGTAAAGGTTGACGTTCTTGACTCAAGATACACCGCACTTAACTCAGATGCGAAGCTAGGGTGGTATTCAGTAATTCGCATGCTCTACTTATATCCCTTCATTAGTTACTACTCCCCACACACCGTGACCTAGCCAATCTCAAAGGATAATCAAAATGGCTGCCAATTAACTCTGTGGGTGAGTTTTATTGGCTTCTTTGTCAAAGAAACTGAATCCTTTAGGGATGAAGAACTCACAGGCTTGTCTCTTGGCAGATGTCGGTTGCTCCCATGCGCCACATAGGTCTTTAGTATTTTCACGGGTTCTAGTGAACTGCTTACATTGGCCACAACGCTCCATTGTTTAACTACTCCTTGAAAGACAATAACAGCTCATTCACTTTACCTTAGCCCACTCTAGCTTAATTTGACCTAAGCTAATCTTTCATTGTTGTTAAAGGAGAATTATCTGCAATTTATACTGTCGTGCACCTCTATACGCCATAAACCTGAAGTTCCTCACTCTACATTTTTCTTTCCTTTTCTTTCTATCGGTGTATCATTCAGCTATAACGATCGTTCAATTATAAAAATCAATCGAGGATGAGTTGATGAGCAGTAAAATAAAATTAGATATTGTTTCAGACGTGGTTTGCCCTTGGTGCATTATTGGTTACAACAATCTACAAGCGGCAATCAACGAGCTAGCGCTTCAAGACAAGATTGATATTGAATGGCAACCGTTTGAATTGAACCCTGATATGCCCACTGAGGGTGAAAACCTTCGAGATCATGTTGCCCGAAAATACGGTAGCAGCCCTGAAGATAGTGCTAGTGCTCGAGAACGAATCGCGACGGCTGGCGCTGAACATGGCTTTCAGTTTAACTATTTTGATGACATGAAGATGGTGAATACCCTAGAAGCCCACGTGCTTTTGGATTACGCCAAACAGCATGGCAAACAAACAGAGCTAAAACTGAGGCTATTCAACGCCTTTTTCAGTGAACAGAAAGACGTCTCTGATCGGGCTATCCTAAAACAAGAGCTTACTGCTGTCGGTTTGGATGGTGATCAAGGCTTGGTTTGGTTAGACAAGCCAGAGCTTAAAAGTGAGGTTAGAAGTCAAGAAGCTCAGTGGCAGCAGATGGGCATCACTGGTGTACCCACAGTTATCTTTAATAGAGAGAGCGCAGTAACAGGTGCTCACCCGGTAGAAAACTATAAACAGATCTTAGTCGAGCTAAGCAAAGAGCTAGATGAACCGTTACTTAATACGATGAGCACCGCATTGAACGATCGTTAATTTACTCGCTATAATCCGCGTGTGAGCAATTTTAGAGGCAGTAGGTAATACCATGGGCAAACGTGCACTTTTTGATAGAGATGATGTCATCAATAAAGCCAAAGATCTTTATTGGGAAAAAGGCTATCACGGCACCTCAATGCGTGCACTGCAAGACGCCCTTGATATGCGCCCAGGTAGTATCTACGCCGCTTTTGGTAGCAAAGACAATTTGTTCAAAAAGGCGATCCAACGTTACTCTGAAGAAAGTGGCCAACTCTTAAACTACAGTTTGGAGACTTCCGACTCTAATATTGGCGGCTTAAAGAAGTTTATTAAAGCTATCATAATCGAAGGCAGGAAATCCGCCCCTAGTGGCATGTGCATGGTGGTAAAGTCTGTTGCTGAATTAACGGAAACAGACAACCCAGAATTACTGACACTGGCTAAACAGTTACTCGGAGATGTAGAAGCAGAGTTGGCATCAATACTCACTAAAGCAATGGATGCTGGAGAAATACCATCAGGTAAAGACCCTATTGAGCTAGCCCGTTACGTTCAAGTTCAAATTATCGGCCTCAGAACCTTCGCACGCGCCACCAATGAAGTCGATCTCGTAGAGAAATTTATTGATGGCATTTTTGAAGATGGCCCGTTTCGCTAAAAATTTGTTCATTATGAATTTTCGCATAATTATATATAAGCCAATTAGGATCGTTCACAAAAACAGCAGTTAAAACCCTCGCATATAAGTATTCGCTCTATGATATGTACACAATAGCATAACGTATGTATATTCACTTTTAATGACTGATTATGTATCACGGTATTTGCTATGGAACAGCCTGAATTTATCTCCCTCCTCCCTATTATTGTCACCCTTACCTTAGCGCTCTCAACTCGAAACGTAGTTGTTGGTCTCTTCTCTGGGGTAGTTTGTGGCGTCGCCATGCTAGAAGGAACCTTTATAGATAAAGGACCGCTAGACTCAATGAGTGCGCTTATGAAAAGCTATCTTCTGCCTCAACTGACTGACAGTTACAATGCTGGCGTGCTGTTGTTATTGGTTTTCATTGGCGGCTTCGTCGCGTTAATGGAGAAATCGGGGGGGGGTGTTGCATTCGCAAAGAGAATAACACTATGGGTAACCAATAAATGCCAAGCGCAACTGGCTACATGGTTTGGTGGTATTGCTATTTTCTTCTCTGATCTTGGTACCCCATTAATCGCGGGTCCAGTATTTAGGCCACTGTTTGATAAACTCAAGGTCTCTCGTCAAAAGCTTGCCTTCATTATTGACTCGACCGCTTCCCCTGTGGCTATTTTGATTCCCTTTATTGGTTGGGGCGTGTACATCATGAGCCTGATTCAAAAGGAGTTCACGGCTCTAGAGGTCGGCATGAGTGAGTGGGATGCCTTTATTGGCGCGATCCCTTACCAATTCTATGCGTTCCTCGCCATTGCCATTGTTCCTATTTTGTCGTTTTTCAAACTGGATTTTGGTCCAATGGCTCACGCGGAAAGATTGGCTAAACAAGGATCAGATTTTGGAAAAGTCCAAGACTCACTCAATGTTTTTGAGCACAAAAATGCCAAAACAAGCTTTGTATGGGCGCCACTTCTGGTGATGCTAATAGTGCTATGCTCCATTCTTATTCCTCATGGATTCCCATTCCAGCAAGTCTCAGGTTCAACTTTTAGAGCCGCGTTATCTTCTGCCTACTTTTTTGCGGCCATGACACTTATTGGCCTGATGGCACTGTACGGCGTGAGAAAACTTTCCGATGGCATTCAGGTGTACCTAAAAGGTATGTCTAACATGATGTCTGTGGCGGTGATTCTTATCCTTGCATGGGCACTTAGCTCAGTAGGCAAAGAATTAGGCGCAGCTGCGTACATAGCGCAGCAGGCTCAAGCTGGCTTCCCTTATTGGTTAGTCCCTGCTGTAGCATTTCTTCTTGCTGGGCTTATCTCTTTTGCTACCGGCTCTTCCTGGGGCACCTTTGCCATCTTAATGCCGCTCGTGATCCCAACGGCTTTTGCTATTGATGCGCCTATGTTGGTCTGTATTGGCGCAGTTTTATCCGGTGGTTTATTTGGCGATCACTGTTCACCGATTTCAGAAACCACCATTCTTTCTTCTACTGGTGCTGGTTGTGATCAGTACGAGCACTTTAGAACACAGTTACCCTACGCTCTTGTTAATGGCTCCATTGCGCTCGTCAGCTTTGTTGTGTCCGGTATTCTCGCTTCACCATTAGTCGTATTGATCGCGATCATTGCGCAAATTGCAGTATATCTTGTCCTATCTAAGCAGCAATCCACAAGCGAAACATTAGAAAGCCAGCCGACATCATAAGATGAAAAAAGCCCCACTCTTTTATGAGCGGGGCTTTAATTGATTAGCTCTACGTCACCTAATCAATCGGTTATTTTACAGCCGTAACGGTCGGTAAGATACGATAGCCATCAGTTACCTTTTGGCTAGGCATGTAATGACGGATACCTAGATTGAATACACCAGAGTCATTCGCTGTTTGAATGTTGTTTGGTGCATCTTCACCACAACCAAAGCTGATTGTGTATGAACCATCTTTATTAGGCGTTGCTGTATTTGAACTAAGGTTTGCCACATCGTTGAACATGAAACCTGCTTTGTCATACACAGTAATCGACCAGAATGCTTGGTTCTGTGGATCTTCGAAAGTCGCTTGGTGACACTGGCTTGCTGGGTAGTTACCTGATACTTCATAGATGTTATCTTTCATCTGAGCACCGCCCCATCCAATCGCTGCGCCAACGGCGTATTTCTCTTCGGTATACAGCTCTTTTGACTCATCGTTAGGATCGGTAAACATACCCGTTAGCGCTTGGCTACCGTCACGTTTTAAGATTGTTGGCATCTGTGCTTTTAGCTCATTCTCCACCTTCTCAAATGACGCTTTGTTCACTTGTTCAGCAGTAAACATCTTGTTTGATTTAGCATCAATACGCATTTGATCTTGAATCTTACGCGCCTCTGCCTCTGTAAACGTCGCATCTAAGCGAACCACAATATAAACGTGATCACCAGTGTGAGTTTGCAGCTCGTATGTACCCGCACCATAACCCATGGCTTGAATTCTGTGGTCCTCAGTAACCACTTGATAAGATAAGTACTTACCTTCTGGAACTTCAGGCAGTGTGATAGACGCGCCCTCAGATACATCGACAACAGCCATTGAATAATAAGTATCGCGGTTCATACGAACAACCGGTTGTTGATCAGTAGGAGTTAATTGGCGTTTGTGAAGAAATTTATTGATACCAGCCAGATCCTGGTTTTTAAGAATTTGGCGAGAGCTTTCAAATACCGCGTAATTTTCTAATGTAGTAATTTCTCCATTCTTACTAAAGAAATCCGCTTCGCTAGAGACTTCTGTTGCTGCAAAGGTAGGAAGCGCTACGATACCCAAACCAAGTGAAACTGCTAGTGAAAGTTTTTTCATTATGTACTCCGGTAAATTAAAGACTTTAGGCATAAGCCGTTTCTCTATCCCTAAGTGCTCATTGCCTCTCTGAACAAGAGAATAAACAAATAGAGTTATCTAATCTAATTACAGTTTTCTATATATGATATGCATTATATGTATAACTAAGTGCTAGGTCCTAGACTTTTAGATCCTAGGAACCAGCACCCTAACTATTCCCTTACTTTACTGCTTTAACGTAAGGCAGCACGCGGAAGCCATCGCGAATTTTTTGGCTTGGCATGTAGTGACGGAATGCTAAGTTAAACATACCTGATTCGTTCTTGGTTTCGATGTTATTTGGTGCATCATCACCACACCCAAAGCTCACTGTGTATGTACCGTCTGCATTCTTAGTCGCAGTGTTAGAGCTTACGTTAGCTACGTCAGCAAACATGAAGCCTTGCTTGTTGTACACAGTTACCGACCAGAACGCTTGGTTCTCTGGGTCTTCAAATGTTGCTTGGTGACACGTATCTGCCGGGAAGTTACCTGATACTTCATAGATGTTATCTTGCATCTGTGCACCACCCCAACCGATTGCCGCACCTACTGCATACTTTTCTTTAGTAAACAGTTCTTTAGATTCATCTTCTGGGTCGGTAAACATACCAAATGTTGCTTGAGCTCCATCACGCTTTAGTATCACTGGCATTTGTGTTTTCAAATCTCGTTCAACTTTGTCGAACACCGCCTCTTGAACTTGAGGAGCGGTAAATTCTGCTGTTGCTTTCGCTTCAATGCTCATTTTGTCTTGAATCTCGCGAACTTCATCTTCAGTAAAGGTCGCATCGGTACGAATAATGATATAAACGTGGTCGCCAGTATGAGTCGATAGGTCAAACGTGCCAGAACCATACTGCATCGCTTGAATGCGGTGATCTTCAGTGATCACTTCCATTGACATGTATTTGCCTTCTGGGATTTCTGGAAGCGTTACTGTCGCTCCTTCTGAAACATTAATTACCGCCATCGAGTAGTAAGTATCACGGTTCATTCGAACCACTGGCTGCTCGTCAGTTGGGGTAAGCACTCGTTTGTGCTCGAAGTTGTTCACACCCACCTTTTCTTGAGTTTTCACATACTGACGTGCTGTCTCATGAACGGCATAGTTATCTGTTGTAGTCACTTCACCGTTGTCGCTGAAGAAATCTGTAAGAGTCGCGACCTCTGTAGCTGCTAGCGTTGGTAGAGCAACAATGTTAAGACCTAGAGCGATACTTAGAGCAAGTTTTTTCATGGTGTGTTTCCTATAGTTTCAATTCAAATTCAACACTTCAAACCAACGCATGCTTCCCTTAGAGATTGACCTGATTGTGCCTTTCACGTTTCACAGTCTACGGATTAGCCGATACAAAGCTATTGACTTAGATTTATACTTGATATCAATAAAAGGCATATTACAAATTCAATGATAGGCTTTATAGTTATATCAAAAGTTGGCGATAGTACTGTTTCTATAACATTTACAGCGCAACCGCTGTGAAGAAACTATCTTTAACTATATGTATTTATTAACGTTATAGCAACGTAAACACCAAAGGGTAACAACATGAGCTCAACCTTAGACACAGTAATGCTACTTAAGAAGCAAATGCAGCAGTCTGTAATAGGACAACAACACATGGTCGATACGCTGTTGGTTGCTCTGCTGACCAACGGCAATGTTTTGTTAGAGGGTCTCCCAGGTACAGCAAAAACTCGCTCAATCAAGGCGCTCGCAGCTGCTTTATCTGTTGATCTTGGCCGCGTGCAGTTCACCCCAGACCTGCTTCCTTCTGATGTAACAGGTACAGAGGTTTATCAAGATGTGGACGGCAAACCCACCCTTACCTTCCAGCCTGGCCCTGTTTTCAACAACCTATTACTGGCCGATGAGATTAACCGTTCTCCCGCTAAGGTACAGGCCGCTTTGCTAGAGGCGATGGAAGAGCGACAAATTACGGTTGCAGGCAAAACCTACAAACTGCCCGATTTGTTTATGGTACTCGCGACACAAAACCCTGTAGAACAAGAGGGTACTTACCCGCTTCCAGAAGCGCAGATGGATCGATTCATCATGAAGATCAATCTGGACTACCCAGACGCCGATGCGGAAGAGCAGATCATTAAGATGGTGCGTGGTGAAGAAAAGCCTTCGTCAGAAAAACCAGAGCCTATCGATCCTGCTTGTATATTCGCGGCGCGCGAAGAGATCCAAGACATCTATTGCAGTGACGCGGTCCTTAAATATTTGGTATCCATTATTGTTGCTACTCGCCAACCAGAGAAATACCCCAACTCTGAACTCGCAAACTGGATCGCTGTAGGATCAAGCCCAAGGGCGACTATCGCTTTAGATAAGTGCGCTCGCGCAATGGCTTGGTTGAAAGGCAAAGAGTTTGTTGATCCAGATGATGTGAGAGACGTGGTGCATGGCGTTCTTCGTCACCGCCTTATTCTTTCCTACGATGCATTAGCTGAGGGCGTCAGCTCAGATCGCGTTATTGATGAAATTTTGTCTCAAGTCGCAGTAGCGTAAGAGAGAAACCCATGACCAAATCCAATTCCATAGACGCGCAAATCTACACGGATTTAAAGTCGCTACGTTTAATGAAATACAAAGCAACTGGCTTTGATTTTCTGCCACCACAGCCCGTGAATAGTCTATTAACGGGGCGACACGTATCGAAACTTCGAGGACGAGGCCTAAACTTTGAAGAGATGCGTCACTACCACATTGGTGATGACATTCGCACCATGGATTGGAAAGTCACCATGCGTACGGGTAAGCCGCATGTAAAGATATTCTCTGAAGAACGCGAGAGAAACGTTTACTTGCTCGTTGACCAAAGAACCAACATGTTTTTTGGTAGCACGGGAAAAATGAAATCAGTCGTCGCGGCAGAAATCGCAGCTCTCATTGCTTGGAAGGTCACGGACTCCACAGACCGCGTAGGCGCCATTATCTACAACGATACTGTGGCGGTGCCTATTGCCCCACAACGCAGTGCGAACCACGTATTAAAGATCTTAAATGAGATTGTAATTAAAAATCAGCAATTGAAAGTAGGCATCGCAGAAGACTCTCAAGGAAACTCATTTAGCAAACTGTTTCATCAGGCAAAGCGCTTGGTTAAGCATGATGCCTTAGTCATCTTGATCACGGATGGCTACGGCTACAACGAGCAAAGTGAAGAGCAAATCAAAACCTTGTGCAAACACAATGATGTGGTGTTATGCCATGTGACTGATCCCCTAGAGCACAACCTAGCGGAATTAGACAAAATGGTACTCAGTGATGGAGAGATGCAGCTAGCAATCACAGGTAAGCAGGCTCAACTAAAAGATCGCTTTGCTAAAGATGTGACTGACACACTCGATAACTTTGCCCGAGTCGCTAAGAAGTATCGAATTCCGGTCATCAAAATCAATACCGTTCAACCTGCTGACCAGCAGTTGCGAAAAGCACTTGGAGCTTAATTGAGATGAGTACCACCGCTGAAACACTTAAACCCATGAGTATGAACTCAATGATGTCAGGCTTGGCAGAGCCTTCTCTGCCCGAAGGCATATCATGGATTCCCAATGCTCCAGGTTGGTATCTTGTTATTGGCATCATCGTCTGCTTCGCCTTGTATCGTGCTTACCTTGCTTATCGCCAGTACAAGGCCAATGCATACCGCCGTATAGCTTTGCAAGAGCTAGAGAAACTACAAAAAAGCAGCGACGGGCTGGAGCGATTACCTCAGTTGCTTCGCAAAACCGCACTTGATGCCTACCCACGCAACCAAGTATCCCCTTTACTTGGAGAACAATGGGAAAATTGGTTGGATAAACAGTGCCAAGGGTGCCAATTTTCAACTCAGTTTAATGGATTATTAGCGTCACTCTCTTATTCGCCAAATGCAAGTATCAATCAGCAACAGAGTCAAGGTTTGTATACGCAGACAGCTCATTGGATAAAACATCACGAGGTGAGACATGGTTGAGTTTGAATACCCACTCGCCTTTTTGCTGGCGATATTGCCACTGCTGGTTTATCGCTTTGTTCCTGCCTATAAGGAATCTAAGAGCGCGCTACAGGTACCCTTTTTTGAGCGTCTAGTTTCTGTCTCTGAAGATAAACCTTCGCACAGTACGACTTTACTAAAGAGAAGAAAGATCCAATGGGCATTAGTTGTTATTAGCTATCTCTCCTTGGTCGCTGCAATTGCAAAGCCGATGTGGGTGGGAGAGCCTATAGAGCAGAAAAAATCGGCGAGAGAGATCATGGTTGCTCTGGATCTATCAGGTTCCATGTCTGAAAAAGACTTTACCGATGAGCAAGGCAATAAACACGATCGCTTATACATTGCAAAACAAGTGCTCAGTGAGTTCGCAAAACACCGTGAGCACGATCGACTAGGACTGATATTGTTTGCAGATGCTGCATACGTGCAAGCGCCGTTTACAGAAGATACCAATACATGGTTGGCACTGTTGGAGAATGTACAGCTGGGCTATGCAGGATTCCAAACTGCCTTTGGTGATGCCATTGGCCTTTCAATTGCCGTATTTGAACAAGAACAAAGCAAGCAACGAGTCATGATCTTATTAACTGACGGTGACGACACCAGCTCCAAAATGCCTCCTGTAAAAGCGGCCGAAATAGCGGCTAAATATGGCGTAAAAATTTATACCATTGCGATCGGTGACCCGAGTACTGAAGGGCGATACAAAATGGATCTCCCTACCCTAGAGAAAGTATCAGAGATCACTGGTGGACAAATGTTCCATGCAATGAACCGAGAAGAACTTAACCAGGCGTACGCCACCATTGATGAACTAGAGCAGCAAGAATTCGAGCTACTGACTCATAGGCCTCGTCATAGTCTGCATCACTGGGCTTTTGGCATCAGTTTTATGTTTAATTTACTGGCCGCACTGGTTGTTTTTGCAGGCCAAGCTAGGCGCAATAAGCGTGTAAATGAGGTGCTAGCTCGCACGCAAGAGGTGCCAAATGAATAGTTTATTTGAGTGGGGACTGACCGGTGATATCAGCAATTTCCATTTCATGCGTCCGTGGTGGTTACTGGCTCTAGTGCCGTTATTCGCTATACAGCGCCTAATGACAAAACAAGAGGACTTAGTTGCTCAGTGGCAATCCGTAATGTCCAAAAACATCATTGCGCATCTAACGCTGAATCAACAACGCGGCAGTTGGTTAACACCTCTGAAACTGTTTCTGGTTTTCTCACTGTTATCAACGCTCGTAATGGCTGGCCCAACATGGAAAAAACAAGCGTCACCGTTTTTTGAAGATAACGCTGAGTTAATCGTCGCCCTTGATGTTTCAGGCTCGATGTCGCAAACGGATATTCAACCCTCTCGTCTTGAGCGTGCCAAACAGAAGATCTCTCAATTGGCTGACCTAAGAGGCGATGCCAAGACTGGGCTGGTTGTCTACGGCGGAAGCTCTCACGTGGCAATGCCAGTCACCAAAGATAGAGAGCTGTTTCGCTACTTCCTAGATGTGCTAGACCCTACTCTATTGCCTGATAACCAAAGCAAGCCAGAGTCGGTTATTGACCCAGTAGTAAGCCTGTTAAATGAATCAAAGGTATCATCAACGGTACTTATCGTGACCGATAAAACAGACCAGAAAGCGATTGATAAAATGCAACAAGAATTTGCCTCTTTAGAACATCAGGTGCTCGTCTGGGCGATGGGTGAAAACCCTGATAGTGGCCGCGATGGAGCTCAGGGTTTATCAAGCACACAGATTCAGGAACTTGAAGCACTGGCTCAATCGGGGCATGGTTCAATGACCCTATTTACTCATGACTCAACGGATGTAGAACAAGTGTATCAAGATATTCAAAGCAACTTGTTTGCCGTAAACGACAAGGCACAACCTTGGGTCGATTCTGGCTATCCTTTGCTATTTTTGCTACTGCCTATTCAACTAATGTGGTTTCGACGAGGGTGGACATTGCAATGGTAAACATCAAACAATCGCGGATGGATTGGTTCAAGCAAAGGCCACGCTGGCAATGGTTCCTGTTACTTCTGGTTGTGTTGGCGCTATGGGGAGCTTTATCCCCAGCTCGTTTCATGAACTTTTGGCTAACCAAGGACCAACAAGGGCATATTTATTTTGAACAAGGGGATTACGCAAAGGCTCAGTCCTCATTTGATTCACAAGTGTGGAAAGCTCGCAGTGCCTATCTTGCAGGTGACTTTCAAAGCGCAATGACACTCCTTGATGGGCGTGAAGATACTAAATCAAAATATTTACTGGCTAACGTATTTGCCTATTCAAATCAGTTTGAGCAAGCCAAAGCACTCTATGTTGAGCTAGGTCAGGACCCTGCCCTGCAACAAGAGATGCAGCAGAATATCGAAGTCATGAACGCTTCTATTGAAAAGCTAAAGAATGCGCCTTTGGAAAAGAAAGAAGGCGAGAAAATGATTGATGATAGAAACCTTGCCACCAGCGAAGAAGAAGCTTCGGAAGGTACGCCGACAGAGCTCTCTGATCAGGTTTGGTTAAAGCAGGTTAGACAAGATCCTTCAAAGTTCTTGCGACAAAAGTTTCAACAGGAATACGCAAATGAACAAGAATAATCCATCGAAGAGCTGTTTTTTCAATTGGCTCTGTTCGCTATCTCTGAGTTTGATGTTGCTGGCAGTGTCTAACATCTCACTTGCCAATGACCTTCAACCAATCATTGATGATAAACAATTGGCACTCTCAGTCGATGTGAAAAGCGAGAGCATTGCTCCTAAGCAGCAGGTATTGGTTGCAGTAGAGATCAGCAGCACACAACCATTTGAAAATGAGATGGTAATGCCCTATCTCGATTTAAAAAATGCAGTGGTGAAAAAAGACGATCAACAAGTGACGCGCTCTGCACGTATGCTAGATGGCCAAAAATGGTATACACAAACGGCAAAGCTGTATATCTACCCACTTACAGCAGGCACTTTCGTAATACCAAGTTTTGACGTTGCGGTTGTACTTGATAATGATACAGAAAATCAGATAAAAGGCAGTGTTTCCTCTGAAGAGACGACCTTTAATGTTGAAATGCCTGCGTCACTTAAGACGACTAACGAGTTTGTGTCTGGCACAGATGCTACGTTCACACTTAAAACAGACAAACCTATCAGCGATGCCTTTGAGGTAGGTGAAGCTGTGGTACTAACCTACCAGTTAAAGGTAAAGAACTCACATATGATGCTTCTACCGGATGTAAACGTTCCAGACATTCCCGGTGTTGAGATTTACCAAAAACCAGTGGCGAAAGAGAATGTCTTTGACCGTTTAAGTAAGCGTAATACCGCTGTATTAAACCAAGCGGTTACTGTGGTTTTTCAAGAGTCCGGTAAGTTAATCATCCCGTCACAATCAATAAAGTGGTGGGACACAAAAACCAATGAGCTCAAGACCTTGACCTCTGACCCTCTTGAATTCCAAGTTGGGTCTAGTAGTGCATTGTTGCAAGATCATAACTACGTAGAGGATATAACAAGATATGCGTCTAAGTCCGGCGTTTATCTGATTGGTCTACTGGTTTTTGTTGGCCTAGCTATTACCGCGGTGATGAAACGTAAAGCCAAGCCAAGCACGCAACAAAAGACACCGGCCAAGCTCGACGTAGGCATTAAGATTAAGCAGTATCAATCTGCGGTGGAGGGTCAACGCTTTGCTGAGGCAGTAGACCACCTTTACCTGATCGCAGGAAACCGCACATTTGCGGATAAATTAGATAGCGAATCTGCGATCATCTGGACGCAATTGCTCAGCTACTCTTTTGCTAATAGTGATAGCAAACAGCCACTGACACAACAACAGGCGCAAATCTTACTAAGTGCTGTGATGAGCAAAGGGTTAAGTTCAACGCCAGAGGGTTTTGATTGGCGACTTAACCCATAGAAACGCTTTCCCATCAAGCCGAGCCATCTAGCGCTCGGCTTTTTGTGTTCCCAAATAGCCCCCGCAATCATCCGCTATTCCTTTCAAAATGATTCTCAGAGTAAGAAAGATCATTGCTAGCCTGATAAAACGTCCATAAAACAACGAGTTAAAGTTGGCACGACTCCTGCAAAGTACAGTCATAGTTAATTTAGGTTGCCTCGCAACACGCTAAGACTCCACATAAGGAATCGTTATGAACAAGGAAAGTAAAACTGTAGTTCACGTCGTGCAGCATCTTGCCCCTGGGGGTATTGAGAGTTTGGCACTGGACTTCGTTTCTTTTGGTAGCATTGACCACGAGGTGTATATTGTCAGCCTGCAGGGAACCAAACAGCAAGCCTTAGCAAAGTGGCCTCGACTTAAAGCTTTTGCGAATCACTTGGTATTTCTTAACAAACCCGATGCCTTCAATCTCAAAACCATCTCTGACCTTAGTGCTTTGTTCCGAGAGTTAGGTGTCGATGTTGTTCACACTCATCACATTGGCCCTCTATTATATGCAGGCCTTGCTGCAAAGCAGTGCGGCATTAAGGCTAAGCTCCACACTGAACACGACGTATGGCATCTAAACAGCTTTAAGCACCGTCAATTGCAGCGTGCATTGCTGATGTGGGTGCAGCCTATGGTTGTAGCGGACGCTCTTAAGGTTGAAAAACGATTAGAAGAGCTATTCGCTCATTCAAAGCTTACGACCATTCACAATGGCATTGATACGTTGCGCTTTGTTGAGGGACAAAAAAAAGTGTCTAGAGAGGCATTAAACCTACCTAAAGACAAAACCTTAATAGGCACAGCAGGACGATTGGAGTCTGTTAAAGGTCATGACTTGCTGATTCAGGCGATAATCGAACTCCCTCAGCAATATCAGTTGGCTATCGCTGGTGACGGCTCTCAATTTAAAGCGCTTAAAACCCTCACAGATAGCTTAGGTCTAGAAGAGCGAGTGTTTTTCCTAGGTCGATTGGAAAATATGCCGATGTTTTACCAAAGCTTAGACCTGTTTTGCCTGCCCTCTCGCCACGAAGGTTTTCCATTAACCGCTATTGAGGCGCAATCTTGTGGCACGCCCACCCTAGTGACTGATGTCGGTGCATCTGCCGAAACCCTATGTCCAGATAGCGGACTATTGGTGGAAGCAAACTGTTCCCAAAAACTCGCACAGGCCATCAAGGGCTTTAAGCCATCAAGCACCTCACCAAGAGAGCATGTCGTGAAGAAACACGATATTCGTGACGTAGTCTCTCGCTATCAACAACTCGCTAATATGGGAGCTTAATCATGTCTACTTACCATGCTCTGCTTATTGCAGTATTCGTTGTGGCTAGCTTTCTTATTGTCTACCACCACGTGGGGTATCCTCTACTGCTTAAGCTCATCGCTAAACGTACAGTAAAAGAGGAAACCACAATCTCGTTGCGTCACTTTCAAAGGACAGCTGAAGATAGCGAACGCCCTACCATTACTGTTGTTATCCCAGCGTACAATGAAGAAGAGTGGATTGCTGACAAGATCCGCAACACCGCATCATTGGATTACCCCAGTCAAAAATTATCAGTAAAGATCATCTGTGATGGGTGCAGCGACAATACTGTGAATGTTGCAAATGCCACCATTCAAGAAGCTATTTGTTCTGACACACTGTTTGAGGTTATTGAGCATAAGCAAAACCGAGGCAAAGTCGCCATCATCAACGAAGCCATGGAGTCGACTCAGTCTGACTTGACCGTACTCAGTGATGTGACTTCACTGATCTCTATTGATGCCTTACTGATTGCTGAGTCTCACTTTCAAAATGAACAAGTTGGTGTAGTAAACGGTACCTACTCGTTGTTTGATTGTGGGAGCGAGGGGGAAGAAAAATATTGGCAGTATCAGAGTAGTATTAAATCTGCGGAGGCAAATCTCGCGACGTCTATTGGTTCACACGGTGCATTCTACGTGTTTCGCAGTCACCTATTTCAGCCTTTGGCCTCAAACAGCATCAATGATGACTTCATTTTACCAATGCGAATTGTTCAAAAAGGCTATCTAGCCGACTACGACACCAATGTAATTGCCACCGAAATGCAACCTACGCAACTTAGCGATGACTTTGCACGGCGCCTAAGAATTTCCGCCGGAAATATGCAGCAGGCCATTACGCTTTTTGGATTATTTCATCCAAAGTTTAAGGCGATAGCGTTCGCTTTCTTTTCAGGGAAGGGGCTGCGTTTGTTAATGCCATATCTAATGCTTGCCACACTTGTGAGCAGTGCATTATTGCAACAGTACGCTGTATTCCAAATTGCCTTCTACCTGCAGCTTGCGGTTTATGCCACCAGCCTTGTGTGCTGGGCATGTCCCTCACTGTTGTCATTCAAACCCTTTGGGCTCATTCATTACATATTACTAGGACACACCGCCAGTCTGATCGGTGGGCTACGCTATTTGGTTATCAAAAATAGCCACTAACTTGTTAGTTTAAAAGGAATTACTTATGTATACGCTTACTAAAAAGAACAATACCATCACCTTAGGTAAACGGTTCTTTGACGTTACCGGGTCACTTATTGGTATCGCATTTCTGCTACCTTTAATGCCATTTATCGCGATTGCCGTTCTCGGCACGTCAAAGGGCCCGTTGTTCTATCGTCAATTGCGAGTAGGAAAATCGACACCTAACGAAATGGCTCTTTTTGAGATCATTAAGTTCCGCACTATGTATCAAGATGCCGAAGCAAAAGGTGCGGCATGGGCAACTAAGCACGACCCGCGAATTACATCTGTAGGACGCTTTTTAAGAAAGACTCGCTTAGATGAACTGCCACAACTGTTTAACGTGTTGAAAGGAGAAATGTCGCTCATTGGCCCTCGCCCAGAGCGTCCGGTGTTTTACAAAACCCTAGAGAAAGAGATCCCATTTTTTGCAGACCGCACTTATGGGGTACTACCTGGGATCACCGGTCTTGCACAAGTGAATCAAGGCTACGATACCTCCATAGAAGATGTTCGCTCAAAGGTAGGTTATGACCACAGCTATGCATTGTCTCACAACTCAGTTCGAAATTGGTTCGTAACTGATTTTCAGATCACAGTAAAAACACTGCGCATCATGGTCGATGGCAGAGGTCAGTAATTATTGAATAATCATTTCCTTTTAAATTCCAAGGATCTCCATTTGCCCAACCTAGTTGGGCTTTTTTTATTTCTAGAGCGCAGATTTTCGGGGCTTTCTCAAAATGAGAATCAAATCAGCAATGATAGATCGATTTTACCCGTCAATGGCCCATATAAGTTGGCACGCATCTTGGAATAACCCTAATACGAACACACTAGCCGGTTATTCACCACTACTGGCGTCATCAACGTATAGGGAAATCAAGATGTCAAACCACAAAGGATTCAACAAAAGTCTTTTGGGCATTCTAGTCGCAACAGGAGCTAGCTTTATGGCTTCAGAGGCCAAAGCGGCTGCATTTGAGACTTGCCCAAGCAAAGCCTATTTGTTTCAAGCAAACCCAGTTCAGGTTTACGGGGTCAATTTGGTGACAGGGCAAACAGCACTGCTACAAGGTGATACCGGGCTTAACACCAATATCAATGCTGTGGGTTTTGATTTCGATAGCCGATATATTTATGGCTATGACACGGGCAACAAACAAATTGTGCGACTGGGTGACAACTTTCAAGCCGAAGTCCTCAACACTGTTGGTCTCCCTACAGACCACACTTTTTATGTGGGTGATGTTATTAACAACATCTATTACCTATATCGGCAGGGAAAAGGGCTGTTTAAAATTGACCTGTCTCCACTAAATGACGACCCAAGTACTTATCTTGTTGTAGAGCAGATCAGCAACACAGCATCGGTAAAGCTTACTGACTTCGCATTCCATCCCGGTGACGAGCAGCTTTATGGTATCGATAATGGCAGTGGCATTTTATATCGTTTTAACACCACTACAGGTGCCGCAACCGCTATCGGCGATACAGGTGTAACAGGTACCTTTGGCGCAGGCTACTTTGACGTAAACGGTAATTACTACGTTTCTCGAAACAATGATGGCAACATCTATCGTGTCGATCTTTCTGATCCTGCAAAAATCGCAGAAGGGATTGTCCCAGCGGTTAAATTCGCTGACGGACCAAGCTCTTCTCAAAATGATGGCGCTCGCTGCGCCAATGCCCCCATCATAGATGAAGACTCAACGATCGACTTCGGTGATGCTCCCGAAAGTTATCTCACCACGCTAATAAGCAACGGTCCGCGGCACCAACTTGATGGTATCACCTACTTGGGTAATCAAGCCCCAGATGGAGAACAAGATGGCCTTATTGCTCCACTAAGTGATGATACAACAGGCATTGATGATGAATCTGGGGTTGGCTTCGTAACGGCTATGGAGCCAGGACTAGACTCTATTGTCAGCATTAATGCCTCTACTCAGGGCTATCTGTCTGCGTGGTTTGATTGGAACCAAGACGGCGACTTTGATGACGAAGGCGAAAAGGTATTTTCAGATGTCCAACTCTCTGCGGGTTTAAACGCTCTACCCTTTACCGTAGATTACAACGCAGTAGATGGGCGCACATGGACACGCTTTAGATTTAGCCAACAACAAGGGCTAGATTATTTCGGTGGCGCTACCTCAGGTGAGGTAGAAGATCACCCTATCAATGTTTCAACCGCCGGCATCACAATCCGACATTTCCCAAGTGAAACTGGCTACGCCACCCTCGCCTATGAGGATAACTGGCCATACACCGCTGATTACGACATGAACGATGTGGTCATGCACTATCGTGTCACAGAAGTACTGCGTGACAACCAAGTCCAAAAATCCTTAGTACAAGGTCGTTTAGCTGCAGTTGGCGCTGACTACCACAACGGCTTCGCGGTGCGTTTACAAGGTATCTTACAAACTGACATAGATACACTGTTAACTCGTCAATATCACAATGGCGTTTTGCTAGAAGATAATGGAATAGAGCTAGATAGCAACGAGGCTATCTTCATCATAGATGCCGACTTAACAGAATATAAAACCAATACCTGTTCTTTCTTTAGAACTCAGGTTGGATGTGTCGAGGACGAGAACTTTAGCTTTGAACTGCACATCACACTAGATAGCAATAGCGACCGCAGCAACCTGATAGCCATGCCTTACGACCCCTTTATCTTCGCAACCCCAGGTTATTACCATGGTGAGGGACTGCCATTCCAACCTGGGCGCCAATGGGAAGTTCACTTAGCTGACTATGCGCCAACGGAAAGATTTAACGGCGACGCCATGTTTAACCTAGGCGTGGATGCTAGTAATCCAGAGCAAGGCACCTACTTTAAAACAGACAATAACCTGCCATGGGCACTATTAATGACCGAGGAATGGAGATGGCCTCTAGAACGCACAGATTTAGTCCATGCCTACCCAGAGTTTGCTGAATATGCAGAATCGGGGGGGCAACAAAAAACCACATGGCACAAGCGAAACCGCTCTAACCGTTCGAAAATCTACGACCAATAAAACTAAGCTAGGACTATAGAGGATCTCATTATGAATACATTCACTAAAACAACATCTATTCTAGCGGTTTTGATGCTTACAGCGTGTGGCGGTGGTGGCTCCGATTCTTCATCAGGAGCGGCTCATGTCGATGAGCCTGTGGCTAGCGGTGACAGCGGAGTAACAGAAGAAGCAAGTGTTCAAGCACCGCTACGCTCTATGCAAGACTTGTCAGTACCAGATGACTTCGATTACAACCCAACCCAATCCGTCGAAGTACTAGTGGACATCAGCGGTATTAGCACGCAGCGCGCTTATATCTCTGTATACAGCGAATTCCAAGAAAGCGTTGACGGCACATTCACCCCAGATTACGCATATCGCATTGCTAACGGAGCCCTTGATAGCGGAAAAGGAGAGATCAATATCACGTACGCACAAGAATATACGAGCTTACTCGCTGAGATTTGGTTTTATGACGGCACTGAGCCAATGCAACGCGTCATCTCCAGAGAAAACAGCGAAATAAATTACTAACTTAGAGTTAAGTGCTGTCTTACATAGGCAGCACTTTAATTCCCCTGACACCCCGCCATTACCATCTTCGACCATTTGCCAAAAGAATCCTATACCAGATCGCAGATAACCTATTCTTTACACTCATTTCAACCCAGATGGCATCATTGTTATAGGGCTTATTAAGAGGCTGAGTGAAAGAGGACAAAGCAGAAACCGAACACATAGAGCACTATTTAACTCGCATCGGAAATGAGCAATTATTTATACCAATCGTAGTAACTAACTGCTCAACCTAGCTTGTTAAAACACCAGCTTTGATGACAATAAAGACGAAAACGCCCCCTCAACATGAGGGGGCGTTCTGCTGGCTTATAAATGGGCTACTCTTAGTTCACCGATTCTGTTAGTTGTCGCTGATGTTCCGCGATGACCTGTATCCTAGCGACAATATCTTCAAAACGTTGTTTATCTGCATTAGAGTGAAAGACGATAGCGCCATCTTGGATGGTCCAGCCATCACGATTCGCATCTAGCATCTCTATAATACTTCTCACCTCTTGTAGTGCGGCCAGTTCAGCCTTCCACATCTCGTTTTGCTGCTGAGAATGTAGGATCTGTGCATCGATGTAATTGTCTTCCATTTGGGCACTGGCTTCATTGTCGTAAAGTTGTTGCTCGAGCTCATGCACTTGTTGTTGTGTTTGTAGAAGATGATTAAGAATTGCCGACTTGGTGTCCTTGATGATTGCGTAGCTTTCCACTAAGTCTTTATCGTTTTGTAGGCGAGAGATATCCAAAATCGAATACCAACCCGACTCCATTACGGCCTGTTGGTAACTCTGATTCAAATCTGTAGGTTGTGGTAACGTGATGGGTTCTTGAGTTTGTTGAGTTTGTGCAGGCACCACAGCCATAGAAACCCCAGGCTCTTTATATTGTATCTGTTGTACGGAGTGTGAACCAACAAAGCGGCCGACACCTAGCGCGGCAATAATGATGACTAAAGACCACACCGCTCTGACAGTACGACGAGCACTAGTAAAGAAGATCAGCAACAAGCCCCAGCAAAATAGAATGCTAGCTAGCCATTGCCAACTATTGGCAAAAAAAGACGCATGTGTAATTGGCGCCGAATACCCTTGATAGGTAGAGAGAGAGGTCACCAGTGCCAATCCAAAAAGGAAATACACCAGACTCCCTGAAAGCGATGTCGCCCCCAGAATTCGTTTTTTCATATTTAGCTTTCCTTGCTAAAGCGTAACTGCTCTATTTGAGGTTTCTTCCTAAAACTCTCATTACAGCTTTCAACTATAACAATAGATCGACTTGAGTTCGTTTGCACTGTTAACGCACGAATTTACTACACCACTCACAACAAATCTGCACAAACAGTACCCCTGCACATCAACTTGCATAAGGAAAATATAATGCTTTTTCACTGCTCACAGTTAGTTGTTTTGCAACGAGGTTTAAGCAACAAAGCCTCATTAAGCTCCAAACCAGTTCAATTTTGATTGTAGACTTGTCACGCTACCAACCACAATCAATGATGGGCTTTCAGCTTTTTGAGCTATCGTTGATAGCTGGGAAAGTGTTCCAGTTAACACTCGTTGCTGAGGTGTAGTGCCGCGCTCAATGATTGCAATGGAAGTCTCCTCCGATAAACCGGCAGTTATTAGCTTATCTTGAATATTACCACTTTCTTTTAGGCCCATATAAAACACTAAGGTTGTATTGCCCTTGGATAAGCTTGCCCAATCTATATCCATGCCTTCTTTTTTAAGGTGACCAGTAATAAAGTGAACGCTTTGCGCATGATCTCTATGGGTCAACGGTATACCAGCATAGGCGGTACAACCTGCAGCTGCTGTAATGCCGGGTACCACTTCAAATGGGATCTCTTCTAAAGCTAACTTTTCGAGTTCTTCACCACCACGACCAAAAATAAACGAATCACCACCTTTGAGGCGAACAACATGCTTATCCTGTTGCGCTTTTTCGACCAACACTTGATTGATCTGATCTTGCGGTACACAGTGATGATTTAGACGCTTACCCACGTAAATAAGTTCCGCATCAGGGTTAACCAGTTCCATAATTTCCGCTGAGACCAAGCGGTCATACACAATCACTTCTGCTTTCTGTATCAGACGTAATGCCTTTACAGTCAAAAGATCGGGATCACCTGGGCCAGCACCGACCAAAGAAACAAATCCACCTTGATTTGAAGAGATTGATTTAAACGTCATAAAAAAGCTCTCTAATGCAAAGCGCCATAGAACTCTCGTACTAAAGCGACACAATTATTTATAAGAAGTGGCCAACAACTCGGCTCTCGACCACTTGTTATAAACAATTGCCCCACACAAAGGTGAGGCAATGTCAGAAATTAACGCTGTGTTGCTAGCTTAGCTTCTACTTTCTCTTCAGCGTCGATTGCTGGAGCAGTTTTAGCGTGGGTTAGGTAAAGTGGGATACAAGTAAACAGTAAACCACCAACGATGTTACCTAGAATTGTTGGGATAAGGTTGAAGTTCAACCAAGTTGCAATACCAAAGTCAGCACCTAGCATCATACCTAGTGGGAACAGGAACATGTTTACTACTGTGTGTTCAAATACTAGCGCGAAGAAGATGAAGATCGGTAGCCACATAGCCGCAATCTTGCCAGCAACAGTACGAGCAGTCATGTTGCCAATAACACCTAGACAAACCATAAGGTTACAGAAGATGCCGCGAACGAAACACGTAATCCATCCGTCCATACCCATGTTCTCAAAGCCAACAGTACGAGCGGTTGAAACGGCGATGAACTTCTGTGCTACTGCGTTTGGATCTAGAGAGAAGTTACCTGTTAGAGAAACTGCAATCAGGAACGCAACAATCAAAGAGCCGATTAGGTTACCAAGACCTACAAGGCCCCAACAACGCATAATGCGACCCCAAGTAACGCCTTTACGGTTTTCAAATTTTGCTAGTGGAGCTAGGCCAAATACACCTGTCACTAGGTCGTAACCCATAAGACTCAAGATGCAGAAGCCCACTGGGAACACAAGTGCTCCTACAATGCCTACGCCAGTTTGAACAATAGTTGTGATTGCTACCACTACTGCTAAAGACAGGATGATACCTGCCATGGTGCCACGGAGAAGAAGATCTCGCGTGCTTGTTTTCACCTTGGCTTCACCAACATCTATCATCGTTTGCACAAACTCTGCAGGTTTTAGATCATTCATTTTGTTATCCATATAAAAGTTAAAGTTAAGATTGAATAGTCAAAGGCTCCCTGCCCTTGCTTCTTTATACAAAGAGCGAGAGCAAGAAACCCTTTCGCTATTAAATCTTTTATGCAGAAACTTCTACTGCACCCTTAACCACGCGTGCTTTAAAAGATTTAACGTTAAAACGCTCATCTTCCATGCAAACACCCGTACTTAAGTTGAAGCGCTGTTTCTTCAATGGACTTGCGACCCATAGTTCGTCTTTGTGCTCTACAATCAAGCCGCGCGACAACACGTTAGATTGCGCAAATGGGTCTGTGTTTGAGATAGCAAATACCTTCTCATCAGCAGAAGGACGAAATAGTGCAACCTGCTGACCAGCAACTAGTGCACATACGCCTGTACCCGGTACGATGTCATCGATCTTACAAACTTTTTCAAAACTCATGATTACGCCCTCTTACTCAGTAACTGCTGCGTGGAAGATATCGCCTTTTGCTTCAGGGTGTTTTTCCGTGAAGGTTGCTGGACGATGTTGGTCACGCTCACTCACAAACACGACGTTGTCGTCACGAAGGTCTGAATTAATAAAGTGAGAGAAACGAGTCAGTTGTTTTTCATCGTTGATAGTATCAGTCCACTCACAGCGGAATTCTTCAACTAGCTTAGCGACATCAGCCTCAAGTTGAGCGTTGATGTTTAGTTTGTCTTCAACGATGACTTCACGTAGGTAATCTACGCCGCCTTCTAGGTTTTCAAGCCATACCGAAGTACGTTGAAGTGGCGCTGCCGTGCGGATGTAGAACATCATGAAACGGTCGATGTATTTGATCAGTGTTTCTTGGTCTAAGTCTGTTGCTAGTAGGTCTGCGTGACGTGGTTTCATACCACCGTTACCACATACATACATGTTCCAGCCAGCATCGGTCGCGATGATACCCAAGTCTTTACCTTGCGCTTCAGCACACTCACGAGTACAACCAGATACGCCGAACTTCATCTTATGAGGAGTACGGATACCCTTGTAACGGTTCTCAATCATAGAGCCTAGGCCCACAGAGTCTTGAACGCCGTAGCGACACCAAGTCGAACCCACACAGGTCTTAGCCATACGCAATGCTTTTGCATACGCTTGACCCGTTTCAAAGCCAGCATCAATGAGTTTGCCCCAAATAGCAGGAAGGTCGTCTTTTTGAGCACCAAATAGACCAATACGTTGAGCACCGGTTATCTTAGTGTAAAGGTTGTATTCTGCAGCAACGTTAGCCAGCGCACCAAGGGCTTGAGGTGTCACTTCACCACCCGCCATACGAGGGATAACAGAGTAAGTACCATCTTTTTGGATGTTGCCTAGGAAGTTGTCGTTAGTGTCGTGCAGCTTAACCAATTCTGGCTTAAGGATATGCTCACCCCAGCAAGACGCCAAGATAGAACCCGCAAGAGGCTTACAGACTTCACAACCATAGCCCTTACCGTACTTCTCTAGCAACTCGTCAAAGGTTTTGATTTCTTCGATGCGAATAAGGTGGAACAGCTCTTGGCGAGAGTAAGCAAAGTGCTCACACACATCGCTCTTCACTTCCACACCCGCTTTAGCAAGCTCAGCGTTCAGTACTGATGTCACAAGAGGGATACAACCGCCACAGCCTGTGCCTGCACCCGTCACCGCTTTCACATCACCAATAGTGTGGTGGCCATCAGCAACCGCTTGAGCAATCTTGCCCTTAGTGACATCAAAACAAGAACAGATAACCGCGCTTTCAGGCAGTGCATCTGCACCTAGCGTTGGTTTTTCTGCGCCAGCGTGTGCTGGAAGGATCAAAGCATCAGGGTGTTCTGGTAGGTCCATATCGTTCAGCATTAGCTGAAGAAGATCGCCATAATCAGAAGTGTCACCCACCATTACCGCACCAAGCAGTTTCTTGTTGTCTTCGGAAACGATGATACGTTTGTAAACTTCTTGCTCTTCGTTTTGGTAAACGTAGCTCTTACAGCCAGGAGTACGGCCGTTCGCATCACCAATTGAACCCACTTTAACGCCCAGTAGCTTCAACTTAGCGCTCATGTCTGCGCCTTCAAACTGGCTGTCGTTGCCTACTACGTGGTCAACAGCAACAGTGGCCATCTTGTAGCCAGGTGCCACCAGACCAAAGAAGGTTTCATTCCACGAAGCACACTCACCGATAGCGTAGATGCTTTCGTCTGAAGTTTGGCAATGGTTGTTAATTGCAATACCGCCGCGAGGCGCGATATCTAGACCCATTTGGCGTGCAAGTTTGTCTTGAGGACGAATACCCGCAGAGAATACGATGAAGTCAGTCTCTAGCTCAGTACCATCAGCAAAACGCATCACGTTTCGTAATTCTTTGCCTTCTGGTGTAATTTCAAGGGTGTTTTTGCTTGTATGAACATTAACACCCATGCGCTCGATTTTTTGACGAAGCTGATTACCACCCGCTAGGTCTAACTGCTCAGCCATTAGCTTTGGAGCGAACTCAACAACGTGAGTTTCCACGCCTAGTGCACGCAGCGCACCAGCAGCTTCAAGGCCAAGAAGACCACCGCCGATAACAACACCAACAGTACTGTTTTTCGCCGTTGCTTCGATTGACTTAAGGTCTTCGATTGTGCGGTATACAAAACAGTCTTTGCTCTCGTTGCCCTTGATAGGCGGAACGAATGGGAAAGAACCTGTCGCCATAACTAGCTTGTCGTATTCTATTTCACGACCAGTGCTTGAATGAACGATACGGTTTTCGCGATTTACGTTAATAGCACGCTCGCCCAACAAAACGTTGATGCCGTGCTTTTCATAAAAACCTTCTTTAACAAGAGAAAGCTCGTCTGCGGTGTGGTGAGAGAAATAAGAGGATAGGTGAACACGATCGTAGGCGATGCGTGGCTCTTCGCAGAACACAGTAATATCCATGTTGGAAACATCAGTTTTCTCAACAAGATCTTCAATATAACGGTGTCCCACCATGCCGTTTCCGATGATAACTAGCTTCATCTTGCTCATAGCGGTTCCTTAAAAAATATAAAAACTTGCGCGATTGTATTTGGGAACTGCAATTCAAAATTGACCCAGATCAATTTCACAAAAATATACCCCCTTTTGGGTATTTGTCATACAAGAACACAATTAAGTCATTGATTCTTAGTATCTTTGTATCTCATTGACTTGCAACAGATTGTAACGAGATGGGTGGTTTATATGAATCTGAACGGAATTATTTCTGTTAAATCAAGGGATATTTTTAGTTATAGAACTAATTATTTTTAAGTTAAAAATTAATGGCCTTGTTAATAGATTAGCGCGATAAAATGACATGACCGCCTGCTCACTCTTTGTTAACGTATCGTTGCCTCTCACTTCCTTTTACTTAGTTGGTCATTAAACCATTTATTGCTCTCTCAACGTTTGGTTACATACGTCATCCCTTTTGTAATCACGATAGTTGCGTTCATAAGTGTTACAAGCCGCTTTAATAGAGGTAAAGGAGAACTCATGTTGCTCGAGCTTGCCTTTGTCGCATTTACCGCTGTAATTTCTAAACAACTCTAAATCACCCCTAACAGACAAAAGTAACGCCAAATAGGAACCTCTTTTGTCTGCAACAGTTTGTAACACCTACCTGCAGTTGCTAGAATCACGCCACAAATATGCTTCATATAATCCCTCTGATATGGTGTGGGAGTCTCTACCAAAGGCCTATCCTTTGATTATGAAGTCATTGTCTTTATTTGTTCCTCTCTCGTGATAAAGGTGACGACTTATGGATTTTTTCTCTCTCCCAAAAATTGACCTGCATTGCCATCTTGATGGCAGTGTTCGACCTGAAACCATTATTGATCTTGCGAACAGTCAGCAAATTGTTATTCCAAGCCAAGACGTTAATGTGATTCGCGATCTTATGATTGCTCCAGAAACCTGTGTCGACCTTCAGCAGTACCTTACTCGCTTTGACCTACCCCTTCAGGTAATGCAAACCCAAGGCGCTCTAGAACGAATCTCTTACGAAGTATTCGAAGATGCGGCTAAAGAAAACGTTAAGTATCTAGAAGTACGCTTTGCTCCCTTGCTCCATACCAATCAAGGTCTGAGTGTCGAGCAAATCATTACATCTGTGGTTAAAGGTATGCAGCGTGCTGAACAAGCATTTGATATTCGCGGCAACTGCATACTGTGTATCTTGCGCACTATGCCTAAAGATGACATCAATCTAGTGATTGATGAAGGTGCTAAACTGCTAGAAAATGGCGTAGTAGCCTTTGACCTTGCTGGCGCAGAGCTATCGGGTTTCTGTCACGATTTTGTTGAAGAAACAGACTATGCGCGTAGCAGAGGCTTTCATGTCACCATACATGCTGGTGAGCAAGGTGATGGTCAAAACGTTCAGGATGCTGTGGAGCTGCTTAAAGCTGAGCGTGTCGGGCACGGCATTCATATCATCAACCATGCAGGTGGCTATGATGCAGTTAAAAACAACCACGTTGGACTTGAAACCTGCCCTAGCAGTAACGTTCAAACTAAAGCGGTTGAAAACATCGAATCACACCCTGCAAAACGCTTTTATGAACAAGGCCTAGCGGTCACTATCAACACCGACAATAGAACGGTTTCAAACACCACTATGACAAAAGAAGTGCAAAAGGTGTGCGAGTTGTTTGAGCTATCAGAGCTAGATTATCATGCGATTTATCTCAACAGCGTTGAGCAAAGCTTTGCCAAGGAAGCCGTAAAGCAGCAGTTGCGTCAGTTCATTAAGTAATTGATTCTATTTAAGACCTACACTCTTATGTGTAGGTCTTTTTTATTTCTCAGGTTTCTTCTCACAACACCGATAAACAAGTTTTACCTACATAACACCTTTTTTCACCCAGCTTCAACACTCCCCACAAGACAGACACACACTCACTAGCTTACATTTAGTTACATCTTGTAATCTTTTGTTTTCTAACTTCAATATAACTGTCATCTAAAAAAAATATATTGCTTCACGTTTTCAAATAAGGAATTTTGTAAGATGAAGCAGACAAGTACAGCTTTTGCTATTTTGATGGCATTCAGTGGCTCAGCATTTGCAGCGCTCGATTTAGTTCAACCGTCCAACAACAACACAGACAATCTTGTATGGGTTGGCCACCTTAGCCCCGACACCGATACGGTATCATCCGCTATTTTGGCAGCACATATCTATGGTGGAGCGGCAACCGTTGCCGAAGAAATTAACCCAGAGTCAACGTTTGTCCTAAACTACTGTAATGCTGAAATGCCTAAGGTCGTTTCAGATTACTCTGGCTACCAGGTAGGCCTTGTAGACTTCAACCAACGAACTCAACTAGCACCAAGCATCTCATCAGATTCTATCGTTGCCATCATTGATCATCATGCGATAGGTGGATCTCCAGTAAATACGCCACAATTGGTGTCCATTGATATCCGCCCTTGGGGCTCCGCAGCCACCATTCTTGCTGCCAATGCAGAAAGCCTTAATGTTGAACTGCCAAAATCTGTCGCTTGTGCAGGCCTTGGCGCTATCTTATCGGATACCGTTGTATTTGAATCTTCAACCACCACTGAATATGATCATCAATATGCGGAGAAACTGGCAAAAATAGCTGGCGTTGAAGATATCAAAGATTTTGGTCAGCAGATGTTAGTGGCAAAATCAGATCTCAGTCATCTCAGTGCTGAAACCATTTTAACCATGGACTACAAGAACTTTGAGTTTGGTGGGCAAAAGGTAGGTATTGGTGTTGCCGAGACTTTAACCGCAGACCAACTTATCGAGCGCAAGCCCGAGTTACTAAAAGCGATGAAAGAGTACAAAGAAGAACAAGGACTTGACCAGCTCTTCTTCTCTATTACAGACACCGCTAACAAAAGAGCAAATCTACTTTGGACTAGTGAGTCAGAAAAGCAAATCTTAGAATCGGCCTTCAATACTAAGATTGCTGGAAACATGCTATCCCTTGATGGAGTCACCTCGAGAAAGCGTCAGATCAGCCCTTCAATTCAAAACGCAATCGAGAAATAGTCATACCAATCACAGTAAGTAAGTGGTCAGAAATAGCGTAGGAAAAACGCTGGATAACAAGGCAGAACTTTTTGATAAGTAGTTATTCTACAATCAAAAATTCTAACGCCGTTATCGAGTGTTTTAACAAGCTAGGATGAGCAGTTATTTACTACGATTGGTATCAGTACAAACGTAATGAGCGTTCATCCCATTGGACGCTCTTTTACTATTTTCACCCTCACAAATCGATAGAGTGTCGCTCTCCACCGTCAACATGAATAACTTCACCAGAAATAAAGCTAGCTAAGGGAGACGACACAAATACAACCGTACTGGCAACCTCTTCAGGTGTGGCTAATCGTTTCATTGGCATTCGTTCTACTTTATCTTGGTACTTCTCAGGATTGCTTAAGCGGTACTTATCCCAACTACCACCAGCAAATAATGTAGATGTAGGAGCAACCATGTTAAACCTAATTTGCCCTGCATATTGCTTGGATAGAGACTGGATATAATGGGTGACTGCGGCTTTAATTGCCCCATAAGCATTGCCCTGAGGTTCACTCACGCTCGCGCTGATCGAACCAATAAAGGTCACAGCTGGTATGTCTCGATTCATTAACGGTACAACAGTTTCAATATTACTAACAGTAGCAATAAGATCTGTCTGAATAGAGGGCTTCCAATCACCAGACAAAGCACTGACGTTCGCAATAAGAATGTCTATCTGTCCTATCCCTGAAACCCAAGATCTAAATTCAGCCTCATTAGTAACATCAAGGCGCTTAGCATAGACGTTTTGATAGTCTTTCAACTCATTTAATAAAGCATCTATCTTGCCTTGTTCTCTGGCACAGAAATGAACATTCGCACCTTCTTTGAGAAAGGTTTTTACGATTGCCGCACCGATTCCTGATGAACCGCCCGTTACAAGTACTTGTTTATTATTGAGATGTAAATCCATATCGAGCCCCTTAGTGACCCGTTATAGTGACACTCATCGAATAAAATACGGCGGGTGCAATCTAAGCTTTATGCAATTAAAAGTGTGGGAAGTTGGAATGGGCAAGTACAAGGGGCAATAGACGTATTACCCCATTATTTACAATAAGCATCTCACAGCAACCTTAGGCATGTTGCTATATTAGAGCTTATTTTTTCATCATCTTGGCAAGATCGGCAAACGGGTTGTGTGTTGCCGATTGGTGCTCATCAGCTCTTGCTACAGGGTCAACGCCATAGCGCTCATGGTCTGTGTATTTAGAATGTTCATGATCATGGCAGTACAGGCAAAGCAGTTCCCAGTTACTCCCATCTTCAGGGTTATTAGTATGGTCATGATCTTTGTGGTGAACCGTTAGTTCACGCAGGTTTGAATAGACAAACTCTCGTGCGCAACTGCCACACACCCAAGGATAAAGTTTCAGGGCTTTATCACGGTAACCCGCTTCTTTGCGAGCGTATGCCGCGCTGCTGCCAGTATAATCTGATGAAGAAGACATCTCTATTTCCACATTCTTTGTTGATTTACGAGTAAATTAGCACAAATTTGCTTATGACGCAGTTAGGCTATTGAGATCCATCACTCAAACTTAACTCACGAACAACCACACCCCCACACCAATCATTAATGTCCCTGCAATACGATTCATCATCTTTACATTGCTCGTGTTAGACAGCATGACCCTGAGCCCCTTGCCTCCTGAGGCATAGATACTCATACAGATAAATTCTGATAGCATAATGATACTCACTAGGATGAGGAGTTGCGGTGCGACCGCATGTTTAGCACTGATAAAAGGAGGTAATAGTGAGATCATGAACGCCCATCCTTTGGGATTTGCAATCGCGGTTATAAAGCCCTGTGCCACTAAACCGTAGTTTGAGGCATTGGATGACTCTAAGTTCTCATCGGTAATTGCCATCTTCCCTTTGGATCGCCACATTTGTACGCCAAGGTAGCCAAGGTACAAAGCCCCCACGGTTTTAAAACCAATGAACAGCATTGGCATCTTTATCATAACCGCAGCAATGCCTAGTACCGCACTAATGGCAACAACAGCAACACCAAACACCTCACCAAGCATCATCCAAAGAGTGCGCCTATAGCCAATGCTCATTCCTAGACCAAGAGCTAATGTCATACACATACCCGGTGTAATTGATACAAAAAGAAAGGTGGGGATAAAAACCCATAAGGTTGCGAGTTCCAATTCCAGATATCCTTGTTACGCAGTAAAGATGAAACAAATTATCGACTATTGGATAATTATGCAATGAGTAAAAATATTGAATAATGGACTAGGCTCTTCTGACAATAACCAAACACCCGCTTCAACACGATCGCCAATAATCTTTATTATGCTGTTTTCTAAATTAACAATTTAGATATCTGCTGTGCGAGCAAATGGCTCATCCATTGATGTGCGACACTATTGCTTGTTCTCTGATGATGTACTAAATGCACAGGAACCGCGTAATTCTTGTTGTTTTCGATCTGCTCAGATCTCAAGTCTACAAAATCCTTTCCATAGGTTCTCAGGGCTTTTAGGCAGTTAGTTCCAAACAAGATGGCATCCGAGTCAGAGACAACATCAATCAAAACCTGTGTTTGAGAGCTTCGCAGAATTGGACGCCTGTCGATCATTAAGTCTTTATACACTTGGGTAATTGGCGCGCTAAATGAATGATATTGGTCCTCTTCTACCACCATACCTACCATTGAATAATTAAAGGTATCCTCAATAACGATATCGCCTTTCACCAACAGTGGATGGTTGGGTCTAACAAACAGCTGAGGTCTAAGCGTGCCGATTTGTTTTGATACATAGCGTTGGTTAGGAGAATCAGCAAAGTGCACCGCAAAATCAATCTGGCTTTGATCTAACGATGAGTACGGATTGGCTTTGGCCGCATATTCCGACACTCGCATGCTTGGCGCAACGCCTCTTAGTTCTTTCATCAACACAGGCGTTAATGCACTAGATAGCAAAGTAGGAAGTGATATAGCAAACGCATTATCGGCTTTCTTCGGATCAAATGCCTCTTGGCTAAAGACCTCGCTAAGTTGTGGCAACAGAACCAACAACTGCTTTTCTATCTCTAGGGCTTTCTCGGTTGGTACAAGCCCTGAAGCTACTCGTGTAAACAGTGGATCATCAAACGTGTCCCGCAGGCGAGCTAAAGAACGACTGACTGCCGACTGAGAGACAAACAAAACCTCAGCCGCTCTAGTGACGTTTTTCTCTTTAAGAAGCACATCCAGCGTTACCAACAAATTTAGATCTACTCTCGATAACAATCTATTCATACTCATATTATTCGATTTGATCATAATTAATCATAATTATAAGTCGTTAGATGAATCATGCGCAAGTGCTTATTATTTATTCCAACAAGAAAATGATTAAATCCCAATACACATTAGGAATGACTATGACGAACTTATTTAAACTAACTGCTGTTTCATCTTTGGTTCTAGCGACTATGACTCTTCCAATGCACGCAGTGGCGGCTGACACCATTGCAGTGACTGAACAAAACTACAACCAAGCGGCTGCGGCAAAATATATGGGTAATTGGGATAAACGTGGAGCAGATAAAGAGATAGTGCACCTGCCTATTCTAGTACCTGCTGGTGATAAAGCGCCTGTTGTTCGCATGAACCAAGACTCACTCTACTCTTCTGCTATCGCTCACGCAGATAAAGACGGCTATATCCATGTCACTATTGACGAGTTTGAAAACAAACCTGGTACAAAAGACGTTTACACTTCGGTCCATATCTTAGACGAGACATCAGCGTCTCCAATGTATCAAGTGGGCCCAGGTGAGTACTCGATTAAGATTGATACCGATTTCGCATTTATTATCTTTAGAGCAGGTGTCGAAGATAAAACTGACTTGACTGACGCACTGGCAGCTCAATCTCGCTTCCATGTCGACTATTCTGGTACCCAAGAGTTTTCACCTGAAGGCTATATTGCACCTAACTACGATGTTGCCCAACGTGAGGCGATGACTAAAAAGTTGAAGCAAGAGTTTTTAGACGCTGGTGAAGACTTCTTCTACGTTGAGAGCTCAGACGCTGCAGACGCTAACAATGGACGTCAAATGCGTTCAAATGCGCAAGGTTGGGGCGGAATGCCAATTGAGGTAGGTGTTTCAAATATCTATCGTAACACAAAGCAATTTGAAGGTTCAGTATGTCAAACCACGACGTTCCAAGAGCCGGATAACAAATACTTCACCTCGATCACCTTATATGATGCTGCGGGTTATATGCTTGATACTGAGAGGTTCTCAATCAACTCATATGAGTGGGATAAGAACGCCGATGGCAGTGTAACCATCAGTTTTGGATGTGGTGACGATGCGCCAAATAACCTAGAAACAAATGGCGAAGACTTTAACTATACCGTGCGCAATTACGGTGCCTCACACGATGTTGAATATGACCTGTTTGGAGGTCGCGAACTGAAGTACTTAGCGGGCGGAGCTGTAAATCCAGACCATAAGTAATCCGTATTTGTATTCATAGCTTCACTCTTGAACCGTCTTTTTAGGCGGTTTTTGCGATCTGTTTTTCTACTCATCTTACCCAGCACTCTATACGGGCTTCTCTTGCCTATGCAGGCTCTCATCCTACAAAATGTATTCATTGTGGATTGAATGTAGCGTTAGACTCTCGCCGAATGTAGTAAAACACCGTTAAGAGTTAGTTTTAAAATGACAAATATTATTTCGATACAGCCCCAAGTTGTTTATGGTCATGTAGGCAATAGTTCTGCTGTATTTCCTATGCAACGCATGGGGATTGAGGTTCTTCAATTAGATACCTTGCAACTGGCTAAAACCCCTCGCACCGATCACGATTGGGCTGACTATAAAAACGTAGAAAATGAAATTGGCGCGCTGATTCAAGGCGTAGACGCCATCCATGAGCTTGATCACTGCGGGGCATTGATATCTGGCTATTTGGATAATGTTAAGCAGGTCGAAGAGCTTTACCTATCTGTAGCCAAACTTAAGAAGCGTAACCGATCTGCGTTATACGTTTGCCATGCAGCCATGTACCTATCCAATAATACTCAGGTCATTTCCGATGAAGTAAAACAGGCCTTGATCAAGGAACTCGTTCCTATTGCCGATATTGTTGTGGTAAACCAACATGAACTCTCTGCAATTGCGGATGTAAAGCCAGCGGACCAACAGCAAGTCATTGAAGCATGCGAGCAAATATTAAACCTAGGCGTTCGCTACGTTATCGTTAAAGATCTAGACATGCTATCTAATGACGTTGAATCCATGCTGATGGTGACAAACCGCAATAGCTTCAAAGTAGAATGCCCTAAGCTTCACTTTGATGATCCTATCATTGGATTGGGAGATCTTATCTCTGCTGTTTTTGCTGCTTCTATAGTCAATGGGGTTAACCCAATCAGTGCGTTCTCTCACACCTGTAATGCCGCGTATGGCATTTTGAAGATCACTGAAGAACACAACTCGTGTGAGTTACAAACTGTCGCTGGTCAGTATGAATTCGTGGAACCAACCTACGAACTCCCTGTTATTAAGGTTGAACAAACAACAACACACTAACTGGCTATTTCATGGACTCTATCAGTTTCTTTTATTTTATCGCCTACGTGTTTGCTGTAGCAACTCTGTTTGTTGTAGGTTCATCAATACTGGGCATGGGCACCATTGTTGGGTTTATATTGGCAGGTGTTGCCCTGGGACCTTTTACTCCAGGGGTAGTCGCCGCTACCAACATTGAATTGCTACAACAAGTTGCCGACCTCGGCGTCGTTCTTTTTCTATTTACTATAGGATTAGAGATGAAGCCTGTGGATTTATGGCGAATGAAGAAAAGCCTTATGATACAAGGTGTAGGGCTTGTGGTAGCAACGTCCCTACTCTTTGCCGGACTGGTCACTTTGCTAGGGTTTTCCTGGCAAATAGGCTTAGTTATTGGTGCCATATTTGGGCAGTCCTCTTCTGCCGTCGTCATCACTTTGCTAAATCAAAAGGGTGAATTCAACTCCGAACACGGTAAAAACATATTCTCGAACTTGATGGGACAAGACTTGAGCGTGGTGCCACTAATGGCGTTAATACCACTATTAGTTAGCCATCAAAATGAGTCAAGCGCGACCTTTTTACAAGATACCTTTACCGTTCTATTCGTGATTGGTCTGATCCTTGCGATCGGCAAAGTTATGTTGCCATTCGCTCTGAAGTGGAGCGTAAGAAAACACAATAAAGATGCCTTTGCCTTATGCTTATTCGCGGCTATTTTCGCAACGGTTTGTATCATTGAGTATGCAGAACTGCCTTCTACCCTTGGCGCATTTTCACTAGGAATGCTGTTGTCCTCCTCTGACTTCAGACATAGCCTAGAAGAAACCGTACTCCCATTTAAGGGAGTACTCATGGCATTGTTCTTCACGTCTGTAGGTATGCAGATTAACCCAACAGTGCTAATGGAACACCTGAGCTCAATACTGTTCATTCTCACTGTGGTTCTGGTCGTAAAAACCTTACTTTCGACTGCACTCTCCCTAATCGATGGGAAGTCATTGTCTGTGGGGATAAAGACAGGGTTTTGGCTCAATCATATAGGTGAATTTGCGTTTGTGATACTGGCGCTTGCGACATCAATGAGCATCCTCACTGAGTCACAGTCGAGCATCATAATCGCCATTGTTAGCCTAAGCATGGTCTTGTCCTCTTTTAGCATTAAGCTGGGCGATAAAATCGTCTCTAGATTCCTTCATAGCGCAAAGTCGTTTGACGATTTACCCCACAAAGAAAGCAATGCTTTAGTGATTATTGGTATGGATGAAGTTGGCAGGCTCATTGCTAAAATGGCCCATCGAGCGCAGATCCCATATGTAGCGTTGGATAATAACTATGATCAAGTAAAAACGAGCAAGCAACTTGGTCTCACCGCCTATTTTGGCGATATCATGAGATCCAGCGTGCGCAACAAAATTCACTTAGATGATGCTAAGGCCGTGTTTGTTTCTATCCATGAACCAGCCACCCTTAAACGAGTCAGTGTAGCACTTGCTCGATACCCAAACTTGGACATCTATGCACGTACAAACTCGAAAGAAGATGAACTAGAGCTAAAACAATTAGGCATACACTTTGCCGCCTCTACCTATATAGAAAGCACTTTAATTCGAGGAAGGAAGTTACTGCATAATTTTGGTGTTGCAGAAGACACCACTATGACTCTAGTTAATGAGTTAATGAGTTAATGACTGAGATGTCAGAGCTTAACTACCAGAAGTACAAACAGCAGTGCGCATAGAAACAACGACAACTAAAACTTTGTTGTAACAACCGAACCTATTTAATAAACAGGTTCGGTTGTTACTTATCCTAGTTATAAATAGCAACTCCTATTAAAGCACTGTCCCTACCCTTGAGCTGAGCCGATAGCGATGGAAAATGAGTTGAAATAAGATCTTTCATTGTAGTGCTATGTATCGTACGTAAATCACTTTTTGACCAGCCATGGATACTATTCTCAAACCAAAATCTATCTCCGTACTTGCTACGATAAAATTGGTCAGCAATTATCTCACCAGCAGTAGGTCCCACTATTCCACTCTTAACGTTAGCTTTTTGGTGTAACTCATTACTGCCTTCTAAGCTGCCAAATTTACAGTCAGTACAGACTATTTCAGATTCGATCAACATTCCTACAAAAGGGTCGATTAGATCTAGTCGCTTGAAAGTATCTCTTAACTGCAAAGCATAGTTAGAGTCTGTATCTTGTGTAAATGCTTCAAAGCATTGCAGAGGATCATACTCTTGGTTTTCCAGAGGTTCAGGGCAACCTTTCGTACCGTATATGGCATTACCTGTCCACTGCTTGGCAAGCTGATGATACGAAGGCAATCCATGCGTTCGGCCTCTAAATACAGAAAACCCAGGGACGCTGACTGAAATAGCGCCACTAAAACAATTGGATACATCAAGCTTGTTCAAAGAAATTTCGACATAGCGGTCGACCATTTGAGCTCTAGAGTTGACCAAACCTGCCATGATGGCATCATCAGGTGGTGAAGCACTGGGTACTTGAGCCCCAATAAACGCCATCATTTCATCCACTGGAGCGAAAGCGGTTGATTGAGCTGCCGCTCCAAGGTGTATCCAATTTACTGAAGACTCAGCAGGTGAGTTTTGACCAAAATAGTTAGCGGGTAGTTGCTTTTGATTTGTAGAAATTCTCTCCATAGTAATTGGATCTAGAGGAAATACGTCATTGGTGACCATTGAGTGTCCGAAGCGCATAGCTGCCGCGGCAAAGCTATTGCCAGTTCGAGGATCAATAGCTACATCATAATCACTGTCTTTGTATTTTTTGGTTAGCTTATACTTCTGGGTTAGCTTCTTCCCTAGAATTATCGGCAAAAATTCGTTGTACACTACGTTTTGGTAAACTCCGATAGTGCGCGCTCTCGCCACCTGAAATATCTGTTCATCACTCCAATCAGGGTTATTTTTCGAGAGTAACCTCGCGTTACTGTTATGCTCTCTGAGCCAAAGGTTTTGTATGACTGTAATGCCTAGATTTTCTGTTGCTCTAAGATCCCCAGCGGCAAAAGCTTTACTCGGATCATTAGTCGACGCAGTAAGTTCATCAAAAGGGACTTGTGGGCTTGTTTCTGAAACAAAGGGCATCCAATCAACGCCTTCAGGAATGCTCCATTCGAAATCTGATCTAGTTGGGTCGTTTAAAGCTGCATAGTTAATACTGCATTTCACGTTTTCCAATAGCATTGGAGGAGTGCCAAGCGCACTATTGGGGCAACTATAAACGCCTGGCGTGGCGGGTATTTCCCCTACTCCTGGTATAAATGTAGTTCCAAAAGAAGCTGCGGGAGAGACACACATATCGAGGTGAAAAAACGGTTCAGGAATAAACCCTGGAGCACTTTCAACAAATACTTCTTTGATATTTGAAAGATCTTCGTTAAACATGCTCCAAGGTTCACCAGTATCAGTGTTTACACAATCACACAGATCCCGAGAGGGAGTATTTCTCCTAGTAAACTTAAAATCCTTTCGCTGTGCAGTCTTTAAAAGCCCTCCTTCAAACGTTCTCAAAGCATTACTTATTTCATTTGTGGGGCCATAGGTGGAAGACAAGTCTAAGAAAGCGGACGCTCCATTGTATTGCTGTGGAACGCCCTGTTCGTCTAGATAATCAACCGTTGCACCACCTAGTAAAAAATCGCTACCTTCGGCATCTTTCTCAATGCCTAACCCCGCGTTGAGCGCAAGAGGGTCTGCAGGTGGCGATACTGTGAGTGCCATATCATGGGTAACAAATTGCATCATATAAACAAAGAAAAGATTGGTGTGTGACCAGTAGCGACCGTCTTCGATATTAATCTGCATTAGATCTGCACTGGCTACAATAGGATTTGCAACTTCGTCTCTAGGTGATGTTCGTGTAGCTATATCACTATATTCTGCTTGCTCAAATCGCCTAAAGATTCCTTCTCTAACTGGACCTTCGCTATTTTCAATATCGATGTCCCAGGCGACCCCAAGTTTTGGCTCTATCGAATTATTACAATACCCAGTAATACTCCTGAATTCTTGGGCAGTACTTTTACACGTTTGCCCTTGACTTACAGCCGGTAGCAAGGCTAATGCACCCCACAATACGATGATCTTTTTCATGTTATCCCCATCTATTTCATGCAATAACTAAAAGAGAAACAACCTATCAACCAATACTGATGCACTATCGCAACTAGAATCTGATATTCCCCACAGACAATTGAAACCTATATTTAAACCGCATTTTATAAGTGACAATGCTATTTAGCTTAGTTAGAAGGGATGAGTTCTGCTCTACTCAATTCCCACGCATAAAAAAACCGTCAATTAGACGGTTTAGTGAGAAGCTTTAAATCTATTCGTCATCAACGACCGCAACACTTTTTGTACTTCTTGCCACTACCACAGCTACACAGGTCATTACGCTCAGGCGTTTTTCCTACCCTATTTCTGACCACTGATTTACTGTGATTGGTATGATAAGTGTAATAAAAGCCAGGCAGTGCTGGCTTTTTATTGGGTAAACTTGTTTTCAGTCGTTACTACTGTAGTAGCGTCGCCAAACGATTTTCAATAACCGGGGCCACGTTAAAACTCAACATAAAGTCTGGGCGTGACTCTGCTTTCTCCACATAGTAGTTCACTTCCAGCCCTAACTTCCAAGGACGGTTCCCTAGAATAACCGTTTTACTAACCATTAAGTTAATAGGTATCTCGGCCTGTTGCTCGTTCCAATCATAACTCAGTTGAGGCACGGAACCATAGGTCCAACCGCCACCGGCGATCTCTACCCACATCAATTGCATACCAGTTCGGTTAATCTCTTCATTGCCCTCATCAGCATCAAAACCCCACTGGTGAGTGGTCAAAGCACCCATTACCCTCTGTTGTGACAGCTTACCTAAAAATAATTCTGGCCCCAATGCGTACTGGTTGGCAGAAATATCCGCAGAGCCTGTAGGAAGTGTGGCCAGTACCCCCACAGCCAACAGGTTGCTCGGATCTGACAAGGTTGGTGAGTATGCTAAGTCAAAAGAGATATCACTAAAGCCATGGTTATCAACATTTGTCTCATCAAAACTAAAATCATTATCGATATAAGAGATAGCAGGCCTAAAGAAGATTTTATCGCCATTGGCCAGCGGCATTGGCATAGAGGGCTGAAATACCGTCGTCAAACTGCTGCCATTGCCCTCATAGCCCGCACTATACTGAAACTTAAAGTTCATAGTGGCATAAACAGTATTGGGGTTTGCTAGTTCTTTTGCCGCTTTTTCTGCCGCTGTTTCCTTGTCCAACTTGGAGACAGCTTTTTTGATCTCTTTAATCTTCGGATCTGGCTTTTCGCTAGCAAATGAACTCGCACTAACCATCGCGGAAAGACCGATAGAGGTTGCCAGTAGTAACTTTTTCATCCTGTTACGCCTCCGCCATTTGCAATGCAGGCTTAGGCGAACCCTTGATAAACAGGCAGCCGATTGGGTAGCAAGCGGCAACTGCAAGAATAAACAGGGTTGCAGTGGACTCGGTCGAAGGCGCGGATGCTAGCGTAGCGTACGCCTTCAAAATGAAAGTAGCGATGAGGTCTGAGAGCACCCAGAACATCATAAAAGTAATACCCACCTTCTTAGGTGTCGAGTTCGGTTGAGAGAAGCCCAAAGTGACATAGGATGGCAGAGAGAACATCATTGCAAAGCCAAGAGCGCCAGCAATCCAAGGAGATAACTCTGACCCTAGCGTAAACATAAAGCTTACCGCTAGAACAACAGAGACAAAGGAAGCCAGTCTTGCCACCACGATATGTGGCAGGGCTTTAGCACCTGCAATCCCAGCAAAGTTACCAACAATGCCAGCATACATCAGGTATTTTACTGTCGCGCCATCAAGGAAAGTAAATGCTACGTAGTAAAAAGACATGATGCCAGTAAAAGTAAGCGCAAATAGCCAGTTAAAGCCGCTCTTGAGGCCATCAGTGATGCCAAACTGCTCTTGGTTGTCGTTTGTTTGTAGCATCGCTGGCTTATTACTCTCTAAGCGTGACTTCATAGTGGTAACTGAGTTGCGGTTAGAGGCGAAAAACAAAGCCGCCACAGAGATTGCCACAATAGCGACAAAGGTTGTAACCAAGCTAGGATTACTTGCCATAACGCTTGCTAAGGTGAGCATGAGAGCGATACCTACGTTAAACGCAGATGAGTTCAGACCATTTACTACAGGTAGCTCGTTTTCAGGAAAGATACTGGCAACCAGTGGGTTCATGGTAAATAAGATCAACGCACCGCCGAAGCCAAGAACAGCACGACACGCTGCAATATAGTAAAAGCTTTCGTTCATTGGCAGTGCAAACATTGAAGCACCAACGGTAAGGCAGCCTAGAATGAAAAGCTGAGAATTATTGAGAAAGGTTTTTTCCGCAATGAACTTTGCAGTAAATACGCCAATCAGAAAGTTTACCGCTACCTTAACTATGTTAAGCACAGCGATTAGCGAGCTTAGGTCATTGTCGTCATAGCCGACATTGGAGATAAACAGATCCCCCGCTTTCCAGCTTAGGGCAAACAGTGTGTAGCCAACAAAAAGGCAGAGACCGACGAGATATCGGTTTAGCTTACTTACGTTCATGAGAACCTCGATTCACTTTGAGTTTTCAGGTGAATTCAACTCTCATGTCGTAATACCAATCACAGCAAGTAAGTAGTCAGAAATAGCGTAGGAAAAACGCTGCATAACAAGGTAGAACTTTTTGATAAGTGGTTATTCTACAATCAAAATTTCTAACACCGTTATCGAGTGTTTTAACAAGCTAGGATGACCCGTTATTTACTACGATTGGTATAAGCGCTTCCCTAGCAACTCACCCATTTCTCAGGCAAGTTTAAGTAGCTTATCGCTAAAGCTTGTAACCAATTGATGCCAAGTGAAAATCAGCTTGATTCAACCGTCCTCTAGATAGCTATCAACTAGTTAGCTATAACTCTGTATTTGTCTCTGAACTGTTTTGGAGTCAACTCGAACTTCTTTTTGAACGCGCGAATCATGTGCGAACCATGTGAATAGCCAAGTCTATGGGACAGGTCTGAGATACTCTCATCACTATTAATGAGTGCGTCACAGGTCATTTCATCCACCAACTCAAAGATCACGTCGGAAAACGAAAAGCCCTCCTCGGATAATCTTCGTTGCAGGGTACGAACGCTCATATTCGCATATTTGGCAGCTTGATTAATGGTAGGAGTGGAGCCAGAGATATAGGGTTCGAGTAGCTTTTTCAATGAGTACTTAAAAGTATGCAGATCATAAAAAGCATTTTGCAGCGCCTCACTAACAGGCAGTGCTATCTCTCTATCTAGTAAGCTATCTGGTATAAAAACGCCCGAGTATTTATGCTCTTTCTTGTACTCGACTTTATGGTAATTGATGGCTATATCAATCTTACTCGAGACACTCCCCCTGAGCGTAATGACCTCAGGAAGCCACTTCTGCCCCAAAAGAAGTTGTACCAAGTTGAGGATCATCAGCACTCCAACCAAATCATCGCCTACTATTGGTTGTTCTTCTCGCTTGAAGTAGAACCAGCAATAACCTGTCTTTTGCTCAAGCACAATTGCGGTGTCTGTAGATTCTACGGTGATTAATTGTGCGAGTTGCTCCAAGCCTTGACGTATGCTTCCGCTAAGTGGCATTCCATGGGTGAGTTTAACGGCATTAGTTTTGGAGCAGGCAACCACCATCTTAACAAAGGCCTCTTTGCTGAGATTTTGAGAAAGTTTAGTCACCATATCTTTAACAACAGTACGCCCTACATAGCCGTGCTGGACATACTTACCCAGTTCAAACGGTAGGTCTGTGTCGCTCAGAGCTTTGTACGCTATTTTTTCATAGTTGGCGACGTAATCCACAAAGGTTGTAACCTGATCTGCTTTAATTAATGGAATAAAAGGGGTCTTCTTAGCCATCTCGCCTATTCTCAACTAACTCTATGAAATGTTTATTCTTTCTAGTCTACGTTAAAACCTCACTTTGCACAGAATAATTACTGCTAACAGTGAGTTACATTAACCTCATGAATTAAAGTCATAATTGGCATGAATTGGTTCAAGCCAAGGCTCTCGGTGAATTTACACTGCACCTATAACCAAGATAGGAGCGTCTATGAAACCGATACTAATACTTATCACCGTGCTGTTTTCCTCTTTTTGCTTCAGCGCTCAGACCTTAAATTGGCAAGACCTAGTGCCCAAAATTGAAGCCCCTACCCAATCCGTACCCGAGTTAAGCCAAACCGAACTGCAGCTGTTCCAAGATATCCTAGCCTACCGATTAGCCTCGGAGCGACGCACGCTTAGCAAGGAAGAACAACTGGGGTTATCAAGCAGATTAGAAATAGCTAAAGAGATCAACCTTGATGTTGATCGTCTTACTGAGATAAGACAAAGTTATCTGAGCGCAAAAGAACGCGCCATGAGCACGACCGTATCTGACTTGCCTATTGGAGAAGTCACCATCAATGGTTTCTTAGTCCCACTACAAATGGATGGCATGAAAACCACCCAATTCTTGCTGGTTCCAACAGCAGACGCTTGCGTTCACACGCCTCCACCTCCAATCAATCAAATAATAGTAGTAGACTTCAAAGAAGGGTTTGAATTGCAAAGCTTAGATGTACCTGTCTCTGTGTCGGGCACTATTCATTCTAAACCAAGCCAGCTCGACGTGAATTTTTCCGATGGTAACCAAGCTATAAACAGTGGCTACCAAATATCAGCCTCTGATATTACAACCCTTTAATTAAAATTAAATTCCACACCTAGGTTGACGTTCATATCTTTGGACGTCTCTTTTTTTATGGTGTAAATGTATGGCTTAATCGTGGTGGTACATTGATAAGCCGCATATGCCTCGTATTCATTATAGTTCCCCACCACTTCTTGCATGACTCCTTTAGGTTGCACTCGTGTTGTCTGAATCAATAACTCCGTCTTGAATGTGGGCCTCCATAAAGCAGAAGCTGCTATGTATCTATGTTCGGATATTGAATAATCACCTAAGCTTTCGGTCTCAGTAAAATCGACAGACAGTACCCACTCTCTTGATGGAACATAAGAGAACTGTGCCCCCAGATAACCTATGCTTTCCTCCTCTACAAGTTTAAAGAAGCCAATATCCGCGGTTAAATAAAACTGCTGTGAAAGCTTGAAGCCTCTTGCGTACTCGAGATAGTAGTTACCACCAGCTTGAGTCTGATAGGCCGCAGACAACTTATCGACTGGAGTAAGCTTTAACGAACCCGAGACCTCCTGGGTTTCCGATTCCAAATCTACATGACTGCGCAATGCCACAGAATGAAACCAGCCAAAGTCATTTAACCCAACAGCATAACTAGAGTGTGAAATAAGAAGTATCGAAACAAACAAAAAGCGAAACATATACAGCCAACAAATAATTTATTGATGCTAAGGCATCGAGTGACGAATCTGTTGCTCAATATTTCACTATTTTGCACTCAAGGCATGACCATTTGATGCCAAATATAAATACTAGGAAGTAATTTGAAGTAGCGCAGTATTAAAGACCTGGGTGTAAAAGAAATTAGAGAAAGTATGTAAAATCAGTTTAAAAACCAATCCTCAGGCTAATTAAACGAGCCTCATATATAAATTGGGTGATTAAAAAAAAGCAATATACATTAAAATAAATTGAAATGGCACCAACTGGTTATATGGTTTTTTTAATTATTCAAATTAAGTAAAGATTCAATTAAAAAGCAGTCAGCTGATCGCATGGCAGTTCTCCCGTAATAGTGACGACTCAGGCCCGTTTGCTAAAAGAACCGCCAAGAAAGTTCCTTTACAACAGTTGCGAAGTATTCAGAAAAGAAATAGTTCCGCACCTGAATTTCTTTGTTCAGCGTCGATGGTGAGCCAAATAGCTTGTGGTTTGTTAGCGCGCTGTTCAGAGAACAGACTTTCAATCCCTTTGGCAAAGCCCCTTGATTTTGTTTGGCATGCCATGCCATCGGTAGTGACTAAGGCACCCTTGATATCCAGAAGTTTACCTGTTCCGTTTTGAGCTGACCTGGCACCAATTTGTTTGCACAAGCGTATACACTCATCATGTGTATTGTGCTAGCTCGGTCTTAGCGGTCATAAGAGCCTCGAAGGGTCTTGCCATCAATAGCGACAACTTGAACATGAATTGAAGACATCCAATTTATAACGCATTCATGGAATGGCTTTGGCTCGATCTTAGAAACGATACGAGCGATAGTGTCATCGGCACGAACTCCATAAATAAACATACCGTTACGCTTAAACCAGTCATGATGGCCGAGGATATATTCTCTAATATCGAACTATCGATCACGGCGCACAATGACCCAAATAGAACCTCAAACAAGCAATAGGTGACGTCGCCACACATTTTACTAGGGTGTTTAAAAAAAGGGTCGGCACAACGCCAAACCAATATCGCAATTCTCTAAAGAGTAAGTAGTATTTTCTAGACCTAGAATACAAAAACGGCTCCATAAAGGAGCCGATTCTCTGAACGTCTAGTGCGTTAACCGCTAAGTTTGAGCGAAAATTAATGCAAACCAAGGTCCACTTTTACTGCGCAAGCTGAAGGGCAAGCAGCACATCCACCACGGCCAGTACAAAGCATATCATCACCAAGCAGAGCACCTACTTTAGCTGAAACATCCAAAGCTTCGTGGAATGGAATCAGGGTCGTCATGTTAGTTAGAGCTAGCTGTGCGTACATAAACGGCGTCGTAATTACAGCCATACCGCGAGAGGTACAAGGCTCACCTTCTCCCCCCATAATTGGATCGCATGGCCAGCCTACCGCCAATTGCATCGCCTGTGATGCTGCAGAATCTACCTGACGTGGCGTTCCACCAAGGATATAGGTCAATGCTGCCGCTGAGAATGCACCGGAAAGACCCATCTCACCTGCGCAACCAATGGTTTCACCCGTTGGATCAGTGCGAGTATAAGCAATGGCGCCGTAGGCAGCAGCAACAAGCAGACCTTCTACCAACTTCTCATCTGAAAAGCCGTAATGATTTTGCGCTGCTCGCAGACAAGACATTACTACACCGCCACCTGCGCCATGAGGAAAACCAACATGCAGTGTTTCTGGTGCCATGGACAGTACAGAGAAATAATAACGAACAGCATCATACATAGGTTGTGGAAGGTGTTGCTTAGCCGTTACCTTGTCAAAATTGTTAGTACTGAAGCCATATGCATGCTTGTAATCAAGTTCAAAGTCGCGGTTTTCCATGCGCTCTACCAGATACACCATGTGGCCACGTAACTCTTCGACCTTAGAAACGATTTGTTCACGCGTCATACCCGTTGCCGCAACCTGATAATCGATAGCGACCTCATGCATTGGCTTCTCTTCAGTTAACTTTAAAAAGTCATTTGAGTTATCGAACAATTGAGGCTTGCGGTCTGGGCGAGTTGGCGTTGGCAAAACACATTCTAGCCAATAAATCTCACTAGTAGGAGCGATAGCTTCTAACATCTTAACACTTGGCGATTCCGTAGCGGTCAGAAAATAAGCTGTGTCATCATTTAGACTCTGCTCTTTTATAGTCATGAAGCCATCTAACGCCTCTTGTATGGCTTGGATTCGATCCTCTACGCCACCACGCTTGATAACCACGATCAGATTCGTATCGCCCTTGTAGATGTAATCAAAACCCATGATCTTCTTGGTTTGAACCATACCACCACCGATAGAATCACCTACCAAGGTACACTCTTTACCATGACTGTCAGTGATGATGAACTTCATGCCATTTAAGTGATCAGTTTCCTTCATTGGTTCCTTAGTAAATAGAACCTCAATGCCCTGCTCTTTTGCCATATCCAAGCAACTGTTACGTACGGGAGAATCTACTGCTAGGCCGATGGCACCCGAGCACATGCCGATGTCTTCAGACATCAAACCAAAGGTGCCAGCAAACGAGCCATCTGTGTCCATGACCACTTCTATCTTGCTGATGGTTTGGCCACGAGTAAGATAATGAGTCAAAAGGCCAAGACGTTGCGGAGCAACAAGGTGAGAGCTTGAACCTGCAAGCATTACAGGGCCCATGACGTCGTTAAAAAAGCTAGGGTACAGTTCTACAGACATAATATTTTTCTCCCAGAATGGAATGTATAAGAGCTTAAACTCTTGTCTAAATCTGCATCCACTTTACCCAAACTTAGCAAAACTCGATTACCATTCGATGCCATTCTAAAATCACACATCTATTTTCGTAAAAAGACAAGTTCATAGTTGATTCATTATCTCTTAAAAACAACAAAGCCCCTTCACGCATATGCGCAAAGGGGCTTGGTTAACCGGATAAGGTTTACTCGGTTGCGATGATAGTCAGTTCAACTAAGCAAGCCTCAGAAAACATTTTCGCTTCAACGCAGGTGCGCACTGGCGCTTCCTTGCCCGCAATCCACGTATCATATTCTTCATTGAATGAGGCATAGTGGTTTTCGATGTCGTTCAAATGAACTAGGATGCTAACAATCTTAGACTTATCGATACCACACTCAGCCAGTAGCGTGTCTACTTGATCGAAGGTGTTCTTAGACTGTCCCTTAACATCAAGGGTAAGGTCTGTTGAGAATTGACCACAAAGATATACGTTGCCGTTAACGATTTTCGCTTTACTGTAGCGACCCATAGGGGCGATAGTTTTGATCATTGTTCATTTCCTAAATGTATTGGAGTGCTAGGTAGCACCTAAGCTTGTAACTTTGCACTAGCTTAAGAAAGTCATCGCAAATCTAGCTAACCAATTCATGCCAAACTAAAAAATGAATTATTTGTCCAAGGTTGAAGCGCTCTGATACCGAACACTCACAATATATCTTTGTAAATAAAAGCGAAAGCCAACAGATGGCCTCTTTTGTCTTTTACGATTATCTATCTACCACCATTTCATCACCATCAGATTGATAACGGGCCCAGATTTCTGCCAAAGTTTCTTTATTCAATTCTATTCCTTTTTCTTTCAGAAACTCTTGGTTATACAGCTTGGAATAGGAGCGCTCAGCTAGATCGCAACTAAAGGTGACTATGGTTTTTCCCTTGCCCATCCTGGCGGCGGCGTACAGCGCTCCAGCGACATTTAATGAAGAGCTGCTTCCTAAAAGGATGCCATCGCGCTCAGCAACTAATCTGGATATGGTCACCAAATCCTGATCGGGCAATGTGATTGCGTGATCGATCTTAGCTTGCCTGAAATTTTCTACCTCTCGCATTATGCCAATTCCCTCGGTAAACGAACTGCCACTTGATTGATATTTCCCGCTTTTCAAATAGGAATAAATGCCAGAACCATCAGGGTCCACAACCCAAGTTTTTAGATTCGGTTGTTGCTGTGATAAGTAGTGTGAATTACCGGCGATGCTTCCTCCGGTTCCGACCACCGAGACTAAGGCATCGATCTTACCCTGGGTTTGACGCCAAATCTCAGGCCCAGTATTTAAATAATGCGCTCGATAGTTGCTTAGGTTTTCGAACTGATCGGCCCACCAGTAATCCTCGTTCTCTGCTCCGATTCGTTTCGCCGTGTGATAAAAATGGTCAGGATTAGCAAACGGACAAGGGTCTACCAACAGTAACTCTGCACCGTAAAGAGAAATCATTCGCTCTTTTTCTTGTGCTTGTCCTTTTGGCATCACCACCAGCATCTTATAGCCAAGGGCTTTAGCGACGAGCGCTAGGCCAATACCCGTATTCCCAGCAGTGCCTTCAACAATGGTCATCCCCGGCTTGAGTTTACCTGCTTCTATTGCGTCCAAGACCAGCTGAAGCGCCGCCCTATCTTTTATTGAACCCCCTGGGTTCTGATGTTCGCACTTTAGTAGTATCTCACAGCCTGATATCTCAGAAAGACTATTCACTCTGAGAAGATCAGTATTACCAATAAGTTCACTGACACTGTTTGCAATACAGGGGTTTGGCATAAGGGCTCCACTTATTTACAAAAAAGGGTGATTAACACTTCTAAAGACTAGCCACAGCGCTTTCTTAGTCAAGGCTGTATGACGTAAGAAGCCCCATTTCGCGAATAACAATTATAATTAAGGGGGTAAACGACTCGATAGAGGGTAAGACAATGTTTTTTAAAGAGAGAAAGACTGGCGACCTAGTCGACATTGTGGAGATGGCAAAACTGACTAACTTATTTCATGACAGTGTCGAAGGTCGATTTCAGGCAGGGGAAGAACAGCAAGATCCCCAATCATTCAAAAAGTCAGATCTCGTATTCATGTCAGGCGAGGAACTGCCCCGCTGCTGGACAGATCCGGGATACCGTTCTAAATGCTGAAGCCTTAGCCAACTTTCACCATAAATCCATCAAGCATTACAACGAAAAAAGCGAGCACTACGGCTCGCTTTTGTGTCTTGCAATTGCTTTATATTACAGCAGTTCTACTGATTGCTTAGCAATTACGAACTCTTCGTTAGTTGGTACTACTAGTACCTTAGCGCCTAGAAGCTCAGACTCAGCAATTTGACCTGCGGCACCAAAGCGCGCAGCTTCGTTGCCTGCTCTGTCTTCAACAAAACCAAGTAGGCCTAGGTTTGTCAGGATTTCACTACGGATATCTAGAGCATTTTCACCGATACCGCCAGTGAAGATAATTGCATCCAAAGAGCTCAGTGGAATCATGTAAGAGCCGATGTACTTAGCAACACGGTATGTGAATACTTGGAACGCTAGCTTAGCACCTTCGTGACCATCGTCCATCGCTTCTAGAATGCCACGAGCGTCAGAAGTTACGCCGGATACACCCAAGAAACCTGATTTCTTGTTAAGCGTTTCGAATACTTGCTCTGGAGTCCAGCCTTTCTTCATCAAGAACTCAATGATGCCTGGGTCAAGGTCACCTGAACGAGTTCCCATCATTAGGCCAGCAAGCGGTGTGAAGCCCATAGAAGTATCAACACTTTCGCCGTTAGCAATCGCACATACAGATGCACCGTTACCAAGGTGAACAGTAATGAAGTTAGACTCTTCAACAGGCTTGTTCAGCATTTTTGCAGCTTCACGGCTCACGTAGTAGTGGCTAGTGCCGTGGAAACCGTAGCGACGGATGCCATACTCTTTGTAAAGCTCATGAGAAATCGCACCAGTAAATGCCTTCTGTGGCATTGTTTGGTGGAATGCAGTATCGAATACAGCAAACTGAGGTAGAGATGGGTAAGCAGCCATAGCCGCACGGATACCTTTTGCACCAGCAGGGTTGTGTAGAGGAGCTAGATCCGACAGGTTCTCAATTTCTGTAAGTACAGCATCGTCAATTCGAACAGTACTAGTGAATTTCTCACCACCATGAACAATACGGTGACCTACAGCAACAATGGTCTCTTTTAGAGATAGCTCATCCATCAGTTTAACGATGCGGTTGATAGCTTCTTGGTGATGGTTGTCAGGAGCTGTGATTGCTTCTTTACATTTCTCACCGTTAAATTTCCATTCGATGGTCGCTTCTGGAAGACCAAAACACTCACCTAGTCCACTGACTAGCGCTTCACCAGATTCAGAGTCGATAACAGCAAACTTTAGAGAAGAGCTGCCTGAATTGATAACGAGTACGTTCTTGTTTGACATGAGTTAAATCCTAATTAGACGAGGGGGCATTCAATCTGTGTTTATGATTATCAAATAATTTGAAAATTATTCAAATTTTTTTTAGTTAAATAGTATTACAAAATAAGATACTTTGATCTTGATCAACCTGCAAATTTATTTAACGCCTGAAATTTATTCTCAACAACAAAAATTCAACTATTTTTAAGCGTGTACGGGGCTTTCAGGTGCGATACAACTCTAGTGTTGCAAGCTAAGACTTCATTTTTGAACCTCAATAAACCCATAAATAATCATACATATAGCATTAATAAAACCCATCGCGCTCAATAATTCTTCAATCTAGCGGGATAAAATACTCTCATCTCAGTTTATACCAATCACAGTAAGTGCTCAGAAATAGCGTAAGAAAAACGCTGGATAACAAGGCTGAACTTTTTGATAAGTCGTTATTCTACAATCAAAAATTCTAACGCCGTTATCGAGTGTTTTAACAAGCTAGGATGAGCAGTTATTTACTACGATTGGTATTACTCAGGCGAAAAAAAACCGGGACATTATGTCCCGGTTTCAAAATCTACATTACGCTAGATTACTCTGCAGTAGTGCGACGAGAGTGACCACGCTCACCACGGTGGTTACCACGGTTGTCACCGCCACGGTTGCGATCGAAACGACGCTCACCATCACGGCCGCCTTCACGATTGCCTTCACGGTTACCACGATAGCCACCGCCTTCACGGTTACCACGGTAGCCGCCACCTTCACGTTGACCACGACCACCGTCACGACGACCACCACCATCACGACGACCACCACGAGACTCACGGAAGTCATCAAAATCACAAACTACTGCTGCAGTTTCTTTTTGACGAATACGTAGCTTGCTAAGTTTGCCCGCTGTCTCAGAGTTCATCGCTTTTGGTAGCTGAACAAATGTATGGCCTTGAGCCAATTTGATCGCACCGATAGAACCTTTAGTTAGGCCTAGTTCGTTTGCTAGAGCGCCAACGATATCTTTAACCTGAACACCTTGGTCACGACCAACTTGTAATTGGTAAGTATCCCAATCTTTAGTTTCGCCACCGTAGCTACGACCGCCTTCACGGCCACCGTCACGACCGCCTTCACGACGCTCTGCACGACGTTTCTTGTCACGTGCGATAGCAGAAGTCATTGGGTCTTCGCCAACGTAGAATAATGGACGCTTGCCTTGCTGACGACGAAGTAGAATCGCAGCTAGAGTTGCAGCATCAATTTCTAGGTTAGTCTGTAGCTTTTCAACTAGCTCAGAGAATTTCTCTAGAGAAGCGTGTTCAGTGTCTGCTTGAAGCTCAAGACCTAGCTTTTTCAGACGAGCTTCTGCAACTTGGTCACGTAGAGGAAGTTGGATTTCTTCCATTGCTGACTTAGTTACACGCTCAATAGTACGAAGCATACGCATTTGGTTAGTGCGAACTAGTAGGATCGCTTTACCTTTACGTCCAGCACGGCCAGTACGGCCAATACGGTGGATGTAAGACTCAACGTCAAATGGAATGTCGTAGTTGAATACGTGAGTAATACGAGGCACATCAAGACCACGAGCAACAACGTCAGTTGCAACTAGGATATCGATAACACCACGCTTAATGTTGTCTACAGTACGCTCACGTTGTGACTGTGGAATGTCACCGTGAAGTGCCGCTACTTTAAAGCCACGGTCTGCTAGGTAACCCGCTAGACGCTCAGTGTCTTGGCGAGTACGCACGAATACGATAGAAGCATCAGTTTCTTCAGTTTCAAGAATACGAGTCATTGCCTCGTCTTTCTCAATCCCTTTAACTACCCAGAATTGTTGCTCTACTTTATCAACAGTGTGGTTTTTACCAGCAACATCAACGAAAGCAGGGTCACGCAAGAAGCGCTCAACAATTTTCTTAAGCATTGGAGGCATAGTCGCAGAGAACAATACGCGCTGAGCTGACGCTGGAGCGTGCTCAAGGATAGCGGTAACGTCTTCTACGAAGCCCATGTTTAGCATTTCATCTGCTTCATCAAGAACGAAAGTATTTACTTCGTCAAGGTGCAGACGGTCGCGGTTGATCAAGTCTTGTACACGACCTGGAGTACCAACAACGATATGAGTGCCGTTCTTAAGAGCACGCATTTGATCAACGATTGAAGCACCGCCGTAAATTTCAAGAACCTTAAGACCGCGAATGTTCTTACCAAGGTTTTTGATCTCTGCTGCTACCTGAATAGCTAGCTCACGCGTTGGTGCAAGGATAATTGCTTGCGGCTTACGCTGGTCTAGATCCAGTTTGTTAAGAAGAGGAAGAGAGAAGGCAGCAGTTTTACCAGTACCTGTTTGCGCTTTACCTAGCGCGTCCTTACCTTCAAGAAGCAGAGGAATAGAAGCTGCTTGGATAGGTGTAGGAGATACAAAACCCATGCCGTCAAGGGCAGAAAGGATTTGTTCGTTTAGTTCTAAATCGCTGAATTTAATTTCAGATTCTTGCATCGGGATCCCACTATAATGTGTTCATAAAAACGGTCCCAGGTGCTCTCTAAATTCATACACCGATCCAGCAATACACACTAAATCCTTTCAGAAGGGATAAGTATATAAAACGCATCAAGCCGCTAGGGACAAAGTCGAAGGAGGCGCATTCTGCACTAAAACCAGGTAGAAAGCTAGAAAAAATTGAGTTCCGTCACAAATTTAAAGCATTTTGTCGTCAAACTGTCATTTCTGGCTCGTAAATTGATCTCTTGGTGCTCAGTATTCGCCGTTCTTTTTCAATACGCAGTACAGTGTAGTGCCCAACTAACCAAAGTGCGTTCATTATTTAACCAAGGCTGGCTAAAAACCCTCGAAATCATTATAGTGTGCCGGTTATTTCATTAAGACGAAGATAGATGTTTGCAGACAATCCGTTGCTTGCTCAACTAAAACAGCAGATCAAAGAAACTATCCCTACAAAAGAAGGGACCATCAAGGCGACTGATAAGAAGTTTGGCTTTCTAGAAGTAGATAACAAGACCAGCTACTTCATCCCGCCCCCGCAAATGAAAAAGTGCATGCACGGTGACAGAGTGGTTGCTCTGATCCGTTCTGAGAATGACAAAGATTTCGCAGAACCAGATCAGTTGGTAGAACAAGCCATCACTCGTTTCATTGGCCGCGTTAAGCTGTTTAAAGGACGTCTCAACGTCGTTCCGGATCAACCACAGCTACGCAATCTATCTCTTAAGGCGAAAACTGCCAAAGGCTTAAAGCATGATATGTTTGCTGAAGGTGACTGGGTTGTCGCTCAAGTCATTCAGCACCCTCTCAAGGGCGCCGATGGCTTTATGGTCGAAATTACAGAAAAGATCACCGATGCTAACGACAAAATAGCGCCTTGGTGGGTAACTCTAGCTGAAAATGACCTTCCTAATTCTGAGCCAGTTGGCATTGACGACTGGAAGCTTCATGATGATGCTGATTTAATCCGTGAAAACCTTACTCATATCCCTTTTGTCACCATCGATGGTGAATCAACAAAGGATATGGATGATGCATTGTATGCTCGTAAAACCGCCGAAGGTAACTTTGAGCTAACAATTGCCATTGCTGACCCAACAGCGTACATCACTCCTGATGATGAAATGGATAAAGTGGCACGTGAACGCGGTTTTACCATTTATCTTCCGGGTCGCAATATCCCAATGCTCCCTCGCGATCTGGCTGACAACTTGTGCTCTCTTATTCAAGACCAAGAGCGCCCTGCTCTATGTTGCACAGTGACAGTAAACAGCGATGGCACTATCCAAGACGATATACGTTTCTTTGCTGCTAATATCAAATCTCACGCGCGTCTGGCGTACGGCAATGTTTCTGACTTCCTAGAAACAGGCAGTTGTGATAAATGGTCACCAAGCGAAGAGATTGCCACCATAGTGACTGATCTTGCCGAGATGGCAAAAGCGCGCAGCGAGTGGCGTGAAAACAATGCAGTTATCTTCCCAGATCGTCCAGACTATCGCTTTGAACTGAGTGAAGATAACGATGTTATCGCGATCCACTCTGATATGCGCCGTTCAGCTAACAAGCTAGTAGAAGAAGCTATGATCACCGCAAATATTTGTGCGGGTCGCGTGCTAAGCGACAAGCTAAATATGGGCATCTTCAATACTCATGCTGGTCTTAAAGAAGATAAAGTAACTAACGTTATCGACTTAGTGACAGAGCATGGCGCAGATGGCTTCAATGCTGAGAATGTCATCACTCTTGAAGGCTTTACCGCCCTACGTCGCTGGTTAAACAATCAAGAAACTCAATACCTAGATAACCGCATTCGTAAACATCAAAGTTATGGTGAAATGGGTAACAAGCCTGCACCGCACTTTGCAATGGGTTTAGATATCTACGCGACGTGGACCTCTCCTATTCGTAAGTACAGCGACATGCTTAACCATCGTCTTCTTAAAGCTGTGATTCTGAACAAAGAACCTGTGCAAACTCCAGATGATGAAGTAGGTGATGAACTAGCGATTCACCGTAAGCATCACAGAATGGCGGAGCGTAAGGTCAGCGACTGGCTCTATGCCCGCACACTGAAACAGGACGTAGAAGCTGAAACCAAGTTTAAGGGCGAGATCTTTGATATTGGCCGTAGTGGTATGCGCGTTCGCTTGATTGAAAATGGTGCGGCTGCATTTGTTCCTAATTCTCTAATTATGGATAACAAAGAGCGAATTGAATCCAATGCCGAGCAAGGTACAGTTTCAATCGATAAAGAAGTTATCTACAAGCTAAGCGACATCGTAGAAGTTGTTCTTACCGATGTGGATATTGATAAGCGCAACATGGTAGCGAAACCAACTGAGGTTTTTGCTGACCTACCGAAAGAAGACGCTTAATCTTATCTCCCATAGAGTAGCCAACGCTACTCTATGGGACATTCGTCTCACTGTATTCATCAAATTCAACTACTTAAGTAAACTCTTTCCTATCGTTAGCCAATCTGAGATAGAATCATTCCATCGTTGCAGTTATGGATTTGTGCGTGTCACCTTTTGCTTGTTTACATTTTTCAAATCATGCCCAACTGGTCTTAAAAGATCATCCAACCAAGCCCGCAGGTTTTGTTGTGGTAAATAGTGGCCGTTTGAGATGGAAGCAAAACGAACAGCAGCACGAGGTTGTCCCAAACCAATTTGCGTTTCTTTCACAACAACTTCTGACCTCCTCTATTGATGCCGATAGTGATTTTGAAGCCACGTTAATACTTATCGAATACGAAGTGCTGTTGAGTTTTGGCTCTACCCCTAATACAACCTTAACCCACCAGCCTGTTTATTTTTTCAAGGCAGATCCGTTTGAGCATCAGCTTCTTGCCACGCTGATCACGAGTAGCGAGCTATCAGACTGTAAACTCGAGGTTCAACACTCATTAGTGAACGCATTGCTCTCGCATACGACAGATAAATACCCTTCAGTTTTAAGCGCAGTGCAGCTCGCAACGCTTGTCAGTTTCACCGAAAAGGTATCCCTGTTTATGGATGCTAGGCTAGATAAAGAACAAAGCCTGCCTATGCTTGCTGAGCACCTACAGGTCTCCGTAACCACGGTGAAACGACGACTGGCTGAAGAAGGTTTATCGTTTACCGATATGCTTAAGAAAAAAAGAATCTACAAAGGCGCTACAATCTTGCGATCAGGACGTACAAGTGTCACTGAAGTCGCATCTCTATGTGGCTTCAACAGTGCTACACACTTTAATAACGCCTTTAAAAGTATCTATGGCTGCACACCTAAGGTGTTCAGGCGAGAACGCAGAACACCCTAAGCAAAGTGTAAAATTCATGCATCATGGCGCGGCCAGCGTGGCCCGACCAACGTGGCCCGACCAGATGCCAATAACGACAAAGGACATGTTCCATGCAATTTAGTTATTCTAATCCAACAAATATCTTCTTTGGCCAAGGCCAAATCGCCGCAATCAACACAGTGATCCCAACGGACAGCAAAGTCTTGGTGGTATACGGCGGTGGGTCGATTAAAAAGAATGGCGTGTATAATCAAGTGGCTAAAGCGCTTGAAGGTTATCAGTGGCAAGAGTTTTCTGGTGTTGAGCCAAACCCTACAGTAGAAACCCTTAACAAGGCGGTTGAAATCGTTAAGGCAGAAGGTATCACTTACTTACTTGCTGTGGGTGGCGGTTCAGTAATAGATGGGACCAAATACATTGCTGCTGCATCGCTCTACGACGGAGATGGGTGGGATATAATGACCGGCGACTATAAGGTGACAGACGCTATACCACTAGGCGCAATTCTTACGCTTCCAGCGACAGGTTCAGAGTCTAATAAAGGCGCCGTAGTCACTAAAAAAGCGACCCAACATAAATCTGGTTTCTTATCTCCGTTCGTACAACCAAAGTTCGCTGTACTTGACCCTGACGCAATGAAAACCCTACCTGAACGACAGCAGCTTAATGGCCTAGTCGATGCGTGGGTTCACGTATGTGAGCAATACATTACTAAACCTGCAGGTGGCATGGTTCAAGATGGCTTTGCAGAAGCACTGCTTAAAAACTTAATCCAATTAGGCAATGATTTTGCGAACAGAGACAGCGACGCATGGCGTGCAAACCTGATGTGGTCAGCAAACCAAGCTCTCAATGGCTTAATTGGATGTGGCGTACCACAAGATTGGGCAACACATATGATTGGGCACGAACTGACAGCGCTTTACGATGTCGATCACGCTCGTTCATTGGCCATCATTCAACCTTCACTCCTTCGTAATCAGATTGAAGTAAAACGCGCGAAACTAGAACAAATGGGTATCAATGTATTTGGGTTGACCAAGAGTGCCGATTTGGCTGAGCGTACCATCGATGCTATCGAAGGCTTCTATCATGGTTTGAATGTGCCAACTCAACTGACAGAACACAATGGCGACAAGTCAGAGGCAATTTCTGCCATCATAACTCAGCTTGAGCAACATGGTTTAGTGTCCCTTGGTGAGAACCAAGCCATTACACTGGATGAAACCAAGAAGATCTTGGCTAACGCCGTTAGCTGATCCAATATGCAAAAGGCAATTTGTTAGTAACCACGACAGATTGCCTTTTTGATTACCTAGACTTTAGCTTTTGCATGCAATCTTATTTTGTCAAAAACAAGAATTCATAACCGTAACAATTGCTTTTGTGGAACTCTTTAGAGAAAACTGTTCATGGTTTTTCATTGGCAAGTTCGGTATCCAAGCTTTTAACCTGTGAGTAAATACTCTCTGGCGCGCTGCTGACACAGCCCGACAGTACCCTTCAATATCAATAACTTAGAAAGAAAACCCAACCCTTCCCTGTGCGTTTCACAATCCTATCTTACTACCTAAAATGGATAGATAGTTACCGTCAATTAACACCGTTCTCGTCCAGTTGAACCACTAGGTTGACTGCAATTTCACAGACCGCGGCAAACTTAAGATTCCATTTTCGTCCTATTGATGTATTGATATGAACCTCTACACTCAGCCTTAGTTAAACGATTGCGTATAATGAATTCTGCAAGGGGGATACTATGAATATGCTCAAATTGGTGCCTATCGCACTTCTATCTATCGGTCTAACAGCCTGCGGTGGAGAATCCAACTCAACAGACATCAAGGCTCCTAAGTTAAGTAAGGGAGATATTGAGGCTCTCAACAATCTTCAACCAACAGTTAACCGAGATCATGACTGGAATGTAACAGCTAGCAGTGAAGACAGAGCAGATACAGATGATATCATTTCAGCTGTAAAGTTTAGCGCGGATAAACCCTTCAACATCGATAGAGTCGATGCTGACTTGGCTACAGAAACCCATAAGATTTTCACCTATGAGTGGCAAGGATTTAAATCAAATGATGAGGGTCGTGATACAAAAAATGGCAATTCTCATAGAATAGAAGTTAGCGTCCCTGGTTTAGCCACCACGCAAGATCAGCTTAAAGTGCTGTTGAGAAAAGATGATCTCACTTCAGAAGAGCAAATTAGAAAAGCCGTTTATGCCAATTTTGCACTTCCTATGGCGCTAGGAGCGACTGAGCTAGGTGCATACAGAAGCTTCGATGCATTAACGAATGAACCTGTAATCGCAAACAATGAGCAACCGCTTTGTAAATATACCAAACCTAAGCAACAAAACCTTCGCGCAGACTTCAGCATGTCATGTACTATACCTGCGACGCTCAGCCCGTTTAAGCAGCTTACAACAGTAACGCTTGACCAACAAATTGTCACTGGACCCGCATATTATAAAACTAGTAATGGGGACACATATGAAACCCTGCAGTTCCTACAAACAGTGTCTTACTATGATAGTGACGATAGTACTTTTGAAGTATTCACCCCAGCAGATGTGTTAATTCATCCCGGAATTGGTATCGTTTCTATGGATCTAACAATAATTAACGGACTTAGCGAGAATGGTATCGAAACTACTCAAACAAAATGGGAATGGTTCAACGACAACGCCAACATCCTAGACCAAGATTACTAGCAATAAAAAAGGCAGCTTTTAAGCTGCCTTTTCTTTATTTGATTCTCTTAAAAGAAGTCAATTGATTTACGACTCGTTCTCGGATCCTTAGGAGTGTCCTCTTCTTCAGGCTCGACCTCTTCAGTCTCTACCTGTTCGAAAACATCACTCTCTACATACTCAGGTTCGTCATCGATGCCCTGATCGCCAGCATCGTACTCAGTTTCATACTCTACTTCAGGAACATCAGCAGGATCGACGTAGATCACTAGATAGAACTCTTCGTTAAACTGAACAAGATCACCGTCCACCAGCTTGCGACGTTTTCTGGTTTCGAGTTCGCCGTTGACAGCTACATAACCTTCACTAATTACGTGCTTAGCCTCACCGCCGCCGCTTACGGCGTCAGCAATCTTAAGAACCTTATAAAGTTCAATAGGTTGAGTAGAAACCTCAACGCCAATAGCTTCAATTTCGATTTCGTCTTCTAAGTGATCCACTGTATTTCCAAATTCATTAACCGGGCAATGCCCATTATCTGGCGGCTATTCTAACTGCTATTGGAACTCAGGCATAGCGCCAAGTTTTGAATGCCACACTTGAATATGCGTGTACTCATCTTCGATCTGTACTTTGAACGCGCCCTTCATTAAGTTAATGAATAAGAAACCCGTGATGTCAGCAATGGAGACCTGTTCTCCCGCAACGTAACTTGACTGACTTAATCTCATCTCTAGCTTGTCTAAGAAAGCGATCGCTCTTCCCTTGGATTCCTCACCCCATTCGCTCACACAGTTCTCGCGATCCGAATAGAAACCTGTGATATTTCTGAATGCTTGGAAGCCAGCAATCAAGCCTTGAAACTCAACAATACGATGCCACATTTCTACTTGCGCACTTTGCACGCCAGGCGTACCAAATAAATTTGCTGAATTAGGCACCAGGTGGTCGAAGTAACGACAAATCGCTACCGACTCACTGATGTTGGTACCATCATCAAGCTCCAACAGCGGTACTGTGCCGCTGGCACTCTTGTTCTGAAATTCTGGCGTAATGTTTTCTCCACCTTTAAGATCAACCGAAACTCGGTCTACCTCAGCACCAATTAACTTAAGAAAAATAGATACACGTCTACAGCTTGGCGTTGCCGCCGATTCATACAATTTCATTCCACACTTCCTTATTAGAAACAATAACCTAGTCAGTCTAGCCAATAATTTAGCTCATGCTCATCGTTTTGCATACTGCTGTCACACAACTGACATTAGACAAAGAACACAACCTACAATGCCTGCAAACAACTACAATTACTACATTCAAGATATAGAGACACGATAATGAAAACATTAACACTCACAGCAATAGCGACTGCAATGACACTCTCACTTTATGGTTGTGGTGGAGACAGTGGTGATAACAAGACTGCGACCTCCCAAGTCTCTTTCTATGTTTCTGACGCACCAGTAGATAGTGCAGAAGAAGTGATGATTACCGTAGAACAAATCGAGGTGACCAGTGAATCTGGTGAGACTTACACTTATGATGTAACCGAAGGCAACAACGCCTACGCACAGTTTGATATCTTAGATTATCAAGGAACGGAAAGGCTATTAATTGCAGAGGACTTCACTCTGCCGGTTGGCGAATACAAAAGCATGACCCTGCATGTGGTGCCTGATTCAACAGGAACCATGAACTATGTGTTAGACAACCAAGTACAACACCCGCTTAAGCAGCCAAGCAACAAACTAAAGCTAGGTGGCTTTGAGGTAACGGTAGAGGGAACCCAAGGATTCACCATTGAATTCGACCTTCGCAAGTCGCTTGTTGAACGCGGAGTTGATGCAAAAAATGGGTATATCCTAAAGCCTCATGGTATCAGCATTCATGACAATACTACGGTGGCACGACTTAGCGGTACCGTAAGCAGTGCCCTTTATACCGGTGACAACTGCCCTTCCGACACTGATGAGATAACAAACGGTTTTGTCTATCTCTATGCAAACCATGGATTGGAAATAGGCAGTTTGGTGGACAATCTGGACCCAACGGATGAGGAGTTTGTAGGCGACCTACCTACTGAAGGCTATCAAGTACCTGTTGCTTCAACCTCTGTCGATTCAGCTACCGGTGCTTATGAATTCGGCTACCTAGAATCAGGGCAATACACCATCGCATACACCTGTAACGGTTTGGGAGATGATCCTATCAATTGGGACATGCTCGATATCCCATATACCCAAACCAGTTTGGATACAGGTAATGATGGAATCGAAGAGGTTGAACTTACCGATGGTATGGACAAGATTGTCGACCTAGATGCAGTTCAGCCATAATATTATTTAGGTTCTAACTGACAGTGATGAATTAAAACCAAGGGCTTTTATTTCTAATTAAAGCCCTCTTTATAGGGACGGGTCATAGCGAGTTAAATTCGTATAAGTATCACAAAGCCTCGAATTCGGGGCATATTTTACTGTCGACAATCCCTCCCGTATATGTTCATCGACTAAGGCGTTTACACTGCTTTCTGTATTGAAGCGGCGTCGTCCCATTTTGCTCCTTAAATTGTCGAACAAATGCTGCCGATGAACCGTAACAAACCATCTGTGCAATCTGCTCTATCGAGTAATCCGTCTCTTTTAAGAAACGTTTGCTTTGCTTATCCCGAACAGTGCAAGAAATGCTTCTGTAGCTTAACCCTTTACTATTTAGAAGATTTTGTAGCGTTCTCGGATGCACCCCCAACATAGTGGCTGTACGAGATTTACTAATATCTCCGAGTGGCATAAGCAGTAGAATTGAGTTAGTTACAATCTCTATCAACGACTTATAGTGCTGCAGTCCACGCGATAGATGCCTACGCATTTGGTAAGTCACTTCCATATGCAAATCCGGCTTTAAAGCAAGTTGTGATTGGGAAAACTCAAAGCCATTAAAATCACTTCCGAGCAATACCTTACAGCCAAAGAATGCCTCAAGTCGCTCAAGTTCTCCCTTATACTGGTCAACAAAGCAAACTCTTTGAATCTTGAGTCGCTCACCAAAAGCCATTTTGAATGTCTTAAATACACCACCAATAGATAAAAGCGCGTGTTGGTTAATGTCCATTTCCTTATCAAATAAGAACTCAACACTGTGTCTAGCGATATTCCCTCTCAACTCTAATTGGTGACGCGAACCTCGATTTTGATAGCTGTATAAGCCTTTCAATACCGGATAGATGTTCAGCATCGTCTCCTGAGTTGATATCAACAACATCGCCACGTCTAAAGACTGGTAGTCAATTCTTCGACTCAATTCCAAACTGAATAATGGATCGGCGCTTTCCTTCGCGGCCACATTGAGCAACTGTGTGAAATCCTGATGGCTCAATTCGAATTTGTCGTTGTGTAAACTTGATATGGGCAGGTTTAGTTTTGCGGCAAGCACAGCAGGATTCATCGCGTACTCCGAGCATAACCCCGGAAATGCTGTTAAATACAACGAACTCAAGCGATATTCAGTTTTCATTGTGCATTCTCATAATATCAATTATTCCTCTTTCCTTAATTCTATACTCCCTGCCAGCAGTTTGGTCAAGGATGATAATCGCTCACACAAATGCAACCCATAATTCAATTTAAGAGAAGTAATATGAAAACTCTAAATCGTACCCTACTCGCTTCAATCCTAACGGTCACCTTGTTCGGCTGTACAACTCACAATACCTCTGTAGCAGAGAACGAAATTACTACACCATCTGGTACCTTCAGTTTTGACAATGACTTTGTTCACGGTTTACCTACCCAAGAAACGTCAGAACGAATCTTTAATGAAATTGATTATCAGCGCGCCTCACAAGCCTATATTTGGGCAGTACCATTGGTATCTAGCTATGCATGGAAACAAGCCTATGCCGACATGGGCGCAGAAGATGGGCAAATATCTTACGTTGAATCACATAAATCAAAACTAGGCGGACTGACATACAACACCTCAACACCCTACGCTATCACCTGGTTTAATGTAGAAAAAGAACCGGTAGTGGTTGAAATCCCGACTAACGAACTGCGTGGCGCGGTCCATACAATGTGGCAGATTGGTATTTCTCAAATGACGGAGCCTGGCACTTACGTGATCAAAGCAACAGGTAGCGAAACACCAAGTAATCTACCTAAAGATGCTGTTGTTCTCGAATCTGACACCAACAATGTTTTCTTTGGTGTACGTCTGATGGCGAATACAGAAGAACAACGAATGCAAGATCTTGCGAATCTAAAGATCACTCATATGGACGGTTCTCCTTTAACAACAAAAGGAGTTAATTTTCCCAAGGTCGGTTTGGATGCGAAGCAACCACGAGGTATGCAATTTTGGGAAACTTTAGACCTAGCAATGCAGTCCGAGCCTGTAGCAGAACGTGACCGTATTATGCACGATATGCTGCGTCCTCTTGGCTTTGAAAAAGGATCTAAATTTACTCCAAGCCAACATCAAACCGTACTCCTAGAACAAGCCGTCGTTATGGGTGAAGCTATGGTAAAAAACATAGACTTTAATAAAACAGAGCGCCTGCCACAATCCGCGTACGGCCCTAAGGGTAATACATGGGAGGTAGCAACAGCATCAACACCTAACCAAGACCGCGACCACGGTATGGATCTAGATGGCCGTGCTGCATGGTTCTATGAAGCCGTCACCAATGACATTGCAATGCACGGATTTGAAAACGGCGGTTGGGGACAAATCTATCTAGATAATTATCGCGATAATGACGGGCTCGGGCTCAACGGTAGTGAACACTACACATTAACATTGGATGGTGATGCTAATTTTGCCGATCTGTTTTGGACCATTACGGTGTACAACGTAGAAAATCGAGCCATCATTGACAATAAAATTCAGCGAGCTGATGTCGGTTCAAACGTCCCTGGCACTGAAAAAGATGCCGATGGTAACTACACATTCCACTTTTCTCCAACCAAGCCGGATGGTGTTAACGAAGCCAATTGGGTAGAGACTCGTCCAGATGAGAACTGGTTTGTGTACTTCCGTGCTTACTCTCCAAGCAAAGAATTTGTTGAACAAGCATCTGACACCATAGTGCCAAACTTTCAGCGAGTAAAATAACCCCGAACATACTGACCATTAGATAATCCAAGGGCCTCAACTGTTTTAGTCGAGGTCCTTTTCTATTCGTGTCTCCCGATGGATTTCTCCAATCACATCAAATACCTGTTGTCTAACCACTGGGCTAACCCTCTATTTTTGGTAATCCAGATTCAGAATACTGCCAATGATTCATCGAATGGACGAGCTTCATCTTTTTCACCAAGTAGTTGAGCCTGGCCAATCTTTGACTATGTAAGCTGATGATATCATCGCTAAGATCGCTGGCTCAAATACAGCACAGCGTCAGGCTAAGCTTAAAATTAAGGCTAACGAAGATCGCCCATACCCTTCAAAAGAATACTCAATCCACTTCTTGACGAAACTTGCATTCCTATCCGTTTACCTAGCATTTAATAACCATAGATTATTATTTGTATCCAGTTAATTCATTGTCGTAATTACACCGATTTACCTATTCTAGCCCTATGCAAACATCTGCATTGATGACTTCTTCGAATAGGTAAGATGATGAAAAAAACACTTCTGGCTACATCACTGGCAATTTTCAGTTTTGGATCAACTGCGGCTGATATTTCACCCGTTGATAATGTTAACTGGGACAACTATGTTGTTGCTGAAACCGATTGGAACTTCCTACAGGTCGCCGAAGAGGTTGGCGTCAATACCTGGGTACATAACGCCCCTGTCAGCAAAGAAAATCAAACCGTCATTCGCTCTAATAGAGACGTGGTTTACTCCCTAGCTGTGGTCGATGTCAGTAAAGGAGCTACTTTTTCTGTTACCGATAAGAATAATGATGAGTTTCAGATCATCCACATTATCGATGAGAATCATCTGACTCATAAAGTCGTGCGCCGTGGCGAGACGGTGACAATCACTCCAGAAGATCTCTCGGGTGGTAATCATGTGTATCTACTGTCTAGAACAAAAGACAATGGCGATGTAGAAGATGTGAAGCGTCGCCAACAACTGCTGTCTTTCTCTGCAAACTCAAATACTCCATACAATGCAAAGGGTTATGAAGAGCAAAACGTTTTGGACTATCGCTTGAAGCTCATTGACAATGTCATGAAGGGCGAAGCAACTGTAGAGGGAGCAAAAGGTTTTGGTATTACTCGTAACGACGTAACCGACCATGACTATCGATACGTTTCAGCCTTTGGCTGGGGTGGTCTAATGCCTGATACAGCACAATATTTAGAAGCCATTACCGGCCAAGGTGATACGCAGTGTCAAGAATGGCGTGTTGACAAGCCTAATCTGAATCAAGAACTTGGCGGTTATTGGTCTATCACCACCTACGGAAGTAACGGCTGGATAGCTAAAGACAATTTCTACATGGCTGGTGAAGATATGCGAGACAACGGCGATGGTACCGCTTCAGTTTTCTTCAACTGTGGTGGTGACTTGGCACAATACTCTCTTGATGTCGAAGAAAACTGGGCCGCCATTATTCGCTTCTACGAGCCAGTAGACGTGAAAGAGACCCTAGATTACATGCAAAACCTTCGTACCGTGAACGTTAGAACACTCAAGTAACCCTAGAATTCGCCGGTGTCTTGTCACCGGCTTTTCTCAGTTAATATCCTAAACGTGTCTGAAACCATATTGTTGACCCACAACTGTACTGGGTGGCGACGTTTGTTATGCGAGGAAATAGCGATAACGTCTTTAAGTTCAGCAGGCGTGGTCATTGGAAAATAAACGGGTGAAAATTCATTCTGTAAAGCTACTGCCAAATTATTAGAACACGGCAGGATCAAATCATGAGCTTTGAGTAAATCGAGAAGCATGTGCAAATACGTACTTCGCACCTGTATGTTCGGTTTCATTCCCTTGCCCTCAAAGTAACGGGCCACCATAGCGACACTTTCATTCCAGCCAGGCACAACTAAGCTCACAAATTTAGATGTATTGGCATCCTCCATCGTCATCACCTTCCCTGCCAATGGGTGGCTATTGCGCACGAGCCCGACAAAATCATCTCCCCCAATGACTTTTTGGACAAATTGTTTACTCGTCTCTAATGGGGAGTAATTCACTGCGCATTGGATATCACCAGTTAAAATCTTATCTAGGGTATTCGATTGCCAATTAACAATATTAAGCTGTGCCTTGGGGGCTTCCCGAATAATGCGCTCACTCAACGCGGAACCCAACCAGTTCACAATAAAACCATTCATCGCTACGGTTATTCGACCATCATATTCTTTCGGCTCAAAGGATTGCTGCCCCGAAACGGCACCATCAAGCTCAAGCAACAAGCTGGGAATGTTCTCACCCAACTCTAAGGCTCTTGGTGTTGGCTCCAGGCCCGCATAAACTCGCGTAAATAGCTCATCACCAAAGTAGTCTCTTAAGCGACTTAACGATTTGCTCACCGCGGGCTGGCTGATAGACAGTTTTTCTGCTGCAATACGCGTGTTTTTTGTCTCTAACAATACGCAAAAAACTCGAAGTAAATTGAGATCTATTCGTTTCATTTCTATATTTTCTGGAACATGATTAAGTCTAACTTTAGGTTAATCAAAAGGTTAAGCCAAGTTATTAGTAGTTAGATAAACTCAGTTGCCGTTCCATATGATTAAACAACTAGCACCGGTTGGGTCATACCTGAATCAATTACGAGATTGACTCATGTACTTTAAGAGCGCGTCTCGGTCTTGCCTATTATCTAACCCCCGATAACTCATGTAGGTGCCGGGAATTAGAGTTTTTGGCGACGCCAGAAAACGCTGTAGCAAGGGCTCTGTCCATATTTTATTTTCCTTGGCAAAGTCCTGCATCCCGTCTGAGTAGCGCCTAAAATCTTGATCACTTGCGATACGTTTGCCTACGACGTTGTCTATATTTGGGGCTACTGTGGAAGAAAAGGTATTTGAATGACACAGCGAGCATTGGGCGTAGAGTTGTCTTCCTCTATCTAACGAACTCATTGTTTCTTTCAAATCAACCTGAGCTGTGTACCTACGTCGCATATCCAGTAACGTCGAAGCCTGCTCTTGCGTTAGGCTTTGTCGAATCTCTAACATCACCTGAGCTTGCTCCCAGGTCATACTCGCTTCTAATATTCCCGTTTGTTTCCCGTACTCTATAACCTTTGTCTTATCTATAACTTCACCCTCTAGAGCGACCTCTAAAGTACGAAGTAGTTTCCCTCTAGCTTGCATAAACTCTTGAAACTGACTGTTATTAATCTTTGCAGTTTGCTGCAATTGTTTACCTTGTTTGTCCGTTAAAAGTGACATGACCTCTTTTGATACCTTGCCACGCTTTACACCATGATTTGATTCAATTCGCAAGCTCACGAAACCAAAGTGTTGGCTAGGCTTGCCAACAACCTCAAAGTCATTAAATTCAGCAGATCCCGTAGACCAACTTAACAATCGAGCCGCAAGATTAGTTAACTCTTTTTTATCTGCTTTGCTCATCTTGAGTTTAGGACCATCAAAGGAGAGTTCATGGCCTCGACCCGCAAGGTGCGCTTCCCTAATAGTCTGCAACTGCTCTCTTTGTTCGTTAGTGAGCGTTGGTATCAGTTGCCCAAAGGACTGAGCAATAACTCTGCCCAGTTCGGCTTCGCTTTGGCCATAATCCTGACCTAAGAGTAAAAAATCAGTTCTGGATAGACTTTCGCCAACCAACAAGCCTTCAAGTGCTCGATTGATCTCATAACGACTCTCAATGACCTGTTTAAACGGCGCTTTTTGATCTTCTACTAGTTCTAACAGAATCTCTGTTTGTTTCTTATCTAATACAGCCAAGGTTTGCTTGGCAACTTGGCTTCTCGATAAGCTGTGCCCGCTAGCCACTCGAAGACCAACAAACCCAAAATAGTTCGCCAAACGGCCGACAGAGATATAATCATTGTTGGACGAACTACCGGTTAGCCAGGATAAAGTACGTGAAGCGATCGCGTCTGTTAATGCTTTTTCATCGACTTGTTGCTGAGTCACATCCCGCACCATTTCGACCTCGTTGGAATAGGATGAAAAACTGGGCGGTAGAAAAAACACTATCCAAAGTAATATCTTCCTGAAGTCCATTTGAAGCCTCTTTAGGTGCTCTGTTTTGAGTAAAACGTGTCTTGATTTTAACAGCTAGGAATGGAATACGAGTGCTAAACACTCTGGATTTACAATGCTTTACTTTACTTCCCTTTTAGAACGCACTTAACTCAGTATTTACTGTGGGCCGCCTAGGTCTGGTACTGGTACCAGAACAAAGGCTTCAGATTACTCGAGCTAAAGATCCCACTCTAAAGGCAGCAATGCTTAGGTACTGCCACTAGACTGATTTATATGATTTTATCCTTGAAATGAGGAGAACTATAGGTAAATAAAAACTACAAGCTGAACATTGCATAAGGAGATGCCAAGGGATAAACCGTGCGTGCAGAAGTTTCTCTTTGGTATAACCCATTCCCTACCCAGTGCTCTTTTTTAATCCGTTTATGTGTCTTTTTCTTGCTGATCAAAGCGACACAAGTGAGAAACAATGCCACGCCTACAATGATTTGAGCTACAAGCGCAGGAATGGCATTCACATTAGAAATGACAACGATTCCAGTGAGAAAAGCAAGTAAGGTCGAGACAATGATCAACCCAGATTTTATTGCTAATTGCTTATAGTGAGACGCGCCTAGAGAATGCACCTGAGCAAAATAAACTGGAGTTAAACCTCTAGGATCAATAGCAACCCACCCAGTAATCAATTTTGTTAGAAAAAGGGAAAGCATCTTTTTAGCCTCCCTTCGCTGCAGTTAGTGATACTCGACTGCTGGTTTGCTTATGCTTGCGCCATTTATGGACACCCAGTAGGGTTAGTTTAATAACAATAAAAATCATGACCGACTCGTTAACAGAATGAATGTTCGGCCATTTTACGAATCGTGCTTCCCTTGGCATCAGCAAAGGGTTAGTGTTCCATAAGGCTGATATAACAAAATTATAAAACCATAAATATCAGAAACTTAATTGAGGATAAACAAAATTATAGCCACCAATACAGGGAGCAATCACGCATATAACAAGACAGTGATATAAAGCTAATCACTTGCTTATGACTTGTATTGACGAGACAAACATAATGACTCTTTATTAAATGAAGCGGTTATTATGCCCATGCAAATAGATAGCATTTTTTACGCCATCAAAGAGTACGATGTCATTCTTGGAGCGGCGTTTATCGCAATATACTGGGGACTAAAGCGATTCACGCTTAAGACTATTGGGGCATTATCAAAAAGGAAATCCGTTTCTGAAGCTCGAAGCATGTTTATTCTTCGTTGCTTTAACATTCTTTATCTTCTTGTCTTAATCGGTGCGTTTCTGATTGTCAGTGGTATAGGGTACGGTGAGTTCGCCATTTTCATGTCGTCTGTGTTTACAATACTTGGTGTAAGCTTTATTGCTCAGTGGTCAATATTGAGTAATGTCACAGCAAGCTTTCTTATCTTCTTTGTTTTTCCTTATCGCATCGGAGACTACGTCATCATCGCTGATGGTAATGACATAGAAGGCACACTCCTTGAAATCAAGATTTTTCATACCTTGTTGAAACATCCAGAAGGTAACATCATTACCTATCCCAACTCTTTACTTCTGCAGAAAAGTGTCACTAAGGTCGTTAAAAAAAATCAGTGCACTTCAGCAAAGAATTACACTCAAACTGACAAAAACAAACGGCGTTATCCAAACTCTGAAAAGAAAACAACACTCCGACATAAATTGCTCCCTCAATTAAAAAGGAACCAAAAGGTCTCACTTAGCCAGAACCCTTAGTGTTCATGCTCAACTTTGTTGCTGCTAAGTTCTTTGATTAAGGAATCCAGATTACTATCGAAAAATAACGGACTCGCTATTTCTAGGGCAACCGGTGAAGAGGTGTTTTGAGTTGCTTGTAAATATAACTCCTTAGCTCCATCGGTATGACCTCTTGCCTCTTCTGCTTTTGCTAACAAGAGATAAGTCAATGGCGTATGTTGATTGTAAGGAATAGACAGCAATACCTGTAATGCCTGATCAGGTTTCCCTTCTGACAGGGCAAGGATGGCATAGGCCTCACAAACTTTTGGGTTATTGCTCTTTTCTAAAATAGACGCTAATGCTAAAGAGTATTCTTGATTCAGGTCTTCAATTAACTCTGCTTGTTCATCTTTGTCACTGGAAAACACTGACATAATTTCGCTAATGTAACTCACTGCAGTAGCATAAGCATTGTCTGGCACCAACTCCCTCGCCTTGCGAAAATGCTCAACCGCACTGTCAAAATCAACACCAAGATAAGTAAAACCTGTCGCTGTCATTAAGGATTTAAGGGCTTCTGGATTTTTGGGAAAGACCGAAATGTCTCGCTCCATATCCTCTTCGGGAATTTTGATGTACATCGCTCTTAGTAGATCATCAATCATGTTAGGAAACGTCTCATGGAACCTAGCAAAATTGGTGGAGTAACGACGATTCAAGTGGGTTTGATCTGAAACGCGATTGTGATACTGAACTAACAGCCGCAATTTTTTTCCGTCTCGGCTTGGCGCGGTAGAAAAATTCAGCTCAACTGCTGCTAACTTCCTATGCTCTTCAGATTTCACCACCCGAATATTGCTATAAAAGCCGATATGCTCCACTAATTTAATCACCACACCATACAGCTCAGGTTTATCTACTACATCCTCACTGATATTCAATACCGCATAACGAAACTCATAATGACTCAAATGGCGGGATGCATTTACTGCATCCTTAGGTCCATTGATTTGATGTTGATATATAAGCAGCGAACTCAAGGCGATAACAATCAGAGTAAGCACAATTACTGGCAGGCGCGATTTGTTAGATTTTGTTTGGGGCAAGCTCGATGGCTGGGGTTCAATTTGACTTTCCGTTTCGATAGTTCGCTGAACAGAAGCTGTAATAACGTCGGGCTCTGGGGCAACCTTTGTAACAGAATCCTGAACAGATTCCTGAACAGGTCTCTGAACAGGTTTCTGAACAGCAATCGCTTCAACCTTAACCTCACCATCGAAGCGATAGCCACGCTTTGTAACCGTGACAATGTAACTAGATTGCTTCTGGCTGTGCTTCTTTAGGAGTTTACGTAATTCAAATACCGCTTGAGTTACCGCTTGGTCGGTTAAAACCGTACCTCCCCAAACGTGTTCGATTAATTCATCTCGAGTATGAGTAAGCCCAGGGTTTAAGCAGAAGTATTCAAGTAATTTAGAGATGCGATTATCAATCGTGACGAGAGTATCAGCAAACTGGATCTGACCTTCGTTGGGCACAAAGCACCACTCATCGACAATAAAACTGATATTTTTCTGAAGCATCTACGACAACTCATCTTTTTTAATGGATCTATGTCTAAACATAGACGCAATAGAATGATTTTTCAGGCAATTTTTAACTATCTACTCCAAAATCAACACCATCACGCGCTACGCCTTATCACCACCACATAAGAATCAGATTTCGCAGCCAGATATCCTGTTTGTAACGGCCTATTTTTCTAAAAATCAGAACTTTTTCACTATAAAATTCAGATAAGTTCAGCACTAAGTCACTGTATTTATTGGTTTTATATCTTTGTTATCACAGCCTTATTAACTGCTTAGCTTTCGTTTATGCCAATACCTCGCTCAATCATCAAAATGCACCCCATACCGCAGGCATTAAAAGGAACACATTTCCTAAACCTGCTAGCAGCAGGAAGCAAAGAGTCAATTGACCACAAACTCATGGATTAGAACAATTTATTCAACTTTGATATTAGAGTCTTAAACAAATGAAACTTAATAAACTAATCCTTCCATTCGCTTTGTCCTTTTTTGTTACTCAAGTGAATGCTAACCCTTATATCGGTGCTAGCTACCTTTACTCTGATTATCAGGTAAAGAACGAAGATACTGATTTCTCCGATCAGAATAGTGGCTACAACCTTTACCTTGGATATCAAATTCATGACATGTTCGCTATCGAAGGCGGATATGCAGACTTTGTTGATACACATAAAGATTTTGAACATGTCTACTCTAATGCTTGGATAACAAGTGCAAAAGTGATGCTACCCATTGCCATCTTTGATGTTTATGGCCGTGTTGGAATTGGTCACTTCCAAAGTAACCTTGGAGACACTAATGATATTTACTACGGGGTTGGCACAGGCGTGTCATTAGGTCCTGTTCGTTTGGCGCTTGAATATACCGCGTATGAAGCCAAAGTCGTCGAAGATAGCTACTCAATCAGTGCAGAGTTTCACTTCTAACACCCCTAGCAAACAGATGGCTTCATAACTACCTATTACAGATGACGAAGCCAGCTCTATACAATTTAAGATACAGAAATTTTGGAAAGACAGATGACGAGTAAAATAAAGATTGATAAGTTGGCTCTAACGACAATGTTCCTATACGGACTAATAGCCTATAGTGGCGCTGCTAGAGCGGAATCCAACACCTCCGTGAACACCTCCGTGAACACCTCAGTTCAAGTTGGTATGGGTATTGACCAAGGTTTGGGTGCGGTCCTTAGACTGGATAACAAGTTCAATATTGTTATCGGTAACGATGGTATGGCGTTTGATTATCACTTCGCTCGTGGTAGCTTCTCTAGTGATATTCCTTTTACCTGGTTTGTTGGCGCCGGTGCCTACTACGAGTGGGATGACGATTTTGGTTTGAGAGTACCGCTAGGTCTAGATTGGAATTTCGCTAGCAACTGGAATGCTTATGCACACATCAACCCAGAGTGGCAGATAGAGAGCTCTTCAAAACTGAAACTAGGAGCAGGCTTTGGAGTGAGCTACCGTTTCTAAGTCATGATTCAATATAGAGCCGATGCACTTGCATCGGTTTTTTGTTTGTAGAGAAGTCACCCTCGTCTTTCATTACGCCCAATAGCTTTCACGGTCGGTCTAATATACATGTCATCATGTTGTAGACAGTAAGTTCGCAGTAAAGCGTCATTCCGCCCTAAGTTGGAATATTTTTAGCTTCTAGCCTGACTTGCATACACAAGTATTGATAGTCGATCTAAATGTGATCTAACAGAGTATATGCCTTGTTAGACCACTACTTTGATGTTCAGCGATTAATAAACGTCGTCCCCGAGGTGCTTTCCGGGCTGGCGTACCTGTCGGGGACCTTGTATAAAAACAGATGCCCGATAAAAGCCCTCGGGCATGACGGGTACCCTATAAATCGTTATTCAAGCCTTGTGATGGAATCTTAGAAAGCACATGACTTGTTCGAGGCTCGGGACCGAATCTGCACCTTATATTCAATCTGCGCTTTATCATTTCTGAATGCAACGTATAATCCCTGCTCATTTTGTTCAAAACCAAACTATCAAAGAGTACTAGCATGTCAAAAATGTTTTTCAAAGGCCGTATCGAAACAAGACAGAACCACGTTATGTCTGGATACAACGTAAACCGTGACGTAAAAGCTGGTACCGAAGAAGCGCCAATTTCTATCACAGTGGCATCAGAAGAGCGTAAAGCTGAGATTGAAGCACTTGCAAAAGCGAACTCTATCATTGCTGATATCGTGGTAGATTCAGATCAAGAAGAAAATACCCTTGAGTTGGATACGCTATTAAACCGTCCAAAAACGACAGTGTTTGAGAAAACACCCAACAGAAACGACCCATGCAGCTGTGGTAGTGGTAAGAAATACAAGAAGTGTTGCGCCTAGCTTTTATATCTAACCGCTCAAAACCAATATCTGTTGAATACCGCCCTCACCCGGCGGTAACCTAGTTCACTGCAAATCAAGCCTCTTCGGCTTCACTCAAAGCAAACTTTATCTCTTCTGAGGAATACCCTTTTCTACTAAGCATGGCATACGCCTTTCCTCTCTCTGAATGAGTGCTTAGGTCATACTTTTTCTTTTGCAGCTGCTCTAAACAACTCGAGTAAAAATCGATTTGTTCATCGTTAATCAATCTTTCTACCACAGTATCTAGCTCTGAAATGTCTATCTTTCTTTGGCGCAGTTCTTGCCGAATGAGAGTGAGCCCTTTTCCCTTTCGAGCGTATTTTAGCACCTCTTTTTCTAGATCCGCTTTTTCAGCCTTTATTTCGAGATTCGTTTTGAGCTGCTCAACACTAGGGTGCTGAGCGATAGCTTGCTTGATCTGGGCATAAGTAAAACCCCTTTTTTGTAGGGTCGAAACTAGCTTCTCTTTGCTCATAGTCAACTCGCTATAATAGCTATTGATCCTATGATCAAGCATCACTTGTTCATCGATATTCAGTTGCTGTTTTACTTCCTCAATGACCTCAACAATAACCTGCTCATGGATGCCCTTCTTTCTTAGTTTATCTAGCATGTAACCAGAACCATATTCATTAGAAAATGAGCGCTCTATAAAGGATCGGCTGAAGTCTTGGTCCGATTTTAGATAACCAAAACCTCGCAGCTTCTCTAGCGTTTCTTGAATCCATTCCTCATTGTCGGTTTTTACTCTGAGTTTTGCGATAAGTTCTGTTTCAGTAAGGTCTCTTTGCCCTAAATGCCACATCGCAGAGTTCATCACGCTTTCAATACGCTTAGCTTTTCTAATTTGATTGGGTTGATCAGACAAAATATCTCTCTGTTTGCGCAGTTGACTATGCAAGATAGTGTAGAAAGGAAGGTGGATTAGTATAAAGGTTTGAATGAGTTTAGGAACCCTGCTCACTGTTTTACCGACAGGATTCCTATTGAGCTTGATGTATTGGCTATCGAGCAAACACCTTTCGCATCATTGCTAATACCAATTTTCGATGCTTCAGTAGCAAACCCGTTCTTGGAAGCCAGCTTGGTGTATGTAGCACTGTTCGAGCATGACTAAAGGTCCTAAAACCCTCTTCCCCGTGATAATGACCAACGCCAGATTGTCCTATACCTCCAAATGGAGCATCATCTGCTGCTACATGAAAAATAGTATCGTTGATTGCAACACCACCCGAATGCGTGTTTCCAAGGACATAGTCAATCGCTTGGCTATCATCACTCATCAGGTAAAGCGCTAGAGGTCGCTCTCTGTCGTTGATGTATTCAACAGCCTCTTCCATGGTTTGATAAGTCACGATAGGCAATATTGGCCCAAATATTTCCTCTTTCATCATGTCTAAGTCGTTACTTGGATTAAACACAAGGTGAGGCAATAGTTGGCGCCCAGTATCTGTTGAATCACCTTCGCGTACAGCAACAGGCACAACGCGAACTGAGTCATTTGCTCTAGCTTGTTCCAAATAAGCAGTCAAACGTTGATACTGACTTTGATTCACAATATGACTGACTTGATCTAAGTCTTTACCGAAGAAATGGTTAAAGCGCTTGATAAACAGCTCTGCAAACTCGTCTGCTTTTTCCTGCTCAATTAATACATAGTCGGGGGCAACGCAGATTTGTCCTGCGTTCACACACTTACCAAATACAATGGAGTCTATAATCTTGTCTAATTGCGCATCAGGCGCAATCACAACGGGAGTCTTTCCACCCAGTTCTAATGTCACTGGGGTTAGGTTTTTTGCAGCGGCTTGCGCTACCAATCTGCCTACGTGAGTCGAACCGGTAAACAATAGATGATCAAATGGCAATTCACTAAAGCTTGCGGCAACTCCAGCGCCACCTTGCACCACAGTGACTTCTTCATCGATAACCGACAAGATCCTTTCGATCACCTCATTGGTGTTTGGCGTAAACTCGCTCAGTTTCAGCATTACCTTGTTGCCCGCTGCTATTGCTGTCGCTAATGGCGCTATGCTCAGCATTATTGGGAAGTTCCAAGGCGATATAATGCCAACCACCCCCACGGGTTGATACTCTACTCGAACCTTTGATGGTGACAGCATCAGTCCCGCGTGACGCTTTGAAGGACGAGTCCAACGATTTAGGTTTTTGATGGTGTACTTAATTTGATTAACGGTAGGAATAATATCCGTCATCACTGAATCAAATTCGGAGCGAAATCCAAAATCTTTTATCAAGGCGGCAATGAGTGCCTTTTCGTTTTCTAACAAAGATTGATTGAGTAATACCAGTCGCTGCTTTCTAAGTTCAATACTTGGGTATGGTTCTTTCGAATAGTTTGCCTGTAATTGCTCTAACTTGAGGTAGATATCGTTAGTTCGGTTCAGGTTATCATCCGAAACTAGATTGAGTTGACCCATGTAAGGTGTTCCTATGTTTTATCTTGCTGTAACTACTTATTACGAGGATTGTAAGGTAATAACGTCAAACTCACTAATTCTAGCGATCACAAAAACTTACCTCGTTTGAACATCCTTACAAATGAGGTCGCATTATGTGATAGGAGTCTTCTTCTACACAAAAAAAGGCCAGAGCTTATAGCTCGGGCCTTGATAGAAACAACCACCTAGAACTTAAAATTACTTAGAGAACTTCCATACATCCGCGTCAACTTTTCCAAAGTTAAGGCTGTTGTCATATTTACCATCCTCTCCAATATCACCCAGAGGCAAGAACAACTCTCTATCTCCACCAAAGGTATATATTGCCTTATTCTGGAAGAAGTAAGGGTTACCTGTCTCTGCAATGGCAAAATCGTACTTAATCAGGCTGGGATCAAAACCGACATTCCAAGGTGGCATCACTAATTGTTCCCAAGTTTTACCGTCGCGACTGGTTTGAACATCAGTTGGGTTTATAGGAATCCCAAAACCGCCAAAACACACTATTCGATCATATAAAACACCACATTGATGTCCGGGTCTAGCCAACCAACCCGCATCTTGGGTAACTAGATGCCAGTGCTTACCATTTTTCGAACGCCATACATCATTAAAGTATGGAAGAGCGCACTCTTGAAAGCCTGATGGGGGGCCTTGATTATCCTCAGGAGGAGCCGCACTGCTATCACACGTAAACCCAGCTTCCCCTCCAATCAAGTAAATGTATCCGTCTTTGACTGTCGTGGCCGCCCCGGCCCTCTTACTCCAAGGCGCTTCACCTGTCTCCAGCTTCCAGTTTGTTCCATCTACAGAGCTCCAGACGTCATTAAAATACTCGCGAACCGGAGGACCACCAGTCAGTGCTGAATCATCATTTTTTGAACCGCCGAATACATAGATGCGGTTCCCCTTAACTACAGCACTGAGTCCAGCTCTTCCCTCCCAAGGCGCATTGCCTAAAAAGGTCCAATTGATACCATCCTCACTGCGCCAAACATCATTAAAAAAGGTGGAATTAGGGACACACGGACCGCTTGGAATACATAAGGGTGTAAAATTTTGCCCCCCGAGCACGTACATGTACTTCCCTTTTTTGACGGCCTTAAAATAAGCACGTGCTGGCCAATGAGTATCGTCATTGGTATCAAGAACCTGCGTCCAATTCGCACCATCATCACTTACCCAAACATCACCATGCAGAGTGCTTTCGCCAACAAATCGAATTCGCTCTAGAGGGCTCCTTCCACCCATCAAATAAAATTTTTCATCAAGGTGCACCACCTGAAGCCCTGCTCGTTTCTCCCAAGGCGCTTCGCTGATAACCTCTGTCCAACTGAGTGTATTGAGATAAACCTTATTCTCAATTATCTCAACAACCTTAGGTTTGGGGGTTGTTCCTAATCTCTTTGTGGAACTAAATGCTTGAACATCAGTAATAAAGCCTACCGATAGTATTAGAGCCCCGATAATTCCTAAACAACTTATTTGTTTGCAACACATCGCCTATTCCTTCATTAATAATTCTACAAATGAAAAAACAACTGCCGCTTCTGATTGCCGAGTGTCCGACCAACCCACAGAAGTGTGTTTCTGTGACATCATTATAGTCATTCGTGACTTTTTTGATTTCTTTGTCTTAACACAGACTTTGTGGGCCCAGTGCGACTGGAACAAAAAAAGGCCAGAGCTTTTAGCTCTGGCCTTGATGCGAACAAGACTTAATGGGGGTCTATCGCTAAGCGAATTGATTCATGGTGTTGTTATCTCCTGAGGCCTTAAGTGCTTGGTCTCCCGAGAAATACTCTTTATGGTCATCACCAATATTTGAACCCGACATATCTTGGTGTTTAACTGAAGCCAAACCCTGACGAATCTCTTTACGCTGAACGCCCTTAACATAAGCCAGCATACCCAGTTCACCGAAGTAATCTTTTGCAAGATTGTCCGTAGACAGCGCCGCGGTGTGGTAGGTTGGAAGCGTGATCAGGTGATGGAAAATACCCGCATCACGCGCCGCATCTTGCTGGAAGTTTTGGATCTTAATATCCGCTTCTCGTGCCAGCTCAGACTCATCGTAAACGCTGTTCATCAGCTTTTCACGCTCATAAGCAGTGACGTCCTGGCCTTGCTCTTTCCACATATCAAATACTTGCTGACGGAAGTTCAGAGTCCAGTTAAACGATGGGCTGTTGTTGTATACCAACTTAGCATTCGGTACCACTTCACGAATACGATTAACCATGCCAGCAATTTGCTGAACGTGAGGCTTCTCTGTCTCGATCCACAGAAGATCAGCGCCATTTTGTAGCGACGTGATGCAATCTAACACCACGCGGTCTTCACCGGTATTGGGTTTAAAGCGAACCAAACCATTGGGTAGTCGAGTGGGTTTAATGTATTTATCGCCTTGTTTAATGGCCATCTCACCACTACCTAGGTCTTCTAGCTTAGTAATCTCCTCGCCATCAATGAACGAGTTGTACATATCTGCCAAGTCGCCCTCTGACTGACTCACTGGGATTTTCTGGGTTAAGCCTGCACCCAATGAATCGGTTCGAGCAACGATGACACCGTCGTCCACTCCCAGTTCAAGGAACGCGTAGCGAACCGCGTTGATCTTCGCTAAAAAGTCTTCATGCGGAACGGTTACCTTGCCGTCCTGATGACCACATTGTTTTGCATCAGATACTTGGTTTTCAATTTGAATACAACACGCTCCTGCTTCAATCATTTTCTTCGCTAGCAGATAAGTAGCCTCTTCATTCCCAAAGCCTGCATCAATATCCGCAATGATAGGAACAACATGGGTTTCAAAGTTATCGATCTGGTTCTGTACCGACTGTGTTGTGACAGCGTCACCAGAGCTACGTGCTTGGTCTAAGGCTTTGTAAAGGTGGTTAAGCTCGCGGGCATCCGCTTGCTTCAAAAAGGTATAAAGCTCTTCGATTAGCATAGGTACAGAGGTTTTCTCATGCATTGACTGATCTGGTAGTGGACCTAACTCAGAACGCATTGCTGCAACCATCCAACCTGAAAGGTAAAGGTATCGACCTCGAGTGGTTTCAAAATGCTTCTTAACCGAAATCATTTTTTGTTGGCCGATAAATCCGTGCCAGCACCCCAAAGATTGAGTGTAATTTGCACTGCTTTCATCGTACGACTGCATATCTTCGCGCATGATTTTTGCTGTGTAGCGAGCGATATCCAATCCGCAGTTAAATCGATTCTGTAGCTTCATTCGTGCTACGTATTCCGGATTAATTGCAGCCCACGTTTGACCGTTTTGATCAATAGTGCCCTTTGCTGTTTCGATTACTGATTTGTAGTTATCCATAATGTCCCTCTCTCAGTGATTTTAATAAGCAGTACTTTAGTAACTAGGGTCTGTTGACCTTTTGCAGTTGAATTTTGCTCGAGTCAGAAACGATTTAATCGCGGCGAGAACCTTGACGCCTAGTCATCTAAGCAAAAGGGTATCAACAAAGAGTAAATCGTTTCTGGCCGAGCCCTTTGGGTAGCGTTTGTTGGGCATTTCTACCGCGTTAGACACTGTTCATGTAGACCTCTACACCTAAAAGTGCCTGCCTTGTATAAATACCCAACAATTCGCTACAAAAACGAACTCAAAAGGTCAACAGACCCTAAATGGGATTATCATTTTGCCTGTAGTCGATACTCATGAAGTAATGGTTCTGTATAGCCATTTGGCTGCTCAGTACCTTGGAAAATTAACGCCTTCGCACATTGGAATGCATGGCTGGTTTCAGTGTTTGGAGTCATTGGGTAATAACCCGATGTTCCATCATTTTGCTGGTCTACGGTTTCGGCCATCTGTTCAAGCACGCTATTGACTTGTTCTTCTGTGCAGATGCCATGTTTAAGCCAGTTGGCAATATGTTGGCTAGAGATACGCAAGGTTGCGCGGTCTTCCATCAATGCTGTGTTATTGATGTCCGGCACCTTTGAACACCCTACTCCCATCTCAATCCAGCGAACTACATAACCTAAGATCCCTTGGATGTTGTTCTCTAATTCACGAATGATCTCACCTTGAGTCAACTCGTTTTCTTGAGCCATCAAAGGAATGGTCAACATGCCCTTTTTGTAGTCTTCACTGTTTGCAGACAAGCGCTGTTGCTGCTGCTTCACTTCGATTTCAAGATAATGAAGCGCGTGCAAGGTTGCAGCCGTTGGCGAGGGAACCCAGGCTGTGGTTGCGCCTGCTTCTAAATGAGCGGTCTTTTGCTCCATCATCTGCGCCATCTCATCAGGCATCGCCCACATGCCTTTACCGATCTGAGCTTTACCCGACATACCCGTATTTAAACCCGTTGAAACGTTGTTCTTCTCGTAAGCGTCAATCCATGTTTGGCTTTTTAACTCTTGCTTAGGCAGGAAAGGGCCTGCTTGCATGCTGGTATGAATCTCATCACCAGTGCGGTCTAAGAACCCGGTATTGATAAAGAACACTCTTGATTTAGCAGCACGAATACACTCTTTAAGGTTCAGTGAAGTTCGACGCTCTTCATCCATGATGCCAATCTTGATGGTATTCGGCTCAAGGTCGAGCATACGCTCTACTCGGCTGAATAACTCACAAGAGAATGCCACTTCTTCAGGACCATGCATCTTTGGTTTCACGATATAGATGCTGCCAGTACGACTATTTTTCATTCGGCATAAGTCTGGGTTTTTAATCTCTACCGCTGCGATTAGAGCTGTTACTACCGCATCGATAATGCCTTCTGGTGCCTGTTGACCGCTTGATAATGTCATCAAGTCGCTGGTCATTAGGTGGCCAACGTTGCGAATAAGCAGGAGCGAACGCCCATGCAGGTTGTAATCCTCTCCGTTTCGACCTGTGTAACTCTTATCACCTTCAAGGCGGCGAATTTGCGTCGCACCATTTTTCTCAAAAGAAGCGTGCAGGGAACCTGTCATTAAGCCCAACCAATTGCGATAAGCATCAATTTTGTCTTCGCTGTCTACCGCAGCGATCGAGTCTTCCAGATCCATAATGGTGGATACCGCTGACTCAACAATAATGTCGTCAATATGCGATAGGTCATTCTTGCCAATCTTTCCTTGGCGATTGATGATAATCTCAACGTGTAACCCGTTGTTTTTCAACAGTATTGAAGTGGGTTCACGCTCAGGGTCGCTCGCACCTACAAACTGCTTTGGTTGTTTTAACCCTGTATGCGTGCCATCAGGGAAATGTGCCATTAGACCATTGAAATAGACGGTGTAGCTTTCTACATCATGGTGGGAGCCTTGATCCAATGGGAATACTCGGTCTAAAAAATCCTTCGCATACGCAATAACGTGCTTGCCGCGCGCCGGGTTGTATTTCTTGCCCGCTTTCATCCCTGGCTCAGTTTGTGGAATAACGTCCGTTCCATAAAGAGCGTCATACAGGCTTCCCCAACGCGCATTCGCCGCATTTAGAGCAAAGCGTGCATTCTTAATAGGAACGACTAGCTGTGGACCGGCAATCATCGCAATCTCTTGGTCAACATTTTCAGTCTCTATTGAAAAATCTTCCCCTTCAGTTTGCAGATAACCAATCTCTTTCAAAAAGGTTCTGTACTGCTCTGCATTGAATGAACGATGTGTTTCATGGAACTGATCAATTTGCTTTTGCATCTGAGAGCGCGTCTCAAGCAATGCTTGGTTAATTGGTGTTAACTCGGTAACCAATTGCGTAAAGTTGTTCCAAAACTCATCGACATCCAAACCGACAAGTGGCAGCACTTCAGTGTTGATAAACTGGCAAAAGCTCTGTTGTATCTGGCATTCCTTAGTCATTGGTAGATTCATGGCATCATTCCTCGTGATTGTCATTGAAGTGCTTTGTCACCTTGCTGCTGTTGCATAAAAAAGAAGTTAATCTGTTACTGCGGTCTAATTTCTTCTGTCTACATTTTTACTTTAACTAAATATTCACTAGAATTTCACAATTAAAATTACACAGTGTAAATTTTACAAATATGAAGACAAAGACTAGCTTGTTCAGACAATCGCATTTTCTAGGTACTAAGATCCGAAACCTGCGTAAGAGAAATCACCTCACTCTTGATGACCTCTCGTCTCGCTGTATAAAACTCAATCCAGAATCTGCGCCATCGGTGTCGTATCTTTCCATGATTGAACGCGGTAAAAGAGTGCCCAGTGAAGACATGCTTGAGGTGATAGCGGATGTGTTTCAAAAACCGGTAAATTGGTTTTTGGACGATGCGAAGGAGCAAAGTGAAATTGTTCCTGAAAAAGGATCAAGAGGCGGTGTCGTCGGCATGGCGCTTGAGCCTAGCTTTTTGTTTTCAAAAGAAATATTACAGATAGCCATACCTGAGATGCTGGCACAAACTGGCACGACAGGACGGCAATTTGCTCACTTATTGATTCGTGCACATCAAGAGCACAATCAAAATCACTTCCCAGATCTTGAACGTGCTGCTGAAGAAATAGGCCAAAAGAAAATGCCACTCGCCGTAGATGATCTTTTTGAGATCTGCGCTGATATTGGCCTGAAGATAAAGTGGTTTAAACAGCTTCCAGAAACGGTTACTGAAGCAAGCGGAGATAAGAAGCAACGCGTTGCTCGCTCCTACTTTGAATCACCTAATATTTTGCATATCAACAACATTCTCAAAGACGACCCTACCCGGCTGAAATATGACATTGCGGTCAATATTGGTCATATGGTGCTGCACCAAGGAGACGGTGAAAAAAGCAAACTCATGTCGGATAGCAAGCCAAGCTACGGCGTTAGGGATGAAAAACAGCAAGGCGGATCTGTAGAGCTCGACTCCACAAAGATACTGCACGCATGGCGAGATTTTGAATGCTCATTCTTTGCTGGGGCTTTGCTTTGTCCCAAGGTCCCTTTCAGGCAACTTCTAGATCGAAACGGTTACGACATTAGTGTGTGTAAATTGGCTGGGGTATCAGAATCAATCGCAATGCGCCGCATGACGGCAGTATCACCCTACCCTCATTGGCACTATTTTGATGCCTATTACCCAGGTACATTGAAGGCTGTGTATAGAGGCAATGGAATTCCTCTGCCGTGGGGAAACATGAAGATGGTCGAAGACCCATGCCAGCACTGGGCGGTATTCCGCATGACAACCAAAGACACAGATTTCAACGTTAGCATCGCGCAAATATCCATCTTGATGCAAAACGATGTGCCACATATCTATTGCTGTGAGTCGGTAAAGGTCAAAGATTTTGCCGGTAACTCACATGTACTGTGCAGCGGGATCGATCTTAATCCAGCGATTCAAGCTCAAGGACTAGACGCGGTAGATGTCGCGGAAAGGCTTAAGCTATCTTGTATCGAAAATGGGGGCACAGGCCCCATTCCATCCGATATCAAAGAGCTATTGCTAACAGTAGGAAGGATTTTAAATATCAACTGGATTGAGCGTGGTATTGATAACCGAGCAAGATTAATTTGCTCTCGTGGATCCGTTTGTCCAAGACAGCCTCAGTGCAAACGCAGTACTAAGGCTGAATCTATCAAGATTACCCAAGGGTAATGGCTGATGTTCCGTATCATTGCTCAAACTTCCTCTGATTAAAGGTTGTTTTTATGTACGGTATGATTCTTGTTTTTATTCTTTAGATGAAACTTAGGCAAAGAGTCTACCGGTACTGAAAAGCCAATAGCACCTGATGGATCGTGATCGCTCGCATCGATGTAATCTTTATGAGCAGGTTCACCTTCTACCATTTGGTTGGTATCCTCTTTGGTATTGTGAAAGCTAAAGTTCGGCAACGAATCAACGGTAGCAGAAAGGCCAATTGAACCAGGTAGCTCATCTTGAGAAAGGTCAATAACTTGCTGGTCTTGCGTATTCGCCGCAAACAAAGAAGACGATACAAAAAGTGATGCAATTAGGACAAGGCCTGTGCGTTTGTTGAGAGTCATGTTGTTTCTCCAGTGGTGTAATTAATCAACACGCACATAGTAATCAGCCATTCAAAAACAACTAACTCCCGTATGGCGGATGCAATCCATCAAAGAGAAAAATAAAAAACCCCTACTGCTTTTATCTCAGTAGAGGCTATATTGTGTTTCCAGTTTGGTGTTTAAGACATGAGTTGAAGCAATGTCTTACTTGCTTCGCTAGGGTCTTTTGCTGCAGAAATAGCAGACACTAGCGCGATACCATCAACACCGGTTGCTGCAACCTCAGCAATGTTATCGAACCCTATGCCACCAATGGCAACCAAAGGCAATTGGCTTCTTTCGACTGCTGCCTTTAAGCCATCAATTCCCCAATGTTTAAGCGTATTGGTTTTGGTGGGCGTTGCGAAAATGGCACTCACACCGAGATAATCCAGCGGCAGGCTCTGGGCTTGTTCCAGCTGTTCAACACTTTCTACCGACAGTCCAAGTATCTTATCAGGGCCCAATAATCGGCGCGCATCTTCTACCTGCATATCGGTTTGCCCCAAATGAACCCCACAAGCATCAACTGCAAGAGCGACATCGACACGATCATTAATGATCAAGGGGACATTGCTACCCTTCATGACGTCTTTAATCGCCCTAGCTCGCTCGATGAAGGCTCTAACGTCACCATGCTTTTCACGGATCTGCACCATGGTAACGCCACCAGCAATGGCTTGTTTTACAACCTTACATAAGGTATCAAGATCTTGCTGATCATCAGTAACGAAATACAATCGATAGGGATTCATAATTAGACCTGAGCTAACTTCAAGCGCGCCAATACCGTATCAGCATCCAGTTGGTATAGCGTATCTAGCAGATTCATTTGTAGAGAACCCGGCCCTGCTGATTTCTCTGCAGCAACCTCACCGGCCACGCCCAAAATCGCGGTAGCGGCTAGACCAGTAACTTCACCAATTGCAGCAAACGCGCCAGTAATGGCGGTATGCGAGCAACCCATGCCCGTCACAAAAGGCATCATCTCATGGCCATTGTCTAGCTTATAAGTTGCTTGTGCTGTGACCACATAATCGCTTGCGCCTGAGATAACAACATTTGCTCCATACTGTTCGACACAGAATTTAGCCGCGTTAACAGCAGAATCACTGCTGTCTAAGGCATCCACACCTTTAGATTGTGCCTGTTCACCCGCCAAAGCGATGATCTCAGAAGCATTACCACGAATGATAAGCTTATCGGCTTGCTCTGCAATTTGACGAGAGACCTCAGTGCGAAGCGTACTTGCACCGCAACCTACAGGATCAAGAATGACGGTTTTTCCATTTATGTTTGCTTGTTCAACCGCAAACAACATGCGAGGAATCCATACACTATCCAGTGTACCGATATTGATCACTAGGCTACCTGCAAAGCTCATCATCTCGGACATCTCTTGCGCCGAGTGCGCCATGATAGGAGATGCACCAATAGACAACAACGCATTTGCTGTGTTGTTCATTACCACATAGTTAGTAATGTTCACTACCAAAGGTTTGCTATCACGAAGTGCCTGTAAGCTGGCAACGATTTGATTCTTATCCATTTGTCTTTGTCCTATTTAACGGCGTTGTAGCCTTGTTCCCAGAATGCGATTTCCATTCGAGTGGCGGTCTTGAACACTTCAATCAACTCTTTTGCTCTTTCACTGTCTTCAGGAATATTCGCAATCAGTTGATCTAGGTTTTCAACACATTTAACCACACCCTCTTGGAACTCTTCACTAGAATACATCTCTAGCCAAGTTTGATACGGGTTTCCTTCCAATTTTGTGGTTTCGCGTTGAGCTAGGTTTTCACCAATCACGCCATAGCCAATGGCACATGGCGCTAACGCCACGTACAAATCAATTAGATCGCCCGCATTACCGGTATCAAGTACATAGCGCGTGTAGGCAACGGTACCAAAATCTTCAGTCTCGTCTTCCATCTCCTGCTCGCTGATGCCCCACTTTTCACAGAAAGTCACGTGGTGAGCAATCTCAGAATCAAGCAAGTTATGCAAGCTTGGCAAAGCATTGCGCATTTGCGCCAGGTTTTTCGCTTTATAGATAGCAAGAGCATAAGCACGCGTGTATTGCTTCAGGAACAAAAAATCTTGCTTCAAGTAATGCAGGAACACCTCATGTTGTAAGGTGCCGTCAGCCAATTGATGCACAAAGTTATGCTCAACATAGGCGTTCCATTCTTGTTGGCAAGCTTGAATAAGTTGCTGGGTATTCATGATAAAACCTTAAAACGTTGGTAGGTATTTAGCGCTGTTTGGCACGCTATTAATGATTTTGTTCTCAAACATAAACTCGGCGTAATTGTCATAACGCTGACGATCAACCGCTGCAGGTCGCAGTGCAAAGCGAGTGAGGGTGTCTTCCCAAGCTCGGCGGTTTAGCTCGTTGTCCAATGTATCTGGGTTGTAAGCGATAAACTCTTTCCACGCCTGATCAGGGTGATTCACAATATACTGTGTGGCTAACTCAATAGCTGAGTTGAAGCGCTTCAATGCCTCAGCGTCATAGCTATTGGCATTGGCAACAAACACCAGTTCATCGTAAGCAGGTACGCCGTGCTCTTCTGGGAAGAATGCTTTGGCTTTAAAGCCCTCTAGCGCAAGTTGGTTTGTTTCAAAGTTGCGTAGTCCGCCCCAAATCGCATCAACCTTTCCAGAAGCCACCGATGACGACAGTGCCCAACCAACATTAATGATCTCTACGTCAGAAAACTGAAGCCCAGCAGAGCGCAGCATAGTGCCTATGGTTGCTTCCTCATTACCAGCAATGGCAATGCCTACCTTTTTACCTTTCAGATCCGCAACAGAGTTAATCTTGCCGTTATCAATAACCATTAGGGTATTCAGCGGTGTTGAGATTAGTGTGCCACTGCGAATTAACGGCAAACCTGCTGCCACATCAATAGTCAGTGTGGGTTGGTACGACACAGCAAGGTCGATCTTATTCGCAGCCACCAATTTTGCAGGAACACTTGGGTCCGCTGGTTCTTGGATAGTCACCTTTAAGCCTTGCGCTTCAAACAAGCCTCGCTCTTGAGCGATAACAATTGGACCATGGTTTGGATTCACAAACCAATCCAGCATCAGGGTAAGCTCTGTTTGTTTAGCTTGCGCCTGATTGGCTTGCAATAGGGGGCTGAGCAAAAGAGTAGAACTGGCAAGCAATGCAAACAGTTTTGAGGTAAATCGTTTCATGGGTCTTCCTTGTGACACTGGCTTAAAAGTTAATAAGGTAGTTATTGCTATCAGGGATAGTCTTGATGATCTTTAGGTCATACATAAACTGACTGTAATCATCGTAGCGCTGCTTATTTACCGCGGACGGGCGCAAAGCAAAGCGAGTCAAGGTATCAATCCAAGCTCTATGGTTAAGCTCGTTATCTAATGTATCTGGGTTATAGGCGATAAACTCTTTCCACGCCGTTTCAGGGTGATTCACTATGTATTGAGTGGCTAGTTCCAGTGCCTTATTAAAGCGCTGAATAGCCTCTTTATCGTAGTTTTTTGCATTGGCAACAAACATTAACTCATCATAAGGCGGGATGCCGTGCTCTTCAGGAAAGAAGCTCTTAGATTTGTAGCCTTCAAGATCTAACTGGTGAGATTCAAAGTTGCGCATTCCTCCCCAAATAGCATCGACTCTTCCTGATGCCAGTGAAGAAGACAGCGCCCAGCCAACATTGACAATCTTGATATCCGAATAATCGACGTTTTCATTACCCAACATCTTGCCAATAATGGCTTCGTCTGTGCCCGATACTGATACGCCAACGGTTTTGCCTTTTAGATCAGACAAAGAATTTATCTTGCCGTTATCTAATACGGTTAGCGTATTTAATGGCGTAGCCAGCAGAGTACCGCTCCACACCAAGGGCAAACCTGCTGCAACATCAATGAGAAATGAGGGCTGATAAGAGATGGCTAGGTCGACTTGATTGGCCGCTACCAGTTTTGAGGGCACACTTGGATCTGCTGGCTCTTGAATGGTTACCTTTAGGCCTTGCTCGGCAAACATGCCTTTCTCTTGGGCAATCACGATAGGGCCATGATTTGGGTTAACGAACCAATCCAGCATCAAGGTCAGTTCTTTGTCCTTCGCAGAAACACTCGCGCTCACTAAAAGCGCAATACTGGCCAGTACTGCGCTGAATCTATTTTTAAACAAAGTCATGTCTCTTCCTTAATGACATTCAAAAATTGGCAGTTAATCGAACTGCCAAGGGATAAATTTGTTGAGTAGTCTGTCTGTGATGAAATAAAGGGTGACCGAAATAAGTGCGAGAATAAACAGCGCTGCAAACATCTCATCAATCATCATTCGCGCGTTGGCCTGAAGCATCAAGTAACCAAGACCTGCGCTAGAGCCAACCCACTCACCCACTACCGCACCAATTGGCGCAACCACCACCGCGACTCGAATACCAGAGGCTAATGCTGGCATCGCTGCAGGTAATCGCACTTGTGTTAGTTGTTGCCAACGCGTGGCTCCCATGGTTTTGCTCAAATCAAGATAACCCTTTGGCGTATTACGCAGTCCGTCATAACAACATGTGGTCACTGGGAAAAAGATAATTAGAGCGGCCATCACAACCTTTGAGGCTATCCCATAGCCAAACCACAGCATCAGTATTGGCGCAATGGCAAAAACGGGAATCGCCTGCGAGGCAATCAAGATAGGCAATAACCAACGACGAAGAGGCTCAAATAACAGCATTTGCAGAGCAAACATCAGACCCATGCTAAGGCCTAACAGAAGCCCTAGAACAATCTCTTGCGAGGTAACAATCGTATGTTGAAGCAGCACATCACTACGGCTACCCAGACGATCAAATACCGCCATAGGTTCAGGTAAGATAAAGCTTGGTAAGTCAAAGAATGACACCGTTGCCTGCCATAATCCAAGTACCACCAAGCATGAAATGATCAAACGCATCACATGTGAGGTATTCGCTTTTACTCGGCTAGTAAGGCCTTGCTGAACGACGACTTGTTTAGTCATCACGACCTCCCAACTGCTCAATAATGCTTTGTTGAAGCTCGGCCATTTCAGCATTGATCAGGCGCGGTGTAACGCCACTAGGTACAGGCACAGTTTCAATTTCTACTGGTTGAGATTGCATCAGATAGATATGGTCGCTAAGGCGCAAGGCTTCTTGTGGATCGTGGGTAATCAAAACCACCGTTTTACCATCAAGCATCTCACAAGCCAGATCTTGCAGGCGATAGCGCGTTACTGCATCTAAGGCAGAAAAGGGTTCGTCCATTAACACTACAGGCTTATCTTGCATCAGGGTTCTTGCAAGAGCGACGCGCTGTTTCATTCCGCCGGAAAGCTGTCTTGGATAGACATCTTCTTGCCCTTCTAAGCCTAATCTAGACAGTAATCTACTCGCTTGTTGTTTTCGCTCAGCCTGCTGCTGTTTATTCAGCTTTTTTTGACTAAAGCGGTCACTGAAGCACACATTCTCAAGCACATTCAGCCATGGCATCAACAAGTCCTGTTGCGCCATATAAGCAATTGAGTCCGATAGATTGTGCTCGAAGCCACTTTGAATAGAACCACTCCAATGCACATCTTCAGGTAATAACCCAGCCAATAAGCGCAGTAGGCTCGTTTTACCACAACCACTTTTACCCAACACACTGCTAAAGCTTCCCTCAGGAAAGCTTAGGTTTAGGTCACTAAACAGTGGTGAGTTTGCATCAGAGAACTGCAAGCTTCCGTTTTCAATCACAATGCCCATAGGCGAATGAACCGACATAACCTGCACTATTTGTTTAAGGCGTAGAAATGGTGCACGGGGCCGTGACCACTTCCTACTTCCAATTCATCAGCATGAGCAATGGCATTGGAAATGTAGTTCTTTCCTAAAGCCACGGATTCACTTAGTGAGCCCGTTTGAGCCAAGAAAGAAGCAATAGCTGAAGATAAGGTGCAACCAGTACCATGAGTATTTTGCGTATTCACACGCTCAACAGTAAAGGTTTCAACGTCATTAGGCGTGAGAAGAAGATCTGTGCTGGTAGACTCCCTCTCTAAGTGACCGCCCTTAAGAAGCACAGCTTTACAATCCAAGCCACGAAGATCTTCAATCATCGCATTCATCTGTGCCTCAGTCGTCGGCAGAGACTGACCTAACAGCGTTGCGGCTTCCGGCAAGTTTGGCGTGATGACATCCGCAAGTGGAAGCAGCTCAGTTTTCAGAGTTTCGATAGCCGATTGCTGGAGAAGAAGATCACCGCTTGTTGCCACCATAACAGGGTCAACAACTAGATATCTTGGTTGGTATTGCTTAAGTTTTTTGACTACCGCTTGAATAAGACCCGCTTCAGCAAGCATACCTACTTTAACCGCTACAACATCAAGGTCAGTAAATACAGCATCAAGTTGCTGTTCGATAAACTCCGCCGAAATCGGCAAAATGCCAGTCACACCTTGAGTATTTTGCGCGGTTAATGCCGTGATTACAGAACAGGCGTAGCTACCAGTTGCTGAGATGGCTTTAATGTCGGCTTGAATACCAGCACCGCCACCACTGTCAGAGCCAGCAATAGTAAGAACAATTGGGGTTTTATTTGTTTGAGACACAGGCTATTCCTTTTCGTAAGACGCACGAAACCAATGCCTGCTGTGCCTAGACCCTGTTGCTAAAACAGTAAGATATCTAGCTAGAATGGCGACTAGTTCCCTACGTCAGCACTAACTGAATCAGGTTCCACGGGTTCGCTGTTGCGATCTCAGCCTAACGGCTCCCCGACTAATACGATGCCGCGATACTAACAAACAACGACAGGGTATGAAACTAGAAAAGCCTAAAACTCAACTACGTGACAGTAAATGCCCCGTTTTGACAAAGATAACCGTTTCTTGCTCTACATAGGGGAAGTGTTGGCTCATGTGGGGACTGCGAATCCAGGTGTATTTTGGGTAACGACCAAATTCATCAATGAACTCACCACTTAATACCAGTATTTCCTCACCACCAAAGTGAGAATGAGGCTTAAAACGCTCACCTGCAGGCCATTTCACCAGAGCGATGTTCTCTTCTTCAAAATTATGCAGCGGCATCACTTGTAGATTACCGATGCCCTGTTGCCATGGAGTTGCTCTGGTATCAATTCTAAGAGAGGTTTTATCGAACTTTGAAAACTGATTGAGTTTTACGAGGAGCACGCACCCTTGTTCACTATAGGGAGAATGTTTACTGCCAGGAGGGTTTCGAATGTAAGTACCTGCTGGATAGTCCCCGTCTTCATCCGAGAACACCCCCTCAAGAACTAAAATTTCTTCTCCCAGAGGATGGGAGTGTTGGTCAAATCGAGAACCCGGTTCGTATTTGACGATAGACGTCACATGCCCTGATTCAGCCGATTCCCGCTCTAACGGTTTTCGGCTTACGCCTTGTGCTGGGCTATCTAGCCATTCCATATCAGCTGTATGGATAACAACTTGATGTTTTACGTCCATGTTGAGCATTTGAAATCCAATGGTAAATTTGAACAAGATTAAATCAGCATAATCATTAACACTCTATTGTCCAATTTGTTCTTATCTCATACTCTCCTGCTTTCAACTGCATTTTTGGAACAGCTACGCGTGTTTGAATTTCAATTTCTCGCTGGCGATTCAGTTCATCTATAGAAACTTCAACACCACGGCGCCAGTAGTTCGAATTTCCTTCGTATCGATCTGGAACATCTACTTGAAAGCGAATTACCTGATATCCACGTCTAACTTCTGTACCGTTTACATTAATATCGTCTAACTTAATCTTTATTCTCTTCTTTTGATCATCTACATTAACTTTGAATATATTAGAAGTGTTCTGATAATCGTTTCCAAAAGAAATCTCACCACTGTTTGATATTATCTCTAGGTTACACAAACCAATCACAGGACGCACAATCGGAGGCATAGGTTGCACCTGAGAAATAGCATTTACTGATATAGAAACGATTAAACATGATATTAAAAGTACCATTCTCAACATAAACTAATTCACCATAACTCTAACAAAAAAATCAGTAACTGCTTCTTCGGTTACTTGGGTGTTTGATACAGTTTTTTGCTCTTTGATCAACACTTGAAAAGATGTATTGAGAGCTATTTCTTTATCATCATAGGTGTAGTTAATCACCATATCACACTTAACTAACTGGTCATGTTTATCATCAGAGAAAGTTGTAGAAAGAGAAATAGAATTTACGAGATGAATGACCCCTCACAATAACTCACTTAAATCAATGAATGGATATAGCACGTATCTACTGAGGTAATCAGTTTAGGATAGAAAATAATTCCACTCTAACTGTTTGATACGCTTGCTCGAAATATCGAAAACTGTTAGAAAAGTGTCCAATATTTTCTAACAGTCAGTTTTATGTCTCAGCAATCCCCATTTTCAGAAATAATCCACTCTCGTCGCTCCGTAAGAAAGTATGATGAAACCGCAGAATTTGATCCTCAAGTGGTCGAAGATGCGTTAGAACTTACCGTTTTAAGTCCAAATAGTAGCAACATGCAGCTGTGGGAATTCCATCGCGTGATAAGCGAAGACAAGCGTGAAGAATTGGCCAAGTATTGCATGGGACAGAATGCGGCTAAGACGGCTAATGAAATGGTGGTTTTTGTCACTACGCCAGATAAATGGCAACAAAGAGCTAAAATGAATGCAAAGCAAGTGCGCGAAAACTTTGCAGATCGCCCAATGGACGACATTGCCAAACGCGCGACCAAATATTATGAAAAGCTGATTCCGTTTGTGTACAGTAACGATCGATTTGGCGTAAAGGGTATGCTTCGCAAGGTAATGATGACGGTTATGGGCATCAAAAAACCTATGTTTCGTGAGGTAACTAAGCAAGATTTACGTGTTTGCCTTCATAAAAGTACCTCTCTAGCCGCTATGACCTTTATGACAGCAATTCGAGAGCAAGGCTACGATACCTGCCCAATGGAAGGATTTGATTCAGTTCGAGCGAAAAAGCTTCTTGGACTGGATAAGAATGATGAAATTACTATGATCATCAGTGTTGGAAAGCGCACCGAAGAAGGAATATACGGAGTGCGTCACAGAGTTGCCAACGAACAAGTTATTTTTAAGCATTAGACGAGGGACCGACATTGCTAACACGATTGCCAACAAAATTTCTATTAAAGCTTTTATTCATACTTTTTGTTGGCGTTGTGACAGGCTGTGCTTCGCAATCCGAGCCCCCGCCAAAATCAGTGACTCACCACTTGGGCTATCAAGAAGATAGTCCGCTCGCGCAATACTTCGAGCAAAGCCAATACGACACCTCAATATATACAGGCTTTCACCCGTTAGACACTGGTCACGATGCCCTACTCGCCCGCATCACCTTAATTGAGTCTGCTAAATACACCCTAGATCTTCAATATTACATCTACCGAGATGATGAAACGGGACATCTATTAACGTGGAGGCTCTATGAAGCGGCTGAACGAGGCGTAAAAGTGAGGGTGTTGCTCGATGACATGCAAGAACGAAATGATGACGATCTCGCACGACTTAATTCTCATCCCAATATTCAAGTCCGTCTCTTTAATCCAAACAATTATCGTAAGGCTAGAAACCTAGGCTTCCTTGCTGAATTCTCTCGCCTGAACAGTCGAATGCACAATAAATCTCTAACAGCAGATAGTGTGGTTAGCATAGTTGGTGGGCGCAATATTGGTAACGAATATTTCTCATATCAATCGGTCGTTGAGTTCGGTGATTTTGATCTTTTACTGTATGGCAACACAGTTGAGCAAACCGCTGACCAATATGATGAGTACTGGAATAGCGAATTCGCTGTTCCTGTCGAATGGATAAACCCAACAAACAAAGAGCTCACCAGTGAAGAAGTTAAACAATTTGCTCTAGACCAAGACTTTAAGGGGCAATTTACGTCAGGGCATTATGATATGACTAGCCTTAAGTTCTATTCAGACATGAGGCAACACAAGCTACAAATTTATTGGGGAAAAGGAAAGCTTCTTTATGATAAGCCCACTAAAATCATCGGTGAGGGAAGTCAGTTAATAGATGACTTACAAATAGTGCTTCAAGATGTCACTAGTGAAATCATTATCATCTCACCCTATTTCGTTCCTACTCAAATTGGTACTGACATGCTGGTTAGCGCAGTTCAGTCCGGAAAAAAAGTCACCATTGTCACCAACTCATTGGCCTCAAACGATGTCTATGCGGTTCACGGTTGGTATGCAAAATACAGAGAAGAACTTGTCGAAGGTGGTGTTGATCTATGGGAAATAAAAGCCAGTGCTGAAATCAAAAATAAGTGGTCAATGACAGGAAAGAGCCACTCTAGCCTGCATGCCAAGGTAATGCTTATTGATGATGATACCTTGTTTGTTGGCTCTATGAATTGGGACCCACGTTCAGCTCAAATCAACACAGAAATGGCGGTATTAATTCTACAAGAAGAGTTCGTCTCTGAATCAAAGGCTGAGATGGAAGGACACATTCGTAATATGGCTTATAAGCTTGAAGTCGAGGATGGCGATTTAGTTTGGCAAGACCTTGCTGAGCAAACTACCTACACCAGTGAGCCGGATGCTAGTATCTGGAGACGCATGGGAGCGTGGGTCGCCGGTGTCTTGCCAATAGAAGAGCAACTATAAAAAGAGCCGGCGAATTGCCAGCTCTATACAATATCCAGTGTCGGAAAGCTTAGATAGTGAAGTTCACACCAAGGAAGTGAATGCGTCCATCAAAGATGCCGTTAACGCCAACACCTGGTCCCCCCGCGATAGAACGTTTTGCTGACTCTACTTCACCTAAATCTGCATATTCATAGAAGAAGTCTATTCCGACATCATCCCAATTCGTAGATGCGCCTATCGAGTAACGGTATTGCTCGCCTACTGGTAAATCAACCCACTGTTTTTCAGGATCATCTTGTGGTGATGTTTCATAGGAGAAGCCTGTCTTCAAACGCCAGTCGCTGTTTAAACGATAATCAGCACCAATCGCAAACTTCCAGACATCATCCCATTCACGTTTGATGGCAACCCCACCAACAGGGGTACCGAGATCTAATACAGTCTCATCCCAAGCACTCCAGCGATGGAATTGAATACTACCTAACAGGTTTAAATCCGGGTTTATGCCGTAACGAATGCTAAAATCAACTATTTCAGGCACGTCCACTTCGGTTTTTAAACTATCAATATCAGAGACTCCTAAAGGTGTCTTAACATCCATATTAAATTCGTGTTCAGACTTGGAGCGATAGCTTAAGCCAAGATCAATATTATCAGTAGGTCGGTACATCACGCCTAGATTGTAGCCATAGGCCCAATCAGTATCTTGCTCAGCTGTTAACAACTTGGTAGTTTGCTCAAACGCAGCCCAACTAAACTGCACACCACCACCCACAGACCACTGGTCATTGATCTTGTACGACATTGATGGATTAAGAACAATTACGTTTAAAGTAATTGAATCTAACGCACCCGCTCCTGCCCAGTCGTCACCATAAGATAGACTAGAACCACCAGCAGCTCCTAACGCCAAACCTAAGTGCACTTTTTCAGAAACCTGGTGCGCATGGAAAATTGAGATAGACGGCAGATAAGATTGCGCTTCACCGTCTTGTGCCGGCGTATCCGCATCGTGAAACTTCATCTTGAGATCAAACGCCATTAGATTAATAGTCGTTAAAGATTCACCCATGTAAGACATAGTCGCAGGGTTGGTCCACATAGCAGCAGCGGATTCGGTATACACACCGTCACCTGCACCGGCAACACCTGCATTTGCAGTCACTGCTTCCTGAAGAAATATGCCACTTGCATTTGCCATTGTTGGCAAAGCAGAAGCAAGAGCTACTGAAGTCATCATGGTTAAGCGAGAAAGTGATAGGTTAGAAGATTGCTTAGTTGATACTGCAGATATGATGGATGGAAGTCTATTTGTTGACATAATGTTCCAAATCTATAATTGAGTAGGTCTAGGGATTTAGCGCATCAATCGCCAAATCCATATCTATGCGTATTATACGAATAGGCTTATAGCTTGTAGGAATATCGATTATCACTGGGAAATTTAACGGAACTTATTCGTTATAAGCTTATTGATTTTATTAGTTTTTTGCTACTCTATAACTATGTAGTGTAGTAATGGCGATAGGATGAGAATTACAGACCTCAATTCATTGAATGTGTTTTTGAATTTAATGCAAACACACTCGACCCAGCGAACGGCAAAAAAACTTGGGCGATCACAATCCTATATTTCAAAGGTATTGTCCCAGTTGCGAGAAGAACTCGATGATCCTCTGTTCACACGCAGCGCTGAGGGGTTATCGCCAACATCGTATGCTCTAAGCATACAACCCAAGCTCCAAAACGCTATAGAGCAGATTTCTCACTCTCTAGAACCAGAAGAATTTTCTCCAGTGAACGTAGACCGCATTACTATTCACATTCTGGAGCCCCTACTCATTCGCTTTGGTAACTCAATTATTAGTAAAATAAGAGAAGAAACCGATGCCATCATTGAAATGAGAAACTGGACAAAACTGTCAGAGAATATGATTCTTGATGAAGAAGTCGACCTAGGATTTCATATCTTAAGCGATAAGCCTCAAACACTCTTTCAAAAGAAAATGTATGAGGGCTCTGGGGTTATAGCGGGAAACACCGAAGGAGAATTTGTAAAGTATATCGCTTCAGGTGTGAACGATTACGAGAACCGCTTCCAGCGCGCCCTTCCTGATGTTGAAGCGACTATTTTAGTTGATAACTATATGCTGTTGTCTCAGTTAATGGATCGCACACATACCATGCGATATATATCCTATAGAGCCGAAGCCGATATTTCTGATTTAGGTATTGATACTGCGATAGTATTGAAAGCCTCTAAGAGGAAGTCTCCAAAGAGTGTCTGGATTGCAAATCTGGTGGAGAAGAGCGTACACGAAGAACTCAAAAAGAACCCAACACTTTAACTCTCACTCAATATAAAAAAGGGCAGCATCATATTAGGGTCTGTTGACCTTTTGAGGTTATTTTTGTAGCGATTTGTTGGGTATTAATACAAGGCAGTCGCTTTTAGGTGTGGTGGTTCCACATGAAAAGTGACTAACGCGGTAGAAATGCCCAACAAAGCGCTACCCGAAGGGCTCGGCAAGAAAGGCTCGGCCAGAAGCCATTTACTCTTCGTTGAGCGACTTTTGCTTAGATGACTAGGCGGCAAGTCCCTCGCCTTGATTAAATGGCTTCTGGTCGAGCAAAATTTAATCGCAAAAGGTCAACAGACCCTAGTGATACTGCCCTTTTTACTTGATGGTTTTATGGTTTACTACAACGCTGACAAATAGGCTTTGTAAGCTTTAAGACGAACGGTAGCACCACCAATAATGTCCATAAAGCCTAGCATTGGGTGTGGCTTGTCCGCTGAAACCCAGCCAGAGCCTGTTGAACCAATTGGGATGTTGTAACCTTCGGGTTCATTAAACTCAATCACTATAGTACGACCATGTGAGTTCATGTTGTTTCCAACGTGCTGTCTCACATGCTGGCTACCTTGACGCACTTGAACCTGCGCTTCACCCGTACCAGTAGTCACACTGTGTACACGACCACGGAAAATCTCTCCAGGATAAGCGTCTACATAAAACTCAGCAAACTGCCCTTCTTTGATTCCACGATACGTTTGATCAGGGATACGCATCTCAACAAACTTGTTTTCGGTTGAGTACAAGTGCATGTTACCAGTACGTGTACCACTGGTAATGTTGGTAATAGATAGCTGTCCATCAAATGGAGCACGAACTTCACGGCGCTCATGTTGCCACTTTGCAGATGCTACTTGCGCTTCGATATTCATGATCTGGGCATGTGCTGCAGCGATTTTCGCTTCTGCCGTTTCAATGGCTGTACGTGTTTCATCTCGCTGAGAATCATGTGAGAAATCTTTTAGCTTTTCATACCTTGCTAATGTTTTCTTGTCGTTCTTTTGTTGCAGTCTCAGCGATAGGATTTCCGCTTCGCTTGCTTTCTTTTGAGCTTCTAGGCTTTCTAATTGTGATTCAGTATCTTCAGAGCGAAGGGTATAAATCAAATCACCTTTTTTTACCATCTGGTTGTGAGTAACAAATACTTGATCTACTTCTTGGCCAAATAATGGACTTAATACCGCATGAGGGGCTTTCACTGTGGTACTGTCTGTTAAGTCCGCAGGTGACCAAAAACGGTGGGCAATGAATAGCATGGTCGCTAAAAACATGCCTGTACTGACCATAAAGGTACCGCTTCTCAAGTTCCACTTGACCACACCTGTCTTCACTAAAATCCAGCAAATCAGGATGTAAGGTAGCATAATCTCTTTCATTGATTACTCCTCAGATGCTTTAGTTTGCGCTTTGCCAGAGATACCATTTCGAATGATTTTAGAGATGGACTCTCCAATAACATCCCAACGGGCAAATGCGATGATGATGGCCAGAACCCACCAAACCTTGTTGATAAACAGACCACACAAAGAGAGGGCAAAAACGATTTGGGTGTGGGCACTCGACATCTCTGACGCCTTATGTACCGCAATTTCATGTAGTTGCCAGAACAAATACACTAAGTAAACCAATATTGCGATAGTGACAAAGAATACGAAGCCCATGAAGACTTCAGAATCGAGTAGTTTAAGGATTGTAGGGTATCCGTCGACGAAATATTCAGCGGGTAGATCCTTTCCGTGGATCGAGCCTAATTTGGATAAAGCAATAGATGCTCCAGCGATAACGCCAAAAACAATCACGGCTTTAAGCACGTATAAGACAACTGAAATGATGCTCCTTGCTATTTTTCTTCCCATGCCTTCGTTAGAAGAAGGTAAAGACGTAGCAGACATTTTTTATTCGCTTATTGTTATGAGTTTCGCGCGAATTTTACGTTATCCTCATTGCGCTGTAGGAATATGCGTTATTCCTTTTTCTTATGCGCACACTTAGGCCCTGCTTATCTGTAAACAGTGGCTACTCATAAACACCAAAAAGCGATTTATTACCTTAGCGCCCTATAGCACGCCAAAGAATATACTCAGCAGCAGCATAGCGATCGCTATGGCAACGTGCCCTACCTCAATCTGTCCTATTCCGAATTCGAGCTTTTTCATGTCTACGTTCTCTTCTTGTTACTCGTTTCATTGTAACCAAGCCCTTAGGAGAAATAACGCCACTGAAATTTAGATGGTCTATAAAACTCATTTATGGATAAGAACGGTAATCTGGGCTATATCGAACGCCGTCTAACTAAGATATCCTAAATTAAACTTACTCGTTCTCACTCAGGCAATAGACTTTTCATGAAAACTGAAGACCTTAAACTGTTCCTTCGCGTTGTTGAATTAGGTAGCTTTACCGCTGCTGCAAATGCTCTCGACCTACCCCGAGCTAATGTCAGCAGACGCATCAACGACCTTGAGAAAGAGATTAATACTCAACTCTTTCACCGTACTACTCGTTCACTTTCCTTGACGCACAATGGAGAAAGTTACTTTTCGAAGGTTCAAAGAATCGTAGAGCTGCTCGATGATGCAAATCAAGAGGTGACCTTTTCAAGCAAAGAGGTCTCAGGAAGAGTCAAATTAGGCTTAATCGCAGAGACCTACGAGTTTATTCAGTCCGCACTGTTTGAGTTTCATGAACAATATCCCAATGTGGAAATCGATTTGCGCACTGTGAGTAATGGCTTTAAAGAGTTTTATCAACATGGCTTAGACATCTCTTTTCACGGTGGCAAGCTAGAGGACTCAGACCTTATAGCCAAGCCATTAATAACACTTAAGCACTCCCTATTGGCATCCCCTGAGTATCTTCAATCTCATGCCAAAATAAACTCATTGGAGGATCTCAAACAACATGAGATTTTATGCTATCGCTGGCCCAGTGGCAGTGTTGATAACCTATGGCTTTTTGATTCAGACCAGATCCTCGTCTCTCCCTGGCTAGTATGCAACAGTGTTGGACTTATTCGTCGATCATTGGTTATGGGTAAGGGGATTAGCTTTCTGCCTGATGCCATGGTTCAAGAGGAGTTAGAGCAAGGCAAGATAGTGAGAATTTTATCAGATCTTTCATCCGTTGGTTATCAGGCTTATCTACTCCACCCAAAACCGCAAACGTTGAACCATGCTAGTCGCATATTGATAGACTATTTAGCGCAAAAAATCCCAGAATATCCTTTATTGTCTCAAAATTCATGACAGTGATTCTTGTGAATGACAGATTATCTCTGTTGAGCAAACTCTTACAATCGGGCTCTACAATTAAGGAGCCCGAATATGCCATATTCCAAAACAATAGTAGCGAGCACCCTAGTCTTGCTACTAAGTGCCTGCCAACAAATTGAATCTACACCAGAGATCGCCTCTAAGCCTCAACGTAGTATTCAAGTCGTAGAGTTACAAGACCCGACATCTCAAGCTACAAAGCAGTTTACTGGAGTGGTACATTCGCAGGAAAAGGCCGGACTCGCGTTTCGAGTTCCAGGCACCATAAGTGAATTATTGATTAAAAAAGGCGATTTTGTCGAAAAAGGTCAAGTAATCGCGCGCCTAGACCCTCACGATTATCAAGTTGCCCTTGAAGAATTTGAAGCTCGCATGCTTGAGGCGAAATCTGCACACAAACTAGCAAAGGCTGAACTCTCTCGAGTTAAACAAGCCATCGATGATGACGCAATCGCCAGCGTTAACCTGGACAGAGCCATCAGTGGTTATGAACGAAGCCTATCTGCGGTCAAAGTAGTACAAAAAAACATTGAGCGTGCGCAAGATACGTTGAGTTACACAGAACTCAGAGCGCCGTTTAGTGGTGTGATAGGTGGCGTTAACTACGAGCAACACGAGCAGGTACTTCCTGGTATTGCTGTTGCGTCACTTCAAGACAATAACCGTCTTGAGGTAGATATTGATGTACCTGAAAACCTGATACATGAATTCAAACCGCATCAGTCAACGAAGGTGACATGGTATCAAGCCAAGCACTCAGTTCCTGCCACCGTGAGTGAGGTTGCCTCTCAACCACACTTGATCAAGCAAACCTATACGGTAACCATGACCCTTGATGCTTCATCTGAGATGTTGTTCCCTGGAAAATCCGTCACTGTTGTTGCCAATCTATCCATCGGCGACTCCTCTTACTGTGTTCCCTACTCTTCCATCCTAGGCAATAAGCACGATATGCGAGTCAACGTGGTCAACCAAGGCATTATAGAGTCTCGACCAGTAGAGCTGGATTCCATCGATGCAAACAACGCCTGCATAAAAGGTGATTTATCGGCCGGCGATCAGATCGTCATTAGCGGTACGCACTACCTGAATGAAGGTGACAAAGCAGACAAAATTACTGTGCGCGAGATATAGGAACAGCAATGATTAATCTAGCCGAATTTGCCATCAGACAACGAACCTTTGTGCTGTTTTTTACAGTGCTGAGTATTATTGCAGGCCTCTATTCCTACTTTGATTTAGGAAAACTGGAAGACCCCACGTTCACCGTTAAAACGGCAGTGGTGGTCACACTTTACCCTGGCGCCAGTGCTGAAGAAGTGGAACAACAAGTTACCGATACCGTTGAAACAAAACTACAAGAGATGGCACAGCTTAATCGCTTACGTTCATTGTCTCGTCCTGGTATCTCAATGGTGTTTGTGGATCTTAAAGAGAGCTTAAACTCGACAGAGCTTCCTCAACAGTGGGACTTGCTTCGTCGTAAGGTCTCTGACGTGAAACTGCAACTGCCATTGAATGCTCAAATCTCAGTCATTCAAGATGAGTTTTCTGAGGTGTATGGCATGTTGTTTGCTATTCACAGTACCGACGCCGCTCCAGAAGAACTGCGCCAATATGCAGAAGAACTACAACGCCGCATCAAGACGGTTTCGGGCATCAAGAAAATTGAGCTTCATGGGGTTCAACCTCGCGTAGTCAATATCGATATGCCGGATGAGCGCTTAGCGCAATATGGCCTATCCGTTGCTCAAGTTTGGAGCCAGCTCAATACTCAAAATATGACCTTTGAAGCAGGGCAATTTGCTGCTGACCAAGAGCGAATTCGAGTCCAGCAAACCAGCGAGTTTAAATCACTCGCAGACATCAAGAATCTGGTCATTCAAGGCGGCATAAGCAAGCTGGGTACCGGCATGATCCGCCTTGGCGACATCGCTGATGTAACCATGGGTTACCAAACCCCGGCCCTGACTGAAAATCGCTTCAATGGCGAACCTTCCGTCACGCTTGCGGTGAGCCCTGTAGACGGCATCAATGTGGTATCGCTTGGTGATACGATCAATACCATCATTAGCGATTATCAAGCCGAACTGCCACTGGGTGTGGACATCTCTACCGTGGCTTATCAACCAGAACAGGTACAGATCGCCATCGATGACTTCGTGGTGAATCTCATGGAGAGTATTGCGATTGTATTTGTCGTGCTACTGATCTTTATGGGGTTCAAGAGTGCCAGCATAGTTGGCGCATCTCTAATGATCACCATCTTGCTGACGTTAATCTTCATGAACGTCATGGGAATAAACCTGCATCGAGTCTCTCTTGGTACCTTCATTCTTGCTTTGGGGATGTTAGTAGACAACGCCATCGTGATTACCGATATGATGCAGTCCAAAATGAACAAGGGTATTGAACGAACCAAAGCCGCAATAGATTCAGTGAAAGAAACCGCGGTTCCCCTACTTGGTGCGACCGTCATCGCTATCATGGGTTCAAGCCCTGTGCTGTTTTCAAAAACCGATGCAGCCGAATTCGCAGGGTCGGTTTTTAGCATTATCGCTTCATCTCTATTGCTTTCTTGGCTGATCGCAATGACCTTAACCGCATTAATGTGTTGGATGTTCTTGAAGCCAAGTAAGAAAGGCGCAGATCAAAGAAATCCACTGTATAGCAAAATCATCAATGCCATTGTTGATAACCCAATTAAAACACTGACCACCCTAATTCCTTTGATTGTGGCTACAGCGGTGTGTGTTCCTTATATTGCAATCAACTTCATACCTCAATCAGACCGTCCCATTGTGTTCTTGGATTACTGGCTTCCTAATGGGGCCAAGATAGAGCAGACCTCTAGTGACATGAAAGAGATCGAGCAATGGTTATTGGCACAACCTGAGGTAGAAAGTATCTCTAGTTCGGTGGGTGCAAGTGCTCCAAGGTTCTCGGTAACCGTAGAGCCTGAGCCACTAGACCCAGCTTATGGTCAAATCTTGATCAATGCTACCGACTACTTTGCCATTGATGCTCTCGTAGAGCGCGGAGACAAATGGCTGGCAGAGAACTTCAGTAACGCAGAGCCAAGATTCAGAGCCCTCAAGCTAGCCACTTCAGATAAATATGCTGTAGAGGCACGTTTCTCTGGTCCAGATGAAGAGGTACTGCATCAACTTGCAAACGAAGCCAAAGCTATTTTTGCTCGCAACCCTGATGCCAAATACGTGCGTGATGACTGGCGCCAACAAAGCAAAACGCTCATCCCCATTATCAATCAAGATAAAGCCCTACGTGCTGGCATTAACCGTGCAGACATTGCCTTTGCCATGAAACGCGGTACCAACGGCATGCCACTTGGTCGCATGAATTTGAATGATGAGTTAATTCCGATTCAGCTGCGTGGCTCTAACCAAGATATGTCTTCACTAGAAACTTTGTCAGTGAAATCGCTACTGGGTTTGCACTCTGTGCCTCTAGGCCAGGTTATCGATGGCTTCGAGCTTGAAAACGAAGAGAGCATGATCTGGCGTCGAGACAGAGTTAAAACCATTACGGCACAGGCTGCGGTATCTCGTTCTACGACTCCTGCAAACGTACGCAATGCACTTAAAGATCAGATAGAAGACATCTACCTTCCTCCTGGCTACAGCATGGAATGGGGTGGCGAGTATTACGATGAGAACAAGGCCGTGGTCGACATCATGAAACAACTGCCAAAGGCATTGGTCATAATGACCATCATCATGATTGCGATGTTTAATGGCTTTAAACAAACCGCCATTATCTACACCACCCTGCCTCTTGCGGCAACAGGTGCAACCTTCTCTTTGCTTTTGTTGGACAAACCGTTTGGTTTTATGGCCTTGATTGGCGCTATCACCCTTACCGGTATGATCATCAAGAACGGCATAGTGCTGATGGATCAAATCGAGCTTGAAAGACGTAACGGCCTTGAGCTTTCAGATGCAATTAAAGAAGCCACTATGAACCGTACCATGGCAATTTCCATGGGCGCATTGACGACCGCGTTGGGCATGATTCCACTATTAAGTGACTTATTGTTCGACCAGATGGCAGCGACCATTATTGGCGGTCTTGCGGCTGCAACGGTTCTGTCACTGATGGTGATGCCGGCCATGTATAAACTGGCATACAAAGAAAAACAACCGACTCAAGAAACCAGCACAGAGATGGCATAAGGGATATTTTGATGAAACTAATACAAAAACTTACCCCGATTGCGTTTGCATTGTTAATTGCAGGTTGTGCCGTCGGTCCCGATTACCAAGAGCCTGAAACCACTATGGCACAAACCTACCTATATGCAGGTAGTGACGCCAGCGTAGATTCAGAATATTGGTGGAAGCAATTCAATGACCCGACACTAAACCAGATGGTGATTGACGCTCAGCAACAAAACATCCCCTTAAAGGTTGCTGCACAGCGCATCAAGATGGCGGACTCCTACAAGAAGGCCATCGAATCCTTCAAGGTACCGACAGTCAGTATTGGTGGCGGTTACTACAACTATCAGCTAAGTAAGAACGACTCACTGTTGGGGCCTGCACTAAACCCTATCGATGTACCTGGAGGGGGCTCTGTGACTCTTCTGGATAATCAACATGATGGTGGTTTTGTTGGTGGGTCTATTAACTGGGAGTTGGACCTGTTTGGGCGCATAGACCGCCAAGCTAACGCTGCTTCAATACGCGTAGAGCAAGCGGAAATATATCAAAGCGGGCTCACCACTCTCATTACGGCGGATTTAGTACATAACTATGTTCAGTATCGTGGTGCCAGAGAGCGCAAACTACTTGCTATGCGCAACATTGAAGATCAAGAAAAAACACTAAAGTTGGTCGAAAGAGTGGTCGCATCTGGCTACGGTTCGGAGATGGATTACGCGCAAGCTAAGGCTATGCTGGCGGCCACGAAATCCATTATTCCGCAACTTGAGATTGCGGAGCAAGTACACAAGCATAGACTGGCTATCTTGCTTGGTGAACCACTCACCCAGATTGATGTGCGCTTGTCAGATGATACACAGTTGCCTGAACTATCAGCTCTCATCCCGGTTGGTCTTCCCTCTGATCTGTTAAAGCGCAGACCGGATATTAGGATTGCAGAAAGGGAAATGGCTGCGGTAAATGAGGAGTTGGCAGCCAGTGTAGCTAACCGGTATCCAAAGTTCTTCTTAACCGGCACTCCGGGCGTATCAGCTAGCAGCTTCGATGACCTATTCAGCAGTGACTCATTTGGTTGGGCTGGAGCCGTTGGCGTCAGCTGGAATGTGTTTGATGGCGGTAGAGGAAAAGCCATGGTTGAGCTCAACGAAGCGCGCTTTAAATCCGCGGCCATGACCTACCAATTCACGGTCGATTCAGCGTTTGCTGAGGTCGATTCTGCATTGTTTGCCTATGGTCGTAGCCAACAAAACCAAACCCAACTTAACGAAGCGGTGGAAGCAACAGATAACGCTGTATCCAAAGCCAAGTCTCTTTATAAAGCGGGTCTAATCGATCACTTGTCCGTTCTTGATGCACAGAGACAACAGCGTGTCATTCAAGATCGCCAGGTCGCGGCCAAACTTCAATCAGCTAATAGCACCATTGCAGTCTACAAAGCACTGGGGGGAGATTGGAGCGTAGCGCCAAAGGCTTAACCTTAATCGGATGACCGGCGGAGAACATCGTACGGTCATCCTGAACTCATTGTTATCAATAGTCGAAGAAATCCAAGACCAAGCTATTCGCTTGGACGGTTCAACTCATCAGTTACCGCTAAAAACAACATTTCTAATCTGGGCGAAACAATGGAATTTGACGGGAACAAACTCAATCTCAGTTCATTCTTTACCAAAGAACAGCACAATTATGCTGTTCTTTGGTATACGCCTAAAACAACGCGTGCCTTTTCAACGTGATTAGCGAATATATCCTCAATCACAAACAAATACGGTTATTCTGCTCAAGCATTTATCATCGTTCCTTTAGTGTGTGCGTTCTTCATCGATTTAGCCAACGCCATAATCATCCCCTATTTCCTAAAAATGATGTAGGGCATAAGTAAAAACCAATGAATGCATGCTTATTATGACCAACACCAACAAACTACTGTCGTTAATTATTGTGTCTGTAGTGCTGTTAGGTTGTAGTGCCCGAAACAAAGCATATAACCAAACGCAAAAAGTCTATGCGAACAAAGATGCTTATAAGGTAGAAAACTTCATACATTCGAACGATGAAGTTACGTTAGTACTTTCATTTTCTGGAGGTGGCACTCGAGCCGCTGCATTGTCTTATGGCGTATTAGAAGGATTGCGCGACACGCATATCAATATCAATGGTAAGGACGTAAGGCTCCTTGATGAAGTTGATATTATCAGCTCTGTATCTGGTGGTAGTTTCACCGCAGCCTACTATGGTGTGCATGGTGAAAGCACCTTTGATAGTTACAAAGAGACTTTTCTTTACCACGATGTAACCGATGATCTTACCTCTATTGTCTTATCTCCTGTGCACTGGTTCTCTAAAAAAACACGCACGCGAGAGGCTGAAAATTATTATCAAAGCCATATATTTGATGACAGCACCTTTTCAGATATACCAAAGGAAGAGGCACCGTTTATCATCATTAATGCCACAGATATCTCGACAGGTACTCGCTTCTCGTTTACTCAGGAATACTTCGATTTAATTTGCTCTGATTTAAACGCTTATTCGGTTTCAAGCGCGGTTGCTGCATCATCCGCTGTACCCCTTATATTTTCTCCTGTAGTGCTGGAAAACAGAGATGATTGCGTCATTCATAACGAACACTCTCCAATATTTGATGCGTCCAACTATAGAAATAGAAACGCTCAAGCCTCTATCGCACACTACAGAGACAAAGAGCAAACCCAATATTTGCATCTTGCTGATGGTGGTATTACTGACAACCTAGGGCTATTGGCTATCTATGAGATAATGGAATATCTGAGACAGAATGAATCGCATCGCCTCATGCCTAGAAATCAACAAGGTAAAATAAAGCCATTGGTGATTATCTCCGTCGATGCCTCCACAAATCCAGATATTGGCATTGCAAACAGTGTAGAGCCACCATCAATAAAACAGACCGTGGATGCCATTACTGATATACAACTGCATAGATACAATGATTCGACCAAAGATTTGATGATTGAAGCTATGGACGAATGGGCTTCAGATGCATCTATTCATGGAGAAGTGGCCACTCCTTATTTTATTGAAATCAGTTTTAACAAGACTATGAGTAGCGATGCTCGGTTCTCTCTTAATCAAATTCGTACAGATTTCAAATTGGTCAATAAGGATGTAGATTTGTTGATTGATGAAGGTAATCAACAATTAACACAAGATCGAGTATTCCAAGACTTCATTAACGCTCAAACCTTGGTTACTCATCGCACTGAACATTCGGATAATTAAAGTAAAAACTTGGTGCTGTTGCGATCTATTGAAACGGGAATGGGTTTTATGCAGTTCGTGGTAAGAATCGTGCTATTTACTTATCGTAAGCGGCAATAACTCCACATTATTTCTAACCCTGATGATGACAGCAAGCATCAGGTTCAACCATGTCTTTAGTTACGAGGACAGGCAACATGGAACGCTTAACCTAATCCCAAAAAGCAAAAAAGCCACTTCTAATTGAAGTGGCCCGCTTTGACTCAAAATTGAAGATTAGTGAGTCACGTTTAGATCGTAAAACGTCGCTTGAACATAGTCGTCTGGCTTACCTGATTTGTTTTGGTTGTATACACCAGCTTTGAAGTACATGTACTGACCACCTTCGTCGTAGCCACTCTTAGACATGTCTACTGTTTTAACGATGTCGTCTTTACCTTCACGCATGATAGTCGCCGTTAGCTCGTTACCCGTTACGTTGATGCGGTAGCTAAATACTTCGCCGAGCTTGATGCCGTCTTTAGGCTCTGCTGGAGTAGCGTCTTGGTTCCAATAGTTTGGAAGTGAGTTGCCAATCATGTCGTGCCAAGTTTCATCTCCAAAGTTTTTGCGTGGTTCATGTGCAAAGTAGATAGAACCTGTTTCATGCTGAGGCAGTTTTCTGTAGTAAAGACGAATTGGCTCGTCGTTGTTTGCATGGATCTGGCCTACGATCACACGGCCTACCTGCCAGTTTTCACCAGTAGTGGTTACGTGGTCAACTTTCAAAGTTGCTTCTAGCGTACCGTCAACACCAGCGGCTGCTTTTAGGTCTGCTTGCGGTGCACTAGAGAATACCCAGTTGTTACCGTTAACACCCTTAGTCTTATAAGCAGTGTTACCACGGCGGTTCATCTCACGAAGCTCAGAACGAGTGTAAGTGGTGTTCTTAGATGTCTTAGCGCCAGCAATGGGTGCTTTAAATACCATGCCACCGTCTTCATCTAGGTAGAAGAATTCAGCATCTGAGTAGCCACCCGCTAACTCTTTCTCCTTGATTTGGTCAGATTTACCATCGTTATTTGAATCCACTGGTACGCTGATAGTCCAGCCAAGAAGATCAAATTTATCAGAAGGTGCTTTCGTTTCAGCTTGTGCACCTGCACTGATGGTTAGTGCTACAGCGAAAGTAGCAATTGTGCTTAAAGCAAATTTCTTGCTAGTTGCAACACTAAGGGTCTTTGTATTCATCATGAGGGTTCAACTCTATGTCGTATTGTATTATTTAATCGAATACTAACATCGAATTTTGATGTTTAGCACCTACCTAAATGTGAGGCAGATCATACATTCATAGTTCTGTAATAAATCTTTACCTTGATGTATATGCAGCATCAATACCGGCTCTGAGCACTTATTCATGAAACCAAAAACTACTCATTTTGCGTTACAAAAAGGCATACTCAATCAACAGCACACATTATCCAAACTGCTAATTGAAGAAATAGTGAGGACTAAAAACTAATAGTAGTCTTGATCGGTACGTGATCTGATCCAAAGATCTCTAACAATGCCTCTCTTGAACACAAAGTGATTTGCTCAGCCGTATCAGACTTTACCCACAAATGGTCAATGGAAGCCATCGCCATCGCAGGAAGCTCAATCTCTGACCTTACCCCTTTCCAGCTAGCTACTGGCATCGAAGTGTATTCACTAAACCTTGCTTTATAAGCGTGGTTTGAGGCAGACAAGTTAAAGTCTCCGATTACCATGTTTCTTGGTGTTGCCGACGAGGCCGCTAGATGTTCAACGGTGCGTATCAAGGCGTCCCTTCTATACCAAAGGGTTTTATTTCGAGGGGATGGCGGATGTGCCGCTAGTATACCCACATCAATACCTTGACGTGGTTGCCAGACCCCACTAATGATATTTTGACCATCTGGGGTGCGATATACCGACATGCCGTAGAGCGTTTGGCGACTTAAGATCAATTGATTTGATGGATAGCCTATCTTAGCTTGTCCCCCATAACGATAAGGAAAAAGTTTAAATAAACGATCGAAGAACTGGCCGTGCTGAGGGGAGACCTCTTGCATCACCACTAAATCCGGGCGCGTAGTCTCAATATACTCAACAAATTGCTCCAGATTAGTGTTTTCAAAAGCGAGGTTATACTGAATTACAGTGACACTGTCACTGCAAGTTGAACCACTCAACGCACTCTTCGTCGGAGTGAGAACCAAGAACAACAAAGCAAGTGCTGTATTCATAACCGCCAACGCACGCCACTTAGCCATGACAAAGAATAAAGCCAGCGCCAGGTAGATAATGACCATTAAAAATGGAATAGCGGTAAGGTTCTGAGTCCACCAATAGGGAGATACATAGCACCACGCCCATATGGCAAGTGGTGCAAGGCAAGATAAAAAGAGGAGTAATGTTTTGATACGCAGAACTCTGAACCCAAACTTATTATTAGTTTAGATGCTCAAAGTGCTTATGCTATCAATCCATTAAAGTATCTATGAAATCAGCGCTCTTCTAGTCCAGTACACAACCGGTAAAATGACTTTGAAACATGGCTTCTGTTTCTTCATCCATAACCCGAATGTCTAAAATGACATCTTGCAGTTTCGTGGCTGCTAGTCGATGCTGTGGTTCGATCTGATATTCCACAGCGATCTGCTGTTCGTATAGACGCCAATGTGCCAATAAGCATTCATCTTCATCTTTACCTGGCCAAGTGATCGCCATAAACGGCTTAAATGCCGTTGCACCACCCGCATGAATCATGAATTGCCACATCACTACATCCGAATTAACAGTACCGTCTCGCACAACATCTGGGGCGCAGGTATTCGTCATTTCGACAAGTTTTTGGATATTACTTCTCATTTCACCAAGATGTTTATCCAACTCTTCAATCTCATTCTCAGGGTGATGAATGTAATCGAGCATGATTTGAATCATCTGAGGTTTGCGAAGCATATAGCCCATCAAATAACTCAAAAACAGGTAAACGCGTTGTCGAATAGGTAAATCCGCAGAAATGGCTTCGTTAAGCTTATCTGTGTAGTCACTCATATACTCATGAATACTCTGGATAATTGCAGACCATATTTGGTTCTTCACACCAAAATAGTGCCTAATCAAGCCATGAGTAACACCGGCCTTCTCGCTAATATCGCGAATAGTTACCTGGTTATAACCCTTTTCACAAAAAAGGAAAGCCGCGCTCGTCAGTATTTTTAGTTTCGTACGCTCAGCTTCTTCTGCTGTTCGGCGCCCCTGTTTTCTTTGATTCATTCATTACTCCAAGATATCTCTCTTCATAGTATCACCATTTTGATAATTTTTTTTACTACACAGCTGTAAAATATATTGATCAAACTTATATTGTCAATTTATACTGCACACATGTGTAATAAACAGGACGCGTATTTTGAAGAACTTTCCTAAAGGACTGCTCATCACGCTATTAACCCTATCGATAGCTGGTTGCTATCAAGCAACATCGAATGAGCCAGCATTAGAAATGACCAAACCCGTTAAAATCGTCAGGTATGAAGCAAATCCAAGCTCCACACCCTTTCAATTTTTAGGCGAAGTCTCCGCCACTCAAACCACCCCTATTTCATTTAGGCTTGGTGGCGAAGTGATTGATATCCATGTAGAGATGGGGCAACAAGTGAATAAAGGCCAGCTATTGGCAACGCTTGATAAAACTGACTATCAGTTGCAACTGCAAAGCAAGACGGCTGAGTTCGATCTGGCTAAGTCTCAATACCTACGAGCAAAACGCATGGCTAAACAAAAATTGATCAGTAAGGATGCCTTTGAGCAAACCCTAACTCGCTATCAATCAGCCCAAGCTGAGCTAGAGCAAGCACAGACGGATCTTTCTTATACCGAGATTCATGCTCCCTTTAGTGGTGAAATTTCCTTAAGGTTTGTTCAGCCTTATCAACTTGTTGCACCTCAACAACCTATTTTCAATCTCGTTGATACCTCTTCTTATGAGGTTGTTGTCGCTGTGCCTGTCACTACCGCACATAAGTTAATGGGTAGAGAGTACTCTTTAAGCTTTGAACTTGATGGCGTGCCTGACAAGCCGATGCAAGCCAAGATCAAAGAGGTTTCTAGTCAACCTGATAAAGATACCAACAGCTATCAAGTTACGACTGAGATCTTCGACCAAAACGTTCCCCTTTTGCCTGGTAGCTCAGGCAGACTGACGGTACATTTTCCTGCAGAATCACTCGATCATACGCATATCTCAGAGAGTGCTTGGATCACCATTGAAACCGATCAACAACACGCCAAGGGCGAGTTGTGGGTATTTGATGAGGAAACTTCTCGAGTCGAGAAAAGAGAGATTTTGATTGATAAAACAACGGGTGAGCTGTCTGGTTTAAAGGATGGTGAGTTTATTGTCGAAAGTGGCGTCCACTCTCTAGTGGAAGCACAACGTGTACGCCCTTGGACAAGGGAGCGAGGCATTTAATGAAAAAGTTACTGGTTATTTCTGGTTTAAGTATCGCACTTAGTGGGTGCTTTTCTAACACTCAGGAACACATTCCGCGTCCTATCTATGTCGACTCTTATACCGTGCATGAAGAAGTCTCTATTAGCGAGCGAACCTTCCAAGGAACTACAATACCTGCTGATATGACGCCTCTAGCGTTTCGATACAGCGGCAAGCTAAAGCGCCTAGAGATTAAATCAGGTGATGAAGTAAAAAAAGGCGATGTGCTCGCTGTGCTTGAAACCACCAAGCTAAAGCAACAAATCAAAGACGCCAAGGCACAACTTGCCTTAGCAACAGCTCAATACAAACGCGCCGAAACTCTGCAAAGCCGAGGTATGATCTCTGAGTCTGAATATGACGAACTGAAAGCAAACCAAAAGCTTTTGGACGTTCACTATAAGGTACTCAACCAAGAGCTAAAACACTCTAAGATCCTAGCGCCTTTTGACGGTGTCATTGCCACTATTGAAGCGGAGAGCTTTCAAAATGTATCGAGTGCTGAACAAGTGCTGTCGATATATAAAGACAAGACTATCCATGTGGATATACCTGTTTCTGAAGAGTTTATTCATCAGATAAAACTTCAGCAAAACCCTTATGAGGTGATGGCTGAGGTTCGCTTTGCTAGCTTGAATAAAAACTACCAAGCCAAGCTTAAGCTCTTCTCAGCGGAGCAAGTTACTGAACTAAAAGGCTACCTAGCTCGCTTTGAACTGGTTGAAACAAGCAGTCGAATACTACCGGGTACCGCGGCTCTAGTAGCTATAGATGTTGAACAATTTGAAGCAAGCACGCACACCGCTTTACTCGTCCCATTGAAACTGCTTGTCGCTCAATCAGAGCCAAGTGAATTTTCAGTTTGGAAAGTAGACAGTGAAGGAAATGCAGAACTAACCCCAGTGTCAGTCTCGTCAGTTACCGCAAAAGGTGCATTGATCGCTCAAGGCGTAGACTCTGGCGATCAGCTTATTGCTTCTCAACTATCAAAACTTACCCAAGGTAAAGCTATCCAATTTGTGGACGGAAACCAGTAATCATGAATATTGCCAATCTTTCTATTAGAAACAGCGTTATTAGCTGGATGTTCATTGTGATCCTAGCCATCGGCGGCATCACCTCCTTTTCAAATCTTGGGCGATTAGAAGACCCTGCGTTCACTCTTAAGGATGCCATGGTTATTGCGACCTATCCGGGTGCAACTGCCCTAGAAGTCGAAGAAGAGCTCACCTATCCACTTGAGAAAGCGATTCGTCAGTTACCTTACATAGACAAAATCACCTCGACCACCTCTGAGGGCAAGACCCAGATAATGGTTAGCATGGGGATGGAGTATGGACCGGATGAATTACCCCAAATCTGGGATGAGATGCGCCGAAAGATCAATGACCTAGCCCCTAGCCTGCCACAAGGCGTGCAAGGTATTAGTATCATGGATGACTTTGGTGACGTATATGGTATGTCGCTGCTATTGACTGGTGATGTGTATACCTATCCAGAGCTCAAGCGATTTGCTGATTTCCTATCCAGGGAACTCGAATTGGTTGATGGTGTGGGTAAGGTAATGATCTCCGGTGACCAACAAGAGCAAATTTTTGTTGAAATGTCGACCGAGCGTCTCGCTAGCTTGAACCTTGATTATTCGACCGTCATTGGGCTTCTTAGTCAGCAAAATACGGTTCAATCAGCTGGCAAGGTTATGATTTCCGGACAGTCTCTCCCTCTTCGTCCAACAGGCAACCTTTCTAGCATTGAACAGCTTGAAGACCTTGTGATTCATGGACGTGATACCGGTAAGCTGATCCGTTTAAAAGACATCGCTGACATTTCTAAGGGCATTGTCGAAAAACCTCAAAACATCATGCTTTACAACGGCGAACCTGCTCTCAACATTGGTATTTCCTTTGCATCCGGCGTGAACGTTGTAGAGATTGGCCAGCACATTAAGGATCGCTTAGCGGAGTTAGATAAAGATACCCCTGCGGGTATGGAGATTAACTTCTTTTATGACCAATCTGCCGAGGTTGCCAACTCAGTTGACGGCTTTATTGTCAGCCTTGCTCAAGCTGTCGGCATCGTTATTGTCGTATTGTTGTTCGCCATGGGTCTACGTAGTGGCCTGATCATCGGCGCAGTATTGCTGCTAACCGTATTTGGTACCTTCATATTGATGGATTACAACAATATTGAACTGCACAGGATCTCTCTTGGTGCATTGATTATTGCCCTAGGTATGTTGGTCGATAATGCGATCGTGGTTGTAGAGGGTATTTTAATTGGTATCAGGCGAGGACTATCCAAATCTGAAGCCGCCATCGCCATCGTTAAACAAACTCAGTGGCCCCTACTTGGTGCAACCATCATCGCAATTGCCGCGTTTGCACCTATTGGATTGTCTCAGGATGCTACTGGCGAGTTCATGGGGTCGTTGTTCTGGGTACTTTGTTATTCACTCTTTTTAAGTTGGGTGACAGCACTGACTATCACTCCTTTCTTGGCAGAAAAGTTCTTCAAGGAAGAGACTAACGAAGTCGGTGATGACGAACTTTATAAGGGTGCGATCTTTAGCTTCTTTAGATGGAGCCTAAAACTAGCGCTTCGTTTTAGATGGGCCACTATCGTCGCGTTAGTTGCTCTGCTGGTTTCAGCAATCGTCAGTTTTGGATACGTGAAACAGCAGTTTTTCCCTGTATCGAACACGCCTATATTTTATGCGAATGTTTGGATGCCAGAAGGGACGGATATTCGAGAAACGACGCACTTAACCAAAGAAATTGAGAGTTACGTACGCACCTTAGACAATGTTGAATACGTTACAACAACGATAGGACAAGGACTTCAACGCTACGCCCTAACCTATCAACCAGAAAAGTCTTACGAGTCTTATGCGCAAATCGCAGTCAGGGCGGATAACCTTGATAACATGTTTGAACTGATTGGTGTGTTAGACACTGAGTTGCCAAAGCGCTTCCCTGTTGCTGATTACCGATTGCAAGTCGTCGAGTTTGGACCTGCTCCAGCATCAAAGATCGAGGCAAGGGTTGTGGGGCCAGATACACAAACGCTCAAGCACATTGCTGCCGATATTGAACACATTATTGCTCAAGATCCTGGCGCGAGAAACGTACGTAACAACTGGCGTGAACAAACCAAGACCATAGTTCCTGAATTCAATGAATCTAAGGCTCGTCGCTTTGGTATATCAAAAGAAGACCTGTCCAATATGCTCAATATGGCATTTGGTGGTAGCACTATTGGAATTTTACGTGATGGCACCAAGCAACTGCCTATCGTGACCCGCTTGCCGGAATATGAAAGGCTGGATATAGAAACCATCAATCTACTTAAGATTTGGAGTCCAGTATTACAGACTTATGTTCCAATTGAGCAAGTGATTGACGGCCTAGATGTAAGCTGGGAACAGTCTCTTATCATGAGACGTGATAGAAAGCGTGAAATCAGTGTGTTGGCAGATCACGATATTCTGAGTGAAGAGACGCCAGCGGTATTGTTCTCTCGCCTGAGACCTCTAGTTGAAGCCTACGAGTTGCCTGATGGCTATTCCCTTGATTGGGGCGGAGAGTACGAATCCTCCGGCGATGCTCAAGAACAACTTGGTGCGGCAATGCCTATGGGTTATCTAATGATGTTTATCATCACCATGCTACTGTTTAACTCGTTTAGAAAGCCCCTTGTGATTTGGTTAACTGTGCCACTGTCCATTGTTGGAGTTAGCTATGGATTATTAGCCACTAACCTTCCATTTAGCTTTACTGCTTTGCTGGGCTTGCTAAGCCTCAGTGGCATGATATTGAAAAATGGCATTGTTCTAATGGACCAAATCAACATCGATTTGGCTAGTGGTAAAGAACCTTATATCGCGGTGCTTGATAGTGCTACCAGTCGTGTGAAGCCAGTTAGTATGGCTGCATTAACAACGATATTAGGCTTAATACCTCTAGTTGCGGACCCATTCTTCGGCTCTATGGCGGTCACCATAATGGCGGGTCTTGGATTTTCAACCGTGCTAACGCTCGTTGTTGTGCCTTTGCTATTTGCGACCTTCTATAAGATCAAACCAGCTCAATAGAACGCCGAACCTAGCACTATAAAAAAGCCCGAAAGATTAAGTTGATTCAACTGTCTTTCGGGCTTTTATTATTTAGGAGCTTTGCTTTCCCTATTGGATATCATTAATCCCAATCAGGAGCAAAGCTTGGGCTAGCTAGTCGATGACCTCGGTCTAGCTTAGCAATTCGCTCCATATCAGATTCTGACAGCGTCACTTTCTCAGATTCAAGGTTGCTTTCAATATTGGCTTTCTTTGTAGACGATGGAATGGTGACAAACTCATTTTGACGCATCCACGCCAGTACCACTTGTGCTGGGGTTGCATCATGATCCTTTGCAATGGCCTGTATGGTTTCGTCTTTTAGTACATCACCATAGGCAAAAGGCATATAACCGGTAACGATCACGCCATTCGCCTGACAGAAATCAACTACCTTGTGATTTTGCAAATACGGGTGCACTTCAACTTGGTTGGTAAAAATCTCGCCGTCACCAAGAATGTCTATCGCCTTTTCTAATTGGGCGTTAGTAAAATTGGATACCCCTATATGACGAACCAAACCTGCATCTTTAACCGCTTTAAGCTCAGGGAGGTACTCCTCCATTTCGACTTCGTCATCTTTTAGAGGCCAGTGAATCAAAAGAAGATCGATATAATCTGTTTTCAGTTTCTCCAGGCTTTCAGTAATGCTTGGTGCAAAGGTACTTTTTGAGTACTTATCCATCCAAATCTTAGTGGTCAGGAATATCTCTTCTCGAGGGACTGGTGAATCGAAAATGGCTTGTCCTACTTCCTCTTCATTACCATAAATCTGAGCGGTGTCGATATGACGGTACCCTGCCTCTAACGACGTCTTCACCGAGTCATAGCCTGCACCATCTTTGAGTCTGTAGGTGCCTGCACCAAGTAAAGGAATAGATTTCATGCTGTCTCCTAATGTTGATCGTTAAACTAGAGTTGCTTCTCTCCATTAAAACTAAAAAAGGTCACTCCGTCAGGCGCAACCTCTCATATTTTTCTTCGTTTTAGTGACTAATAGCCGCCAGCTTACTTATAAGCCCCACTCGCATAGTGAAGTTCATAACTGTGACTGTAAATTTCCAAGATATTACCAAACGGGTCTTCCATATAGATCATACGAAATGGCTTCTCGCCAGGGTAATAATAACGCGGTGCCTTCATACGTTTCTTGCCACCAGCAGCAACGATTTTCTCTGCTAGGCCCTCTACATCTGGGTCTTGAACACAGAAATGGAATACACCTGTCTTCCAGTACTCGAAGTTATCTTCAGGATTTTCTTGATTCTTGAATTGGAATAATTCCACACCAATTCTGTCACCCGTTGATAAATGAGCAATCCTAAATGAAGCCCAACCGGCACCAAATACATCAGTACACATTTCACCGATTGCTGAATCATCTTCCACTATTTCTGTGGGCTCCATAATCAAATACCAACCCAACACCTCAGTATAAAATTTAACTGCTGCTTCAAGATCGGGGACGGATATACCGATATGACTAAATGAACGTGGATAGGTATGGTTTGTATTCGGAGGAGTAATCATGTATTGGCTTCCTTTTGATAAGTCGATTAACTGTAGACGTACATGACCCGATTTCCGAATTATCAATCTCAATTAAACGGGTTATTTACTCATTCCTAGTGCCCGACCCAATCAATGTCTTTAGTCTAAAAAGGGATCCACATCTCGCGCTCTCAATTGCACAAGGTTATACTGTCTAGGACATACTTATACATCAAAGGCATGCAATGACTTCTGCTACTACTCCAAGTGTTCCAAAAGACCCATCAGAGCGTTTTAATTTATTCTTTAAAACTGCGGTAAACGACAAGAAAATCTGGCTATTAATTGATGAGCACGGCAGTGTCATGCTAAACACTGAAGAAGAAGAATGTGTTCCAGTTTGGCCTTCAGAAGAGCATGCTTTGCTTTGGGCTACCGGAGAGTGGGAAGGGTTTACTGCTGAACCTATCTCAATCGCAAAATGGAAAAGCCGCTGGACGCATGGCTTAGAGGAAGATGAACTTTCTCTCGTTGTCTTCCCAGATCAAGACGGTGAGGGCATTGTTCTTTACCCTGACGAGTTTGAAATGGAACTGGTTAAACGCGAGTCCAAAGCTCAACGATAAACAAAGCCCCTCCTCTTTTAGGCCCTTCGAAAGATGGGCCTTTTTTATGCAAAAAACTAAATCTCGTTCACATATCCCAGCCACCTTTGTGCATATGCTCACAATTTCCATGACATTGAATTGACATAAAATAGTACAAATAACATCCTGAGTTATTACTTTTTGTTACAGATATTCTCATGGAAATGAATAAATCAATTTTAGCATTGATACTTGCTACAGCACTGACTGGCTGTGGAGGCGGTGACAGTTCTTCTAACCCACAATCTCCGTCAACCGATCCTGACGTGCCTACTGAGCCAGGCGACCCAATTGCGCCATATAGTATTACTAAATATCAAGATATTCTCTCAAATTCAGACTTACAGCAGTCAGATCCTTATGGTAGCGCGTCCAATAAAGAAACTGTTGTGCGAGACGGGGACTTTTATGGGTACTATGACGATTACTTCTATGCTCAAGAAAATACACAGTATCTTGTGTTTAAGATGTCGAATTACTCGATGCGCAATGAAGTTCGAGAAAGAGACAACTTCGATATTAATGTTGAAGATGAGAAACGCACTTTACTTGCAGAGGTGAAACTGCCGGGCATCGAAGATGCTATGGGCGACTCTTCTTCAAGTCGAGACCAAGTCACGTTTTTACAAATTCACAATAAAGGTACATCCAGTGATGGCACGGGATACATCCCTCACCCTCTTTTGCGCGTCGTCTACGAGCTTGAACGTGACGGTAAATACGGTCATTACTGGGCTGTTGTAAAAAATAATGCTGTCGATTGTAAGGGAGAAGGCTCAGACCCAGATTCGGCAGAATGCCAAAATGCCTACGATCGATACGACCTTGGCGAAGCAGACACAGAGTCATTCACTAAATTTGAGTTAATCGTCCAAGAAAATAACCTAGCTATTGAAGTGAATGACATTATCAAAGCTGATCTGAATATCTCTTACTGGGAACACCTACTGAGCTACTTTAAAGCGGGGGTGTACAATCAATTTGAAAATGGTGAATCAGAAGCTCACTTCCGAGCTCTCAAAGTTTTAATAGGCGATTCAAACACTGCTTACGATTGGGATATCGACAGCTGGAAGCTGACTATTCCTGCGAGCAAAGATGATTATTATTTTGAAGGTGGTGATAGTGCCGCTGAGGTTACACCTGAGCGCTGCGACTACTACCCTGAAAAAGATATTCTAGCTAATGATGAGATCGTAGAAGACAAGTCTACTGGTCTCGATTATTTCAGTGTTAAAAATGGACGCATGCACTTTAAAGCAGATATGGGATACGGCACCACAACAGCCAACTCAAGCTACATTCGCTCTGAGTTGAGAGAGTTATTTGTCAGCACCAATAATCCAGACTGTAGCACCAGTGATGAAGACACCAGTTGGTATCTAAACGATACGAGAACTGGCGATTCTACTCATACATTAAATGCAACACTGAAAGTCGAACAGCATCCCAACATCAGCCAGCCTAAAGTTGTATTGGGCCAGATACATGGCTGGAAGATAAATCAAGCCTTAGTTAAATTGCTTTGGGAAGGTGATAGCAGACCTGTAAGAGTCATTCTAAACGATGATTACGAAATAGATAACCAAGACTGTAATCACTGTGAACCATTCAGTGTTGAGCTTGGAACCTACGCGGCAGGTGAAGAATGGAGTTACACCATTCGCGCCAATGAAGAAGGCATTTATCTTGCCACTTTTGATACCGACGGTAGCAATCGTATCGACCACTTAATACCTTGGGGTCAAAACTACATAGACAAAGATGGTGACACGGTGGTTTTATCATCTGATTGGACATCTTCAGCTATTGCTTTTTACTTCAAGGCCGGTATCTATCCGCAATTCAAACCTGAATACCCTGGTCAAATATTCGACGTTAGCTTCAGTTCTTTGAACATAGATCACTATTAGAGCATTCGAATTAGACCTTGATCGCATTTACATACATTCACTTACATTTGTATTATTAAATTATGTATCCTTATTTTGTAAATGCGTTGAGCAATCAGGTTCGAAAAGGCATCAGGCGATGTAGAAGCACGGATAGCTAAGCTTTCTTCATCAAAAAATAATTCAAATCTCTTTTTATACTACAAATTACATTGTTGATTTTTACAACATTAGGTGAATGGTTACATGAAACATATATATCTAAAAAGCTTACTAGCTACTTCAGTATTACTTGCTGTTGGCTGTACTTCTACTCCTTCGGCTCCTGAATTTCCAAACAACAAAGAAACTGGCGCAGCTCTTCTAACGCCAGTTGCTATCACAGCAAGCAGCCACGATGGTAACGGTCCTGATCGTTTATTTGACCAAGACCTGACTACACGTTGGTCTTCAGCTGGTGACGGTGAGTGGGCAACGCTGGACTACGGTTCAGTACAAGAGTTTGATGCTGTACAAATTGCATTCAGCAAAGGTAACGAGCGTCAAAGCAACTTTGATATCCAATTCAGTGAAGACGGTGAAAACTGGACAACGGTACTTGAAAACCAAATGAGTTCAGGCCTAGCAATCGGTCTTGAGCGTTTCCAATTTGCTCCTGCTGTAAAAGCACAATACGTAAGATACGTTGGACACGGCAACACTAAGAATGGTTGGAACAGTGTTACTGAACTAGCAGCTGTAAACTGTGGTATCAACGCTTGTCCATCAAACCAAATCATTACTTCTGCAGTAGTTGCTGCTGAAGCGGCAATGATTGCTGATATGAAAGCAGCAGAGAAAGCAGCTAAAGAAGCTCGCAAAGACCTACGCTCTGGTAACTTCGGTGAAGCAGCGGTATACCCTTGTGAAACTACGGTTAAATGTGACACTCGTAGCGCTCTACCAGCAGTAACTGGCCTACCGGCTGTACCTGTAGCAGGCAACGCGCCAAGCGAAAACTTCGACATGACACATTGGTACCTATCTCAACCGTTTGACCATGACAAAAACGGCAAGCCAGATGACGTTTCAGAGTGGAACCTTGCAAACGGTTACCAACACCCAGAAATTTTCTACACTGCTGATGACGGCGGCCTAGTATTCAAGTCTTACGTTAAAGGTGTTCGTACTTCTAAAAACACCAAGTACGCTCGTACTGAACTACGTGAAATGATGCGTCGTGGCGACCAGTCAATTAAAACCAAAGGTGTTAACAAGAACAACTGGGTATTCTCAAGCGCACCTAAAGCAGACCTAGAAGCAGCTGCTGGTATTGACGGTGTTCTAGAAGCAACATTGAAGATTGACCACGCAACCACCACTGGTGCAGCAAACGAAGTAGGTCGCTTCATCATTGGTCAGATTCACGACCAAAACGATGAGCCAATTCGTTTGTACTACCGTAAATTGCCAAACCAAGCAACAGGTGCTGTTTACTTCGCACACGAAAGCCAAGACGCAACTAAAGAAGATTTCTATCCTCTAGTTGGCGACTTGACTGCTGAAGTTGGTGAAGATGGTATCGCTCTTGGTGAGAAATTCAGCTACCGCATTGAAGTTAAAGGCAACACTATGACTGTTAGCCTTATGCGTGAAGGTCATGACGACGTAGTTCAAGTTGTTGACATGAGCGATAGTGGCTATGACGTTGGTGGCAAGTACATGTACTTCAAAGCAGGTGTTTACAACCAAAACATCTCTGGCGACCTAGACGATTACTCACAAGCAACGTTCTACCAGCTAGACGTATCTCACGATACTTACCAAGCTAAATAAGACTTTTATCTGAGTCCAAACACAGAACCCCACTTTTAAGTGGGGTTCTTTTTTATATGAGCTTTATAAATTTAGGGGACACACACCCTAATTCAGTAGTTATCAGACATAGATCTATAACTACATTCGATATTGCTGAGTTAGCTTCAGATTTATTTCTCTCACCCAAAAGTACTAAATTTTGGGGACACACACCCTAATTCAGCAGTTATTAGGCATAGATCTATAACTACATTCGATATTGCTGAGTTAGCTTCAGATTCATTTCCCTCACCCAAAAGTACCACCTGAAGCATGGTTTTATTGCTTTTTCCCCTTTATCAATGACTCTTTGCACTGAAATGCACTATTCCTACTAAGCCATCTCAATATTGATAGGGTACCTAATGACAACAGCAAGAAAACAACTTGTTGCGGTAGAAGCAACCCCTTATTACCATTGCGTTTCTCGCTGTGTGCGCCAAAGTTTCCGATGCGGGACAGAAAAGAAGACAAACATCAGTTATGAGCATCGTAGAGATTGGATTGAACAAAAGTTAAAAGACTTAGCACTAGCCTACTGCATCGATATTTGTGCCTATGCCATCATGAGCAATCACTATCACCTGATTTTACATATTAATATGAACAAGGCTGTAAAACTTCCGCTTCAAGAAGTTGTTAGGCGCTGGGGATTAAATCATTCCCTTCCAGAGCTGATTAAACGTTGGAAAAACAATGAATTGACCTCCGCAGCAGAGGAAATGAGATGTATTGAACTGATTGAATCTTGGCGAAATCGTCTATGGAATCTGAGTTGGTTTATGAAAGAGCTTAATTACGATATCGCGTGTCGAGCGAACCAAGAAGACAATTGCAAAGGGCATTTTTGGGAAAGCCGATTCAAAAGCCAAGCTCTTCTGGATGAAAAAGCTCTTATTGCCGCAATGGCCTACGTCGACTTAAATCCTATTCGCTCAGGCATTGCTGATACTCCAGAACAATCAGAACATACCTCCGTCAGGGCTCGCCTACATGCCTTTAAGCAAAACATTATTACGCCATCTCACCTCTGCCCTTTAATAGGCAACTCAAACAAAAAGAGTTCTGAGTATCTTCCAATAAAGTTACTCGATTATTTATGCCTTATAGACTGGACCGCTCGACAGTTTAGGAAAGATAAGGCATCAATGGACGATTCACTACCACCGATACTAGAACGCCTGAATTTCACTCAACAAAGATGGTTCAGGGTCTGTACTATGCTAGAAAGCTCAACAGCTACTGCGATAGGCAGGCCGGTCAGTACCCAAACAATCAAACATCACCTTGGAAAAACAAAGATACATATCTACTCACTTGACTAATTATCTGTACTTTCCATGAAATCCCCAAAAAATGCCAGATGCAGCCACTCAAGAACACATCAACAATAACTCGTTACATTATTAAATGTGTCCGACAGTTCCACTCCCCACCAATCTTTAAGTTATTGTGTTAATTAGACTGTCCTAAAATTAATTTGGGCCTTTAGTACACTCTGGATATTTCTCTCGCGGTTTGGTGTGTGTCCCCATAAAAGGGGGAATCATAAATCTGACATTATCCTGTTTAATAAAAAGGCGAGCATCAAGGCTTATCAGTCCAAACTCAACCACATTGCTTTATTGAAGGTAGGTACAGATTTAGGCAGTCGCTTATTAGGCACACTAAAGATCTTGGCATTGTCCCATTTTGATAATGGGAAAGCAGATTGAGTGACAGGATGGGTTTTCAGGAGCGCTTCAAGCTCACCATTTATAACCATTTGTTCCATACCGTACTGAATTTTTGCGGCTAGTTCGTAGTTATTATGACTGGTATAAAACATCAGTGGCACTTGATAATGAATCAAGATTGAATCAAATTTAGCCAGCGGTTTATCCGGGTTGTTTTCATTATAATACTCAAGCTCTCCATAACCCTCGGTAATCGCTCTAGGGAAATAATCGCACTCACCGCTATGCAATTTCTCGAACATTTGCTCAAATTTCGTAACCCGAAGCACTCTATAACCGCTGTCCTCCAATATGTCCGCATCTGGCCATGCCGTCCCCTGACATGCTATCAGGTTCTTTAACTCTTCTTCCTTGGTGATGCTTTCAAAAATCCCCAGCTTACTAGGAGCAATAATCATCATCCGATATCCCAGTAAACCCATGAAGATAGGAACTTTAACAGACAGAAAGGATGACTCTCTCTCATCAGTTGGCGCTGAGGCTACAATGTCTAACACTCCACCAATTCCCAACAACTGTAAGACCCTATCTTGACTCAACATAATTGGCATAAATTCGATCTTGCTTGGACCAAAATGTGGCTCAGCTAGTTTTGTCGATTTTGAAACAAGCTGTACCAAATAATCATGAGACACGTCTGCTTCTGATTGCTTTGGCGTCATTTTTATAATCTGGATTTCCTCGTTCGCCACACTAGGATATGTGATCGACAATCCGGACAAAACAAAAATGAGATGTAGCAGACTAAGTCTAGGCATTTTTTCTACTCGATGTAGTTTAAAGGTGCTATAACATATTGGTAACCTTTTGTATTCAAGTCAATATCTTATATCGTTACTAGGGTCTGTTGATCTTTTGAGTTTATTTTTGTAGCGATTTGTTGGGTATTTAAACAAGGCAGTCACTTTTAGGTGTGGTGGTTCCACATGAAAAGGGACTAACGCCGTAGAAATGCCCAACAAACGCTACCCGAAGGGCTCGACTAGAAACCATTTACTCGTCGTTGAGCGTCTTTTGCTTAGATGACTAGGCGGCAAGCCCCTCGCCTTGATTAAATGGTTTCTAGTCGAGCAAAATTTAATCGCAAAAGGTCAACAGACCCTAGTCATCAAGAACTGGACAACGTCGCCCTAAAAACAGAGAAAGGATTCTAAGAACTAATGATAGGAAAATTCGCTCTGTTTCTTTATCGAAAGGTTACCCTTATTGCATCAATATTGCTTGCCGGCATTTTCTTTACGCCGCTACTTGCTAACGAAAACGCCACCATCAATCCTATGACTGAGATCAGCTTGGGTATTTTGCTCATAATCATGCTGCTTTTAGTCCTTTCAATTTTTGACCACATTTTCAGAAAAAAAAATGAGCAATTCTTCGGTCAAAGAAAAAGCAAGCTGTTCTTTAGTGTGCTGGTGTTGGGTGTTTGTGCCAGTATGGCTCTGGGTATTTTTGTCGTTATAAAAAACGAAAAAGCCAACACCCTAAACTCCTATAACGGTAGATTAGATCTTGCTCAAAACGGCATCGAGATCATCCTTGAAGAATGGATAGGTGAAAAATCCACAAACATAAAGCTTCTTCTCGATGAAAATTTTATCATTCTGGCTCAACTACTTGACGATATCTCTACCCTTGATTTCCCTGAAGATGAGAAGGCTGAGATCATCCTTAATTCTCCTATTCAGAAGCGCATAAGACGGCACGTCAGCAGTCGCATTAGTCTAACCTCTACTACCGGGTTTACTCTCATTGGCCACAATAATCTCATTCTGGCGTCTACAAACGATGATTATGTTGGCCGTTCTAGCTCATTAGAAACCGCCTCTTCAAGCTATCTGAAGCGTGCTTGGCAGGGAGAGATCGTTCTTGTTCCCCCACTACACAGTCAGTTAAGCTCGCAAACCGCATCAGATGACAACCCTTCCATGTTTTTGCTTTACCCAGTGAAAGATGAAAATGAGGAGATTTTTGCGATTTTCTCCCTCACTATTGACCCAGGGAAAGGCTTTACTCGAAACTTTCGAGCCGCAAAAATAGGTCAAACCGGTCGGGTATTTGGAGTCGATGATAAAGGCTTTATTATCACCAATAGTCGCTCACAATCTCCTTCTCAACAAACGGATGAGATCCTTTCAAATTCGGTTACAACGGAATTACTGGAAACGATAGAAAACCTTAAATCAGATCCAAATAATAATGACCAAAACATCGAAAAACTGACCACTGCCCAGAATCAAGAGATGCTGACGTCTATTCGGTGGTTTCCAAAATACGGCTTTACTATCGTTGCGGAAATCACACTGAAAGAAGTGTATAGCGTCTATCAGACGACAAGCTTTGTATTAATCGCCTTTTTGCTTATCTCTATAAGCCTAATTGTTTCCGTCTCCTTCTTTCTTTTGAAAGTAGGTACGCGTTCTTATCAAATCATGACGCAATCCAATGCAGAGCTTGAGGAGCAAATCGGACGTCGCACCAAAGAGCTGAACAATAAGCAACAAGAGCTTCTCAACATTTTAGAATCCTCACCAATTGCCGTTGCGATAATTCAAGACAGCCATCCAGCATACACTAACCCAAGGGCGCTCGAACTGTTCAAAATATCCAGAAAAGACATCAACGATTATGACGTATCTAAGATCTACAGCTCACCAAATGATAGAGCAAAGGTCTATGAAGAACTGGTTGCTCACGGTGCCGTTGTAGACAAAGAAATGGAGCTGTTAAAACAAAATGGCGAACGCTTTAACGGTCGGGTTAGCTACTATCGAACTCACTTCAATGATAAAGAAGCCGTTTTGTTCTGGGCTTATGATGTCAGTGACATGATTGAGCTAACCACTATGTTGGAGAAATCTAGGATAAAAGAAAAGCAAGCTAACCAATCCAAGAGTCAATTCCTGGCCAATATGAGCCACGAGATCCGAACGCCAATGAATGCAATCATAGGGATGACTCACCTGGCAATTACAAAAAACCAAGAGCCAACCGTTGCCCGGTATCTGAATAAGGTAGAGCAGTCGTCCTCTACCCTGCTCAATCTGATTAACGATATTCTAGATCTCTCTAAGATTGAAGCGGGTAAGCTTGAACTGGACAAACAACCCTTCTCATTAAGAGAGTTAATGAGAAGGCTGGCCGATATCTGCTCCATTAAAGCAGTAGAAAAATCTATCCAGCTGTATTTCGAGATAGATATTAGAGTAGAGAGACAACTAATCTCGGATGATACTCGCTTATTTCAAGTGTTACTCAACCTTGCTGGCAACGCCATCAAGTTTACTCAAACAGGTTCTGTCGTAGTAAAGGTTTTACTGTTGAATGATCTCGATAATCATCAGCAGATCAGGTTTAGTATCGTTGACTCAGGAATTGGTATCAGCGAGGAACAGCAATCGAGACTGTTTCAATCGTTCCACCAAGCTGATGCATCAACAACCCGTAATTTTGGCGGAACCGGGCTTGGCTTATCTATATCTAAGCAACTCGTCGAAAAAATGGGCGGCTCCTTGCAGTTAGAAAGCGAGTTAGATGTGGGCAGTACTTTCTACTTTGACCTCACTATAGAAGTAGACCCAACATTAAAGGGAAATTGGCAGGAGTCAATCAAACAACACTCTAACTATCATCTCTGGATACAAAGCGAAAACCCATTATCAAATCAACTCATTCAATCGGCATTTGATGGGCTAAACACGACAGTCACCTTCTTTGAGTCAATCCACGAAATAGAAGCTAACCTCAATAGAGCAGAACGTAATACGCTACTAACCGTGGATAAGGCCTGTGCTGAAAATATCAGCGATCTTAAGGTGTTTGCTAATAAGTTAAGCCTTAATGTCGTAGTTTCAACGGATCAAGACACTCGAGTCGAAGATTTCCTTAACGCGGGTTGGCGTTGCGTATCTAATCCATCACTACCCGATGAGATCTATGATGCAGTGTTTGAAATATCAACGTCTGAAGCTCTCAATTCGAGCAATATAGAATCTAAAACTATCTTCCCTAACGCTCGGGTATTGTTGGTCGAAGACAATGAAATAAACCAAGAGTTAGCGATAGGCATTCTAGAGCCGTTCGAGATCGCGATTGATATTGCTAATAATGGGCAACAAGGCATCGACAAAATAGAACATAATCACTATGACTTAGTCTTAATGGACATACAAATGCCGATCATGGATGGCTATGAAGCCACCAAGTTACTCAGAGAATCCGGTTATCCATCACCGATAGTCGCCATGACAGCCAATGTCATGGATGAAGATATCAAGCGCGCTAGATTAGCAGGGTTTGATGACCATATTGGTAAGCCTATAAACTTAGATAAGTTGCGGTCTGTATTAAGTAAATACCTAACTGGGGAAACTATTAATAACCTGGACTCCACACAAACCACTTCACCTTCTATACCCTCAGAGTTATTCGATGCCAACTTTGGGCTAGGCACGGTCAATGGCAATCAGAAACTCTACGCCACCGTTTTGAACAAGTTTATTGATTCCTGCACTGACCAGATAACTTCAATAGAACAAGCACTAGAGGCAAATGAATTGCCTAAGGTTGAAATAACCGCACACACATTGAAAGGACTCGCAGCGACTCTGGGCATGTCCCGTCCAGCCAGTACGGCAGCGGACATAGAAGCTCATTTGCAATTAGACCCACATAATAGGGACTACCTTGAGCAAAAGGTAGCCTCATTAAAAGAGCAGTTAATGGAAAGCCTAACCCTGGCGAAGGCGTTTCTCAATAACACTCAACCGGCAGAAAGCAAAATCACACCTTCTCTGGAGCCCATCGATATTGATAGTCAATTGATCCGCTTACTCAAGGCAATAGAAGCCTACGAGTTTGAGGCCCAAGAAATCATGGAATCATTACTTTCTGCACCACTAGATACAGCAATGCATCAGCAACTAAGATCAATCAAGCAAGCCATGTCGAACTTTGATTATGAGGGTGCGGCTAAGTTGCTAAAAGAACTAATTAAGGAATGAAAAAGATTATGGCGGAAGACAAACAAACAATCTTAATCGTGGACGATACCCCAGCAAACATTGATGTTTTGGCCGGCACTTTTCAGGACAACTATCGAATTAAGGTTGCCAACAGCGGCAAACTGGCTATAAAGATAGCCCAAATGGTTCCAGCCCCCGACATCATTTTATTAGACATTATGATGCCCGAAATGGACGGCTATGAGGTGTGTCATATTCTAAAAAGCCAACCGAATACGGCCCACATTCCTATCATTTTTGTCACCGCTAAGATCACTGCAGAAGAAGAAATCAAAGGCTTTGAGCTTGGAGCTGTTGATTACATTACCAAGCCAATCACACCACTAGTGGCGAAGCAGAGAGTCAAAACTCACCTGTCCCTTGCCAACCAAAACCGCGAGCTTTATTTAAAGGTTAAAGAACAAACCCAGGAAATAAACAAGACTAAACTCGAAGTTATTCACCGCCTTGGCAGAGCTGCAGAGTATAAAGACAATGAAACTGGCTTGCACGTTCAGCGCATGGCGCACTACTGCCATCTATTAGCTATCGCCGCAGGAATGAGTGAAACCGATGCAGACCTACTTCGTGACGCGGCACCTATGCACGATATAGGTAAAATAGGCATACCCGATGGCATTTTGCTCAAAGACGACAAATTAACGCAGGAAGAATGGGAAGTAATGAAGACCCACGTCACGATTGGTGGCGACATTTTATTTGGTCCAGATAACTCTTCCGTGTTAAAGCTTGCCCACACAGTAGCCATGACACATCATGAAAAATTTAATGGCAAGGGTTACCCCGCAGGTACGAAAGGAGAAGATATTCCCCTCGTAGGAAGGATATCTGCGATTGCCGACGTTTTTGACGCTCTTACCTCTCCACGCCCCTATAAAAAAGCTTGGGATGTTGAGGATGCCTTTGCGTTACTCAATGATGAGAAGGGAGAACACTTTGATCCCAAACTCGTCGACCTATTCCTCGAGCGCAGACAAGAAATACTCGCAATTAAAGAACGCCTTTCAGATCTATAGGCTCACTGACTATTGTTTTAGTCGTAAAAAAACAGCAGACCCCTTTCGAGATCTGCTGTTAAAGATGCTGTCTAAGCAGTAAAACTAAGAGTAGTTTTACTTAGGTACTAGATACCTAGAGCTTGACCACCACCGATTTGTAGCGTTTCAGCAGTGATGAACGAAGCATCTTTGCTTACTAGGAAAGAAATCGCAGAAGCAACTTCTTCTGGCTGGCCAAGACGACCAAGCATGATGCTGTTAGCCCAAGAAGCAAATACTTCTGGCTTAGTTTCTTTGATTTGCGCGTGGAACGGAGTATCGATAGTACCAGGAGATACAGCGTTAACACGGATGCTTGCTGGAGCAAGTTCTTTCGCTAGAGCGCGAGTTAGAGTGTGAACTGCTGCTTTAGAAGTACCGTAGATACCAGCACCTGGGCCGCCTGCGTTCCAAGCTGCGTTAGAAGTGAAGTTGATGATTGACGCGTTGTCAGACTTCTTAAGGAATGGAATAGCAGCGCGAGATACGAAGAATGCGCTGTCTAGGTTAAGAGCCATTACTTTACGGAAGAAATCAGTTTCCATGCCTTCAATTGGGCTACGACCGCCAAGACCACCAGCGTTGTTTACAACAACGTCGATTTTACCGTACTTCTCACCAACAGCGGTGATAGCAGCAGTTACAGCGTGCTCGTCAGTTACATCAAAACCGTGGTATTCCGCTTCGATTCCTGCTTCTTTAAGCTCAGCAAGACGTTCAGCACCTTTCGCATCTTCGATACCGTTAAGGATAACAGTGTAACCGTCTTGACCAAGACGCTTAGCTACTTGAAAACCGATACCGCCAGTAGCGCCTGAGATAAATGCAACTTTGTTAGACATAGTGATATTCTCTATATGAGTTGATAATTGGCTAAACCTTCACAAATCGAGACACTCGTTTCTGCCGGTCAAACCATTTGTATTACAATAAGGCTATTGTAATTAATTCTGAGAAATAATCAAGCAGATGCTCATAATACCCATGCAATTAATGGTGTCATTACGCCCAGTTTTACCCAGCGTGCCATACTGCAACTTTTATGGTCCATTCTGAATACCAATCCAAAAGCCGCGTACATTATTTTATCTAGCAATCTTAAGAAACTCTTAAATTTTCTACTGCTCCATTTAGTCCACCGCTTTCTGCCATTCATTCAAAACTTTTAGTCTATTTTGACCTCGCCTTTCAGTTATGCAGAAATAACTCAAATATAAGCACATACTTTTTTCAATAATTGATACGCCAAGTCAGCATATCAATTTGATATACTTAACATTTTCATTGAGACTTATGACATTAGTATGATGAATACCCATCTGAAATGTGATTAATTTTCCCCCAAACAATCACTCGAAAAGCCAGTAAATGTTACCAAAAGTTACACGCCGAATAATGTAGAGCAATCAGAATATTCAAAAATAACTTTAAAAACAGAGTGATAGGAAAGTCGACTTCAAACAAGGCTACAGACAGGTAAATTTTGACGCGATCTATATCACAGACAAAGAACTCCTACACAAATAACATATTTGTCATACATAATTACTTATCTGCAGGAAAACTTAATGTCTTCATTTAGCAAAGTTGCTATTGGCGTTTTATCTACATTTGCCCTTTCATCTGCCGCAATTGCAGCCCCGACTCCAAATGAGGTTCTAGACCTAAGCTGTTGGAAAACGACATTGCCGGTATCACTAACTGGTGGTGATAAACCAACTGAGTTCAGCGAGAACGAAATTGCGCAAGGTGCTCAGCATTCTGTATACTTCTATGTCAATGAAGCAGGCGATGGTGTGGTTTTCCGTTCACCAATATCTGGAGTCAAGACATCAGAGAACACTAAATATATCCGTTCTGAACTTCGTCAAATGCTTCGCTGTGGTGATACATCTATTAGTACTCGAGGTACTAACAAGAACAACTGGGTATTTGGTTCTGCTCCAGAAGGCGATCACGCTAAAGTGGGCGGCGTAAATGGTCGTATGGAAGTCACCATGTCTGTTGATGAAGTAACGACTACTGGTGTAGATTGGCAGCAAGGTCGCGTAATCATTGGTCAGATCCATGCGCCTAATGATGAACCAATCAAAGTTTATTACCGCAAGATGCCGAACCACAAAACAGGTTCAATCTGGTTCAACGTAGAACCTGATCGTCGCTCTGGTCTGCGTGACGGTGATATCACCTTCCCTGTTCTAGGCTCGACTAAACCAAACTTCTGGCGTCAAGGTGAGAAAAACACTCCTGAATCTTTTGACGAGGGTATTGCGCTAGGCGAAAAATTCTCTTACGCAATTGATGTTGAAGGCAGCATGCTGACGTTCGAACTTTATCAAGAAGGCAAAGCTCCACGTAAGGTTTCTGTAGACCTAGACATCTACGGTGTTAGCCTGGAAGACAGCTGGAACTACTTTAAAGCCGGCGTTTACGTGCAAAACCGTACCGGTGATGGCGATGATATGACTGCGGCAACTATCTACGATCTCAAGGTAACGCACGATTAATAGCGCCTAGCCCACCAAGTTTTTTCTTCAAGAAACTAACCATAAATAACAAAGCCCTGGGTCACTTCAATGACCTAGGGCTTTTTCATTATCCGATTTTGCTTTCGATAAATATCAGGCGATCTTCCCTGCTGCCTTTATCTTCACATGCACCATGTTGCCTTGTAGATAACTCAGCGGTATCTCGCTGCGCTCTATCACTGCAACGCTCTCAGGGCAGGCACCCGCATTAACGGCGGTTTGCTTTGCTTGCTCTTCAAGTTGCTTCATGATTTCAATACGCTTGCTTGGCTCTAACGAGACAATCTTGTCGAATTGACCAGAGATCTCACCTAGCGCTACACCAATCGCATTCGCTACTTCATAGTGTTCGGGGCGAACCACCTCACTGACTCCGACAAAAGCATCGGGCATCAGTGCACTACCACCACCAACAAGAATCACTGGCACTGCATCCGATGAGGTCTTCATCTTATCAATGCCCTCTTCCACATCTCGAACCATCTGTGTATAGATAGTTGAAGCGTCGGGTTGAGATAGATCCACGGCTTGCACTTGACGTGTATCATGCCAATCCATGTGATCAAGCGTAAGCGCAACATCAGTCAGGGTTAATGTGTCACCAGCAAAGCTTTTTGCTTGACTTAGTAATCTGTGCCCCACACTGTCAGGCCCCAACTTAAAGCCCTCGTCTTCTTCTCGCACAATCGTGCCACCGCCGATGGCCAGTGCTAGGATATCGGGCATACGGAAGTTTGTTCGTACCTCACCCAGCTCCACTGCAATGCTAGATTCTCTTGGGTAACCATGAACCAGCGCGCCAATGTCTGATGTCGTACCGCCTACATCAACGACAATCGCATCTGATAATTTGGATAGGTGACTCGCACCGCGAATGGAGTTGGTTGGGCCACACGCCACGGTAAGGATTGGATACTTAAGAGCAAACTCTTGCGACATCAAGGTGCCATCGTTTTGTCCAAAGTATGGGGTTGCTAGGATTCTATGACTCTCAAGCGCATGACAGAAGCCTTGCACAAAGCGCTGAGCAGTGCCCTGCAATGCCGCATTCAGAATGGTCGCGTTCTCACGCTCTAATATCCCTAGGCTACCAACCTGATGAGAAAGAGAGATCTTTACACCCTCAAGCTCCTCCGATACCCATTGTGCAACTTGCTTTTCTTGCTCTCCATTTACCGGAGAAAACACGCCACAGATAGCAATCGAATCAACATTGCCCTTCATCTTCTGACAAAGCTGACGGATCTCTTGCTCTTGAATATCGGCAATCAATTTACCATCGTATTCATAGCCGCCGTGCGCCTCGTAGAAATGCTCACCCAGCAGTTGCTGCCACGACTGACTCCAACCACACAATGGCGGTACGCTACTGCCACTTGGCAGTGCCAGTCGAATCATTCCAACTCGGTCTAATGCCTTCTTTTCAACAATGGCATTGGTACACTGTGTTGTGCCCAGCATAGCATGCTGGACTTGATTGCCTTGAATACCGCTTTGGGTTAATAACGCCGAGATAGCACCATCAATACCAGTGAAAATATCCTCTGAGGTTGCTACCTTCACCTTAGCGATGCAATTTAGAGCGCTATCTAACAGCACCCCATCGGTATTGGTGCCACCAACATCAATACCTAGACGAAAAACTTGATCTTGCATGACTACTTACCACCTGTTTCTAGCAAGGATTCGATTGTTTGATACTCAACTTCGTAACCAAAGTAATTAGGTCCAGCCACCTCAATGCCCTTGTCCGTGCGCCACTTAGGGTCGCAAGGATAAGCGATGAGATCCACGCGCTGTCCATAGTGAAGTTGCTCAGTGGTGATGGGCTGACCTGTCTCATGATCCAGTATCGATATAAGATCTGGCGTAGTCGCGAGCAGGTTTTCTTGGCTTAGATCGTCCGCAGAGCGACCTTTGTGAGCCAATAGCAATTCGTTTTGAAAATGCACCACCACTGAATCAGGCTGATCCTGATTATCTGAATACTGCAGTTTTTCAATCACAACACCACCGGTAACAAACCCTCCTGATGTTGTGCGATGGATATCCAAGATCTTGCCGCTGACAATGCGTTGGCCACCAACAATATCGAGAACCGCATCAACCGCATTTTCGCTGTTGTCATTGGCATGGCGAATCGCCTTGCCTATGTTCATGGCTTTGGTTAGCGTTCCGCCAAGTGCACTCTTCTTTAGATCCACGCCTCGCATTGGATAGTCGCACATAGCGGCAGACCCACCCATCTCTTCTGTGATTGGGCGAGCGAAACGCTCAGACCAAACACCATCTAATGGATGAAGGGTAACAACATTTCCTTTCTCATCCGCCAAGGTGTTTGGCGCAGAAGGCAAACCATCTAAATAGAAGGTCACCATCTGTGATTCAGGAAAGGCACGCCCCATGGCATCACAATCGACAACAGGAATGCCTTTTTGAGCTGCAATCAGGATTGGAATGAGAGAGTTGAACCCGCCCACTTCAATAGGGAAAGTCACAGAGATCGTCTCTTCTAGCGCCTTTTCCATTGCCTCAAAGGCCACCAGCATCTGCTCTTTAGAGTTCAGTTTTTCTATTGCAACGGTAGGAGCGCCAATCATAGAAGATGGAACCGTCATGCAGTTGTCATCAACTTGTTCAAGAGAAATAATCTCTACCGGTTTTTCCGACTGGGCGATAGCTGCCTTTGCCATCAAAGCGCCACTGTAAGGGTCACCGCCACCGCCTGTACCAAGCACTGTGGCACCCAGAGCAATATCGTCAATGATTTGGTCATTAATAATCACGGACTGTCTCCTTGCTCTTTCCCAATGCCGTTACCTTAGCCAGAACCATGTAAGCGACGAATGCAGCGAGAATGCCATCGATTGCCGAGATAGAGGTGATGCTAAATAGATTGAAAAATTCACCCGCAGTACATGCACTCACTGCACTACCAAAGGCCCATGCCAGCAAACCATTCAGTTTCCAAGCCGGAACGCTCTGAATTGCCTCAAAGGTAAAGTCTTTCTTATTGATGAAGTAATATTGAGCCAGGTAAACACCCGCTGATGGTGCGATCGTGACACCAAGAAGAGTCAAGAAAGCGGTAAACTTATCAACCATACCGAATTGCGCTACCGCAAGGCCGATAACCGTCATTAATACAACCCAAACAGGGCGAGGAACACGAGGAAGAGCTACTGACATACCCAGAGCACCTGACACTAGGTTACTACTGTTGGTTGTCCACTGTGCAAATACCAGAATGGTAATCGCAACCATGCCAAGCCCGATGGCAAAGAAGACTTCAACTAGGTTATCTGTACCTGTCATTTGAGTAAGTAGAAGCGCAACAACGATAGTCGCACTGTTACCAAGCAAGAAACCAAACCCGGCGCCTAGAATGGCATCTTTTCGAGTTTTAGCGTAACGAGCGATATCAGGAGACGCAATCGCAGCCAAAATCCAGATAGACATAACAAAGGAAATTGCCTCACCCATAGACATTGGCGCAACTAACTCTCGTTCACCGCCTGTTTGTGTGCCCGATGCCATGATAAGGCCAAGGGTAATCAAACCAACCATTAGCGGTACGGAGTAAGTTGAAAGCTTACCAAGTGCGCGGACACCATAAATAGCGGTAGCCATCATAAGGGCTCCGCCTCCCACTAAGGCAGCGAAATGGGATACGTCTATATTATATTTGGCAAGAGCCTCTACCAGAATTAACGCAAAGAAATCGGCCTGAAAAGCGAACCATCCGACAAGAGACACACCTGTAATTAGGCCTAATAATTTACCACCATTGCGGCCGAACACTGCGCTACTCACTAGCGGAGTAGATACACCTGATTGAAAGCCAATATTTGCACAGAGCATGGCAAGAACAGCAAGAATGGTCGAACCAATAAAGGTCGCTAGCAAGGCATCGTTGATTGCCATGCCTTCACTCAAGATTGCTCCTAGGAACAACCCTGAAATATCAATACCAATAGCCAGCCAAATTAGGCTAATTACCCACCAAGAACGCTTGGCATTTTCGGGCACTGGCTCTAATTCGAAATCGTCAATCTTTGACTTAGGTTGTTCTGACATCCGTCTCTCCTACATATTTATCCATATTGGTCACATAAAAAAAGTTAGCACCTTGTTACATGTAAATAAATACATATTATTGAATCTAAACATTCTAAATTTATTATGTATTGCTTTTATGTCGATTAATATAGAAAAATTAGACAAGCGAGACCTACGTCGGTTAGAACTTTTTTCCGAGATCGTTGAGCAGGGTGGGATCAGCAATGCCACCTTAACCACAGGCCTCAGTCAGCCAGTACTTAGCAAGGAACTCATCACCCTAGAAAAAAGCCTCGGAGTGGTACTTTGCAACCGCGGACGAAGTGGTTTTGTGTTAACAGACGAAGGATGCAAAGTATATAATTATGCAAATGAGATCAATAGCTTGCTGTCCGACTACGCCGCTAAACTCAAGGGCGTTCAATCTAAGTTAATCGGCCATGTTCGCGTAGGCTGTTTAGACAATACCGTTTCTCTCTCTTCTAACCCTTTATCAAAAGCCATCGAAGCCTATTACAAACTCAGCGACGATGTTGAGCTTACCTTAGAGATTGGAGATTTCACCGTTCTCAACGAGAAATTAGCAAAAAACCAACTGGATATGATGATTGTAGTTCTCAACGATCATCAAACCTACTCTTACCCTCATGTAGAACCGATTTTCACTGAAGAAAGCTGTTTGTATGCACGCAAGGATCTTGCCGAAACCATACGCAACAACAACTATTCACTGGAATCTCAGAGAATCAATGTCGGAGGCTATGCCGCAGATACCATGTATTCCCTACTCGATGTTAGCCAATATCAAAATCTAAAGCTTATCGACGGTTGGCATGTGGAATCAGGCTTAATGCTCACCCTTGCGGGAACGCACATTAGTTTTCTTCCTACTCACCTTATCGAAAACCACGATTATCGAGACCAATTCACAGCATTGAAGCCAAAACAGTGGCACTTTAGTAGTCAGTTTTCCATCGTACTTAGAAATCATCTTAGAGGGCTCTCTCCCGCCGCATCCGCCTTCTATGACTGTTTAATTGCAGCGGCAAAGGAATCAACATGAGTCAATGGCTAGAGTGGGCTAAACAATTACAAGCAATAAGCCAGGCAGGAAAGACTTATTCCGTAGATAAGTTTGACCTAGAACGCTTCGATCAAGTAGCTGATATCTCAAATAAAATGTTTGCTGAACTGAGCGACCAGCCTGTAGAGAAAGTGGCGAATCTATTTATCGATGAACGCGGATACCCAACTCCGAAGATTGACGTTCGAGCTGGTGTTATTAAGGACGGAAAAATCCTTCTGGTTCGCGAGCGTGAAGACAATTGCTGGACTCTGCCTGGAGGTTGGGGCGATGTGTGTGAAACCCCAACACAAGGTGTTGTCAGGGAAGTTTTTGAAGAGTCTGGGTATGTGGTTTCTAATCCTGAACTCGTCGCTATAAAAGACAGAGCTGTGCACCCCTACACTCCTCCTTACCCTTTTCATATCTATAAGATGTTTTTCTTGTGTAAGTTGGAGTCGGGCGAACCCACAATTAACATGGAAATCTCTGAAATTGGTTTCTTTGCTATTGATGAACTACCAGAGCTTTCTAAAGGACGAACCATGAAGGAAGATATTGAGATGATCTTTGCGTTTTCGATGAATCCGAATATGAAGGTTTATGTTGATTAAGGCACTTCACTGCTGGGTTTTAGATGCCCGATGAGAGACTTCGGGCATGACAAGGTTCGTTTAGAGTATAGCTGATCTCGATACTATCATCTCCGAGTGCTCCTATCGGAGATCTAGTCGGTACTATGTTAGGTATTCAGCGCTCTAGATACCCGATAACACACTTCGGGTATGACAAGGTTCGTGAAGGTCGATACTGTCATCTCCGAGTGCTCCTATCGGAGATCGAGTCGGTACTACGTTAGGTATTCAGCGCTCTAGATACCCGATAACACACTTCGGGTATGACGAGTTTCGTTATGGGTATAGCTGATCTCGATACTGTCATCTCCGAGTGCTCCTATCGGAGATCTAGAGGGTACTATGTTAGGTCCTCAGCGCTTTAGATACCCGATAACACACTTCGGGTATGACAAGGTTCGTTAAGGTCGATACTGTCATCTCCGAGTGCTCCTATCGGAGATCTAGTCGGTACTATGTTAAGTATTCAGCGCTCTAGGTACCCGATAACACACTTCGGGTATGACGAGTTTCGTTAAGGGTATAGCAGATCTCGATACTGTCATCTCCGAGCGTTCCTATCGAAGATCTAATAGGTACTATGTTAGGTATTCAGCGCTCTAGGTACCCGATAACACACTTCGGGTATGGCAAGGTTCGTTAAGGGTACAGCTGATCTCGATACTGTCATCTCCGAGCACTCCTATCGGAGATCTAGTCGGTACTATGTTAGGTATTCAGCGCTTAAGATACCCGATAACACACTTCGGGTATGACAAGTTTCGTTATGGTTATAGCTGATCTCGCTACTGTCATCTTCGAGCGCTCCTATCGAAGATCTAGTGGATACTACGTTGGGTATTCAGCGCTCTAGATATCCAATAACACACTTCGGGTATGGCAAGGTTCGTTAAGGGTACAGCTGATCTCGATACTGTCATCTCCGTGTGCCCCTATCGGAGATCTAGTGGGTACTACTGTTAGGAATTCAGCGCTCTAGATACCCGATAAGAGACTGCGGGTATGACGGATCAATACAAACGAAAAAAGGCTAGGTTTATGCACCTAGCCTTTCATTATTCATTTAATTGCTACAACTTAAACAACAGTAATAACGTCTTCTGTTGCTAGGCGAGCTTTTGGCTTGCCGTAGTTGTAGTCTTCACCATCTAGGTGATAGCCAATCGCTAGTGCGAAATCACATTGGTAGCCACCAAGCTCTTGTGCAAACTCTTGACCAATCAGCTCAGGGTCAACGCCTTCCATTGGAGTAGAAGCAATACCCATACGTGCAAGAACGTGCAGTGTGTTACCAACAGCAATATAGGTTTGAGCCTTAGTCCAGTTGCCGTTGAAGCCACTCTCGTCAGTGTTTAGCTCTGCAAAACCGTATGCACCGTTTAACATGTTGTCGTACATATCTGCCGGTAGGTGGCCAGAGCTTACTTCTACATCGACAACTTTACGGTAGTCGTCTTTGGTGTAGTTAGGGTTATGCGCAAACAAAATAACGTGCGACGCTTCTTTAGCGTGCGGCTGGTTAAATTGGTGCATGTTGGCAAAAGTGTCATGAAAACGCTGCTTAGCCGCATCACTCTCAACCACAATAAATTTCCAAGGCTGTGAATTGATAGAAGATGCTGATAGACGAATAGCTTCTTTGATCACTTCCATATCTTCAGCAGAGATGCGCTTGTCTGCATCGTATTTCTTTGCTGTGTAACGGCTGTTTAGATCTTTAATGATTGGGTGCGACATAATGAAATTCCTCATAAGCGTTGTCGATGGCGAGCATAATAAGAGGTTCATCACACTTTGAAAAGAGCCAATATTTCCAATCATTATGGATAAATATTTCCATAATGATTTCCATTTAGGATGTAATGTTTGAGAGGCATAAATAAGATAGGCAACTAAAAAAGCCTCGTGTTAAACGAGGCTTGAATTGATACGGCTAGGCTCTATCTCCTCGCCTGTCCTCTCCTGTCCACTGCTTTTTAATTAATGAAACGACCGTTTCACCAGGCTGAGGGGAAAACTCGCTATCATCACCGACCATATGGACTCGTTGCTGAGCTGTGACTACAAACAAAGGTTGGATAAGGCTGTCATTATATTGTGTGAGGTAGTCTTGATAAGTAAAGCTATCACTCAACTTGGTATGCTTAACTTCCGCTCCTTGATTGATCAAGCTCGCCAGCTTTTTAAAGCTATGCTGCCCAGCAAATAGCGTTTGTCCAAAGGACTTTTTACCCACAATATGTTTATCACCATTGGTGTTTTTTATATCCCTTAGACAGAACACTCGATTCACACCAAAATCGGACAAATACTGCATACATGCCATGATATTAAAATGCTTATCAGGGCTCATAGCCACCACATGCCCAACTCCAATCAGGTCGAGGTATTCATCAGCATGGCTCGATGTAGGATTACCATAGTAATACTCTAAACCGGCCATTTTAGCCTGACTAATGTAATCCCAGTTAGAATCCGTCACCACAACCCTTAAGTCGTACTTAGACAGGGCTAGTGCGACAGCGCGAGCTACATCATTAGCTCCCACAATCAAGAAACCGCGTGGAGCCGTCTCTGCTACACCTAATAGTTTCGCCATGGGTTTAGCTGAAAAGCTTTGTAAAACAACGGTACCGATGATCACCATAAATACCAAAGGAACCAGCAATTTCGCTTCTTCCATACCAAAATTGTATAGCTTGATCGCAAACAGAGCAGAGATAGACGCGGCAACAATACCTCTAGGAGCAACCCAAGCCAGGAAGACCTTCTCTTTGAAGCCTAAACTGCTGCGTAATGTAGAAGCAAAGATAGATAAAGGGCGAGCAACAAGTTGGATGACGACGAACAAAGCTACAGCACTCCAACCAAGGGCTTGGAAATCTTCAAGGTCAATACGAGCCGCTAGTATGATGAACAAGCCCGTAATAAACATGACCGTTAGGTTTTCTTTAAAGTGCAGAATACTTTGAATATTCACGTCTCTGGCATTGGCAAGCCACATTCCCATCACCGTCACGGTTAAGAGCCCAGATTCAGACTCTAGATGGTTTGAAACTGCAAACACCGCAAGAACAATGGTTAACACGCCAAAAGGTTGTAAATACTCTGGCAACCAACCTCTCCTGAGCACTTCAGCCACACCAGCGCCCGCAGCAATACCAATACCAAAACCTATCACTAAGATAAGCCCAAACACTTCAAAGCTTTGCGCTGAACTGCTTGAGATAATGAACTCATACACCATGACCACAAACAGCGCACCAAGGGGATCAATTAAGATGCCCTCCCAGCGAAGAATGTTGGATAAGCGCGCGGTGGGTCTGACCGTTCTAAGTAAGGGCACTATCACTGTAGGACCCGTTACCACTGTCAAGCTACCAAACAGCAGTGCCAGCGACCATTCAAAGCCCAATAAATAGTGCGTAGCGATACTCGTTACCGCCCAAGACACTAAGGCTCCTATAGAGACAATGCTCCACACGGTATTGCTGACGCCCTTTATTTCAGAGAACTTTAGGGTCAAACTTCCCTCAAAAAGAATCACCGCAACAGCCAGTGATACCAGAGCAAAGAAATGCTCGCCTAAAACCACTTGAGGCTGTAGCCACCCCATGATGGGACCGGCAATAATACCCGCTACAAGCAAAAACAAAATAGCCGGTAATTTCAGGCGCCAAGCTAGCCATTGGCACCCAAGCCCAACAATACCTACAGCAGCAATACCCAGCGCAGCCCAATCTTCGTGCATAGTGACTCTTCAACTTTGTGATTACCTGTAAACACCTTAGTAGATTCAAGCACTTGTGCCACTTTATTCGGTAAAACAACAAGGCGAATTTTTGCTTGTATAAGCCTGTATGCTAGTGCACCTAATTGGTGCTAACTGCACAAGATAAAAGCACAAACATTCAGTGCACCAACAATAAAAACCAGAGAAAACAACAAGTTATAGATTGGCATCATAGTTGCTTGATTAAATATGATAAATGTCTTCATAAATAAGGATGTGATTATGGACATATCAAGCAACATGCTACTGATCAACCGAGCAGGCCTCACTAACGCACTCTCTTCGCCCTTTGAATCCCCTATCACCCAAGGGCAACAAGCCGTCAAGTTTGTTTTTGATGCAATAGATGCAGTACGACTTCATCGTTCGTTTGTCTACGAAGAAATGACGGGCGAAGAGATAGATCAAGAGGCGTTTGCCGAAGTTAAATCGACGCTGTTTTCCCTGAGCAACAAAGTCAGCAGCTACAGCTACCTAGGCAGTCGACCTGAGCGACACATCTTGAGTATGCGTCTAGAGGCCTTAAGCCAAACCAGTGAAGAACAATCACTGTCAAAGCGACTCGTCGTTCACGGACAAACTATACGTTTATTGTTCTTTTGCTGTGATTGCGCTGTGCTCAGAAGCCTGAAGGGGCAAGAATTATCAATGACGCGCTACAACGAACAGTGGCAAACACTGATGGATACGGTGGATGCTCTAACACAATATCGAATCTGTATCAGTTCGGTGGTTCAAAACGGATTACGAAATCCAAAACTGCTGGTAGGGCGCGCTAGCAATTTACTTAATAAAGCGAAGCGTTTTCAGGATCAGGGCTTTAATAATCAATATACTCTGGATGAAGCCATTGCTCGTCTAGCAGACTCAATGCACGATCTCACCAAGGGTGAAGCTATCTCTGCTCCTTTGCTTTATCTTGACACCAGCTTCATATCGTTTGAGCTGATCAAGGTGTACAAGCAAATCGTCAGAGATCAGTTAAATCGATGCAAGAACCAACAAGATAGCGCCAAGATGCCTGCATAAGCATTAATAAGTTCAATCCAAAGAAAAAGGCGAGCAATGCTCGCCTTTATTTTACCTAGCCATCTACGTTGTTATTTTTTATTGGATTACGTAGTCTGGTCCTGCAACGTCAGCGGTGATGATCTTCAATTTAGAAGCATCAGCACCCACGTTTTCTGCAGATTCAAAGCCATTCACGTTTGTGATTTCTGGCAATTCAGTAGAGTAGTTAGAAACTTGCTCAGCTTCTGTCACTTGACCAACGTACACTTCATCAGCATAAGTTGCAGCATCAAGCGGGAAGTCAGCAGTAGCACGAACAGCAACAAACTCAGGGTTGGCAGAGTTGTCTACAAGATTCTTGCTAAAGTGTACATCTACACCACCAAAGATATTTTCCACTTCTTTGTTGTCGAACAGGCTTACACGGTGAGTCTGGTTGCCATAAACAATGCCCCACTCTGTATCAACTAACGTGTTGTTTTCAATCGCGATGTTCTTTGGAGTCCACTGCTTGTTTAGCTCTTTGCCTTTAACCGATTGATCAAGCTCTTCGCCATTCGCCACATCGATAATGCCAGTATTAATAACAATACCACCACGAAGATCCGCATTACCTTCAATTAGACCATCACGACCACGAGTGTTAGCAATGTAGTTATTGCGGATTACATGGTCTTCATCATAGATGCGCATGCCGCCCGTGAGACGCTTGCCATTGCCCAGAACTACGTTGTCTTCAACTACGTTGGCTTTGCCGTGACGAAGAGAAATCAAAGCGGTACTCTCAAAAATAGTGTTGCCACCAATGATGTTACCACCAGACTTTATAGAGATAAGCTCACGCTCACCGTCCATATTAACCATTAGGTTCTCTACAAACTGGCTGTTTGAAGGCCACTGTGATGCTTTAGAGTCACCAATGCGAATGGCTTCCCAGCTGTTGCCGTTGTAGCGAATCGCTTCTTTGATATCAAACTCATTGAATTGATTTGGTTTTTGATCCAAGAAAATGTTGTGCTTGATAATATGGTTATCAGGCGTTTCATTCTTCTGAACACCAATCAACGTACCGCGCTTTTGTTTACCTTCAAAACGGTTGTTGATCACTTGACCGTCTTTACCCCATAGAGAAACCCAAAGGTACTTAGGATACTCAGAGCGACGCTCGTCTGGTTCATATGGGTAATCATCATTGAAGTAATAGAATGTTGAATTCTTCAATGTGATTCGGTCACCCATCATACGTACGCCACCAAAGCGCTCGTTTGGGCCACCTTCAGTGAATACCAATCCATCTAAAGTAATACCGTCACCTTTCAGTTCAAACTGAACAAGACCTGTGATCCAAGCAGTACCTGCCTTTCTCGCTTTAATCGTTACGTTATTCGCTTCAATAGTCAGTTGACCAAGATTGCGATACTTGCCTGGTTCGATTTCAATCACGTCACCATTTTTCGCATTGAGGATCTTCTCACGAAGTGCATCAACTTCACCTTTATAGGCTTCTTCCATAGACGCTTTTTCAATAACCGTTAAACGATCACTTTCTAAAAGCATGCTGCGGTTTACATCCGCAACCGTCATAGGCTCTTCTGGTTGAGAGTTGTTGAAAAGGCTACATCCAGACAAAGCTAACGTAGCAGCTAAGGCAATGGCAGTTTTTTTCATTTTATTGTCTCTTCTTTTAGGGTTTGCAAAGCAAAAAAATGCGGGCTTAAAAGGCCCGCATTGAATAATTATAAAACTCTATTATTTCGCGGTTTGTTCACGTAGTTCTTCAACGGTGTCATCAACTGCTTTCACAAGTAGTAAACCAACACTCAGAACAATCACGCCACACAATACAAAGATAAAGCGGCCCCACAATGGGTTAGGTAGCAAGAACATTAGCATTACACCAACACCTGCAACTGCGATAAGTGAACCAAGCATACGACGCTGTTTGTTATCTAGTACTTTCTGCTCAGCAGACTCAGCAACTAGTGGAGTTGATAGGTTCTCGAAGAACTTGTCTACATCCGCTTGACGCTCAGCGGTAAGTGGCTTGTAGAACAGTGTTGTTAGGCAGAAGAAACCTGCTGTAAACACTAGGTGTCCAATAAGACCAATAGCAACCTTCATATCTGACCACTCACGACCAGTAAGAGGCTCTAGGTTGAACCAGTTCGCAACCATATCTGCTGTAATTACAAAGCCTACGTAGTAAGAAACAACCGCACCCACTACAAGCGTACCCCAACCTGCCCAATCCGGCGTCTTCTTAATGAAGAAGCCACAGAATGCTGGAATAGTCATAGGGAAGCCGATTAGAGCACCTACATACATCATTGTATCGAATAAGCTTAGACCTTTTAGCGAGTTAATAAATAGCGCTACAAGGATAATTGCGATACCGAAGAAGGTAGACGTTAGTTTAGAAACAACTACTAGCTCTTTTTCAGATGCATTTGGACGACAGATTGGTTCGTAGAAGTTCTTAACGAAAATACCTGAGTTACGGTTTAGGCCAGAGTCCATTGAAGACATTGTTGCTGCGAACATTGCTGCAATTAAAAGACCAACCATACCAGCAGGCATGAATTCTTGTACGAAGTATAGGTAAGCGAAGTCAGCAGCTTTTGAGCCAGCTTCTGGGTAAACCGCTGCTAGATCAACACCTTGACCGGCAATGAACCAAGAAGGCATAAACCAGATTACAGGGCCTAATGTCATTAGAACACACGCAAGAAGTGCTGCTTTCTTTGCGTTCTTTGAGTCTTTAGCCGCAAGGTAACGGTAAGAGTTAAGCATGTTGTTCGTGATAGAGAACTGCTTCACAAAGATAAAGAATGCCCAGATACCGAAGATGCTTAGGTAATTAAGGTCGTTACCAGAAACGAAAGATGCACCCTCATCCACAGGGAAGTTATTGATAATCTCACCAACACCACCACCTTGAATAATAGCAACAACCGCACACGTCACTGTTACCGCCATGATAATAACCATCTGCATAAAGTCAGATGCAATTACCGCCCACGAACCACCAGTTACAGACATTACTAGTACTACTAGACCCGTCAGAACGATAGTCGTCGTCATGTCGAAACCAAAGATGCCAGAAGCAATGATGGCTAGACCGTTCAGCCAGATACCCGCAGAGATAACGCTGTTTGGCATACCCGACCAAGTAAATACTTGCTCGTTGAAAGAACCAAAACGCATACGAATCGCCTGAATTACCGTAACAACACGTAGTTGACGGAACTTAGGAGCGAAGTATAGGTAGTTCATTAGGTAACCAAATGCGTTCGCTAGGAAGATAATTGCTACTGCAAAACCATCCGTGTACGCCTTACCCGCTGCACCAGTAAACGTCCAAGCACTAAATTGGGTCATGAAGGCTGTAGCGCCTACCATCCACCAAAGCATGCTACCGCCGCCTCTGAAGTAATCACTTGTTGTACTTGTAAACGTTCTGAACATCCATCCTATTGCAATTAAGAATAGGAAATAGACGCCAACAATAACTGTATTGAGATCCATTGTTTAACCCTAGTGAGATTGATTTATTGTGTAAGTGCAAAAAAGTCTAACCAGAACCAACACTGACTTGTACTACAATAAGGTTTAAATGTGACGAATACCTCGTGAAGTGTTGATGAATAAATCATACAAGTGATCTAGATCTAACATTAAATAACGTTTAAAAACTTTAAGAAACACAACTAGAAACATGCTGTTACACGTAGCAATACCCGGTTACAGGTAAAATTAGCAGAGCCTGATCACATTAATTATGTAAATGGGAGTTGGCATTCATTAATTAGGTTATGGATAAATTTAAGAGAAGGTTCGCCAGCAAGCGCAATAGTATTACTATTGGAGCTTAAGTAGTTCAGATCTGAGAATTACAACGCGACCACTTGATTGAGAATAAACGCCAGAACGAGCTAAATCGTTTACATGTTATCTCCAACCACACCGTCGTCTCTAATCCAACGTCGCATCAAACCCAACGTCGTCTCCGAAGTGTTTTTCGGGCTGGCCTACCAGTCGGAGACCTCTTCAACTGCTGGACTATTTAGGTCCCCGATAGAAGCACTCGGGGACGACGGAAACGGACCATAGAGCTTTAAGTCCATAGAACCGTAATCCACATCCGAAACTCACCACAACCCATTGTCATCTCCGAGCGCTTTTATCGGAGATCTCTTCACCTGCTAAACTATTTAGGTCCCCGATAACAGCATTCGGGGACGACGAGCAGAAGACATAAAATCTCAAATTTACCAATTGTCGTCTTTAGCCCAACTTCGTCTCTAACCCAACGTCATCTCCGAGTGCTTTTATCGGAGATCTCCTCACCTGCTGAACTATTTAGGTCCCCGATAACAGCAATCGGGGACGACGGAAACGGATCATAGAGCTTTAGTCCATAGAACCGTAAATCCACATCCGAAATTCACCACAACCCTTCGTCATCTCCGAGCGCTTTTATCGGAGATCTCTTCACCTGATGAACTATTTAGGTCCCCGATAACAGCAATCGGGGACGACGGAAACGGACCATAGAGCTTTAAGTCCATAGAACCGTAAATCCACATCCGAAACTCACCACAACCCATCGTCATCTCCGAGTGCTTTCCGGGCTGGCGTACCAGTCGGAGATATCTTCACCTGCTGAACAACCCATACCCCCAATAAAACAAAAGCAAATCGCTATTTTAACTTACGGCTTAGGGTTCGCAGCTCGCAGCTAAAAACTATTAACTTCCCATCCCCTCAAAAACGCAAAAAGCGGGCCCAAGGCCCGCTTCAATATTCAAGTTTGCTTTAATCTAAGTGATTATTTAGTAGCAACACTCTCTTTAAGATCTTCAACAGAATCATCAACAGCTTTAACTAGGAGCAGACCAACACCACCTACGATAGCACCACACAGGATGAACACACCGCGGCCCCACATTGGGTTAGGTAGGAATGCCATTAGCATTACACCAAGACCAGCTACTGCGATTAGTTTACCTAGCATTTCACGCTGTTTGTTATCCAGTTTCTGTTGTGCAACAGATTCTGCAACTAGAGGCGTTGATAGGTTACCAAAGAACTTGTCTACGTCTGCTTGACGCTCTGCAGTTAGAGGCTTGTAGAACAGAGTAGAAGCGATGAAGAAACCACCTGTTAGTGTGATGTGACCGATAAGACCGATAGCAACCTTAACATCAGACCATTCACGTTTAGTTAGTTCTTCTAGACCAAATGCGTGAGATACCATGTCAGCGTTAATAACGAAACCTACGATGTAAGAAACGATAGCACCAACGATTAGTGTACCCCAACCTGCCCAGTCTGGAGTCTTCTTGATGAAGAAGCCAAGGAATGCAGGGATAGTCATTGGGAAGCCGATTAGGGCACCAACGTACATCATTGTATCGAACAAGCTCAGACCCTTAAGTGAGTTGATGAACTGTGCGATAAGAATGATCAGGATACCGAATACAGTAGAAGTGATCTTCGATACTGTTACTAGCTCTTTCTCTGAAGCTTTACCTTTACGAACAACTGTTTCGTAGAAGTTCTTAACAAAGATACCTGAGTTACGGTTTAGGCCAGAGTCCATAGAAGACATAGTTGCTGCAAACATTGCTGCTACTAGAAGACCAACCATACCTGCTGGCATGTATTCTTGTACGAAGTATAGGTAAGCGAAGTCACCAGCTTTAGAACCTGCGTCTGGGTAAGCAGCTGATAGGTCTACACCTTGACCAGCGATGTACCAAGAAGGCATGAACCAGATGAATACACCACCAAGCATAAGTACACATGCAAGAAGTGCAGCTTTCTTAGCGTTCTTAGAATCTTTTGCCGCTAGGTAACGGTAAGAGTTAAGCATGTTGTTCGTAATAGAGAACTGCTTAACAAAGATGAAGAATGCCCAGATGCTGAAGATGCTTAGGTAGTTAAGGTTGTTACCCGCTACGAAAGAACCAGTGTCGCCTACAGGGAAGTTATTGATGATTTCACCAACACCGCCACCTTGAACAACAGCAACTACAGCACAAGTAACCGTTACCGCCATGATGATAACCATCTGCATGAAATCAGATGCGATTACCGCCCATGAGCCGCCTGTTACAGACATAGCAAGTACAACCAAACCTGTAATCCAGATGGTCATTGTCATGTCGAAACCGAAGATACCAGAAGCGATGATTGCTAGCGCGTTAAGCCAAACACCTGCAGATACAACACTGTTAGGCATTGAAGACCAAGTAAATACTTGCTCGTTCGCTGCACCAAAGCGCATACGAATAGCTTCAATTACAGTTACAACGCGAAGTTGGCGGAACTTAGGCGCAAAGTACGCAAAGTTCATGAAGTAGCCGAAAGCGTTTGCCAGGAAGATGATTGCTACTGCAAAACCATCGTTGTATGCCTTACCAGCCGCACCAGTAAATGTCCAAGCTGAGAACTGAGTCATAAACGCAGTTGCACCAACCATCCACCAAAGCATGTTACCGCCGCCACGGAAGTAGTCACTAGTGGTGCTTGTAAATGTTCTAAACATCCAACCTATCGCAATCAAGAATAGGAAGTAGATGCCAACAATTATAGTATTGAGATCCATTGCATTACCTTAAACTGTAAATAATTATTTCAAATCCAGTTCAGTCTAAACAGATATCCCTATCTTTTGTATTACAATACTTCATAAATGTGACCCATGACTCAAGACTAGCTCTAGATTAAATCATACAAGTGATCAAGAGCAAAAAGCCCCATAAATCGCTACAAAATACCCACAAATGTAACTAATGGCTTCTAGGACGCCATTATATAAGGCCTGACGTATAAAGGCATGAGGCTTATGTTCGGAGCCAAAGTAAATGTAGCTGATAAAACTCAAGTCAAACATGTTGCAGATGACACATTTCAAAACAAATAATACTACTTAATTGAACCGCCATTTCATTGAAAGTTCGAAGTTATGACATGGAACAATGTCCTATCTCGGCAGGAAAAGTGAACAATTAAGGACGAGTCGCTTGGAAGTTGCCTCATATAAAGAGTCTTAAGAACGCGTTAAAGCGGTGTACTTACCTGCTTTCTTTGCCTAAGTGTTACAACGTTGCGTAAGGTTACTACCAATCACAGCAAGTAAGTGGTCAGAAATAGCGTAGGAAAAACGCCGTTATCGAGTGTTTTAACAAGCTAGGATGACCAGATATTTACTACGATTGGCATAAAAATAGGAGTTGGGGATACGATTTGACCCACAGTCGTAAAGATCCACCCATAGTGAAAAATAGAATCATTGGTAAAAATCTCTAGCGAGCCGAAGCACTGAAATAGAGGCAAAAAAAAAACCCATAGGCAAGTGCAAAGCCTATGGGTAAATCGGTGGTGTACCGAGCCTAAACACTAGAAGGGTATGCTTAGGCTATTATTAGTAGTTATGGAGCTTCACTATTAAGACCAAATTCTTAGTTGAATTCACTCTCTTTAGTAATTGTGTCAAATGCACCGCTCACAGAGCGTTACATCTAGATTCTTTGGTCAGTTAATTCATTGCTTTGTTTATTCAAAACAACGACTCTCTTTGCTCTAAACAAGCAAGTCCATCCGAGGCAATGCCTTAACTCAACAGCATTAAGTATATTGTATTACAAATAAGAAATGCAAGTTTAAATCTACAAATTGATCGGTAAACTTGCATTATTTTGCGTCATGTCAAATGTCCAGCTCTCAAAAAAACCAAACATAACAATTCGATACATTTACTTACAATTACTCCTAATTCAATTTAATTGAAAGCTGTGTAGACAGAATATGGGATCACATTCACAGACAAATGCCCCGCTCTCTTAATCTTATTGTAAGACTTAATTATTGAGGAAAAGAATGGGCTTAGGAGTCTTTATGCTTCTACCTTAGGTTTCTGCCTACGCAGCGTTCGACTTACGCGCTAAAACTTTGTTTCTGAACCCGTATTCGTGAACCAAGACACTCCGTAAAAAGTGCACACCTCTCAAATCACACCAAACAACTGATTCACTGAAACCAGCTAGCGAGCCTTTCTAGTAAAGCATTGCCTCAAGATCTATCAAAAAATTATTTACGGTAACGCCAGTGCATCAATCGCCAAAACTACGAACCATCATTACTACTAAACAACCCCATTAATATCTTGCTCGCTTTCCTACACTATGAGGGTTTGAGCTAACGGCCATCCAAAGGCGTTCAAATGTACCTTTGATGAATCCTAGGCGCAGTCGAGCTTGCTGCCTCATTAGCTTATCTTGCAAACTAATAAAGGCTTCTTCTACGGCGTCTTCAAGTTCCCAATCGCAACTGATAATAGTGTAGGTTTTGTCTTGTAGATAAAGCGTAAGGGTCACCTGATAACTGTCCAAACTTGCATCGAATTCCTCGATGTCGCATTTAAGCAGAAGAATGAACTGGTTGAACCGGTGAAGGTACTTATACTCTTCTTCAATCATGGAACGAATCTTTGAAGAAACTTCAAGATTGTATGTGTTAATTTGCATCTTTATTTCCTGTATTTAGGCGAGAACTCCAACGGAAATAGGGAGTTAACAAGTGCCCATACACGCTTTCACAGGGCACAATCATTAATTGAATTAAAAACTACTTAGCTGCAATTAATCCCGAATCCACGTCGAAGATATCCTGTTCACTCAAGCTACCAAGTGCTTGCTTGAGCTGGATTTGAGAGATGATGTACTGATAGCGGGCATCAGATAGATTTTTCTCTGCTTGATACACGTTCTGTGTGCTCTCTAAAACGTCAACAATGGTGCGAGTACCAACCGTGAAGCCCTGCTCTGTAGCAGTCAGTGCCGATTTAGCAGACACTACCGATTGCTCATACGCCTTGATTGAGCCGATAGATGAACGGATGTTATTGCTATAAGCTCTAACATTTTTCTCTACATCACGAAAAATCTCTTCAAGCTCTTGGCTCGCGACGATGTATTGATACTGAGCCTGCTTGCCTTGTGAGGTTACGCTTCCCCCTGAATAGATGGGTAAGTCGATGGTAATTCCAAGGTTGAACTGGTTCTCGTCATCGTCTAATTGTTTGCCTGTAGCTGGATCATTTGGCTCATCATAGTTTTTCATATAGCTATAACCAGACGTCAAAGAGATGGTAGGTAAATGCCCAGAATCAGCCAATGTAATCTGTTCTTTTGCAATGTCTCGTTGAATACGCCCAGCTAGCAGTTGAAGATTCTCTTTCGTGGCTTTCTGTACTAACTCACCAGGAGATAAGCGCGGAGCCGATGCTGAGAATCGTGTCATATCTAGGGCTGACAGTTGTGAAATCTCCTGCCCCGTAATCGCTCGCAGTTCTTCATATTCGTTATCTACAGCATTAACAGCTTGAATCTCTTGTGCTACCACGCTGTCATACTGTGCTCTTGCATCCTGAACATCAGTAATAGGGGCAGAACCCACCTCGAATCTACGCTCTGTTTGGTGCAATTGTTTTGCGACAGCTTCTTTCTCAGCTTGGATAAACAATAAATCATCTTCAGCACGCAATACGTTAAAGTACGCCTCTATCACTTCATAGATCACCGTCTGTTGAGTGGCAGCATAACTCGCATCAACTTGACGAGCTGTTTTCTCTGATATGCTTAAGGCAACCCAACTACTGCGGTCAAAAATAGACTGATACAAACCCAAGCTGATATTGCTAGTACTACCATCAGTCGTATGACGATCGGTGTCTTGATAGGCATATCCTGCAGTGAGATCGATCTGTGGCAACAGGTTACTTCTAGTTGAGTTAATAGCTTCAAAAGCGGTATCTCGTTGAGCCGAAGCTTGTAAAAGCTGAGGATCATTGTGTTTTGCTAAATTGTATACCTCACTCAAAGAGTCAGCTTTTGTATTTCCACTCGCAGCTAATATAAGAAGTGGCATAATTTTAAGTATGTGTTTCATTGCATTACCAGTTTGATATTTGTTGATTAAGCCACGTTAGATAATGGAATATGTCCCATTAACTCTCTTAATTTATATAACGTAGAGTTTTCAATATGCAGAATATGCTCTGCATCTATATTGTGTTTTCTCGATAGCGTTTGAATACTTTCTTTCTCATGAGCTAGCCAACGATATAAAATGACGTCTCGACTGATACAGTCCAGTTTTTGTAATGCTATTTTTAGTTCTGATGAAAGGTAATCTTTCCAATTAAGGTCTTCATGCTCTTCTGAAAAATCATCTTGATACGAATCCAATGCAACATCTTCTATATAGTTGATTGACATAAACTCATCACCATAACGCTCTGGCATTACCTCTTCATTTTTCATATCAACATTTGAAATCATAAAGTCATGATTACTTAGATAGTAATCTTCTTCATTAATAGAGGTTGATTCATGTTTAATCGCTCCGATGTAGTATGAAAAACTTTCGAAGGCTTTTGATTTATATAAGTTCATTGAAGCTGACATTTATTCTCTCAGTTGCTTGCTTTCTTAAAGTGACGAGAATTTTAAGTTAGAAATTAGATTTTGTTATCAGGATAGCCTCATGCTATGCTATTTTTTATATAATCCATTAAAATCAATCGCTTAGACTGTAACTTTATCGATTTTTTATCTGTATTTTAGATGGCGATTTTGAGGTTTTATAGGATATTGATTAGATTTCAAATCCATTATCGAAGCTTTATAGTCACTTTATTACCTTATCTAAAAGATCCTTTACTCTCACTTCAGTTACTCAATTGACAGGTAAAGAGATGAAAAAGATAACACTAGCTGTACTAACGTGCGCAATATTAACTCCACACGTATTTGCACAGAACCTTATTATTGACACCAAAGGATTAGATCAAGAGAAATACAGCGCTGATATGTATCAATGCGAGCAATTAAGCGATCAAGTACAAATGCAGGCTACTCAGAGTACAGGAAGAACAACAGTTCGACATATGGGAAGAGCGGCTGCCCTTGGCGCTGGGGCTGGGGCTATTACCGGCGGTTCAGGTACAAAGGGAGCTGAAATTGGTGCAGGCATTGGTTTAGTGACAGGTGTTTTAGGTAGCTCGGCTAATAAACAACTTGCTCAACAAGATTATGGTACTGAAAAGAACAAAGTGATGAGAAACTGTATGACTGAACGCGGGTATACCATACTCAATTAGTGTAAGGATAAGCAATTGTTTATAATAAAAAAGGGCGCTGTATTAAATATACAGTGCCCTTTGCGTAAGCATGTCTTACCTAGAAGCTATTCTCTTCTATCTTCTGTTTTATATCCGAAAGGTCACTATTAAAAAATAGCACTTCGGCAAGATTCAAAGTTAATGTCGAAGATGCTTCAAGCACAGCATTGTAATAAAACTCTTCAGCAGAATCGCGATTCCCCCTAAGTTCAGCCGCCTTGCCATTTAGTATATAGTAAATGACCGTTTTTCTATTATAAGGTATGGCTTGCAAAATATTGGTCGCTTTCAGAGAGTCATCATTCGATAAAGCCATCATTGCCATTGCTTCCATTACCTTAGGTATCTTCTTCTCTTCATCCGTAAATAGAGCGAACTTCTCAGTAGTTCTAGCATTCAAATCAGCGATGGCTTTGTCATTGTTACTAGTAGGGTGTAAATAAAGATAAGAGATACTGTAAGTATAACTGGTTGCTATCGTATAAGGATCATCTGGAGCATAACTCTCAGCCTCTTGAATCAACTCTATGCCTCTCCCGTGAGTGTATGGGTGATATATCGTTGCGTAGGCGGTAAGAATCGATTGAATTGCATATTCATTATCGGGTAATTCATCGACAAGCTTTGCCAAAATATCTTTATCGATTTCAATATGAAAAGAGTCCAACATATCATCTAGCGCGCGTTTTATTGATGATTTTATGGCAGGCCCTGATATATCGTATTTTCTATCTAGGTGTTTATGGCCAGAGATACGGTTGACATATTCTATCTCTAAGTAGTTTTTGTTTTGGCTAGTGCTGGTATCAAGTGTAATTTCATGAGCTGCGACCTTAGACGCTGGCCCACTGTAGGTTATGCGAACGTCTTGATAAACCTTCAAAAAATCTAAGATCGTCTTCGCTATCCCAATCTTATAGTCATCATCCAGCATCTTAGGGTCAACAATCACATGAACATACCTTGGTTCAAGAGATAGGTAATTTTTTGTTGCTTCAGGCTCATCGGCAATGCTGACACTTTTAGATTGAACCACTTCTGGGGCTTTCTGCGTATTTTTTACATACAGCCCAATCACTATAGCCACGACTAGCACTGCTAGCAGAGCCCACCAAGGTTTGTTGTTTGATTTACGCAGGCTTGGTTTTGTTGACGCAGTAATAAGAGCAGCACTGCTGTCTTTTTCTGTTACCTTCCCTTTTTGAGTGTCGTTCTTCTGCCCATTGGCTTTTTGAACATCAACTGTCGGAGTAGTCTCCAACTCTGAGGATTCTGCTTCTGAGGTACTGTCTTCTGCAACCTCATCAATATTGTCTGCAGAAACGATATCTTCTTGGGCTTCCGGTTCCTCGTCCCTGAATACATTGTCAATGAGAGCTTTGGGAGATTCAATGACTCTCTCTACAGTTGCATCTAACTTATAGCCACGCTTTGGAACCGTTACAATGTAACCGTATGGGTGATTACCATGTTGTTTGAGGATTTTACGTAACTCAAAAATCGCTTGGGTAATCACTTGATCTGAAAGAATCGAGCCATTCCAAACCTCATTAATCAATTCATCCCTAGAAAAAACCGTGTCTGGATTTTCACACAGAAAATGAAAGAGCTTAGATAATCGATTATCGATGACAATCGTTTCACCATGAAGAATAAACTTATCCTCATAGGGAACGAACATCCACTCGTCGATTTTAAATTGTTCTTTTTGAGTCTTCATAAATCTTTTATAACCTATTGTATCTTATGAAGAAGTATTGGTTAGTATTCTCCAAAATACAAAAAAAAACCTCGACTGATTTCTCAGAAGAGGTTTTATTGAATAATTTGACTATTTAGTGTTCAAAAAAGTCTGATTGTAACCTTCTAAAGTAGTGTTTATCGCTGTTGAAATCTCAGAGTAAGCAGACTTAGGTAGGTTAGCTAGCGATACTCGAAGTGACCATTCAGGAGCATCAAAACCGCCACCAGGCATGACCACAATGCCGCTTTCTTCAGCCAGGCGTACCAAGAAGTCTAGTGGTTCGTACTCTGCTTTCATCCAAGTAAAGAAGTCTTCGCCATAAGTAGATGCAGCCAAGTCTTGGATATTGATTTCTACATAGTAAAAAGCACCACTTTGGTCATCTTCAGAGATTGTTGGCTCTGTTTGAGATTGCTCCATCAAAGCATGGTAACGAGAACGAACGATTCGCTTCGCATTGTCCTGATAGTCTTTGCCTCCTTCTAGCAACGCAAGCAAAGAGAATAGTGACATTTGAATCTGTTGAGGCGTTGAAAGTCCCGCAGTATGGTTCAATGCCACAGCTCGGCTATCAGCAACAAGACGATCAATAAACTTAATATTTTGTGGATCTAAACTGATGCCACTATAACGTTTGTTCAACTGGCTACGCGTAGCCTCTGGCAAGTCAGCAATCATTCGATCAAAGATATTGTCTTCGTTTACCGCAATGACGCCAAGACGCCAACCTGTCGCCCCAAAATATTTAGAGTATGAATAAACTAAGATGGTATTTTTTGGCGCTAACAATGCCAAAGAGGTAAATTTATCCGTGAACGTACCGTAAACATCATCAGTCAACAGGATTAGGTCAGGCCTTTCATTTGCAATATCAGCAATCTTCTGCAAAGTTTCATCGCTCAGTTTCACTGATGCTGGATTGCTTGGGTTAACTAAGAAGAACGCCTTGATCTTTGGATCACGAAGCTTTTCTAATTCACTGTCAGGGATCTGCCAGTGATTTGCTTCGGTAGCCATGATCTCTACCTTATTCAGGCTATAGTCTTCTAGTTCAGGCATTTCCAAGTAAGGGGTAAACACCGGAGCACCAATAGCAATTTCATCCCCCTTGTTCAACAAGCGGTTTGATTTAAGTGTATTAAAGATATACACCATCGCTGCGGTTCCACCCTCGACAGCAAACAAATCAAAGTGCGAGTTAGGCAGATTGGATTTATGCCCCATTTCCTGCTCTATGTATTTTCTCGCAATAATTTCGCTATTTTTCAGCATGCGATCTGGCACAGGATAGTTGTCGCCTAGGATACCCTCTACCCACTCATAGATTAGCTCATCAGCATCAATATGAAGTTGAGTGGTGAGGTAACTAAAGGCATTTAAAAGAAAACGTATGCCTTCGACCTGCTCATTGTCCTCGCAAAACGACAAGAAGCGCGCAGAAATACAGCATTGGTCGCTCACTCCACCAAAGCCTGGATACTGTGAATATGTCGATTTAGACGCTTGTAGAGCAAAAATACCAAGTTGGAAAAATGCATCACGAGGTTCAGTTGCTATCCAATTAGGATTACCACGACCAGCGTTAATCATAACGTGGTCCTTATTATTGCTCGCCAATTTCATCAAGGTATCTTTTACTTCAAAAGGACTTAGCGTCTCTAGTGATTTTTCATCATTACGATTCATTATTTATTCCAGTATTAATTTCATTAAATTGTTCAAGTTATTGAGCTATTTACTACTTAGTGCTTGTTTTATGATGCAAGCGAGATGATTTTTTATGACTGTGTTTCTTGTCATGATGTTCTTTATTATGATGACCGTCTGGATGATGATTAATTAAGTGTTTGTGCCCTTCATTAGCTCCACCGTGCTTTTGATTAGGATGTGATTGTTGCTTATCTTCAAATTCTAAATGGTCTTTATTATGTTTATGCTCTACTTCTGTTCCGTACACTCTTTTCATTTTTTCTGCTGTTGCGTGTTTAGTGTTTTGTTTATTACTAGTCATGTGTTTATCCTCGTTAAGTACCCGACTACTTTAAATAGAATGAACATAAGATACATCAATATCGCATAACCTTTTTATTTTATACATTTACCTAACTTACAACTAAACCATTGAAATAGTTAGATTATATTTTCTTTATCGAATGTTAGATATTCATTAGCATTGATTTATTACTTGATGAGCAATACCCGTTAAATTATTAGCAACTTCCATACACAAGTAAGAAAGGCTATGTCTAAGAGAGCAATATCATTCGTCCTATTAACTGTAATACTGATACTAGTATTCGTTTTTGGATTCAATACCTTTAGAAATAATATGATTTCTAAGAAAATGAGCGAATATAAAAAACCACCCGTCGCTATTACTACTATTATGTCCAAAAATGAACAATGGACACAAACAGTAAAAGCTGTTGGACAAGTTACATCGAACCAATCAACGCAAGTGACTAGCCAAATTTCTGGCCAAGTAAAAGAAATCAACTTTAAATCTGGTCAAACAGTTTCTAAAGGCGATGTTATCGTTCAACTAGATGACTCTTTATTAAAGTCAAAATATAATAACCAACTCGCAAAAGTAAAACTTTCAAAGATTGAATTAGAACGCCAACTTATTCTTCTTAAAACAAATAGTACGGCTAGAAATTCTGTTGATAAGGCTCAAGCTCAATATGCTGCACAATCAGCTGATCTTGAATACATTGCTTCTGAAATTGATTTTATGAGCATCAAAGCCCCATTCGCAGGTAAATTGGGCATTCGAACTTTGAACGTCGGTGATTACATCAACCCAGGTTCTCTCATCGTTGATCTAGAGAGTATCAATGACAACTATATCGACATCTCAGTAGCAGAAAGCTTTCAGCCATTATTAGTTGAAGGACAAAAAGTCACGTTCAGCAACGATGCATACAAGGGTAAAACCTTTACAGCGACTATCTCTGCAATTCAGCCATCATCAAACCAGCAATCGCATAACATCAACGTTCGAGCGAAGGTTGAAGGCGAAGGCAATCAACTTGTCAATGGCATGTATATCAACGCTGAAATCGTACTTAATAAGACAGTCTCTATCGTTCCAGTCCCTAAGGTAGCCATCTCATACTCATTATATGGCGACAGTGTCTATGTGGTGACCACAGAGAATGGACAGAAAACCGTTCAGCAAAAGCTGATTAAAGTGGGACCACGTCAAGATGACCAAATAGGCATTCTATCGGGTCTAAAGCAAGGTGAAGAGATCGTAACGTCTAACCAGCAACAATTGAAAAAAGGCACCGTAGTAAAAGTAAACAACTCACGCCCTTTTCCAACTGAATCACACAAGTCATAGATAGGCGTATTCATGAATTTCACTGACATTTTCATAAAACGACCAGTTTTAGCGACTGTATTGAGCTTGGTCTTGTTAATTCTAGGGCTGAAAGCCTTTTCTGAACTGCAAGTGCGTCAATACCCTCAGATTGAAACAGGCGTTATTACCGTTACCACAAACTACCCTGGAGCAAGTTCCACCAGCGTCCAAGGTTATGTAACACAACCCCTGCAGGCACAGATTGCCCAAGCAGAGGGAATTGACTACATGACTTCTGAAAGTAGCTTAGGTAAATCCTTGATTACCGTTAACTTGAAACTGGATTATCCAACGGATAAGGCTCTAACTGAGATCTTATCTCTTGTTCAGCAAGTAAAGTATCGACTTCCTGCTGGTACCCAAGACCCAAGTATTCTGAAATCGACCTCACAGTCGCCAATTTTATATGTCTCATTTTCTAGTGATTCGTTAGCAACACAACAGATCTCAGACTATGTGAGCCGAGTAGTTAAGCCTACGTTTTCAACCGTTGATGGTGTGTCTAAAATCGATCAGCTTGGCCAAAGTGACTTTGCCATGCGAATTTGGTTGAATCCAAGCAAAATGGCCGCTTATGGCATCACCGCATCTGATGTACAGAACGCGATTAAGAGCAGTAACGCTGTAAGTGCCGCAGGTAAACTGAAAGCTGATTTTATTGAAATTGACATTAATGCACACACTGATGCGTCTTCAGTGGAAGAGTTTAAGAACATCGCACTCAAGAGTGCGGACGGCCAATTGATACACCTGGAAGACGTTGCTTCTGTCGAACTAGGAGCAAACACTTATGACTCACGCGTGCTGTTCAATGGTGTCAGCTCTATCACGACGGCAATCAGCAATACATCAACTTCAAACCCGCTGACGGTTGTGGATGGCTTATATAAAGTTCTCCCTTCAGTAGTTGATAATCTGCCGACAGGTATGAAAGCAGAGGTTGTTTATGATTCAACTAAATTCATCAACAGCTCTATTGAGGAAGTAACAAAAACACTCATAGAAGCTGCGGCGATTGTAATCATAGTCATTCTTGCATTCCTTGGTTCAATGCGAGCAATGATCATCCCATTGGTGACGATCCCATTATCTTTGATCGGCTCATTGTTCTTGATGATGAGTATGGGCTTTAGTATCAACCTATTGACACTGCTGGCGATGGTTCTGGCCATTTCATTAGTAGTAGATGATGCCATCGTAGTGGTTGAGAATACCTTCCGTCATCTAGAGCAAGGCGCGTCACCCGTAGATGCTGCAATCAAGAGTGCGCGAGAAATCGCAGGTCCAGTCATCTCAATGACGATTACCCTAGCAGCGGTATATGCACCTATCGGTTTCATGGGAGGCTTAACTGGTAAGCTATTCACTGAGTTTGCATTTACGCTAGCGGGATCAGTGCTTATTTCAGGCTTTATCGCCCTAACACTGACACCAATGATGACATCCAAGATGCTGAACAAAGAGGTACTCGAAGGTGCTCTTGTGAAGAAGATTGACAAAGTCATCGCTGGCGTTACTAAAAAGTATGAGAACTTACTGACTGTCGTACTTAAGAATCGTCTATTGGTTTGGCCTTTGGTTGCTACCTTTCTGATCTCACTTGTGTTTATGTTCACTCATACTGCAAGCGAACTTGCGCCACAAGAAGACCAAGGCGTTGTTATCATGATGGGGCAAGGTCCTTCTCAGGCAAATACTGACTATGTGGCTAACTTTACACAACCATTAGAAAAAACCATGGGGAGTTACCCAGAAACCGAAATGACCCTTATGGTAAATGGATACCAGAGAGACTCGAAATTCTTTGGCTTGGGCGTACTAAAAGATTGGGATTCTCGTGAAGCCTCTGCCAAAGAGATGATGACTCGATTCCAAAACGACACGGTAGATTTTCCTGGGCTACAAGTATTTACCGTTTCTCCTCCAGACCTGCCAGGGACAGCCCAAGGCCTACCCTTCCAGCTGGTCATTAAGACACCAACGGGTACCTATGAGGAACTGTACACATACGCAGAGAAACTAAAAGAGTTTGCTGTAACCAGTGGCAAGTTTGTCTATGTTCAGAACGATCTTACATTTACAAAGCCTCAGGTGGAGATTACGGTAAACCGTGACAAAGCAGCCTTAATGAATGTAAGCGCACAAGAAGTGGGTAATGTTCTGACTCGCTATGTGAGCGAAGGTTTTATTAACTACTTTGCTATTGATGAACGCAGTTACCAGGTTATTACTCAGGTTGAGCGCATGGATCGTAGCTCTTGGAACGACATTAATCAGTACTATGTGCGCTCAAATAACGGCAGCATGGTGCCACTCTCTGCAGTGATTGATATTACGGAAAGTGTTCAACCATCAGCTGTGGATCAATTCCAACAACTGAACAGTGCAACCATTGAAGCTAAGATGATGCCAGGAGTGAGTATTGGTGAAGCCTACAAGGTGATGCAAGAAGGTGCTGAGCAGTTACTACCTAGCGGCTATGCCATCGACTCATCAGGTCAGCTACGTCAGTACGTGCAAGAAGGTGCTTCGTTAGTCTCTACGTTTGCTCTGGCCCTGGTTATCATTTACTTAGTGCTCGCAGCTCAATTTGAGAGCTTTAAAGATCCACTGATTGTACTAACGAGTGTGCCACTGTCTATATTCGGTGCGATGATACCTCTGTATTTGGGTATCGATACTTTGAATATCTACACTGAAGTAGGATTGGTTACCTTAATTGGTTTGATCAGTAAGCACGGGATATTGATCGTTGAGTTTGCCAACCAGATTCAACCTGAATTTGCCGGAGACAAAATTGCAGCGGTCAAGAAAGCAGCAGCTGAACGTTTACGCCCAGTCCTTATGACAACAGCGGCTATGGTTGTGGGTGTTGTACCGCTACTTACTGCAGCTGGCGCTGGTGCACAAAGCCGTTTCTCTATCGGATTAGTTATCACCGTTGGTATGACTGTTGGTACTTTGTTTACCTTGTTTGTTGTACCGACCGTGTACACCTTCCTAGCTGATGATCACAGCAAACAATTAGAGAGCAACGAATAACACTAACCTAATTAACAAAAGCACCTAACCGGTGCTTTTGTTTTATTGCTACCCTATCTTTTCCTAGCTCCGACTAAGCTCGACACTACTACAGCCATGTAAAATACCCCAGTAACGGCTTGCAAATACACTACTACCTGAGCCAAAGGGCTATTAGGACTGTAATCCCCATACCCTAGCGTGGTTTGCGTAACAAAACTAAAGTAAGTCACTACAGCAAAGTGATCACCCCAATGTTCTTCAGCCTCTATGCCATTTATCGCCATCGGGTTATAGGTGATCAAAAGCAGATAAACCGCCGCCCAGCCAAGTCCCAAGACCAGAAACAGAGCAATAGAACCGATCAGCTTATTGTTGTCGATCTGATCAGATAGCAAGATTTGATGTGCCGTCGATTGAAAAACGCCAAAGCAAAAGGCAAGTATCAAAAGCAACATAATGACACTTAGGTATTGTTCAGCCATAAATGAGTGAACAAATATCGCAAGGCCCATTAAAGCACTGACCACAACCAGGTATATGTACCAGCCACGAGCGAATTTCATGCTCGCTAAGCAGATGATGAAGCTATTCAAAATCAAAGGCTTAATAATAAAGTTCAGTTGCTCCCCTTCTACTTCCTTGGCTAAGGCGCCCATCACAAAGATCAAAACTAACGAAAGAGTGAAGTAGAAAAAGTTATTTGATTCATTAATTGATGCCATGCTCGCTCCGAACTGAACGCCCTAGCATTAATTTAAAAGCAAGGACTCTAACACACTGAAACTTTACCGATTTTCAAGAGCAGACTACGAGTAATAAGATGTTCTTGAGCTCAATTTGAGGATAGTCATAAAATGAGGGAGTTTCCATAACACTAAGCTGTCGGGAGACACGCAACATGTCACTAACTAAGCTCATCATTAGCTCACCGAACAAGGATGGAAACGTAGAAGAATCTATTGAGTTATTCGCCAGAATCGCAGTTCGCAAAAAGGACATATCAAGCCGACAGCTTGAAACCTTCAACTACAAGTCTCTTCTTAAAGCCAGTCATCCCCGAGCGTTTTTCTGGGCCAGCACTCTGGTCGGGGATCTGTTTCTTCACGCAATCAGATTCCCGCTAACAACATGCGGGAATAATGAAATGGACCCACCCTTTACACGGCGTCACAATGCGCCAAGATGAAGTTGAACAAACAAGCATCTAAATAAGGGTAGGTCCACATGACAAATGTAACGGTCGGATTAGATATTGCCAAGAATGTTTTTCATGCAGTGTTCGTCACATCACGCGGAAAAATCACATATAAGAAGCAGCTTAAGCGCGCGGCTACACTCTCATACTTTGCTAAGTTAGCTCCTCAAACAATTGCCATTGAAGCCTGTGGTGCCTCTAATCACTTGGCTCGGGAGCTCATCAAGCTTGGGCATGAGGTTAAACTCGTCCCTCCGCAACATGTCACTTCATATCGTCGTAAAAATAAGAATGACTACAACGACGCAGAAGCGATAGCGGAAGCCGCACAACGTGACAATATGACGTTTGTACCGATAAAAACCATTGACCAACAAGACGCTCAAATGTACCTGCGTATTAGGCAACGCTTGATTAAGCAACGCACTCAACTAATGAACCAGATACGAGGATTACTGCTTGAGTATGGGCTCTGTATGAATCGAGGTATCTCAGCCTTGCGTAGGTCCGTTCCAGAGTTCTTAGAAGACCCAGGTAACGAACTGACCTGGGTCGCTAGAGATTTGTTCAATGAACTGTACCAGGAGTTCTTGTCCTTAAACGACCGTATTGAACAGGTCGAGAGCAAGCTAAAGGCTTTTGCTAAAGAAAATTATGTCTGTCAGATAGCGCAAAGTGTCGTGGGTATCGGACCTATCACCGCGCTAGCGTTGTATGCAGCCATTGGGAAAGGGACACAGTTTAAGAGTGGTCGACACTTCTCTGCTTGGTGTGGTCTGGTTCCGAGACAGTTCTCAACTGGAGGGAAATCTCAACTGTATGGCATCACCAAGAAAGGTAACGTCGTACTCAGAGCGCTTCTGATACACGGAGCGAGGAGTGTACTCCAATATGCAGATAGGAAAGAAGACAAGGTGAGCGTCTGGGCAACTAATCTGAAGCATGAGAAAAGCTTTAACAAAGCCTGTGTAGCATTAGCAAATAAGTTGGCACGCATTGTCTGGGCTGTGATTACACACAACAAACCGTACCAACTTAAAGAAGCATAACTTGATAATGCTAACGCTCTAAACAGTAGGGAATTAACCAGTTAAACAACACTCATCGTCAGTTGCGATACATTTTACATCGATGGTTAGCGGTCATCCCGCCCCAGTGAAACTCTGACACCGTCATTGGCTCATCAGAAGCCGTGGGAATGATAAAGAGCATTGGGTGCAGATTACATCAAGGCCATGAGCACGATAGAGCTCAGTAAACAGGCCGAATATATGAACGACAATGACTCAATAACCAAGAATGTAAAATGACTTGCAAACTGGGTGGGTCCATATATGACGCTACAGTTGCCAGGATTGAATGATATGACCTCAATAAACTAAAACCCCGTGTCTACTTTTACGGGGTCATATCAGCTACAAGCTACAAGCTACAAGCTACAAGCTACAAGCTACAAGCTATTATGGTCACGCTCCAGCACAGGTACATAAAAAGTGTCATTCCAACCGTGAGCTGGAATCTTGAAACGCACATTACTTAATGGATAGGACTTTTAAACATAGATACTTCGCAACAAACGTCATTCCAGCCTTGAGCTGGAATCTGAAAGCGCACATTGTTTAATGGATAGGACTTTTAAACCTAGATACTTCGCTACAAACGTCATTCCAGCCTTGAGCTGGAATCTGAAAACGCACATTGCTTAGTGGATAGGACTTTTAAACGCAGATACCTCGCAACATACGTCATTCCAGCCTTGAGCTGGAATCTGAAAGCGCACATTGCTTAATGGATAGGACTTTTAAACGCAGATACTTCGCAAAAAACGTCATTCCAGCCTTGAGCTGGAATCTGAAAGCGCACATTGCTAGGTTAAGTAAAATCGGGGGCTTTAACAGACAACAACAAAAAAGCCCAAGTGCCCTAATTTACAAGAAAAAGGATACTTGAGCTCTATAATACTTTTAACCTACTTTTTGAACTGCGTAATCTGAACTCGGGTTTACAAATTCATCTTGCGCTTTAATGGTTTGCAACTCCCAAGTTTGAGATTCTTGAGTAACCCTAAGCACACCAAACGCGGCATTGTGCGCGTGTTCAAAGGCTTTCTTTGGTTCCCACCCCTTAGTCAGTCCCGCAGTAAACAAGCCAGTGATCAGGTCACCGACACCCACGGGTTGTTTCGCAAACTCCAAGTGTGGTCTTTGTGCTAGATACACACCATCAACCGTCGCAAGCATCATTGAAAAACTATCACTAGATAAAGAATGCAGATGCTTTACTAGAACCATTTTAGGCCCTTTGCTCAACGCATACTGACAAGCCGCAACCGCATCTTGTAACGTTTCGATAGGCATATCGGTGAATTGAGTAAGCTCAAACTGATTAGGTACGATCACATCCGCTATCGGCATTAAGTCATTGACTAATTTATCCGTCACATCATCGGCTACGATACAACCTTTCTCTGGGTCTCCCATTACAGGATCACATACATAGATTGCTTTTGAGTTGCGTTCTTTGAGTTTAGATACAGCCGAAACCACCGAATCACATTGGGAAGCACTGCCTTGATAACCAGAGAGTAATGCCGAACAGTTTTCTAGTTGACCAATCTTATCTACGCCCGACATTAGTTCCGTGATATCCGACGAGTCAAATGCTCGACCCGTCCACCCTTGTTGATACTGGGTATGATTAGAGAATTGAACGGTATGTATTGGCCATACTTCTACGCCCATTCTTTGCATAGGGAATACCGCTGAACTGTTGCCTGCATGGCCAAATACAACATGCGACTGGATAGAGATAATATTAGTCATTGCTTAGTCTCTGTAAAAAATGTTGGTCGTTTAAATAATGTCAGTAAGAATGATGCCAACGCCAATGCGTTGAATATTGTAATTGTAATCTATTAAGCTCTCGCCATAACCTTGATAATACTGCACATAGCCGCGAACTCGTTTAAGCAAAGGGAAGCTCATGCCCGCCTCTATGCCACCGTAGCCGGTCGAGAAGTTGTAACGTGCAACGCTAGTAAATTCGAATACGTCAACTTTATACGCTGCCGTCAACTCATAATGCCCAAGGTAATCTTCAATATCTTTGTTGTCACTATCCATGCCACCCATGTTGTACCATGGTTCTAGATAAACCATGAAATCTTCTTCTTCGTAACCTAGTCCTGCATATATGCGGTTCCAGCTGCGACTCAACTCTTCTGTTCGACCATTAGATTCATGTTCGAAACCAACGCGAGTGAACCAAATACCATCACCAGCGTCGATTGGTAGCTTAGATTCATAGAAAATCTCTGGGCGATAGTTGGTATCGCGAAACGGCGATGAAATATCTCCTGCATAAGCTTGCCAAAATGATTTCAGAGTAAAGCCAAAGTAGATCTCGTCATCATCATTAAAAATACCGTCGGTAACAATTGGCACTTTAAAGCTGATCTGGAACTTGATCTCTTGGTTCATGATGTCATCTGAGCTCTCACCAAAAACTGCATCAGTATACGGACCAGTATTTGGGTCGGTCATATGCGTCGCTGGCAGAAAATAGTTCTGGCGATAAGGAGTAATGCTAAATGGATTATCACCTATTTTCTTCTCCATCTCATGACGAGTTGTTCCTGACTTTCTGTCGTCTTGCTGACAGGCAATCTTTATCTCTTCGAGATCGGTTTGGTCTGAATCTAAATGAATCTGACGCAGCAAGCAATTGTCGTAAGTTTGATTCTCGTCGACAGTATCTTCACCAGCTTCTGCTTGTGTTGCTCCCAATGCAATTAACAATAATAAGGCTTTAGACATGCTAGTAGATAATTTCATTGTTCAACCCTTACATGTAAAGTGTGTGAAGAATAAATTCAGCGCCTTGCTGAGAGATCTTGTTTACATCTTTCTCCAACACCTTATCGGTGATCTTAGAGTCGTCGTTCTCAAGTACACCGTTGTTATTAACAGCAAAGACTCGTCGAGCTAAAAGATGACCATCGTCCTTATCGTTCACATCAATATCTACAATTAAGCGCACTGAGCGGTCGCGAGTACCTGCCGCCATTTTTACTAGCCCTACTACTGCGCCAACAGGAATAAATTCCATCACTCGAATATCTTCTTCTAGGTCTTCGATCTTGATGATATTAACGTCCACAGTTGCCTGTTTCTTGCCGTTGGCATCTTCTGGAAAAAGCTTGCTCGACTTCTTTGTTAGGGAAGTTTTAATGTCGGCTTCAAACTTTGCGATCACTTCTGGGCTAATCTTGCCTTTAATACTGTCGCTAAGCTGAATGTTTACTTTTTGAATAATGACGTTTTGGTATTGGTCAGTTTTAAAGTCGTCAGCTTGCCAATAAAGGCCTTTTTCATCTGATTTGTAGTCCAGCTCTGCGTATGTGTGGTTTCCGTTAAGCAAAGACATTTCTTCTTTTTCAGGTAATGCGCTGGCACATCCTGCTAGTAGTGTCGCCATCGTAAGTGCAAGTAATTTAGTTTTCACGTTGGTATTCCTATATGGGGTAGCGTTGAAGTCGAGACGAATTATGCGTAACCACAAGGAAGAAGAAATAAACCAAATCACAAGCTTCTCTCATCTTTAAATTTTTGATTTATTGATATAAAACATGATCATATCAATAAATAATAAATATATAACTCCGAGGTAATACCCTTTAAATACAGTAAGTTAAAGACGGAATTTGTGACCCTATAATTTTCATATAGTCACTGAGGAAATCGATGGGTAGGTTAGGTCTGCTGAATCAACCAGACCGGAATAGCGCGTTTTAGCGATTCATTATTTTAAGGAACAATTACCGTAAATAACTTTGCCTGCAAGTAGGGCTCAATCCTCAAGATCTGGCTATCAGTAGACCAGATAAACAAAAAAGGCTTATCTCAAAAAGAGATAAGCCTTTTTTGTTTCACAACATTTTTTAGTTAAGCGTTCAGTAATCGCGACAATGCAAACCAGTTATAACGAACCTGCTCTTTCCCTGCCATTTTATCCTCGATAAGCTCGGTCAAGTTTTGATTCAAGACTAGATTCTTTTTATTCTTGTCTAGCGACGAAAGCAATAATTTACGTTGCTCAACACTGAGTTCTTCCTCATCTAAGATTCTGGTTAGGGCCTTGGTATACAAAAGAGTAAACACAGAGTCATCATCAGATTCATCAATCAAAAAAGAGTAAGACGACAAGATTAAGTTATTAATGTTGATCTTGGTTTTGACGTTCTTCTCCCCTTGCTTAAGCCTCTTAATCAAACGCGTTAGACGCTTTTTGATCACGTCAGCTGTTTTTCTTGAAGGTAACAGTTGATATGACGTCCATAACACCAGCAGTCCAACCAAATTCGCTAACACAGAATTCAAGAAGTGAGCAAAATCATAAGATGGAACATTGGTTAATGGAACGAGATTGCTCCACGAAAACAGTGACACCATAAACACAACTTTTAACAAGGAGCGGCTTTGCCAGAATCCATAAGCCATAATGTAAACGCCAACAAAACCTGTGATAAACATAATCACCGGCGACCCAATAGGCATAATAATAAAGTTAATCAAAAAGGCGAATGCTCCCGCTACAAATTGTGCGTAAACATTGGTACTAAAAGCACCTTCTGCTCCTGGATTGGCGGCGTAGACCGAGCTAATCATTCCTGCCATGATGATGGCACTCATTCCATCGGTCCATTGCAACTCAATCCACATAAAAGAGAGTAAAAACAAGGCGAATGCGGCTCTTGCCATGTTGCACAGAACCAAATAACCATCGGTGAAGCTATTAATGTCATCCACATATTTGGTTTCGCTGTAGTCGTAGACAACCTCTTGTTGTTTAAACGCTTTGAGTTGCTTTGAGAAATCAGTTGCATGAGAAACAAAGAGATCGACTAAAGACAAATCTGACAGTTCCCATCGAGTCACAAAATCTGAATTAGGATCCAACTCAAAGTTATCTTCTTCTAGATTCTGCCATGCTTCTTTTGACATACCGATGGCATCACCCAACTTTCTAAGCTCGATGGCTTGAACACCAATATTGATACAGTCATAGAAAGTTGCTCTGCTCTTCTGCTTTACACTTCGGTTACCTTCACTACCATAAATCTCATCATCTACCGCAAGCCATTTCTTTCCAACCAGGCTCAAGAATGCGCGTATGAGTTTCGTCACCTTTGACGCCTCTGAGTGAAAAAGCTCTGCGATGAATCTGTCTGTTTGGCCTTTCACAAATAACAACTCTCGCTTGTCATCAGCATAGGGAATAATGAACCCAGCAAGCATGGACATTAAAATCCCAAATGAGATACCAATACATCTCAGTTGCACGTGATCGAATAAGTTGGTCAGATCGGCTTCGGCTGCAATAGGAAAGCCAACTAAAGACAATGTGATCCCCACAACCGCAAACATATAAGCAACACGGCGATGAAAGTAAGAAGAGATACCAAGGCTGACCACAATCCCCAATATAATAAAGGAGTTAAAAAGCCAAGCATCAATCATGGTCACACTGGCAACGAAGAGTACATACATACCTCCGATAACCGTTCCGGCCAATCGAGCTGCCGATTTCTTAAAACTTGCACCCCTATTCCCTGTTATCTGAATGATGGCAGCTGTCATCATAGCCGTACCTGTAGCCTGAGAATCTAGCAATAAAGATGCCATCCAGGTCAACATTACGGCCAAACAAAAGCGTAAAGCAAAGGTGACTGAATCCGGGTTTGACCATTGTCTAATCAAATTTACTAGCATCATTCAACATCCACAGAAACAGTTGTGCCGGCAATCAATCTTTCTTTAGCGATGACATCCAATGGGATACTGATATGTACAGGAACTCGCTGAGCCAATCGTACCCAAGGAACCGTTGGGTTAACGTCTGAAATCAACCCAGAGTTATCAGCACTTTGGTCAGAAATAGCACGGCCTACACCCTCTACTTTTCCTTCGAAAGAATCTCCAGACGAGAATGGACTAATTGTAACCTTGTCTCCTGCATGAATGTTTTTGATCTTGGTTTCAGTAAAATAAGCTTGAACATAATAGGTATCGCTTTCCACTAAAGCTACAAAGGTCTCACCAGTGTTAATGAAGTTCCCCACTCGCTGATTTAGATTGGTGACGTAACCATTCTTTGGTGCATAAACCTTGGTTCTGCTTAGGTCTAACTCCGCTTTATCAAGGTTCGCTTTACTCTGCTGGTACTCGGCTTTGTTTGCCTCAACCTGTAGTTTCTCAGTGATGACTTGCTCTTGAGAGATAAGCTTTGCAGGAAGCAGTTTAGAATCGCGGCGATAAACACTCTGCGATTGCTTCAGTTCTGCTAGTGCCTTTAATGAAGCAAATTTAGCTTGAGACAGATTATTTTTGTAGTCCGCATCATCGATAACAAACAGCAGATCACCAGCGTTGACATACTGATTATCCTTAACATCAATAGATACGATCTCCCCTGAAACCTTGGGAGATATTTCTGCGATCTCAACATGAATCTTTGCATCTCTTGTCCACAACGATTCTGTATACGCTGTATATGATGAGTAACACGTGACGCCAGCACCTAGCACCAAAGCAGCTGGCAAAACAAATTTTAAAATATTCACTCTATTGCACCTGTAATATAAGTAGTTGACCAGTAGCAATCACTACTAGGCATAATTCAATCAATGATGGGTTTACAAAATTATGTTTACGTAAAAATCCGCCTAATAAAGACTTCACAGCAAATAGTGCTATCAAACTAAGAATGACCCACACCATAAAGCCAGGTATATATATATGGCCAAATAAAACATGATCGCTCATGGGTTATACCCTATTGTTTCTGTTGTTATAAAAAGACAAGTTAAATAACTTCACAGCTCTATTTTTAAAAAGTTCTCGTACCTTAGGTAAAGTAACCTCTACTAATAATGTTATCGTGAACAGGAAACCTGCTGATAAAAGTAATGACAAAACTGTAATTGGTAATAGCAAAGAATCAACACTGCCATGAATTATATGCTCTTGCATAATCAACCTCGAAATAGACATCAAATGGGTTTAATCGGCGATTTGCTTAACAGAGAACCTTTGCAAACTTGCCTTCAAAATCTTCAACAAAGTATATGTACCCTGGTCGATAAAGTAATAAACCGAGCATCATTAATAGATAAAATATCCTTATGAAAAACAATTAAGCAATTGATTTTTAATGATTATATTTTCTTTATATCTCAATAAGTCAGTTTATTAGACAAGGAATAACCTTCTTCCATGGTTTTACTGATTTGCTCGTCAACGCAATCACAAACTATGTCTGGCTTAGTCAGTAAATACTGAACAAGGTAAGAAGCGTTCTAGATAAAAGTTCGATTCGACAGCACACAGAGTTGAAAAACACGTTAATAATAAGAATTTTATCTTTTAAAGATTACTCAATATTTTTATGAATTTTAAATTATTGATGTTTTATTTTCTAATTATGTACCGATTGAATTTTTCGGTAATAATTCGTCTCGTCCTAACCGAGATGACTTTCTTAAACACTAATTAGAAATCATCTACTTTAAATTAAAATTGCGGAGCTACACATGCTACAGAACGAAGTAAACATCCAGTCTATTGATGACGTATTTGCTGATGAACTACTAGATCGTAAAATTAATAACAACTTGTTTCCTACTAATGAATCAAATCCTAGTGCGGCTTACCAGCTAGTATCTGATGAATTAATTCTAGATGGCAACTCTCGTCAAAACCTAGCTACTTTCTGTCAAACATGGGTAGACGAAAACATCCATAAAATCATGGATGAATGTATCGATAAAAATATGATCGATAAAGATGAATATCCGCAAACAGCTGAAATTGAAGACCGTTGTGTGCGTATGTTGGCTGACCTTTGGAACTCTCCAGACCCTGAAAACACAATGGGCTGTTCTACTACAGGCTCAAGTGAAGCAGCAATGCTTGGCGGCATGGCAATGAAATGGCGCTGGCGTGAAAAGCGTCGTAAGGAAGGTAAATCTACTGATAAACCAAACCTTATCTGTGGTCCTGTTCAAGTGTGCTGGCACAAATTTGCAAAATACTGGGATATCGAACTTCGTGAGATCCCTATGGAAGGCGACCGCTTGTTGATGACTCCTGAAGAAGTGTTGGCTCGTGCTGATGAAAACACTATCGGTGTTGTTCCTACACTCGGCGTGACATTTACTTGTCAATACGAACCAGTAAAAGCAATCGCAGATGCACTAGATCAACTAGAAGCTGAGACTGGTTTAGATATTCCAATGCATGTTGACGGTGCAAGTGGTGCCTTTATCGCACCGTTCGTTGAACCAGAACTAGAATGGGATTTCCGTATCCCTCGCGTTAAATCAATCAATGCTTCAGGCCATAAATATGGTTTGGCACCACTAGGTGTGGGCTGGGTTGTATTCCGTGAAGCTAGCGATTTACCTGAAGATCTTATCTTCCGTGTGAACTACCTAGGTGGCGACATGCCAACGTTCGCACTGAATTTTTCTCGCCCTGGTGGCCAGATCGTTGCTCAGTACTACAACTTCTTGCGTCTTGGTAAAGAAGGTTACAAACGCATTCACGAAGCTTGCTACAACTCAGCTCAGTACCTATCTGATGAAGTAGCAAAAATGGGTCTATTCGACATCATCTATGATGGCCGAGGTGGTATTCCAGCAATGAGTTTCAGCCTGAAAAAAGATGTCGAAGCGGGTTTCAACTTGTTTGATCTTAGTGACGCGATTCGTGCCCGTGGATGGCAAATTGCAGCTTACTCAATGCCATCTAATCGTGAAGACTTAGTGATCATGCGAATCCTTATTCGTCACGGCGTAAGTCACGACATGGTTGATCTACTGGTTAAAGACCTAAAACGCACTATCGAAAAGTTTCAGAATTTCCCAATAGTCAATTCTGTAGATGAAGCAAGCGCAAGCACCTTCAATCACGGTTAATCAATAACACTATGGGGCTAGATTCCTAGCCCCATAACCAAACTAATTATGCACACCAAAGTCGGCTCAGGTGATCTACCAAGAGCTAGGGGCTTCTTTGGTCTGCAATATAAGCAAAAATTCTCTTCGAGGTTAAAATGGCAATATTTGCAAAGCTACGTCCTTCAAAATTTATGAAGCACGTATTTATGAGTTTGTTAGCTGTATTCATGCTAGCGGGCAACGTCAATCTTGACGCACAACAATCTACTACACCTATTAGCCTGTTTAGTTCGGCTATGGCTCAAGAACAAAGCGCACCAGCACAACAAGCTGAAGCAACAACTCAAACTGCAAAAACAGCCACAATCCAGGCTCCTGTAAAAGCAGAACCAATGTGGATTGTAAAAGTTTTCCGTGAACACCAAGCTTTAGCAATATTTGTGACACTAGGCCTTGGGTACTGGATTGGCGCGATAACCTTTGGGCATTTTAGCCTTGGTGCTGTAACTGGTACCTTGATTGCGGGTGTACTCGTTGGTCAATTGGATATTGCTATCTCGTCACAAGTGAAATCTGTCTTCTTTACCATGTTCCTATTTGCTGTAGGTTACGGTGTGGGACCCCAGTTTGTTAGGGGCGTTGCTAAAAATGGTGCTCCACAAGCCATCTTTGCCATTGTTATCTCACTACTTTGTTTCGCTGTAACCTATGCTGGCGCTAAAATTGCGGGTTACGATGTTGGCCTAGCGGCTGGTCTTTGGGCTGGTGCACAAACTATCTCGGCTTCAATCGGCCTAGCGACGGATGCCATTAACTCATCAGGCATGAGCAACGCGAAAGAAATGCTAGACCAAATCCCGGTGGCTTATGCGATATGCTACCTATTCGGAACCATAGGCACAGGCATGATCCTAGCTTATGTTGGTCCTATCCTTCTTGGTGTGAACCTAGAGGAAGCGTGTAAAGAATACGAGAAAGAACTTTCAGAAGGCACTCCTGAAGACGGTATTGCTCGAGTTTGGCATCGCAGCGAATCACGCACTTATGAAGTTAACAGCAAGATTGCTGGAATGACTGTTTCAAAATTTGAAGCTCAACACGACGAAGAGCGTCTATTCATAGAAAAAGTGAAACGCAATGGTGAGATCATCGAATTTGGGCCAACAAGTCAGCTATTAGATAAAGATGTTATCGCACTAACTGGCCACTCTGATGCTCTCGTTCATGCACAACAGTTCCTGACTGAAGTCGTCGACAACGATCTTGATAATCTGCCACTAGAAACTGTAGACCTAGTGGTAACTAACAAGAAATTTGCAAACCGTACCTTGGTATCATTAGCAGAAGAAGATTACGCTCGTGGTGTATTCCTTAACAAAATAACCCGTGGTGCAGCGAGCCAAGAAGTACCACTACTAGCACAAACTGAAATACACCGTGGAGATATCCTCAGCATTACCGGTACTGAGACTCATACCAAGCGTATGGAAAAAGAAGTGGGTCACGCAGATAGAACCACAACTGAAACCGATATGGTTTGGGTTGGCTTGTTCATCGTAGTCTTCGGTTTAATAGGAGCACTAGCTGTCAATATCGGTGGCGCACCAGTGACCTTGTCTGTATCAGGTGGTGTGTTAATTGGTGGACTGGTTCTAGGTTGGTTACGTTCAATTCACCCAACGTTTGCTCGTCTACCTGAGCCAACACAATGGTTCATGAATTCAGTGGGTCTAAACGTGTTCATTGCTATCGTGGGTATTTCAGCTGGTCCAGGCTTTATCGCTGGTCTTAAAAATGCAGGTTTTGGTTTATTTGCTATTGGCGCGGCTGCAACCGCTATCCCTATGTTGCTTGCACCGCTTATTGGTAAATATATCTTTAAGTTCCACCCTGCTATTAACCTAGGGGTATGTGGTGGCGCTCGCACCAGCACAGCTTCAGTGGCAATGGTTGGTGAAAGAGCTAACAGCAACATCCCAATGCTAGGTTATACAGTTCCTTATGCTGTATCTAACACGCTATTAACGCTAATTGGTATGTTTATGGTTATTCTTTACTAATAGAACGCACTAGATAAATTCAATTAAGCCTCTTGCTCTAGACAGCAAGAGGCTTTTTGTTGTTGATAGCTTACGATTCTTTGATTGTAATCATCTAAGACCCGTTACAGCATATGCAGTTATTTTTATAAGCTACGCTAGCTTTCAATTGGCTTTATATTCACCAAGATGCACTTTCGATGTATTCACTTGATCGTTACAAAATCCCGATAAGCCCACAGAGCAGCAAAGCAAACATCGCTTCTGCGCAAATAACACGAGAGTTTACTGTTCAATATCGGCAAGTTATAAAGTCTGGTCTGTAAGTAAACCATATAGATAGTCATCACTTTGCTGCTGTCTACCCAGCGCTCAAATATAGCTTTATCAGTTTCGCTAATGAAATTGGATTACTAGTAAGACGCGCAGATGTAGTAAACGAACGCCAACAAGACCTAAAAGTTCCTTGTTCTGATGCATTTGATGTTGGCTTTTATGCGAAGGTGTAAGGGTGGGAAATATTGGCACACAAAGCGAACCCGTAAGTAAGCTATATCGAGTTCATGTGTCATCCTGATTATAAACTAGACAGTATTTTGCAAACACTATCTAGTTACGTGTCCTTTAGAGAGAAAGAATTAGAGATATTGACGTCTGCTAAGCTAAAAAATGGTTAAGTGGCAATGATATAGAGCCTGTTGGTGTTAATTACCTATCTAAATAGAGGCATCTACTGCTTAGTAAAACTTGATTTTTTCTACAATAAGCTACTGCTTTACTAGTTTTTGTATTACTACTATGAATCACAAGCCTCTCTTAATATTCACCAATTGTATTGTTTTATATCTCTTGGGCTAATAAAAACTCCTTCTAAGATCCTCAATCAACAATGCCAAGTTTTACCTTTTCTTAATGACATTTTGCTCACAAATAGCAATAAACCGTTACAAATAAGAGTTGAAAATCCAGTTTAGATTCGAGTTTTCGTATCAAAAAACCCTCGAAAAGCACAAAAAAGACAAAATTTAAGCTCCAAAACCCTAAAACAGCAAACCGATCGCTCATTTTTTAATCGATCAAGTGTGAATTTTGAGAGGTCGCCCTCACTTTTTTTTATGCGTTTGAACGCTGAGCATCAAATTGTACTTTCGTCACAGTTTGTAACCAAGTGTTACCATAAACTATTTGTCATACATTAAGTCAATTAGTCAAACAGACAAAAAGGGTAAACCTCCCCATGAAAAACAATAAAATTGCATTAGCTGTGGTAGCTACACTTTTCGCAGGCGCAGTAAACGCCGGAACCCTTGATTACCGCACAGAATACAAACACGATGACGAAAAATGGGCTCACCGTGCAAAGATTGGTTCAAGCACAAAACTATCTGATCAGGCAAAACTTTACTTTAGCATCGAGCAAAAATGGCAAAGTGAAGCAAACGAAGACAAATCAGTTGATTTCTGGAACAACACATCACGTGGTGACTCTGAGTTTGATTGGGGTGTTCAATACAAGATCAATAAGAACTGGTACGTACAACCAGGTATGCCAATTACCTTTGGCGAAACAAAAACCACATACAAACCTCAGCTTCGCGTGGGTTACAAAGCGAATTTTGGTCTAACTACCGCTCTTCGTTACCGTCATGAGTTCCAAGACTACAACAGCGAAGGTGGCACATTCACTGACACTGACGGCAACAAAGTAGATCGCGCAGACAAAACTATCCAACAAGGTAAGTGGACTCTTACTGGTTCTTATAAGTTCTCTCAAGAGAGCCTAAAAAACCTAAAACTTAGCTATGAAGCAAACTACAACAAGAGCTACGAAAACGAACGTAAAGCAAACGGTGAAGATTGGGAATGGGATCTAGGCGTTATCATTGGTTACCAAATCGATAACTTCCGTCCATACATGGAATTCTGGACAGTTGACCAAGGGTCTTCTGCAGAAGACAACCGCCAGCTAAGAACTCGTATCGGTCTAAAATACGCGTTCTAAAAAGACGTAACACAATATGCCCCCGATGGAATGGGGGCTTTAACAACAAACAAACGAACGTGAGATATCAATATGAAAAAGACTAAATTAGCACTAGCTGTAGCGCTATCTGCTGGCTTATTAGCTGGCTGTGATTTTGATGTAGGCCCAGATTCGGGCAGTGATGGTGGCGGTAGCGAAGGTGGCGGTTCTACTCCTACTTCAGCAGTAGTCGGTCCACTATGGAATTTTGAAGACGCTTCTGGCGCTTCAACTCAGGCTATTGGCCTACCAAATGTTTACGTCTTTGATGGTACAAACCTAAAATATTATGATGATGATGCTACTCCTAACGTATATGAAATAAAAGTAACTCCATATACAGATGATGCTGAAGCAGGTGAAATCACTTTTACCTACTACGATGAAGCAGGTACAGGTAGCGAAGTATCAGGTACATATACCGTAGATAACGGAGTACTTACAGTAGACACTGCTTCTGAAGGCGTTCTTATCGGTGCCGATGATACAAGCAATGCTGACATCAAAGCAGCAGTCGATGCAGCAAATGCTGATGCTGGTTTCAACAACTATGTTCAAATTATTGATACGCTAGATACTGACACTGGTGAGCTTAGACTTAAGCTTTCGGACATTGATTTAGATCCTATTACTTCAGGTAAGCTAACCGTGGATCTTGTTTATCAAGAAGACGAAGACTCTATCGGGGATGCTAACAGCAAGAACGCCTACATTTCATTCTATGCTTCAGGCACTTCTACCATCAATATGCATGGTGAAATCGCTTTAGAAGCCGGAAAAATTAAATACCGTGATAATAACAAAGCACTCGTTGAGATAGTTGGTTCTTACGAAGAAGGCGAAGAACTAAAAATCGAAGCTAATTGGGACGACGGTGTATTTAACTTCAAAGTGAACGATGTAGAACACTCGTACGCGCCGAATGAAATCCCTGAAAATGCTCCTGTAGAAATTATTGCTATCAGACTTGGTGATAATGGCAGTACCAACAATTATGAGGTACTTGCTGATAATCTTGAAGTTTACTCAAATGATAGTGGTTCTGAGACATTAGTCTTTAATGATAACTTTGATGGTTATGCTGTAGGAACAGTTCTGAATAGTTCTCCTTACAACAATAACAGTTCAGAAGCAGTAGTTGTCGGTGATACTCCAGTAGAGCCTGCAGACCCTGTAGATCCAGTTGATCCACCAGAAGAAGGTGATGTTACTGACGATTTCGAATCATACACAGCAGGTACACTTATCAGCGATGCTTCTTCTGACTGGAAAACGTATAACATCCTTGACGATGAATTTGGTACTACTACGGCTGAAGTGAGCAATGCTAAATCTAACGGTGGTACTCAATCATTGTTCCTAGAGGATAAAAACACTGATAACAAACCTTTTGCTACTCGTGCGTTTGCAGCAGAGTCTGCTGCTGGGTCAGTTAGTATCGATGCCTACTTCCCATCGACAAATACTAAGTCTACTTATATAAACGTTGGTGTAGGTAAAAACAACTCTGACCGATATTTCGAACTTAACCAATCTGGAACGCAGCTAAAATATGAAGCTGGTGATTCAGATGTGAAGATTTCAGATATTGTGCAAGACCAATGGTACACAGTGACACTAGCTTGGACTGCTGAAGGTAAATTTACCGTATCTTTAGATGGACAAGTAATAGCAAGTGACATTGATCAAGCAAGTACTGGATTAACAACTACAAATATCCCAACACAGCTAACACTGTATACAGGTGATAATGGTAGTAATGTAAATACCGCTTACTTCGATAACCTAGCTTCAGACTTGTTCTAATCAACAACACCTGACTCTAATCCAAAGCCATAGCGATCGCTATGGCTTTCTTTTTTCCAATTCGCGGTAGCACATCAAATATTACCCGTTTTGTTACCCTCCCAAACGACTAAGTTGTCCTCCTCTTCATACGAAACAAATAACTACTGTTCGAAGCTGGCATAAATTCACTCGCAAAAGCCCTTTTTATCTATTTTGAGAACTCGCATTGCCACGGTTAGATCGAATGAGTGGTTAACGTTAAACATTTCGGCCGATAGTTTTTATACAGTCACAAACAATTCAAACAAGTAGTTACACTTCTCTAGTTGCAATAACATTACCACCAACTTTGTTAAGTTGGCAGTTGTCTCGTTACTACAGCTATAGGCCAACTCCGAGACGCAGTTACTGTTCGCAATCACAGCCCTCAACTTGACATGCACTTGTACATCATAGTCTTTAAATACAATAATTTACCCACATCAATAAGAGATAAAGAACAGATATTACCGAGATATGAAATCCATTGGCACATCCGTTAATCACAGTAATGAGTAAATTGTTAAGACCACAATATTAATGTACATGGAGATTGACGCTCATTTTATCTGTTAAACACATCTATTTGTATTATAAATGGATGTGTTTTTTGTAAGAAATTATTACAAATAAAAGCGATTTCAGATTCAAAATGACACCAAATAAAGAGAGTCAACTGAGCAACTTTACCTAAATAAAAAATCTAAATTCAACAGCTCACTAAGCGTCCAGATGCACAAAAATCACACTCATAACTACATGCTTTTACAGTGACAAAATAAACATCCACAATTACTGCAACCACCGGCATACAAACCTAAAAACACACACATTACAGTCATATAAACCAAGCAAAAAACTTGAACTTCGCACGTTTATCGTTCTAAAAATCGGATTTTCTAGCGATCTAGCTCCCATTTTTTTTTATAAAAAACCTATCTAAAGAATAAACTGTACTTTCGTCACAGTTTCTCGCGTTTCATTTCCATAAACTATTTGTCATACATTAAGTCAAATAAAAAGACACACAAAGGAAAGTGAAATTCCATGAAAAACAATAAAATCGCATTAGCAGTGATAGCATCACTATTCGCAGGCTCTGTTAGCGCTGGTTCTCTTAACTACCGCGCAGAATACAAACACGATGAAAAGACTTACGCGCAGCGTATTAAGATTGGTGAGTCTGTAAACATTGCAGACAAGACAAAACTTTACTTTAGTGTTGAGCAGAAATTCCAAAGCAGCGATACAACAGATTTTTGGAACGAAATGACACGTGGTGATTCCGAGTTTGATTGGGGCATTCGCTACGATCTAAATAAGCAATGGTACATTCAACCAGGTATGCCAATTACGTTCGGTAACGAGCGTACTACTTATAAACCACAACTACGCGTAGGTTACAAAGCGAGCTTTGGTCTAACTACGGCCCTTCGCTACCGCCATGAGTTCAGAGAATATTCAAGCAGCGACAGCAACGGCAACCGCACTTTAGTTGACGGCACTAGTGTTGCTTCAGCTGGCAAAACCTTCCAAGAAGGCAAGTGGACATTGACAGGTTCGTACCGTTTTTCTCAAGAATCTTTAAAGAACCTGCGTCTTAGCTACGAAGCAAACTACATGCACAACTACGATGATGTTCGTCTTTACAACAACACCAACGAAAACTGGGACCTAGGCGCAATCATCGGTTACCAATTTGGTGACATCCGCCCATACATGGAATTCTGGAATGTTAAAGGTGCTGGTTCAACAAGCGATGACCGTCAGTTAAGAACACGTATTGGTGTAGCTTACTCATTCTAAGTTACACAAATCTAATAGATAAAAATGGTCAGACTTTAGACCCTACATTTCCAACGTCTGGCCTTAACAACAAATTATAAGAGAGAATTATATGAAAATTACTAAAACAGCTATCGCAGTAGCGATTTCATCAGCTTTTTTGTTCGGCTGTGACTTTGATGTAGGCAGTGAAAATAACTCTACAGATGGTGGCGGTGACAATGGCGGTGGCGGTTTACCACCGGTAGAAAATGCACAGAACTATGTTCAGATCCAAGATTCTTCTGTAGCTGATACCGGTATACTTCGCATAAAGACGTCTGAGAGTAAATCTGAAACTGTAGTAGATAACATTCCTGTTGGCTTCTTAACAGTAGACCTAACTTACCAAGACAATACTGCAATCAACGGTGAAAATGCAGCTGCAAATGCATACATCCAACTCCACACTACTGCAGGTTCAAGTAACGCACACCTTCGTGGTGAGATAGCACTGGGTGAAGGCAACGTTAAATATCGCGATAACTCTTCTAGCTTAGTTGAGACTGGAGGTACATACACTCCTGGCGAAGAACTAAAAGTTAAAGTTAGCTGGACTGAAGATGAGTTTAGTTTTTCTATCGGTGATGACACCTATGGCCCGTACGCAGCTACAAGTAGTGACCCTGTAGAGTTAATCTCGCTGAAAGTTGGTGACTCTAAGACAAAAGCCGATCTAGAGTTAATCGCAGATAACTTAAAAATCTATAGCGGTACCGAAGCAGAAAACGAGCTTATCTTTGAAGATGACTTTGATAATTATGGAGTTGGAGATGAATTAACCAACTCCCGCTACAACCGTGCAATCGATGTTATGGTTTTAGGTAACGGTGAAGACAATGGGGGTGATAATGGTGGAATCACACCTCCTCCAGGTGATGTTACGGACAACTTCGACTCTTATACTGTAGGTACGCAAATTGATGTTGCGAGCCCTGTTTACCAACTAAAGAATGTTGATGGCGTACTTAATACAGCCGTGATTAGTGATGACTTTGCTAAGTCTGGGACCAATTCTCTACGAATTGAAGATGGTGCTGACTCTTCAACTAATAACAACAAAGGTATAGTCGGGCGTGATTTTGCAGCCGGTGCTGCAAATTCAGGATCTGTTTCTACCTCTGTTTACATCCCTACGGATGGTTATGTAAAAGCATCATACATTTTCTTAGGCACGAATAACGATTCATCATCAAGTGGTCGTTTTACTGAAGTTGTATTTACTTCTTCCGAAATTAAGTACAGAGATATCTCCGGCAATCAACAATCACTTGCTTCTTATTCTAAAGACACATGGGTAGATGTAACCATCACTTGGGCAGGTGATGATGTTACTGTCAATATTGATGGCAACGATTACCCTACCTTCAAAGCTGAAAATGCAGGTGGTTCCCCAACAGCTATGGCACTTTATAATGGGGATAATGGTTCTAAAGGTACGTACACCTATTTTGATGACCTACATTCAGACCTATTCTAGTCCCTACTAGAAAGAGCAAAGTTTGACTACTAGATAAGATAAATCCTCATCAATTGCTTGATGAGGATTTTTTATTCTTAGCTCAACATTATGAACAATTTAAGACAAAAATATGAACAAGAAAACACATATCATCATGCCATTGCTTTTAGCAACTGCATTAACGGGTTGCATGGAAGGTTCTAGCAGTAATAACGAACAAGATAACGGCCCAACCACACCAGAGCTACCTTTAGAACCCGGAAATGGCTGGAATATAGAACAATGGAAAATCACACTCCCAGTCAGCGAGTCATATTACAAAGAACACTTTGGCGTCAGTTCAGGTTTGAATACACGCGACAGCGCAACGGAGTTACTGCCGAATAAATGCAGTGGCAAGGATGTGTTCTCATTAGAGACATCCCTACCCTACTTTTATGTTGCTGATAATGATGACGTTCATTTCATCGTTGATTTAGGTGACGCAGGAATATCAACCACTACCAACACCAAGTATGCACGTTCAGAGTTAAGAGAGTTATATAACTATAACGCTTCTAGCATTTGCTCTTCGTCAGCTCAAAATTGGACAGTGGTAGATGATGAAAATCATCAGCTTCAAGCACAGTTACAGATTGAAGATTATCCGAACATCTCAGGGAAAGATCCAAAGGTCATTGTGGGACAGGTGCACGGCTATAAAATCAAGCAAGCCCTGATTAAATTACAATGGGAAGGTGGAAATAAGCCTATTAGGGCAATATTAAACAATACGTTTTTACCTGACGATCAATCTTGTAGCTACTGTAAATCGTTCAGTGTGGACCTAGGCACGGCTCAGGCAAACTCAGATTGGAGATACAATATCGAAGTGAATGAAAATGGTATTGTTTTAGAGGCTGCAGGCGTAAGTAAAACATTCGCTTGGGGTGAAAAGATTGAAAATACCGGTTACGCACTAGATCCAAACTGGGCACATAGCGATAACAGTTTCTACTTCAAAGCAGGTATCTACCCGCAAATAGAGCCTAGCTCCTCTCTTTCCGGTCAAATCTTCGACGTAAGCTTCAGTGAGATCAAAATCACCCACCAGTAACAGTCGCTATTACAAATGTTAAAGCGGCCTTGTGCCGCTTTGCTTTTTGATAACTAGCCTATCCTTAATCAATTGCGTGCCTACTCCTCCCCTAAAAGGCTATTCCCCCTCTCGACAATCACATCAGTGAAATAGATCACTGTTCATAAGTGTTTGCCCCCACTTTAATTGTCAATATTCATAAAGCAAGAACGACACATCACACACTTCCAGAGCCCACTCGTTCTATTCGACAACATCACCATAGAAAATCAAGTCCCTTTAAAACAATACCTTAGCCACCCATGTAACAATGCATTACAGCAAAAAATATAAAACCCACCTTTGAAGTGATGTCGGTCACGTGCAAGTTTTGAAAACACCACTTAATCTATTTGTCATACATTAAGTCAAGATACGCAACAGACTAAGGAAAGTTAAATTACATGAAAAACAATAAAATCGCATTGGTAGTGGTAGCCTCTCTATTCGCAGGTTCAGTCAGCGCAGGTTCTCTTAACTACCGTGCAGAATACAAACATGATGAGAAAACTTACGCTCAACGTATCAAGATCGGCGATTCAGTTACTATTGCTGATAATACTAAACTTTACTTTGGCGTTGAGCAAAAGTTCAACAGTAGCGATCCGACAGATTTTTGGAATGAAATGACACGTGGTGATTCCGAGTTTGATTGGGGTATTCGCTACGATATAAACAAGCAATGGTACATTCAGCCAGGTATGCCAATTACCTTTGGTAATGAACGCACTACTTATAAACCACAACTACGTGTTGGTTACAAATCAAGTTTTGGCCTAACTACTGCTCTTCGCTACCGTCATGAATTTCGAGAGTACTCTAGCAGCGACAGCAACGGTAACCGAACTTTAGTTGATGGCTCTAGCGTTGCTTCTGCAGGTAAAACCTTCCAAGAGGGCAAGTGGACGCTGACAGGTTCGTACCGTTTTTCACAAGAATCCTTAAAGAACCTTCGCCTAAGCTATGAAGCAAACTACATGCACAACTACGACGATGTTCGCCTTTACAACAACACCAATGAAAACTGGGACCTAGGTGCAATCATCGGTTACCAATTTGGCGACTTCCGACCATACATGGAATTTTGGAACGTCAAAGGTGCCGGCTCTACCAGCGACGACCGCCAACTTAGAACTCGTATAGGTATCGCTTACTCGTTCTAGTCAATCAAACAAAAATAATAATTAGTAATGACTTAGCGGAAAACTACACCGTCGCTCCGCTAAGCCATAACGAGAAATAAAAGAGAGAAAATTATGAAGGTTTCAAAGACAGCTATTGCAGTAGCTATTTCCAGTGCGTTTTTGTTTGGGTGTGATTTTGATATTGGCAGTGAAAATAATGAAACAGCCCCACCACCAGAGGTAACTCCACCACCATCTGACGTTTATTCTATTGAAAACATTTATTGGGATATGGTCAGTGACACCACTGCACGATCGTTAAGTGGAACGCAGCCTTACCTTTTTGCTAATGATGAAGAAGGCACCCGTGCTCTTAGCATCTACACAGGTGATGTTACTAGTGGCTACACCTTCACAAGTTCTTCATATTCTGCAGACGAGGAAGGATCAGTTTCCTTTGATGGTAATCAATGTACTTACACTGTAGCGGACAACGAGCTAGACATGTCTTGCACTAAAGATGGTGTTCCAACCTCTTACTCTGCAACCGAAATTGTAGATGAAGATGTAATCGCCGCTTTAGAAAACGCCACTGATGGGAAGCCGGCGACAATTGAAGAAGTAAATGCAGCAATTGCCTTAGCTCAAGACGGTGACATCATAGGCCTATCAGCTAGTGGGAGCTTTAATTCTGGAGTTATCGAACTCAATAAAGCTGTTATTCTTGACGGTGCTGGTCTAGCACAATTTACTGGTCAGGCTTGTATTTTAGTTACTGCTCCAGGAGCGGAAATTCGCGACATTATTTTCAATAACAGCCATATTGGCACAGAATCTGCTTGCGTTGTTTCTGGTTCTACCGCCCGCTCTGGCGCTATCGTAATCACAGAAGATGTTACTGGTGAACCTGCAACCCTGACGAATCTGACTATTAATGCTGAGAACACTAATGCTGATAACTTGAACAATAAGTCAAGCTGGATATATACAGAAGGAAAAGTCAATCTGGTCGATAGTACCTTTAACAACCTCCCCTCTTCATATTTAAACATGGCTATGTATTCTGCTTGTAATAAAGACAAATCTGGAAGCGTAATTCAAGGTAATACTTTTAACCTAGCGGGCAACTCAACGAGTGAATCCGCAGCAATTAGACTAGGTAACTCTAGTAGCCAAATTGTTACCGCCGACGACTGCAACTTCAGTATTGAAAACAATGAATTTACAGGTGCATATACGACACTTCAAACTGATGTTATGACTTCAGAGTATCGACCTGTAGCAATACATGCTGTTAGAGCCTCTATTGCCAATCAAGACTTCGAAGACACTAACCAAATTGTGCAATAACTTTATAGCCAATCTAGCGTAGGTGAAATACCTCCCAATTGTATAACTGCAATCGGGGGGTATTTTTGTTTGTTCCTCAGCTCTCTAGCTCAGATTTAAAGTAGCAATCAGCTCTTAGCCTACGCACTCCATAAGAAAAGCAGCTGTGCACATCAGTAACTCTAGGTTAAAACGACCTTGTGCCGCTTTTTTTTTAACTAGATCACACTCGCCTGCCATTTGTATTATAAAAACATATAACGCCATCTATAACTTCGGACAATAGAACAGCGTTCGGCTTGTTTTAGAAAAATAATTGGAACTTCTACACCCCCTTGTATATAAAGCTTTGCAACAAGTTTCAAGGTAATTCCCGCCGCAAAAAAAACATAAATACGCTCGTCATAGAGATCTACGTCACATCACACATCACTGCAAAAACCTAAGATCCTTGTCATACATTACGACTTATTGCCAAACGTAAGCAAAGGTAAATCAACAATGAAGACAATGAATAAAGTAACAATCGCACTACTTACTACAGTTGCAGCAGCATCTGTAAATGCTGGTTCTCTTGACTACCGTGGCGAGTACAAACACGAAAGTGAAGAGTTTGCACACCGTATTAAAATTGGCTCTTCCGTTAAACTCTCTGATCCAGCAAAACTTTACTTCAGCGTTGAGCAAAAGTTTAACAGTGAAGATAAGTCAGACTTCTTTAATCAAGTAGAGCGCGGTGATTCCGAGTTTGACTGGGGTGTTGCGTATACTCTAGATAAAAACTGGTATATCCAGCCTGGAATGCCGATCACGTTTGGTGATAACAAAACGACTTACAAACCTCAGCTACGTATTGGTTATAAAGCAGATTTCGGTTTAACCACTGCCCTACGTTACCGCCATGAATTCCAAACCTTTACAGATAGCGCTTCAGACACCAGTTCAGCCGACGGCGATACTATCGTTCGTGCAGGAAAGACCATCCAGCAAGGTAAGATTACTCTGACAGGTTCTTACAAATTCTCAGATGAAGCGTGGAAGAATCTTCAACTTAGCTATGAAGCCAACTACAACCACAACTACGATGATGTTCGCCTAGCCAACAACGAGAACTGGGATTGGGACCTTGGGTTGAAAGTCGGCTATAAAATTGACAACTTCCGTCCATACGTAGAATTTTGGAATATCAAAGGTAAAGACGGCTCAAAGACTGATGACCGCCAACTTCGTACACGTGTTGGTATTAGCTACAGTTTTTAAAGCATAAACATGCTGTATATTTAGGCGGTGGAGTGTCTATCGCCTAGGTATCCCATGCAATTAGCTTGTTTACATACGCTTAAACCTTCTATTCCTACATTGCATACAGCAGTTATGGTTTAACCGCTTTTTCAAAAGTTCTCTGTAAACACCGCTCCTTCGTGATACAGATCACCTTTTATACACACTAGAATTCAATTGTATTATTAATATATATAAATAAAGAATGATGTGACACACACTTCTATCGCCCTTATCTTTTTTTATGCAACCTTTTTCACTCTAACTATCTGTATTCAAAAACAATAACTTAAGATCGAATGTAACAGGGTGTAACGCCCTACAAACCTAAAACTCACACCTAAGGTGACGACGATCACATGCAGCGTTCAACCAAAGCCCTTAATATATTTGTCATACATTAACACCAACAATGACTCCGAAGGGTTATACATGAAAGCTTTAAACAAAGTTACTCTAGCACTACTTACTACTGTAGCTGCTGGTTCAGTAAGTGCTGCATCACTAAACATTCGTCACGAATACAAAAGTCACACAGAACAACATGCTACTCGTGTGAAAATGGGTGACAGCATTGGTAACTTCTACTTTAGCGGTGAGCTTAAATTTAAAGGCGCTGACGGCGACTTTATGAAGGACCTACAAAACAACGGCTGGGAGCTAGACCTAGGCTACCGTCACAAGATTGACGGCACTAACTGGACAATCCAACCAGGCATGCCAATCGAAGCCCGTACAGCTGGTATGACATACAAGCCTCAACTACGTGCTACCTACGCTCTAGAAAGCGTTGACGGCCTTAGCCTAAGTGCTCGTTACCGTTACGACATCAGAACGCACAGCAACGGCGACAGCACACAATTCCGTCACCGTATCACTGGTAACGTAAACTACTCTGTAGCAGATTGGAAATTTGGCTTCGAAGCTAACTACTACGATGCTGAAGATAGCTGGATTCTTTGGGACGGCAAATCAGAAAACTATGAGCTAAACCTAACAGCTGGCCGAAAATTTGGCGACTGGTACCCATTCGTTGAGTTTGGTGATGTGAACGCTAGTTCTACTTCAGCGACTCGTGAACTACGTAGCCGTGTAGGTCTTACTTACAGCTTCTAATATCACACTCCCAAAGTGGACGAAGCTAGAAACAATAAAGCCAGCATTATGCTGGCTTTCTTTATTCTCTAACCCTAGAAACTCGCTTTAAGGTCTAGTTCCCCAACTTAAACAAATACCCAAATTTCAAATCATGATTGGGCTCTAGTCGCTTAGTCTGAGCCATTAATAACTCTGCCGTAGCCAAAGCATCACTTAATGCATTGTGACCATTGTACTCAGGAAGATTATAGCGTGCACGAGTACCAGATAGCGTTAGATCAACATCTTCGACATCATTACGCGCTTTGGCCATCTTCTTCTCAATACACAGCGTGTCCAACCAAATCAAAGGCAAGTTCCATACGTGGTAGTTACTCTTGAGATACTGATTAATGAAGTTAGTTTCGACCACACATCCATGAGCCACAATAACTTTGCCTAAAGCCGCATCGTAAAATGATCGCATTGCGTCGTGTATAGACACGCCTTCATCAAGCATCTGTGGAGTGATGTGGTTGATTATCGCCGTCTCTGGCTTAACCTGAGACTCTTGGTTGATATAGAAATGACAGGCAGTGGTAAGGTCTACCTTTCTCTTGGATAACACCACCCAGCCTATCGACAAGATCAGATCATTTTCGCTGTCTAATCCTGTGGTCTCAAGATCCAGAATAATGTAATCCAATTCATTGTGTAGAGTCTCTACCTCAGGAGTAGGGTTCTCTAGCAATCTCTTGAACAGTCTTGGTGTCGTCTTACTATCTACGAGTGACTTTCTTTTACGCTTGGTGCTTTCTAAAGGATGAAAATATTTAAACATAATCTATCGCGTCCCGAATCTCACTTTTGCAGCCTCTTGCAGATCGGCAATGATCCTAAACGCATCCTTTAGATGCCCGCGCTCAAAACTACCAAAGCTATTTGGGTCGATATGGTTGTTTGGCTCTTCGCCTTTCTTAAGTGCAGTCAACTGATGGCTAAATCTAAACGACAAGATAAACTCGTATGCGCCAAGAATGTTCTTGTACGAATCTTCAGACAGTAAGCCCTTCTCATACGCAATTTGAAAGCGCTTATCTGTCGCTGACGTATCACTTTCTACCGCTAAGCCATAGATTCGCGCCAAATCGATAATGAGGTTAATGGCATACTTCTTAACGTTCAGTGTCTTCTTGTTCTCACCTGATTTCTCTAAAACAAGGCTGTTAAAAATGCCTAATGGTGGGCTGGTATTCACCGCATCGTTTGTCAGTGAAAGTAAGAACTCACGGCTATTACGAATGTTCATATGCATTTCATCGCGAAGTATTTTTTCAAAGTCATTGTTGCCGTAAACGGAACGAATTTCTAAGAATACACTGATGTTAAGCAGACGCTCGTATTCTGGATTTGCTACCCACTTTTTGTAGTAGTGCTTCCACATGCTAACTGGTTGCAACCATTTTGGGTTTGCAGCCATATAGTTACCTGGGCATAGCGGATAACTACAGCTTGCCAACCCATTACATACCAGACTAGCAAGATGTTTGAAGTAAATCTTGTCACTATCGGTTGCCTCATCAGTCAGTACGATTGCACTGTCTTGGTCTGACAACATGTGTACTTCGTTTCTCGCATGAGAGCCCGCAACAATCCACGCAAATTCGCATGGCGGTGGACCCAACTTATCAATAGATATCTGAATAATTCGGCGAGTATACGCATCCATGATCATCGTCATTACCTGCCCAATGACCTCTGGTGCAACCTTCCCTTCTACCAAGGCTTCGAAGATAGCTTGTCTTTCTGGGGTAAAGCTCGACAAAGACTTAATACTGGTGGCGTACTTAATTTTCTCAATCAAGAAAATGGCTTGAACACGGTGATTCTGTACTAGGTGAGAGGTGGTTAATAAGCCAATCACTTTGTTGTTTTCAACAATTGGCAAGTTGCGAATATTGAATTGCATCATTACCGAAGCAGCATGCAACACTAAATCATCGGGTGCGATGGTTAATGGCGAGTAAGTCATTACGGAAGAGATCGGCTGATCGATAGACGCACCTAACGCGATCACTCGCTTGGTCATATCTCTATCTGTAATCAAACCCACGATTTCATCGTTATCATAGATAACAGCGCAAGAAGTACGCTTCACAATACGCATCTCGTGAGCAACTTCTTGTATTGTGTTGTTCGCCTGCATGACCGCAACTCGACCACTAGCGACCTCGCTTACTCGTTTTATGAATAAGCCTTTTTCACGATTTGACCATACGACATCTAGAGCCGATTTGAGGCGGACTTGCGCTTGAGAAGCAAAGTGTTCCGCGCTCTCAGGAGATGATTTAAACAGTTGCTGCAGTGCAGAGTGAGGAATTAAATACAGTAACGTATGCTCAATCGCTACAGCCTTGTAGCCTTTGTCGCTATCGATTTCAGAATCTAGGAACGTAAAACCGAATAAATCTTCAGGCCCAAGGCGAGCGCGGAGTACACCATCAGATTTGCGCTGCTCCATAGAACCGGTACGCACGATATACAGGTACTTCTCATCACCCTCAACACAGAGATCAACATCTTCTCCCTTACTGAGATAGGTGATTTTCACCTGAGACGCGAGTTCTCTAAGAGCTGGCTTGGGAATCTTGTCAAAAGGGTCAATCTGACTGATAAACTGAATGATATTAGGTAATAGAGATTGAGGCATAGAAGTTCTCGTAAACTATGGTGAAACCGCCAAACGGCTGATTAGTCTTATTATATATCTAACATTCGAGTTAGTAACGAAATTGTAACTAATGTGACTGTGATTTATTTCTATAAATCGTTAATTTTTCACATAAAAAAAGCACGCATAAGCGTGCTTTTACAATATTAGCTGAGAATTGGTTAACTTACTTCAGGAAGACGGTGATTTGTCGCTTGCAAGTGCTCTGCAGATGCTTGGCGTGCTTTGTCACTGTTGCCGGCCATGATCGCGTTGTAAATTTCACGGTGTTCGTTGATGCAAGTACTGCCTTCTTCTGACGAATGAACAATAAAGTTCACAAACATAGTCGTCAAAATATTACCAAACGGCAGATAGAAATCGTTACCTGTAGAGTTAAAGATCAAGCTATGGAAGCGAGTATCTACATCTGTCCAACGCTCGATATTCAACTCTGCCTCTGACGCAACGTCTACCATCTCTTGAAAGGTTTCTGATAGTTCGATGCGTTGTTCAGCAGTAGCGAATTGTGCAGCAAGTGCACATGCTTCAGGCTCAATGGCACGGCGTAAACCCAAGAATTGCATGCAGAATTGGTCAACATCCGCTAGACCATCCATCCACTCAATTAGCTGAGGATCTAGGAAATTCCAGTATGCTCTGTCGACAACCTTGGTGCCCACTTTTGGACGTGACTCCAAAAGACCTTTTGAAGTTAGAAGTTTTACGGCTTCACGAAGTGCTGTACGGCTAATACCGAACTGCTCACACAAGGTCATCTCACCTGGCAGAATTGAGCCTTGAGCTAGCTCTCCAGAAAGAATGCCGCGAGCAATTTCGCGAGCAACCTGTACGTGCAAACTGCGCTTTGAGCCTGCGATTGAATTGAAGGAACCTGACATAATTTAAACTTACTTATTATTAATGTATTATCTAAGGCCAAATATACCACTCTGATTCAAATGCGCCACAAACCTATAGTGTAAACGTGACATACCCCGTCTAATGGGGGGATCATAGTGGTAACACAACGCCTACCCAACCCCTCTCCTTATCACTTTCGTCATACAACTCATTAACATAAAGCATAGCATCGATTGTGCAACGCCGCCCCTAACGTGACTAAAGTCTGAATTCTTGCCTGTAAATTGACTTATATCTCAGAATTAGTTGATGTTGTAAAATGTTATTGTATTATTTTAATTCATGGTGAATGTAGAGGTTCATTGCAATTGCTAACTCGGTAATTGTTAAATTTGATACCCTGTACTCGCAGTGACTGTGGTTTCACAAGAGAGACTAAACTTTAATAAAAACGATGATTACCCTCTCAATGTTAAGTATTCGCTGAGTTGTCTCATGAACTTTAAACGTATTACTTTGTTACCCATGCTGCGCCTCACCGCACAATGAAAGGCTACACATCCTTTCGTCACCCAAAATTGGTGACCATTTAAGACCAGTTTCAGCTGGCTTTTGTATATAACTCAGGTGGTAGAAAAATGTCGCTTTTTGCGTTGGTGGAGAATTCAGACCGCCGAATACATGTTCAGGTTGCTAGACAGATTGCACGAAAGATTCTGTCTGGTGAGCTTAAAGAGAATCAAAAAATCCCGTGTGAAACGGAGCTTTGTGAGGCGTTTGGCGTTAGCCGTACCGCTCTGCGCGAGTCAACCAAGCTTTTATCCGCTAAAGGCCTTATCGAATCTAAGCCTAAGGTTGGGACTCGTATCTGCCCACGCAGTCAGTGGCACTTCCTAGATCCTCAATTCTTAGATTGGATTCAAGACTTAGAAGACAACAAACCTTTCCTAGCTCAGTTTCTGGGTTTACGTAAGGCGATTGAACCTGAAGCGTGCGCACTCGCTGCGACCAATGCTACAGCAGAGCAGCGTAAAGAATTATCAAAGTATTTCCAGCGCATGACCGTTGCAGCGAATGAATTTGACTATGAGAACTGGACGATTAACGATCATCTGTTCCACCAGACAGTATTCCTAGCTACTGGTAACCAGTTCTACGTGCCTTTTAGCAATATTTTGTCGACTATCTTCAAGCAATTTATCGACTATTCTGCTGTTGGCGGACGCTTCTGTTTAGAAGAACACAAAGCAATCTACGATGGCATCATGTCAGGTAACGCGACTCAAGCACGCGATGCGTCTCAAAGCCTACTCGACGATGAGAACCAAGCGTTAGCTAAAGCTTCATAAACTTTTCAGTTAGAAGCTATAAATATCAAACTAACGTTTTGATTATTGATTGTATCTGCAGCCAATGGCACCATTGTAGAAATTAAGTACTATTTAATTACCAGCGAATCAAGTCTTGCTTGATTCGCTTTTGTTCGTTAATACCAAGGTAATGCTGTGCCAGCTCAATCTTACGTTAGAAAAAACATCTCTATAGCTTGGCCATTGGCGTTGAATGCACTGTTGATGCAGTCAATGTTGATGATCGACACCTTTTTAGTATCGCCCTTAGGTGAGGTTTCCCTTGCCGCTATGGGTATCGCTAGCACCATCGTTGCCTTTATTATCGGTATTCAGATGGCTTTAGCCAATGGTACACAGCTAGTGCTTAGCCGCGCCGTTGGTTCTGGTGTTCAGGCATCTTTAGCTAAGGGGTTCTGGTCCGGAATGATCATTAACTTCTCGGTAGCGGCGCTCTTTCTAACCCTACTGCAGTTTTTTGATCACCAGCTTATCGAAGCACTGACCAACGACACCTCTTTGTATGAAGAGATTAACGACTACCTATCGGTTTCCCAGTACTTAGTACTGTTCAATGCTATCACTCAGGTAATCATTGCGCTTTTTAACAGCTTAGGTCGAACTAAAATCCCATTTAAAGGCTATCTCATAGAGATGCCCATTAATGCTTTTACCTCTTATTTCCTAATCTACGGCTTTGCCGGCTTTGAAGGCATGGGCGTTAAAGGAGCTGCGACAGGTACCCTAATCGCCATAGTGATTAGGATGGCTTACCTACTTACCTGTATGCACCTGTCAAACGAGGTCGACCTGCCATTTAAAAAGCATATTGATGGCATCAGGCACAGCATCAAAAATCATTTTGTCGAAATTTTTCCAGTTGCCGCTAACGTCACCATCTTGTCCATTGGTGCCACCGTTTACCAATTGCTTTACTCTCAGCTCAACATCAACGCGTATGTAGCCATCACACTAGTGATGCCTTGGCTTCGCTCAGGTACGCAATTTATCACTGCATGGGCACACTCTTCTGCAATATCCATCAGCCAAGCCATCGGCTCTAATAAGATGGACGATCTGGCGAAAAATGTGGATACCAGCATTGATATTGCCGTATGCATCTCGATTATCTGCGCGGTGTTCTTTGGTATTTTGAGTCTGTTCATTGCCGATATATACCCTAATCTCGACCCCGCCACTTACATAGCTCTAGCCACCATTGCACCGCTGTATATCTTCCTTCCTATCGTTCGAGGCTATAACACGGTGCATGGTCATGTGTTGCGTGCCCTTGGGAAGACTACCGCAGTGTTTAAAATCAACTTTACTGGTCAATGGGTTGTTTCAATCCCGTTATGTGCACTAATTATTATGGTGTTAGACGGTTCGATTTTCTGGGCATTTGCGATTCAACCCTTTGAAGAAATTGTAAAGGCGCTACCATTTAGGCATCTAGCTAGAAAATCACTAAAAGAGTTTAATGCCGAGAAAGCAAAAAAATTGATGTACGATTAGGATCTGACAGGGTGTGTTTATTGAGCCCAGTTTTTGACTCCCTTTACTCCTCACCAAATAAAAGCCCAACTGAAATTCAGCTGGGCTTAGTCTATAAAGCCATAGTTTTACTTAATCACTTGCTCACCGCTTGGGTAAGCGTGATCACCCATTGTTTTTCCATTTACGCTCTTTCCGTAAAAACCATCGTGATTATGATATTTGCCAGCGTTGGCTTTAACGTCGCCCTTAAAACGAGGATCCTGTGGTCTTTCATGACTATTCACAAAGGCAGCCACATCCCAGGCTTGTTGCTCTGTAAGCTGTATACTCTTGCCTAGAGGCATATTCTCATAAATGAAATAGGCGGCCGTGTTCACTCTGTGCATGCCTGCCCCCCAGTTATAAGAGCCCGCTCCCCACAATGGCGGTAGATATGAACGACCATCGGAACCCTTAATACCTTCTCCATTTTCGCCATGGCACACGGCGCAGTTTTCTGTATAAACGAGTTTGCCTCGAGTGAGATCAGGTTTCTGCTCGGGGTCAGCCAATTTAGGGTAACCTCGACCAGCTAATTTACTGCGTTCGTCTACTGGATAAAGGTCCACAATACTGTCAGGTAACTTAAACCCTTCACGTTTACCGCCTTGAAGAATTTCTTGATCAGACAGTTCAGGAACAGGTTGATCACCCATACCATGTTGATCCAAGATACCTCCCATGGCCAACCAATATGAATAGGCTGCGATCGCAACCAGTTCCTCGGAATTTTCATTGGGTGCTTTTCCGTTCATCGAGTAAGTAAAACAGCCCTGTATGCGCTCAGCATAGCTGTTTACCTTGTCATTTTTACTGCGATAAGCTGGGTAGGCCATGAAAGCGCCCCATAGAGGAGCCGCATTGGCTTTCATCCCTGCTTGCATATGACAATTCACGCAGTTTTGTTCGTTGCCTACGTATTTACCACGCATTTGCTGAGAATTCACAAATAACGAATAGCCCAGCTCGACTTTTTCACCGAATTCAGTGTCTGGAATAGTGTCTAGAGAACGTGGCTTGAGGTATTCAACAGAACTACTTTTTGATACCGCTGGAATTTCTGCCTGCTTATCCGGTAATTCACTGTCCGCAAACGCATAGGTAGAGACAATGGACAAAGTCAGCGTTTTTATTAATCGTTTCATGCCAACCCCTTAGTAACGGTATGATGCGAAGTATTCCGCGATATGCGTGATCTCTTCATCAGTAAGTTTTTTAGCGATAGTACTCATCACATTTAAGGGATCACCACTGCGCGTGCCATTCTTCCAAGCAAGCAACTGCGTCTTGGTATAGTCCGCATGCTGGCTGGCTAAGCGGGGGAATTTTTCTACTCCCATACCGCTGGATCCATGACAAGTTGCGCACGCAGGAATGTCTCTATCCCAATCACCCTGATAAACCAATTTACGATATGGACTGTCCATCTTAGCGCTTGCACCACGTTGCTCTAATTGATCAAAGGTAAAAGTAGGGAGTGTTGAAAAATACTCAGCGGCCTCTCGTCTAACCTTAGGATCGGAAAGTTGATCCGCCATAGGCTTCATTAGTGCATTTTGCCGCGCACCAGACGAATAAAGGATTAACTGGCTCTCTAGATAATCAGCGTTGAGTCCCGCTAACATAGGGGCAACATTCGGTAAACCCTTGCCGTCAGCACCATGACAAGCCTCGCAGACTTTTACGTTTTGCGAGGCATAGGAAGAAAAAGAGAGGATTGCAATAGAAGTACTTATGCCCAAGATCCTTAGCTGCAACATAACATTCCTTATCTGTTTATTTTTTAGCCTAGGAGAAACCTGCAATTGTTTCCACACTAATACAACTATGAATATAAGGAATTAGAGAGGTCAGAGTCTGACCTCGAGTATGTAGTCAACTTATAGGACGCTACCGTTAAGCTAACTGCTCGTGCGGCGCTTTACGACTGCGGTATAAATGACCGCCGGCAAGCAATATAAGACTGCCAATGATGATGAATACGGCTTTGTCGGCATAAGAGTCAAACCACAAACCGATAAAGACAATCAGAGCCCCCAGCAGTTGACTCATCAACCCCAAGTACTTTCCTTGACGACGATCCACCTCGGCTTCTTCTGCTTTATCTATAGGTGTGACTAGATTGCTTAGCATCCCGTTATACTGCTCTGCACGTTGGCCATGCCGCTCTTTATAAAATAAACGGGTACTCATGAAGAAACCGCCTGTAATGACGATTTGAGCAACCAGGGCGCAAACCACAGTCAAGTCTACATACTCTCGGTGGGTAAAAGACTCAGCATTGAACAGTGACAACAGCCAGTTTACTTCAAAGATGAAATGCATAAATGCAGACACGACTAAACCGACGACGATCGTTGCCCAGCCAGACCAATCAGGTGTGCGTAAAACGACTAATGCCAATAAAGACGGTATGGATAATGGCATCTGCAGTAACGCGCCAAATAACATCATAAGATCAAAGAAGCTGTATTCACGAACAGAAGCAAACAGTAATGCCGCGCCGACTGACAAGAGTCCAGACACTAAAGTGGCTATCTTGCCCATCTTCATCTGCTGACGCTCAGTCGCATTCACATTAATCACTGACTGATACACGTTACGAACAAAGACACCTGCATTTCGGTTCAATGCCGTAGTCATAGGTGCTACGGTCGCCGCGATCATCGCCGCTAACACTAGCCCTAAAATGCCTTTGGGCATGTAATAATCGATATAAAACAGGTACGCCGCATTGTTTGCACTACTGCCTAGATTTGGATAGTAAGACTGTAGATCAACCCCCATACCAGCGGTTACCCATGGCGGAATAAACCACATCACAGGGCCTACCACGAATAAAACCCCGGCTACCAATGCAGCTTTCTTTGCCTCTTTTTCATTGGTGGTCACCAGGAATCGGTAACAGGTGAGTACATTGTTGGTGTTGATGGTTTGCTTACTCATAATGATAACAACCCACACCGCACAGATTTGCCAGTATTGAATGCCCTCTCCGACTAAAAAGTTCCCAGGAAAGGCCTCGACTACATTGACTGGTCCGCCACTGCTATAGAGAGCAAAGGCACCCACCGTCATAGTGATGGATACCAATAAAATAAGCTGAATCACATTGGTAGCAGATACCGTCCATGAGCCTCCGCTCACTGCGACAAAGGTAACCAGAGCGCCAACGATCATAATGGTGACGTACAAATCGATACCAAAGACCGCGGCCACAAATATGGCCAAGCCATTTAGCCAAATAGCTGCCGAAAGGATGCCTAGAGGGAAACTCAACCAGGTATAAAATTGCTCGGATACCTTACCAAAGCGAAGCTTAATCACTTCCATTGGCGTATCGACGCGAAGCTTGCGATAGCGTTCAGCAAAATAAAACGCCGCAACAAAGAAGCCTAAAGCGTTTCCCCAAAACAAAAACAGTACCGTCAACCCATCTTCATACGCCTTCGCAGCCGCACCAGTAAAGGTCCATGCTGAGAATTGTGTCATGAAGGCTGTCGCACCCGCCATCCACCACATCATTGCCCCACCACCACGAATAAAGCCTGAAGAGTTTTTAGCAAAGCGTTTAAAAACAAGTGCGGCAAAAATTACGAATACAAAGTACGCAAGTACTATGGTGAGGTCTAACGACTCCATGGGGCTCCTAGGTAACTATCGATTATTGGATAATATTTTTGAAATGATGGTCCATATTTTAACTAGAATTACCTATGTGTTTTGTTGCGTATCGCCAACTTCTTTACTTTCCACACTATCTAGACGGGTTAATATGCAACAAAATATTTCATAACTACCTACATAATACGCATAAAAAAAAGGATGTAAGCCAAGAGGCCTACATCCGTTATTGTTTATTATGCCAACCTAGTTCAATTGGCGACTCAAATCATTAGATTTGAGCGAAAGAACCAGTCCAAGTGAACTCGCCAACTGTGTGCTCAGATTGTTGAGCATCTTCAGCACGGTTAGAGATACCGAAGTGGTAAGTGTTACCAGAGGTAGTTTGAATACGAACTACAGTACCGTCAGCGGTGTCAGCAACAACGTTTACAGACTCAACTAGGCCACGAGCATTTACAGATTGCTCGAACTCTTCGTTGAAGTAACCGTGAGTTTCTAGAACAGAAGCAAACACATGGTCTTTACCAGACTGACGCATGATCATTGCTGGTTCGCTGCGTAGGTTAAAGTCATGGTCGTTTGCACCTAGACGAGCAAAAATCACTTCGCTGTCTGCTGCTTGTGCGCTAGTTACTAGTGAGTAGTAGCTGTTGTTAACAAGCCAGCTAACCAGAGAGCTGCCTTCAACCTTGCCAGAACCTAGGTTCCATAGGTGTTGATAACCATCAGACTCACCAACAGGACTTAGAGTCGCGTTAGTTTTGTATTCAAAATCAGTACGGATGATTTGACCAGTGTAGTGTACAGGTAGGTCGTACTGGTGCTCTTCTTCAGACTGGATGCGGTAAACATCAATCACTAGAGGCTTTTCAAATTCTTCAAGCTCAGCAAGGATGATGCTGCGCTGCATATCGATGCCTTCGTAGTAGCCAGAGATGCGACCACTCATGCCTTGTAGCTTGTCATTGTCAATGTTGAAGAAGTGCTTCTCACCAAACTTAGACTCAGCTAGCGCTGTGTTGAAGTTGTTCTGAGTTTTCTGATCAACAGTCACTGTGTTGTGAGCAACAGTTTGCTTACAGTAAGACTTGTTCTCAGGAATGTAGCGACCGCCAAACTTAGGTTCAACGTTTACCCAACGGCCGTAACCGTAGTCGTGCAGTACTTCGATACCACGGTTGAATACACTTAGGTGCAGACCGTCGTAGTGACCGTGATCCAGTGCAGAGTGGTATTGGTGATCACTGCCGTGCTGACCAAACCAGATAAGCGCCATAGTGTCGTCATCTTGCGCGTCACGGTGACGTAGGATACCTAGACCGCCTTTCTCACCTTGAGGGCCATCTGTGATGTATAGGCTACCCCAGTTAAATGGCTTGATTTCATCAGCCGCTTCAACGGCATTAGATAGAGTCAGACCAGAAGTATGAACCCATACATTTTGCTGGTGATTAGCCATTGCTAGTAAGGTTTCAGCTTGCTCGTAGCGTTGGAAACAAACGCTAGTTGCCATCACAACGCCTTCATCATTAATAGAAATCGTCTTAGATGAATCGTTACATGCTGGTAGAGAACCGTCTGGGAACGCTGTCTTGAATACTGCGTAAGAGGTTGTCTTGATCACTGAGTCGTTGAACTCATAGATACCGATTTCAGGCTGACGACGCTCAATCGCTTCTGCGAACAGGTAGATCGGGCGTAGAGAGAAACGGTGGTAGTAAGGACCTTCCATGTAGTAGCCATCTGGCGAGAACAGTTGGTCAAGCTGAGCTAGGAAACCGCCGCTTACTTTGTCCATTTTCAGGCCGTAAAGTGCTTTATCTACTGACTCTTGGTCGTTGATTGCGTAACCACAGATACCTACTGCTGCTACAGCCCAAAGACCGTGGTTATGAACGATGTCGAAGTCGTGGCCGTAAGTCACAACAAACAGGTCGATCATTTGCTTGAACAGGTCGTTTTCGATCAGTGCTTTTTGCTCGTCAGAAAGCGTGTGGAAGATGCATGAGTATGCACAAGACGCGTAAAGCATCCACATGTTTTCATTAAGCGTTTGGTGGAAGATCTTACCTGGAGGGTTAGTATCTTTACTCACGTTGCTTTCAAGCGTTGGGTATACCTTCGCGTAAGCCGTCAGCATGTCAGCGATGTAGTCACGGTATTTTGTTTCTTCCGTGATTAGGAACAAACGGCCCGCTAGATCCATGTGGATGTAGTTTTGCTTGTGACGGTTGTGCTCGTAGCCACCACCTTCACCGTGTCCTGGTACTTCAATGCCTACTTCAGCCATGTACGCGTCGGTTTGTTTAATGTCGCGCGCTAATGCTTTACCTAATAGGCTATCCTTGCCAAGTTCTTTACGGAGTTCAGCTGCTTCTTCAAAGTTAAGCAGCAATGGTTGGTAGCTCATTAAATCGTCTCCTGAGATTGGGTTTTAACTTCCACTGAATAGTGTCCTGTCCAGTTGAAGGTCTTATCATTAATTATAATTTGATTAACTGTACTTTCGGTGACATCCGCTTGATTAGAAACAAGCATAGTCACGATAGAATCTTGTGTGGTGATCTCGATAGCAGATCCTGTCTCGTTGTGAGCAAGCACGCGAATGTCCTGAACTCGGCCACGAGCATTCACTGATTGCTCAAACTCTTCGTTGAAATAACCGTGCGTTTCAACAACGGAAGCAAATAGAGTGGATTCACCACGGCTACGTAGAATGAATGAAGGCTCGCTGCGTAGGTTGAAGCTAGGGTCATTAGCGCCAGAGCGTGTGAAGATCACTTCACCATTGCTGTTAGAGCTAGTACCAAGCCAAGTGTGGTAGCTGTTATCTTGTAACCAGCTCACTAGAGCTGTCTCATTTGCTTCGCCAGCAGCCACCTTCCACAGGTGCTGATAACCATGATCATTACCTAGGGTTTCCAGCTCTGTGTATGCTTCATACTCGAAGTTAGTACGAATAATCTGTCCGTTGTACTGATGAGAGTAATCATATTGATGCTCACCCTCACCCACTACGCGATACAAATCGATTAGAAGCGGCGCTTCTAGTTCATCTAGATTAAGTAGGAATACGCTACGTTGCTGAGCAAAACCATCATGGTGATCGTTAGCAAATGCACTCATACCCTTCAGGTTATCGTCGTTTACTTGGAAGAAATGCGGTAAACCATGAACTGAATCTGCGCGGTCTACATCAAAGTAGTTCTGACAGGTTTCATCAATGGTAACGCTATTGTGCGCAATGGTTTGACGAGCGTATGACGGGTTTTCAGGAAGGTAACGACCGCCAAACTTAGGCTCAACGTTAATCCAACGAGCAAAACCGTATTCGCGAAGTACTTCATGACCGCGATTGAATAACGTAATGCCTAATGTGTCGAAGTGGCCGTGACCCATACCGTGTTGACCGTAGTTCATCACTAGCTGAGTAACATCGCCATTTTTGTCCTGCATACGAACAAAGCCTTGTGCGCCTTTGTCTCCATCAGGGCCTTCGTTTAGTTCTACACTTGGCCAAAATGGCATGCCGATAGTGCGTTCTGCTGATGCTTCTTCATAGGCGCGAGACACTTTAAGACCACAAGGATGCATCCAAACACCGTCTTGAATCTTCGCCATACCCAAAATGTTGTCGTCTAGTGAGTAGTGCGCGCCGTAAATGCTTACAGCAACCTGCACACCCATATCCGCAATGCTCATGCTTTGAGACGCATCGTTCATTGCAGGGAATACACCGTTTGGATACGCCGATGCCAATAGAGCTTGTACTGTATTGCCCACTACGCCATTTTTGTAGTTGTAGATATCCACTTCTGGCATATGGCGATGAATAATCTCAGCCAGCAACACCAATGGGCGAATCGTAAAGCGTGAGTAGTAAGGACCTTCTAGGTAGTAGCCAGATGGAGCAAACAGATTAGACACTTGCTCTAGGAAGCCACTTGATACGTCACGGTCTTTACCGTACACCGCCATTTCTAGGTATTCTGGTTTACCAATCGCTACGGCACATGCGCCAACAGCGGCAACAGCCCAAACACCGTGGTTGTGAATGTGGTCAAAGCGATGTGAGTATTTATCAATACTCATCTCAATCATAGGGATAAAGATGCGATCGATGATGCGCTGACGCTGCGCCTCAGTCATAGTTGATGCAACGCAAGAGTACGCGATGCTGGAGAATAGCAACCAACCATGTTCGTTGAGGATCTGGTGGAAAATACGACCCGTTGGGTTAGTATTCTTCTGTACTTGGAAACCGAGCTCTAGGTACTTGTCTGCATACTCTTCAAGCAATGCAGTCACGAAGTCAGCGTATTTCTGTTCTTCAGTGATGAGGAAAAGACGACCTGCAATGTTCATGTAGGTGTAGTTATCTTTGTGGCGGTTGTGCTCATAGCTCCCGCCATCACCGTGACCCGGTACCTCTAGTGGTAGGCTCATGAAACGCTCAAGTTGTGCAACGTTCTTAGCGATGGTCTTGCCCATCAGGGTGTCACGGCCAACTTCCTTGCGAAGTTCATTGATCTCTTCGCCAGTCAGCAATATAGGTTGTGTCGTCATTTTGTAGTTCTTCCTCTACGAACGAGAATTATTGTAAACCCACATAAAGTAATACAATATTAACTTTAATCCTATGTGGCGGTCAAAAAAGAATGAATGCTGTCACATAAACAATTTCAAAAAATAACGCTTTGTTACCTATACTTCCATTTCTCTCTATCGTTTGCATATTGTAGGTAAACAAACTTGCTTACAGTTGACCTATGTCACACAACTATAAACTTATTGTATGACAATTAAAAATAATCCATTATTATATGCATAGTTAAAGTTAATTTTTTAGTTTGTAAAAACTCAAAACCATTAAGGAACCTCATCATGAATCCATTTTTCGTTTCAAAAGAACAACCTTGGGAAGATCTAGGCGAAGGTCTTAGCCGTCAAATCGTTGGTTACACTGACGAGCTAATGGGCGTTCGTGTTCGTTTTGAAAAAGGCGCTATCGGCCACCCTCACGCGCACGAAATTCATGACCAAATCGGTTACGTTATCTGTGGTAGCTTTGAAGCTGAGATCGAAGGCGAGAAGAAAATCCTTGTTGCTGGCGACGCTTACATTGCTCCTAAGCACTTTGTACACGGCGCTGTAGCTCTAGAAGAAGGCAGTGAGCTTCTAGACTTGTTCTCTCCAGCACGTGAAGATTTCCTTAAGTAATCTTTAAAGCACATTTAAGCTTAGGTAAGCATATGAAACCATTAAACATTGCGATCATTGGCGAGTGCATGGTAGAACTTCAGCAGAAAGGTGAACTTCTAAAGCAAGCATTCGGTGGTGATACTCTAAACACAGCTCTGTACCTATCTCGTTTGACTCACAAACACGGTATCAAAACTAGCTACGTGACTGCATTGGGTCAAGACCCATTCAGTGCTGACATGCTAGCGAAGTGGGAATCAGAGAACATCGATACAAGCCTAATTGCTCGTCTTTCAAACAAGCAACCTGGCCTTTACTACATCGAAACTGATGACACGGGCGAGCGTAGCTTCCACTACTGGCGCAACGATGCAGCAGCTAAGTTCATGTTTGACCAAGCTGAATCAGCGTCACTGGTTGAAACACTAAGTGGTTATGATGCTGTTTACCTAAGCGGTATCACTCTAGCTATTTTGACTGAAAATGGCCGCAACGAGTTGTTCAAGTTCCTAGAGAACTTCGAAGGTAAAGTATTCTTCGATAACAACTACCGTCCAAAACTATGGGCTAGCCAAGAAGAAGCTCAGAAATGGTACCTGAAAATGCTTAGCCATACAGATACTGCACTTCTGACTTTTGACGATGAGCAAGACCTTTACGGTGACGAAAACGTTGAGCAATGTATCGAGCGTACAACTAAAGCTGGCGTTAAAGAGCTTGTTATCAAGCGTGGCGGTAAAGAGTGTCTAGTCGTTGAAGGCGAAAGCGCTAACTACGTTTCAGCTAACCAGATCGATAACATTGTTGATACTACTGCAGCGGGTGACTCTTTCAGCGCAGGTTTCCTAGCAAAACGCCTATGTGGCGGTACAGCTATCGAATCAGCAGCGAGTGGCCACGCGGTAGCGGGTACAGTAATTCAGTACGCGGGTGCTATCATCCCAGCTGAAGCAATGCCTGAACTGTCTTTATAATTGCTTCTGAATCTTCAGAATCAAACAAAATTTAACGGAAATAACATGACAACTCTAAACGATAAACTAGCTAGCCTAAAAGTTATCCCAGTAATCGCTATCAACCGCGTTGAAGATGCAATTCCTCTAGGTCGTGCTCTAGTTGAAAACGGCATGCCTTGTGCTGAAATCACTCTACGTACTGAGTGTGCAGTTGAAGCTATCCGCGTTATGCGTAAAGAATTCCCAGAAATGCTAATCGGTTCTGGTACTGTTCTAACTAACGAGCAAGTAGATGCTTCTATCGATGCTGGTGTTGACTTCATCGTTAGCCCTGGTTTCAACCCTCGTACAGTTCAGTACTGCCTAGACAAAGGCGTTGCAATCGTACCTGGCGTTAACAGCCCAAGCCTAGTTGAACAAGCAATGGAAATGGGTCTACGTACTCTTAAATTCTTCCCAGCTGAACCATCAGGTGGCGTTCCAATGCTTAAAGCACTAACTGCTGTTTACCCTGTAAACTTCATGCCTACTGGCGGTGTTAGCCTTAAGAACGTTGACGAGTACCTAAACATCCCTGCAGTTCTTGCATGTGGTGGTACTTGGATGGTTCCTACTAAGCTAATGGACGAAGGCAAGTGGGACGAGCTAGGTGAACTAGTTCGCGACGCAGTAGCTCACGTTAGCTAATATTGCTTTGCAATTATTTTGAAAAAGCGAGCCTAGGCTCGCTTTTTTTGTGTCTGGAATATATACGTTCTCTCCAAGCTCCTGAATCAAGTTCAGGGTGACGGGCATTGGTGATAGCTGAAAAGTACTGCTTCGCTGTGTTACCACTACAAAGCGTCATTCTGACGAAAGTCAGAACCTGAGCTAGTGCCAATAGTTAAATAACGCACTCTCTAAGCTCCTGAATCAAGTTCAGGATGACGGTCATTGCTGAAAGCCTAGCCGATAGCTATTAGTCTGTCTCTTAATCACAAGTCAGATCAGGGTACTCGTCATGCCCGAGGGCTTTTCTGAGCCAGCACTCTGGTCGGGCATCTATATCTATAAAAGTTCCCCGATAAAACACATCGGAAACGACGGTTTGTTCGGCATATGTCTGTAATATCAGCACAGAGCCTCGCGCCAACAATTGCCATTAATCAAATCTGTCTATATCAGACTAGCCGTTAGTTGTTAGCGGAAGCGCACAAGGTTTGAACATGCCACCCCCCCCCCAAAAAAAAAAACCTAGATGAAATGTACACTTATCGTATGATTTTTGGATAACTAAGTGATTCGTACTACACTCATTGTCTTAGCCTAATCCATTAACTACTAAACTATTTTTAGCACTTATAAAATCGAGTTTAGTAGGTCAAAATAGCCGTTACATCTTGTAATACTAAAGTACTTTCGTATTTGGCATATAAGTAACCAATAATGGGATTGCAAACACTCAAAATCAATTTAAACTATTGATTTAAAAAGAAAAATACACCTTCTTGCACCCAAACCCAAAAACGTGCTCTAGATCACGTTAGGTGTATATTGTAGTACTAATAAACCACGAAAAACGCTAATATTATTCGCAGTTAATCTAAAGACCTTTAAGGCTGAAAAAAATGACTATTGATACTTTTGTTGTTCTCGCCTACTTCTTCTTCTTAATGGCTATTGGCTGGATGTTTAGAAAGTTTACAACATCTACCAGTGACTACTTCAGGGGTGGCGGTAAAATGTTATGGTGGATGGTTGGTGCAACCGCCTTCATGACACAGTTTTCAGCATGGACGTTTACGGGAGCCGCAGGACGCGCGTTCAGCGACGGTTTCGTCGTTGTTATCCTATTCCTAGCCAATGCATTTGGTTACTTCTTGAACTACATCTATTTTGCTCCGAAGTTCCGTCAACTTCGTGTAGTAACCGCTATCGAAGCAATTCGTCAGCGTTTCGGCAAAACTTCAGAGCAGTTCTTTACTTGGGCAGGTATGCCTGACAGCTTGATTTCTGCTGGTGTTTGGTTGAACGGTCTTGCTATCTTCGTAGCTGCTGTATTCAACATCCCAATGGAAGCAACCATCGTAGTTACCGGTTTAGTTCTCATGTTGATGGCTGTTACTGGTGGTTCTTGGGCGGTTGTTGCATCTGACTTTATGCAGATGCTAGTAATCATGGCTGTTACAATTACTTGTGCAATCGCTGCATACTTTGCAGGTGGTGGTCTAGGAAACATCGTAGACAACTTCCAAGGCGACTTCATGCTGGGCAACAACCTTAACTACGTGAGCATCTTCATCCTTTGGGTTGTGTTCATCTTTGTTAAGCAGTTCGGTGTAATGAACAACAGTATCAACGCATACCGTTACCTTTGTGCTAAAGACAGTGACAACGCACGTAAAGCTGCAGGCCTAGCTTGTATCCTTATGATCGTTGGTCCACTAATCTGGTTCCTACCACCTTGGTACATGGCTGCTTTCCAACCTGACTTTGCAGCACAGTATGCAAGCATGGGTAGTAAAGCAGGTGACGCAGCATACCTAGCATTCGTACAAAACGTAATGCCTGCTGGTATGGTTGGTCTACTGATGTCTGCTATGTTCGCGGCGACTATGTCTTCAATGGATTCTGGTCTTAACCGTAACGCTGGTATCTTCGTGATGAACTTCTACAGCCCTATCGTACGCCCTCACGCGTCTCAGAAAGAGCTAGTAGCAGTAAGTAAGTTTACGACAGTTATCATGGGTATCATCATCATTGGTATCGGTCTGTTCATTAACTCACTTAAGCACCTAAGCTTGTTTGATATCGTACTGAACATCGGCGCATTGATTGGCTTCCCAATGCTAATCCCTATCCTACTAGGTATGTGGATTCGCAACACTCCAGATTGGTCTGCTTGGGCAACACTAATCGTTGGTGGTATTGTTTCTTACATCTTCGGTATCGCACTTACTGCAGATGACATCCAAAACGTATTTGGTCTAGAACATGCTCTAACTGCTCGTGAGTGGGCTGACCTGAAAGTTGGTCTAAGCTTGGCTGCACACGTAGTGTTTACTGGTGGTTTCTTCATCGCCTCTACTCTACTGTTCAAAGGCCGTACTCCAGAGCGTGAGAAAGAAGTTGAGCAACTATTCATTAACTGGAACACACCTGTTGTTGCAGAAGGTGAAGAGCAGCAAAACCTTGATACTAAACAACGTTCAATGCTTGGTAAGCTAATCAGCACCGCTGGTTTCGGTATCCTAGCTATGGCTCTTATCCCGAACGAGCCAACTGGACGACTATTGTTCCTACTATGTGGTTCAATCGTACTAAGTGTTGGTATCCTACTTGTGAATGCATCTCGAGCAGGTGGCACTAAACAAGCAGCTTAATCTCCCCCCAAGATTAAGTATTAATCTCAAAGCCCTAGCTTATTAGCTAGGGCTTTTTGTTTGTAGGTAGGTAACTTCAGTCCACGAACCACATCTTCCTCAATCTAAGCTGAGTCGAATTTAGAAAGCCTTGCCTATCGCTGACAATCAGCCCCGACCCTTTAGCCCCTATCGCCTACTCCATTACTTTCTACTCCATTACTTGCATTTGCACATCTTGCACCAACACAAATGCCAACCTTGCACTAGATTGACGCACCAATAATGTGCGCACGCTCATTCGCCGCACCAATATCATGCAAAACAGTAACAAGTGATATCCAAGCCTTGATTGAAGTTCTTATATAGATCTTAAATAATCAGCAACAGATTGTCTCAATACATAAAGAAAAGCGCTCTTCAGCCCACTTGATTACTCAAAAGGCTATTTTTCTTCATTATTAGCACTAGTTGGAACGGTTCTTGCTTAAGTATTGCCAGAATTTTAATACACTCCGGGACACAGTTTTATGGACAATATTAGTCAATCAATTGATGCAATAGCCCAAAGCGCAGACACTCTATTTATTCTTCTAGGCGCAATCATGGTTTTAGCCATGCACGCAGGCTTTGCTTTTTTAGAAGTTGGTACGGTTCGTCATAAGAACCAAGTAAATGCATTAGTTAAGATCATGGCTGACTTTGCTTTGGCAGCAGTCGCCTACTTTGCTATTGGTTATCAGATTGCTTATGGACAGCACTTCTTCGTGAGCGTTGAAACGCTGACAGAAAACAATGGTTATGAACTGGTTAAGTTCTTTTTCCTTCTAACATTTGCTGCTGCAATACCAGCGATAGTTTCTGGGGGCATTGCCGAGCGTGCTAAGTTCCGCCCTTTCCTAATTTCTTCGGCTCTAATTGTTGCTTTTGTTTACCCATTCTTTGAGGGTGTCATTTGGAACGGAAACTTCGGATTCCAAGACTGGTTGAACAACCAATTTGGTGCAGAGTTCCACGACTTTGCAGGCTCCGTTGTGGTGCACGGCATGGGTGGTTGGCTTGCATTAGTGGCTATCTATCTACTGGGCACCCGTCAAGGTAGAAAACCTGGTATTGCATTTGCACCCTCTAACATTCCCTTTCTTGCCTTAGGTGCATGGGTACTAACTGTTGGCTGGTTTGGCTTTAACGTTATGTCGGCGCAAACGCTTGATGGCATTAATGGTTTAGTTGCAGTGAACAGCTTGGCCGCCATGGTTGGTGGTACTTTGGTTGCGTTGATTGTTGGTAAGAATGACCCAGGCTTTATTCACAATGGTCCTTTAGCGGGTCTAGTTGCGGTATGTGCAGGCTCTGACCTAATGCATCCAGTGGGCGCCTTTGTGGTAGGTGGTGTGGCTGGTGCTCTGTTTGTATGGGTATTTACCTGGTTGCAACGCAGTACTAAGATCGATGACGTATTGGGTGTATGGCCACTTCACGGTCTTTGTGGTGTTTGGGGCGCGATTGCCGCAGGTATCTTTGGTTTACCAGCACTTGGTGGTCTTGGAGGTGTAAGCTTGATGTCTCAAATCGTTGGCACACTAGCTGGCGTACTGGTTGCGGTTATTGGCGGTATCATAGTGTACGGCTTGGTGAACAAGTTCGCAGGCTTGCGTCTTAGCCAAGAAGAAGAATTCATTGGTGCTGACCTTGCAATTCATAAGATTGGCTCTACCAACTCAGATAAATAATCTTTAGTTATCTCAATTAAAAGCCGGCTATAGCTAACTATAGCCGGCTTTTCAGATCATTATAGTGGTAACTCAGTATCCCACAAACCACCAGTTACCGCCTTATCATAGCCATACTGGTATATTGCTTTCATGTACTCAAGATCGAATAGATCTTTCGATTGCTTCGCCTCAGAAAAGTCCTGATCTAAATAAGTGAACTGCATCTCTAAGCCTTTATCACTGCTCAGATACTTCATTCGGTACATATCACCGCGTGTTTGCATCACGGTGAGCCCAGAAACACTCTTGGTAAGCAGTGCTACGCCTTTATCGTTAACCTGCTTATATGGGGACTTCAAGAAACCATTTCGAATCACGTCTAGCTGTGGTGGATTAGTCAGGTTCAGTGACTCTGACACTAACTTGTAATCAAAATTGGAAGGATTGTAGAACACCTGTGCTGCCAATCCACCGTCAACGTGCATCTCTTCCAATACAGTTTCTTGATCGCGAACATTAAAGAACTGCGGTGGAAATACGCCCGGAATGGAAGCACTACTCGCCAAAACCTTGTGCACCAAATCAACTCTGTTTGGTAGGTCACTGTTTGCTATCGCTCCCAAGTTCCAAACCATCAACTCGCCAGAATCAAAATGCGTAGAGCCAATAAATAAGCGTCTACCGTTTCGGTGTTGCTCAGCAATCTTATCAATCATCTCTTCTGGGTAGGCTTTTGCGATGAATTCGATGAAGTTATTGCCGTTGGTAAATGCGTCTTTAAATACTGTGTTCAAAAAGTTCTTCTTTCCCAGCACGTCTTTATCATTAATGCCTAAAATGACCTCTTCAAGGCGCGCTATTTCATCGCCACCAGCAAAGACAAACGGAGCAATCAAGGCCCCAGCACTAATCCCCGTCACCACGCTGTAGTCTTTCAATTGCCCCGTATCACTTAATCCCATAAGTACACCAGCGCCATAAGCACCATTTGAACTTCCACCTGATAACGCGAGGATATTTAGGGTATCACCTTCGACCTTAATCGGTGTTCTCTGGGTGTTCTCATTGTAAAGAAACTCTGGCTTTTCTGACGCCCAGAAACGCAACGGCTCTTCAAATTGAAGACTAGTGTCCAAGGTAACATCTTTGTAGTTTTCTTCGGTTACACGTTTATCTAAGGTGTGAGTAGTACTACAAGCTGCCACGGAGATCGACAGTAATACAATGGAAACAATGTTTATTTTGCGCGCCATGGCATGCCTCTAATAATTATTAACAAGAAAAGTGCCACCTACCGTCAGGCAATGGCAAAGCTGGCGCGAATAATAATGCAGAGGCATCAATCCAAATAATCTCTGGTGTAGGACAAAACCCTTCAAGCTGTCATTAAGGCAAAACCTCTAAAAAATACTCCAACCTCTCATGTATAGCTTTTGCCTCTGCTCCGTCATTATTTCAAAAACATCTCATTCAACTAATGCAGGGTGCCATCCTACATAAGTGATTCTCGCCTAGCTTAATTTGTCTCTAATATCCGCCCCACAGTTAATTTTTACGACAAAAACCTACTTGGTTTACCTGGTTTAACAATCAGAGAGTGGGCTTGTCATTACGTCGAACAAAGGGTGTTCGATGAAAGTTTAAATTTCTGAATGCTCATAGGTTTGGGGTTCTGACAGGTAGAAGTGAACAATAATGAACAACGTATTTAAACAGGTAGCTAAGCGCTCAATATCAACACTCATCGCACCTACCGTGCTGATGTTCTCTTACAACACGATGGCTGAACAAGTTGAGTTTCAGCCAGAGTTAAAAGGAAAGAAGATCTTTAGCCACTATGGTATCGACGATGATCTGCCAAAGCTCGGCATCAGTTCATTGGAAATGGGCGAACATCTTGTAGAGCAAGTCGACCGTACAGTTTATATCAACGATGAAGTCAGGAACTCTTCTGTATTTCTGGTGAAGAGTACCGATCAGAAAGGCAATATTGATCTTCGAATCAAGCATGAAAGAAGCAAGATTGACGAGCATCTAGATGCTGTTGATGAAATAGAACAAAGTACTCGCACTCAATATCGTTTGCGTAACTGGGCACAAAGTTATGATGCCTCTTCGATTAAGGCTGCAGAGTTAGAAAACGGTGATGTAGCCATTACCTTTAACTATTCAAAATACGGTCTACCGCAAGATATTGCTTATTTTCGCTTTATGACGGTTGAGGTACTTGTGTCTGATGGTCAGCCAAAGAACATGGTAATCAGCAACACTAATTCGTTCAAATTGAATGGCTACAATATTGAAAACTATCGCCAAGACATCACTTTTCAGACCCTAGATTCAGGCAAGCTTATCATCATGGAAAAACGCGTCGAGAAGACGGGCACAAAGGGTAAAAAACCGGTTCATATCGTTGAATCAGTAACTCCGATCGCTCTATATGACGCCGATGGTGTCGATATTATCGATGAAGAGCGATTAAATGAAGCCTCTGATCCTCGCTTAGTCGAAGAACGTGTTGATGTAGATAGAGTCTTCCCTTTGATGGGCGACATGGTGGCACGTCAAGGTATCGACCTTCCATTGCCATTTGGTATCTCTATGGCTTATAGAAACCAAAACATGAGCCTACCAACTAACGATTTCATTATTGGTGGTGTTCGACTTAACGAATTCTTTGACCCGAATGAAACATTCGCCAATGTAAACGCCGAAGTGCTTACACTGCGTGGCGATGTCAATATTCTGCCATTTTGGAACATGTTTGGTTACTTCGGAAAGATCAATGTCGATGCCAATGTTGATGCCCAATACACAGGCGAAATAGGACAAGGTCTGCGCGATAAAATAGAGAACTATGCCCCTGGTTTAGGCGATGCCTTGTGTGATGGAGTTTCAGCTCTATGTACCACAGGACGTCTAAATGTTCCCTTGAACCTTAAATATGACCTAGTCGGTATTGGTACAACGCTATCTGTTGGCTATAAAGAATTCTTTGCCTCTGTAACAGGCACGTATTCAGCCACTCGAATTGAAGGCGGTTCAAGCTGGGGTGACGGTCTTATCACTGTACAACCTATGCTGGGCTACCAACTGGTTGATTACCGAGCTCAGATATTCGTGGGTGCGGAATACCAAGGCCTAAAGAGTCGTATGCAAGGTACTGTAATAACGGGAGATATTGAGTTTGATTATGATGTGGGCGTTGATCTTAACCAATGGGCTGCTCTAGTCGGTGTCAATAAACAGTTTGGTAAGCACTACCAAATGTCTTTTCTATACAACAAGGGTGAAACACGCGACTCAATGACATTGAACTTTGGGTACCGTTTCTAACCCCTAATCCATGGTGCGTAGCTCAAATACTGGGCGATGCACTACGTAGGATTCAATCCAACATATGCGATTCAATCAAATTTGAATCGCACCTTATTATGACGCCCAAGAAACAGTAGTTCGAATAGCGCAAGGGATAGAGAGCGCCAAGATTCGATTGTTTACACCGTGGCGTCACTTATAGACAAGTGCTCCAAACTGAATTTTGAATGTGGAAAAAATCATGACTTTATTACACCGTTCTCTTATCGCTATAGCCATCAGCACAACACTTTCTGCGTGTTATACCGATGTGGAACCAACCGTTCCATTCCCAAATGATCCTGAGCCGCTATTGCCATTACCTTCTGAAAAGTTCTCTTTAGAGGTGGGTGAATCAACGGTTGAAGCAATGAAAGAATCTGTGGTTATCACGACCCTAGCTGGCGAAGAAAAGCGCGTTAACGTTGAAACCTTTAAAGGCATCGAGTACGCAACTCAAACCCGTTTTGAGCATAGCGATATAAAAGAACTAGACGAAACCGTCGATGCCACTGAGTTTGGCGCTGCGTGCATGCAAAATCGTGCAACTGTACAGGAACAAAATGAAGACTGTTTGAACCTAAACATCTGGCGTCCTGCTGGCGTGGAGGCTGATGCAGACCTTCCTGTATACGTGTTCATCCACGGCGGTGATTTTGAGTACGGCGCTGGCTCAGAAGCACTCGTACATGGTGATACAGTAGTTGCTCAAGGAAGCGATGATGGAAAGCCTTTTATCTACGTGAGCTTTAACTATCGCTTAGGTCACTTAGGTACGCAATGGGTTGAGGGTGAGAACACTGATGGTAACTATGGTATTGGTGACCAAAAAACTGCTTTAGAGTGGGTGCACAATAATATCGACAAATTTGGTGGCGATACTCAAAAGGTCACCGTTATGGGCCAAGGCTCTGGCGCTATGTCTATTGGTTTTCTCCAACAAGACGAAGACGTCTCTGGCTATTACTTCCAGCGTGCGATCATGCAAAGTAACCCATACGGGTTTGAATACCCTAGCTACGATGTTGCTAAAGACAGAAGCAAAGGTTTTACAGCAGGTACTGATATTACCGAGATCATGGAATCTCAAAGAGTAGCCGTGGGTGGGATTGATCAGCTAGCAAATTGGTTGTTAAATTCATTATCGCTCGTAGCCTCAGTACCCGTAATGGGAGATATTGAACTTCGGCCGGAATCAGATAACACTCCTATGTCGACATTGATGCCATTTTCTCCGTATATTGGCTGTACAAAGCTAGATGATTCTCCTGCAGCTTGTAAAACAGCGAATGTATCGCCGCTCAATGACAAACTAACAGTACCTACAGTTCTGGGCACCAATGCTCAAGAGGCTAACAGCTTTGGTATGTTATTCTCTGTTACATTCTTGGCACCTATGGTCATTCATGAAATTCTTGGAGGCGATGATTTATCGGAACTCGTTGAGCTAACAGCAAGTGACGACCCAAACCAAGTCGCTATGGGATTAACACTATGGTTGCAAGATCCAAAAAATATTGCACTGTTAAAACAAAGAATCTCTAGCATGAATGTAGAGGATATTTCGACACAACTTACTCTACCAGACAGTGCTTATCGTGCTGTAACAAACTTATATTTTGGTGTTGATACAAACATGAACACCATGCAGATGGCTCTGTGTGTAGGTATAGATGGTGAAAGTTTAACTAAATTCTTCTGGGACTATCTATTAGGTAGAGTCGAACTAGGTGACATTGTTGACCTAATTAAAATAGGTGACCTTCTATCCACCATTAGTTGTTTAGCAGATGGTGTAGAGATTACGGCCCCAAGCCAAACTGAAGCATTATTGAACTTAGCTGACTTCTATCCTAACTCAGAAGCTAGCTTTGGTGGCGCAACTACGAACATGAAACAGTTTAAAACACTGCTAAACGATACCTTGTTCGATGGACCTGCGCGTCATATGGCGGCAAACAGCGAGAATCAAGCGACACTATACCGCTTTGATCATAAACCAAGCTTTAACATGTGGAACTACATGACCGGATGGGATGATGAAAAGGAAGAATATAACAAGCTTTCTATCATTGATTTATTCAAGACCATCGGTTGTATCGCAGCCTCTTGTAATGGTTCAGAACTACCATTTGTGTTCAATAAATCATTGCGCTTTGATGGCAGCGAGGTTTACCCAAGCAAGAGTGATAAAGCCTTGATGAACGAAATGTCGCGCCTTTGGTTTAGCGATGACCTGTTCAACAACTATCAATACGATTCATCAGACAACGTGCTAGTGATTGATGGCGAAGGGTTCACTACAGCGCCAGATTGGGATTACGTAACCAACCCAGGTGTGGACCCAAAACTTCGTGAAGGTCGCCTAACCGGACTTGAAGAACAAGGTCTTATGCCTTGGCAGTGGTACCTAAACTAAATTCTCTCCTACATCCTATTGTAACGGCCAGCTTGCTGGCCGTTTCTATGTCTAAACACGATGAATCAAGGTTAATTATGACACTTAGCAAATTCAAAACGGCATGCACACTGGTGCTGATTGCTTTGGTCACAGGATGTGCCCAACCCTACCCTGTCGTTGAAGACAGCTTTGAAGCAAGCTGGGTTAGCAATGACTACCAAGCACAGGCGTATTTAATCCCTACCGCTGATGAGGCGTTTGCCCGTCGCGTTGATCTGGTCCGCAATGCAAATACCTCGATAGATATGACCTATTTTTCTTGGGATAAAAACACCCTTGGCTTGATGCTTCTTGATGAGCTCAAACAAGCGGCAGATAGAGGTGTAAAGGTACGTCTGACCCTTGATGACTTATTGGTATTCAACGAAAAGTGGCTGGCAGAGCTCGATCAGCACCAGAATATACAGATCAAGATCTTCAACCCATTCAATTCACGAAAGATTGGCTGGTTTGGACGCGTATTTGATTATGCCGGTAACCAGCAGCAACTCGATAATCGCCTGCATGAGAAATATTTTAATGCCGATCATCAGTCAATGATCTTAGGTGGTCGAAACATTGGTGACGAATACTTCGGATTTAGCAAAGAAGCTAACTTCTTTGACATGGATACGCTATTTAGCGGAGACATCATCGAGCCTTTCGCTGATAACTACGAGTTGCTATGGGAGAGTGAATACGTCACACCCATCCATGATCTCATCTCAATCAAGGATAACAAAGCATTCCAAAACTTTGATAAGGCCTATGCCAAAGCAAGCAACAAGAACCCTGAAACAATCGCCGTCATCGAACGCAGTATCGCGAGACTTTCAAAGCCAGAAGCCCTGTCTGTACAGGTGACTCCTGTGTTTGATTCTCTAAACAAGCTACACGATAACAAACCTTATTTCAGAACTCGCGCAGAACAAACCATCAGTGAATACTTAGATAATGCAGAAACCGCTATTATCTCAACGCCTTACGTCGTGCCATCCGATGGTGAATTTAAAACGATCGATAGGCTGACTAACAAGGATACAAAGGTCACGCTGATCACCAATTCATCGGCATCAAATGACTCTGGTTTTATACCTGCCTATTACGAAAAACACCGTACTACTCTGCTCAAAAAAGGCGTCAACCTTCTTGAATACAAAGACGATGCGATAAACGAAGACCACTACTACCATGCGGATACTTATTACCACAATAAGACCCTTATCTTGGATAGTAAGCTGACCTACATAGGTTCATCTAACTTCGATCCTCGTTCAGATAACCTCAATATCGAGTTCGGTGTTTTTATTCACAGTACTGAGTTTGCCAAGCAGATCGAACACTATTTGCTGAACAAGAAAGAAGAACTGTATTGGCAGGTTTCACTGAATGCCGAAGACAAACCCGTTTGGCAATCTGCTGACACCGTCACGACCAAAAATCCGAACTACAGCAAGATGCACAAGGCAACCGACTGGATGTTTAGGAAGATGAACAGCGAGTCAGAGCTCTAACACTTCACTCTCATATAGCGAGTGCGTACTTAATCAGTTCGCACTCTTGCTTACCATCATTAAGCACTGCCCGTAGCAGTGTTTAGACCGTCGCTTTCGTTGTTGTAGGGGATATGGGTTTGAGAAGCAGCTGGTTTACTAGCCGTTGTATCGTGCTATTGAGTATCAATTTATTTGTTCCATTAGCCTATGCCGGTTCCTTTGAGATTGAACTTGGTGCATTTTTCTCTAAAACAAGTACCGATATAGAGGTGTATGACCCTTTTCATCAAGAGTATGTCGACCTTAATTTTGAATCAGAGCTCAATCTGCCTCATGACGATGTCCTACCCTACTTAAACCTAGAATATCGCATCAATGAGAAGCACCAGATCTATCTCGATTGGCGCCGATTGCACCGTACTGGGTATCAAGATTATGTCGCACGTCCGTTTCAACTAAAGGTTGATGATCATATCTATACCATTGGAGGTGAAGCCGATCTATTAACCACCCTGAATATTGATATCATGCGCCTCGGATACGGTTATCGTTTCTTTCATTCGGACCACCTAGACATCCATTTTCTCGCGGGTTTTCATGTCACGCGATTAGAATTTGGCATGGACGGAAAGATAGATGTGGAAGCTCATCAAAATAACGCGTCAGATAGGGCTCTCATTTCCGAAGGGTTTGATAGTGGCATCACTGCACCATTACCCAATCTAGGGTTTCTAGTGGAGCATAGGGTGCACAAGAATATCGAGCTCAAAAGCCATGTTCACGCCTTTTACTTGGAATATGAGGAAGTATCAGGTTGGATGTATGAGATAGAAATGACAGCTCGCTACTATGTCACTGACAACTTTAGTGTTAGTGCATCCTTTAACTACTATGACCTTGGCGTAGGCTACGAAGCCGAGCATACAAGCCTTAAGGTCGACTATAGTTTCTTTGGGCCCATGCTTAAAATGGCGTATCGTTTTTGAGCATGGATTCAAAACTGACAAAAGTACTTATCTACTCACTGGTTATCGGCATCGCACTATTGCTTAGAGTTCGATACCATAGGGTTTTAAGCAAAGACTGAGCATCATGATCGACAAAGAGCTGTTGCGACAAAACCTAATACAAATCCTAAAGACTCAGCGCAACAATGCCCTGCACGCTGCTGATAGTGCGCACGATGACGCTACACATGAGCAAAGCGTTGCAGAAACCCAATATGATACCGTAGCGTTAGAGGCTGCCTATCTAGCACATGGTCAATCACAACGCGTGGCAGACTGTGATGCAATGATCAATCGCTTAAACTCTATGGTATTGCGCGATTTCGGGGAAGACGACGACATCGACCTTGGTGCATTAGTCACCATTGATAACCGTATGACCTGCTGGTTTCTGCCAATCTGTGGTGGATATAAACTTGAGCATGACGTAGTCGTGATCACCCCGCAATCACCACTTGGACAAATGCTAGATAGTGCTGAGCTAGGAGAAAAGCTCGAAGATGGTCGAGTGATCACTGACATTCGTTAAGCCATCATCAAGAGGGATACCCGTTTATACTCAATACCATTCGAACCATTGTAGAATAGCCGTACACCTATGAACTTTCTATCTCGACAAGAAGCTCAAAAAATTGCGTTACTCTCTCAAGGGCTATGTATTAACGCATCGCCGAGTAATCCGCAGGCACACACATTGAGATCAATTGAAAAAATAGGGTACGTGCAAATAGATACGATTTCTGTGGTACAACGAGCACATCACCACGTGCTTTGGAGCCGCAATGCCCATTATCAGCCTCACTTTCTAGATGAGCTAGTAGCAAAAAAAGACCTCTTTGAGTATTGGTCCCACGCCGCATCTTATATTCCAATGAAGAACTACCGCTTTACCTTGCCTCGTAAACACACATTTAGGTCTGGCCAACAAAGCCATTGGTTTAAGAAAGACCAAAAACTGATGAACAACGTGCTATCGAAAATTACAGAGGAAGGGCCATTAATGGCCAAAGATTTCGATTCTCAGGTATTAAAACGAACCGGTTGGGAAAGTAAACCCACCAAGCAAGCGTTAGAGCTGTTGTACATGCAGGGTGATCTCATGATCACTGAGCGGAGGAGTTTTCATAAGGTCTATGACCTCACTGAGAATGTGCTACCCGATGGCATAGACACCACAATACCTAGCCAAGACGAGTATGGACGCTTTTTGGTACTGAATTACCTCACCGCGCACGGCATTGGCTCCCTCACCGAGATGACCTACTTGCTTAAAGGAACAAAACCCTTGGTGCAACAGGCCTTAAATGAATTACTTGAACTCAATAAAATAGAAGAATTTAAGGTTGGTTCTCAGCAATGGTTTGCTGTATCTGATGCCACACAATTACTCAACTCCAAGCTCTCTCGTCAAAAAGCGCATATTCTTTCTCCGTTCGATAATGTATTGATCCAACGAAAGCGCATCAGCCAATTGTTTGACTACCACTATCAATTAGAATGTTACGTCCCCGCTAACAAGCGGAAGTATGGATATTTTTGCTTACCTATCGTTTGGGATGGACAACTGATTGCTCGTGCTGATTGCCGAGTAGATAAACCCACAAAAACCCTGCATGTCACTCATCTTTATATCGAAAAAACACTGAAGAACGACAGTGCGTTTGAAGAGGATTTAGCCAAAGAGCTTGCCAGTTTTGCTAAATTTAACCAGTGTGCAGGCTTTAAGATCCTCAAGCGCTCATCTGTATCTTAATGCTCATCATTCCATATTGCCTATGATTCCTAGAATTGAGCACCTAAGGACAAGTAAATCTTCCATTGATCACCCTCATCTGCATCCAAGCCATGAGCGACGTCTAACTTAATCGGGACATAGCCAGAATCCCAAATAACACTCAAGCCTGTACCAACCTTTGGTTCAAATCGAGATTCAAAAGCATCACCCACATCAACAAAGCCACCTATCCAAAATGCATCAAATATACGATGTTGATATTCAACACCCGTAGTCAGCATATAGGGCGCCCCTTTTAATTCTCCATCTTCGTTCACTGGAGAGATAGATTCATAGTCATAGCCACGTAAACTTCCATCGCCACCAGCAAAGAAACGTAAAGATGAAGGTATATCAGACAAGGAATCCGAGATGTTGGCCCCCATGTTCACCCTAAAGTTCAGCCTCTGAGAGTCAGTAATTTTCCAAGAAAGCGCGCTTTCACCAGTAAGACGCAATATCTGAGTGTCTGAGATAAGATGTGAATCCGAATACTCCATCGAATATATATGCTTATGCTGTACCTGCTTTTGTTGTTGATGTTTATCGATATAAGAGAATGAGATTCCGGGTATCAGGAGTTTCGACAAACCCTCATCCGTTGCCTGTTGATAATCTTCGTAGAGGAACTTCACAAACACGGTACTTTGCCAGTCATTATCTAGCCTCCAATGCTTCTCAAAGGTCAGATCGCTTGAAAGGCTCAAGGTGTTTAAGTAATCGACGTGCTTAGTCTCAAACTTAATCCCGTAGTAATCGTTTAATATATCCCTTGTTGGGATTTTATAGCCTAACAACAAGGATTGTTCAGGCACTGATACACTGACAGCGCTTTGAAAGCTGTGACCACGCGAGTTATACCAAGGTTGAATCCAGTTTAGCGATCCTCTAATACCGACATCCGACGAATAACCACCACCTACTTCAACAACATTCTTCGAACGGGGAGCAACATTAACCTCTACTGGCACCTCTAGGTCTGCTGTTGCCACATAATCAGGGTGGACATCAATGGCGCTAAACCATCCCGTTTCAGAAAGGGAGACTTGGTACTCACTGAGCTTCACCACATCAAAGGGATCCCCCCGCTCAAAGTCTTTAAGACCAATCAGCCGTTCGGCTTCTATTTGACTGTTCGAAATACGGGTATCACCAAAGTAATACTGATCGCCACTATTGAAATGAATACGAATATTAGCTTCATTGCTACTAGGAATGACTTCTAAACGTGCCTCGGTGAATTGACCGTCCAGATAACCGCGGCTCAAAGCAAAAGATTGAATCTTGCTCTTGAGGTTATCGTACTCTTGATGGTGCAAGACACGCCCCGGATTAAGTTTACTTTGTTCCACTATCTTAGAGAGTTCAGAGTCATTGGCTGCTTCGCCGGATATAACAATATCCTGCTCTTTGATGATAGTTACAGGGCCAAGGGACACCTGCAGTTTGATCTCCTTATCATCAACACGTGTCAATTCAGCTGCGGGATGATAGTAACCAAATGGATTGAGCGCCTCACTAACGATTTTAGTCAGTTTTACATTGCCCATTCTTGTCATCGACTCACTATCTAGTGAATCTAAATGATAAGTCAGGTTTGTCTCTAAAGACTCTGGTAAGCCAGAGATGGTGATTTTACTTGACGTGGCACTGTAAACAGATAGAGGAAGCGTCGCAAACAGAAGTGCGATCCACTGCGTTAATTTCACCACACTGTCCCCCTCTTCATTTTGCGAAAAGAGGTAATGTAATTGTTACACCTAAATATCGTTAATCGATGATGACGTATGCAATCCTACAAAACACAAAGGCCCTAACTTTCGTTAGAGCCTTTAGTTTCAATTTGAATAGCTAAGTAGTCTACTTAATCAAGGTTACGTCTGTTGGCTTCCATGACTTATCAAACCAAGCTTCAGTCGGGCCATACATACGGAAAATAAGGTTGAACCCTTTACCAGGCGACGTTTGAACCCAATTACCTTCTGCACCTTTTGGTGCTTCTGGGGCAAAGTGTATAGTGATTGAGCCATCCTCGTTCTTCTTAACGCTTTCCGTTAATCCATCAATACCCGCCTTCACTTGATCTGTCTCTAACATAGAGCGAGTCTGGTTATCATAAATCATGAATGACCAGAATTTCGTGGCGGGTGCATTTGCCGGTAAAGTTACAGTGTAATGTTTGTCACCATTCAAAACTTGTCCTTCACTATCAATTGTCGCTAGCAAATAGTCCGAACCTTGTCCTGGAGTTGATGCCACCATATCGGGTGTGATGCCTGTTGCCATGAAATGGAACGTTGCGCGCATTTCTGCATCTACAACCCCATTTTCATCTTTAAACTCATGACCTGAAACTAATGGCGTAAACCAATTGCGATCGTCGTACACCATCTGCTCTTTAGTTGGCGCATAGTAATAAGACCGAGCTTCCGCAGTCGCTATCTTCGCCGCTTCTTTGAATACTTCTTGCTGATATTGGTTAGGCTCAAACTCTTGTCCCTTCTCGATACCTACACGTTTTGCTAAAGACAACCATTCACTATCAAAAACCTCGATTGGCTCATACTGAATAAGTGTGTTGATCTCATCGTAGAAAGTCTCATCCATAGCGTGAACGGTATTGTATTGAACTCCCGAAATATTCATGAACTCGGTTTTAGGCTCAGAACCATAAGGGTAGAGTTTCATCGTGTCTTTTAGCTTTTGAATGTCCGCTTCAACATTTGCTGGAGTAGTAATAATGCGTACTAGTAACCAATGCTGGTAACCATCAGTTTCCACTGGAATCATGCCGTCTGGAATTTCTCCTGTGTAAGAACTGTGGTAGATAAAGTATTTTCCACCTTTACCCTGATCTTGTGGGTGAGTCACACCAACGCGAGATACAAACTTAAATGCCGCATTATCTAGCAAGCCTAGAATAGGCGAACCTACTTCTAGTACAACTGGGCCATTTTTAACGTCAATCTCAGTGGTCACATAGGGTGTAGTGGTATTTGCTGTTAGCCATAAACTTTTCGCATTTAACATCTGTTCAGAAATAGCAATAGTTTGGTTAGGCACCATCCCTACACTTTCATGCCCTGCTAATAGGCCCTGAATCGAGGCAACAGGTATGCCAGAAAGAAACACACGAACCGCATCCGCAACATCTACAAATCGATTTGCCTTAAGTGTTGTCTCTGCACTCGGAGCACCATCGGTGTAGCTTAACTCGCCCAAGTATTCAGACTCAACTTGAGATGGTGTAATGATACTCGCTGGTACTTTTGCTTCATAAGTGGCAGCTGATGCCATTGAAGCTACCGTGAGCCCAGTCGTCGCAAGCATCATCGCTTTCATTATCTTATTCATATCTTAACCCTCAATTGATTACTTATTAACTGTATGAAGTAATCATATTCAAGCTTGCAATTTGCGTCCAATTACTAATAATCAAGTATAGTTATGATTTAAAGTGATAATACTATGGAAAAGTTAAAGTCTCTTTCCAGAGTCGATCTCAATCTACTCGTTATTCTGGATTTACTACTCAAAGAAAGGAATGTGTCACGTGTTGCCGAAGAGATCTACCTTACTCAATCGGCGGTAAGTCGCTCTTTAAAGCGCTTACGAGAAACCTTTGATGACCCGTTATTTACACGAACCGCCAAGGGTTTAATCCCCACTCGTAAGGCTCTAGAGTTAGAAAAAGAGTTGAACAAAATTCTGCCATCTTTACAGCAGTTATTTGATACCGATGAGTTTGATCCTTTGTTGTGTGATGACACTTTCTCACTATCACTACCCACCTTCATGGGTTCAACTTTAATACCTAAGCTTTATGCACATTTATCTCAGCATGCACCATTTTCCGCAATTGAAGAGACTCCCACAAAGGCCAACCCCTTTCAGTTGCTTGATGCCAATAAACTAGACTTTGCTATCCATTATGAGCCTACTCACGACCCTAAGTATCGCTCCGAGAAATTGGGTAGTCTTTACCCTGTTCTGTATGTGAAAAAGAATCACCCATTAACCAAGATAAAGAACCCAGACATAGCTGAGATTCTCAATTACTCGCTGATCGGTATGACCATTGAAGATGACAGACTACTCTCTTTCCGTTCTCCCATTACTCAGATCTACCAAGACCTATTGCAAACACAAGACAAACCAAAGTTAAGAAGCTCGCAAACGCTGACCTTGCTTGAGATCACTCGAACGACTAACGCTGTTCTGTTTGGCTCCAACGGATTAAAGAATATGGCTAACTTCAATGAAGAATTTGTAGAGATATATTCGTTGAAAGAACACGCCAAGTACCATGTACCCATGTTCCTTATTTACCATAGTCGGCACGAAACAAGCCCAGCCCATCAATGGTTCTATGAATTATTCAAAAAATCGGTTTTAGAGATCGTATAATTTCTGGATTCTGATTAAACCCTTTTGAACGTTGTGAATATCACCAAATTCATGTGCATTGGAGTGTCTAAATTGATAAGGTAATTTGTACATGCACTATCAATGAATAAAAGTTTGAACAATCAACAAGGAATGGTTAAGTTTCAATCGCTTAACAAGTGGTATGGCGGCTTTCACGCTCTAAAAGACATCGATTTATCTATCCATAAAGGTGAGATTGTTGTTGTCTGTGGCCCGTCTGGCTCTGGCAAATCAACCCTGATTCGCTGCATCAATCAACTAGAGCCTTTTGATAATGGTGAGCTTACAGTGCTCGACCATGCATTACCCTGTCAGTTTAAAAATCCAGGCAAGGTGGGGATGGTTTTCCAACACTTCCACCTATTCCCACACCTAACCGTTCTAGAAAACCTCACACTAGCGCCAATACGCACGCTAAAAAAGAGTAAGCAAGAAGCTGAAGAAATCGCGATGCACTATTTGGAGCGAGTACATATTCAAGAGCAGGCTTACAAATACCCTGTGCAGCTTTCAGGTGGTCAGCAACAACGAGTCGCTATTGCGCGCTCTTTGTGTATGAAGCCCGAGCTATTATTATTTGATGAGCCCACGTCAGCCCTTGATCCTGAGATGATCAATGAGGTTCTCGATGTGATGGTTGAGCTTGCAAAGGAAGGGATTACTATGGTTTGCGTCACCCACGAAATGGGGTTTGCAAAACAAGTCGCCGATCGAGTTATCTTCATGGATGAGGGGCAGATAGTGGAATCTAATACACCTGAAGCACTGTTTGAAAATCCTCAACATGAGAGGACACGCTCTTTCCTCAAGCAGATATTAAGTTATTGATGTTCATACGTATCGTTAAGCCAGCCCTATCCGCAATTTTCCAAATCCTGGTTCTTATAGTCGCGGTTACCTGGATCCTCGACTCCGGCGCTCAAGCCATGGGATATACTTGGCAGTGGGAACGAGTTCCAGATTACATTGCGTTTTATGAAGATGGTGAATGGTGGCCTGCTGAGCTTGCTGAGGGGCTTCTAGTCACCATAAAAATCTCACTGCTGTCACTGATAGCCACATTAATCATTGGCTTGATCACCGCCCTTCTCAGAAACTCTAATTCTATCGTGGGGCGATCCCTAGGCACTGGCTATGTAGAACTGATCCGAAATACTCCATTACTGGTGCAAATCTACTTGTTGTATTTCGTGTTTGGGCCCGTGATTGGATTGGATCGATTTAGCACCGCTATCTTAGCCTTAGCGCTGTTTCAGGGGGCATACACAGCTGAGATATTCCGTGCCGGATTAAACAGTATCGCGAAGGGGCAATTTGAAGCTGCTCATTCATTGGGTTTATCCAAGGTTTATACCTTCTGGGATATCACTCTTCCGCAAATGATTCAAAGGACATTACCACCGCTGACCAACGAGGTAATCTCTTTAATTAAGAACTCTTCAATTGTGAGTGTTATGGCTGTATTTGACCTCACTACTGAAGCCAGAAACATTGTTTCTGAAACGGCAATGCCATTTGAGATCTGGTTCTCTGTGGCAATTATTTACTTGGCTCTCACACTCTCACTCTCTGCCATTGCAGCTTGGCTCGAACACAAATTTGGAGCCAATTGGCGAACTCAATAAGGATTATTCAGCATGAAGCTATTTAAGACCGCAATCACCGCATTACTGGCGCTCGCCGTCAGTCTTCCGACGCTTGCATCATCAACTCCAAACTTAGATAAAATAAACGATCGCGGAACATTACGTGTTGGGATGTCAACCTTTGTCCCGTGGGCAATGCGTAATAAGCATGGCGACCTGATCGGCTTTGAGATCGACGTTGCGAAGCGTTTAGCAGCCGATTCGGGTTGGAAGGTAGAGTTTGTTCCTACCGCCTGGGATGGCATCATTCCATCACTACTTTCTCAAAAATTTGACGTGATCATTGGCGGGTTGTCTATTACTGAGGCGCGCTCTAAGAGTGTGCTATTTACTGACCCATACTCCCACTCAGGTGTCCAACTTGCAGCAAGCAAAGAGTTGGCCGAGGGTTTCAACAAGATCTCTGATTTTGACTCTCGCCGGGTAAAAATTGCTGCTCGACGTGGCGCCCATACCGTGCAGGTAGCTCGTGACACATTCCCTAAAGCCAAGGTGCTTCAGTTTGATGACGACGCTCAAGCATTCCAAGAAGTGCTGAACGGCAATGCGCATGCTGTAATTGCTTCGAGCCCAAAACCCGAGCATGAGGCCATCAAACATGCAGACACCTTATTCATTCCATTTACTGAGCGATTAGCTAAGGGTAATGAAGCCTTTGCGGTTCGCCTGGGTGAAACGGATAAAGCCGAGTTCTTTAACGAGTGGATCAAGGCTCGTACCGAGGACGGTTGGCTGAAAGAGCGCTACGAATACTGGTTCTCTACCCTAGATTGGCAAAACCAAATTGCTCAAGGGCAATAGGCACTAGTTGTTAGATCGGCAGTGCACCTAGCTTGCACTGCCTCTGATTACTTTTAACTTAGGTCTGTTGACCTTTGATACATCAAACAGGAATGACGTGAGTAGTACGAGCGCATCAATCACTAAGAAACCTCAAGTGCAAACAAAGCCTTGGTATAAAAAGCTGAACCGCCTAGATGGTATTTTACTTACTATTATCTGCGTAATGGCTGGTTGGTTGTACTATCGTTCGGCAGTAGGTATTCATTATCATTGGCGCTGGGAAGACGCGTTTAACCTCATTTTCATTCCGCCCTCTGAAGGCAAGATCCCTTATTTTTTCCAGGGCTTAGTAGCCACCCTACGCTTAAGTATTTGGAGTATGGCCCTAGCGCTTTCGTTTGGAACCATACTTGGAGTAGCAAGACATTCCAAGGTTGCACTGTTTCGAACACCCGCCCTTATCTTTATCCAGTTAGTGCGCAATATTCCGCCACTGGTCTTTGTGTTTATTTTTTACTTCTTTGTCTCAAACCAATTGATACCACTACTGGGTTTACAAGGTGTATTGCGTGAACACAATGGTGAGATAAACGCTTTGCAGAGCTTTTTATTTGGTCCAGCAAACCTATGGGAAAACCTCGTCTCTGGCGTGATATGCATTGGTTTATTGTCCTCGGCTTACATCGCTGAGGTCATCAGAGCAGGATTAGAAAGCATCCCTAAGGGTCAATGGGAAGCGGCTGACTCATTAGGCTTGTCTAGCCTAGCTAAATATCGATATGTCATAGGGCCACAAGTATTGACAGCCATAACGCCTCCCTTAGCAGGACAAGCGATATCATTAGTCAAAGACACCTCGATAGTGTCATTGATCTCAATTCAAGAAATGACCTTCGTGGGCACGGAGATGGCCAACTCTTCTGGCCTGATATTCGAGATCTGGCTGATTGTAGGTGCTGTTTACTTTGGCCTATGTTTCCTGTTGTCTCGTTTGTTTAACTGGATAGAAAAGCGTTCAAGGGCGTACTTATAGTATTGAATATGGGTTGGTTCTTCTGGGTAAACCAGAAGAGAATCAACGACCATCATTTGATTCCAATCTATCAGTACAAGCCTCAATTAGACTTCACTCTCGATGTCTTCTTTTAGCATAAGCACTTCGAGCGAGCGCCAAAGTGATGCTTCTTAAGGAGAAGAGAGCGTTTCTTCCACCAAATTAAGCAACCAATCGAACTTCTTCGACCCCAGGTTCTTTCTATGAATAAAGGCGTGCACATCCATAGTTCGGATCTGATCCATTCCTACAATCTCAATTTTTCTTAGCTCGTTAGGGTACTGTTCAATCACCTGAGGCAAACACGGTACTATGGTGTCGGTACACTTGATCACCTCTAAAAGCGCAGCTATCGAGGTTGTTCGAAGCGATACCTTGATCTCCTTACCTTCTAAGACGACTTCTTCTTCAAGCCTAGAATGCTTATTAGGGTCTAAATAAGCCAAGTCTGTGTGTGCCACTGGATATTGCAACAACTCATCCATTCGCGCCGTTTCCTTTTTAAATGGATGCCCTGAGCGCACAGCAATAATGAATTGCAACTGAGTCATCGGGATAGCGACAATCTCAGGAGGCAAATTATCCGTCTCGAAATGGATCGCCATATCGATGGAACCCTGCGTTAGAGAGTCCAATGTATTGGGTGAAATGGTATGGCTGATCAATGTCAGGTTTGGGCTCTGATGATAGAACTCTTTATACAACTTTAAAGTTAACCATGACTGAATGTGAGGGTTAATTTCTAAACGAAAGGATTCTGTTAAATCAGCAGGCACAAACTCTTTGCTCTCTGTTATTGCCAGCGAGATGCCGTCTAGTAAAGGTTGTACCTTCCGATACAAATCATCGGAATAAGGCGTTGGTATAAATTGCCTATTCGAAAGAACAAACAGTTCCTCCCCCAACGACTCTTTAAGCTTCTTTATGTTCTGACTGACTGCAGGTGTGGTAACAAACAACTTTTCACCCGCACGGCTCAAGCTCTTCTCTTGATAAACGGTTGCAAATACCTTGAGAAGATTGAGATCAATTTTCATTTATTTTTCCCTCAAAAATGATGCATTAAGCAGTGCTTAACCATTTGTTAAGTATAAGCAAATTCTCTTAACTTACATATCTCTTTATAGTGATTCCCAACTTAAATGAAGTACAGGGACGCGACTTCTCATTCTTATCGAGGTTTTCATGGTTAATAAGCGTCGCTCCCTATTGTTGAGTGCTATTTTCGCTAGCGTTACGTCATTCTCAGCTGCTTCTGAAGAGGACACTGAAGTTCAAGATATGTCTGATCCTTTGGCCGTTTTCACACAAGCCGGTTTGGGATACACAGATAAAGGATTGAACCTCAAAATAGGTCAAACCTACGATACCGGTAGTGACATCACTATGGGTATGAATGTTCTAGAAATTAAAGGATTTGCTGGCGAGGCCTTAGGTTGGAGTAACCGTGAAACAGACGACAGCATTGACTCTATTCGCTTTAGAAACTTTACCGTTGATCTGACCAATGGTCGCGGTGCACAAGTTGATGTTGCGTGGGATTTTGATAGCAATCAGGGTTCTGCCTCTTACAGCTTCATTCAAGCTCTACCAAAAATGGGAATACTGAACCTATACCCTCTAGCAGGTCTTGGTGTAGCGGCTGGAGAAGAGCTAGTACCAGGCACTGGTGGTGATCTGGATGCCGACCAAGCTCGAGACCGTTACAATCTGCACGGTACCTTCTATGTTGCTGGTATGTATGCAAAAATTGCGGTGACAGATAAATTCTGGCTGAACTACAACCCTATGTACATGGGCACCATTTCAGGTTCTGGTACGTTTAAAGACTCTGGTTTTGAAGGTAGTGATGCCGTTTTTGCACACGAGTTTGCGGCTAGCTACCAAATCACACCTAGAGCTAACGTCCGTTATTTTGCCAACTGGACTGAAAATACAGACTTTACCGATGGTGACCATCGCATAGAGTTTAATTACCAGTTCTAGTTTTTCCTCAAACATTGTTAGTCTTCTTGCTAAATACGCTTGGCCATATGGACAAGCGTTTTTTTCTAGTGCACACCATAATGATGAAACATGTAATCCCGACTACAGTGCTATTTCTTTTCTAACTAATCCGTAGCGTAAGCCATTGAAATTATCAAAATCCCTAACAATTATTATTATACTAATATCAACTTTGATATCTTCTTATGCCACACTAATAATGACAAAAACTGATTTAAGAGAAAAAGAAATTGCCTTCAAAGAAGAGTCTAACGCAATATTTGGGTATACCAACTTTCGGAAAAATGAATTAGTTAATAGGTATAGAACTGTGGGTTGTGACAACTATAGCCCTCTATTCAACGGGAACCTAATCACCTCCGTCTATATCACAGTTCAAGGGAAGTATGTTTGCGGGACAGATGATCTATTCTCTACATTTAAAGAGCAAATTGACCATAATAAGAACTCTAATATCCTATCAAATGGTATCTTAGTAAAACGAGAAATAGATGAGATCCAAGCTTTTGTACTTGTTCATAGAAGCTTTATAATAGCAAGGACCCGATCCATTTATGGTGATGCTTTTGAGGATATTCAATTCTTTGAAACTGAATCTGTCACCGATAAATTAAATCAGTTTGGCTACTATGACATTAGAGATGTGACATTTCATATCAATATTAAACTCAGTCATTATTTTTACCTCTTCCTACGCATCTTTATTTTTACACTTCTAACTATGTTGTTGGTTAGCTATCTATTAATTCATAAAACAAGTGAGGAATCGGCACTGATTAGTGCGCTAAGAAAAGCAATTACTCGGGGCGGATTTCATATGAACTATCAGCCTTTATTTGACCAGAATAGTCATATTACAGGTTTTGAAGCTCTAGTGCGTTGGAATCATTCAACTATGGGTTTTATCTCTCCTGAAAAGTTCATTCCGATCGCAGAGAGGCATGGTTTGATTAATCCATTGACTGATAGAGTATTTAAACTAGTAATTCAAGACCTCTCGCAAAGCGAATGGAGATTTAATAAAAAGAAAATTGGTATCAATGTACCCCCTAGTTATCTGCAATCTGATAAAAACATTAATAAACTGAAAATATACTATGACGATATTGCCAGTATGGGATACCTGCCTGTCATAGAAATCACCGAGCGTGAGCTGATTACCGATGAAACCATTACCCATTTGCAAATATTGCGAGATCTAGGATATTTAATTGCAATTGATGACTTTGGCACTGGATATACAGGGCTATCCATGTTGAATAAACTACCTATTGACTATATAAAAGTAGACCGATTCTTTGTAAAAAGTATCGATCAAGGTTCTATCAACATACAAATCCTAGATACCATAATTCAGCTTGGGAAAAAACTAAAGATTATGGTCATTGCTGAAGGGGTTGAGACAAGATGCCAACTAAATTACTTAATAGAACGAAAGTGCAATAATTTCCAAGGTTACTTGTTTTCTAAGCCAATAGATTGGAAAGATACCAAAATTCTATTGGTACAGACAAAACGCTAGTTCATTAAATTCATCAAAAATAAAATGAATTTTCCACCTAGAATAAGTTTACCCAGTAAAGTTAAGATTGATTGAATTTATGGTTTACAATGAAATATGGTTACTTCTATTCTAGGCAATCGCGCAAGATAGGAACATGGCATTATCCCTATCTAAAACGCTTCATTCTTACTTGAAATCCACGTTGACTCGTCATTGAACATCCTAGATCAAGAGTGGTCATCAAAGATTATTTCTTTTTTAACTTATTGCACTTTGTACTTTGATCATTGGGATTATTAGCGCAGTGAACCACTATCTCATAATCTTCTGAGTTGTTATTCACTTTGGCCATTGAGTTAACACTCAATAACGTTGCTATAAATAAAACTATCGTGCGCATACAAACCTTGAATCTGGACTATTAGACATAGCCCAGATTAACAGGTCTACTCGATATTAACTTATCATGTCACGCCAAGCGTCAGAGATTGTAGTTAAACGATTTGCTAGTGGCTGACCGTATTTGAGAATACATTCATGACCACGACGCCTGTGATGATAAGTGATAACCCGATGACAGCAGGCAAATCCAACTTTTGACCATATACCAATGCGCCGACTATGGTAACGAGGACAATGCCTAAACCACACCAAATCGCGTATGCCACACCAATGGGAAGGGTTTTTAGTACTAGTGAGAGGAAATAGAAAGCAACAGCGTAACCTATTACCACTAAGACGCTGGGAGTAATGCGTGTGAAGCCTTCAGACGCCTTTAGTGCACTTGTTGCAATAACTTCAGCAACAATCGCTACCGCTAGGTACATATAAACCATACTTCTCTCTTTGATTCATGACGACGACCAAGCCTAAACAGCGCATTAAACGCTAAAACCTGCGTGAAATCGTGTTCCTGTGACAAGGTCGCCACTTAATAAGGTGAATTCCCCGTTAACCTGCTCTGGCACCATTAGGTACTTCCGTTTCTGGACAGGCTAAACAAGGTGTTAATTTATCTTCGTAGCCGATATCAAACAGCATTCCCTGAGATACCTCACCCGCCATCTTTCGTTCCGGCAGGTTCACTACAAATAGCGCTTGTTTACCCTCGATTTCTTTTGGGTTCTCACGCTCTTGCTTAATTCCCGCGAGAATAGCACGAGTATGGTCACCAAAATCAACTGTTAGTCTCATCAATTTGTCAGATTTAGTAACCTCACTAACATCGATGATCCTGCCAACTCTAATATCAACCTTCGCAAAATCATCAAACGTAATCTCATCCTTAATCGGTGCAGACTTCATCTCTCAATCCTCAATTTTATTCTGAGCGCATAGCAATTAAACAATCAGTCATTGAAACACCCTACGCGAGCTTCACCTTAATGCTAAGCATCAACAATAACGCATTGCTTCTTACCTGAATCTAGAGTTGCCAAAAGCCCAACTCAATCCCAGCTTGAATGACGATGGCACACTGACCATGCCCCGGCAGTTCCATAGGAGGTACAGCAACTTCTGCACCGGACTCCTGCGCCGCATCTACAGTGGCCTGAATATCTTCCACAAGGATGTAATGGCGTACTATTGGCAGTTCAGTGTCTCGAAGTGGTGCTCGGATACCCAGTTTTCCACCATTAGCCAGTGTTGCCGTGCGCGCGCCGCCAAGACTTGGATCTGCTGCGCTAAATTGAACGCTATGAAGCAAAGAATATGTCTCACAAGCGAGAGCAACATCAGGTGTTACCACCTCAAGGTAATGAATTTTCATCTATCTTCCTTTGATATTAAATTGGATTTGGCGTTGTTTTTGGTCGAGTAAATAGGCACCGCTATCGATCATCACTTTAAACGATAGCGTTAGTTGTCTACATCGCTATTGGTTGAACTTGTTCGACGTGAGGCTATGTGACCAGGTGTCGTCGAGCTCTTTCGAACCAGCAGTTGAGTTTGAATCACCGTCTCTTTAGGGGCATCTCCCTTGGTTAACAACCCAATCAATACATTCATGGCGGTTTCACCGATCAGCTTTTGTGGCTGCTTAATCGTGGTGATCGGTGGGCTACTGTATTGGCTGAACAAAAGGTCATCAAAACCTACGATAGACAGTTGCTCCGGTATACGAATTCCGGCTTCTTCTGCCGCATGCATAGCACCTAATGTCATCATATCATTGAAGCAAAACAGCGCAGTCATTGATTTCTGTTTGATCAAGCGATTGAAAGCGATGTAGCCAGAATCAAAACTAAAATCTCCAGATTCAAAAGAAGCATCGTCAAAGTGCAAATTGGCCGCACTCATCGCCGAGACAAAACCAGACTTACGCGCTTCACAAATCGGGTTGCTCATGGGACCAGTAATACACCCAATGTCTTGATGACCCAGATCGACAAGATATTCAATCGCTTTTTTAGCCGCTTCGTCGTTGTCGATCCTAACGATAGGAATGGATGAGTCAGAGAAGTATTCACACGCCATCACCATTGGAATATCCGAGCCAGAGCGATACTGTTCGGGCAATTCAGAGGTCAATGAGATCACTCCATCAGCTTGTTTTGAACGTGCCAGTTCCAAATAGACTTCGGCTCGCTCTACGGTATGCATAGTATCCCCTAACAACACCTTATAACCGTGTTTTTGCCCCACAAGTTGTATTCCTCGCACGATATCGGCAAAGAACATATTGGCGATATCCGGAACAATCACAATCACAGCCTTAGATTCATTGCGGCGTAAATTGCGCGCGGTTGCGTTTGGTGTAAAACCTGTCTCTTGGATAGCCTGCTCAACTTTTTGACGAGTTTTCACCGACACCTTATGGGGCTGAGCAACCGCACGTGAAACGGTTGCAGTAGAGACTCCTGCAATTTTAGCTACGTCTTTAATTGTCGGCATGACATCCTCTCCAAATTCACACAATACACTGCAATCGATTACATTATATTGACTGTGACAAAAATTGTTCACTAGGTCAAATATTCTAAATCAAGTGATCACAAATCTGCCATAAATCACCCACACTGGTCACAGATCGCTCACATCTTGCTAAAAACACTTAAATTTACTTGTATAGTAGCTTGTGTAGATTATTTTTCACTCAGAACACGATTGGTGCATTAGTTTCAATTACAGTCATTTATTTCTTTATCGTAATGTAATCGATTGCATTTATCGTAAATATAGAAGGGATTGAATATGAAAACAATAAAGGGTCCTGCGCTCTTTTTAGCGCAATTTTGCTCAGATGATGCACCGTTTAACTCACTCGAATCCATTGTTGAATGGGCCAGTGAACTTGGCTATAAAGGCGTTCAAATCCCAACTTGGGATCCTCGCATGATTGACTTAGAAAAAGCCGCCAACGACCTAGATTATTGCCAATCCCTCCTCGCTGTACTGGCAAAATATGGTGTTCAACTCACCGAACTCAGTACCCACCTACAAGGACAATTGGTTGCTGTTCACCCTGCCTACGATGAAATGTTTGATGGATTTGCCCCACCTCATGTCCACAAGAACCCAGAAGCTCGTCAAAAGTGGGCAGTCAATCAGCTTATGCTTTCGGCAAAGGCCTCAAAAAATCTAGGCCTAACCGCTCATGTCACCTTTTCTGGCGCATTACTATGGCCGTTTTTATACCCATGGCCACAGCGACCACAAGGCTTAGTTGAAACCGGTTTTGCAGAGCTTGCCGAACGCTGGAAGCCTATCTTAGATGCATTCGATGAAGCCGGTGTCGATGTCTGCTATGAGATCCACCCTGGTGAAGATTTGCACGACGGTATCACGTTCGAGATGTTCTTAGAGGCCGTGGATAATCACCCAAGGGCCAATATCCTCTATGACCCAAGCCATTTTGTATTGCAACAGCTTGATTACTTGGCCTTTATTGACCGCTACCACGAAAGAATCAAGATGTTCCACGTTAAGGATGCAGAGTTTAACCCTTCTGCCATGCAGGGCGTTTACAGCGGCTATCAAAACTGGACTGACAGAGCGGGTCGCTTCCGTTCTTTGGGCGATGGGCAAGTGGATTTTGGCGCTGTGTTCTCTAAATTGTCCCAGTATGACTTTGATGGTTGGGCTGTCGTCGAATGGGAATGTTGCCTGAAACACCCCGAATCTGGTGCTGCCGAAGGCGTTGAATTTGTTAACCGCCATATCATACGAGTAACGGACAAAGCGTTCGATGATTTCGCTGATGCCGATACGGATCTGCAAGCAAACCGCCGTATTCTTGGTTTAGTTTAAGGGGCCCATTATGACAATGTTAAAACTAGGTATGGTTGGCGGTGGTGAGGGAGCTTTTATCGGTGCTGTGCACCGTATTGCTTCACGTATTGATGGGAAATATGAACTGGTTGCAGGTGCTCTTAGTTCAACCACAGAAAAAGCCATGCGCTCAGGCAAGGCACTCGGCATTGACCCTGAACGCACCTATTCAGACTTCAAACAAATGGCGACGCAAGAAGCGCAAAGAGAAGATGGAATCGATGCAGTTGCTATTGTGACTCCCAATCACATGCATTTTCCTGTGGCAAAAGCCTTTCTTGAGGCCGGCATTCACGTCATTTGCGATAAGCCCATGACCTCAAGCTTAGAGGATGCCAAGCAGCTAAAAGATATCGCAACCAAGTCTGGTGTTTTGTTTGTGTTGACCCACAACTACACCGCCTACCCCATGGTACGTCAAGCCAGACAAATGATTCATCAAGGTGACTTAGGGGAGCTGAGGTTGATCCAGGTTGAATACCCTCAAGACTGGATGACCACAGATACAGAGCATACCGATAACAAACAAGCGCAATGGCGTACCGACCCGAGCCGTTCTGGTCCTGCTGGGTGCTTAGGTGATATTGGCACCCATGCCTACAATCTGGCGTGCTTCATGTCTCAACTGAGTTTGCAACAAGTCAGTGCCGAGCTCACTACCTTCGTGGAAGGACGAAGACTCGATGACAATGTTCAAGCCATGTTGCGCTTTGATAACAATGTCAAAGGTATGCTCTGGAGCAGCCAAGTCGCTCCCGGCAATGAAAATGGATTGAGAATTCGTATTTACGGCGATAAAGGTGGCCTAGAGTGGGCCCAAGAGAACCCTAATCAGCTCTTTTTTAGTCCACTTGGGCAAGCGACGCAATTACTCACTCGAGGTGGTAATGCCTACATAGATACCGGAAGCCATTTAGTGCGAACGCCCGGTGGCCACCCTGAGGGTTATCTCGAGGGATTTGCCAACCTTTACACCGAGGCCGCAGATTGTATCTCACGCATCAAGCAAGGCGACAGACTTGAAGATGTGTTAGAGGGAAGTTTGATGCCAGACGTAAATACAGGGTTGGATGGCCTGAGGTTTATCAGCGCCGTCATCGCCTCTTCAGAGCAAAATGGACATTGGGTATCGATTAAGGAGTTTTAGATGGCTCAAACTGCGATAGCTCCACTATTGCGCCTGAAGAATATTAGCAAAGCCTTCTCCGGCGTGACCGTCCTGCATGACATCTGTATCGATATTCATGCTGGAGAAGTACTTGGCATACTCGGAGAAAATGGAGCGGGTAAATCCACATTATTAAAGATCATTAATGGGATTTACCACGCCACCAGCGGTACGGTTGAGATCGATGGCCACCCCGTCAATATTCGAGCTCCTTCGGATGCAAAACTTCACGGGATCGCCATGATCCCTCAAGAATTTAACCTAGTGCCCACATTGAATGTGTTTGAGAACATCTTTCTTGGGCAGGAGTTAATCAACAAAACCAGCTACAAATATGCCTTGCTAGACAAAACAGCCATGAGGAAGAAAACCGAGCAATTGTTAGCCATGCTCGATACCCCACTCTCTACCGACGCACTGATTGAGCAACTGAGCGTTGCTGAAAAGCAGATGGTAGAGATTGCAAAAGCACTGGTTAACGATGTACGTATTTTGATCATGGATGAACCGACGACGGTTTTAACCAATCATGAGGTGGATATTCTTTTTGCGCTGATTGATAAGCTTAAAAAGCAAGGCGTCACTATCTTATTTATCTCTCACAAGTTGAAGGAAGTAAAACGCCTATGTGATCGCTTGATGATCCTACGCGATGGCGAGTTAGTGTCCGTTGACGAGGTTGCCGAGATCAACGAACACGATATGGCCACTAAAATGGTCGGTCGCGAACTCCATCAAATCTTCCCTCCGCGTACCACCCCAAAATCAGAGGTAGCTCTTGAGGTCAAAGACCTTAGCCTCAAGAAACTGGTTAAGCATGTGAGTTTTCATGTCCACAGTGGTGAGGTGCTTGGGTTTGCAGGTCTCGTGGGTAGCGGTAGAACCGAGATCGCCGAAGCATTGATGGGATTACGCCCTATCGCCAGTGGTAAAGCCAAGATCTTTGGCGATCACTATCGAATCTCCAATGTTAAGCATGCGGTTAATCAGGGTTTGGCGTATTTGAGTGAAGACCGACAAGGAAGCGGACTGATTCTCAATTTTAACCTGCATGAGAACATTACTCTGGTTTCTCTGGACAAATACACCAATGGCCTAATCGCGCACAAAAAAACAAAGCAACAGTCAGAACAGTTTGTTGAAAAGTTTGATATAAAAACCAACAACCTAGACACAGAGCTTCAGTTTTTAAGCGGTGGAAATCAACAAAAAGTCTATCTATCAAAATGGATGGATACCCACCCAAGAATACTCATCTTAGATGAGCCTACTCGTGGCGTTGACGTTAATACCAAGAAAGACATCTATCACTTTATTCAGAGCCTCACTGAACAAGGGTTGGCTGTTATCGTCATCTCTTCTGAAATGGAAGAGCTGATTGGGCTTGCGAATCGGGTAATTGTGATGCGAGAGGGTAAGCAACAAGGGGAATTGATTGGGGAAGACATCACCGAACAGCAAATCATGTTGCTAGCCGCTGGCTTAACTCATCCCGAAGCAACATCAGAAGCAGAAGGAATGGTTCTATGAGTGATAATTTGCACCACCTTACCGAAGACAATATTAGCGCTCAAAGCTCACCAACAGTCAGCGAACGCCTTAAGCGCATAAACTGGGGAAATTATGCGCCACTCATCGCTTTAGCGGTATTGTTTGCCATCTCTGCAATAGCGAGTGAGCATTTTCTGATACCTCGTAACCTCACCAATATCCTGCGGCAGGTCTCTTATACCGGGATCATTGCGCTAGGCATGACCTTCGTGATCATTGCCGGTGGAATTGACCTATCTGTAGGTTCCACATTGGCTTTGGTGGGCGTATTGATCATCATGCTACTCAACTATTTGGGCATTGGCTGGATGTCGGTGAGTCTTGCGATAGTTGCCGCTATGGTATTGGGCGCGTTGTTTGGTGCCATTAATGGGCTGTTGACCACGGTGGGCAAGATCACCGCCTTTGTCGCAACCCTAGCGACAATGTCTATTTATCGCTCGCTGACCCTTTATCTTAGCGATGCCGGTGAGGTCGTATCCAGCAACCCTAATTACCCGAAAATCGGAACGGGCTACTTCTTGGAGTTACCTATTCCTGTTTGGGTGTTCTTGATATTGGCAGTCATTGGACACGTGCTTCTTAAGCACACCGCATTTGGCCGCCATGTCTGCGCTGTCGGGTCAAACCCTAAGGTTGCGACCTACTCCGCCATCAATGTACAAAAAATCGTTTTTCTCACTTTTGTGTTACTAGGATTCACCGTCGGTGTTTCCGCTGTCATGCTCTCTTCTCGGCTCAATTCTATAAGCCCTGGGGATGCGGGTCTGTTCTATGAACTAGACGTCATTGCTGCCGTTGTTATCGGTGGTACGGCCATGTCAGGCGGAAAAGGATCTATATGGGGAACCGTAGTTGGCGCAATCATACTAGGCATTATCAACAACATGCTTAACCTACTGGGTGTAAGCCCATATCTACAAGGAACGGTAAAAGGCGCCGTTATTCTGCTCGCAGTATTAATGCAATTTAAGCGTTCAGAGTAACCCGTCAAAACCTGTAACATAGAGGAACTAACAGATGCTACAAATAAAAAAACTTGCACAGTTAGGCTTTGGAATGATTCTGGCATTAATGCTGTGCACATCTCAGGCGTGGGCTAAAACCTACAAGGTTGGAATTTCAGTACCATCAGCGGATCATGGTTGGACAGGAGGCGTGTTGTGGTGGGCAGAAAAGGCCGCTGCTGACTTTAGAAAGCAAGAAAAAGACTTCGAGTTCTATGTGGTTGCAGCCAGTTCTGGCTCTAAGCAGGTGGGCGATGTTGAAGACCTCATGATTCGTGGTATTGATGCACTAGTCATCCTTCCTCATAACCCAGCAACACTGCAAACCGTCATTGAAGAAGCCTATAACAAAGGCATCTACACTGTCGTGGTTGACCGTGAGCTTGCGCATTCGGCGCAAAACGTCTTCATCGCTGGTGACAATGCTGGGCTGGGAACCGTGAGTGGTAAGTGGCTTGCCTCAGAAATGAACGATAAGGGTAAAATTGTAGTGCTAGAAGGCATGTCAATTCCTATCAACAAGCAACGCGTTGACGCGTTCAATGAAGAGATGGCAAGGCACAAAAACATTGAGATCCTTGATAGCCAACCTGCAGACTGGTCCACCCAGAAAGCATTGGCGGTAATGGAGAATATGTTACAACGCCACCCTCAAATTGATGCGGTATGGTGCCAAGATGACGATATGCTTAAGGGCGTAATGCAAGCCATCAAAGAATCTGGCCGAACAGACGTTAAAACCGTGCTAGGTGGCGCTGGTTCTAAAGATATTATGAAGATGGTTATTGATGGCGACCCAGTGGTTCGTGCAACCGTCACCTACCCACCAAATATGGTGGCCTCAGCCATTGCACTGAGCGTAACAGGCTTGAAGAACGAGAGATTGGGCAATCTGTATCATACCTCCCCCTCTCGCGTCATCTTGGCTGCTGAGCTAGTGGATAAACACAACGCTAACCTCTATTACGAGCCTGAATCGGCTTATTAATAGATTCATTAGCAATGTAATTCCTGTCAAAGGGAGCAACGAGAGTTAGCCTAGTAAGTATGGAGGGTTCTAATAAGCATTAGAACCCTCCAAATTTATCAACATAACCTATGTAAACAACTTAGTTTCGGCTCAACCATCCATTCTAAATATCTACCCAACATTCAACTTGTAAGCTACTTCATAATCACTTCTGGCCAAGTGAAAGCGATAACGCATTACTTGTAGATTTTGTCTTTGACTTTTTCAACAGCACGCTATTTTTAACAGACGATTTTTTCGATTGGGTATTCGAACACTTCCGCTAATCCCCCCAAAAAACAATACCACAGAATAGTAGAGCTTTCCTTCTACAGGCGTATCGGATTTCTAAAGAACTTCGAGGAAAGCGAAGAGATCGTTGAACCTATGTTTATCAGAGAGCAATGCAACAAAAAGGGTCATTGGTTGAATTAACAAATGACCCTTTCTTCACTCCGGCTAAGTTGTCTCTATTTTAATTGACCGCCATCGAGATAAAATAGCCACAACAGGTCGCTACACTCACTCCAATTAAGCCCACTGCCATGAAGCTATGGTTCAATACGTATTTACCAATTCGAGTTGTTCCTGTCCTGTCGAACTCAATTGCCGCAAGATCAGATGGATAAAATGGAAAAAAGAAATAAGCGTAGCAAGCGGGTATGACTCCGATCAATACGACAGGATCAATGCCCAAACTGATGCCCAATGGTAGTAATGCAGTTAAGCAAGCCGCTTGTGATTTAATGAACGCAGACCCCATGGCTAATGCGATAGCAAACAACCATGGCTTGGCTTGTACCATGTCACCCATCACTTCAATGATGCCTGACTTATGGTGAGAAATGATGGTATCGGACAACCAAGCTATACCAAAAATGGTGACTAATGCAGACATGCCTGCAATGAATACATTACTGCGGACAATTTTCTTAGTGTTTACGTTGCAAGTGATCAAAATGATTGCACCTACCGATAGCATCAGCATCTGGATCAGCACGCCTAAGCTTGTTCCCTTCGGCAATAGTTCCATACCAAACATGGCAATACACACCAATACAGCGATACCGCCCAGAAACAACCCCAGTCCACGTTTAGCTATCTTCTTCTCTTCAGCTGTTTGCTCAGATCCCATGACTTCACTTACAAGTTGAGCTTTGAATTCAGGGTCTTCACAACGCTTTTGAAACTCTGCGTCATCGGTCAACTCTTTGCCACGACGAAGCGAGAACAAAGAAGCGGCCATTACCCCCAAAAACGTCGCAGGAATAGTCACCAATAAGACAGAACCCAGGCCAATTCCCCAACTGTTATCAAAGGATGCTGTCACCATAACAGCAACGGCGGCACTAAGAGGTGAAGCCGTGATGCCCATTTGACTTGCCACTGTAGACATTGGCATTACGCGCTCTGGGCGGATCCCCTTTGAGTAAGCGACATCATAGATCACAGGTAATAGAGGATAAACTGAATGCCCTGTCCCAACTAACGCGGTCAGGCCCCAAGTGGTTAATGGTGCTAAAAAGACAATGCGGTCTGGATTACGACGAAGCATTTTCTCCGCCAATTTAACTAACAGTGCTAAACCGCCGGTGACTTCAAGCGTGGCTGATGCAGCAACCACAGCAAGAATAATGAGCATCACGGAGACTGGAGGCGATCCCGCTGACACTCCGAAGACCACCCCCATGATGGAAACACCCAAGCCGCCGAGCAAACCAAAGGCGACACCGCCATAGCGAATCCCCACGAATATTACGATAAGCAGTAACGCCAAATGAACACTAAACATGAATTTAACCCCTGAGTTTTAGTTGCTTAACTCATTTCAAATTAACACAGAGGCCTAGGATTTTATTCGAGGGAGCAAGCAGAATGGCAAGAGTAACCACAATAAAATTGTGTCTAAATGTATGATCTACATACTAAAAAAATAGAATGATTACCTTCCATATATCTAGGGTCTGTTGAATGACCGGAAATGGCGTAAAACTGCTGCCTTTAGCAACTAAATCTCTAGGGTCTGTTGGGCATTTCTACCGCGTTAGTCACTTTTCATGTGGAACCACCACACCTAAAAGCGACTGCCTTGTATTAATACCCAACAAATCGCTACAAAAATAACCTCAAAAGGTCAACAAACCCTAATACGTTCTCCTCTGATAGTGATAAAATCTCCGCATCAGAATTTACGAGAAACTCTATGTTTATCCATCATGTGAACGGCATCGACTGGCTGGTGATTACAGCTTTCGAAGAACTAAAAACGATGTTTATCGAAGACGCCGGTGCAATCCCCTCTTGCTTCTCTACTGCCAGCGAATTGAGCCTGATTGAGCAAGCTAAGCGCACTTATGGATATTTGCCTGCACTCAGCGGCGTAATCACCGATACCGGCACCTTTCAAAGCCAGAATAACGAAGAAGATTTAAACCCACAGCTTGCCTGCCTAGTTGAAGGGCGTGGTCGAGTGTTTATCTATTACGGCGGCTTTGTGGCTTTTGTGGATGACGAGCAAACCTTTATTACCCGAATAGACTGAAGACCATTCAGTCAGTTAAAATCGGCGAACTGGCACCCCTAGCCGTTCGTCCTATGGATAACTATGAGCATGGAAAGCCATTTAACTCAATGTCCAGTATTGATGGTGCAGAACAATACACTAGCTCAGTGGAAAACTGACTCTGGCTATCACGACCGCTCGACCTCTGAAACAGCAATGTCTCGATATAGAGGACTGACTAGCGGTAGGTTGAGTGGGCTAGCTACACAGATCGGAATTGATCATTAACAACGCCGTTGCAGTCTAGGCCCATAATCCTTACCGCGTGATCCTTTCTCTTTGTGGATTAACCTTTTCATCTCTTCTCTTTGCCCCAAGGGCACAGGCTCTAGTTGTCACTTATGCCCTTGGATCTACAGCAAATGCTTTAGTGTTTGTGTTCTTCATTTTAGAAGAATACCATTGCGGCATTATTTAGGGCGTAAGAGGCTACTCGTGCGCCCTTTTTGCGTTAATTTAGTGAGAAAAAAGAGCATGTCCAAAAGAGATTATTATGAAGTATTAGGTGTCTCTAAGGCTTCCTCAGAAAAAGAAATCAAAAAAGCCTACAAAAAACTCGCAATGAAATATCATCCAGATAAAAATCCTGATGATGCTCAGGCTGAAGAAAGCTTTAAGGAAGTCAAAGAAGCCTACGAGATATTAACCAACACAGAAAAACGTCAAGAATACGATAGGTTTGGTCACGCCGCGTTTGATAACAGCGGCTTTGGTCAGCGCCAACGACAATCTGGATTCTCTGGCAGTGGCTTTGAAGACATGTTTGGTGGTGGTTTCAGACAACAAAGCCAAGGCTTCGGCGGTTTTGAAGATATATTTGCACAATCGCGAGGAGGCGGTCGCACTCGCCCAAGAAAAGGGCAAGATTTTGAGTTCAACTTAAGCGTTGATTTTGTTGATGCCGTGAAAGGTGCAGAGAAAATCATTGAGCTACCAATAAACGGCCAACAAAAAAAGATTAACGTTAAGATCCCAGAAGGAATAAAAGACGGTGAAAAAATCCGTTTTTCTGGGAAAGGCGGTCTTAGTGCCAATGGTGGACCCTCGGGAGATTTGCTCATTATCATAAACATTCGCTCACACCCTGTATTGAAGAGAGACGAAAACAACTTAATCTATACCAGTCATATTGATATGGTGACCGCTGCACTCGGTGGCGAAGTTGAGGTGAATGTATTCGACAGCCGATTTAAACTCAAAGTGCCCGTTGGAACGCAAAGCGGACGTAAATTTAAAGTATCCGGTAAAGGGGTTACCAGCCGTAAAGGCGTCACGGGTGACTTACTCGTCGTCATTCAAGTTGATACTCCGACGCAATTAACGGAACAGCAAAAAGCGTTGCTAGAACAATTAAAAGCGACGTTTGATGGTAACAAGTAGATTGAAATTAATCTTAAGGGATAGAGATGAGTTGGGCTGAGTTTATTTTCGCGCACGGCGCTGGTGCTGGAATGGACAATGAGTTTATGCAAACTATTGCCAAAAAGTTAACCGAACGAGGAGTGTCAGTGCACTTGTTTGACTTTCCTTATATGCAAAAAGCAAAAGAGCTCGGTAAACGCCGCCCGCCAGACAAAATGGATAAGCTTGAACAGGCTTTTCTGGCTGAGATAGAAAATCTAAATCCTACCCTCCCTTTATTTATCGGTGGTAAGTCCATGGGAGGTCGAGTTGCCTCTATGATTTTAGAAAGAACCGAAGCGAAGGGTTGTTTATGTCTTGGCTATCCATTCCATCCACCAGGAAAACCAGACAAATTAAGAACAGAACACCTTGAGACCATAGATACTCCTATGCTCGTTATTCAAGGAGAAAAAGATACCTTCGGTAAGCGCCATGAGGTAGAAAGCTATCCATTGTCTAAGTCCATTGAGGTAGTCTATCTTCCCGACGGAGACCACAGTTTCAAACCGCCAAAGAGAGCGGATGCAACATACGAAAACAATATAGATACCGCCGTCGATTCTATCGTTGCATTTATGGCAGCAAATAAATAAGAAGCATAAAAACGGATGTATCATCAGGTTGGTAGAAACCGCTTTGCTGCTACTCATTTTATGCATGACGTTATGGTTACGCTTTGAAAAAGAGGCTAACACTGACCTAATTCGTGGCCTCAAATCTCTCAACCTTATATACTGCATATCATTTTAAGGAGCACCTATCATGGAAATGCTTATTGTTTCATCGGAGCAGCAAAAACACTTAATTATGCTTTTTATTCGTAAGAAAGCATCTATGTCTGACAAAGCTCTGTTAAAAAACCTTGATGCTTACGATGTAAAATCATCAGCCTATTCTGCTTTTAAAATGGCGCCAGACCTGAGAGTAGAACGTATCCATTTGCCATTCAGTGATGAAAAGAGCGCGAAGTTGCAAGGTGGCGATTTTCTCTACCGTTACTTGTCCAAAGGCTATATCTGTTTGGGTAACTACACTGGACAGCCAAAACCAGATTTAACACCATGGGGCGTTCGTTCAGTGCGTATGCTACCTAAAATCGGCTTTGGTCTATAGGCTTTGGCTAGTAACAAATCTGGAAACATTGCAAAATCACAACAAAGGTTCTAATAAATAATGAGTGAATTGACCTCTGAACAAGAGCACGCTATCGCAATATTTAAAGCCAATATGCACTTCCCTAAAGATGGATATCACGCCTTAATTATTGAGCTGTCAAAGACCTATCAACTGCCGTTTCAGCAAGTCCGCAAGGTTCTTATGAAGGCTCAAACCAAGATAGAAAAAAAACTTGTTCATCAATTTGAGAATATTACAAATGATGAACTAACCAAAGAATCCTGGTTAGATAGCGTGAACAATGAGCTTCAAAAATTAGCGGAAGACAATACCTCTGTAATGCAGAACCTCGAGCAAAATATTAATTATCAAAAAGCCCTTTCTGCCATTCAAACGACTATCCAGTCTGAAGATGAGCGTGAAATAATTACAGAATATCTTTATTTGGCCTATGAGAAAGAGGTCTTTAAACCTCTGCTAGCTATGTTGCGCACCTCTCCTCTATATTGGAAGCTAATGAGAGCAGAAGAAATCATGCAAATGACGCCAGAACATCAACAAAACTTCCAAGATTATCCCCAATATATGGAAGGAGCCAACACCCTATACTTACTAGAACAGCAAGTAAGAGCTGCAGTTCTAAAATAGTGCCATGCCTACAGATAACCAAACCTAAAAGCTGAAGCTATCACTGTTATTAGCTGAATATCTAAACAAAAAAAGAGCCGCTAAAAGCGGCTCTTTTCATTTCGAGATTTACGAACTGTTGTCGACTTACTCTTTACCGAACACGTTGTTCTCTTGCTCTTGTACACGGATAAAGGTAGTACGCTTAGTTAGCTCTTTAAGCTTTGCTGCGCCTACGTAAGTACATGTTGAACGTACGCCACCTAGGATGTCAGAGATGGTGCCGTGAACGCTACCACGGTATGGCAATAGTACGGTTTTTCCTTCAGCTGCACGGTATTTCGCAACGCCGCCAGAGTGCTTGTCCATCGCGCTTTGTGAAGACATGCCGTAGAAAATCAGAAGAACCACACATTTCTTATTTATCAATAACTTAGGTCGTTATGCAACAAGGCGGGAAACACATAAGTTATTGAATATTGGTGGTATGAAATGGGTTATAATGAGCTCTGCAGACATTTTTGCCGACACTTTGGGGCCTAGTTTATAGGTTTTGTGAAAGATAGTTTTGTGTGGGTCACGATGCAGTGGCATAGTGAAGTTTCCCTTCGGTATAAAGTTTATTATCAGCTTTGATAAGGGAAATCTACTTACTTTCATACGTCTGTATGTCAAAGCAATTCACGATTTATACTTATTCCAAAGAACAGGCTTCCACTACATGAACTTCTTAATTGCCATTCTAGCAATATACCTAGCCAACTCATGCATACACACGAGCCGTTTTCGTTCTTTGATTGTGTTTGTAACAGGCATCGTTGGGGTCACTCTTCATGAGTTGAGCCATTACTTAATTGCTAAGATGCTCGGCTTCAAAGTTACACAGGTTTGCTTGTTTCGTATGCCGACAAGAGCTAATCCGACGATGGGGTATGTTATGTTTACACGCCCTGACAGCATGTTGGGTTCAGTTGGGCATGTGTTGGTATCAATTGCACCTCTTATCATAGGGGGCGTTTGTTTATACCAGGGAACGCAGTTGACCTATGTCAGTAGCTTGATTGCTCAATTACAAAGTGCTTCTTGGTCTGATTACCCTGAAACCCTATATTCAATAGCCATTCATTCTTCCCTTTTGGACCTAGCGAGCCTTTTCGTTCTTGCCAGCATCACTTTGTACATGTTGCCCTCAGCCACTGACATTAGAGGAGCACTGGAAGGCTCCCTTTATATCGGGCTCGCTGTTTATCTTATGATTATCCTAGGCGTAACCTATACGCTTTCAATCAGTGATATCTTGTTCAAATACTTAGAACAGCTTGGCACGCTCATGACTATTGGAGTGGCTTTATCATTGCCGATTGCAACCTTTGCGCTGGTAACTAAGAAGTAATGCCTAACGCATCCATTTACATCCCAAAAAACAAAGATTCATACATAGAAATAGACTCTGGAACCATTTTATCAAGTGCCGCTACTTCACTTGTATAAATTCGACGTCACTCATTGCGCTGTAGTCAACACGAGTCCCCAAACGCAGATGGGCAACCTCGGTTTTATTGTCATTGACTACTAAGGCCGTTCTCAATCGATATCCTTGTTTCAATGAAACTTCAGGCTTGAAGTGTGCCACCACTTCTCGACACTCCTTGGCTGGAATAACGTGAATATCTCTCTGTTCTATATTGGAATATACAGATTCAACATCCAGTTTTGTTAAGGACAAACGAAGATTCAGTGCAGGGTAACTAGAGGCATTACAAAGCTGAAAGACTTGCCATGTACTATCTCCAGCAACAACCGTTTTAGAACTTGGTTTTTGCTTTAGCGTCAGTTTTGGAGTGCGATATTTTGAGGTTCGAATTGAGAGACTTGATTTGATATCACCTTCAAGTATTCCATCTTTCTCTTCAGCATAAAGTGCAATGGTTGCCTTTCTGCTTTGACTGAGCAGAGAGTTCGTGACCTGATATGAAAGCCTTTTACTCTCCCCCACTTGAAGAACAGGAATCACTTGAGTGCTATCAGCAAACGCAATCGAGGATAAGCTCGATTTTGCTTTCAGCGTTAATTGCTCCGCATCACTCTTGCCCGTGTTAGTTACAAGTACCGTTAAAATCCCTTTCTCATCAGCGTTAAGAATACGGTCACCATCGGTATCATCAAGTCTCATTAATACCTTTAATTTGGGTGCGTTTTCCATTTTCCCTGCTAATTCTTTGCGTTTTTCTTGCTCGTAAATTTCATTTTTAATTTCATTTAGATAGTAGTTCGGGTTGTACTCAACGTGATTACCACTGACATTTCGAGTAAACGTACAGCGCTTAACACAGGTCATTTCGCTGTACTCACTCTTGGTTCCTATTTTAAGGTAGGTATCCGATGATACGTAAGACTTAGCATCGTTAAAATAATCTTGGGCGCTGTATATCTGCCCACTCTCAAACGAGTCGACACCTTTTTGATATAAAGCATACGCTTTTTCATTGTCACTATACTGAGTCGCACACCCCACAAGGATGGACAACATCAGTATAGAAAACAGAAGTTTACATCTATTCATAGAGCAAGATTAGTTCAGCAATGACTTCAGTGAGAACACTTCAGTTTGCTCTGCATCTGTCAGCGGTTGCTGTTGCAGGTCTTCAATAGACTGAGCAATAACTCGTTGCTTTATATCGAGATAGTCAGCCTGAGAAATACCAACGAGTACCCAACGTTGCCCAGATTCATCCACTGCAGATTCGTATTGACGAACCCCTGTTAGCTTGGTGTCTGTCATAAGCGTACTCGAAATCTCAACAAACTTTTTAGAGACACTAACACCTGCGCTGGTGTTGATCTGTTCGCGCTCGTTCACCAAGCTGGTGATGCTGGAATCAAGCTCCTGGCTCAACTTTACTGTCGCATTAGCCACAGCTAAACGTTCTTGTGTCGATGATTCAGCTTTCACTGATGAAGAGCCCAAGTAAAAATAACTTGGCTGATCTGTAGACGTTGCTTTCTCACAGTACCAACTTGGTGCTTCTGATTTATCAGGGAACGCACAGTCCGCTTTTGCTACTTCCTCTGTCGAGCTACATGCGGTCAGCGCCGACGCAATTAAAGCCAATCCAAATATCCTTTTCATAACATCTTCCTTTATTGTGCGATGTAATACCGTGCTGTTCCTATCTCCCAATCATTAAGCTGCCATTGCCTTGCAAAACGAGACAATGCTGCCTGTTGCTGTGAGAGAGTAAGAACATCTCCTACATTGGGTAAAAACTGCCCTATCGGCTGCTTATGCTCGACAAGCATAAATAACGCAGATGAACCTTGCTCAAAATGCCTTAAAATGCCCTTACCCTGAAACTTGTGAGATTGTGTTTTTTTATCCGTAAACAACACATCAAACTGACCATTTTCACCTAACTTGATCAAACTGTGCAGTGAGCTCGATGTATTGATATTGATCTGATATTTATCGCTCCTTTTTCCATACCAAATCATTTTTCCATTAATACTGATATTGGGATCTGGAGAGTCAAAAACATCCAACAAATCCTCATCACGTAAGGGCAACACGAGTCCTTTACTGGCCAAAGAAAAAGCATAGTCTTGATTGACTAACACCCAGCTAGAGCCTTTAAACCATTTAGATATCGAGGCGTGAATGTTTTCTACATCTGCCAGTCTTTGAGACAGCGTCCGACTATCTACAGTTGCGACCACCATTTTACTATTTTGGCCACATGAATAGCTTTGAAGAAGAGGGGCTCTAAACAAAGCGTTGGAGGTTAATTCAGTCTCACTAGTAAATTCATTTGATGAGGTCGAATCATCCAATATGGTCTCTTTCACTTCGACCTGATGATAGATATGCAGTTCTTTTTGATAAGCCAACTTTTCAAGAGCTTGTTGTTTCGCTTCACCGAATGTTGCTCCAGTACCCACCTCTTTGAATACGCCAGGAGGGGCTTCAAGTGACTCTTGGTAAGCTTGTTCGCACTGAGGGTTTGACGTGCTACAACCAGTAAGAATAAGAGCGGTAATGACAAGGAGAAGTCGTACATCATATTTTTTATAGCGCAATACTGGTTTAGATCGCAATTTACCTCCCTGCAAAAGCTAAAACCTTGTTAAGCACAATAACGATATGTTACAAAATGTACTGTACAGATGTCCATAGAATTATGAGGTACAAGTGAACAAGTTTGTTAAAGGATTGACATTACTCACACTCTCAACAACGTCATCTATTGCTACTGCCGAAGGCATTAGAGCAAAGGGGATGGGAGAGGCTTTTCATTCATTATCCAATGATGGAACTGGATGGATATATAACCCAGCAGGTCTTGCTGGAGTTAGCACAGACGCTGTAGATTTTACGATCGAAGGTGCAGAAACGCGAAAACGAAACGACGAAAATAATAGCATTGAGGCCGGTGATCTAGATTTTAGCTACGCGGCCGCAACTCTATTTACAAAGACAGGTTTCGCTCTAGGTTTATATTACCAGTCAAGCACAATTCAAACTCGTGAGAATACTCAAGACCCCGATTCCTGGTATGCCAACTTTAAAGACATTGACCGTAATTTTCTCGGCTTGGGTTTAGCATTTAAGGTCGACAACCATCACTTTGGTGTTACTGGTGATATGGCCCAGGTCGATGCAGGCTCCACCTACGCCATTACCGATGATTACGAGTTTGGGGGTACGGTTGGCTACAAATGGTCAACTCAAGACATGATGTCATTTACTTCCCACTCTGCGGTTGGCTATCAGATAAATCTTGGTGCTAGCTACCAGACGGAAATGAGTTACGACTCAAGTAGTTTTAGCGGTGGACGAGAAATCATCATTAGGCCGAGTAAAACTGCACTGGCAGGAAGCTTGGCATTGACCACCTTCTTTGGTGATGTTGGAACCATGCTTACCGGAAGCTACGACTATGTGGACTCTTCTCACTTTTTCTTAAGTAGTTCTGAAAACGTAGTTGAAAATCGATTTGGCGGAGAGTTAGCTATCTTTGGAGCCAATACCGAAGATGGGTTACAGCTAACACTCAGAGCTGGCTTGCGACAGTTTGATGACGAGATCTTCAATGATGCCACCTCATTTGGCATTGGTCTAAGCTATGGTCGTCACACGTTAGATGTGGCTTCTTGGGAGGAGCCATTATTTGACTCTTCAGATGACAGAATTGGGCTTTCTTACAGCTACTTGTGGGATAAATAAGGTATGACTATCAGCAGGTTAATCAACAAAAATGTTGGACTCAAGTTAAGTGCCTTGCTGATAGCACTGGTCCCCCTATTAAGTAACGCATCTTATCAAGATGCCCAAGCTACTATCAAAGAGCAGTTTCAAACACAATCTACTGCCAATCAAAGACATTATCAGCAGCAGGTCGCTAAATCTAAAGCACACTGGGCTGACACTAAAACGGACAAGCTTAGGTACGCTACTTATTACTCAGCTGACTTGCAAACTCGAACCACAGAGGATTATCAAAGCAAAACCCTTGTCATCGAGACTATTGACGATTCATCGACAGCCAAACAAGCACATCAAAGCCAGGTGCAAAGACAAATCGACGATATCGTCGAAGTCCAACAGTCAAACACAGTGACTACGGAAGTGGTTTCCCGCAAAGGTGAGCGAATCCTTACCACCCGCATTACCCCTCAGAAGCAATACTGGGACAACAAGGCTCTCGTATATTTAGATGATATAAAAATGGCCGCGAAACAATGGCAAGTGCCCCCTTCTCTTATTCTCGCTATCATCTACAACGAAAGTCGCTTTAATCCCAATGCCGTATCAAAGGCACCCGCCTATGGTCTAATGCAAATCATGGAGAAAAGCGCAGCCGCTGACGTCTCAAACTTCTTTCTCGACGGGCAAAAAATACCGAACGAATCATTGATGAATCCGATATTGAACATACAAGTTGGCTCAGCATATCTTCATATTCTGACAGAAAAGTACTTGAAAGATATTGAATCGGAACACTCTAGGTTGCTCATTTCCATCGCAGCCTATAATGCCGGTATTGGTGCGGTCGCAAAGCACTTCACTAAGACCACCTCTATCGAAAGATTAAGGGATGCTGTAAACAGAACCGAGTTTAAACAACTATACCAATCACTAACAAAGCAGTTCCCCTATTCTGAAACTCGTCACTACGTCTCTGCCGTAGTGGATAAGGAACATGAGTACAAGAAATTGCTAGAAAGCACAAGCAATCAGCCCTGACTTAAATACTCTTATGTCCACCATACCTAAGCAAAAGCTATGTGTTGGTGTACTAGTTTTATTTTTAACTACTCAAAACGGGCATCTTCGGAAGTGTTGTAAGACTTAGATTCGGAAGTAGCTGTCCAAAGTATCAGCGTTAAAGCTTCAACTATTCTCAAATGTATAAAGCCAAAGAAGGTAATTTGTCCTAGATGAGACAACGTCAAAAACGTTCTGTTATCCCAAAGTACTTTGCATCATCAAATGCTTTGTCAGCATAATCTCTAGTGCCTGAGTTTCCTGTCGTTCTATCATCTAGCTCAGCCAGCGCTTTATGTAATTGAGTTTGAGAACGAAGCTTCTCTCGTCGTTTATCCACTTTATCAAGAAACGACATGATATCAGCATTGCTCAGTTCTTTTTTCATATTTAGCCTCTACTAGTTTATCCACTAACCATAGAAAACAACAATAACTGCATCCATTCTAGGAATTTGAGTTATCACTAATGTCTGTATGAAATACGTACTAACAATTACATTTTTCCAGATATTTTTCTTATCACTTAATGCCATGTGATTATGAAAGTTCTCCGGCGCTCTCAACGATATTTATGAATCATTAACGAACCGTTTTCCTTACGCTGAAACACGGCACTACGTGCTCGCTGTTGTTGATAAAGAACATGATTATCGCGAGTTACTCAAACAGTAGAACCTGTTGAATTGAGCACTCGAGGATTGGTAATTTTAGGAGTTATAGCTCTCTCATGGAAACGACTTGTCCCCAACCTAAAAGTTGTTCAGCTTGCTGCCTAGCATCACTTTCCGTGTAGGCAGATACTGTCACAGTCTTGCCATTAATGTCCGTCGCAATGTATGTCTTGATCATATTCATCTCAGTATAAAAACACATAAATTAACGGTAAGAGCTAATGCTCTTACCGTCCAAAAAGCTAGATACTCTCTAGCTGCTTAAAAGATTCAAGTAGCATTCTTACTCGAACAGAGAACTCAAAGCCTTGGCTATCAGCCAAATCCAATAAGAAAGACGCACAATATTGCGCTTCATCTACTTTCTGGTTTGGCGTTTCAATATCAAAGCCATTCGCAATTAGGAATGACAGCAATAATACGGCTCTGGCCGGCTTCGCTTTAGCGTGCCTTCTATCTAGATATTGGTCGATTTGAGTCAATTGTTCTAAATAGCTAAGCACCAAAGGTTCAGGATCGCTAGACCATTCAATCATATCCACGCTAAGATCATCATCAAAATCAAGACAAGCATCAGGGATCAAAGACGATGAATAACTTGCCGATGAAATGTGCTTGCATGACTTATGCATCATCACCGGTGAAGCTAATCTATCTCGCTTCTGCATTTGCGGTGCTTGCTTTAACTCTGGCATTCCATCTGCATTCTCAACACTTTCTGTGCTGACCATTACATAGCTTGTATATTTACTCACTATTCCTTGAGAAACAGCGTACTGTGTCGCTTCCAACTCAGACAATGAGCCAATATAGCTATTGGCGACAAGCTGCTTAACAGGTTGCTCTGTCGCATTTGAAGCTGCTATCACAGCAATGTTTTGTGGTTGCTCACCAATATTGATGCTCACAGTTTGCGGGTGCGCTAGGCTTCTTGCGAAAAATGGCACCATTTGACGACCGTAGATAAAGCTAGGGTGTTCAACAAAAGCCGACTTGTCTCCCTCAAGAGCAATGGTCACTGCCATCCCACCGAACTGGCTTTTTGCCATCACATCACATATTGCATTCGCCATATTCTCATGAGGGTTAACCAAACTTAAAGTACCATTAGTACGCTCCGATAACCTGCCCAAGATGCTCTCAGAGATAGCGTAACCTACCCCAATGCAAAATATACGCACGCCCAGCTTTTCAGATTGTTCTAGCAATCGCCCAAAGTCGTCTTCATCTTCCCAGACCTGACCATCGGTCACTAATATGATGTCTGTTTCAACGCCAGACTTCGAGACTTGATCTAGTGCCGTCTCAAGCGCTCCATAAATGTTCGTGCCACCCATGTCAGCACGTAATTGGTTAACACATTCCGAAACAGTTTCTTTATAAGCACCCGAGAACTCTCTAGGCTCCAGAAACAAGCTTTGATGATTGGAGCCATACTTAATAACGTTGATTTTTCGCGTCATAGATACGTCAAGTAGCGCCTCTTCAAGGCCGTCCTTGAGCTGGCTCATTGAAACACCCCCCATTGACCCAGAACAATCCAGCAACAGTTGCACTGCTCGCTCATTACCTTGATTATGTGGACTGACATTTGCTGCCACGCAACCCATAACAGAGTAACCACCATCATGCTCAACACTAATTGCATGACTCTTGAGCTCACTTGCATCGAAGGTAAAGCTAATATCTTGGTCTAGATGCCCATAGAAGAACCCCTGCTCTGCTTGCATATCTAGACTGTGCGATCCTGCAGTAAGCGTTGTACCAGAAGGGATATTGATATGTCCTTCAAAAGCATATTCCACCAAAGCATTATTTGTTGGCTGATGCTCTAGTCGAAGTCGGCTCCTACCATATTTTGGCGCAATAACCGTTGGTAAGAAGTACTTAGCCTGACCATTATCAAACATCATCATTTGATGGATGCACAGTTCAATTTCAGCTGTTTCTTCTACATCCAGGTTACCTAAATTGACTTCATATAACCCATCACCAAGATCAGAAATCAAAACGCTACGTTTGCCTTCTGATACACCCTTTTCATAGGTTTGTTCTGCTCTATGTTTGGCTGAAACCTGACCTTCGTATCTCACACCAGCGATGACCACAGAGACTTCACCTAGCACAGCATTGCGAGGAACCGGGAATTGAAAAACAGCTTCAATGACACTATCACTGTCATTAACAAAAACTTGCGTTAAGCGAGTTGAGGCACAAGGAAGATTCAAATCGATAGCAATCGATGCTCCTTGTAATGGAGATGATGTCACTGAATTCATTATTTATTTCCCAATTGTTCAATAATTGTATTAGCCAAGCTTCGTATCTCACTCGCTGACAGTTTTGCAATGTCGGCATCAATAGTAAGCTCGACACCATCCGCAAGATGTATGCAAGTTTTCATCGACACCTCACCCACAGCCTTTGCTGGTGTGGGTATTTCTGCTGGTGGCTCTGTTAATGCCTGCGCTACTTTATCGAGAGACAAGCCCGCTGCTGTCCACTTCTTAATTTTTAGGCACTGAGCAATATGCTCATCGGAGTATCGTGCTCCTTTCCGCTCACCTATCGGCCTATCTACAAGCCCTTTTTGAATGTAGAACCTTATGGTTCTAACTGGCAGTTCCGTTAAGTCGGACAACTGCTGAATTGTGTATTCTTTCATAGCGCCACCTTTATTTGACACAAGAAGCGTATTATAAAACCACCAACGGTGTCAAATAAATGATTTTCTACTGTCTAATAACCGCTAAAGATTGATGATTCGGGTGTCAGAAAAAGAAGTGCAAGTGTAACGAATTAGAGAAGGGGATTTTTGCCATCTTGCGCCACCAGCAAGTAAAGACAGTCATAGAAAATAGTAATTTATGTCATCATTGGTGCTGAACAAGAACTGGTGTTATTTGAAGTGATGAATAGTAGATAAAGAACGGTCCCTCGAGACCCACTCTGATCTTGATTATTTGAGCCACGACTCATACTAATAGCTATTTTTATTGCATGATGAATGCATAACTAATTGATTTAATGAACTTTGAAGAGGATTCATATGCATTTTGAACGACTTAAAGACCTACATCGTAGTGTCAGAGAACAGCATCCTGTATCACTTTCGGTCAGAGTTCATAGAGCACTGAGTTGGCTGTCTAAAGCTGAATCCTCGGAAGACTTGGATAGTCAGTTTATCTTCTATTGGATAGCATTTAATGCAGCTTACGCCCAGCATATTGATCGTTCGATACTACTGTCAGAGCGCAGCAAATTTCAGCAGTTTCTAACGAAGATCGTAGATCTGGACGAGAGCAAATCCATCTCTAATTTCATATGGCAAGAATATTCAAACACGATTCGTATCGTGCTCAACAATGAGTTTATCTTTGAGTCATATTGGGACGCTCAGAATGGTTCCATCTCAGAAGAACAATGGAAGATTCAACGGACCGAATCCGTTAGCAGCAGCCATCGAGCACTCTCTAGCGGAAAAACAGACAAAGTTCTAAGCATCATATTTAATCGACTCTATACCCTACGAAATCAACTGCTTCATGGTGGCGCCACCTGGAACAGTCAGGTAAATCGCCAGCAGATAGAAGATTGCACTGCTCTTCTTGCTAGCTTTGTACCTATGGTGATAGAAATCATGATCAATAACCCTCATGAGCTTTGGGGTGAGCCTATTTATCCTGTTGTAAGATAAGTTAATGCTCAATGATTGTGCTACCCAGTTTGGCTAGTTGCTTTTGGAATTCGTACTATTCCTTTCTCTAGTTTCACTACCTAAATACACTTGGGGCACTATCCACCACTAGGCCCAGCGATGACTCTATTAAACAACACTCTTAAATTTACGTCGAAAGTAGTTACTTTTGGTGGTTCAACTAAGGTTGAAGAAGCAAAATTAGCATATGACGGAGTATTGGAAGAGTATCAGCCACTATTTGACCAAGTTGATAATCTAAAAAAACAAATAGATGTTTTGTTTAAACAAGTTGGGATTCGCCTGAAGTCAATAGATTCAGTATTACAACAAGTTCAAGCAGTACTGAATCAAGAATGTGAAATAGAAGAAGTTACCAATTCAACTCAAGCTATCAATAGTATCAGTACCTTCAATACCTCTTTCAATACGGTAGTAGATGCTGGGTTTGGCAGCGTTGTGGGAGGTACAACTGCAGTTGGAGCCTGGGCTCTAGTTTCAACCGTCGGCTCCGCTTCAACTGGTGCTAGTATTGCTGGCCTGTCCGGTGTTGCGGCATCCAATGCAACACTAGCTTGGTTTGGAGGCGGTTCATTGGCAGCGGGCGGAGCAGGCATGACCGGTGGAATGGCTGCACTTGGAGGAATTGTCGCTTTACCTGTTTTGTATTTTGCTTCAAAAGGCGCATACAAAAAAGCTCAGAAAATAGTTGAGGCAACAAAAGAACTTAACGCAGAGATATCACAACTCAAATTCATATTACCGCAAGCCAAAGAAGAGCTTAAGCAGGTCCGACAACAAGCTTTGTTTATAGAAGAAATTTCGGCGAGATATGAAATGATGGCATTACGCATTCTTAATGATATCGCTGAATTAGAGTTAAAAAAATTCAAATGGTACAAGCCTACAACTTGGTTTTCTAACGGATACAGTCCAACAAAAATCATATCACTCAAAGAAGTGCTAGCGCTGGAAACTGAGCGATATTTGTCGCAACTCAATCATAGTTCAGCAGACTTAAAATAGACTAAGTCCTTACTGCACTTGTAGTTTTTGATGCTGTCATTTGTTGCCGTCTCTGGAGTAGACAATGGCGAGCTAAGAGCATTTGGGAGGGTCTTAAGCTTATTAAATCGCCACTCAATTTAACGAACAATACATGAAAATAGCGGGATAGGTTGGCCTAGTTCAACAAGATCTTTACACCATAACCATCATTTAACTAACCTCGGCACTGCTTCATATCCGTTGCTTACAAAGCTGGTGTCGGGATTGTTGGTCGTGTGATAGATCATCGGCTTCAACACACCCCACTCCATCATGTTATTGATCGTCGCGATCATAAGCCCAACGACCTCTCCTCCTATACCGCCGATTTGTTTCGGGAAGAACACTTCCGCATTTTTATCTGGGTATATTCCCATTCTTGTCACCCATTCACCTTTGCCATTGATGTAGGTGGCGTACACATCGTAAAGACCAGTATCGACAGTGGTAAACATGGTGAGTGGTGTACGATACAAATATCTTTTTGCAGAGCCTTTGTGCGACTCTACTTTTTGGATAAAAGCGGGTTGCTCTATTAGACCTTGGCGAATGTCATCATTAATACTGGTGGTGATAACCTCAGTAGGCACAATTGAGTTCACTACCATCTTGAAAGGCAACCAAGCTAAATAAATAGCGGTGCCAACCAGCATAATTACTGAAACAAGAAAGCATTTTTTAATCATAATTTCGAACTAACCATACGTTTAGTAAACTGTAATTTGGATTGCGTTACAGACATTTTGGTTACAAGCCTTTATCTCATGTAGCCCTGATAAAGATTCAACTTCGATGCTGCTGGTGCTAACAATACCGTCTAGATACCAACGTACGTCTTTGCTTGAGGCTTTTAGAGATAACAGTTGGCCCTGATAAGGATAAATATGGCTGCCATCTTGAGGTTGAATTATGTCGATAAACCGCGCGGAGTCAGAGTGCTTCTGTTTCCATGACATTAGTTCCTGTGGCCATTTGTTGGATGATGACAAACGCATATCTCTTCGCAAGGTTCTCGGCGTGACACCATCAATCGTCCACGCAGTGCGTTTATCCAAACAGTCCTCTGTCGTCACCATAGCTTTAGCAAGTCCGCTAGGCCAGCAGATTTGCACTCGTTCTACCGCTTCTGGCTTAGCGTTTTTCTGTGTATCTTTTGGTAATAGATCAAAAACATCAAACAAGATCGGAGCTGCCATTGTTGCGCCTGTTTGACCTACATAAGGCGAACCGTCCGGCCTACCCATCCACACACCCACCGTATAGTCATTGCTCGTTCCTATCGCCCAAGCATCTCTATAGCCAAAGCTTGTGCCTGTTTTCCACGCTATTTTTCGCCCATATTTCGCTCTTGGTCGATCAGGTGCGCGCAAGTCTTGTAAGATCGCTTTTGTTATCCATGCACTTTCAGCACTGATTATTTTCGACTCTTCTATGGAAAAATCCATGCTAAGGCGAGGTTTAATGGATACGCCCTCACGACTCAGCGCTGTGTAGTACATCACCAGTTCGCGAAGGGTTGACCCGCCCCCACCTAACACCACAGTTAAGTTCATATCTGCTAATCGCAGTGAAGAAGACATCACCTGCATGCTCTCGACAAAATTAGGCACCCCTAACTGGCTGAGTAAGTAAACTGCAGACACGTTTTTAGAACGCTGCAATGCTTCACTTACAGAGACCTCTCCTTGAAATCGCTTATCAAAGTTCTGAGGCTTGTAATCGCCAAATTCCATGGGAATATCTAACAGCAAACTCTCAGAGTGAATTAAGCCCTCATCTAATGCTTTAGCGTACACAAAAGGCTTTAACGTAGAGCCAGGCGAACGGACCGCTTTGGTCATATCTACATGACCAAAACTGCGCACATTATCCATCTCCAGCGACCCTTTATACGCCAGAACCTTACCCGACTCATTCTCTACTACCATCACTGCAACAGAAAGTTCATTAGAGAGCGCTCGAAAACGCTGGGCAACTATCGAGTCGACATTTTGTTGTAGCTCCTTAACGATGAAGGTACCCACAGCAGATTGGCCTGCAGTGTGACTTTTTAACTCTCGAGCGAGTAACGGCACTTTGCGTTTGATGGGCATTCGTCCTGCAACCACCGATTCCCCTTTTAGCAGTTCATATTCTTGTTTTGACAATACCCCTTCTTGGATAAGACGCCTTAGCACCTTATTTCTGGCTAGCTTAGCCTCTTCAGGATATCGGTCTGGACGATACAGACTTGGCCTTTGGGGTATTACGGTTAACAGTGCAGCTTCAGAGATATTGAGATTGTGGGACGACTTTCCGAAGTATCGCTGGCTCGCTGCCTCAACGCCTTCGATATTGCCACCCATAGGCACATGCGTAAGATAAAGGTTTAAGATTTCTTGCTTGCTGTAGTGCTGCTCTAATTGCAAAGCTCGAAAGATTTGCACCAGTTTGCCAGCATAAGAGCGCTCTATCGGATATAAGACCCTAACAACTTGCATCGTGATTGTAGAGCCTCCTGAGACTATTCTCCCATAGCGAAGTCGCTGATAAGATGCTCTCAACAAGGCTCTAATATCCACACCATTGTGAGAGTAAAAACGGCTGTCCTCATAAGCTAATAATGAATCTAGATAGATGAGAGAAACATCACTTACTTTGACTGGAATACGGAACGTGCCATTCGCATCTGCAAATTGCCTTAGTGTTTCCCCCTCCGCAGAAATCACATTGATTGCTATGCTCTTAGCGTTTTTCTCGGGTAATGGAAATTGCCAATTGAGCATGTACCAAATAACCGCAGCCATAGCTACAGCGCTAGCTGTAGCCATGGTCAGTGCTTTAATAACTCGCAACTTCATTATTTGATACTCAAACTACGCACAGAGCCAGGTTGATAGATATATCGTTCTGGTGCGTACATGTCCTCAATAAACACATTCGGGACGTCAGATACCCCAGGGGTCTCAGCACGCATCACGTAGTAAAAATGATAGGTACGATGTGCTCGAAGATTCAACGCCGTCACATAACGGTCATTTCTGAACTCTTCCATTTCGGCGCTATCAGATACAAAGTTTAATGAGTCCAATAATTCCTGAGAGGCGGTAAAGTTAGGGTTCTCTAACACCATACCAGCAGGTAAGTAATCAACTAACATCGCTCGATTAATATGTTCTTTAAGGCGGACTGTGACTTTAGCAATCACGGTGTCACCTACATTAATAGAAGAGCGAGATAATGGTTTACCACTTGTATCGAAGTACTCTCGACTTGTTCTATCAAACGCAACCGAGCTCTTAAGAACACTTGGGTCGGCATAACCTTCAATGGATTCCGTGACATAAACAACGTCGTTCGATGAATTATAAAATTTATCACCTTGTTCCATTGGCACAGGCTTAGTTACGCTTATTTCTTGTCCATTGTAAGAAACCAGTACCTCTTGTTCATTTAAGGCCTTAAGCTCAAAGCCAGCTTTTGCTAGCGCGTACTTTTCTTGTGTGCTGAAGTATCGTCGGGCATTAAGGTCGTTAAATATGTCTTTAGCAGATTCAATGCGAAGCTCAGCTAATTGATCGTTAATTGGACCTTGAGATTCCAATGCACTCACCATCGACACTATCTTAGCGTTCGATGAAAGGCGACTGTCGTAGTAATAATGGCGACTATAAAGCTTACTGCTGTACTCCACCGCTCCAAAATACTTCTTGCTGGTACGCATATCGCCCAAGCTATAGAAAATGGCGCCGAGATAAGCATTGGTTAGGCTGTTGTCCGAATCTAACTTAGATAGATACGATTTAGCATCAGAATAAGAAAGCAGGCCCGCACGCGATAAGACATATCCTGCATAAGCTTTGTCATCGGTATTGTAGTTCTGATAGATATAATCACGTAGGCGCTTAAACGCTTTATCCATAACTGACTTATTCACTAACCCAGGATAAGCTTCATTCACCTCAAAGAAGAAGCTTGCTACGTAACTGGTGAGCCATGCTTCCTCTCGAGAGGAGCGGCCCCATAAACCAAAACCGCCGTTAGATCTTTGATAGTCCGCTAGGCGCAGTACTGCACGCTGCAACATATCCTTATCTGTACGCTCCCCAAGTACTTTCTCTTTGAGTGGTGCTAGGGACTGATCCTCTAATAACCATGGATAAGCAGTACTTGTAGTTTGTTCAACGCAACCGTACGGATAACGGAACAAACCTTGTACAAATGCTGTCGATTCAATCTCAGGCACTCGGCTAAAGGATATTGAGCTAATACCCTGATCCATTGGAAGAACACCATTCCACTGCGCTTGGGTTACATTGATAAAGTCTCCAGTAGCTAAAGTTCGCGTCGTCTTCTTTGTAATGTAAGGGGAAGGCGAGCGAACGGGCACACTCCAGTTTCTCTCTACACTGTATACATCACTGTTCACACTCAAAGTGAGTTGTGACATCGCAATAACATTACCCACTTTCACTTTTACTGGGAAATGGGCCTTTTGCTGCGGCGCTAGTTTTACTGTTTTACTACTTTGACCTTGCAGTGAAATCCCATTGCTAGCTGTCAAAGCCAACTCAATAGTTTGCACATCATCGGTTTGATTTGATGCTTCAACCATCACCTGACTTTGATTGTCGGTAGCAAAGAACCTAGGTACAGATAGCTCAGCTACAATAGGGGCACTTACTGCGATATCTTCGACTTTCTGACCAAATTTATTGCCATCAAAAACCGTCGCAACCAACTGCACTTCGCCATTGTAATCAGGTATTTCTAAGCCGATGTTTGCCTCACCTTTGCCATTCACCTTAACTGGCGCAAGAACCGTGTTGAAAGTCTTACTCTCCACTAAGTTGTCCATTGGTTTATTACCAGTCGCATCTTCATCGCCGCCATATCTGTGGCGAATAAACGAAGAAGGGCGCGATTCAAACTGTCTTGAATACAGGTCAATGATGTCAGCCCCCAGGCGTTTGTGCCCATAGAACCAATCAAAAATACTAGGGACTTGGTAGCGCGACATGTTGATAATGCCTTTATCTGCCACAGACAGTACAACATAGGCTTCATCGAGGTCTGTTTTACCTGACACTTTTACTTTGATGTTTTGTGTCGTAAATGGCTCAAGCTTCGAAGGAGCATCAATCTCAACAGTGAGCTTTCTATGTTCTCGGTACAATTTTACTGGTGCCACCGCTAACGATCTTCGCACGTACGACTGATCGGCATTGACTAACGTCGCTACTATATAGAGATCATGTCTTTCAAGATTGCTCGGCAACTTAAGGCGAGCTGTTTGCTTTCCATTAACCTTAATTGTTTGGTGCACATACGTTTTATCACCCACCAACTCGAGGGACACTAAACCGTTAATCGGCGACGTTATATCCACATTAAGATAATCACCTGCAAGGTAGCTCTCCTTATCCAATTTCATTGAAAGTTGATCAGGCTTTACCGGGATTTGATTATCACCATCACGCCAGCCGACATAAAATGGATACACAGTTTCTTGACCACTTGGTGCGGTGGCAATAATGCGGTATTGACCCCATTCAACAGGGATCGTTAGTTCATTTTGTTTGGTATTAATATCAAGTGATTTAGATTCAACGATTCTCCATTTATCATCGCGTCGTAAATCCCAACCAGAGCTTTGGTTGTATATCCAGTAGTAACCACCTCGGTTCCGCTCTACCTTAATATTGATATTGCCTTCAACCGCATTCTCACCAAGGCTATCTAATAGGATTAAACCAAATCGGGCATCTTCAAAATAGCCGAATTGGTCAGAAGCTGGTTTTAAACCAACAATGGATTTACCGTTGGAGACAAGCACTTTGCTCACTCGAGTTGTGGTAGCGCCGCCAGTTTCAAACAATTGATTGTTTGTCGTTAACAATGCAGGGCCGTCCAGCGCACTAGAAGAAATAGAATCTAAAGTGAAGCTTCCTACCCCTTTCGCATTGAGTTTCATCTCTACCGAATCAGGAGTTTGTCGATAGGAGATGTAATGCTTCTTACCGACAAAATAGTCGCTGTACTTACCAGTAAAATGCTCAATAGAGCGTAAAGTCGGGTTAATTTCCAGTTTATTGCCATCCGCTGCTTGTCCAAACAAGTAACGCCCTTCTGCCTTGCCAGTAATAGCCTCACCAGCAACCACTGAATTTGGTAGAGTGACCGACAAGTCCATTCGCTCAGGAACAAACTCCGAGACATTAAAGTTGAACGAACCTAGGTTGTTGCTAGATGAACGATTGGAACGAACATTTAGACTCCACTTACCCAACTTTGCGGAACTTGGAATAGTAAAATCCAGCGAAAAGAAACCCGATAAAGACTCATTCAAAGTTCGTGATATCGCTACCTTTCCATCAGGAGCGACAACTTCTACAAAAACGCTTTGGGTTTTACTCAGCTTGCCTGACTCTTCGCGCACCACAATATTCACCGGCACATTTTCTGCGGGCTTGAATAGGTCTCGATTTGAGAATACAAACGCGTTAAGGACCTTGTCTTTCACTCCCCCAACATCAAAGTCAGACAAATCTAAAGGAACTTCTTTCAGTGGTAACACCGCAAGAGAGCTGCCCGTGTGGACCACAAACACATCGTCACTAGAGCGTTTCGCATAATCAAATTGAGCAAACCCATTACTTAAGGTTGCAGTATTGCGAACGCCATTCTTACCAAGTAGCGTAATTTTCGCCGTTGTTAACGGGCGATTATGCTTTAAATCAATAGCTTGCAAGGACACTTGTTCATCAAACACCTTAGCCTGCAGGCCAATATCAGAGAGCAAAACATGAAAGATACTAGGGTCATCAAAAGAATTAGTGGGTTTTATGGCAATGATATACCAACCATTGGGCAGCTCATCTGGAAGCTTTAGGTTTGATACTTTCGATTCGTTGGCATCAGCTGGAGGAAGCTTGAAACTTAGATCTGTTTGGTGGGTAAAGTTTTTTCTTAGACGTTGCGCTGACCAAGTACTCAATCTCTTAGAATAGTAGAATTCAGAAAATAGCTCAGGCGTATCTTCAACCTTGTAGATAGAAGCCAAAGCACCAGTTGCATTAACGCTTTCAATAGGAACAGCCCTGTCCCCACTGGCATTAATAAAAGGTCCCTGGCCCAACACTCGGACTGATGGCGAGGACTCGTAAATAGAGATAGTCTCGACCTTGTCTAGATCCCCTCGTTGAGCACCAGCCAAAGACACCGAATATTCACCAATTCCAAATTGTTTAATCGGTAAGTATTGGAAGGTTCTATCAGCAGACAGTATCCATTTTGCGTTAACACGCTTTTCATCCTTTACCACAGGTATGTCAAGAGGACGACGAACTGTTCCTTCTAAGCTAATGACAATACTGGTTTTATTATCAATTTTGCCTTCAGAAACATGGGTCACTTGAGCGGCAAGACTACTGCTAGCAAAGAGCAATAGAAAAAATAAACTTATAAGTTGTGAAAATAACTTATGGTGAGTTTTCATTTAATATCCTTATATGAAACTTTATATCCTTCATTAATAGACTAGCGAATACAGATCTATTTAAGTAAAGATAACGTCAGGAATCAGTGAGTATTTGATATAGTAAGAGGGTTATTATTCAACTAATTGACACTGTGAATACATAAATACATTCGTATCTATTTATGTATATATTAACTTAGTATCAATTCACTTGTTCGCTATCACAGGTGTAGTAAATTGATGCATTAATGTGGTAGGTCGCTGGTAATCCCCTCGAAAGGTTATTACTTTCAACTCAATCATAAACAATCTGTCCTCTAACGAGTAAATTCGAGAACATTCTTTTACAAGCTTATAAAAGAGCGCGTACTGAACGAAAATAACTTCGCAATCGAGGCAGTTACACAGAGTCATTTACAGCCACCGTTGGATTACATGTACTACACTAAATCAGAACTGCGCTTACTTTGACGAGCAAGGTTACTAGAGCAGAACTCTCTAGCTACTCTTCCGTTAGTGAACAGTCACTACTCTGATTTCGTATATTGCCCTTGAAACTGGATGATTATTTTTGTAATAATCTAAAGTAGTTTCAGCCCCACCTATATCTTTGGTTAGTGTTTGCTCTAGTATTTCAAACATAAACTGTCCAGTTAAGTCGTCCATAGACCAAAAGTAGATAGCCCACATGTTTTAAACCTCCTCTAACTGCTTTGCATATGAACATATGTTAGTTTTTGTCTGTTTACTCTAGAAATGACTCTAAATCGGAATACACCTATTTTAGGGGATGTTTACAAAAGGTTAGCGCTGTCGACAATACATCAGACAGCGCTGGTAGTTAAACCACATTACTCTTGGATTGAATACGAAATATCCGTACTCCAGTCTTCACTGTTTCTTACTGCAATCCCTTTTTCAAGTTTTTGTAATTGTGCCAACTGGTGGACGGGATCTAGTTCAAAACCAAATTTTATACTTTGGAAGTTTGATTGTGGCTCGAACAAACGCCAGTACCCCATCCCTTGATCTAGCTTGAAATGAATCTTCTGGCCAGAAGCTAGTGTCAGAGTAAGAAGCCTGCGGTGAGCGATGTCTGCTCGGCTATCAACTACGGTAAGAACCGGCTCCACTTTGGCTTTATGCTCAATCCATGTTTTGAACACTGCAAAGTGATCATCTTGATAAAGCCAATCTTGATGTAAAAACTGACCTGAACGTTCCTTTTCGTTAAACAAGGTCGCGACTTTCAACACCGGTTTTGCGGAAAGCACATTGCACAGTGACCCAAGCACTTGTGTGATAAGCAACAAACTAGCTGGACTTTGTTGATAACGGTCGCTGTATGCGACTTCGACAACAGGGTCATTCGACAATAACTTGAGCAGTTCGTCACCATCGTTTTTAAATAGATGCATCCAAAATCGTTCGCCAAAGCCCGTTAACTTGCCATTTAGCTGGGTAGTAATTTCCCACTCACCATTCTTCGCACTTTGTTTGGCCGTGCTTACTTCAAAAAGCTTAGGCTTTGTATCTATTAAATTAAGTTGGACACTTTCGACCACTAGCCCACCAGCATTCAACCAACCTACTCCTGGTGTAGAGTTTTCATATGTATCAGTAGCGAGTGAAACTATATTGCTTCTAGTTTTTAACTGGACCGCGATATTCGAATTCAGTTCTGTCTGTGATTGACATAACGCGAAATTCACACCAAGGTTTTGCAGAGCAATCAGCTCGATTTCCGTTTCGCTGTCTAGTTCAACATTAGGCAACACGATCGTAACGTCAACATTGTCCTTAGCAAGGTATGTCACCAAACTATTTCTAAACTTGGGATTTAAAAGGTCCCAGTTATTAAAATCGTTCGGTAACTGAAACAATACCGAAGTTGCCCCTTGGTTAATCCAATGACGCACGGCTTGGTCAATAGAACTTGGTTGATAATAGCCACCAGCTAACAATTGAACATCTTCTGGCAAGCCGACAAAGTTAATAAACCCATCGCCTAACCAATCTTTAGCGGCTTGACGATCTAAACTATCAGAGTCTCGGCGAGTATCGGATTGCAATAAACAATCACCACAAGCTGTTTCACAGCTTTGACATTCTAGATTGCGAACCATTTTTCGTAATAAAGATTCAACGTGCAAATGCGCAGAGCTCGCGAAGCCCGCACCTCCAGAAATAGTGTCAAACAATTGAATTACAAGCGCGACTTCGCCTTCAGATACGATTGCAGGACGCAATGCATAACCCAATTCTGATGTCGAAATACCAAGTTGTTCAGCCAGTGCAGCGCGCAGGGCTACCGCAAGAGTGGTTGCAACCACTCTCCCATCAGCGTCATCTGCTATGTATTCATTGCTAACTGGATTTTTCAAACTCAATTCAAACACATCAGTCTTAGTGTGGGCACCAAGGTGAATGGACTCCATCAACGTTGGCGAACCATCACACTCTACCGAATCATCACCTTTCTTGTCGCGTTGCGGTGCTTTAAGCGGACGATGCGGCTTTGTTGGATTCAAAATCTTAGGGAAATGTCCATTTTTGTCCATTGATTCAGCTCGACCACATGTCATGCACAACGCGTAACCTGTACCGTTCTCACCAGAGGTGTGGTTAAACACTGTGCCTTCGGTGTTAGATAACATGTACCCAATTTTATCATTCGGTAAGCTCACTCTCGCAGCGTTCCCGGCACTCACCCAAGCCGGCTCAACTGGAATGAATTTTTGCATAGCGATGTTATTGGTCGGCGTTGCGTAAAAATCAGTCACAAAGCCGGTTGGTTGTAACACTCTGCGAATATGCTTTTGCTTAATTGGTTTAGCACATTCTGGGTTACTACAATTCAGATCCGCCATCACTGACGCTTGAGTCTCATAGCCGGTGTGACCACAAGAATCACAACGCCATGCTAAATCAAATTTTTGTGCTTCATTGGTATCAGCGTGTACGTTTTGCCAATGCAGTGACACACCTCCAGAAGTAAACACTCGACCATCTAAAACAATTTCCGAACCTGGCGCATACTCACGAATCGCAACGGCAAGGTTACGGCTTGGTAAACCACGGCTGCGCGAAACATTGTCAATTCGGTCCGACTTAGGTGTTTTGTTATTCTGCTTTTCACGAATAAAGTCCTGAATATTATTGTTATCAAAATTCACAACGTCCGTTGGAAAACCATAACCTGGTAAAAACGATTTCGACGCTAACTCACGCAGAACAAACTCATTTTTTAAACGATAGAGTTCTTTGTTAATGCGATACTCATAAGGAGAATCACTGAGCGCGGACGTCAATTGTTTTGTTAGATAGCGGTATTCTTCAAACCAACGATCTCGCAATTGGCGAATTGTATCCGCTGAGATATCACATAACGTCTCGCAAGTGTGATCGTTTAAAGCAGTGCCTTTTACTAAGCTCTCCAGTGACTTAGACCACTGTAGTGCATCACTACCTAACCAATCCAACAAACGGTCACACACGGAATCTTGTTCAGGCAAATAGAACCATTCCAGATTCAGTTTCGTTTTCTCTTTGTTCGTTGTCCCAACATGGCGATTTAAGAAAAGCGAGAACAATAAAGAGTTAACATGCCTTTGTACCAAACGTTCCGAATTAAATGCCACATAGGGCGCAGGAATCTGGGTAACAAATGGCCACTTAGGATTATCAAAAACTCGCTGATCATGGGGATTGCCTTTACACAAAGTATACGAAATAGCACGAGACTCTTTGCTACGCCCTGCACGTCCCGCTCGTTGTAAATAGTTAGCCGGATGTGGTGGTACATTGTTCATTACTACCGCCGAAATACCGCCAATATCTACCCCCATTTCCATAGTCGTTGAGCAGTTTAAAACGTTAATTTTTCCTTGCTTGAACATGTCTTCGTAATCGTTCAGCCTGTCAGCGCTTTGCTGTGCTGAGTGCTCTGCTGTTCGATAATAGAAGCCACCTTCTAGAGCTCGGTCGTTGACATCAGTCCACAAGTTAGTGCTACGCAACTTTTGAATCGCGTCATCCTGAGCGGCTTGACTACGCAATGATTTTAAGCCCTCTTCGTAATCGAGTTGGCTAATGTCGTACTCCCAAATGTGTGGGTATGGCACTTCGGTACAAATATATAGTTTAGGGTCTTCGACCTTACGTGGAAGATAAGGGGTAAAACCTTTAAATGTGCGGTCTATTAGCTTGTTAGTTATCGGGCACACGTACGCTTTTTCGAGTAAAGAAAAGTCCATTTTATGACGATCAAGCGCATATTGGTTACCATCATTCGTAAGCACACGTGCATCTACAGTGAGTACTTTCCATGCGTCCCTCAACCAACCGTTGATGATATCCTGCCCATGGCTTGAACTCGCATCTAGCCCTGTACCTAGACTTAGCAGCTTAGCTAACCTCTGGAGTTGTGAGCCTTTAATTTGTGGCCACCGTTTAATACGCCATTCATCTTTTTCGTCAGATTCTGGGTTGCGAAGAGCTTTTGCAGAAAAGTGACCACCTATCCACTTAATCCACCCCTCATCTTCCATACGCATAAAGTTGTTCTCACGCACGTAGAAATCGAGAGCAACTTTAATGAAGTCCTTCCAGTCTTCTAGTAACAACCCATGTAATTCCCACTTTTCAGGACAGCGCGTAAGCGTTTCAATTCCTTGATAACTGACTGTTATTAAACCTTGAGTTTCACTGCTATTTTGACGTTTTGGTCGGCGAGAAAACTCTCTAAACAGCAACATATCAGCTAGCTTTAAACTGCCGTCGCTATCTTTAAATACTTCAGGGGATAAGTATTGGTTATAGAGTTTCATTGCACCTTTGAAGTCGCTCTTTCTGGCTAACTCATTGATCATTTCAACCCATGAAACAGACACTGGCTTAAATGCCATAGCTCCTGATTCAAGCGCATCAGCCTGACGCTCTAACTGTTCAGCAGCTTCATCCATGCTAGCCATACCAAGCCCACGAAGGCCTGCAGCTTTCTCACGCAGCTCTGAAGGCGAAATACCCTCATTCACTACTTCTTGGTTTGCCATGCTATCGAGTTGTTTGTTCTTAAGTACTTCAACGACAGCACCACGTAATTTTGAACGTTCAGCTTCTTGCTGCATTCGTACTGAAAGACGAGCTGTCCCTTGGCGGCTATCCGTAAACGTAATTAATCGGCGCCCCCTAGCTGGCAAAGACTGGGGCCCAACGTGATTGCTTTCCCCTTCAAAGTCAGGGCAATACTCCAATAGAGTTGGTACAACATTAGCTATGTAAAATGGCGCACCTAACATTGCGCGTCTTAAAGGCATGCTTCCACTAAAACCACTAAAACCGCAGTTACAACAGTGAGACTGTCCTGACATATCATGAGTCAGTGCATAACCTTCGCCATTCAATGAACCGAGGTTACCCTCAGGGCTTATAATCATTGAACCAAAATGCCCTTCTTCATCGAGTCGACTACCAAAAATTTTAGGAGTGTTAGAGTTTTCCTCAGCATCTTGGATTTGCTGATTTTCATCTTCTCCCGACTCATGTTGAAGTGAAAATTCGTCTCCAGCGCTTCCATTCCATTGGCCCAGCTTTCCTTTGTTATCCCTGGCGAGAAGATGTGGTTCGTTACATTCAATACAAAAACTCAATTCTAGCACTGGTGCACCACAATCACATTTCTGGCGGTGAGTCGCATAGACCATGCCAAATGACCAGCCTTGTTCTAATGCCGTGTTTTTCTTACAGCCGCAATCTTTATCAATACACGCAAACAACCCATTAGTCATTCGTTGAAAAAAATGAGCTCTTACTTTCAAAAATGCTTCACTTGATGCATCTGGCTTAGTACCAGTCAACACGTCTATCCATCGCAGCAACTTCTGTTGGGATATAACCTCACCATTCAGTGTTATTGATACTTGTTGAGCAATATCTTTTAAAGTAAGTGGCTTATCACTATCAACAATGATCTCTCGTATCTTAAGTGCTACTGGATGAGCGCACAGTGCTTTAAATCGCTCTGGAGCTACGTCAGGGTCATACTTGCCTTTTTTAACTTCAGTGCCTTTCGGTTCGATTGACTCTGCCTCTTCGAGACTAAGTGATTTTTTTTCGACAAAATCAAGCTTTGGGATAACACGTCGTCCACCAATAACTTTAACTTGGTCAGTTTCAACCCCAGCAAGGTTGGCAAGGTATGTTTGTAATTGTCCTGCTGCTTCGTCTCCCGCAATCGTCGCAGAAGTTGCAACGAAGCGAACATCTTTCGCTTCAACCCCAAAAGCCTGTAACACGCGACGAAGTTGAAGTGATAATTCAGCAGCTTGTGACCCAACGTAAGTATGAGCCTCATCAAGTACAATCCAACGAAGAGATTTTTGTGCACGAGATTGTTCTATAATTGGTGAGTCAACTTGGCGAACTAGCATGTACTCAAGCATCGTGCCATTGGTAACCAAAATAGGAGCAGGTTCTTTACGCAGTAACTCCCTTGATAATACTTCATTTGGACGCTTTTTCTGTGCCGAGCGCATTTTGTTTTCACTGTTTTCTGTATTGCCGTTATACAAACAGTAGCGAAGATTGCTGCCGAAGTGTTGCGTCCAAGCGTCCAAACGTTCTTGTTGAGAATTAATCAACGCATTAAGCGGATACAGAAATAGCGCCCTAACACCAACAAGAGATTGTTGAGTTTGTGCATACTCTTCATATAAGTCATTGATTACCGGAACCATAAAACACTCAGTTTTACCCGAACCTGTGCCAGAGGTAACCACTACTGATTTCGGTTTCTCATCAAGTAAGGTTTTCCATGCTGTAAGCTGGTGTTTGAAGGGATGGAATTCGGTTCCAAAACGATAACGTCCATTGGACTTGTCATCGAGAGAATCAACCACTGCACTATTAAGTAACCCACCCTTTAAGTTTTTCATATTGGGCTCAGCGAACTCCCACCCAAAGGTGTGTTCGAACAACGGCGGCGCCATAAAAGATTGGGGCTCACCACTCTCGGCAGACATCACTTGCTTCAAGTGTTCGCGTAAGCTTGAATTAGCGACGCCAAGTACGCCTAAAGTAGCCTCTTGTGAGCGATTAATTGACTGCTCAACCAAAGAAGAGAAATAACGATTCATATTCTATGCTCCTAAGAAGCGCTGCATGTAAGGTAGTTGACCACGTAACTAAACAAAGGACCAAACCATTGATGATCAAAGTTTTTTAGCTGGCGAAAATCGAATAACATTTTGTGCTCAAAACGTGAAATAATTTCTTGTGGTACTCGACCACAGGCGACGCCAGCTGCAAAGATTGGCGCATATACAACACCAGTTTGATACCCTGCATTTACCGTCAAGTCGAATGGCATGAGACCCAGGGAGGAACACATTTGACGCAAGTCGTCCCCTCCATCATTCGGCCAATGATCATTATCACTATGTAGCCGTAGTAAATCTTGATACCACTGCCCTTGAATCATTGGTTGCATGATCTGAATGGGAAATGGCTGAGCTAGTTTTTCGTTTTTAAGGTATTGTGCTAGGGCTGAAAGCGAAGAAATTTCCTGCGTTAACTTGTCTATCATTTTGCCCAATAGATCTGCTTGCATTTCGCCAGTTACACCAAGCTTTTGCAAAGCATCACCAAACAACTTCTTAGCGTCCAACCAACATTGGATCGGTACAAATTCCCACACAACAGGCAGTTGAGTCTCAAGTTTTGCGATAAACTGTGCGTCCATATCAAATTTGAACAAAGCGATGGCAAGTGCTTTAGGGTTTCGTACTAAATGACGCCACACTTCAAAAGTGGACATTGGTAAATATTGAAATTGCTTCCATGTGCTTTGCAAATATGTCCAACCGCTATGGTTCCAATCATCAGCCATTTGCGAAATCACTTTTGCAATACTGGTCACTTCATCACGAGGATTAAATGCTCGGGCCGCTTTTTGCAATGTATTGATTTCTAAAACATCGCTATCTTTTTTATCGCTAGCAATGAAACGAGCTCGAAATGCAACTTTGGAGTTTTCAGCCGGTAATACTAACCATGGTCCACCATCATTCAGAAAACTTGGGAGCTCATATTCTCCCGTGTCGACCCCTTCGCTAACACGACTGATTAGTGGATGTGGCGCTTGTTCAGGTTTAGTGAGATCCGTTAGGATCGCCTTAACCCCAGATGCATCTCTCAGCGTGCGACTATTTAAGCTCACTAAGTTGGTACCTGTATCGTAGTAGCTAACAGTCGTTGAGTAATAGCTAATGACGAAACGCTCCGTTCGCCCACAGCCTTTGATTGAAAGTTCGACCTCACAGTCTAAGTTTTCGCTCAACGATAGTAGTTCAAGGACATGATCTCGAAGACCATATAAGCTGACCTCAACAGGCTTGTCGATTACACGGTAATCCCAATTGAAGCTTGCAGCTCGGCGTCCTGAACTGTGCTTAGATAAATTCAGTAATGTAATTTCGTAAAGTGTTGGCCTTCCCTGCTGAGTGAAGAGATTGATACGACTCCCGACTAAATCTTCGAGCGACAAACGACGTTGTAAAGGCAGTCCGTTTCCATTGAACGCAGTTACACCTGTCGATGGATATGGCACAATCAGAGTAATGGGCTCAGACAGCAAAGAAGCTTGAATATTTAGTGCAAACGTCGCAGGAGGCATTCCATTAGAATTCAAATAAATCTCTGTTATACCTGTTTCTGGCTTTTTAACTGAAGCTTGTAACTCTTTGTTTGTAATATGCGCTACGAGTGGCGACTGGCTGGAAACAAGTACGCGACCTTCTGAAGGAGTCACACCCGGAACCAACTCCAACTTAAAGTCTTTAGGAAGAATACCTATTCGTTTTCTAAGTAGCACCTCGTTGTCACGGTTTTTGACTGACAACAACTGGCGACCATTAACTTCTGATGGAGCAAGGCTGTGGGCAACTTCACCATTTAAGTAGGTACTCAAGCCAAGGCCAATATCTCCAACGTCTTGCGTTGCAATTTTCGGCACGCCTTTAAACACTAGAGATGGTATGGTTTTCCAAGGTAGAAGGTCTCCCTTTAAAGTGAAGACATCATCAGCATAGTATTCTGCACCAGTAGTAATGACAAACGTATCTCCATTCTCTAATGAAAGAGAAACCTTCCCCTCTAAGGTATAGGTTTCTAAACTCCGGAATACGAGCAATGGATTACGAGTGTAACTACCACGTTGTAATGTGTACTCTGTAAACCTTGGCGCCAGTACGAGAACCTCTTCTACCTTAGTACGGGCTGTGGCTTGCCCTGCGACGAGCCATCGACCATCACTCGGAACTAACGTAAGTGGTGTTTCTTCGCAATCAACCGCACTGCCTGCAAGTCTCTCTTGAGCTAACTGCCTACCCGATTGCAATGCGACAACGTACAGTTCACTGCCTGTCGAATCACGCACTACTGATGCTAAACTTTGGCGAATTCGAACAACCGTTTTGTCATTTTCAAACTGAGCAAAGCAGGTACCAAGGGATGCTAAGTGACGCTCACCTTCAAAGATAGCCAGTTCAATTCGACTACTACTCAATTGAACTGGGTTTATATCAAATATGATGTTCAGCGGTAATAAAACATCACTAATCACACTTTGGTTAGCGAAATCGATATAGTGTTTACAACGTAAATCGCGGCGTTTCTTTGCTACCTTACGCACTTCTTCCGTTGCGCGTGAAAGCAACTGACTTAAGAACGAAGTGCCTGTAGCGCTATCCAATGGTAAAGGGAACACTTCGCGCCATTGAGGATAATTTTGCTCTAGGTAGTCAACTGGGTCGGCTTGTTCATCGAGATTGTAGGTGTGTACAAAACTGTCTAGCTTTTCTACCATGTTTCGAATCAGTTCTATTGACTCTTCACCTTGCAGCGATTCTGGAAGGTACACAACCTTACTGCTAATGTAGGCATTGACCGCACTATCACCAAATTCTTTTGCGACCTGGTACTTGTCAAACACCGAGTTAAAGGTCCATTGATAGTGATTGTCATTCTGCGATAGTAAATTAGAAGGTAACCCACCCTCTCTAAACAAAGAACCTAAATAATCATTACGATTAGACTGGCTGTAACGCGACAAAGTTTTACCCCAATAATCCTCAAGCCCCATAGGGATCGCTTCACTAATATCGCCAGACGATAGACGAAACTTTAAACGGTTAAAAATAGGTTCCCAGCTCCAATTCTGGGTATACTCTCGCCTAAACCACTCCGCACAATAAAGAGTGAATGCGCCACACCACTCTTTAGTAAAACGTAACGTGTGTTGGAAATCTCGGCTTTTCGATAACACTACCTCCAACTCGCGATATTCCGATTGAGTCATATGAAGCTGGTAAAGTGGTTGATTAGAATGAATTTTATCACTGCGAGTAAGGCAGAATTGTTTAAGCCAGTCAGAAACTGACTGTGTAGATATGTTAGAAGTATTAGATATCACAAGATGACCGCTTATTAAATTATTGGCTGTCGATATAAAATAACCACAGCCGTCATGAATGATGGAGTAAGTCAGTTACCAGTTGATCGTTATTTGTAACACACTCACTGCTCGTCGAGGCTTCCTTAACCTGTAGGTATAGCTTGAAAAAATCTGTCAAAGCTATGATTCACTTATACTAGATGTAACTTCACTTAAAATTTGTAACTGTTTTGACGCTCTAACTTTTTTGAAACTCATGTAGTAGACGCACTGCTTGAAGATCTTCCGAAGGTTCACATTGGAGTTTAATTTGCTCTTGGGAATTTTATTCATTATCCAAATTCTACCCGGAAATGGTGAATGGATATTCTCATATCATCACAGACTTCGATAATAGGTGTAAGCATTCGAACTCCTCATTTCCTGAGATGCGTCATTTCATATGTGATTGTTCATGGGCAAGCTTTATACATTGATGAACTCATGCACATCACATAACCATACTATCTATGACTGTGAGGTTATGCTGATCACTTTGCGCCATATCGTTTAAGAAAAAACCACGTTCGAGACCAAACATGATTTTTAATAAACTATCAAATAACTATCCTAGGTTCCCATCGAGAGCTTTCTCAACATCTGTGGTAGAAGGTGGCGACATAATGAACCTAAAATCTATACGCCTATTCTTGGGATCATTAGTTGGCTCAAGATGAGCATGATCTGCCACTGGCCTGTCGTCACCGTAACCACTGACACTAAATACAGGCTGCTGTTGCTCGTTCTGCATCTGCTTCAAAAGCTCAGTATCATTAACCAGCTTATTGAATGTGTAATTGGCTCGTGCGGTGGATAGATCTCGGTTGTCTGCAAACTGGTTTAGCAATGCACCTCTGATTGGAACATTGTCGGTGTGTCCTTCAATGAAGACCGAGTTCAGTTTTCCTTTGGTTTCAGGAAGACACTGCAGGTTTTCCGGCTGTATTGCTGCATAACAAGGAAGAATCTGCGACAGAACATTGGAAACTGTCTGCAAACGCTCAAGATAAGCGTCATTCAGAGTCGCTTTACCTGTTGGAAAGAGAATCGCATCTTCACCAAGGCGCATCACGCCATGCTTCATATCCATGTCTACCACCAGCCCATGCTTCTGAAGTGTGCTTTCGATATCTTCAAGTAAAGCCTCTCGAGTTTGCGAATTTTTCGCTATCTCAGATAGGTATCCTCTCGCGACGTTTCTCTCGGTAACCAGCTTATCGTTCTGTTCTTCAAGCTTCGTCTGCAGCTCCTTAGATGCCACTTCTTTCTTCAGTAGCTCTGCATTCTTTTGCTCAAGGCTGACTCGCATCTTGTTGGCTTGCTGCTCTTTTTCAATAAGCTCCGCTTCTCTACTTTTGAGTTTTGCGAGATTGGCTTGATATTCATTCTCTTTACGCAAGCTATCTTCGTTTGCTGTCATCAAAGAAATCATGAACACAGCGAGCAATATAATGAATACAAAGATCAAACCTGACATGATGTCTGAGACAGAAAGAATATAGCTTCCATCGTCTGAGTATTTTTTACTCGCCACGTTACTTCACCATGTAGTCAGCACGTTTAGGTGCAAATTTTGTCGCATTCTTTAGCATGTATGAAGCTCGATACTGCCACAGTCCGGTTTTGCTCAAGTGAATACCTAGGTTGTACTTGAGTACTGGCAACTGGTAAACAACCTCATTAAAGGTGGCTACTTTAGTGCCTAGCTCAGCGATAAAACATTCCTCGGCTTGCGTTGAGTAAGCAACAACAGCGTTTCCAATCTGCATGACCACGTAAATGTCCTTACCGCTAATCTCTCTCAGTGCTGTGCTTTGAGGTATGTAGCGACGAAGCTCGGACAACGTCTCTGCTGAACAATAGACATCGATATTAGAAACAAACCCTTGCTTCACATAGACGCGGAAGAAATGGTTCACCCAGTGGAAATTAGGCGAATCGACAAATTCTGTTGTTAAGCTGCTAAAGAGTTCAAATTTTTCATCTATCCACTCTAGCTGCTGAGCTTCTATACCTCCAACAAAGCTACTAACACCTTTATCTAAAGTTCCTTGATGATTGGATGCGAAGCGCTTAGCTCTACTAGAACCAAGCTTCACATTTAATGAAAGATTAAAAATATCAGATGCTAGCTCTGGCAGTTTCGTCGAAAGCTTGGACTGAGCCAGATTATCTATATTGGTTAGAAGTACATCACAGCTAATGACATCGTTGCGTGACTTAAAAACCGAGTGAGCTTGTGGCCAGAAATCTTCGACTTCCAGTACATTACCCATAGCAGCTCGCTTCGAGGGCTCTAAAACACATAAATGCGCCATAACCCTCTGACCGTAGAGAGAAACGTTCTTGGTGTTTAACTGTTTTTGCTGAGCTAAACGCTCTGTATGCTTAAAGCCAATACGCAACTCATCATCTGTCGGTGCCCAAGATTGATTCATTAATTGCGAGCCTATATGCCTCGAAGCATGAGTCAATGACGATGCGACTCTGAAGTTACTCATCAGAGATTCCCCTCCATTGCATTTTGAGCCTCAGTGACTGTTGGTGGCGTCATAATAAATCTGAAGTCAATACGTCGGTTGATAGGATCGCTTTTGGGATAAGGATGTTCATGTCCAGGAACAGGCCTACCCTCACCGTAGCCACTCACACTGATCACTGGTTGAGTATTGGTATTTAGCATTGAAGCAAGCAGAGGCTGACTGATAGTAACTTCACGATAAGTAAACATGGCTCTATCCGCAGATAGCTCCCAGTTATCCTTATACTTTTGAGCAAGTCGCCCTCCAATAGGGACATTGTCCGTGTGTCCTTCAATAAAGACAGAATCAATCTTACCCTGAGTATCAACTAAACACTTTCCATTATCAGGTTGGTTACTACCATAACAAGGTAAAATCTCTGCTAGTACTTCAGCCACAACCTCCAAACGGTCTAGCTGCGTTCCTCGCAGATCTGCCGACCCCGTAGAAAATCGGATAGCATTCTCATTTAGGCGAAGCACACCATGCTCCACATCGATATCTACCTCGATGCTACGTTTAGCTAGCGCATCTTGAATATCGGTCAGCATGGCGCCACGCATGCGATCATTCTCTTCAAATTTACTCAGGATCTGAGTCAACTCTTGCAACTTTTCTTCATGTTCTCTCGACGAAATCAAGAAGTCGATAACAAAGATCGCAAGGGTAATTATGAAGATGAACATCAAACCAGACATGATGTCTGAAACAGACATCATGTAGCTTGATTCTTCACCGTGTCTCTTTATTCTCACGCTTGAGCTGCCTTCTTATACTCAGTACTCGAAAGATCGTTTACTAGCGCACCAATCTCATTCGCCGCTTCCATTAGGTTGTTAGCAACATCTGCAGACTTGCTGTCCATGTTCAGTAGCTGGTTATTTGCGTGGGTAACGTATTGTTCTAAGCCTTGATTGAGTTGATCAAAAGACTGATTCAGAGAAGCTTCAAACTGAGCAGCAAAACCAGCCTGCGAGGAAACAAGTGAATTCAGTTGCTCTGCGGCATTTGAGATAGCTTTGTTTGATTGGCCGGTAGTCATAACGCTAACTTGAACTTGCTCAACCAAGCCTTGGAACTGCTGAAGCGTGTCACTTGTTTGTTGGTTAGCCTCAACGAACTGATGCGATGCAGAGTTTAAGTTAGTCATCACTTGGTTGAATCCTTCCAAGCAGTTCATCGAGCTTGAGTTCAGCTGATTAACCACTTGAACATTGCCAACGAGCTCTGTATTCATCTTCTTGAAACTATCAACCACATAAGGAAGTTGAGCTATCGAATCTGCTACAGCAGACTCTGCAGTGCGCATCTGCTGAGCTAGATTAGAAACCTGCTCACTCAGACTCTCTGCTACCTGCTCTAGCATCTGTGGCAACATTTCACTGGTCAGTGTTTGATATTGCTGCAATGAACTATTCATGTGTTCAGACGTTAGCTGAGCCAACTGCTGCGGGATATTCGCAAACTCAGCGGACGTTTCGCGCATGGTGGTTGTGTAGTTCTCAGAAATCTCCACTACTTTCGTTTGAACTGTATCTGTCATCGCCGAAACTACGCTCTCGACGTGAGTAATCACCTCTTTTTCACGAGACGACATCTCATCCACTGAAGTCGCTAGCTGTTGGGTCAAGCTTTGAACCGAGGCCTCTAGATTAGAAGTCAGTTTCGAAGTCGTCTCCAATGTCTTGTCTTGCGCGTCTGAGAAACGCTCGATATTAGACAACAACCCTGTATTCATCTCCTGAAGGACAACACCCATCTGCTTGATCTCTGTGCCTGCAGTCTCCAGTAAGGATTCTCGGAATTCACGAGATACACGGCGAATGGTGTCATCGGTAATTCGTTGTTGGTCCACTTGGAAATCAGACAGTGCTTTTGTCTGAGCTTCAGTTGCTTCAAGTTGCATCGCAGCCAATTTATCTGAGTCAATCATCTCAATATGCGACGCTAAATAATCACTAAAGTCTTTCACTGTGATTTCTAATTTATGGAAGCGCGACTTCTCATACCAAGAGAAAATCATAGAGCAGATAATACCCACTACAGAGGTAGTAAATGCAATGCTAGCGCCAGATAGAAGCGGGTTTAACGAAGCTTTAGCCGATTCAATATCTGATGAACTTAGACCTACCGAAGCCTCACCAATACCTATCATCAAACCAACAAAGGTAAACAATAAACCAGCGCCCGTCAGCATGTTCGGGATAGCCGTGTATTGACGAACATTCACATGTGGCTCAACAACCGTCTCCATATTGAATACTGAGTTAACCTGTAAAGTATTTCTCAGTGCTGGCGGTTGCCCCTGTTTGCGGGTGTAGTGAGTATCCGGAAGCTGCATGCTTCTACGATAAGCTCCCCATGAAGGTGCTAGATACTTTACTTTTTGAATCAGTGAATGCATCTTGTCGTAGTTTTGATATGCAATAGACGCTGAATTAGGAGTCCAATCCTGTTCAATTTCATTACCGCTGTCATCGTACTCAACTTGGTGCTTTAACTTGCCAAGTTCACTGTTTACCTGATTAAGTTGTTTAATCAATTTTCCGGTCGCACCATGCAATTTAAATGCTGTAATTAGTGCGCCAATGATGATTAATGCACTAAAGGTAATCGTCAATGGGTCTTGAAAGATGCTACTCATTAGAATCTTCTTCCTGTTTTAAAGTAAGTTGCTTTGTCTAATATATTCCGATAACGCCTGTCTCTATCGTCATCGACTTGTCTTTGTTGTTCTGGGGCTAACGATTTTAACCAGTGAGCTGGCGCTCTCTTTCCTGGTCTTATTCCTTTGCTATTCAAAAATCTTGCGATCCGGTTTTGGTAGTAACTCAGATGGTCATGAACCCAATCAGGTTCTAATTGGCTGATAGTCTCAGCATCCAAATACTCGCTCTCAAATAATGCTTGCTCAAGCGCATCTGTTCGTTCGAAAATTCCCAAATCAAAATGAGGTCCAATAAAGCGCTCAACCAAGAAGTAGTCACCCATATCGAATACGCAGATCTCACTCTGATTATTGAGTGGTGACGACGTCATGGTTTGAATACGAAGCTCATCGAGATTCACTTTGTCTCTCAAAATCGAAGATGACCTATCTGTGAGAAAGAAACGGACTCGTTTAAATACATCATTGTAATTGGCCCAAAACATGATACGGCTTCTGAGGTTCTTCACCTGCCGTTCGTTGAGAGAGCTATCGTCACTGGTCTCAATTAAAAGCTCGAAGATTTTTGACACCGACTTATATTCAGTAACGTTAAAAAAGCTCTTTAGCTTTAATTGCGATACTTTTGACAGTCGATACCAGATCGTGTTTTTAGAATCAGGCAAGCAGCGATGCTTTATCCATTTTTCAAATGGTGAATGACTGCTAATAGATCTTGTTTTTTCCAGCAGACGCTCAAGTTGCTCGATCGTATTGTCTTCAGAAACAAAGTCTTGACAGCTTCTCCACCAAGTCAGTTGGGCAGTGGAAGGGTTCAACGGCATTGCTACTTCCGCCTGCAATGCGATAGCGATTATATGCGAACCTTGATGTTCAAGATCTAAGCCACTGAAAAACAGATCTATGCCCTTTCCATTGGTCAAGGCCGCTTTTGCACATAGCAAGTATTGCTCCGCAACCAAGTAGCGCGCTATCTCTATTTGTTGTTTTATAAGCCTCGGAAAAGACTTTGGCAAAACACGAGGGAAGCTACCCAACAGCCAGCTCGCTATAGCAACATAGTTGCGAGCCATCCCAGAAACCAACTTCTTAGCTAGTTCTGAAAACTTCTCTTCATCTCTTTCAAGAGCTGCCCACACTGTTTTTACTGCTCGTTCTTTTTCTAATGCTTCAAGACCCTGGTATTCCTCTTCAGAGCGCAGCACTATTAACCACTCAAGAGATGACAAAGGCTCTGATTTTTCCAGTTTTTCAATCAGCTCTACGAGCTTCTTCTGCGTAAAAGAGCTGGATGGATTCTGGTTTTGATGACTGCCTCCACCTAGAGGAGGAGTAAGAGAGCTAACCTTTATGGTTGACGGCAACGCTGGCTCTAAAAACCAAGAGTTTCGATTCATTCTATTTACCCACTAGCTCGGTCAAGTCATGACTCTTGAACTCAAAACGAAAAACCACTTTTCTGTTCTGAACAACAGATAAGTTTGTGTCTGCGTCCAAATTACCTCTAGCTGCTGGTAAGATTTTCTCGATAAAACGGCCTTTGTAAGCAAATATCATCTGTTCTATATGAGATGTCACCGCCTCTGCTCGACTTAAACTCAATGACATAGCACGTCCTTGTCCTTCACCTTGCGCAGAGTGCCCTTCAATAACCAAGTGTAAAACCTCTTCAGACGTTTTTTCGTTTAAGAAGATCGCTTGGCTGTAGATAGGGATCAACTTGTTTAAAAATTGTCGCGAAGATTTGTCCAGACTAGATCTATTATTTGAAAAACTTAATCCTTCAATTAATGATAAGGAACCTGTTTCTAAGTCGACTTTAGACTCGATACCTGCTTTCTCTAAACCTTTTTGAATTTCCTCAATAATAACAACTCGGTTGCTCTTTGATTGCTCTTGGTATTGAAACAGCTGAGCCAATGTTGCTATCAGTAGCAAAGCAAATACCATTAGCAAGCCAGCCATCAAATCACTAATTGATAGCCAGGTACCTGTTTCGTCGATTAGCTCTTCTGAAGAATCAGTAAGGTTTTCCATTAAACGACCTGCTCTTTCTTGTCAGCAAGTTCGGCTTTTTCATGTTGCGCTTCTTCAATGACTGTACTCATTAGGTCTACTGCACGATCCAAACGACCGTAAATTCGAGACGAAGTAGCATCAAATGAAGAGAAGTACTCTTCAACTGACTTATTTGCACGCTTAAAGTAATCATCCATCTCTGGGCGAATTTGCGAGGCAACGGCCACGAACTGAGAGGAAGACTCTGAGAAAGCTTTACCAAGTTCTGTTACTTGGCGCCCTATTGACTGCTGAACCAACTGGATTTCACTTGCCCAAGTTGCTTTCTCTAATCCCATCGCTTTCGCCATCGATTGGACTCGATCTGCCGCATCTGCAAGCTGCTTGAACTGTTGATCTAGATCGTTAAGAAGCTCTTTACGTTTGGTGTACTCTTCTTCAAAGACGCCTCTAAAGTTCTCAACTACTTGGTTCAGGCCACTTTTCTGCTCATTCAAAGAATCATCGAGTAGACGATTCTGTTCTTCAAAGTAATGAGTTAGGTTTGCTTGATAGGCATCTCTGAAACTCTCAAGCTCTGTTTGCACAGTATTTGACATGCGAGCGACCTTACTATCAATATCACCAAGACCTGCTTCGAGTTCTTGGCGAGCACAGCTCATCAGCTTAGCGGATTCATCCCCGACGGTGCGAAGCGTATTAGCCTGCTCGTCAAACATCTCCTTGGAGTCTGCGATGATGGTTGAGAAGGCCTTAGTCTGCTTCTCTATGGATTCATTGCCCAGCTTAACAATACCGGTAACTTCTTCAGAGATTTCAGACAGCGCTTTGGTACTATTGTCTGCAAATTCATTTAACGAACGGTCAAGTGAACCTGCAAAACTATCTAGCTTGCCTAGAGTATCGTTTTGGAATTTCACCAGCTCAGCGGTAGCTTTCGCCATTTCAATGTTTGACTCACCAACCTGTGTGGTCAGTTCGTCGGTAACATCTGCAAAACGAGACACAATTTTGTTTGTTTCACTCAGTTCAGAAGTTACTGGCAGAACTACCTCTTCACCCATTTTCTCAACCAGGTGCTCAAATTCTTCCATGCGCGAACGCGAGAGGTCTTCTATACCAAGTTTGATTTCATTTGCCGTTTCGTTATTTTGATCCAAGCGACTACTCAGTGGGTTTTGTACCTCGTCTTGAAGTACTTTGCTCAACTGTTGATAAGTCAAAGCAGAGCCCTTCATTAGTGAGGTTATTTCCGTTAGTTCAGAGATACCTTCACTAATTTCATGGGCAGTTTGGTTGTTTTGGTCAAGTCGTGCCCTAATCGGTTGTTCCAGTTCAGCTTGCATTGCATTGATCAATTGCTCTTGAGTCAGAGTAGAATTCACAAGTTGAGACATAACTACTGATAGTTCAGAGATTCCTTCGCTTACCTCATGCGTAGTTTGGTTGTTCTGACTAAGTCGAATACCAATTGGTTCTGCTAACTCTTTCTTCAATGCGTCGACCAGCTGCTCTTCAGTTAGGGGGGTGGCCTGAGACTCAGAAAAGTTTTCAAGTACGCTTGAAAGAGCAAACATCGCTTCGTTCATCTGGCGGTTTTCCGTAATAACCTCTTCCAGTTTATGAACGGTTGGAACAGTTACTGAATGAGAAAGACTCTCCTCAAACTGCTCCTGAGTAACTGTTTTCTCAACTAAAGCATCAATAACACTGACTTTAGTAGTGATTGCTGACAGCTCATGCGCAATTGGCTGAGTAACTTCAGTTTTGAGGGAATCCGAAAGGCTCTGAGCAATAGTTTTTGCTAGTAACTGCTCATCTTGTTGCAGAGATTGTAATTCGTGAGAGACGGCGGATTTAAGCTCATCAATTCTACCTTCGACAATTTCTGTATTGCGAGCAGATATTTCTTGATACTCAGAAGCTGACAACGCTGATGGTTTAGCAACTAATTGCTGGATAGCTGATATAAGCCCAGAAAAATCAGCTAAATCATTTTTGCTCTCTTTTTGATGCTCTACCAATTGATGAAGTAAATCATTACCTGAGATCAACTTTGAGCTTTGTTGGATTTCGAGAAGAAGTGCATTTCTCTTCTTAGCCTGAGTTGCAATGGCCCAAGAAAGAATAATCATAAAAATAAAACTAGCGGCCATACCTGCGATTGAGGTCAGAAATGCGGTCCCTAAACCTTCCATCAACCCCATCGCTTGTTCAACGAGTTTCGAGGAGTCTTTACTCATTCCGTCAAGAGCACCAAGACCTAAAGTAATACCAACAAAGGTACCCAAAATACCTATTGTTGTAAGTATTGCTGGTACCGATTTATAAGCAGTACTATTGAAAGGAGTAACAATTGAATCAACAGAGCGAAGTAGAAGTACTGAAGAATCTTCGAAAGAAAGTAACTTTCCCTTGTTGCTTTTATGTGTCGCGCATGATTGGCTCGCTAAGAGTTGCGCTTCATCACTCAATTGAAAGAGCGGTACACCTCTGCTAGATACCAACTCCTCAAAGGAAGTTTCTATCTTCTCAAGTGTCTTAGTATGCCGTGCTTTAGATGATAGAAGTTTCGCCAGACAGCTAATTGCTAGAACGACTGTAAATGAGATAAATACAATATTAATTAAGGACATAATCAAACTTTTGGTTGTGTAGCTATTAAGTATTCTGATTCAGTTAAAAGAGATTTAAGCAAAATCTTAGGTATATGTTCGGCATTCCATTTAGAATCTCCATCTGTAGACCTGACTGCTTCATTGCCAAATCTAACGCTAAAAACGTCACCAGAAGGAAAGTTTTCTACATCTGTTTTAAACCAAACACTTGTAGGATAAGACCGGTAAAACTCAACCTGCCAGGCAGACTTTTGCTCCTGCAATATTTTCGCTATATGTGTATTGATGTAGTTATCACAATCTTCTTGAGCTACTTTCCAAGCTCTATTTACTGCGGTGATTTGCTGTACAAATTCTTCTATTTTCATAATTTTCAGTAGGTCGAGTAGTCAAAAATCATATAAATGTGTTCAGCCTAATTGCATGCGATGTTGGTAAATGCAAAGAAAGACTCGAGTTAAAATTTAACAGCCACTAGAGACAAATACTGTCTCTTATCAGAATATCTCTTATTCAACATCAAGCCATGGTTACACCCTAGATTACTAGTGATACACCCGTTCAAATGTGGTTATTAAGCACATTTGATTTCATTTTGTAGGATAAGTTCATTTGTTATCCGCGGTATAGCGCTAGTCACACTAATGCAGAGAAAATCTTCGCGCAAAGCAATCGATTAAAGTTATCAGATCTGCTTTAGTCGAAACTTTTAATCGTACAGAAACTTCATCTTTGGTTAGACCTAGAGAAACACAGTTGTTGCTAAAGTGTCTTAAACTGGGCCTGAACTTGGCACCTTTCTCAAATCTAATCTTTATATGCGCCTGACTCGTCAATATCTATTATCAAAGTGCCGCTTTCTATTCACAAATTGCTGGCAGTAAACTACGTGACGAAGTGTACGCGAACCATCGTCTTCACGTGCTACCATTTTGCGCCAACAATAGAATATTGGATATTCCAGACAAAAACAACATATAATACTTGGTACGCATTGTACGTCAAAATGTTACTTTTAAAAGCTAAATATAGACAATCGATGCCTTTCCACATCTGTTTAGTTCAATTGTTGTTGGTTGCCAAATTAGCAACTCATCTTTATGTCGAGATAATATCTCTTTGAGAAGACATGCTATTGAATGTCCTCCCTACTTTATCCAAGCTAAAACCATCAAAGCTAATGCTTTCCGTTATCTACGAAATTGCAATCTCCTTGCGTTCTTTTTAACGCCTTAAAATCTCCTCGCCCATACACACTGATTTGTGCATGGGCTCAAAAATTTTCTCGGCCTATCGGCCTCGCTGTGTCGAACACTTTCGACACAGCGAGGCCTAAATCTGCATAAGGCTTCACCGCGCTAACGCGCTCAAAACCACAGTGACAAGCACACGCACACCAAAAGCTCCACTTTTGGAGCACGACACTACTTTCCTCCCTGACTTTTACGCATACCCAAAGTAACAGTGCAAAGCACTAACGCGTCCGGACTCTCGAACCGGAGCCTGCATTGGTAGGTATAGAGGCTCATAAAAGAGCAGGAAGCGATATGACTCGTCACGTTAAGACCGAAATGTCTGAATTGACGGGACCGACTGACCTCGAACAGACGAAATCGAGTCTAGCCACAGAGCAGAGCCGGAGCCCACCGACATCGGGCGCTGAAAAGCATGACTTTCCTGAGCTGAACAGATGAAACAGGGGAACTTGACCCATTCAAGACGAGAAGAAACCGCTCGAGAAAGGGTTAAAAGTGGTCAAACACGCTGAAGTCTCTCGCACGCTGACAAGCATTAAGTCGAAGACTCAGACCGGTACCTAAAGAGGTATTTCTAACGAGGTCTCGAACGAATAATGTGAGTAAGTAATGGAAGAATTCAATGCTGAGAAAGAACTCAAAAATCTGCGAGAAAAACGAAAAATACAACGCAAAAGCAAGCGCTATCTTGCGTCAAAGTTAAACAAGTATGGCTTTCAGATTTTGGCGCTGTATTGCAATGGGGCTAATACCACTGAAATACATGCATGGCTGCTCACCAACACAAAAATCAAGGTAGCTCGAACTACCGTTTACCGATGGATTAAGAAACATGACCAAGATTAAAAACCCCTTAAAAGTCGCAAAGAAACAAACCTCGAATGTGATGAAAAAACTGAACCTTCCCAGCTTGGGGACCAAGCGAAACTACGCTCGCTCTCTCACTCTGTTCACCCAGCATTTAAATCTCAACAAGAGCACCAGCCTTCGGCATGCCACCAAAGAACACGCCATGCAGTTTCTTACAGACCGCGCTGTCTGCGTGGGTCAGAAGCAATTAGATATGGACCGACAAGCCATTCAGTCTCTGCTGCGATACAACGGTGAATTAGCCCAAAAGCAAACCCTTGAGGTCATAGAGACTGAGCTAGAAGAAGTCACCCGCTCCCGAGCTTATGACGATGAACAAATTGACTTGATTCAACAGGCTCAAAGCGACAGACACTCTCTGACTACTCGTATTGCGGCAGCAGCAGGCTTCAGAGCCCATGAACTGGGAACCCTATTGCCTAAAGAAGAAAGAGAGCCCGATTTTCGAGAGGCCCATTCAGAATATCGCTTTGCAGGACAGGAGGATTGGGTCGCATACACTGTCGTTGGTAAAGGGGGTTTATGCAGGGAAGCAAGGCTTCCAAGAGCGCTCGCTGATGAATTGGAAGAACGACGGCTTGAAAAGCCTATCTGGCGAACTGATAGAGATATTCCTTACAAAACCTACTACGACATTGGCTTTGGTAAGCAATGGTCAGATTCATTCTCAAAAGCGTCCACAAGAGTGCTTAACTGGAGCCATGGAGCACACGGATTGAGACACACCTATGCTCAACAACGAATGGAAACACTGATGCGTTATTGTCGATACGAAGACGCGCTAAAAGCTGTGTCTCAAGAATTAGGGCACCTTCGGCCTGATATCACCCTCGCCTACTTGCGATAGCGGACGTCTCTCATCATAGATGCCTTCCCTATTTTGATGACTCAATATCCATAACCGTATAAAAAACACAACTCCAAAATTAAATGCAGTTACTTCACCTAACTCAGTTGAAAGCCAATTCAGGTCTACAAATACCATTAATTCAGCGTGAGGTAAAAGGTATGAAATACAATCAATTTAATGAGCATATTGAGAAGATAGAGCACCACATCAAGATGACAGAGCACAATACATCATACTTGAAAAGCGAACTGTGGAAGTTGCGATTAGCCTTTGTTGAAGGTGTATTACCGGAAGAGTTTAAAGATTCGGGAGAAGATAACGTTCAAGACGAAGCCCCATCCGAGTAATCACTGGGCGATTGGTACAACAGCGCTCCGACTGTGGAGTGCTGTTGTACCCTGTCTCATGTTAGAACTCTTGCTTTCCTTTGTACCGAGCCAGTTCCGCCAACTTGTCGGACAGTTCGTCTTGAATCATTCTGAAGCGCACATCCAAAATGTCATAGCGCATTCGATATTTAGCGGAAGTAAACGCGATATACGCGACCCAAAGCATCAACATCCAATGCACCCAATTCATCCCTTCAACCCAGGGGTTAAACCCCATAAATTGAAGCTCGAGCTCATCAGAAAGCACCGCTTGGTTGCCTGACATCAACAACGTTACCCACCCTTTATCTTCAAACCCTATGTAGTAGTTACCTTCCAATACTTCACTCGTGTACCGACATTGAAGATTAGCGCACTCATACAGGTTTACCGTATCATCTTGCGCTTTGTATACCCCTACTGAGCAAGACAGCAGTACCACTATTGCAACAAACATTGCACCGAAGAATCTCAACATGATGTCCACCTTATTGATTTGATTGATTTCACAATCACTCTATCAGGTCGAATCGGCCCCGAAAGTCCCATTCACAACGCAGGAAAAAAGAAATTTAGGTTTTTTTCTCATTCTGAATTTAGAGTTTGGAAATGCGCGAGCAGCGCGCTAAATCTAGCAACACCATGAATACGGATGTTGTGTTTTTCGACTGGAGCAACATTAAAACTTTCTCCCGAGCATTGACTTACCGTGCTTCGAAGCAGCAGCACAACGTCGCTGCCAAAGGAGAAAGACAAAGACAAGGCATGAATAGTCAGCCACACAGAGCAAACAGACAAGTCTATTTCGTTGGTTAAGGGGATTTCTGATAGTTGCGCTGAGTTCCATCTGGAAATAACCAACAAGGAGTTCAACAGCTGAGATACAAGATAATGCTGTGTGTTTCGCACACAGCAGTGAAATAAAGTCGCCAACTACGCGACTAGTCAACGACTTTATCTCCATGGTTTCTCGCTATTTTTCTTTCGAAGACTTCCTTGATTAGCAGTTATGCTGACTGGTCTATGATGGACAACCCTTCAGTTGGCCGCAGGTGACTGAGACAACATCGCCACACTGAGAAAACAAGGCAGAGAGCGGAGTCGTTTAGGTTCCCTTTCCAAAAGGGTCGGTCCTACCCATTTTCAATGGCCTTTCGGGAAGTCCCCTCTGCCTTGTATTTTAGGTATTACAAACAAGTGCTCTTAGATTTCGTGTTCAGTTTTACTTTTGAGCCAACTGTGCAGATTGAAAGTTAAAGCCCTAGCCACTTGGTTTCAGCGTTCAAAGTTTATTTTCGTAAAAAATGGGTTATCGGGGCGACGTACTTAGTGATGCTGAAAATAAAATACTCAAAGAACAAAGGGCCCCTTAGTAACGGGAAGCATTCTATATTGCTTATTCCATGTTCCACTTTGGTGTTACAGCACAGAAATACGGTACAGTGGTTTCATACGCCTAAATGCAGAAAATTAGTTTATCGATGGAGATAATTCGGGCCGTATTACAGATAAGCGTACTGCCTTGAACACCAACTCACACGAATGGGATTGCTAGTATGCTAGACCTACGACTCGCACCTCAGTGCTGATTGCAAAGCAAAAACCATAAAAAAGACGGCTACAACAGTCGATCGGAAGTACCTACATCGTTAATTTACAGAAATCTTTCAGGGTCAATAGTCTAAACAACACCCAGTTCATTACCTTATTGTATTGTTACCTTACAAATAGCGTACTTCATGTAGAAGCCAGCTATGAATAAATACACAAAAGGCAAGGCTCTAGAACCTTACCTTTATTCTACTTAAGATGCATACCACCCATCAGCCAGCACTTCAGCCTGCTCCAATACAAGCTTAATCGCCTCTTCAGCCGCATCAGGCGGATACTTCCAGCGGCGTAGCAAACGACGAACTAAATTGCGCATACGTGCACGAACACTCTCACGCTTTTGCCAATCCACGGTTGCTGATTTACGTAGTTGATTAGTCAGCTCAATTGCGAGTTTGCGCAGGTTGTCATCACCTAACTCTCGAACCGAAGCTTCGTTTTCGACAAGTGCGCGATAGAAAGCGATCTCATCAACAGAAAGGTTCAGTTTGTCGAGCAGCTCTGCATCCTCTTGCATCTCTTTTGCCCACTGAATCAGCTCTTCAATCACCTGAGCCGTTTCAATGTTGCGGTTATGATACTTTTGAAGCGTCGACATTATGCGATCGGAGTATTTCTTCTCCTGTACCACGTCATTCTTCATGCGAGCTTTCACTTCGTCACGTAGTAGCTTTTCGAGCAGTTCTACCGCGAGGTTCTTCTCTTTCATGTTCTTTACATCTTCCAAGAACTCTTCAGAGAGAAGTCCGATATTCGGTTTATCAAGGCCAACCATCGTGAAGATATCATCCACACCATCAGCCACAACAGCGTTATCAAGGATCTGCTTGAGAGCAGTATTCCTCTCCTCGTCTGTACGTTTCTTATCGACTGTGGAGTGCTTGATGAAAGCTGTCTTAATCGCGGAATAGAACGCTATCTCGTTCTTATAGCCACGCGTTTCATCCATGGTGTTGCAGAGCGAGTACGCTTTTGTGAGTGCTGCCATTACATCTAGGAAGCGACGCTTACCATCCCGTACTTCTTTACCATTGCTATCGCTGTGAGATAAACCAGAAAGGTGGTTTACCGCACCCGGTAACAGTTTGAGCGCATCTGTTTCGAAGTCAGGTCGATAGGTAAAAACGCTACCATCCACTGGGGTTGCAAACATTCCACGAATGACATCAACCTTTTCCATCAACACCGCGAAAGCTTCAGCCGTATCTACAGTGGGCTGACCTTTACCTTGGCTATTGGTGTAGGTTTTGAGTGCATTTTTCAGCTCATTGGCAATGCCAATATAGTCAACCACCAAACCACCTGGTTTATCTTTAAACACACGGTTTACACGAGCGATAGCCTGCATAAGGTTGTGACCCTTCATTGGCTTGTCGACATACATGGTGTGACAGCATGGCGCATCAAAACCGGTTAACCACATGTCACGAACAATCACCAATTGCAGTTCGTCCTCGGTGTCTTTATAGCGCTTCTCGAAAAGCTTCTTAGTCTTCTTGTCGTGAATATGAGGCTGCATCTTCTCTTTATCAGAAGCACTGCCCGTCATAACAATCTTAATCGCCCCTTTCTCCGGATCGAGGCTATGCCATTCAGGCTTAATCGCGACAATAGCATTGTAGAGATCGACACAGATCTCTCGACTCATCGCAACTATCATTGCCTTACCGGGGAAAGTAGCAGTACGCGTAGTAAAGTGATTAACAAGGTCTTTGGCAACTTGCTGAATGCGAGGCTCGGCTCCCACCAACTTTTCTAAAGCAGCCCACTGCGATTTGATCTTTTCGCGGTCAGCGGTTTCTTCATCTTCTCCAATCTCATCCTCAACTTCATCGTTGAGAACTTCAATCTTGTCCTGATTGATATCTAGCTTGGCTAATCGAGATTCATAGTAAATGGGAACCGTCGCACCATCATCGACCGCATCTTGAATGTCATAGATAGAAACGTACTCACCAAATACACCACGTGTGTCTTTGTCATCCATAGCGATTGGTGTGCCTGTAAAACCAATGAACGAGGCATTAGGTAAAGCATCACGCATATACTTGGAATAGCCATAAACATACTTGTGTGCTTTGACAGTCCCATTCTCATCTTTGACTTCAACCAGCTTAGACTTGTTACCATACTGGCTTCGGTGAGCCTCATCAGAGACCACCACAATATTGGCTCGACCTGATAAAACCGGGTGTTCCGTCTCATCAGCCAAAAGTGCAAACTTCTGAATAGTTGTGAAGATAATGCCGCCAGATTGACGGTTCAGTAGCAACTCTCGCAGCGTATCCCGATCATCAGCTTGCTGAGGGATCTGCTTTAGTGTCTCTTGAGCCATACCAAATGTGTTGTAAAGCTGGCCATCTAGGTCGTTACGATCGGTCACGACGACAATCGTAGGATTATTCATTGTTGGTTGCTGAAGCAGTTTACTGGCGTAGCAAACCATGGAGATACTTTTACCGCTACCTTGGGTATGCCAGACAACACCCGCTTTACCACTTCCGGGTTTTATCTTGTCTAATCCCTTAGTTGCTTGAACTTGATACTTGGCGACATTATCTGCAACCAAAGAAAAGTCTGTTTCGGCCTGTTTTGCTTTTACGGTCGCTTCTACCGCAGCTCGGACGGCATGAAACTGATGATATCCCGCAATCTTCTTAATGATCTTATCGCTGTCGGTTTCAAACAGAACAAAGTAGCGAATGTAATCCAATAAAAGTTCTGGTTTGAAGAAGCCACGAACCATCGTTTCAAGTTGGAACTCAAGCAGCGGCTTATCATCCTCGCCAGAGACCGTTTTCCAAGGTAAGAAACGTTCCTTGTTCGCTGTGAGCGAGCCAACACGTGCCGTCCATCCATCACTAATAATCAGAGCTTCATTGAACACGAATAGCTCAGCAATTTCATCTTTGTATGTTTGTAGCTGATTATAGGCATTCCATATATCCGCATGATCGTCGGCTGGGTTCTTCAGCTCAACAACGGATATTGGCAAGCCATTGATAAACACTACAACGTCTGGACGACGATTACCCTTAGTACCAGTGATAGTGAATTGATTTACGACTAAAAATTCATTGTTATCAGGGTTAGCAAAATCCATCAAGCGAGCATGGGTGTGTTTTGGAGTCGGCTGACCGTCTTCAATGACGGTGTACTCAACAGGTACACCCTCTATCAGAAGCTTATGAAAGGCTCGATTATTTTTTATAAGCACAGGTGTTTCAGGTGTGCTTACTGTGTTCACTACCTGATTAAGGCTCTCTACTGGTAATTCAGGGTTTAAAATCACCAACTGATTAAATAAACGTTGCTTCAGCACCACCTGATGATAATCATCACGTTCGGGTGAGTCTCCGTCAGGTGCGATGTCGTAGCCGTTTTTGTAGAGATAACCTTGATCGATAAACCAATCAAGGCACTGTTGTTCTAGTTGGTCTTCTGTGATCATTAAAACAGACCTCCACCATTGTTTTGATTATTCATATTTGAATTAAAAAACTCAGAAAACTGACTTTCTTCACTGACATCTAGAACAATAAGATTTTCTACAGAACGAGTAATTGATGTGTAAACTATCTCAGGTGTATCTCTATCATCCAAAAGATAAAAAACTGTCTTTGACTCTAACCCTTTAAAACTGTGAACCGTTGATAACTTTATCAGGCCACTGTTAGCATAAAAATGGTTCTTCTTAGTTCGTCTTGCACGTTCAATGTCTGTCTTTAACTCTTTATGCTGGTTTATAGCTAATCGCAATTCCTCTTCAGACATCATCATCAATCGTTCTTGGGTTAAATCAGAATTATATGGTTGTATTATCTGACTTAACTCTTTGTAGTTTTCAAACATACAATGCGTTTTTTCAAGGTTTGCAAATTGCTCCGCGAGTCTTCGCACAAGATATATGCTGGATGACAGTACAACTACATCATTTGGGACAAGCTTATTAGTTTTAATGACCTTTTGTATCAACTCAAACGACTGGCTTACCCAATTATCTTGGCATGAATGGTATTCCAACGTTTCAAAAGTAAACCCTTGTTGTACCGGTACTGTTTCTAGAACTTCAGTGTCTGTATATTTTTCAATGAGATACTTGGATTGGTAATCTTTAAACACTTGATTTAATGGTGAGTCTAGATTGGTGCGATACGAACGCTTTAACTTTTTCCAGTTTCCAAAACCTTGCGCAATAACTGCTGCTCGTTTCGTTTCTCGCTCGTAGATATTTTGAGATTCATCACCAAATAACACCATTTCTGCTTCAGAATAAAGAAAGTTATCCCTCAGAATTTTCACCCATTCACTCTCAAAGTCCTGTACTTCATCGACTAGAATAGTATCAAAACGGCTCAGGTCGTAGTCCTTGAATACATCTGTTTTGTAGAGCTTATCTAGGCCATATTTATCAATCAGATCGCTGATATCTTGACCTGATTCGTTGACTTGAGAATTAAAAAACTGGTGGTAATTGCTAACGGCAAAGTTTTGCTCATCTCTGAAGCCCAAAATGTCACTAATTCTGTCTTTTATAAGGTTTTTTAGTGTGATGTTGAAGGTAACAATCAACACTTTCCCACCATGTCGTTTATAAGCATTAACGGCTCGTTGTGCGATAATTGCTGTTTTTCCACAACCAGCTACACCTTTGATCTTTTCCTTACCTTGATTACTTAGTGCTAATTTAATTTGTTTGTCGTCTAAAGGAATCGACTTGCCTTGCTTTTTCGTGTGTTCACTTGGCATTAAGCGACGTCTTAGGTCATCATATACACGTTTATCAAATAGCACATGAGATGAAATACTCTTGATCTTGTTGACTAAGTTTGTAGTCTGATCCCCTGCGTAAGCGATAGACTTATCGCGAGCAATGCGTTTCTTTGTTCGCGATAACCCTTCAGTTTGTCGATTGAAGACATCGATTTTGATTTTCTGATTTCGGCGGGCAATAAACAGTTCATTTGTCTTTTGCCTTAATTCTTCTTCAGCCGGCTGATACAGCTTATTAACTTGCTCTCTACTCGCTTTATGAAGGTATACAAATGGATGAACGAGATTAAAAAAATTTCTATTACCTAACTGTTCTAACCCCAAAACAGGCAGATGCAGCTGATACAAGTTTTTCTTGTAAGTGAAAGCTTGAGACTGAGGTGAAGATATTCTCGACTCCCCTCTCTCAGATTTAACTGACCATTTGTTATAGCTGTCAACTTTGTAGTTTGACAGAGTGTAATCTTTTACTTCTACAACAAATATGGCGACCCCTTCCTTTACTATTATAAAATCAGGTCTATCACCATCTAAAAAAGGGTTGAAAAAAACTTCAAAGCTATCATCCAGTGACTGCTCAAAAACACCTAGCAACGCCAACTCTCCTTCTGTTGGCTTTACCTTTAGTCGAGAAATATTTTCAAGGTTTGGATAAAACTTAGCCATGTTTCCTCTTATAAGAATGGTAAACCAAACAAAGCCCCAATAACACCAATAGGGCTGATAGGTAAAGCCACATCAGCAACTAGTTCACCTAGTCCTTCACTCACTGCGTCACTAGCCACACTATCACCAACTGAGCTTATTGCAGCCCCTGACAGAGTTTCTACAACTACATCTTCTAAAGCCACGTTGTCTAAGCCCGAGTCAATAACAAGCGCACTATCAATACCTTCAGCAACTTCACTTGTTACAATGATTGGAATGTCGGTGTTTTCTGCCAAAGTTTCATTGATATATGAAATGCTATCTGTCGCTTTAAGTTGGACTTCTGCGGCAATGTCACTATCACTCATCAAAGCAATATCTGAAACTGGATGGTTCGTTGCCTCAAACATAATTGCCTCAAACCCTTGTTCATTTAAGGCATTGGTTACCTCTTGCTCAAAGACAATACCTTTGATGTTGCTGATATGTCCCGACATAACGTCAGGACTAATGCCAGCAAAGTAATCAAGAATCTCACCGCCACTCGAGAGTTCTAGGTCGTTATAACCCCGACGAACAGCATCAAAGACCGAGCTTTGCTCAATCACTCGACATTCTCCAGTGCTTCATCAATAGCTTTTCGAACAAAGTAGTTCTTGTTCTTGTCTGCAATTTCCCTTGCATCGCCACGATAGGCTGCTTTTAGTTTTGTATTCGCTTTATTTTTTAGTAATAAAGAGGCAACTTTAACGCTATTGGATGCTGCACAAACCATTAGTGGTGAGTAATCATTTGCATCCAGTTTGTTAATGTCGGCTCCACTCTCGATCAATAACTCTGCTGTCGTTAGATGATCTAACTTTGATGCCACATGGATACTTCTTGACGAATTACTAACCAAGTTTACATCGACACCATTCTCAATCATAAGTTTCACCATTTCGTAATCGTCGTTCGCTACTAGCAAACTAAGTGCCGTTATCGAGGAACTATTTGCAACATTTACATTAGCTCCAGCTGAAATTACCGCCTTGATAAAATCTCGATTACCTTTCTCTATTGCTAGGATCAATAGAGACTGCCCTTCTTCATCTTCAACATCAGGATTTAAACCTGTTTCCAAAAGCTCTTGAGCGAGTTTGATGTGGCCATTTTTAAATGCAGATAACATGGCTGCTTCAGAGAACTTAGCGCTAAATACTGCGCCTTCGGAACGTAGCTTTCCTACTATCTCTAAACGTTGTTTAAAGTAGGCGCCTGTAACAGCATTCCAACCATCGTTGTTACAAATGTCGACTAAAGCACCATGCTTTAGCAAAAAATCTACAGCTTTCACTCGACCTTTCATTGAAGCCCATATGAGAGGTGTCCAACCTTTGTCATTCCGGATGTTAACCTCAGCTCCTTTCTCAACCATCACTGTAGCTAAATCAAAATACTCGTTGTCTAAGCAGAGTAATAAAGCACTACTCATCATGGTTGGTCGATAGTTTGGGTTAGCACCTTGCTCCAACAATTGCTTAGCAAGCTCTAAATAGCCCAAATCAATAGCAAGTCTCAATGGGTTATGCCCATTATGGTTGATATCAAAGCCTTCGGCCTCGGAGACCGCTGTAGCTAGCTTAGAGAACCCAAAGTTCAATGCTAGCTCAAACGGGGTGAGATTTTCTTTTTCAAATACGTGATTAACCAGTTCAGGTTGTTCACTAAGAATCGAGTTAAAGGTTTCTATATCACCAGAGGCAATTGCTGTTTGAAGCTGCTCAGTCATTAATACATTCTCCTGCTCTTCCTAACTCGATTTCGCCGGAAAGCGATTTCAACATAGGACAGTCTAAGTACAACAATTTTTCTTCCATTTTGCACCACACCTAGAACATGGTTGATACCTGAGCAATTCAATGCGTTGCTGCTCAGTATAATTTTTCTTTAGGTAAGGATTTTTATCGTTGTGCTCTTTAATTAACTCACCGGGTACCAACTCCCACCTATGCTCGGAGCGAGATACGTTTGCTAAAGCTACAGTGCCTGCACCAGTAGTTGTACTTGCATCTAACTGTTCAGTTTTTTTTTTGCTATGAGTTGGCCCTTTTGTAGCCTTGAGAGCGAACTCTAGCTCATAGAACTGAGCTTTGACCTCTTCCCCTTCATCACTACCAATAGCTGAAACATGTGCGATCAAATTGTCATCAATTCGAACATTAACGACTATACGTTCACTCAAAGGAGGGAAATGAGGATTAATTGGCACGGAAACATTGCCATAATTGGTTCTAGCGTCAGAAGCTCCGCTTTTATCAATCATAGTCGGTCTTTTGAACGTCATTAATGCCGTTCCATCACGTGGATCCGTGCAATACATAGACTGTTCTTGTTGAATTGAAAAACCTCGTTTGGGTAGAGCCGTACCTTGTCTAAGCATTGTTACTACTGAATTTCGAGCTTCCAGTAACTCAAATGGTTTTGCCAGAGTAACATCCAATTTGTCAGCAGCAATTCTAGCAGCTCCCTCTGAAATAATACGGTCGCCTTTTTTGGAAATGTGGAGCGCGGCTACACCGAAGATTTCACTCAATTGTCGTTTAATCGTTGGCATGCTAACCATGCCACCGGTTGCCAAACATAGTGCTATTGTTTGAGGGTCTATATCCGCTTGCTCAGGTGATAAGAGCATTTCAATTTCTCGTATTCCTTTTTGAATCAATCGAAAACAGACTTGCTCAATTTCAGTTCTAGTCAACCAAACATCGATCTCAGACTCTTCATCATCTCCCTGATAATATTCAGGTAAAAACACATTGGTTTTTTCTTTTGAAGAAAGGTCTATCTTTGCTTTTTCACATGCAACTAGAAGCTTTGCTTTCATATCAGGATTTCGTTCAAGATAATTGTCCTCGTCCCAACCATGTTGCTTAGCATGTTGTTTTTCTACATACGACACTATGGCTTCATCCAAATAATCGCCGCCTACAGTGTTATTACCTTTATTTTGAACTTGAACAAGAGCCCCATTTACTACTTTACATAGAGTTAGATCTAGTGTTCCTCCTCCCCAATCAAAAACCAGAACCATACGACCTTCAAAGCGTCGAAAAGCATCTTCTGTATCATCCAAATCTTTGAAATAGGCATAAAGTGCAGCTAAAGGTTCATGAACGAAAGTTTCGACATAAATACCTGCGTTCAGAAGAGCTTCTCTCAAAGCAACTCTACCTTGACCATCCATATCAACAGGAATTGTCACTACAGCTCGTGTCAAGTCAGCCGCTTCGGCATTTTCATCATTAAGAGCTTCGTCTTTTAAATAGCGAACTAAATCAGTAACTACATCAACAGGATTAACAATACGTCCATCAACATTAATAGCAGTTTGTTTTAGCAACTTTTTAGGGCCACGGACTGTGTTGCCTAACACACCAACACCAGCTTTCTCTAATTTTTCTTTTGCTTTCCTGCCACAGATAACTTGATCTGTCTCGTATCGCACCACTGATGGGTGGGGCTTTCCGACATCATCGAATGAATAAACACGTCCATCGTAGGTCACTACTGAAATAAGGCTATTAGTAGTTCCAAAATCAATACCAACTACTTGAACCATCGTAAGTTCTCCTCAATTCTCTCTAGCGCCCCTTCAAGTTTGTGAATTGCAACGTCAACTTTTGGTTTTTCTCTCATTAATGCCTTCAAAGTTAGTTGTATCGCTGGGTCAACATCTTCAGTCAGTAGGTTATATGCCTTCGATTTAGCCTTACCTGCGTCATCTCTTAAATGTACTCGCGAAGCCTGCTCTGATAACTGCCTTTCATGTGAATCTTTTTGCATTTCCTCAATCTGACCTCTTAGAGCTTGAACTTCATCGTTTTTAGTTTTCAATTCTTGCTCTAGAGCCGAAATATGATTTATATGGTTTGCTATATCAGCAGTTTTAGCTTGCAACTGGCTTTCGGCGTGCTTACGTCTTTCTTCACTTAATTCACGTTTCCATTCAAAGTAGCGAATAACAGCATTAAAACCTTCATTTGGAGTTCTTATCGAGTCAGCATACGCATAACAAGCATTACTCTCCAAATTAATAGCTTCTTCATCTCCTAATAACACAGCCTGCATCTGTGTTATCGCTTTTTCAGCAGAGCACTTACCTGTTTCTAGGCCCCATAAGCATGCAATTGCTATTAAGTTTGAAGATTTTTCCTTCAACGCTTGTGCGCTAATTTTGAACTCGCCCTCTGGCTTATCAACTTGAACGTTTGAATCAGAGTCAGATTTCTTGCGGTTCTGTATCTGTTGTTCAAAGTAGCTCTTCAGTCTATTGCAAATGACTGATATTACATCCCTATTTGTAATGTCTACTTTGTCTGCAAACTCAACGAAAACATTTTCACTTCCTGCGAGTCTTCCCGACCAATTGTGACTAATTGTGCGTACAGCAAAATTTATCAATGCATGCCTCACTTTCACAGGTGTAGTCGCCGCAAAGACTATCAGTTCAAGTAGATGCTTATACGTTGGATCAAGTTCAGCAATATTCTTAATTAAGCTCTCGTTTAACTGAAATTGCTCATCTTCCACAGTCTTAAGACGCTTTAGGGCATTTAAATGATCTCGGCTAACTTTTATAGATTTAGGGGTCCCATCTTTCTTCAGTTCAAAGCGATAAACATCATGTATGATATCGGCAAGTGTTTTTAACTGTTTTTTAGAAGTTGTAACGTCCTTTTTCTCTACCTTTTTAGTCGCTGCCGCACTCTCACTTTGTTTACTCGTTTCTTTTTTTTTGCCCGAAAGGCTGAGAGTTTCTCTTTTAGTGTTCATTTTCATGACCCTATTTAATTTCTAAATTGCTCGGAAAATTCTGTAAGATTCTTAACACGTCGAGCATAGTGTTTAATCATCTCTGTATTTGCTTCATCTTCTGCTTTACGAAAGCAAAGGTAATCAAGTTTCTGCTTATCTTGAAGCGACAAAACAGAACGGTTCGTCGACTTAATTTCTTTAACCAAAGTATCAAATCCAAAATCGCTGTAGTAACTAACGAAACGATTAAGAATAAGTTCAGAAGCATAGTCTATGGGCAACTTGTATTGCTTATGTAACTCAATGGTTGCACTACTAACTTCCATTCTATTAAAGAATTTCAATGCGATATCTAATGCAGGTATGAAGCTCTTTCGGTTTACAATCCGAAAATCATTCATTACGAACCTTATCATTTGGCACAAAGATAGAGCCAAAGGAGTGTCGTAAGCGGCCAACAGAGAATATGACTGATTTAGACGAGACGAGAAGTCTCCAAACTGAAGAAGATCTGTCCTATGATCTTTGGCTAAAATACCTTGAATATATCTAACTAGACCATCTCTGTACCAGTCACAACCATGTAAGCCTTCTGTCTGCTTCACAAACCTCGTTACTGCATCACCGCCAAAGTCCGTATCACAAAAGCACCGCGCAAACTCTTCATCTACCTTAGCTAAATTGCTAGATTCCGCGATCTGAACATCAATCGAAACTACTTTTTTTGTCTCGTTACCATATAGCTGAATGTCAAAGAACTGCTGTTTAGCATTGGCAATTAACTCGCGTAATTCATTTATGCCAGTGACTTCAGTATTGTTGACTACAAATCTTTTAACGAAAGCAGCCTCAATTTTTTTAGGTTGAGTTTCATTAGTAACCTTGAACGTAGTGCTTTGCACCTCTCGACCGTCAATGATGAGAATAGGATTAGCTATTGGATGTTCAACTTCATGCCAATCCCTTTCATCTTTAGTCGGGAACTCTTTTCCACAATGCCTGCAGCTGTAGGTTACAGGCTTTACACTAATTGTTCCTGAAACTGTTCCCCTTTCATAAAAATGGTCAATCGCTGTTTCCTGAATCCAACCAACCGTAGGCATCTATAGATCCTCGCTTCTACTGGTAAGTTCGATTTCGCCGGAAAGCAATTTAGGAAGTAGTGTGTCACGTAGGGCTGCTAATGAAATGTTTTGTCTTTCGTTTGCTCTAATTTTCGATTTCAGAGGTTTAACCATTTCATCAAACAACTTCAGAATATCTTCATTTGGTACGAGTATTTGAACCGGAGCCATATTGGCAACTGTCATTTGAGGTTGTGCTGAACCAGATGTGTATTCTTCTAAATTACAACCTTTTAAATAAGGTTCTACATAGTTGATGTTCAAGATACTGTTAGATAGATCAATGACTAATGAATTGTTAGTTATGAAGCTTTTAGGTAGTGATCTTAATACCTTACCTGAAGCTGCCCCACGGCAGGAGACTAATACTTGCTCATCCTCATATAAGTAGGAGCTGTAATATCCTATTACGCCATTTCCACCAAATACGGGATAGCCTTCGTCCAACAGCTTTGTCTTCGGTAGGTTTTTTCCATATTTGATTTCAGATGTCTGGTTCAACAAGCGAACTTCCCAGCTTTCAGGAATCAAACCCAACTCAGACTCAACGAGCTTTTCTGGGAATAGCGAGGCAGTAACCGCATCCATTCCTTCTGGTTGCTCGCCGTTCATTTTGGCTTTTACTGGATCGAAATCAACAAACCACGATTTGAAGATAGCTTGCGCCATTTCTTCTAGAGTTTGGTTGATTTGATTGTTAACAGTAACTTTCTTAGTCAGCGCGTTTACTTGTCGAGAAATCACTTTTTGAATTTCGATTGGTGGAACGATAACAGGTAATTTTAGTTGACCCGTTATTCCAAGGTAAGCCCTAGTTGAACCAGAACCTGCCCATAACCCCAAAACATTCTGGAAGAAACGTGAATCAAAATATGATTTTAGATAAATATTACTTAGCTTGCTTTCATCCAACACTCGATAATAGGTAACTTGAGGGGTGAGCATAATATAGTCGTGATCATTGTCTTGAACTATTGCCGTTCGACCAATAGTAGCTTTATGAGATAACAAAACGTCACCGACTTTGGAAAAGCCTTTTCTCAAACCTGAAGCTTGTTCGTGAGTAATAAACTTACACGCAGTCAAGTCAACGCGACCACCAGATAGGTCAGATGCCATGACAAATGGAATGCCCGACTCAACATAATCTGAGGCTTTCGGGTGAGTTCCTCCGTGATTTCCATCCAATGGCTTAGCAATAACTTTATTCTTTACTAACTCATCAACTGTAAATGCTTCCCAACCTACTGGCAGTTCAAAAGGCAAATCAAAGCTCATAACCCAACCCCGCTAGGTTCTTCTTGATCTCAGCTTCTAGCGTTGCCGATTCGGCAAACTGCTCACTTAATTTGGAAGTCAGAGTTGCCATCTTCTCAGAAAAAGGAACGCCATCATCCTCTTCTTCCGCAGCACCAACGTAACGACCCGGAGTCAGTACGAAGTCATGTTTCGTGATTTCTTCAAGTGTTGCTGATTTACAGAAGCCTACTTGGTCTTCATAAGCTACGCCATGAACTTCTTCACCTGTTTTCCATGCATGAAATAGGTCAGCTACTTTCTTAATGTCATCAAAGCTGAAGTCACGTAATACACGGTCTTTCATGAAACCAAGGTTACGGGCATCGATAAACAGAACTTCACCTTTACGACCTCGCAGCTTACGACCAGCCTTATCAACACGAGGGTTCTTGTTCTTGGTTAAGAACCAAATACAGGCAGGGATTTGTGTGTTGGTAAACAGTTGACCGGGAAGCGCTACCATACATTCAATCAAGTCGTTCTCGATTAACGCCTGACGAATAGTACCCTCGTTGTTGGTCGTTGAACTCATCGAGCCATTTGCCAACAGAAGCGCCTGAGAGCCTTCGGGAGCAAGGTGATGAAGCATGTGCTGCATCCACGCGAAGTTAGCGTTACCCGATGGTGGTTGACCGTATTTGAAGCGAGGATCGTTATCATCAACACCTGTGTTCCACTCTTTCATGTTGAATGGAGGGTTAGCCATGATGAAGTCAGCACGAAGATCAGGATGTTGTACGTTAGTGTAGGTACTAGCAGGCTCTTTACCGAAGTCGTAATCCAGACCACGGATTGCCATGTTCATCGCTGCTAGCTGCCACGTTGTATGGTTGTATTCCTGACCGTAGATAGAGATCTTCTGCTTCTGAGTAAGGGCATCAACCTTCTTCTCGTTTGCATGACGCTCGATGAACTTCTCTGATTGAACGAAGAAACCACCAGAACCCATTGCAGGGTCGTACACTCGACCTTCAAACGGTTCAATCATCTCCACGATTAACGTAACGATTGAAGCTGGCGTGTAGAACTGACCACCTTTCTTACCTTCAGCAAGTGCAAACTGACCAAGCATGTATTCGTATACGTGGCCTAGAATGTCTTTACTGTTTAGGTCGGCATGAACAAACGGAATAGTCGCAATCAGGTTGATAAGCTCATTAAGCTTAGCTTGGTCAATCTTCAATGAAGAGTATGACTTGTTAAGTACACCTTTCAGTTTCGGGTTATCGCGCTCGATACCCTCTAGAGCATTGTCAATAAGGTGCCCAACAGAAGTAATTTTCTTAGTTTTGCCATTGATATCTAGCTCAGCACCACCAATAACCAGTGGGCCGTTATCTTGCAGGAACTGCCAACGAGATTCAGTAGGTAGCCAGAACACGTTTTTCTCTGTGTAGAAATCACGCTGTTCCAGTTCAATAGCAATCTCTTCTGCTAGTTCTTCTTCCGAAAAGTCAGCAGAATCTAAGTAGTATTCGTGATCAGGATTAGCAATGTCTGCTTTGATCTCATCTTGACGTAGTTTGAATGCGTCAGAAACGTACTTAACAAAAATGAGACCTAACACAGCATGTTTGTACTGTGCTGCGTCTAACGTAGAACGGAGTTTGTCCGCTGCGTTCCAAAGCTTACTTTCAAGCTCTTTCAAATACTGCTGTTCTGTTTGATTCATGTTGAGAAACTCTATGGGTCAAAAAACTTGTTACATAATAACACCCTAAGAGACATAAAACGGGGTGTTAGTTCACTATGAATGCGAGTTTTTTGATGAATGGCATAAACTGATAAGCCCTTTAACCCCATATATGCACCAAACTTTGGAGGTTAATTCACAATCTATTTGTTGCGGAGTTCATTATGGTGGCATGGAATAAAGGTAAACGAGTTGGACAGAAAAAGGCTTTCAAACTGGAAGATATCTGGCGTATCCGTATTCGGCTTGAGCTTGAAGAACGCCTCTTTGAGTTGGCGCTGTTCAATTTAGCCATCGACTGTAAGTTAAGGTCGTGTGATTTGCGGAATCTGAAAGTCCAAGATGTCAGTCGCAGTGGCTGTGTAATGTCGAGAACCATCGTTAAACAGCAGAAAACTCAGCAGGAAGTACACTTTGAGATCACACCCAAGACTCAACAAACCTTGTCACAGTGGATCATCCAGAATTCACTCTCGCCGACTGACTATCTATTCCCAAGCCCACGACGTGAAGGGCAACCCATCTCATACCATTACTACACCACCTTGGTTAATCGCTGGGTGACTGAAATTGGACTAGATAAAACGCAATACGGTACTCATTCTTTACGTCGAACTAAGGCTTCTTTGATCTATGCCAAAACCAAGAACTTACGCGCTATCCAGCTGCTTCTTGGTCATGCTAAGTTAGAAAGGACGATTGAATACCTTGGTGTCGAAATAGAAGATGCGCTAAGGATTTCAGAGAGTTGTGAGACTTAAGGAACCATCATGCAATGCCCTAAACATGAAAACCACTTTGTTATGAGATCTTGAGTAAATGAAAAATATAACTTTTGCCGAACGCGACGACTTCAAACGAAAATCTGTAGCAGAAAAAGTATCTTTGTTACTTGAATCCCCAATAGATGTTTCTCCTATGGTAATAGATGGTGGATGGGGAACGGGGAAAACCGAATTTTGCCTCAAACTGGTCAACCTAATAATGGAAAAAGACACGCATCATTTGATTTATGTCGATGCATTTCAAGCTGACCATGCAGATGAGCCTTTGCTAACAATATTGGCTGAAATTTTGAAAATTCTCCCCGATGGTGAGCAGCGAGAAATCTTTGTTCAGAAAATTTTACCTACTGTTAGGTATAGTCTAAAAACTTTGGCGAAAGCGGGCGTTGCCCACGTTCTAAAACAAGATACTGATACAGTTTTTGAGGGATTTGATAAAGAAATTCAGCAAATAGCAGACAAAACTATAGATTCATCAGTCGAGTCGCTTTTAAAAGACCATATTAAGGCCAATGAAAGCTTAGAAACTTTACAAAAAACGATGGCTGACCTGACAAAAGAGAAGCCAATTATAATTTTCATCGATGAACTCGACCGATGTCGACCAGATTTTGCTGTCAGTTTACTTGAGGTGATTAAACACACGTTCTCAGTCAAAGGGGTTCAATTTGTACTAGCTACCAATACCAATCAACTAAAAGCATCAATTAATCATAGATATGGAGACAGTGTTAATGCTCAGCAATATTTAGACAAATTTCTTAAATTTACCTTTATCCTACCGAACTCCTTCTCTGAATCAACTAGCTATACCAATTCTCTAGTTTCTGTTCACCACTACCGAAACCTCGTGAGGCAAAGTCCGATTTTGGGAACACTAAACTTAACTGAAAACGCCGAGTTTTCTTTTATCAGCCACATAATAAAAGTTCAGCATTTATCTTTACGAGAAGTCGAGACCTTAGTTCGCTACATTGAAATTTATCAGCAATTGTCAGGTGAAAAAGCATTGGGCACCAATATTGTTTTTGGTTGTAGGTTACTCAGACTATTTGGTGTTGTCCTTTTTTGCTTTAATAAACAGATAGCTAGTTCATTAACGCAATCTAGAGCTGATGCTAAACAAATTGCAGAATATCTTGGGGAGCACCAAATAGTCCATATGTACGAAGGAGCTCTTGATGCCGAACACCACCAAGTTATTCTCACAATGATTGCTCAAGAATGTTGGTACAACTCTGACCTTTTTAAGCCAAGTGATGATTATCACGACTCGGAATGGAATCAATTAATAAAAACCTACTTTCGAGGAGCAGGTTTTCCTCCCCAAAAAGGGGACCGTTCGAAAATGACAGTAGAGGCAATTCAAACCCTTAATCTCATGTAAATAAGATAAACTTGCGATTTAGGCCGGTATCTAAGGCGCTTTTGTCCCAAGGGAGGAATGATATGGATTCATTAGCTATTTAGGTTCATAACCACTGGTTACAGCATCTCTAGCCAGCTTTTCTACTTTCTCTTTACTAACTCCTACTGCCGGCCCTATGTCTACGCTTCTAGCTTTTGCGGTGGGTGCAAAGTAGTTAATTTTCTTCAGTGGGCTTCCACGATGGTCACACAAGCGGTTCCACCAACTCTCTGCATCTTCCTGACTGAAAAATTTATGAATGATATGACTGCGTGTTCGGAGTACCCATTTACCAGATTTTCCCTGAAATAAATATACCTTGGGTATCCCTTTGCGTACTCCCGGTGGCAACCTAACACTTTCAAACTTTCTTTCCATGCAAGAACCTAAATATCTATATTGATAAAAACATAGCGTTATTCAACTCGCTTTTGTCCCGATGCACTGTGCCTTTAAAGTCTACTTCTGAGTGTATACCTGTATAAGAGATACGCTGGGCCTCTTTTGAATTGAGCGAGTCTTCACCCGCAATGAATAAATCAAGGCTACTTAGCGTGGAGGGAGAATACGCCCGAGAAATCGAGATTTACTTTGCTTCTCTGCTAGGTCGCCCTCTTTTTGCTCATCATGAAGATTCATCGCCTGCAACTGTTCATATTTATTTTCGTTTTTAGGTATACCCTTGCTAGTAGCATTTCGAGGCTTAAGATAACTCGGCATATCATCGGGTAGCTCTAAATTATCATGTGTTTCCGGATTCTTATTTCTCAATGAATTAGGTTCACTATTGCTTAGTTGGGCTGTTGCTTTCTTTTCCATCTCCTTTAGTTTTATTTTGAGCTCTTTAATTTGGGTTTCATCGGCTTCATGAATGATCTTTGCTTCGTCAACTATTGACTCTGCCCTTAATTGAATATAAATACTCTCACACTTGTTCGCATCACCATCAGACATTCCTCTCGCTTTCGTCCATAGCCCTTTTCTGATTTCACCCATTTCAAGCTCATCAGCAACGCGTTCATATACCCACTCTTCTATAATTCTTTTCTTTGAACTTCTATTTTTGGTAAAAAATCGCATCGTCTCAACCGCTAAATCACTTCCGGATAGTATCCTTTACTTTATCAACCCTATTCATGCCGATCCAGCTTGGGTACATTTTAATGAGATATTCATAAATCGCTTTTGTCCCTTTTCAAATCGAGCTTTGGTAAGTAAATTTGATGATGGATTCAGTGATGAATTGATCTCAAAAATCGTAGAATCGAAAAATGTTGATGTTCTTTCAGGTGCAGACTAATCTAAGGAAAACATTAGCGTCCAAGCTTTGCTAAAAGTTAAATAATAGAAGAAAAAGGTTCTATTTTACATGTGGTTAACCTCGCCAAATGGAGTTGTGCGTGAGTTCAAAAAGCAATGAATATTTGTGCTCAGAAATTCAGTATGAGCCAACACATGCCTCGCTGACAGCTGACGATTATGATGCTGAAGATGTAGAAGTAATTTCGGGTGTAGCACTTGAAAGAACTGCATTGGTTTCTATCGAGCCTGAAGCGGTAGAGCCTGAGCTCGTCGAGGTAGAGGACGTTAATGAAGCTGCATGGCTTCGTTTGAAGAAAAAACGTATGCCGACTCCGCTTAAACCTCGCAAAGACAAAGAAAGAGCTATCGACTCTACTCAGGGGTTTTGCGGCATTTATCGAATCTATCAGATCAAATCGGGTGAGTCCTACATAGGTCAGGCGAAAAATATTGGCCGACGTTGGCGTAAGCACTTTTACGATCTATCTCACCAAAAACATCACAATGACAAGCTACAGCGTGCTTGGCGAATTCACAAGCCGAAGCTCTTCCAATTTGAGGTTCTGGAGTTGTGCCAACCGCATGAGTTAGATGCCTTGGAAGAGAAATACATCGGTAAGTTTGATTCTTGTGAAAGTGGCTTTAATAAGACAGAAAATGGCCAAGGTCTTGAGGGAGAAAAGCTAGAGTGGTTCCTTGAAAAGAAGCGAAAAGATCAGGCGTTAGCTGAGAAAATGCAGGCACGAGAGCGAGAAAATCAACGTAAGAGAGTCATTATCGCTGCTTGGTACGATGGCTACGCTCAGCTATTGAATGATGTCAAGAAAGAGGTGTCAGCGAAATACGCTTATGGTGAAAAGCGGATCAAGTATGAGCGAGGACTGTGGGATAATACACCGTTTTCAGTCAGCTTATCTAACTTGGCCTATGGTAAGGAAAACGAACACAAGGTTCTATATGAACTTTTAAGAACTGTTTTTGACGATGCGGTTAATAGAGCTGTGATGGAAGTGGCTTCCACTTATTTTAGTTCGGAGAATATGGACGTACCATCAAAGGTGAGCTCGGATCATGCGTTAGACTATCGTCCAAGTGACAAACGGCAGGCCGAGGCTATGCGAAAAAGAGCTGTTGTTGCTAGGCAGATATGGATTGAGCGTGAGCCAACTCATGTTGAAGTGGCTATGCGTCATGCTGAATCAGTGGTAGGAATAAGTGGGAAAGATCTCATAAATGAAGTTCGTCAACTCAAATCCAACTTATTCTTAAAGTCCTTGGCCTCATTGTTTGTTAAGCCAAATCCAAGAAATGAAAGAGTCGCTGAGTTGGAAGAGGTATTTAAACTAGAGACATCCAATCATCTTAGATTGCAATATAAAGAACACTGTATGAAATACGGTTTTGAACCGAACATGGATCTTATAGATAAAGATATTTCAGAATGGTGCTCGCGTTGGTAAGATTTCTATGAGCCGCACATTTATGGAGTTGGTGCTGCGATTCACCAAAGGACTTGCTTCAACTGAGGTTATCTTAGAGCGCAGGTTGGCCTTACTAAGTGCTTGGTGTTCACACAGATAAGTGCGTTAGCTCAGAAAAGGGAATAAGGGTTTTAGAGCAGCAGCATTAAGGCGCTGTTGTCCCGTAGTAACCCAATACATATAGCTCGATGCTTACTTGCGGCATACATGAGGGATGATTTCTAAATAGATAACTTCTAACATAAACTGTAGTTATTTTCGGCGAAGTAAAGCACTGTATGATTAAGCCTTTGAATTGGACTGGGCCCTATAGTTGGCCCGGTTTTGAAGAAACGAATAAATTGGCCCCTCTTCCAGAACAAAAAGGGGTCTACCTTCAAACCTTTGAGTTCTCTGGCGGCTACCTTATTTATGCAGCAGGAATAACACGGCGTTTATTCAAAGCACGATTCAAAGAACACTCCCGTTCTTACTTGAACGGCGAGTACAATGTGCTTGATATGCTCTCAATCAAAAATGGAATCCGAAATGAACATTGGCATGGTTGGGATTATGCACGTAATCATAGAGACGAATATGAGAGGCGTCGTTCGGACCTAAGCCCACTGATTAATGATCAGCTAGCTAACTTCAGATTATTCGTTGTCGATTTAGGTGATGAAAAAAGAATTCATGAACGCGTTGAATCAGCAGTGATGAACGTTTTGTATCAACAATTGCCACCCATATCGACTATCCCTGACAAAGGGATGTTCCTTTCAAAAAAGAAAGATTTTGAAGATACCATTATTGTGGAAAATAAATGCAATGAGATACTTTGGGGTCTGCCTCGGTTACTTTACCTCTAAGGCGCTGTTGTCCCAAGGCGACTCACATCATGCATAAACGGTCTCTCATTAGTATTTTAAAGACAAAAGGTGGCCATTTTCGGAAGTCTTTCTCCTGCCTGAGACTCATACTGGAACGCAGCTAAAGATCAACTCAGATCTTGACCTGTGGCAATGCCTCAGAAAAATCGTGGCTACAGGGTAACAGTCAATATTATCCCTTTCAGGCCCTTTGGGCGTATGTCTGAGTTAGTCTTGAAAGCAAAACCATCGACGATCTACCATCGAAGCTAAAAAACCAATAAGTCGCACCTCAATTTCACTGCTCCATTTGCCTCTAGGTCACTTACCTAACTTGGAGGAATTTACTGCATTTCGGCTGCGCCTTCCCCTACCCAATCACAAGTGTTTTCCTTGCGATTTAGGCACGAATTTGGTCACAATCCGTTGCTTTTTTCCTACTAGCATTTCGGTCTGCCCTGCGCTGTGTGTAAAGCTTTCGCCCCTATCCCAGTCACACAATCAGTAGTTATTATCATTGGCTGCTAATCCTCACCTAGCAGATATAGTGAGGCAACGTATTACGTCATTTAGCTACTGACCTTTACTTCCACCATTGGGGTTACCTTGATTCGGCGGTAGTGCACATTTCTCTATCCAAAGCATCTTGATTCCAAACAGAGTGTAGAGTGGCGAAAAGCATTATTCTCACCTTACTCAAGCCAATTAGCTCAGCTTGCACCTACCGCTCAGTAGGTATCTGGGTGGGTAAAGAAAACGGTGTCGTGTTTTATTTCTGGCTAATGATAGTAATAACTAGCGAAGTAACGAGGGCCATTCAAACTAACCCTATTCGTAGTAGAGGCCAAATCAATAGAAAAGGACTTTGTATGACCCCCGCAAGTAGCTTCTTTCAGCGCTAACTAATATGTTCTTAGCGTTAGATAAAAGCAATTTTAGCGTTCCCAGCACCTGGCCTTTCCCTTTCCCAAGTTCAAGTTCAAGTTCAATACTTTCATTCAAGTAGTACGTTTTCTGTTCAAAATTCACAACTATCCAATGCTTCGTTAGGTTTGCTGCTCGGTAACGTCGTCAATACCAAGATCCTAGATAGATAATTCAAGCCAGATTGATGATAAAAGTGAACCTGCTTTACCCACCCCGGAGTGTAAGTCATTGTTTCAGAGGGTAAATATACATTACCCTACCTACTGATAGCTTGGTATGAGAAGTCTACCCGTCGGAGATTTTTGCCTAAAAATCGTCCATAACTGGGTTCAAAAACTATTTATTTGCGAGTCGACTCGTAAGATCTAACAACAAACACCAATCGTTTTTGCGACCGTGATTTAATCCTTCCTGCACAGACGAAGTGCAACGAATCTCAACTGAAACACTATATATAGGATCATTATGAACCATGGCGACTATATATAGTAATTCTTTATGGCGTCACTAGAAGCTTCTTTCAAATCAGCTTTGTGACTTTCCCGAAAATTGATCCGAGGTACTCTACACAAATGACGATTCAACAAAACAAAATGGAGCCTTCTATGCTATGCCATTTAGTCACTACATCAGCCCCATTCGTAACCTTTGAGGTATACAGCCGAGATACAGGTATCCCCCTCAACACAGTCAAAGATTATGCACGTCGTGGGCAAATCATCATTAAAACCAAGGACCGTCCAGGCGAGAAACCCCTGGTTAATATGGTGGCAATGAGGGAGCTTGCAGCCAGGGAGGCATTAGAAAAGCTGGGTCACAATCAAACTACCTTCTTGTAAGACATTGATTAGCTAGAGATCTCACTCTGAAAATACTCCAGTTTTTAGAGTGAGAGCTCTAGCTAACATACAAAATTTCAAACTTGAAATACAAGTAGGTATAAATTATGACCATAAAAAAAGTCGGAGATAACAAGCAGAAGCCATGGCTTTTAGATGCATATCCTTATGGACGAGATAAAAAACGAGTAAGGAAACGTTTTGCAACCAAAGGTGAGGCCGTTCAATACGAAAAGCAGTTGCTTGAGCAAGCAAATGAAAAAACCTCGTTAGATGTTAAAGTTGAACGTCGTAAACTCGTTGAGATTGTTCATATATGGCACAGTTTGTATGGTTCAACACTCAAGAATGAGGGCCCGATTTACAGCAAAATGATTAAGATGGCGCATGCTATGGGGAACCCCACTGCAAGTGCCTTTAATGCTAAAACATTTGCTGATTTTCGCGGAAAGCGCCAGCGCGGGGAGATCCTTTTTACCGAAGGACGTTGGAATAAAGGTGCACCTAGCGTTTCTACGCTCAACTCTGAATTACGTCGATTTAAAGGGATATTCAATAAATTAATTGAACTTGAAGAATGGCACGGACCAAACCCTTTAGACAAGATTAAGCCCTTTAAAGAACACGAAACCGTGATGGGGTATCTCACCAACGACCAATTAATAGAGTTAATAGAACATGTACAAGCACACAAAAAAGCAGACATGTTTAAAATTATGACCCTATGCGGGTCAACCGGTGCTCGATGGAACGAAGCAGCAAAATTAGAACGCTCTCAATTAAAAGCCGCTGTGAATAAGAAATCCGGAAAAAAATCCTTCAGGGTTAATTTAATCAAAACCAAAAGCAAAAAAAATCGCTCCATCCCGATCTCAGAAGAGGTCTATAAACTGATAAGTGAAGGAACATCAGCACGTTTGTTTGAACAAGATTGTTATCACTCTTTTCGTTACATTCTAAAAAACAAGCTAGGTCTTGATCTCCCGAAAGGACAAGCAACCCATGTATTGAGACATACATTTGCAAGTCACTTTATGATGAACGGTGGGAGCATTTTAGTTCTCAGAGATATCCTTGGTCATTCTGATATAACAATGACCATGCGTTACGCACATTTTGCACCTGATCATTTAACAGAGGCCATTACTTTCAACCCTCTTTCGAACCTTTATTCGTAGACATTTCCCACTACACTGCCGACACTTTGCCGACACTTATCGATTTTCGACCAAAAAAAGAGCCGCTTTAGCGGCTCTTTTTAGTTCGTAATTTCCGAAGTATCTCAGACTTACTCTTTACCGAACACGTTGTTCTCTTGCTCTTGTACACGGATGAAGGTAGTACGCTTGGTTAGCTCTTTAAGCTTTGCTGCTCCTACGTAGGTACATGTTGAACGTACGCCACCAAGGATGTCAGAGATGGTGCCGTGAACGCTACCACGGTATGGCAATAGTACGGTTTTTCCTTCAGCTGCACGGTATTTCGCAACGCCACCAGAGTGCTTGTCCATCGCGCTTTGTGAAGACATGCCGTAGAACTTCATGTATTGCTTGCCGTCTTGCTCAACTACTTCGCCACCAGACTCTTCGTGGCCTGCTAGCATACCGCCAAGCATTACGAAGTCAGCGCCGCCGCCGAATGCTTTCGATACGTCACCAGCACATGAACAACCACCGTCACCGATGATCATGCCGCCAAGGCCGTGTGCTGCGTCACCACATTCGATGATCGCAGAAAGTTGTGGGTAACCAACACCTGTTTTAACGCGAGTCGTACATACGCTACCTGGGCCGATGCCCACTTTAACGATGTCTGCGCCCGCTAGGATTAGCTCTTCACACATATCACCCGTTACTACGTTACCAGCAGAGATAACTTTGTCAGGGAATTCAGCACGTACTCGTTGCACGTACTCAACAAGGTGCTCAGAGTAACCGTTAGCGATATCAACACAGATGAAGATGAAATCTTCGCTCAATGCCATAATTTGCTTAGTTTTCTCAAACTCAGCATCTGATGTGCCAGTAGAAACAAAAACATTGTTTAGTGTTTTCTTGTCTGCAGTTTTTGCAAACTCAGCCCACTGCTCAACGGTGTAGTGTTTGTGAACCGCTGTCATTACGCCATGCTCAGCTAGTGCAGCAGCCATTTCGAAGCTTGCTACCGAGTCCATGTTAGCTGCAATTACAGGTACACCAGACCATTGACGACCACTATGCTTGAATGTAAAATCGCGGGTTAAATTTACTTGAGAGCGACTTTTTAGAGTAGAACGCTTAGGGCGGAATAATACATCTTTAAAGCCTAACTTAAGTTCTTGTTCGATACGCATTGTGATATTTCCTTGATTCAATAGATGATGTGCCAATTACAATGCAGGTCGTGCTTTGGCAGAAGCGTTGACCATTCTTCGGACACAAAAAAACCGGAGCGTTGGCAGACGCTCCGGTTTTCAGCATTATAGAGCCAGATAAATTTGTCGCAAGACTGATTTTTTGTTTTTTTTTGTGCTACTATCTTGAAACTTGCAAATCTGCGCCTTTCAAATATTAAATTATTATTTAAAATCAAATACTTACCAAAGCCAAAATTTACACGCTCTCCTTCTACAGCACTCCCCTTGTTCAATAGACAGTGATCTCGGTCTCATTATCAGCCTCCCAACACCATTCAGCTGTATAAAAATCACTCTCTGACTACTCAATATTTTTCATATTTTGCTCGGTATCGACAAAAAACACAGAAAAACTCACTTTAATTTGGCGACTGAGTCACTCAACACCTTTGTCACTAAATCACTATGCAAACTATGCTGCGGTTCAGAACCCTCTCTATCATTACGCAAAACTATCAATGCAAACCCTCAACTATAACCTAGACTTATAGTGTTGATTTATAAGTATAAAATCATACTAATTGATATTTTACTAACCAAGCAAAGCAGTTAAGATGCTCAATCAACGTCTACTATTACTCTTGGCAAATAAATACAGTTATAGAGGTCATATGCAACGCTCCGTTTTGGTACTCCTCTCCACATTTTCTAGCGCTCTTTTTGCAAGTCCTTATCCTCTGCCTACAACATCGGATGCGACGGGTGATCAATTTATGGTCAGCGCAACCAATCAGTATGTAACCAGCACCGGCTATTCAATCCTAAAACAGGGCGGGAACGCGATAGATGCGATGGTTGCAATGCAGATGGTGATGTCGGTTGTCGAACCCGATATGACTGGAATTGGCGGAGGCACTTTTGCTCTTTATTACGAAAAGGCAAGCAACTCCTTCATTGCTTACGATGGTCGCGACGCTGCCCCATCTAGCGCCACGCCGGATATGTTCTTAGATGAAAACGGTAAAGCCATTTCACGAAATGAGATACTTGGTCCGCGGTCAGTCGCTATCCCAGGCACACTAAAATTGCTTTACACCACCCATCAAAAGCACGGCAAGCTAGAGTGGGCAGAGCTATTAAAGCCCGCGATAGACTACGCTGAGAACGGCTACTCCATGAATAGCTATACCTACGATATCGTGGTGCGTGAAGAATCAAGACTCGAAGATGATCCTGAGCTCCATTCTTTGTATTGGGAAGATGGAGAAATTAAGCCGACTGGAACCAAGATGACCAATCCTGAGTTGGCTGAAACGCTTAAACAGATTGCCAAACATGGTGATAGCTATCTATATCAGGGCCCATTGGCCGAGCATATTGTTCAAACGGTGAATGCCAGACTAGGCGATAACAGTCACCCTCTAAGTGTCAAAGACTTCAATAATTATCAAGTTATCGAGCGAGACATCGTTCAATCGACCTACCGTGGCCACGATATCATCTCGTTTGGCTATCCCGCATCAGGGGGCGTTTTGGTTGCTCAAAGCTTAGAGATGCTAGAATCCCACAAGATCAATGAAATGCATTACACCGATGCCGAGCCTTGGCGTCTCATGACAGAGGCCATGAGGCTGGCCAAAGAGGACCGTATTGCTTATGCCGGAGACCCAAGCTTTGTCGACACCCCTGTAAATGAACTACTCGACAAAGACTACCTTCAAGCTCGTGGTGAGCTGATCCCAAAACAAGGGATCATGAGTAAAGAAGATGTCAAACCAGGCAAGGTTTCAGCCAAGAACCAAGCCAGCCTAGACGGCTTTGAGAGCCAAGATACCGGGCATATATCCATCGTGGATGCACAGGGTAATGCCATTGCCATGACTAGCACTGTGGGCACGGGTATGGGTTCTGGAGTGATGGTAGATGGCGTACTACTGAATGCGCAAATGGCCAACTTCTCTTCTACACCTAAGGTGAATGGGCAAGCGCTGAAAAACGCCATCATGCCAGGAAAGCGTCCTCGATCAGCCATTACTCCATTGATGGTGATGGCACCAAGTGGCGACCTAAAACTGGTGGTTGGAAGTCCTGGAAGCTCGCAAATTCCTGGCTACGTTCTTAAAACTGTAGTCGGTGTCATTGATTGGGACATGTCAGCACAATCAGCCATCGATTTGCCGAACATACAGTATGGAACCAAGATCGACCGCACCAAACCTTACAATCCAACTGGCTTACTCGTCGAAAAACGCACCTTTGCAGAGATACTGGTGCCGGAGTTTACTGAGATGGGCTATGAGGTTCATGTAATTCCAGTCGTCAGTGGCCTGAATGCTATCGAGTTTAAAGATGGGAAGTTATACGGTGCAACCGACCGTAGACGCGCATCCACCTCACTAGGCGACTGAGTGCGATAATAGCTAGAAGAATCAGCCAACTTAGTTTCTTTCTATTGAGTTGGCTTGGTTAGCCATTCTGGCTTAAGCCATTCACTAATAAACGAATTTCTGGCAACAAATCTGTGGCTAGCATACCAATCTTGCCACATTGTTTGGCATTTCTATCTGCGGCAGTAGAATGTAGCCAAGCCCCTAAACAGGCAGCGTCCATCAAACTTAATCCTTGAGATAGCAAACCGACAATGACGCCTGTTAACACGTCTCCCATTCCCCCGCTTGCCATGCCAGAATTTCCCGCTGTGATCACATAGGTCATTTGTCCATCGCATATTAAGGTACCTGCTCCCTTTAACAGCACCACACATTGATATTTTGACTGGATCTTCTCAACTGCTTCATAGCGATTTTGCTCTATTTCTTGAACAGAACAATCTAATAACCTTGCCGCTTCCCCTGGGTGAGGGGTTAGAATGGTTTGGCTTAAATCATAAGATGAAGCACTTTGAGCAAGAAGGTTCAGCCCATCGGCATCAATGACTTTAGGTTTTAACTGCGCTATCCCTTGCTTAAACAGCCTTTTAGACCAATCATCTGTGCCTAGCCCTGGTCCTAATGCAATAACGGTCGCAGAGTTCATCGCATCTACAAGCATTTCTGCATCGCTCGCTTTATCTATAGCAATGGCCATTACCTCAGGCTGGCGTGCAAGCAATGGATTAATGGTATCTTGATGAGTCATCACGCTAATTAATCCAGCCCCCACGCGGCAACTTGCCTGAGCGGCCAGAATAATAGCGCCACTGGTACCTTGATGGCCGCCAGCTAATAACGTGCGACCGCACTGGCCCTTGTGAGAAGTGTGCTTTCTTTTAGGTAGTCGGGCATTTGCTTCCTCTTTATCAAAAATGCAGGCTAACTCTGTTTCCAAGCTTGAGAACTCAGATCCAACACCAAGGTCGGCTAGGTAAAGCTCGCCAACGGTATCCCTAGACTGCCCTGTTACAAGCCCTCTTTTATTACCAATGAAGGTAACCGTAGTAGTAGCGTTAACCGCAACCCCCAATATCCTGCCCGTGTCAGCATGTAAACCTGAGGGAATATCAAGACTGAGAATTGGAAGTTTGGATTGGTTAAGGCTGTTAATCACCTTAGCAAGATTGTCTCGAACATTACCTGTTAACCCCGTACCTAGCAGGCCATCAACAATAAGGTCATAGTGTCCTAACTCATCGATATTGCTAGATATTACTTTGCCATGACTTAGCCATCGCTGTTTCGCTTGCGCTGAATCTTGGGTATTGGATTCACAGTAGGGAGGCTGAAACACGTCTACTTCATAACCAAGCTCTAGCGCTAATCGAGCCACCACAAAACCATCACCACCATTATTTCCTGAGCCACAACAAACCAAAATTCTTCCGGCATTAGGTAGCATGGACTGCAAGCGTTCAAAAGCGGCGTGCCCAGCCCTTTCCATTAATTGATAAAGGGTAATTCCGGCGAGATCGGCTGCTTGAGGTTCACTTTGTTTAATTTGCTGCGGAGAATACAGGCGGTACATGATCGATACCTCAACATCTATTGCTTAAGCGTATGTAATAGCAATCCTACTAGATAACTGATCATCCTAGCTAATTTAGTGTGACTGATATAAGAATAGTGAAATTTTGGGGCTAAAAGTGAACAGGTACAAAAAAACCGCTGTGCTTTCGCGACAGCGGTTTTTCATAATGATTCCAAACGCTAAGGATTACGCTTGATTCAAGCCTAGCTTGCGATTTGTGCTTTTATCTTTGAAGTAGAAGTACACGTAAGTCGTCGCGATCGCAAAAAATAGGTACGAAAGTGAGAAGATCAACGGCGAAGTAATCAATCCGGCGTTAACACCCACAATGGTCGAAACAACGGTAATAGTCAGTTTGCAAAGCATGCCTGTTAGTAGAAGGAACACTGCAAGTTGTGGCCAACGAGATGAACGGAAAGCCAACCAGAAGCAAACACCTACAGCAAGCGATGCTGTACTCAGTCCGTAAAGGAAAGAAGTTAGGTGCTCAGCTGATGCTGCGCCCGCGGAAACAGAGATAAGTAGAAGTAAAAATATTTTCATGTGTAACCTCACTAAAGCTTAGTAAAGCATCCTTTCAAATTTGGAATCTTAGATTTCACTGTATTTTGACTGAAAAACACTCGTTTGCAAGCTGTTTTTTTGAGCGATTTTTCGTCTAAATCATTGAAATACACATTAATTTTACACCTGAGCAACAATTTAACATTGTTTTAAATCAATTAAGCACCATATAACCGTTTTTCGATGGTATTAACGATCTAGATGTTTAAATTGTTAAGAAAATGCTAAGGCAAAACTTTCTTTCATAGACGCCGAATACATCACATTCCGTTAGATAAATAGGTAAAAGCCAGTGTTTTATCCTGCGAAAATCGCTGCAAAATTTGCGAACCATCTCTCAATTTTTGCCAACGGCGAAAAAGCGCAAAATTATTTTCCATTTTTCGTAAAAAGAGATTCAAATCACAAAAAACTTGTGTACAATTCGCGCATCTCGCTCTTAGAAATTTTGAGAAACCTAAAAAGTTTTTTAACGTTTCAGACAATTAACACAATCAACCTAGCCATCACGGCACCGAGAACAAACGATGAAAAAGATTGATAAAGCGATGCGCATCCTGATTGCAGGATTCTGTATCAACCTTTGCTTAGGCATTCTTTACGCATGGAGTGTATTCAACAAAGCTCTAGTTACTGATTTAGGCTGGAATGCAGCAGATGCATCTCAACCATACGCTATCGCAACGGTTACTTTCTCTATCGCTCTTCTTGTTGCTGGCATCCTTCAGGACCGCATGGGTCCGCGTAACATCCTTATGTTAGGTGCTACGCTAACGGGTCTAGGTATGATTGCCTCAAGCTTTGCAACGACTCCTGCAATGCTGAGCATGACATTTGGTGTGGTGGCTGGTGCTGGTATCGGTTTCGGTTACGCATGTCTTTCTCCTGCTGCGATGAAATGGTTCCACGCATCTAAGAAAGGTCTAGTAAACGGTTTGATTGCTGCTGGCTTCGGTCTCGCTGCGGTATACCTTGCTCCGCTGACTTCTACACTTATTACTAACTACGGTATTGACCAGAGCTTCCTTATCCTTGGTGTTGGTGTACTTGTTATTGCTGTACCTCTAGCGGCAACAATCAACAACCCACCAGCAGATTACGTACCAGAAGCGCCTAAGGTAAAAGCAGGTAAAGCACCTGTTGCTGTTAAGAAGAGCAACGACATCTCTTGGAAAGTAATGCTGAAAACACCTCAGTTCTACTCTCTATGGATCATGTACGCATTTGCTTCTGCGACTGGCCTTATGATCATTGGTAACATCACTACTATCGCAAGTGTTCAAGCGAACCTACCAAACGCGGTATACCTAGCATCTATCCTTGCCGTATTTAACTCAGGCGGTCGTATCGGCGCGGGTATCCTATCTGACAAGATTGGTGGCCTACGCACATTGTTCATCGCATTTGCTTTGCAAGGCGTTAACATGGTTCTATTTGCCACCTTTAAATCAGAAGCAACGCTGATTCTTGGTACTGCGATTGCAGCTGTAGGTTACGGTACGCTACTAGCGGTATTCCCATCAATCACAGCTGAATTCTACGGTCTTAAGAACTACGGTACTAACTACGGTGTGCTTTACACTGCATGGGGTATCGGTGGTGCTATCGGCGCAGCAGTTGTTGGCTTCTCTATGACTCACGGTGAAGGCTACGGTCTTGCGTACACTATCTCTGCTGTAATGATGGGTGTGTGTGTTGCACTATCTCTAGTGACTCGCCCTATCAGCGAAGAAAAATCAGCACAACTTGCCGCTGCTTAATCTTCCAAAAAGTTAATAACAGGCTCGCTTTGGCGGGCCTGTTTTGTTTTTGTTAATAACCTTGTTCACCTATCGATAAAACTGAGACAGGCTTAATACTTTCAAGTAAAGCTCTGACTCTGCTCTAGACCATATGCAACGTCTGATATACAAAGCAGTGTCATCATTAAAGAATCTGTTTATGTCCACTCAAAATCAACGCATTCCTAGCCTAGAATTAGGTCGAATAATCGCCATATTGGCCGTAATAACCATCCACTGCCAATTGTTCGTCACCTATCCGCTTTATAATGACACGGCTTGGTTCGGCAACTTCATCAATCAGTTATGTCGCTTTGCTGTGCCCTACTTCTTCTTGTTGACGGGTTACGTGCTTCAACCTAAGTTATCCCTGAACCCTATCCCTACCGCTTTCACCTACATAAAGCCTCTAACAATAGTTTGGCTAGTTTGGAGCGTTATTTACCTTGCTGCCCCCTTCAATCTAATGACTGTCGCAACCGATGGGTATTTAGCTGAACGTCAAATGTATTGGGATTTTTTAGCGCAAACGCCTTTTAACTCCATTCTTGAGGGTGGCTTGGTTCATCTTTGGTATTTACCTGCATTAATAATAAGCATCGCGATCATTGCCCTAGCAATAAGATTAAAGCTAAGTCGTTTACTATTACCACTAGGGTTAGTGTTATTTATCTATGGCGTTCTTGCTGGAAGTTATTTCGACGCAACCGATATAGCCTCCCCGTTTTACACTCGAAATGGCCCCTTCTTTAGCTTATTAATGATCATGCTAGGGTTTGAGATTCGTCGCTCTGAACTTCGAATAGGCTCAAATCTTGCTATTTTGCTGACGGTATTGGGTTTGGTCATTCATTTCTTTGAGGCTTTCTATCTGCTTAGCTTTGATGTGGATTTCCGTGTTCATGACTATCTTTTTGGCACACCCATCTGGGCATTAGGTTTCTTCTTTTGGCTACTGGCCAACCCTAATTTAGGCAGCCATAAATGGGTTCAACCCTTGGCAAACCTGACACTTGGTGTCTATGTCTCACACCTATTGTTTGTTATCTATCTCATCAATTTCGCTGGATTTTTTGAGTTAGGTACTTGGCAAAAGGATCTGTTGGTGTGGCTAGGCAGCAGCATCCTCTCATTCACGTTTACTTATCTAGTGATGAAAACACCTCTGAGAAAACTATTATTTAGATAGCGATCACATTGAACTCACGGGCTTACTGCGTGCTGTTATATTTTTGGCAACAGCACGCAGGTATACAACTAGATACATATCGCAAAATCTTGACATAAGAGCGTATTTTTATTGATCGCTTTCACATAACTATTTCATGTTAGAAAATATGTGCACTAGCTCAATTTAATACTTTAGTGTTATGGGTAATAGTAGTAGCAATAGTAGTAATAGATAAGATTCTTCAAGGAGTGAAGATGGAAGTGGTTATATATAATTGCAATAAGGGCAATGAAGTCGAACGGTTCAAATTATCCCCATACAAGATGGATACATTTCTAGATGAGATGTGTTGTGAAGGTCAATGCAATGCATGTGGTAATGGGGTACTTGTGGAGTTATACGAGGCAGGTCGATTGACTATGTCTAAAAGAACCAACTTAACACCGCAACTTGAGAGGCTATTAAAGTCGAATAAATCTCTGCTTGCCTAGACTGATAGAAATTGCCACTACAAATGGATGTTGAATTTATATTATGAAGGGGCATTCGCCCCTTTTTATTATCTTATATATTCTTTGATTGCGGGTTAAACAGTAAATATAACCATAGTACAGTGCTTGCCACCCCCATCAAGAAGGTATCTATCAGCATAGTGACCACCAAAGCAATCGCGTAATACCACCCTTTATGACCACAGTTTTTCCAGCGTGCTACCGATAGGCCAATAGAGAACCAGAATAACGCTATTAGGATCGGGAAGAGTAAGAATAGTGCACCGCCACCACCTGAATTACCCGCCTGCTGTGTGAGCATAAACATACTCAACGCCGCAACCACAAAGCTTGAGAACGAATACCCCAGATAGGGAAGACGTCGTAATCGATTGGTTTTGAATAGAAACACATTCTTGATACTAACGTCATGTTCACTATGTGTAGATTGGTTTTCCGCACGATAGATAGCAACCGCTCGATCCTCAGAGACTGCCTGTATGATACGACTAAAAATCTTAAACCCTTGTTCATTAAGGCTTTTTATTTCTTCTGAAGCGTTGGCATTGCCGAGATTCACGGCTAACACCACATTCTTTTTATACAAAATCTGATAGCTATTCACTTATTTTCCTTTTCGGGCATCACGTTCGGTTCTCAGTGATTCAAATTGTTGGTAGATAAACTCAATCAGCCTAACCAAACGTGCGGGTCTGAATCTGTCTTTATGGTAAATCATTGAAAAGTCTACACTAGGTATATGCCAATCGGAAAATACTTGTTGTAATCTTTTGTCCTCGACCTCCTTTTGACAATACAGCAGAGGTACACGAATAACACCATTGCCTAACAAAGCGCCGTTCACCAAAGCGCGACCATTTTTACACTGTAAATTGCCACTAATATTCACTTCAAAGTTTTCACGGCTACCGTTGCCAACGAAACTCCAACGATTCACAGACCCAGTTAAGCAGCGATGTTTCTCTAGTTGTTTAGGGTGAGAAATAACGTCATGTTGCTGAAGGTATTGTGGACTGGCTAAGGTGACCATATCAATATCAAGTAACTTTCGAGCGACAAAGCTGGCATCTTGCAACGTTCCCATGCGAAAGGCGATATCAAAGTCATCTTGTATCAAGTCGACCCTATGACTACTAAAGTCCAGACTCATGTGCACATCTGGATATAGAGACATAAACTCATTGATCATAGGTACCAGGATATCTTCGCCCAATACCCCACCAACACAGTTGATGGCAATGTGTCCCCTCACTTCTTCAACATCATCTATTGCCGACAATAGCGCTTGGTCAATATGCCCTAAAGCTAACTGGCACTGCGCAAATAGTTTTTGTCCTGCTTGAGTAAGCTTGAGAGTGCGAGTGGTTCTTACCAACAAGGTCACCCCTAGATCAGACTCTAGCTGTGTCATCTGCCGTGATATGTGAGAACGAGACACCTTTAGCGCATCGGCAGCGCGAGTGAAATTGCCAAGCTGTGCAATTAATACAAAGGAACGAATCTCCGACAGGTTCACCTTATTCAACATAGGCTATAACCACCTTCTCACCTTGTGGCAATAGTCTTCATACTGCTTGCCAAACTTCACCATCAATACCTTCTCTTCAGGTTTTATCTGGAACTGGGTTATATACAACACAAACACGCCACAAAATCCCAACGCGGCTACAGACAGTAACAGGCAAGACCAAGCCACTAGGAACAAGGTGAGTGATACATACATGGGGTTTCGGCTAAATCTAAATACGCCATGAGACACCAATAGGCTTGCTTGAGAGGGATCCAATGGATTGATCGTGGTCTTAGCCTGCTTAAAGGAAACGATGGAAACCACGGCCAGCCATACTCCAGCAGCAAAGACGGCGATTGCTAACAGCCATACCAATGGCTCCGATGTAAGCGAAAAGCCATCGATATAGCCCCCTAACCCACCGCACGCCAGCATCACTAACGGTGGCGGTATTTTGTTATTCAATATTCTTTCCTCAAAGATTCACAAGGTTATTGTTGCAGTATAGCAACAGTGTTTTACCTAAAGGGATATATATCAACAAAAGATTCTTCACTAGAATGGCCTTCATCGACACAAAGGGTGTTGCAAACCATATTCGGAGAAGAATGATGAAAAAACTTATTGTTGTTACTGGCGCAAGTTCAGGTATCGGTGAAGCGATTGCACGTCGCTTAAGTGACGAGGGGCACCCTCTTCTTCTTCTTGCACGCCGTGTTGAAAGACTAGAGGCTCTTCAACTTCCAAACACACTATGTGAAAAAGTGGATGTCACCGACCAAGGCTCATTTGAAGCTGCTATTGCAAAAGCAGAAGCACAATTTGGCCCTGTAGACGGTTTAGTTAACAACGCCGGTACTATGCTTCTTGGTCAAATCGACACTCAAGATGCGCAAGAGTGGAAGCGCATGTTCGATGTGAACGTATTGGGATTACTGAATGGCATGCAATCTGTACTAGCACCAATGAAGTCTCGCAACAGCGGTACCATCATTAACATCAGTTCAATTGCGGGTAAGAAAACATTCCCTAACCATGCGGCGTACTGCGGCACTAAATTTGCGGTACATGCGATTTCCGAAAACGTTCGTGAAGAAGTGGCTGCTGATAATGTACGTGTGACGACGATTGCCCCTGGTGCTGTAGAGACTGAATTGCTGTCTCACACCTCATCTCAAGAGATTAAAGACGGTTACGATTCTTGGAAAGAAGACATGGGCGGTGTACTTGCTGCCGATGACGTAGCTCGCGCTGTACTGTTTGCATTCCAACAACCTCAAAATGTGTGTATTCGCGAGATTGCGCTAGCGCCGACTAAGCAGCAGCCATAATTACAGCTGTTTTGACTAAGAGCACGCCACATGTTGGCGTGCTTTTTTGCGTCTTAGGGGTTCTTGTTTTTAAAAGGCTAGAAACTAGGTTTTAATGCCGATGCTGGGGCCTAGGTAAACGTGTCATTGCCGAAGTCTTTTTGGACCGGCACCTCGCTGGGTCGGCACCCCGGTCGACAATCTAAATGCTGTACGTTAATAGATCCCCGATAGAAGCGTTCGGGGATGACGTGGGGCGGCCTTTGTGCACCCTGCTATCCTAGGAAATCTCGTCATTGCCGGGATCTTTTTTGGGCCGGCACCCCGGTCGGCAATCTCTAGCCTGTACGTTTCAGATCCCCGATAGAAACGTTCGGGGATGACTTGGATCGGCCTTTGTGTACCCTGCTAACCTAGACACACTCGTCATTGCCGGGGTCTTTTTTGGGCCGGCATTCCGCTGGGCCGGCATTCCGGTCGGCAATCTAAATGCATGTACGTTAATAGATCCCCGATAGAAGCATTCGGGGATGACGTGGGGCGGCCTTTGTGCACCCTGCTATCCTAGGAAATCTCGTCATTGCCGAGGTCTCTTATCGGCAATCTAAATGCATGTACGTTGATAGATCCCCGATAGAAGCGTTCGGGGATGAAGTGGATCGGCCTTTGTGGGCCCCTTTACAGCATGCGCACATCGCTACTCTCTGACAGCTTTCAATTCTCATTATTTCAAAAACAACAAAAGTAATTTGTTAAAGACACTATTTTTCACAAACCGGTTTTACTGAATAATCCACTCCATCGATTGATACACACCGTATCAGCATAGAGAGAGAAAGATTATGCCTTTAGCATTACTAGCGTTGACGCTAAGTGCGTTCGCAATCGGAACAACAGAATTTGTAATTGTAGGTTTGATTCCTACTATGGCCACTGACCTTAATGTGTCAGTCCCTTCCGCTGGACTTCTTGTTAGCCTATATGCTCTTGGCGTGGCGATTGGTGCTCCAGTGCTTACCGCGCTTACGGGTAAGTGGAACCGTAAAAAAGTACTTCTTGCAGTAATGAGCCTTTTTGTCGCAGGTAACCTTTTGGCATGGCAGGCGCCTAGTTACAACACCTTGATACTTGCGCGCATCTTAACTGGTCTTGCTCATGGCGTGTTCTTCTCTATTGGGTCGACTATTGCAACAGGTTTAGTCTCTAAAGAGAAAGCAGCAAGTGCTATCGCGATTATGTTTACTGGCTTAACAGTGGCTCTAGTAACGGGTGTGCCTCTAGGAACTTATATTGGCCAAACATTTGGTTGGCAGGCAACGTTTTTGATTGTGGCAATCTTGGGGCTTATTGCGTTAATTGGTAGTGCTCTTCTTGTGCCAAGCAACCTAAAACAGCCACCAGCGGCAAAACTATCAGCACAGTTAAAAGTATTAACTCAGCCTCGTCTACTGCTTGTGTATGCAATTACAGCACTAGGTTACGGCGGTACATTTACAGCGTTTACCTTCCTAGCACCTATCTTGCAAGACGTGTCAGGCTTTAACCCAAGTGCCATCGGCATCATCATGTTGGTGTATGGCGTATCAGTGGCGATTGGTAACATTTGGGGCGGCAAAATGGCCGACAAGATGGGCCCAATCAAAGCGCTAACAGTCATCTTCTCAGGCTTGGCCACTGTACTGTTTGTATTTAACTTTACGGCTTACAACTCTATTGCAGCGGTAGTGACTATCTTGGTGTGGGGTGCATTTGCTTTTGGTAACGTGCCTGGCCTACAAGTTTACGTAGTGAGCCTTGCTGAGAAGCATACACCTGAAGCAGTTGATGTAGCGTCAGGACTTAATATTGCCGCGTTTAACGTAGGTATCGCGATAGGTTCTTGGGGGGGCGGTATGATTGTTGCTCACGAAAGCCTTGGTTTGATGCATACTCCATGGATTGGCGGCGTGGTAGTGATTGTAGCACTGCTTCTCACTCGCTTTAGCGGTGCATTGGATAAGCGCGCCCAGCAGCATGATTGCCCAGCGCAAGCAGAAGCCGCTTAGACTGTAATAGATGAACAACTCGTATTAAAATTAAAGGTCTGCACTTTGAAACAGAAAGTGCAGACTTTTTTTATTCAAATATCTCTACACCACAAGTCTATTTGTATTATGATAGTGCTTTTATATGGTATAAAGATTGACCATGCTCGCTCGCAAACCTGACCGCCTTACTGCAATGCACAATATTATCGAGCAGGTAAAGCTTGAGCTACCTCTGTATGAAGATGAAACCTTTGTCTGCGGTACAGGTACAGATTGCGTAGGCTGCCCTAAAAAACTTATGGAACTGGTTGATACAGAGCTTAGTTATTGGGAGCACTATATCTCAGATGGCACTGCGCCCAACTTTGATGACATTAGGCGCTTTGGCAAGCTGTGCAAAAACGTTAAGCGAGCATTAGTTCGTAACAACGTCCCGTTGCTCAATTCGACTCCGTAAATTGGCAACAACATGTGGCGGCGCGATTTTTTCTAGCTGCATCACGCATACCTCCGCTCTACTATCCGAATGGCGAATCTTAAAGTCGCATATTGCATATAACTGCTCTGGCTGTTCTGAGATTTGATAGGCTTTCTTCAGTGAGTCTAAGGCCAGTTGTTGATCATAAGCCTCCTGAAGTACGCCATTGACATACCAATATTGACTGTTAGTTTTCGCAACATTAGCTGCATGGTCCATGCTCTGCGCGGCTTGCTTTGGCTTGTTAAGCCTCACCAACGTTAGAGACTTTGCATACAGTAATCTTGGCTCTTCTGGGAAAGCGACTAAAGCTTTGTTTAGTGAAGTTAACGCCTCATCATCTTGTTTATTAAGCCGATAGCTTTCAGCAATACCAATCCACGCATCGACTCCGCCCTCGGCTCTCTCTATCAATTGCCCGTAGACATTTCTGGCGGCCCCATAGTCACCAATATGCAGATAACCCTCGCCCAATGCCATCATAGATTCTGGAGTATCTTCTAGAATCAAAGTAGAAGCCCAGTCATCAAACAAAGGATCAAACTGTCTCTTTTGAACTGCGTTCATTGCTGCGTAATCGACGACAAGGTTTTCAGCGACCGCTATTCTCACATCTAAAACTAAATCGTCCATGAGCGGAGACAGCAGACGCCAGCGGTGAGCAAATTGATATGGCGCTGATGCTCGAACCGACGCCTCCCGAACATCATGATGACTATCCTTAAGCCCGCGAGCGATAGCGATCAGGGCACTTTGACTTGGAAAACGGGTTAACTGCTCTAATGCGTCAATACGCTCAGAGCGCTTGTTATTTTTGTCCTGAGCGATATATGACAGCTGCTCTACCGTTCGATTGGCCGCGCTAGAAGATGGAGCAAACAAGAGTAAAGCCATCATCACTGCTAAGGCAATAAAGAAATTGGTTCTTACACTCATCAAAACTTGGCACCAAAGGTATTGCTTGGCTGAGGTTGAGACATGGCCTCTCTTACGATCTTATCGCTAAACTTGCCATGTGCGACGGGGTAGCCCATTACTCTCAGTAAATGTGCAATGGAACGGTCTGCGTGCTTATAGAATTTGTGCCACCCAGCACAAAGGTAATTGAGCCCTGGCTCACCAGAACGGGTGCGAATAAAGCGATTCTTTGGACACTCACCAAAGCAAGCAAACTTGTAATCACATGTGTTGCATTGCTCGGTTAGGCTCTTGGTTTTATTAAACCCAAAACTCTGCTGTTTACTTGAGAACGCCAAATCATCCAATTTATCGACGTGAATATTGCCAATTTTATACTCTGGGTAAACATAATGGTCGCAAGCGAATACGTCACCTGTTGGCTCCATCGCCAAACCCTTACCGCAAAATTCACCTAATGTGCACAATGGATTTCTGCGCCCCATCCAAGTCTCAACAAAGGCTTCAAAATATTGCACAAACACCTTGCCGACATCACGGCTCGCCCATTCATCAAATACAGCAATCAGAAAGTTACCCCATGCCTCATCGGATACACACCATGACTCCATTACAGAATTTTTTGAGCCCGGGATCAGTCGTTTATCACCTTGACGCGGTTGCTGCTGCTCTTCCCATGTCTGAGGTGCGGTATCGCGGAATGTTTTTTGTTCCACAATGGGGATGAACTGCATTTGTGGCGACTTTACTTCGTCACGCAAGAATCGATAAACCTCTAAAGGGTTACGGCTGGTAAGGTTATTGATACAGGTCAGCGTAGCAAAACTCACTTGGTATTCATGAAGGAGCTTCACCGCTTCCATGACTTGCTTGTGAGTACCACGCCCAGCTTTATTAGTTCGATAGGCGTCGTGATACATGGCTGGGCCGTCAATACTCAGGCCTACCAAAAAGTTGTTCTCTTTCAAAAACTGACACCATTTTGCGTTCAGCAAGGTGCCATTGGTTTGCAAATCGTTTGAGATGCTTACGCCAACAGGCTGATACTTTTTCTGCAGTTCAACGATCTTTTCAAAGTAAGGGAGCCCTAATAAAGTCGGTTCTCCACCCTGCCATGAAAAGATAATCTCCGGCGTATTTTGAGCCTCGATATACTGCTTAATGTATTGCTCAAGGTCGTGCTCACTCATCTCTGGAGAACAACCCTTCTTGTAGTCCAACAGGTCCTGCTTGCTCAGGTAGTAGCAGTAATTGCAATCAATATTGCACGCAGCACCAATGGGCTTCGCCATTACATGCATTCGCTTTGAGGGTTTGCCGTTAAATTGCGGGCCTTGAGTCAACAACATATCGATACCGTTATCTTGGATGCCAAAAACAGCCTTATTTTAACTTTTGGTTATATCAAAGGCTTGTTATTGCGCATATAACCATTTGGAAAATTGAGAATTGTTAAACTAATGTCTCATTTTTTGACAGAGACCAAATATGAACCTGCGCTTGACGACTATTCGCCCTTTATTAGCATGGACGCTAGTGTTAACAATAACAGGATGCTCACTATTTGAACCTCACCCTCTGACCGCTCAGATCGAAGCCGACATGGTATTCGTTGCCGGGGGCGCTTATATCATGGGTTCCGACTCGGATGATGCCAAAGCCTCAGAGCAACCCGCCCACCAAGTGAGTGTGGATAGCTTTTATATCTCTAAGTTCGAGGTCACACAGTCTTTGTTTGAAGAGGTAATGGGCCATTCAAGAAGCTTCTTCAAAGACCCTCAAATCCCAGTCAATAACTTAAGTTGGCAGCAAGCGAACTACTTCATCGACAAACTCAATGAAATCACAGGTCAAAAGTACCGCTTGCCCACTGAGGCCGAGTGGGAATTTGCCGCGCGTGGTGGCAATCAATCTAAGGGCTATACCTATAGTGGTTCAAACAACATCGATGAGGTCGCATGGCATGCAGGCAATGCCAACAATCGAGCACACCGCGTTGGTCAAAAGAAACCTAATGAACTAGGACTGTATGACATGACAGGCAATGTGGGCGAATTCACTATCGATGCCTACGAAGCAACATTTTATCGCAGTTCACCAATACACAATCCAAGTAACGCACAAGATACCGATATTGGACTTGCCCATAAGTCTGTTCGCGGTGGCAGTTTTTCCTATGCCGACAATGAATCTGAAAACTACCGAAGAGACTTTGCTAGCCAGTCTATAATTATGTCGGATATGGGACTGCGCCTTGTTAGAGACGCGCGCTAATTCGTTAAAAGGATGAATAAAACAATGATGAAACGCTACTGTGCGATGAGTTTGATAGGCCTAGGTCTTATCTCCTCTCCTGTATTTTCTGCTGAGGCTAAGCCCAAGCTCGTATTACAGATAACCGTTGATGGACTTCGTGGCGACCTTCTTGAGCGATACAAGCACAATTTTGGTGAAGGCGGCTTCCGTTACCTGATGGATCAGGGGGTCTACTACACCAACGCCCATTATCAACACGGCAATACAGAAACCATTGTCGGCCACGTTTCCCTAGCCACAGGTGCGCCACCATCAGTGCACGGCATGGTGGGTAACGTTTGGTATGACAGAGGTCTTGAACGCCTTATCTACAATGTAGAAGACGGTGACTACAGCATGCTGAGCAGCGGTGCTGGCGTTGACCAATCTACCGAAATCGACCCCACTCAACGCACGGCTAAACAAGATGGGCGATCTCCCTCTCCCATCTTAGTATCGACATTCAGTGACGAGTTAACGATATCAAACAGTGGTCAATCTAAGGTCTTTGGAGTCTCTATTAAGGATCGAGGTGCCATCTCTATGGCTGGACATACCGGCAAGGCATTTTGGTTTTCAAAGGCAACCTCTGAGTTCGTCACTAGTGATTACTACTACGATGCCTATCCCGTGTGGGTTAATAGGTGGAACGAAAAGAACATCCCTGCACAGTACTCCGGCAAGCGATGGGAGCTTGCTCTAGATAGAGATAAATACACCCTTGAAGAACTATCTCAGGAGCAAAAGTTTGATCTAGCGGGATTCAAACGAACGTTTCCCCACCCTTATGGCCCTGCAAGCTATCAATACTACTCAACCATGCTCACGGTTAGCCCTGCAGGTGATGAGATCACTGCAGACTTTGCCAAGGTTTTATTGCAACAAGAGAAGCTAGGCAGTCGCGATGTGACCGATTACCTCTCGGTGAGTTTTTCTTCAAACGATTACGTGTTGCATCTGTATGGTCCGTCAAGCCTAGAGGCTGAGGATAACCTTATTCGCCTAGATAAAACATTGAAGAGCCTGTTTGCAGATATTGACCATCATGTCGGCTTGGACAATACCCTGATTGTATTGTCTGCAGATCATGGAGCACCAGAGGCATCTCCTATCGCGGCGACATTGGGGCTTAAGCGCGCCAATTACTTTGATAAAAAATCATTGCTCACGGACAGCCTTAAGCAACGCCTTAAGTCCGAGTTCGGGGTTGATGAAGAGATCTTTCGACTTTACGCACAGCCTTATGTTTACCTGAATCATGAGCTAATCAAAGAGAAAGGCATCGATCTGGCCAAGTTACAAACCGCCATCGCGCAAGAGGTGATGAAGATTGAGGGCGTCGCCTACGCCGTCACCAGCTCCGATGTGGCTTCCGGGCGTTTGGCTGACACTCATATTAACAAAATGGTCAGCAACAACTACCATCCGAATCGCTCTGGCGATGTGTACTTGGTCTTTGCACCGCGTACCTACATCAATGATATGGACGGATTAACCGTGGCCTCTACGCATGGCTCTCCATGGCGCTATGATACCCATGTCCCGGTTATCTTTGCTGGGCACAAGATCAAGCCTCAAAGGGTTGAGCGCGAAGTCACTCCGTATGACATTGCACCAACACTGTCCAATAGCCTAGGGATCACTCAGCCAAGTGGCACCACAGGGACGGTATTGCGAGAAGTGGTTAGCGAGAAATAGACTTCCGTTAATTGCGAACAACAAATAATAAGGGCTATCCACTTGGATAGCCCTTTGTGTTTCTGTTACTGGTTAATCTGACTGACTGGTTAGCTCCTTGGGATGGTATAGCTCAGCACCCGTATCGAGAAATTCTTGAGATTTTTGACGCATCCCTTCAAGGGGATCATCAAGCATCTTAATATGCAAAGACTGATCCTCGGCGACTTGTTCAATATCCTTGGCATACTCTCGGACCTCTTGCGAGATCTTCATTGAGCAGAACTTAGGGCCACACATAGAGCAAAAATGTGCCACCTTGCCAGATTCTTGAGGCAAGGTTTCATCATGGAAGGCGCGAGCGGTTTCAGGATCAAGAGACAGGTTAAACTGATCCTCCCAGCGGAACTCAAATCGCGCCTTGGATAAGGCATTGTCGCGGATCTGCGCGCCAGGATGCCCCTTTGCAAGGTCGGCAGCATGAGCCGCGAGCTTATAGGTAATCAGCCCCGTTTTGACGTCTTCTTTATTAGGCAAGCCCAAGTGCTCTTTCGGCGTCACGTAACACAGCATGGCGCAGCCGTACCAACCAATCAAAGCGGCTCCGATACCTGAGGTGATGTGGTCATATCCAGGAGCGATGTCAGTGGTGAGGGGCCCTAACGTATAGAAAGGTGCCTCATCACAATGCTCCAGTTGCTCATCCATGTTCTCTTTGATCATATGCATAGGTACATGCCCTGGTCCTTCAATGATCACCTGCACATCATACTCCCACGCTACCTTAGTCAACTCGCCAAGGGTACGCAATTCAGCAAACTGAGCCTCATCATTCGCATCCGCGATAGAGCCCGGACGCAGGCCATCTCCTAAAGACAGCGCCACATCATACTTGGCACAGATTTCACAAATCTCTCTAAAGTGGGTGTAGAGGAAGCTCTCTTGATGGTGAGCCAAGCACCATTTCGCAATGATAGACCCACCTCGAGAAACAATGCCGGTTACTCTTTTTGCCGTCATTGGCACGTAACGCAGTAACAAACCCGCGTGAATGGTGAAGTAATCCACCCCTTGCTCTGCTTGTTCAATCAAGGTATCGCGCATCACCTCCCAATTAAGGTTCTCAGCGATGCCATTTACCTTCTCCAAGGCTTGATACATAGGCACAGTACCAATAGGCACAGGGCTGTTGCGCAAGATCCACTCACGAGTCTCATGGATGTTTCTCCCCGTGGACAGGTCCATTACCGTGTCCGCTCCCCATCGAGTAGACCATACCAACTTTTCTACTTCTTCCTCGATCGAGGAACTTACCGAAGAGTTACCAATATTCGCGTTGACCTTCACCAAGAAGTTACGCCCGATGATCATAGGTTCCGCTTCTGGGTGATTGATGTTTGATGGGATGATAGCCCTGCCCTCAGCGACTTCCTTGCGCACAAACTCTGGTGTGATTTCCTTGGGAAGGTTGGCACCAAAGGCGTGACCTGGGTGTTGATGATTGAGTTGCTCATCGGCAAATTTTTGCCTCCCCATGTTTTCTCTGATGGCAATGTACTCCATCTCAGGGGTGATGATGCCCTGACGCGCATAATGAAGTTGAGTCACACACTGCTTATTAATGGCTCGACGAATTCTAGGAAGGTTACCGTAGCGCAGTTCATCTAGCGTATCGTCTTCAAGGCGAGACTTGGTATATACCGAACTGACATCATCAAGAAGCTCAGTATCGCCTCTTTCTGATATCCACTGCTCTCTTAGTTTTGGAAGGCCCGAGTAAAGATCGATGTGATGCTTGGGGTCTGTGTAGACACCCGAGGTATCATAAACGTGGATAGGCTCATTGGGCTGAAATAGAGGGTTGTCCTTGCTACCACCGATCAAGCTATCTTGTAGCGAGATTTCGCGAACGGGTACCTGCAGATCCTCTCTAGTACCTTGAATGTAGCGTTTGGTGGAGTTGGGGTAAGGCGTTACCGACAATGAGTCGATAAAGTTTTTGGCGTCTAGCCTTGCTTGTTTACGTGTCGACATAGCATTTTTCCTATTGGTTATTAAAAATGCTTGACGGATTTTGATGCAACAAGACAGATCATCGCTCAGATAGAGCTATGATCTGGGGATAGAGATCTGGGGTGTTATGATCTCTACTCTTGTTCCCTTCGCAGGTATTAGCCTGATCAGGTTCAACGGATCCCGAGTTAACGGTCTCAGCCTTATGGCACTCCGACAAGTAGACTGGAGTATATCCCTCATTTAGAAAGAAAAAAAGCAGTGCAATGAGGTGCATACCGCTCATGTACCACTTTATAGGTATAAATGTAAATTTGTGTGAATTTCGTAGACGAAGATGCTTTCTGGGTCTAGCATGCCCCCGATCTTTTCCCTATGTCACAGGCGAGCTGTGCTGGAAAAGTGGTCTTTTGATAATTACTAAGTAGGAATGCATCAATGGATACAACCAAACTATCATTGCTTAAAAGCTCTATCACTACTGACATCGCAAATGGCGAGTTAGGCTGGATCAACAAACACGCTTTACTGCGTGGGGAATCAAGCGTAATTGAGAGTTACCTGACTCAAAAAGCGAGAAAGCTAGCAAGAGAAGAAGCAATTACTGGTACAAATGAAGATATGTTCACCATTTACAAATCCTTCTTTAACCAGTTCACTGAAGCGCAAGAAAACACCCAGTGCACTCCATCGACATATTTAGAACGTATGTCGTCGCTCGTAGGATTCGAAGCGGGTAAACGCTGGCATAGCCTATAACATATAGACTAACGACCCTCTTGGTATTGTTAAGGAGTGATAATACCAAGTGGGCCTTTTATATCATCACACTGGGGTCAACAGACCCTAATCTTTAAAGATCACCTTTGACACTGACTGCACTTGGCTTCGTAACCATTTGTGGCCATTTTCTGTGGTTCTACTTGGATGCCAAAGCATGCAAACATCTTCTGATATATCCAGAAACGGTGCCTCTAAGGTTTGTATCGGGAAATGCGTGGCCATGGTTTCGATGATAGACACTGGGAACAGGGCAAGGTAATCAGTACCACACACCACAGGTAGCACCTCAAGTACACCAGGAGAGCGGTACACAATCCTACGATTATCCAACTCTTTGAAGTGATGCAAGAGCGCACTTCGACTCTTCCAACGAGACACCGCGATATGTCCCTCTGCTAGAAATTGCTCTACGGTAATCTCACCAGAGAGTCTTGGATGACCTTCTCTAGCGATCACCTTGATGCTTTCCCTACCCAGCTTTATTACCTTTAACGATGTCCTTTCCATTGGTCGCATATCAATGACCAAGTCGTATCGCTGCAAACGCAAATCTGACTCATGATCCTCGGTAAACAGAGGGTGTACCTCAAGGTCGATATTAGGCGCTTTGTTTTTTATGGCCGCCAATAGATCCGGCATCAATTGGTAAGCCACAGTGGTTATGCAAGCAATCGAAAAGATACGATGAGAATCTTTTGGGTTAAAGTCTCGTGTTGCAGACAAGGTGGAGGTGAAATTCTTAAACGAGGCAGACAGCGCTGGGTAAATATCAACAGCAAAAGTCGTAGGCGTAACCCCTGTAGGGCTTCTATGGAACAAAGGATCGTCATAAATCTCTCGTAGGCGCTTTAAAGACTTACTTACTGCTGGCTGGCTGACCCCAAGACGATTGGCGGCTTTAGACATACTGCTTTCTTCGTACACAGCGACAAAGAAAGGGATTAAATTAAGCTCAGTACTTTTCATAGGTTCCTATTGTGTTTACCCCTAGGCTAATATCTAGGGCCTTTGTAGCGCTCATTTAACCTCGCCAATTGAGGCAAAGCGAGATAATGCGATTTCCTTTGCTCATTTTTTTGACTAGCCAGTCTTCCTATTTCTCGCCATAGAGAACATCCCTTAATAAAAGAGATCTTTTCGTCTTGAATTTGGTTCGCTAGTATTTGCCAATCAACAGTGCTCGACAATGCATTCAATTGTAAATCACCCGATTGAGAGCGTAATCGAACATACAAACAGGCCCGGATTCGCTGATCATTGCCTAATTTCAATTCTTGAACAAACACCCACCAAGCAGGCTTAGGTTGGCTCTTATAATAGCGTTTTAACGCTAAATAAAACCCAATAACTACAATGAAAACAAAGAGTGTAATCAGTAAGTTATCTTTATAATAGCGCACCCACGAAGAGAAGGTATGGGACACTTTGAAAGACTGCCCCTCAAGTCTCAATTCTCGCAATTCACCTTGCTCTGAATCCCACCAAAATATCGAGTACTCAGGAAAGGTTAGCTCTCCCCCAGTTTGTAGCACATAAACCTCCTCCTCGACGCTCTGTGCTTGATACTGACCTCGATTTTGCGTATCTGACAGCCTCACTGGCTTTGCATATGCTTGATAATTTTTATTTCTATTCACGCTATCGGTAGACATTACCGAAGGTAATAACACCGACAAGGTATCTGTTGCCTCAATACGGATGGTTCGGGTAATGGTATCTCCGGCCTTCAGTTCTTGATTAGACTGTTGCCACTGCTGGTTTATTTCAGCCTTAGGGCTGTTAATCCAAAGCGTTTCTTCCGTCAATAGCCCGCTTGGTAAGCTAGCCGTAAATCGCAATGGTTCGGTGTAGAGGTTACCTTTCACATTCACGCCACTGTCAACAGAGACTTGTACCTGCACCGCAAGTGGTGGGATAACAAACTCGCCGCTCCTTTGCGGATACAAATTAATCTCCCATAACTGTACTGACCAGGTCGCGCCCTTTCGCCTCTCTGCGTAATTAACCGCAAGTTGAGAACGCTGCTTGGCTATGACATCCGGTATTTCAATGCCACCAATGCGAGTCCCGCCCGTAAACCAGCGCGGTGTCGATACTTCTATATACAGGGTGAGCTGCTCGTTGATAGTGACCTGCTCTGGTTGTTCGATATCTTGATTATCATTCAACCAGCTCTTGATCTGCACACCGCCACTGCGTTGCAGCTGCGCTACGTCACTGGCAAAGCTACTCGTCGTAAACGCCATCGACATGAAAGCGCTTAAGATAAGGCGCCAAAGGTTACTTCGCATTACTTGGCTCCTCACTTTGACGATTAAGTAACTCAATTTGAAACTTGGCTCTTAGAAAGAACTTAGGGTCGGACTCCACCTTACGCAGCCACTTATCAGCAAGCTCATCACTACCCAGTATTTCATTGGCATTGAGCGTCTCTTTTAGCATCATTGCTGCCACCGCTTGGTCTTCTGCGCCATCCCCTGTCTGAGGCTTATCACCTAGCTCCATTGAGTCTTCAGGGCCGTCTGTGGTGCCTGCCTGACTCTCACTGAGCCGATTCACCTCATCAACAATGGCCTGCATCGCCTTCAAGTTATGCTCCACATCCGTGGTAAGTTGTTCTGGTAGCTCCCATTTTTCTTGTTTTAGCAGATAGGCGAACAAATCCCTAGCTTTGAGATACTCGCGCTGTCTGGCCAACGCATTGCCCGCATAGAACAGTGACAGGGCTGAGTCTGCATTTAAGAACTGCGCATGAGCCAGTTTAAATTCTCCAGCATAATAATAGGCTATGCCCTTGCGAAGCGGGTCTTGAAAATGAATCGCCGCCTCAAGATAGTCTTGTCGATTAAAGTGCCACTGCCCTTGCTGGTCTGGAGTCAGCCATAGATCGACCCACATTTGAGAAACCTTGTCCCACTGCGTTAGTTCCACGCTTGCCTCTGTGGATTCGGCTTTGTGCATCTCGAGCGACGCATAAGCCTTGTTCACAGGCAAAGCAAGCGTGAGAACACAAAACAGCAGTGCCCATTGAACAAGCCAGCCCTTTCTAAACCAAAACAGTAGCAATAAAGCGATAGGCACTAGCAAGTAATACCCCATGTCTTGCCATGGCATTGCTGACTCATTGTTAAGCTGCATATGACGTTCAATCTTTCGATTTAGTGCGCTAATATCGGTACCATCAATGGAAATCACCTCTATGCTCCCACCGCTTTCACTCGCCAATTGCTTCAGCGAGTTGAGATCCATTGGATTACTGCTTTGCACTTGCTGGTTGCCTGCGGCTAGAACAAGCAGTTGATGACGACTTTGATTAAAGTATTGGGCAAGTGGTTCGAGACTGTTTGGTGTAATACCGTCACTAATAAGAAGTACGGTTCCCGCTTTATCACTAGCCAACTGTTCATCGATAAGCGCTATAATGCTGTCCGCTTTTTTCCCTTCGACAGGCATAATGCTAGGCTCAATGGCCGCCAAGAAAGGAGCAAATACAGAGCTGTCTTTGGTCATTGGCATGGCAAGGTGAGCTGTGCCAGAATACACTACTAGGCCTGTTTGCCCGCCAGCACGAAGTGCTAAGAGATCCTGCACCTTCTGCTTTGAACGCTCTAATCTGCTAGGTGGCAAGTCCTCGTTCAGCATTAAGGGACTGTTATCCAACGCAATCAGTAGTGATGCCTTGTCTTCACCAAAAGGCGATGGTGATCTTTGCCAGGTAGGCCCTGCGCAGACAATAATTGCCAGCAACATAGAGACAAATAGCAATTTTAGAGGCAGTTGCTTTCGCCACCCCATATCGCCGATGGTCAAAGGCTTTCTTAGATGATCTGGTAGCAAGGCTTGCCAACTACCAACGGTCTCATGCTTCCAACGCAGATAGACCACGGCCATTAAAGGAATAAGAGCAAGGAGCCATAGCGGCCTAATAAAATGAAATTGAGTGAACACTTGTTGCCACAAAAGAGAATCAAACATCCGTTTTCTCCTTCGTCGTCTCATTGGTATTCGTTGTCGCCATTCGTTTCACTGTACTGACCATGAAGGCCAGCAAATACAGGACAACCACCAGCATAATTGGGTAGGCGTGCACGCTGGTTTTAGGGCGATAGGTCGAGCTTTCATAGAGTTGAGGCTCTAACTCTCCAATCTCTTCATAAGCTCGGGTCAGTGCTTCTCTATCTAGAGCCTCAAATGCCTCACCACCTGTCTCTGACGCAATACGCGAAATGGTGTTCATATCCAAGGCCTGTTCACCCACAGTGGCAGGATCGCCAATGGCAATCACATGGATCTTCACCCCCTTTGCATTAGCAACCTTAGCGGCATCGATTGGCTCAACGAAGCTTCCCGTATCATTGCCGTCGGTCAGCACAATCGCGACCTTTTCACGTGCGCCTTCTCCGCGAGTTTCGGCACTGTTTTCAAACACCTTGATAGCCAAGCCTATAGCATCACCAAGATAGGTACTCGCTCCTGCCATCCCAACATCAGTTTGCTGAAGCAGATTAAGCCATACCGTTTGGTCTGCTGTAAACGGTGTTTGAATGAAGGCCGCATCGCCAAATAAGATAAGCCCTAATCGATCGCCTTTTCTTGATTCGACGAAGGTTTCGAGTACCTCTTTTACCGCATCCAACCTAGAGATTTTGTCACCACTTTGCGAAGTGAAGTCTTGCTCAGCCATAGAGCCAGACAAATCCACCACCACCATCACATCACGCCCTAAGCGTTCACGTATTTGAGGCTCGCCGAGAATCGTCGGTTTACATAAGGCAAAGATCACTAAACACCATGACATCACCAAAATGCATCGCTGCCATAAGGACGGACGCAGTTGGCTGGCACCCTCGTTCGGCAACTCCCCTAGAGCCTTAAGCAAGACGCCAAAAAAAGGGACCTTTATGGCAGATTGCTTAGTACGATAGGCCGGAATGAGCCAGTGCACCAGTAGTGGTAAAGGCAGAGCCAATAACCAATAGGGGTGCAAAAGCTCCAGAGAAGAATCAAGCATCGCTCATCTCCCCTTGTGCATTTTTAGCTAGAGCAAGGTGCTGTTTCACCCACACTTGACTATCAGCAATCAAGGCCAAGAGTTCCGTCTTATCAAGGGCGTTTTGCTTTACAAGCAATGATTGAGGCCAATGCGACCATTTACTGGCGAATACATCAAGCCTAGGTTCGCTCTGAGCATCAAGAGATTGCAAAAAAGGCTGCCCATATAACGGTCGTGTTTGTGGATCAACCGCCGACAACACTGTCTTCAAAACGCGATACACATCTTGAGAGATCTGCTGACGATAGACTTTATCTGTTTCCTGTGCGGTTTTGCACGCCTGTAACATCATATCCAGGCTGGCTACGGCCTCACGTCGATATCGGTTGCTCCACCAACGCTGTAAGCTTTTATAGGACCAAACGATAGCGCAGGCCAATGCAATGACAGCAACGACTCTCCAGCCAATGGTTTGCGGCATCCAACTGACTGACGGTGCCACAGCAACCTCGACAATATCACGCAACATATAGCTTTGCGGTGGCGTATGTATCGTCATCGATGTGCTCCCATACCACGCTTAAATTGCTCTAGATGATTGCCGGATGTATCTAGATGAATCAAAGGTAGCCCTTTTGCTGCCATCAAACGTACCAGCTGACTCTTTTTGAGCTCTTGATGTTGCTTTAATCCGAGATTAGCTTGCTTGAGCTTTGACGATTCACTGATATTCAGCTGATGGGTACCGTCTCCCATCACCCAATTAGAGCGTGCAGGAAGTTCTTCTTCTAACTCGTCAGAGATCAATACCGTAAGCACATCATTATGCTCCTGAAGCTGTTGCAGCCTATCAACATCAGACTCTTTTGCCCCATGCCAATCACTGAGCACTATGACGGTAGAGCCTTTGGTTGCGACGCGGGTAATGACCGACATCAACTGTCCAAATGATGCCGACTCACTATCTTGAGAGGAAACATTAAGGGACTGATTGGCTTCGGCAAGACAATTTAGTCGATGTAACAAATGGGAGCGGCTGCGCTGCGGTTTATACCAATCAATGCTATTGGGCTTTGCCATAACAAAGCCCACTCGATCACTGTCCTTAAGCACTCGCCAAGCGCTCAAAGCAGCAACCTCAGCAGCGACGACGGATTTCATTACCTCGATAGAGGAAAAGAACAGACTAGAGCGCTGATCAACACACAAAATAACGTTGCGATCTTTTTCTTCTGTGTAGGCTCGTACGTGCGGCTTACCTGTGCGCATTGTGACTTTCCAATCAAGGTTGCGAATATCATCGCCATTTTGATAGTGACGCAGCTCTTCAAAATTTAATCCTCGGCCACGAAACAGGGATTGGTGGCGGCCAGACAAAATAGTGCCCGCCTTCAATTGGGGTAAAAAGGAGAAAGAGCTCACCTGCCCCTGCAGTTGAACTAAGCGGGCATATTGACAATAGATTCGAGCATCACCGGCTTCACGTTGAGCTGATTTCATAGCGTTACCTCCGCAAAGCAACTAGCCGATGGCTACGGTATCAAGAAGCTCATCGATTACCTGCTTCGCAGAAATCCCTTCTGCCAATGCGTCATAACTTTGAGTATGTCGGTGCCCAAGTACGCCATGAGCGACAGCTCGAACGTCATCTGGCTGCACGTACTCTCTGCCTTTGAGCCAAGCATAGGCTCTTGAGCATTTATCCAGTGCTATGGTTGCGCGAGGGCTTGAGCCGACTTGAATCCAGCGAGAGAGATTTGATTCAGGGTAGCGATTAGGGTGACGCGTCGCCATGACAAGGGCAACGATATAACGCTCTGCGATCTCCGACACCTCAACTTTAGCAATTTCTTCTCTTGCCTTAAGCACGTGCACTGGATCGATCGAGGTTATGTTCTGTTGCTGTGATTGAGTGTTGCTTGAGGTCTCTTCAGAGCGTACCAAGCGCATGATGTCCATCTCTGCATCATCGTCGGGATAATCCACCGTTACCTTTAAGATAAAGCGGTCCATTTGCGCCTCAGGCAAAGGGTAGGTCCCTTCTTGCTCGATGGGGTTTTGTGTCGCTAATACCATGAACAGATCAGGCAGTTGATGCGTCTCGTCACCCACAGTAATGGTGCCCTCTGCCATTGCTTCTAAAAGCGCTGCCTGTACCTTAGCGGGTGCGCGGTTAATTTCATCCGCCAGCACAATACTATTGAAGATGGGGCCTGGCTGAAAGTGCAGTTGTGGCTTGCTGTTGCCCGAACCATCAGCAACGTCTTGATAGACCTCTGTACCAGTGACGTCCGAGGGCAACAGATCGGGGGTAAACTGAATACGGCCAAAGGATGAGAGCAGTGCATCCGCTAGTGCCTTTACAGAGCGGGTTTTTGCGGTTCCCGGAAGCCCCTCTAGCAATACATGACCATTAGTTAGTAGACCTAACACTAAAGATTCAACAACGTGTCGCTGCCCAACAACAGACTGCTCTACCTGAGAGACTAACGCTGAAACCGCTTCTTGTGACGCACTCATAATTCATCCTCAAACATCGAATATCTCTATTCTACGCAAGATAAACATAACTAATGGTTATACAGGTTCGTCGTTATAGCTTAGCTCGCAATCCTTTAACCACCTCTGGCGGGGCGTATTTCTCAAGCTCAATGATGCACTGACGCGCTTGGAACTCGATACTTGGGTCTTTACTGTATTTCACCAACATCTCGCATCGAGCGTAGAGCTGCTGAGGGTTGCCGCTGATTCTAAAGGATTTATCCAACGCTTTAGAGGCCTGCGGCACGCTTGTCGATTCCAACGACAAGCCATACAGATACCAATACTGCGCATTGTCAGGCTCAACCTCTGTTGCTTGTTGCAAATATTGAGTGGCTTGATTATTTTTGCCTTGGCGCAGTAGTGACAGAGCGGCGCTGTATCGTAACGCACCAGATTTTGGCTGCGCCTTAATGCCCTGCTTAAGAGTCGAGAATACTTGTGGCTCTTTTCCTTGTACACGATAAAGGTCGGCAAGATTCACGTAGCTATTGGCAAAATAGGGCTCAACCGCTTTGGCTCCCTCATATTCCTTAATCGCCTGTGCATAATTACCTTGCGCTCGATAGACGTTTCCTAAGTTAGTACGCCCAAAGCCTCTGTCGGAGTTAAATTCTTGTATCTCCACGTACTCTTGCAATGGCTTAGCTAGGGCTTGTTTTTGCTGCTCGTTTAACTCAGCCCAGTAAACCACCAGCGCGCTTGCCGCTTCTGTACGCACACCTAGTACTTTGTCCTCCAATAATGGCGCGAGTATTTGCCAGCGATCCCTTAATTCAAAGCTTGCAGAGCCTTGCACCGCAGAAACTCGAATCAACTCACTGTCATGCTTCACTGCCCGTGCAAGCGCCACTGTGATGTTCTTTCCTTGATAAGGGGCTAAACGACTGGTGGCAGAGGCTCGAACAATGTCCCTTTGTGTATTATCTTGCGCCGTATAAGCCAGTGCATCTTCAGCCCCTTGATAGCCAATTTCCGCCGCATAAAATGCCACGGCGAAGTGTTGCTGATTTTGATGTTTTGAATTGGGGAACCATTTTGCTAATGACTCAGATGCCCATTCATTGGTTTGGTCTTCATGGCAAGAGGTGCACACATTAGGCGTGCCTAAATGGGTGCTGAGATCTGGCCTTGGGATCTGCCAGCTATGATCTCGTCGTGGATCAACCTGCATGTAAGTCGTCTCAGGCATGTGACAAGTGGTACATTTTGAGGCTTCAGAGTCTTTATCGTGGAAGGTATGGTTTTCCGGTGAAAAGTTCGTCGGCAAATGACACTGGCTACACACCGCCTCCTCGACAATTTCCAGCTTAGCGGTGTGAGGGTTATGACAATTGGTACAGCTCACACCTTTCTCCGCCATCTTTGATTGAAGAAACGAGCCATAGACATAATCCTCATCAAAGATTTGCCCATCCGCATGATAGAGCTCTGGCGTAATAAGGCTCAATCGATAGCGATCAAGTAAGTGGCCCTGCACATGGTCTTTATCTTCAGTCAGTTGAGTGCGACGGCTGTGGCATTGGGCACACATGGTCATTTGGTCGGTAGGGTGAATGCTCTTAGGTTGCAGGGCTGGCATGTTTTCTTCAAACACCCACTCTTTCACGGCTTTTGAAAGGTCGCGGTCAAACCCCAGATGAACAACTTGACTGGTTCTATCACCATTTGCCCAGGTCATATGCGCTTGGCCTTTTCCATGGCAAGCCTCACATCCCACGTTGATCTCAGACCAAGTGGTGGCGTAGATGTCTTTTTCACGGTCGTAGTTCTTTTCTAGATTGGTTGAGTGACAATCGGCACACATGAAGTTCCAATTTTGCCCTGAGTTAGTCCAATAAAACTCATCGGTTGGTGTTAGGTCTGGATAGAGGTGAAACCAGCGCTGACCCCCTTCTTCTTTTGAGCGAGAATCCCAAGCAAATGGGATTAACTGAACACGACCATCCTCAAACTCAACCATATATTGCTGAAGAGGATCGTAGCCGAAGGTATATTTGATCTGATAATCACGATATTGACCGTCATCACCCTGAATATTGACCCAATATTGTTCGCCCTTTTTGAAGAAACGATTTTCGACCCCTGCAAACTCAAACCTAGCATCATTGAAGTCACCCAATACACTCGCTTCATCTGCGTGTTTCATTGCCATTTCGTGGTCGGAGCCCAGCCACTGTTGGTACTCTTGCTGATGACAATCAAGGCAAGCCTTGCTTCCCACAAACCCTGCGTCTTCAGCCTGCGCAACTGATAGAGCGAACCCAATTCCCATCGTTGCGATGAACAAAAATAGCTTCCTGCCAAATCGTTTCAACATACTACCCTTATAGCGAACGTACTTTTAATTTTTCTACTAACAACAATAGCTTAAAAAGAAAGACCAGAGCCAAATAATTGGCCCTGGTCTTAGGTTTCTACCCCTTGTTTTATTTATTCTGCGGGGTTTGCAGTTTTTCCATTACCTGATCCAAGCTAAAGCTTGCCGCTTTTTGTCTTGGAGGGAATTCCTCAAAGGTTGCCAAGTACTTGCCAACGTAGGTCTGTGCCGGCACTAACATAAAGGCGCGGTCTAGCATCCAATCGTAGTAGGTATTGGAGGTTCTGTCGGCAACCTCGTAGGGGTCCATTCTTAGGTTGAATATCTTTGGAACGCGAAGTGGCGTGAACGGTTCAGCCCAGATGTTCAAGGTTCCTGTAGAGCGTTGCTCTAGGAACACCACCTTCCACTTGTTGTAACGAAGAGCGGCGAGATCACCGTCATCAGTAAAGTAGAAGATTTCTTCTCGGCGACCCTGCTCTTCTTCACCCGTTAGGTGTGGTAAGAAGTTATAGCCATCAAGATGAACCTTGTACTTAGTATTACCAACAGAGGTCCCTTTCACCAATTTCTCTTTGATTTCGTCGTCACCAGCAGCGGCGGCAAAGGTGGGTAACCAGTCCATGTGATGCATGATCTCATTAGACACGCTTCCCGCTTCTATCTTACCCGGCCAACGAACCATTGCAGGGACACGATAAGCGCCTTCCCAGTTGGTATTTTTCTCTCCGCGGAACGGCGTTAAGCCCGCATCTGGCCACGTATTCATGTGTGGTCCGTTATCCGTTGAGTAAAACACAATGGTGTTATCTGTGATGCCAAGATCATCGACCGCTTTAAGTAACTCCCCAACATGGTTGTCGTGCTCTACCATACCGTCAGCGTAATTGCTTATGCCAGTGGAACCAGCGAGTTCTGACTTCACATGGGTTCTAAAGTGCATTCGGGTGGCATTCCACCAAACAAAGAAAGGCTTGTCTGCTTTGACTGAGCGCCCCATGAAATCAATGGCCGCCGCTAAGGTTTCATCATCGACCGTTTCCATCCGCTTACGCGTCAGTGGCCCTGTATCTTCAATCTTGCCGTCAGCATAAGATTTGATGACACCACGCGGACCAAACTTCTTACGAAACTCTGGGTCTTTCGGGTAGTCGATATTCTCAGGCTCTTCCTCTGCATTAAGGTGGTATAGGTTGCCAAAGAATTCGTCAAAGCCATGTGAGGTTGGCAAGTGCTCATCTTTGTCCCCAAGGTGGTTCTTACCAAATTGCCCAGTGGCGTAACCCATAGGTTTGAGCACCTCAGCGATGGTGACATCTTCTGCCTGTAAGCCAAGATCTGCCCCAGGTAAACCCACCTTACTCAGGCCAGTACGCAGCACACTTTGTCCAGTAATGAAGGTAGAGCGACCTGCCGTACACGACTGCTCGCCGTAGTAGTCGGTGAACATCATGCCTTCTTTGGCAATTCGGTCTATATTTGGGGTTTTGTAGCCCATCAAACCAAAGGTGTATGCACTGATATTGGACTGCCCAATATCATCACCCCAGATCACCAAGATATTGGGCTTTTCCGCAGCAACAGTGGCGGTGGATACCCCCACTAGTACCGATGCTATGATAGCTAGCCTACATTTAGCACCATTGAAAGACTTCATAGAAACTCCTTGTCGTGTATTCCTAGCTCAATTTCGAAGAGATCGAAACTGAGCTCATAAAGCAACATCAGTTATACGCTTAGCCATTGAGTTATAGACTAAAAATTAACCACATGCGACAAGATGCATCTTTTCTTTAAGTGTGCTCCGCCAATAAGTTATTGACCTGCTTAACACGAGCTTCAGGGGAGTGGCTATGACCTCCAATCCAAAGATAAAGGCTCGGTATGACAAACAAAGTCACCACTGTGGTCAGCAGCATACCGCTGAAGATAACGATACCCACAGAGAAGCGCGTCTCTGAACCCGCCCCTGTAGCAATCAACATAGGTATAGAGCCAAGAAGTGTGGTCATTGCCGTCATCACAATTGGGCGAAGGCGCTGTTCTGAAGCATTAAGAATCGCTTGTTTAACGTCTTGACCGCGGTCTCTTAGCTGATTGGCAAACTCTACGATCAAGATGCCATTTTTTGTCGCCATGCCAATGAGCATAAGCATCCCCAGCTGAGAATAGAGATTAAAGCTGTCTCCAGCTAACAAGATACCAATCAGACCGCCCAACAAGCCTATCGGCACCGTCAACATGACGATCGTAGGGCTCACAAAGCTTTCGAACTGCGCGGCAAGCACCAAGTAAGAGACAAATAATGACAGCGCAAAGATAAGCCACACTTCACGTTGGTTATCATAGTAATCCTTTGACTCTCCCGCGTAATCGTAGGTATACCCAGGCGGTAGTAATGGTGATGCCTGCTGCTCTAGGTAATTCAAAGCGCCACCTAGCGTTACTCCATCCACTAAATTTGCTTTAAGGGTAATGGATTTCTTGCGTTGATAATGAAATAGGCCACGCGCAGAAGCCACATCATTCACAGACACTAAGATATCTAAAGAGATTAACTCTCCCTCTTTCGAGCGAAGATACACCTTACTCAGGTCCGCCGCAGAGTTAAATTGAGCTTCATTTGCCTTAAGGTAGACGTCATACTCTTCACCAGACTCTTCAAAGCGAGTTTCTGTTGCGCCCCCGAGTAACACTTCTAAGGTTGAGGCGATCTCGTTAACACTGACACCCAGGTCTCGAGCGACCTCTCGATTGACCGTCAATAAAATCTCTGGTGTGGTCGGGTTGTAATCAAGCTTAATACCATCCATCTTGCCACTGGATTCCGCTGATTTTTCCAGCTCTTTGGCAATCTCATAGATGACGTCATATTCTTCACCCTGCAGCACAAACTGCACTGGCTCCCCCATTCCGCCACCAAAGCCTGGTTGATAGGGGAACACCTGCACGTCAGTCACATCACGGGTCAGTTCTTTAATATGATTGACCACTTGAGTGGCATTCATCTCTCTATCGTTCCAGTGCTTTAGGCGAATAATAAAGAAACCTTGATGGTCTGCCCATGTGCCAAATGCAGGAGTTGAATAATTAAGCGAGGCCACGGGCCCCTCTTCTGAGGCGAGTGGCATCAAGCGATCATTAATTTGCTCCATGCTCTTAAGCATTCGCTCATAGCTGGTGGCTTCTATGCCGCCAACATAAACGTTCACCGCACCTCTGTCTTCCACTGGCGCAAACGCTCGTTGCTGTTGTTGATAGACAAAGTAAAGCCCCGCAGAGCAGACGATAAGTACAAATAGAGAGAAAGTTTTCCACTTCAGGACCGACTCTAAGCGCTTGCGATAGAGTGCTTGGATACGGCTTACGCCGTTATCGACAGCCAAACAAACGCGGTTGGGCTCTTCGAGTTCTTTACGGAACAATAGCTCGCTTAAAACGGGACCAAGAGTAAGGGCTGCAATGGATGAAAAGCCCACAGCGGCAGACAAAATAACCGCAAATTCTGCGAACATGTTGCCTAGCTTTCCATCTAGAAAGATCAATGGCAGGAAGGTCATGATCAACACCAGTGTGGTGGCAATTACGGCAAAGTTAAGCTCTTTGGTTCCCTTGAACGCTGCCACCATAGCCGGCGCACCGTTTCGTCTATGGCGCACAATGTTTTCCACCACTACGATGGCATCATCCACCACCAAGCCAATGGCCAGAATCAAGGCCATCAGTGTGACTAGATTGATGGAGTAACCGCACAAGTAAGCAACAGAAAATGCCGAGATAAGAGAAACCGGTACGGTTATCGCAGGAACAATCGTGGTCGAGAGTCGTCCCAAAAAGAGATACAGCACTACCGTCACTAGCACAGCAGTAATGGCCAGCGTGATGTAGACCTCTTTTATAGCCTCACGAATAAAAACCGTACTGTCGTAATCAACCTGTAGCTCAACACCCTCAGGCAAAAAGTGCTGCAATGACTTGAGTTCATCCAGAACAGAATCCGATACCGTTAGAGGGTTTGCTTGAGACATAGCCACAATGCCAAGGCCCATACTATCGATGTTATTGGCTTTAAAAGTGGTGGTCTCTTTTTTGGCGCCTATGTAGACATTGGCAATGTCCTTTAAAAGCACAGATTGACCGTCTTTCTCGGCAATTTGTAGCTGCTCAAAATCTTCAGCTTTTTGATACAGACGCTCTAAACGAACCACCACATTCAGTGATTCATTCCTCACATACCCAGCAGGAAGTTGCAGGTTCTCTGCTCGCAATGCTTGCGCCACGTCTGTGGTGGTTAACTGGCGTGCGGCAAGATCTTCTGGGTTGATCTCCACATACAACACGCGTTCAATCACACCAGAGGTATTAATGGAGCTGACACCCGGCACCAAGCTTAGGCGCTCTATTAATATCCGCTGTGCATAGTCACTCAATTCGATGCGATCGTGCTTAGTGCTAGTGAGATTGAGCCACATGAAAGGGTCACCCTCACTGCTGTTCTTGCGCACAATAGGTTCATCAACGTCGTCAGGCAAACTACCACGTGCTCGGCTTACGGCATCGCGCACATCGCTGACCGCTTGAATCATGTCGTAACCGGACTTAAAGGTAATGTTGATGCCAGACCAACCATCCCACGAAGAGGACCAAATATAATCAATACCATCGATGCCGCTAAGTTGGTCCTCGATAGGCTTAGTTATTTGACTCTCAACTATGGATGAAGCACTACCGCCATAGGATGTACCCACAGAGACCACACTAGTTTCCACATCGGGCATTTCTCGAACGGCCAGCATACTTGCGCCAACTAAGCCAAACACAATAAACAGAATGTTTAACACTATCGCCGAGGTTGGGCGATACATTGCAAAATCGGACAGTTTCATGGTTAAACGTCACCACTTGGCAAGTGAGTGTCTACCGTTTCAATGACTTCCACTTCTGCATTTTCACGCAGCTTCACCGTGCCGCGATAAACAATTTCTTCACCAACCTGCAGCCCCTCTAGGACTTGTACTTTCTCACCCGTGCGCTCACCAAGTGTCACTGTTCGCTTTTCCACATGACGTTTTTCTACTTTGCTATCTTGCACCACATACACAAAGCGCTCATGCCCTCGATACACCACTGACTGCAAAGGAACGGTGACTTCGGCCTGGGTCGGCAGCGGTAATTCACCTAGTACAAGACTGCCTGGGGTTAGGTCTGCCTCATCATTGTCGATGCGAAACTGCACTTGGATGTTTTGCGTTTGACTGTTTACTCGGCTATCCAAACTTGTCAGAGTGGCCTTTACAGACTTCGCCCCTTCAATGCTTGAGAGATTAGTGGTTTGTCCGACCTTAAGTTGACGCAAATACTTAGCGGGAAGTGCCACATTCAATCTAAGATGGCTCGAGTCATCAAGCGTGGTTAATACGCTCTCGCTTTCTACATTTTGCCCAATAGTAATATCGACTAGGCCCAAAGTACCCGAGAATGGGGCAGTGACTCGCTTGTCTTGCAGCGTTGCCCTAGCGAGATCTAACTCAGCCTTTTGCATTTCAACATTAGCCAGCGCTGCGTCCACATCTCCTTGCGGAACGGCGCCATTAGGTAAGAGTCGCAGTAAATTACTGTGCTGGCGTTGCAATTCTTTCAAGCTCGCGGCTTCTCGCTGAACCACAGCGCGCTGATGTCGGTCATCAAGCAGAAATAGCAATTGTCCTTTCTTAACTTCCTCTCCCGATTTAACCAAAACCTTTGAGACCTTTCCTTTCTCTTCTGGTTTGATATCGACGGATTGGTGAGCAAATGTATTGCCCAACATATGAACGCTACGCTCAAGGGTATCCTGCCCTGCAAAAGTCGTATCCACGGTGAGAGCGCTCGACACTTTTGGCGCTTCTTTTTCGGTCGTATGAAGGGAAAATGCAGAGAACCCCGCAATGGAGAGAATAACTGCAATCAGTGCGTATTTTTTCATTGTGCTTGGAAAGGCTTAATGGTGTTGAAATGTGGCGCTATTCTACTTGTTGTGTATGAGACTAGATAATATTGATCTCATAATTTGACGTCTATCTCAAAAATTGCGGCGTTAAATATTGCTACAAAATGATACTAATTTAGGCACCTCAGATGATTAGAGCTCTTGAACCCTTCATATACAAAGCACTCATCGTTGAACTCCCATTCCATTGATAAAGAAAATCGATGCTGTATTACCAATGGTTATACAGTCTATAAAGCGACAACGCTCATCTTGAAAATTACATTATGTGCCAACAGCAGTTCAGATAAGTCATCTTTTCGCCTCTTAGTGTTAGTCGCGGGTAACGTTAAAAGCCTAATTCTGCTTCGCTGAACTGTCGCAATCCTTTTCCCTACTAAACGTGATGGAGTCTCAATGACTAATCAATTCAGCAAACTGGCTATTTCAGCAGGAATGTTAGCTGCCTCAGCGTCAGCTGTAGCCGCAGACAAGCCAAATATCCTTGCCATCTTCGGCGATGATGTTGGTCTATGGAATATCGGCGCATACAACCAAGGTATGATGGGCTATGAAACGCCTAACATCGACCGTATTGCTAACGAAGGTGCTCTATTTACCGATCACTACGGTCAGCAATCCTGTACTGCAGGTCGTGCCGCGTTCGTTACGGGTCAAGAACCGTTTCGTACTGGCCTTCTAACCATCGGCATGCCTGGTTCAACTCACGGCATTCCTGATTGGGCGCCAACCATTGCTGATCTATTGAAAGATCAAGGCTACATGACGGCTCAGTTTGGTAAAAACCACCTGGGTGACCAAGACCAACACCTGCCAACAAAACACGGTTTTGATGAGTTCTTCGGTAACCTTTACCACCTTAATGCTGAAGAAGAGCCAGAGACTTACTACTATCCAAAAGACCCTGAGTTTCGCAAGAACTACGGCCCTCGTGGTGTGATCAAGTCTTACGCTGACGGTCGCATTGAAGATACGGGCCCTATGACGCGTAAGCGCATGGAAACTGCTGATGAAGAGTTCCTAGATTCTTCTCTAGCCTTTATGGAAAAAGCCGTTAAAGCGGACAAGCCTTTCTTCATCTGGCACAACACAACACGTATGCACGTTTGGACTCGCCTTCAAGAGAAATACCAAGGCAAATCAGGCATCAGCATCTATGCCGATGGCATGTTAGAACATGATGACCACGTTGGTATTTTGTTAGACAAACTGGATGACCTGGGTATTGCTGACAATACTATCGTTATCTACTCTACCGACAACGGTGCAGAGACAGTATCTTGGCCGGACGGCGGTGCTACTCCATTCCACGGTGAGAAAGGCACAACGTGGGAAGGCGGTATGCGCGTTCCTCAGCTTGTTCGCTGGCCTGGCGTCATTGAACCTGGTTCTCGCTACAACGACATGATGGCGCACCAAGATTGGTTGCCAACTATCATGGCCGCTGCTGGTGTTCCTGATGTGAAGGAGAAGCTTGCTGAGGGTTACACGTCTAACGGTAAAGAGTGGCGTGTACACATCGATGGCTATAACTTCATGCCTTACTTTGAAGGTAAGCAAGAACAAGGGCCTCGTGAGTCACTGCTTTACTTCACTGCAAACGGCGAGCTAAACGCTATTCGCTGGAATGACTGGAAACTGCACTTTGCAACGCTAGAAGGTAACATCACTGACGCCGTGCGCTTTGAGTCTAACTGGCCGAAGATCATCCACCTACGTGCTGACCCATTTGAGAAAGCACCGCACGAATCAGGCATGTACCTACGCTGGATGGCAGACAACATGTGGCTATTCGTACCGGTACAAGATGAGCTTGGTAAGTTCTTTGCAACCCTAGGACAGTACCCTCGTCAAGAAGGTCAAGTTCTGAACCCTGCGGCAATCAGCCAGACTTCATTGGGTGTGAAGGCAAAACTAAATCAAATCGACCAGCTGCAAAAGCAAATGGACGAGATGAGCAAGAAATAATCCACCTATGTTATTCCTCTCTCATTGTTAGAGACTTTGCTCAGCCCTCGCGGCTGAGCTTTTTTATTCGTGTTACCATGGCCTAATAACAACGACTCAGGATTTGCCATGTTAAAGGGTACGCATCATGTCGCCATCATCTGTAGCGACTATCAAACATCAAAGCACTTCTACACTCATATTCTTGGCTTAGACATCATCGCAGAAAACTATCGAGCACATAGAGATTCATACAAGCTTGATCTCGCCTTACCTGATGGAACACAAATAGAACTATTCTCTTTTCCATCTCCACCACAACGCCCAAGCACTCCAGAAGCTCAGGGGCTAAGACATTTAGCATTTAAAGTCGATGACCTTGCTAGCTGTATAAAGCACTTAGAAAGCAATGAGGTAGAGGTAGAAGCAGTGCGCGTTGATGAATTTACCGGAAATCGCTTTACCTTTTTTAAAGACCCTGATGATTTGCCACTAGAGCTTTACGAGGGTTAATAAGGGAGTGTCTCTGGGTCAACGTCGATGAAATGCGGTGCAATAGGTTTTGTAAACTGCACAGCCTTGATATGTGTAGCGCCTTGCATCAAGGCCTTACAAACCCGATGCATGCCGTCCATCACCCGTCCTTCATGACATAAGATAATGGGATAGTTAAGGTCAGTCTGTTGAATCAACTTGGCATGCTCAGCAACATTGCGACAGGTTGGCTTAGCACCGCCAAGATCATACCAAAAGGCCTCATCTAGCTCTTGGATTGCATCAAGAGACACAGTGATGACTGGCATTGCTTGTGCCATCTCAACGAGTTTGATTACGTCCCAGATCAAAAGTTGACCATCTAAAGAGCGTCTGAAGTGGTATTGCTGTCTCAATGTATCCCTCGAATCGAACGCTTAATATGCCCAACACTAAAACCAATCATGAACAACCCTAGTACGATAGGAATCCCCCACAACAAGGCATTCTTCATGCTAAACGAAGGCTGATAGAGTACGTGCTCACCGTATCTCGCCACCATATACTCTTTCACCTCACGATCCGACTTTCCAGCTTTCACCAACTCGAACACTCGAAGTCGAATGTCCTTGGCGACCGCCGAGTTAGATTCAATCAAATTTTGATTTTGACACATGGGGCAGCGCAAGGTTTTAGCCAGATGAATCGCTTGTTTTTGCTGAGCCACAGAATCAAACTCAAACAAATCGACAGGATGAGAGATGCTTTGATAACCCGCCGCATGGACAAGTGAACCGAAGGGGAGGCTTAACGCCAATAAAACCATCAAGCGCCATAGTCTCCTCATGCTTGATACTCCCGCGTAATCGCTCTTCGCTTGCGTGGATTAAATTGTTTCACCCACACACCACGGATAAGTAAACCGATACCAGCAAAAACCACTAACAGGCCACCTATACCAATCCAGCGAATAAAGGCCTTAAACTGAATTCGAACCGCGTAATGCTCGGGATCGATCTTTTCTCCAAGGGTGATATACACATCTCCATTCCAATACGGCGTTAATGAAGGCTCGGTCATATTCATTACGCGAACGGGGTAGTGACGCTTCTCCGGTCTTGCAATCACGCTATTGCCGGATGGCTCAGTAATCTCGATGACGCCCTGTTCAGCGGTATAGCTTGGTGCAACGTAGAGCTTAGTGTGTTGGTAATTGATCTTATAATCACCAAACTGAACCTCGCTATTTGAGCCCAGTTTGGTCGGACCAAACTTAACGGTCAGCTCGTAAGAGTAATAGCTGTTCATGCTGGCTCCAAAGGCCAGTATAGCGACGCCAATATGAGCAACAGAGACCAGGTAAACCTTGTATCTGTATTCCTGTTTGCGCACTCGCAAGCAACGAAGAACATGGGTCACAGTGAGCCATAGTGCCGCCCAAGTGGTAACGAACGCATAGGTGGACCATGTGGCTGCGACCTCACTGTCTTGATGGGCGTAGTAACGAATAAAGGTAAAGGCCAATAAAGCACTCACCGACGCGCTTATGAGCGCCAGTTTCCTTGGAAAAACACCCGACCGCGCCTGCCATTTGAGTAGTGGACTTAACCCCATTGCCACCAGAGCAATAATCGTTAATGGCGCAAACAACAAGTTAAAATAAGGCGCACCAACGGAGATGTTACCTAAGCCGAGCAATTGGTACAGCATGGGATAAAACGTGCCGAGAAGGACAATCGCTGTGGCTAATACAAACAGGTTGATAGCCCACAAGATAAAGGTGTTTTTACTGGAGAATCGTGAGATAGCATTGGACTTGATTGAAGCGGCGCGATGGATAAGCAGAACATAGGCACTCACAAACACTAAGCTAAGAATCCCCAGCAATGTCAGCCCCTTGTTTGGGTCAACAGCAAACGCATGTACCGAAGTTAATACCCCAGAACGAACAATAAAAGTGCCCAGGATACTAAGGCAGAAGGTCACTATTGCCAGCGAGAAGGTCCACACCTTTAGCTGGCCTTGCTTTCGGCTTGCCATGACGGAATGCACTAACGCCGTCGCCGTTAGCCAAGGGAGAAGAGAAGCATTTTCAACTGGGTCCCAGAACCACCAGCCACCCCAACCTAACTCGTAGTAAGCCCACCCCGCACCAACAATGATCCCTGCGCTTAAGAAGACCCATGCCAATAGCGTATGACGGGTTAAGCGCTTAAAGATATCTGCTTCGTCCTTTGCCTCTATCAAGTAGCCACAGGTTAACGCCAGCACAGAGGCAAATCCCACATAACCTACGTACAACAACGGGGGATGAATAATAAGCCCTATGTCTTGTAGCATAGGGTTAAGGTCTCGCCCCTCAAGAGGCATCACCTCATTCATTGCAAAGGGATTCGATACCAGCAGAGTAAACCAGCTAAAAATTGCCACCAACGCCAACATCAGCCAGCTAGCATGAAAATCACTCGCACTATTATTTCGCCTGGAAACTAATACAGCCCAGCCTGAAATTATGGCAACCCAAAACAGCATGGAGCCTTGATGACCGCCCCAAGTGGCAGCGATCTTAAACGGCAACGCTAAGGCACTATTGGAATTATCCGAGACATACAAAAGTGAGAAGTCATCACTGGCAAACGCATAACTCAGCAGCAATAGCGATATCCCAGAAAAAAGGAAGGCAACAGCGGACAAAGAACGAGAGATAGTCGCAGGCACAACAGTTTGCTTGCGCAGCAAAAGGCTATAAAGCCCTAATGTGACGCCACAACTACTGACTACTGCCGTCAGGATCAAACAAAACAACCCTAGATTCGCTAGCATCCCATTCCCTATAAAAATAAACCCAAGTAGCTCGAACGAATCCAAGTTACCTGGGTATTGAGCAGACGAAATCTAAATGACCGTCATCTGTCCTGCATACAATACAAAGGTACGTAGCATTAACACACCAATCAAACTCAAGCTTGTTACTGTAAGAATAAAGCCGTGATTATGCTTAGTAGTAGAAGGGCTAAAGTAGTTCATTGCCAATGGCAACAACATACCGATTCCCACCACACCAAACCAGAACCAGTTCGACCAGAACCCGCCACCGATGGCATTCCAAGCGGCTGCTTCATGTTGTCCACCGGTAAAGATAAGACCAGTGAAAAATGTAACGAGAACAAACAATTCAAACATCACTACTGGACGTTCAAAGCTATGAATCCACGCCACACTTGAGCTATGGGCATCTTCTTTAAACACCAGTATGCCAAACAACAAACACGCCGCCGCGCCTGAAGACAAACTAGAGAACAAGAAAAGGATCGGCAGAACAGGGTTGTTGAGCATCGGATAGGTTTGCAACGCTGACAACAAGAATCCTGTGTAGGCCGCCAGAGCAATGGCTAGGAATCCTAGGAATAACTCTATGCCATTCTCGAAGCTTTTGAACTTGAGAAGCAGGCCATCTACAAACTGAAACTTATCACCTAGTAACTTCATAATGGTGGTTCTAAATATGATGCCAATCCAGACAAACAATACCGCCATGTAGACCTGGAATAGGATCACACCCATCGACATTACCGACGTTGGGTTGTAGTAAATCATGATTTTCCAGAAATCGAGTGGCTTAGTCAGGTGGAATACCAATATCAATAGACCCACAATGATGCCAAAGGGGGCTAACCATGCGATGGCTTTCATGATGCCATTTTCCGATGCGTCGCCGGTGATTACCTTGCGTTTAAGGTATAAGCCAACAATCACCGCACCTGCGGACATCCCTGCGAGGAAAAGATAGATAGCAATGATCCAATCCCACACCAACGAGTCGAAATGAAATGCACTATTCATGTTACACCTCCCCCTTATCAAACGGCACTTTATACAGTTGAGGCTTAGTACCCAAAGTGACCTTGTCACGATAAACTGGCTTGGCCTGAATTGCTTGGTTGATATTGCTGTTAGGATCATTCAGATCGCCGAACACCAATGCGCTGGTTGGGCAACTTTCAACACACGCTGGTTGCTTGCCCTCGGCAAGATTGGTATCGCGACAGAAATTACATTTATCCGCTGATTTGTTTTCTGGATGGAAGAAGCGCACTTGATACGGACATGCTGCTAGGCAATAACCGCAACCCACGCACTTCTCTTTATTAACATCAACGATCCCAGTCTTCTCATCCTTGTAAGCGGCCCCCGTTGGGCACACATACACACAAGGCGGGTTCTCACAATGTTGGCAAGAGTCTCGAGTAAATCGATACTCCACGTCAGGGAATTCGCCTATGGGTTCAGAGCGCTCAATCTCTAAACGGCTGACTCCCTCAGGGACATTATTCACCTCTCGGCATGCCTCAGTACACGCAGTACATCCAATACAGGCATTCTCATCATGTAGCATGCCGTATTTGATCTTCGCCTCTTCTTCGACACTGGCAAACGAGCTTCGGCTCGATATTGCCGCTGTCGTGCCAACACCTGTAGTAAAGATGACCGCGCCTGCGCCAGTTATGAAGTTTCTTCTAGAACAACTCATATCATCTCCTACTCTTCGCGCTTGTGGTTGAAGTCTGAATGACAATCTACACACATACCGACGATAGCCTTATGGTCATAAGACAGCACCTTGGCATCGGTTCCATGAACCGTGTGGCAGTTAGAACAAGTGAGGTTCTTAGCGTGTACATCGTGAGTCCAGCTGGATTCACGTAGGCCTTCGGGCGTATGGCAATCCATACAAGTACTGTTTGCCTTAAGTATCATCTCAGGGGATTGCTGTTGCTTATCTGTCCCTGCTTGAGACTGAGCATCAGTGTATTTGATGACGGTTGTTCCACCGTCGCGGTGATCTGGCCCGATGTTGCTATGACAGTCGGTGCAATTGGCTTCTTTACCGATTGCATCGATGACATTTTGTCCATGAGATCCAGCTAAAGTGTGTTTAGAGTCTTTATGACATTGAGTACATTTGTAATCTTTGTCTCTTATCAACTCTACTTTAAAGCGCTCTGATGTCGCTGAATCACTAGGGACACCATCATTGGCCAAAGCATTAATAGAATAACCAAATAGGCACAGCGCCAATAAAGCTTGGAGCATTGTGGCTATGGTCAATTTAATATTGCCCATCGTATCCTTTCCTTAAATCGAAATAGAACTGATTCCAATTTATTTCGACCACTAATTAACAACTCTCAGTTCAATATTATTTGAGCTAAGTGCAATCAATTCTTATTTAGGATAAGCCACAACGCTTTACACGATAATAATAGTTACTTATGTGCTACATAACGAGTCTATTGACCCGCATTAGTGACACAGATCCATTAAATAAATCACTGAAAATATTATAAGTAGTTGATTTATAACTGATAATTATTCTCATTAATCAATTTTTACATATAAGTTAGTTTTTGTGATCTGTTCCTATAGCATAAATTGACCTAGATCAATTTAGCTATTAATAGCTACTGTGGCCTCTTATTTATCACTTACACTTATTCCGTTGTCTATATAGCTCCACCGTATAGGCTTCACCTCCGATTCTTTTTAGGAAGCTGCCCCACAACGCAATTCATAAAATGAGAATATGGAGATAGCATTGTGAACAAACAGTGGAAACTAGGGTTTTTCGCGCCTATAGCTTTGTTAGGTCTTTTGACCTGCAGTGCTTTTGCGTCTGCCGAGGATGGAGTACGCATTGATCCGCGTAATCAAGCATTCGAAGAAGCACATCCCGATCAATATCATAGCTGGAAAGCCACCAGCGAAAGTGAAGAAATAGACGACGCGCTTGCTGGTGATCCAAACATGGTCATCCTTTGGGCGGGTTATGGCTTTGCCAAAGATTACAACAAAGCACGCGGCCATTTTTATGCGGTTGACGATGTAAGGCAAACCTTGCGTACCGGCGGGCCTACTGATGCAGAGTCAGGACCTATGCCAATGGCGTGTTGGAGCTGCAAGAGCCCTGACGTTGCTCGTGTCATTGATGAGCGCGGTGAAGACGGCTATTTTGAAGGTAAATGGGCTCGCCTTGGTGGCGAAATCGTTAACCCTATTGGTTGTTCTGACTGCCATGATACCGGTAGCGAAAAATTCAAAAATGGTGAACCCGAACTAGCCATTACTCGCCCTTATGTCGATCGCGCCATGCAAGCCATTGGCAAGCCTTTCGAGGAGCAATCTCGTTTAGACCAACAAGCTAGCGTTTGTGCGCAGTGCCACGTTGAGTACTACTTCGTGAAAGACGCTAAAAATGCGGTTAAATTCCCTTGGGATATGGGGACAAGCGTAGGCGAAATGGAACTTTATTACGATGCTCTAGGCTTTGCAGATTGGACCCATGGCGTATCTAAAGCCCCAATGCTAAAAGCTCAGCACCCTGGCTACGAAACGTGGCGTGATGGTATTCATGGCAAGAATAACGTCGTGTGTGCTGACTGTCATATGCCTAAGGTAGAAAGAGAAGATGGTACTGTTTACACAGATCATAAGATTGGTAACCCATTCGACCGTTTCGAAGATACCTGTGCAAGCTGTCACACTCAAAGCAAAGATCAACTTCAAGGCATAGTTTCAACGCGTAAAGCGCAAGTGTTAAACATGAAGTTGACTGCAGAGAAGCAAATTGTTGCAGCTCACTTTGAGGCAAAAGCTGCTTGGGATGCTGGCGCGACAGAGCAAGAGATGGAGCCAATCCTACAAGATATTCGTCATGCTCAATGGCGCTGGGATTACGCTATCGCATCACACGGTGTGCACATGCATGCTCCAGAGATTGCGCTAGAAGTGCTAGGTACCGCGGTAGACAAAGCCGCAGATGCAAGAACGAAGACGATTCGCCTTCTTGCGAAGAAGGGTATTACAGACCCAGTACAAATCCCTGACATATCAACCAAAGAGAAAGCACAAGCGGCTCTTGGCATGGATATGGATGCGATGAATGCTGAGAAAGAACACTTCTTGAAGACGGTTGTACCAAAATGGGAAGAAGAAGCCAAAGCGCGTGAAGCAACCTACTAAACGTTGCTTAAAAACGTAGCGATCCAACCGAGGCTCCGATAAATTCGGAGCCTGCTTGTCACAGCAGTATCAAGGGCCACAGGAGAATCAATGCAAAGCACGGCAGCGATATTATTCAGCTTAGTCTTAATTACAGCGGGCATACTCTATGTGGCGCTGCGCAGACAGCTGTCAAATAATGCTAGCCTAGCTCTTTCAAGTTTGGCGACTGTGGTTGTTTTTACTTTGGCATCGGGTGTTTGGTTTTTACTAAAAGACGAAATACCGCTCCCTCCCCTTGCTATGAAGCCGATGACCATCGAACAAGTCATGGAGGAAAAGCAGCAACATCTTACCGACAACCCTAACGATGCTAAGGCCTGGTTTGAACTTGGCCAATTGTATATGGGCCAATATGAATTTGACTCCGCAACGACCTGCTTTGACTACGCAATAAGGCTTTCTAAAGCCCCTTATGCAGGACAATTTGCCGCCCTTGCTGCTGCCCAGTACTATCAACACTCACAAACCATCACTGCCGATGTTCAGGGGTTACTGGACATTACCCTAGAGATGGATCCATTTAACGAAACAGCACTGCAACTGATGGCCTCAGATCACTTTATGAGCGCACGATATGAGCAAGCTATCGCCCATTGGACAATGGTATTGGACTCTAATCGTTTAGGCGTCGATAGAGCTAAGGTCATTGATAGCATCAATCAGGCTCAGTCTTTTATTCGTTAGATACCTTTAGAACGCTTGCTTTCTCTCCTATCCTTGATGAAATCTATAATTATCTAGAGCAATCCATCGCTATCTTATATGACTATGGTCGCATTTATTTTCAGTTAGTCTAAACTGCACGCCTTGGATTTTTTGCTTGAGTTTTATCGCTCAAGATTTTTGCTAGAAGTTAATTGAGGTAGTAAAAGTGCACGAGAAGTTACAGCCTAAATACGGTTTAGGTACGGCAGTGTCACTCGTTGTTGGTATCGTTGTCGGTATTGGCATTTTCTTTAAAGCAGGCCCTGTTCTGCAAGCCACAGGTGGCAATGGCACCTATGCAGTGATCGCATGGGTTTTAGCGGCGTTACTCACCACTATTGCAGCCATAGTGATCTCAGAGATTGCATCAATGGGCTCTAAAACCGGCGGATTGATGTCGTTCAGTGAAACCGCATGGGGTGAGCGCTTTGGGTTCTTCGTTGGTTGGGTACAAACCGTTCTTTATATACCGCTCATTCTTGCTGTTATCCTTTATTACTCAGCGGTATTTACCTGTGCATTTTTGCAAATTGAACCCACACTGCCTGTATTGGCAGGTCTTTCTGCATTGTATTTCGTAACCTTTGCCGCAGCTAACCTGTTGGCTGAATCTTTGGGCGGACTACTTCAGCGCATCGCAACGCTAATAAAGCTGATCCCACTTTTGGCTATCGCATTGTTTGGTTTCTTCTACCAAGGCGACGCAGTTACAGCATCTGCCGATGCGATCGCTTCAGTAACTCAGGTGAGCTTTGCCGCTGCAATTGCAGGTGCCATGATCCCTGTGTTGTTTGCCTTCGATGGCTGGATCTTTGTGACCACGATTGCACACGAAATCAAGAACCCGCAGCGCAACCTGCCTTTGGCTATGGTTGGCGGTCTAGCGATCATTGGTTTGGTATACGTCATCTTCACCCTTGGGTTGTTATCAGTGGCTGAGGGTGCTGCTTTTGCCAATGGTGAAATGGGTGTTTCTGAAGTGGCTAACCTGCTCTTTGGTGAGAGCCTAGGTAGAACCCTATCTTTCTTCATCGTTATCTCTGCACTAGGCGGCTTTAACGGCTTGATGCTGTTAGGTATGCGTATGCCTTACTCTCTTGCTATGCGCCGCAACTTCATTGGCTCTCAAGCACTGCTATCGGTTTCCACAAGAACCAACCTACCGGTTCGCTCTGGATTGACCATGTTGGTTTTGCTGGCGTTTTACATGCTAGTGGGCTTTGCCCTTGCTGGAACCGGTGTTCATGACGGTATCTTTGATCTGTATGGCGACCTGCCTATTGCGCTTATGTGGATCATCTACGCACTGTTATTTATCGGTGTCTGGCGTTTACGTTCAACTCAGCCAGGTGCACAGCGCCTAATTCGTGTTCCTGCTCTGCCACTGTTTGTCATTCTTGCTATCGCTGGTACAGGCTATGCGCTGTACGGATTCATTCCATCCAATATCACGTCTTTCGTTCTATCTAGTGCGATTGCAGGTCTTGGATTCATCGTATATGCGAAATCATCTCCTAGAACTAACTAAGCTCTAGGTTGCACAGTTGAAGACTTAAGGGGATCAGCACTTGCTGCTCCCCTTTTTACTTTACTAGCCTAAGCCCAAGCGCTTTCAGGACAGAACCACAACATTCTTTCATTAATTGCTTGTCATGCACGACAGAATCCAAAAACAGAATCTTAGTTCTCATTTTCATTCTTTTGTAATTTAGTGGGTCTACATTAAACTCTCCGTCGAATTTTTACGCACATTTTTGAATAAGGTAACTCAATGTCAAACAAACTGGCTAATCCAGCTCCACTAGGACTGATGGGTTTTGGTATGACTACCATCCTACTGAACATCCACAACGCAGGATTCTTCCCAATGGATTCTATGATCCTCGCTATGGGTATCTTCTACGGTGGTTTGAGCCAAGTTATTGTGGGCATCATGTGCTTTAAGCGTGGTGATACTTTCGGTACTACCGCGTTTACATCTTACGGTCTATTCTGGCTAACCCTGGTGGGTATCATTGTAATGCCATATATGGGTCTACCAGCAAGCCCAGCAGGCTTTATGGCTTGGTTCCTTGTGTTATGGGGCATCTTCACAGGCTTCATGTTCATTGGTTCGCTGCGTTACCCACGCGCTAAACAAGTAGTATTCGGTTCACTTACCGTTTTATTCTTCCTACTGGCCGCTCACGACTTCACTGGCAACAGCACTATCGGCTTCATTGCTGGTATCGAAGGTATCTTCTGTGGTGCTTCAGCGATCTACTTCGCAATGGCACAGGTTCTGAACGCAGAGTACGGGCGCACTATCCTGCCTGTTGGCAAGCCAGCTTTCGCAGCAAGCGCACCTCAAGAAACTGTTATTGCGTAAGCAACAAACACCATAAAAAATGCCATCTAGAGTTCTCTCTTAGGTGGCATTTTTGTATCTAATTCATAGCTGATAGAGCAAGGGAACAACAATACAAGCTCTATGACAATGAGTGCATTTTGTTATAGCTGAGACATCACGCAATACGCTACTATGACGCAGTAGCGTTCGACTGGCGCTATCGTTATTCGCAATATGGATTTTTGAATGGTAATGGACGACATTATGAAGAAATTTAACTCTTATATCGCTATCACACTGGCGGTTTTTGCTCTGTCAGCGTGTGACAGTAATGAGCAATCCTTAAAGGTGACAGCTAGCGCGTATACCTCAAGTGTTGGTGAAACTGACTCAACACCAAATTTAGCTGCTTGGGGGGATACTCTAGAGCCAGGCATGAAGTCTATCGCGGTTTCACGTGATCTCATCGAAATGGGGCTCACCCACAATCAAGAAGTCACCATTGAAGGATTAGATGGTACTTATTTGGTGCTCGACAAGATGAATAAGCGTTGGACAAAGAAGATTGATATCTACATGGGTAACGATGTTGAAAAAGCGCGAGAGTGGGGTAAAAAAGAGGTCATTATTCACTGGACAGTGGATGAAGAAAAGTAATCAAGGCTGTTTATGACCGCCTAGAGCAGCTTAAAAAATCGCAACAGCGTAAGCAAAAAACACCATAAAAAATGCCACCTAGAATTGTCTCTTAGGTGGCATTTTTGTCTCTGATTCAAAGTAATTTGCTATTCATTTCAGCTTGTCGCATGGGCATAGAATCTATGGTGGAAAATATAGAGGGTAAGCTTAGGCGCTCTTCTCGCATTTTTGTTCCGCCGTCTTTACCAATCAGCACCACAGGTTTGTCTGAGAGTCGCTGTCTGACATCTTGTTGCAATGGCTCAGGAACAGAACCGGCCAAGTTAGAAACAACTTGGGAAGGCGATACGAGAAACCAGACTAGGTGCCTGTCTGCAATCTCTGCCGAGGCATTGGTTAGCGTTTGTTGGTAATCGTGACGATCTTGTATCAACAAGATGCGATATTGCCACTTCATCTCTGAAAGGTGCAGGAAAGATGCGTCACTCTTACTCGATGCTAAAACACTCATTGTTGTCATAGATAAAACCCAAATCAAAATCCTCATCATGCCTCTCCAACCAGCGTTCGCTAATACCTACGACGCTCGCTAGCCTCATGATCAAATTAAGGCTCAATCTCCCCAATGGAATATAGAACTAGATACTCTGGGTTCATTCCTTCGCCCAAGCTTTGAATGTCTTCGCCATCACTTTTTAGCTCAGCAATAATCGCTAATGCATCTTGCTGTTCAACATCAATAACGGTTTTCATCTCAGATGCGGAGATACCATAACGCGTCGCTATTAATAGGTCTTTAACCTTCTGTTTGTTTGCACTTGTCATCGTATCTCCTTTCTCATTCGATCAAAGAAACCTAATCGTTAGGCTCTCTTTTATGTTTTGGTACGTAGTTTAAGATCGAGATCGGCACTTCCTTGCTTGGAATAAAGCCCTCGATTTCACGTCTTTCAATCAAATGACCAAGACGACTTTCAATCATGCAAAGGTTCTTAAAGTTATCTCTAGATACAAAGGAGATAGCTTCGCCGTTCTTGTCCGCACGGCCGGTACGTCCAATTCGATGCACATACTCATCCGCAGGATAAGGTAGGTCGTAGTTAATCACTCGCGGAAGCCCGTCAATATCGATACCACGTGCACCAATTCCGGTGGCAATCATGTACTGGATCTTACCCGCCTTGAAGTCCTCAAGTAGTTGAGCACGAACCTTTTGGTTACGACCACTATGGAAGGGTTCTGCGGCAATACCACGCTTCTCAAGTTGAGCCGCTAGCTTAGCTGCTCCGTGTTTAGTTTCAATAAAGATAAGCGCTTGGTCCCATTGATTCTCATTGATCATATGCGCCAATAAAGAAGATTTCTTATCTTTATCTACCGTCACAAGCCATTGTTCAATATTCGACTTCGAAGCACTATGCTTAGCAATAGAGATCTCTACCGCGTCGTTAATTGCACTCTTTGCAAGGTCGCGAACAGGGTTAGACAAGGTTGCTGAGAATAATAAATTTTGAATATCTTGTGGCAGACGAGCAATGATCTTGTTGATGTCTTCAATAAAGCCCATGTCCAACATACGGTCAGCTTCATCAAGCACCAGCACTTCAACCTCTTCAAAGTACACCGCTTTTTGACCATAAAGGTCAATCAAGCGCCCCGGCGTTGAAACCAGCACATCCACACCGTCAATTAGGCCTTGCTTCTGCGGTTGATATTCTACCCCGCCATACATGGCCATTGAGGTGAGCTTGGTCTCTTCAGCATACTGCTTAATCTTTTCATCCACCTGAATCGCTAATTCACGCGTTGGCACCACTATCAGGGCGCGAATACGCTTCTTGCGCTGAGTTTCACCTTTGCTTAGCATCTCCAAGATTGGCAATACAAAGCTCGCCGTCTTGCCCGTACCAGTCTGCGCTGCCGCAATCAGGTTCTTCCCTTCTAGGACGATCGGAATCGCTTTTTCTTGAATGGGTGTAGGCTTATCGTAACCAACTTTATTGATGGCATTGAGGATAGGTGTGCTTAAACCAAGCTTGGTAAATGGCATAGATTACTCATTAGAAACAGGTGGATAGCAATAGCATAGGCTATAGCAAGAAAACGGGCCGAATGTTACCACGCAAAGACGGATAAATCCTTGTTAGTCTTATCCAAATTACAACTCATGCTTGATGAGGCAATGAAAATCCCCTAGCCTTTTCTATGAATACAAAAAAGCGCCAATAGAATGGCGCTTTGAGGAATTAGCTAGTTACTGTTACCTAGTTAGCCCTTTGGAAAGTTACAGTTGCGGTTGCGAGAGGGTCTGCATCCAGTATATTTGAACCATGTGCCCATTGTTTCAATGTAGCAACAAAGTTTCCTGTGGTATCAATTGCATCAATCTGGAGTGTGTAAGTTTCGTTAACCCAAGAACCGCCCGTACCATCATCACAACGGATCGAAATATATATGTCTCCACCCTTTTCAAACTGCAGAAGGTTCTGTATCCCACCATGAACAGCTTCACCACATGTACTAAATGGATGGTTGTTCATATCATAGTCTTGTGCATACCCTTTAAATGAAAAGCTCTCGCCCGATTTAAAAATAAAGTCTGCAACTTGTTGTAGCTCGACATGCTCACTCTCCACACTCACATTCCAGATAACAGACTCTCTAAAGATATCGGAAGTAAAAGCAAGGCGATTAACATTCCCTGGATAGCCATCAATCTTCATATCAGCAAAGATCGCATCTCCATATTGTGCATAGTTATCTAGTAAGAAGTGTTTAACCACAGGCTCTAGATCAAGGTTATCTTTGTCATAGATCTTGATTTTTGCATCAAGAACTTGCGATTCTTCATCCCACTCAATGTTTGTTTCAGACCAGATCTCTGGCTTGCCACTTGCATCAACATAATAAAGTTCTTGATCTCCACCTTCAAATCGCAGTGTTGTACTAACATAGGTTTCTGAACCATCAAGATGTTGAGTGTATCGTTCTTGTAAGAAAACGTTTGATGTACTCTTCCAGCTAAACGGGTTTACTTGGTTGTAAATCTGAATTCCGCGTAACCCAAGATCATTCGTCGGACTCAACATATTGTCCCAATACGGAGTAGAGTGATCCGAGAAACTCTCTCCATTTTCATCCACACCTTCAATCTTGATCTCATTAAATGGTTCTGGATGTGCTATGTCAGGATCATGGTAATGCAGGGCATTCCAATCGTGTTTGGTTGTGTATGAATTGGATTCGTCATCCATCCACTCTTGAGTTCTTTCTTCGTAGTAATCCTGATTATCATTTTGCACATCAACAGGCGTACCAATAGGAGCTTGCCATTCCGTCATATTATCGGTGGTTTGAAGTCCTTTTTTTATCTCTGCGGTGTTTACATCTCTATACTCAACGAAGTCCACACAAGTATCTAATACATCGCCAGTTCCGATCTTATCTAGCTCTTCAACAATAGGGCAGTTCTCCACCCATTCTCTATCGCCTCGATCTTGAGCACCTTCGTCTGCTGGATTTCCTTCGTTGTAAGTTTCATAACCACTGTATTGCTCATATCCAGATTCATTGATTTGATACTGATACTCTGCGCCTTTTTCACCTTTGAATAGAAACAGACCATCTTGGTCATAGTCAAACTCCCAAAAGGCGTGAACTTGTACTGTATTTCCTGAAATCCAAGTTCGCTCTTCACTCCAATTTTGCAATGGGAGGCCTAATCCATCTTGATATTCTTCAACATACCATTGAATACCTTCTTTACGGTCTTCTTCCTGACCCTGAGAATTAATTCTGGTTGCGTAGACAAGATGCTCGACACGATGAGTGAATTCATGGTTGTGATGGCTATGCTGCCAAAAGTTACTGACAATTACCTCGATAGTATCCCAATCAGCGTAAGGAGAGTCTGGATTGTCATTTATATCATTCAGGATTTCTTGCTTGATCTCATTGGCTTTTTCCATATCTTGCTTAGCTATGGTCGCTCGATCAGAAACATCTTGATCACTTGCTAGCAGATAGTCTTCAAACAAATTATCTGCACTATCTAAGTTTTGTTTACCAACAACTGTGTTAGACGATTTTTTATAAGAAGCTTCATTAATAAGGTTCGTAGTATCTAAAGCAATTTCATTAACTACTTGCGTAGTGAATGGAGATACAACAACCTCTTGCTCTTCAAATCCAATCATCAGTGATTGGTATTTGATTGAGTCTGTATTTGCTTGAGCAGTGTAATTGTTTGAGCCGTTCGCGTTAGATATTTTGGCGGTGATTTTTGCTTCTGAAAGACGTTCTTTCTCTTCGGTATTAACTTCAAACTCAAATCGGCCATTCTCATCAGTCATAGCGGAGTATGATGAATCACAAGTATTATCCAATCCTTCAAAATCGATACAAACCTCTGCATTAGCCTGATATATATCGTCTAGTACAACCCCTGAGATCGTAAAAGTCTCTGGTGCAGAATCGGAATCGGAGTCAGAGCACCCCATCAACAATGATGAGACGGCTATAGCAAGAATAGAGTAGTTGTTTTTCATTAATCACCTGAAGAAGTTTGTTCGTTATAAAAAACTAGCGCGATAATACCCACAAAATTCCATTTTTTGATTACCAGTTGACGCCAAGGAAACATTTATCTGCTTGAATAATCCCTTTCGCATGAAATTTTAAGTACTTGGTACTGATAATAATCTAATGTCTGATAAGTGTAAAGCTCACTTACATCAGCAATCAGAAACAAACAAAAAAGCCACTCGCAAGAGTGGCTTGAATTAAGGCCTGTTGTGTTTAGTAGCTTACGCCGACTGAACTTCTTTTGTTTCACAGATCATACGCCACTCTTTAGGTAGGGTATTTACCTTACCATTGACGTTAACGATAGAGCTGTGTTCAATCTCGCTTGATGATCGACCAATCATAATGTCAAACTCGCCACCTTCAACAACGCGTTGATGCTTGGCATTGGTAAAGTTGAGCATATCTACTGGCAAACTGAAGGTGATACGTTTGCTCTCACCTGGTTGCAGCCATACTTTATGGAATCCTTTTAACTCTTTTACCGGGCGCACTACAGAGCATAACTTGTCTCGGGTATAGAGTTGCACCACCTCTGCGCCCGCTCGCTTGCCCGTATTGGTGATGGTCACCGATACCTCGACACTGCCATCAAATTCGACGCTAGTATTGCCCACGAGTACATCTTTATAATCGAACTGCGTATAGCTTAATCCAAATCCAAAGTTGTACGCAGAACCAAAGTGATAAGCAATTGGCGTACCCGCACTCTTGAGTTTATGGTTGTAGAAATACGGTACTGCCCCGACATTTTTAGGGATAGACAAGGTTAACTTACCACTTGGGTTCACCTCGCCAGAAAGGATATCAGCAATCGCATTTGCTCCCTCTTGGCCCGGAGCCCATCCATACAAAATGGCGCTCGCTTCGTCTTCGGCTCTACCCAATTGATAAGGACGACCACCTGTTACTAGTATTACCACAGGTTTGCCCGTATCTAGCAGTGCATCCAGCATCTCACGCTGCACACCTGGCAATTCGAGGCTATCGGTATCTGAACCTTCTCCGATAGTGCCCGTTTGGAACAGGCCTGCCAAATCACCCACGCATGCCACAATAACTTCACTTTGCTGAGCTACCTCTACAGCCTGTTGGATAAATGAGGTGTCTTGACTCACTGGTGACGTTTGGTCTTGTGCAATGGCCATGCTTACATCACCTGGGAACACTGGCGCGTTGGCGCGACGCTCAGTCAGGATGTCACAGCCTTTTGCGTACTCCACAGATTCAAACGATTCTTTTAGGCTCTGCAGCAAAGTATTTGAGTTCAGCTCACCACTGTCGGTATCACTTAAGATCAAGTGTACAGGGAAGCTATAGCCACCTAATAATGCTAGAGGATCGTTGGCTGTTGCACCCACAACCGCAATAGGCGTTTGTTTAGACAAAGGTAAGGTGCCGTCATTTTTTAGTAGTACTGCAGATTCACTGGCAATTTTGTAGCTAAGCTCTGTGCTCTTCTCGTTGTGCAGTGGCTCTGTTGGGGTCTCAGTGTAAGGGTTCTCAAATAAACCAAATTCAAACTTGGTTTTCAAGATGCGCTCAACGATGGTATCTATGGTATCGATGGTAATAAGACCGGCTTCTAGCGCCTTTGTTAGGCGGTTCGAGCAAGCATCGTCCGGCAGTTCAACATCAAGACCCGCGTTAAATGCAAGTGCTGCCGCTTCAGCACTGTCCGCCGCAACGGCGTGGTGAGCCGCAAGTAGATCGATACCACCGTAGTCAGCTACGATCAATCCATCAAAGCCCCATTGTTCACGCAACACCTCAGTAAGTAGATAATGAGACGCATGGCACGGCTCGCCATCGATATCATGGTAAGCCGGCATGATTGAACCTGCGTTACCGAGTTTAACCGCCATTTCAAATGGCAACATAAAGGTATCATTAAGCTCTTTAAAGCCTAGATTAACAGGAGCGTGGTTACGGGCTCCCTCACTGGCTGAGTGACCTACGTAGTGTTTTAGAGTTGCATACAGGTCTCTGTTTTCGCCCTGCAAACCCTTAACGTATTCTATGGCCATAACGCCAACTAGGTATGGATCTTCACCCAGAGTTTCTTCCGTGCGTCCCCAGCGAACATCTCTCGACACGTCTAGTACAGGAGCAAGCCCTTGTTTTGCACCCACCGCACGAACCTGACGGCCGATGTCACTCGCCGCGTTATAAATAAGCTCAGGATTCCAAGTGTGTCCATAGTTAAGGGAAGACGGATACAAGGTCGCCTCTGAACTCATCAAACCAACAAGACATTCTTCGTGAGAGATGGCGGGAATGCCAAGGCGAGTCTCCTCCACAAGAAATTTTTGAAGCTCGTTTAATGCTTTAACGCCATCAACAGGAGAAACCGTATGTGTTCCTAGCGGGCGAGTTATCTGACCGATACCCAGCTTTAATTTGTCACTGACAGTACGTCCAGATTCGCTATCACTCATTTCAAGCTCTCGCTCTCTATGGTCACCTTCTGGATCTAGAATTAGCCACTGAGCGCCAAGTTGAGCAATTTTTTCTTCTATAGTCATTCTCGCCATCAAGTCAGCTACCCTTTCTTGGGTTGAGAATGCTGCATCTTTGTATAGGGTCATCACGATACTCCGTTTAAACAATGCATGGGATTATCGCGATTAATACCAAGAAACTCTGCTTGATAGAGCGCAGTTATAAAATTGATAATCAAACTTACCAAATATATAAAAAAGAAGGGTTACAGCGCCAAATAACTAATAAACGTGCATGTTTAAGACGCTTTATCTTCTGTTTGCTGACGGTAACGATTAGGTGTTGTTCTTAGCAGTTTTGAAAACACTTGAGAAAGATAGCACTGGTTGGGATAACCACATTGTTTGGCAATAGCATCAATACTATCATCGGTTGACACAAGCAGATGCTTAGCTCTATCCAATCGTTGTTTGGTAATAAATTGGTGGGTAGTTTCACCATAATTATCTAAGAAACGACTATCCAAGGTTTTTCTTGATACACGACAATATTCAGTCACCTGCTTTATCTTGATGTTTCGATGAAAGTTATTTCGAATAAAACTTTCAGCCTTCACCAGAACCGTATCTAGCTTAAGTGCAGATTGCGTTGTACGACCATGGATCAGCTCGTATGAGGAGAACACCTCTTGATAGGCTTTTTTGTACCTAACTGATTTAAATAGCGTTTCTATACAAATCTTACCTAATTCAACCGGGTTTAGGGCAACAGAACTAAGAGGAATTGAAGATAACATCCGCTCCGTATCATCATAGTCTGTGCCTATGATGGAAACCTGCTCAGGCACACTGACTGAATTACGATAACAGAGATTGACCAGTTTTCTTGCCGAGCGATCTGAAGAGCAATACACCCCTATTGGGAAATCCTTGTTAGCAATTGCCTGTTCAATATTCGCTACGATGGTAAAGCCGCCGGTTTGGGCCGACTGGGTAAAACCTGCACGGCGCTCTAAACACCACTGCGCATCTTTGTCTTGCTGGCTAGTGTAGTAACCAACGGCTTGATAGCCACTGTTTTTAAAGCTTTGCAGCGCTGTATCAGCGAGGCCAAAATTATCGACAGTAACGGAAGAAAAACCTGTAGGAATGTCCCCCCCGTCATGGTTTCTAAACACTAAGGTATGGAGGCAAAGATCTTGCAGAGCATCACTGACATTAGGTTTATTGAGGTCAGCAATAACGTAATCCCACTTCTGGGAGCGCAGATAATTAGTATCCGTGTAGGACTCTAGGTGAAGCTCAACCTTGAGGCTGAGTTCTTCAGTTTTTGTTTGAATACCTTTTAGCACCTGCCGATCAAAGTAGATCATACTATCTAGCAGCAACAACAGTTTTTTCACGTCAGATTCTCAAGCATGTTCAACTCATCGGCACGTCAGTGCATGAACTGTGAATGGGCTTAGAATTATATCGAAACCTGATAGTGGTGAAAGAGCCTACTACACGCCTTTGTTAGTGGCGCATCACAAATAACTGCAAGCACCCCTTAACTTGCTCTATTCGTACCCAAATAGCGGGTCTTGGATCCGCATGGTTTCACCTTCTCGCAAAGAAAGTATTTGGTCACTGGCATACAAACGATAAGCAAAGTCTGCCATTTCCCCTGCGGTATGCGGTCCCTCCCATTGATTCTCGCTCATACTGGATTTTGTAATGGCGTTTTTTTCAAACTCTGTAGTGACAGGACCGGGGGCAAGTAGCTTAACCCTAAGGGGGAAAGCACCTTCCTTGAGGTTTTGCGCAATCCCTTCGGTGAACGCCGAGACATAGAATTTTGTCGCAGAATACGCCACTGCATCGGAATAAATAGCGTAGCCCATAGCAGACGACACATTAATCAATGTTGCAGGCTTACTCTTGTGGTCTTGAATGAATCGTAAGGAGAGTCTAGTGAGCGCTTTAACATTTACATCGATCATCTTCGCGACGTGATCGACATCCGCATCCCACGCTCTGTTGTAATCACCAAAGCCTGCATTGTTAACAAAAACTTCAATCTCATGCTTCATAGCTCGGTCGTACATTTCGTCTACTGCTAGTGGCACAGCGAGATCCGCAGGGCAAATGATCACCTCAACCCCATAGCACTCTTCAATGTCTTTTTTAATAACATTGAGCTTATCGACTTGGCGTGATACCAAGATAAGCGGATGATGTTGCCTTGCAAATTTATAGGCAATAGCCTTACCAATGCCCTCACTGGCACCCGTCACTAGAACGTATCCCATACTCCCTCCTTGAATTAGGGTCTCTATTAAAGATTAGCTTGATTTGAGATTTTAGGTGTAACAGAAAAAGCTCGACCGCTGCGGGCCGAGCTTTTAGACATTTATCCTTAATTAATGCGGAAGATGTTCACCTTCGTGTGCATGATCTTCAACATATTGTTCATATCGTGTGCGCAATGCGACCGTCATCCATCCATATCCCAAACCAATCAAGCAATAAATCAGCTCAGTAATTGTTGCTGTCACATATGTAGCGCCGGAGACATAAGACATAAAACCAAAGAATGTGCCCGCCCCTACAAACAATGCTGGAACGAAATCAAACGGAGGAAACCTCTCTAAACAAATACACGGCACTACCACAAAGAAGATGGCAACAGGAAAAGCAAAGAATCCCAATGCGGCAAAAGCGCCACCAAGTTCCATGATCGCAACTGACGCCACAATCCCTGCTACATAGCCACATACAGTCTTAATCCCACCATCAATATTGCAGCCAGCCATAAAATACATAGCCCATGCAATAAAGGCGATCCAACCAAAACCGACGTTGCCGACCACTGGCATTAGAGGAGCGACCAGCTGATCCAAAACCTGAATGGTCAATGCCAAGAACGCGACGATAATCGGTATAAATATAAACTGTGAAAATTTCATGATTTACCTTCCTTATTGAGCTAAATGTATTTCAGTGTGGTAAAGGTCTAGCGCCTGCGTTGGGGTTAATTGATCGTGAACCACACCAGAAATAGCTTTGATCATTGCCACGGGATCTTCCGCTTGGAATACGTTTCTTCCCATATCCACTCCAGCCGCACCCGCTTGAATCGCCTGGTACGCCATAGTTAACGCATCAAGCTCAGGGACCTTCTTTCCACCAGCAACGACAACAGGAACAGGACATGCCGCCACTACCTTTTCAAAGTCGTCGCAGTAATAGGTTTTCACTATGTGAGCCCCTAACTCTGCTAACACTCTAGTGGCCAACATAAAGTATCTATTTGTTCGTTCCATCTCCTTACCTACAGCGGTCACTCCCAGTGTTGGAATGCCATATCGCGCACCAGCATCTATGGTTTTCACCAAGTTATTTAAGCTTGAACACTCACCCTTTGCGCCAACGAAAACCTGTATTGCAAGGCACGAGGCATTGATTCGAATCGCATCATCAATATCCACACCAACAACTTCATCACTGAGGTCTTCTTTCAACACTGTGCTTCCAGCACTAGCGCGCAGTATCAAGGGCTTATTGTGGTTCGGTTGAATACAACTTCGGATAGCGCCTCGAGTGGCCATCATTGCATCAGCATGCTCGGCCAAGGGTTCTATCGCCAAATCCAATCGCTCTAGTCCAGCCGTAGCGCCCATGATGTAACCGTGATCAAAAGCCAGCATAACGGTCTTGCCACTATCCGGTCGAAAGATACGGCTCAGCCTATCTTTCATGCCCCAGTCGACATTTTCCATACCTTTTACATGAAACGGGTAGTTTTTGGCTGGGGTATCAAGCCCATAACTTTTTGCTAAGACGTTGCCATTTTTGTCAGCCATGCTCGCCCCCTAGTGCACTAAATGAATAGCTTCATCAAACGATTCAAATAAAATGGCCATACTCACGGCCCCCGGATCAATATGCCCCAATGCGCGCTCGCCCATGTGTTTCGCCCGGCCTCTCATCGGCATCATTTGCTTGGTGGCCTCTGCACCTTGCCTTGCGGCCTTAGCTGCATGCTCAAACATATCTTCTAACTCTGCACCCTTGCTGACATCTTCTTGCATTGTTTGTATCGCAGGGATCAAGGCATCAAGCATGGTTTTATCACCTGCATGGGCACCACTGAAGTGCATCACTCGCTCGACACCATTTTGAAAGGCTTGAGCAGTTTCTTCTGCACTTAGCTGCTCCCTAGTTAAGCCCTCTCCTATTCCCATAAAGAGGTTACCCACCAGCATACCTGCAGAACCGCCATCTTTACTCATCACATCCCAACCAAGATTGTCGATTTCCTCGCGCCAGTTCCCCTCTCTTTTTTCTAGAAAATGTTCTATGCAGTGGCATATCCGCAACATGGTAGTCCCATGATCGCCATCACCCGTTTTTCCATCCAATTCATTAAGCAATTCAACGTTGCCTAGGATATTAGTCGCAGCATGCTCGAACATATTGAATAGCAACTCAGAATTTAATGCGGTCATAATTTCCTCCATTATTTAGGCAATACGCAGCCCTACGTGGATAATCAAATACACGTACTCAATATTTCGTAGGGCTAGTTGTTTTATTCAGCGAGATAAACCTCGCTCAAGAACCTAAATCATTGTTGAACCCAATAAGGTGCATTACATGGCTTATCCCAATAGTTGAGCGTCTCACTATCAAATTTGCCGATGCACATTTGGAATCCGGCCATTTCCTGTACCGTCAGTACTTCTTCTACTTTTGAGCGAGCAACGCTAGTTTGCTTCTCTTGTAGGGATAAATGACAGGCACGAGCAACGATAAACATTTCCATCAAAGTGGTAGCCCCTGAGCCATTAATCATCAGCATCAAGTCATCACCAGGCTTAACATCAATAGCTTTGCAGAGTTGGTCAATCATGATGTGCGCAGTATCGTCAGCGGTCTGTATTTTCATGCGACCGCCACCGCCCTCGCCATGTTGCCCCATTCCAATTTCCATCTCATCACTGGCAAGATCACCAATCGCCATACCTGATTGTGGATGAGTAGCATTGCTCATTGCTACTGCAAGGGTTGCCATAGACTGATTGAATTTCTCGCCGACTCTATAAACCTCTTCAAGGCTGAGTCCTTCTTCAGCAGCTGCGCCCACAAGTTTGTAGACAGGAACACATCCCGCAAGCCCGCGACGATCTTTAATGTCACTGTTCAAACCCGCACTAATATCTTCGTGGGTTAATAGCATCTTAACGTTAATGCCTTCTCTTGTTGCCATCTCCATTGCCATGTTCGCAGACATCACATCGCCTTCGTGATTCAACACTACCAAAAGGACACCAGCAGGACGATCCGCCATTTTCAACGCCTCTAACACCTTAGGTGCACCGGGCGCAGCAAACACGTCACCCACCACGGAGTAATCAAGCAATCCTTCGCCCACATAACCACTCAATGCTGGCTCGTGACCTGCACCGCCTAAGGTGACGATAGCGACTTTATTAGGATCTTTAGGGGTAACACGAGTTACGATTTTTTCAGATACAACCTTAATCTTGGTAGGAAATGTCATTGCATAACCTTGAAGTAACTCAACCGTGATGTTTTCAGCATTATTAATAAACTTTTTCATACCTAGCCTTCCTATTTTAATTCTTGGTTTAACTGATATTTCATTATTAATTTTTAGACATGTTGCATTAGCTCAACCGGCGCTTCATCTTCCAAAATAAAGGCAATCTTTAGGGATTCATTTGGACTAAATGGTTCGATTAATACTTTTTGTCCCTTTAGAGCTTCTTCTAAGTCGTCGACTTCATAGGCAACGTGCGCTGTAATTTTTAGCTCTTCAGGCATAGGGCTATCGTCTAAAAAACGTAGCCATTCAATTTGATTTTCACTCTTCGCATAATCGGTAGCGTAAAGGCCAATATCCTGCATAAAATTTTCGCCGCTATGCTCGGTTTGTGTAGGTATTCCTATATGACTGAACTTTCTCATGGGATAGCTCCTTGACTGTGTGTCGTTAAAACCTTTTAAGTTTCTCCACAACTATATAAGTACCCTACTCAAATTATCAAGACGAAAACCAAACAAATACAAGCACAAAATAGACAATAAAAACAACAACTTAAAATCATACAAGAGTGTATAAAAGGCAAGTGCAACACGGCACAGAGAAGATAGTTATCGAGCAAGTGCAACAACAAATTTCGTTGGGGATAAGGTAGTAGAAGGGAAACTGAAGCAAGTGCAACAAGCAATGAAAAGCTCCCCTATTTCAAAAATGGGCAAGTGCAACACGAGATATCCATCACACTTTTAGTAGAAAGTTAATCTAACTAAACAACCCGCTCCTGCTCAGTAGCAAATCCACTTCTTCAACCGTTAATTCAGGATGGTGGTGGTGTAGAAAAGCCTGACTCTTGAGAGTATCGAATCCTTGCTTGCTCAGTTCTAAAAGAAGCTCTTCATACTCTTTGCCCATCACATCTTTATGGTATTTTTTCCGGTAAGACGCCATATTCTGCGCAAGCTTAGGTTCGTAGCCATAGGGACCTGAATTACGGTTAAGCTCTCGACTAACTGTCGATTTGTGAATCTGGAGTTGCTTGGCGATCGTTGTTTGAGTCTTGCCCTCCTTTCTTAGCGCCCAAATCTGTACTCTCTTTCCCTCAGTAAGCTGTTGGTACATATTCCCTCCACTAAATGTTTTAACTTCTTGCGACCCTAATGGCTTTGAAGACTTACTAGATTATGAACAATAATTCGCCAAACTTCTGAGAGAGGGTTAGATTCTTTAAACTACTTTAATCAAGATCAAATAAGGTGGAAATATAGAGTAATGCTCCGCTGGGTAAAACCTCTATAGCCACTTTTACCATTCAATATAATGATGAAGCTAAAAGGCGCTCATTACACTGCTCTTTACGTCAACGTACACGCTTGCCAAATAAAGTGTTAAGATCATCACATCAAAGCTCAAGTGGCAGCAGGTAGTACGCAATGACAATCTACTCGCTCTCCCGCTGGCAAAACCATAAAACAAAAGGCAAATTTTTATATGGTTAACAACACAATCCAATGGTTTCCGGGTCACATGCATAAGGCTCGTAAAGAGATCGAAGAGGTCGTTCCTCAGATTGATGTCATTATCGAAGTGCTAGATGCTCGCATCCCTTACTCGTCAGAGAACCCTATGATCTCTGAGTTGCGTGGTGATAAGCCTTGTATCAAGGTGCTCAATAAAAGAGATCTATCAGATCCAGAGCTAACACAAATGTGGATTGAGCATTTTGAGCTTCAAGAGGGTGTTAAGGCGATGGCTGTGACTACCGAGAACCCTCAAGAAATCCATAAGATCATGGAATTGTGTCGCAAGTTAGCGCCTCATCGCGAGGCGATGGGTAAGAACATTCGTACCATGATCATGGGTATTCCAAACGTAGGTAAATCGACCATCATCAACACCTTGGCTGGGCGTACCATAGCTCAGACGGGTAACCAGCCTGCCGTGACGCGCCGCCAGCAACGTATCAATCTGCAAAACGGTGTTGTGCTCTCTGATACTCCGGGAATTTTATGGCCTAAGGTAGAAAACCCTCATAGTGGTTTCCGTCTTGCTGCTACTGGCGCTATCAAAGATACGGCAATGGAATACGACGAAGTGGCTTTTTACACTGTTGAGTATTTGGCACAACAGTATCCAGAACGCTTGATGGAGCGCTACCAGCTAGACGAACTGCCGGACACTGAAATTGAATTGATGGAAGCGATTGGTCGCAAACGTGGCGCGCTACGCTCGGGTGGACGCGTCGATCTGCACAAGGCTTCCGAAATCTTGTTGCACGAACTTCGACAAGGCGTACTGGGTCAGGTCACTCTCGAACTCCCTGAAATGATCACTGAAGAGTTGATCGAGGTAGAGAAAGAAGCCGTCCGCAAAGAAGAAGCAAAGGTTAAGAAGAAAGAAGAGCGTCGTAAGCGATATCTTCGAAATAAGCGCTAAACTGTCGCTAAAATACCGCTACATACAAAAACCTCAGCTCATTTTATGACCTGAGGTTTTTCATTTCTAGAATAATTGTTCTATATTTAGTCCCAAGCGCCCTTTCTTCATGGAGGAAGAATTATGCTTCGCAGACTACTTTACCCTGCGATTGGCCTATTCATCATTGCCTGTCTTTTCTTTGGCGAAGATATGTGGAAGTTCATTACCAGTGACCCTATCCGCGACGTTCAGGGCTGGGCACAGAGTATCATGAGATCGTTCAATCAATTTATTTCAGGCTAGCCAGATAGCTATTGACGCTGTCTTGGCTTAAATGCCACCACCGCAACAGGCACCATATGCAATATCATCATGCGGATAACATGACTTAGCATAATAAGCGCAGGCTCAAGCCCCAAATAGAGAGCAGCGACTGTCATCGCTTCAATACTCCCTGGCATCCAAGAAAGCGACAGGACAACAAAGGGCTTGTCTAGCCAAAAAGAAAAAGCAAACGCGCATATAAAGGTCACGCTTAGGCTCAAAACAGTGACGCATAAACTCGCAAACGTGAATCGACGAAACTCTTGAGCCGATATATTACAAAGCCTCAGCCCCATTACTACACCAAGAGCAGAAATCGCTACCATCATAATAAGTGGCGAGATAGAAAGGTTGAGCTCCGGCACGAAGCCGTTTAATCCAATACCCACTAACATCCCAGTAACCATGTAAGGAGCGGGGATTCCTAGTTTATTCAATAATATTCCGCTTCCTCCAGCCAACATAAATGCCAAACCAAAGGTCAAAACATTGAAGCCTAGAGGTTGTTCGAGCAAATTGGTGTTTGATTGCTGTGAAACGAGTATCCCTGATAGCAAAAGAAGAAAGATTAGGCGGAAGGTATGTACAAAGATAACCTTAGCTGAAGGTGCCTTTTGAGCTTCGTTTAATACCATGACAGCTGCCATAGCGCCCGGAATAGAGGCAAGTAAACTATCCCCTTTACTCCACGAAAAGCGCTGCAATAACCAGTAGCCGCATGACACTTGCAATGCCATACAAATCACGAGTCCAACGAACATAATGAGAGGAAAACCAGTGGCAAAGAATGACGGAGGAATAAGTCCTCCAACACTCAAACCTAGTGCCAGTTGGACCAGTACCAGAGTATGTTTGAGAACCTTTGTTTGAACCCCTAATTTACTCAATACAATGATGATAACAATACTGCCAAACATCTCTCCAAGGGGAATAGATAGAGCGACAAATAACGCTGAAAAAGCGAAGGCAACCAGTAAGGTTGTTATTGAGTTGAGAGAGCGCGTCAAACTTAACATTCCTTGTTATACCAATCGTAGTAAATTACTGCTCATCTTAGCTTGTTAAAACGCTATTTCTAACCACTTACTTACTGTGATTGGTATTATTGAGCATGCCACATCGTAACAAAGAAAAAGACCAAGCTAACTGTTTTATCTGAAGAATGTAGTCACGAAATGTAAGAAGCGTTCGTTATGCTCAAAGACCAATGGCTACAGCTATCTATTAGCTGTAGCTCAATGTAACGTCTAACTCTCCTAGTCGACGGCGCCTACTTACAGACGCTATTTATACCAATCGTACTAAATAACTGGTCATCCTAGCTTGTTAAAATACTCGATGACTGCGTTAGAATTTTTGATTGTAGAATAACTACTTATCGAAAAACCCTGCCTTGTCCTCGAGAATTTTTCCTACGCTATCTCTGATCACTTACTTAGTATGATTGGTATTATCGCCACCAGCAAGATTCAGTAAAATCTCTTCTAATTGATCCCACGGCATTAGCTTGGTATCGATAACCTCAATACGCGACTCAAACCCTTCTAGAGACAGGTCATTCACCGACAATACGCCATCCGCTTTATTGAACGCATAGCAGCCTTTATCAGTATTCATTACAGCCTTAACACGATCAGCAGTAAGATCGCTTAACATTGAAAACAGAGAATCAAAATCAAAGGTAATCTCTGCGCCAAACAGCCAACCACAGGAGAAATAGCCCTGACCTTTATTCTCTTTGCGAATATGGGTTTGGTTAGGGGGTAATTGGAACTGAGGTTCTAGTGCAGCATGGTGATGATGGTGTTCTTCAATGTCCATATCATCACTTGGTTTCACAAACCTATCCAATAGGGACGGTTCTATGTCGCCTCTTGTTGTGTTAATAACAGTAGAGTGAATATTCTGAGATTGCAGCCAGTCATGCATTGTCGCAACCTGCGCTTTCGCTGCTAGCTCGCTCTTATTGGCAATGATGATATCCGCCACTTCCAGCTGTTGTTTGAAATTTTGGTTTGTTGTGTACTTTTCATTATCGAAGTATCGAGCATCTGTGAGGGTCAATGTTGAACGTAATTCGATATATGGGCTGAACTGAGCCGAGGAGAGCGTAGCCATGATCTGCTTTGGATGACCAAGACCTGTAGGTTCAATAATGAGTCTGTCTGGGTTGCTGCGTAATAAAGCGGTAATTGCAACGCTCGTCGGTACACCAGCTGTGCAGCAAATACATCCTCCCGGCACCTCTTTAATCAGGGCACCACTGTCAGACATGATTGCCCCATCTATACCGATCTCACCGAACTCATTGACCAATACTGCCCAGTTTTCATTCTCGGGTTTAGCCTTCAATAGCTCTAAGATGGTTGTGGTTTTGCCTGTACCTAAGAATCCAGTAATGATGTTAGTGGGTGTTTTGCGAGACATAGACGCCGTTCTGAGCAGATGAATTATGCTTAGAGTCTACAAGATTCAATCATATGGAGAAAGGTTAAAACTAAGGATGCAACAAAGAAGGAAAAGACAAGCAAGAAAGGAGAAACAAAGGGGCGCATGATTGTCCTTAACTAGGACCCCTAATCTTCGATACGAGATACTTATTTAATGGTTAAAACCGTACCCCAGATACTACCTGCGTGCGCCATAAAAGTACTAAAAAGAGCAAACAAAATGACAACAGCAAACGCAGACATTAATGCGTATTCGACAACCTTCATCAACCACCTCATTGAAAAACACACCAAACTCAGCAAGAAATGCTCTCAAAAGATTGATATGCGACGACTTGAAAGATGGAGGATTATACATTTGTCGTACAAATAATAAACAGAGGTCTTATTCTCGAAATACGCAAACTAAGTTTCCATAATTAAAACATAAATTTATCTATAATTTTCAGCAGGTTAGGTGCGCTAGGAAAAACAAGAAAATGAAACAAACTGTAACTTAGGTAGGATTTACGGTCTACGATGCCTAAAAAGGGCTATTTACCCTCATTTTCACAAACGCCAGAAAGCACAAAGGCGCACTTTGCATGCGCCTTTTGGTCTCGTTACTCAATCGTGAGTTTGCGAATCTCGCGGGTTGTTGACCGGAGAACTATTAACGAGCTTTAAAGTATTTACGGCTCTTCAGCTGTGTTGCGATTACACTTATGTTAATCAAAGTGAGGTAACCCTTTCCTCCCTGTCAGATTCGATTTTTACCTCACAATTTAACTATGGCGCATATTTTAAAAACTGCAAGTATTACCAGATAATGAATTGTTTATTACTTTTTTGATCATGGCAATAAGCGCTCGGTTGCGGTTTAATATGCAACATTCCAGATTTGCCATTTTACCCTCGGAGAATAAGAGACTTGTTACGCAAATTTCATCGGTTCCATCACATTCCGCCTTCGCAAGCTGCGCTTGCACTGGGACTGATAGGTTTAGGACAGGCATGGGCATTGTATATCCCAGATGTTGGCAATGTCATTCGTCCTTATTTAGCGTTAATTGGTACTCTGATACTGATTCCAGTACTCCTAAAGTACACACTTAACCCGCGTCTTTTTATCGCTGACATTAAGCATCCCCTCAGCGGCAGTTTAATGGCGCCGATGAGCATGGCGTTACTGGTACTTTGTGACTATCTCGCCACCGAGATTCCTGATATCGCATCCGTGTTATGGTTTGCTTCGTTGGGCCTACATATCACCATGATGGTGCTATTTTTTGGATTTCAATTCGCCAACTTTAAGATGGTCAATATTGTGCCGAGTTGGTTCCTTTATCCCGTGGGCGTGATCAGTAGTACGTTGGCGGGATCAGAGCTGGGGCATACAGTTTTTTCGCAAAACATGGCTATGCTGTGTATTGGCATCTATTTCCTCATGCTTCCGTTGGTTCTCTATCGCTTAGTGTTCTTTGGAAAATTACCTCGCCGAGCTCGCCCAACGCTCGCCATCATGGCGGCACCGATCAACCTAACCCTTGCGGCTTATTTAGTGAATTTTCCAGAACCGGACGCAATTCTAACGGGGGCTTTAGCCGGCATCGCCATTACGATGACCTTGCTTATCTACCTATGCTACATCAACCTATTAAGACTGAAATTCCAGCCTTCCATTGCTGCAGTTACCTTCCCATCAGTGATCAGTGCGATTGCCATGTCGAGACTGACCACATGGTTTGAATTGGCACACGAAGATTGGTATTGGCTACATAAATTTGGGATGTTCGAGCTGACAATAGCAACGCTATTGGTGTTGTGGGTATCAGCAGGATATGTGGCCATGTATTGGCCGGAGCGGTTTAAACCTCAACACAAGAAGATTAAACCGCAATAGATAGCAAGCTAGACGATTAACGCAGGCCGTGAAGAAACTCGTGACGAGTGGCCGCGTTAGATTTAAAGATTCCGCCTAGTGCGGTGGTCGTAGTTTCACTGGTTGCGTCCATTACGCCGCGAGATTTAACGCAGTAATGAGTAGCATCAATGGTAACCGCAACATCTTCACTCTCAAGCAAGGTTTGTAGCGCAATAAGGATTTGCTGAGTCATGCGCTCTTGTACTTGAGGGCGCTGAGCAAAAAATCGCACTATGCGATTAATCTTCGACAGGCCTATGATCTTGGTACGAGGAATATAAGCCACCGCTGCACGACCATCGATAGTCACTAAGTGGTGCTCACAGGTACTGGTCAAAGTAATGTCCTTCACACGCACCATTTCGCTCACGTCCATCTTGTTTTCGATAACCGTAATCTTTGGGAAACGTGCGTAATCTAGGCCAGAAAACACCTCGTCCACATACATTTTAGCGATGCGTTTTGGCGTGTCTTGCAAAGAGTCATCCGTTAGATCCAATTGCAATAAGCCTAAGATCTCACGCATGTGATGCTCAATCTGCTGCTTTTTATCTTCCGCAGTAAGGTCACTGGCTACCATTGGGGTTTCTAAACCACGATTAGCAAGTGCTTCTTTTACCAGCAGAGCTGATTCGCTTAAACCTGACATTTAACTCTCCATCTGTACATCTTTGCATCGCACGACCAACATTTGCGCGATGGCGAAAGAGAATACTTGGATTTCATCAAAATTACATCATCTAATTTAATCACTTAAGTGTCTCACTCTTGGCATCGTGTTACAGTTTGTTTTTTATCGCTGTACTAACAAGGAATTATGATGGGTTGCTGTGACGCTCCGGGCTTGATGCCGATTGAAGAGGCAATGGCCAAAATTCTCGAAAACACTCATACCGTCCAAGAGACTGAATCACTGCTTCTCGACAAAGCTATTGGCCGAGTACTCGCTAGTGAAATATTATCCCCTATTCATGTTCCCCCTTTTGATAATTCAGCCATGGATGGGTATGCGGTAAGAATTGCAGACCTAAATACACAGTCAACGCTTCCATTAGTCGGGCAATCTTTTGCAGGTGCTCCTCTACAAGGAGAATGGCCAGAAGCAACATGTATTCGCATTATGACTGGCGCACAAATCCCAGAAGGGTGCGACGCTGTGGTAATGCAAGAGAATGTCACTGTGACTGACGAAGGTATCGTGTTTGACCCTTCAAATGTAAAAACCAATCAGAATATCCGCCCACTCGGTGACGACATCCAAATAGGACAACTTGTGCTTAGCAAAGGGAAGCGACTCACTGCACGTGACCTACCCATGCTGGCCTCACTCGGTGTCGCGCACGTTGAGGTGTACCGCAAGCCTATCGTGGCCACTTTCTCCACCGGTGATGAACTAAAGCCTGTAGGAACGCCACTGGGCGCAGGCGAGATATACGACAGCAATCGCTACGGAACCATACCTTTGTTTGAGAAGTTTGGCTGTGATGTTGTTGACCTAGGCGTTATCCCTGACGATGTGGAGCTACTCGCGCAAGCGTTTGAAAAAGCGAAGACAGAAGCTGACGTCGTTGTGACTTCCGGTGGCGTAAGTGTCGGTGAAGCCGATTTCACCAAGGATATCCTTGAACAAAAAGGCGAAATTGGCTTTTGGAAACTGGCAATAAAACCAGGCAAGCCCTTTGCATTCGGCAAATTGGATGATGCCCTATTCTGCGGCCTGCCAGGAAACCCGGTATCCGCCTTTATGACCGCTTACATCTTAGTTCAGCCATTATTAGCTAAACTCGGTGGCGAAAGTAAATGGAAAGAAGCGCCAACCTTACCGGCTAAGACTTTATCTTCATTCAAGAAAAGTCCAGGCCGCACGGATTACCAACGTGGTATCTATGCCATAAACGAGCGCGGAGAGTTTGAAGTGGAAACAACGGGAAACCAAAGCTCTGGAGCCTTCCGTTCAATGAGTCTGGCAAATTGCTTTGTCATTCTTGAACGCGAGCGTGGCCGAGTGGAAGCGGGAGAAACCGTTCAGATCCAATTGTTTAACTCAACACTTTATTAGAGGCTGACATGGAAATCTTGAGCGACAAGGAGATGCTTCGCTACAATCGCCAAATCATCTTACGCTCCTTTGATTTTGAGGGGCAAGAGGCCCTCAAACAAGCCTCAGTGCTTGTTATTGGTGCTGGAGGCTTAGGTTGTGCGGCAACGCCTTATCTAGTGTCTGGTGGCGTAGGCAAGCTAACCATTGTCGACGATGATGTTGTAGAGCTCTCCAATTTACAGCGACAGATTCTTCATACCGAGTCCGATATCAACGCTCTAAAGGTAGAATCAGCCAAAGCTAGCCTATCCCAGCTCAATTCAAATTGTGAGATAACCGCTATAGCGCGTCGCTTAGATGACCATGAGCTTGATACCGCCGTCGCCAATCATTCGTTGATAATTGATGCCAGTGATAATCTCACCACTAGAAACCAGTTAAATCGACTGTGTCACAAACATAAAACGCCTTTGGTTTCAGGTGCTGCAATTCGGCTTGAAGGACAGGTGATCAGCTTCACCTATCAAGATGATGAGCCTTGCTACCAATGTTTAAGCACCCTGTTTGGTGCTAATGAATTGAGTTGTGTTGAGGCTGGCATCTTAGCGCCTGTTGTGGGTGTTATCGGCAGTATGCAAGCATTGGAAGCTATCCATCTGCTGTCAAATTTGGGCACGCACAAGCCCGGAAAATTAATGATGTTTGATGCTCTAAGCATGAAATGGCAAGAGTTTACTCTACCAAAACAACCGTCATGTCCTGTTTGTAAAATCCGGTAAACGTTTGCGTAAGATTTTTATCACATTCTTCCAATGAAAATGATTCACAAACTCGCTTCAATACCTTAGATTAATCCTATCTTTAAGGGTGGCACTCCCCACCACCCTGTTTTTCTTGTATAGGATGAACAAGACATGAGCAATAAACTAGAACAACTTCGCTCTATGACTGTAGTGGTCGCTGACACAGGTGATATTGAAGCAATTGCTAAATATAAACCTCAAGACGCTACAACAAACCCTTCGCTAATTCTGAAAGCCTCTCAACTTGAGCACTACGCATCGCTGATTGATAGCGTCATTGCTCAAACTAAGCAGAAGTTTGATGACCTAGACCAACAATTAAACTACGCCGGTGACTTGCTTGCAGTAAACATTGGTAAAGAGATCCTAGGTATTATCCCAGGTCGCATCTCAACTGAGGTTGATGCTCGTCTATCTTACGATACCGAAGGCAGCATCGCGCGCGCTCGTGGCTTAATCAAGATGTATGAAGAAGCGGGTATTTCAAAAGACCGCGTTCTTATTAAATTAGCGTCTACATGGCAAGGCATTCGTGCTGCTGAGCAACTTGAAAAAGAAGGTATCAACTGTAACCTTACTCTGTTGTTTTCATTTGCTCAGGCACAAGCGTGTGCTGAAGCGGGCGTATTCCTAATCTCGCCATTCGTTGGTCGCATCATGGATTGGTACAAAGCTAAAGAAGGCCGTGATTTTGCTGCTAGCGAAGACCCAGGCGTTCAATCAGTAACGGCAATCTACGACTACTTTAAAGACCACGGTTACAAAACAGTAGTAATGGGAGCAAGCTTCCGTAATACCGGTGAAATCCTGGAGCTAGCTGGCTGTGATCGTCTAACCATTAGCCCTGCTCTTCTTGAAGATCTTGAGAATGCTGAAGGCGTTGTTGAAGAGAAGCTTGTTGATAACGGTGCAACTAAAGAGCGCCCTACTCCTCTAACAGAAGCAGAGTTCTTCTGGGGTCATAACCAAGACCCAATGGCAGTAGAGAAACTCGCTGAAGGTATCCGCTTGTTCGCAGTAGACCAAGTTAAGCTAGAAGAAATGCTGACAGCGAAGCTGACAGCTTAACCCACAGCTAACGCTTCGTTTGTTATTGCTAGGCTCCTACTTTGTAGGGGCCTTTTTTTTATCCTAGCTGATAGCTGATAGATTGAGATTTGGCTCGCCCTTTGTACTCTCAGATGCCCGATAAAGCACTTCGGGCACGACGATATCTGTCCCTGTCATCTCCGAGTGCTCCTATCGGAGATCTAACCACTTGCTGGGCAAAGGGAAAGCCTCAAACACCGCTAGCTCTTCGCTTTCAACTACCAGACAGAGGTTTGGCTTGCCCTTTACACTCTCAGATGCCCGATAAAACACTTCAGGCACGACGATATCTGACCCTGTCATCTCCGAGTGCTCCTATCGGAGATCTAACCGCTTTCCGGGCAAAGGGAAAGCCTCAAACTCCCCTAGCTCTTCGCTTTCAACTACCAGACTGAGGTTTGGCTTGCTCTTTGCACTCTCAGATGCCCGATAAAGCACTTCGGGCACGACGATATCTGCTCCTGTCATCTCCGAGTGCTCCTATCGGAGATCTAGCCCTTTGTCGACTACAGGAAAAGATCTAAAGCTGATAGCTATCAAATCTTGCCACATTCTCACAGCACAACTAGGTTTACTAAGTTCCAATCATTATTTCAAGGAGAACCTAGATGCCACACCACACCTATAAGAAAATGGAAATTGTTGGATCATCAAGCGTCGGTATCGATGACGCAATCAATAACGCCGTAGAAAAAGCCAGTCAAAGCGTGCACAGCATGCGCTGGTTTGAGATGCAGGAAGTTCGTGGTCATATCGAGGATGGAAAAGTCGCCCATTGGCAGGTGACGGTAAAGATTGGGTTTACGCTGGATTAGACATTAAAAAAGAGGCACAGAGCCTCTTTTTTAATACTTGTAGCTAGATTAACCATAATGCTCTAAATACAAAATAGTCGCAGCGGTACGTGATTTCACTTGTAGCTTCTTCAATAAGCTCTTCATGTGTACCTTAACCGTCGACTCAGAGATAAATAGCACATCCGCTATCTGCTTGTTGCGGTGACCTAGAGCCACCTTTGATAGGATTTCTAGCTCGCGCTCAGTGAGACTGTCTAGCAAACTTGGATTCTCAGCACGGTCACGAATGTGCTGAGCCACAATATCACTGTATACCTTATCACCATCTAAGGCCGAATGAAGGTGTTCAATCAGTTCATCGGGTTCACTATCTTTCAATAGGTAGCCGTCTGCGCCCGCTTTGACGATGGCATCAATGTCTGCAGGTGAATCCGAAACTGTAAGGATCACGATCTTTGCTGTAATGCCCTCAGATCTCAGTGCTTGCAGTGTATTTAAGCCTGACAGCCCCTTCATATTTAAGTCCAGTAAGATAAGATCAAGTTCATGTTGATGAGCCAACGCCAATGCTTCGGTACCGTTGGTTGCCTCACACAAAATATCGAACTCATCTTCGAACGACAGCAATTGCTTGATGCCACGACGAATCAATGGATGGTCATCCACAATCATAATGCGATAGGTACTACTCACTGTCAGATTCATCCTTACAGGTAAAGGTTATTTGTACTGTGCTCCCAACATTGGGCTCACTGGTGATGGTTAGCTTGCCATTGAGATACTGGCTTCGCTCATTGAGAATAGATAGACCGTAATGGTCTGCTTTCTCAATCTCGGTGTCAAATCCCTGTCCGTTATCTATGATAGCGACGGTAATTTGATCCCCTTCTTGCAAACATTGCACATGCAATATGTTCGCCTCTGCATGTTTGATGGCATTGTTGGTTGCTTCACGAATGATCTGCAATAAATGAACTTGCTGCGAAGCCTGAAGCTGTATGGAAGAGAGGTTATTCTCTACATGTATCTCTGCATCCGTTGTGGTTTGTAGCTTATCAATCAACACATTGAGCGCATCACCAAAATTCGCTTCATCAATACTGAACCTAAAGGTACCGAGTAATTCCCTCAATTGGGTGTATGCCTCTCGCAAGCCATCATCAATTTCTTGAACGATAGCGGAAGACTTCGGCATTTCGGCTATTGAGCCTTCTTTTTTCATCGAGCGTTTCAATAAGCTCATTTGGATCTTCAAAAACGACAAGGATTGCGCCAGAGAATCATGCAGTTCTCGTGCGATAGCACTTCGCTCTGCATAGATAAGAAGCTGCTCAAACTTCTTTTGCGCCTGATTGTAATAGATACCTCGAGCCAGAATGTAAGACATATTATCGATGAGCTCTTGCTCAGCAAATTGTGCTGTCGTTTGCAGACATAGGCTCCCCAATCTCACCTCATCAAGAATCAACGGTGTCTCTTGCCATTCATCTCCAAAGACTTCACCCGCGATTAACTCGGTAGATTGACCCGCGCTATCATCGATAATCAGTTTGACGGCCCCAACGTTCTCTACCGTCGACATATTGCTGATGATCTGTTGAAAATGCGCAGGTGCCAGTCGTGATGCAGAAAGTTGCTGGGTGCTTTTGTACAACACCTTTAGCGAGCGGTTTGCATGGCGCAGTTCCTCTGTCTTATTTTCTACTGTTGCTTCCAACCTTTGATAGTGGTTCTTTAGGTTTTGAGTCATACCATTAAACGTAGAAGCCACCGCCCCCAGCTCATTGTTGACCGATTCATTCAACACCACATTGAAATTCTGCGACTCCACCTCTCGGCTGGCATTAACTAAAGATTGCAATGGCTGCAACACCTTGAGCCTAACAAAGCGCATGATGACTAAAGAGATAAGGATAATGCAGGTCAAACCAAACCCACTGAACACCACCATATTGAGAAGCTTTTGCTCAGTATTTAACTGCAATTTAAGTACAAACTTGTCGATACGAGATACAAATACGGGAACGTGTTGCTGATATTCAGGATACCTTCCAGAAAGCAACAGGTCCTTCATCACATGCCAGCGATCGACAATGGACTGATAGTCCTCTTGAATATCAGTGGGTACATTCCAGCGAATAAGGTTTTGCATTGAGGGTGAGAACAAAGATGTTTCAAATTGCTCGATATGCCCAATTGTTTCTGGGGAATCGATCTCTATATCGTAAGCGAGCCTATAGCTTTGCATCCTCATTGAGCCTGAGACATTCACGGCCTCGGCATCATCAAAGCTAGAATATACCGTCACAACAGACACTATGATGGTCAATGCGGACAAAATCACCATCAAGGACACTGCGCCACCAATGGTGAAAGAGACGGACTGAGCTGTTCTTTTTTTCACTTAAAATCCCATTAATATTATCGTGATCTGGGTAGCATTAACTAATTGATCTAAAACAATTTACGCACCACTTTAACCCTTTTGAGGTATATCGCCTACAATATATTCACCTAAACTTAGTAGGTATTAATGCAAGTACATATTTATAGTTTACGCTCAATAGCTTAGGGACAACATTGGTCGATCTATCAAAACGGAAATTATTTACTCGGCGCACCTCAAAATCACAGCTTGTTTATGAAACAGGTCAACGACTTCCTTGGGCGAAAGCAGACTCTGAGTTTATTGATGGCTGTACCCAGTGTGGCAAGTGTATTGACGCTTGTGAAACCAAAATCATTGTTAAAGGCAGCGGTGGTTACCCCAGCGTAGATTTTGAAAAAGGCGAATGTACCTTCTGCAAGCAATGTTCTTACGTTTGTCCTGAACCAATTTTTAATGCCACAAATGAGGCACCTTGGCAAATAACGGCTAAAATTGAAGATACTTGCCTCGCATTTAAGAATGTCGAATGTCGCACCTGTAGCGACGAATGCGAACCGATAGCAATACAATTTTCTTTTGGCGTTGGGCATGTCCCCCAACCCAAACTAGACTCTCAGTTGTGTACTGGATGTGGAGCTTGCATAAGCGCCTGCCCAGTTTCAGCTATATCAATGACTGACTGCAATGAGGATAGCAATGCCAGCCAGTGAAGTTCATATCTCAAGTTTTGTTGTTTACTGTGCTCCCGATGCGATGGAAAGCGTCCGAAGCAAGGTAAATAGTTTTTCAGCCACCGAGATTTACGCCGAAGATGAAGGCAAGTTTGTTGTGGTTATGGAAACAGAGAACGAAGGTTTTATCACGACTACTATTGATGAAATTAACGACCTACCTGAAGTAATTAGTACGGCTTTGGTTTACCACCAGATTGAATCCGATATTGACAACCTTGACACCGACATACATGCAACGGCGACAACCGATGCCAGCATCGGTTCACCGACCCCGCAAGAGGACACATTATGAAAATGACACGACGCGAGTTTGTGAAAGCAAACGCTGCAGCATCCGCTGCTGCGGTAGCCGGAATTTCACTTCCCGCTTCTGCTACCAATCTGATCGCAAGTTCAGACCAAACCAAGATCAAATGGGATAAAGCTCCCTGCCGTTTTTGTGGTACAGGCTGTTCGGTATTAGTCGGGACTCAAAACGGTAAGGTGGTTGCAACTCAAGGTGACCCTGAAGCTCCAGTAAACAAAGGCCTAAACTGTATCAAAGGCTACTTCCTTTCCAAGATCATGTACGGCCAAGATCGCTTGACTCAGCCTCTACTGCGTATGACGGATGGCAAGTACGATAAAAACGGTGAATTTACTCCCGTGTCTTGGGACGTTGCTATGGATACCATGGCAGACAAGTGGAAAGAGGCATTGAAGAAAAGCGGACCGACTAGCGTTGGTATGTTTGGTTCTGGTCAGTGGACCGTTATGGAAGGCTACGCTGCTTCAAAAATGATGAAGGCAGGCTTCCGTTCAAACAACATTGACCCTAACGCCCGTCACTGTATGGCATCTGCGGTAGTAGGTTTCATGCGCGCCTTTGGTATCGATGAGCCAATGGGTTGTTACGATGACTTCGAAAATGCGGATGCGTTCGTACTTTGGGGGTCAAACATGGCCGAGATGCACCCGGTTCTATGGACTCGTATTGCAGATCGCCGTTTAAGCCACCCTCACGTAAAAGTGAACGTTCTGTCGACCTACTATCATCGTTCTTTTGAATTGGCGGATCACGGCTACATTTTCCACCCTCAATCTGACCTTGCAATTGCGAACTTCATCGCCAATTACATTATTCAAAACAACAAAGTAAACCAAGACTTTGTTAACAAGCACACTCACTTCAAACAAGCAGATACCGATATCGGTTACGGCTTGCGTGATGAAGACCCATTGCAGCAAGCGGCTGCAAATCCAAACTCAGGCAATATGACCGGCATCAGCTTTGATGAGTATGCGAAATCTGTAGCACCATATACGGCAGCTAAAGCGAGTGAAATTTCAGGCGTTTCAGAAGAACATCTTGTTCAACTGGCTGAGCAATACGCAGATCCAAACACTAAAGTAATGTCACTTTGGACTATGGGTGTTAACCAGCACACTCGTGGTGTTTGGATGAACAACCTGATTTATAACATTCACTTATTAACCGGTAAAATTTCAACTCCAGGTAACTCTCCATTCTCACTAACGGGCCAGCCGTCGGCGTGTGGTACAGCTCGTGAAGTAGGTACGTTCGCTCACCGTCTGCCAGCAGATATGGTGGTCGCTAACCCTAAACACCGTGCGATTGCAGAAGATATCTGGAAGCTTCCTGAAGGGACTATTCCGCCTAAACCAGGTTACCACGCAGTATTGCAAGACCGTATGCTAAATGACGGTAAACTCAACGCGTACTGGGTGATGTGTAACAACAACCTTCAAGCGGGTCCAAATATCAACACTGAGCGTCTACCTGGTTATCGTAACCCTGAAAACTTCATCGTATGTTCAGACCCTTACCCTACGGCGACAGCACAAGCAGCTGACCTTATTCTTCCAACTGCAATGTGGATTGAGAAAGAAGGGGCTTACGGTAACGCTGAACGTCGTACACAGGCATGGTATCAACAAGTTGAAACCGTAGGCGAAGCGAAGTCTGACTTGTGGCAGCTAATGGAATTCTCTAAACGCTTCAAGATGGAAGAAGTTTGGCCTGAAGACCTATTGGCTAAAGCTCCTGAGTATCGCGGTAAAACTATGTACGACATGCTGTTTAAAAACGGTCATATCGACAAATACCCATTATCTGAGGCACAAGAGCTGAACGACGACGCTAAGGCACAAGGCTTCTACGTGCAGAAAGGTCTGTTCGAAGAGTACGCAACCTTTGGACGTGGTCACGGTCACGATTTAGCCCCATACGATGTTTACCACCAAGTGCGCGGTCTACGCTGGCCAGTGGTTGACGGTAAAGAAACTCAATGGCGCTTTAAAGAAGGCTCGGATCCATACGCTAAGAAAGGTTCTGATTGGGACTTCTATGGCAAGCCAGATGGCAAGGCGTGGATTATCTCCGCTCCTTACGAAGCTCCACCAGAGGTGCCTGATGCAGAGTTCGACATGTGGTTATGTACCGGTCGTGTTCTAGAGCACTGGCACACAGGTACTATGACTCGTCGTGTACCAGAGCTTTATAAGGCTGTTCCAGATGCGGTCTGCTACATCCACCCCGCTGATGCTAAAGCAAAAGATCTACGTCGTGGTGACGAGGTATTAGTGTCCAACAAACGTGGCGAGATCCGTGTTCGTGTCGAAACTCGTGGCCGTAACCGCCCGCCTCAAGGCTTAGTTTTCGTGCCATTCTTTGATGCGCGAATTCTGATCAATAAGCTGATCTTGGATGCAACCGATCCCCTATCTAAACAGACTGACTATAAGAAATGTCCAGTCAAGATCACCAAAGTGGCTTAGGCCTTTGTCAAATATTCGGGGCTAGTAGTCTAGCCCCCAAAATTTAGCCATTAGGCGGAGAAATAATAATGAAAAAGCTGTTGATTGCTCTGTTATCAATAAGTGCTATTGGCGCAGGAATTGTGCAAGCGGACGTTGAAGGTGTCAGCAATGCGAAACCCGATATGGACGACGCTATGCTTGAACAAACCGATATGGAAAAAGCAGAGAACGCTGGTGTAGAACAAGCGGAGCTCTACAATCCGGGCGGTATTGGTGGCGTTGAATCCTTACGTGGTATGAGCGAGTTAGAGGCAACACGTGCTGCAGACTCATTCAAAAAATACCCTCGCGAGCAAGTCATCCAAAGTGACTACGTGTATCAACCCCCTCTTATCCCTCATAACATCAGAGGATATGAAGTTTCACTGAATGCAAACAAGTGCCTTGCATGTCATAGCTGGAAAAATGCTAGCGAAATGGGTGCTACTAAGGTGAGCGTAACTCACTACGTAAACCGTGAAGATGCTGTGTTGGCCGACGTATCTCCACGCCGTTACTTCTGCTTGCAATGCCACGTGCCGCAAGCAAATGCGAAACCACTGGTAGAGAACGAATTTAAACCTGTTGATTCACTTCAATAACCTTTGCTAGTTGTTAACAAAAGAGGCTATTTATGAAATTTTTAAAAGCGTTTTGGAAGAGACTAACAACCCCGAGTAAGGCTGCAGCAGGCATCATATTATTCATGGGGTTTGCTGGTGGTCTTCTATTCTGGGGCGCGTTCAATACCGGGATGGAATACACCAATACTGAAGAGTTCTGCGCAGGATGTCATGAGCCTATCGTTCAAGAGATTCAAGAAACTATTCACTACTCAAACCGCTCAGGCGTACGGGCAATTTGTTCTGATTGTCACGTTCCTCATGAGTGGACTGACAAGATAGTGCGTAAGGTTCAAGCGTCCAAAGAGGTATTTGCTCATATCATCGGTACCATCGACACTGAAGAGAAGTTCAAGGCTCGTCGTGGACACTTGGCAGAGCGAGAGTGGGCCCGTCTAAAGGCGAACGACTCTCTAGAGTGCCGAAACTGTCATGAATTTGATTACATGGACTTTTCTGAACAGGGCGATCGCAGTGTTAAGCAACACTCTACGGCACTTGCTTCAGGAGACAAGACCTGCGTAGATTGTCACAAAGGTATTGCACATAAATTGCCAGATATGCACGGCGTTGAAGGTTGGTAAGGGAGAGTTATGAGTCAATTAGAATCCATCATTTGGCATGTTTTAGGCTATAGCGCTATGCCCGTGATTATCATAGGTGGTTTTGCAGCGGTTGCTGCTATTTGTATCTGGCTACTTTCGATCACAGCGGATAAAGAAGAAACAAACTAAACCGAGGTTGTATTCGGTTCCTGATTAAGCTCGATGTTAATTGCATCGAGCTTTTTTTATGCGTGGTTCAGGGCAAGAATATTGTCATTCCCGCACGTTTTTAGCGGGAATCTTAGAGCACACTAAATGGAAGGTTGCCGATAAGGGTGCCGGCCAAAAAAAGACTTTTATATGACGCGTTTGTTTAAGTCACTGGTGTACGCAAAGCGCAACCCTCGTCACCTTCGAGTGCTCCTATCGAAGGTCTAGCAACGTACATCATTCAGATTGCCGATAAAACACTTCGGCAATGACGAGTGTGGAGAGCGGAGTGCTGTGTGCGGAGAGTGGAAAGTGGAGTGAGAGTGTCTAAATTACTGTCATTCCTGAGTATTCTTCTATGCCGGTACTCCGGTCGGGAATCTGATCTTTCCTCTATGAGTGAAAAAGTCATGAAACCACACTCATAACACATGAAATTGCACTCATATTCCATTATGTGGTCAACATCATAGAACCGAACCACCTTCTAGATGCAGTTCAAACTTTTCATGATGTGCGCTTTTTTTAACCACAATTAAGAGTAGGTTTGAACGGTAAGTTCATTCACTCATGAGGTAACTAGCATGATATACAGTCAACATGCAGATGAGATAAATAAAGCGGCAACCCATAAAATTGGAAGACTGATTGCCATAATTGTAGCGGTTAAGATTGGTCTAATTGCTCTACCAAGTATCATTTCTTCACTACACGGGTTAGGGCATTTCTTTTAGTTCCAATTTCAGCTTTACCTACTAGCGACTGCATCTTTAATGCAGTCGCAGGTCTTTACTAAAATACTTCGTTGACGTTAAAGTAAAATAAAGTCTCATCCTCACCGAAGCCCAAGTCAGCCCTCAGATTAATTCGTCCCTTTAGTCGATAGCGTAACCCCAAACCGTAGGTGGTTAGTACATCATCGCTTAACTCATCAAAATCTTCGCCGATAGAACCAACACCAGCCCAGAAGACACTCCCCCAACGACGGTATATTGGCAATCGATACTCTGCCTGCATCATAGCCATTTGCTCGTCTCTATAACGCCCTACGATATAGCCACGCATAGCATATGCACCACCGAGATCAGGCAGTCGGTTCCAGGGCACTTCCCCGGAAGTAAAATTACCTTGGCCTTGCAAAGCTAACACTCCAGGAACAGGTTCTAGGTCGATAAAATGGGCAAGCTCGATATCATAACGACCAAAGGAGTCCGAGTTAAGGTCACTGTAGTAGGCTCCAAAATCAGCCTGCAACAGAGTGCCTGTTTCGGTATTTTCAACGAAGTTACGAGTGTCATACAAAAGGACGCCTAGTACTCCGAAGGAAGTATTTGACTCTAAGTCATCAAATAATATCGGATTCCCTATCACCACCTCGTCCCCCACTTCAGGATCTCTCGTACCGGTGTAGTTGATGTTACCACCGATGCCCAAGAACCAATTGTCAGCCACTTTGTGGTACCAGCGTGGTGTCACCTGAAGGAGGGTTTGTGTATACAGCACCTTGTTTTCATCGTTACTCGCCGACTCATACCCCTTGCCGTAATACACAACCGGCTCGTCATAGGCCTCTGCCACTATCTCAAAGCGATTGCGCCCATCATTAAGAAAGGTAATGTTATCGAAGCTAAGTCCAAGAGAGAGGTTAGTTGAGACATAAGTATTAATTACAAACGAAGAAGGTTGCTCATAGTTCACTGCAGAATCAGTCTGATACAAGCCAATCACTAAGACTCCAGCACCAAACTCTTGTTCTGGGTTATAGAACACTGACGGGATATAACTCATATCAACCCCTTTATCAGGGTCAAACCCACCATCGGCACCAACAAAATCAAATGCTTTATCAACAACTGTGGGCTCTGCATCAGCAGGCGTTGGAAAGAGTGGTTCTACCGCTAGAGACGAGTAACTCAGTAGGACGAGAGTACTCGCCAGCCACGGGTAATAAATTCCTTTCACCACATGAAATCCTTTTCGTATAAATGTATGCAAGAATGTAACAACCCTATGTTACCGTTTTAACTGGACTTTTAATTGTTTACTCGTCTATTCTACCTCATGAACCATTCAATTAAACAAATATTTAACATTACTTATTCTATTGTTTTGAGGTGATCATGAAGTGGCTTTTCGCTATAGCTTTTGCCCTAGTTTTATCCGCCTGTACCACCACGACTAAACCAGCCAATAACTTTGCCATCGGTATTGTGTCAAGCGGTGACTTCCAACTTATTCAACCAGGAGCGAAAACCTACGCTTGGCACCCTAAATCAGGTGTGGCTTATGTGGAGTCAGGCGTCAGCAAGAAAACATTGAAACACGTATTTAACGAGGCCATCAGCAAAAGCCTTGAAGAAAAGGGCTATCAAAGAGTGTCACTTAAACAGCAACCCAACTTCATCGTTGGTTACGGGGTAGCGGTTGAATCTGAATTAAATGACGACGATCTGTTCGACAAAACACAGCTAGCAACTGGCATACCCGCCTCAGACTTTGGCAATGCAGAGCAAAAAGGCACTATATTCATCGCCATGTATAACTATCCACTTATGGAGCTAAAATGGAGAGCTCTAGCTCAAGGCGCCGCTGCACCTGAATTAGAACCTGAGAAAAGCGAAGAAAGGATAAAATCCTACGTCGATACTATGTTGAAAGAGATGCCCGTCGCACAGTAACCCTCTCACCTAGTAAGTAACAAGCCGGCTCATAGCCGGCTTTATTATTGTATTTAACCAGCCTGCAGACTGCCATAGAGGGTTTGATATAGCCCATCTTTCTCAATCAAGTCTATATGAGTACCCGATTGAATCACCTTGCCGTCCTCTAATACGTAAATAAGGTCGGCCTGTTTAACAGCAGAAAGCCGATGCGCGACAATGAGTGTTGTCCGATTCTTCAGGAAACGATTCAAGGCTAGATGCAATTCGGCTTCCGTAGAGGTATCCAGCGCTGAGGTCGCCTCATCTAGAATAACCAATTCAGGGTTGCTCAGAACCATTCGAGCAATAGCAAGTCTTTGACGTTGCCCTCCAGATAAACGAACACCTTGACGGCCGATATGAGAGTCGAGCCCGTTAGGTAGCGTCTCTTTTAGACTAATAAGCTGAGCAACCTCAAGGGCACTCCATAGCTCATTATCACTATACTCTTGTCCAAGGGTAAGATTCTGACGAAGCGTATCATTGAATATCATCGGTTGTTGCAGCACGACCGCCAGTTCTTTTCGCAATGCCTCATAGCTTACTGTTTCTATGCTATGCCCGTTAACCAGAATGTCACCGCTGTCTTTTTGATAGATACCGAGTAAGAGCTGAATCAAGGTTGACTTGCCGCCACCTGATGCACCAACCAAAGCCACACGCTTGCCTTTCGGGATCTTTAGCGAGAAGTCATCCAGTACGTTTCGCTCCGCATCATAGGCGAAGCTGACGTTCTTAAACTCAACTTCTATAGGTTCACCCTTTTCAAAAGGATTAACAGTCGCAATAGGACGATTCTCTTCTGGCATATCCAAAATGCCATTCAAGCGCTTCATTGCAGCCGACGCACTGTACCAAGAATATTGAATACTCAGCAGCTCTTGAACCGGCGACAGCATAAACCACAAATAACCAAACACCGCGAAGATCTGCCCTATGGTGAGGTCACTAAATAGCACCATCAACATAGCCGCAGCGCGAAAAATCTCGAAACCAATCAGAAACATCAAAAACGACAAGCGGTTCGCAGCATCTGATTGCCACGCATACTTGTCAGCATCTTTACGTATAGACTCGGCATCTTGCTTTAACTTGCCTAAGTACTCTTGCTCTCTGTTGGCAGCACGAAGCTGATAGATACCGTCTAAGGTTTCTACTAGCCTCTGCTGGAAGCGCTCAAAAGATTGATTTTCTTTCTTTTTAAGGTGCTTAACTCTTTGCCCAAGCATGCGAGAAAGATAGATAACCACTGGGTTCATTAAGATAATAAACAAGCCCAGCTGCCAATTAAGCCACAGAAGAATCCCGCCAGTACCTATGACTGTCAGCACGCTAATCACAAAGCGACTCAGCGTATTGCCAATGAACTTGTCAATGGTCTCTATATCGGTCACCAAATGAGACGTCAGTCCCCCACTGCCCTTTTCCTCATATTGTTGCATGGACACACGACCTAGCTTATCGAGGATCCATTGTCGTAGTTGACAGGTAAGTTGCTTTGATACCAAAGTAAATTGACGGGTTTGCAGGATATTAAGAGCCTGACTTCCGATCCGCATTATGATGATCAGAAGAAGAACCGTAACGATATAACCGGTGGCAGTTTGCAGACCTTGAGGCAAAAATGAGTTGAGGAGTGCCAACCCCTTGGCAGGCTTATCAAGTAAGACCTCGTCAACCATGAGAGGCAAAAGTAAAGGAATAGGTACACTTATCAGCGTCGCAACAAATGCGATAGAGTTGGCGTAGATAAGCATCTTCTTATGCTTCATCGCCTGCTGATATAACCACTGTTTATTGAGCTTTGGCATATCGCCAGCTTGTTGTTTGGTCACACAAAATCCTTTCTACATTTACTTGTGTTAATTGTACGCTTTGAATTGGAATGTTGTTTAACTATTGATTGAATATCGTATTTTAGATTCACTAAAACACAACAAGCCGAGCGCCTAATAGTAGGTGCTCGGCTATCAATTAAAAACGTAGTTAGAAGAAGTATTCTGCGTTCACACCCCAGTTTCGACCTGCTTGAGTATCAAAGTCTGTGCGTTCATTTTTGCCACTCAGATCTTCGTATAGCCAGTACTTCTCATCCAAGGCATTGAACAAGCCAGCGCGCAAGGTTAAGTCTTGTACTGGACGGTAGTAAGCCGTCACATCGAGTAAACTATAAGAAGGCGCTTCAACGTTATCATCTTCAGTCCAGCTATCTTTGCTCGCTACCATGGTGTAGTTAACCAACGCACCTAGCGTCTTGTTCTCATTGTCGTATCCAAGCCCAACGACACCTGTCAGTGGCGCGACAGAATCTAGCTCACGACCCGTATTCACATCTTCACCATAGGCATAAGCAATGCTCAACTTAGTGTACATTCCTTGAGGGCCAAGGATAGTACCTGCCGCCTCAGCACCGTAGATTTTCGCCTCATCGATGTTGACCATAGTAATGATATCTTTATCACCAGCCTGACCAATCACTTTACTCGTGATGAAGTCATCGTATTGGTTGTAGAAAGCACTCACTTCATACTGATAAATCTTACCCTTGCCACGGAAGCCCACTTCATAAGACAAGCTGGTCTCTGCTTCTAGGTTTGGATTACCCATGAAGATGGCACCTTCGCTGTATGAGTAATAAAGATCGTAGACCGTTGGCGCTTTAAAGCCTTGGCTTATTTGTGCGTATGGGCTGAGCCAATTTGCGACGTGATAAACCGCACCAATACGACCGGTGACGGCATCATTGTCGTTACTCTCATGCTCTACGCCATAACCATCTGTTGTTTCAGGGTCGGTTGAAAATGAGTCGTAACGTAGGCCAGCAGAAAGAACCAGTTTTTCCTCCATCAGGAAGGCTTGATCCTGAACGAAGACACCCCATTGCTGTACTGTTGCATTAGGCAGACCTGTGCTACCTGGAGAAGAGCTTGGAGGCGCGCCTGTACCACTTTGAATAAAGTGATCGGTGTTCTCCAAAGCAAAGTCGTTGTATAGGAAGCTACCACCATAAGTCAGCTCATGATAATGCCCATCTGCCATGATCAGCTTGTTGAACTGCATATCAAACTGGTAAGAATCATCTTGTGCGATACGCTGACGATTACGAATACGGTCTGTGTAAATTGGGAATCCATTGGAAACCCAGTTCGTCGTATCGTAGTTGTTCGACTCACTCTCTGTTGTTTGATAAGAGATCTTCCACGCCAAATCATCGGCCATTAGGGTGTTCATTACCCATTCATGCTCGAAGCCAATACGCATTCGTTTGTTGTGATCTTCAACAGAAGAATCGGTATACATGAAGCCCGGCATGATCTCATAGCCTTCTTCAGAGGCTAGAAATGAATCATATTGATAATCGAAGTATTCAAAGGTCACCCCTAAGCGATGATTGTCATTCGCTTGGTAGAATACCTTAGCTAAGCCGTTGTAAAGCTGTGTATCGGCTGGGTCGGCTGCACCACGATCAGGGCCTAAGATATCGGCTCCATCACCGTGAGTCTGATATTCACTACCATCAGCGTAGGTAAACATTGCAATGGTTTCCCACTTACCTTTGCGCATTGCCCAAGTCGCCGTGTTCTTAAACTCACTGTTCACAGAAGAATAGCCAGACTTGATGCCAAAGCGATGTTCATCACCGTCAGTCACTAAGACATCCTCTGGATTTTTAGTGCGCATCAGTACCACGCCACCCAGTGCATCAGAACCATACAAACTCGACGACGGGCCTTTGTTCACCTCAATACCTGCCAACGTATCTGTCTCAATTGTGTTCTGATATTTACGTTGCTGGCTTGCGCCTGGGTTATACGGTACGGGTTGCTGAACACCATCAACCATGACCTTAACGCGACTGTCTTCCATTCCTCGAATATTGAAACCCGATACTCCAAAGCGACCACTGCCTTGAGCTTGAACACCCGGGGTATATTTCAAGGTGTCTTTAAGATTGCTGTTCATTTCCGCGTCGAGATCTTCGCGACTCACCGTAGCAACAGAGGAAGACACGTCGCTCTTATTCTGTTCAGTTCGAGTTGCTGAAACAACCACCTCGTCAAAGGTAAAGGTTTCTTCTGCGAATACGGCTGATGATGCACACACTGCGCTAATGGCTAATGCCAGACTTGTTTTTTTGTACATGGTTTGACCCAAAATCCGTTTTATAAAAATGTAAGTGCCCGGCCGACTGAAAATATCAATCGGCTAGAGTTATTGTTTGATTATGAAAAGTGAGAGCTAGTCTTGCTCGGCAGTGAGTTCTGCGATTTTTTGCTTCTCTTTTTCGACGTGTCCTTCATTTAAGTGAAGGAAATCTACAAGATCATTACCTGAGACGTTAAATGCTTGACCGAAGCCTTTAACGTAGCGACCACTGCTAGGTGTCAGCTTGTAGAGATTAAAATCACCCAGCTGTGCTAGGTTTTGAGCCATTTCACCAAATCGCTCGATCAGCGCTTCAATGCCAGCCTTACCCTGTTCGGAATTTTTATCAATATGCTCGGCTGTAGTATCAAAAGTAAGACGCTTTCTTGCGTGTACGCTCTTTGCTGATGCTTCGTCTTGAACCATCATGATAGAAACATTTTTATTGCTTTTTAGGTTCTGCCCGTGAGCCGCTAGATCACTCACTAGGATATAGTAACCCGCTTGGTCAAACGCAAAGGGAGAGTAGCTAACGTGTGGAAGACCGTCTTTGGTAATTGTCGCTAACTGCAGACTTTGGCAAGCGTTACGAAACTCTTGAACCTCTGGGCCTAAACGACCTTGTAGGCGTTGTTGTTTAATCTCAGCGCGATCTTCTGCGTTTTGAGTGCTCATTATGCAAATTCCTTTTTAAGCTGCTCTAGTTTCTCAAGTTGTTCTGGGAAAAGTTGACGTTTCTTGTCGCGGCCAAGGTACACCTTAAATACGCACTCTCCTGCTTCATCGTAAAAGCCCATGTAGTGGCTTGCCATCTTACGGAAAGGCTTAGACACCAAAGCGATATGTTGAACTAGGTCCAACCTCAAATGGCCGTGCAGCTCACCTTCACGCCCCATTAGGTTGTAGTAACCATGCGCAACCTTACCTTTAGGAAAAGGCGCTTTATACTCAAAAATTGAACCAAACGAATGCACGATAGTTGTGACTTTGCCCCAAGCTGGTAAAGCCTCTAATAGTTCTTGAGCCTTCTCACCCGGCACTGATGTCACCATGCTGGAAGGCAACACAAAAGTGATCTCGCCTTCTGTTAAATTCAGTTCACTGGCCATCTGCGACACAGGGACTGCATCGTCATTTTCCATCATGGTTGCAACTGCTTCCAATACCTGCTGCTTCGTTAATGATGTGTACATCTTCTTCCCCTAAAATTAAGCTGCTTTGATGCTTTTTTTGTCGATATTATTATTCAACAAGTCATTCGGTTTTTGGTTACTCGAAACGACCTGTATTAGATTTTGCGCTAGCGTTACAGACCAAAATTGTCCCGCTAGAGTTAGTGAAAGGTAGCCACTGCTAAGGTTCACTAACCCGTTTTTCTGCCATGCTTCAAACAGCGGTTTAAGCGCTGTAAACATGCCTTGAGGCAGCACCCTCTCACTAAGAACACCTCCGTCAAAGGCTGCCTTGATGGTATTTACTAGGCTGGCATTTGGCGCACTGTAAAACGCCATTCCTGCCGCAAACTCATCGGCCTTACCCGCTTCAATGTACTTTTCCATATCACGGTATTGCATAGAGCTAATGCCATTCACATTGCCACCCGCCCCTGCGCCAAGAGGCATTACCTGTGCCGATGTCTTCGCGAGACTGTTGTATATTGAACGCTCACGATTGTCTGAACTCCAGTGGTTCACGCTAAGACGCCTTTGATGATGCTTAGCCATAAACTCAACACCCATTTGATACATGCTCGCCTTTACTTGAGTATTGGCAGGCTCAGGCAATTTCCCTTGCTCTACCAAGCGCCCCATTGGCAGGTTTTGCATTTCTATCAATTGGTACAAGTCAACGCCGTGTGCACCGCTTTCTAAGTACAACTCCAGATCTAAGGCCCAAGTATCTAGGGTCTGATGAGGTAGACCATACAAAAGATCGATGACAATAGGGGCGCTGTCATAGCTGACGAAATGCTGTAGGCGCTCTAATACTTCTTCACCATCATTCAATCGTTTGGCACTACGACGAACCTTGGTATCAAAGCTCTGTACGCCAAATGAGAATCGGTTGATGCCACCCTCAAGGGCTGATTCAAATTTATGATCATCAAAGCGATTAATACGTCCTTCTAACGTGATTTCACAATCTGGAGTTAAAGGGAAATAGCTTCGAATCATCTCGCCCAATAGCTTGATCTGGTTAGCACTCAAGTCCGTTGGTGTGCCTCCACCGATATACACAGCTTGAAAAGGAAATGCCTGACTCCAAGGCATTGCGGCCTTCCATAACAACTCTTTCTTCAAGGCTTCAAAGTATTCATCAATGAGCTTAGTGCTAGAGGCATATTGAAAGAAATTGCAGTAAGTGCAGCGCACACGGCAAAAGGGAATATGGATATAAAGACAACGAGGTCCCTTATCCCCTTGTTCGGAGAAAGCACTTGTAAGTGCTGATTGCGTAAGTTCAGTAGGAACCGGCTTTGCCATTCCACCTGCGTGCGGGCCTTTCTTTTTTGCAAAGGCGAAGCGCAATGGGTCTGGGGTATGGTTGCCCACAACTTCTGGGTCAAACAGGGCTGGGTTGTTCAATTCAAGATTCATTATTTCTTCTTGCTTTTCAATGTTCTGCGTGGCGAATTGCTATTATTTGTGCCACAGAATTAAATGAGAACAAATCTCATTCGCTCGAATTTGTGACTACTATATTGATCTTTAAAAATAATGCAAATGATAATTGATATTATTCGCATTATCTGCATAATGCCTTTTATTAGGACGTAATTGGTAACACAGTGAAGAAATACAGATATCTACTCGCTGGCGGTATTTCCCTTTTAATTCATGGGGTTGCTCTTTCTTTCTCTGCGCCAAAGCAGGAGATAAGCCTCGCAAGTAACAATGAAGGACATGCGGTCAGCATTAAGTTTGTCTCTCTAGCTCAACCTGAAAAAAAGGCCGAAAAGAAAAAAGTAAAACCTCAGCCACCAGCACCTAAAGAAAGTGAAACGAAGAAAGAAGCTGTAGAAAAACCACAGCCAAAGAAAGCAACATCGAAACCCGTTGCAAAGCCAAAAAAGAAGGTTGAGAAGACATCAGAGGAAGCCAAACCTGTAACACCTCAATCGGTCAAAACGGCAAAAACTGAACCAAAGCCAGAAGCACCAGAAAAGATTGAACCTACGCCCAAAGAAAAGCCAGTAGAGAAAAAACACGAGAAAGAGACCGCAGAGCCACAAACTGCGTCAACTAATGCCGCAAGCGCTAGCAAACCAAAAATGGTCAAGAAGCCCACATTTTCAGCTAAGCCAACACCGGTAAGCTATCCAAGGCTTGCACAAAAACGCGGCTGGCAAGGAAGCACATTGGTGGAGATTTGGATCAATGAAGAAGGGAAGCAGATCAAGCAAACAGTGGTGAATTCTTCTGGACACAAACTGTTAGACGAAGCGGCGCTCAATGCCGTTTCAGAGTGGCAATTTCAACGCCGAAACGAGCAAGGGCAACGCATCGCTTACCGAGTGCAGGTTCCCATTAACTTTCAACTTAATTAAAAGCAAACTTAACTAGAGCACACTATGCAAATCTTGATAACGCTTCACGGCCAACTCGGAATGATGACCATACCGCTGACGATACTCTCAGCCCTTACTCTGATGCTCATTATTGAACGCACCCTTTTCATGCTGGTTAATGGACGAACTCATACCACACAGATTCTCTCCAAGGTACACCACATAAACTTCTCCAATGCAGTGCAAGTTGAACAGTTTATAGAGCAAGATTTACAGGGAAAAACCATTATTTATCAAGCGATGCGCATGCTTCTTGGTCACCGCAGCTTTACCAAAGAACTGCGTGAAGAAGCGGTGAGCATTTGGTTGTTTAAAAAGCGTCAGCAATACAAATCAGGGATACGTATCTTATCCATTATCGGTGTAATCAGCCCTTTAATCGGCTTGCTAGGCACCGTACTTGGATTGATTGATATGTTTAAAGGACTTGCGCACACCTCGGGGGCAATCTCTCCTGCGGTTCTTGCCGATGGCCTTGGTTTGGCTATGTCTACAACCGCGGTTGGCCTGTTAATCGCCCTGCCCGCCATTACTGGCGCACAACTGCTTAGCATGTGGGTTGAGAAAACCCTAGCCAAGATCGAATACACCTTAAACCACACCAACCTGCATATCGAAGGCATCTACATTGACTGCCAAGACAATGCCAAGAGTTGTGAAGAGGTCGTCGCATGATCAAGTCGCAATCCAGTTTGTTTGATGAAGAATTTACACCAGACCTCACTCCCTTGCTGGATATCATCTTCATTGTCATGGTGTTTCTTCTGTTAACTGCAAACATCACCATTAAAACCATGGATGTGGCGATACCCCAAACAGACGATGCTCAAGTCTTGAACGATCAAGATAAAGAAGTAATTGCCATCAATATTCTTGCCTCTGAGCCTAAATGGGCCATCGATGGCATTAGCTTCCCAAACTGGGAAGAGTTTACTAACGAACTGCTGCTTCAGGTGCAGACATCACCAAAGCGAGATTTGATTATCTCACCGGATAAATCCGCCGACGTAGAGTCCATGCTTAAGGTTCTCGCTTGGCTTCAAAACAACAATATCGACGCTACCAATATCGTCATGGAAGAGAGTAAATAATGAAACCGTTCCTCTTAATACTTAGCCTTGTCTTTGCGCTGCCCGCTTTCGCCAACTCAACGGGCGAGCAAAATAGAATCATTAGTGTTGGGTCTAGCATTACCGAGCTTATGTACGCCCTAGATGCGAAGGATCAATTGGTTGCCATTGACGTAACCAGTCGCCACTTTGATAAGTCTGGTTCGCTGCCTCAGGTGGGGTACCATCGTCAGCTCTCCGCTGAGGGTTTGATGGCACAAAATCCAACGCATGTTATTGGTTCCCATGAAATGGGGCCGGACTCAACCCTAAAGCTATTAAAATCTGCAGGCATTGAAGTCATTACCGTTCCATCAGGGGATAGCGAAGCCGATCTTGCAGGGCGCATTGATGCCATTGCTAAGATAACGGGTAAAGAAGAACAAGCGAAAGCACTGAAACAAGACCTCCATCAACAGATTGAGACCTTGTCGAATCTTGATTCCCAACACCAGCCAAAAGCTATCTTTGCCATGCTGAGTGAAGGAAGACCGGCAACAGTCGCAGGCTCTGAAACGACGATAGACAAGATCATTGAGCTAGCGGGTGCAACCAACCCAATTAGTCGCAATTTCAGCTCTTATAAGTCGATGTCATTTGAAGCGATTGTAGGCGTCCAACCAGATTACATTTTAGTTGCCCAGCGTACTTGGGATGCATTAGGCGGACAACAAGGGATTATCGAGAAGTTTCCTCTACTAGTCGCCACACCAGCGGCTGCTAACAACAAGATCATTCCAATTCCAAGCAGTGCCATTATTGGCGGTTTTGGTATTGAGAGTGTTGAGTTAAGCCAATCTCTGCACCAAACGTTTGAGCGCAACTGATCATGAATTTCGCATCATCATTGAAACTGCCAACACCCGCACTACTGGGTATCGCTTTGCTTGGGGTTTACCTTGCTAGCATACTCTCAATCAGTGTTGGGCCTATGGATATCAGCTTTACTCAAAGCATGAGTGCCTTATTGCCTGACTTCACCATGCCAGGTCTGCCCAGCGCCGAATTGCCAGCACACGTTAATATGATAGTGCAGCAAGTCAGGCTGCCTCGCACTCTGCTTGCTATCGCCATCGGCGGGATCTTAGCTATCTGTGGTACCGTTATGCAGGGACTGTTTCGTAATCCCTTAGCCGACCCTGGGATTATCGGTGTGTCTGCCGGAGCCGCACTCGGCGCGGCGTTGGCTATCGTGGTGTTTGGGTCTCTTGCTGCGACCTACCCTGCCCTTCTAATGTTTGGCACCGTGCCTATCTTTTCCTTTTTAGGTGGCGCCATTACGACCCTTGTGGTGTATCAGTTGGGCACATCACCTAACGGTACCTCTGTGACTATGATGTTGCTCGCAGGTGTCGCTATTGGTGCACTCTCTGGGGCAATGTTAGGGCTTCTAAACTATTATGCCGATGATCAAGCCTTACGTGATCTGTCCTTGTGGACAATGGGGTCATTAGCAGGAGCTAACTTTGCTGGGGTGGCTTTTGGAGGCATTGTGTTATTAATCCTTGGAGCTCTGTTCTATCGCGAGTCTGCAAACCTAAACGCTTTACTACTTGGTGAGGCTGAAGCGGGTCATCTAGGCATCGACGTGCAACGACTTAAACGCCGCTTGATTTTACTTACCGCTGCTGGTGTAGGCGTGACCGTGTCCCTTGCCGGGATGATAGGCTTTATCGGCCTCATCGTGCCCCATCTAGGAAGAATGATTGCAGGTCCAAATCACAAGATATTGATCCCTCTTGCAACCGTGCTTGGGGCATTGCTGCTGCTCATTTCTGACATGCTATCGCGAATTCTGGTCGCTCCCTTGGAGATCCCTGTGGGCATTATTACCGCAGTCCTCGGGGCGCCTTTCTTCTTATGGCTGCTTATCTCACAAAAGGGACGAATCTAATGCGCACACCATCCGTTCAGTGCTCTGATATTTCGGTCAGCATTGGCAACAGAACCATATTAGATAAGGTAAACATCGAGTTTTACCCCAATGAATTCACCGTGTTTCTCGGTCCCAATGGCACAGGCAAGAGTACGCTACTTAAAACGCTCAGCAACGAGATGCCCTATACAGGGCAGCACTATCTGTTCGGTAAACCCACTCAAGATTGGGACAAGAAGTCACTCGCCAAGCAATTTGGGGTACTGCCACAATCTAGCTCGCTGACTTTTAATTTCACCGCACAAGAAGTTGTGGAGTTGGGCGGATTAACCCTATCTGGGGGACAAAAAGCGATAAGTCATATTGCTAGAGAGAAAATGAATCTAACCGGGGTTCTCCCCCTTGCTGATCGCTTGTACCCTAGCTTATCGGGAGGAGAAAAGCAGCGAGTCCATTTTGCTCGTGTGCTCACTCAATTAGATTCGGTTAAGCACAACAAGGTGTTGTTTCTTGATGAGCCAACCTCGGCACTTGATTTAAGCCACCAGCACAACACCCTCAAGCTTGCGAAAGAGCAAGCGGATTCGGGCGCGTGCGTTGTGGCTGTGTTGCATGACCTCAACCTAGCGGCGCAATACGCTGATAGAATCGTGGTATTAAACCACGGTAATATCGTCGCTGATGGTACGCCGTGGGAGGTATTGAACTCACAAACCATTGAAGAAGTTTACCGCTGGAAAACGCAGATAGTCCCGCACCCTACACAACAACACCCAGTGATACTTTCGGCGGCATAGATATACCTGCCGGCTTACATTGCACTAACAACGAGGTCATTCCCGCGTGTTGTTAGCGGGAATCTAGTGCTGCTATGCAGTTGCTAATACTTGTATTTACAAGCTTACTTAGCCTCAGAAGCTTCCAATGACACCTTGGCGTACTTGTTCGCCAATACCGCACAGTAGAAAATTTGGATTGGGTGATACAGCATGATTGGCAGCAGTATCATCCCCAAATTGGGATCGTGAGCAAAGATAACCTTGGCCATTGGGATCCCTGCAGCAAGAGTTTTCTTGGTACCACAAAATACCGCGGCTACCTCATCTTGATGATTAAAACCCAATCGTTTTGCCCCCCACTGAATCGAATGCACCATGACCATAAGCACAGCAAAACAAATAAGCGCTGAAACCAGTAATAATAAAGGTGAAAAGTCACTCCAAATACCATGGGCTATCGAATCACAGAAAGCACTATAGACAATAAGTAATATTACATACTTGTCTAACTTATTAACGATTGATTTATGTTCTTGAGTCCAATTAAGCAGCACTGGTCTCATTAACTGACCTAATATCATAGGTAGCAAAAGCATCTTGGAAATGGAAATCACCGAATCCATCAGATTTAATTCAGCACCTTCCATTCCCATGAACGCTTGAATAAGCAAGGGAGTAATGAAAACACCCAATATACTAGAAAGAGAAGCGTTAAAAATGGCTCCTGGGAGATTACCCTTGCCTATCGCCGTCATAGCCACGGAGGATGAAATTGTGCTTGGTAGTACAAATAAATAACAGAAACCAAAGGCAAGTGCTGCTGGCATATACGCCATAAAGCCTTGACCAAATATCAACCAAAGAAGTGGATACGCAACAAAGGTGGCGCTCTGAACATATAGATGCAATTTCCAGTTTGATAGTCCCTCAATGATCGCTTTTGGTGACAAGCTTAAACCGTGGAGGAAAAACACAAGAGCTATGCCTAATATGGTGACCGTATCAAGGTGTAATATTCCTCCCGATTTTCCCCATTCAGGAGTCAATACCGCTATGGCGATAGCCACAACCATACCAACCAAGAACCATTCTTTTTTTATTCGATTTACTATGTGCACTTGGATGTCACCAAACTAGAAGCGTTATTTACCTTAGATTGTAACATCTACGTTATTCTGTGAATAAAAAATTTAAAATCATGCTTTCTTTTATCTTAAGTATTTATATATAACCTAAAAATAAAAACACAGATTTAATATTATGTATATCCGTAATTTTACTGTTTATTCCTTTATCCCATTCACAATTGATCTATTTCAATAAACATATGATTAACATTTGCTGGCCTATTTTTATTAGTTAATACTCGAATAAAAGACAAGTGTTACGAAATATTTCAAGAAGGAGTTTGAATGTGAATAAGAAGATCTTAGCGCTCGCCATATCTTCTTGCTTTCTCGCAGGTTGTAGTGATGACGGTTCATCTCAATCTACCGCCAATACGGAAATGCTAGAAGTAAAAGCGATTGATGGATATTTACGAAACGCACTGGTTTGGCTCGATATAAACCAGAACGGCGTTTTTGATGAGGAAGAACCCAGTATTAAAAGTGGAGAAGGAGGGGTTGCGTTATTAGACGTATCTGGTGTCGATAATTACCAAGACTATCCGGTTATTGTTAGTGCAATAAAGGGAGAAACCATAGATGAAGATGCGCCAGACACGACCATAAACTACGACTTTGTCTTAAGCGCTCCTGCAGGGGAAACTAATATCACTCCCTTTACGACAATCGTTAAGATCGAAATGGATACCACAGGTAAAACCAAGGAAGAATCAATATCTGAGGTGTCCGAGATGCTCGGAGTTCCGCAAGATAAAGTAATGTCTGACTACTCCGAAATACCAGAGGTTGCTAACAAAGCTCGAAACTTAGTAGCAACAGGTGTTATCCCTGAAACGGTTGAAGAAGCCAATGAAATAGCCGAGACAGAAAACTATCTAGCACAAAATACTGAAGTCATGGAAATCGCTGAGGTTATCAAAGACCTTGAGCCCGATGAAGTCATCATCACTGATGGTACTGAGTACAAAGCAATCGAGGATAGTGACGACGATGACCGAGATAACGACGGTTTTCTGGATGACAATGACGCGTTTCCAAGCGACAGCAGTGAATGGTTGGATTCAGATGAAGACGGAATCGGTGACAATGCCGATGCCTTTCCTACTAATCCCTATGAAGCCATAGATACTGATGGTGATGGTGTCGGGGATAATGCAGATGCTTTCCCAGAAGACCCCTCTGAAACCCTCGACACTGATGGCGATAGTGTTGGCGACAATGCAGATGCATTTCCCGAAGACCCCACTGAAGCCCTCGATACAGATGGCGACAGTGTTGGCGACAATGCAGATATATTTCCTGAAGACCCCACTGAAGCCCTCGATACAGATGGCGATAGTGTTGGGGACAATGCAGATGCTTTCCCTGAGGACCCTAGCGAAACCCACGACACCGATGGGGACCAAGTTGGAGATAATGCCGACGCCTTCCCATTAGACCCTTATGAGACGGTAGATAGCGATAGCGATGGCGAGGGAGATAATACCGATATAGACGATGACAATGACACTATCTCAGACGCAACGGACAACTGCCCATTCTTACCGAACGCTCAACAAAAAGACTACGACAGTGATGGCATCGGTGATGCCTGTGACAGTGAAACACTCGCAACCTTCGGCACTGCACGCTTTGATTCAGACAAATGGCTTTAAATTAAGGAAGATTTAGCATGAAATTAAATACTCTTACTACCCTGATACTACTCTCGATCTCTACCGGCGCGGTAGCAGAAGATTTGGTCACCTTTAAGCAAGGCGACTATATCACTGCAAGCGATATGAATAATAATTTTCAGGTACTTTTAGACAAGGTAAGTAACCCTCAATCGCTATCTAGCGCCGCTTTCTATGATGTGGATTGCTCAGAGGACGAGACCCAACTTGCGCAGTTTACCTCAGCCAGTCATAACTCTGATTTTGTTGTTATACAAATAGAAGGTGACTGTCTTTGGGATAACGCAGAGGCGACTCGTGGCCAGATGCTTTTCACCACACACCCTGATAGTAGCGAAACAGCCTCTATTCAAAGCAGTGGAAGCCTGCACATTGACAGGCCCAATGTTGGTTTCACTAACTTAATAGTACCTAATGGTTTCCACTACGATGGAGGTGGATCTGGTTGGATAGAAAACATCACAGTCAACGAAGGGGCAGTTTACCTTGTTGACGGTAATGCAACATTAGCATTCAACAATATACAAGCAGACGCTAATTTGGAAGTAATAAATGGCTCGCGCGTATGGTTAAACCAAGACGCCATTTTCAATAATTTAATCGTATCGAGCAGCCAATTTGCAACTAACTCGAGCATTCAAGCTAACTATGTTGAAGTGAAGAACAATGGTTATTCTTGGATTCCAAATCTAACGGCATTTTCAGAAGTGATTCTGCGTCGTGGTGGCGTCTTATCAGGCGATTCATTAGACACAACTTGGCTGGAAATGCGAGAAAACAGTGCCGTCAACTTACTCAATTTGTCTGTCAGTGACGGAATCGCTATGCGTTTAGGTGCAATACTTAAGGTGGACGACACCATCGATGTAACGAACAACTTCTTTGTTGATTCAGGCTCTAAAGTGCAAGCAAGCACTGTAACTTCGGGAGATATGATCCAAGCATTTAACGGCAGTATCTTTAAGGTTGACAGCGCTAGTGCGCTTACAATAGAAGCCCAAATTAACTCAGTAATTAGTGGAGGAAGCCTTACTGCTGACAATATCAATGTTAGCCGAAGTGCAAGTATCGATGCCTCTAACCTAAGCGTTACTAATAACATATATGCAGCTGAGCGTTCGACCATCACCGCTAGTACTGTTTCAACTGGAACTATAGGTTTATTTTCTAGTGATATGGCAGTCTATGACCAGTTGAACATAGCGAATTTTGATGCTGACCATGAGTTAAAGTGGAGCTTAGGCGCTTATTCTACATTGCGTTCACCTTCTGTTGATGCAAACAGCATGAGTGCAGATGTGTTTAACTATCTTTGCGCAAATGCGGATCAGGGCACAACTGAGTTCAGGTATGGTGAAGTCAATGGCAACTACCTTTGGTTCCCAGGAAATTGCAATGATTTTTAGGGATTAACAGTAGCTATAGGCAGGTCATTCGACCTGCCTATTAAACTAACAAATACGGTGCTCGTACTCCACAACCACTTGATTGCCATCCACGTACACATTTCTGATATCCCCATCGACGGACATGCGCGAGCATAGGGTCACGACACTATTTTCAACAGTCACACTCACTCGCAATGAAGGGATCGCATAAGCGGGATCCACTTTTAGGTACTCACAAAAGCGAGTAACAAATGGATATGTTAGAGGGGCACGACCTCGAAGTAATTGTCCAAATTCAGCCTGAGATACTCCTAGTTTTCGGGAGATCTCCATTTGCGTTAGACGCATTTTGGCTTTTTGGGACATCCATGTTTCGTATAGGGCAGCTCTGTCTTGTTCAGTAAATTCCATCGGGCTTAACAGGGTAAATTTCTCATAGAGATAGTGTCTCTTTTGCCACCTGCTTTTATGTCAATAATGCGTAAGCTTACTGTTTGTACAGTGACAGATTGCACATGCTTATGTGTAGGCTCAGTATCAATTTCTCCTGTGAATACGTCTCAGAACCTATGCCTAAATGGGTTTAAGCTCTACGACGTTCTTCTCAGGATCGTGCACGTATAAGGACCACCCCAACCCAGTAGCTCCGTAACGGATAGCGTCGGGCAGAAGTTCCACTTGATGTTCTTGCAGGTATGTGAGGAGCTCTTGTTGATCAACAACCTGAATTTGCAGGCAAAAGTGATCCATATTGCGCCCGTTTTGTTGCGGTGGCCTACCACCAAGCTTTCCCAATGGACTATCAACATCAATAATGTCGATCAGTGCATTACCTGCTCGAAGCTGCGTGAGTCCCTCGTCGGCAAGACGCCTTTCTATCTCACATCCGAGAACGTTACAGTAGAACGACAACATGCTTTCCACTTGGGTTGAGCGCAAAACCACGTGATCAATACCTTGGATCTCTATCATCATTGTCTCACTAAAATTTAATAATTTTCTTTTTTAGTAGAGTCAAAAGCTTAGCGCTAGATCTTAATACCGTCCTCTCCACGCACAACATTACTGGCTATTTTATGAACTATAATTCCGTTGAAAGTCAGGGTATGACTCGTTAGTTGAAAATGAAGATTAAAATCTTCATGGTGAGCCAATTGAGTAAGTCGCTCGTAAGCATAAGCACTGGATACCCGAGGAGGCGATTATGATGACCGTACGTGACAGAATAGAGGATCTCGAGCAGCAAATTTACATTGCCTGCTCAGAAGGGAATTTTGAGACGATGGACATGTTAGAACAGCAATTGGAGGCTCTGAGAGGAAGGGCTAACCATGTATTTGAAGACGACCCCTACGCGATAGAGGGCCGTATATCAGAGGGTGATTATTAAGACAATGACACAACAACATAACCATTGAGGGCTCCTAAGAACATTCTTCGGAGCCCTTTTCACTTTCGACGAATAGTCATCCAGTTCCATTTTTTCCTTAATATACAGATGCTTATCACCACACTCCTTTTAAGTGCCGCACTCCAAATGAAAATAGTTAGCAAACTCAATTAACATTTAATTTAAATCAAGACTATAAGGGCTAAGTTACCCCTTCATAGTAGGTGGAAGTTATTATTTGATAACGGGTTTAGGTCAAGAGACCGCGGTTCATACAAAGCTGCGCCAAAAATTGTCAAAAGGTTTACAGCGTTCTTCGCAAACTGGAGGCGAATATGCAAAACGAAAACAATAAACATCAGGGAAAATGTCTTGTCATGCATGGCAGTAATACAAAAGTTGGTGGCAGAGGCATTCAGAATCTTGATTGGTGGCCAAATCAACTCAATCTAAAAATCCTTCATCAAAATGACAGAAAGTCGAACCCTCACGACGAAAGCTATGACTATGCACAAGCCTTTAAATCGCTTGATCTCAAAGAAGTCAAACAAGCGATCGAAGAGGTCTTTGGCGGAAGTTTACGCTTGCGATGATGCCAACGAGAAGTTCGTTTGCGATTTCGTATCTGCGTGGACCAAGATAATGAATGCCGATCGCTTTGATCTCTAATCAAGATTAATCATCCACATTAAAGGCCACCCTTACAGGTGGCCTTTTGTTTGATGCTCACTCACTATCTGATTTTGGATAATCGAAGATCCATTGAACTAGAGTGTCTTTTACCCGAATAGCTCGCTAAGCACCGCGAGTCTCAAGGTAGGCCACGTTTTCATCCGAAAGATAGGCCACCTTGCTCCCCTTTAACTGAAAATAAAGCTTTGCCGTCTCTTCAAGCTCTTCAGCATTATCTGTCGCATCGACTAGATCTTTACCTGTTACCACAGGACCATGATTGGCGAGGAGATACGCCCTAAAGTCAGGCGCTAGTTTACCCAATTCCATCCCAATACATGGGTCGCCTGGATTGAAATAATCCACGACAGGAAGTTTTCCAACCCTCATCACATAATATGGCGTGAATGCCTGTATGGCATTCGATTTATCCAAACCGTCTAAGCAAGAAAGAGCCGTCAAATAAGTGGAGTGAAGGTGCACTATGGCACCCGCTTGTTCCCGATTCTTGTATATCTCTAAATGAAATGAGGCCTCTTTTGAGGGCTTGCTCCCAGATAAGTGCTCACCAGTCATGCTCACTACTGACAAGGTTTCTGGATCCAATCGGCCAAAGCAAGAGCCCGTAGGGGTCGTCAAAACACGGTTATCATCTAGCCTTACCGATAGATTTCCCGCTCCACCAGTCGCATAGCCTCGCTCAAATAGAGATTTCGCTAGTGCCACCATCTGCACTCTTTGTTCCTGTTCCGTCATCTTAGTTGCTCCTGCGCATGTTCAAAGAATTGAACATCACCAAAATTGCCTGATTTAAGTGCCAACCAAACTTCGCCATCTATGCTAGACATCCAAGGGACTCCTGGGGCGATCTCTTGCCCGACTCTAAAGCTCTCAATACTCAAGGCTTGAGTAACGGTCCCCGATGTCTCTCCACCAGCACTAATAAAGGTGTTGAAGCCCATGCCATAGAGCTTTTTAACTAATTGATGGAATAATGCCTCTACACCAATTGATGCTTTTTGGCCGAACTTAGATTGAATATTGGCAAGTTCATCAGGGCGTACAGTGGCATAGACCATAGGGAAACAAATTTGCTTGGTATGGCTGACCACCCAAACAAGGACCTCTTCGAGGTATGTTTCATCATTCAGGCAACGACTTACATCTAGTTTTAGACTCGGTGCGATCTCTTTGTATGAGTTCACTTGCTCATTCGTCACCTCAGAACAAGAGCCTGATAGAACGACGCCCTTAAGGGAATCACAAACCTGTACCTTGCCCTCCAATGAGGCATCCGTTGCAGAAACTGTTTTCGCTATCGCGCCCACTAAACCTGAACCACCGGAAACCAGTTTTTGAGATTGAGCAACCTCAGCCAGTCGCTCTAGGTCCTCATCACTCACACTGTCACAGATAATGAGTTCCTTTCCCGCAAGTTCGAGCTCTGCCTGCTTTTCCTTAATCCTTTGTTGAGCGATATCATGCCAACTGATTAAGCCTGCCTTTGCCGCAGACTGAGATCCAATCACTCTCAGTAGGTTTGACTCTGTCATCGGGGTTATAGGGTGGCTACGCATACCAGACTCAGACAACAAGCGATCAAATACAAACAGATGTCCCTGATACACAGTCCTGCCGTTTACTGGCAAGGCAGGACATAGCAAAACACTGGGTTGCGATAGACGTGTTTTAAGTGCTTCAACCACAGGCCCAATATTGCCCTTCTCAGTACTATCGAAGGTAGAACAATATTTGAAATATATAAGGTCACACCCCTCATCGAGCAACCAATCGCAAGCCTCTAGGGAATCTTTAACAGCCTTGTTTACATCACAAGAACGCGATTTTAGGCTCACGACTAGAGCATCGACATCAATGCCCTTGGTCGAGTCTTGAATGCCCGATAATTGAATGGCACTCATACCCCCCTTAACGATAAAGCTTGCGGCGTCTGTTGCCCCTGTAAAATCGTCTGCAATAACTCCAATCTTCATTATTGTCCTCCTTTACTGAGAATGGCTACAGTTTGCTTGCTCTACCTTGTTCGCACGCACTCGATTATAAAGACGCAACGCAATCGAAAGGCTGATAGTGGCAAGCATCACAAGGGTTAAGACCAAAGAAATTGGTCGGTCAACGAAGATCCAAAGACTACCTTGACTGATGATCAATGATTGCAAGAAGGTGCTCTCAGCCATGCCACCTAGAACTAGGGCAAGCACAGTCGCTGCTGGAGAGTAGCCATAGAGTTTCATTCCAAAGCCAACTAATCCCATTATGAGTAACATCGACGTTTCAACGATGCTGTTGTTGAGCGCATATGAGCCAATAACACACAAAATGACGATCACAGGCACCACAAGTCGATAAGGAATATCGAGGAATTTAACAAACAGAGGGATAGCTAGGACGCTCAGCGCAACCAAGATCATGTTGCCCATATACATGCTGGCCACTAACCCCCAAACAAGGTCTGGATTGTTGTCAATCAGCATTGGTCCAGGCTGTAAACCCCACATCATCAGGGCACCCAACAAAACCGCAGTAGCACCAGAGCCTGGGATACCCAAGGAGATTAGTGGCACCATTGCACCCGCTGAGGCGGCATTGTTTGCAGTCTCCGGTGCAACTAATCCACGAACCTCACCCTTGCCAAAGTCCTCTGGGTTCTTCGCCACCTTTTTCTCTACCGAATACGCCAAGATAGAGCCGATGGTTGCACCTGAGCCAGGCAATACCCCTGCAACAAAACCAATCACAGAGCCACGGATAAAGGTATAGCGAGAGCTGAAGTAATCCTTGGTCGTTGGCCAGAAATCTTTAGAACGGAAGTTAAATTGGACACGCACATTGTCACGCTTATGCTGACCGGTGTAGATGCAGTAAAGAAGCTCACCGATACCAAACAGACCAATGGCAACAGGGACAAAATAGATGCCACCAATAAGCTCAGGAGAACCAAAGGTGTATCTCTGAGCACCACTTACGGAATCCACGCCCACCATAGCAATGGCAAAGCCAAACAGAGCAGAAATCACACCATTCAACCGATTGTCACCCATCATAGTCGTCAACAACAGCAAACCTAACATGATGATCAAGAAGTATTCTGACGGGCCAAACGATGAGGCAAAATCAGCCAATAAAGGGGCAAAGCCACAGATAAGGATGACGCCTAAGGTTCCACCCACAAATGAAGCGATCGCTTGCATTACAAGAGCAGGGCCCGCTCGACCGTTTTGTGCCATCGGGTAGCCATCTAAGGTAGATGCCACTGTGGCAGACTCTCCTGGGGTGTTAATCAATATGGAAGTAATCGTGCCACCATACATTGACCCATAATAGATACCCGACAACATAATAATGGCTGTCGTTGGGTCAAGACCAAAGGTCATAGGGATCAAGATGGCAATACCCGCTGCCGGGCCAAAGCCAGGGAACAAGCCCACTACCATACCCACCAGCGCACCAATGAGTAGGAACAAAAGATTTTCCGGCGTGAACGCCACCGATAAACCAAATGAAAGATTTTCAAATATTTCAACAAAGAACATGACACATTTCCCTGTGATTAATAAAAGAGACGTAATAGACCATCAGGCAGTCCCGCCTGCAGCCATACATCAAACAAAAGAAATACACCCAAAGGAAAGGCCACTGAATAAGCAACATTCTGCAGATGTTTCCCTTTGTTAAAGTAAGATAGAAACGCTAAACAGAACGCTATCATGGAGACGATGGCCCCCAACGAGTTCAGGGTAAATATCAGCAATGCAATGCACACTGTGACCGCTATGGTATCTTTCTGATACAAGGCTTTGTCTTGTTTTACCGCTTTGTTACTGCGCAGTTCTTTTAGGTCTTTAAAGACATTGATACCAGTACAGATAACCAGTGCAACACCGATGATCAAAGGAAAGTAACCAGGGCCTGGTCTTCCATTTAAGTCATACATACTCAAGGTGTTTAGGCCATAGAGCGTAAAGCTAACAGAAAACAATAAGGTGCTAAGTGAAAACCAAAAACGCATAATTTCTCCTTGGTTGCGCGGCCAAGACCGCGCAACCTATTTACCTACTTAATTGCGCCTATCTGAGTTAAGACTCTTTTAAAATCAGCGTTTGTAGCAGCAAGGTTATCGGCAAAGTCATCGCCCCAAACCGTGTTACCCGAAAGGCTGTTAGTGTTTAGATAGTCTTTCCATTCCGGCGTATTAACCACTTTCTGTAGCGTTTCTACCCACCACTGCTGTATCTCAGCATCGACATTGTCTGGCATAACCACACCACGAGGCAGGGAGAAGGCAAAATCATAGCCTTGCTCTTTAAACGTAGGGACATCAGTGTAGATAGTACTGCGTTGAGCCTCCGAGTAAGCAAGTGGACGGAAATTCCCTGCCTTTATCTGACCAGATACCTCTGATGGATTAGCAACAATAGCATCCACACTCTTCGACGTTAGTGAGGTCACCATGCCACCCCCATCTTGAGAGGGAACGTAGTCATAATCAAAGCCAGCACTCTCAGCAAACAAACTCGCAACCACACGCTCTGGACCTGCTGCACCCGTGCCACCAATCGTGATGCGGTTAGCCTTGGCATACTCTACAAAATCTTTTGCTGTCTTAAATTGTGAATCCTCTCGAACGACAATGAACATAGCATCTTGTGCGAGAAGACCAATTGGTGTGAAGTCTTCGTAGGTCCATCCAGTGTTAGACACCAATGGCGTTCCTAAGAAATTGCCACTAGTCGAGGTCAGGTGGTAAGGGTTACCTGACTGCTGCATCACATGGTTAAAACCGACCGCACCACTGCCTCCAGCTAGATTATCAACGCGGATATTGCGGTTGTAGAATTTATACTTCTTCAGGATTTCTACCACAGTACGCGACATCAAATCGTTACCACCACCAGGCCCAAAAGCAATGGTGTAATTTAAGCGTTTAGTTGGATAATCCAGATCCTTTGCAAAGCTCACAGGTGATGCCAAAACCGCAGCGACTAGGGGAACTACTGCGAATTTTTTTAGTAATGACATGAGTTTTTCCTTTTTTATTTTGGGTACTTATTTCACGTTATTTCGTGCTGTACTGCATTGCTCAGCAAGGTTAATTAGCTACTCGCTAATTGGGTTGATACCGCATCACTAAATGCCTGACAGCCCAATGAGCCACCAAGATCTGAAGTGCGATAATTTGGGTTTTCGAGGGTAGCGTCAACCGCGGCGTTAATTGCCTTTGACGCAGTTATCAAATCTTCTCTCTGATGTTTCTGTCCCATCCATTCAATTAGCATGGAAACAGAAAGAATCATTGAAGTAGGGTTTGCTTTATCTTGGCCGGCAATATCCGGCGCAGAACCGTGTTGTGCCTGTGCACAGCAATGCTCATCACTTGCCATCATTGAGCCAGCAAGCCCTAAACTGCCTGACAACTCGCTCGCAAGGTCACTTATGATGTCGCCATAGAAGTTCGTCGCGACTAAAACATCAAAACGCTCAGGCGTACGAACCAAGTGAGCTGTTGACGCATCCACTAGCAGATCGTCCAACTCAACCTCCGGAAACTCTTTAGCAATGTCGTTGACGGCTTCAAGAAACAGACCATCAGTCATATGAAAACTGTTCGCTTTGTGGATAGCCGTTACTTTCTTTTGGCGAGACATCGCAAGCTCAAATGCTTTACGTGCAATACGCTCAGAGCAGTGGCGCGTAATTTTACGAATAGACAGTGCCATATCCAGGGAAGGCTTCACTTCACCCCAACCTTCAGTCATGTTTCGATCCGGGTAAAAACCTTCTGTTGCCTCACGCATGATCACAAGATCAATACTCTTCCCTTCACTCATATTAGTTGGCAAGAAAGAGCGCGAACGTGCTGGTCTTACATTGGCATAGAGGTCTAAACCTATTCGGAAACCTGCTGAGACATTACGTCCCCCTTGATCCGGCTTTGGATAGTCCGCATGAGACTGAGTACCCAATATGATTCCATCGTAGGTCTTAGCTTTGTCTAGGGTTTCTTGACGAAGAGTCGTGCCGTGTTTCTCTAAGCTATCAAAACCGACATCGTCGAATTCAAAGCTCAGGTCTAGATTAAATTTGTCATTTGCAACGTTAAGAACCTTAACGGCTGCTTGAGTAATTTCAGGACCAATACCATCCCCTGGTAGAACTAATAATTTCATTGTTTCCTCTCGTACTTGTAGTAAATGACGCATTCAATTAAGAGCAAAGAACACGCTTTAGATAACGAACTGCGCACTCTGGACTGGATAACACAGTTTTCTGGGTTTCTTGTTCAATTAACGACTTAGCAACGGATGAAGAGAAATGCGCTAGCATCACTGCATCAATCCCATTTAGTGACTTTACTTTTTGCAAAAGCAATTGATTGTGAGCATCAAGATCTCCTTGATTCAAAGCCGCGCGAGCTTCTGGCGAGCACAGGGTTTCTAGCTGTACAGTTTCTTCACCCTGCTGGTGAAACTCCTGAATCATTCCCTGCATAGCTGGCTCAAATGTACCCAACATAGCTATGGGTTTATTCAGTTCGAGAGCTTGTTGAAACATGGCTTGATTGGGCTTCAACACCGGAATGTCAGAGCGCATAGCTAACGCTTCAATTGCCTCACCAAAGGCTGAGCAGGTAAACATCACAGCGTCGACATCCGCATCTCGCGCTAATTCATAAAGAGAATTGACACGCTGGTACAAGAATGGAGTAAGAGCATCTGTCTTCGCACGCTCGGTACTTAGGGTTTGATCCCAAAGATGCACTATCTCTGCATCTTGCCACTCATTTTCAAATGCACGTTTTATCGGTTCAATGGCGATATCAACGGCGTGTATTAATGCTATTTTCATTTTCAAAAATTGTATTTTGTAGAACACAAATACATTTATGGCAGCAGACCTCGCTACTGTCAACATAGCGTTAACAACAAAAAAACATCTACCAAGCACGCAATGATGATATGATTCCTTTTAAAACAATCACTTATAATTACAGGTTACTTTCTAATTTTTTGTAAATACGATTTATTGTATTTTGAAAGTGTGAAATACAACACACTATTAACATTCGCAATTCAAATTGATGCATATCCTTCACAAAATACAATTAATAGGTAATACTGTTGAACTGCACTCTTTAGGTGATCAATGGATCATAATTTAATGTGCCAAAGGCTAGACAATAAAAGCGATATGTATGGATACGACAACGAACAGTAAAAAACCAAGCTCTACTCAGCTACTTGCAGAGAGGGTATTGAGCCATGTTTTAGAGCACAAATTGGAAGTGGGTGCCCATATCAAAGAGACTGAATTTGCCGGAGTACTCAAGGTTTCTCGAACCCCAATCCGCAATGCATTCAATCACCTCCAAGAAAATGGATTCTTGGTCAAAAAGCCAAATCAAGGCTTCTTTCTCGCTCAGATCCCAGAAGAAAGACAGTCTGTTAACCTTTCATCTCAAGAGAGTGAAGCCACCGACCTTTCTCCATTGTGTTACGCAATCGGGCAGGACTATCTATCGGGTAGTCTCAAAAAAAGCTTTACCGAAAACGAGCTCATTCATCGCTACCAGCAAAGCCGAAAGGGCATTCAAGAAGCACTCATTGCCATGGAAAAAGATGGTTGGCTGCAAAGAAATATCGGCTATGGTTGGGAATTTAATGAGTTTATCTCCTCACCAACCTCCTACGCACAAAGCTTTAGATTCAGGCAACTGATCGAGCCAGAAGCATTGAGGGATCTCAGCTTTGTTGTCGAACCGACTAAGCTTCGGATGCTACGTATGTCCCAAGTCGACATACTTAACAACAAACAAAAACTGGTCTCTGCCGCTGATATGTTTAATGCGGGGGTACTCTTTCACGAGACCATAGTAGGCATGTCCAATAACGTATTCTTGCTAGACGCATTAAAGCGAGTAAACCGACTGCGACGCTTAGTGGAATACAATGTAAATGGAAAACGTCCAGTACCTAGAAAAGAATGTGAAGAGCATTTACTGCTAATAGGCTTGATTGAGGAAGGAAAACTCGCGGAGGCTTCTAGCTTCCTTGAACGACATTTATCTCGCACCGCGAAAGAAAAAGAAGAAATCGCACAAAGTTTATTTGGTTAGTCTGGCAAACGGTTACGAATCCCTTTGTTCTCACTGAGACATCAATAAATGAAGCCACCTCCTGAGGTGGCTTTTTGATCTGTTCCTTTGTGTATTGGGCTATGAGCATTAAAAGTAAGCAAGATCAGGATGAGATTAGGCATAGCAAGAGGAGCATTCCTCTGGTGAGAGATGTTCAATTCCTTTTAGATTTAATACGTGATCCTGGCCGGCTTTTAGGCCCATAGTATAACCAATGTCCAATAATTTCTTTTTACGAGTCAGGCGCTTAACCGGAAAATCTTCTGGTGGTGCAATCACGCGAATTTTGGCATCACTTGGCGGATTACGAATAAACGCTAAGGATTCATTGTATCGCTCTGCGCGAGTTTGCAAAGCCTCTGCAATAGTCGAATTCTCTTTTAGTAATAACTTAATAAGGCGAGGATTCTTGAGCTTTCTCATTTCGTAGCTCAAGGGCTCTGACAGGATCACTGTGATATCACGAGCGCCCCTTCGATAGGCTTCTTTCACCGGAATTGAGTCCGCTACCCCGCCATCTGCATAACATCCACCAGAAAAACAGGGCGTCCTTTTGTAGGCGATGGGCAGTGCTGTAGTCGCTTCCATAACATCAGCTAGATTGTCCTGAGACACCTTAAAGTAATCCGCTAATCCGGTATTGATGTTGGTGGTGGCGGCATAAAATGGCATGGCTTCAAACAGCTTTTTAAGATCGAGCGGATAGCGTTGCATAGAGGTTTCACTGAGCCATTTAACATCCATTAAATTTCCACCACGAATGAAACGCCCAGGGTTGAAGAACTTACGAGAAGTCGCGAGCTCAGAGATAACTCGATAACTACGACCCTTTGCCCCAGTTAAATAGCCAAGCATATTAGATGCGCCAGCAGACACGCCTAAAGCAAAATCAAACGGTCTATGCTGTTGCTCCAAAAAGGCATCTAACACTCCTGCGGCAAATATGCCACGCATTGCCCCACCCTCAACAACTAAAGCCTTATTACTCATTACCTTGTTTCCTTAAAACTAAACTGGAAGCAGATTAAGCAATCAGACGCCGCAAATACATTCGCTTCTTCTTATAGATTCGATAGGTGGAAGCTTTCTCGATAACATTAAAAAACAAAACGCCCACTCAAAATTGAGTGGGCGTTTTGTTAGCATTACAATTAAGGGCTTAAACCTTAGAGAGGTAGTCTTCCATCACTTTCGTCTTATCATCTAAGTAATCTTGCAAGCCATTGGCTCGAAGCACGCACGCAGGACAATCGCCACACCCGCTTCCTACTATACCGTTGTAACAAGTTAGACTCTCATCTCGCACCAGCTCAAGGGCTTGATAGTGATCGGCCATTGCCCATGTCTCGGCCTTGTTTAACCACATCAACGGAGTCTTAATCTCTAGTTTATAATCCATACCTAAAGCAAGGGAAGAGTTCATTGACTTCACAAACTCATCTCGGCAATCAGGGTAGCCAGAAAAATCGGTCTCACAGACACCAGTGATGAGTGTTTTTGCACCTACCTGATAAGCATAAATTCCAGCCAAGGTAAGGAACAAAATGTTTCTACCAGGGACAAACGAGTTAGGTAGGCCATTTTCACCCAGTTCATGAGATACAGGAATGTCATCACGGGTCAACGAACTAACCGCTAGTTCATTTAAAAGTGTTACATCCATTACCTTGTGAGCTTTCACGCCTAGCTTTTTAGCTAGGGTTTGTGCAATCTCTATCTCTTGACGATGGCGCTGCCCATAGTCATAAGTAATCGCGTGAACCTCATCAAATTGTGTGAGAGCTTGCACTAGGCACGTTGTAGAGTCTTGACCTCCACTGAAAATAACGACCGCTTTGTTCATACTTATTCCTTTCACTGACATTGAATTAATCGCGCACAATCTACCAAATTTATCAGGGAAAACAAATTTTTAAATCTGTCCCCACAGTCAATAAGAGTAATGGTAATATCTGATAAAACGACAACAAAAATTAGGTATATAAACCATGGAAAAAACTACCCGTACTATGCAGGCTCGTAAGCACGTTGCCCTAGTAGCTCACGACCACTACAAAAAAGAACTCCTTCACTGGACCAAAGAAAACCTACAAAAGCTAGAACAACATACTTTGTATGCAACTGGCACAACTGGCCATCTACTTAGTCGTGAAACAGGTCTAGAAATTAAAAGCCTGATCAGTGGCCCTATGGGAGGCGATCAGCAGTTAGGTGCGATGATTGCAGAAGGGAAGATTGATGTAATGATCTTTTTCTGGGACCCACTTAATGCCGCTCCCCACGACCCTGACGTAAAAGCCTTGCTTCGCATTGCTAGCGTATGGAATATCCCTGTTGCCACCAACCGTGCTACCGCGCGATTCCTATTTGACTCTTCTTTGATCGGCGAGGAAGTGGAGATCGCTATCCCAGACTATGAGTCTTACCTCGCTAAACGTACCTAGCGGATCGCACCTAGCGGACCGAACCTAAAGGAATAGCGACCAAAGAGCAGCCCTCACTACCTTTGAGTACTACTTTCAGTTAAGCCACCTAAATTAGTCATTCTAGTGAAAGGTGGCTTAATCATATTTGCTAATCAATAAACGACTTCTACTCAACGTAAATATTGGCATCCACTTCAGTATCTTCTTCATACGGTTCAGGGGCTGGACGCTTGCGTCGGTTATCGTTACTGGTACCAGCGCGGTTCTCCGCAACCTCTGTGGTAAAGGTACCCATAATGAAATTTTTGAAAGCATTCAGCTGTGGAATATTGCTATTAAATCCCAGATAAATAACGGCCAGTAACAAAGACAATATCACGATGACTTTTAGGTTCATTGGAACCTCCTTCTTAAACACTGTTTAAGCTGTGTGCGCCCCTATATTGTAGTTACAACTTTCAATTGTTCCTCTTCCATTGCTAGATTAAATAGTTCAAATGCAAAGATTTAGGCATTATTGACCTCGAAAACGAACAGCGCCACCGAATAATAAAAGCAAGGTGCTGCCGATGAAAAGTCCCTTACTCACCATCACCGCAAACTGATTGTCACTTTTCCATGCTTTTTCAATTTGTTGATAGCTTCTGACTGTTTGAGAGCCGATTTGTAAAGAAAGTACGTTATGAAACTGGCGCTCATCACCAACCGGAGATCCGCTAAACCCATTGACATATCCCACCTGCAAAAGCTCCCCACCGTTACGTTGCAGTGCCCGATAGACAGCCTCAATATCACCTGCTTTAGACGAGTATTGAAACCAACTGCCGTCAATCAGTTGTAAGCGTACCGACTTGCTCCCTTTCACCGGAGTAAGATACTTCAGTGAACTGAGTTGTCCTGAGCGGATCGTTAGCTCAGATGCGGAAGGCAAGCTTTGATGAGACGCAAATGAGAACAAGGTCGCTAGAGCGAACAGCATAAAGCCCAGAACAAGATAAACGCTAGATTTTCGAATATGCCCACCCGCTTTTAAATACTTGTTTAGAAGGGAGAAGATATAGTATCAGCACTTATGATTTTGCTCAAAATACACTCAAAATTTGACTGTTATACTAGGGTCTGTTGACCTTTTGCGATTAAATTTTGCTCGACTAGAAACCATTTAATCAAGGCGAGGGGCTTGCCGCCTAGTCATCTAAGCAAAAGACGCTCAACGACGAGTAAATGGTTTCTAGCCGAGCCCTTCGGGTAGCGTTTGTTGGGCATTTCTACGGCGTTAGTCCCTTTTCATGTGGAACCACCACACCTAAAAGTGACTGCCTTGTTTAAATACCCAACAAATCGCTACAAAAATAAACTCAAAAGATCAACAGACCCTAATCACAGTAAGTAAGTGTTCAGAAATAGCGTAGGAAAAACGCTGGATAACAAGGCAGAACTTTTTGATAAGTCGTTATTCTACAATCAAAAATTCTAACGCCGTTATCGAGTGTTTTAACAAGCTAGGATGACCAGTTATTTACTACGATTGGTATTACACTGAGTGTTCAATAGAGAATGTTTGAGGTCACTATGAGTAAAAAGATAACACTTATATGCCTAGCCCTATGCGCCTTTTCTCTGGTTATGGTTTACTTCGACATACTCGGACTCATTGCAATGGGAGTCGCGGTCATTTTTCTGTTTACAGCGGTAGTACATGGTGGGCTTTGGCTATCAGGTCAAGACTCCAATCCACTAGATGCTTATCAAGACGGCAAAAAAACTACCGCCCGTTCCTTAACATCATTCTTTGGCAGTAAAAAGTGACTTACTTCTTTTTCACCGCATAAGAGCCTTCAAGTAGCTCTGTGATAAAGGGTGATGGTTGAAGATCGTAACTCACTATTGCCTCTTGTTTTGCTCGAGTCAGAGCCACGTAAAACAAGCGACGCTCCTCTGCAAACGGGAAAGATTCATTACTCGATTTAAGAGCAACATCAAGATGCGGTGCGCGCTCTTTTTGTGGGAAGTTATGCTCGTTCACTCCCATCAGTAATACAACATCTGCCTCTTTCCCTTTACTCGAGTGGCAGGTCATAAAGTTAAACTCGAGGTTACTGTACTCTGATTGCCACTGTTTAAGCTTACTTGGTTTGTCTTTATGGGTGCGTCCAAGTACCAAAACAGACAAAGACTTATGAGAATTGTTCACTCGTTGCAATGTTTTCTCTAGCTTAGCTTCTGCGACTACCGAGACCGCTTTTTGTTTCTGCTGCTTGTGTGCGGTGAGCGTTTTAGTCAGTTGCAGAGGGTTTTGCAGTATAAACTCACCCGCCACATCTGCAATCTGAGAATTAAAGCGATACGTTGTATCAAGATGATGAGTCGCCGCATCAGGAAAACGTTCGAGGAAGCCTGTTGTCAGATTTACATCAGAACCGGCAAATTGATAAATCGATTGCCAATCATCACCGACAGCAAATAACGAGCGTCTTCCTTGCTCGCAGGGTTGATTCACAATCGCTTCAACTAAAGCTAAGCGTGCTGGAGAAATATCTTGATACTCGTCCACCATTAAGTAGCGCCATGGAGCCTTAAATCGATTCTTAGACACATACTGCGTGGCTTTTTCTATCATTGAATGGAAATCCAATTCACCTTGTTCCTTCAAGTATTGTTTCCACGCTTGATAACAAGGCCACACCAACTGCAGTTCGCTATTAAGACGCGAGTACTCAGGATGCTCAATGACCTGCTGTTGAATGGATTTCTTGGTGATATTCATCGAGCACAGTTGATCCAGCTGCTGATCAAGCCAAGCGATCAATTTCGGGTTTTCAAACTGGCTACCAAGGTCTACATCTCCCTTCAAATAAGCGATGGGCCACTGTGATAGATGTTTTTGCCAGCGCTTAAAGTTGGTGGCGTTAGTCCAGTGTTCTTTTAGCCACTGTGCGCACCACTGCTGCTTTTGCTTTGTCTCAGACGCCAGCGAACTCACCTTCGCAGGACTGCCATCCACATGTTGAATGATATGCAGCGCCATCTTATGGAAGGTACTTACATTCACCTTTTGCGAGGTCACACCTATTTTATTGGATAGACGCTGTGACATCTCCGTGGCGGCATCTTTGCCAAACGCGAGCAGGGCAATCTCTTCAGCCTGAGCTTGATGACTTTGTAGCAGATACGCCACTCTAGCCATAAGCACGCTGGTTTTACCGGTACCTGCTCCCGCTAAGATCAAGTTGTGATCGTTATTTAGCAAGACAGATTTTTGCTGAGATGCATTCAGAGGAGAGTTTTCAATTTGAGCAAACAGCACTTGCCAGTTCTGAGTTTCATTGGTGAGCCAGAGTTCATTACGCTCCTTAACCATGTCCCCTTTAGGACATAGCCATTGATTCACCTCTTGCATATTTTCAGGCATGCGCTGGTTTGCATCATTCAAACTGATGTTCATTTCTTCAAGATCAGCATGCACCATTTCTTGCCAAGAACGCCACTCTGAGTGTGCAAGGTAAGCGGGCTTCTGACGCAGCAATTGCAGTTTTTGTTGCCACTTAGGTAAGTAGAGATTCAACTGACGACATTGCAAGCGGTGCCATTTTTCATAATACTGAACTGCAGTTCGGCCAAATGACTTGGCCTTTCCCCAAGATAGCCCCTGAATCTGCCAGGCGTTTTGCACCGCTTCATCAGCTTGCTGTTGTTGGTAGCCATAAAAGGTAATGCTTCCCCATACTAAGCCACGCTCAATGGAGGTTTTACCGCTCCATTCCGAAAAAGGGATCGAGGTTTGATTCTCTCGAGAGGTAAGAACCAACTGATCCTTCTCTAGCTTGATATCAAAGTATTCGTCTTGTAAGAAAAAACGAGCTGACGGGGTGGCTTGCAACTGCATGTTAGCGTACTTGTCCTTAAGATTTCGGGTTGAACCGCTTCAGTTTACTATGATTAATCCAATGAACGCATTAAGCGGTAGGTAATTTTTAGGTTTTTCTTTGAAAGTTCAGTAAGATCGCACGCACAGTCGCTTCTCAATTGAGTGCAAATCGCATTAACCCTGTGTAAAGTAACAAGATATTAAAAAAGGCTAGCCTAAAACTCTGTGAACACTTCTGCCACACTTCGCCAATACTGGGCGAATAAAACGATTAACTACAGCCTTCTCATCCTAGTCACCATGTTAGGTGTCGTACTGCCATGTTGGTATCTAGGTCAATATACTCTCATCACGCCACTGGTTCTTGGCGTCATCGCAGCCGCTCTTGCGGAAACAGACGACAATTTCTGGGGACGTTTAAAAGCACTGACCCTAACCTTTATCTGTTTTGCGATTGCGAGTATTTCCATCGAGGTGCTCTACCCTTATCCCCTTGCTTTTGCCCTTGGGTTATTCATTTCAACCTTCACTTTTATCATGCTAGGCGCCATTGGCCCGCGCTATGCGAGCATCGCCTTTGGTTCATTGCTGATCGCTATCTATACCATGTTGGGGGCCAGCGAAAGTACCGATATTTGGAGTCAGCCAATCCTGTTGCTGCTAGGGGCGGCTTGGTACTATTTGCTTTCATTAATATGGCAAAGCTTGTGGCCAATGCAGCCCGTTCAGCTGAGTCTTTCACAGACCTTTCATCAGCTATCACGCTACCTAGACACAAAGAGTCGCCTTTTTCACCCGACGATAGGGCTTACACCTCAGCCGATGCGCATTGCGGAAGCCAGGCTTAACGCAAATACGGTAGAAGCGTTGGAGCTATGCCGTGACACCCTGATAAAGCGCTCAAAGAAAGGGCATGTCGATGGCCCGAGTGACCGATTTTTGCGTATCTACTTCCTTGCCCAAGATATGCATGAAAGACTCAGCTCAAGTCACTACCGTTATCAAGACCTTGCTCTGCATTTTGAACGCTCAGATGTACTATTTCGATTCAAACACCTGATTCAGTCCTACGCCAAAGAGTGCGAATATATAGCGGAATCCCTAAGGCTGAACCAGCCTTATAAACGCAGTCAAGAATCGGTTATCGCTTTGGATGAACTTCAGGGAGCAATGACTCACCTCATTGAACAACGTAACCCTGAGTGGCAACAATCTTTAGCTCAGCTTCAGTACCTATTCAATAACTTGTGTACGGTCGATAGATTGCTGAATAACGTGAACAACCCTGATGCACAATCGTTTGATCATGTGCTGGATGATAGAACCGCGCATACCGCCAAACAGATGTGGCAGCGAATCAGCGACAGTCTTTCCCCCTCTTCGGTACTGTTTCGCCATGCCATAAGGCTCGCAACGGCACTCACCGTTGGCTATGGCATCATTGAGTTATTCTCTATTGAGCATGGGTTCTGGATACTACTGACCACCTTATTTGTCTGTCAGCGTAACTTTAGCTCCACCAAACAAAAGCTATTCCATAGGATCAGTGGCACCTTTGCCGGATTGATCCTTGGCGTCGTGATGCTCACTCTTATTCCTGAAGTGGAAGGGCAACTGTTCGTTATTGTCATTTCCAGCGTACTCTTCTTTGCATTTAGGCTACACAACTACGCTTATGCAACAGCAATTATTACTGTATTGGTGTTGTTCTTGTTCTCTCAACTTGGCGCTGGATATGCGGTGATTGTCCCAAGGTTGATTGATACCCTAATAGGAAGCCTACTGGCTGCAGGTGCTGTCTACTTTATTCTGCCTGATTGGCAAGCAAAGAAATTGCCCTATCTTATGGCGCAAGCAATTAAGGCTAACGGAAATTACCTCGCTCAGATTATTGCTCAGTATCGACTAGGAAAAACCGACGACCTCAACTACCGCATCGCTCGCCGTGCTGCTCATAGCCATGACGCGAACCTGAGCGCGGCTATTAGCAATATGCTCGCCGAACCCGGTAAATATCAGCATGCCGTCAACGAAAGTTTTCGTTTCTTGACCTTAAATCATGCCCTACTCAGTTACGTGTCGGCGCTGGGTGCACATAGGACACAACTCAGTGACGCGACAACACACAAGCTAGTAATTGATGCATATCAGGAGATTCATGTTAAGCTCGATGCTATTGAGAAGGCTTTGCGTGATGAACCCTTCGATGAAAAAGTGTTCGATACCAATCATATCCAACACAAACTATCACAATGGCGTGAGAGTGATGGCACATCTGCACAGATGATCTTGCAACAACTGCACTTGATCCACAGAATGTTGCCAGAGATAAAAACACTCAGCCAAACTTTTTCAAAATCAAAATTGGTCTTAGACCCAAAACTTTAGAGAAGCTCTATGTACAAGAAAATTTTGCTAACCGGACTAGCACTATCACTGACTGCACCTGCATTTGCAGAGGTCACTATCAGTCTTCCTGAGGATGTTGACCTACTACTTGTCAACGGCACAGAACCTGAGATTGACGGTGGGTTCTTCTCATCAAGCTCTACAGCAATTCTGCCTGACGGCGAAAACCAGATCGTATTTCGCTACGTACCTAGCTTTAAACAAGGCCAAGAGTTCGAGAAAATGAACTCTGACGTTATCGTGGCGAAGTTTACCGCTGAGAACGAGAATCTAGAGTTTGAATTTCCTAAGTACCGCAACATCCGTGAAGCACAGAGATTCAATAACAACCCTGATTGGAAATTGGTGAACGAGTCCAACCAAACCATAGAGATGACCCAAGACAAGTTGGTGTATGAGGGCATGCAAATTGGCCGCGATTACGAAACAGAAATGATTAAGTTCAATGCCGCGGGTGGCGCTACTGCAATCGCAACCACCAACAGTGCTGCATATGCCGCAGTAACAGCAGCACAAGCCTCTGGACAGAAAGTAACTGTAGTGCCTGTTGCTGAAACACCAACAGCGAATGCAACGCCAACGCAACTCCCAGAGACCACAACAGCAACGACCGAAGAAGAGATGCTGATGTTCTGGTACGGCAAGGCCGACGATGCAACCAAAGCGCGCTTTAAAGCCTACGTTAACAGCCAGTAATACCGACTCCCGCAGTCAAGAATTGGAGTCTTGCACCTCAAAATAGAGACTCCTCTCTCAATTCTGGGTGATTTTCAAACAAAACTATGAAAATCGCCCTAGCCTCTCCATTTCCTTAATCGCAATGTCTTAAGCTATACGTATAAACCCAAACTAGCATTGGACACTTTTCGAGTTAAAAGTGTAAACGTTCTCATAGGGTAGTTAGCTAATGAACCAAGCAAGATCAGAGCGATTACAGCACGATCACCACGAATCACAGATTCTCGATATTATTGTAGTTGGCGGTGGTATCAACGGTGTTGGTATTGCAGCCGATGCAGTCTCTAGAGGACTGTCTACCGCCCTATTTGAAGCCAAAGACTTCGCCAGTGCCACCTCATCGGCCAGTTCTAAACTGATTCATGGCGGTTTACGGTATCTAGAACACTACGAGTTTCGCTTGGTCTCAGAGGCATTAGCAGAGCGTGAAGTGATCCTTAAAAAGGCGCCTCATATAGCAAGGCCGATGAGATTTCGCCTGCCTCACCGCCCTTTCCTTCGTCCTGCTTGGATGATTCGCACTGGGATGTACTTGTACGATTATCTCAGCACACGCAACTCATTGCCCGCGTCTTGTAAGGTTTCCCTAAGCGATGACGGCATCATGTATGACGAATTTAAGGTTGGCTTTGAGTACTCTGATTGCTGGGTGGATGATGCAAGATTGGTGGTACTCAATGCAATGCAAGCCAAAGAGAACGGCGCTGAAGTGCGAAACTACTGCGAGGTGGTTTCTGCTACCCAGCAAGATAAGATATGGACCGTTGAGCTTATCGATCACCGAACCGGCGAGCGCCTGACCCGTCGCTCTCACTGTGTCGTCAATGCCACCGGACCTTGGGTAAAACAGTTCATTACCGATACCGTGCAAACCAAATCACCTATGGGCATTCGCCTTATCAAGGGTTCGCATATCATAGTTCCAAAAATCTACTCTCAGGAATTCGCTTATATATTACAGAACCAGGATGGGCGCATTGTTTTCGTCATCCCCTATTTAGATAAATACTCTTTGATAGGCACTACCGATGTCGAATACAAAGGCGATCCTCGTAAGGTCACTATTTCTGATGATGAAATAGACTATCTCTTAGACGTGGTAAACCAACACTTTAAGCACACCACAGTCAAAGACGACATCATATCCAGCTTTAGTGGCGTACGACCTCTTTGCGATGATGAGTCTGACTCACCTCAGGCAATCACCAGAGATTACACCCTCACCCTCCAGCACTCCCTAGAAACTGCGCCGTTATTATCGGTATTTGGTGGCAAGCTGACCACCTATAGAAAGTTGGCGAATGCCGCGCTAGGTAAGCTAGAACGCTTTTTTCCTGAAATGCATCCCTGCACAACCGATGGCACCCTTTTACCGGGTGCAGAACAGTTTGATAAACAAGATCTACTTGCACAATTAATTGAATTGGCCCCTTTTGTAAACCAAGACATCATCGAGCGTTGGGTCAGTATTTATGGTACTCGTGCACTGATCATTGCTCATTCACTGCGCGAAGAACAAGACCTAGGTAAGCGCTTTTCAGAGCAATTGTATGCTGTTGAGGTGGACTATTTGTTTGAGTATGAGTTCGCACATTCTGCGCAAGATATCCTCTATCGACGCACCAAATTATACTTGGAAATGTCACAGGTAGAAGTAGATGCTCTAGAGTGTTATTTGCTCAATAAGGCACAAAGTAGCCAGCAATCCATTGATATCAATAGCAATGGGGAAACAACAGTTTCAACACAATTAAATCTCTAGCACCGATTCACCAAAGCAAATACCACATTGAGCTATGCAATAGCTGAACACACAGAAACTGAAAGTAAGTGTGCACTTTTTCGCATACAAAACCCTCAAATTAGAGCATATAGTCTAGTCCATCAAATCATTCGATTTTTAATGTCATATTTTGGATGGACTATGAAGAAATACATTAGAGGATACATTGCCGCTGTCATACTGCTAGCGGTCTGTGGTGGAATGGCATACTACTGGCATTACAGTAATCTTCACCCCTCTACCGACAATGCCTATGTGCACGGCAAAACCGTCTCTATCGCACCATTAGTCCAAGGACGAATCACCCAAGTCTCTGTTGATGATTTCCAGTTTGTGAATATGGGCGATCACCTGATCTCTGTCGATTCTCAGCCGTATCAAATCGCCGTAAAAGAAGCGCAAGCGGCTTACCAAGCCGCGCTACAGCAAAACAAGTCTCAAGAGTCTGGTGTCAACGCCGCAATCGCTCAACTCAATGAGGCCAAAGCCAATCTGCTCAACGCTCAAAAGACTTACAAACGTACTCAAGTTTTAGTGGATAAGAAGCTTGTCCCTATCCAGCAAGCTGATACTGACCGAACTGACCTTGCCGACGCACAAGCTCGTTTGCATGCAGCACAAGCATCATTGCAACAAGCCATTGATGCGCAAGGTGGCAAGGGTGATAAATCAGCTGCCGTTCAGCAAGCGGCTGCACGACTAGCAAAAGCAGAACTTGATCTTAGCTATACCGAAATTAGCGCTCCCTTTGATGGCTATGTGGGGGACGTAAAAATCCACCTAGGCACCTTCGTAGCAACAGGCCAGCCACTGTTCCCAGTAGTGAAGCAGTATGGACAATGGGTGCAAGCCAACTTCAAAGAATCGCAAATGCCGCGCCTTTCAGAAGGTCAGCCCGTCAGTATTAAAGTCGATATGTATCCTGATGCTGTATGGCATGGAAAACTTGCGAAGATCTCTCCTGCCAGCGGTACTAGCTTTTCACTGCTTCCACCAGAAAACGCCACCGGCAACTGGGTGAAAATAGGCCAACGCTTTCCTGTGAAAATTGTGATCACTGATGATCTCGCAAGCAAGCCTATCTTAAGAATTGGCTCAAGCACTCAAGTCACCGTGGATACAACAAGCGGAGAATAGTGGTGGAGACAATAACCCCCTTCAAGCGATGGATGATTGTGATTGCAGTAATGACCTCTGCAATCATGGTGCTACTCGACATGACTATCGCCAATGTGGCTCTGCCGCAGATGCAAGGTGCGCTTGGTGCAACCTCTGACACGATTACCTGGGTGTTAACTGCCTATACAATGGCAGAAGCTATATTTATTCCCCTTACTAGCTTCTTCTCTAGCAACCTAGGAGAGCGTCGCCTGCTTTTGGTCGCGGTCTCTGGCTTTATGGTCTCTTCCATTCTTTGTGGGCAGGCTCAATCTATTGAAGCAATGGTGCTCTTTCGTATCATACAAGGGATGTTTGGCGCCGTTGTTATTCCTCTTTCCCAATCTCTATTGATATCCGTATTTCCACCTGAAGAGCGTGGCAAGGCCATGTCTATTTTTAGTATTGGCATTTTACTTGGCCCCATCTTAGGACCCACTTTAGGCGGCTTAATTACTCAAAACATGGATTGGCGTTGGGTGTTCTACGTCAACGTGCCTGTCGGTCTATTCTGCCTCACAATGATTTCTGTGTTTGTGAAAACCTCAAACAAAAGCAAAACCACCATTGATTGGCCGACCATGATTTCTATGGCCATAGGGATTGGCATGCTACAAATGGTACTGGATCAGGGTAACCAATTAGATTGGTTTGAATCTCGCCTGATTCAAGTCAGTCTCATCGCTGCCATTGTCGGACTTACTTTTTTTGTTCATCGTAGCTTCAAAACACGCAGCCCTGTTGCACCTATCTGGATGATCGGCAACCGAAATCTTGCCTTTGGTTCAATCATGATGGCCATTTTCGCCAGCGCCTTGTTTGGGCTTACAGCACAATTACCTATGATGCTTGAGGGTGCATTAAACTACCCTGTTGATACCACCGGGCTACTAATGGCGCCAAGGGGTATTGCGGCTGCCATTACGCTTATTGCTACCGCTAAGTTTCTGAATAATGATCGCCTAAGAGGGATGGTCGCTATCGGCGCCTTGCTGTGTGGTGTAGCGGGTATCATCATGTCGCAGTATTCAGAAAATATAGACTTCTATTGGTTGATTTTGCCTAGCGTCATTCAAGGGTGTGGTATGGGCTTAGTCTTCTCAAGTCTATCTTCTATCGCTTATACAACCCTGAAACCGGAGCAAGGCGTTGCAGGTGCCAGTATCTTCAACCTATTTAGAACCATAGGCAGTTCCTTTGGTATCTCTATCGCGACCACTTACCAATTTAGAAGCGCTCAAGAGCAATGGAACTCTCTGAGTCAATCTATCAACCCCTACAATCCCAACCTTCAGCATTGGCTCAGTGACACAGGCTCATCACTAAGCGATCCAACAACCCAAGTCATACTCCAAGAGCAGCTTCACAAACAATCAGAGATTGTTGCGTTTGTGCATACCTTCTCTTTCATTACTCTGATGTTTGTATTGATTATTCCGTTCTTGTTCTTGCTTAAGATCCCTAAACACAACCCTAACAAGAAGACACAAGCGCCTGCAGGGCACTAGAAAGTTTTGACTCTTAAACTAGGGTCTGTTGACCTTTTGCGATTAAATTTTGCTCGACCAGAAGCCATTTAATCAAGGCGAGGGAATTGCCGCCTAGTCATCTAAGCAAAAGTCGCTCAACGAAGAGTAAATGACTTCTGGACGAGCCTTTCTTGCCGAGCCCTTCGGGTAGCGCTTTGTTGGGCATTCCTACCGCGTTAGTCACTTTTTATGTGGAACCACCACACCTAAAAGCGACTGCCTTGTATTAATACCCAACAAAGCGCTACAAAAACAACCTCAAAAGGTCAACAGACCCTAATTAATGAAGAGATTAAGATTCGGCTAAAGCGAGTAACCGCATAAGTTGCCCTTCTGTCAGTCACCCTACCTTGAACAACTGGTAAGCTTTTATAAGATCATCTCCCAAGCGATTAGTGATAATCTTATGGTCTCGCAATGAGCAAGTAGATTCGTTGAATTACTAGGGTCTGTTACTCTCGACGAATTGAGTTGTTATCAATCTCTTGTTTAGGATACACATGAAGGAATCAATCTTAATTACTGGCTGCAGCAGCGGCATTGGCTATCACTGTGCCAAGCAATTACATCACTTGGGATACACAGTGATTGCCAGTTGCCGAAGCAGTGAAGATGTAAGTAGACTCAAAAGCGAAGGGCTTAATTGCGTTCAGCTTGATGTCACTAGCGCCAAGTCAGTACACTCTGGCTTAACCAATGCGCTGGAGATAACAGGCGGAAGACTCGATGTACTGTTTAATAACGCGGCTTACGGACAATGCGGCGCCTTAGAAGACCTGCCTACCGAAGCACTTCGAGCACAGCTAGAGACTAACCTCATTGGCTGGCATGAACTCACCAAAGCAGCGATTCCGATCATGCTGAAACAAGGTGGTGGCAAGATCATTCAAAACAGTTCGGTGTTGGGATTAGTGGCAATGAAATATCGTGGCGCCTATAACACCAGTAAGTTTGCCCTTGAGGGGTATACCGATACCTTGCGATTAGAACTGATGGACACGCCAATCTCAGTGAGTCTGATTGAGCCTGGGCCGATAGTGAGTAAGTTTCGAGAAAATGCCCTCAAGGCATTTGAGCAAACAATAGATACTGACAACTCGCGACACAGTAAAAACTATCAAAATACGATTGAGCGTTTAGGCAAAGAAACCTCTACCAATCGATTTACCTTGCCTGCCGAAGCGGTTCTTATGCCAGTCAAAAAGATACTCACCAGCCAGAAACCAAAAGCGCGTTACTATGTCACGCAGCCCACTTACTTGTTTGGTTTTCTTCGTCGCATCTTACCAACAAGCTTGCTTGATCGCTTGTTAGTGAAGAGCGACTAATTAGCATAGTGTCTGGAACAACCTCAGCTATTCTGATGCCACAGAGAATGGTTGGGGTCGTGTTGTTCACCCCAACTATCATCTTGTCGTGCCTCTAGATAGAGTTGTAAGCCATGATAGAGAGCAAAGGCAGCGACGCCACCTAAATGCTCATGTTCATCAAAGAACGCATCTTCACACTGCTGCAATTCAAGAAGATCACGAATACCTCGCCTCATAGCCCAAGCTATGGCCTCTGGCTGCACCTGCTCACTGCCGAGAGTAACAGCAGAAATACTCTCAATGTTTACATCCTTTAATCCAGATTGATGCTCAGATTGCTTGAGCATTTCCGCTCGGTCAAACTCTTGCTCGGTAATCTCTGCAAGCACTTCATCAGCCATTCGTTTGCTGATAGAAGGGTGCAGTCGAGCCACTCTCAATGCATAAGCGAAGCGATCTTGCCCCAGCAATGAGACCAATCCATCGATAAGGTATTTATTCAAAGACTCCGCTTTTTGATAAAACTCTACTGCGGCATCAAAGTTAATAAAACGTGTTCCATCAAAGTCATAGCTGTAGTTGTCATCAATAATATCCAGTGGCACTCCATTAATGGCAAGAGGCCAGCCCGAGAAGTCCACTCGTCCTTTCGCGATCTCGTACATCATCCAAGCGCTATCGGTAAAGCCCTTGAAAGAGGTCCCCTCTAACGTGGTTTCTTCCAGTTCTTGCTTAGTCCAGTTCACGCCAATACCAAGGTGCTTTGCGTACCGCTTCATCAGTGCATTGTTCACCTGAAGCTGCAGATCCCAAATAGAATCAGTGATGCAAGATGTCGCAATAAATTTACACTCACGACACGCAGGAAGTTGTAGAGGTACGTGTGCAAGATAGGGTGAAGCCACCTTAGGAAACTGAACTATGTCATTGCCTGGCTCGGCGCAAAACCAACAGGTGTGACGATAGTTAAAGGGAATATCAATAGGTTCGTAGTTTAACATTAAGCGTTTTCCATAACCTTGCGCAGGGTCTGTACAAGGCTCTCTTCTAGAATAGGTTTTACTAATACGGCATTTGCCCCAGCAGACAAGAATGCGTCGGCTGTTGACTGGTAGCCATCTGCGGTACAGGCGATAATTGGAGTTGATAAGCCTAGCTCGTTACGAAGCTTTTCAGTCGCCTCGACACCATCCATGTTGGGCATTTGGTTATCCATTAGAATGAGGTCATACTGATTGTCTTGGGCTTTTTTGATAGCCTGAACGCCATCTGTTACCCAATCAAATACTAAGCCATGCTTTTTGCCCAAGGCTTGAATAACAAAGGCATTGGTGTTGTTATCTTCAACCAACAGCACCTTCACCTCCCCCTCAAAGACAAAAGATTGCTCCTCTTGTATCTCGGGCAAGGCTTGCTTTCGCTCTATGGTAAGAATCGGCATTGTAATAGAGAAACGACTACCATTACCTAACTGGCTTTCAACCTTGATTTTACCCTCAAGGTAATTAACTAGGCTTTTAACAATACTCAAGCCTAAACCACTGCCACCGTACTCACGACTAATATGGGCATCCGCTTGGGTAAATGATGAGAAGATGCTATCAAGATTATCTTTAGCAATACCAATGCCCGTATCCGTCACTGAGAAATAAAGCTCCGCTCTATCCGCCAGGCGATTGCGTAATTCAACGTCCACAGCCACTGCGCCCTTGGAGGTGAATTTGATTGCATTGGTCAATAGATTGAGGAAGATCTGCGTCAATCTCATTTGATCACTTCGCACCGTTACATCGTCATCAAAGTTCTTATTTACGACAAACTTCAAACCCTTCTGTAAACAACTCGGCTCAGCAAAAGACTCTATGGTTTCTAGGGCTCGATTGAGGGAAAACTCAGAATACTCAATCACCACTCCCCCTTTGTCTATCCGAGAGAAGTCTAGAATATCGTTGAGCAAGTTCAGCAGATGCTCACTGCTTTCATGCAGCACATACGTTTGTTGTTTCTGTTCATCAGAGATCGCACCTTGTTTGAGAAGCTGTGCCATCCCTAAGATTCCGTTTAGAGGCGTTCTTATCTCATGACTCACCTTGGCCAAAAATTCAGCGCGAGCTACAGCGGTTTGTTCAGCTTCTTGCCTAGCACGTTCACTTTGGCGCTCAGCTTCAATAAACTGAGTAATATTTTTGCCTTGGACGACCAGTGTTGGAGAAGCACCATCGACCAAAATTGGAGCGATACTCCAACGATAAATCTGCTCTTCTACGAGCGTATCAACCTCTGCGTTTTGCTGGGTTTCTAGCACACGATCAAAATAGGTATCGAGCTCTTTCTTGAGAGCTACCGCTCCCCTGTCATTAGCAAATGCCTCAATAGCGGCAGGGTTTAGCTCTAGAACCTGCTTGTCACTATTAAGCAGCGCCGTAGGCAATAATGAAAACTCAAACAGGTTCTTAAACGAGGTTTCTTTCTGTTTTTCACGTCGAATACTAGCCTGAAGGGTATGCCCTAAACGGTCAAATTCAATAATGTTCGAGCCTTTAAAAGAGATGGTTTTCTTGGCGCTATCAAAGCTGTCTGCTAAATACATCACCCCTTTGATTTCTCTTTCTACTCTGCGTTGCACAATTTGAGTAATGATGACTGCCGAAGCTGTTATAGCGAACAACGCCAGCATTAAGGAGGCAGCAAAGCTGATCTCAACCCTATCTAGCTTGCTCGTGTTTTGGACAAATACCGCCTTCACAGGTGTTAGTACACCCCCAACAATTAAATCAACTTGACTGATCATTTCAGAGTCATATTGAGTCTGTTCTTCAAGCCTTAACGGTGAACCTTGCTCTAGAAGCTTAATCATCTTTGGAGATGAAGCTGCAATCACCTCTCCATTTTCTACCAACATGAGGTCATTAATATTGCCGTCTAGAATCACATTGCGAATGAGCCTAAGGTTATTATCAAGCACTAAAACCACAAAATAATAACCGACTAATTCTCCGCTCTCGGCGTTGATCAGCGGAGAGCGGCGAATCATAGTGTGTTTATTGCCAAGACTTGTAGACGGGACCAAGAAATACCAACTATTGCTAAAATCCACCTCATTTCCCAAGGCCATTAACTGTGCATGACTAAAGCCATAAAATGCCGCATTCCCATCCTCCCAAGCCAATTCTCCATATCGGTACATGAAACGAAAATCAGCGGCACCATCAGGATCAAACTCTTCCAGTTCTAGCATGTAATTATCAACCGCACGATATTGCTCTGAATCAAACAGCTCGATTAGAGTGCGGGACTTCGAGGCTATATCCTGAGTCACTTGGATCGTTTGCAAGCGATTTTCCATGAGCTGCTTCACGACACGAGCCGTCTGATTGAAATTTCGCTCTAGCTCAGTCTCAAAGGTCTTAGTACTAAGTTGATAGTTGTAAAAGAAAAAACCTAAGATCACCGCAAACCAAGATACCCATGCGACGCGGATAATCTGTGTGGTCAGTGATATCTTTCTATCGACTACTTTCATGCTTACCTATTGGAATATCGGAATGCTTTGAGTTTCAAGGCTTCTGCTAGACTGGATTCATCATTTTTGGTGAACACTTGATATTCTCCTGAATATACCAAAGGCACAGGGTCATTTTGCAGATCGAGTTTGATGGCTTCTGCCATTGCGAGCCCCGTATCATCATTCATTCTGACTACGGTAAAATCCAACAATCCGCTCTGCACTGCTTCAATCTCTGAGCCACCACCCCAACCATTGACTGCGATGTCTTCTCTACCTAGTTCAGACAGCGCATCTGTAACACCAAACGCTATATCTGTTGAGCTTGCATAGATAAAATCGAGATCGCTCTCCTGCTCAATCATCGACATAGTCGCCTGATACGCAGTCTCCCGGTTAGCTTTAGTAAAGTACGCTCGTTTTAACGCATATTCTCCATCATCTTTTAAGTACTTAACAAAGGTGTCTCCTCGAGCTTCACTGATATAGCCTGGTGAAAAATAAACCAAGCCGTAATCCGCAGAATCGGGAAACATTTTCTTGTATTCGTTAGCTAATAACTGGGTCCCTCTAATGTGGTCAAACCCAACGTACATTAAAGGTTGTTTTTCTCCCCACCGCTTAATAGGAGTCGTAATATTGAGAAGAATCAATTTGGTGTTAGGATTGCTCATCACACTCTCAGCAAACTTCTTGTGTCTGCTTGTATCAAGAGTGAAGATCAAATAGTCAGAGTTGTTTTTTAGTACCTGTTGCAGGCTTTCACTTTCTTGACGGTAGTCCAGATTAGGGCGTGAAGAATATTTATTCAGCTCGTATTCAATACCAAGCTCCTGCAATCTAAGTTCTAGGGTCTTAATATTGCGCCACCAATAGTCGGATAGCTGTGAACCGGGATAGACGATATCGATTTTAACTGGACGCTGCTGTTGTGTCGCTAAAGGAACAGGCGCTTGATATATACGCTTCTCCATTTCTTCCGTTAATTTTTTTTGTTCAGGATACGTGTCCAAATACATGTCATACTCCCAGTACTCGCGAAGTATCATGTTCTCGGCAAAACATTGAAAAGCAGAAAATGACAACAGCGTCCCTATCAGCAAAAGCTTCATAACGTAAGCCCCTCAAGAGCGATAGACTCACCGGCAACTAAACGTTCTTTGCGCTGTTTACTCAATTGCTTGATTTTGTATTCCAACTTCAATGCCTGCGACTTATTCTCAACATTTGTAGACCACTCAAGTGTCAAGGGTCCCTTACCTTTAAGTGCCTTCGCGCCAGTTCCATTTGCATGTTGCGAGAAACGGCGCTCAAGATCATTCGTCACCCCGCAATACAGCGCGTTGTGACGATTTCGAATCAAGTAGACGAACCACTCACTCATGGCTTTATTGTTCAGAGTACTGACTCAATCAAGGCTCTAAGCTCAGCCACTTCTGATTTCAATGACGCCACCTCTTGCTCTAATGCCTCTAGTTTTTCTGCTGTAGGTGTTTTCACCGAGGACACTGGCGCAGCGGTTGCTAACGCTTCGATATCCACTTCACCACAAAATAGATGCTGATAACGAGATTCACGCTTACCTGGTTCTCGTGGCAACTTAACCACAATCGGGGTATCAAGATTTGCCAGTTTATCTAGAGTCGCTTCTACTTCTTTTACATCCGCAAACTGAGCCAAACGGTTAGTACGAGTGCGGATTTCACCTGGGGTCTGCGCACCGCGCAGTAACATCACGCACACAATGGCCTTCTCTTGTGCAGAAAACTGTAAGTCTCCGAATTCTGTATTGCAGAACCGATGACGATATTTCGCTGTGCGGCTGTTAAAGCTACTTTCATCATTCACGAGGCGACGGTCAGTTAAGGCATTAATGCCATCTAATACCTCTGCATCGCTAAGCTCCATCACGGGATCACGGTTGCTCTTTTGATTACAAGCTGTGGTTAAACTGTTTAGGCTCAAGGGATAGTAGTCTGGAGTAGTGACTTCTTTTTCGATAAGGCAGCCAATAATACGAGCTTCTAGAGGGGATAATTGCAATAACATTCTTAGGATCCATCTTCATGTTTCATTTAGTAAGATTGTATGCAAGTATTGACTAGGTTGCGATAGCAAGCATATGAATTAATGTTTGTTTTGCTCTCAATGCAGAAAAAGCAGGCAGCAGTCTTCAGAGCTTGATCTACACACTGTATGTTTGCCAAAGCTTATGGTTTAATTTCCTAAGTTTAATATTGGTTCTAAAGGATAGAAAATGAACAACGTATATGAAATTGTTAATTTAGCTCGTCGCAAAAATAAGCTTAAGCGCGAAATCCTCGACAACGAAAAGAAAATTCGTGATAACCGCAAGCGTGCTGACCTGCTAGACAACCTGATGGATTACATCAAGCCAGATATGACTCACGATGAGATCATTATGATCGTGAAAAACATGAAAGCAGACTACGAAGACCGTGTAGATGACCACATCATCACAAGTGCTGAAATCTCGAAGACTCGTCGTGAAATCAGCCGTAAGATTCGTGAACTGACAGAAGAAGACAAGCAAGTACACGGTAAAAAATAACCTCTCTTGCTAGATAGAATGACAAGCGCGAGCCCTTAATTAAGGCTCGCGCTTTTTATTTCGATACACACCTCTCAATAACTCCCTCCCTTTATCGCAGTTACATTAAATTAACATATACTTTCAACAAGCTAACCTGTTGGAATCTCACTGATTTACTGCAATGTATCGTCAATTTTTGCTGATATTGATTTTGTTTGTCTGCACCCTAGTATTGGGTGGGCAATGGGTGTGGAACGAAACCAAAGACGAATTAATTAGCCAGCAAGAAACACATATTGAAAAGCTCTCGCAATACATCACCAGCGAGCTGGATAAATTCAGTCATATCCCCGAATTAATCTCAAAAGACAAAGAACTGATCAACGCACTGCTGACACCTAATAACAGTGCTCAAATAGAGATCACCAATCGTTATCTGGACCATGTAAACGAAGTCGTTTCAGCAGCCGACACCTACCTTTTAGATTCCTATGGAACAACCATTGCGGCCAGTAATTGGTTTTTAGAACGCTCCTTTATCGGTAAAAATTTCGCTTTTCGCCCTTACTTTAAGGATGCCATACAAGGTAGAGAGAGTGAGTACTTTGCTCTTGGTTTAACCTCTGGGCTAAGGGGGTATTATTACGGGTTTCCTGTTGTCTATGCGGCGGAAATTATCGGCGTAGTGGTAGTGAAAATGGAGCTATCCGCTATTGAGTCTACATGGCAGCAAAGCCAAGGTGCGTTTATTGCCACCGACGATAACAACATCATATTCATGTCTAGTGAGCCCTCTTGGCTCTTCAAAAGCCTGACCAATCTGCCTGAAGATACCCTTACACAAATCAGGCAGAGTCGGCAGTACTTAAACGCTGATATCGAGCCCTTAAATGCCACAGGCGATCTTACGGTTTCACCTAGCCTGCTTAACCTAAAAGACAATAATACCAATGGAGAGTTTCTTACTCTCGTTGAGCGCTTTCCAAGAGCCAAATTAAACCTCCGAAGCTTAGTCTCCACCAAGCATCTGTATTGGTCGATGATCAATTTCGCTGTTATCGTCGCACTAATATTTGGTGTCTTGTCCCTACTGCTATTGCTGGCGCGACATAGACATTTGAAGCATCAACAAATAGACCGAATTCAAGCAGAAGCAAAACAAAAGCTTGAGTTTCAAGTGCTAGAGCGTACCGCAGAATTGCAAGTAGAGGTTCGCCAACGTACAGAGGCAGAGCAACAGCTAATAAAAACCCAAGGTGAACTCATCCAGGCTGCAAAACTGGCACTATTGGGCGAGTTGTCCACCAGCATTAGTCACGAACTCAACAACCCTCTCGCCGCTATTCGAAGCTATGCCGATAACGGCGCTCGTTACCTAATCAAAGGAAACAGTGAACAAGCTTCCGAGAATTTTTCAAAGATCACCCAGCTCACGGAGCGAATGGCAAACATCAGCCAGCAACTGCGCTCCTTTGCTAAAAAATCGGATAACACCGACCTCACCTACATAGCATTGGATCCTGTGTTGTTCTCTACCAAAGCACTACTCAACCCACAGCTCAAATCTCTTAATATCAACCTTATTGAGGCCGCCCCCTCTTCCTACTCAGTGTTGGCGAACCCAATTCAACTGGAGCAAGTACTGGTCAATCTTCTTACCAATGCGATGCAAGAGATTAAGGGTCTCGAAAAACCTAAACTGACTATCTCTCTTGAAAACAGCTCTGATGGTTGGCTATTCATACATATTGATGACAATGGCGCCGGTGTCGAAGAGCAAAAGATCGCGCGCCTATTCGAACCTTTCTTTACCACAAAGGACAATGGATTGGGTCTGGGACTCTCCATCTCACGGCAGATCATCGATAGCTTTTATGGTCACTTGCAGTATGCCAGAAGCCCTCTTGGCGGCGCTCGATTCACTATTTCACTACTCACGGCTAAGGACTAATTATGTGCCACGCTTTCATTATCGACGACGAGCCAGAGATCCGCTCGGCATTAAAGCAGAGCTTCGAGCTAGAGGGCATTGAAGCCCAGTTTTATGAAAATGCAGAGTTGGCCTTGCAAGCCCTGGAGACCACCCTACCTCACGTTATCATCTCGGATATTCGTCTACCTGGTCTATCGGGTTTAGACCTGCTGGATGGTCTCAATAAGCAACATCCTGAGCTTCCCATTATTCTTATTACCGGCCATGGGGATATATCTATGGCGGTAGAGGCGATGCATAAGGGTGCCTATGATTTCATAGAAAAGCCCTTTGCCACTGATAGATTGCTTGATACCACCAAGCGAGCCATTGAAAAGCGCCAGCTCACCATAGAAAACCAGCGTCTTCGAAACTCATTGAAGGCCAGCCAAACACTCGGGCCGCGCATCATTGGTGATACCTCTGCAATACTGCACCTGAAAGAGACCATTACTCATATTGCCGATACCTCAGCGGACATCCTTATCTTTGGCGAGACAGGAACGGGAAAAGAGTTAGTAGCTCGCTCTTTGCATGAGCAAAGCGGTCGCCGAGACAATAATTTTGTCGCGGTTAACTGCGGCGCTATCCCAGAAAACCTGATTGAGAGTGAGCTTTACGGCCATGAAAAAGGCGCCTTTACGGGGGCGGAATCTCGTCGTATTGGCAAGCTTGAACACGCACAACACGGTACACTATTCCTTGATGAAATAGAGTCGATGCCAATGCAGGCGCAGATAAGATTGCTGCGTGTCCTGCAAGAGCGCGCCATTGAGCGCGTCGGTTCAAACTCTCTTATCCCAATTGATATTCGCGTTATAGCCGCAACAAAAGTGGACCTCAAACAGGCAGCCCAGCAAGGCAGTTTCCGCGAAGATTTATACTACCGTCTCAATGTTGTCACCCTAGAACTTCCCCCTTTAAGGGAGCGCAAAGAAGACATTGCGACCCTATTCCATCACTTCCTACTGGTTGCCGCCTCTCGCTATGGTAAAACCTCGCAAGCATTGAGCTCTCAAGATTTAAGCTTGCTGCTCAATCATGATTGGCCGGGTAATGTGCGAGAACTGAGAAATATGGCAGAGCGCTTTGTGCTATTAGGTCGGCTTACACTTGAGAATTCAAGTACCAACGAAAAATCAGAACTGAGCTTGGCAGAACAAGTTGCGGAGTTTGAAAAGTATACCTTGGAGCAAACACTGACTGACAATCACGGCAGTATTAAGCAGACAATGGAAACGCTGCAACTTGCGCGTAAAACCCTTTACGACAAGATGCAGCGTTATCAACTCGATAAAGACAACTATAAAGCCGACTAGCGAGTCACTATCTCCGGCCCCATTAACAGGGTCGGAAGCCAAGTGGATACCCAAGGTACGTAAGTCACAATGATGAGGAATAAGAACATCACGCCAACCCAAGGTAGTGCGGCTTTCACGACGCCTAACATTGACATCTTAGCCACCCCGGCGGTGACAAATAAGTTAAGTCCCACCGGCGGCGTAATCATACCTATCTCCATATTCACCACCATCATGATTCCCAAGTGGATAGGGTCAATGCCTAAAGCAATAGCTATCGGGAACACTAGAGGTGCAACGATAATCAATAGCCCTGATGGCTCCATGAACTGACCGCCAATCAACAGCAAGATGTTTACGACAATCAAGAATGTAATGGGGCCGAGACCTGCTGATAGCATGGACTCTGTAATTAACTGAGGAATACGTTCTTCTGTCAATACGTGCTTTAGTATCAATGCGTTAGCAATGATAAACAGCAACATAATAGTCAGCTTACCCGCCTCGAACAATGTGTCTTTAGTATCCTTGTGAACAAAAGTCTGTACCACCTTTAGCAGTAACGGTTTCTTGTTCGACTTGTCCGCAAACGGGCCCATATCTTTGTAGACAAAATTGGCAATCAAAAACGCATACACAGCGGCGACCGCAGCAGCCTCCGTTGGCGTAAACACCCCGCCATAAATACCACCAAGAATAATCACAATCAGCAGTAAGCCCCAGCTGGCATCTCTAGCTGCTGCACCAATCTCTCTCCAACCAGCAAAAGGTTGCGCAGGTAGGTTTTTAATTCTTGCTGCAATGTAGATAGCAATCATCAGCATCACACCGGCTAGAAGACCCGGGATCACACCGCCTAGGAACATGCGTCCAACGGAGACATCAGTTGCTGCGGCATACACCACCATTACAATCGAAGGCGGAATAAGAATACCGAGCGTACCCGCGTTACAAATTACCCCTGCAGCAAACTCCTTGGTGTAGCCATTCTTCACCATGCCCACAATAACCAGGCTACCAATAGCCACAACAGTCGCCGGAGATGAGCCCGACAGTGCCGCGAACATCATACACGCCACAACCGACGCCATGGCCAATCCGCCTCTAAACCAGCCGACTAAAGCAATCGCAAAGCGAATGATACGACGAGCTACCCCACCTGTAGACATAAAGCTGGATGCCAAGATAAAGAAGGGAATCGCCAATAGCGTATAATGCCCTTCAAAGGCGTTAAACAAGGTTTGTGCCACCGACGCTAATGAGGCATCAGAGTGAATCATCAAAAATAGAATACTGGCTAATCCAAGCGATACAGCGATTGGCACGCCAATCAGCATGAACAGGATAACCATGACAAACAATCCCAAAACAGCCATCGTCTAATCTCCCTTTTCAGCGATATTAGCGCTGTCATGTTTTAGTTGTTCTAGTTCTTCTTCGGCCTCATGGCCTGCAATTAAGCGATCCGCTTTTCCGGTAAAGATTCGCACTGCGGCTTGAACAAACCTAAAGGTCAACAAGCCCATCCCTATTGGCAGAGCCATATAAGGGATCAGTCGTGGAAGCTTTTCATAGCGCTCCCCCTCATTGAGCCAGTCAGACATAAACTGGAAGATCTCAGGCATAGGGATATCGTCGGTTTCATACCACGCTCTGTCTGTTGCAAATGGATACCAGTAGTTCCAAGAGCCGACTAGCAGTAGCAGAGCAAAAGCCAAGCAACAAACAACGGACAGCATAGCGCAGGCCTGTCTCGCTCTATCCGGTAGGATGTTGATGAACGCATCCACCCCAATATGAAAATGTTTCTTTACGCCATAAGACGCGCCGACCAATACCAGCCAAGCAAACAAGAAAACGGTCAGCTCCAATGCCCACAAAATGTTGTCATTGAACACATAGCGCATGACCACGTTGGCAAAGGTCAACAATGTCATTGTGCCAAGAAAAAAGGCGACTAAGGTTTCTTCAATTTGGTCAGTCACCCGACCAATTCGATCCCAAGTAGATTCGGTTTGATGATTATCGTTCATCGTGTAGTACTCACATCCGTTGTACGAGAGGGAATCACACCTAAAGAGAATGCATTAGTTCGATCTAGATTTCTTATAAAAGCAGAACGCCATTTAGGGTGAAACTAAGGCTTCCGAAGAAGCCCTATCCAGTTATTGATTTGAAGCGAGCGCGGCATCGATTAATTCAGCCCCGATGTCTTTCTCAAACTTCTTCCATACTGGTTGAAGAGCATCTACCCACGCTTGACGTTGCTCTGGAGTCAACGTTCTCACTGTGCCACCTGCGGCGATCACGTTCTCTTTGTTGGCCTGGTTAACCTTGAACGACTCTGAGTTACGAGTCTGAGTAACTTCCATCAAAATAGTGTTTAACTGAGTACGCACATCGTCTGGTAGTTCAGTCCAAAAGTCATTTGAAGTCACCACAAGGTAATCTAGGATGCCGTGATTAGTTTCTGTCACACCATCTTGAACCTCGAAGAATTTCTTACCGTAGATGTTCGACCAGGTATTCTCTTGACCGTCGATAACCTTGGTCTGTAGACCGCCGTATACCTCTTTAAACGACATTTTTTGAGGGTTAGCACCGAGTTGCTCAAACTGCGCCACGAGTACATCCGAGGCTTGAACACGGAACTTGAGTCCCTTTGCATCCTCAGGCATCAATAATGGTTTATTGGCCGACATCTGTTTCATACCGTTATGCCAAAACTCCAAGCCCACTAGACCGCGACGCTTCATTGCATTTTTCAGCTTGTCTCCTGCCTCTGAGTTTTGGAATTTATCAACGGCAGCGACGTCTTCAAACAAGAAAGGAAGATCGAAAATACGATACTTTTTAGTGAATTTTTCAAACTTAGAGAGTGATGGTGCAGCAAGCTGAACATCACCGTTTAGAAGCGCCTCAAGTACCTTGTCATCATCATAAAGTGTTGAGTTAGGGAAGACTTGCATACATGCCTTACCATTCATTTCAGTGTTCACCCTTTCCTCAAGCAATGATGCGGCAATGCCCTTAGGGTGCTTATCTGTGTTGGTTACATGACTGAACTTAATAACGATCTCGCCATCATCGCAGTTAGCGCTGGCATTGAAGCTCAGTAAAGCTAGAGCAGAAACAGAAAGTAGAGTGAGGGGTTTAAACATGGTTTATCTCCTTGATGGTCAATCTGCCCCTTCTATGGGTGCAGTTTGCCGACTAGAGAGCAAACACCGTGCCAGAAATGTCATATTTCTGTTAAGGTTAATAATTTCAATACCTTACCCAATCCCTCAGTTTATCGGTACTTATGAATAAGAGTAAAATGGGTGGAAAATGACACACTAAAGAACAGAAAAAGTTTACATAACCACCCATCGGAGCACTTAGGGGAAATAGCGCAACATCAAATCAGATTTAACCTAGCATTAGCCGTTAAAATTTGTGTTTAAAACCACACCAAGGTGAACGGTTGAGAACGTAGAATAGGACAAAAAAGTGTTCTTGCGGTCGATATAATTTAGGGTGAGTCCGCCTCTAACCCCAAGATAGTTATTGATCTTCAATACCACCGAACCAGAGGTAGAAACGCCCGAGCCAGAACGGCTTTCTTTGCTCCAGATGAGGCTACGCTCACCCTGATAATCAATGCCGCCCAACTCAAACTGAAAAGCAATCCTAGGCTCTTTGCTCAAGGGGTGTTGGATCCCGACTCTATAGGTTTTCCACTCTTCATCGTCAATAAGGTATTGATAATCAATTTTCTCAAAGCTGGCGTAAAGCGTGTTGCTACCAAACACTTCTGTAATGCCAAGCTGACCACCAACGCCACTGATACCCGCACCGACCAAAGGCCCAGCCGTAATATGAGGAGAAAAGTGCACTTCTTTAGCGGATGTGTAAAAGGAAGAGACAAGAAAGGAAATGGAAACAAAACGGATAAAATGCTTCATAGCGCGAATACTCTATGTCAGCGAAACATCCTTGTGACGCATAATGGAATTGAGCTTTTCGCTCAAAATATGCGGGTTATGATAGAGGAGCGTAGCACTCCACTCTAAGTAGCAATAGTAATAGCCGTAATAAGTATTAGTTATCGAAATTGAGTGATATTTGTTCTTCCACTACCTGTTGAATAACTTGATATAGCCACTCAACAATGGGGCTCCTGCGGTGTCGTAGGTGATGGTAACAATATAAAGGATAGTCACGATCTTGATCAGGAACTTGAACGTTTGGGTAGGCAATATCGTTATATCTATGTCTTGGAAAAAGGCTTGTTATTGGCATAAACATATCGGTTTGGCTAATTACATCAACCAATGCGGCGCTCTCTTCAGCACGAAATCCTACGGTTAGTTTCATCCCATAACGTCCCATGACTTCCGCAGCAACAACTTTTTTATCATTCCAACCGGGGATGATTTGTGAGGCTATTGGATAGTCTGCTAGCTGTTGGAAAACTTTTTGTTCCTTAAGTAAGGGATGTCCCTTTCTAACAGCAACACCGGCTGTCAACATAGCGATTTGATGGCGGTGAATATTCTTAGGATAAGCAATATCCCCATAATGAATCCCTATTAAAGTATCGCCGTTAGATAGTTCTTCTATCGTCTGACCAGACCAAGATACTATCGATAGTTCTGCATTCGGTGCTAACTCTTTAAATTTAAGAATTAAAGAACCCGATATCGCCATCATGGCAGGTGGCGAAAGAGCGACTCTTACTGACTGCGTTACTTCTTGTGGTGAAAAAGAATCAAGATACGACAAACCGCTAAACAGAACTTCTAGGTTTGGAGCCACAACATCATATAGCCGCTCAGCGTAACCTGAAGCAGCTAGTCCACCCGTCACCTTCACGAACAAAGGGTCATCAAAGTGGTGACGGAGTTTCTTTAGAGACTGACTTACCGCAGGCTGGGTAACATGCAGCCTTTCTGCCGCACGACGAGTGTTCTTCTCTTGAAACAGCACCACAAACACACGCAATAAATTAAGATCTAGATTAGCCGCTAAGTCTTTTGCCATAGTCCCACCTAATAAGCATCACTTATCAATAATAACACAGTTATTGCTATTTTCTCTTGTCCCAAAAACAGACGAAATAAGCATTGACTTAAAGTTAACTTTAACTATTAAGCTTGTGGCAAATGGACTTGCAAGGAACAACAATGAACAAAAAATTCTTACCACACCTAAGCGGGTTATTTTGGGATGGAATATCGTCAGGCTTAGTCATGATGGCTCTGCCCTGGTTTCTACTGCAACAAGGCGACATGGGGCTTTTCGTTGCTCTGACTACTCTAGCCTGCACACTGTCATCGTTTTTCTTAACCCCAATATTTGCCACCTTCATTGATCGCTATTCTCGTAAAGCCATCTTAATGCTGGTGCAAGGTATCCAGGTAACGACAGCATTGATATTGCTTTTATTTTCCCAAGAGCCGGCTATCTCCGTCTGGGTTTTGGCCTTTGCCCAGCTGGTATTCTGGTTAACCAACGATCTTGCCTGGTGCACCAACAACGCCTTTACCCAAGAGAATTACCAACAGCATGAGTATGCCTCCTACTCCAGTTACCAAGAGATTGTATTCCAAGCCACTTCACTAGGTGCGGGTTCATTAGGTATTGTCTTCCTAGAGCTCTGGGGAATGGCTCAATTTGCGACCTTTGCCGCAGTCGCATCCACACTGTCACTGCTTAGCTTTTCTCTTACCACTTATCATCGTCGCCCTAGACAAGAATCCTCGCCTTCGTTTTCATCACAACTGATTGAAAGTAAGAAGGTATTTTCTAAGCAACCAAGATTCTATGCCTTCTTGGCACTCTCTTGTCTTGGATACCCAGCGCTCACCTATCTCTCTAAACTGATCCCAATACACTTTAGCGAGCAAGTCATTTCAGCCTCTTGGTTTGCAAGTTGGAGCCTAAGTTATGGCCTTGGGGCATTGATGTGTGGCTTCTTCGTCAAGGTATTGCTTAGCAAATTTGCCACGGAGAAGGCGATGATGGCGTGTCTATTCAGCGTTGGATTGCTCGTATTAGCTATGGCACTGTCACCTTCACCTCAGATGATAGTGGGATTGACCTTGTTAGTTGGCTTCTTCTCTAGCTACAATCGCATCGCGCGAACTTATAAGATGAACTTAGAAGTAGATAACAACTATCGTGGTCGAATTGATGGCGGTCTCAAGCTTTTCTCTACCTTTTCACAGAGTATTAGCTACGTCATGATCGCAATACTCAGCTACTACGATGCGATTAGCCTGGGCTTCATGATATTGTCTATGGTATTGATTATCGCCAGCCTTGCCATGCATAGAATTTATCTAAGGCATGGGCATCTGCAGCTATCAAACGCCTGCTAAACAATGACCTATATACGGATTACGGAATGAAAAATAACGAGCAATATTACGACAAATCCTTTTCTAAGCAGACGTTCGCTTATGAAGAGTTCAGTAATATTGAATTTGAAGAATGTGAGTTTGTAGACTGCGATTTTTCTGGAGCCAAGCTTTCCAATTGCCGTTTCATTAATTGCTCATTTGTTCGCTGTAACCTTAGCCTTATCAAGATCCCTAACAGCCGTTGGTATCAGGTTGCTTTTAACGAGAGTAAGTTGGTCGGTATAGACTGGACGACAGCCCACTGGCCTAGCTTCCATGCCGACTGCGAACTGTCCTTCAAACACTGCATCCTCAACGACTGCTCTTGGTTTGGACTTACCCTCCAAGAACTGACCATCACAGAATGTAAGTTGCACGATGCAGACTTCCGAGAGGGAGATTTTTCCCAATCAAGCATGACCTACTGTGACTTTAGACACAGCCTATTTATGCGCACCAACCTAGAACAAGTCGACTTCACTGAGTCATCAAACCTTGGCATCGACTTAAACAATAACCGTTTATCTGGAGCTAAATTCTCTCGTTTTGAGGCGCTGAATTTACTCGAAAGTCTTAACATTGAGTTGGTGGATTAAGCGCTGGAGTTGATGCTTAGTGAGGATTGATTAAAGGGTGCTCAAAAGCAGGATTGGCAGACTTTCAAAAATGATGTTCCTAGCTCACTTCTCCCCCCAAAGTGGTCTAGGAGGCAAATCCATATACAATTCAATCTTGCATTTTTGAATGGATATCAATCAAACCTGTCTATTTTTGAATTCGTTTGTGTTTCGTAGAATAGCGACATCAACTTGCTAACACGTAATGAAGGTTTGCTATGAGCACATCACAACTAATTCTTGAGTTATCTCTTATCGGCACAATGCTGCTAATCACTGGTATTTTTTTAGTTCGCAGCTATGACAAAACCGATAGTATTGGGACTAAGGTTCAGAAAATCCTAACAGGACTGCTTGGTGCCTTTATGGTTATGGCGGGAACAGTTAAATTCTTTGACCCGTTCACTACTATGTTTGCAAAACAGATTGCGCTGAGTGAACTGCCTTTCCCTACCTTGTCTCGATGGATGGGGCAATTAGGTGAAATTTTTGCCGGTTTACTACTGCTTGTGGTGATGATGGGTTATAAGGCACTAGCAACATCGATTAAAGATAAAGCAATGCAGCTATCAACACTATTAACAACGGCAATTATGATTGTTGCGGTGTATGTTCACCTATTGCCAAGTGTGCCAGCGGAAGTATTGCCACTTCAGTCAAAGCCACCGGTAATGACGCTGATTATTCTTGGATTAGCTTGGTTGAATGCATTCCTATATTTTCGTAAGAAGTAATCGTTAAAGTAACAAAAAAACGCCAGATTAGTTCGTCTAGTCTGGCGTTTGTCATTTCATCAATACAGCCCCTAATCTCGCTCTGAGTTAATCGAAGCCAAAAATTCAGTTGATTGCCCAAAACGCTCAAAAATCATGTCTCTAAAAGCAACCACTCTGGTCGCTATCAGTTTTCTGTCTGTCCATACCAAGAATGCTTTACCCGTTGGGTATTCAACATCTGGCAATACCTCTACTAACTCTTCTTTTTCTGCACGCTTTTCAAATGCCGCTCTTGGCATCATACAGATCCCAGCTCCTGCCAATGTCGCGTCAATATTTAGACGTAGACTGCTGATTGAGTAGCGAGGCTGATAAGGAATACGGATCGCGTTGCCATCTTCTTTTAGCTCCCAATATGGCAAGTTATTACCTGAAAGTAGCTGATGATTAATCAACTCTTCTGCTCGTTTTGGCTGACCATGTTTTTCAATATAGCTTGGCGATGCTGCTAGCATTAATGATGATTCAAACAACTGACGCTGAACTAAATGATTGGCATGAGGTGGAGTCGTCACAATCGCAAGGTCAATCTGCTCATTAAAGAAACGCTCTGTGCCTGCGCTAAATTGAATGGTTACGGAGACTTCTGGGTGAAGCTGCATAAATTCAATCGCCATCTTTTGCAGGAAATTATCCGCAAATGGCTCAGGGCAAGATACTCGGATCTCACCCGTTAATACTGGCTGACTGTTAGAAAGCTGTGTCCATTCATCATTAAGCTGCATAAATAGAGCAGCGAAGCGTTGATAGTATTCATCGCCTGCCGTCGTGAGTTGGAACTGCTTGGCATTTCGATGTACCAGTTTTTCACCCAGTTTATCTTCAAGACTTGCCACAGCCCTTGATAACGTTGGGGCTGAAACGTGAGTTTTAAGACTCGCCGCTGCAAAACCGCCGCACTCGACAGATTGGCAAAACAAGTAGAGGTTGGAGATATCCTTTGCTTTCATATTTGATCACCCTTGAGGATTGCCCCCTGAGTTAATCATTCAAATATGAAAGATTCAAGTTCAATGTTGCCTATTTTTGATTTCAAGGATAGGGACTAATATAGCCCCATCAGTTAGCCAATCACTGTTAAGCATAAGAGAGAGCATGATGAAAAAATTCCCACGTAAGTTCCAGTACCCACTAATGGTTTCTATGGTTCTACCTACTATGCTTCTTAGCATGCCAGCTATCATGGTTGCTAAAACATTACCAACAAACGGTGTGTTCTTCGATGCATGGTTAACCGCAGTGTCACAAATGGTGCCAGCTGCACTGTTAGTTTTAGCCCTTGTAGCACCGATGGTTCGCCTGTTTGTAACCAAAGTTCTACTAGAGCCAGAAGTAAAATAAGTAAGTAAAGTTAATAAGTTAGAGAATAGGAAAGAGAAAATGAGCGAATTTAAACTACACACTGTTGAGTCAGCACCTGAGAAAAGCAAAGCAATCCTTGAAGGCGCACAAAAACAAATGGGTATGGTTCCAGGTCTTTACGCGGTAATGGCTGAATCTCCTCAAATCCTAACAGCATACACGCAATTGCATCAGCAATTCACTAACACCTCGTTTGATGCTGAAGAGCTAACAGTTGTATGGCAAACCATCAACGTTGAGCACGAGTGTCACTACTGCGTTCCTGCACACACTGGTATCGCACACTCAATGAAGGTTGATCCTGCACTGACTGAAGCACTGCGTAACGATGAAGCAATGCCAACACTTAAACTTCAAGCACTAAAAGACTTCACTCTTGCAGTAGTACGTGAGCGTGGCAATGTATCAGAAGCAGACCTAGCGGCATTCTTTAGTGCAGGTTACGGTCAGCAGCAGGTACTTGAGGTGATCCTTGGTCTTTCGCAAAAAGTGATCAGTAACTACGTAAACCATGTTGCTCACACGCCAGTAGACAAGGTATTTGAAAAGTTTGCTTGGTCTAAAAAATAATCCAGCGATCTAAAATATACCAATCACATTAAGTAGTGTGGTCAGAAATAGGGTAGGAAAAACGCCGTTATCGAGTGTTTTAACAAGCTAGGATGACCCGTTATTTACTACGATTAGTATTACATAGAGCGAGCTATAAGTTCGCTCTATGTTATGTCGGTGAGAGGGTCAATGCGTCCAGCGGATGTTAGTAAAACAATTCTTTAAATGCTTTCACCAATCAGCTATTAGTTCCGGTTTGAATCGCCAGAGCTTCAGGATACCCCCTATCTCGAGCCAGCTGTTTAGCTCGCACTTCAATTCTTTCAGGAGATAAAGCTGACAGGTTCGGGTGAGCCTGCTCGACACTGACACCCGATACCATTAGCGTTTGCTCAGAGCTATGTATACGTTGCAACTGGTCTTTGATCTTTCTCGCCGCTTGGTAAGCCGAAGAAGCTTTTACCAACTCGATACGCGCATAGTTGTTTTCGGTAAATGAGACGTCTGCTACACGTAGCCTTGGGTCTTCACCTGGGATTTGCTGAGCGCCAAAAAGCGGTTTCCCACCCACAGTCGCCTTCGTAAAGGTAGGAATATGCTGACTCATATGCCCTATTGCGTTTTGGGTGCGCTGTTGAATCGCAGACTCAGGCCAGCCATGAGTGATCTTTGCTTCAAGCTCTAACGGTAACCTAGGCTGTGAACTTGGCTCTTCGCTTGCAACTAAGCCCTTATCAAACAAGGTAATGGACTCAGTCATACCGTGGACTTGAAAGTAGCCATTGCTGTAAGGCGTCAGCTGTGCCATTCCTTGAGGAGTGCCTCGCTCACCATGAAAGATCACCTCAGGCCAATGGATGCCACTATTCTCCCAGTGCGTTATAAATGCGGATTTAAATTCCACTAAACGCTTTTGCGACTGGTGGGTAAAATCATCAATGGTACCCGTTTTATAGCCAGTGGAATTGACCAAATAGTCTACGACTAATTGTTCCTTATCACCCTGTTTTAGTTGATAAGTTAAATGCCATTGATTATTTACATAGCGTGCATCTTCTAAGCGACATCCTGTCATCAGGTGCGCTTTAGGGTGTTGCTCTAAGGTCAGGGTAACACTGGCTGCCAGACGAAAAACGCTAAGACCAAACTCTTGAACCACCAATACAGGGTATTTGAGGTTATCTAGGTCCACATGCTGAGCGAACGGAATCATCCAGTCATCATGACTCGATGGATTTTCAGGTTGCTCACTCTCGCGAAGCGCGTTTAGTTGTGCGCGACTGTATTGAGAGTAATAGTGTTTAGGATCACCTAGCACACAATTCAATGGGTCTTGCTCGACCAAATATTGATAACTTTCTTGGATAACGGATAGACGAGGTAGCAAAGACTGGGGATCGCTACTGTCAGTGAGTGGCGTCGCAATAACCGTTGGGCGAGCATTAACCGCATTGGGAAAAAGGCGAACCGTCTCAATGGACTGCTTAAGTAGATCTACACATTGCTGCTGAGAAATCTCGCGATAAAGGTTGCCACCAGCGTGAAGATGACAGATAGGTGGACCATTGACTAAGCCATCACTTTGTTCAATCAAAGTGACCTCTATACCTTGTTCAGCGAGATGTAACGCTGCCGTAGAACCCGCGATTCCGCCACCAATTACAGCAACACGGAGCGAAGTTTGCCCTTGTTCAGCCACGACCTATCTATCCTTTATTCTTAATGCACACTAATTCGACTTACTAGATGAATTAGCTCTCTACCAAATTTTTGCATACTCTACAGGCGATAGTCGATTATTGGAACCATGTCAGTGCGTTACATTGTAAAACATCTTAATGTATTCGCAGAGATCTTCGCGAACGCCTTATTGATATAAGTCTTTGTAGTTTGGGATATGGCTTTCCCATAGTGCCGGAGAGCCAATGTGTTGCTGGACATATTGGATAAATTCACTCACCAGCAGGGTCTGTGTTCGGTGAGGATAGATGGCGTAGATCCCTGTCTCCATGGTCGAGAGCTTATGATCTGTCAGCAGTGGCACCAGCTTAGTTTCAGAGATAGGTTGGTCAAGATTAAACAAGTCGATGAGCGCATAGCCTAGGCCATCCTTTACCGCGCCCATCATAGTGCGCACGTCACTGACCTTATAATTCCCCTGCATCCTTAGCGTTACCATGTTGGTCGAGTGAGCAGTCTCACTGATACGAATCCTATCTAAAGTCACACTGCCATTGCTGTACACCACGGCTGGCAATTCCAACAGCTGTTGTGGTGTTTTTGGCTCTCCGTATTGCTCGATAAATTGCTCTGAGGCCACCACCGCAAAATTGGTGTTGGCAATCTTCTTCGCAATCAAATTGGACTCTCTTAGTTTGCTAATGCGAAACGCAAGATCAAAGTGATCAGCAATGATATCCACTCGTTTATCATCTAAAGAAAGAGTGACCTGAACATCGGGATACTGTTTCATAAATCGAGTCACTACCGGTTGCAGATATTCCTGCCCAAAGAAGATAGGTGAGGTAATGCGAAGCGAGCCCTTAGGAACAGATTGATAACTATCCGCGATGCTATGAATGTGCGCCAAGGTATCAAGCAGGGTGTGTGTTTGCTCTAGGATCTCCTCCCCAGCCGAGGTAATGGAGAACGAGCGTGTTGAGCGGTTAAGTAACTGTACGCCAAGGGTCACCTCTAGCTTCTTGATCTGTTTCGACAGCGATGAGTTATCCATATCATGCAGAGCAGCGGCCTTGGAAAAAGAGCCTTGCTGCACCACGTCTCGAAACAGCGCCAGTTGTGTGGTCAGTGACATGCAGGCCCCTACCTAAAAACTTCTTGTTTAAAAACAGAAGTATAACCCATCTTTGCTTGTTACCGACACTGGACAATGTAAGCCAGCTTTGTGTGGCTAAAAATAGTGCGAGATGGTCAAGTAACGCTGCCTAATGTGCTCTATCAATAGCTTGACCCTGTTTGGTGGCTGCCTCGTAAAGGGGTACACAGCATATATGCCTAATTTCTTTCCCACCAAATCAGGAAAAATATCTACCAGTTGCCCGTTACGAAAATCATGATAAACCAAACACCTCGGCACATAGGCTATACCATGCCCCCCTAACGCAGACTTGCGCAGCGCAGTAGCATTGTTGGTAGAGAAACTTCCTGAGACCTTCACAATGTAGTTGCCCTTATCTCCCTTAAACTCCCACTCACTCGCGCCTGTAGTTTGGTAGGCATATTGCAAGCAGTTGTGCTCAGTGAGGTCAATGGGCTTAATTGGCTTGCCATGCTTGGCTATGTAGGAGGGAGAAGCACAAACAACCCATTGAGAATCAATGATATGGCGAGCAATCAAGCTTGAGTCTTCAAGATAACCGGTACGGATCACCAAGTCGTATCCACCAGAAATCAGGTCCACAAATCGGTTATCTAAAGACATGTCTACTGATAGCCCTGGATGCAAGTTGCAGAACTCAGCAATCGCATCTGCCAAGATCAAATCCCCCGATATCGTGGGGACTGACATTTTAAGATGTCCAGAGATACTTTCTCCAAAACCAGAAACTGCGTCCTTTGCTTCTTGGGTGGCTTGAGTCACATTTTTTGCTTTATGCCACAAAGTCTTCCCTGCTTCCGTCAGACTCAATTTACGCGTTGTTCGATATAATAACTGCGCGCCTACATCCTCCTCTAATCGGGCGATTCGTTTGCTAACCACCGAATTTGTAAGGTTATTTTCCTCTGCCACCTTACTAAAGCTCCCCAGTTCTATGACCTGAGAAAAGAGAATAAGATCATCTGCTCGCATTTTATTATGCCAATTTTGGAATTAATCATTTTCATTATTTCGCTATATCCATAAAAAATAAAGGGCTAAATTCACACTCGCTTAACAAAACCATTACAAAAACACTTTCCTGAGCTGATGTAGCAGTACAGCCAAAATAAAATCAGAGTACGAGGATGTACCCATGAGTGAAACATTATTGGCCTTGTTGGCCTTCTCGCCAATCGTTGTGGCGGCGATATTACTGGTCGGCCTCAACTGGCCCGCTAAAAAAGCCATGCCCGTGGCATTTACATTAACTGTGGTAATAGCGCTAGCGTTCTGGGACATGTCTGTAAACAGGGTGCTTGCTTCTATCTTTCAAGGGCTTGGCATTACGGTGTCGGTGCTTTGGATTGTCTTCGGTGCCATCTTCTTACTCAACACTCTAAAGCACACCGGTGCCATAACAGTCATTCGTAACGGCTTTACAGATATCTCCAGCGATCGCCGTATACAAGCCATCATCATTGCATGGTGTTTCGGCTCATTCATCGAGGGCGCATCGGGCTTTGGTACGCCTGCGGCTATTGCCGCGCCTCTGCTAGTCGCTATTGGTTTTCCTGCCTTGGCTGCGGTCCTTATGGGGATGATGATCCAGTCTACGCCTGTGTCATTTGGCGCGGTTGGCACGCCTATCATCGTAGGTGTCAACAAAGGACTAGATACGCACAACATAGGTGAATCACTTATCGCCCACGGCTCTACTTGGGATGCCTATCTACAGCAAATCACCTCAAGTGTTGCTCTGATACACGCGGTAGTAGGCACTCTTATTCCTGTGCTAATGGCGATGATGCTCACTCGCTTCTTTGGTAAAAATAAGAGTTGGAAAGAGGGATTAGATATTCTGCCGTTTGCCCTATTTGCAGGCTTTGCGTTTACCATTCCTTATGCATTAACAGGCGTATTTCTTGGAGCTGAGTTCCCATCATTGATTGGCGGTTTGCTTGGCTTAGCCATTGTCGTTACGGCGGCGAAGAAGGGATTCCTAGTACCCAAAAAGCAATGGGATTTTGAGAGTGAAGACAAGTGGCCAGCAGAATGGTTAGGCTCTCTAAAGATTGAACTCAATCAAAAGACCACTGGCAAGCCAATGAGTTTAACAAAGGCGTGGGCACCTTATGTAATGCTCGCGGTGATCCTTGTGGGGAGTCGCGTTAGCCCTGAATTCAAAGGCATGCTAAAGAGCGTCAGCCTATCCTTCGGTAATATCCTTGGTGAGACAGGCATTAGCACAGCGATTCAACCGCTCTACCTTCCGGGAGGCATCTTAGTCTTGGTTGCCCTACTCGCGGTCATTCTACAATCTGGAAATCTAAAGCCATTAGCAAGCGCTTTTGGAGAATCAAGCAAAACACTCATAGGTGCAGGCTTTGTCTTGTTGTTCACCATCCCTATGGTGCGAATCTTTATTAACTCTGGCGTTAACGGTGCCGACCTAGCCAGCATGCCTGTCACAACAGCAAATTTTGCCGCTGATATTGTTGGCTCTGCCTTCCCTATGCTTAGTGCTACCGTAGGTGCGCTGGGAGCCTTTATTGCAGGCTCTAATACAGTATCAAACATGATGTTTAGCCAGTTCCAATTTGAGGTAGCGCAGACGTTAACTATCTCTAGCGCGGTAGTGGTGGCATTACAAGCGGTTGGCGCGGCGGCTGGCAACATGATAGCGATTCATAATGTGGTAGCGGCATCGGCTACGGTGGGCCTTTTAGGTCGCGAGGGCGCCACCCTGCGCAAGACAATTATTCCCACCATTTATTACCTTGTAATGACAGGGATTATTGGCCTCACTCTCATTTATGGATTTCACTTTACAGATGTGCTCATGAAATAATTTTCATGAGCTAAAGTAAGTACTTAGCAACTAATTTTGTTGAGTACTTACCCAATACGTACCGGCTTTCCGCTCCTTTAATCTAAGCCGTCAACAACCCATTTTTGATCCAAGAACAAAGACAAAAAAGAGCTGACATATGATCATTTCCGCTTCTACCGATTACCGAGCTGCAGCAAAAAGAAAGCTGCCTCCCTTTTTGTTTCATTACATTGACGGTGGCTCATATGACGAGCGAACACTAAGAAATAACACCCAAGACTTAGGTGATGTCGCACTGAGACAGCGAGTGCTCAATAACATGTCTGAGCTCAACCTAGAGACCGAGCTATTTGGGGAAAAACTAGCAATGCCCATTGCCCTAGCTCCGGTGGGATTAACGGGAATGTATGCGCGTCGCGGTGAAGTACAAGCGGCGAAAGCTGCCGACAAAAAAGGCATTCCCTTTACCATGTCAACGGTGTCAGTGTGCCCAATCGAAGAGGTCGCGCCTGCCATCAATAGACCGATGTGGTTCCAACTCTACGTATTAAAAGATCGTGGCTTTATGAAAAATGTTCTAGAGCGTGCCAAAGCCGCTGGGGTTAAGACTCTCGTCTTTACCGTTGATATGCCAGTGCCCGGAGCGCGTTACCGAGATATGCATTCGGGTATGAGTGGTCCTAACGCGAATTTACGCCGCATTGCACAATCTATGCTTCATCCGAGCTGGGCGCTCGATGTGGGGCTTTTGGGTAAACCTCATGATCTAGGCAATATCTCAACCTACAGAGGTGAGCCAACCAAGCTTGAAGATTACATTGGCTGGTTAGGGGCTAACTTTGACCCGTCAATATCTTGGAAGGATCTCGAATGGATTCGCGATAGCTGGGAAGGCTCGATGATCATTAAAGGTATTCTCGATGAAGAGGACGCAAAGGATGCCGTGCGTTTTGGCGCCGATGGAATTGTGGTTTCAAACCATGGCGGTCGCCAATTGGATGGCGTGCTATCGAGTGCTAAAGCACTACCCGCAATCGCTGATGCAGTAAAAGGCGATCTAAAGATCTTGGCAGACTCAGGGATTCGTACCGGTCTTGATGTAGTTCGCATGTTGGCGCTCGGCGCTGATTGCACTTTGCTGGGTCGCTCTTTCGTCTATGCGCTGGCGGCTCAAGGAGGGCAAGGCGTCGAGAATTTATTGGATCTCTATGATAAGGAGATGCGCGTTGCCATGACCCTCACTGGAGCAAAAACTATCCACGATCTCTCTCAAGACTCTTTAGTTAAAACCGTTTAATCACTAGAAAACACTTCGACTAGGACGCATTTAATGACCCAATTACCTTCCTCTGACTCTTTTCAACAGCTCGAAGCCTTGCTGGCATCAAAAATTGCGCCCGAACGCATCATTACTCAGGAAGCCAAACGCCTTGCGTATGGTACTGATGCCAGCTTTTATCGCTTGATTCCGAAGATAGTGTTGCAGCTGAATGACCTAGATGAAGTGATTTTTGCCATTAATAGCTGTCGCGAGTTTGGTATTCACTGCACCTTTCGTGCGGCCGGTACGAGCTTATCTGGTCAGGCGTTGTCGGATTCTGTTTTGATTACTTTAACCGATGACTGGAGAAAGCACGAGATCGTTAATAATGGTGAGCAGATTGTACTGCAACCTGGCGTTATTGGTGCGGATGCTAATAAGTATCTCGCCCCTTACCAGCGAAAGATTGGCCCTGACCCTGCCTCCATTAACACCTGCAAAATAGGGGGTATCGCGGCGAATAATGCCAGTGGTATGTGTTGTGGTACTGCCCAGAACTCTTATAAAACCGTTGCTAGCATGAAGCTGGTGTTTAGTAATGGTACTCAGCTTGATACCGGCAGTTCTGAAAGTATCGCAGCATTTAAATCTGCTAACCCTGAGCTCATTCAAGGAATCACCGCACTATGTGAGAATGTGTACAACAACATTGAGCTATCAGAAAAGATTAAACATAAGTACCGCCTCAAAAACACGACAGGTTACGCCCTTAATGCTCTAGTGGACTATCTCGATCCTATCGACGTCATCGAACACCTAATGATAGGTTCAGAGGGAACTCTGGGCTTTATCTCAGAGATCACCTACAACACCGTAGCAGAACATCCGAACAAGGCCTCAGCATTGCTTGTATTGCCTACCATTGAAGAGGCAAGTCTGGCGGTAACAACGCTATCGAAACTGCCAGTCGCAGCGGTTGAGCTAATGGATGGACGAGCACTTCGCTCTGTGGCTGACAAATCAGGAATGCCAGAGTTCATTAGGCATCTAGATCTAGATGCCACGGCTATCTTGATTGAATCTCACGCCCATAACCCACAACAACTTGATGAACAATGCTCGCAAGTCATGCAAGGCTTAGAAACCTATAACATCATAGAATCAGTACCTTTCACCAGCGAGTCCGCCACCGTTGCGACCCTTTGGGGTATACGCAAAGGAATGTTCCCTGCCGTGGGCGCTGTGCGCGAAGTGGGAACAACCGTGATCATCGAAGACGTGGCCTTCCCTGTTGAAAATTTGGCTAATGGAATTCGCGACCTTCAAGCCTTGTTCGATAAATATCACTACAGTGAGGCGATTATTTTTGGTCATGCACTAGAAGGCAACCTGCACTTTGTGTTTACTCAAGGCTTTGATTCTCAATCAGAAATTAAACGCTATGGTCAATTTATGGATGATGTTGCCGACCTTGTCGCAGTCAAATACCAAGGCTCACTTAAGGCAGAACACGGCACCGGTAGGAACATGGCTCCGTATGTAGAGCTTGAATGGGGCAAAGAAGGCTATGCCTTGATGCAGCAGATAAAAGCCCTGTTTGATCCTGAAGGGCTGTTTAACCCTGGAGTGATCATCAATGACAACCCACACTCACACATAGAAAATCTTAAGCCGATGCCTGCTGCAGACTCCTTGATTGATCGCTGTATCGAGTGTGGCTTTTGTGAGCCCGTTTGTCCTTCAAGGACGCTTACCTTATCCCCAAGACAACGCATTGTGTTGTATCGCGAACTTCAGCGCAGACGAGATGCCGGAGAAGATACTAGCGCCTCAGAGCTGGAAGAAACCTTTAATTATCAAGGCATAGATACGTGCGCAGCAACTGGGCTTTGTGCTGACCGCTGCCCTGTTGGCATTAATACTGGCGACCTTATTAAGCAATTACGCATTGAGAAGTACGCAAAATATACTTCTATCGCTAAATGGACAGCCGATCACTTTACCACCACCAGTAAACTGGCAAAGACGGGACTCTCTGCCAATCAAACCGCTTCAAAATTGATGGGCGAAAACACCGTTGAAAAATTAACTAACGGACTTCGCAAACTCACTAAGCAGGCCACACCGGTTTGGTTAAAAGAATACCCACAAGCCAACCGTTTTGATTTGGCGAAGCAAGCCTCAGCACAACAGACTTCAAACAAAAAAGTCGTCTATATGCCCTCTTGCGCTAGTCGCAACATGGGGCAGCAAAATGACGCCCAAGATCAAAGGTCGCTCACCGAGGTGACGCTATCCCTTTTAAACAAAGCAGGCTTTGAAATAGTTATTCCACAACAGCTTGATGAGCAATGTTGTGGCATGCCCTATGAGAGCAAAGGGATGAATGACCTTGCCCATTCAAAATCTAATGAGCTCGAGGCTGTTCTTTGGCAGGCAAGTGACCAAGGAAAATACCCAGTACTAATGGATACCAGCCCTTGTGCCAAGCGCAGCATTGAGCACTTCTCAAGGCCATTAGAAATCCTTGAGCCCGCGGGGTTTGCTGAAGCTTATTTGCTAGAGCATCTAAATATCAAACCGCTCAACGAACCCGTCATGCTTCATGTCACCTGCAGCTCAAGACGAATGGGGCTCGAGCAGACTATGATGACACTGGCGAATGCCTGCACATCAAAGGTAATTGTGCCTGAACACATTCAGTGCTGTGGCTGGGCAGGAGATAAAGGCTTTACCACACCCGAGCTTAATGCGGCAGCCGTTCACCCACTTAAAGAGCAGGTACCAAAGGGTTGCACTAGAGGCTTCAGCAACAGCAGAACCTGTGAGATAGGATTATCCCATCACAGCGGCGTCTCGTATCAATCCATTTTGTATTTGCTCGATGAGGTTTCGGTGGCGAAATAGCGGTATACGCCACCTTATACCAATCGTACTATATAACTGGTCATCCTAGCTTGTTAAAGTTCTCGATGACTGCGTTAGAATTTTTGATTGTAGAATAACTACTTATCGAAAAATTCTGCCTCGTCCTCGAGAATTTTTCCTACGCTATTTCTGATCACTTACTTAGTGTGATTGGTATTATTCCGCGGCATGACAGTCGCAGTGGCAATAGAAATGGCAGTATGACGTCCTCTAAACAAAAAAAGAGCCACATTTTCATGTGGCTCTTCAATTCATTATCGATTCAACCCTATCGGTTATTCGTCATCAAGGTCTACAAGCTTGGTGCTACCGCCGTGGGCTTTTTCACGTAGTTTTTGAATTAGTGCGTAGAAGCCAGGGATCAACAAAGTACCCGCTAGAAGTACACACAACAGACCGCCGACCAGGGAAATACCCAGCGAGTTCTGGCTGATGTGACCTGCGCCTGCCGCAAACACCAGTGGGAAGATGCCTAGGATGAACGACCAAGAAGTCATGTTCACCGCTCTGAAGCGAAGGATACCACCCATAACCGCTGCTTTATCGATTTCTAGTTCGTTCTGTTCACGTTCATTCTTTGCAAATTCCACAATCAAGATTGCGTTCTTTGCGGCGAGCGCTATGAGTAGAACCAAGCCTATCTGTGCATACAAGTTCAAAGGTATTCCCGCCAAGTTCAGCGCCAAGAATGAGCCCAAGGTTGCGATAGGTACCACTAGGATAATCGCAATCGGAATAGTCCAACTCTCATACTGAGCCACCATGAATAGGTAGATAAAGATCAGAGCTAACGCAAACGCGTAGATTGCCTGATTACCTGCCAATTTTTCTTGGTATGCCATGCCAGTCCATTCGTACTGGTAGCCCTGTGGTAGCATTTCTTCTGCTACGCGCTCCATTGCCGCAATAGCATCACCACTAGAATACCCTGGGCCTGGTTGGCCTTGAATGACCGCAGAGCGATACATGTTATAACGCCAAGCGACATCTGGCTCAAACACCTGCTCATGGGTAATTAAAGTGCTTAACGGAACCATTACGCCTTGGTTGCTGCGTACGAAGAAACGACCTAGATCATCCATCGAACCACGATATTCACTATCAGCCTGCATGGTTACCCTAAAGTTCTTACCTAGCATAGTGAAGTCATTCACGTACATTGAACCAAGGTTACCCTGAAGGGTTTGGAAAATATCCGTTAGAGATACACCAAGCTGTTTCGCTTTCTCACGATCAATGTCCACATAGTAGTGCGGCACATTGGCGCGGAAGGTACTAAAGGTATACGCAATCTCTGGTTGCTTATTGGCTTCTTGAATCACATCGTTCATCAATTGTGCCAAATCCGTACGGCTACGACCCAGCGTATCCTCAAGTACAAACTCAAATCCAGACGCCGAACCCATACCAGGAACCGCTGGAGGACCCATCGCAAATACTACTGCATCCGGGATCTTGTTTGCGGCAATGCCATTGATACGATTCGAAATAGCAAACGACGAATGCTCGCCATCCAACGCAGCACGCTCATCCCATGTCTTCAACTTGATAAACAGAGAAGCACCGTTAGAAGCAGCTGCACCTGTCATAAACGCGTAGCCCGTTGCGGCTGTAATACCTTCAACACCTGGCTCTTGCTCAATTAGCGCGACTAACTCATCAGTTACAGCCTCGGTACGAGACAGAGACGCGGAATCAGGAAGCTGCACGTTGACTAGCAAGATGCCTTTGTCTTCTTGAGGTACGAATGCTGTTGAGGTGTTTTTACCAAAGTAAGTTACCGCTGCCACCGCTGCAATGAAGAACACGAACAACAAGATCGCTTTCTTCACCAAGAAGCCAGCAAGGCGACCATAGCCTGCTGTAACCTTGTCTAAGCCATTGTTAAATGCCTTGTACCAGTTAGAGGTGTTACCACCGCCTTGCTTCAGTACTAATGAACACAATGCTGGAGATAGAGTCAATGCGTTGATCGACGAGATCACCACTGAGATACAGATGGTCAGTGCGAACTGGCGATACATGATCCCGGTGATACCAGGCAACATAGCTACCGGCAAGAATACCGCGAGCAATACCAAGGTTGAGGTGACAATCGGACCGGTTACCTCTTTCATTGCCATCAAGGTAGCCTTGCGTGGCGTGAGAGAAGGGTCCTTACCCATCGTAGTATCAACGTTTTCGATAACCAGTATCGCATCATCTACCACGATACCGATGGCGAGTATGAGACCAAACAAGGTTACTGTATTGATAGTAAATCCGGTGATTTGCATAACCGCAAACGTACCGATAAGAGATACAGGGATCGCAACCACAGGAATCAAGGTTGCACGCGCACTACCCAAGAACAGGTAGGTTACAGCGATTACCAACAAGATCGCTTCAATTAGGGTCTTTACCACCCCTTTGATAGATTCTTCAACGAAAATAGTGGTGTCGTAGCTGCTCTCGTACTCCATTCCCTCAGGGAAGTTAACGCTGAGGTTGTCCAGCATCTCCATAACTAAGCCGCCACTTTCAAGGGCGTTAGCGTCAGATTGAAGGTTCAAAATAACGATAGAAGCATCTTGGCCACGGAACTGACCAGAGCCGTCGTAAAACTTCTTACCGAGTTCAACACGAGCCACATCTTTCAAGTAAACAGCTGAACCGTCTTGGTTAGCGCGAAGCATGACATTTTCAAACTCTTCAACGCTCTCTAGTCGGCCTTTAGTTACCAAGTTAAAGGTAACATCTGTCGCCGCTTCATACGGTGGTGCGCCTACTTTACCCGCTGCTACCTGTATGTTTTGCTCTGACAATGCTGCGTAGACATCCGGCGTAGTGAGACCCAAGCTTGCTAGCTTCTCTGGATCTAGCCAAACACGCATTGAGAATTCACCACCACCAACAACGCTCACCTCACTGATGCCTTTAACACGCGCCAGCTGGTCTTTAACATTAAGGTTGATATAGTTGATCAAGAACTGATCGTCGTAGGTACCTTCAGGTGAATAGAAGTTCAATACCATCAACATATCAGGAGAGCGTTTCTTAACCGTCACACCCACAGCGCGGACTTCAGGAGGAAGCTTAGACTCTATCTGCGTGACACGGTTTTGCACGTTTACCTGTGCCATATCAGGGTCTGTACCGACCTCGAACGTCACGTTAAGGTTATACGAACCATCGTTAGCACTCTTTGAAGACATGTAAATCATGCCCTCTACGCCATTCACCGAAGTTTCTATTGGGTCGGCAATGGCCTGCTCAACGGTTTCGGCACTTGCACCTGTGTAGTAGGCCGTTACGCTTACCGAAGGTGGACTGATTCTTGGGTACTCAGACACAGGCAATACCGCCAGTGAAATCGCACCCGCCAGCGTCAAGATAATGGAGATAACCAGCGCAAACTTAGGGCGCTGGATAAAAAATCGACTCAGCATATCGTTACTCCGACGCTTCTGGTTTCGCGTCAGCTATTTGCACAGCCAAGCCATTACGTACCCGCTGAAGCCCGCCAACGATAACCTTATCGGCCTCTCCAAGACCCGTCTTAACAATCACACCCTCTGGTGTTTGTACGCCTAGTTCGACATTACGTCTTTCTGCTACGTTGCCGTCGGTTACGATCATCACAAAATCACCAGCAATATCAGTCTGAACCGCACGACGTGGGATTGCTACTGCAGGTTGGCTTTCTGTCGAGGCAATAACAACATTGATATGTTGTCCCGGTAATAAAGTATGCTTGCTGTTTGGTACTGATGCACGCACAGCCAAGGTACCTGTGGTTAGGTCGATACGGTTACCCACGAAATCTAATGTGCCTTTCTCAGGGTGTTGCTGGCCATCTTCAAGGTTCAGCGTTACCTCTACTTCACCACTATTAGACTCGCCGTCGCCTTCGTATTTATCGACGCCAAGTTGTAGACGCTCTCGCTCGCTCAATTGGAAAGAAGCATGCACAGGGTCAAGGCTAACTAGGGTTGTTAAAGTGCCAGAAGAAGCAGACAGCAAATCACCAATACTCACCTTGGTATCGGCGATACGTCCAGAGAAAGGAGCTGTAATCTTGGTATATGAGAGATTAACTTCTGCTAGTAACAATTGCGCCTTAGCCGCTTCAAGTTGCGCAGCCGCACCTAATTGTTCTGCTTGACGAGCGTCATACTCTGACTGCGAGATATTGCCCTTCGGTAATAGATTCTTCGCACGCTTATAATCGTTTTCTGCGCGCTTTAAATTCGCGGTTGCCTGCGCAACAGATGCTTTAGCACTCGCTACTTGAGCTTCAAACGACGAAGGTTCGATTGTATAAAGAAGCTGTCCTTTCTCTACTATTTGGCCTTCTTGGAAGTGGCGCTCTTTTAAGTAGCCAGTAACCTGTGCAGTAATGTCTACATCCTCGACCGCTTCTACGCGACCCACGTAAGCCTTACTTGGCTGATGGGCGATAAGTGCTGCCGATTCCACAATTACAGTTGGTGCAGTTGCAGATTGCATAGGCTTCTGAGCCTCGCCACAACCAACTAAAAGCAAGGTGCTTGCCAAGCTCGCTGCAAGTAAAGATTTTTTCATTGAACAACCTTTTTCTAAATCAATAATCTTTTCGATATAGGACTTCATTTCAACATATCAAACAGATGAATAGTCGTTCAGTGTATTCGCGAAAATCAACGACCTTAACCAGTGATATGTAACTAATTATTTCAATCATGGTGTAATTTAGAAATCAGCACGAAGTTTTTTGAGCGCAATAACTAAAAAAAGGCAAATAAAGGTCTTTTGATTTTTAGGTTCAGTCAGATTGCAGCTCTTGAACCAATTCTAACCAATCTTTTATCTCTTCTTTAAAGTGCTGCTTTTGCTCCGCAGAGGCGGTAGATATGATGGCTAATATACTTTGATTGGCTAATGCTCTGTTGCGCTCCAATTTGCCTATGAGCTCACTTGAATAACCTTGCTCTGGATTGTTTATAAGGGTTGTTAACTCTTTTTGATAAAAAAACGGGTCGTCTCTACGAGCGAACATGGTCTTGATACGATCTCGAGTTTCTATCCGATAGACCGCCCAGTCCTGATGTGTTCGCTCTATGCTTGACGACCACTCATAAGCGATGTTTTTTTGCTCGATCGATAAAGTTCCCAACCATCTACGCAAATTTTTCTCAATTCGCTCCTTGTAACGGGTTCTCGTCTTCCGCTCGCTTGTTTGAGAATATTTTTCAGAATAGTCCTGATGCTGTTCGGTTAAATTCCGCAAAAACTCATCTATTTGCTCTTTTGACATAGATCTAGACAAAGAATAGAGCTCTGGTGTGATCTCATTAGCCAGGCGTTTGATGTGCGTTCTAAACATCTGGTGTTGCTCAATTAAGAAATCTTCATCGACGAGCGATAGGTCTGCATCATAGAGAGTTTGTAATTGTGCTTCGTAGCGCGGAAGCTCTTCGGTTTTGTGCCACTGGGTAAATTGCTTCAATTGAAGTTCGAGTATCTCTTCTTGATCGCCATCCAAGCTGACATAGTCCTCAATGAATTCCAAAACGGCCCAATCTAAATTACGATACATAAGCTTGGCTGTGCATGCTGTAAGCGTCAGCAACAGTGCACTCACCAATAGTGTTTTCAGCCACCGCTGTCTTTGCATGATCATACTGCTTAACTGCTGCATCGCGCGTCCTGCTCCTAATTCAACAACTCATGCTCTTTATACCGAGCAAAGATTGCTTGGATCTTTACCCTTCAGTATTAATTAGCCTTTAACATTGTGCTAGCTTGGGGCTCAAATAAGTCGTAAGCATAAAAAAACCACGCCGAGGCGTGGTCTTAAATTTAAGATGAGGGTTGGCCTATGGCACCCCGTGCCCTTTTGAAGCGATCCAGACTCGGTACCATTGCTCGTTGGTCATCGTTAGCTCAAGGGACTTAACGGCAGACTCAACACGCTCTATTTTACCAGAGCCAATAATCGCTAGTGGCTTAGAAGGCAGTTTGCGAACCCAAGCATAGATAACCTGATCGATGCTACTTGCACCTAGCTCTTCCTTCAGGGCTTCCAGCTCTTCTCTAACACGCACCGCTTGTTCATTAGTACCACTAAAGATGCTGCCACCGCCGAGGCAAGACCATGCCATTGGTCGAGTGCGCAATGTTTGCATCAGATCTAAGGTGCCGTCTTCAGTCACATCAAAGTTGAGTGGGTTAATCTCAACCTGATTAGTCACCAGTGGTGCGTCTAAACGAGATTGAAGCAGTTCAAAACCACGAGGCGTAAAGTTCGACACGCCGAAATGTGAGACCTTTCCAGAGCTCTTAAGATCAGCAAATGCATCAGCCACTTCGTCTGCATCCATCAAAGCGTCAGCACGATGCAATAACAACACATCGATGTTTTCCACTTGCAAGTTACGCAGTGAATTCTCAACAGAAGCAACAATATGCTGCTTTGACGAGTTATAGTGATTAACCTTACGCTCAGGTGTCTTATCGCCACACAACATAATATTGCACTTAGTAACGATCTCAATCTGCTGACGGATGCTCTTATCTAGCGCTAACGCCTCACCAAACAAACGCTCACACTCATAGTTGCCATAGATATCCGCATGATCAACCGTCGTTACACCGAGATCCACATGTTGCTTCAAGAAATCAAGGCGCTGATGAGGGTTCATCCCCCAATCACCAACACGCCAATAACCTTGAACAAGTTCGGATAGGTTTGGCCCTTGAGGGGCTATAGATACTTTCTGTACCATGAAAAACTCCAAGAGATAAGTTAAGTCCGTAGACCTTTGTTGCCCATCCTATTCGCAGAGCTTGTTGGGCTCAATTGCAGAGTTTTCAATTGGGGTGTTTAAATGACAAAGTGTGAACTAAGCACCACATTTTCAGTGCCTCAGAAGGCTCATAGCCACACCCTACCTCTGATAAACAATCTCAATCGAACGGCCATCACTGCGCCACTCAACAAAGCGCTTCTGATCAGCACTTCGCCAAGAAAGGGCCCTTGGCTCGGTCGCTGGATAGCGGTTAATCAGCTGCAGTACTTCTCTATCTACCTCAGTTTCAGATTTGTTGATCAACGCCAATTCAACATCGAGCGTCACACCATCAATCACTACTTTCATCAATTGAAAGCCATCTTGTCGAAGCCCTAATTGCAGATTATTGAAATAGGTGAGGCTAAACTCACCATTGAGCTCTAAAACAGGTTCCTTGGCATGGTCAAAGGTAACTTCTGCGTACATCGGGGTATGGTGAATCTTCACCTCATCGGTACAAAACAGTGGTTTATCGTTTTCTGCGCAATCAAACCATTCACCGGATTGGCGAAAATCAGTCTCACTCCAAGATGAGTACTGTTCTGAAATAAAGGGGTAATACCAAGTGGGACTGGTCGCTGCTAGTAACGGCCAAGACAATAAGAATAAACTAGCAAAAAGAGACAACCGAAACAGACGCATAGATGTGAACTTGATGGCATAAGTGGGTTGATACTATAACAAAAAGTGAGGCGCAAATAATCCCTCAAACAGCCTCAACCTTTGCACAGTTGATGATCTCGCTTACAAAATCTAATCACTTTAATTGAGCTCCATCCTAGCCTTGGTCATTCTAGGCCCAATCGATAAATCAGGGATTGAGTATTAATGACCATGAACAAAAGCCTCACTTGTTGCGCTGTATTATCAGCCATCACTCTCTCAAGTAGCCTTGCGTATGCAGATCCAAATGTCTCCATTGCCACCACAACCACCGCTAGAGATTATCCACTAAATGCGAACGAGCCTCTCGTTGTCACTCTCAATAAAGACAGTTACGTATTTAAGGTCACCGGCATTGATGGGGAGTGTGTTGCACCAGAAGAGCAACGTATTCGTTTTAATACCCCCCTTGGTTTGAACTGTAATGCAGAAACAGAACTGCCCATTAAGATACGTTTTTCCGGCGATTACGCCATAGCCTATGACGACCAAGAGCAAACGCTGTCCATAAAGCGTCAACCTAAGAAGTCCACCAAGAAAGAGTTCGTTCGCCCACTTCCTAAAGTAGGCTGTGAAACCTATACCGACATGCCAGCCGTAATTAACGTTGCAGGCACCTTTGCAGATGGCACTGAGCTTAAAGAAACCTTTAGTGGGCAAACCGCAACAGTGAAAAATGGCACCGTCACTTTCAACCCCACTCGAGAGACTGGCGCTGTCATGCTCATCGAAAAGCTTGTCAGCAAACCGAAAGTAGATAAAGCACTAGACTGGCGCAACGCCAATATCTACTTCGTCATGGTGGATAGATTTAACAATGGAGAGCAAGGTAACGATAACAGCTATGGTCGCCTTAAGGATGGCCAACAAGAAGTCGGCACTTTCCATGGCGGTGACCTAAAAGGCGTTATAGAAAAGCTAGATTACATTCAATCTCTAGGCACGGATGCCATTTGGCTATCGCCTATTGTTGAGCAAGTACACGGCTTTGTCGGTGGCGGCGACAAAGGCTCATTTCCATTTTATGCCTACCACGGCTACTGGGCCCGAGACTTTACCAAGATTGACAAAAATTTCGGCAACGATGAAGACCTAAAAACATTAGTCACAGAGGCACATAAGCGTGGCATCAAGGTCATGCTCGATGCGGTCATCAACCACCCAGGCTACGCTACGCTTGCGGATATTCAGCATGATAATTTGCAAGTACTCACCCCTGATGCTCAAGGTAAAGACCTGACACAATGGAAGCCTGAGCCTGGCAAAAACTGGCACTCTTCACATGATCTTGTCGACTACAAGAGTGAGAACTGGTCGCAGTGGTGGGGAGCCGATTGGGTTCGCTCTGGCTTACCTGGTTATGACAGCCCGGGAAGCAGCGATAAAACACTCACCCTAGCTGGACTGCCTGACTTTAAAACCGAGTCGGATAAGACTGTAACACCACCACAATGGTTGTTGGATAACCCTGGCACACGAGTGGTTAAGAAAGACGATTATCGTGTGGCTGACTACTTGGTAGAGTGGCAAACCGACTGGGTTAAGCGCTTTGGTATTGATGCATTTCGTGTAGATACAGTAAAACACGTTGAGGGTGATGTGTGGCTCGACCTCAAGGCAAAGGCCAGTGAGAATCTTGCTCAATGGCAAAAAGAGAACAACCGACCGCAAGAAGCCTTTTGGATGATGGGTGAAGTATGGGCTCATTCTGCTTATCGCTCACCTTATGCCGATGAAGGCTTTGATGCGTTGATTAACTTCGATATGCAAAAGCAGCTAGACCGTGGAGCGGTTTGTTTCTCTGATATGCGAAAAACCTACACCAATTACAGTGTAGAAATTCAAGATAACCCTGGCTATACCCCAGTAAGCTATATGTCTTCACATGACACTGAATTGTTCTTTGCTCGATTTAAATCGTTAGAGATGCAACGCAACGCCGCTAATGCCTTATTGCTTTCTCCTGGGGCGATTCAGATCTATTACGGTGATGAGGTGGCACGTGACATTGGCCCATATGCCGATGACTTTCACCAAGGAACTCGTTCCGATATGGTTTGGGCGCTAGATGCCGAGCGACAAGCGCTTCTTGCACACTGGCAAACTTTGGGGCAATTCCGCCAACGCCACCCAGCTATTGGTGGCGGAGTGCATAAAGACATCAAGCAAGACCGTGGCTATGGATTCTCTAGAGCCCTAGATGATGACGCTGTGATTATTTATTACTCCGGCAAATAGAAGCTAGGGTCTGTTGACCCTAACAACCCCATAAAAACTAAGCCCTGCAAATGCAGGGCTTTTGATAATCTCATTACGACTGCTAAAAACCACTCTCTTCAGCATCTTGTTTCTTGATAGCCTTATGGCCATCTTCTGACACGCCTTGCTTCCAGTAACTACTGATATAGATATCTTGTTTATCGATTTCTTTATCATTTCTGAAGTACTGTCGCAGCTCTCGCATAGAGTCGAAGTCTGTAGCGACCCAGACAAATGGATTTCCATCAAGCCATGTCTGTGCTTGCGCATGTTCACTTAGTGAATCTCCTGCATGGATCCATACCGCTTGCATATTCGTAGGGAGTTCAATGGACTGAATATCATCTTTCTCATGAACCTGAATTACAGCATAGCCCTTAGCATCAGAAGGCAGAGTGCGAGCCTTTGCAGATAGTGCCGGAAGGCCTGTCATATCCGCGACCATGAAGAACCAATCGGCCTCTAAGTTAATATCAGCTATTGGGCCAGGCCCCATGATGCTGATTTCATCTCCGACCATAGCGGAATTGGCCCAGCGAGCCGCAAAACCACATTGTAAGTCGTGGGTAATATGGCGAACAAAATCGACCTCAATGGTACTTTCATCAGGGATAAAGCGACGTATCGTATACGTTCGCATAACAGGTCTTTGTCCTTCCACCATAGCTGCAATCGTGTTGCCTTCAGAATCGAATAAGAACTTTATATAGCTCCCCTCACAATCCTCGGGAAACGCTGCTAACGCTTCACCCTTTAATCGAATTCTCTGCATATTTGGGGATACTTGATCAGAACTGATTACAGTGACGCGCTTTGGTGTTGGTTTTTTTCGGCTCATATTCACTACTCGGTTAACGACCTAATTCTTTTAGATTAGAGCTTGTTTCACAAACAGGCGAGAAAGAATAAGTAATCTTGATTGACTCAAAACATACCTTCTCACCTTTTCGCTCCATCAAATTCTCATTGGATTACCCAAATGATAACTATTTGTATTATCGATAACAAGAAAGATTATCTATATGACAATGCTCTTAGTGCAACTAACTTAACCAATTGAAATTATGCCCATTGTTTTCTTGGCATGACATTTGCTCTATCTAATACATCATTGAATAAACCATTTTGATAAGAGAACAGCATGTATCAGATGTTTTTAGAAAACAAAACCGAAGAAGCTTTTATTGAAGAGTTGCGATGCAACGTAAGAGATTGCAACGAAACAAGGCATACGTATGCTTTAAACTCTTTTGTTCAGCATGTTGTAAATCGTCTAAGCCGTTTCTGGCTCAATACGGACAAACCTGATTGACTTATGTTCCACACCAAAAGCTCTTAACCCTACTCGAAGAGCCATGCTCTTGAGGGAATATCATTGCTCTGAGCTAATTGGCTAACAAACTTGGCCAACTAGCATCCGCTTTAGCGATGTTTTCGGGAACGTTTCTTTGCCATTTAGCTTGAATGGATTTGTTATAGTTTAGATACAGCTTATCGTCGTGGATATACCAAGCACTCGGGTCTATCTTAGCGGTGTACCCCTGACTCACAGCCCAAGCACAATAGCCACCATATTGCGGTGCGTATTTCTCAGGATTATCGATAAAGGCACTTTTATTTTTACTTGAGGAAAAGTACCAAGTCGCATCATTCCATTCATACTTGTATTGTTTACTTCCCTCTACAGGTTTGCGCTCCGTAAAATAAGCAACGGGATCATAACCCTGAATCGCTTTACCAAAGAAATCACTGTACACCGGCTCAACAGCCAGCGCAGGACGAATCAGCATAAACACCAAAACAAACGCACTAAGTAGTTGAAGCAACCCCTTTAGTCTCATGATTATTCCCTCTGAGCAATTACTGTCCTCAATATAGAAATGATAGACGCTCAGAAAATTTCAATATGTGACTCAAGTAATAATCAAGCAGAGAAAAAATGCGCTCATATAAGCGCATTTTTCAACGTTAAATCGTGGCCCCTATATAAAGCAACACGCACGTAACGAAGAAAGAAATGACAATGAAAGGCATCACCCATTTGAGGAATCGTCCATAAGGGATTCGGGCCAAAGCTAGACCCGCAACCAAGTGACCCGCCGTTGGTGCAAACAGGTTGATCCATCCCGACGCTGATTGGTAAGCCGTCACCATAATGTCACGACTGACATTCGAGAAGTCGGCAAGTGGGCCCATCAGTGGCATGGAAACTGTCGCAAGCCCTGAGGTTGAAGGAATAAAGAAAGCCAGTACGATATGTACTATGTAGGCAACTACGGTAAATACGCCACCGTTAAGCCCTTGAACCATACCCTCCGACCAATTCAAGATAGAATCAATAATCTGCCCGTCACCCATAACGACATATATGCCGCGAGCAACTGCTACCACTAAGGCAACGCCAATAAGATCTCGAGCCCCTTCGATAAAGGTCTCAATATATTTTGCCTCGGGAACACGGTTAATGAGAGCAATCACTATAGAGGCAGTAAAGAACAAGGTAGAGAGTTCATCGAACCACCAACCCAAAGTAGGAACAAAGGTGATCCCCATATCTGACCATGGGATCACGCCATAGATCATGACTAAGAAGGTACCAAAAAACACACTCATTGTGAGTTTTCGAATGGGAGTGAACTCTAGCGTTTGAGGCTCTTTACTGAATTCATCATCAAACTCAACGCCATCGAGTATGGATAGAGATTTATCCGCTTTCGTTTTTGCCGCATAACGCATCACAAAGACAATGGCGATAAGTAGCAAAGTAGCCCAAATAGCGAGACGAAGCACGACACCCTCGCCTATGGGCAGACCTGCAAAGCGAGATGCAATACCGGTAGCGAACGGGTTGACGGTTGATGCCAAAACACCAACACCTGAGCCAAGCAAAATAACACCTGCAGTTACCATACGGTCATAACCTGCCGCACTCATCACCGGCAGTATTAACGCCCAGAATGCGACTGTTTCTTCGGCCATGCCAAATGAAGTACCACCAAGGGCGAATAAGGTCATAAGAATGGGAATTAGAAACTGTTCATGACCTTTAAAACGATCGACTACCGCGGCCACACCCGCGTCCATAGCGCCTGTGCGCATGGTTACCGCAAGAAAGCCACCGATGATAATCACAAACAATGCGACATCTGCTGATTCATGGAAGCCCTTGATAGGGGCAAGTAAAACGTCTCCCACACCCTGAGGAGAAGACTCTAATTCTGTGTAAGATCCAGGGATAGGCAGTAAACGCTCTCCACCAGAATAATCAGCCACATCAGCAGCCTTGATCAACTGATGAGTATCAGCAGTTTTATAATCGTACTTTCCTGCCGGAATAACCCAAGTCATTGCAGCTACAAGAGCAATAATTATAAAAAGTATGGTGTAAACGGTGGGAAGCTTAAATCTAGATGTTTTGACGTTCATACTCTTTCCTCTAAGTACTATGTCGATAAATCATGTGTCTGCAAGCAGATGCACAGCATGCATAGAACTATAGGAAATTCTGAGAGTGAAGAGCTGAATGAGATTTAAGTGTGCAGATACGAAAGGAACTTTTCAAAAGCAGCGGGCAAAAAAATACCTAGCCAAAGGCTAGGTATTTAAGAAAACTATTTGGCTACAAGGTTTAGATAGCCCAACCGCCTGCATAGAAGACAACTAGAACGATAGTGATCAGCACAATACCAAGGTTTAGTTTCTTCCATTCTCCAGCGAATACACGACCTACAACCAAGCACAAGAAGCCAAGCATAATGCCCGTTACTATGTTACCCGTCAGTACAATGAACACAGCACAAACAAGACCAGCAAGTGCATCAACAGAGTCTTCAAAATCCAGTTTGCGAACGTTGCCTAGCATCAGCAAACCAACATACATTAGCGCCGGAGCTGTTGCGTATGCAGGGACTAGGTAGCTAATTGGCGCCAAGAAAAGTAGGAACAAGAAAAGCACACCTACCACTACAGCGGTTAAGCCCGTTTTGCCACCCGCAGCTGTACCTGCTGCTGACTCAATGTAAACCGCTGCAGGTGCGCCACCTACAGCGCCAGAAACAATACTTGAAACAGAGTCTGAGGTCAGCGCTTTGCCACCATCAATAATGTTGCCATCTTTGTCTAAAAGATTAGCTTGTCCTGCTACTGCGCGAATAGTGCCTGTCGCATCAAAGATTGCTGTCATCACCAGAGCAAGCACACTTGGCAATACGATTGGGTTAAGTGCGCCCATGATATCCATAGTACCAAACAGCGAGTTTTCGCCGCCAATATTTGGCAATGCGAAGAAACCTTGGTATTGAACGGCAGGGTCGAAGATTAAACCAAATACCGAGATCGCGATGATCACTAGCAAGATACCACCAGGAACTTGGCGTTTCTCTAGACCAAAAATAGCAGCCAGGCCAAGCATCGACATAATCACAGGGAACGAAGTGAATTCACCTAAGGTAACAGGCAGGCCCTCAAAAGGATTTTTGATGACTAGGCCTACACCACTTGCTGCGATTAGAAGCAAGAATAAGCCAATACCAATACCCGTTCCGTGCGCAATGCCTGCTGGAAGGTTAGTTAAAATCCACTGACGAACACCGGTCACCGTAATGGCTGTGAAAATCACACCCATAAGGAATACCGCACCTAGCGCAACAGGAATGGAAATGCCCTGCCCTAGCACTAAGCTAAAAGCAGTAAAGGCAGTCAGTGAGATTGCACAACCAATTGCCATTGGAAGATTCGCCCAAAGACCCATCAATAGTGAGCCAAATGCGGCTACTAAACAGGTGGCGATAAATACAGAATTTTGATCAAAGCCCGCAGCACCAAGCATGCTTGGTACAACAATCACAGAATAAACCATAGCCAAGAAGGTGGTTAAACCTGCGACAACTTCACGACGTACATTACTGCCACGCTGTGAAATCAAGAAGAACCTATCAAGCCAACTACCGGTTGCAGTTGATGTATTCTCGGACATGCTATTTCCTTTATTTGGTCTAAAACATCTCGAAAAAGAGTAATTTTCTTCAAAATGTGAGTAAATATTTCAGTTGCAGGAAAATACAGGTAAACGATTGCGCGTGCAATAGGTAGAACCGAAGGTTTCAAGTTTGAAAGTAAAAAAACCATTTAGTTAGCCAAATGGCTTCATAAATAACTAAAAAATGGGCTCGTATACGCCCATTTTTATTCAATAACTAGAACTGTCGGTCTACTGCATTATTGGTTGTGGCGTTGGTGCAGTCGCAATCAGTTTGACCTTGCGAGCAAACTGATTTCCCAATATGCCTCCGGCAACTAGGGCACCGAAGAAAATCCAACCTGATAGAGAAAAATTGGCGATGGGGGTATACAGTGCACCAACGTTACAGCCATTGGCAAAGCGCGTACCCACACCCATCAACAAACCGCCGATTGAAAAGAGCGCATAGTGTTTAAGTGTGTATTGAGACTTAAACGGTGAAGCCCATTTGCCCAACCAAAAGACCGCAATCAAGGTACCGAGCAAGATACCTAGGTTTTGTACTGATACGCCGTGCTCAAAAAATGGCATCGTAAATAGGTGTTCTGGTCGTTGTGTAAAGGAAGCAACGGAATGCGAATCCAATCCTAGGGCAATGAGTAATTTACCAAACCACAATCCAAATGGGGTAGAAGCGCCCCACCCTGCCGAAGTCGTTGCCATCATGATGCCAAAAATAATCGCAATCACGATAGCTGCAAAGTTCATAGTCCACAGGCCGCTCAGCATACCTAACGGAGAAGAGCTAGAAACAATCTGCTCTCGCGCTTTCTCTCCATCGACACCAAGATAAGAGCCTTCTTTTTTACGACTGTTCTCATAGCGACGGGCAATGTAGATAACCAAACTCGCCATTGCGATGGTGAAAACCACTGACATCAAGTAACCGTTTAGCGGTCCCCATGAGAAAAGATCAGGTAAAAACACGCCTTGTCCTTCAAAGGATGAGGTAGAAATCCAGGTTTGTTGAACAATCGACGAAGAAGATTGAATAGGTAAACCTATGAATACCCCAGCACCAAACATAAGCAAAGTCACTAGAGCACGAGGGACATCACTGACCATCTCAACCATGACCCCTGAAGCGCAGCAACTAGATAAGGTCATGCCAAAGCCAAACATCAAGCCGCCCACGATCAAGCCTAGATTAATAGGGTTTATCCAAAGCTGATATTGCTCAATACCACCGCAAAGAAGCAGGCCGGCATTGATAATAGCGGTCACCACAAACATCAGCATCAAGGTTTGAATCAGCTGAGTTGAACCTCTGCGGTATGCACGGTTAACACTACCAGCAAAACCAATCGAACCCTTGGTCAAAGCAACGCCCAACCCAAGACCTAATAGTAATCTTAAAAAGATGTCTTGTTGCAGAGCGAGTGCTCCAATGATCACAATTCCCAAACCTAGGACGATGCCAACACGTGTTTGTGTTTCTCCTTGCACAGCTATTCCTCTAATCACAGCAAACTAAATAAGGAGAAAGATAGTAATGCGCAAACCCAATTAGTAATAATCCAAACGCTTATAACTCATAGCAATAACGCATAAAGTCAAAGTGTTGCCTTATAAAAAAGACGACCGAAGATAATTAACTAGCTGTTTTTAAGGGGATAACACTTTTAGAGTGACGATAAATAGAAAGGCACAACAAAACTGCAAGCTTAGATTGGAGTAGAGACCACTTACGTTGAAACCAAAAAGCCGGCTATGAAAGCCGGCTTGGTAGAAATATTGGTTGAGAGTTTTATCTGTCCAATAAGTTTAACGTAACTTGAGGCTCTTGAAGCTCCTCTAGCACTGGATGCTCTTGCGCAATGTAATCAATCACTGCTTGAGCATCAGTATTGCACTGTACATTAGAATCATCACAGTTTGGCTCTCCATTTGTATAAATGGCTTTTAACGAGTCTCCATTTTTTTCTACTCGATCCACTTGGTACGCGACGACCGTATCTCCTTGAATAACTAAGTCATAACGGTCAGCTGAATCCGATTGAGCTTCATAAAGAGCATCCCAATTATCGTTTCCATTGGCATTGTAGTTTGTAGTCGTGATGGTATAGGTTTGACTATCACTTAAAGCAACCCACTCACCAGTGAGATTACGAACTTCTAGTACCTCAAACGAACCTGATGTTTGTGCAACCTGCTCATTGAATACATAGCGCAAGCCTCCTGTATAAGGGAATTTACCCATATGCTCATCATCTTTAAGGCTAGTAGTGATAGTCTCGGTTAAAAGGTCTCTGACTACTGAACCTTTCACTTGCATTACAGACATGTAGTTAGAGAAAGGCAGCAATTCCAGAGAAACATGACCTTCTCGGAAGTCACCCACCTCCAACGAATTACGCACACCACCAGCACCTACTAGGGCAAAATCAACCGAACTATATGGAATTTCACTTAATACTGCGTCTGAATTTGCCCACTGCAGCCAGCCTTCACCAACAATTGGGGCGACTCTAGATCCATGTTCATCCGTACCACCATCGTTCGGCCTACGTTCATGGATTATGTCTTGTGGAACATAAGAAATTGTAGCGCCGTACGCTTCTTCTAACGCTGGTTTATAGATGACATCGATGTGAGATCTAAGGTCCTGATCTTCGTTGGTAATATTGATGTTGTCTTGATCATCAATAAATCCAGCCACTTCATCAGTTTGCTCTGTACTGAGCAATGAATCTTCATCTCTAATGTTATCCGCGTAGAAAATATCCGACGAAAGCAAGGTATTACCTCCCTCACATGAAACGATCTCTCCGTTCAACCCAAAATGAACATTTGCATGGCCAATTGCTTGCGCTTTTTCTCCAGCTTGTACGATACAGGTTTTACCGCCATTTGGTGTTTCAATAATCTGAGCGTATTCAGCATTCTCAGCCATACCTAGATTGGTAAAATCCCCCATTAATGTATGAGAGTGGCCACCTACAATCACATCGATCCCATCAACATTTTCGGCAATTCTTACATCTCTTGCTAAGCCTAAGTGAGTCAAAAGCACAATTTTATCTACTCCACTATCTTGGAGTTCGTTGACAATCAATTGAGCCGTTTCTACCTCACCATGAAATTCTACATCCCCAGTTTCAGGTGAAATTGCAGGCATGTCTTCCAAAACCATGCCCACAACAGCGACTACTGGCTTATCCATCGGCATTGTGTCTAAAGTCACTTGCTCTTTTTTCGAGCCATCAAATGCAAACAAAGTGTATGGGAGCAGGTTATTAGCGTCACTAAGGTCGGCATCCAACGATACGTCCATGTTCGCGCCAAGGACAGGGAAGTTAATGTTATTAAGAAATTCAGCAAGCGTTGCGTTATCTAGATCAAATTCGTGGTTACCCATTGCCATAGCATCCAAGCCCATTTGGCTTAGGATATCTGCATTCATCTGCCCTTTATTTATCTTGAAGTAGGCACTCCCCTGCCATGCATCACCACCGTGTAGAAATAGCATTGCTCGATCTTCTAGTTCCGCCTGTTCTTTATATACATTTGCGGCTTCCAATAGACGTGGGTGACCACCAAACGAGGTATACACTGGTTTACCTTGCATTAGGTAGTCGCTTACAAAGCTCGATTTAACTTCATCAAAAGCAGAGTGTGTATCATTTATATGAGCAATAGAAAGCTTTAACTCCTGCTTGATAGGACGATCTTGATTGTCGTTGTCAGAGTTAGAAGAATTACATCCTACTAAACCTGCAACGATTGCCACTGCTAGAATTTTCTTATTCATTTTATTCCCATGTATTTTTGATTGCGACTGCCGATAGTCAGTAGAGGGGGAGAATACTAATGGTAAAAAATTAAAGAAATACGTCATTTTCATAAAAAAATGAATATTATTGAATAAAAACAAATAGTAACAATCTCTTACATTTACTTATTGTGAATTTTTTATTTAAACCAAAGATTAAAACTCAATAAAATGTGATAAGAACCGCTTGGGAATTAACGGCAGGATAATAAATGAACAGATTTATTACCAAAGCATTACACATTTAATATCACTATGAGCATCTCTTAGCATGAGCATGTTTAACTTTCGAAATATATCTCTAAAATTCGTTTCAAAATAATGCATATATATTACAAGGAATAACATGAGTAAATTAAAAATAGCTTGGACATTGCCTTGCTTCTTATTAGCAGGGAATGCGAGTGCGGATATCATTATATCTGAGGTTGTAGAAGGAACTGGTTATAATAAAGCGATTGAAATAGCCAATATAGGTGACCAAGAGATTACTCTTGATGGCTATATACTCCAAAAAGAAACCAACTTTGGTGGCGTTTGGGCAAGTGACTATTCACTTGCTGGTATCACTCTTTTACCTTTTCAGACTTATGTCGTAGGACACAACAACTCAGCTGTTGATGACGACCTCAAAGGTAGGGTTGATGACTTCAACGGTAACATCACTAACTTCAATGGTGACGACCCCCTTCGCTTATTGTTGAACGGTGAAGTCGTCGATATGTTTGGCCCTAATTCGGCTGTAACGGACCGCCACGATTTCAATAAGGACATCACTTTTGTTCGTTGCACCTATCAAGCCACTACGAACTGGGATGAATCACAGTGGTTCACTCTTCCAACAAACGACTGGAGTGACCTAGGCAATATTGAAGAGGTCTGTGAACTTCCTGAACCCCCAGAGCCACCAGTCGGTGAGCCTGAGACTATCATGGGTCTTCAGGGTGAGGGAATGTGGTCACCCTATACCGACCCAGAAAATCATAAATACGAATCGGACGAGACCTTTGAGGTTACGGGTATTGTTACCCACGTACAGAAATCAAGCTTAGGTAATGACCTGCTCACTGGCTTCTTTATGCAAGATCAACAAGGTGACGGGAACCCTAAAACCTCAGACGGTATCTTTGTTAACGCGAGCACAAGCGGTATCGAGGTCGGTGATGAAGTCATAGTCACGGCAAAGGTTCACGAGCATTATAGCTGGACTCAACTTGGCTCAAGTAGCACTCCTGCTTATGTAGAAATCACGGGCAATAGTGCAACGATTTCTGCAACTGCTATTGCCCCTATTGGGAGTGATGAAAGCTTCGAACAAACACTGGAACGTTATGAAGGCATGTTAGTTCGTGTAAATGATCAAACAGACATGCACGTTGCGCGTACTTTTGGTTTCGATTACAGCACTTATCGTAACAACATGGTATTGAGCAACAACACGGTCAACTACCATCCTAATCAATTCAACGTCCCTCTAACAGACGGTGCGATAGCCCAAGATGAAAGCAATGCGGACCGACGTCTATTCGTTGAATCTCCAACAAAAGCTGCCGATGGTGTCGTGCCTTGGTATCCTGACTTTGCCAAAGACAATGGTACAGGAACAACCGACGATTACATTCGTGTTGGCGCCCAACTTGGTGAGCAAGGCCTAACCGGTGTACTAGGTTACTCATATTCAGAGTATCGTTTGTATGTACTTGGTGAAGCCGATAACACAACCTTCACTGCGAACGAACGTCCAACGACACCAACACTCAAAGAAGGTGAACTCGTTGTTTCAAGCTTTAATGTGGAGAACTTCTTCACCTCACCATTTGGTGGTCGTGATAACCCGCTAAGTCAAAACCGAGGTGCTGAGAGTATTGAAGAGTATGAGATTCAGTTGGAGAAGGTTGTTTCTGCTCTCATTGCTATCGATGCTGATATCTATGGCTTAATTGAGATAGAAAACAACGGCTTTGATGAGCAATCTGCCATCCATACCCTTGTCGAAGAGCTGAACAGTCGCTTAGACAAGAAAGAGCAGTATGAAATCGCAATGCCTTCAAAGCTGGAAGGCGAAGGTTATGTCGGCACAGACGCCATCACTAACAAGATGATCTATCGTGATAAAGCTGCGAAATTGCGTGATATTCACATCATTGAACTACCTCAACAACACGTACAACTTGAAGATGGAAGCTTTAAGCGTGCGTACCAGCGTGATGCATTTACCGCTTCATTCAAAGTAAACCATGCCAAAGAAAACCTAGTTATCTCCACCAACCACTTTAAGTCTAAGGGATCTACTTGTTGGGAAGATGAGCAAACTGACGATCAAAAGAATGACGTCAATCTGCAGGGTAGCTGTGAACACTTCCGTGTCTCTGCGGCGTACCAACTGGCGGAAGAGCTAGAGAAAATCGACGGCTACAAGGTACTAATGGGTGACCTAAACAGCTACGGTCTAGAAGATCCAATGCTAGTTCTAACCAATCGTGACCATGCACCTTCTGGCTATGAGACTCGTGCAGCACGCAATACCTACATTGGTGGTGATGAAACCGACGGTACACCACTTCATGGTGCAGAAGGTGCCCTTATCGAGCATTCATATGGTTACCTAGATATCGTTGAAGAAATGAAGCCACACACCTACAGCTACTCGTACAACGACACTGTAGGTACACTCGATTATGTTTTGGTGGATTCAGATCTGAAGGGCTTTGTTATTGATGCCCAAGTTTGGCCAATCAATGCGGTAGAGTCGACGCTATTTGAATACTCGACTCAATACAGTGGTGACCTACCAAAGTATGGCGACCCATACCGCTCTTCAGATCATGATCCTGCGATTGTTGTATTCCAGTTCAAAACCAATGGCAATGGCAATGGCAATGGCAATGGCAATGGCAATGGCAAATAGTTAACTAATCAGATTTAGTTTTCAAACGTAAAAGTGCCTCAAGCTATTCATCTAGCTTGAGGCACTTTTTGATACGGCTTATTGCGTTCTGTTGAATATCTTGTACGAAGATTTGAGAACTTGAAAACTGAACTATGATTGCAAAAATAAACAGTCTATCGACTCATTTTCAGTATATTGCGGAGCACTAGAACTAACCCAGACAGCACTGTGATTTTAAAGCAGATCTCTGAAGTTTTATGGATTGAAGCGAACACAGGACTTTGCGTGACCGCCGGGCCTTGTGATTGAAGGTGCAAGATTTCGGGAATGAAATAGAAGCCAAAAAGCAAACCCGTGCCTACCATCAAACTCATGCTAATGAGTGCTATCCAATCGGAGTCTTTCTTCCAATAGTTGAGCAACTCGTAAGCCATAGAAAATAAGCAAACAGCGATCAACGGATAAGACAACCTTACAAAGACCTCTGTCATCATTAAGCCTTCTTGAAAGCGGTTAAGTACTGATTCGCCTAACCACGAAGAAGAATTGAAGATCACGGGAGCAACCACCGCGCCAGCAAACAATGAAAAGGCAATCACGCCGGTCAATGCCATGACATAAAAAATTGAAATTATTCTAGTTATTAGATTCATAATAAATGCGCTTCAAAGAAAAAAGCTCAGCATAACGACTGAGCTTCTATGAGATTAGAGATTAAAATTCAAACTCATCGGCTATATCAACTCCCTTGGAAGCGAGATAAGCAAACAGCGAATCAACCGTGTTATTGATAATACGATCCGCTGGGTAATCTACGTCAGTGATCAGAGCTTTGGCTTTATCAAAGCGTCCTAGATCCCAGGCGTTATGTGCATCAGAACCGACACTCAGTGGTGCGTCATATTTCTTAGCTAACTCAGCAATCTTGTGGCAGTTGGAATAACTGGCTTTACGAGAGAAAAGGAACGAACTGTTGTTGATCTCTAAGGCAACGTTTTCCTTCGCCGCGGTTTTTACGATCTCTTCAATATGAATAGGAAAATTGACGTTACCAGGGTGAGTGACCACATGTACCTTGCCACTCTTTATCGCATTACTCATTGCTAAAGTATTCGAGTCTATATCTTGCGGAGCGAATACAGGACCATGAAAACCCGTGAGGATAATATCTAGGCTGGCGCGCGTAGGCTCATCAAGATCGATGTTTCCCTGCAAATCTTTGATATTACTCTCGATTCCACGCAGAATGCCCACGCCATCAGCCATGCGAGGAAAGGTCAGGCTATTTACAAAGTGCCATCGGTGGGGGGCGTCTTCCATATCGGGACCGTGGTCAGTATTGGCAAACAATCGAATACCGCGCTTGGGCGCTTCCCTGACATAATCATGTATGGTGCTGTAAGCGTGATCACTCGCCAACGTATGCGTGTGTAGGTCCACCTCTAGCTTATAGGTCATTATTGTTTTCCTTTACCAAACTATCACTACCTAGATAATGAACTATTTGTGTTTCAAAGAAAAATCAATACGTTACTTTTCCCAAGATTTTCTAGATTAAGGCGTTGATATCAGCCGATCTACTCAATCTGCTGGCTGTACTCTATGCGATGCTCATGAGCGGGCTAGTTGAACGTATATAAAACATCAGCAAGAAAGGTTTAAAAAGAAAGGGGAATTGGACTGGAGTCTAAGAAAAAAAGACACTTCCATGTGCTGCAAATCTAGTAGCATTTCTGCATCAATATCCAATATTGAGAAAATAATCACATACTAGGACTTGTAGTAGATATGTAATTTTGCAGCTTATATTGCTGCTTAATAATTGTTGTTTTTAGTGTTGTTCGTATTTGTTTATCCCCTACAGATAAACAAACAAGGCAAGTTATCTATAGATTTTTATTACACCAACAAACAAAAACCTCTAGTAACTACTGCGCCTGTTTGACTTATAATTAATCTAATATACTGATCAACGCAAAGCTATTAAATAATGCTGCGTTTCAGTTAATTATCAGAAACTATCTCGTTCTAGTGCGGAGAAGTTTACTTACTTGTTTGTCATAAATATATAAAGTAAGCTTAAGAGCATACATTAATGATATTTATATTTCCTTTCTGTTCGTTATTTAAAGAAATAGAGTCGATGCATTGTTATAGAATCATCTGTCTAGATTCAGGCAGATCGCACATTTGCTTAACATAGCCTTCTTCCTCTGCATCGCGGATCAAGCGTTCACCTAAGGATATGCCCTCGATATACATCTCATGCTCTTCACTAAAGGTAAATTCTTCACCAGATATTTGAATTGATAATCTCTCTATATTTTCACGCATATCTAAGGTCAACTCTTCAAAAAGCTCTGCTGGCATTTTGCCAAGTTCAACACAGTATTGATTGATTGTATCTATTGCTCCTACCGCCATAACAGCGTTGTTACGGCTAAACAATGACTCACTGTCAAAATCCTCAGCAGTTACAGGCACAGATACGGAAGTTGCGATGATAACCAATAGTGATGAGAGTGACTTTTTCATATGATTGCTCCCAGAGGATGTCATTGACACACCTACGAACGAGAATTAGATGTAGATACCTAACGTTAAAAAACTATGCAGACGTAAATAACTTATTGGTAAACAAAGTAACTAGAATTACTCGTCGTTTATATAAAGCCCAAGAGTTACAGATAGTTTTTTATCCATAACAGGATAAGAGGTTGTATCAATATTTGCTGAAACAGTAGGAAGCGCGGAAAAAAGCAATAAGCCAATAATAGCAAGAGTGTTAATGAGGTAGTTATTTCGAGTGCTTCTATTCATGGGTAAACCTTAGAATAATTAGAAGCAAATCCATTTGCTTTATGTACTAGCATGTAAATCAACACCTAGCCAAGTGTTGTTGCTAGTATTTAATTAGAATTGGTAAGCAACACCTAGAGTAACGATGTTGTCGTTTTTGTTAGTGTTATTGTATTGATCTTCTAGATCACTAGTGTTCAGGTAAGTGTAGCTAACGTACGGCTTCCAGTTGTCCATCTCTGCAGATAGTACCACTTCGTGTTGGTTAGTATGGTAGTCACCTGTTGTGTAAAAAGACTGGTTGCCGATATGAACGTAACCATCTTTAGAACCGTCACTGTTTTCATGTGTGTAGGTGTAGTCTAGGCTAATCGCGCCATAAGAAAGAGATGAACCGGCAATGAACTGATTGCTGTTAATACCATGGTCAATATCACTGTCATTCGACTCAGAGCGTTTGTATGCGTAGCCACCAAATACATTGAAGTTGTCGCTTACGTTATAAGTAAGCACAGCTTCCGCCAATGCATCACCACCCTCGTCCCACTTGCTTAGTTCACCATAAAGGTTCAGCTCTACTTGATCAGACATATGGAAGTCATAACCGTAACCAGCAGCCAAGTATCCTTGATCATCAAAAGCAATGTTTACATAACCATCTTCAGACGTTTGAATGGTTGCGCCTGCTTCTGTTACATAATCACCGTTGTCGGCTGCGTTCGATGCTACGTCTTGTTCTAGGTAAACTTCAACTGGTGCTGCGATAGCGGTAGTAGAAAGAAGTGCTGCAATTGAAGCAGATAGAACGGTAAGTTTTTTCATTGGAATCTCCAGTGTTTGGTACGATGAGCGATGTGCTCAGAACATGGAGGGGATTATGAGATAAAGGTCACATTAGATATATAAAGCTATTTTGGGTTAATACATAAACTGAAATTATATTTATTGAAAGCAATGATGCTTGGCTAACTAATGGCAATAGGATAAGTAAAAAAGATTAAGTGCATGAAATTAAATACAAAGTGAACCAGCACAGCAACCCAAAGGCGGCCAGTAAGATAGAAGGCCATTCCATAACAGGCGCCAGCGATAGCCGCAAAGACAATCAACTGCCAGCCTCCGGCAAGGTGAGCAATCCCAAACAAAATACTTGCGATAATTAAGCCAATTTTCCAGCCCAATTGCTTACTTATCTCTTGCTGTATGAAACCACGAAATATAGCTTCTTCTGCCACACAGGTTAACAGTAAGTTGTTTAACAAGAACAGCCACCACCAACTCGGTAATGACAATTCATACTCTAGCCCACCAGATAGAACGGCAATAGGTAATAAGCTAGCCAAAACGAGCAAGGGCTTAACTAACACCCCCCACTCAACGGACTTAGCTTTACCTAGTAACCCAGGAAAGGCCAACAGTAAAGCAAACAAGATAAGAGGCTTGTCGAGGTTAAGATACATGGTAAATGGGATACTCGCAGGGCCTGTTTGCACCTTATCCAAGACCAATAAATTGGAAAAACCGGGGAGCCAATGCAGCGCCATACTCAGTGACCAAGTAATCGTCACAGCTAGGGCAAGGTATTTTTTAAAACCCTTATTTCTAAGTACTTGAGAAGCAATAGCAAAGCCAAGCACAGTAACGAACAGCCCTATTATTGAAAGGCGAGCCTCAAACCAAGCCCCGAATAAAGCAACAGCAAGAGTGGTAAAAGCTGCGCGCTTTTTACCAATCAAAGCAAGTGTTATAGCGACTGCTAGGGGTAGCCATATCCAGATGGAGGCATCAAAAGTCATGATATGAGCTATTACAAGCTACTTTTGATGCTGTTTAAAGATTGCCTTTATTTGCTCTCTTTTTTGTTTATGATTTTCATCATTGAGGTAACGTCTATGATAGATCATTCGATAGTGAAGGTTATTTAGCGGTATCGGGTATTTGTGTATTCTAAGACCCAACATTGGAGCTACTCTTTCAGCCAAACTGCGATTAGCTGATGCTATATAATCGCTATCCGAGGCAAGCATTAGCATTCCTGAAATCGAGCTGGTTTCCACTTTGACAGAACGCGGTGCCACTGGTTTATCAGAAAGAAAGTCAATCGTATTCATCTCACTTCGACGAATCTTAAGAGCAATATGTTGTTCTCTATAGTAATCCTCAAACGTCAGAGTTTCTCCAATTCTTGGATGATCTATACGAGTCAGGCACGTGGGCTCCTCAGTAAAGACTTCTTCCACCACAAATGAATGACGCTTGCTATGCAAGACATCAATAAGTAGGTCTACCTTTTGACTCATTAAATCGTCGAAGACCTCCTCTTCATCAAGAGGAGCATCAGAGAATTCCATTCCTGGGAGATCTTTGAGTAGATGTAACACCGTTTCACTGCAGTGTACTTTGAGCGCATCATCCTGAGCCTCAACAGTTTCTAAAACTGATAATGGAGACTCTATCTTGTTGGCGAGGGCTACAGCGGCGCCCGTTGGCGCAATACCGCGCCCCTCACGCACAAACAGAGCCTTACCAACTACCCCCTCTAATCTCTTTAGGGCTGCACTTACCGCTGGTTGAGTAAGATCGAGTTGTTCAGACGCTTGAGTTATAGAGCGGCAGCGATAAACCGTGAGAAACGTAGTAAGAAGATTAAGATCCATCGATTCAACAAGACAAAGAATTATAATTAAATCATAGATATATATAGACGGTATCTCAAGAAGAAGCGTCTTGTTAACTCACATTTATTCACCGCGTCATCTATACTCAACTTCAGCGTACCCTTAATTTCCCTGTGTTTAGAAGCAACGATGAAAAACAAGGGCTTATCGTTAAAAAATAATGCAATTTTTCAATAGTTTCGATTAAGCTTAGGGCCATCAATGACCCTAGCAAATCATTACGTTTATTAGGGCCTAAAACCGCCTGAAAATTCAGACGGTTTTTTATTTTAACTTATTGATATTATTATCCTTTCGACTTATTCACATCGAAAATAAAAGTATCTAGCCTAGGCAACTAGGTGCGTAGGAGAAATACAGACGTTGAACGCTCAACAACACAATGAACAACCTGTAATCCGTTTAACAGGCGTAAGTAAAAGTTTTGATGGTAAAGAAATCATCGGAAATCTAAACCTAGATGTGAACCACGGTGAGTTCCTTACCATTCTCGGTCCATCAGGCTGCGGAAAGACGACTGTTTTACGCATGATTGCGGGATTTGAAACCGTCGACAATGGCAACATCCTTCTTGCTGAGCAAGATGTTACCGACGTTCCTGCAGAGCAAAGACACGTAAATACGGTTTTTCAAAGCTATGCACTATTCCCACACATGACGGTATTTGAAAATGTAGCGTTTGGTTTACGCATGCAAAAAGTTGCCGAAGCCGACATTGAGCCTCGCGTGATGGAAGCTCTGCAAATGGTTCGCCTAGGCGCTATGAGCCAGCGCAAACCCAGCCAATTATCAGGTGGTCAGCAGCAGCGTGTAGCCATTGCCCGCGCAGTAGTCAATAAACCCAAGGTATTGTTGTTGGACGAGTCTCTATCTGCTTTGGACTACAAGCTAAGAAAGCAGATGCAAATGGAGCTTAAGCAACTTCAGCGTCAACTTGGCATTACCTTCATTTTTGTTACCCATGACCAAGAAGAAGCGCTGTCTATGTCAGATCGCATTATCGTTATGCGAGACGGCGTGGTTGAACAAGATGGAACGCCGCGTGAAATCTACGAAGAGCCAAAGAACCTATTTGTGGCTCGCTTTATCGGCGAAATTAATGTCTTTGATGCTATCGCCAAAGAGCGCCTAGACGAGAAACGTATCCGTGCCACGATCGAGGGGGTCGATTCTGTCGTCTACTTTGATCAACCCATCATTGAGAATGAAAAACTGCGAGTGCTACTTCGCCCCGAAGATTTACGACTGGAAGAAATTCGCGAATCAGAGCAAAAAGGCATTGTTGGCCATGTCATTGAACGCACCTACAAGGGAATGACCTTAGACTCAGTGATTGAGCTAGAGTCTGGACTTAAGGTGATGATCAGTGAATTCTTTAATGAAGACGACCCAGATGTCGACCACTCATTAGGCCAAAAGGTTGCTATTACTTGGGTGGAGAGTTGGGAGGTCGTCCTGCATGATGAGCAAGAGGTTTAATCTTCAGAACGCGATCATTGCGCTGATCGTTGGTTGGTTAACACTGTTTGTTCTTGTACCCAATGTCATGATCATTGGTACCAGTTTTCTAACTCGTGATGAAGCCAACCTAATTGAGCTGACATTTACCTTAGACAACTATGCTCGTCTAATGGACCCCTTGTACGCCAAGGTGTTGTGGCACTCGTTTTACATGGCGATAATCGCGACGTTCATGTGCTTGATCATCGGCTACCCGTTTGCTTATATCGTCGCTAAGATGCCTCCTAAGTGGCGCCCCTTTATGCTGTTCTTAGTTATCGTTCCATTTTGGACTAACTCTCTAATTCGCACCTATGGATTGAAGATAGTGTTAGGCACTCAAGGCATCTTAAATAAGTCTCTGATGGCGATCGATATCATAGATAAGCCGATGCGCATCATGTACACAGAAACCGCAGTAATGATTGGCCTCGTCTACATACTCCTGCCCTTTATGATACTGCCTCTCTATTCAGCCATAGAGAAGCTTGATGATACCTATATAGAAGCGGCTAAAGACTTAGGAGCGAACAAGCTACAAACGTTTACTCGTGTTGTGTTACCGCTAACGATGCCAGGCATTATCGGTGGTTGTTTGTTAGTTCTACTACCTGCACTCGGTATGTTCTATGTCTCCGATCTACTGGGCGGAGCGAAGAACCTACTCATAGGTAATGTGATTAAGAGTCAGGTACTCAATGCTCGAGATTGGCCGTTTGGAGCGGCGACCAGTATCGCCCTTACTCTAGCGATGGCCATTATGCTTTATGCATATTATCGCGCTGGCAAATTGTTAAATAGAAAAGTGGAGCTGGATTGATGGGGCGCACACTCAGATTTAGTTTTATGACCTTGGTGTATGCGTTCTTATACCTGCCGATTATTGTGCTGATCGCGAATTCCTTTAATGCCAGCAAATTTGGTATGAAATGGGGAGGCTTCACGACTAAATGGTATGAAAGCTTACTCAATAACGACAGCTTGATGCAGGCGGCATGGCATTCATTAAACATTGCCGTATTTTCGGCAACCGCAGCCACTATTATTGGTAGCTTGACCGCCGTTGCGCTGTTTCGCTATCAGTTCAAGGGTAAGCGAGCGGTGAACGGCATGTTGTTTGTGGTAATGATGTCTCCCGATATTGTCATGGCGATCTCTTTACTCGCGCTGTTTTTGGTGATTGGTGCGCAGCTCGGTTTCTTTACCTTGTTGATAGCCCATATTACCTTCTGCCTGCCGTTTGTAGTGGTCACTGTATACAGTCGCCTAAATGGCTTTGATGTGAAAATGCTGGAAGCCGCCAAGGACCTTGGCGCAGGCGAGTGGGTGATCCTAAAGCAAATCATTCTGCCCCTTGCCATGCCTGCGGTTGCTGCGGGCTGGTTACTTAGCTTCACACTATCACTCGATGACGTGATTATTAGCTCTTTTGTTACCGGCCCTGCCTACGAGATTTTACCCCTTAAGATCTACTCTATGGTAAAAGTGGGCATCTCTCCTGAGGTGAATGCGCTGGCAACGGTGATGCTAATTGTCTCTCTAATACTGGTAATTATTTCCCAGCTTCTCGCACGAGAAAAAGTGAAATAGTCTAAAATTATCGGGTATTTAAAACCCTGCTGGTCAGATATGGCCAGCAGATAAGTTTACATTGCTCATACCGACTTAACCGTGAAGGCAAAGTCTTCGAGCGATAATAAAATGGAAGCGTAATGAAAAGTAAACTCTATGCTAGCGCCCTTTGTGCGGCGACACTGTTCTCTTTCCCTGCACTGTCTGCAGATAAAGAGCTGTATTTCTACAACTGGTCTGAATACATTCCAAATCAAGTGCTAGAAGACTTCACAAAGGAAACTGGCATCAAGGTGATTTACTCCACCTACGAGTCAAACGAAAGCATGTATGCCAAGCTAAAAACTCAAGGCTCTGGTTACGACTTAGTGGTTCCATCCACTTACTTCGTATCAAAAATGCGTAAAGAAGGCATGCTTCAAGAAATCGACAAAACCAAGCTATCTCACTTTGCCGATCTAGATCCTAACTACCTAAACAAGCCATTTGATCCCAACAACAATTACTCTATCCCTTATATCTGGGGCGCAACTGGCATTGGTGTAAACTCCGACATGGTTGATAGCTCAACAGTCACCAAGTGGGATGATCTATGGAACCCTGAGTGGGAAGGTCAATTAATGCTGATGGATGACTCTCGCGAGGTATTCCATATTGCACTGACTAAACTGGGGTACTCGCCAAACACTACTAACCCTGATGAAATCAAAGCAGCTTACGAAGAACTAAAAAAACTGATGCCAAACGTATTGGTATTCAATTCCGACTTCCCTGCTAACCCATACATGGCTGGCGAAGTCTCCCTAGGTATGCTGTGGAATGGCTCGGCTTATATGGCTCGTGAAGAAGGTGCGCCAATCGATATCATCTGGCCAGAAAAAGGCACTATATTCTGGATGGATAGCCTAGCCATTCCGTCAGGAGCAAAAAATACCGAAGCGGCTCACAAAATGATCGACTTCTTACTACGTCCAGAAAACGCGGCGAAAATTGCATTGGAGATTGGCTACCCAACCCCTGTTGCTACCGCACATGACCTACTTCCAAAAGAGTTCGCTGAGAACCCTAACGTTTATCCACCAAAAGAAGCTTTAGAGTCTGGTACTTGGCAGGATGAAGTTGGCGAAGCCAGCGTGCTGTATGAAGAGTACTTCCAAAGACTTAAAGTAGAATAGAAAAACCAGGGCCCGTTAAATACACAATTTAGCGGGCCTTTTAGCTTTCCCCCACTATCGTGAACGCTGCATTGTGTAGTGGAAGCCCTAGAAGAAACACATTAAAAGCGGAAGGCCAAAACCCACTATTTATCTGTATTGTCGTAAAGTGATCACACTAAGTTAAAGTTCATCCTATAGACTGCCTCTGTGTTTACTACCAAAGGTTTTCCTTAATGTCTAAAGTGTCTCTTAACACTCTTTCCGCAATCTACAACTATGTGAATTTAGCAAAGAAGCTACGAGCAACATCCGGTGAAGTAGCCGTTAGGGATAGCCAAAAATTGATAAATAACGCCATAGAGCTGACTGACTTAGGGAAAGATAGTCGCAACAATCAAGAGAACTTTGAATCAGATACACAACTGTTACTGAAGTTTCTAGAAGAAGAATTAGATAAACGTAAGTTAAGAGTCGATATCTTAAAATAGCCCACTTGCGCAATGTAAAAGTAGCCTACGGGTCAGCCAGTTCGCGTTGAGAACAACGCTATAGCGACCCAAAACATCAATTAAAATGTGCGTTGATGATCAAACTGTATCACAGCTCTTTAGTGACTTTGTGCGGCTTTGACCAATGTTGCTAAGATAAAAACGCCAAATAGCACATGCAGGTTAAACGCCCATGCAATCATCGCAATGGTAAACGCTACAACAGTGCCTCCGTGATTACCCCAAAACATCATTTTCTTGTTCATACCCCACCACCTATTTGCAGAGAAGACTAACAAAGTGGGTCAATAGGCTAAACGTTGGGCGTATCCATCATGCTTTTCGGGTGCATCATTATTATGCAACAAGTTACCCACCAACACATTGATACTGTTCGCATTTTAAACGAAATCCTCTGCAAGAAAATGAAAAGGCTTCTATTGATGTGGCATAAATAGACCTAAGCATTGTTAACTGACTTTGCAGAAGGTAACACGCATAAAAATGCCGCCCGAAGGCAGCATTGGTTATTTATTGTGGTTGATTCAAATATCGAATCCAATTCAGCGCCACTCGGTCTGATTTGATCTGATTGGCTTTTTGAGCATGCTTCAGCGCCTGCTCTCGCTCACCTAAGCGATAATACGCTTCGACACTCGTTAGCTCTCTTCTTGAGCTCTCTTCAACCTTGTTTAACTGGGATATCGCTGTCTTATATTGCTTGTTTTGCATAAGCAACTGAATGTAAGACCAACGATAGTCGCTATCTTTGCTGGATGCTCTAGCCCAAGCATTAAGAGACTGATCCCACTCTCTCGCCTGTTGCCAATACTGCGCTTCAATAGCGAGATCCTTCGCTTTCGTCTCATTGCCTTTGTTCAAATCATGGAATATTTGAGCAGACTTTTCTGGCACACCTTGCTTGGAATAAAGCTGAGCCATCATTCGATACTGATCTTTGGTTAGCTCAAACCCAGCTCTTTCATACTGCTTAAGTGTTGACAGCGCTTGCTGATGGTTACCCATTCTCAAATATAGGTTGAGTGTTTGTGTCCACCAGCGTTCGGCTTCTGGCTCTAACCCTCTCAATGCCAAAGTCGTTTTAAGAGCATTGTTCCATTGCTTCAAGGATAGCTCCGCGCCCAAACGCAGATTCAATACTGACGTGGTCGTTTTGCCACCTGCAAAGTAATAGCTCTTCGATGCAGTTAATACTGAAGGCCAGTTCTCCATCTGATAGTTAGCTTGCCCGACGCGAAGCCAGATCTGCTGAATCGTCTCTGTACCCAAAGATTTCTGAGTTTTATTCTGGGCAATAACTTGATGGTAGTTGTCTAGTGCATGGCTCATTTTTCCATTTGATAACTGAATATCCGCCAGCATACGCTGAGTTTCGATATGCTGCTCAGCAGGCAGCCCTTTCAGTTCAACAGAATGTGATAGCGCCTTTTCTGCGTTCTCACTTTGTTCTTCTTGCCAATACAAGATACCAAGCATTCGCTGCACATAAGAGGTGTCAAAGGCTCTACTAGAATCTACGCTCTCTAGAACCTCAATCGCCTTTGCATCATCGCCTTGGTTTTGCAGTTCATAGGCTTGATGCACCCGATTGGCAGTAGAACGGCTAAGCTCTTGAGCACTCACATTTGAACCAAATAAAAGAGCCATCAGCACGAGAGTTACAAATTGCCTGTTCATCATTGCAGTTTAAACTCCAGCTTCACGGTTTGACCTTCTCGAGGCGTCGCCTTGCCATTCACCACCAAGGGTTGGTACTTCCAGCGTTGTAGCGCTCTTGTTGCTTCTCTATCAAACACGCGGCTAGGCTCACTCTGCACTACCTCAATATCGATAGGGTTTCCTACTTCATTGATGGTAAAACTCATTACAACATAGCCTTCTATCTTGCGGCTCAGCGCTCTTGCCGGATATCGCGGCTCCATACGATGTAATGGCATCACCTGTTGGTTTTGCGCAATCTTCATCGGGCCTGGATTTGAAATAGCTAGCCCAGTAACGGCTGTATCCAAAGCAACCTGAGGCAAATCTAAACTGTCTAGCGAGATTGAATTTTCCGATACGTTACTTGAGTTACTGACCTGAGTTTCTGGTGGTTGCGCAGGCTTCTCCGGTGGTTCTGGCAATTGGCGCTGACGACGCTGCGTTTGGCTATCTTGCTCGACTTGTAACATATCAAATCTGACCATTGGCTTTTGATCAGGCAAAGGCGACTTGCCCATATTGACCAGCCAGGTCATAAAGCCGAAGACAAAAAAGGTCATCAAAATAGCAGCGGGCAGTGCAATGAATAGTCGTTTCATCAAAGGTCTCTACTTCGCTGCAGTAGCCAGTGCGATTTTTTCAATACCAGCACCTTTTGCTCCATCCATCACCTCAACAACCGTGCCATTAAAGGCAAATTTGTCGGCTTGAATCACCACTGAGGCATCGGGCTTGTCAATGATCATACTTTCTAGCGTGGCTTGCACTCGCTCAACATCGACCAAGCGCTTATCAATATACACTTGGTTGGTGTCTGTAATGGCAATGAAAATACCCGCATCTTTTTGGCTGGTTGCGTGAGCAGCTTGAGGTCGATTAACCTCAACGCCAGATTCACGCACAAAAGAGCTTGTTACAATGAAAAAGATCAACATGATGAACACGATATCTAGCATCGAAGTCATGTCCACCTGTGCCTCTTCATTACGCTCGCGGCGGCGTCCTAATCTCATAATATTAACCTTCAGCTATGGATTCGCAGCAGACGCTCTAAATGCAACTGTTTACGTTCTGCCAAACCATATAATCTTGAATAAACAAACATACCAACGAGTGCGGCAACCATGCCTGCCATCGTTGGAATCGTGGCCATAGAAATGCCTGCCGCCATTAGGCGCGGTTCGCTGTTTCCTTGGGCTGCCATCACATCAAACACCGAAATCATGCCCGTTACTGTTCCCAATAGCCCAAGCATTGGGAACAGAGCTACCAACACCTTCATCAAAGAAAGTGAACGCTTAAGGCCAGATTCTGATGCAGATAGCCATGCGCTTCTTTGCGATAGAGCGTACCAAGAATGACGGTCTGTACGTTGTTGCCACTTAAGCACCCAGTCATGTTGACTCTTTGGAAATGCCCAAAAGAAATACAAGATTCTATCTAGAACAAGTACCCAAAAGACCAGCATCACAATGGCGAGCCACCACAGAACCGGACCACCTCGAAACATCAGCTCTTCAATAGAACCGACAAGGGGTACGTCTGATAGCATCGCCCAAATTGACGCAATGTCGTTCATTATGCCGTTGCCTCTTGTGCAATTTGGCTGTCCGTTGTGTGTTTACGCTCAGCACGCTCAGCAACTAAGCCCACACCTTGTTTTTCAACCACATTACGAATGCCTTCAGATAGGCTCGATAGTAAGTTATGCACTAGCAGTAGTGGCATTGCCGCGATCAAGCCAAGTACGGTTGTGATCAAGGCCATTGAAATACCACCCGCCATAATTCGAGGGTCGGCATTACCAAATTGAGTAATGGTCTGGAAGGTATCAATCATGCCAGTCACTGTACCCAATAGGCCAAGCATAGGTGCAAGCGCCGCCAACAACTTGATGGTAGAAATACCTTGCTCTAGCGTTTCTTGTTCATCCATTACCGCTTCTAACAAACGAAGCTCTAGCGCTTCAACCGTTGGGCTTTGGTCTTGCTTGTGAACCAACATAACCCTACCAAGCGGGTTGTCATCTGATGGTGAGTCTACATCTTTTAGCTGCTTGGCAATCTTAGACTTGATAGACATCAGTACCACGGCACGATATAGACCAATTAAAAGACCCACTAGTAGCAAGCCAAGAATGATCTTACCCACTAGGCCACCTTGCTCAATACGTTGCATCAAGGTTGGATTATTGGCTAGTTGTTCCAGCAGCGCACCGCGTGTAGCATCAATGGCAACCACTGGCATTTCAGCGCCCATATTTGCATTGATAGTCAGAGCTTGTTTTGGCTGTACTGTATATGGCGTAGCGATCTGCTTATCTGTGTTCCACACTAGGTAGCCATTGTCATCTGCCAAGGCGAATGCGCCCATGCGCAACACTTGCTTCTGCTCAATCTCACCTGAGCCACCCACAAAAGGCACACCAATGATTGAGGCTTGTGAGCTTACCTTGATCTGATGAACATAAGACTGCCAAAGACCGTATAGCTGATCTTTAGAAGGGATAGACTTTGCTTCAATGATGTCATTGATGGTCGTTACATCTTGCTCAAGACCAATAGAGGCAACCGAACGCTCTTGCTCTAATTGAACATCTTTTGCAGATTGACGAACAACACCAAATATTTCACCCAAACTGCCTGTGGCTAGAGTCAGCTCTTTCTCTTTTTCAGAAAGCTTTTGTTCATTATCTTGAAATTGTGTACTGAGTGAGTCTATCGACTTATTAAGATTGGCACGCTGCTTAACCAGAGCATCATATTGGCTTTGAAGCTTAGCCTCTTGAGACGCAAACTCAGCTTCTCGCTGCGTGTTGTGTTGCTGCTCGGTTGTTTTTGCATCTGCGGTATCATTGAGAAGCGTTTGGCTAGCATGAGCCGGAAGTACACACAGTACTGACGCTAACACTAGACTTAACTTTACTAGGTGATGTTTCATCGACTACTTTTCCTCACCCTGTGTTGTTTCGACCTTGTTCTGCTCAACAAAAGTCAGAGAAATAGGCAGTTGAAGAAGAGTGGGTGATGCTTGCTTAGCCGCTACATCAAACGCCTTATCAATCTCACGACCCACACCGCCATCTTGTGACACCCATAGGTTGCTATTGTCATCCCACGCCCAGTAACGTTGGCGGTCATTTGAACGTGCAACTAAAGATACGCGGCCAAGGTATAGCAGTTCAGCAATGATAGGCTTTCCATCGACTTCAATGGTGCCAGAATACGCGCCCATTTTGGTGCCGTAGTCCATTTCAATCTGGTACGCCTCTAGAATACGACGGTACTTTTCAGCGTCGCTAACGTCGGCTTGAGTCATCATTTCATTCAAGCTATCTAGGCGCTTAGCTCTTGCTTCAGTGCGGATTGGGCGATCTTCAGCATTAAGTTTTTCAAGACCTTCTAGCATTTCGTACATCAAAGGAACAATGCTTTGGCGAGTATCATCGATTTGAGAAAGCTGCGCATCAAACCCTTCAAGCTCTTTACCTTGGCTTGCGATCAAGCCTTCAAGGTGTGAGTTATAGACAGAGAGGTTATGAACTTCTTGCTTAAGCCCAGCGATGTCTGCTTCTAGTTGCATCGCCTTGTCGCTACTCTTAACAACGCTATTTTGGGTCTTTGCTGCACCTTGCGTTATCTGCGTCTCGATATTCTGAGATTTTTGCAATGTCGCTTGCTCATTAGCCATAGCCAGAGAGCTCGTCATCGATAGTCCCGCAACAAGCAGATATCGCATTTTTGTGTGATTCATAGGTTTCTCATAAATCTGTGATTTAGCTATTAATGAATAAGGTAATACAAACAAAGGCTGTTTCTCAAATTGGCGCTTGGTACATTTGACGGATGAGACAAACTCTTCATGCCCTATACACTCACAATGACACATTGTAAGCGTGCGCTAATGTAAACAAACAACGACAACGCAAATGAGAAGCACTTTTATTTGCAATAATGTCGGCTATATTAAAGACAGAAAACAACTGATGCAATAGAGAAAGAAGCAGCATGACTATTAAAACTAAATCTTTGATTAATTCGCCGTTTTTTATAACTTCTAACTACAAAATAACATAGAAATCATTAACCAAATTAACAAATCAATCTCAGTTTTGTATCTATTAGAATACGACATAACGCAGCCATTTAAGTGGCATTTGGATTGCCCTACTTATTTTCTTTTAACTGCCTTGACCTCCCCTACCTAAACAAGGTTTAATTGCGCCCCTTTTTCGTAGCACTCACTGATCTTTGGAGGACACATGGCAATAGGTTTTGATTACGGTACGGCAAACTGCTCCGTGGCACACATTATCGATAACCAAGCAATCCAAATTCCATTCAGTAATGGCGATAAGTACATCTCTTCGACCTTGTGCGCTCCCACCTCTGAATCAGTATCTGAATACCTGTACCGTCGTAAGAAGATAACGCCAATGACTCAGCCCGGTGAGGCGGTGTTGCAGCGTGCAATTCGTGCCAACCGCGAGGAAGGCATTGACGTTATGGAAGAGGAAATCCTGTTTGGGCAGCCGGCTCTGGATCTGTACCTAGAAGATCCAAAAGATGTTTACTACATCAAATCACCCAAGTCTTTTTTAGGTGCTAGAGGGCTACGTGACGTGCAGCTCGCCTTCTTCGAAGACTTAGTCTGCGCCATGATGGAGAACGTAAAATCTCAAGCTGAACTGTCCCTTGGAAAAGCCGTTGAAGATACGGTAATTGGTCGCCCTGTAAACTTCCTTGGCCGTGGCGGAGAAGAGTCAAACCAGCAAGCACAAGACATATTACTCAGAGCGGCTACCAGAGCTGGCTTTAAAAACGTCGAGTTTCAATTTGAACCCGTTGCCGCCGGACTCGATTACGAGAGCACATTAACTTCAAACCAAAACGTGTTAGTGGTTGATATCGGCGGTGGTACAACCGACTGCTCCATGATTCAAATGGGCCCATCTTGGCTGGGTAAAAGTGATCGTAAAGAAACTCTACTTGGTCATACCGGCCAACTGGTAGGGGGTAACGATCTCGATATCCATATCGCTTATAAGCAATTTATGACTGAGTTCGGTAAGGGAAGCCGCAAACAATCAGGCCTTGAAATACCTATCAGCCAATTTTGGCACTCTATTTTGATTAATAATGTTCAGGCGCAACGCGACTTTTACGGCAAAGAAAACCTAGCCCTGCTCAGACAACTGCATCGCGAAGCTTGTGAGCCAGCCAAATTGGCTAGAATGATCGAAGTGCACCAAGGTGCTCTTGGCTACGGCATCGTTTCTCAAGCAGAAAGTGCCAAGATCGCGTTATCTGAGGATGAAAGCTATCTTGCCAAGATCAAACTTCTTAGTGAGATAGTCGAGATTCCAGTGTTGAGCCAAGAGATGGAGCAAGCCATTGAAGTACCGAAAGAGAAGATAACTAAGCTAGTGCTTGAAGCCGTTCAACAATCGCAGACTACTCCGGACGCGATATTCATGACTGGTGGCTCTGCACGCTCTACTGTACTTAGAAATGCCGTACAAACGATATTACCGAATGTACCAGTAGTGAGCGGCAACTACTTTGGCTCTGTTACTGCCGGCTTAGCACGTTGGGCAGATGTGTGCTTCAGGTAGTCTATCGGTACAAATCGCTTTTGAAAGCCCTCTAAATTCGGTCTACGCTTAACTTTCAAGGCTAAGTCGTTATCATTTATGAGGGTCGAAATGAATTTAAAGCCTATACAATTTGTTATTCTTGGCGTTATCGTAGGGTTCTTTATGAATAACCTTTACCACGTCTCACAAGAAGCAGGAGCGGCTGATAAGGTCGCAAAACAGAGTCACTCTCTTTTCTCTAACTGCTCTGTAGATCAAAAAGAATCTTAGCGCCCAGCTAGGCCGTTTATAAGGTGAGCTTGGGCTGAATGAAATCAATAAACGCTGAGATGCGCTTTGACACGTTAGAAGAGCGGTAGTAAACCGCATTCACCAACTCACGTCCCGTATTGCTCATCTTGTCACCGTCCAGTAAGGACACTAAGCGTCCTGCCTCTATGTCTTTGTTCACCATAAACCCGGATAGGCATGCGATTCCATTTCCTTCAAGTACCAGCTGTCTAACTGTCTCTCCATTACTTGAGGTAGAGGTTTGTTCTAAGGGCGAAAAACCTCTTAACGGCCAATCATTAAGTACCTTTACCCCCGCAAAGCCGATGATGTCATGAGTAGAAAGGTCGCTAGTTTGTTGTGGTATGCCTCTTCTAGCCAAGTACTCCGGCGAGGCAACAATGTATAGAGGGCTTTTGCCTAAAGGTCTGGCATGAAGGGTTGAATCGGTCAGCGACCCGATGCGAATCGCGATGTCAGTTTTCTTTTCTAGAAGGTCGACAAAGCCTTCGTTGGACGTCAGTTCTAGCTTAATATCCGGATAGGCTTGGTTGAACTCTTTTACTAATGGCACCAACTGATGAAACACAAACGGGCTTGCCGCATCAACTCGTAAACGTCCTTTTGGCAGTTCACCACGAGAAACAATATCGTCCTCAGCTTTTTGCAATTGTTGAAGCCCTAACCTAACCCCTTCAATAAACTGTCGCCCCTCATCCGTCAGCTCGACGCGGCGTGTTGTACGGTTGAGTATAGATACACCCAATTGTGTCTCAACCTTACTAACAGAGCGTGACACTCTAGCAACTTGGATATCTAGCGCCTCAGCCGCTGCAGAGAAGCCACCACTATCAACAACGGTGAGAAGAATTTCGAGATCATCAGAACGAGTGAGCATAAAATGAGATTAGTCAGTGGGTATTGTTGCAATTATAACAACAATAGTTGTTTACAGCCGCTTAATAACGCAACAAACAGAATCAATCGATTTAGTTTCTAGAACGATGAGATTGCAGGCCACGTCCAACGATCAAAGCGAGCAACCAAGCCCAAGAAAAAGAACCGCCAGATTCATCGCCAAAGCCAGAATCTCCTTCGTCAGGGGTATAGTTTTCTCGGTCGAACTCAGTAACGATAACCTGAGGTATCTCTCGTCCCGCTAGTACGTCAGCAATCCAGCCTCGATATTCTGCAACTTCAGTGTACGCTGACGAGTAGTCAGAGTCCGGGTTTCCGCATTGGGTAGGACCGTAACTGGTGATGCCAACCTGAACGTATTGACTACCGTTGTACCAATATAAAGGGCCACCTGAGTCGCCCCCACAGGTAGAGTTGAGTAAATCCGTCTCAGGGCTGTAGTCGCCAATCAGGCAGAGTTGTTTGCTACTCGTTCCAGCCGACGAACAACCAGATCTCGAAAGCAATCTTTGAGTCGTGCCTTGTAAACCATCTGAGTCATCAGTACCTGAACGCGTGTAACCATGGCCAATGGTCACCATCTCTGTTCCCACCACATCGTAATCCAAGATGTCATTCATAGAAGCAAGGGTAACGTAGTCAGAAGGGTCTACTGGCATTGGGTTTTCTAGCTTAACGATAGCGATATCATCAGGCCAGCTCAGCGCTTCATTGTCGACAAAAGTGTCTGGATAATAGAACTCACTAGCGCGAATCAATTGCACACTACCACTGAGAACCTGCTGTTCGTTTTCAAGCTGAGGAGCAATAGAAGTGTATGTATAGTAGTAAGAGTCGCCCTCGACACAATGGGCAGCAGTAAGCACATGATATTCATCGAGAATCGTCGCACCGCAATAGTTTTGATATAAGCCGGAGGTGTCTAGTTGGTCAAAGTAAAGGCTAGAAAACGAAGGGAACGTTTGAATTGAAACGGATATTCCGTTTACGATGTATGTACTCGCTCCTCCATCGGTTGCCACTGCGTGAACCGGTCCGAGTGAAACGACTGCACATGCAGCCAATCTAAACGCCTTATGCATACCCTACTCCATCAATTAGTGCACTCTGCCTAGGTAGTTCCGTTACCCAGTGACTTAGCCTTACTAATAAGGGGTATCATCAGCTAGCTATTAAATCAGTCTCATTGCAACTGCACCTGAGCTTACCTTTAAATATAGCTTTTTTGAACTAGCTTTGCAGTACTAAGTTTTACTCATTTTCCCCAACAAAGTTCAAATACCTCTATCAAAAGTTAGCTTAAAGAAAGAGCAATCCCAGCGTCTTCAATTCATGTTTCCTAGACTAATACCCGATTTTTTATGGCGTTAACTTGGTAAAGTATGAGTTTGATTTTTCAACATGACTATACACATGAACTTCATCGACAAGCTCACCTCAAATCAGCCGTTCATCCATAAGTTTGCTCGTGATGACAAAAAGCTTCAATCCAAGGCAAAGCGACTCTGCTTCGAGCTCAATAATTCTCATCCTGATGACATGGAACAGAGACAAACACTATACAAAGAGTTGTTTGGCACAGTGACCTCCTTCATGAACATCGAGCCTCACTTTCGCTGCGATTACGGCTTCAATATTCATTTCAAAGGCTTTGCGCTTCTCAACTACAATTGCGTTATTTTAGATACGTCTACTGTGCACATCGGTGCAAACGTAATGATAGGGCCTGGCAGTGTACTTGCCTGTGTGGAGCACGCTATAGACCCTTATCAACGTTCCGCTGTCGGCCTATATGCGTCGAAGCCAATTACCCTTCACGATAACGTGTGGCTTGGAGCGAACACCACCGTCTGTGGCGGCGTCACTATAGGTGAGGGAAGCATTATTGGTGCAGGTAGTGTAGTGACCAAAGATATCCCAGCAGGCGTCATCGCTGTGGGCAACCCTTGTAAAGTAATGCGAGAAATTACAGACGAGGACAAGTGGGAGTATCACGACCTAACGCCACTCGATTTATAATCATTATTCAAGACCTAAATAGCACTTCCTTATGAAGTGCTTTTCATCTCAATAAAACTAACACTCACTAATTCGAAAGCTAATCGAAGTCTTATGTCGGCATAGTATCAAAGGCAGTCACACCCTCAGGAACCTCAAACCAACTTTGCTTTTCCTTAATCCAAATATGCGCTGTCGGCTCAAACAGTGCCATAACATCAGCATCAATAGGCTTTAACTTCAGCTTCAGAAGGGTTGGTTCCGCTGGATTGTAATGATAAATACGATTACCACACTGCGGGCAGAATTTAGCGGCATTCACATTGCCACTATCCGATGAGCGTCGCCATTCATTCATCTCTCCACTGAAGTCGATATCCTCCGCAAGCACTGCGGCAGTAACACTATAGGGAGCAGTGGCGAGCTTTTGGCATTCAGTACAATGGCAGGCCATTACTTTCTTTGGCTTAGCCTTCAATAGGTAAGAAACCTGTCCACATTGACAGCTAGCTTTAATAGGAAAATTCATAAGGAAAATATCCATTTAATTAACGTCACTCTAGCATAGCGCTATTAGATGTATGCAAAAGCTAATCGATGAGATCAAAATCGCAATTTGTGATTCAATACCAATCACAGTAAGTAAGTGGTCAGAAATAACGTAGATAAAACGCTGGATAACAAGGCAGCACTTTTTGATAACTAGTTATTTACTACGATTGGTATAACACCCATAAAAAAACGCAGTGGCCAGAAAGCGACTGCGTTTTCAATTCGGAAGCTTGAGAGATTACTTCTCAGCACGACCCATGAATGCTTTGTCAGTGGTGTTCACGCGAACCTTTTCTCCACCAGCAATGTACTCAGGTACTTGAATAATAAGACCTGTAGAAAGCGTTGCAGGCTTAGTACGAGCAGCAGCTGAAGCACCCTTGATTGACGGGTCAGTTTCAACAATTTCAAGCTCAACAACTGAAGGTAACTCAAGTGCTACTGGGCTGCCATCAACGAGCAATACGTAGATGCCTTGTGTTTCTTCATTGATGAATTGAAGCTCATCTTCAATGCTCTCTTTGTTGAAGTTGTATGGAGTGTAGTCTTCACTATCCATAAACACATACTCATCGCCATCGATGTAAGAAAAGGTAGATGGGTGACGGCTGAAATCTGCTAGGTTAATGATTTCATCGGCTTTAAAGCTTTCGTCTGCCTTTGCGCCTGTCGCTACATCATACATACGCATGCGATATAGGCTTGCACCTGCACGGCCACTTGGCGTTAGTTTGTTGATTTCTTTAACGAAGTACACTTTACCGTTGTGCTCAATCGCAGCACTTTTTTTGATTTCACTTGCCTTAGGCATTGTTGTTCCCTTGTCTCAATTAGGATCTTTCTAGCAGAGTATACAAGGACATTTGGGGTTGATCATCCAATACTGCTCTCAAGGCTGTAAAACTGTGTTTAATGTATCTTTACCCCACAAAAAAGCGCCCCAATAGGAGCGCTTTTAAACAATGGTTACATCACTTTAGATCAAAGGTTGTCCAATCGAATATGGCTGTTTTTCAAGTCATCGCGAGTAATACCCTTTCCATCATTCATGCTATTGAAATGACGCAGAACTTCCGTGATGGCTTCGATAGAAGCAAGTAAGTCGCCAGTATGAGCAGATTCTGATGAAGTGTGCATGTTACGAATGGGGTAACCAATTGAGATTGATGCACTATCAACACCAGCAAGTGCCGCTGCCATGCCGTCTGTGCCCATATCACGACCAGAGAAATCCAACTGGAACGGGATACTTTTCTCACGACACAAGGTATCAAATACCTGAACTAGATATTCTGAAGCTACCGAGCCACGACCAATCGTAAAACCCTGGCCCATTTTCAATGGGTTCATATTACGAGCACCAATGCCAGGAGCCGCCTCATAATCGTGGTTTACGTCTGTTGCAATTAATACATCAGGCTTAAGCTCACCCACTACTTGGGTAGAACCAAAGCGACCAATCTCTTCATGAGTCGCGATAGTGTAGAGTACTCGTACGTTATCTAAGCCCTCAGAAGCAAGAGTGCGAGCCACTTCAGTGACAGAAAAACAGCCAAGGCCGTTATCAAGATAAGCACCGAAGAAGGTATCCACGCCAACGCCTCGTTTGATAGGGCGGTCGAGTAAAATGGGGTCACCCACACGCAGGCCAAGAGCCTCTACTTGTGCTTTGCGGTCTTCACCGTGCATTTGCAGCTCTAGGTAGATCGATTCAGGCTTAATGCCCTGCTCACCAGTACGTTGTGATGGTGTAGAGAAGTGAATAGCACCGAGTGCCTCAACAGTTCCACCCTTAATTACTTTATAAGCGCCTAGCTTTTCTGGGTCTTGGCAGAAGACTTGAACTTCATGACCAATCAAGGTCGTCGGTAAAAAAGAATCAGTATTGATCCAAACCTTGCCGTCGTTATCAATCTTGCGCACCTGCATGCGAATCTTATCCGCATGACCGACGATCATAACGCTCGTAAGATCGTCGCGACCTGGGTGAGAGTCAAACACGATGCTCGCGTTGCCTTTGAATTGATGAATACCCCAACCTTCAGGCATAAACGATTCAAACTCAGGCTTGATCACGCCATAACTCATCGCCGCTTCAAACCCAATAGGGGAAGGCGCAGACAGTACTTTAGACATAAATTCAAACTGGTGTTGTGGCATTGGTTGTGCCCAAGGCTGAGCATTGTTGCTTTCTGAAGTCATTTGGTCATTCTCATATCCATTTACTATTGGCAGTTAAACTAATGCCTGAAGCCAATGAATTCAAGGGATTTACAAATGTTAGTAGGTGCGAAATGAAACTAGGCTCATAGTTGAGATGAGCAAGATTGTGGGAGTAATACGTGTTTGTTGTGAGGATTGAGTAGTGTAGAAATTGAGATTCTTATTAACTCAAAGCGTTCTGGATCACGAAAACGGCTTGAGTCTAAGACATTACAGCGAAGCTAAGTATTGATAATTAGCTAGCTTTTTTAAATTTGGTACTATTTTCTGTGCACTTTTTTTGGAACCAAAAGCGCTTACGACCGATAGAACGAGACATAAATATCCTTAATTTTTATACGACTGAACCTTTCCTGTGAAATTAAATTCAACATGGAAATAGTTAAGCTTATTTAATATTTATATTGATGTAGCGAAGGAAATAACTAACTTGACGACATTTACATTTTGCAGATGTGAGAGAGGTTTTTATTTACGGTGTTACGATATAAATTATTGGGTTATGAGTTAATGGTATTAAGTTGGCGCAGACAGCCAAAGCTATCTGCGCCGACAAAACTTAGATAGCTACTACGTCAGCAGCTTGAAGGCCTTTTTGACCTTGCTCTACAGTGAAAGACACTTTTTGGCCTTCAGCTAGAGTCTTGAAACCTTCAGATGCGATAGCACGGAAGTGAACGAATACGTCTGCACCGCCGTTGTCTTGAGTCAAAAAGCCGAAACCTTTCTCTTCGTTAAACCATTTTACGATACCAGTAGTTTTGTTAGACATAATTTGTCCCTTATTTTTTAAATCATTTATTTTCGCAATATTGCGAGACGCTGAAATCTTGAATTATTGAATGCTACGATGAAGCTAAGGAAACACTGAGGATGACAACAATAACGATGGAATACTGAGGGTTTTGCTTTTACTTTATATTTCATTAATAACTCTGAATCACAGAGTGAAAGTGGATAGTACACTAATAAAGCAGGCTGTAAAGCTTTATTGTCATCTTTTTTCATTGTTCATTCTACAAACTACTTTATAGATATTTCTGAACGCTATCGCATCTTTCACATCCAAACGGCTTTATTGCTTAATTCAATGAGAGGGGACAGTTGCGCCCAGTTAGTTGTTTTGTAACAAGGTTTCAGGCATGAAGCTATGATGAGTGAGTGTAGCTGAACTTGAAACTAGCGTTAAACGTATTAATGTTTAACGCTAATTTCACTGCTCTAGCTTTTATATATCGCAAAAGAGTATGGCGCTAGAGACTCGTTTAGCTCCTCTCCGAGTAACAACTCCGCTGATTGAAGTTCAGGAAGATTAGGCGCCGATACCCTTGCAGGGCTTAGGTTGACAATCACTGAATAGGTGCAGCTATCACTCTCACGTTGATACGCAATAATCGCATCCTCTGTATCGTACAGCGACGTCTCTCCCGTTTTTAGCGTCTCAGAGCTGAGTCGCAATTCAATCAACTGTTGGTAAAAGTGCAATATAGACTCAGTATCCTGCTGCTGAGCTTTTACGTTTATCGTGCTCTTGTTCTCATTGACCTTCAGCCAAGGCGTTGCTTCACTGAAACCGGCAAAGGTTGAGTCATCCCACTGCATTGGCGTCCGACTGGTGTCTCGGCTGGCTTTACTTACCAGTGCCAAGGCGTCATCACTTGATAAACCAAGCTCTAGCTGCTCTTGATATTTGGCAACAGTATCAATGTCATCATAATCAGAGATCTCATCAAAATAGCAGTTAGTCATCCCTATTTCCTCACCTTGGTATAGATAAGGGGTGCCATGCTGAGTAAGGTTAAGTACGGCTAACGCTTTTGCTGACTGTAACCAAAACTCTCCGTCATCACCGTAAAGCGATACTTGTCTCGGCTTATCATGATTAGAGAGGAAATTTGCATTCCAAGCGCCTTGCCTTTGAACCTCAATACGAGTCTTAACCTGCTCCTTGTAATATCGGTTCAGGTTCTCATGAAATACTTCGATTTCTGGTGGCGTGAATACAATAGCCATTTGAAACTCGTTACGTGAAGGGAGCACATAATCCAACAACTCACCGGTATCTCTGGCATTGATCTCTCCAACACTGAGAACATCACGAGTGTGTATCTTGCTCATTAGTTTACGCAGATGTGCATGTCCCTTCGGTCTATTCACGCACGCTTCTGTGGCAAAGGTGCCATTCGGCGCATCTTCGATACCTGATTTATCCAAAAACGAAATCGCATCAACTCGAAAGCCATCCACGCCTTTGTCTAGCCACCAATCTACCATCTGCTCAATTTCAGAAACCAGAACAGAACATTCCCAATTAAGGTCTGGCTGTTTTTTACTAAAGGTATGTAGATAGAATTGCTGGCGAGACTCACAATACTCCCAAGCACTACCGCCAAATACAGACCTCAAATCATTAGGCTCATCAGCCCAATAGAAATAGTCTGCATAGGGTCCCGTCTTTGATTGTTTCGATTGCTCAAACCACTCATGCTCATCCGAACAATGGTTGATCACCAAGTCCATCACCAGTTTCATTCCCCGTTGATGACACTCTTCCAGCAATAAGTCGAAGTCTTGCACAGTGCCAAACTCCGCAAGAATGGCCTGATAGTTACGAATATCATAGCCGTTGTCATCACAAGGAGAGTCGTAAACAGGGCTTAACCAAAGGGTATTAATGCCTAACTGCTGAAGATAATCGAGTTTCGAACGAACACCATTGATGTCACCAATGCCGTCGTTGTTTGAGTCTTTAAAACTGCGGGGGTAGATCTGATAAACGATCGCATCTTTAACCCAAGTATTCATAATCATGCTCCATAAATTAATGAGCGATAATCATAATTTGTCTCCGGCGGAGCGATAATCGTGATTTGTCTCTGAGGTTGGCCAGAACTAGCCATTTGGCAACGAATAATAGATTGAAATGGTTTCTGTGTCACGATGCGAGCTCACAATTGCACAACTCATAGGGGATCACCTAGGAATTTCAGCGACATAGAGTATATTTGATAATGTCTTTTGATAAAAATAGAAGTGATGGCTATGGTTCTAACTCGATTAATTTATATCAGTACCCTATCTCCAACCTGTGATTCTCATACCTTAGATGACATTCTTACTACCTCTAGGAGATTCAATCAACAGAGTCATTTAACTGGTCTTTTAAGCCACAACAACAAATATTTTTTACAGTGCTTAGAGGGCTCAAGAGAGGCTGTGAACTCGACCTATAACCGCATTTTGAAAGACGAAAGACACGACAATGTACAGATTCTCTATTTCCAAGAGATCCACACCAGAGTCTTTGGTGATTGGTCTATGGGAGACATCCCTGAGTCTTACCTAACTGCCCTTATCAATATGCAGTTCTCAAGCTCACCAGATTTCAATCCGTACGAGATGTCAGGCGAAAGTGCTTTTCAGATGTTACTGGAACTCAAGCAAAGATTACCGTCTGAATAATCAAGCTTTAAAAACTGTAACCCCAGTTCAATAGTTGCGCCCTGAGAGACTTCTGAATCTCAAGGCGTTACTCTGGGATCGGAAAAAAGTACGCTATATAGGCCTCCCCAACATATAAAGGTGATAGCCACTTATATTGCTTGGTAACTTCTATTGCTCCTTATATGCAATTTAATAAAGGTACTTAAATAATTAAACTATGTTCGTAGAGCAGTAACGTTCAGCTTTCTCTATTGAACATCATGAGAAAATGCAACAACTTGAATATTCCCCAGTATCATATTTAAACTCACTTAGAATAATAATCCACACCAATGAGTTATTATTCTTCCGACAAATAGAAAGCTTTATTATTAGGTTTAGACACACCTACAAAAAGGTGATCCCCCTCAACAATAAATAACCAACCCATGTTCAAATTAGGCTTACTTCAGCCCTTACCTTGTGAGGCACATCAAGAATTTAATCATTAGCCTATCATTTCAATCAATACACACCAAACCTATAAGCCATTGTTTTTTATCAAAAAAAACACCAGCACCACTCTGGCACTTAAATATTATTGTACTCATGTAATACAAATGAGATATCGATCGCTATAAACACAAAGTAAAACTAAATAACATATTGATACAGGAAATAACATTTTGAAATAAGAGGGAACATGAACAAGAGTATTTTATCCATACTGATAACGTTAGCGATCGTCGGTTGTAATGATTCCAGTCAAAGTAGCCAAGTAACCGACCCTGATAATTCGATACCTGGGACGCCACTAGAGCCATCTATTCCAGTGGATCCTGATGAATCAATACCTGGAACGCCACTTGATCCCTCGATTCCAATAACATCAGAGGTACCTTTTGCGAAAGATATGCCGCAAGGTGTTAAAACCCTTTTAAGCTCCGATTCAAGTGAATGCACCGAGTATATTTCTGAGCCAAGTATTTACGACAAAGCGATGAACCCTGGTGATGTTGTCTGTATTAATGATGGTACTTATAGCGAAGCAGAGCTTGTTTTTGGTGGCCAAGGTACAGAACAAGCGCCAATTAAGGTTCGAGCGACTAACCCAGGCCAGGTAACAATCACCGGCGAAACCAAAATCATTATGGGCGGTGAGTATGTTCAGTTACATGGCCTTATCTTTGATGGTGGAGAAAGTGCGAGTAGTAAATTATTAGAAACACGATTTAGCTCTGCTGAACTTTGTAATCATTGTCGTATTTCTGAAAATGTCTTTGTGAATATCGATGGCGACAAAAATCTTTCCAGTAACAAGGAAAATGGCGTGTGGCTAGCCCTCTACGGCAAGCATAACTGGATTGATCACAATATTTTCAGTGGTAAAACTACCGGGAACCCTATTGTTTCGTTAGTAAGAGAAAGCGGGCTAATGGACGAGGGCAACGGGGGAATCGCTGAACACACCACTGTTTACGCGAACTACTTTGCTAACCGTCCGCCCACACAAGGCAAGCTTTACGCTGGCAGTAGCGACAATGACTATGAAGCTATTCGTACTGGTCTAAGTGAAACGCACCACTATGCCGGTAACTCATTCATTATTGGTAACCTATTTGAGCGTATTCAGGCTGAGGCTGAAGTTATCTCAAATAAAGCATCAAAAAACGTAATTGCACAAAACACTGTCCGTAACAGCTATGGTTCAATTACCAATCGCCATGGTAATCACAACAACATCTCTAACAACTTCATTTTTGGTGATGGTTACCCTTATTCAGGCGGCTTGAGACTGGTCGATGATGGACACATTGTTACAAACAACTATATCGAAGGTGCCCGTTACAAGTCGACGACCCATCATGGTGGCATTGTGCTTCTTGGTACTGACGGCGCTGGTGATGGCGGAAATGGCTATCAGCCACTTGAAAATGTTCATGTGGCATTTAACACCGTAATTGACAGCATCAATAGTATTAACATCGATGGCGGGGGTAAGTCTAAACAGCCAGAGCAGATCTACTTTGCAAATAACATTGTTGATAAAGCCATCGGTCCTGTGTTTGTTGAAACTGACCGCGGTTGGGCAAGCAATTCTGTTGTAGTTGGCAATATTGTAGATGGTGATTCCTTTGCAGATACAGACAAAGTTACAGGTAGCCTTGTTAGTGCTCATTTGGTAAAAGGTATCGATGGCTTATACCGACCATCAAACTCATCGAGTATTGACGCTACTGAATACGATAGAGGGGAATTTGTTGCAGTAACCTCTGATATGGATGGCCTTACACGCAATGAAATCACTCTAGCGGGTGCTGATGATATTACTAATGGTTCTCCACTAGTTGAGCCACTCAATTATGATGATGTAGGTCCACAATCCTATTCTTTCGATAAACCTGAGCCAGTAATCCACGAAACTGAACTGAACAACTATGCGTTTATCAATGGTACTGAAGGTTGGTTGGGCAATGCCTCCGTTACAGGTTCAGGTACCTTTAGCTATAACTCAAGCTTAGTTGTGATAGGAGAAGATCAAAGTGCATATCAAGAAGTAACGCTGACACCCAACACAAAACATGCAGTCTCTGCCTTTGTGAAAGGGAAATATAATATCAGCGTCGGCGAGCACAGCTTTGACGGTGATGTATCAAATACAGATTACCAACTGGTTATCCATGAGTTCACAACAGGAGCTACAGAAACATCAGGCCAATTGTCTTTAGCACTTGCGAGTGAAGTAACGCTAAATGCAGGAATTCAAGACGGCGACTTGGGTCAGTGGCGCTCCGATGGTGGTAGCAGTGATTTTTGGATTCAACAAGAAGGTAGCAGTGAAGGTTTGGGGGATGTGGGTAGTTCAGGTGATTCCGCCTTTAGTGACGAAGGTGGTACAAATGGCTCGGCGCGCATACGCTTTAAAAAAGGCGAAGATACCTATGACTTTAGTGCGACTCCAGGTCTTAGCCAAAAAGTCTCAAATATTCCTATGAACACACCAATGACATATAGCCTTTACTACTGTGACAATAAAGGGGATGACTCTGTATCTACGCTACATTACGGCGTTAAAAATAGCGTAGGGACGATCATTTCGGATGCAAAAGCACACATTAAGGATCTCGATGATGCTCCGGAAGGAAGTGTGAAAAGTTGCTTCAAGCAAGTAACTCTTGAGTTTGATAGTGCTTCCAATAGCGATGTTGAAGTGTTTGCCTATATGGAAGTTGATACTTCGGTCGGAGAGGATGAGTTACTTTATCAAGTAGAAAACAACAAAGAGCTTGAAGTTCGAATTGATGAGTTCGCTCTAACGTACCAAGGAACACCTAACTCTGATGAAGAAGCCTATTTTGATGAAGTACGCTTGATTAAACGTACAGACATTTAATAGGTTAAGCACTGTTACTATCTGATTAATAACGATAAAAGCCCTCTTTATCCTATTGTATAAAGAGGGCTTTTGGTTATTTGGGGGAACATCTTATTTACTTATTGCGCCAACCAGTTTTGTTCTACAAGACATTGATCTCCTTGCAAAACACGCCCCACAAATCGATCCCCCCTATTAACAACACCCACGCCTTTTGGCGTCCCTGTCATCACGATGTCACCCTCTTCCAGTGACGTGAACTTGTTAAGCTCTTGCTTGATCAGCTGTGGTGGATACAGCATAAGCTCGACACCGCCTTGTTGAATCAGCTCATCGTTGATCCAAAGCTGAAGCGATAACTCTTTAAAGTCGCCATCAAAGGAGACAAACTCCGAGACAACCGCTGAACCATCAAATGCCTTGGCGCGCTCCCAAGGAAGGCCTTTTGCTTTTAGTGCACTTTGCGTCTGCCGTTTAGTGAGATCTAGACCAATAGCCACCCCAGAAAATTCACCATCTTTGACTAAAAAGCACAACTCCGCCTCATAGTGTAAGGGCTCATCATGGAAACTGTTCAGCTGTTGGCTAAGAGAAGAATTTGGCTTCATAAAAACCACCATGTCTTCTGGGGTTTCATTACCTAGCTCTTCAATATGCGCCGCGTAGTTTCTGCCGACACACAGTACCTTGCTTGGCGTAAAAGATTGTTTTTCCAGAGTAACTTGATTGAGAGGCATGATTTTTAGCTTTCTTCTGAGACTTGGTAATGTCGAATCACATTAGAGGTGATAGCGCCCCAGTGAGATTCTTTTACTCGGCGTTGATGATATTCAAAGGCTTCTTTATCTATGAACTCTTCATAAACATCAAAGCGATGAGGCTTTTTTGAGGATTGTTGAACATAAAAGGTAATACAGCCAGGCTCTGCGTGAGTCAGTTCAATATGCTCAGGCAAAGCCTCAAGTACCTGTTTTAAGTCTTGAACGGGCACGATAATGTGCCCTTCCAATGTCACTTTCGACATAATTGAAGACAATTAACCGCGGTAGTAGCGCTGCGGTACAAATGGCATTTTTTCTACGGTCATCGGCAGTTTTTTACCGCGTACTTCAGCAAAGATCTCGGTGCCTGCTGCCATTAGATCAGCGCGTACATAAGCCATAGAAACCGGTTTGCCTGCGTTAGGACCAGCTGTACCGCTAGTTACAACACCCACTTCCACATCGTTAGCATCAAACAATTTACAGCCTTCACGAACAGGCGCTTTCGTTTGACCCACTAGACCAACGCGTTTACGCGAAACATCTTTAGTCGCAATTTGATCAAGAATGATGTCTGCGCCTGGGAAGCCACCAGCACGTTCGCCATCAGCGCGACGTACTTTGCTGATCGCCCAAAGTAAGCTAGCTTCAACAGGCGTCGTTGTAGTGTCTAGGTCGTGACCGTAAAGACATAAACCACACTCAAGACGCAACGAGTCACGAGCACCAAGACCAATCCACTCTACCAGATCAGAATCGGTGAGCTTGCGAGCCAAAGCTTCCGCTTGCTCAGCAGGAACTGAGATCTCATAGCCGTCTTCGCCAGTATAGCCAGAGCGACTTACAATACACTCGACACCAAGCAACTCAAGGCGAGCTACATCCATAAACACCATGTCTTTAACCGCTGGATTTAGCTCGGCCAATACGTCAACCGCTTTAGGGCCTTGAAGCGCCAGCAAAGCCCTGTCATCAATAACTTCTAGCTCAATATCCGCAGGTAGGTTTACCTGAAGGTGCGCGATGTCTTGCTCTTTACAAGCAGCATTTACCACCACAAACAAGTGATCGCCAAGGTTAGCCACCATCAAATCGTCCATGATGCCGCCTTGCTCATTGGTAAAGAACGCATAGCGCTGATTGCCACTAGCAAGATCAATAATATCAACTGGGACTAAGGCCTCTAGCGCCGCAGCGGCATTGTCGCCTTTAAGGCGAAGCTGCCCCATATGAGACACATCGAAAAGACCGGCTGCATCACGAGTATGCAAGTGCTCCTTCTTAACCCCTAGTGGATATTGAACTGGCATATCATACCCAGCAAACGGCACCATTTTTGCGCCTTCTTCAACATGAAGGGCGTGTAAAGGGGTTTTCAGTAAAGCTTCAGTCATTGTCTCTCCTTAGCTGTGTTCTGCGCCATGTTTCTTAACTTGGCTCAGAGCAACATATTCATAATGATTGATATCAGTTTCGCAGTTAAGCAAACGTTTGCCGACACTATAGGAAACTTCGTCTCGTAACACAACCGCTACATTCAAGCGGTCTATTTTGCTGTAACCCAAAGTATTTGGGCATCGTGTTCACTGCGTGAAACCAGCGCATGCCCCATGTTAGCGTCGTAATAAACACTGTCACCTTCAGCAAGGACTAAAGGCTCATAAAATTCGGTGTATAGAGTAACCTCACCAGACAGAATGAGCAGAAACTCCTCACCATCGTGTCTAACCCAGCCCTGAAACTCATCAAAGCTTCGAGCATGCACCACAGATTTGAATGGCATCATTTTCTTCTGTGACATCTCCGTCGCCAGCAACTCATGCTCATACGTTGGCGTAGGGTGAGGCTTGCCCTGTCCCTTCATCGTGACGTCTCTGCGCCCGCTCGCACCTTTGTTCTTGGGAGGGGCAAACAACTGCGGCATATCGATATCTAACCCAGAGGCCAGCTTTTGCATCGCCTGAAACGTCGGGCTTATTTGCTCGTTCTCTATCTTGCTTAGCGTAGAGCGGGCTAGCCCTGTGCGCTGACTTGCCTCCTCAAGAGTTAAACCAAGCTGGCTACGGATTGACTTAATTTTGTCACCTAACTTTAATGGTTCAACGCTGTTTTCTACTGAGGACTTCTCTATGGTTAATGATGGATAATCATCCAGTTTAGATTCTTTCATGAGGTCCTTCGTCTTAATTTTCTTCCCATTTCTTGACTGAAAAGTGTGCCACAAAAAGGTACTTGGGATGAAGAGCATAGAGTAAGATTAAGTGAGAGATAAGTTGCATTCTTGAATTTTTTGTTTCCAATAGGAAATTTCGACTTGAGAATGTAAACAACTCGGTTTATTTTATCTGCAATAGTGCTTTTATTAATTCAAATCTGATTAAGTTGGAGATTCAAAAAATGGACAACACCCTTAAGTTTGCTGATAGCCATGAGTGGGTAAAAGACAACGGTGACGGTACGGTTACTATCGGTATCTCAGAGCACGCTCAACAGATGCTAGGTGATGTTGTATTTGTCGACCTACCAGAAGTAGAAGAAAACATTGAAGCTGGCGACAGCTTTTCATTGGTTGAGTCTGTAAAAGCAGCATCAGACATCTACGCGCCAATCACAGGTGAAATCGTTGAAATTAACGAAGAGCTAGAAGATAGCCCTGAGCTCATCAACGAAGAACCGTACGAAGGCGGTTGGATTGTTAAGGTGAAACTAGAAGATCCGTCTGAGCTAGATAACCTAACTAGCGCAGAAGATTACCTAGCTAGCATCGAAGACGAGTAACTCTCTTCGGTTTTATTAAGTTAAAACAATAGCTTCTAAGTATCCCCGCAACTGCGGGGATCTTGCCATTCAGAGACGCGTATAAGAGAGCAAGCATGCTCCACATCGAAAGCCTGAATTGCAGCACACATCTAGGAAACTGAATCACCCCTAAAGTCTCGTAGAAGGCTTCAAGTAAGGTATAAAGGAATTATGACTGATCTACTACGCAGTTTGAGTACAGATAACGAATTTGTTGCGCGCCATAATGGTCCCAACTTAACTGATCAAAAAACAATGCTTGAGCGCATCAAGGCAGAGAGCCTAGATGACCTTATTCAACAAACGGTGCCACAACAAATCCGTTTAGAGAAACCACTGACTCTAGACGCACCGCTGAGCGAAGCGGGCATGCTAGAGGAAATGAAGAAATTTGCTCAGCAGAACCAAGTTAAGCGCACCTTTATCGGCCAAGGCTACTACAACACCTTCACGCCAAACGTAATCCTGCGCAATGTTCTAGAAAATCCAGGTTGGTACACAGCGTATACTCCATACCAGCCAGAGATTTCTCAAGGCCGCCTTGAAGCTCTGCTAAACTACCAGCAAATGGTCATCGACCTTACAGGCATGGAAATCGCAAACGCCTCTCTTCTAGATGAAGCGACGGCTGCGGCAGAGGCAATGACTCTGTGTAAGCGTGCCGGTAAGAGCAAGAGCAAGACTTTCTTCGTGGCAAGCGATGTTCACCCTCAAACCATAGAAGTGGTTAAGACTCGCGCTGAATACATCGGCTTTGAAGTTTTCATTGGCGATCTAGATTCCTTACCTGAGCAAGACGTCTTTGGCGCGCTGGTTCAGTATCCAAACACTACCGGTGATGTACGTGATCTCACTGACATCATCGCGAAAGCACAGGCGAACAAGACGCTAGTTACAGTTGCTACCGACCTTCTTGCATCAACTCTAATTAAGCCTGCGGGCGAAATGGGCGCAGATGTCGTGATTGGCTCAGCACAGCGCTTTGGTGTACCCATGGGTTACGGTGGTCCTCACGCGGCATTCATGGCTACCCGTGACAAGCACAAGCGTACTATGCCTGGTCGTGTTATTGGCGTATCTATCGATACCAACGGCAACCAAGCACTACGCATGGCAATGCAAACGCGCGAGCAACACATCCGTCGTGAAAAAGCGACCTCAAACATCTGTACCGCTCAGGCTCTGCTTGCCAACATGGCTGCGTTCTATGCGGTATTCCACGGTAGCGAAGGCCTTAAAACCATCGCACGTCGCACGCACCACATGACAGCAATTCTAGCGGCAGGCCTAACTCAAGCTGGCTATGAGCTATGTAATAAGTCGTTCTTCGATACTATTACCATTAACACTGGCGATAGAACTGAGGCGCTATACGGCGCGGCTCAACGTGACAACATCAACCTGCGTAAACTAGACGGCAAGCTAGGTGTGAGTTTCGATGAAACGACGACTACTGCAGATATCGTCGCGCTATTTAGCGTATTCCAGGTGACAGAGTCTATTGAAGCGCTTAGCGCAGAAGTGGCAAAGAACGAGTTTGCTGCAATTCCAGAAAACTGCCGCCGCGAGTCAGAGTTCCTAACGCACCCTGTGTTCAATACTCACCACAGTGAAACACAGATGATGCGCTACCTTAAACAGCTAGAGAACAAAGACTTCTCGCTAACGCACGGCATGATCCCTCTGGGCTCTTGTACCATGAAGCTAAACGCAGCGGCAGAGATGATCCCTGTTACTTGGCCTGAATTCGGTGCTATCCACCCATTCGCGCCGATTGAACAAGCTGCAGGCTATACCGCTCTTGCAAAAGACCTTAAAGCCAAGCTTTGTGAAATCACTGGTTACGACGACTTCTCACTGCAGCCAAACTCTGGTGCATCAGGTGAGTACGCAGGCCTAATCGCTATTCAACGCTACCACCAATCACGTGGTGAAGGTCACCGTAACGTCTGTTTGATACCAAGCTCTGCGCACGGCACTAACCCTGCAACGGCATCTATGGTGTCAATGAAAGTGGTTGTAGTGAAATGTGATGACGATGGCAACATCGACATGGCTGACCTAGAAGCGAAGATTGAGAAGCACGCTGAGAACCTATCTAGCATCATGATCACCTACCCTTCAACCCACGGTGTGTTTGAAGAACACGTGAAAGAGGTATGTGAAAAAATCCACGCTGCTGGCGGTCAAGTTTACCTTGATGGTGCGAACATGAACGCACAGGTTGGTCTGACTACTCCTGGCTTTATCGGCTCGGACGTTTCGCACCTTAACCTACACAAAACCTTCTGTATTCCACACGGTGGTGGTGGCCCGGGTATGGGCCCAATCGGTGTTAAATCTCACTTGGCTCCATTCCTGCCAGGTCACATCGAAAATGGCGTACAAGGCTCAGATCATGCCGTCTCTGCTGCAGATATGGGTAGTGCTTCTATCTTACCGATATCTTGGGCTTACATCGCAATGATGGGCGAGCAAGGGCTAACGCACGCAACAGAAGTGGCAATCCTAAACGCTAACTACGTAATGGAGCGTTTGTTACCATACTATCCAGTTCTTTACCGCGGTAAGAATGGCCGAGTAGCGCACGAGTGCATCATCGACATCCGCCCTCTTAAAGAAGAAACAGGCATCAGTGAAGAAGATATTGCAAAACGTCTAATGGACTATGGCTTCCACGCCCCAACCATGTCATTCCCAGTTGCGGGCACGCTAATGGTTGAGCCAACAGAGTCAGAAGACCTAGAAGAACTAAATCGCTTCTGTGACGCTATGATTGCCATCCGTAAAGAGATGAACAAGGTACGCGATGGCGAATGGCCACTGGACAACAACCCATTGGTTAACGCACCTCACACTCAGGTTGATCTAGCAAGCAGTGAGTGGGATCGTCCTTACCCTCGTGAGCTAGGCGCATTCCCTTCTCGTTCACAACGAGTTTGGAAATACTGGCCTACAGTAAACCGCGTTGATAACGTTTACGGTGACCGTAACCTTATCTGCTCGTGCCCAAGCATTGAAGAGTACGTTGAAGAGTAATTAACACTCTCTATTACCCCGATAAAAGCGAGCCATTTGGCTCGCTTTTTTGTACCTACTTTATGATGCATACTCTAGCTGCGCTTATTAGCCCTCAGCATCAGCCAATTGCTTTCGAATAATCAGCAATGCACGTAAGTAGTTAGTCAGACCACCGAGCAGAAATAAGACACTGCCTATGATGTATTGCCAAGCCAAATAACGAAATAACTGGTGAGAATCATGTGCAGTGTCGATAGTCCAAAGATAGGGAACGGAGGCTATGAGAAACAGCACTGAACCTGATACAAACGTCAGAGCGGTAAGGTTCATTAATTGTAGGGTAATCACCGAATCCTCATAAAGAATTCTAAAGACATTGACCACTGCGCCAAACACAAACAATGCACTGCCAATAATAAATAACCAGGCACCGGCAACGGTCAAACCTACCTCTTTAAGAAAAAACACACTTCCAATAGTAAAGAGCAAAGACCCAAGTAAATAGGCGAATGAAGCGATGAACTCTAGCCATAACTCTCGCCCTATACCGCCATTGCTTCTTCTGAACGCATTCACTTCAAGCACGTCGTGAAACGCGACAATCAGATAAAGAATCGAACCAATGACAAATAAAATAGCCCCAATATCTACGTACTCTTCAAATCGCGGCAGGAAGCAAATACTGCCCAATATGAAGATAATTCCGCCCGCTTTATACACAATGGCATTGAGAGATTCCCAAAAGATCTGCTGTTTTAATTCAGGGTTCTGATGAACTACATCATGCATCCGCTGCCGATTGACGAACAAGTGTGGCATATATCAAAATAACCTAGGTTGTTATCACTCTCTAAAGCATAACAATCTTCAGCAAAAACAGAGGATTATTTCATTATTGATTGCCTTATAATCAATCCACTTTCACTCGTTGGGGTTTGCCCTTTTCATGAACTCTAAACACAATAATACTTGCGCCAGAATCTCCGGTAATTGCGGTGTGAACTTGCTGAAAGGGTACTTGAGCAACCTCGCCTTCATTAATGACGATATCCTCTTTTCCCTCCTGCCAGAGGGTGACACTCCCTGACAGTATGTAAGCGAACTCTTCTCCTGGGTGCCAGTGCTTAGGTAGCGATGTGTTTGGGGGAATATAGACTTTACTGATTATCACCTCGGTACCAGGCGAACCATGTAGCTCAGCTAAAAGTAGATTCTCGAGCTTCACTTTTTCAGAGGCCGCACCGATGAACGAAGTGCAGATCAAGACAAGCAGATTAAATCCTTTGATCATTAGTTTAATCATTATCTAACTAGCCATTTTGGTGAATCCTACTAATGTATAGTTCAGATTTCACACCGAAACATAGACCAGACAAATACTTAATCTCAACTGCATTTAGAAAAACAATGAAACAGCTATCAATATTCAGTTACTTATTCACCATCACCGTTGCAAAGTAGAAGTTGATCACATGAAACGAATTGATTAGTTCCTTATCCGCACAAGCTAACAATATAATAATACAAAATATTGAAACTAGACGTCCTCAGAGGAACCTCAAAATGACGCTTCATAAAACAAAACTTGTTGGCCTAGCCACTACTCTACTCTTATCTTCTCAAGCGTTCGCCATCACCTTTGATGACGCGGGCGACAACCGTGGTATTCCTGCGGATTATGCGCAATACCGCCCGATTCTTTCTGAATCAGAATTACAGATCTCTGATCCTGCAGGCAAGAAAGGCAACAAACTTTACATCGCAACCAACACCGACTTTTCTGGCGTTGTAAATGAAGTATTTTATGTGGACAAAGAATCAGAGGCTTTCGTCTTTAAGATGACGGGAGATCACAAAAGAAACGAGCTTCGCGTTCATAAGAACTTTAACACCTCGCTACCACATACTTTCTACCATCTAAACGCAAGCATTGAGCCGGTAAACCCAGAAGCTTCAATGAAAGACTCTACCTCAAAGCAGAATGAAATTACCTATCTTCAAGTACACAACAAAGGTGTTACTGTTGATGGTAAAGACAATATCCCTCACCCACTTCTGCGCGTAGTATGGCGTGAAGGCGCTGGCGAAACTGCAGGACACTACTGGGCAGTAATTAAAGACAATGCGCTTATCTGTAAAGGTAAGAAAGGTAAAGAAAACATGGGTAAGCCTGCTTGTAAGTCAGAGAATGCTTACAAACAATACGACCTTGGTAAAGCAAAGGCTGGCGCAACGGATTTCAATATCATCGTTGGCAACAGTACTCTTGTTGTGAATGTAGATGGTGAGCAAAAAGTGAACCACAACATTGACTACTGGAGTCACCTACTCAGCTACTTTAAGGCGGGTGTATACAATCAATTTACCAATGGCGAAAGCGAAGCTCACTTCTACCAACTTGAGTATCAAGTAGAGCATAAGTAATAGCAATACACTCAGTAAGTGAAAATAACTAGCCAGAGATCGAGTCGATCTCTGGCTTTTTTTATTCAGGATTACCCATATAGAATAAATATTCACAAGTACATTGCCCATAATTTATAAAAGATCAGAACCATCACAAATATAATTACAAACAATTAGCAATCTTCAGTTACATTTATAGACTTATTTTGCTCGGTTGATATTATAATGAATAATATTTTTAATATAAATGTCGATTGAGTCACAGTCTAACATAAATTAGCAAGGCATCTTGTACGTGTAGCATAACCATATATAAAGGATTTAGATTATGCCATCAAGTACGTGCCAGCAGATTAATCCAGACTTACATTTGGATAGCCTATCTGTGCTTAAGTTATTGTCTTTAAAGCCTATGGGAATAGTCACGCTCGATGAATTGGAGTTCTTCATCTATCACTCAGTATGCGAAAAGGTTGATACCTTACTTAACCTATTAGAGTTTAACCAGTGTATCCTGATTGATGGTGAAAATATTCATCTGACCGATATTGGTTTAGAGCACCTAGAGGCAAATGGATAATAATATAATTTTCTAATCGTATAAAAGGAGTATCGATTAGGCACTACAATATATAATATTGGAATAATGGTTATTCCATTGATTCATATTCATCTTGCTATCAAGATCACTTTCATTGCACTCAATATTGGGCACATTAACGGCAAAGAAAAATAACTAAAATAAAGGACTACAGTTATGCAATCTAAGCTCTACTCCCAACTACATTCATCTCTTCACACAGATAGCCTTACCACGCTTAGATTCCTTACTTTGCAGCCTATGGGTTCGTGTTTTTTTGAGGAAATGAACTCTTCAATCACGGATTACCTAAACGAGCCGTTAGATAGGGTATTGAACACGCTAGAAAGTAGCGAGTGTATTCGCCTTGAAGATAATCGTATTGCATTGACCGACTATGGCCTAGATTACGTCGAAATGAACAATTAAAGCTTTAAGCTAGCAGCCTGACTTTCATACACAAGTCTGATAGTCGACCTAAATGTGATCTAATAGAATTTTTGCCTTATTGGATCACTACTTTGGTTCATGCGGTTAATAAACGTCGTCCCCGAGGTGTTTTCCAAGCTGGCATAACGGGTACCCTAAAGTCCGGCTTGTGATCAAGAGACAGGCTAGCAGCTTAAAAGTCTTTAGTGACATTCTATCCAGTACCTTGCCAAAGGATTTGGATAAACCTTACCAAATACAACGTTTTCTAGCTGTCCGCCATTGGCTTCAATGACTTTGCGTGACGCCATATTATCTTCATCCGCCACAACCAGAGCCTTAGGCAGCCCTATCGCTTTGGCTTTTAATAACGCTTTCTTTAGCATCAATGTGCCATAACCCATGCCACGATATTCAGGGGCTATGTCGTAGCCAATATGCCCTGCTTCTAAAGCGAGTAGTTCAGTATCGATGTTATGGCGAACTCGAATAGCTCCGTAGATGTTCTTCTGTGCATCAACCAGCCAAAAATGACTACATTGCACATAATCCTCTACAAGATTAATGCCCAAAGCTTCATCTTTCAGGCACTGTATGTAGGCTTTGAAATTCAGCACACCCTCTAGGTAGTAATCAGAGTTGATCTCATCGTTCGTTGCGAAATCTTCATAAAATCGAGCAAACGATGATTCAAATTCCAGCGAGGGCTCTATTAGCTGCATATGTCGATCTCCAAACGAATCCAAATGGGGAGTTTACTCTGATAAATTACGAGCAAATTTTTGTGCGACGGTTGTGAATACTTTTAGCTCTTCGTCGCTTAGGTCTTGCTTCATTCTTGTTTGGATAGATTGCTGAGCTGCATCGATTTGCTCACTCAGTAAAATGCCCTGCTCTGTCAATGATAGGAATTGGCTACGCTTGTCTTCAGGGTTAGGAGACTTCACGATCCACTCGTTACCAATCATCTCTTTCACCAGGCGTGCGACTTGCGCTTTGTCTCTGGAAAAGTGCTGTACAATATCATTGGCTGTGCATTGATTTCGTTGTCTGATGAAGCCTAAACAGCGGACATGCATTCCATTCAAACCAAGATCATTCGCTTGCAGCTCGCCACGTATCGCGTGCTTATATGATTGTACGAGTTGAAAGATCGTATCAGAGATTAGGTTCTTATCCATTGATTTACCATAAAGTTATATAGAAGCGTTTTAATTAACTCTATCATAGTTGAACTTATCAACCAGGTAAATTTGAATCCAATGAAAGAAAGTTAAACAGGTATGGAGGAGGGTCGGGAACGAAAAGAATCTTTATTCTACGACGATATATTGAACAACTGCATCGTCGAGAAGACCAGACTTATCAATAGAGTCAAAATCGAGTACCTGTCCCAAGATTAAGGCAACCTTGATCACTATCGTAGCGATCGTTAGCACCAAAACAGCTCGATTCAAGCTCAGTTTTGCGAGGCTTTTACGCACTATCTCTTCAGAAACATGGTTCTTTTGTGCAGACCAAATTGTCTTTCTTAGCGCATCCATTGATTTTGTAGCAGCCACAGCTAGTACTACTAGCAAAAGCACACTCAAAAAATCGAAAACAATAGGCCAAGACAAAATACTTCTCCAGACGGAACAATCTACACAACGGAATAGAATTATAATAATACAATTCGATAAATGCCGTGGTCGGATTCACATTTCTGGTTATTAACTAATGACCAAAACACCAAATTACGTGATGGAGATCACAAATTAATGAAACTCATGTAATTTACTTTCAGAAGTAAATTACATGAACAAAATCTATCACACTATAATGGCTAAGCCCATGCAAATTGTCATGCTCGAGTTAAGGTGTCAAATCTCTCAATAAGTTTATCCCTTAAAGATGACAGTTTTATTGAACCACAACTAAAAAGGGCCCGGAGAAAAGTCCTCTGGGCCCTCAATTATGAGTCTTTAGTCGTGCTACTCTTTGGACGATTTCTCCAATCGCTTCTCCCAGTATGTTGCGCCTTTAATACCCAGTTTGACTGGATCAAAGGTGTACACAGTAACACCACGCTTTTGCTGCTCTTCGTAATCTCTTAGAGCCTTAAGTGCTGGTTTAGACATAAAGAAAATGATTAGAATGCCGATGATGTTTAACCATGCCATCAAACCAACACCAATATCACCCATCGCCCAAGCAAGGTTTGCTGTTCTCACTGTACCGTAGAAGGTAGCCGAGATGATAACAAGCTTAAGTATGAACATCAGGCCTTCTACCTTGAAGGTACGGCGTATATAAGCAATGTTGGTTTCAGCAATGTAGTAGTAAGCCAAGATAGTCGTAAAGGCAAAGAAGAATAGCGCTACCGCAATAAATGGCTTACCGATACCTGGTAACGCACTGTCGATAGCAAGCTGAGTAAATACCGGCCCATTCGCACTAATGCTTTCCGAAAGGTTCTGTACAACAAAGACTCCCTCTCCTGCACCGTGAACGTTGTACATACCAGTAATTAGAATCATAAATGCCGTAGCAGAACAAACCAGCAGTGTATCAATATAGATAGAGAACGATTGAACTAGACCTTGCTGCGCAGGATGCGCCACGTTAGCCGCTGCCGCCGCATGTGGACCAGTACCTTGCCCTGCTTCATTCGAGTAAACACCACGCTTAACACCCCAACCAATAGCAGCACCAAAGCCAGCCATAGGAGTAAAGGCATCACCTACAATCATCGAAAAAATACGAGGGACTTCAGTGATGTGAAGCAAGATGATGACAAACGCCGTCAAGATGTAGGCCAGAGCCATGAAAGGAACAACAATCTGAGTAAAGTGAGCAATACGCTTAACACCACCAAAGATGATAAAGCCAAGTACTATCGCAATAAAAGTACCCGTTAGAACCTTAGCGAAACTGAACGTACCCATAGCCGTTTCAATCGCAGGGCCAGAGCCAAACGCCGCTTCAACTGCGTTACCGATACTGTTGGATTGGACGCCAGGAAGCAGTACACCGCAGGCGAAGATAGTCGCGATAGCAAAGATCCACGCATACCATTTCTGCCCCATGGCCTTTTCAATGTAGTAAGCAGGGCCACCACGGAATTGGCCTTCATCTTCCTCTTTATAGATTTGAGCAAGAGTCGATTCCGCATATGCAGTTGCAGCGCCAAAAAAGGCAACAACCCACATCCAGAATACTGCGCCTGGGCCACCAAAACCAATAGCGGCGGCGACGCCAGCAATGTTACCTGTACCTACGCGACCAGAGAGCGAAACCGCTAGCGCCTGAAATGATGAAATGCCTTTTTCCGAACTTTTGCCTGATAACAGCAAACGCCACATCTCAAAGAAATGACGAATTTGTACAAAGCGCGTCAAGATGGAATAAAACAGACCTGCACCTAAGCAGAGGTAGATAAGAAAGGGGCTCCAAATGATCCCATTCAGAAAATCCACAAATTCTTGCATAATCAACTTCCCTATTGAATTAAAATTCTTTCGGAACAGTATCTTACTTGTAAGCTCATTGTTAAAGGGTTTGTTCGAAAATAGACGGTAACGAGATGTAAATCACACTTAATACACAAACAATACACTAATGAATGCTTCTATTTAACCTCAATACGTTTCATATCCAGCATAAACAGTGCATAAAACTCCAATATCCCATCAATTATTGAATCAATGTTCTTACCTCTATTCGTCCCTATGCTCAAATTCATACAATGCAAAGCATCATGTCTGGCTAAGAAAATATAGTAGCGAGACACTCTTCTGTATGGGATTCAAAAGGAACTAAGGTATGAGCCGCCTAATTATCGGTGCACTTATTGCTTCTTCGTTGGCGGGATGTGCCAGTATGACACCTGAGCAATGTCAATCAGCAAATTGGCATGATGTTGGTTATCAAGATGGGAAAGAGGGCAATGACCCGAGTATTGTTAACGATTATGCGAAAGATTGCTTAGAGGCGAGTGTCGTTGTTAACCAATCCCAGTGGCAACAAGGGTTTAAACAAGGCACAGAAGTTTACTGCTCTGCTGACAACGGCTACAAAGTGGGCTCAGAAGGCCGCACCTACTACAACGTCTGCCACGATGAACAGTTCTTAAAGAACTATCAATTAGGTAAAAAAGAGTATCAACGCCAGCAAAGGCTGATGAGCTTGGACTCGCAGATCGCAGAACTAGACAACCAAATGGAAGCAACCTCAGACACCAAGAAATACAACAAACTGCGAAATCGCCGCAAGGATTTAGCTCACGAACGCTCGCAGTTGCTCAATCCCGACATCAGCATCAATCTGAAGTTTTGATTTCGAACTCTAGCGAGCTTTGATAGATAAGGTTAAATCAAACTCAGCCATGGGCTTATCGCCATGTAAATCAGGGCAAATGGCTGTAATGCGCACGTCCTGATTGATACGCTCACCCGTCGTTAGCGTCTGTTCAAGCATTTCATCAATCAAGCGACCATCACGACAGATAAAGTGAACATCACTTTCAGGGCGCATCAAAAACTCGGCCTTCAGCCCCTTGAAGGCCAGTGAGATCTTTCGCCCTTGATTTTGCGCCTTCATTGCGGCCATAAAGCCACCAGCAACATCAGCCCCCATAACGAGCGCACCAATATACATACTGTTTAAATGGTTCTTTGTGCGGCGTTTTAGAGGGATCTTGATCTCGACCATCTCTTCATCCAAAACCAGTATTTTTGGGCGACTCAGCCACAACAGAGGGACTTTACTAAACCCAAAATAGTTAAGATATAAGTTGGCTTTCTTAAGCGTGGAGAGCATTCACTTTACCGGTCAATCAACTAGTCGTACCAGTTAATCAACATAGCGATAAATTGTCAAAGAATTGTTATGAAAGATATTACAGAGGAGCCGTTAAGCCATTAAAGCTCAACGACGTAGACAAGAAGTACATCCTCGACACGCAGAGCGAGTGGATGGCTCTAGTCGCCCACGCTGGATTTTACAGTAAGCGTTTCTTAGTACTCGTCGAGCAGCAAACCAATCTTCAGGCTTTGCCAGCAGTAGATACCCATTAAAGCGTTTGAACAAAGGCACACGATATTCCTCGACAAATCGACGGTCAAAATCCACCTCAAAATACTCGAACACTTGTTCAAGGGAGGTGAAGGACGCTAATTTTTGTTGGATATCACTAAAGCTCATACACGATCAATGAAGGAATTTTGCTCGATTTTACCGCAAAGTCACCACTTAGTCTCTGCCAAAGCTTACGCCGTGTATTCAGTGTATACTCAGGACTTATTCCAAACCTTACATGGCAACTCAATAACATGATCGTATTAACAACCAACCTTGGCGAAATAACCATAGAGCTCAACCTGGAAAAAGCGCCAGTGAGTAGCAAAAACTTCCTGAGATACTGCGAGGAAGGCTTCTTTGAAGGTACCATTTTTCACCGCGTGATTGACGGCTTTATGATTCAAGGTGGCGGGCATACTGAGAACCTGTTAGAAAAGCCTTCTCACGATCCTATTGTGAATGAGGCCAACCGCGGACTAAAGAACGTTATCGGCTCAGTTGCGATGGCGCGTACCGACGCACCCCACTCTGCTACATCACAATTTTTTATCAATCTAGATAACAACGACTTTCTGGATTTCACCGCAACCAACAATCAAGGCTGGGGCTACGCCGCATTCGGTCAAGTTACTGCAGGAATGGATGTAGTGAATGCTATTGCTAAGGTGAAAACACACTCAAAATTTGGACTTGATGACTTGCCGGTAGACCCTATCACTATAGAGAAAGTCACTATCTTATAAGACCTTAAAACTTGTAGGTTAGAGGGCAGATTTCTGTGCCACCTATGGTAAGAACATAGACCTCGCCTAGCACATCATAGGAGCAAAGCTTGCTGAACCCTGAGGCTTGCTCCTGTTTGAAAAAGCCCGTCTTTTGCGCATTTTCTGTGGGTGGTTGAAGTTTTGGCGTCACATCAAAGTCATGAGTCAATAGGCATAGATCTGTAGCACCAATATTTAGACTATGCGTCTCACCAAGGACATCGTAAAAACACACCTTAGCAAAGGCTTGAGACTCTTCGCTTTGTAAGAACCCTGTTGTTGCTTGCGCGGAATCTGGAACTAGCGTGAAAGAAGCTATAAACATAAATATGCCAAATTGTCGCTTCATAGATATTCCGCCTTAAATTACAGTGATTCAATTTCGATATTTTCACGAATGTAAGTCGGCACCTCTAACATATCTTCATTAGATGACACCTGATTAGACTGGCAACCAACGACCTCACTCAACTCATCAAAGCTTACACCAAGCAGACGTGAAGCCGTCATTAACCCTCTTATAAACTGTTTACTCTCTCGCTTCTTATGCGATTGCGTCGCTGGGATGGCCAAATGTTGTTGATACTCTTCACTCAGAAGATCCACAAATGCTTGCTTATTATTCATCACCTCTCCGATAAATCACTCTTTCTCAAAAGAACCTCTATCTTATTGAAATGTATAGAGAGATAACCTCGCTGCATCCACAAAGCTCATCAAATAGTAAAAATCTCACTTAATAAACCTGATGGCGCAAATTGGTAAGCATTATTTTTAACTATCGATATACTTCCCCTCGTCCCTGATATCAGTAATTACACAGAAACATATCACAGGTGCCAGAGACACGATTTAAATAGCGATCAATGAGCAACACACTTTAATTTTCTTTTTGTAGTGGACATTAAAACCTCAACTGCAAGTTCGATAGTAAGACTCGCTTCATTATCGGATAATTTAGCTTGAGAGTGATGTCACCAATTGGCTATTTATTAAGATCTAATCTGATTATTATTCACTAGTTTCAAAGTTCATAGGGTTTATTAAATGAAAAAGTTTGGTTTAAAAGTATTAGGTATGGCAGCACTGGCAGCATCACTAACTGGCTGTATTGGTAGCAACGCAGTAACGGGTTATGTAATGAAGTTTAACCTTGAAGTGGTAGACAACCGTTATGCTCGTGGTGGTGTAAACATGCTTCTTGCTCCTGTATACGCCCTTACTGTTGCTGTGGATTCTCTAGTATTCAACTCAATCGAATTCTGGTCTGGCAAAAACCCTATCAACGGTAAGCCACACATCTTTGATACTAAAACAAAGACCATGTACAACATGAACGATGGCCTAGACCCATCATTAAAAGAAGCACCAATAGACCCAATCACAATGCGTGAAGTTGAGTCTTCTACTTTCGAAGCTATCGATGAAAACACAATCGAAATGCACGTAACTTACAACAATGGCGATAAGTCTGTTGTAACAGGCGTACGTGACGGCGAGAACGTTAGCTACTACGTTGATGGCGAGCTTGTTTCTCAAACAACTATGACTCAACTAGAAACTCTGGCTAGCGAACAAGCTTAATAACTCATTCGAGAACTCATTCGAGAACTCCTTCGAGAATCTGAATCGTTAAATTATTTGAATGCCCGATATTATGTATCGGGCATTTTTGTTTTTGGTGAAAGGCTTGGGGAATAAGACGCTGGATCTCGGCGTTAAATGGCAAATAAGGAATACCATCCATTGATTGCTCTTCACTCTTTGGTATTAATCGGGTATCTAATCATATCGTGCACAAAGCACTTAGATCTCCGATAGGAGCGCTCGGAGATGACGCCTCTTCTTGCCATGTGGTAGTGACTCTTCTTCATGCCACTTCGTGAGTACATGAAAAAATCGTCATGCACGAGTGCTTTTCTGGGCGGCATTCCGCTGGGCTGGCATTCCGCTGGGCATCTACCACTCTTCACTCGAATACATTGACTCTAGTCCGATGACGACTATCTTCATTGTTAGGGTCTGTTGGCCCTGGATAACAATGAAGATGGAGGTTACATGAGAAAGGGAATACTAGGTTTGTTTATCACGTTTTTGATGAGCTTTAGCGCCCATGCCAGCAACGGGCTCATTTCCATAAAAAGCTCGCACGATGTCTCTAAAACTGCTGATAAGCTAATTGCCGTGTTAAAAGAAAAAAACATGACCACCTTTGCTCGCATCAAGCATTCAGAAGCTGCCGAAAATGTGGGTATAGAGCTTCGCCCTACAGAGTTAATTTTATTTGGTAATCCTAAAGTCGGGTCCCCATTGATGGCTTGCCAGCAGAGCGTGGGTATCGACCTTCCGCAAAAAGCACTGATTTCCGAGGATGAACATGGATTGGTTTGGTTTACCTATAACGATCCGAATTACCTTAAAGAAAGGCACAACATTACAGGCTGTGATGAGGTTATCTCGAAGATAGCAAAGGCACTGAATATGTTTGCTACTAAGGCGACACAACCATAATTTAAATCTCAACAAGGAGTAGCTATTACTTGCACTCCTTGTTTATCTGCTTGAAAAACATGATTCAACATAAGATTTCATTTCTACCATCGCTTACACAACCCACCTTACTTTGATACTGTCGCACTATTTAATAATTTCATTGTGCACTGCATTTACTAGCTTCAACGGATAGCGCACTCACCATTTCATTTTTCTCATCATCTCAATATTCGATTTAAGTGGCACATTGTATAAAGAAGTCTTCATGTTTTTTACTGCGTGTAGTGGTTATGTTTCATATAACCAATATGAACGAGTTTAAAAAGGCAGATAATATGAAGCGCTCGCTATTAGCTTTGGCTTTAACCCCTGTAATTCTTACTGGCTGCGGTAGCTCAAATTCAAACGATCACGAAGTTCAAAAAGTTCTGAAGAACTCTCCAGCAGTAGTCGCACTGCAGAAAAACCAGAAAGGCATTGATGCTTTGGTAAAGTCCAGCTCTCAGCAACAACAAAGCAAGTCCCAAATAATTCAGGGCCACACCCAAAGCAGCAAGAATCTAAAAAACAAAGAACCAATATCAAAAGAAGATCATGACGGCTTAAAAAAGACAGATAATCCGGGACAAGATGCTTGGATAGCCGACAATCAACAGATAGCTATGGTGTTTGAAGATGCTGGATTTACAGAGAGTCAGGTCTATCAACTATGTGAGACTAGACTAACTTCCGACGCGACGTTTTCCTGTGAATTAGAGGGCACGGATAACAATCAACAATCTGCTATTTATACTATGTACTACCGTAAAATTTTTGCCATTGATGCAAACAGCAAAGGGTTTATCCAAATGACATACAACCCTGATAAGAAGCAAATGAAATTAAGCAAAACCTTTTATAGCGATGATGCGAATACCTTAAGCAGATTCGCTAAACTAAAAGTAGTGGCTGTAGACGGTGTTAGTTCGGCGAAAGTTAAAGTGACGAAGAAAAGTGACCAAGTAAGTAAGAAAAGCCAAGTAACTGTGGAAATTCCACTTAACATGGATAGTGGCATAGTAAAGCAACTTAAAAACATGTATCTAAATAATCAGGAATCAAATGCTATTAACAAACTGACATTAATAGGCAATCCAAATTTCCAAACACCATTCACCAAAGGCATGGCAAAATCAGATCAGTTTGGTGACGACTTAGCGGTTTTTAATAGTAATATCCGTCAGATAATCACTGTTGCAGCTCAATAAGCACTAGCATAGGTAAACTTTGATCCTCAATGACCGCATACATCAGCGGTCATTTTTTTGTATTAATTAGATATCAGCCACAGCGCTTGAACTACCGCAAAACCTGTCATTATCAGAGCAATGCTCTTCCAAAACAAAGCCGGGTTGCGCTTTAGTAGCGGGCTCTCTTTTAGCTCTTTTTGTAATGCTGGATTAGGCACATACAAATCAGTAATAAAATCACCAAGCACCTGATAACGCCTATTTGCCAGGTAATGAGTCGCTTTGCGAAACACAAGGTCTACCCAAGTAGGGATATCGTCACGATAATCTGACAACGAGCGATAAAGCCACTTGGTATGCCTTGCAGCTTGCAAGTTTTGACTTGTGGTTGGCTTATAAGGCAACTCCCCCGTCAGCATTTCAAAACCGATCACTGCAACCGAAAACAAATCCGAAACCAGAGTGGCTTTTCCTGAATCTATATATTCAGGGGCAATGTAATTAACCGCGCCAAGAGGAATACTATCCGGTGATTCAGGCGTAATTTCTTCAAGACCCTTAACTCTTACCGCGCCAAAGTCGATGATCTTCACTTCTCCCGATGGAGTCACAATGATGTTTTCAGGCTTGAGATCACGGTGCACCATATCGGCCCGCTGGAACACCCGAAGCGCCTGAATGATTTCATTCAATATTTCACGAGTCTTGGGTAAGCTTGCCCGTGGATTATCATACATCCATTGACGCAAAGTTATGCCTTCAATGTACTCGCAAATCTGATAAACGAATCGGCTATTACTCGGGCTTGGATAAACACGCATCACTCGTTTATTTTTGAGTTGAGTTCCCACCCACAACTCGTTGGCAAAGGCTTTTAAATAGTCGATATCATCTCGATATTGCTCTGATGGCGCTTTTAAAACCCTCTTCTTCTCGGTTAATTCGTCTTGCACTAAATATACATGGCTGCGCGAGCCTGAATAGAGCGTTTTAAGCACAGTAAACTGATCGAGTTGATTGCCTTCAATTAAAACGGGGGGAATAGAGCGAGAGAGCATTGAACTCTGATGTTCAGGAAGTGTATGTGCGGGTAAATCTCTGACATCAAAAACAAGTGCGCTGAGGTTATCTTGGCTACCTTGTTCAAATGCATGATGGCAAAGTAAATCAGACAGTTCTTGTTGTGAGAAACCGTTAGAGCCCGCTAATGGTTCAACATCAATGGCATCGTGCACTCCATCCGAGGTAAGGATGAATCGGTCTCCCTTTTGCAAACTCAGTTGCTGATAGTCCACATCTAGACTGGAATCCATACCTAACGCGCGAGTAAGATACGCTTGCTTGGCCAAATTGATACGTTGATGATCTTTGGTCAGTTGTTTTAATTGCCCATCCCGAAACAAATAGATTCGAGTGTCACCAACGTGGAATATATGCGCTGTGTTCGATTTAATGATGACACAGCTAAAGGTCGTCACTAACCCATTATGATTGAGGGTTTGCTTGCTTCCTTCTTCATATAACCATGTATTAATTGACGTTAAAATCTTACCCGCCGAATGCTTAATACTCCAACTGCTTGGCGTTGCGAAGTAATCATTCACAAACTGTACGACGGCAGTATGACTTGCTCTTTGACTTTGGTCACTGCAACTCACGCCATCCGCAATACAAGCCACAATACCTTTATGCATCAGGTCGTGCTGACTGTCGGGGATTTTCAGTAAAATCGCATCTTGATTTTGAGCACGGGTGCCCGTTAGCGACGTTCCTGCATGTTCGAGTTTTAACGTTGAGATTGGCATATTCATACAAGTAATTTGCACGGATAGAGCCCAGCTCAAATAAGCTGGGCCCTACTCCTATCTAGTTAGAAACATCAATCAAGGTTACGCTACCATCCTTATTAACCTCTGCAATCTTACCGCTTGGTTCTTCCATAAAGATCAAGGTAACAAAGCCAAGTACTGCAGTAGCCGCAATCACGTAGAAGAACGTCTGATAACTAACAAAAGACAGAATCGTCAAGTAAGTCACTGCACCCACATTACCGTAAGCACCTGTCATACCGGCAATTTGCCCTGTCATTCGACGCTTAATAAGAGGAACGGTTGCAAACACTGCACCCTCACCAGCTTGAACAAAGAATGAACATAGCATAGCAGCCGCAACAGCTAACCATACAGGCCAATGACTGCCTACTTGTCCCATTAAGAAATAACCAACAGCAAGACCAGCAGTAAGAATCAATAAGGTTGGTTTACGACCAAACTTATCTGAAATCCAACCACCACCTGGGCGAGACATTAGGTTCATAAAGGCATATGCAGACGCGACCATACCCGCTAACACTGGTGTCAGTTCAAAGGTTTCAGCAAAGAATAACGGTAACATAGAGACAACCGCCAGTTCTGAACCAAACGTAGCAAAGTAAAGTACATTTAGGACCGCAACTTGTTTAAACTTGTATTGGTGAATCTCTTCAACTGGTTTTTCAAATACCGTCTTGTTTACTTTCCAAACTTGACTGACTTCCAACAAATATAGAGCTACCAAACCGCCGTATATTGAGTTCACGACAATTTCAGAAAGCATACTAATACCGCTAGGAGACAGTTTCCAAGCGAGAAGACCCAGTACCGCATACATTGGGATTTTCATCAGTAGTAGGAAATAGAAGTCACCCTTTGACGTCACTTCCATTGCAGTCAAATGCTTAGGTCTAAAGTAAGTGGAGCCTTTTGGTGTATCGGAAACAGAGCGATAAAAAATGAATGAAAACACCAAGCTCATCAAGCCAGTTATAGCAACAGCATAACGCCACCCTTCATCACCACCGAATAGCAACGCAAGTGAAGGCAGAGTAAACGCCGCAGCGGCTGAACCAAAGTTACCCCAACCACCATAGATGCCCTCTGCGGTGCCAAGCTCGTTATGCGGGAACCATTCAGAGACTAAGCGAATACCTACTACAAAGCCCGCCCCGATAAAGCCGAGCAAGAAACGTGCAACTGCGGCTTGCAGGAAGGAATCTGCAAAAGCAAACATAAAACACGGAATAGAACATATCGCGAGCAATGCAGAATAGACCAGCCTTGGGCCAAACCTATCGGTAAGCATGCCGATAATTACACGAGCAGGGATGGTCAGGGCCACGTTCAGGATCAATAAGGTTTTTATTTCCTGAGTAGTAAGACCAAGTGTTTCCTTTACCATCTGCAATAGAGGCGCGAAGTTAAACCACACCACAAAGGTGATGAAGAAAGCCATCCAGCTAAGATGCAAGACCTTCATCTTGCCACTAAACGAAAATAGAGAGAACTTACTGTTATCCATAATATAATTCCTTTTCTTGTATTCCTTCATTCCAGCGACAGCCTACTGCTCGAATGGACAAAAATGTTAAGCAGCGACGGCTTCAGAAACCTGTATCTGCACAGCGCCATCAAGCAGTCTTACAGGATAAGTTTTCACACTGACCTCAGGCTCTTCGATGCACAGTCCCGTTTTTAGACTGAAGTGTTGCTTATAAAGAGGGGAAGACACACAAGGCTCTCCGCCAATGCAACCTACAATCCCACGAGATAAGACCTGTGCTTTACCGATTGGGTCGTAATTTGAGATAGCGTATAACGCGCCAGCTCGCTGATAGTTGAATATCGCGACTTGTCGTCCATTGATCAGGGCGCAAACTCCAACATTTGGTGTGATGTCCGTTACATCGCAAATGGTCTGCCAGTGATTCATAGTCTTTCTCCTAGGTCGAAAATGATTTCTGGTTATGCGTGGTTATGGGATTAATAGAGCGTTTAGGCGCTCAATCGATCTCCACCACGTCTATTGATTGTTCAGTAATGTTGTTTGGAAACCTTTGCTCACGCTCTGAAACGAAGCTGAGTGTATTGTCACGTTGGTCCGTATTAATGAAGTGACTGAAACGCTTGAGCTTTTCAGGGGATTCAAGAGTGGTTTTCCATTCACATTGATATTGTCCAATAGTGGTCGCCATATCCTTTTCAAGCTCTACCCCTAGGCTTAACTTGTCTTCAACCACCACTTGTTTTAGATACTCAATGCCACCTTCAAGGTTTTCTAGCCACACAGAGGTACGCTGCAAGCGCTCTGCGGTGCGGATATAGAACATCAGCATTCGGTCGATGTACTGGATTAAGGTTGCTTCGTCTAAGTCAGTGGCAAGCAAGTCGGCATGTCGAGGGCGCATACCGCCGTTACCACACACATATAGGTTCCAGCCGTTTTCAGTGGCGATGATGCCGACATCTTTAGACTGCGCCTCAGCACACTCTCGAGTACAGCCCGATACCGCGAACTTCAACTTGTGCGGAGAACGTAAACCCTTATAACGATTTTCGATATCAATAGCTAAGCGAACGCTGTCGCCGACCCCATAGCGACACCAAGTGCTACCGACACAAGACTTCACTGTACGCACTGATTTGCCGTAGGCATGTCCAGTTTCAAAGCCTGCATCTACTAGCTTTTTCCAGATGATAGGTAGGTCGTTTAACTCTGCACCAAATAGATCCACACGCTGTCCGCCAGTGATCTTGGTATACAGGTCAAATTCTTTAGCCACCTGCCCAAGCACAATCAGCTTATCGGGTGTGATTTCACCGCCTGCAATACGCGGTACAACAGAGTAGGTACCGTCTTTTTGCATATTGCCTAGGTATATATCGTTGGTATCCTGCAGCTCCATATGCTCATTCTTCAGAATGTAATCATTCCAAAATGACGCCAAGATAGAGCCGACCGTTGGTTTACATACCTCACAGCCGTGACCACTGCCGTATTGCTCTAGCAGTTCATCGAAGGTTTTGATTTGATTAACACGAACGATGTCGCTGAGCTCTTGGCGTGAGTAGGCAAAGTGCTCACACAGGTCATTGTTGACCTCTACACCTAGGCTTAATAGTTCACTGTCCAACACCTGTTTTGCGAGTGCGCTACACCCTCCACAACCCGTCGAAGCATTGGTCGTTTCTTTAAGAGCCGACATCGTGCTGCAGCCGGCCTGAACCGCTTGCTTAATATCACCTTTAGTCACATCAAAGCATGAACAGATAACCGCACTATCCGGCAAGGCATCAATACCCATACCGGCTGACTCTTCACCTGCAACATTAGGCAAAATAAGTACGGAAGGATTCGACGGCAGTGGCATGTCATTTTGCTTCATTTGTAGCAAAGTACCATAGGCTTCAGCATCGCCCACCAGCACAGCGCCAATGATCTTGCTGCCATCCTCTGAGACAATAAGACGCTTATAGACTTGGTCAATCTCATCACTAAAGGTGTAAGACTGAGCGCCTGGTGTTTGACCATGCACCTCACCGATACTCGCTACATCAACGCCGAGCAGCTTCAATTTAGTGCTCATATCAGCACCAGTAAATGATGCGGCCTCTGATTCGCCTTCTAGTAAATGAGTGGCAGCAACCTTAGCCATCTGATAGCCCGGTGCAACCAAGCCAAAGATGCGATTCTGCCAAAGGGCACATTCACCTACTGCGTAGACATCGGGAAGGTTCGTTTGGCAGTAATCGTTAACTACTATCCCGCCACGCTCACCTATCTCTATGTTTGCTTCACGAGCCAGTTCATCCTGAGGACGGATACCTGCAGAGAATACAATCATATCGGTCTCTAAATGAGAGCCGTCAGCAAAGTTCATTCGATAGCGAGCATTCTCACCCGCGACGATTTCACTGGTCGCTTTTTGCGTATGAACCGAAACACCGAGCGATTCTATTTTTCGGCGAAGCAAGGCACCGCCACCGTCATCGAGCTGCACTGCCATCAAGCGCGGCGCAAACTCAACTACGTGGGTTTCTAAGCCAAGTTCTTTGATAGCATTTGCTGCCTCTAGACCTAGAAGGCCACCGCCCACAACCACACCGCTTTGGCTTAGCTTGCTTGATTCCTCAATTCCATCCAAATCTTCAAGGGTTCGGTATACATGGCAATGATCACCGTCATTACCAGGGATGGGTGGAACGAAAGGAAAAGAGCCCGTAGCCAGCACTAAAGAATCGTATTGTTCGATACGACCGCTTTCGGTGATCACTTGCTTGGCATCAGTATCAAGCTTGACCACTTTATCGCTAACCACAAACTTAACGCCATTGTCGGTGTAATAACCCTCATCAGCTAAAGCCAACTCCTTAGCACCTCCAGTAAAATAAGAGGTAAGATGAACACGGTCATAGGCAAGATGTGGCTCCTCAGAAAACGTAATGATTTCTATGTCATCCCTTTTCTGCTGCAATAGTGTTTCTATGTATTTGTGGCCTACCATGCCATTACCGACCACTATCACTCTTTGCTTTTTCATAATATCCATTCCTTGAAACCCGAATTTTGTTACTAATGTGCGTAATCTTCCAAATACCTTTGCGACTATGCCGTCATTTGCAGTGTTTGCTCATGCTCTACTTTGCATAGCTGCCTGCCAGACAGTTGACCAAGCCAGTCCATTTGCTCAGCAACGGACACAACCTCGCCCACTACAATCAATGCAGGCGACTGAATTTGATGCTGTTGTTTAAGTGAAGTTAACTGATGAAGTTTGCCGATAAATACGCGCTGCTTAGGGGTGCAACCATTCTCAATGAAGGCAACGGGGGTGTTTTCTGATAATCCCCCCTTAGTCAGTTTCTCCATTAACATGTCCGTTTTACTCAGCCCCATATAGAAGACCAAGGTTTGCTTCAGCTGAGCCAGTGCATCCCAGTTGATATCGAGCTCTTTGTCAGCGTGAGCGGTAACAAAGGTGCAGCCTTGAGCCAAACCGCGGTGAGTAAGAGGAATATCTGCGTAACTAGTGCAACCTGAAGCGGCCGTAATGCCCGGTATGACATCCACTTCTACACCCTGTTTTGCCAGCATCAGCATCTCTTCACCGCCACGCCCAAACACAAAAGAGTCTCCGCCTTTCACGCGACAAACATCTTTACCTTCTAGCGCTGCATTCAGTAATAAGGTGTTGATCTGATCTTGCGTTGCGCAGTGCATGCCTTTGGATTTACCGACAAAGACTTTCTCTGCTTCTTCTGGGAACAGGGCTCGGATTTCATGACTCACTAAATTGTCGTACATGATAAATCGAGCTTGTTGTATGGCTCTGCTCGCTTTTACCGTTAGTAAGTCAGGGTCACCTGGACCTGCTCCAACTAAGGTTACTCGACCTAGATATTTGCTTTGAATTCCCATTATTTTGCTCCTATATCTGGTACATCGTGACTTCTCACCATCACTACCAAATTTTTATTCGCCTCTGTGCCAACTCCTGCAAATTGGAGGCCAATAATTTGATCTAAGACAAAATTAAAATTTATTAACCTTTAATAACAATTACTTAACCATAAATTACTTTGCAAAAACACTGTGCAAATTTCACACAGAAAAACATAAACTCACAATTTATGTCCATTCGCGGTGCAAAATTGATCAAAATGGTGCAGAAACAATCATAAAGAGCATATTAAAGCAATAATAACATACCACTTTAGGGGTAGATGTGAATTTAAGTGAATGTTTTATAAGGTATATTTTTGAATAGTGTTTTTTTTGGGGCTTTGGTTTGATTTTTGCAAGGTAATAGATATTAAAGCTTAAGACATGAAAGGGAACGCCCATGACTGAACATAATGAAGGATGGATCAAGACCACTTGTGCATACTGCGGCGTTGGTTGCGGAATCGAAGCCAGGCCGAAGCATTCGGGGGAACTGGAGATACGTGGAGATAAGGAACATCCCTCTAACTATGGCAAGTTGTGTACTAAGGGGATAGCGCTAGGAGAGACGGTGATTCATGATGGTCGCCTGTTATCTCCAACCCTAAAAACGGGCCATGCTGATGAAGCACTGTCGTGGGAAGATGCCACGACTATGGTCGCAGAACAATTTGCACAAACTATCCAACAACACGGCCCTGACTCCGTAGCATTCTATGTTTCAGGACAACTATTAACTGAGGATTACTATGTTGCCAACAAGCTCATCAAGGGCTTCATGGGAACGGCTAATATCGATAGTAACTCACGCCTTTGCATGGCCTCCTCTGTTGTCGGGCACAAGCGAGCGTTTGGTAGCGATACAGTTCCCGTTTGCTATGAAGATCTCGAGCAAGCAGAAATGGTGGTTATTGTGGGGTCAAACCTTGCTTGGTGCCATCCTGTTTTATTTCAACGACTTCGCACAGCCAAGCAAGAAAACCCTTCGCTAAAGATAGTAGTGGTTGACCCAAGAAAGACCGATACCTGTGAGCTTGCCGATACCCATCTGCCTATTGAATCGGGCTCAGATGTGGCTTTGTTTAATGGTTTACTTTCGCACCTTATCGAGCAGGACGAGCTGGATCACGAGTTTATCTCCTCACATACCGATCATTTTGACGAGACCATTCACGCTGCACTTTCAGAACAAAATATAGAAGAAATCACAGGGCTTACCGAGCAACAATTAATGCAGTTTTACCGCGAATTTACCAACACAGACAAGGTAATCACTATTTACTCTCAAGGGGTGAATCAGTCCAGTAGCGGCTCAGATAAAGTGAACGCTATTCTCAACTGTCACCTTGCCACGGGTAAAATAGGTAAAACAGGCTGCGGCCCATTCTCTGTCACTGGACAGCCCAATGCTATGGGCGGGCGAGAAATTGGCGCATTAGCAAATACGCTTACCGCACATATGGAGTTTGACAACCCTGAGCACCTGCGACTCGTCAGTGATTACTGGCAGACGGACACCCTAGCCACACAGCCCGGCCTGAAAGCCATCGACATGTTTGATGCCATAGACTCGGGGAAAATAAAGGCGGTGTGGATCATGGCCACCAACCCTATGGTCAGCCTGCCTAATTCTGGCAAGATACGATCTGCGCTGGAAAAATGCCCACTCGTAGTCGTCTCAGATTGTATTGCTGATACCGAAACCAGTCGCTTGGCCGATGTCGTTTTGCCAGCTCAAGGATGGAGTGAGAAATCAGGTACGGTGACTAATTCCGAGCGCCGAATTTCAAGACAGCGACGCATTCTGCCTAGCCCCGGAGAGGCAAAGCCCGATTGGTGGATCATCAGTCAGGTTGCGCAGAAAATGGGGTTTAAAGAGGCCTTTGACTACATACATGAGGGCGAGATATTTTCTGAGTACGCCAAGCTGACGACTCTAGGAAATGATAACTTAGAACGTGACCTTAATTTAATTGGTTTAACTCAGCTAGACGACAAGGGCTATAGCCAGCTTAAACCGCAGCAATGGCCAGTAACAGAGCTTCAAGACCAAGTAGTAAATCAGAGGCTGTTCAACGATGGTCAATTTTATACCCCTAATAAGCGAGCTCGATTTGTTGCTGTTAACTACCAAGCTCCATTGGCCAAAACAAATGCCAAACACCCATTAATCCTAAACAGCGGTCGGGTTAGAGACCATTGGCACACCATGTCTAGAACGGGCCTGTCCCCTAAACTGGCAGAGCACACCAGTGAACCCTTTGTACAACTACATCCCGATACGGCGTCAAAATACCAAATATTGGACGGTCAGTTAGCTAAGGTGTCTAACTTCCAAGGAGAGGCGTTAGTGCGAGCTAAGGTTACGTCAGAGCTATCCCCATCACAGCTGTTTATGCCAATACATTGGAACGAGACCACCTCTAAAAACAGTAAACCTTGTGCACTGATTGCCAACACCACCGATGAATTATCTGGGCAGCCTGAATTCAAGCATTCCGCCGTCGCGATCTCCTCATTTACCAGTGCCAGCTGCGCTGTCTTCATTTCCAGAGATACTCTGAATTTGAATGACATTGACTACTGGGCACGACAAAAGGTTCAAGGTGGCTATTTATATCGAATTGAATCAACCCTACCCATGAGCGAGCTTGCGGCTATGTTGAAAGACTATTTGCAAGTAGATGACCAACGCCTGATCAGCTCCGAATCCCATCAAGGTCAAGCCCATTGGCTCATTTTGGACAATAACAAACCGACCCAACTGCTGTCAGTGCAAAAGTACTTTGCTGATTGGGAGGTAACAAGACTCATTGAGTTGTACCTGCAAACTGATGAGCAAGCAGACGCTTCAGAACTCATGCAAACTCTGGCAAACGAACCCCAAAGCTTAGCTCCTGCTTAACCATGATAGTCATCGCCAAGCACCCTAAAATTCTTACTTATAGGGTGTTTGACCTCAATAAACTAAACCTTTTCCTATTCAGATGCGTAGAAAAAAGTAGCCAAAGCAACGCCTTATTCGAATGGTTAACTATACTTTGGGCTACATCTGTCAACACCTCTCTTTCGTTCGAATAGAGGATCGGAAAAGGATTTACACCGATGAAAGTGCTGTTACTCGCAATACTAGGTTTAAGCGCGACCGCTTATGCACAAGAAGATGCACAGTTTGAAGTAGGCAAAGCCAAGGCCAAAGTCTGCATGACTTGTCATGGCGAAGATGGCATTTCCACCCTTGACCCCTATCCGAACCTTCGCGGTCAAAAAATGGGATACCTCATTTCCTCATTGAAAGATTACAAAGCGCGAGAAAGAACCAGTGGGTTGGCTATTTTAATGCAGCAACAAGCAGATGCCCTCACCGATCAAGATATTGAAGATATCTCTTACTACTTCTCCCAACTTGGTCAAGACACGCAGCCTTAGAGGACTCTCTGATGGAAAACGAAACCACGGTGTACAGCACCAAGGTCGTCAAATACTTCGTTGTGGCGTCCGTAATCTGGTCAGTAGTAGGAATGTTTATCGGTGTAGTACTTGCCGCTCAACTCTATTGGCCCATCCTTAATTTTGATTCGGAATACTTCCAGTTTGGTCGACTGCGTCCGCTGCACACCTCTGGCGTTATTTACGGCTTCGTCGTCAACGTATTAATGGGCGCATCTTTGTATATCGCCCAGCGCACCGGACAATGTGGCTTGTTCAATAAAAGCCTTGCGTGGATGGTGTTTTGGGGATGGCAATTGGTGTTATTGCTCGCTCTCTTATCACTGCCTCTGGGTTACACCACATCAAAAGAGTATGCAGAGTTAGAGTGGCCAATTGACCTGCTTATCGTGCTGGTATGGGTCCTCTACGCCATCCTTTTCTTTGGCACGTTAGCAAAACGAAAGGCCAATCATATTTTCGTAGCAAACTGGTTCTTTGCCGCGTTTATTATCGTTATCGCCCTAATTTTTGTAGTCAACAACTTGGCGCTCCCTGCTTCAATGATGAAGTCTTACTCTGTCTTTGCTGGAGCTCAAGATGCCATAGTTCAATGGTGGTGGGGTCATAATGCAGTAGGCTTCCTGTTAACCGCTGGCGTTATTGGAATGAACTACTACTTCATTCCAAAAGTAGCTGAACGACCTATCTATTCTTACCGTCTTTCTGTGATTCACTTTTGGGGGTTGGTCGGCTTCTATACCTGGGCCGGGACTCACCACCTCATCTACTCTTCTGTCCCAATATGGGTGCAAAACATCGGTATCGTGATGTCGCTGATCCTTTGGCTACCCTCTTGGGGTGGTGCGTTCAACAGTGCTATGACGCTGCTGCAAAACAAAGAGAAGTTGAAAAATGATTACATTATGCTGTTCTTCTTTTCGGCCATTCTTTACTACTGCTTAGCCACATTTGAGGGTCCATTGCTGGCGATTCGTTGGTTTAACATGCTCGCACACAACACTGAGTGGATTATCGGTCACGTACACTCGGGCGCACTGGGTTGGGTGGGAATGTCCGGTATTGCTGTTTTCTACTACTTCATTCCGAAACTGTGGGGCAAAGACAAGCTGTACTCTACACGACTTATTAAGTGGCACTTCTGGCTGGCGCATGCCGGTGTCGCTATTTATGCCATCGCGCTATGGGTGGCGGGTATCGGTGAGGGCTATATGTGGCTCGCACAAAGTGAAAATGGCGAACTGGTTTACAGCTTCGTTGAAGCCATGGATTTCAAAGCGCCTTGGTTATTCTTACGATTCTTTGGTGGGGCACTGTTTGTACTCGGCCTGCTACTGATGGTGTACAACCTGTATAAGACAGTCAAAATGCCCAAACTAGTGCTTAAAAGGGAGGCGGCATAATGAGTAAAGACTTCACTCAATCGGTCGTTATTCTCATCATTGCGACCATAGTTGTAGCGTCCTTCTCAATATTAGTGCTGATTGTACCCAATATTGTCCGAGGACCAGAACTGGCAGCCAATAGCATGGCAAAACCACTCACTGCCGTAGAAGTTGCAGGCAGGGATATCTATATCAGCGAGGGCTGTCATGTGTGCCACACGCAAATGGTACGCCCTTTAGAGCCAGAGGTTAAACGCAACGGCAGGGCCAACCAAGAGCCGGATGATATCTACGAATTTCCAAATCTTTGGGGTTCAAAACGTACTGGCCCAGACCTCACTAACTTGGGAAGAAAATACTCAGACCAGTGGCATGTGTTGCACCTAGTTAATCCGCGAGATGTCATACCGACCTCTATCATGCCCTCTTATCCGTGGCTGTTTGAGCAAAAACTCTCTGGTGATGACATCACTGACAAAATGCTCACCCTGCGCACATTGGGTGTACCGTACAGCGATGATGAAATCGCCGATGCTCGCCTACAGGTGCGCGGTAAAACCAAGGGCGAGGTATTGATACGTTACCTGCAAAGTCTCGGGGTTGATACGGCAGAAGGAGTAACTCAATGAGTAGTTTCTGGAACTTATGGGCCGTTATCTGCACCGTCGTTTTCTTTGTATTAATGGTGGGAGTTGTCGTCAAGTATTGGCGCAAAAATCACGAAGCGGACGCAAACAAGTCTTTAGCAACCTTTGATGGCATAGATGAAAATGATGCACCGCCACCTAAGCTGCTGTTTATCAGTTACTTTGTTGCCTTCTCTATCTCCGTTGGCTATTTGATTCTGTACCCAGGGCTTGGCAATTGGCAAGGCTTGGTGGACTGGGAGCAAAGTGACGACAAACTAAGTACCACGAGTACAACCTTGGACGAGCAATTCGCAACGGTCACTGACACCTCATTAATGAGCCTTGCGCAAAATGAGGCCATTACCACCTCAGGACGAATGCTATTTCAAACCCATTGTGCGGCTTGTCACAGAGACAATGCCCAAGGTCAAAAGCACTTCCCCAACCTCATCGACAACGATTGGATGTATGGCGGCAGTGATGAGGCCATTATTCACTCCATTGAAAAAGGCCGCAATGGCGCAATGGCAGGGTACAACGAGGTCCTCAATGAAGATGAAATTGCGAAGCTCTCCTACTACTTAGCTTCTTTAAATCAACGTCATTCCAATGTGCCAGCGGTTAAGGTCGAGCTCGGCAAGCAGCTCTTCACTCAGTACTGCTCCGCTTGTCATGGTGATGGTTCAATCAGCAATCAAGAGCTAGGCCTACCCATCCTTTCTGATGACACTTGGCTTCACGGCGGAAGCATAGAAGAGATCCAACACACTATCCGATTTGGTCTCAATAACGTCATGCCAGCCTTTGAAGGGCAATTGTCACGCAACCAAATTCTAGCGATCGGCGCTATGATCACCAAGTCGCGTTTAGATTGGGATGAAAAGATTGCAAGCTTAGACGCTGACGCTATTGAACGCGGTGAATATCTCGCTCACGCGGGTGACTGTGTAGCCTGTCATAGTGCTGAAGGCGGTGAACCCTTTGCCGGTGGCTTGCCCTTCGTGACCCCTTTCGGTACCGTCTACTCAACCAATATCACACCCCATACCAGCGAGGGTATAGGAGAGTACGACTTTGAAGATTTTAAGGCGGCTCTGGTTGATGGTAAAGGTCGTCATGGCTACCTCTACCCTGCTATGCCCTACACCTCTTATCAGTACGTCACAGACCAGGACATGCTCGACATGTGGGAATACCTACAATCTATCACTGCAGTGCCAAGGCGTAACGATGACAACAGCATGATCTTCCCGTCGAATATTCGATTAGGACTGCTTAGCTGGAACATTGTGTTTATGGATACCAATCCACTTTCCTATGATGTCCCAGCAGAGCTCAAAGAGAGCGTAGACGATGTAGAAAAATGGCAAAAGGGTAAGTATTGGGTCGCAGGCCTAGGACACTGTTCTGAATGTCATTCTCCGCGTAACATTGCTCAGGCCATCATTGCTGACCGTATATTCCAAGGTAATCTCATCGATGGATGGAATGCCCCGGATATTACCTCAAATGAGCTATACACCGACGGGTGGGATGTCGAGGTATTGACTGATTTTCTACATACCGGACATTCAGCGAAAGGTACTGCCTTTGCCGGAATGGCTGATGTAGTGAAAAACAGCCTCAGTCTGATGACCAGAGAAGACGTGGAATCTATGTCTTACTACCTCATAAAAGGGGATTCCGATAACTTCATCAGTCCTGACGCGGTTGTATTAAAGCCTAAAGGATTTGACGACAGCGCCTATAACTCTGACATCTACCCTATTTACCAACAAACCTGTGGTGCTTGCCACGGCGAAGACGGTAAAGGGCGAGATCCAATAGCACCGGCACTGCTAGATAACGGCATCATAATGCACCGTGACCCGTTCAATACCATAGCGGTTACCGTGCGTGGCTTAGAGCCCACCTACTTGGTCGAAGACAAGAACTTCATGCCTATGGCAAGCTTCGAGGACGTGCTATCAGATCAGCAATTAGCGGAACTGATTACCTTCGTACGCTATCACTTGGGAGCGAGGGACGTGGTAGTCACCGCTGAGGATGTGAAAGACGTGCGAGAAACCCTTGAGAAAGCCGGTTTCGCAGGGGGGGTTCACACCACACCTGATATGTACGACCAACGCGATAGAAACATTAATATCAAGTAGGTCTACTCTCAAAGAACGAAAGGTCTCGCATTACGCCGAGGCCTTTTTCTTTTTAGGAGATCTATCAGCTGGTGAAACATCCAATCGATGTAATTCGATTGCCGAACTCTCCTATACTCAAGAATCGATATCTTGATGACCCCAACTTAATGAATGCACAACAAAAAACCTGCTTCTATTCTGTATTTGCATTAACTCTAGCCCTTGGATTTGCCGTGGACATCATGGTGCCATCATTGCCCGCTATCACTCAGCATTTTGGTGAAAATGACCACTCTGGAAGCTTGATCGTTTCGTCTTACCTCATGGCTTATGCCATTACTCAAATCCTCTCGGGCTATATCTCAGACGTACTGGGTAGAAAGTGGCTTTGTTCAGTCAGTGCCATCTTATTCAGTATTTCCCTGTTTATGTGTGCTCATGCCACCAGCCTTGATCAACTCATCACATTGCGAGTAGTACAGGGCTTCTGCGCTGGATTTTTTGGCGTTATCGGTAGGGCTGTATTAGCTGACGTATTCGAAGGAGAAGAGCTCAGCAAACACTTTGCTACCCTAGGTCTGGTTTGGGCTATGGGACCGATTATTGCCCCTTTCATTGGCGGTCATATGCAGACCTGGTTTGGGTGGCAATCAGTGTTCTATTTCCTCTCTGCCATGAGTGGTGTCATTGCCCTATTTGTCACTGTAGTACTCACCGAGACTTTAAAAGAGCGGATTCGCTTTAACCTAAGCACCCTAGTCGACAGCTATTCGTATGTGTTAACCAAAGATCAGTTCATCCGTCTTACCATCGCGGCTGGCATGGTTTACGCCATCATTTCTTCTTTCAATGTCTTTGCCACCTACATCTTTCAACAAGGCTTCGACAAGTCAGCCGATTTTTACGGTCAAGTGAGCCTCTTGATGGGTGTATTTTGGCTTTCCGGACAAATATTCTATCGTCATTTACTTGCTAAAAAGCTTTGGAATAAGCAATGGCTCATGCGTATTTATGGGGCGGGAATCGGTAGCGGAGTGTTGCTCGCCATCTGCTTTATGGCCTTTGGAGCCAAGACATGGATGTTCATCGCATTCCCTGCAATCTGTTTCTTTACTGCATCCATTATCTATATACACACCTTTGTCTACGCGTTTTCAATCGTGTCAAAGAAGGCTGGTACCGCAAGCTCCTTGGTAGGATGTATCTCTGCGTTTGTTGCAGGCGCAACACCAGCACTGACTGCAAAGGCGCCTTTTGAACCCACTCTAGTGCTGATTGCCTCCATGGTGATCCTATTTATAGGAAACTGGCTTCTCAACCTATCTTCCATTAAACAGCGCTACCCCGATTAAATAGCAAAAAGGGCAACGTAAGCGTCACCCTTTGATTGAAGTATTTGGATAAAACTAGTTCTTTACTCTCTCTAGTACCGAAGAGTCGGTATGAGCAAATGAGCGATTATAGATATCAAGCGCTGTGGTTTGTGAATAGGTTAAGGTATCGCCCTCTACCTTAATATTCATAGAGAAATCCGTGGTCGATGCATTATCTTTCATATAGTTAGACTCTGCGATGCCACGATCTGATAGCTTGAGGGACATCTCACTGCCTGCGACACCTTCAGCAGTCACACAGGTAGTTCTTGGTACACAAAATGAGTTGTACACTATCTGGTTATCTTTGTCGTAAATGAAGTAGCCTCGTTGATCATGAAACTTTGAGTCGTCGGCTTTTCTAAAGACTTCTTGCTTATAGTACAGAGCTACTAATGTTTGCTCACTCGCATTGACCGCGTCAGCCGCAACCTCAAACGTCATCACCTCATAAAATGGGGTGATCGCTGGTGCACCTTCGCCTTGCGGTGTTCCTGTTTGAGCCGGTGAGATATCTACGCCACCACTTTCAACAGACTTCCATGTACCAACAAACTGCGCTAATGGACCAAAATCTAAACCATCAATGATAGTGTGGTCATGGTCTGCCATAGCGCTAAGTGGAGCCATGAGTGATATTGCGAGAATCGACTTTAACTTCATAGTACTTCCGTTCCAAGGTGATTAAGAGTTACCCCATATTACGGAAACACATTTTTAACTAAATTAATCGATATCAATTTACGCACTGGTAACAGATGCAAAGTGTAACAAACAATTATTCTCAATTAGATGATCAGAAAAAACACCCACCGCGACCAAGCTATTGCGATTTGCTGTGGTTTTGAAGTAGCACACATATGCTGGCGCCCTAATAGGCAGTCTATCCAGACCTATTAAGGCGTTGGCTTTAAAGCGCCGGCTTAATTACGTTGTTAGCAAGTGCCATAAGCTCTGATTGCGTGGGCGCTTCTGCGGCTTGTCCGTGAGAAATCAGTCATACCGATATTGTCGGCAGTAGAGAACAAGATACATTTAAGCCCCGCTTGCATTGTACTTAATACCAATCGTAGTAAATATCTGGTCATCCTAGCTTGGATAGCGAGACGTCATCACGTGTCCATATAAGCTCTGTTCAGTGTCGTTTTGTTACTTATCTGTAGGAATAAGCCCCTCAATCAGCGCAGATCGCCACTGCTTTGCATATGGGTCATACGCGCCAAATCCAGAACTATACTCCCAATAGTGCCAACTAAAGCTACGTTTTTCCGACTCTCTGGCGATGAAAGCTGTCCAAGCCCTTTGATCTTCGGGCTTTGAGACTTTGCTATAGACACCAAACTCTCCGATGTTGATTTCAAATCCACGCCCTTGCACATTATTCCAGTCAGAGACTGCATCTAAATAGTTATATAGCGTCTGCTTTTCAGCATCAGTGCCGAGCCAACGCATGCCTGCCCATTTGTTGGCGCCATCAACCCATTCAGCACCTTGGTGGGTGAACTTAAATGGTTCATAGAAGTGCACTGTGATAATGGTGTTGTCAGGCGTAGATTCTTGCGGTAGTTTCAGGGCCGGCAGTTTGAATGGGCCGCCCCAATCAGCCGTGCCAATCATGATTTTTCGTTGGCCTAGGGAGTTGTTCTGCGTATCAGCATTGTCTGTCCACAGCAGGCTAGTTAAGTCGTCGATAAGTAGGTTCCACTCATCGACACCCACCTCTTCATGCGGCTCATTGAGCAGCTCAAAGACAAGCTTATCCTCTGGGTATTCATCCAATGGGAAATGTATGGCTAATTGGTTCCAGATTGCATTGAGTCTTTCTCTGTGATGTTGAAACTCACCTTTGTTGTAGAACATTTCATTGTAGTGGTGAGTATTGATGATCACGCGCAGATCTTCTTGAATCGCCTCATCAACGACTTGCTGGACTCGAGATAGAAATGCTGCATCAATAGTAAATGGCGCGTTTTCCAGCGCATGCGCATTCCAGCGAACAGGGATGCGTACACTCGCAAAACCGTGACTAGCAATATTATCAAAATCACTAGCTTGAATGGTTAGGCCACCATTCCACTCACCTTCGTAACTAGGGGACTCAAAGAAGTTACCCATGTTGATACCGCGACCAAGAAAGCTCTCATTGAGCCCCTTGCTTTTGTTCCAATCATAGAGGTCGGTATAGTAAGACTCATCGAGTACGACTGTGGCATCGCTGTTGTCAGTGCTTGAGCCGCATCCTGATAATGTTACAGCGCAAATGAGGCTCGCGCTAAGAGCGTGGTGTTTTGCTAATTTCAACGGTGTTTCTCCATAAACTCAGTTGGAGTTAGTGGAGCATAAAGTGCCATTGTTAAATACCTAATAGCTCACAAGTTATTGTTTATATTTACTAAATAACTAGCTCTTCACATTTCCATGAAACTAAAAGGGAGTGAGGCTGTAGTGGATGAACAAATTTAGCCACATTTCTAGAGTTTTTGTCATGAGAAAAGTAGGTTAAATGCCAAACTCAATGCCGTGTAGAAAACCTAACGTAAACGCAATGGGGCAATTTCGTGTTAAGTCCCCCTCAGCAAGGTTCTGGACAATTTCGAGTTACGATACGTAAAGTATTCTAGCTGTTTGCATTGCTTTTAGCGTTATAAACCTGTTGGCAAAATAACTCAAGCTATTTCAATTTCATTAATCTTAGTTTTACGTAAATTAACTTACATCCCAGTTTATCAATAGTAGACTTAGACTAATTGATAATTAGTTGTACATAAAAATAACTTCACGAACATTTATATTAAGTAAACACAGTGTTAAAGCCTAGCTTAGAAAAGTCTAAAAGCACACTATAATTTAGTTGTTGCAAACAATATTACACATTCTTATATCTGCTATCACTTCTGTGCATAATGCACACTCAAAAAAGACATAACCCAATGATATTTATATTTTTTATGATAAATACAGTTATTATATATTGTTTATCATATCCCGCCATGAAACTATTTCTCCTATTGAACGAATATTGGACATTACTTAATATTCCCTTAGCGAAAAGCACTAATACATTTAATTTAATCAGGAAATATTATGAACAAAATCTCATTGGCTATAGCGATAAGTCTTGGTATGTCTTCAGTAGCAATAGCATCAGATTGGAACGTAGAAACTACAACTGAAGGTAAGAAAGTTGCAGTTTCAAATACGGTTGAAGGAAAAACACAAGGTGTATTCTTTCATATGGATTCAGATGGAACCCTTATCGTAAATACGAAAGCAACTGGCATGTCTTGTATGATGGACGAGCCTAAAGCAAGTGTTGTTACTTACAACGACCAAGCAGTTAAAGTAACTATAAAGTGCTCAGAAGAGGGTAACATGGAAATGTCACCAGTTTCTGATGCAGGCCTTGAGTTCTTGAACAACGAGTTGTTGAAAAAGAAAGGTGTCACTATTAACACTAAACGTGGCCATACAGGTTATATCTCCGCAGAAGGTTATACGGCAGCAATGAGTGAAGTTGGTCAGGACGAATTTTCTGAAGAGGTCGCTCTGTAGCAGTGATTTGTTTGCAATACACATTGATTATGTTTGTTAAGTACCGGAGATAAAATGAATAAGATTCTCAAGTTAATGTTAGTAGGGCTAATGTCTTCTTCTTCAATTGCATGTGCATCAGGTTGGACAGTGAAGACTGATACATCAGGAAATGCGGCGGTCTTCTCTCCAGAAGCTGAGGGCGTTTATAATGGAGTTTACTTCTATATGAATGCACAAGCGACTCTCTTCGTTCGTATAGCTGGTGTTAGTTGCCAAGAGATGAATAAAAATGAAACGCAAAAAGTAGAGTTCGGTAACGTTTCATATAATGAGCAACAAGTGCGTGTCAAAGTATTATGTGCTGGTGATGATATAGCTATGATGCCTGTAACAAATAAAGGTAAAAATTTCATACTAAATCAACTTGAAACTACGCCAGAAGTTCATATTATTACTCCAAAAGGAAGAGAAGCAATAATAACATCTAAAGGCTACACAGAAGCTCTGGAACAGCTAAATTCTGGAGATTCACATAAAGCAACAGCAATTTAGATACTTCATAACATTGAAAATAACCACTTTATCAGTGGTTTATTTTCTTTTAGCACACAGCACATATCTGAACTGATTACTCAGAATATCTAAACTGGGAGTATATTTCTTTGAGTATTTGTACCAATGTGTAGTGGTGTAGTGGTGTAGTGAATTTGGCCACATAACTAGATATTCGGGTATAAGCGAGAGTAAATTGCGTAACGCAGTATGCGCAATAGTTTTACAAATCGAAATGGAGAAAAAGTGAGCTAGTGATTGGACTCCTTTGTATTACCGTAGGAATGCGTAATAGCTTGCGCTGAAGCGAGGCATGGTTATTTAGGATCAACCGTATCAGGAAGTAAGGCTTCGATTGCGATATATTCCTGCCAATTGAGAAGCAGGAAACCAAAATAACTCACGCCACTACACAGCAAGATAGAGAGAAACAGCAGGGTGAAGGTTTTTACCCCCCCCTGCTTTAACTTACGTGATACCAAGGTAAAAACAGGAATCCCTATCAAAATCGGCGCTAGCAGAGCCATACTGATCTGTCCATAACGATTCCATGCTCTTAAAAACTTACGCAGCCTAGGCCGAAAGTGTACTGCTCTTTTAAACGGTAAAGGCACTTCTAAAACAGAACCAAAATACCAACCAAAGAACCCCGCTCCCATTGCAGGAAGGATGTTAAACATAAACATCTCGGGATAACTCAGCCCTAAGAACCCAGCCAAAGCCGGGCCTGTATAGGTTTTCCATACGCTCAACGCAACCATGGCAAACCCAATCAACCAGTAGGATTCAGGACTCACTTGGCTTTTTCCAGTTTGAACAAAGTGCCGTTAACGCAGCTTGAAAATGCAACACCTTATCGTCCACGTTAGATTGGAACAGATTATTGACCCATCCGGGAACACTAGGGCGTACCGTATTACTTGCTTGCACATCCACCAGCACTTCAGTTTCGGAGATGGGTTGCAATTGATAAGCAAAGGCAGCTTCATCGACAAACATATTGTAGTTATACAAGCTTTGCTCGATTGAGATTGAGCCCGGCTTGTTGGCCCGTTGTTCGAGTACTTGAACCTTGGTATCGAAGGTAATACTCAACAATCCGGCGGGTCTTTTTCCTTTAAGTTGTTCCTCTACTAAAGAAAACTCAGTTTTGCGGTTAATCTTGTTCAAAACCTCTACAGAATCAAAATCGATCTGCGCAATACAATCGGGCGTCATCCTTGATATAAACCTAGCTCGATACAGGCTCTGATTTTCGTTCTCGGATTTATAGGTATACACCCATACAAGTCTAGGTGTCGGTCTCTGCTCAGACTCAAACAAAGATGAGGGTACATGCTCTACCCTTGACTCATGCTCACCAGCAAGCAACGAATGACAGAGTAGAAGAAGGAGTAGAGTGACACTCGATCTCAACATAAATTACACCGAGGTCTCTGGTTGTTGTGAATTGCTATACCAATTGTCGAGCAATAACCGATAAGTTTCCTCGCAAGATTCCTGTTGGTCCGCTAATACATCCTCTTCTTCTATCTCATTCAACAACTGAGCGTGTCCTTCAGTGGTAGAGTTGCCATATATAAGCGGGATCGGTTGCTTGAATGGGAGCATTACAGTTACGATCTCTACAAATTCTTCCGTCACTTCACTGTCGATAATCAATTCATAAATGGCTTGTTGCTGCTTGTTGAGCCGGCTTTCATAGTCAACATCCACCAAGCCCTTAGACAGGCTAACAGGTGATACCAATAACAAAGCAACTATTGCAATCCTTAGCATGGCAATCCCTTTATGTGTGCTATCCGAGTTCTGTTTTTCAATACGCTTTATCAATAACGAAATTTAACATTGAAAATGCGAGGGTCATTGTCGATGAATAAGATTATGGGCCCTTGGTAACCCCTATTTACTCACCTGCTTTGAATAGCATAACAAAACTTTTTAATATCACCATGAATAGTAAAAGAAAGATTTTTCAATAGATTACCAACATCTTTATCTTGCTCAGTCACGGTAACTAAGCTTGAGGTTATGGCAAGACGCAAACGCTTTCTATGATAATGAAACTCGCTAACAATTTTGACAACTTCGTTTGCATTCGTATCAATAAGTAACCTTCTTGTTACCCTCATGTTTTGATTTTCAATACTCCGTGGGGGGGAATATGAAACTAAACACAATAGCGGTCCTAGTGGGCACTCTTCTTGTCTCTGGTACAACATTTGCTGGTGAAACCAATGGTTGGTATGTCGGCGGGGGTGTTGGCAAGCCTAGCTTTGATGATGGTGGCTTTGTCTCCGACTTAGCAAAGGATAACTCTAACATTACAAACGCTAGCTTAGATGCTGAGGGCATGTCCTACACCCTGTATGGCGGTTACTTTTTCAATCGCATCGTTGGGGTCGAGGCATCTTATAATGATTACGGCAAAGTGAATGCCAAATTTACAAATACTAGTTCTGGGCAACAAAGCAACATAAGCACCAAGGTCTTCTCTCCAAAGTCTTTTTCAGTTTCGGCAAACCTTGGCTACACCTTCGATAACGGCTTGCGTCCTTTTGTAAAGGTAGGCGTATCCGCAATCGACTTACAGCAGTCTGATAATGTCATGATCCTCGATGGCGACACTGGGCCTGCAGGTCATTACGGTATTGGACTCGATTATTCTCCTATGGATGCCTTCCAAGGTCTGACACTTAGAGTGGCTTATGAGGGTGACATTACAGAGATTGATAGTAAATATGATGATTCCAGTTCAACTTGGAATATGAGTACGGTTTATGGTGGTATTGCCTATAAGTTTTAAAACTTAAACATCGGAAGATGCAAGTAGATAGGAAATAGCCCCTCTTAAAGTAGAGGGGCTTTGCGTTTAGCGTTTGAATGTCACCGTTTCTTCTTCATCCAAATGGATGGAGGTTTGCGCGGGCTGAGTTTGCGCAATAACTCGTCCATGACGAACAGAATAACGAACTGGCACTTGGCGGAGCAACGCGTACCAAACTTGAGCGAAGCGAAAACAGCAAGCGTTGCTAGGGTCTGTTAGCTGTATGTTGACAACTTAAACTCTAAGCTCTCTTTGACCGAAAGCCATTCAATATTGATGATTGAGAACACCACTGTATCTCGATAACCACCATTAGGCATTTTCTGATGATTTCGAAGCACTCCATCTTGCTTTGCACCCAAACGAGCAATAGCAGACCTCGAAGCTTGATTATGCCAACTTGTCCGAAATTCAACTGCAATAGCATTGAGGCTTTCAAAAGCGTGAGTTAGAAGAAGTAACTTACACTCTGTATTACATGATGTTTTTTGATAACTTTTGCTATACCAAGTGTAACCAATTTCTACTCGTTGATTTATTGGATCTGCATTGCAAAAGCGAGTTGAGCCAATAACCTTACCGCTTGATTTTTCGATGACAACAAAAGGCAAAGCTAAACCCTTGGCTTTCTGTTCTAAAGCTGTCGCAATGTAATCAGTAACACTTTCGTTATTTGGTACAAATGTGAACCATAATTTCCAAAGCTCACCGTCAGATGCAGCTTCCACCAATGCATCTTTGTGATCCATTCTTAAAGGCACAAGTTTTATATTTTTCGACTCTAACTCTATATCTTTGAACCACATTTTACTCTCCATGTATGCGTGATTTTGATGAATACAGCTAACATTTTAATATCGTACAGGCACGAATTCATACTTTCAGCATATCCCAAGTGTTCCACCTAACCAACTGAAATATATACACATAATAGAATGGGACTGATTTTTCAGTTGCAAACCGTGCAAGCACATATAGCTTCCTATTCAATAGCTAAGAAGTAATTGAGCAACATGTTTGTGCGTAGCCGTGATTGAAAGTCAGTCATTTTTCACATGCTTTTTGTTTATCCCTCAATAAACTATAACACCCTATTTTCTGTCTAATAGCTAAAAAGCGGGGTGTTTTTTGTCATGTGTTTGCCATTAGTTCAAGTATTGAAAAAACAGCATTCTCAGATTTGGGAAAGGTTACTGCTGACTCATTTAGGGGCTAAACGGAGTAGACTACAGTGGAATGTAAAAATCCCCCGATAAATCGAGGGATTTGGCTTTTAACTCAAGAATTAATGATTAACGCTTAAACGTTACCGCTTCTTCTTTGTCTAGGTGAATTGACGTTTGTGCAGGCTGTGTCTCAGCAATAACTTGACCATGACGTACAGAGTAGCGCACTGGTACCTGACGACGAACCGCGTCGAAACCATTTTCAGCCGGCAAGATAAGAAGGCTGCCTGGTTTGCCTTCTTCAATACCGTAATGTTCTTGAATATTTAATGCCTTAGCTGAATTCGAGCTGATCAAATCAAGTGAGTTGTTAATTTGGTCGTAGCCCATTACCTGCGTAACATGCAGTCCCATATGCAGTACTTGAAGCATATTCGCAGTGCCCAACGGGTACCATGGGTCAAACACATCATCGTGACCGAAACAAACGTTGATGTTTGCTTCAAGCATCTCCTTCACACGAGTTACACCACGGCGCTTAGGATAGTCATCGAAGCGACCTTGTAAGTGAGTGTTGACTAGCGGGTTAGCCACAAAACTAATGCCAGACATCTTCAATAAGCGGAACAAGCGAGACGCATACGCACCGTTGTACGAACCCATCGCAGTGGTATGGCTAGCAGTAACCTTATCGCCCATTTCATATTTATGAGCAAGCGCTGCCAGAGTTTCGACAAAGCGCGATTGCTCATCATCAATCTCATCACAATGCACATCAATCAAGCAGTCGTACTTACGAGCCAACTCAAAGATGTAATGCAGTGACTCAACACCGTACTCACGGGTAAACTCAAAGTGTGGAATCGCACCTATGACATCTGCGCCAAGTTGCACTGCTTCCTCAAGTAGCTCCTTACCATTTGGGTAAGAAAGGATTCCCTCCTGAGGAAAGGCGACTATCTGAATGTCCACCCACTCCTTCATTTCGTCACGCACTTCTACCAGAGCGCGTAGAGCGAGCAGTGTCGGGTCTGAAACATCAACGTGTGTACGTACGTGTTGAATGCCGTTAGCAATCTGCCATTTTAAGGTCTGCTTAGCACGAGACTTCACATCTTCCATGGTTAGGGTTTGCTTTCGCTCTGCCCAACGCTCGATACCTTCAAACAAGGTGCCAGAGATATTCCAGCTTGGCTCACCCGCCGTTTGAGTTGCGTCTAAATGGATATGGGGTTCACAAAAAGGAGCAACTGCAATACCACCCTCGGCATCCAGAGTTTTACCCGCAAAGTCTACAATTGAGGTAGCATTCACAATACGTGCAAACTTACCATCTTCAATCAGGATTTGCTGAAGGCCTACTTTTCCTGGAAGTCGTGCATTATTGATTAATAATGAGCTCATAAATTACCTTTAAGCCGTTTGTTCCGTCAGGGATTTTTTATTAAGCAACGGGTTAAGAATCAAGTAACAAATCGCTCCGCCCAATACCGCATTCAATGGCACGATACCTGGGATAAATTTACCTGATGCTACACCGACTGCCATCGCAATAATTGCTGCCCAGTTTACCGCAACAAACTCTGCTTTAGCGAAGTCTTTATAGCGTTTTTTATTCATCATGAAGTCAGCAATGATAACGCCACCGATTGGCGGGATTGCCAGTGACAAGAAAGTCAGCCAACCAACAAAGTTGTTGTACAACCACAGCGCGAAGATGGTGCCGACCAAGCCATTGATAATTGACAGCATGGTGCTTGAGCGACCAGTAATGTTTGAGAAACCAAGACCTGATGCATACAGCGCATTTTCATTGGTGGTCCAGATGTTCAAGCCCAACACGATAATCGCAGGAAGCAATAAGCCTTGCGCCATCATCACATCAGAGATATCCGCTTGACCCGTTGCTGCAGCGCCCGCCGCACCAAAGATAAACATAAGCGAGTTACCGATAAAGAATGCAACCATAGTAATAACAACCGCACCCGATGCTTTCTTGCCAAAACGGACAAAATCAGCAGTTAAGGTACCAGCGCTAATAAACGAACCGACCACCATAGCCAAAGCAACTGAGAAATCGATAGGGGTTTCAGGCTGGATAAGTTGTAGCTGGTCAAGACCGCCAACACTGTCCACAGCGGTTAATACTGAATAACCACCTAGCACGGCAATCGCAGGAACAGCAATGGCAGAGAGCACCATCAAGGCTTTAATACCGAAGTAAACGGTACCTGTCATCAGTAAACCAGAGATGACGATAAGAACGTTGGTATCAATGCCTGTCGCTTTTTGCACTGGGATAGCAAACATTGCCACACCAACCCCAAACCAACCTACTTGAGTACCACCCAACAGTGCTGACGGAAGCCAAGAGCCTTTAGTACCAAAAGAGAAACGCGCTAATAAGTGAGTAGAGAGTCCGGTGGAAGCACCGATGTAGCCAAGAAAAGAAGTGTAAATACCTAGGATAAGGTTACCGATGAGAACAGCGAGGAAGAAGTCGTTGAAGTTAAGCCCAGTGCCCAGTGAACCACCAGTCCACATACTAGCCGAGAAGAAAGTCAGTCCTAACATCACCATGGTTAATGATGCCATACCTTTTCTTGCCTCGGCTGGAACCGGCCCAAGACTATAGTTATTGTCGCCCGCCATTTTACTCTCCGTACTACACATTCAAAAAAGATTATGTGTGCGCGATTTTCACGCAAACGGGCGGTATTATGTTGATATAAATCACAGAGTCAATGCATTTATGCCTAACCAAACGTTTGCTTTAAAGTTAATCAATCTAAATGCATTAATAAACAACGGGTTACAAAATATAAAAAATTATATTATTTTCCGTAGCCAACGAATTGCGCTTTCCAAGACTTAAGCGTCACACTTTGTATCAAACAACAGCGCCATAACTGACCTTCCCATGACCAAGTCAATGATCTCACGAGCGTCCTCACTCGGCAGATGCTCCGAAACAATTTCAATAAGCTTTAACACGCCTCTTTGGGTAGACGGATTGGACTCTGTTTTAGCAGCATTGGCTACAAACATGCGAATGACCATAGAGAACTCTCTCTCCGTTAACGCTTGCTCCCAAGATTGAATGAATGCTTCTCGCGATGAGAAATCAAGACAGGACATGATGATAGGTAGAATCTTGCCTTGCAATGCCATCGCAAACTCACGATTTGAAGGGTAATATCCCTGCAAGGTACTCTTTCTTAGACCAGTCTCTTTTGCTAGTCGGTCATAGGTAACGCTTTCCCAACCTTCTGCAAGGAAGACCTTTACAATCAGTGCGTTATATTTAGCTAGGTTTTCTTCTTTTTGCTTCTGGGTAATTCTTGCCATAATAATCCCGTCTAATACCTATCAAGTATGATGCTCACGACTCTATCACATATTCGTACTCTACACGAATTACCATCATCCCAATTTTACCTAACATTTACACTGTAAATGTATATAGGATGACATACGGATTGAGTGGTAGTATTCTACAGCCTTTGGTAAGGTTTATTCGAGACAAGTCGTAGTAAATAGCATGAAATCATTATCTTTTAGGCACAAAGGTTTTACCTTAATTGAACTGGTAATCGTTTTGGTATTGCTTGCTATCCTAGGGGTCATTGCCTCTGTAAAATATTCTGATTATCGCGTCGACACTAAAATCGCCAGCCTAAGAGAGGCGGCAGCAGCAATGACCAGTGCTATCGAGATAGTTCATACCAAAGCTGTACTCGCAGGAACTGACCAAGGAGAAAGCAAAATAACACTCAATGGCGTTAACGTCCTCTTGTTCGAAGGCTACCCTACCATTGACTCTAAGGTGAGTTTTCCTGATCTCAACAATCAAGTACAAGCCTGGCTAGACATTGACTCAGTGGATAGAGATACTGCAAACAAAAATAGAAATGCCGCACCGCTATTCACCGATAAACGCAGCGCCTTAAAGGAGATAAATATCTTCTTTAGCCACGATTATGACCAAAAAAGTGGCACCTTTGGTTGTCAGGTGCAGTACAGAAATAGTGCGCCCCCAACTATCACCGTCCTCACTGACGAGTGTTGACGTTAAGTTTTACAAACTCAACAAATGCCTTCAATTTAGCCGAAGGATAAATCAGTTGCGGATATACCATATATAAAGAGTTAAATGCGTCAGAGGTTTCTTCTGCTAGCACCTGAGTGAGCACACCATTGTGTACATCGTTTTCAACAAAGTAGCTGGCGATACGCACAATACCCTCATCTTTTAATGCAAACTCTCGAAGCATACGATTGTCATTACTTGCCATCCAACCGCTCACTTCTACCTCAGTCGTTTTCAACGGCCAAGTTCGCTGATGTAAGGTCGTTAAGCATTGGTGCTTATCAAGATCTTCAATTCGTTCAACAGCGCCAAAGCTTTGCAAATACTTAGGCGAAGCCACCAGCCAGTGCTGATAGTCAAACAGCCGATAGGCCACCATATCCTCAGGGGGGGATTGAGTGGCGCGAAACGCTAGATCGATATCCGTTTGGTTGAGATTGAATGACTGATAGCTGGAGTTGATTTCAAATGTTATCTCGGGATGCAGCTGTTTAAATGCTCGGCAAAGCCCCATCAAGATAGATTCCGCAAACATCTTCGGCGCGGTAAGGCGCAGCAGTCCTGAAACCTCATTGTGTTCACTATTGAGGTTTCTCTCCAGATCAAGCACAGCACTACGAATGCTTAACCCTTGTTGATAAGCTCGCTCTCCCTCCGGAGTTAAACGTACGCTCCGTGTTGTCCTTATCACTAGTGGTGCCTGAAGCTCACTCTCTAGTTTCTTTATTTGCTCCGAAAGATAGCTTCTTGAAATACCGAGAACTTCTGCTGCTCGAGAGAAATTAAGTTGCCTTCCTAGCTCAACAAAGAGCATCAAACGCTCCACTCGCTTATGTTCGTTCATTCAACCTCCATCTATTCCATTGTTTATTATAACGAACAATGAGTTCGTAAATAAGCTCTTATCATTTTCACTACGAACAATAGAATGTATCCATCAGATAATAACGACTAGAAGAGCGAACAATGAACAATAAAGTCCTGCCACTTGCTACCTACCTCCCTAACGTCAGTCAACTATCTTATGGCTGCATGGGATTGGGTGGTGGATGGAACAATGCACCAGTAAGCTCAAGCGATGTGACTCAAACTCGCACCATCATTGATACTGCCCTTGAAAGTGGCATTAACTTATTTGACCACGCTGATATTTATACCTTTGGTAAAGCAGAGCAAGCCTTTGGCGGGGCACTCAAACAAGACCCTAGTCTGCGGGACTCTCTCTATCTTCAGTCAAAGTGTGGCATTCGCTTTGCAGACCAAGATGCTGCCAAGCGCTATGACTTCTCATCACAATGGATCTTGGAATCGGTAGAGAATATCCTGCGCCGCCTTAACACTGAATACTTAGATACCTTGCTACTTCACCGTCCTGATCCATTAATGGAAACCGACGAAGTGGCTCAAGCCTTTGCTCAGCTGCATCAATCAGGCAAAGTGAAACACTTTGGCGTTTCCAACATGAACCAGCATCAGATGCGCTATCTTCAATCCGCGCTAGATCAACCCTTGGTGATCAACCAACTGGAAATGAGCCTCGCAAAACTGGATTTTGTACAAGGTGGCATCATGGCTCAGAACCACCAAGGTCAGCATTCTGATTTTGATACTGGAACCATTGAATACTGCCAAGCCAATGGTATTCAGTTGCAATCGTGGGGTTCTTTAGCTCAAGGGAAATTCAGCAATGTAGGCCTTAATGATGACTGTGCTGTTGTGCGCAGTACTGCCCAATATGTTGCACAACTTGCCGAAGAGCACGGTGTAAGCAGTGAAGCGATAGTTCTTGCGTTTCTAACGCGCCATCCAGCCAACATTCAGCCTGTAATCGGCACAACAAACTTGGATAGAATCAAGGCGTGTGCACAGGTCAATCAAGTGAAGCTGACTCATGGCCAATGGTTCACCCTGCTCGAAAAGAGCTTAGGCAACGAGATCCCATAGAAGGAGCAGCGCATGTTAAACCACAAAATAGCGCATGAACTGCTTAACAAGGCTGAGCAGGTCGCCATACAAAGAGACGCAGCCATTGCCGTCTGTATCTGCGATACCCATGGGGAATTGATTGCATTTTCACGCATGGATGGAGTGAGCGTACAAGCGGGCTTGCTTGCTCAGAACAAGGCCTATACCTCAGCTCGGGATAGACAGCCAAGTGGCAACTTAGGAGCGTGGGCTCGAGAAACGGGTAATGTCATTACTGAGGGATCTTGACGGGATAAGTACCAACCGATTCTGTCATGCTCTTTCATTCTAGCTAGGATTGATACTTCTCGCCTTAAACCTCGATATTCAGCGATTGTGATTTTTTAATCCTAAGCTCTCTGGTATTAAGGTTTTCTTCCTTCCAGATGTTTTTAATCGTGCCGATACTCACGGTGATGTCATGTTGTTTTAACTCCATCATCAATTGCATCAATGTAAAGTAAGGGTTCTGTAGCGTCAGCTCGATAATCTTGTCTTCTGCATGCTCCGATATACGCTTCTTGTTGCGCTTGAGGGGTTTATTGATCCGTTTCAGACCTATAGGCCCTTCTTCTGCCATGATTTTCTGATAGGTATAAAGCGATTGGCGAGAACAGCCAAGGATACGGGCGGCTTTAGATATACTGCCGAGCTGTTCAACGAGTTCCAGTGCTTCAATTTTCCGCTGAACCTCTTTGCCATATTCACTGCATTTACGAGGCTCAACCAACTCCGTGATATCTAATCGGCGGTGGCCAAAATAAGCGCAGAATGTGCCATCGAACTGGCATCGGATCTCTATTTTTTGATTTTCAATAGAGTAACGAATGGGCGAATCGATGACATACCTTTTGTTATTAAAGCCGAACGTATGATCACGTCGTATTGTTCGATATTCTTTTTGTACGCAGATGCCATTCAGATCTAAATTGGGAGGTAAGCGCTTAAAAGCAGAGCGGGAACTTTTGGGCTGAACTCGAACCTTTTTATCCCAGTAATTAGGGATGAACTCTTCTTGTAGATACCGATTTGCACTCTCCATGTCGGTGACCTTGCGTACTCGTAGCTCTGGTACCAGCCTATCTTGGAAAGTATCGAATGATCGTTCGATACGCCCTTTCCCTTGTGGGGAGTTAGCAAAGATAATTTCAATACCGAGCTCTTCACAAGCTCGTTGCATCTGCGAGAAGTTGCTCCGTTTGGGACCACCGAAGATGCCCGCTCTATCGACGTAGAGCGTCTTAAATATCCCTCGCTTCTCAATGTAAGCTCTCATCACCTTCATGCAGCCTTCAGTGGTCTCCGAGGGAAAAAACTGAGCATGAATATCACTCGTAGCGTCATCAATCATCGCTATCAAACAAGATTTCTCATCCCCAAACCAACGATGAGGGCTCCCATCCATTTGAAGCATAAGCCCAGGTAACTCCATACGCTCTCGGTACTTTCTGACGCGGCTTCTACGTCGCTTTGCACGTTTAACATGATGGATATCGTGTGCCCAAGAGCGTAAAGTTTCACGCTTAATGACGATACCTTCATTCTTTTTGAGAACTTCAGAAAGATGCTGCAAATTGAAATCGAAGTACTTAGTTTGTATGAGGCTTTGAACTTCTTTCTTGAGCGATTCAGGGATCTTATTGGCTGGAGTTCGCCCTCGATTACCGTGAATGATGAAGCGAATACCTTCTTTCCGATATCGACAGAGATAACGTTCAACGGTTCGACGAGACTTGTTGAGCAAGGTAGTAGCGCTATTGATACTGATTTTTCCATCGATGATTTTGCAGATAATATCGACGGTAAATTGGGATTTAGAATCCATATAGAACATCCTTCGCCCCTTCTAAAGCTCCATTAATTACTTTAAAAGGTAAGCTAAATGAGTTCCGTCAAAATCCCTTGGTAGTTAATGTAATGACAAAGTCGCTTGGTAATTAAGGTACGACAGAATTGCTTGGTGATCACACTCGAGAAACGGGTAAACAACTCAGCTACTGGACAGATCCTAAGATCACAGGCTTCATGGGCGGCCTGCCAATAGAAAAAGACGGCGCTGTTATTGGTGGTGTGGGTATTAGTGGGCTTTCTGAGAGTGACGATGAAGCCCTTGCAAAGCAAGTGTTAAGCCAATTCTCACTAACATCAGATTAAACCAGTTCAACACTGACATTCTCCCAACTTGTGCATAAGCTTAAACGCAAACACAGTTATAGGAGATGGAGTCATGGCTAAAAATCCCGTTGCTTGGGTCGAAATCTATGTTGATGATATGCCGCGAGCTATCGCTTTTTACCAAAGCGTGTTTAACGTTCAGTTAGAAAAAATGGACAACCCTGCTGCCAATGAGATTGAAATGTGGGGCTTTCCATCTAACATGGAGCAATACGGCGCTACAGGTGCGCTAGCTAAGATGAATGGCGTATCAGCCGGTGCTGGCGGGACCTTGGTTTATTTCTCTTGTGAAGACTGCGCCATAGAGGAAGCGAGAGTTGTTAGCTCTGGTGGTAGTATCCAGCAGCCAAAAATGGCCATTGGAGAATACGGATTCATGACGCTAGCAACAGATACCGAAGGCAACATGTTTGGCTTGCACTCTATGGACTGATGTATAACCGCTCAAAGCAATCATGTTTTGGGCGGTTAAGCTTTCTTCTCGCTTACGATTTAAATTTAATCGCAACCGCTGTCGCCTTACCCTTTTCAAAGCCTGTGCTGTTATCGCCAACAAAGCCCCATGTACTCTCATCAACCGATCGCACTATGATGGCATCTGCTCCCATTTTATAAGCCTTTTCTTGTAGCTTAATCAACATGCCTTCATTGCTTCTGTCATGAAAAATGGTTTGTCCTGTCTGGGTTGAAACTAGCCCCAATTCTTCATAATTCTGCTGACTTGGTACCGTATAAAGTACTTGTATTTTTGATGCTTGATCGCTTGTTACCACAGTGGTTTTGGCGCATCCCGTAAACACGAGCGTGAGCAAAAGCGACGCTAACATTGCCTTTAATTTCATAGAAAATACCTAAGATGTTTGTATGTCTGCAGAGCGATTTACTTATAAATCGCTCTAATTTCACTCAGACTACCCCATATCTTCTACCGTTAATGAATACGTTTTGTAGGACTAAATCATTCAAAGCCGAGTTATATCAGATATCAATCTAAGTCATTATCTTGCGACGGTAATTGCCATTAGGCTTCAGTGCTTTTTAAAGCGCTGCAAAGCTAGCCTCTAGATTTTTTGTGAGCGTAATCTGCAGATAGAGCGATGCAAATAAAAACGCAACACTAGTGTAATCAAAGCCTCCTAACATACCTGACACACAATAAGAACGATAAGTTTCACCTTCTAATAACTTGATTCAATAACCCTATGATTAAGAAAAAACACCCATTAGATACTCAAATTATTCAACTACTTCAGCAGCAAGGTTTGATCAAAAGCGAAGCCAATGCCCGCCTTAAACAAGAGGTGTACCAGCTAAAATCGGATGAGATAACTAAGATCCACAACTATGCGAACCACTTTGGAATGAAGGCTAAAAGTACCATGATTGAAGAGATCTTAGAGGTGCGTAGAGAGGCGATGATTTCGTCAATATCGAACGCATCGCTGACATAAAGACAAAAGCCCAGTTCATTATGAACTGGGCTTTAATCAACAATGTTAAGCAAAAGGCAATTTAAGAGTGAGTCACTTCTAGAATAATATTCTCTAGCTTTTGTAGGCCTTCAACCAACACTTCTGACTCTATGGTCAACGGTGGCAACAAGCGCACAACGTTTGCCTTCACGCCGCAAGATAACAAGATAACACCATTTTCTTGAGCCTTGCCAATGACCGCTTTGGTCACTTCTGGAAGAGGGGCGCCTGTTTTAGGGTCTGTAAACTCAACGGCCATCATCGCGCCAATAGTACGAACCTCACCGATAGAAGGGACTTGCTGCTGAAGCTTGGTCATATGAGCATTGACTATCTCACCAATACCCTTCGCCTTATTACACAAGTCTTCTTCTTCAATGATCTTCAGTACTTCTAAGCCAGCTACACACGCCAGCGGTGAGCCTGCATAAGTGCCCCCTAAACCGCCAGGTTGCGCCGCATCCATGATTTCAGATTTGCCTACTACAGCAGAGATAGGGAAACCGCCTGCAATGCCCTTCGCCAAGGTCATCATATCCGGTTCAATTCCAAGATGCTCTGTTGCGAACATCTTACCTGTACGCGCAAAGCCCGTTTGAATTTCATCGGCGATCAGTGCAATACCGTGTTTGTCACATAACTGACGCAGTGCCTGTGCAAACTCGGTCGGAGCTTTGTAAAAACCACCCTCACCTTGCACGGGTTCAAAAATAATCGCAGCAACACGAGAAGGCTCAATATCACAGCTAAACAAATCTTCCAGTGCCTGCATGCTTTGCTCAACAGTAACGCCATGAAATGCATTCGGGTAAGGCGCATGGAAGATCTCACCAGGGAATGGACCAAAGCCGGCTTTGTAAGGTGCAATTTTGCCCGTGAGTCCCATCGTCAGATTGGTTCTGCCATGAAAACCACCCTTGAATGCAATTACACCACTACGACCAGTTTTTGCACGAGCAATCTTCACCGCATTCTCAACAGCTTCAGCACCTGTAGTCAAGAAGATCGCTTTCTTTTCTGAGTCACCAGGAACTAATTGAGTCAACTTTTCAGCAAGCTCAATAAAGGGAGCGTAAGGCGTCACCATGGCACAAGTATGAGAGAAATTGTCTAACTGATTTTTTACGGCTTCAGTAATTCTAGGGTGAGAGTGCCCTGTATTGGTTACAGCAATGCCAGCAGCAAAATCGATATATTTATTCCCTTCTACATCCCACACATGTGCATTTTCAGCACGCTCTACATAGAGTGGATATACAGCGCCCATACCTTTGGCGATAACTTGGCTTCTTCTTTGGTGTAGCTGTTGATTGGTCATTGTTCTGTCCCTTTATTAATTGCCGCCGAAGCAGAGGTATTTGATGTCCATGTAGTCTTCAATTCCTTGCTTACCACCTTCACGCCCAATACCCGATTGTTTAACCCCGCCAAAAGGCGCGACTTCTGTAGAAATTATGCCTTCGTTAATGCCGACCATGCCGTATTGCAGCGCTTCGGCTACCTTCCACACACGGTGCACGTTTTGGCTATAAAAATATGACGCTAAGCCGTAAATCGTATCGTTGGCCATTTCGATGAGCTCTTCATCTGTATCAAAGCTAATCACCGGCGCTACTGGGCCAAATATCTCTTGAGAGACGATATCCATATTGTGCTTAGCATTTTTCAAGATCACAGGCTGTAGATACAATCCAGGCAGTTCTTCAATGCTCGAAGTAGGTTCGGCACCCTGCTCAATCGCCTTATTGACTAACGATTGGATATTGTTTTTCGCTGCCTGATTAATAACAGGCCCAATACTGACGCCCTCTTCTATACCGTTTCCAATCTTTAGCGCACGAACGGCAGCATCAAATTTAGACACAAAGGCATCGTAGACCTTGCTGTGGACATAAAAGCGATTCGCACAGACACAGGTTTGTCCTGCATTACGGAACTTCGACATCATAGCTCCAACAACTGCACTATCAATATCGGCATCATCAAACACAATAAAAGGGGCGTTCCCGCCAAGCTCCATAGACGTGCGTTTCACATCCTGAGCACTTTGCTGCATCAACAGTCGACCAACTCGTGTAGAGCCGGTAAAGGAAAGCTTGCGGATTGTTGGGTGAGTAGTAAATATATCGCCCACTTCTGCCGCTTGTTTACCTAGCACTATGATGAGTAAATCTCTTGGTACGCCAGCCTCATAAGCCAGTTCTGCTATAGCAAACGCAGAAAGTGGCGTATCCTCAGCAGGCTTGATCAGCATGCTACATCCCGCAGCTAAAGCGGGCGCAGCTTTACGCGTAATCATCGCAATAGGGAAGTTCCATGGCGTAATCGCCGTGGTGACACCTACGGGTTGTCGAATGGTAAGAAGGCGTTTGTCTCCACTTGGCGCTGGGATAGTCTCGCCATAGGTGCGTTTAGCTTCTTCAGCAAACCACTGGATAAAGCTTGCACCGTACATCACCTCACCCTTAGCCTCAGCTAACGGCTTACCCTGTTCAAGCGTCATTAGGCGCGCAAGGTCATCTTGATTGTCCAGAAGCAATTGGTACCACTGCTGCAGCACAGCAGAGCGTGCTTTTGCTGGCTGCTCCGCCCAAGATTGCTGAGCGAGTTTTGAGCGTTCAATAGCATCAAGGATCTCATCTTTTGACGTGATTGGCGCATAACCAATGCACTCACCAGTCGCAGGGTTGTTAACTGCAATGCTATTGTCTGACTCTGAGGCCATAAAAGAGAGCAGTTTTTTATTGTTAATAAGGTGCATAGAACTAACCTCTAAATCCTTTGTTTTTGCGCATTGAATCAATCGTTACGCTGGTATTTGCTGAGTAATACAGTGAATATTGCCACCACCCAATAGCACTTCTCTTGAGGGTATGCCGACGATTCGATAATGTGGCAATGCATGCTGCAGAATATCGATGGCTACCTTGTCTGTTGACTCATCAAGCAATGGCAGAAATATATGACCATTGACCATCAAGAAGTTGGCATACGAAGCACTTAGCCTCTCTCCTGCTTCTCGTGTCATTCCTTCACTGGCTTCAACACCCGACGCCTCTTCTTCTTTGTAAAATAGAGGTCCCGGTGTAGGAAGGCGGATAATTTCAATGTTTCTTCCTTTCGCATCACGCTGAGCTAATAGACATCTTTCAGCCTCACGGGATAACGCATACTGCGGATCTTGTGGATCATCGGTCCAACTCAGTACAACCTTAGCCGGAGCAATTACATGTAGCAGATTATCTACATGACCGTCTGTCTCATCGTTGAACAAGCCATTTGGCACCCAGATTACTTTCTCAATGCCAAGGTACTGCTGTAGCTTGTCCTCGATTTGCTGGCGACTCAGTTCAGGGTTACGCCCAGGGCTAAGAAGACACTCTTCGGTGGTGTAAAGCGTCCCTTCACCATCGGTATGTATTGCACCACCCTCTAGAACAAATGGCGCATTGTAATGGTCAAGGCCTATAGCATCACACACAACGGATGCCACTAGATCATCTTGGCTCCAGTCATCATATAAGCCATTATACTCACCACCCCATGCATTGAACTTCCAGCTGATGCCACGACGGTCCCCCTCGCTATTAACAACGATTGTTGGGCCAATATCTCTCATCCAAGCATCATTAAAAGGGATTTCAAACAGCTCGATTTCCGGCTTAAGTAATTCACGAGCCTGCTGAAGTTGCGCTTGATTGACCGCTACATTCACGGGCACTACTTCAGAGATTGCATTGGCAATACGCGCAAAGGTCTTCTGCGCTGGCAATGCATTATCACGCCAATTGTCGCGACGCTCTGGCCAAGCTAGCCAAACTTCGCCAATGGCCTTAAATTCCGCAGGGAAGTAGTATCCATCATTGCTAGGTGTGGTGGTGAGTTTCATTGTTACTCTCCTACACAGATAGCTTAGCGATGTCTGTGTATAGATCTGGGCGACGGTCTCGGAATAGTCCCCATGCATGACGAGCTTGAGTGGCTTCTTGCAAATCAATCTCGGCATAAATAATCGCTTCGCTTTCACGTGGCGCTTCAGCTAACTTTCCACCTGTGTGGTCAGTGATAAATGAAGACCCATAAAAGGTGGTCTCGATGCCATCATCTAGTTCAACACCTACGCGGTTGGACGCAATTACTGGTACTAAGTTAGCAGCAGAGTGTCCCTGCATAGTACGTTGCCAGTGATCACGAGAATCCAACGTCGGATCTTGAGGCTCACTACCGATTGCGGTTGGGTAGAAAATCGCTTCTGCACCTTGCAGTGCAAGGGTGCGAGCTAACTCAGGGAACCATTGGTCCCAGCAAATACCAGCACCAAAACGACCAAATTTTGTATCCCATACCTTCATACCTGTATCACCAGGGCTAAAGTAATATTTCTCGCTGTAACCTGGGCCATCAGGAATATGGGATTTGCGGTAGTTCTCTAACACAGCACCGTCGGCATCAATCATCACTAGCGAATTAAAGAAGCAGTTACCGGCTTTTTCAAAGTAGCTAACCGGGATAACAACACCAAGTTCTTTAGCAAGTTTGCTCATCTCTGCAATCAAGGGAGATTTGTCAGTTTCTTCAGCCAACTCAAAGTACTTCGCGGCTTGCACTTTACAGAAGTAAGGTGCGGCAAATAGCTCCTGAGGCACAATAACATTTGCGCCATTTTCAGCGGCTTCACGAATAGCGGCTTTTGCTTTCTCAAGGTTTGCCTCAAGATCCCAGCTTTTAGTCAACTGCAGTGCTGCAAACTTAACGATTCTGATCATGTCATGTCCTTATTTCTTAGATAGCTAATTTGTCACGAAGGTTGTAATACGCTGCACCAACTGCAGTAAATGGGATCTGGAAGTGGCGCCCCCCTGGGAATGATGGGTGTCTTAATGCTGCAAAAGCATCAAAACGCTCAGCGTGTCCGGTTAAAGCCTCTGCCAATAACTTGCCAGCTAGATGTGTACAAGTTACTCCATGGCCGCTATAGCCTTGAAGGTAGAAAACATTGTCGGCAAACGAACCAAATTGTGGCATTCGTGAGTAAGTCAGTAGGAAGTTACCCGTCCATTGATAGTCAATGCCAACACCCTTAAGTTGCGGGAAGATCGACTCCATTTTAGGACGTAGTAACGACTCAATATCCTTTGGATCTCTCGCGCCATACACAACACCACCACCGAACAACAGACGCTTGTCAGCGCTCAAACGGAAGTAATCAAGCAGGTAGTTACAATCTTCAACACAGTAATCACTTGGTAGGATGGTTTTCAGTTGCTCATCCGTTAGTTGCTCTGTTGCAACTACCTGAGTACCACAAGGAATCGCTTTGTTGCTGATGTTAGGAGCAAGGCCGCCAAGGTAAGCATTACCTGCTAGAACTAAGTACTTAGACTTAACGCTACCTGTTGCTGTGCGAGCGATAGGGTTTGCACCCTTTTCAATGGATGTTACTGCTGACTGTTCAAAGATTTGTCCGCCTAGGGAGACAAATGCAGCCGCTTCACCCAGTGCCAGCTTCAGCGGATGAATGTGGCCACCACGCATATCAAGCAAGCCACCTACGTACGCATCGGTACCCACTGCAGACTCGACTTCTGAAGCATCTAGAATTGAAAGCTGATCATTGCCATAACGTTCCCAGTTTTTCTTGTGATGCTCAAGACCTTTGAACTGCTTTGCGTTCAGTGCCGTAAATAGCCCGCCTTGTTTCAAGTCGCAGTTAATCTGATATTTGTCCACAAGACCTCGGATGATATCGCCACCCTCAAAGATCATGTCGCACAATTGTTTCGCTTGCTTCTCACCGTAACGGCTTTCGATGACATCTACATCACGACTGTAGCTATTCACGATCTGGCCACCATTGCGGCCCGTTGCGCCAAAGCCTACTTTGGCACTTTCTAAAACCACGACCTTGAAGCCTTTCTCTGCTAGGTGCAGTGCTGAAGATAAACCTGAGAAACCAGCGCCCACTACACATACATCACATTCAATGTTGTCTTGCAGCTGAGGATATTCAACGATGTTATCTATCGAATTAGCGTAAAACGAATCAGTATGTTTGTTCATTACAATATTCCTTATCTAATCAGTGACGACCTTAATCTTTTGAGCTTAAGGTTGTAGACGAATCCATGTCGTTTTGGTTTCGGTGAATTTCTCCATTGCGTGCAGCGATTTATCTCGCCCATTACCACTCATCTTGAAGCCACCAAACGGAACCGTCATGTCCCCTTCGTTGTAGTTATTCACCCAAACTGAACCAGCCTGAAGCTTTTTCGCCACGCGATGAACGCGATTGATGTTGTCACTCCAAAGTGCAGCGCCTAGGCCATATTGAGAATCATTCGCTATCTCGATGGCTTCTTGCTCTGTGCTAAATGGAATGACACACAATACAGGGCCGAAGATCTCTTCCTGTGCCACTCGCATCTTGTTATGGACGTTGTCCAAGATCACTGGCTCAACGAATGCACCTTGGCCTTCAACATCACCACCGCAACGCAAGGTTGCGCCTGCTTCTGTGCCTAGTTCAACATAACTCAACACCTTAGCTTTGTGCTCTTGGTCTATCAGCGCTCCCATCGAAGAAGAAGGATCGAGAGGATCTTTTGGCTGGAAATTTTTTGCAGCTAAGATGACTTTTTCTACGAACTCGTCTTTGATGCTTTCATGGACCAGCAAGCGAGTTGCGGCTACGCACACTTCACCTTGGTTATAGAAACATCCGCCTGCCGTTTCTGCGGCTGCTCGGTCTAGGTCGCCACAATCTTCAAAAACGATGTTGGCATTCTTGCCACCCGCTTCAGCCCAAACGCGTTTTAGGTTTGTTTCACCAGAAGCAATCATCAGTTGACCTGCAACTCTCGTAGAGCCGGTAAAGGTGATGCAATCAATATCTGAGTGACGAGAGAGCGCGTCTCCCACTTCATGACCGAAGCCAGTCAACACTTGGAAAACACCATTAGGTAAGCCCGCTTCAGAGGCTAATTTGCCAAGAAAGATAGCGGTTAAAGATGATTTTTCTGAAGGTTTAAGAATGACGCTATTACCAGCCGCCAGTGCAGGGCCTAGCTTCCAGCATGCAATCCATAGAGGGAAGTTCCAAGGAACGACTGCCGCCACAACGCCAATAGCTTGATGAGAAATAAAGGCATGCACGTCTTTTTCAGTTGGGGCCACTTCCCCATATACCTTGTCAATGGCCTCTGCGTACCAACGCAACGCATTGGCTGCACCTGGAATATCGGTAGAGGAGCTGTGGGCAATAGGTTTGCCCGTATCTAGGGTTTCAAGAAGGGCCAGTTCATCGTTATGAGCGTCGATGAGATCCGCGAATTTGTTCAGAACCGCTTTTCTGTGGGAAGGAGCACTGTTACTCCATTCTCCTTGTTTGAATGCGCGACGAGCACATCCTACTGCTAATTCTACGTCGTCAGATTGACAGCGAGCGATGTCTGTAATGATGTCATCTGTTGCTGGGTTGACTACCGCTAAACGTTCACCACAGATGGCTTCGGTAAACTCGCCATTAATGTAGGCTCTGCCTTCGATGTTTAGGCTTTGTTGCAGTTCAAGCCAATCAGATTTAAGTTTCATACACTCTCCTTGTTTATCACAACAAGGAAAGCCCACTAGAATGTGGTTGGCGTATGCGCACTTATCATTCTGCAAGCCTTGCCTGTGTGATTTATAAATTTATGAGGCACAGTGGTGTCTATGACATAAGACTCACCAGCCTTGATGATGTAAGAGTTGCCTTGATACTCCAGCGTGATTTCGCCTTCTAGTATCGTGCCAACCTCTTCACCCTCATGTTTTATTTCATCCGTTCCAGTGGTGCTTTGCGGGGCATACTCTTCTATCAGAAAACCGATCACCTGTTTCTTAGAGCCGTTGGTGACAAGCTTCATTGATACTGTATCGCTGCCCATTTCAACCAGTTCATCTGGCTTAAATACCACTTTTTCTTCCGCTTTCCCTGCTTGGTCAAACGTAAAAAACTCTGATAAAGACAGTGAAAATACATTCACTATTTTTTGTAAAGAACTCACAGAAGGACTGACTTTAGCATTCTCGATAGATGAGATTGCGCTGTGTGTGATCCCTGCTTTTTCTGCCAATTCCCTTTGTGACAATCCATGCTGTTTTCGCAACTGAACAATATTTTGACCAATCAGTTGGTTGTCCATTGATAAAGCTCCTTTAAGAGTTAGAAGCCTCCATCATAAATTCTTTGAACAAGATCTTAGAGAAATGATTACTTGTTGCTTGCCATTCAGGGTGCCATTGCACCCCTACAAAGAACCTTTGATCTGGGAGGCTGAAGGCTTCGATAAGGCCATCCGGGGCTGTCGCCTCTACCATTAAGGTAGCTGCCAACGTTTTGACCCCTTGATTATGAAGAGTGTTCACATCGAAGCTTTGCGTATTTTGCCAATTGTATTGAGATAGCCAGCGTTCAAAATTACTGTTTTCTTGCACCAATACAGGATGAGAAGGTGCGTATTTTTCAGAAAAATCATCAGTTTGGCTTTCTCTATGATCATTATAACCAGATTCATGTACCGCAGGGGTTAAAGTTCCACCAAGTGCGACATTCATTTCCTGAAAACCACGGCATATGCCAAGACAAGGAATATCTCTATCTATCGCATGACGAAGCAAAGAGATTGAAATCTCGTCTCTTGCTTCATCTGTTTTAAGTTCAACATGCTCAGCACCATAGCGATGTGGAGCGACGTTTGAATGACTACCAGGAAACAGAAAACCATCACACACATCCAACATCACCTCGAGGTCATCCGAGGTGCTTCTTGGAGAAATTACGATAGGTAACCCGCCAAAATCAGTGACTGCATCTAGGTAGAACTCATTTACAGCTTGTATTTGATAGCCTCCAAGAGACTTGCTGCAACTGACAACACCGATGATTGGTTTACGAGAGTCTGACATAGCCATTCCGTGTACAATTTATTTAACAAACACACTACATTTGCACTCTCCAACCATCAACCTGTTTGCCCGATATATTTAACAAAACGTGATTCATGTCGATTTTTTCTACCTAAAGGCATGTAATTTCGGTCGATATATTGAGCAAAACGCATTCAGGTGTTAAAAATAAGTTAATCAAAACAAACATCGATTTTCGATAAAACTGCTTTAATATGCATTTAAACGACTGTTTTACATAGTTTTATGCGGATAAGTGATTGCTAGGTGTGTTTAGATTTAACAAATTTAATATTTCACACACACAGCGAAACAAAACCTTGGAGAGTTCAAATGGAATGGTTTCGACAGGAAGTTAAAAATTTTCGACAAAATTGGCCAACGATAGAGTTTATTGACCTTATTTTTACCGACATCAACGGTACGCCAAGAGGAAAACGTATCCCTGCAGAAGCTTTGGATAAGGTAGGAAAAGGAATCGCACTGCCTCTATCTACTATTACGCTCGATACCAAAGGCAATGTGGTGGAATCAGCTGGGTTGGGTGAAGAGCTTGGTGAACCAGATAATATCTGTTTTCCTGTTCCAGCTTCTTTAACACCCACAGCAAGAGAGAATGTTGGGCAAGTTTTGCTCACCATGATGGACGATTCTGCTACTCAGCCTAGCCCACTCTTTATCCGCAACATCCTTGAAAGCCAGCTTGAACAGCTTAAAGACAACAACCAATACCCATGCATGGCGTTTGAGCTTGAATTCTACTTGATCGATAAAGAACGAACCCAATCAGGTGGGCTACTTAAGGCAATGAACCCAGCCAAGAATATCCGAGAAAAGAACACCGAAGTTTATGATGTCGATGGTCTAGATGACTATGACGGATTTCTAACCGACCTAAATACCCTGGCTCAAGCGCAAGGCCTAAACACCTCAGGTGCACTATCCGAATCTGCACCAGGCCAATTTGAAATCAACTTCAACCACTCTCAAGATGTGCTTCGCTCATGTGATGAAATTATCATTGCCAAGCGCTTGATTCGCCAAGTCGCTAGCCAGCACAACTTCGATGCCACATTTATGGCTAAACCTTTTGCGGATGAAGCAGGTAGTGGCATGCATGCTCACATCAGCCTTCTTGATTTGGACAACAACAATTTGTTTAGCCAAGACAATGGCGAAGCAAGCCCTCTTTTCTACCAAACAATGACGGCAATGCTGGCTCAATCTGCTGGTTCTATCGGTTTAATTTGCCCTAACGTAAATTCATACCGCCGTTTCGTACCCGGTGCCTATGTTCCAACTAAGGCAGACTGGGGAACAAATCACAGAGGCGTGTCTTTCCGCGTGCCACTGAGTGACCCTAAAAATCGTCGAATTGAGCACCGCATCGCTGGTGCTGACGTTAATCCTTATATCCTTGCTGCCGTAGTGCTGTCTTCAGTATTAGCGAGTGACCAATACACGCAAGAGCAATGTCCACCTGCTCTTAATGAAGAGGCTCCTGAACTACCAAGACGTATGTTCGAGGCCTTGAATTTACTTGAAGTCAGTGAACTCTCTCAGTTTGTTTCGAAAGAGTTCATCGGTTTGTATCTAGCCTGCAAGCATAGCGAGTTGGCTGAATTTGAGAGTGCGATCACCACGACCGAAATCGACTGGATGCTACATACGGCTTAATAAAGGAACTATTACATGAATACACAGACCAAGACGATGCCTGCATCGTTTAAAATTACCAGTAAACACACACTCATTACCGTCTTTTCGATAGCAGTGTTCCTACTGTTCACCTCTATCGGATTAAACCATGCTGAAGGCGAAGCCTACGGATGGATGGGCTTATTACCGACTGGGCTAGTGCTGTTATTTGCACTGACTACACACCGTACTGTTGAAGCATTGTTTACCGGTGCTATCGCTGGTGTCCTATTGCTGAACCCAACTCAAGCGGTGGAAGAAATTGTTGGCATCTCAATGGATGTAATGATGGATGAAACCATTGCATGGATCATCCTAGTCTGTGGCCTGATGGGCGGATTAATCGCCATTCTTGAAAAGGGCGGCAGCATCCTGAGCTTCTCAGATATGCTGGTCACCAAGGTGAAAAGTCGTAAGCAATCAATGCTGATGACATTCGGGTTGGGTATCTTGATCTTCATCGATGACTATCTCAATGCGATTGCTATTTCTTCTTCGATGAAGAAAGTAACGGATGGTTACAATGTCTCACGTGAAAAACTCTCCTACCTTGTCGATTCAACAGCAGCACCAATCTGTATCCTAGTTCCTATCTCTACATGGGCGATATTCTTTAGTTCTCTTCTTGAAGCGAACGGTGCTGCAGAAGCAGGCGAAGGCATTAAAGCCTACATCCAAGCGATTCCTTACATGGCTTACGGCTGGGTGACATTGGCGATTGTACTGTTAGTAGCGATGGAAAAAATACCAGACCTAGGCCCAATGAAGGCCGCAGAGAAACGTGCTAAAGGCGGGCAAGTACAACCTGACGACTCAGTAGAGATGGACTTAGGCTCTGATATCGCTCCACACACAAACCCGACAATGGGTCTAATCAACTTCTTGCTTCCAATGGTCGTGCTAGTGGGCGCAAGCTGGTACTTTGGCATTGATCTGTTAGCGGGTGTATTCGTAGCCATTATCTTTACTGTGTGTTTCTATGGTGTGCAAAACCTGATCTCAATGAACTCCATGTTCGATGCTATCTATGATGGTATTAAGGTGATGCTGCTGCCACTAGCGACGGTTATCGGTGGCTTCATGTTGAAAAACGTCAATGATTCACTAGGCGTGACGCAATACGTCATTGAAACAGTAAGCCCACTGCTATCTGCACAGTACTTCCCTGCAATTATCTTTATGATTACAGGTGCTTTAGTATTTGCAACAGCGTCTTCTTGGGGTGTATTTGCTGTAGCAATGCCTATCGTCCTACCTTTGGGTGAACAACTTGGTGTGCCACTACACTTAACCGTAGCCGCTCTACTTTCTGCGTCGGCTGCAGGTAGCCACTCATGTTTCTTCAGCGACTCTACCGTATTGTCGGCACAAGGTTCAGGCGTGACAGCAATGCAGCATGCTAGAACTCAGTTCCCATACGCACTTATCGGGATTGTAGCGACTTGCTTGTTCTTCCTTATGGTTGCATAAGCTAGAAACGTTAGCCGACAAACTTAGTAAAAAATAAAGCACACACTTCATTAGTTTAAACGCTGATAGTGTGTACTTTATTTTTTCTATTCTTTGTCAAACCTAAGGTCATCTATAACGTGCTTCCGATCAATTGATTGAAGATACTTGACCATATACGCTACGGCCCTAGTCTCACCACAGTCCATATATTTACTCATGGTTATTCACAATAGAATGCTTCACCCACAAGAACACTACTATAGACACCCTTACTAGAGCTCACTGCAACCCCACTTGAATCTCCATAAGCACTGATACCTTCATTACTTGAATCAACGGCTTTGGCTATCAGTACGTAATTACCACCAACCTTTGATGTCTCATTGCGGAGTTCGTTGCGAGCACCCTTAATGATATTCTCATCAGTAGTAAGATCAGCGGTAAAGAAGTTGCCTTGAGAAGCGGATACTTCCCCGCGAAATTCACATTGCTCAGTATCTAAATCCGAGACTATACGAACCCCTTTTGCATCTTCTTGAACTGGAATTGCAGAACAAGCGCTAAGAACCAATGGCGCGACTAAAAGTAGATATTTTTTCATGTCATTCTCTATTCAAAAATTAAGGTTTATTCAGGCCATTACCATTGACTACATCTGGCTAGGCATCAGATTTAAGTCCATAGATTGACCCTTTCTGGCTTCTTCATCCAGTTAGAACCTATAGGGAATTCGAATAGATATGGGGCGCTGTAGAACCCCAATATTACCGGTAGTGTCGAGAGTGACTTTGTAGTAACCAAGCCCATCTGGTCACACTAGGCAGACTTTTTTACTGGGCCAAAAACTGCTCTCGAGTCATTCCGTAATGCAACCTGTCATCAAAACCAGTTTCTAGTTTGTAGTAGTCCTTTTGCAGTCCTTCTCTAACAAGGCCACTTTTCTCTAGCGCTCGATAAGACCCTACATTCCCTGCATAGCAGTCAGCACAAAGTTTGTGTGCTCCCAAGGCATTAAATGCAAGCTGTGTCAGAAATTGACACGCCTTGGTGGCGATGCCTTGACCCCATGCATGCTCGGGAAGTTGGTATCCAACCTCATGATTCCCCTCTAGGAACATCACACTAGTCACAGCAGCCATACCCATGAACTGACCATCCGTATCTCGAATGACGCCTATGATGTTATCTGGGTAAGACTTCTCTTTAAGCGCTTGCTCCGTGCCCTCAATCATGGGCCCAAAGTAGCCTTCATACATTTCGGCAGGAGCTGGGGCAAAAAACAGATACTCTGCAACCTTAGGGTTGTCTAGCATTGCAATAATATCTTGCAGGTCTGGTTTTTGAATGAGTTGAATGGTTAGCTGTGCAGTAAGCGCGACGCGCTCACCTTTAAGGAACGGGTGAATAGACATAAGTTTGCTCTTTTATTTGAATTGTTCAAAGTCTAAATGACTTAGATACTGTCGTCATCATAGGAATGTGTAAATGCGTTCATTCAAGGCTCAATGCGATATATCAAAACCGTTGAACAGCCTATGATTGACTATCAAGTGATGTCTATAACCCCTTGAACTCACGATAAAATGCCCAAATATTAACCTTAATCATCGGTCCCTGTTTTTAGGATCAAAACAATAGCAATTGAATGGGAACTTTCTTGTCAATTTCCCATCTACCTATTTATTCAAATGCTCGCTTTAAGGAACATCACACATGCCAGCGCAGTCATTCCAGCAACTACAACGCTACCTAGAATCTCAAATTATTGGTCAAGATAACCTCGTCAAGCAACTGCTTGTTGCGCTGTTGGCCGATGGTCACATTTTAGTAGAAGGTCCCCCTGGTCTTGCTAAAACACGCGCGGTTAAATCACTAGCAGACTGCATTGAAGGAAGCTTTCATCGCGTTCAGTTCACACCCGACCTGCTACCGTCCGATCTAACGGGTACGGATGTGTACCGTCCAGAAACAGGGGAGTTCGAGTTTAAATCAGGTCCTATTTTTCACTCTTTGGTGCTCGCCGACGAGGTCAACCGTGCGCCAGCTAAGGTACAAGCGGCCATGCTTGAAGCTATGGCGGAAAAGCAAATCAGTGTGGGCCAGACCACCTACCCTCTGCCCGAGCTATTTCTAGTAATGGCGACTCAAAACCCAATCGAGCAAGAGGGTACCTATCCCCTGCCAGAGGCTCAGCTCGACCGTTTTCTACTTCATCTTGAGGTCAATTACCCCAACGCAGAGAGTGAGCTAGAGATCCTACGCTTGAATAGAGGCGAGGCTTTAGGGGAGATTCAGCACTTCGACACCCCACTATCACAGCAAGATATTTTCGAGGCTCGTCGACAGGTTTTGTCGATTCACATGGCCGAAACCATAGAGAAATACATCATTCGTTTGATCATGGCGACGCGAGATCCGCGAGCTTACAGCGACAATCTCGCAAAATGGATTGAAATGGGTGTCAGCCCACGTGCCACCATCGCCTTAGATAGAGCTGCACGAGCGAATGCATGGCTGTCGGGCCGTGATTTTGTCAGCCCAGAAGACATCCATGCAGTGATCTTCCCAGTGCTACGCCATCGCCTGCTGCTGACCTACCAAGCACAGGCCGAAGGCGTTACCGGTAATGCGGTCATCGAAGAGCTTCTGCGAACAGTTGCATCAGCTTAAGGCCGTCAGATATGTTTGAAGGCCTTAAACTACACAGCTGGTTCGCCACCAAAGACGGTAGCGCGAACCTGCTTGAACAGGCAATCACCTCAGGTGATTTGCCTAATGCCAGCAATGGTGTGACGGTCAGTGTTGAAGAGCTGAGTTTCTACCAGATCCACGGCAAGCGCTGGCAGCCACCAGCGAAGAGCCTCTGGTCACAACTCAATGGACAACATACAAGCTCGCGCAAAGGGCGAGGGATGACCTTCTCAGAAGTGCGCCAGTATCAAGCGGGCGACGATGTACGCCAAATTGATTGGCGCGTAACAGCACGAACAGGGAAGGTGCATACCAAGCTGTTCACTGAAGAGCGCGAGCGTCCGGTCGTGCTGTTTATCGACCTTACCCCGAGTATGTTCACCGGCACTCAACTGCTCTTCAAATCTGTGCAACTGTGCCATCTAGCGGCGTTACTTTCTTGGATTGCTATTGGTAGCAAAGACCGAGTAGGGGCGATCATTCGCTGCGGCAATACGCTGACTGAAATACGTCCATCTAGCTCGAAAACCGCTGTGCTTCAGCTACTCAACCGCTTGTGCGAAATTCATAATCAAGGTTTAACGATGGGAGGCGCTACTCTCACCGATGAGCCGCGCGATCCCTTTCATGCCCTTGCTAATCTGTGCCGTAAGGGCAGCGAATTGATCTGTCTTAGTGACTTCTCGACGCTTTCTGAGCAAGACATTTCCTCAATAACTCAAATTGGAGCACACAACCGAGTCAGAGCAATCCAGATCTACGACCCAATAGAGCTTGGGGACACGCAGGCCAAAGGTATTCAAGCACTGCAGGGTAGAGATCAAGTTTTCTCCGTGAATTTATCCAGTAGCAAGGCCAAAGATTCCATAAAGCACGCCTTCACGCATCAACAACAGCAGTTAAGCGAGCAACTGAGCCAATATGGCATTACGCTCTCGCAGGTTTCCAGCGGCTCACCGCTATTACAACAATTGCTTCAGCATTCTTTTTAAGTATAACGATATGAGTCAGATTGATCAGACACACACCTTGCCACTCAAGCCCCTTCACTTACCTCTTGAGCCCAGCCTTTGGCCTCTACCTTGGGGATATTGGAGTCTATTTGCGCTAATCGCTATCGCTCTCATCTTGAGTCTTGTTATACAGCGCAAACTACGCAATAAAAAACGAGCAAAAAAAGCTGCGTTGCACATTCTAAAGCAAGGCTCCCACAATCTAACGGTTTCAGAAGCGCAAGAGCTAGTGCGACAGGCCGCGTTGAGCTACTTCCCACGTAACGATATTGCCAAGCTAACCGGATCTGAATGGCTGTCGTTTTTGGACTCTCAACTTGCTACGCCTCGCTTCGCTCAAAACAAAGAGCAGTGGCAATCAATACTGTATTCATCAGGGGTCAAGGGTCAAGCTTTCAACGCATCCTTGATTGAAGACTGCGGGTATTGGATTGAGCATGCCCTGCCGCCGAAAAGAAAATACAAAGACTGGAACGCATCATGAGTGGTTTTACCTTTGAATGGTGGTGGATGCTCCTCGCGCTGCCCCTCCCCTATTTGACATTTCGCCTGCTAAAGGAACAGAGATCTTCATCCCTGGTTGTGCTTCCCCATGTCACTCAGGCGACGGTGACGCGCGACAAATCAGAGAAGATTGCGAAGCTATTCGCTATCTTAGCTTGGATTTTACTCGTCATTGCCAGTGCAAGACCGGTTTGGTACGGCGACCCTATCGAGGTTCACCCTAAGCATAGAGATATGATGTTGGTAATCGACCTGTCTTACTCCATGAGCCAAGAAGACATGAGAGAAGGCAACGATTACATCGACAGGCTTACTGCAGTGAAACAAGTAGTCACTGACTTTGTCGATAAACGCTCAGGAGACAGACTGGGACTGGTGTACTTTGCGGATCATGCCTACCTACAGACGCCGCTCACCTTTGATCGTGAGACAGTAAAAACACAGTTGGATCAGACGGTATTGAAGCTCATCGGCACCCAAACCGCGATTGGTGATGGTATTGGTTTGGCAACCAAAACCTTTGTCGATAGTGACGCTCCGCAGCGCGTAATGATATTGCTCAGTGATGGTAGCAATAACTCAGGCGTGCTAGATCCTATTCAAGCCGCTGAAATAGCCAAGAAGTTCAACACTACTATCTACACCATAGGTGTCGGTGCTGGCGAGATGCAGGTACAAAACTTCTTTATGACTCAAACAGTAAACACCGCAGAAGACCTTGACGAGAAAACCTTGATCAAGATAGCGAATATGACCGGAGGCCAGTACTTTAGGGCTCGTGATGCGAAAGAATTAGCCACCATCTACGACACCATCAATGCCCTGCAACCTATCCAAAAGGCGACTCAATCTTGGAGACCCAGAACAGAATGGTTCATGTGGCCCGCATTCATCGGATTACTATTGGTTATCGTGACCGTGATGATAAGGAGAAATGATGTCTAATTTTGAATTTCTTTATCCCGAGGCCTTCTTTTTACTGATACCCCTAGCCACAATCATAATGTGGCTAAAAAGCACAACCACAAACTCACAAGTGATCGCCTCTCATCTGGCAGCAGCAATGGCAGATAAGCCATCAAACAGCAGACGCCACTATGGATGGGTGGCACTGCTTGGCACCATCATCACCGTCTCGTTAGCCGGCCCTAGCTTTGAGAAACAAGCCATCCCTGCATCTCAATCAGAGAATGCACGAGTGCTGGTGTTGGATATGTCTCGCTCTGTGTATGCCAACGATATCAAGCCCAGCCGCCTTGCTCAGATCAAGTACAAGGCGCAAGATCTATTGCCATTGTTAAACCAAGGCCAAACAGGCTTAGTAGCCTATGCCGGTGATGCTTACACGTTAAGCCCGTTAACCACTGACTCTGCAACCCTAGCCAACCTTGTTCAAAACCTGTCACCAGAGATCATGCCGATACAAGGAGCAAGGGCAGATTTGGCAGTGAAGCAGGCCATATCAATAATGAAACAAGCCGGCTTGAATCAGGGAGAGATTGTACTGTTTGCCGATGATCTCGATACGCAAGAGTTAGAGCAAATCAAGGCGCAATTAAGCGAGGGAAATTGGACTCTATCCGTGCTTGCCTTTGGCACTGCTGCAGGATCGCCGATTCAATTGTCTGATGGCTCACTATTGACCACCAACAGTGGCAAAACGGTTATTGCCAAAACCCAACTAGATCACCTTCGCGCGGCCGCACGAGCAGGGAATGGTCAGTTCGAGAAATACCGTCACGACAACCAAGACATAGCGAACCTTGTCTCTGAGTCATCATTTGATGCAGTTAACACAAATACCAAAGGTGAGGAACTGGAAACCAAGATCAACAATGGTTTCTGGTTGCTGCCATTGGCGCTGCTGTGTGCTCTTCCATTGTTCCGTAAGGGTGTTATTTTCTCATTCGTTGCGATGATATTGAGTTTTGGTTTTACTCCTAACCATGCACAAGCATCGGTCTTGGATAGTGCTTTTTCAAACGCTAACCAAAGAGGCTTTGCAGCATTTCAAGAAAAGGATTATCAACAGGCAAGTCAGGCGTTCAAAGATAGTAAATGGCGCGCTGCTGCCCAATATGAGAGTGGCAATTATGAAGGTGCTATCACTAGCCTTGAAGGTCATTCTGATACGGATTCTCTCTATAACCTTGGTAATGCGTATGCGCAAAATGGCGAACTAGACAAAGCCATTGCAAGCTACCAAAAGGTTTTACAGCAAGAGCCTGAAAATGCCGATGCCAAGTACAACCTTGATATTGTGCAACAGCAACAGCAACAGCAACAGCAACAGCAACAGCAACAGCAACAGCAACAGCAACAGCAACAGCAACAGCAACAGCAACAGCAACAGCAACAGCAACAGCAAGATTCTGATAGTGATTCAAAACAGGATCAACAGGACAAGTCACAGCAGTCCGAAAGTAATAACAGCAACCAAGATCAATCAGACTCAAGCCAGCAGTCTGAGCAGTCTGAGCAGTCTGAGCAGTCTGAGCAGTCTGAGCAGTCTGAGCAGTCTGAGCAGTCTGAGCAGTCGCAGAATAATCCGCAATCTCAACCTTCACAACCAGAGTCCTCTGAAGCACAAGAGAAATCGGCGCGAGGTGAAGAGCCAGAACAACAACAGCCTCAGCAGGAACAGCAGGCTCAAGCTGAAGCTGAAGCCACTGCCAATAAACAAGAGTTAGATAACAATGAGCAAGACGAAGGCAAACAACAAACAGCATCCCCTTCACAGCAGCAGGAAGTAGACCCTGATATTAGAAAGCTAGAGCAAGTGGAAAGCGTAAGAGATCCTAGCTACTTGCTTCGTGCACAGATGCTCCTTCAAGCAAAAGATAAAGCAGCTCCCTCATCAACAGGGAAAGATTGGTAACCATAATGATTAGATTTAAGCCCCTTATCACCACCATAACCCTAGTGACAGGCCTAGCTTGTAGCTTCTCATCGTGGGCACTGAATATGACTGCCAGCGTGAGCAAAGCCACTGCCAGCAAAGATGAGGTTATCCAGCTCAAAATAGTCGCTGACGAAAGACTCGATGGCGAAAAGGTTAACTTTGATGCACTATCCGATGACTTCTATGTAGGCAGGCCTAGCTTCAGTTCATCGGTCAATATCATCAACATGAAGCGCACCGACACCAGTGTGTGGACTGTGTCTATAGCTCCACAAAAAACAGGAACAGTCACCATTCCAAGTTTTAAAGTGGATGATGCAACTACTGCCCCCATCACACTGAAAGTCACAGCTGGCGAGCAAGTGCCAACTACCGACGATATCATTGAAGTTCGCTCTAAGATTGGCAAGAAAGAACTTTACCCTAACGAGAGCACTAAGCTCGATGCACGCATCATCGTTAAGGTTGACCCTCGCCGATTGCAAAACCCAAACCTAACCCAACCCCTAGCTCAGGGCTTACAGATCGAGCCTCTATCTGAGCCTAAGCAATATCAAGCGACGCTTGATGGTGTTGAAGTGCTGATCATAGACCAGGAGTTTCGAGTAACCGCAAGCAGCCGTGGTGATTACTCAATAAAGGTTCCCACTTTGACTGGCGTTGTTCGTTACGGCAATAGCCGTTCGAGTACCCGTATCATCACTCTTGATGGTAAATCTCCGCAAGTCGACTTGAAGGTACTTCCTGTACCGGACAGTTATCAAGGTGCGTGGCTGCCCACATCTAAGCTAGACCTATCGCAAAGTTGGCAACTGGATAACAACAAAGAGCTCTCGGGTGACTCGGTGACGATAGATGAGGGTGACTCCCTAACACGAACCATCACGCTCACAGCGGCTGGGTTAAGCGCTGCGCAACTGCCAAATCTCACCATCAGTAACCCTGAGGCTTTTCGCGTATACAGCGAGAAGCCAGCGTTTAGCAATAATGATGATGGCTCAGTGACTATGACGACCAAGCAGGTGCTCATAGCAAAAAGAAGCGGTAAATTCTCTCTGCCAAGTGTCCCCGTTCAATGGTGGGATTCTGCAAACAAAAAATCCCAAACCAGTGAAGTCAATGGGCTCAATGTGACCGTCAATGCGAACGCGTCATCAAGTAGCGCACCTCTTCTACCGCAAGCTTCTGAAAACAATGCTCAGCCAGTGAAAGAGAGCGGCTACTGGCCAATGCTAACCGCTCTCTTTGCCGGCTTATGGATACTCTCTACTGTGATGTGGCTACGCACCAGACAGAAAGCCTCATCAACAGCGCCAAGCGTAAGCAATGGTAAAGCGCTTCCTTTAAGAGCAGAGCTAATAGAAGCCATACAGCAGGGTGAGCCCATCAAGGCACAATCACTGCTAGAGCAGTGGCTGACCACCCAAGATATTGAGCCTGAGGATGCCAAGGCTATTCGAAGTGAAATGAATCTGATGAGTCAAATGGTAATGGGTAAAGAACCCTCTCAATGGAAGGGAGATAAGCTTGTGGGCCTGATAAAAGGAGCTGGGACTAAAGCTGAACGAAAGGTTGATCAATTGGCTCAGCTTTAACTCAAAATGACACTCAAGTAGAAAAGAAAAAGCAGAGCTATTTTAATCAGAACAGCTCTGCTTATTTGTATTGATACCTGCTACTTAGGAGTTATTCAGCTCACCTCAGCTTCCTGTTCCAATGCCTCAAGGAAATCTCGCCAACCGCCATATCCAGTGACATCTTGCGCGCCTTTAATTGCGATGGGTTCACAAATGAAACCTTTTACCCATTCGCCATTATTCAGTTCTACACTGCCCAAGCCCAGTGGATGAGGAATTTGCAGTAGGAAGTCTCCTAGATTAGCTCTAGGTAAAGTCCAGACTTCAACATCAATGCAGGTACCTTGCGCTTCATTACGAACCATTCCAGGGCGCATCGGTAGGCCGCCAGCGAGCTTAAATAGCTGATAATTGTCCGAAGTTTTCGTTCGATCTCTCAAACTCCCCCCGAGTTCTAGCAACTGATGATTCAGCGGCAGACCTTGCATATGTGCCCCACACACCATGATGTCTATGGTTTCAACGTTGTTCAACTGAATCTCTGGCTCTTTAGATGGAACTAGTTGCAATACACCAGCCAAGGATAGTAGTTTCTGATCGCTAAATGCAGGCGCAAATAAGGTTACGCCAAATGGCAATCCCTGATTGGTAAAGCCCGCAGGAATGGCTATCGCACTGTAATCCAATAGGTTCATAAAGTTTGTGTAATAACCTAGATTACTATTAAGTTTAATGGGGTCAGCGTTGACTTCATCAATGGTGTAAATCGTCCCCGCGGTTGGTGTCATCACCACATCGACACTGTGCATCAACTTGTCACACTCTACTTTATAGGCCTGCAACTGATACATGGCTTTAAAGGTATCCGCAGCACTTATACCCGTTGCTCCACCCACGATTTGCTGTATCACAGGCAGGCATTCTTCAACGTTAGTATCAAAGAAAGCTTCAATGGCGGCATAACGCTCGGCAACCCAAGGGCCGTTGTAAAGTAATGATGCAGCCTCGAGAAAAGGTGAGAGATCAAAAGCAACCAACTTAGCGCCCTGTGCCTCGATATTCTGCACCGCTTGCTGATACAGCTTCATGTATTCGTCGTTACCAAAGAAGGCTAGCTGCTCTGCTGCCGGGATACCGACTCGAACGCCTTTCATAGAACCCATTACTTCAGTGATAGATTCTTGAGGTGCTATCCGTGCGTAACAATCTTCTTGGTCATATTTAGCTACAATCGATAAAAGCAAAGACAGATCATCCGCACTGTGACTAAATAGGGTTACACAATCTAGACTTCTGCAAGCGGGAACAACCCCTCGGCAACTGAGCAACCCCTTTGAAGGCTTGAGTCCGTAGAGGTTATTAAACGCCGCAGGTACCCGACCTGAGCCAGCGGTATCCGTTCCTAAGGAAAACATCACTTGTCCCTTAGCAACACTTACCGCACTACCAGCACTAGAACCGCCAGAGATATACTTATTATCAAAGCTATTCTGCGCTTCACCATAAGGGCTGCGAGTACCGACAAGCCCAGTTGCAAACTGATCGAGATTGGTTTTACCAAGTGGAACGGCTCCAGCTGCGATCAATAATTCCACCACAAACGCCGATGACTCAGGTTGATAAGTAAACGCCTTACAACCTGCAGTCGTGGGTAGCACATCCAGATCAATATTGTCTTTGATCGCAAAGGGCACACCAAATAGTGGCAGATCGTCAATATCATGCTCACTAAGGTTGGCTAGATAGTTGTCTAACTGTCGCTGTTCTATGGTGCTGATCCATGCGTTGTTAGTGTCTTGTTGAGCGCTGACAAGTAGCTGCTGTAAATGCTCTGTTACCGAACGCTGCCCACTCTTATATGAATCAATCAACTCGGTAATAGTCAAAGCCGCTTGCCCTGTACTTAATAACTGCTTAGTCTCTTGCATCACTTTATTCCTTATTGCTCTGCGCATTCAACAATCATCAATGGCTGCCCCGCTTGAACCTGAGAACCAGATGGTTTGCATATGGAATGGATCTTTCCAGAAACACTTGCCGTCACTTCAAGCTCCATCTTCATTGCTTCTAAGATCATCACCACATCCCCTTCCTTAACCCATTGACCTGGCTCTACTAAGGTCTGCCAAATATTGCCTGCGACATAGCTTTCGATGGCTTCCTGTCCTTCGGTCAGGGTGAATATATCTTGCTCTAGCTCTGAGATATCCTCAGCTACAAAATTGGCTTGCCCTGACGCTTCCCAGCGCTGGCGCTCTTCTTCAAAGGCCTGTTGCTGACGCTTACGGCACACAGCAATCTCCTCTGAATGCTCATCCACCAAGGCTTGATAATCCGCTAAAGAAAAACGGGTTTGCTCTATCTTCACTGGATACTCACCACGAGGATGCTGCTGACGAATGGTCAATAGCTCCTCAGGGGTGACCTCGTAGAAACGAATTTGGTCAAAAAATCTTAGTAGCCAAGGCTTGCTGAAGGCTTCTGTGCGACGGTATCGGTTCCACATTTGCAAGGTTCGCCCAACAAACTGATAGCCACCTGGCCCTTCCATGCCATAGACACACATATAGGCGCCGCCAATACCTACCGCATTTTCGGGAGTCCATGTTCTCGCAGGGTTGTACTTAGTCGTGACTAATCTATGTCTTGGGTCCATTGGGGTCGCTACGGGAGCGCCCAAATACACATCCCCTAACCCCATAACTAAGTAACTCGCATCAAACACAATTTTCTTCACATCCTCGACCGAATCTAAGCCATTAATGCGACGGATAAACTCAATGTTGTCCGGGCACCAAGGGGCGTCTTTACGCACTACTTCGTCATATTTTCTGATGGCAAGCTTGGTTGCTTCATCATCCCAAGAAAGCGGTAAATGCACGACACGAGCAGGGACTTCAAGTTCGTCAATGTTCTCCATTTCAGCTTCTAATGACTCCAATAAAGTCATTAACCTATCTCTTGGCAATAGCAGATTGTCGAAGTGGATCTGTAAGGAGCGAATCCCTGGCGTTAATTCTTTAATACCCTCAATAGCAAGGCTTTCTAGCTTTAACATCAAGGCGTGAGCGCGAAATCGAAGGCGTATATCAAGCACTTGCGGACCGTATTCCACCAGCAAGAAATCTTCTCCACTAGGGCGATAGACTACCTGTTCTCCGAATTGTTCAGCAGGTAAGATTTTCAGGATTGGCGAGATGACATCTGCTTTAGCAAGGGGCATGGGTGAAATGGAAAGCGCATCGATTTGCGTGAGTTGTTCTCTCTCTGCTTTTTCAGCGCAAGACAACGAAACAGGCGTAAATCGCACCTTATCACCAGCTTTTAGCTGTCCCATCTTCCATAAATCAGCCTTAACGATGGTAGCGGGGCACACAAACCCTCCTAGGCTTGGACCATCAGGGCCCAAAATCACTGGCATATCACCCGTAAAATCGATGGTTCCCACAGCATAGGCATTGTCGTGGATATTAGAGGGGTGCAATCCTGCTTCTCCGCCGTCAGTGCGTGCCCAATCAGGTTTAGGCCCTATGAGCCGAACGCCCGTGCGGCTAGAGTTAAAGTGCACCTTCCATTGAGCATCAAAGAAGGTTTGAATGTCTTGGTCAGTGAAAAAATCTGGCGCTCCATGGGGACCATAGATAACTCGAATATCCCACTCATCTTGTATCTCGGGAAGCTGTGCTGATTGCCCTTCCAGCTCAGAACATAACGGTACTGAGTGCAGGTGCAGTACATCACCTGCCACTAAGGTACGCCCAGCGTGCCCACCAAATTGTCCCAATGTGAAGGTTGATTTGCTGCCCAAGTAATCAGGACAATCGATTCCTCCCTTAATCGCTAGGTAACTACGAGCGCCACTGCCAGTGATCTTGCCAAGCTTTAGCACCTGGCCTGCTGACACTTTAATCACGGTTCCCATTGGAATGGGCAAGGTATCGAGCGTTGCTTGGATCTTAGCGCCAGTAACAACAATATATTTATCTATGTTGAACCTTAGGGTTGGGCCTGAAATGACAATCTCTAAACCTGCATCTTGTTGAGTGTTGCCAAGAAGTTGATTGGCCAGTTGAAAGCTCAAGGGGTCCATGGGGCCCGAAGGTGGAACACCTATATGCCAGTATCCTGCTCGCCCTGGGTAATCTTGAATGCTGGTTTGCACACCGCCGTTAATAACATCCAGTGTATTGGGCTTATATTGGAAATCGTTCAGAGAGCGAGTCAGCACCTCTCCAGTTTGTACCAAGGAACTCGCAAGTAATTGTGCGAGATAGTGCTGATTGTGTTCAATACCATAGATCTGCGACTGCTCGAGAGCACTCATCAATTTAGCAATGGCCGTCGCCCTATCCTCTGAGTGGACAATGAGCTTAGCCAGCATAGGATCAAAATACGGAGAGACTTCGACACCGGCTTCAATCCAGTGTTCCACCCTAAGCTCAGGCATATCAGCCCACTCAACATGGCTTAAAAGCCCAGCACACGGCTGAAAATTCTTATTGGCATCTTCGGCATATAAGCGCACTTGAATTGCATGACCTTTGGGTTCAAGTCCATTACTTACGTGTTGCAAATCCAGCGTGCCTTCGCCTTGTTTGACCATCCACTCCACTAGATCAACGCCAAAGATCTCTTCTGTAACGCCATGCTCTACCTGAAGACGGGTATTCACCTCTAGGAAATAAAATTCTTGAGTCTGATTGTCCAATACAAACTCTACAGTACCTGCGTTGCGATAGTTCACCTGCTCAGCAAGAGCAATAGCGGTGTTTTGCAGTGCCAAACGAGTTTCAGGTAAAAGATTAGGAGCAGGGGTTTCTTCGATCACTTTTTGATTACGACGTTGCGCAGAGCAATCTCGCTCACCAAGTGCAACAACCTGCCCTTTACCATCGCCAAAGATCTGCACCTCGATATGACGAGCCTGTTGAATGAATTTTTCTAGGAATACACCATTATTGCTAAAATTGTTCTCGCTAAGGCGTTTTACTGAGTCGAAGGCATCTTCTAGTTCTCCTGCGCTGTAACAACACTCCATGCCGATACCACCGCCACCCGCCGTACTCTTCAGCATAACTGGGTAACCAATGCTCTCAGCTGACAATAGCGCTTGTTGTTTATCAGTAAGCAATCCTGTACCTGGCAAAAGCGGTACTTGTGCATTTTCCGCGATCTCTCGAGCTGAGTGCTTCAAACCAAACGCATTAATTTGGTCCATTGTCGGGCCAAGAAAGACAAGATTCTCTTGTTCGCAACGCGTAACAAAATCGGGATTCTCACTTAAGAATCCGTAGCCAGGATGGATAGCCTGCGCACCCGATTGCTTAGCGATAGAGATAATTTTTTCGATATCAAGATAGGTCGTTTTCGCTCCGCCTTCACCCAAAGAGAAAGCCTCTTCGGCCTGTGAAACATGAAGGCTATCGGCATCAGCTTCGCTATATACAGCAACGCTGGTGATATTAAGACGATTTAACGTTCGGATTATGCGGCAAGCAATTGCACCGCGGTTGGCAATAAGCACCTTACTAAACATAGTTGAGTCCAACATTTCCGGGTCGTCCCGGCTTAAACTCGAGCAATGACTGGGGTCGTCCCCTGCTCATGATCCTATGGTCTATCTGCGACCTAGTTCCAGACAATCACTTCTACTGGTGTCGGATTGTATGCATTACATGGATTGTTCAACTGCGGACAATTAGAGAGCAATACAATCACATCCATGTGCGCTTTAAGTTCTACATATTTGCCTGGAGCGCTAATGCCATCTTCGAACGTCAACCCCCCTTCTTCAGTAACGGGCACATTCATAAAGAAATTGATGTTATGGGTGATGTCACGCTTAGTTAGGCCATAGTGTTCATTTTCAGCCACAGCTAATAACCAACTATCGCGACAAGCATGCATGCACTTCTTATCAATGGCATAACGCACCGTGTTGCTCTCTGTTGCACACGCACCACCTAAGGTGTCATGGCGACCACAAGTATCGGCAACAATCTCCAACATGACATTACCCTGATCGGATAAAATCTTGCTGCCCGTCGATAAGTAGACATTACCTTGTTCTCGTATCGTATCTACCGCGCTATAACGCTCTGCAGGCTCATTGGCGTTGTAGAATAAGGTATCTGCCGCTTGGTTTCCTTTTAGATCAAGAATGCGCATCGTCTGCCCTTTCTTGACCACCTTCATAAAATAATCCCCAGCAGGCACTGCATTGCTATAAAGCGCAGATTCTGTTTTCAATGGACTTTCTACTATCATCACTGACTCCTTAAACTGTGTATGATCCGTGCTGAACCAAATAGCGGCGATTATTTTCAAATCCACGTTCATTTTCTGGGCGAGAATTTAGGCACGCATCCTCTTGAGATAGAGGCGCGGCCTCAAGCAAGCTCAACTCGACGGGCTTAAACGGGTAAAGCCTGGCCGGATTCATGGGATGAGGGCAGGTCGTCATCACCACTAAGGTGTCCATTTCAAAGCGCAGTTCGATAATATCTCCTGCTTTGCTGTGTTCCTCTTGATAGCAAATATCACCGCTGTCTTTGGTAAAGACCTTGCTGAAGAGATTCAGGTTGGCCGCTAGGTCACGCTTTCCAAGGCCATATTTCGCCACTTCTACCAACAACGAATCGTACCCATTTTGTTTCCATTGGTTGCGATCGCTTTGGTAGTCTCTCGCGCCCCATTTAGCGGTGACCTTCTCTTTATTTGCCACCCCTGCTACTGAATCAATCCAAGCAGTATCATCACGAACAATAGAAGCAAACACTCGGCCCATATCGGAATAGAGACAGTTCCCATTTGTGAGCTTAAAGGTATGCTGTCCCTTTAGTGTATCGGGCGCGTTGTAGCGCTCGAGCAGGTTATCTGGGTTGTACATCAGCAGGCTAAGGTTGGCGCCCCCTTCCAGGTCTTTAAAACGTAATACATGCCCCTTTGGCACTTTCATCGACCAATGTGCTGCTCCCGGTAATACATCCGTGAATAGGGCCGGTTTATTCATTTGCATATCAACTCCTTATGCGATCTTTTGTTGTGTTATTTCAGGCAGGGCATCTGACACCAATTTCGGCACTACTTGCTTATCGATATCAATATCAAAGGTGATTTGGGCACCAAACCTCTCTGGTGCTTGCTCGTCTTTGCGCACATGGTCAAATACCCACAAACGATTGCCCAAGTGAAAGCCCTCGCTCAGATCGTGCGTGATCATAAATACTGTCAAGCTCTGCTCAGCACACAAGGATTGAATCAATTGGTGCATGTCTTTACGAATGCCTGGATCCAGTGCTCCAAAGGGTTCATCTAACAGCAAGATTCTTGGCTTTTTGACCAAGGATTGAGCAATAGACAATCTTTGACGCATTCCCCCTGATAACTCATGTGGGTACTTGTCTTTAGCTGCATGCAAGCCAACTTGTTCGAGCATCGCTAGAGCGACCTGCTGTGCTTTCGCCTTCTCACCACCGGTAAGTCGACCCAGCAAACTACTGCTTACGCCCCCAGCATCAAATTCCACACCCAACATTACATTTTGTAGAGCTGTCAAATGTGGGAACACTGAGTACTTTTGAAACACAATCCCCCTCTCTACACTAGGCTCATTTTTAAGGGGCTCACCATCTAGCAATATCTCGCCTCTAGAGGGACTCTCAGTGCCCAGCAACATATTCAAAAACGTTGTCTTGCCACATCCTGAGGCCCCGACAATGCTAACGAAGTCTCCCTCGTGCACCTCAAGATTCAACTTCTCCAGCACAATGTTGTCGCCATACTCTTTCCACAGATTTTTGATCTTGATGATCGGCTGAGCACTATCCATTATCGTCTCCTTGTGCCTGATGGTGCCAAGGGCTGATTCGCTTGGACAAACTCTTCAGCAACCAATCCATACAAAACGCCAGTAAAGTGATCCACAAAACGTAAGGCAAAATTACATCCATCGACAGGTAGCGGCGCACTAAGAAGATGCGATAGCCTAAGCCTTCGGTAGCGACGATGGCTTCTGCTGCAATTAAGAACAGCCAAGCACTGCCTAACGTTAGACGAACCGCATCAATCAGTTTTGGAATGATCTGCGGCAACACGACTCTAAGAATAATCTGCCAACTACTGCCCCCTAAGGTTTGAGCCTTAATCAACTGCTCGTCCGGTAGGCTCTGCACTCGCAACTGAATATCGCGAATAATAATCGGACAGATGCCCACCACGATAAGTACGACCTTAGACAGCTCTCCCAATCCAAAGGTAATAAACAATATTGGCAACACCGCCATCGGTGGTATCAAAGAAACTGCGGTAACAACAGGTGAGAAGGTTGAGCGCACCAAAGGCACCATGCCCGTCGCTATGCCCACCGACAAACCAACCAGAGCACTGATGCCAACCCCCATAAGTAAACGGGTCAAACTCGCTAGAGTATCTACCCACAAAAGATACTCTCCGGTGCGCCTGCTTGGAGTGAACGCCATTCGGTCGATAGCATCCACGAAACTGCCAAACGCAGGCAGTAGTTTGTCTGCAGAGTTAGCTGCTAATCTCGCATCTGAGGCTGTGATATACAGCATGACCAGAATGATAAATGGCAGCAATCCCAGCACTAGCTGCCCATATCGAGTAGGATGGCGGTTTATTACTTTTGTCATTTCAACTTCCTCAAAACGAACCTGTTTATGTGGTTACAGCTGACCTTTTGCGGCCATTTCCATATATTCAGGAGAGAAGCGAAGTTTGATGTTGGCAGGATCACCAATCACTGTGGAAGGTGTTTGAATACCGATAAATCCAGCATCAGGAGCACCTTCGCCTAGTAACCCATGTTCAAATGAAAACTCGCTGACTTTTTTCATCGTTGTCGCTAGTGTCGTACTGTTAGTAAAATCGACTGCATCACTAGGGGAATAGAACATATTGGTTGCTGACAATTGTGCTTTGTATCCTGGCAGATCAGTACCTGAAGCTTGTGCCATATATGACTTAGCATCATCACCATTTTCAGATTGCATAATGGCCATGATTTCATACCATGCGCCAGTCAATGCTTTACCTAACTTGGGGTTCTCGGAGAGGGTGTCAGTGTTAACCACCAACAAGTCGATGATCTCCCCAGGAATATCTGCGGAGCTAAAGACAAGAGAGGTTTCTGGTTGTTGGGTGATCTCACTTAGAAGAGGGTTCCAAGTAACAACAGAGGTAACATCTTTAGTAGTAAACGCCGCAACAAGGTCAGCATCAGAGGTATTCACCACCTTCACGTCACGCTCAGAAAGACCAACACTTTCTAGACCGCGAGCCATTAAATAGTGTGAGACACTCAGTTCAACAAGGTTGACGTTTTGACCTTTCAAGTCATCTAACCCTTTCGCCCCCTTAAGTACGATTCCATCGTTACCATTGGAAAAATCACCGACAATCAACGCAGTAGAGTCAACTCCACTGGCCGCTGGAATGGTTAGAGCATCCATGTTGGTCATCACAGTGGCATCAAACTGGCCCGCAGTGTACTGATTGATTGATTCGACGTAGTCGTTTACCTGAACAATATCGATGTCGATGTCATACTTATCAGCCCATTTATCAACAATGCCTGAATAGTCTGCGTAATCCCAAGGCATCCAGCCTACGTAAATAGACCAAGCAAGAGTAAACTTCTCTTTTTCTTGAGCCAGTGCAGCGGATGAAATAAACGGTGAGGCTGTCACACATACGGTGGCAGCAAGGGTGATCAAGCGCTTTTTAAGGGAATGTTTCATAGGTTACCTCCTCCATGGGGCACATTGAGATTGGCACAAGAGACATAACCAAATATTCATTGGTTGGCCTCCCGGGCTTTTATCCCTCCGTGTGACCTCTGGTGAGGTTGACAACTCTCGGACCAGACACTGCAAATACAGTCGGAACCCTAGATGTCTATTTTTCAACAATGTCGTTGCTAGGTAACCGAAATACCTAGTTATGCTCTTATACTAAAACTGTAATGTGTATTGCAATCGCCATGCCAACACAGCTAAACCCTTGTATTTAAAGAAAACGTATGAAATAAAGTTTGATTTAACATTTAATGCTCACCAATATTGTGCACGCTCTCCCTCATTTAATGCAGATGCACAGGATTGGGCACATTTCATTAAACTTCGACTCACTACTTACTCAAAAACTAGTAATCAAAGCAAAGGGTGCGTTAGATTAGAGGCAATTCTCCTTTGCTCTCTAGGTAACTCACTTTGACTCAAGCTGATAAAGTTTCTCTGTACTGGGCTGACAACCTACGCGTATTCGCCGTATTTGCAGTGATCGTTCTGCATGTGGCATCAGACTTTATTAGCGGTATTGATATCACAAGCTCTGTTTATGGCAGTCGTGAGTGGTGGGCAGGAAACTTATACGCCTCTTTGACTCTATGGTGCATTCCCCTATTTATCATGCTTAGTGGCTACTTACTGTTGGATAAGCAAGAATCCAATAAAAAATTCTTCAAGAAAAGAATCCGCAAGATACTGATCCCACTGATATTTTGGTCGTTATTTTATTCTCTGTGGGTATTGCTTAAGCATCATTTGAAGGGCGATGTCACCACTGCTTATTTTACCGTTGCCAAGGGTTGGGCATTGGGAGAGCCTTACTACCATCTTTGGTATCTATTTATGATCCCGTTCTTGTACTTAGTTGCGCCCATTCTAAGAGTGATACTGAGATCAATAAGCCAAAGAGAATTCCTGCTGTTCACTGTGGTGTGTTTTGCGCTGGCGGCGCTCTCAGCACTAACTAATGTTGTGCTTTTATACTTTGAACTCAGTGCTAAGGTGAGCTTGTTTACCAATGATTTTTTGAGCTATTTAGGTTACTTCTGCTTGGGTGGGTACGTGGCTAAATATGGTTTCAAGGCTAAAGATAAATGGTGCGTTGCTATTATCATTGGCTCTCTTGCAACTACCCTTTTCGGTAGTTACTACCTAACCCATCTATATTTTTACTCATACCTGAGCCTGAATATCATTGCCCTATCTTTAGCGCTGTTTTTTACCCTGAAAAAACATGCCAGCGCCAATCTTAGGCTTCATCACTTTGCAGGGTTAAGCTTTGGCATCTATCTCATTCACCCACTGTTTATTAAGCTTATTACTTCCTATGCCGATGAGTGGCTACTGTCATTATTCGACATCTATTTGTACATTCCGATTGTGGCGTGCATGACTTTTGCGCTGTCATATATGACGGCTTTAGGGATGAGTAAAACTCGGTATTTAAACCGATGCCTCTAATACCAATCGTAGTAAATAACGGGGCATCCTAGCTTGTTAAAACACTCGATAACGGCGTCTCTCCTACGCTATTTCTGACCATTTACTTACTGTGATTGGTATAATTCTAGGATCGGTGAAAAGCAGATTATCTAGCAACCCTCCAATAGAAGGCTGATTAACATCATCATGGACTACTTACCTTTAATTCAACAGCTAGGTTACAAGGAACTTCATAGCACTCAGTTAATTCAATCGCTATGGGGAGGCTACGGTGAATTGGTGCGTGTGTTTGTAGACAACACGAGTATCATCGTTAAGCATATCGCTTTACCCGAAGCACAAAACCACCCTAGAGGTTGGAATACAACACTATCCCACCAAAGAAAGATTAACTCTTATCAAGTTGAGCTTAACTGGTATCAAAACTTTGTTCCTCACCTTCATAAAAACTGTTCTGCTCCGTTACCTTTAAAGGTCGTTGAGCAAGAACATACATGCCTATTAGCCATGCAAGATCTACATCAGTTGGGTTACGTCGACACTGTTAAAGAAGCAAATCCAGTACACATCAGCGCGTGCTTAAAATGGCTAGCATGGTTTCACGCGACTCATATTCAAAATCCAGGCGACAAGCTATGGGAAAGTGGCAGCTATTGGCATATCGAAACACGGCCAGATGAACTAGAAGCATTGCTTGATCCTGTGCTAAAAAAGCATGCCAAACAGATAGATCTGAAGCTTAAAAACGCACCTTTTCAAACCTTGATTCATGGTGATGCAAAGCTGGCGAACTTCTGTTTTACAGCCGATGGCAAGCAAGCGGCGGCTGTAGATTTTCAATATGTTGGAAAGGGTTGTGCAATGAAAGATGTTGCTCTATTCATGAGTAGCGCAGTCGCCCCACAGCAGTGTACCGAAAAAGAACAATGGATATTGGATACTTACTTCAGGCATCTAAGAGAAGCCATTTATAGCACTCAACCAAAGCTAAGTTATGCTGACGTAGAAAAAGCATGGCGACCATTTTTTTGCATTGCATGGGCTGATTTTCAGCGCTTTGTCAAAGGATGGTGCCCAAGCCATTGGAAGATAAATGCCTATACGGAGGCGTTAACAAAGCAAGCTATTGAGGCGATCAACAAACAAGCTTAAAAAGTCACAAATAGAAGCATCCTTTTCCGATCTCATACGTGTTGTTACTGGCAGACACTTATAAGGAAAAGAAACATTGCACGTTTTCACTCTACTCGCCAGTTGGCTAACCTATGACATCTTTGGTCTAGATCCCTCGACTTCAGCAGGCATGGGGCTACATTTCTTCATTGAAGATACCAGTAAGATCCTCGTCTTACTGGTAGTGCTCATCTATATGATTTCTTATCTGCGCGCCAGTTTAAGCGTTGAGAAGGTTCGCGATTATCTACAAGGCAAGAACAAAGCCTTAGGCTATGTTCTCGGTTCGATGTTTGGTGCCGTCACGCCTTTTTGTTCTTGCAGTTCTATCCCTCTATTTATGGGGTTCGTTTCCGCGCGCATTCCAATCGGCGTCACTATCGCCTTTCTGATCACCTCGCCACTGATTAATGAAGTTGTGATCATCATGCTCGGCAGTATTCTGGGGCTCAAATTCACTATTATGTATGTCGCTATTGGTATGTTGCTGGGTATCTTCGCAGGCGTTGTACTTGATATGTGTAAAGCTCATCGTTGGCTGCAACCTTTCCTCGCCAAGGCTTATCTACAAGAAGAAAACACCAACATAACTAGCGCTTCAGAGCCGGTTTCAATGAACCACCAGCAGCGCCATGAGTTTGCCAAGAACGAAACTGGTGACATTGTTAAGCGCATCTGGAAATGGGTGATCATCGGCGTTGGCATCGGTGCCTTCATCCATGGTTTTGTACCCGCGCAGTGGTTTGAGAACAATCTGGCCAATGGGCAGTGGTGGACAGTGCCACTGGCCACGCTAAGTTCAATCCCGATCTACACCAATGCCTCTGGCGTGGTTCCTATCATGGCTTCTTTGATCGATAAAGGAATGCCACTGGGTACAACGCTGGCTTTTTGCATGGGCGCGGTAGCAGTCAGTCTTCCTGAATTTATGATGCTTAAACAAGTTATGCAGTATCGCCTGCTTGGGGCTATCGCCATTTATCTACTTATCGCCATCTCTATAACCGGGTGGCTATTCAATGCTTTTTATTAAGTATTTTATTCGGGTCTGTTGACCTTAACTTACGGAGTTCGTTATGAAACATATTCAAGTCTACGGTACAGGGTGTAAGGGCTGCACTGTGACAGCTGAGCGAATAGAGCAAGTCGCAAAAGAACTAGACCAAAACATCACATTAGAAAAAGTCACTAGCTTAGAAGATATAATGCAAGCCGGCGTTTTAAGTACCCCAGGAATCGGTATCGATGGCGTCATCAAACATAGTGGCTCTGTCCCTAGTGTGGAGCAAGTTCGTGATCTATTCGCCTGATTAATCTCACTATAAATGTCGCTATGCCACACTTGAGGTATAGTGACTTTAGCGATTGAAAATAGGAACTCAGCAATGAAGTGCTTGATGAAAGCATGGGGCGAAACAGAGCACCAACTGTATGGCTGGTTGATCAAACAAACACAAAGCCAGCAAGAAACAGAAGATATCATGCAAGAAGTGTTTCTCAAGGCAATGAAGAACAGTGAACGTTTTTGTACTCTAGAAGACGGGAAATCGTGGCTGTTTCGCGTAACTAAAAACCATTTTATCGACCGTCTGCGTAAAGAAATAGACAGTGAAGATATAACCGAGTACGTCGCGCCTAATAAGATCCCTCCAGTGATGACGCAGCTGCAAACCTGTCTACCTCGGCTATTACCCAAATTAAGCGATAGTGAACGGGACATCATAGAGCAATGCGACCTCTTTGGTTTAACTCAACTCGAATATGCTAAGCTCCACAGCCTCAGTCTTCCTGCCACCAAGGCTCGCCTTCGTAGGGCTCGCAAAGAACTCAAACACAGGCTCATTGTGGAATGCAAGGTGGAACAAGATGACAGAGGGGTATGTTGCTTCAAACGCGTTGAAGGATAGCGAAAGCAAAAATGTCAAATTCACCAGCCTACAAAGCGTGATCTAGTTAACGCTTTCGGTTGGCGTATAATGGTAAGTGATCTCTTGGGTTATCAATTAATATACTTGCAATGATTATCACCACTGCAAATAACACCGCATCGGCGGAGTTGCATTCGAGGTTACACCATTGCTTAAAAAATTAATTGCCATCTCTGCGCTATGTATCTCATCTATTAGCTTCAGTATGGACGATGACCTGACCGTCCAACTCGATAGAGAAAGCGCGCGCCCTTCAATAACAGATATTGCCTCACAGAAATAACAACAAAACTTACTCTCTGATCAACCCTATCGATTGCTCATAAATTCCTGCTTGCGATAGTCTCTCGGAGAGACCTCAACTTGCTTACGAAACACTCGAGAAAAATAGTTGCTGTCACTAAAGCCGCAGCTGTGAGCAACCTGATTGATACTCAAGTTAATATCACTGACCAATAATTCTTTGGCTCGAGTAATCCGTTTATCAGTCAAGTATTGGTTTGGGGTGGTCTGAAAAAACTGATGAAATAGTCGCTCTAGTTGGCGAGTGCTGAGGAAACTATTGGTCGCGATATCAGTGGCCCGCAGATTCGATTCAGAATAGTTTTCCTCGATATAAGACAAAGCGCGCGCCAAAGCTAAGGTATTCTTTTGCTTAGGGGTTGCTTGCTCTGGGTAGTTACGCACTAAAAGAACCGCGAGATGCTGTAGCAAGGCCATCAATACCGGCTCAAACCCTAGGGTGGCGTCAGTATATTCCTCCTCTATCTCTCTTAACAACAGCTCAACTTTCGCCAAAGCATTGGTTTGCAAATTGAGATACGGCACTGCAGATTCTTGTTCGCGAGCGAGCGGATCAATATTGAACAGGGCTTGATAGCCAGGCAGGACTCGAATCCCCGAGGTCTCAAAGTAAGGCTTTTGTCCATCAAACATCAGATTATAGATGACCAAGCCGTTCGCATTACTAAAACCGTGCTCTACGGTTCCATTCATAACAAACACATCGCCCGTTTTAATGGTCGAACGCTTATTGCCAACGATATGTTCAGCTTGGCCTGACAGCACTATCATCAGCTCGGAAAAATCGTGCCGATGCAAATGAAAGGCTCCATCGTGTATTGCAGGCTGAATACAAAAGGGAATATGCGGATGAAGAAGGTGAGAGCTAAGTCTATAAGTTTTTATCATGTCGTAATAATGCTAATAATTGTCGCTTTTGGCAAGGTTTATAAGGTATTGAAGGCTTAAGGTAAACCAAAATGATTGGAGAACCAAAGATGACTCACCCATACCAAAACCCAAAACTTAGCATCCAAGAACGCCTAGACGACCTTCTATCTCGCATGACGGTTGAAGAAAAAATTGGCCAAATGCTACAACTTCCTGCACATGATCAGATCCATGTTGATAACCTAGAAGCCATGAATGTGGGCAGTTACTTACACTGCACGGGAGAGCAACCACAGCAGCTTCAAGACCGCGCGGCTAACACACGTCTTGGTATCCCACTGATCTTTGGTATTGATGCCATTCACGGACACTGCTTTGAAGATGATGCGACCGTATTCCCTACTCAGCTAAGCGCTTCTTGCTCGTGGGACAAAAGCTTAATGGAGAGAATGGCTCAAGTAACCGCATTTGAAACTCGCGCTTCTGGCCAGCACTGGACTTTTTCTCCTGTTCTCTGCGTTGCTAGAGACCCGCGCTGGGGTCGTGTAGATGAGACCTATGGTGAAGACCCATGGTTGATCGGTGAGCTTGCAGCATCCACCATCGTCGGTTACCAAGGCAACGACTTTACCAGTGAGAACTCCATCCTAGCGTGTGCCAAGCACTATGTTGGCTATGGGGAAACACTTGGAGGACGTGACTCCTATGAAGCCGATACCTCACGAAGAAAACTGCTTTCACTGTTCTTGCCGCCCTTCGAAAAAGCGGTCAAACAAGCCAACTGCGCTACATTAATGACTGGCTACCAGTCTATTGATGGCGAGCCATGCACCACCAACTCTTGGTTATTGAAAACCGTAGCTAAGGAGCAATGGGGCCTAGATGGATTTATTGTCACTGATTGGAACAACGTGGGTTCTCTGTATGATAAACAAGGCGTCGCCGCTACCCTAAAAGAAGCAAGCTACAAAGCACTGCTCGGTGGCAATGACATGATGATGACCACACCTGAGTTCTACCAATCTGCCATCGAACTGGTAGAAGAAGGCCTTGTGGACATTTCACTCATCGATGACTCTGCTCGCAGAATTCTAGAGGCTAAGTTTAAGCTTGGCTTGTTTGACGAATATCGTTACACCTCACTAGAGCGCAAGAAGCTACTGGGCAGCGATGAATCTTGGGAGATATCCCTTGAAGCCAGTCGCAAGAGCTTAGTACTTCTGAAAAATGAAGATGTATTGCCACTTTCAGCAAACAACATCAAGAAAGTGTTGGTTGTGGGACCGAATGCAGACGATATTATTGCTCAGCTAGGCGATTGGTCTTTTGGCTCAATGCAAGCAGAAGCCACTAACGAAAACTACCACCGTGGCCATACCATCACGCCTTTAGCTGCCCTGAAAAAGATGGGCCAAGAGCAAGGGTTTGAAGTGGAATACATCAAGGGTGCTGACTGCTTAGATTCCGAATTTGAAGAGATCGATAAGGCTCGTATTGCTGCTGGGGCCGCTGATGTGGTGATTGCTTGCGTTGGCGATACACTTAAACAAAATGGCGAGTTTCATGACCGCGCAAATCTCGACCTAAGTGGCTATCAAAGTGAGCTAATCGAAGCGGTTAGCCAAACTGGAACCCCTGTGGTTGGCGTTCTGGTTGCATCCAAGCCGCTGACCATTCCTAAGATGGTTGAGCAATGTCGTGCAGTGATCTCTGCATTCAACCCTGGTTGCAAAGGCGGACAAGCCTTAGCTGAACTTCTATTTGGGCAGTATAACCCAAGCGGGAAACTGACCATTTCTTTCCCGCATCATGTGGGACAGGTACCAGTCTATTACAACAAGTTTGCAGGCTGGCATGCATTGCTAGAAGCTGAACTAGACAATCAAGAACGTTATATCGACATGCCTGAAACGCCGTTGTTCGTGTTTGGTGAAGGCATTTCATACACCCAGTACGCGTACTCAGACCTGCAGATCGAAAACCCAGCACTCTCAGCTGGTGAAGACCTTAGATTCAGCATCAAAGTGTCTAACGTAGGCAAGCAAGATGGCGTGGAGATTGTTCAGGCTTATTTCAACGATCTATTCAGTTCAGTGACCACTGAGATCAAGAGCTTACGCGCATTCGAGCGTATCACTCTTAAAGCGGGTGAAAGCAAAGTGGTTAACATGACGATTGTATTTGATGACCTGGCCTTAATTAACTCCGCACTAAAGCGAGTAGTAGAGCCAGGTGATTTTGAATTGATGGTTGGCGCCAGCTCGAAAGACTCTGATTTAATCAAAGCCAACTTTAAGGTTGTTGCTTAACACCGCCCATAAATGAATGCCAAATCACTGAATCTGGTGATTTGGCATTTCCTTATTGGGGCTCAGCCCAATTGAATTTACTGTCGTCAACACCTTCAGTGGCTTCCTTAAGGCGCTCTCGACGGTTCAGCTCTTCGGCTCGTGCTGATTCTATTTCTTGGATAATGGAATCAAGATCAGCCGCGGTTTCGTCTTCCTTGAATTCACCCGTCAGCTTACTGTCAGGCTTTAACTCGCCTTTTTCGTACAATGCCCACATTTCCTTGGCATACTCAGTAGAAAGGAGTTCAGGCGCAAACTGTGCATAATAATCACGTATGTTATTCACATCACGGGTTAACATCCACTCAGCATTATTATTCGCAGCCGCATCTACCGCTTGTGGCAAATCGATAATCACGGGGCCAGATTCATCGACAAGCACATTGAACTCAGACAAATCACCGTGAATCAAACCGACGCATAGCATTTTAACTACATAGCCCATCATAACCTGATGATCTTGAACGGCTTGTTCAGGAGAAATAACGACATCATTTAGCCTCGGAGCCACATAACCTTCGTCATCAGTGACTAACTCCATAAGCAAAACACCATCAAAGCAACCATAAGGTTCCGGCACCCTCACTCCAGCAGCGGCCAGCTTATACAAGGCATCAACCTCTGCACTTTGCCAGACTTTTTCTTGTTGATCGCGACCAAAGCCAGAGCCTTTTTCCATCGCTCGATCGCGGCGGCTATTACGTACCTTCCGGCCTTCGCGATATGCAGTAGCCTTCTTGAAACTGCGTTGGCTTATTTCTTTATAAACTTTGGCACAACGAATAGTTTCGCCACAGCGTACTACATACACTGAAGCCTCTTTGCCACTCATTAATTGGCTTTTCACCTCGTCGACTAAACCATCGTCAACTAAGGGCTGTATTCTTTTAGGTATTTTCATCGGGACGTTATACATGAATTAGCTTGCAGATGAAATGTTAACCAACGAGATAGCTGATGTTTGTTTATACCTTTTTCATTATTTCGCTTCGAGATTTTGAAAGTACGGCTTTCCAAGTACTTTCAAAGAGGATGTGATAGGAGGATATCTATTGTTCAGCGAACTAAAGGGAGATGTCAGGTGGTTTGTCACCATAACCACACATGAGAATTATCTCTGAACTCCAGTTGGAGCGAAATCACTAACTCACTTCTGCCCCAAAATAAGCTAGAGCAAGATAAAACTTGATATCAATTCTCGCAATTTGACTTACCTTTCCTAATACTTGGAACTCCAATCACTTGGCGATATTTACTCATCCACTACACGGTTTACTCGTGTTAACAAAATGTCTAGTAGATAGAAGCCCCCCTTTGCCACAAAATCCAGCACTCGATCACATTGGTTTTGTAAGCATGCTCAAGTTTCGTTTTATAGGTTACTTCTGCCTCATAACCAAGACGATTATATTGTTGTTCAACTTGTACAATACTGGTCTAAAGGTGCCACAACTCTGATATACGAGGTTCGTAGCACCACATTTTTCTATATCTTCAACCTCTGCAATCAGTGCTGAATTTCTCAATCAATACACATCCAACTTAGTGAGAGTATGTTGACGAACCAAGCACCAGGAATGTTCCAAAGATAAACTGGCATCGAGTATAACTGAACAACCTTCATCACTCATCTCAACTCCAGCAGCAATTAGCAAACTCGATACCAGAACCTTCCATTAACTAGACTATTATTTGGATTTTGGTTTATCAAATCCCCATTTTGACCAGTTGTTGAGTACCTTGTTTTTTACAGGAATAGGGAAATTTTCCTCAAAAGATAGAACACCTTTTTTGCTTAATCCTACGCGCTCAGGTAATTCAAGACAGCTATAAATAACCAACCCACCACGGTGTTTAAGAAGTTCCTCTGTTGTATGGTAATACTCAAGACCCGTCCCCATTCTCGCGATTTGGGGAAAATGGTACGTTCCTTCAGTCGGGTGATTACGAGTTGCGAAGGCCCAAACTACTTTATCAACGTCACTTGGATCTATATCCTCACCCACTAACAAGAGCTTAGTTCTACCCCCAACATGCTGCCCCCAGTACGTGTCTGCGAACTGATTTACAAAATCATTAATCGTTAATCCTGTAATTTTGTGCCAGTCATCCTTTACTCTAAAAACCTGCCAATGATTGGCTGATTCAAACATACTAATCGAGTCTATAACTGGGAAACCAGATTTTCGCATGGCTATTACTGCATCAGTGGAGCCAAAGAAGCTCATGCTAACGTGACCACTATCTAAGGGTACACCAGGTAAACAAATTGGTAAGATAGGGTCATTACGAAATGTAATAGCCGTAATTATCTGGCGAGGTGCTCTGTCAGTTTGTTCACTCATATAGCCAGGAAACTCTCCAAACGGCCCCTCGACTTCCCATTCATCTTTGGATACGTACCCTTCAATGACGATCTCTGCATCGGCGGGTACTAATAAATCGTTTGTTTCACACTTGACCATCTCTAATGGGGCATCTAATAGACGGCTTACATAGTCGTATTCGTCCACCCAATCAGGGCAACGAGCGCCTGCTTGGGTCACAGCTGCTGCACTAACACCAAGAGCAATAGCAAATGGAGTATCTTTCCCCTCTTTTGTCCACATTTGGTGGATCATTCCGTTATGTTGAGAAGGTATCCAAAGACCAGTCATGGTATTTTTATTTACAATCATTGCTCTATTTGTAGACCAATTAGTCCATTCACCATTGGGCGTTTGTACAATATTCAGACCTGCAGTTTGGATATAACGACCACCGTCACCATCATGCCCAATGGGTGCAGGAAATTTAGTCAAATCAATATCATCGCCCATCCAAATGTTTTGTTTGCATGGGGCTTGCGAGCTTTCAAGTAGAATCGGGTCGTGGCGTTCACCTGTCTCTATTGCTTCCAGGTAAGCTGCTTGGATCTCCATAAGACCTGATTCAGGGGGTAATCCGAGCATAATAGCCAATCGAGCCCATGGGCGTCCTGGAGTATTACTCTTAGACATACCAAAATCTGCAGCCCTAAAACCTTTTGGGCAGTCTTTAATATTATTGAAAATAGCGCCTGGTGCGTGAGTCTCATTACTTAAGCGGTAAATTGCGCCCATTTCAAGATACCAATCAACTTCGTCATTAATTTCTACCATTTCACCGGCTTGTTTCATTCTGTCTAAATATTCACGATAAGATTTAGGAATAGCGTCTCTGTTAAGCTGCGTTTTCATATTATTTCCTCGTATGCTAAAAATTTATTTTCCCGACCAACGGTTAATAGTGTTGAGTTCGATATCAAACAGATCTAAAACTCGAACAACCGTGTGCGTAATTACTTCTTCAATAGTTTTTGGTCTTGCATAGAAAGCCGGAACAGGAGGACAAATGATGGCTCCAAGCATTGCAGCCTCGTACACCAATTTGCAATGACCTACGTGCATTGGGGTCTCTCTTGTCATAAGGACTAATTTACGACGTTCTTTAAGAACGACATCTGCAGCTCTTGCGACCAAGGTATCTGCGTAAGAGTTCACAACAGCCGATAAGGTTTTCATCGAACATGGAGCGATAATCATGCCGTCTGTTTTGAAGGAACCGCTAGAGATAGATGCGGCTTGGTTTTTATGGCTATGTACTTTATCGGCCAGGCTTAATACATATTCCTCGCTGTAGTCAGTCTCTAGTTTGAGGTTAACTTTCGCTGAAGGACTCATAACTAAATGTGTTTCAACATCTGGGATATCTTTTAGTATCTCTAATATCTTCACTCCATAAATGACACCCGATGCTCCTGTTATACCTACGACTAAACGTTTCATATGAACCTTTCCAACTAATAAAATGGTTAAACTAAGAGTGATGCTTATTCGCTTAATCTTTGTAAACGAATAGGCTCTTAACTATGCAATTGATTTGCGTGCATTCTTGCATAAGGTTTTTCCAAATTTAAGACACAAAGATGGGGGTTACTATGTCAAAAATGACATAGTAATAGATTGATAATTTAGAGTGTGTAAATATAAAAGAAATGCACCTAAGTAGAGAAATAGGCCCTATATGATTGATTTAGATGTGATTGTCGCTTAAATTTTGTATTTGGTCATAGGAGTTAATATGAAGTCACTTTTCGACGATTTGAATTATTTTCTACTGGTAGTTGAATACGGTTCTATTACTAAACTGTCTAACAAGCATAATTTATCGGCAACGACAATCAGCCGAAGAATCGCCCTGTTGGAAGATGAGTTGAAGGTAGAGTTGTTTAGTCGCAACGGTCGACAATTAGTATTAACAAAAGAGGGCAGAAAATTTTATTCATCGCTCGCACAGCCTTTTTCAGATATTCGGGACAGCCTAGATAAGCTACTCCTTAACAATGCTACTATAACCGGCAACTTACTCGTATCCATGCCGGCTTTTTTCTACCGCGAAGCAATGGTTAAAGTACTCACCGAGTTCAACAAAAAGTATCCCACTATAAATATCGAAGTAGATACTAATTATTATAAAAATGAGCTTCCTGAGAATATGGACCTATCGTTCATCATTGGTACACCTGCGTCACAAGATATGATCAGTCGAAAAATCACCGAATTAGAAATGTCATTAATAGCGATAAATGACGGAAATGCATACTCAATTACTCAAGAGTATTTTGATAGCAAGCATTTTATTGCTGCAAGAAAGGGGCTCACATATAGTGTAATTAGTCAGGATAATGAAAGGATTACACTAAATAAATTTTTAGACAAACAAGTAGTTGTAAACAACGCAGACCTAATTCTAGAGTCTTTATATAACTATGAAGGTTACTCTTATTTACCTACACTTTTACTGCGCAATGGTTTCGATCACACGAAGTTTCAAAAAATTACTCTCTTGAACGATCACTCTTCCATACCAGTGAGTGCAATTTATCGTAGTAGAAGTAACATCCCAGCTGCTTTGAGAGCACTCATTGATTTTACTGTAGCGTATTTTCAAGATCATTCAGATAGCGACTCACAAGCTTAATACTATCTTGTACTGATTGTTCTATTTCATCTTGGGTAATATTATCCCAGTGTATTCCGCAACTAATCACACAGGTTTTAGCGTATTGAGGAACAACATACTCAATCAAGTTTCTAGTTAGAAAGTGCTCTTTATGTTCTGGCACCGACAATGTCTCGTAATTGACTTTGCCGTTATGCGCATACCCTAATGTCACAGCTCCGATATGACCTTTCTCTCCACCATAAAGGGTCAAACTCAAGTCATCTCCAGCCACACATACCGACAGTGTGATTTTTGTATCACGAATAGTGGTCAACTCATATTTCATAAAACTCACTCTATTCACTGGTGTTAGATAGTTTACGGGTTCATATCAACACCTTTTCGAAATTACAAAGAAGCACCAATAAGGACTTAAAAGGTAAACTTCTCTTTCGAATTATAGCAAAGCATTCCATGTCGAATATTTTTCACTTATCCTCGATAAAGTAAATTTAATTAAGTGATTTTCTCATACCTGTAGTTATTCATGAATTGCTAATTTAGGAAAGTGGCTGGCAAAGTTCTGTCCAAAAGTGAGTTACCGCAGTAATGACAGCAGTAATGACAGCAGTAATGACAGAGTCGCTTTGGGACATTACCGCCTTAGTGCCATTGCTCTAAAACGTCTTTGCTCCATTGTCTGTTCCGTATTGTAATAACGTCAGGTTTAATAGATAGTTTGTCTAGATTACTCAGGGAACAGAGGCTTATGAGAGCAGAAACTTGCTGGGCACTCCGAACCAAAAAGCGCACATACTATGTTTCTTTGTATGTGCGCTCTAATCGGTTACTGATGAAGTCTAAATAGTACAGATGGACAGGCTTTCTACTGCGTAATACTCAAAGTCCATTTGATTAAGATTCATTATCTGTGATTTTGCTACGTTTCATGATCGCTGAAAACTGGTCACCACTGGTATTGGCTGTGACCAATACCCAGCCCGATTGGTTCAGGTAATTTAGCGCGTCCATTGGTGAGTTAAAATCAATCACCTTACCCTCGTCATCTCGTAATAAATCTTTGTTTTTAAATCCGATTTCTAATTTCTGTCCAAAATCGACCTCAACCTTCCATTTAGTGATGTTTAGTAGCTTTCCTCTTGCTATCACCATGGCGTACTCTTCATCAGTTTGTGGTTTCGGTTCATTGGCTTGCACTGCGAAGGATGACGCAAACATAACCATCATCGCTACTAATACACTTCTAACAATTGTCGTTTTAAGTCGAAGATAATTATTGAACTCTTGCTGATTCATAATGTTTTCCCGGACCTATTGACGTTGTTGCTCGATAATGTCGTAAGCCGCTTGGTAGAGCTTATTGAAATGCTCATATGGAGCAGGCAGTTCGCTGGCAATTCGGCTATTGATTGCGATAATTGTGCCAGACTCAGGGTCTGCCCAAATAAGTTGACCGCCCCAGCCACTGTGGCCTAAACCGTACTCATTCATTATGGCTGATTTGTAGTAGCGAGACTCAACACCAGTCAGTTCCGCAGGTACCACTTCACCATCTTTTACAGACTGCTTAATATCCTGTTTAGCAGCGTTACTGTCTTCAAGTAGCAATCGGCCGTAGCGAGCAAAGTCTAGACTGGCAGACATTAATGAGGCGCCAATCATTGGGACTCCTTCAAAATCAGTACCCATATAGACTGTTCTTTCTCCACCAATATCATGCATTAGTTCACGTACCAACTGATCCGCTGGAGTATTTGTTGCTGCCTTTAGGATCAGCATTAGCACATTGGTATTGATAGTAGCGTAGTTGGCATTCTCTCCATGCCATTCATTGCTGTTGCCCATTTTTCCTATTTCACTTGCAAATTGACGTAGAGTTTTACGCTCGTCGTTACGTTGCAGGCCAATGACACGTTCATCTTCATCGAACATCTTCAGGGCCTCTTCGTCACCGGTATATGCGGCTAATTCAGAAATGCTGTGATTAACAGCCATGTTAGCCACATCCGCTACAGTGCGACCTCTAAAGCCTGCTCCGATCTCTGGTAAGTAGTCTTCTACCTTATCGGTCAAGCTAATTTGTTTAGCTTTAAGCGCACGATTCAACAATATATATCCCATTGATTTAGTCGAAGACTGGTCAGAGTAAGTGCTGTTTCGGTCACTGTCGTGATAGTGCTCTAGCATCACATCGCCGTGGGTATTCATTACCACGATGCTTGCGACCGCTGGGTGGCTCATTATTCTCGCGACTGAGTCTATTTCGTGAAGTTCATAATCACGCTTTTGGTGATTGATGCTGAAGGTGTCTTGCGCATTTACCGCCATTACATTCGGGGTGATTGATGGCAAGCTCACCAGACCCTCAGCACGCTGCTGTTGCCAAGTATCAATATTTAGTGGCACTTGGTTAGAGGGTGCAGCACTAACATTAGCGCTAAAAATGAAGCCGGCAACAATGCTCGCCAATAACTGAGATTTAAAAGCCTTGTGATTTTTCATGGTATTTACCTATTCGTTTGGCCAATCCTGCCTAGGGTTAACAACTTGGTCCTCAAGTCGTAAAGTTTGTGTTTCTATGAGTTCATATTAAGCAATGATGATTTCATAATATGAACTCTCAACTTCATTGATTTCGCTTTATGAACAAACTAAAACTTACGACCTAAGCTAATGCTAAAAGGCACATCAAACCCCGGATTAGGAAGATATAAATCTGCGTTTGAAAGATGACGCCATGCAAAGCTAACCTCCCACTGCCTATTCTCACCAAAATAGGCACCCAAGCTGACAAAGTCATTAAATAGAAACCGTGAGCCTTGCTCTTGATAGCCCAACTTATTGGATGACATGATTGATGGCCCAGCGGTGAAGCCAATGTATGGGTCAAAGTTGTCGCGAGGTGTAAAGTTGTAACGGATGGTCGGCAATACGGAATAAACATCAACTTTGTTATTTTGCTCTACATCGCTAACCAAGTGGCTATAGCCTACACCGAGTAATAATTGCCAGTTTTCATTTTTACCAAAACGCTGGTCCCAAAAGGTGTAGCTTAGATCAAACACTGCGTTATTTTGTCGATCAACATTTTTCCCCACCTGCGGACCGTAGCCCAAACCAATATTTAATTGCTTGGCAGGTAATTCGGCGCTTAAAAGCACTAAGCAAAGACAGGCTAAGCTCTTTTTAAGTTGTGGGCCTATTGTGATAGAAGCGTAAAACGGTAATTCAGGGTTCATTTTTTGTTACCTCAGAGTTATTTTCATAAGAGTACTGAGGGAAACTCTAAATATTTTCGCTTTCATAATATGAATAAGAAGCTAATATATTTTCATATTATGTAAAAATGGCGGACCCTAATGGCGGAATTGAATACCGAAGGTTTTGAGTTTTTTGGTGAAAATGAACAACGCTTTAGAATGATGTTAATAGAGCGTGTAGAAGCGTACATGGTGCATAACAACATCAGCAAAAGTGCGTTGGCCGATAAGGCTGGTATTGGTAAAACTGCCTTTTACAGTAAAATGGATAAGCAACAGGGTAGCGAGTTTACGGTGTCGGACTTGTTCCGTTTAGGGAAAGTGCTGGATGTGAGTATTTTGCAGTTTTTTCCAGTTGACGAAATAGACCGCACCATCGGCGGTCAAATAGCAGTGCCTGCAAGTGTACTAAATTTAATGGATGAAATGATGGGCATGCCCACCGAAGATATCGAGTTACTGCACTCGCTGATGAAAACACTTCGTAAACATCATCGGATCAATTGAAAATTAAAATAAAAGCTAGGTGGCTGTATATTATTACCTATTTTATTCGATGCCTATACGCCATTCGAAATTAACTCGTGGATTGATAACCTGCTTATAAAAACTTTGGTGGATAACAAGTTAAAAATGAGCTTGGGATAGCATTGCTTCTCAAATACATACCGCGGAGTTACTTAAGAGTTCGTTCTTATCTTGAAGGGTTGGTTTGTTTACATGAAATGGAACAGTTAATAAATGTATGGAGTATAGATTTATAGTTATGTATTCATTTTTTGAATAGATGCTAATTATTTCTATTGTTAGGTGATTATTAGAATAGACCCAAATCACAGTGTCTTAGATATGGGTGAATTCATATAACAAAAATTGTTATTCAAGGGGAAGTAAATCGAGGCTGGACAAAGGCAAAAGTGGACGTTGAGCGTATTAGTGTTGTTACTCAGTAGTTGCTGTCATTGATTCTATCGTTTTCAATATTGGATTGCAGTGGATATGTAAAATCGTTCGTAACTTTGTAGGTTATCTGAGTTCATTCAATCTTATTAAATTAGTAATACGAAAGTCCTCAAAGACGTGCCAACATGACAACTGCTAGCACGTTTTTGTCCAGATACTTGCTAGCTGGGCGACTTAACTCAGAAATGCCCCAAGATCATTTAGGCGATAATAAAATGCCCACAAGACTATATATCTAGTGGGCATTAAAAATACTAGTTTAGCAAGCCTGAGAATTACTCGTAATCAGTAGCGTAAGTATCTTCGTAAGAGTGAGAGTAGAACTCAAATAAGTTGCCAAACGGGTCTTCTAGGTAAACCATTTGTGCTTGCTTAGAATCATCTTCTGGGTGGTAACGGTGAATATCCATGCGAACCTTACCGCCAAACTCTTCTACACGTTTGATTGCTGATTCAAACTGCTCTTTTGGTAGTTGTACGCAGAAGTGGAAGATACCTAGGCGAGAAAAATCAACGTTATGACGCTCTTCGCGGTCAACCATTTCGAATAACTCAACACCGATACCGTCATTTGTTACTAGGTGAGCAATGTTGAAGCCTTTGAAGCCTTCACCGAACACTGCGATACACATACGACCGATAGCAGACTCGCGCTCTTCAACAACTTTAGTGTTGTTCATTACTACGCGAAGACCTAGCGCTTTAGTGTAGAACTCTACAGCTTTGTCCATATCGCCAACCATGATACCAACGTGATTCATTTTCATAACTTTCTCCAAGAACTGTTTGATTAATTCGTTTCGTATTTCGTTTCGATGTGGAGAAGTATAGGGATAATCGGCCATTTCTTGAAATTATCAATAATTATATTTTTAATAAACTTTTATTATCATAGACGAGATTTAAACGGATTCAATTATGTTCACAATTAGTACGTTGTAACTCAGAATTGTCCCAAGACGAATTACAGATGATAAAAGTAAGCTGAGTTTGCCTCAGAAAAACTAATAATAAACTCTATCTGTGGGGTCTTGATAAGCGTTAGTCGAGCACAATCTAACTAGGTGACTAAACGTAGATTAGTTGAATTCAATCTCTAGATAACTTCTATTGTGCAAGACACCAATGGCGCAGAGTGCACTTGTGTATCCAGTCTATTTTGCGGAGTCACACACTATGAACAACTGCCCGAACGGCACTGCCTGCAACAAAGAACCTCTTAAACCGTAAACCGACTGGTCGAATAAAAACTCCAAAATTTACTTGAATTAGTTCATCGAATTGATTACCTTACTCTCGCTGACCGACCGATTGGTCAGTGAGAGTCATTTGATAATTGACCCTTATCTAATGATTTTTAAACTTTGGAGAAAACATGAAATCAGTAATGAATAAAAACGTCTTGGTTACCGGTGGTGCAATGGGAATGGGCAAGGCCTATGTTGTCCGCGCAATCAAAGACGGCGCAAAGAATGTCGTCATTTGGGATATGAATGAAGAGGCAATGGCGGCGACGAAAGAAGAGCTGAGCAACGAAAAAACTCAAATTCACACCTTTAAAGTCGATGTGACTAATACCGAATTAGTGTATGACACCGCGCAGCAGGTTATTGACACAATTGGTCCCATCGAACTGCTTATTAACAATGCAGGCATTGTTGTTACCGAATATTTTATCAATCACGACCCGAAAAAAATTGATTTGTCGATGCAAATCAACAGCACTGCACCGATGCACGTCGCTCGAGCCTTCTTACCGGCTATGGCTGAAACCAATGACGCACATATCGTCAACATCGCGTCTGGTGCTGGCTTGATGTATTGCCCACGTATCGTTGTGTACTGCGCAAGCAAGTGGGCAATGCTAGGTTGGTCACAAGGGCTGCGCATTGAACTTAAAGAAACGCTTCCTCACATCAAGGTGACCACAGTAACCCCTGGCCATATTGATACCGGCATGTTTGAAGGTGCACACTCTAAATTCTTACCATTGATCTCAATCGACAAAATGGTTGATGCAGTGTGGAAGGGCGTGAAAAAAGAAAAGGCGATGGTCGCACGTCCACGCGCTGTTTATGCGATGCCGTTTTTACGCGGAATCGTAGGTCTTAAGATGTTCGATTGGCTTCTCAAAGTGAGTGGTACCAACGACTTCATGGCTGGTCATAACGATAAACGCTAGTTAACTCTTACGCTAGGAGAGGTTTGCAGAATCTCTCCTTAGCGATCGATCCAAATAAGTAGCCACCGAAAGTACACATAACGAATTGATTTTGATGAGGCACAACAATGAACGCGATACTAGATCTTCAAACTGAAACCGAATTAACACGTTTAGACACGCTTTTTGCAACACAACAAGCGCATTTTCGAGCTAATCCAAATTCGAGCTGTGAGGAACGGCTAAAAGATCTAGAGATATTGCGATCATTGATCGTCAATTATAAAGATCGGTTGGTGGAAGCAGTCGCTGAAGACTATGGTCACCGTTCTACATTTGATACGCTCATTTCAGACATATCAGGGACGCTTCACTCTTTAGAATATACAAGGAAAAACCTTAAGAAGTGGATGAAGCCCTCTAAACGCAGTGCAGGATTGATGCTTGCACCATCGAAGGCTTATGTACACTATCAGCCCATCGGTGTTGTTGGGATCATTGTTCCGTGGAACTTTCCTATTGGCTTATCACTTTCACCTTTGCTGACTGCACTAGCAACGGGTAATACCGCGATGCTAAAAATGTCAGAGTTTACGCCAAAGACCAATGCGGTTTTGAAAACGATGCTAGCGGAAGGTTTTGCGGAGTCAAAGGTCGCCCTTATTGAAGGTGAGGTTGAAGTCGCAACTCGCTTTAGCCAATTACCTTTCAACCACATTATTTTTACCGGTTCGACAGCAGTGGGCAAGCACATCATGCGCGCGGCTTCAGCCAATCTAACACCTGTTACTCTTGAGTTAGGCGGAAAGTCTCCTACTATTATCGGCCCTGACTTTGATGTTCAACAAGCTGTTGAACGAATCGCTTTTGCGAAATCGATCAACTCCGGTCAGGCCTGTGTGGCTCCTGACTACGTGCTGATGCCTGCAGAAAAAGTCACAGAGTTTATTGATGCGTATAAAGCGTACTTTAACTCAATGTTTAAAGATGGAATAAACAGCAAAGACTACACTTCGATCGTGAACCAGCGTCAATACCAGCGTCTTAAAAGTGTCCTTAAAGATGCATCGGACAAAGGAGCGATAATCGATCCGGTTAGACCTGTTGCTTTTGACGATAATAGACATCGAATGATCCCGCATTTAGTGACTGGTGTGACCGATCAGATGACGGTAATGCAAGAAGAGTTGTTTGGACCCATCTTGCCTATTATTGGTTATCAGTCTGTTGATGAGGCACATCAATATGTGTTGGATCACGACCGTCCCCTGGCCTTGTACATCATCAGTAACGACAAAGCACTGCAAGAGCGCTTTGTGACAAATACCTTATCTGGTGGAGTGTGCATTAACGATCTATTGATGCAAGTTGCGGTGGACGATGCCCCGTTTGGAGGTAATGGCCCATCTGGAATTGGTCACTACCATGGCCCTGAAGGTTTCAAGACGTTAAGTCACGCAAAGACGGTATTGAATCGCGGTTCCATCAATTTCACCAAGTTGCTTCACCCTCCATACGACACGTGGTTTAAGAAAACAATCATTAGAAAAATCGGTGGTTAAAGGTGAAACATGTGTAGCTATGGCTACTCGCTTTAAATTCAAAGGATAAGGCGATTTCAGCGCATCCAACGTCGCTTTATCCCGATCAAACTTAACGATAAACACATTGAGAGAAGCACTATGTTTTTTCTAAAGCACTTACAAAAATTTCTGGTCATTGCAGGCATTGCGACTATGAGCGCAGGCTTATACGTCATCGACCCAGAGAGAGCGTTGTCATTATTGAATGGCTTGCATTATGACCATCATTACACCTTTATTTTTCGCCACTGGGGAATGATGGTGTTATTGATAGGAATATTCATGATAGTGTCTGCCTTCAAAAAAGAATGGCAGCAAGTCGTGATTCTGTATGCATTTGTTGAGAAGCTCTTCATGGTTTACCTCTATGTGGCTAACTTCTTTGACCCTGAATGGGCTTGGCTCAATATGCGGTTTATACCATTTGGGTTGGCCGATACTTTGATTACGACTTACATCTTGTGCTATTGGATCTCATTGCGAAAAAGTAAGGTACAAGTTTAGCGCCTGTAACGGTGGTTATATTAATCACAGTAATTAAGCGATCAATGAAAAAGAGGAGCTTGAGAGTATCGAACACTCAAGTTTCTCTTTAAAATGATCTACAATGCTTCAGAATAAAATATTGAACTGCCTGACTGTTGGGCAGTAAACATGCTGGCCAAAGACTCATAATATGATAACTAAACGGGATCAAATCCTAAAATCTGCGCTGCAACTCTTTGCTGAACAAGGTATGGATAATACCTCCACCGCACAAATCGCGAAGGCTGCTGGAGTAGCAAAAGCGACGCTTTTCCACCACTTTGAAAACAAATCGAAACTAGAAGACGAGCTATTTGTCGATTTGAAAAAGTCATTGTTTGGCGACCTTGGGTTAATGATAGATGACCCGACACTGAGTTTATCTGAGAACATCAAGCGTGTTTGGATTGAAGGGGTTAATTCTTTGATCTCTCGTCCCGCAGAGTTGATGTTCTTCAATCAAATTCAGCATCATCCTAAAAATGAGACGAGAAACCAGGTTGTTCAAGATGTTTTCGAACCTCTTGAAGCAAAACTGTTAGAGGCACAGCGTCAAGGGCTCCTGTCGTCTATTCCTGTAGAAGTGTTGCGACTATACAGTCACAGCCACACTATGTATTGTGGATTAACCTTGCTAGACAATGCGAAAGAGCTGTCGATGTCTCACGATGAATTTATTGAACTGTCGTTTGTGATGTACTGGAAAGCATTGGGAGGCGAGTGAGTTCACTGTTTAATGTAAACGTCGGATCTAAACCTCTAATGAGTCATAGTTTACACATCTCAAAGGTTAATCTAGCTTACAAACCTCACACTGCTATCAGAAACCCAACTTTTAAGATGTTTTCTTTCTCGCGAATATCCTATCAAGCAAAAATAGCTGTATCAGAAGATAATTAATGTAGCTCTATGCAGTAATTTTACTGCATTATTGTATGGATAAAAAAGATAGACTAAATAGAGACTATGACTTTTTATTTGCGCATGCGAAGCGGTCTTCTCCCCACAGTTTCACCTTAATTGAGCTTATAGTTATAACGTTAATGAGCGATATGGTAAAAGTACTCACACGGCTTTGACTATTTATTAATTTGTAGTTCGATGTGTTCTTTTTTTTGTTTTGGAGTAACTCAATGTCAACTACGCCGCCTTAGATCACACTCCTTTCTAAATCCCGTTCTATATCCCTTTCTATATATTAACAAACTTATTAATTTTACGAGAAAATTCATGATTGAAACAATGAAACGTGATTGGCTATCCAATGTGCGTGGTGATGTGCTGGCTGGTATCGTTGTAGCGCTGGCCTTGATCCCTGAAGCAATTGCGTTCTCTATTATCGCAGGCGTGGACCCTAAAGTGGGCCTTTATGCCTCATTCAGTATTGCTTTTATCATTTCGATTGTCGGTGGACGTACCGGAATGATATCAGCAGCAACAGGGGCAATGGCCCTGTTGATGGTCACTCTGGTTAAAGACCATGGCCTTCAATACCTATTAGCCACAACCGTATTAACAGGTATGCTCCAAATTGCTGCAGGGTATCTCAAGCTGGGTGACTTAATGCGCTTTGTGTCTCGATCGGTGGTGACAGGTTTTGTCAATGCCTTAGCGATTCTGATCTTTATGGCGCAATTGCCTGAGTTAACTGACGTGACATGGCATGTTTACGCCATGACGGCAGCAGGGCTTGCGATTATTTACCTATTCCCATACGTCCCATATGTAGGCAAACTTTTACCGTCACCGCTAGTATGTATCATCTCGCTAACGATCGTCGCCATTGCGTTTAATATCGACATTCGCACCGTCGGTGATATGGGGCAACTCCCTGATACTCTGCCTATTTTCTTATGGCCTGATGTTCCTCTCAATCTTGAAACGCTTTGGATTATTTTGCCGTACTCATTGGGACTTGCGACTGTTGGTTTGCTTGAATCAATGATGACTGCAACGATTGTGGATGACTTGACCGATACAGATAGTGATAAGAACCGTGAATGTAAAGGTCAAGGTATTGCCAATATCGCAACCGGCTTCATTGGTGGAATGGCAGGCTGTGCGATGATTGGACAGTCGATCATCAATATTAAATCAGGCGGTCGTGGTCGTTTATCAACGCTTATTGCTGGTGTTTTCTTACTGATCATGGTGGTCTTCCTCAGTGATTGGTTGAAGCTTATCCCAATGGCCGCACTTGTTGCCGTGATGATCATGGTTTCTATTGGTACTTTCTCTTGGAGTTCAGTTAAAGATCTTAAATCTCATCCTTTATCGACCAATATCGTAATGATCTCGACCGTCGTGGTCGTTGTCGTGACCCATAACCTTGCGATCGGTGTGTTTGTAGGTGTTTTATTGGCGGCGCTGTTTTTCGCCAACAAAATTGCTCGCTTCATGGTGGTCAAAAGCGAATTATCCGAATGTGGTGAAGAACGTACCTATCGCGTTGTTGGGCAAACCTTTTTTGCATCATCAGATCAATTTTCAAAAGCGTTTGACTTTAAAGAAGTTCTTGAGCGTGTCACGATTGATCTCACCCATGCGCATTTCTGGGACATCACCTCTGTTTCCTCATTAGACCGTGTGGTGATTAAGTTTAGACGTGAAGGTACCGACGTTAATTTGATCGGTATGAATGAAGCGACCAGCACCATCGTTGATAAATTTGGTATTCACGATAAACCAGAAGAAATTGAAAAATTAATGGGCGGACACTAAGGAGCCAAACATGACAAATATAATCGCGTGTATCGATGGGTCAAGTTACTCTCAATCTGTTGCCGAGATAGGTGCATGGACGTCACAACGACTATCAGCGCCGCTAACGTTACTTCATGTATTAGACAAATCGTCACAAGAAGCACAAAGCGAATTAAGTGGCAATATCGGTCTTGGCGCAAGAGAACAGTTACTGACGGAGCTTATTGAACTTGATGAACAACGAGCAAAGGTAGCGCTTAAGCACGGTAAAGCCTTATTAAGTGAACTCGAAAGTCACTTAAGTGAACAGGGTTACGATGGCACTAAGAAGCTACAAAAGCACGGTGATCTGGTTGAAACCTTAACCGATATAGAGCAAGACATACGTGTTTTGATTATGGGTAAATCTGGTGAACTCCACCGCAAAGACACCAAAACTATCGGCTCTCAGTTAGAAAGTGTTGTGCGCTCAATTAAAGCGCACATCCTTATTGCATCAGGTCCTTTTTCTCAGCCTCAGAGCTACTTGCTTGCTTTGGATGGCAGTGCGATCAGCGAGAAATTAGTCGAAAAGGCTATCAATACTCCCTTACTAGAAGGGATGACTTGCCACCTAGTGATGGTGGAAGATTCCGATAGCAAAGCGGAGACATTTGCGAATGCTGCGCAGAAACTAAAAGCTAGTGGCGTCAATGTAGTTGAAGCTCAGCTCCAAGGTGACGTCCACTCTGCAATTCTGACCTATCAGCAAAAGCAGAATATTGGCATGATTGTGATGGGGGCTTACGGACATTCGAAGCTTCGTCAGTTCTTCGTTGGAAGTAATACCACACGAATCATTACTGACACAACGGTGCCGCTCTTGTTGATAAGATAGTTTCTAATCAGCCTTCGCCTCTGACAAGCTATTACGCTTTTCTATGACAAAAAAAGGAGCCCAACTGGGCTCCTTTTTTTTGGGCAAAGTTCCGGACATAGAAGCGTCCATCGCTGACACAGCTATGCCCCGAGATAAGCTAGAGCAAGATGAAACTTGATATCAATACTCGCAATTTGACTTACCTTTCCTTATGCCTAGTAAAAGCTCCCATGCGCCAACAAGAGTTAGGGAGCCACAGATGAGGCAATTTAAGAGTGGGGTACATGCGCAGCGTTTTCTCAACATTTTTTCTACGGTATATGACGCTTTCAATTTGCAAAAGCACTTGTGCCGTGCCGAAGTTTACAAAAGCCGCAGATCGGATGCTTTTGCTCGGTGAAATGATGTTACTGCTGGATAATCGGAGTTAAGCTGAGATCTGCAGTCTATTTCTAGTTAACTTGACCGTGTCCTCTATCCTAACCTTTCCAAATTTTGACGATTTTCCCTTCAGAGTCGACTTCGATGTTTACGCGATCGGGGTTGTGATCCATTGTAAGCATTGATCCGCTGGTGTAAGTACGCAATGGATGTCCCATCAATGAACCAATTTCCTGTTGCTCGATGTTATCGCTCATCTCTTGTTTCGCATCCATATCTTTGCCGTCTATATTATTGGTCGTAGACATTGACTCACAGGCAGTCAAAGTAAATAGAGCAGTTGCAGTGATCATTGCAAGATGCAACGTTTTCATAATGTTTCTCCTATTATTGGGAACGCAGTCTTCATGTTTACGATCTAGAGTTTGGGTTAAGTCTTGAAAAAATTCACGATTCTTACAAGGTTTTTTTAACGCTAGAACAATACTCTAGCGAACGAATGAGAATGAGACGTAACATTGCCAATCACTCATTGAAATAGGATAGTATTCCCTCTTTGAGTTCACGAGTATGTCGTCGTAAGGAAATTATGCGAGCTTCACGAATTCTAGACCGTCCCGACACCCCTATTAACTGGCGTGTGTTTTCTAAACTCATCCCCTACTTGCTTGAGTTCAAAGCGCGCATCGCGATTGCGTTGTTTTGTCTGGTACTGGCTAAAGCGGCTAATATTGGTTTGCCGTTCATCCTCAAGCACATTGTTGATGATTTGGATGCAGCGACAACCCAAGCTATTGCAGTACCTGTGGCGTTAGTGCTCGCTTATGGAGTGGTTCGTTTGATCAATACCCTACTAGGAGAGATCCGCGATACCCTGTTCGGCCGCGTCACTGAGAGAGCCATGCGTCGTTTGGGACTAGAAGTGTTTCAACACCTGCACAAACTCGACCTAGGCTTTCACTTGGAGAGGCGAACCGGCGGACTGTCCAGAGACATCGATCGCGGCACCTCCGGCATCAGTTTTTTGATGCGTTTTATGGTGTTCAATATCGTGCCCACGTTCTTAGAAATAGCCGTGGTGATCATTATCTTCTTTATGGCCTACGACCCTTGGTTTGCCTTAATTACCATGATTTCCATCGGACTCTATGTGGCGTTTTCTGTTGTTGCCACGGAAAAGCGCACCAAGTATGTCAAGGAAGCAGCACTCGCTGACTCTAACTCCAACACTAAAGCAATCGACAGTTTACTCAACTATGAAACCGTTAAGTATTTTAACAACGAACAGTTCGAAGCAAACCGATATGACGACGCACTGCACAAGTGGGAGCAGGCGCGTCGAAGCAACCGTCTGTCGCTATTTGCCCTAAACGGTGGGCAAGCTTTTATTATTTCTGCCGGAATGACCGCGATGATGATGCTTGCAGCATTCAGCGTACATTCAGGAGAAATGAGCTTGGGTGATTTCGTGCTGATCAACACTTTTATGATGCAGATGTTTATTCCGCTTAACTTCCTAGGATTTGTCTATCGCGAAATTCGTGGGTCTTTGGCCAACATTGAGCGTATGTTTGAACTACTCGACACGCCCCCTAAGATTGTCAACAACGACAACAGCACCACGCTTAACCTATCTTCTGGAAACATTGAGTTTGATAACGTTACCTTTGGGTATGATGACAAAAGACCCATATTGAAAGGGATCAGCTTTACCGTTCCCGCAGGCAAAAAGGTCGCGGTTGTGGGCGACAGCGGTGCGGGTAAATCGACCTTAGTAAAACTGCTTTTTCGATTTTATGACATCGACTCGGGTGACATTCGATTAGACGGGCAATCTATTTCAAGTGTGACCCAAGAGTCGCTTCGCCAAGAGATTGCCATCGTTCCGCAAGATACTGTGCTATTTAACGATACTATTTTCAATAATGTCAGCTACGGCCGTCCGGATGCCAGCGAAGATGAAATTTATCTAGCGATCGAAATGGCACACCTAAAAACGTTTATTGAGAGCTTGCCAGATGGCTATCAAACCACGGTTGGTGAGCGAGGTTTAAAACTCTCTGGTGGTGAAAAGCAGCGCATTGCCATTGCTCGCGCCATACTCAAACAGGCACCAATAATGCTGTTTGATGAAGCGACGTCAAGCTTAGACAGTCACTCAGAAAAATCAATCTTAGAAGCGATGGCTCAACTTGCAAACCAGCACACCAGCTTAGTGATTGCTCATCGACTATCTACCATTGTTGATGCCGACAACATTGTGGTATTGAGTCAAGGACAAGTAGTTGAGCAAGGTACGCACGACGATCTTCTGATGCAAAAGGGCTTTTATCGCAAGCTATGGGACATCCAACAAGAAACTTACAAAGAGTAATAACCTGACTCGGGGTATTCCAACGTGATAATTTGAACGCGTCATCCGACAACGGAGAGAGCCCGCTCCTTGGAGGAACCATCATCGCGACACTTATCTCTGATTTCTCACCGGTGACGCCTTCTTGGTCACTGGAACCAAAGCAGCCTACTAAAGGGAGTGCAAGTGCTGCAGATACTAGGAATTTGAAACAAGACATTACATAGTGAGGTTATGAACCTAGCTTAGATAAGTCTTCTCTTCGCGATCAGAGAGGAAATCTATATCTAACCAACCTATTCCGGATCATTCAGACTAACTGATTCTGCCTCTCTTAGAGATCAAATAATCAATCAACACCTTGCTACGATTGGGTTGATTGCTATCAGCATACAGTAAGTAAATGGGTGTCGCTGCTGGTTGATACTGTTTTAGTATCACCTTTAATCGGTCAGCATCGACGGAGCGGCCAAGCATATTTCTTGGAAGTTGGACAATACCCATGCCTTTATCAGCACCACGCACCAAAGCCATGCCATCATTAATGATAAATCGACTTTTCAAGTTGATGCGCTGCTCTTTATGTCCGACTTTAAAACTCCATTTTTCGGACATCCCAGAAGTTTGAGAACGTAAAACCAAACACTGGTGCTCGACCAAGTCATCGGGCGTACTAGGCAGCCCATAAGCCTCAAGGTATTCGGGAGAGGCACAGGTAGTGAGTTGCTCTTCATCAAGCTTACGAGCAATCAGATTACTGTCGGTAAGTTCACCGATGTGGATCGCAAGATCGAACTTATTCTCGATGAGATTAGATGGTCGATCATCGAGCATAATGTCAAACGTTAGTTCTGGGTGCTGTTGAGCAAAATTATGCAGAAGCGGGACAATATATCGACCACCATAAACCCTAGGCAGCTTAATACTGATATTTCCTCTTGGAGTACTAATGGAGTCTTGAATATCGTTTTCTACACTTTCCAAGTCCGCCAGTATTGCCTCTAATTTTTGAAATACCTGCACTCCTAAGTCGGTCGGTACTAACGTACGAGTGGTACGGCGAATCAAACGAACACCATACGACTCCTCTAAACGAGACACATTCTTGCTGACAGCTGAGGCGGTAATGCCAATGTTTCTGCCGGCTTCAGAAAAGCTTCCACATTTGACGGAGTGAACAAATGAGAGCATGTGAGAAAAGGAAGTATTGTTCAATATTCTTATCGAAGTTCGACAAAATAGCTTGGCAGTTTGCCATATAAATGTGACGGATAGATGAATCCACTTTCAACTTTTTGTCCAAACAGTTTTGATTATATCTATCATTGTTTTGTCGTATTCAACTCATAAAATGCCTAACCAGAAACTCGTAATCTTACCCAAATTCACTCAAATGCAATATGACAAGGCAGTTTAAAAATGAGCAAATTAAAGTTTATTCCTTTAGTAATCATTGGGGCTTTTAGCGCCCAATCTATTGCTGCACCCGTACTTTATACTAATGATTTCGAAGAGATCATTGGTGACCAATTTACCAAAGATACAGGCTATGAACTTGATGTTGTGAAAATGTCGGGCGGTAACCTAATAGCACGCGTTGCAGCAGAGCGTAGCAACCCACAATGGGACTTAATTCTATTCAATGGAGACAACACCCTGCACTCTCTAAACGCTAGTGGCGATTTAAAAGAGAATTTAAACGCAGAGAATGCAGGTAACTTAACTAACGAAGCAAAAGCTCTTGTTCCCAATAACTCGGCTTACTATCCAGTAGGTATCTCTTCTGCTTGTGTGATTGTAAAACGTAAAGACAACAACATTGAAATCAACAACTATCAAGATATCACTAAACCAGAGTTAAAGGGCTTAGTCGGCATGGCTGACCCTTCTGTCGCAGCCCCTGCTTATCCATGTGTTGCGGGTTTGTTCCACCAACTAGGTGATGAAAGTGCTCGTAAACTGTTCTCGGATGCGTTTGACAATGGCTTGCGAATTTTCCGCACCAATGGTCCAACAGGCCGTGCATTGCAATCAGGTGAAATAGAAGTTGCGTTGCTCACTTCACAACAAGCGTACACGTTTGTAGAACAAGGTGCTGATTTTGAAATCATCTGGCCGGAATCTGGTGCACCTGCCACAGTTCGCGCATTTGGTGTCCAGTCCCAAACCAAACACCAAGAAACAACTCAAGCATTTACTGAGTGGATGTTAAGTGAAAAAGGCCAACAGTTCCTAGCCGACAACGGTGGCAGTGATGGTGTTTTCCGTCCAACAATAACACAAGCTACAGAAGTCTCTTTTGGTCCAGGTTCTGAAGTAAAATACAATTTTACCCCAGTACAATTCGCTTACAAAAACGACGAAGCGATCAAAAGCTGGTTCGCTGATAACGCAATTAACTAATTATGCTTACCATCACAACAAACAAGGCGCAGCAAAATGCTGCGCCTTCATTTTGGCAAAAAATCAAACCCACAAATTGGCTATCTCCTGACCAAATTCTTGGTGTATTGGTCCTAGCTATACTCGCCATTTTAGTTTTGCTACCAATGCTTATGGTGGTCATTCAACCTTTATTACACTGGGTTGAAGTCGGCTCTGATGCTGCAGGGTTAGGTGAAATTTTCAAACGACGCCTTTGGATGGCATCTCTCAAAAATAGCCTATACCTCTCTATTGGCGCAGGCCTAATTGGTGGCGTTATGGGCGCCATGCTTGCAATAGCGCGTCATTCATATCGTTTTCCAGGTAGCCGATATGTTGACCTAGTCGTGTGGTGTATTTTAATCATTCCATCATTTGTGATCGCACAAGGCTGGGTATTATTTGCCAGTCGTTCGGGCATCGCAACGCAATTAACAGGCTCAAGCTTTGTGTCAGAGCTGATTTTCAATCCCAATGGATTGGTGTTTATAATGGCGATGAAGAACTTTCCACTTGCTTATTTAGCGATGTCAGCCGCATTGCAGTGGAGTATGAAGAACCTAAGTTTGGCCGGAAGACTCTGTGGCCGCCCTGCTTGGCAAGTATTCTTCACTATTCGTCTACCTCTGCTGCTTCCGGCTCTGCTATCGGGTGTTGTACTCGTCTTTATTGATACCATTGGTGACTTTGGTTTGCCAGCTGCTCTTGCAACCAGTTACCGTTACCCAACGCTCCCATATACTATTTACGCGGCGATAAATCATTCACCGATTCGTTTCGATTTAGCCGGTATCTTAGCCACGTATCTCGCCATCATTATGTTTATCGCATTGGCAGCTTATTTTTGGATTCTTCGCGCAAAACCTTACCAGTTTCTCTCTAGCCAAACAGGTATGCAAGAAACACCTGTTGCACCTTACTCTAAACTCTTAGCTACCAGCGTATGGTCCTTTCTATTTGTTGCTGTGGGAATACCTATAGGTACCAGTTTTATGGTGTCGTTTATGGGGCAACTATGGAACGGTTTCTTCATAGGTAACTTTAGTGCTATCAACTACATTAATTTGTTTGCAGAGCGTTCATTGTTTGCAGACAGTTTGGTTAATTCGATCACTATTGCAGGTCAATCGGCCATTCTAAGCGGGATTTTAGCTTTCTTAGCCGCCTACCTATTAACCTTCACTTCTAACGGCATGAACAAGATCATTGATTCAGCATGTACGCTCTCAATGGCTATCCCTGGTGTCATTCTTGGTGTCGGCTTTATCTTTGTATGGAACTCGCCTTGGCTTTCAACTATCGGGCTCAATTTATACGGAAAGTCCGAACTGCTAGTCCTTGCTTCAACAGCCACATCTGTCCCAGTTGCAGTTCGAATATTGATGGGTGCGATGGCGCAAGTACCACTCAGTCAGCTAAATGCAGCAAGACTGCAAGGAGCCGGATTAGCGCGACGTTTATATACGATTGTGATGCCCTTGGTCCTTACAGCGATTATTTCAGCCACTTTATCTGGCTTTGGTTCAAGCATCTTTGAACTAGCGATTAATTCTATGCTTAGACCTCCTCGCTTCGAGATGCTCGCTCCTTTTGTGAGTGCTCAATTTAACTCAGGGGAATATGGTATCTCTACTGCTGCTGTGTTCATTGCAGGTACGGTTGCTGCCATCATTATCGCTGTATGCAACGCGCTGTTACGCCGCCACTTTGGCCATTTGATTAAAGAGTAATAATTCATGCCTACTAACTTAAATATACCGTCAAAAGCCTTTTTAAGCTGCAGTAACATTCATCGTTCAATTGGAAAACAACATATCCTTAAAGACGTTTCGTTCACTCTTGAAGAAGGACAGGTTTACTGCATCGTTGGCCCTTCTGGATCCGGTAAATCGTCACTACTAAAAATTGTCGCCGGTATCGATGCACCGGACCAAGGATCGGTCAAATTACAAGACACTTTAATCACTGAAGGCCCTAAGGTTGCGCCACCAGAGCAGCGACAAATGAATATGGTGTTTCAAGATTATGCTTTGTGGCCACATATGAAAGTCAAAGACATTATTGGCTATGGCCTCAACAAAATGAATAAAGAAGACCGAGCTTACCGCGTTAATGAGATGCTTGAGTTGCTACAAATCACTCAATATGCGGAACGCTACCCTAGAGAACTATCGGGTGGTCAGGCTCAACGTGTATCTATCGCTAGAGCAATTGCAACCAACCCCGATGTGCTGCTGTTTGACGAACCATTGTCTAATTTAGATATTCAGTTAAGAGCCGAGATGCGCTCTGAGTTTTCCAAGCTGTTTAAGCGTCTAAATAAGACGGTTCTTTACGTGACACACGATCCCCTGGAAGCCTGTGCGTTCGCCGACAAAATTATCGTAATGAAAGATGGTGAGATCGAACAAATTGATTCACCCCAAGCCTTGTTCTCTGCACCTAGCTCTCCATGGATTGCTTCTTTGGCCGGCTTTGACTGCAAACTGCCGTTAGACAAAGTGCATATCGATCATCAAGAGCAAGTCGCTAGTGCATACTTTCTTGGGCAGTACATCAACGCCAAACCCTCATGCGATGCAGGTGGCACCAGCAAGCATTTATGGCTTCGCAGCTCTGGCCTTCGCTTTTCATCGGTATTAGAAAAAGATGAAAACACCGTCGCAGGTCGAGTTATAAAGTCCAACTTCGAAGGGAGTCACTGGAGAATCGATATCGATGTTGGCTCTGAAATTAATATCCCAATTCAACACCCACAATCTCTAGAAGCAGGCAGCAAGGTCAATGTTGATATGCCCTTTGAGCATTGCCTACTGATCAACGAATAAGGTAAACCATGAACTACACAATGAAAGTTGAAATTCCTGCGGGAAGTATTACGCGCTACAATTTTGATGAAAAAGGGCGACTCAAAGTTAAACATTTCCAATCAATGCCAGTTAGCTACCCTGCAAACTACGGCTATATCGATGAAACCTTAGCTGATGATGGCGCTGAGGCGGATGTATTGGTGATCACTCGAGAACCCTTACTGCCTGCAACTTATATTGATATCAAGGTCATCGGCTACATTGATATGACCGATGGCGGTGAAAAGGATGAGAAGTTTATTGCCGTCCCTGTAGAAGACGTTGATCCGACCTACGCAGAAATCAATTCAGTTTTCGATCTGCCTAAGGCTGAATTGGATCGAATCTATGCGTTCTACAGCGTTTATAAGCAGCTTCCTGAAGGGCGAAAAACCGTTGAGCTTAATGGCTATAAAGATGAGCATTTAGCTAAAGAACTGCTGGGCATTGCTCAACAAAGATTTTCTTCCGCTAAATAAGTTTACGCGGATTATTAACCCATTGTTCAAAGTGCTTATTACTCCGGATCGATAAAGTGGCCTTTATTTTTTAGTACATCTGGTTAATTGAACCTCACCGTTTAGGTGAGGTTCTTTTTAGAAGTAGCTTCAAGTTGTCATTTCGACATCATTTAGGCGGGTCATAGAAATATATTGCCTATCCGAGCCTAATCTGACTACTCTGTCTGGGGCAGTTTTCGTTACTATATTCACGCTCAATATCAGGATAGCGTTAAGCACTATCTAATAAAATATAAACAACCCTGGCGTGTTGAATACCTTATATAAATCTACAAACTTCAAAATCATTAATTCTCTTGCTTAAATAAAAATGAAGGCAAGGGACAGACCTCTTACCTTCATAATCAATAATACATTCTATTTTGGTGGTTAATTTACCCTACATAAACCACTTCAGTAAAAGCAACAATCTTTCTTAACAAACATCAAATCTATCTGAGTTCATTACTTTGCTCCATGCAGAAACAAAATCATGAACAAATTTAATGTGGTTATCACTTTGCGCATAGTATTCTGCGTAAGAGCGAAGGATTGAGTTAGAACCAAAAACTAAGTCAGCTCTTGTTGCAGTCCAAACTTCATTACCTGTATTACGTTCAACAATTGAGTATGAATTACGACCAGTGGGTTTCCATGAGAATCGCATGTCTGTCAAATTAACAAAGAAATCGTTTGTTAAAACACCTAGATTTTCCGTGAATACACCATCTGTACTATTCGCGTAGTTGGTACCCAGCACCCGCATACCACCCACCAATACTGTCATCTCAGGTGCAGTTAAACCCAAAAGTTGTGCTTGATCTAACATCAATTCTTCTGGTGTGACTGCATAGTTCTGCTTTTGCCAGTTACGGAAAGCATCAGCAACAGGTTCAAGCACCGAGAACGAATTGCCATCAGTCTGATCGGCTGCTGCATCACCACGGCCTGGTGTAAATGGAACCTTAATATCAATGCCCGCCGCTTTTGCAGCCAGCTCGATACCAACATTGCCCGCTAAAACAATACAATCGGCAATACTCACTTCAAATTCATGCGCAATGCTATCCAAGGTGAAGAGAACTTTCTCAAGCCTTTGCGGCTCGTTGCCTTCCCATTGGTTCATTGGGGCTAGTCGAATTCGAGCGCCGTTTGCACCGCCACGCTTGTCAGAATTGCGGAACGTTCGAGCACTGTCCCATGCTGTTGAGACCATATCGCTAATTGATAGCCCGCTTGCAATAATCTTGTCCTTTACAGCTTCAACATTGTAGTCACTATTGCCTGCAGGAATTGGGTCTTGCCAAATTAGATCTTCTTGAGGAATATCTGGTCCAAAATAGGTACTTTTAGGGCCCATATCACGGTGAGTTAATTTGAACCATGCTCGAGCAAAAGTTTCAGCGAAATATTCTGGATCCTTACTGAAGCGGTCTGAAATTTTGCGATAATCAGGATCGATTCTCAGCGCCATATCAGCATCAGTCATAATTGGGTTCAAACGGATGCTAGGATCTTCAACATCAACAGGTTTATCTTCTTCCGCAATGCTAACCGGTTCCCATTGCCACGCGCCAGCGGGACTCTTACGTAACCACCAATCGTAATTGAGTAACAGGTGGAAATACCCATCATCCCATTGTGTTGGATTTGTTGTCCAAGCCCCTTCGATTCCACTGGTTACGGTATCACGCCCTACTCCACGTGAATGATTGTTTACCCAACCAAAACCCTGCTCTTCGATGTCTGCTCGTTCCGGTTCTGGTCCAAGCTGTGATGCGTCGCCATTGCCATGTGCTTTGCCGACGGTATGCCCACCAGCAACTAGAGCAACGGTCTCTTCATCATCCATACCCATGCGAGCAAACGTATCACGCATATCTTTCGCTGTTTTAACTGGGTCTGGTTCACCATCTACACCTTCTGGATTCACATAGATTAAGCCCATCATTACCGCAGCAAGTGGGTTCTCTAGTTCACGCTCTTCAGAGTAACGACTATTTTCACCACCGCTTTCTTCAAGCCATTTTGTCTCTGAACCCCAGTAGATGTCTTTTTCAGGGTGCCAGATATCTTCACGGCCGAATGCGAATCCAAATGTTTGTAACCCCATAGTTTCATAGGCCATGTTGCCGGCTAAAATCATTAAATCAGCCCAGCTGATCTTGTTTCCGTATTTTTGTTTGATTGGCCATAGAAGACGGCGTGCTTTATCAAGGTTACCATTGTCTGGCCAAGAATTGAGAGGGGCAAATCTCTGATTTCCGGTACTTGCACCACCACGCCCATCACTGGTGCGGTATGTTCCAGCAGAGTGCCACGCCATTCGAATCATCAAACCACCGTAGTGGCCCCAATCGGCAGGCCACCAATCTTGGCTGTCTGTCATCAGCGCCTTCACGTCTGCTTTTAAACTCTCTACATCAAGTTTCTTCAACTCATCATGATAGCTGAAGCCAATCTCCATAGGATTAGTTTTCAAATCGTGTTGGTGCAGAATGTCTAAGTTCAATGCATTGGGCCACCAAGCCACATTATTCATACCTGAAGACGTTGCTCCACCATGCATCACTGGGCACTTTCCACCGCCTATATTTGTTTTATTTTCCACAAATTTTTCCTTTCGTGTTGCTATAGAAACATTGATTACATATAGACTAACAATAAATTTAGAAATGGATATTTGATTGTAGCAATCAATTCAATAGTTAAAATCTAATAAAGATTCAGGCATTTAAATATAATTAAGATTCAACATTATATGTCGTCCCTTAACTTACTGGATAAATAAAAAGCCAGATCTGAACCATAAATCTAAAGTTCCGAAATAAATAATTCACTTTATCTAGAAGTGACACATAGTTTCCAATTAGGGGGTATTAAGATTCCATGTAAACATATTATCGAAAGTTAAAATTGTATAGTACGTGTTGCTTATTTGTATTTTTATAGCCCGTCTCTTTCAACTATTAAATCAAACTGAGTCGATTTTAATAGAAAATACCATCAGTTAAATAATCGATAGGAACGCTTAGCGGGGGATTCGCCCCCTCAACGGTACGTTATTAATTGAGATTAGCGATCAGTTGGATTGAAGAAGGCTCATTAAGTTACTGATTATGAATCTTTTTTCTGGGTTTAACTGAAGATTTTGATACCAAAGTAATACTCGTCGAATGAGAAGATGATTTGCTCCATTAATCGCAATAGGCTGATGTTCTCCTTGTTCATGCATAGATTCAGGTATTATTGCTACCCCTGGCTTGACTCGCAAAATGGACAGTGCTGTCGTCGCATCAGGCACTTTTTGTGAATGTTCAAAATGCGTACTCAAGATAACCTCATCTAAGCCATCAAAGAAAAAGATAGGGAGATCGCGAGCTTCTTTGTCCAAGTTCAAAGATGAAGTTACCGCCAGTAACTTCACATCATCTAAGTGAACGGTATGATAACCCTCCGGCAAGGTTCGATTGTTGTACATTCTGATAGCAAAATCTAACTCCCCCTTTTCAAGCATCGTACCGAGCACCTCACCGGTTCCTTTTACCCAGTTAACGATAACCGCTGGGTAGTTCTCATAAAGAGCTCTGTCTATTACCGCTATGTCTCTTGGGCTTGTAAAGCCATCAACGCCAATACTCAGAGTCGCTTTGCTGTCGGCACAAAGATTATGACCAAATTGGCAGAATGACTGGTAGTGCTGAATTAAAGAGTGTGCTCGCCTTTAAAGTGCTTCACCCTCATCGGTCACTTTTATACTCGGTCCATTTCGCTTGAATAGAGAAACACCAAGATCGATTTCTAAAAGAGCTATGGCCTGGCCTACAGAACTACGATCTTTTCTTAACTTTTTCGAAGCTTTAGTAAAACTACCCGTTTCGACAACGGCAACGAAGTAGTGAATATGCTCTATGTTGGGGGATTTCATAATTGTAAGGACTAAATTTTCAGCATACAGAAACGCCGCATATTGTGATAATTCCTGATATTTGTCGACACATTTCGTTCAGTTAGCACATGAACAGCCACAGACTTGATAGACACGTGTGGGTTAGGCTCTTCTGCTTCAATTACCAAAATTCTGCTTATCCAAAAGTAGGTCAACACACTATTTTCAAATAGATCGTTCACTGAAGCCTAAAAAGCTTCGGGACATGACTTAGCTAGTGAAATAACTCTTCCTATCTACTGACATATTCCATAACGCCAGAGATCGTAGTTCAAACATTGAACACGTTGAACTTGCACAGAAAGGTTACGGAATCAGAAAAGGAATGATCAGTTCGATGGGGTACTGAGACACATGAATTCGTCTGGAGCGGAGTTTAGATAACTTTTAGTATGGCAAACGCGCATAACAGCATGTGAATGAGTAATTTCTTTAGCGAACAAAACATTTAAACGTACCTTCACCTGTATTAATTCTGACTAGATCTGACACTTCAGTTTGAAATGAAGACAGTTACCCTCTTTGAAGCTTAGGTTACCGACAATAATTGATAAAACAAAAGTAATAGGCCAAACGGTAATTAAATGATTTTTCCGTGTGTATCGCTATACCGTTGTCATTCCTAGCTCGTTAAAGCTAAAAATGCCTGTCACAAGGAATGTCACCCTAAAAGAGATGATATTATGTGAATAATACAGTTTCGTTCAATGTAACCAGTGATACTAAATTCCATGGACATCTCCCAACTCGATATTCAATCTCTGATAGTTTTGAAAACCCTGCTTGAAGAGAAGCACGTCTCAAACACGGCTCATCATATGAACCTTAGTCAGTCTACAGTAAGTCGGGCTTTACAAAAAATGAGGGCACTGTTTGCCGATGAGCTTTTAGTAAGAACTCATACTGGCTATGAACTCACCACGAAAGCAGAAAGTCTACGTGCAGATATTAACCTAGTGATTAATAGTCTCGAGGTACTAGCACACAAACAATCGTTTTCTCCTAAAGACAACGAAGCGACTGTTCGCTTCTTTGGATTGCACCCTCAGATGAATACCTTGATGCCAAAAGTGATCAAACGGATTCGTGAGACTGCGCCGAAAATGACTGTGAGCATTGATACTTCAGCGCAAAGGCATTTTGAGTCTTTGAACGCAGGTGACGTGCACTTTGTATTGTCATCACACCAACCATCAAACTCAGAACAGAGCTTATATAAAATGAAGCTAGCAGATCGAGACTTTCGTTTGGTGATGAATAAAGAGCACCCGTTAGCCAATAAAGACATTACACCAGAGATGCTATTAAAAGCCCAATTTGGTCAGATCTCGTTACAGGGAGAGAAGACCCTATCATTTGAACATAAGTTTGTTGAGCTGGGTTTGGTCGACAAGAAGAACAGGCTTTCGATACCTATACAAGTCAGCCATTTTAGTTCTGTGGCGAATATTGCGGCCGAAACCGACACTGTATTCCATGTTCCCACAAGCTATGCCCAAGACATATGCTCAGATGAACGCCTAATCGGAAAACCAGTGCCAAAGGAGCTGCAATTGGATTTTGAAGCGGTATATCTTTTTTGGCATAAGCGATTTCACGAAGATCCAATGTGCCAATGGGTGCGCTCAATTTTTAAAGAGCTCTATAGCGACAACCCTACAGTTGCATAGTAGGGTCATACTACTATGCAATTTTGGGATAGTGGTTTTGCTCATTGCCGATAGCATATTGATTGCGAATCAATTTCATTTACGGTGTAATTGAAAACGATTATCATTTATATCGTAGGTTACAAAGGAAATGTCATCAGCAATTTTTCATCGTACTCCGTTAGCTGTAGTAATTAGTGGCGTAGCGACAACACTGTCACTGCCTACTTTTGCGGAATCAAACACCGAGCCGATGGAAACCTTAGTCGTAACAGCGGCAGGGTACGAGCAGACAGTGACGCAAGCACCAGCCTCCATCAGTGTGATTGACCGAGAGCAGATTGAGAATCGTGCCTATCAGGACTTGACCGATGCTCTTCGTGACATACCAGGTGTGACCGTGACGGGTGGTGGTTCAAGACAAGACATTTCTTTGCGTGGCATGCCGCCTGAATATACTGCAATTTTAGTTGATGGGCGAAAGCAAACTGGCCGAGAGACTCAACCGAGCAGCAGCGGTGGTTTTGAGCAAGACTGGTTGCCTCCGCTCAATGCCATAGAAAGAATTGAAGTTGTGCGCGGTCCAATGTCGACACTTTATGGCTCGGATGCGATCGGTGGTGTCATCAACATCATCACACGTAAAGACTATCAGCAGTGGCATGGTAACTTACGAGCAGAGACAATCCTACAAGAAAACTCTAACTCCGGGAACACTTACCAAGGTGAGCTTTATCTAGCTGGCCCCTTAATTGACGGGCTACTTAGTGCATCATTGACCGGTATGTACCAAGAGCGAAAAGAAGACAATATTGAAAATGGAAACGGTGGTAAAGAGCTGGATAACTACCGCGCGTCGGTCCACTTAACACCAACAGATAATGACACCTTTAGCTTTGACTACACTAGCCATGATCAGAAGCGCTTTAATACAGATGGTAAGTCGACCAATCGCGGTAGTACGGAGACTAACAATAACCGTGAGTCATACAGTTTGTCTCATTCAGGGAGCTACTTATGGGGTGATGCTACTTCCTACGTAACACAAGAGGTGGTTGAGAACGTAGGTCGAGAGCTTGAAGTAGAAAACACCAATTTCAATTCGCAATGGTCTGTTCCTTTAGGAGATCATTTCGTTACTGCAGGCATTGCTTATTCTAAACAAGCACTTGATAACAACGAGTTCGTATTCAAAAACTCTCAATGGTCACTGTATGCTGAGAATGAGTGGTACATGATGCAAGACTTCGCTCTGACGTTAGGTTTGAGATACGACGACAATGAGAATTTTCAATCACAACTTAGCCCAAGAGTCTATGGTGTGTGGAATGTCGATACTGACTGGGTGATCAAAGGTGGTGTTTCGACAGGCTACCGTGCACCGAGTTTGACAGAAATGGAAGAAGAATGGGAGCAAGAGAGCTGTAGGGGCAACTGCGTAGTTTACGGAAACTCTGATCTGAAAGCAGAGTCTTCAGTGAACAGCGAGATCGGTTTTTACTATGCCGGCGGCAATACACTGACATCTAGCATGACTTTTTTCTATAGCGACTTCAAAGACAAAATCAATCTGCGCCAACTGGATGACAATTGCAGCGGCGATTGTGATAAGACGTATGAAAACGTTGATGAAGCGATCACTTATGGCTCGGAGTTTACTGTAGCGAGGAATATCACCACTGATGTCCGATTAGCGGCTAACTATACTTACACTTACAGTGAGAAAAAATCAGGTGAGGATAAAGGGCAGCCATTAACCCAAATGCCAGAGCATTTAGCCTCTGTGAATGCAGACTGGAAAGTGAGGGACAATGTGAATACTTGGACACGTGTCGCATACCGTAGCGAGGAGAATGATAATATTTCCATTAATTCAACTCGCACCCTCGCACCCTCGATCACATATGTAGATATTGGCGCTAACTGGCGTATCAACAATAACGTCAAATTGATGGCAGCTATCTACAATTTATTTGATCAAGAAACCAGCTATGAAGAGTATGGGTATGTTGAAGATGGCCGTCGCTACTGGATTGCCATTGATACTAGTTTTTAAAATATATCCAGTTAATTCAATAGTCATTGGTCACATGCCTCAACGTGCTTGAGGCAATTTTCATAGGTTAATTTATGAAACATGTCATACCGTTTGTGCTCGTTTCGTTACTGAGTACGTTTAATGTTTATGCATTTGACGATTACACAGTAAAAAAAGACATTCCTTTTAAACAGCTTGATGATCGAGAACTCGCACTTGACCTCTATTTGCCCAATGTAGAGTTAGGCGTCGAATCCCCCCTCTTAGTATGGGTACATGGGGGAGCATGGAAGAGAGGCAATAAAGAACTATTGCCAGAGCAAAATCCACTGTTGCTAGAGTCTGTGTTAACTGAAGGCTATGCCATTGCTGCAGTCAGCTATCGATTGAGCGGAGAAGCATCATTCCCAGAGCCAGTTCAAGATGTCAATGATGCAATCAATTATTTGAGCACGCATGCTGGTGAGTATGGTGTAAAAGCGGATGAACTTATCGTAATGGGCCGTTCTGCAGGCGCGCACCTAGCGAATCTGGTTGGTGCTACGAATGAGCACCAGGTCGACTTTCTTGAACAGCCAAAGTATCGAGTTAAAGCGGTGGTGAGTTTCTTTGGGCCCACCGATTTGCTGGCTTTAGGTAACAAGGGCAATAGACCAACGACTGAACGCGCATCAGTATCTCGATTCCTTGGTGGGATACCTAGCGAGATACCAGAGATAGCTAAAGCTGCTTCACCAACACATTACATCACTGAAAATTCGCCACCGTTTATCATGCTTCACGGTGATTTAGATAAGCCTGTACCATTAGAGCAAAGCGAGTTACTCAAGCAAGTTTTAGACAAGTACGGTGTAGAGAATCAACTTTTTGTTGAGCAAGGTGTTGGTCACAGTGCTCCAGTCTTTGATACTGGAAAGTATGTGTCTGAAGTTGTTTATTATGTAAAAGCGTACCTACCTCCTCAATACGAGAATTAGAGGTATCCACTATTTTGATCGGTTTAGACCAACGTTTACTTATTCAAACTTTACTAATTGATGGTATGTTTTAACTCAGAAATGGCAAAGCCTTCACAGCTGGCACTTCGTAACTCAGAAGTGCCCCATTTTGTGCTAGTGTCGCTCAACCTCACAAATCACAAAGAGGTGATTTGACCTATTTTTTCTTATCTGTGTAATGTCTAGTAAGTTGGGTCTTACCATAGTCATCCGTGGCCTTGACTCATAACAATCGAACAACTTAACACCTACGAAGCCAGACGCAGCAAAGCTACGCTGTTATTGAGCTGTTATGTTATTGGTAAATATCTACACGCTTTTACGATAAACTTAGCTAATCACAGTTTATCTATAAGGAGTTACATGAACCTGCTGTCCAATATTTGGTATAGAGAAAGCCAAGGTTTTTCATATTCATACTTCGAAAATTACGCTGATGATTGTAATTGCATGTGGAGAAAAGCTCCTGAACCCGACAATGTCTATACGATTGAACGTATAGACATATTGCCTGAATTTCGAGGTAAAGGGTTCGCTCGAGAATTGATGAAGGATGCAATAAAACGTATTGAAGTCGCATGCCCTAAAGCTTGTGTTGAGATCACCGCCGAACCAGATGACGGTAGCGGTATAACTATTGAGAATCTAGTCGGCTTCTATAAATCACTTGGATTTGAAGTCTATCAAAGCTTAGGTTATCGCGTTCATCTTCGCCTGTATCTGGATGATTCAGTGAAACCGCATACAGTCTACGATAATCCGTTCTACTTCAAATAAAAGCATAACAAACAAGAACAAGTGTCGCGCAGCTAACACCGAAGTAGACGCTTTGGATTCATTCCTGTCCAAAAGTGTCTCACAATGGTGATTATGCTATGTGTGATATATTTGAAGAGGAGCTTTACAGCCCCTCTTCACCCTCAACTAACACAACAAAGCGCAATGGCTTGAGGCTAGAGTACGCTTTTTTGTAGATTGAATTTAGCTGAGTACGGGCAAGTTAACGTGTTGGTGATAACTCGTCTTCGCTTAGGTTATTAGTGCAATCCCCGTGATTATCAGGCTCCGCGTTGTCAGTACCATTTAGGCCGCTACCTGAACTATCATCAGGGGTTGGTTCAGGGGATTTCCTCACATACAAAAAGTAGACATGTACAAAAAAGATTAGCGGGAACAAGAGTATTATCCAGACTTTCCAAGAAGCGACTCCTGTTTTGGTTACAAGCTCAAAGTAATTAACGGAAACCATGTTAAATGGAAACATTGAAAAGATACTCATTTCGGGGGTTAAGGTTGCTGTTCGCACCTCGTATAAAGCTTTTTTATACAAAAGCAGCAAGTAGTCGTAGTCTGTACCTATTACTAAAGAGTCCTCTTTCACTGAACTGTTATTGTAGTAATCGACCAGCGCTATTTCTGCATCCGCACATACTTTAGCTTTTCGACTTACTGTGTCTTTAGAAGCACAATATTCCGCTTTGAGATAACCTTTCTCAATTACTTTCCGATTTTGATCGAACAAGAATTTCTGAGTTGAGTTTTTGTGTTCAGTATCTAAATCATGAATAACTGCCTCAGCACCTGCCAGACTTAAGCCAAGAGATAGAACGCCCCCAATTAGTAGAGATAGAATCCTGCTTCCGTCCGTTGCTTTCGCTCTTTGTATGTACGAAATGTAACGCCCTAGACAGGAGCGAAACCAGTTTTTTGTAGCTTCCATTAAATTCCTTTATAGTTGAGTTTATCCAAAAGAAGTCTAATTAATCTGAAGCGAACGTGCCATCAAATGCAGTAAAAATTCCGACAAAATGCAGCCAAGTGATTTTATATTGCGCAATTCTATCAATGGCCGTAACGGAGCACTGGTAGCGCTTTTTCAACACAGGCTGAAAGCAATGTAAGGGCTACTTTAACGGATAGTAGGATGAAATTTTAATGAACAGAATAATTACGCAATCAGATGCGTTTCATCTATCTGGTGGGCTATGAAAGAAAAAGTCCAAAAGCGGTATCACCTGATGCGGTGTCGTCTTGCTATTTGGGATGTGAAAAACTCTCTGATAGGTAAATTTAGTCGGAAGCTTCAAACTTATTCCTGTCCAGAGGTGTGTTCTAGCTGATTTGGGGCTAAATTAGAAATGCCCCATTGCAAGCTAGCGCACTTTTAAGTCTCACTTTGTGGATAGGTATCGACCTACTTTTTTTAATCAAAGTAATGTCTAGTAAGCGGGAGCTTATCAAACAGTATTTATAAAGAGTCTAAGTTTGCTGACGCAGCAGTTAAAACGTTAGGATATAGCGCATAGTACAACTTTTCGATACATTCGCTATAAATTGGAAAAGGATTAGTGATTTGTGAAAAATAATTTTTTCAATCATGCGCCTAAAGAGTTGGCGCTAGATGGATTTCTCAACTGGTTAATCATTGAAATAAAAGCAACGGATGACATAGTATCATTTTTCACAAAGCTAGGCTTGTGCCCAAATGGTACATCGTCCATCTCCGAAGTAAAAGTCAGACGCCAAGAGAAAAGTACTGACTTGATCATCCGGTACTCAGCTGATTCTAAACCGTATAAAGCTCTGTTTGAAAACAAAACAAGGGGCAGTGCTAGCCGGGAGCAGTTAAAAAAGTACAAAAAAGAATTTTCTGACTTCCAGTACTACAAGTTCCTTAAGTTAGCCCGTATTAACTTCGCAGAACAAAAGCTGCTTGATGAATTGGAGTATGTAGCCATTGGTGCTCAAGAGCTTTGTTCGGCAATTGAATGTCTCACGTTTAGTAACCAAGTTACTCGGGAGTTTACTGAGTTTTTGAAGTTCAAGTATATTGAAAAAATCCAATATATCGAATCATCGATGGTATCAGACAACAACTACAGTCTTTTTGCTGACTCGCAGGCCCAACATCATTTAATTGATGCAATTCATCGTGAGATTGACGGTACAAATGACGCTACTTGGTTTAAGTCGGGAGCAAACGTTGGTGGGAGGCCTTGGACTCAACTAGATATAGGGAAGAAACCCAAAGCCTATGCGGATAGTACTGAGCATCTTTTTTGGAGAGTCGACGAACAGATACCTGGTTATTACCTCCGTTTAACACAGTATGCTAACGTGGAAGCAGAGTTCAAAGAGACCAAACAAAAGAATAGAGACAAGTTAAGAGAAATTTTTGCGCCAATTTCTAAGCGATATGATCTCACATATACAAAACCAAACAACAAAGGGATTAAAGAATGTGAAATCCTGAAGCTTTTTTTCAAAGATAACGAATTACCAGTTATCTACGACTCACTTGTTGAATTATCGAAAGAGTTGATCGAAGCGTATTACGAAATCAGCTACGATGCTTAAAGCTTTAACTTCTAAGAAGGTTTTGCCCCAAAACGAGTTGCAGTCGATTGTCACGAGTTTCAACGAAGCGTAACTTGGCTTACTTTTAATAATGTCACAAAAGTCGAAACGGAGTCAGATAACTCCTCCAACTAAATGGCCAATTTCAGTCAACCACTTGTAAGTGCTCGGGAAATCGGCTTTCTTTCCCTCTTATATTGTAAAAATCGCCACCTCTGCCAGAGCACATGATGATGCAGCGTTTAGGTGGAGGAGACCATTTTATCGGTTATGCACGATTGCTTGGGTTTACTGCTTGCGAAAGAAAGTTATGAATGACTGTATCGGCATTATTTTGTACGTTTGCATTATCAATAATTTCAGGCCAGTGAGCAGACTGGTTAGCCAACGCTCCCGTAAGCCCCTTCTTGCTCCCCCACCAAATACCCGTTTTGAATTCATCTTCATTTAGCAAAACATCTACATAACGTTTTGCGCCTACATCTACAGAATGGGCTTTACCAAGTGTTTGCATAACCCACATTACAGCTTCTATTAACAGCTTCTGACCTAATGGTAACGGGGAGGTCCCTGAAGTGCCACGCGCCATACCTGGATCGACCGTAATGAATCGCATTCTCGGATGCTTGCGCGCCATACTCATCGTCCAAAGAGCCCCCATAAGTTTTGCCGCCCCATAGATGTCTGTATAGGTATTATTTCCATTGAATTTCGTGCCATTAGCTACCGATGTCCACTCTGCAATTGAGCCATCAATGATAGGAGGTTTTGCAGCACGTACCTCAGGAGCGCCTCTAGCAGCAAAACTGGCGACGTACATCACCGACCCTTTATCAGATAACTTACCATTCTCCATAAGAAGATCGGTAAAATGAACATGTCCCAACACATTAACCCCGAGGACGAACATGACGCCATCTTTTGTCACTTTAGTTGGCTCAGTTCCGCCGCCGCCTCCCGCGTTCAACACGATTCCATCAACTTTGGTCTCTAGATTTTCAGCAGCACTTCTGCATGAATCTAAATCACCAACATCAACGATCAAGGTTTCGAAAATTTTCTTCTCCGTCAATTGTTCTAGGCGCTGCTGAGCGTCTTGAGCTTTAGCTTTATCGCGACAAGCCAAAATAACTTTAGAGATGCCCTCGCGAAGAGCGAACTGCCGTGCAGCCTCGAAACCAAGTCCGGCATTAGCGCCTGTAATAAGAACTGAAGATAAGCTCATAGTATTTACCAATAATGAAAAGTGTAAGAGTGGCGCAAGGCCATGAATTAATCGTTAGGGTGTTTTAGACATTAGCCCTCAATCTTTACGCACCGTACCGAGAACATGTAATCCTTGGTACTTGTCGCTCGGCGGATCTCGCCTTTATGTGCATTCCACCAAGAGTAAGCAAGGGTTCGTATAATGGCTTTTTCGTCAGTTGAAGCGCTCGCTGTCCAAAATTCAGTGTAAGCACCTTGAGTGATGTAGAACCCATTCCACTTCACTCCGGCTGGTCGAGCAAAAAATCGGTGCTTATTTACGATTGATGGATCAAACTTTTTAAACAGGCCATCTTTTTGGGACTCTTTGAGTTGAGCGCCAAGGTTTTGCTCGCCGCCACGCCAACCATCTTGGTCAATTTCCTCTTCGGACATGCCAATATTGCGCTCTAATTGCTTCCAATCATCATCGGTTGCTACACGCCAACCCACAGGGCAGAGGTTTCGATTATCAGAAACATCATGCCAATCGTATAGCCTGCCATACTTTAATAGATTCTCTGGTTCATCTTTAGGGATTACCCCTGTTCTTACAGCGGAACCGTCTTGAAATGTGGTACTCCTGAGGCTCTCAGCTAACCAGGTTTGATCGCCAATGGTGACGGTACGGTAGATATTACCTTCAGCATCTTGAACCGTATCTTCTAGTTGGTATAACTGTTTATTCATGTCGTTAGCTGATAAAGCTATTGCGGAAACCATGCAGACTCCTATGGATAAAATGTGCTTTTTCAATATTAAGCCCCCAGTATCAACCTAATTCTTTAGGCTGCTGTAATTACGTTGTAAGTTTAATCGACCAACCTTTCATAAACTTATACATTTCCACAATTGTTAAATAAGGCCACCAATCTCAGCCAAATCAATAACTTATTAGCTTTAGTGCTATTTTAAGACTCAGGATTAATTGGGATATGAATAAGTTTTGGTTGGCCGTTTCACTTAGAATTTCCTTATGCCTTGTAACTAAGAACAGCAGAGGATCACCTAGCGATGAAAACCACTAAGTCTTCATTAGCATTACTTTTAGCAACTTTATTCCTGATTATCACTGGCTGTTCCAGCAACGATATCTCCCGTGAGCCAATGTATGAATCAAAGCAGTACTACAACTACTTGCAGCCGACTTTCGACCAATATGTGGAAACGACAACAGAATGGCTAAAGGAAAATCGTGCTTTTATCACTGAGCGTGAGCAGCAAACAACTGAGTTAGCGATGAACGTTCCTTACACAAAGGGTGATCCAAACTCGCATAAAGCGATCTTGCTCGCACATGGTCTTGGTGACTCGCCTTTTAGTTTTACTGATATTTCGGATTCTCTAGCTGAGCAGGGCTTCTATGTGCAAGTCGTGCTTTTGCCAGGTCACGGCAGTAACCCTAGACACATGGAAATGGCGAAGTATCAAGATTGGCAAATATTGGTTGATCATTATGCCCAGCAGTTAAAACAACAATACGATGAAGTTTGGCTTGGAGGCTTCTCCACGGGCGGTAACTTGGTCTCTATTCATGCATTAGAAAAGCAGGGTGTAGATGGCTTATTGTTGTTTTCACCTGGCTTTCAAACCACGACGCCAATCCTAGAAAAATTAACGCCATTAGCCACAATCTTTGCAGAGGGTTGGTTCACTGAAGAGAATAACCTTGCAAAATATAACTCTGGTCTGCTTGCCAGTGCCCTAGCCTACTCTGAAAGCGCTAAAGTGTTTCGCAATAAAGTCGCAAACAAAACACTGGATATTCCAGTAATGCTCGTCACATCAGAAGCCGACAGCGTGATTGATGCGAATGCCCTGTATACCTATTTTGACCAGCATTTTACGCATCCTAAAAGTAAACTGGTTTGGTACGGGGGGAACACAGACTTTACCGAGCTGGCCAAAGTAGAAAGCTACTCAATGCAAAGAGACGATCTAAGAGTAAGTACGGCCTCTCACATGAGCCCTTTATTTGCACCCGATAATAACTATTATGGACAGTATGGTGAGAAAATAATCTGCGACAATAGTATGAGCACTTCTGATGTAGAGGCGTGCAATCAGGGTGAGCAGACTTGGTTTTCAGCATGGGGTTACACTGAAAAAGATCGTATTCATGCTCGACTAACTTGGAACCCTTATTATACCGAATTGGAAAAAACGATGAAAACGGTCGCCTTTTAGGTCGATTAGATAAAATTTTGAGGGTATCGAAATGACCAATACACTGCATATCACTTCTATTTCGGAGCTACACGCTGCATTAGGGTTGGATGCACCCGCACACCCGCTGGTGAGCTTTTTCCATCCATCCCAAGTTAAGCAAGGGATTACTTCGAGCGTCAAAGTTTGTTTTGACCTCTATCTGATTTCCTTAAAGGATTCTGCTCATTGCACGATTGGCTATGGTAATACAACCTACGACTTTGATATTGGGACGATGACCTTTCTTGCTCCGGGGCAAGAAGTCGTTATTGAAGCAACTGAGCCGCTAGAAGACTCGTTAGGTTGGACTATTGCTTTTCATCCACAACTGATTGCAAGGTCAGATCTTAGCAGCAAAATGTCACAGTTTACCTTCTTCGAATATCAAAATAGCGAAGCGTTGCATCTATCTGAGCGTGAGCGAGTGATGGTCACTGATATTGCTTCTAGTATCGGAAATGAAACCGAAATGAATATGGACAAACACACTCAATCGTTAATCTGCTCTAGCATTGAGTTGTTGTTGAAATATTGTTCTAGATTTTATGATCGCCAGTTCATCGTACGTGCAGATTTAAATCACGATTACATGAGACGTTTTAATCAGTTCTTAGACTCATATTACCAAGGGGAGAAGCCTTTTGAACAAGGTATTCCAACGGTTCAATACTGTGGTAAAGAGATTGGTTTGTCCCCTTATTACTTAAGTGATCTAATAAAAAAGGAAACAGGGAAGACAGCTCTAGAGCATATACATCTTTTTTTAATAGAGCGAGCAAAGAGCCAGATTTTAGATACCAGCGACAGCATTACTCAAATAGCCTATGAATTAGGCTTTGAGTACCCACAACATTTCTCAAAACTATTCAAAGCAAAAACAGGGGTAAGCCCACGGCAATTTCGAAATGATCCAACAGCAACACACTAGCCATGTTGAGGTTGGACGTTAGGAAAAGACAAATACTCAAATAATCGGGTGAGTGTTAAGTGACCGAGTAGCAACAAAGATAGAAGATTGGAGACTCATTTTGAGCAGAATAAAGACGTATTCTTTTGAACTAAGCCACCACTATAAAAATATTACGCCAGAAGAGTTTTGGGCTTTTTTTCTAGACCTTGATTGGTACTCTGAGTCTGAGATTATGCAAGGTGAAATGACCCTAGTTAGTGAGGGTGACGGTGCACTTCAAGGTATTGGTGCAATACGCAAACTGAAAATCGACAAAATCCAATTAACCGAGAAAGTCGTTGGTTTTGAGTTGCATCGTTATTTTAGCTATCAGGTATTGCTCGGTGGAAATGGTATGCCCATGGACAATTACCGTGGGGAGTTCTTCTTCACTCCGCGTGAAGATGGCACTCCATAACTCTGAAGCGCCCCTTTTCTTGTTAGGCCTTTACTCATTCATATCTTATTAACCTGAATTTACCCTACTCAAATTTGTCCGATAGAGTTGAAAACTTAGCGTCCCCGTAATGTAAAACTGCCGTTCTATGAGCCAAGCGACAATTCGTCCGTCTTAACCCTGCCTTAACCATCTGTCGACTATACTATTTTTCTATGTTTGTAGTTCTGTTTCTAGAATAAGGTTAATTATGTACCTACCCCATGCGTTAAGGTTGCCTTTGGGCTTACTTCTCTCTAGCTCGCTTCTATTGGGCTGCGGCGAACAAGCTATGGAGCAACGACCAGTCTCAGGTCCTATACATGTTGACGTTTTGGATTTGACCCCAACAACACTGCGTTTAACGACCGAGTTACCGGGGCGAATTACCGCGTTCAAACAAGCAGAAGTGAGACCGCAGGTAACGGGTATTCTCAAAAGTCGTCTATACAAAGAGGGCTCTCAGGTAGAAGCTGGTGACGTACTTTATGAAATTGACTCGACCACTTATCAATCCAACGTTAATAGCGCGCAAGCTCAGTTGGCGAAAGCGTTGACAAGCGAAGATGCCACTCAAAAAACGGCGCTTCGTTATAAGGAACTCATAAGAAAAAAACTGGCTAGCCAGCAAGATTATGACGATGCAAATGCGCTTTATAAAGAAGCCCAAGCTGAAGTCGCGATCCGCCAAGCGGAATTGGATTATGCCAATATTGAACTTTCATACACCAAAATCAAAGCCCCTATCTCTGGTCAAGCTGGCCTTTCTTTGGTATCTGAAGGCTCTCTGTTGACCTCTGAGCAGTCTTCTTACCTGACAACTATTATACAAACCGCGAATGTTTACGTGGATATGCAGCAATCTTCGTTAGCGATTACGAAAATCAAAAAAGAGTTTGCACACTTTACTGACAAAAATGCTGAGATCCCAGTGACTATTACTCTAGAAGACGGCAGTGCCTATGATGAAACGGGTCATTTAGAGTTTTCGGACACGCAGGTTTCGGGCTCGACAGGGACGGTAACGCTACGTGCCATCATTCCAAATCCTGACAATACATTACTAGCAGGTATGTACGTTCGCGCTCATATCTCGATGCCAGAAGCTAGAGGCTATCTCGTTGTTCCACAATCTGCGGTAGTTAGAAGCCAGTCTGGTGAGCCTTCAGTATTTGTGGTTAACCAAGACAGCAATGTCGAGAAAAAGCCAGTTGTACTGGGTAATGAAGTTAACAACGGTTGGGTAGTCAAAGAGGGACTTTCTAGCGGTGAAAAAGTCGTCATCAGCAATATCCTCAACATGAAAAATGGGGTTGAGGTTGTTGTCGATAGCAGCACAGACAGTAGCGTTCCTGCTTTGACGAGCGAGGAATAAACCATGTCCTTATCGAATTTTTTTATTAACAGACCTATTTTTGCTTGGGTAATTTCTATTGTCATTATGCTTTCAGGCATTGCGGCTATCGTCTCCTTGCCTGTCGCACAATACCCGACGATTGCACCGCCAGCCGTGACTATCTCAACGTCATACCCGGGCGCTTCAGCAAAAACCATTGAAGACAGCGTAACTCAAGTCATCGAACAAGGCATGACTGGGTTAGATAACTTGCTTTACATGGCATCTAAAAGTGACTCATCTGGTAGTGCGAGTGTTACCTTAACGTTTAGTGCGGACACAGACCCAGATATCGCTCAGGTACAAGTACAAAACTCCTTACAGCAAGTGAGTAATCGCCTCCCAACCGCTGTGCAAAACCAAGGAACCTCCGTAACCAAGAGCACCTCAGGTTTTATGTCGGTCACCAATCTATACTCTCCTGACGGCAGTATGAGTGCGGGAGATATTCAAGATTATGCAAACTCAAGCATCAAGGACATCCTAAGCCGTGTCAATGGCGTAGGCGAAGTGACCATTTTCGGCCCATCTTATGCGATGCGTATCTGGTTAGACCCTGCCAAACTGAACAGCTACAGTCTCACCCCTGTTGACGTTTCTAACGCAGTATCTGTTCAAAATAGTCAAGTTACTGTTGGCCAACTAGGTGGGACGCCAGCCGTTGATTCTCAGCTAATCAATGCCAGTATCACAGCTCAAAGTCTATTAACTAGTGTTGAGGAGTTTGAGGACATATTAATTAAAGTCGATAGTGATGGTTCTCAAATTAAGCTCAAAGATGTGGCACGCGTTGAGTTAGCCAGTGAAGAGTCTTCAGTAATTCCTGCTTATATGGGGATGGGTGCCTCAGGTATAGCCATCACCCTTGCTACCGGCGCAAACTCGTTAGATACACAAGTAGCGGTTGACGCAAAACTTGAGCAACTTTCCAAAGGGTTTCCCGAAGGGCTAGAACTGGTTAAATCAACGGATAATAATTTATTTATCCGGTTGTCTATTAGTGAAGTTATTAAAACTCTCTTTGAGGCGGTTGGGCTTGTATTTCTCGTCATGTTGCTGTTCTTGCAAAACTGGCGAGCCACTTTAATTCCGACTATTGCGGTACCTGTGGTACTGCTTGGTACCTTTGGCGTTATGGCAATGCTGGGGTTCTCGATCAATACATTAACCATGTTTGGTATGGTGCTAGCGATCGGACTACTGGTGGATGATGCCATCGTTGTGGTGGAAAACGTTGAGCGTTTGATGCATGAAGAGAACCTATCTCCTCTCGAAGCGACCAAAAAGTCAATGGGACAAATTACCAGTGCCCTAATTGGTATTACTATGGTGTTGTCGGTTGTATTCATTCCTATGGCGTTTATGTCTGGTTCTACAGGCGTAATCTACCAACAGTTCTCTTTGACGATTGTCTCGGCAATGGTTCTATCGGTTTTGGTTGCATTGATTCTTACTCCGGTTCTCTGTGCAACGCTTTTAAAGCCTGTTGATAAAGCATCTAACAATAAGTTTTTTGCCCTGTTTAACCGAGGATTCGATAAGTTGTCGAACAAGTATCGAGGTTCAGTTAAACACGCTTTACTGCGTCCAATCCGCTTCACGTTTGTTTACCTCGCACTTTTTGCTGGTACCGCTTATCTGTACAACGTGCTGCCAAGCTCATTTTTGCCAAATGAAGACCAAGGTGACTTCATGGTCATGGTCACGACGCCAACGGGTACTACGTTACAAAAGACACAAGAAGTGATGCTGGATATTAAGGATTACTTTGAAGAAAACGAGTCACATACCGTCAATCACGTGTTTACCGTTTCTGGATTTAACTTTACAGGATCAGGGCAAAATGCAGCGATGGCGTTCATTGGCTTGAAAGATTGGTCAGAGAGGACAGAGCCTGGCACCGATGTTGATTCTATTATCGGCCGAGTTATGGGCGAGTTCTCAAATTACAAACATGCGCAGGTCTTTGCTTTTAGTAGTCCAGCGATTCGCGAGCTTGGTACTTCAACAGGCTTTAACTTCTACCTAGAAGACGTGGGCTCTGTTGGTCATGACAAACTAATTGAGATTAGGAACCAGTTACTTGGTGCTGCGGCACAAAGCCCGTTATTGCAAAATACACGACCTAACGGCCTTGAGGATACAGCGCAGCTTTTCCTTGATGTCGATTATGAAAAAGCCAAAGTGCTAGGGGTAGATATTGATGATATTAACCAGTCACTATCCATTGCTTGGGCGTCGTCATATGTAAATGATTTTATCGATCGCGGTCGCTCTAAAAAGGTTTACATACAGGCTGACGCCAAATATCGCATGACACCAGAGGACCTAAATTTATGGCATGTACGTAACAACAACAATGAGATGGTGCCTATCTCGGCTTTCAGCACGTACCATTGGGGCAAAGGCTCTCCGCAGCTAGCTCGTTATAACGGTAACCCTGCGGTAGAAATTGTTGGTGAAGCTGCTGCTGGTTACAGTACTGGTGAAGCGATGGATGAAATCAATCGACTGGCAGCTGAAATATCTAATGATGTGCAGGTGAGTTGGACGGGAATGTCGTATCAGGAGATCGAAGCAGGTAACCAAGCCCCTATCCTGTACGCAATCTCCATCTTGATGGTGTTCCTATGTTTGGCTGCATTGTATGAGAGCTGGAGCATCCCAATCGCAATTATTCTCGTGGTTCCTCTAGGGGTACTCGGCGCACTGGCAGCCATTATGCTAAGAGGGCTAGAGAACGATGTTTACTTCCAAGTAGGTGTATTAACCACCATAGGTTTAACCGCCAAGAACGCCATTTTGATTGTTGAATTTGCCAAAGAGCTTTATGAAAAAGGAGCTAGCATTATTGAGGCAACGATCCAAGCGTGTGAGATGCGCCTGCGTCCAATCATTATGACGTCATTGGCATTTGGGCTTGGTGTGTTGCCTTTAGTTCTGAGCACAGGAGCAGGTGCGAATGCACGTAATGCGATTGGTACATCTGTATTGGGCGGCATGATGGGGGCAACTCTATTGGTGATTTACTTTGCACCGCTATTTTTTGTCTTGATCTGCAAATTATTCAAGTCAGATGACAACCTAGTAGCAACCGAAAACAAAGCAGAACAATAAAATAAACTGGATTGAGGCTTGTGCCTCGATTCTGCGTTATACATCGTGAGTTATATATGATCAAGAATACAGCTAAAAGTTATGGCAGCGTTGCCAAGTGGTTCCACTGGTTGATCGCTCTTTGTTTCCTCGCCGCATATGTGATTATTTACTACAAAATATGGTTTTTGGACAAAGACGATGCACTATTTCGCCCGAGCCTGAATATTCATATTGCAATCGGATTTAGCGTGCTTTTGTGGGCGAGCTTACGAGTGTGGTGGAGGCTTTTCAACGTTCAACCTGAAATGCCACCAATGCCTAAATGGCAGTTAAAAAGTGCCCACTGGATGCATTGGATACTGTACTTTTTTATGTTCGCAATGCCAATTTCAGGTTGGTTTGGGTTTGGTGGTTCTATTGACTACGGAATTTTCCAGATACCTACATTTCGTGAAACAGGTTTAGGACAGTGGATTTTGGCTTTGTTCAACACTGACTGGGATACTTGGGAGAAGAAATGGGACTTTTTCCACAAAAACATAAGCGGTGCGTGGGTACTTTGGATTTTGATTGTGTTTCATGCTGGAGCGGCCTTGTATCATCACTTCGTGCAAAAAGACGATACTCTTACACGGATGTTGCCAAAGAAAAAATGAGGCTAAATAAGTTTCAAGAATATGCGTTTTTCTGTGTCTGAGTTGCGAGGATACTATTAAAACAATTGTTGTGGATGAGTGATTTTGGCCAGTCTATTAGAGATTTTGCGGTACTTCAGCTAACCAATGCGCCTATAATTTCACAAGCTCTGTAACCCACTATTGTCCAAAAATTTCACAGCGGGGCAGTTCGTAACTCAAAACTGCCCCAAAGTTTGCCAGAGCTTCAGCTAATTTAGGTCTCGTACTGCTCGAACATAGTTTTCAATCCGAATTACATCACCTTGGGGACCATGCCCATAAGGGTAATCTTCCGCATTACCTTCTTTGGGTTCCGCTCGTTGGGCTCCAGCTCCATGGACATCAAGTAGGGTTCGAGTCTCTGAGTTTGGTCTCTTCATGAAGCCTAAGCATTCCCCGAAACAGAAATAAGCGGCTTGTGATTGAGATTTTGGACCAACACGTAGATGAGTAGTACTACTCCAAAATACAGGGTAGTTCACATTCCCTTGTTCATCTTTGATTGAAGACATTGCAAATATAGGTTTGATAGCAGCAGAGTTAGTTGCTTGAGGCGAACGAGTATAATCGACAATCGTATGCAGTTCCTTAATTGTAGGTAAGCGCCAGTCACTGTGTCCTAAGTATTGCTCTTTATTCAGTTGAACGATCCACTCTTTAGCCTCCACCCAATTCATTCCGGTTTGACTATCTTGCTCTGTCCACATTAATTGAGTCGCCAAGTCACTAATTGTTTGGTCGTTATTATCTTGAAAGTTATTCTTACCATAATCGGTATTTCCACGAACCAAGCGAACCGTAAACTTGTTATCTTGTTTAGTACGCGGGTGTACAAGCGGGTAACCCTTAATACGTCCATCCGCAAAGTTAACACCAAACATGGCTTCATCTTTACCCATGATTTTTCCGGTATAAATGGAAGTCGTCAGGTACTGTGAATCAATCACTCGTGTTCCATTAGTGCCATAAGCAAAATCAAAGTTATCTATATCAATAAACGGTTTTGCACCATCAGGAACTTTAGACATATCGCGATTGCTGGCATCCACTCCAGTGAACAATATAAGCGAATACATCTCCTTAATGTTCGGGAGTCGCCAGTCGTTGTAGCCTCCAATATTAGCAGATTTTGCATATTCAACTGCTTCATTATAAGTCAATACTTTATAGTCTTTTTGCCACATTAAGCCTGTGACAGTATCGGTAATCGTATTGTCATTGTTGTTCTGATATTGGCCTGAAGTTATTGAAACAACAGGATAACTTACTGGGTTGATTGGTGTTGTTTGAGCAAAAGTAGTGCCAGTCATACAGCAAGCCACTGTGATTAGTGTTCTCTTAACTAAAGTAAACAAAATAATCCTTATTAGTAGGGTTTTAAAATGGCAATTATTGGCCGTCCACTGTATTGCCACAGTCTAATTACATAAAGTGGGTGGCCAAGGTGGGCTTAGTCTTTGTATTGTTCATTGGTAAGTTTAGGGCTTGCTGTTAAAAAAAATACACACTTTACTCAGTTTTACGATTAGCTAGCTACGTCCCGTCCCCACAACTTGCTATTGATTTAGGTAGTATCCTCGGAAGTCAGACACAGAAAAGTGCATATTGAATAGCCACTGACTTTATAGACACGCCCGAGTAGGGTGTCATCTGCTTCATTTACCCAAGCTCAGATAATTCGAAGCTGTCGACTTAGGGCTTAAACTCTAACTCACTTTTGTCCGTGCTAGCAGGCATCCTCTAAACTTCACGCTTGTGAAAAAGAGGCTCCGCGAGAGGAGCCTTATTGCATCTATTAATTTCTATTTCTAATCCGCCAACAGCTTAGCCGCAGAACGCATCAACGCCGGACCTTTGTTCTCTCCAAATCCTGAGTGATAAGGATTGGTTGAGAACATCACCCCAACAAAGTCGCGTGCTGGGTCGATGTAAATTAACTGGCCTAGGTTACCGCTTTTTGCCATGGCGCCATCATCAAAGATAAAGTCGAACTGATAGGCGTTGTAGTCAGCTTTCTCACCAAAGGCGTGGATTGAGCTGTTTTCTTTCTCTGTACCAACGAATGCTTTGCGGTCACCACTATTGCGGATTCGGTCGATGACAGCTTCAGACACAACGGGCTCATCCGCTACTGCTTTCCAGCTTGGTGTGAACAGGGTTCCCCAGCGTGCCATATCTTCGACTGTGCTGGATACTAAGCCTACCGGCAACGCGGTTCCGTCCGGCGTTAGGTTGAAGTCCATTGACTGTCTTGCGTGAACCTTTGACCACACGCGATCTTCAAACACTTGTGTCCAGCTCTTATTCTCTACATTTTCCACCAGCTTGGTCAGCACTATGGTGTTGATAGAAGCGTATCTAAAGTGATCTCCTGGCTTTTCGCCCTTTAGCTTTTGCGCACCCTGTGCAACTTGTATCCAAGTCTCGACTTCGCCCGTTGTTGCTCGTGGTGAGTTAAACGCTGATGCAAAAAAACGCACAACATCTGAATCAGGGTTTAAAATCGAAGCGAGCGTTTCTTCATTGTCTAGAGCCGTAGACATATTCAATGTATTCAACACTGTCACGCCATCCCAGTTAGTGCCTTTTAGTTCAGGAACATAAGTGGAGATCGGTGCACGTGGATCGACTTTCCCTTCTTCGACGAGCATTGCGATAACGGTGCCAACGGTAGTTTTCGCAGAAGACGCCCATACATGCTTATCCATCGGATTCATTCCCGGATATGCCTCATAAACTATCTTGCCTTTATGTATCAACATAAAGCCTTGAGTTCGAAACTGTTCATCTGCTAGGTAATTGGCCATCGACAGTTCACCTTTTGTCTCTGTTTTCACAGTAAGCTTGTCTAGGCGGGTGTCTATCGATTTCTCTAGTGGTCTGTAGTCTGCATTTGGCGCTGCCATAGCAGTCGGTAGGAATTCGCTCATATGCATGTTGTAATACAAAGAGTGATCCCCTCCCATTTGCCAATGAAAGTTGTTGAACTCTTTACGAGCCGCTGAGATGAAGTCAGGATCAAAGGTCTGTTTGGCGACTTTTACAGGAATAGTCACTTGCGCACCTTCAACCTGAAGCGCAGCTTCCACTGGGTTTAATTGAACTGAGCTATTGGCAAAAGCTTGTGAGCTGATTAGGACCCAAGGGGCAATAATTAGAGTTGTTAGATCAATTTTCATCGTTCGTCTCCACATTTTGTATGTGGCGAACTATAGTGATACTAGCTGCGATAAAATAGGTCATTTACCGCCAAAAGAGAGACCTGCGATGAGCCAACTCAATGCCAATATCAGCCATTCTAGCAATTTACGGCCATTCTTGGATTACTTTGAAAGGCAAAACATAGAATGGAAGGCAACTGCAGAAAAGCACGATATTCCACTTAACATTGCCACGCGAGCTGTGTGGTTACCCTCGTTAAATGTGATGGCATTTTTGATGTCGATGATGCGCCAAAGCAATCGAAATATTGGCTTAGAGGTGGGGCAACTGATCTCGCTGGCACAGATTTCACCACAGCTCGATCGCGCGATTCATGAGTGTCACAACATTGAGGAGGCCGTTCATACACTGATGGAGATGATGCCTTCGTTAAACAGCCATATCTCTATATGGGCGGAGCAAGTAGACGGCGATTGGTACCTTTGCCATCGCGGTGCTTATCGTCCATCGACTCCTGGTTACGAGCAAGCCGAGTGGTTTCGAACCTTTGCATTGCTGTCAGTGTGTCGATACTTTCTAGGTGAACATTGGCAACCTGAACAGGTATTAATGACTATCTCGCCTCATATAGGCAAACCGCATGAGTCCAGTTTAGGGCACTCTCAGATTCTTTTCGCACACTCTTTTGGCGGGATTCAGATTCCCGTTTCAGCCAGTTTCCTGCCAATTGAAGGCATCAACCACGACATCGATTGGACGAATCATATGGCAAGGCTGTGTCATACTTATTGCGTTCTGCCCTGGTTTAACATCCGTTGGTTAGCAAAGTTACTAGGCATGTCAGAAAGGACACTGCACCGACGGTTTGCCGAACACGGCACTGCATTCAAGCTTCTACGTGATAACGCAAGGCGTGATATTGCCATCGCACTGCTCGCCAATGAGCACCTGCTACCTGAAGCAGTCGCCTGGCACTGCGGCTACAGCGACCTTTCAAACTTCAACCGAGCCTTTAAAGTGTGGCAAGGTTGTACTCCCTCACAATATCGAAAGAAAGCAATGCAGCAATAGACTTAGATCTAGTCGCTTTATTTTGCGGCCGCATAAATTACTCGGGCAACAACCACGCCAAAAAGTCATCAATAGCAGCGCTCTGAGCCTCTGCAGGTCTCAGCAAGTAATAGCTTTGCCCTGACGTCACATAGTCGGTATAGGGCTGCATCAATCGATTCAGTTTTAGGTCTTCTTCTGCAAGAGTGATATCCCCAACCGCAATACCAAAGCCCTGTTGCGCTGCGTTCATGGCTTGGTCTAAGGTTGAGAACGTCTGATTGCGCCTGCCCTTTCGCACAATACTACCCGACTTTTCTAGCCACAGATTCCAATCACTTTGCATTGGATTGGCGTGCAGCCATGTGAATCTTGCAAGGTCTTTGTCGTTCCACTGCCCCTCATCACCAATAACCTGCTTCCAAAGCTCTGGAGAGCAGATTGGTGTAAGTTTTTCTTCAAACAGTACGTGCTCACTCACCGATAGTGAACGAGGGGGCCGACCGTATACGATGACCAAGTCGAACGATTCAAAATTTGGCAGTAATTGATGCTTAATACTAGAGGTGAGTTCTACCTCTATATCGGGGTTTTCTTGCTGGAAGGACATTAACCTTGGCAGTAACCAAGAGGTGACACAACTTGGAGCATTGAGTTTGATTTTATTGGAGCGGTCGGCCACATCGATAACCGCTTTTCGAAGACGCACCAAGATGTCTTCGGCCATAGGGATAAGTTTGCTTCCTTCAGGTGTGAGTGCTAACCCCCTCGCCTGTCGGTAAAACAGAGCGACTCCCACCAACTCCTCTAATGACTGAATTTGGCGACTAATCGCCCCCTGCGTCATATTCATGGCTTGAGCCGCATGAGTGAAATTTAGGTGCTCTGCGGTAGCCAGAAACGCTTGTAGATTCTTAGTTGAGGGCAATCGGGTGTTCATTTGACGCTCTATCCATGAATTATTTGCATGGCTAGTATGTCTTTATTTCGATTCTTACTCAAAACCTTTTTGATTAGATTAGTCACATAGACAGTCAAAAAATAAATCATTAAGCAAATAAAATGATTTGGCATTCAAAAAGAGATAATACTAATGACGTCACTGGCTTCAAAACTAGCGCCTGAGAGCATAAAAAAATTAATACCATATCAATCAGCGCGCCGCATTGGCGGATCAGGCCGCCTTTGGCTTAATGCCAATGAATTAGAGCAAGGGGTTCATTACAGTGAACACGCCTCTGATTACAATCGATACCCTGACTTTTTACCACATGACATCGCGGCTGCGTATCAAAAATACTGCCAAACACAGGTGCCTTCTGTGGCTGTACGTGGCGCCGACGAAGCGATTGATCTTCTTATCCGAACCTTTTGTCAGCCAGGCAAAGATAAGATTTTGATCAGCTCACCCACTTACGCCATGTATGAGTTCTGCGCTGATGCATTGGCTATAGAGACGATAGATATTCCACTCAAAGGAAAGGCATTTGATCTCGATGTTGAGGGCGTTATCAAGCAGGCTCCTCAAGCCAAGATTGTTTTCTTGTGCTCGCCAAACAACCCAACGGGTAACCTGCTTTCTCGAAACGACATCATTGCCGTTCTCGAGGGTACTCAGCAAGATGCGATTGTGGTGGTCGATGAGGCCTACATTGAGTTTGAACTAGCAGAAACAGTGGCAAACCTAATAGAGCAATACCCGAATTTGGTTGTCATTCGTACCCTATCAAAGGCCTTTGGCTTGGCGGCGGTACGTTGTGGCTTTATTTTGGCGGCAGAAGAGGTCATGGAATACGTGATGAAGCTTATTCCTCCCTACCCTATGCCAGATTGTTCAGCCAAGATTGTGCTTGATGCCCTATCTCCGCAAGGGATTGATATTGCAATGAGCAATACGCACAACATTATTCAAACGAGGCAACACTTTGTTGAAGCCATCCAAGATTTACAATGGATAGAACACGTCTATCCATCATCTACTAACTTTGTGCTCATTCGCACACATCAAGATGCAGAGCTCTTTAGCTTTTTGAAGGAACAGGGAGTCGTTACTCGTAACCAATCTCATGAACCTGCATTAAAGAACTGTGTCAGAATCACGATAGGTTCACCAGAGTCGATGCAAGAAGTCGCCGAACTTATCAACCAATACTCATTTTCATCGCTCTAAAAGGGAATTAAGAATGAAAAAACTTCTACTTGCACTCACGTTCGTTGCTTCACTTGGATCAGTTACAGCAATGGCAAAAGAGGTGCGCTTAGCATCAGACTTTACCTATCCGCCTTTTAACTACAAAAACGCTGAAGGCACCCCGGTTGGCTTTGACATTGAGATTGCTGATGCCTTATGTGCGGAAGCGGAGCTTAAGTGTACTTGGGTTTCTCAAGGCTGGGACTCGCTAATTCCGAGTCTATTGGCGCGTAAGTCAGACGTTATCATGGCATCCATGCGTATTACTGAAGAGCGTAAGAAACGCATCTTGTTTACTGATAAGTACTACCAAACACCAGCACGATTTGTTGCCAATGAGGATAGCAACTTTGCTATCGACCAGAGCGGCCTTAAAGATAAGGTGATAGGTGTTCAACAAGGGACAATCCACGACCGCTACGTCACTGATAAGTTTGGTAAGACCGCTACCATCAAGCGCTACAGCGGCCAAGATGAAGTTTACATCGACATGAAAAATGGTCGTCTAGACGCTACGTTTGGCAACGCTGACCAACTTGCATTGGCATTCCTAGATAAAGAGATTGGCCAAGGTTTCGAGTTTAAAGGCGAAGCGGTCACTGACAAATCTTACATCGGTGAAGGCACCGCTCTGGCATTGAGACAGCAGGACAAAGAGCTCGCTGAGAAGTTTAACAAAGCGATTGCAGAGATCCGTGCAAACGGGACTTACGATAAGATTGCCGCTAAATACTTCAACTTCGACATCTATGGCGAAGAAATTAAGTAGTAGAATCGAAGCCTGATATTAATATTAATATCAGGCTTTTAACTCACCAATAGTTTCACTTTATTGCTGAGTAAACGCCAATTGGCTCACCCTTCCTCTCTCCGCCTCTTTATTACTTAATCGCCCGTAGATAATCTATTGTTATCCGTTTTAATGGCAACAATCCTATGACGACTAAGCATGAACAACTTCTAGAAAGCTATCTTTCTACACTCAGCGAGACTGAGCGAAAAAACATCGCAACTATCAATGCAGACCATTTTTGTGCTGACGAATTTAACGCCAACGAATGTGCCAAGCTCGTCAACGAAGGTAAAAAGCGTGCAACGTGCAGCCTAAAAGTTGGGTACGAAAAAGAGAGCGCACCTCTTCCTAAACAAAGTGACCTTACTATAGTGTTGGATTGGTCTCAAAACCCTGTCTGTATTATCAAAACCCATAAAGTTGAAACTAAGCCTTTCAAAGAGATCGACGCAGAGTTTGCGGCATTGGAGGGAGAAGGTGACGGCAGTTTTGAATGGTGGCAACGAGAGCACACTCACTTTTTCTCTGAATACGCCAAGGAGATCAGTGTTAGTTTCAATGAAGATTCCGAAATAGTGCTAGAGTATTTTGAGAAGGTTTATCCGATTGACTAGAGCAGGTTAAATGAAACTACCGACGGACTTTGAGGGACAATTCGAAGCCTTCATCCAAAAAGAGATGAAGACCGATGCTGCCCATGACCTGAGCCATGTGCAACGAGTAGTAACTACCGCAAAGCTCCTAGCTCAACAAGAAAAAGCAAACTTGTGGGTAGTATTACCTGCGGCCTATCTTCATGACTGCTTCGCTTACCCCAAAGATCATCCAGACAGACACCTTAGCTCCCAGTTGGCGGCAGATAAAGCCCTGCAGTTTCTCGCCTCAATCAAGTATCCAACCTATACCTATCAAGATATCTATCACGCAATCAGCGCGCATAGTTATAGTGCCAATATCCCACCCAAAACCATAGAAGCTCAAGTCGTGCAGGACGCAGATCGACTCGACTCACTTGGTGCTATTGGCATTGCCCGTTGCATTCAAGTAAGCAGTAGCTTTAACACCGAACTCTACTCTCCAGAAGACCCATTCGCCGAAGAACGCGCGTTAGATGACAAGGCGTACGCGGTTGATCACTTCTTTGAAAAACTGTTTAAGCTACCTGAAACCATGAATACCAAGTCGGCAGCCAAAGAGGCCAATAAACGGGTTATCTTCATGCGTCAGTATTTAAACCAACTGCGACAAGAGATTAGGGTCTGCATTCCACCAGCATCAAAACTGTAAGTAAATGAAAATAACCACCAGTAAAAGTTAGAACCTCATCACATAACTTGATAGCGTATCTGCACCGTCTTTTTCGTTGCATGGATGCCAAGGTTAGCGACTGATTTTCACTGTACGAGTCGCTGATATTTTAGGGTGCTAAAAGGTTATTCCATGCTACTACTTATACTGTCAGTCTTTTGTTTACTGACGGTTGCGGTGTTTATTTTCAGGTTACTTCGACTGGCTAAACAACGCATCCACATCCCCGACTCTACACAAGATAGAAGTGATTGGCCGAAGGTTTCGATCATTATCCCCGCGCGCAATGAAGCTGAAAATATCACAGGATCATTAGGCAGCGTACTTGAACAAGACTATCCAGTCGACAAACTAGAAGTCATTGTTATTGATGATTTTTCTGATGATGGTACTAAAGACATTGCCGAAGGCTTGATGGCCAAATCTAAGTTCTCAGCGCAGTGCATTCAAGGAAGAGCACTACCAAAAGGATGGCTTGGAAAGAGTAATGCCTGCATGTGGGGTGCAACCCACGCGACAGGGGACTACCTGTTTTTCATTGACGCCGATACACATTCTTCACCGCATATGCTAAAGAGTGTTATCGACTTCACTCAGACTCGAGACATCGAGATGTTGTCGTTTAACCCTCAACAAGTGATGGTATCAAAGGGCGAAAAATCCTTACTGCCTGGCATCTTCCTCTCTACCGCAAACTCTATGGATTTTGTTGCCTCCAATGACCCAACACAGCAAGAAGCCATTGCTAACGGTCAAACTATGCTGTTCAAAGCAGAGAGCTACCGCGCTGTGAATGGACATGAGTTGGTTAGAAGCGATGTTTCTGAAGACCTGGCCTTTGCCAAGAAAATGAAGCAGCGCGGCTTTCGCATTTTTTGGGCATTTGCAGACTCTTTAATGCGCACTCGCATGTACACCAGTGCCAATGAAATCTGGCAGGGTTTCTCAAAAAACATGAATCGCATTGTTAAAGCGGAAACCCTACCTTTAGCGACTTGGTATTGGGTTAAATGCCAATGGATCGCATGGATGTCGCCGATATTACTGGTTGTGTCATTCCTGCAGTATCAACAGTTTGCATCACAGATAAGCACTTTGGCGCTAGGTATTAACCTGATTACCAACATCGTATTGCTTGGCACTTTCACCGGATTAGTTCGAGAGCTATCGGTTCCTATCCGTCATGCGATATTCGTGCCCTTCGGCATCAGCATGAACGGTTTTCTCGCGCTCAATGCTTGGCGATTACAAAAGTTAAACCGTGTGGTTTGGAAAAATAGGAGTTTGCCACAATGAACATCAAACATATGATTGCAGCTCTTATTGCAACACTCTCCTTTAACTCTTTTGCTGACACAGCAAACTGGAAAGAAGTAAAAAACAGTCATGGGATCACTGTTTACAACCGCAGTATCGAGGGCAGTAGCTTTAAGGCTTTTAGAGCTGAGATGAACGTTGAGTCTGATTTAACAACGCTTATGGCCGTTTTTAACGATGTTGATGTAGGCACTACCTGGGTTGAAAATGTAGATGAGATGCGCCTTGTAAAAGCGAACTCGAACATGGACAACGTGACTTACGCTATGACCAAAGCTCCATGGCCAGTAGCTGACAGGGACTCTGTGGTTCATAACCACATTAGCCAAGACCCTAAAACGCTAGCGGTAACGATCAAACAAGAAGCGGTTCCAGATGAATTGCCTCGCACCAAAAATAAGGTGCGCATTGAGACCTTGCATAGTACTTGGGTGTTCACGCCCATTAACGAGAAGGAAACACGAGTGACTTATCAGGTCTTCACGGAACCGGGTGGCAGTTTACCTGCGTGGCTAGTTAATAAAGTCGCTATTTCTCAGCCTTATAAGACCTTTCAAGGTCTACGCGAAATGTCACAAAAGCCTAGCTATCAAAAAGCAGACGTAGAAGGTATCTACAACCTTTAACTCAATGAAGCAAAGCCTCTGCAAAATCGCAACCTAGATCAGATAAGGATCGGTTGAGCGAACCTTATCTGATCTACGTTGAAACCATAGTTTAGGGTTCTCATTTACTGTCTCTCCACTCAGCCAAGGCCTTTATATGTGAAGGGTAGATCCCACAGCAACCACCAATGATAGTGGCCCCAGCATGGTGCCATTGTTTAGCAAATTCGAGATAGTCTTCAGGAGAAAGTTCGCGCATAGATTGGATGGTGTCATTGGCTTCATGGGTTACACCAATCGGCGTAAAACTATTGGCAAACACGCCAATGGCAACATCAATGCCTTGCTCATCAGTGATAGCTTTAGCTTTGGCGATTGCTTGCTCCATAACTTCAGGAATAGAACAGTTGAAGAAAATGCCTTCCGCCCCCGATTTGCAGAGCTTCAGCGTTGCTTCTTCTACCGTTTCTCCAGAGCGTAATTTCGGGATATCAGACAGATCATCTTGCAGAGTAAACGCGTAGTGGCAAGGTTTATCCGTTTGAGATAGCACTTGGCTAATGGCGTCAAATTCCGCGATGCTGGCTACAGTTTCAGCGAGCCAAAGGTCAACATACGCCTCTTGGGCTTCAAACAGGGTTTGAGTGATCTCTTTTACCTGCACTGGTTCAAAGAGATCGGGGCGGTAGCTACCTAATGCTGGAGGAATAGAGCCTGCGACAACAACCTTTCGATTGCTTTTAATCACCGCCTCTCTCGCAAGCTGCGCAGCGATACTAGCCAGTTCTGCACCTCGCTCTTGATACAAGGCCTCACCAAGATGAAATGGCACACAAGCGTAGCTATTTACAGTGATAATCTCGGCACCTGCTTCAATGAAACCAAGATGAGCCTGCTCAACATGCTTAGGAGATTCGATAAGTGCTTGTGCACTCCATTGAGGCTGAGTAAACGGCGCGCCAATGCGTTTTAGTTCGCGCCCCATGCCACCGTCAAGGATGATTACGTCTGTCATCTTAATTGCTTCCATACAACTCTACTTGGATACCTCACATTGAATACGAGTAGCAGACCAATTGATAGTGAAAACTGCTCAACTGCTATATGAAAAATTTCGGATTCATTAAATATAGTCCTGTGTTGCTAACCTAACCGAGCATTCCCTCGCGAATTTTTCTAGTCGAACTACAGTTATTGAACAATCTTCACTCAATCCTCAGGTGGATAATATGAATAAACCTATCGTGGCCGACAACAAACCAAAGAAAGTCGAACTCACAAAAGGCGAGGAATATTATTTCTGCACCTGTGGACGGTCTAAGAACCAACCCTTCTGCGATGGTTCACATGCGGGTACGGGGTTTAAACCAAAGAGCTTTACAGCCGAAGAAACCGCTGACGGATACTTATGCCAGTGCAAGCACACCGCGAATGCACCATTTTGCGACGGCTCTCATAAGCAATTCTCAGCAGAGCAAGTGGGTCAAGAAGGCCCAAGAGTTCAAATGCAACAAGTGGAGATCCCTATCGCCGTAGCTACGACCGAAGAGCCTACCGTAGAATTCATTCATCAATTGGCTCGAGATGGTCTCTCTAAGCTTGGGCACCACGGCCCAATGACCTCTATGGGTGTGCCTCGTCATTTACTACCACACTGGGATGACTTACAGATCATGGTTGCGCAGATGGCGACTAAGCCACTGATGGAAGATGTCCCTGTCAGCACAGAGCTTGTCATTGGTCCAAATGCCAAGAAACCTCTCAAACTGAAAATACCGCTGTTTGTTTCAGACATGAGCTTTGGCGCCTTATCCGAAGAAGCAAAGATTGCCTTAGCAACTGGGACTGAACTTGCAGGAACCGGGATCTGCTCTGGCGAGGGCGGAATGCTACCAGAAGAAAAGGCAGCCAACTCAAGGTACTTTTATGAATTTGCCAGCGCAGGTTTTGGCTATAAAGAGGAACTACTGAAGGGTGTGCAAGCTTTCCACTTTAAAGGTGGACAAGGTGCAAAAACAGGCACCGGTGGACACCTTCCTGGCAATAAAAACACAGGTAAAATCTCTCAGGTACGCGGTATACCTGAGGGTGAGCCTGCCATTTCACCACCCACCTTTAAAGACCTAAATACCGCTGAGGACTTTAAGGCCTTTGCCAACCGAGTGCGTGAAGTCACCGGTGGTATCCCTATAGGCTTTAAACTCAGCGCCAACCATATTGAAGAAGACATACAGTTTGCCCTTGATGCCAGTGCAGATTACATCATTTTAGACGGCCGAGGCGGCGGTACAGGAGCGGCTCCTGAAATGTTCCGCGATCATATTAGTGTACCGACTATTCCGGCACTGGCTCGTGCTCGTCGCTATTTGGACGAGCAAGGGATGAGTGGCAAGATCACCCTCATTATCACAGGGGGTATTCGGGTACCCATGGACTTTGTCAAAGCAATGGCCCTTGGCGCCGACGGAGTGGCCATCTCAAACAGCGCTATGCAATCCATAGGCTGTGTTGCCGCGCGAATGTGTAACACCAACAACTGCCCTGCAGGTATCGCCACACAAAAAGCCGACCTCAGACAAAGGCTCAACGTCGAAAAATCAGCTAAACAGCTGCATAATTTCTTTGATGCCTCTGTCGAATTAATGCAAGTCATGGCAAGAGCCTGCGGTCATCACAACCTAAATGAGTTCAATAAAAACGATCTCGCCACCTGGCACCGAGATATGGCACTACTTTCCGGAGTCAAATTCTCAGGTTTTGAACAACCTTAAATGAATCTAGCTCCTGATGTTGAATCAGGGGCTATTTCTCACCAAGCTCATCGCTGCACCTTCCCTCCACACTCTTACTTACATATAGAAATCATCAGAATTACTACAGTTCAAACAACACTCCAATGGCAACCGTAACCTAAAACCTTCATCAGAATCGAATTTTTAGTTCATATTGATTCTTAGAATGAGCAAAGATCCATTCCATTGACTTTGCATTCTAAAACAAAGAGTTAAATTAAAATGAACAAGTATAAAATGACAACCTTAGCGCTAAGCTGTGCATTTGCACTGGCCGGTTGCAACAGTTCTAGCAGTGATAACAGCTCCACCGATAACCCTGCACTTCCTATCCTTCCTGAACAGCCTGGCCCTATCGCCCCAGAAGTGAAACCAGAACTCAAGGAGGGCCGTTTTCTAGCTGGAGACTTCCATGTCCATACAGCTGTTTCTGAAGATGCCCATACACCTGTAGATGAAGGGCTTAGGCGTGCCTTTGACGTTCACCAGTTAGATTTCGTTTTTTTCTCTGATCACCTAAGGCTTACCCATAGAGATGATCAAAATATCGAGCACGATACGCCATTACCTGTGTTTGACGCGATAAAGAAATACCAGTTGAAACACTTCGCTGAGTATCTTGAGCAAGGCAAGGTCATCATCGCTGGCACTGAATGGAACAACGATAACTTCGAGCACACCAATGTTTGGATGTTTGACGATGAACCAAACTCAGACAAAAGTATCGACTTTATGCGACAGTTTGAATTCTACGCTCAAGATTACAGTGAGAGCTTTTATCCTCCTGGAGACGTAGCAAAATGGCTTGAAGAAGGCGAACGTTTCGACACATCAACGGGTGGCTTAGAAGCGATAAAATGGCTCAAAGCCAATATCCCAGAAGGGCAAGGGCTGGTTCAATTTAATCACCCGAACCGTAAAGGCGACAACTACACCATCTCTGACTATCGCGATATCTTGAATGCTGCTCCAGGTTTAATGTGTGCTTACGAGGGGCTTCCGGGAAACCAGGCAACCGATCTTCGAGCTGAGTATGAATACGATAAATACAACGGCAACATTCGCGCCTTTGTATACGGTGGAGTTGACTACTCTGTGAACGAGCTAGGTGGTGAGTGGGATGCACTTCTTGCCGAGGGCCACAAGATTTTCTTAACGTCTAATTCAGACTTTCATGATGCCTACGCCCCTGGCCAATACAACAAAACGCTTGTTTGGCTAGACGACGAACAAGAGTCAAACGTTCCTAATATTATGCAAGCGGTGTGTTCAGGTAAGACGGTCGCAATGTACGGCAACTTGATTGAAGATCTCGCCTACTACGCAGAGTCAAAACATGACAAACAAATGATGGGCGACTCCTTGTATACCCAGCAAGGTGAAAACGTAGAACTCACCATTCGATTCAAGCCTTCTGAGGGCAACCCATATACCGAAGAGCAAGGCATCGAAGCTCCTGTTGTTGACCACATAGACTTGATTGGCGGTGAAATGGTCGAACGTAGTCAACCAGGGACTCCTGAATATTCATTGGCTTATAACCGCACTACTCGCCTACATCATCGCTTCATGATCAACGATTACCAAGCTGATGAAGACGGCTACTACACCTTGACTCATACGGTTGAGAATGTGGAAAAAGACATGTACTTCAGAATCCGCGGCACCGACATCATGTTGAACAGTGAGCGTATGGATCGTGACGGCAATCCTAATGTAGATTTCAAACGTGCACCTGGTGCCTCTAATGAAGATAACTACAGCAGCCTATGGTTCTACTCTAGCCCGATTTATCTAAGCGTTGAGTAACGAATAACATTACTTTCATTATCCAAGGGGCAGGTTTCCTGCTCCTTTTATGAGTATATCCATGAAAATCATCAAACTCTTTCTCATCTTTTTCTCGATGTCAGTACAAGCCGAAGTCCTAGAACTCACATGGTTGGATCTGGTTCCTGAGCACGAAAAAGAACAGGTCATGTTATCTGTAATGCAACAAGCGAATATGAATAACCATGACGAAACTTCAACCGATGTTGCAGAGCAGCCTCTCATTGGGACTGTCCGTAGCGAACTAAACAATACCGTAGTAAAAATCCCCGGATTTGTTATACCTATTGAAGGTACTAGCATGGCGGTCAAAGAGTTTTTACTGGTCCCCTTCTATGGCGCTTGTATACATGTACCTCCTCCCCCTCAGAACCAATTGATTCATGTTGTGATGGAGGATTTTGCCGAGATCAAAGGAATGTGGGAAGTTGTGTATGTCACCGGAACTCTAACGACCCAAGCCTTTGAGCACGACTTGGCTAACGTAGGTTATAGGATCGACGGCAACAAAATCATAGCACGATGAATTGACTGCTTAACCAGAGTGTTAACCATTGTTTCAGTTATCAACACTCAATCAAGCTCTATTTCTTACTAGAGTCATTTCCCGTTAATTTGGCTTTCATGTCCATTGCAAACATGGGGCCAATCACGATCACACAAGCCAGTAATAGGAGCTCTTCTGCAATCAATAAATAAGAAGTGTAGAGATCAGCCTGTGCTTCTTCAAAGCCCATTGTGGGTACAAACAATAGCAGCACCCAAGACAACACATAGGCTGTAAGTAACCCAATACAAAGCCCTATCTTCACCGAGTTCATGTCTGATCTTCAGAGTCGATTGACCAGTAAGGAGGGGTTCCATAATACTGAGAAAAATAGTCCACAAACGCCCTCACCTTGGGTGCAACCAACCTTGAGCTTGGATACACAACCCATATTGCAGCCCCATCAACCAATGGATAATCTTCTAACACTTGAACCAGTTCACCACGTTTGAGCTGCTCATGGACAAGCCAAGTCGCACACATCGCCACCCCCAAGCCTTCCACGCACACATCCCTCACCGCCTCACCATGATTCACTCGAATACTGCTATTTCCCTTGATACTAATGTGACCCTTCGGCGAATCAAATATCCAAGATTTTAGACCTGATTGTCCGATGCATTTGTGCTGTCGCAGAGACTCTGGAGTATCAGGAATACCGTGTTCTGCAATATAATCTGGTGACGCACACATAATACGTTCGTCCACAGTGAGTCGTTTAGCAATAAGGGTTGAGTCTTGAAGATTGGCATCTCGAATGGCAACGTCAAAGCCTCCATCAATCAGATCAATCATTGAGTCGGTCAGTTGGATGTCGAGCGTGAGGTCAGGGTATTCGGCAAGAAACCCTTTTAATGCGGGTATTAGATGCAGTCTTCCAAACGAAGCGGGGGCGGTAATTCGCAGTGTACCTTGAGGCCCAGCAGCTCCCTTGCCTACCGAGGCCAACGCGGCATCGACACCCAATAAAAGATCTTCAGCATGAGGTAAAAAAGCTTCACCTTCTTCGGTTAGCGACACCTTACGGGTAGTACGGTGTATTAAGCGAGCACCAACACTTTCCTCAAGGCGATTGATGTGCATACTGGCAACAGGGGCGGACAGCCCTAACTCTTGACCTGCTTGGCTTATATTGTGGGTCGACGCTACTCGAACGAATAACTTGAGATGCTCTATATTCACTAAATCTGGCCTGTTGCTGTGGGCATTTAGTAAATATACGCCTAAATCCAGATATAAATAAGGCCCGCGTTAAAAGCGGGCCTAACATTGCATTATTTAGATAGGGTCGAAAGCCTTAAGCGACATCAATGACCACTTTACCAATGGCCTTGCCAGACGCTAAGTGTGCATGAGCATCACCCGCTTGGCTAAGATCAAAGGTGTTTGGATCAACTACCGGAATTAAAGCACCCGCCTCTGCAATCTTAGCGATCTCCGCCAGTATCTGACCATGCTCTTCGCGCTTAAAGTTGTGAATCATAGGGATCAGCATAAACACGACATGCAGAGACAGTCCTTTAAAGTGTGCTGTACTTAGATCCAGTTCGAGCAGAGAAACTGTGGTTGCGATGTGCCCGTTCAAAGCAGCTGCATTCATTGAGTTTAAAAGATTCTCACCACCAACCGAATCGTAGACTACTTCAAAGCCTGCGCCTTGGGTGTGCTTAGCAACATAATCTTCAACTGACTCCGAGGTAAAATCAATCGCGGTAGCGCCCAGTTTTTCCATCAGTGTCGCTTGTTCTCCCGCGCGACCCGTAGCGTAAACATCTGCCCCCATGTGCTTGGCGATTTGAAGTGCCAAATGTCCAACACCACCCGAGCCACCGTGGACTAGAACCTTTTGCCCAGAAGCTGTGTTTGCGCGCACTAACCCTTCATAAGCGGTAATGCCCGCAAGTGGAATAGCAGCAGATTCACGCATGGATAAGTTCTTCGGTTTATGAGCAATGAGTTTGGCATCCGCAGGCATGTATTCTGCAAGGGTTCCTTGCAAGTCACCCAGGCCACCTGCGCAACCATAAACCTCATCGCCGACAGCAAAGCCGCTGACATCAGAGCCTACCGCTTCAATCGTACCTGCAAAATCCATCCCTAAGATGGCAGGTGTTTTTGGTGAAAAAGGCAAGCCTTCACCCATTTCACGTATCATCATATCAACCGTGTTGACGCTCGTAGCAGCAACTCGAACCAATACTTCACCGGCTTTAATCTCAGGTTTGGCCACGTCTGCCACTTCAAATGCGTCCACACCACCATATTCACGTACGATTGTTGCTTTCATTTACTGTCACCCTTGCGTTTAATGGTTACAAATCAGCTCGTTGCCGGCTATCTGTTCAAGTTTTACAGTCTAGTCAACTTCTTCGAATTCATCTTCATTCATTACATAAAATAGTATTAAGACTTTCTTAATAATCAATCATGAATCCGCAAGCAGAGATCGTGAATTTTATTATTTAATTTTCCTTAATACTGTTGTGACAAACGACTAATTGTTCTTCCTCAACGATCAGCCTAATGTTTTTTGAAGCGTTTAACGATGCCCAATCTATCCACAACGAAGGAATAACATCATGGCTTACGAAGGATACACAACATTTACCGCAGCTCAGGATCAAGGGATCTTGACGGTCACATTCGACTTTGGCCCTGTAAATGTTCAAGGGCAGGAAATGCTAGCGGATCTCAACGGCCTAGCACTTCGACTTGAACGTGATAGAGACGTTAAGGTCGTTGTATTTCAATCTGCGAATCCAGAGATCTGGGTATGTCACTATGACACCAACCTATTGAAAGATATGTCGACCGAGGCGGTATCTCGAGAAGAAGCCAAACTCTTAGACCTCCAATCGGTGTTAGAGCGAATCAGCAAGTTGCCACAAGCGACTATTGCCAAACTTGAAGGCTTTGCTCGCGGGGGAGGTCACGAGTTCGCACTCGCCTGTGATATGAGATTTGCAGCGCGAGGAAAATACAAACTCATGCAAATGGAAGTAGGTATGGGAATCCTCCCGTGTGGTGGCGGTGCATCGCGCATGGCACGTCAAGTTGGCTTGGGTCGAGCACTAGAAATAATCCTAAGTGCACGCGATTTTGATGCTGATGAAGCCGAAGCTTATGGCACAATCAACAAGGCCCTTGACCCCGATAAGATCGGAGAATACGTGGATACCTTGGCACAGCGCATCGCCAAATTCCCAGCTGAATCCATCAATGCTTGTAAACAAGCCGTCTACGAATCAATTGATAAACCGATTGAGGAAGCACTCAAAGCAGAAGCCTACTGGCTATATCAAGCCACCAGCAAAACCGCTGCCATCAAACGCTTTACCATCGCAGATGAGCAAGGCTTAGAGCATGATATCGAGAATCAACGTAACTGGAACACATTGGTGATGAACGTCCAAGATATTAACTAAGAAGCAGACCCTAACCTCTTGCTGTTGAGCTAATCAAACCATGTTAGCAACATAGAAAAGCCAACCGTATATCCGTCATTGGCCCATATGCGGGTGGCTTTGCTCAGTTCAAAATACCTCTTTCTCACTATGTTTAGATCCCCTATTCACCTACCTATACAAAAAACAGATAGGTCCTATTTCGATATTTTTTACCTGGTGTTTAAAGTGAGTATTACTGTATTCACTGAGCCAAACACAGGTCTGATTATGCAATTTAAAGCCATCAAGAATTCGAAGTACGCTGCTAGTCTGGCGGCCCTGTTACAAAAGGAGCTGTATTTTCCACAGGACGTTGCCAACAAGATATCTAAATCAATGGATCATGTTGGCCTTAAACGGTTTCTCAAATCAACTTTTTCTGGGAAATGGGGGCCTTACGACCACTCTGCCGTTGTTTTAACTAAAAGATTAGAAGAGCGGGACATGGATCGTTTCGAGCTGATACAGATTGAGTTTGCTTTGGCTAAGTTAATTGACTCCAATGTACTGCGTGACGATATCAGTGATTGGGCATCGTATGAGTGTTTTTGTTTTTCAAAAGACATGTCACCGAGCCACGGTATGTAACCTTGGAATTCATGCATACTCAAGAACACTGCATCGATAAGTAAACCAACTTTACTTGAAACGGCCAGTTTGAATCTAGCGCATACATTCATCAGCAAACTGGTGAAAAAAACCTTAATAATAATGTATACAGGTACAGTCTGATTAATCTAGTAGATATGGTTGTCGTTTTTAATGACTCTTTCTAGACTTTTGAGTACTCTCATTGCTGATGGCATTCTCGACCACCCGCTATTCAGTTAACCTCCACGAGAGAAGAGCACCTAGCCAACCTACCTAGTGTTTTGCACCTTTCACTGATTATTAATATTTCTTTAAAACTGATTTGGTCGTCAGCTCATTTATCTCACGCCTTGGTAGCAGTAGACTTCTTCGCTCCAACACTAAGGAGTTTTCTATGCATTACGAAGGTAAAATTTATCGTCCATGGATGGAAGCTGAGAGCGTACTGATTCAAGCCACTCTTGGTTGCAGCAATAATCAATGTACATTCTGTACCATGTTTGATGATAAACGCTTCAAAATCAGAGACATTGAAGGCATCTTTCAAGATATAGAAGAAGCACGCAGACTGTACCCGCACGTTGAATCTATCTTTTTGACCGATGGCAATGTGATGGCGATGCGCACTGAAATGCTGGTGAAGATCTTAGACAAAATCAAAACCACCTTTCCAGAGATCAAGAACATTGCGCTCTACTCTGGTTTCAACGATTTTCGTCGTAAAAGTGTTGCAGAGCTAAAAGAGATCAAATCTGCAGGACTAAGCATGGCCTATTCTGGCTTAGAGTCTGGTGACCCCGTAGTACTTGATAGAATTAAGAAACGCATGACTCGAGAGCACGCAATCGAAGGCATGGAGATGGCACGTGAAGCTAAGATTGGCGTATTAGCCTCGTTTATCTTTGGCTTAGGTGGCAAAGAGCGCTCTATGGAGCACGCTATCAACACCACCAGCTTGCTCAACATCATGCAACCAGATGCGATTGCACCAATGGCTCTTGCCATTCAACCTGGCTCTGAGCTTGAAAAAGAACTGCATCGCGGCGAGTTTAACTTGCCAACCCCTTTGCAGATCCTAGAAGAAGAGAAATACCTTCTAGAGAATATGGATGATTTCCATTGCTACTACTGGGGTGATCATGGCAATAACATCTCGCCAATGCGAGGCGTAATGCCAGCGGCAAGACCCGCATTTTTAGAGCGTATCAATACTAATATTGCTCACAACCCAATCACCAAAGAGAATGTCATCCAAACATTCGCATGGTAAATAAGGTCTGTGGACCTTTTGAGGTTATTTCAATCGCTAAAGGTCAACTGTTTTCTAATATAAAGCCTTGTTTATCAAGGCTTTAATTTTTTGTGAAATTACACAAAAACTGGTCTGATGTCACAAAAATAAGACAATATTACAAACACTCACCAAATCCACACCAAACATTTGATTTACATCAATGCAACAGTTTGTTGGCGATTGATAATCGTTCTCAGATGTAAACAAATGGATGTGATTATGACTAAGAAACTCACCACTGCTGGCGGCTGCCCTGTCGCACATAACCAAAATGTTCTTACTGCAGGTAAGCGCGGACCACAACTTCTACAAGATGTTTGGTTCCTTGAAAAATTAGCTCACTTTGATCGTGAAGTTATTCCTGAGCGTCGTATGCACGCTAAAGGTTCGGGAGCCTACGGCACCTTCACTGTCACCCACGACATCACTAAATTCACCAAGGCAAAGATCTTCTCAGAGGTAGGTAAAAAAACCGATCTATTCGCTCGCTTTACGACCGTAGCCGGCGAGCGCGGCGCAGCCGATGCAGAGCGTGATATTCGCGGGTTTGCTGTTAAGTTCTATACCGAAGAAGGCAACTGGGATTTAGTCGGCAACAATACACCGGTGTTTTTCCTGCGTGATCCGCTTAAGTTCCCGGACCTAAATCACGCGGTAAAACGCGACCCAAGAACCAATATGCGCAGTGCAGAAAACAACTGGGATTTTTGGACTTCTTTGCCTGAAGCGCTTCACCAAATCACCATTGTAATGAGTGATCGTGGTATTCCAGCAAGCTATCGCACCATGAACGGTTACGGTAGTCATACCTTTAGCTTTATTAACTCAGACAATGAAAGGTACTGGGTAAAATTCCACTTCAAGAGTCAGCAAGGCATTAAAAACCTAACGGATCAGGAAGCGGAAGCTTTAGTTGGTAAGGATCGCGAAAGCCATCAAAAGGACCTGTACGAAAACATCGAGAATGGCGCGTATCCGAAGTGGGATCTGAAGGTTCAGGTCATGCCAGAAAAAGATTCGGAAACAGTGGCATACAACCCATTCGACCTAACAAAAGTGTGGCCACATGAGGACTATCCTCTGCATGATGTAGGTGTACTGGAACTGAACAAGAACCCAGAAAACTTCTTTGCCGAAGTTGAGCAATCAGCATTTAACCCTGCGGCTGTAGTACCAGGAATTGGTTTCTCTCCTGATCGCATGTTGCAAGGTCGACTGTTTTCTTATGGTGATGCTCAGCGCTATCGCTTGGGTGTTAACCACCATCAGATCCCAGTGAATGCACCTCGTTGTCCCGTGCACAGCTACCACCGAGACGGCGCAATGCGCACCGACGGTAACTTTGGTTCAACCATCGGATATGAGCCAAACCAACACCAAGAGTGGGCGCAGCAACCTGAGTTCTCTGAACCACCACTCGAGCTGCAAGGTGTTGCAACTCATTGGGATCATCGTGAAGACGACGATTACTTCACTCAGGCCGGCAACCTATTCCGTATCATGCCTGAGAATGAAAAGCAGCGCCTGTTCGATAATACCGCTCGAGCTATGGATGGGGTTTCAACCCATATTAAGCACAAGCATATTACCCATGCACTGCATGCCGACGTTGCTTACGGTGAAGGGCTTGCAAAGGCAATGGGGATCGATATAGAAGACGTTACCAAGTAGAGGAGCCTGATTATGCTTGAAGGTATCTTTCAAATCCTCTCTCTAGAAGAGCGCTATTTGATAATGTGGTAACAAGCCTCAACCAAATGCTCTAGCTATAACCCTCAAAAAGCCCTGTCGCAACTATGCCACAGGGCTTTTTATTACATGGATATCATTGATCTTAAGCTTGTCAGCTCTGGTATAAGTCTCTAATTTAGAAAGCATCTGATACAGGGACAAACCTACATGGCTTCTCAAGAAAGCAAAGTACCCACTCACCGGCTCTCACGCTTCGGCAAGTTTGCATCTCTCGCAACTCGAGTGGGTGGCGCTATGGTTACCGAAGGAGCAAAACAGCTTGTACAGGGTAGAAAGCCCAATGCCAAAGACCTTCTTTTAACCCCTACCAACATTAAAAGAGTGGCTGACCAACTCGCCCACCTTAGAGGCGCGGCAATGAAGGTAGGGCAATTGATGTCCATGGATGCGGGGGATCTCATCAGCCCTGAGCTGGCCGACATATTATCAAGGCTTCGCTCTGACGCCTCTCCTATGCCGAGCGAACAGTTGGCGACAGTGCTCTGTAATGAGCTTGGGCAAGACTGGCAACAAAACTTCATTGAATTTAATTTCAAGCCAATAGCCAGCGCTTCCATTGGACAGGTCCATCAAGCCCATGCCGACGACGGAACCAAGCTAGCAATTAAGGTTCAGTATCCGGGTATCAAGCAAAGCATTGATAGTGATGTGGATAATGTGGGCACCCTGCTCAATGTTGTAGGACTCATTCCAAAAGGCGTGGACTACAAAGACCTGCTCGAAGAAGCAAAAAAACAGCTACACGCAGAAGCCGATTATCTTCTAGAAGCAGACCTACTCAATCGCTATAAATTGTTATTAAAAGATAGCCCTGATTTTGTTATTCCTGACGTTTTGAAAGACATTACCACCGACAGTGTCCTGGCCATGACTCACGTGACCGGAGACCCCATCGAGTCACTCCAGCACGCGGATCAGCACACCCGAGACAGAGTGATGACGCTCCTGTTAGAATTGCTGTTCAAAGAGATCTTTAGCTTTAAATTGGTGCAAACAGACCCCAACTTTGCCAACTTCCTCTATGACGAGAAGCAACAAAAAGTCGGACTTCTAGACTTTGGTGCAACACGTGCCTACAACGAAAATATCAGCGATGGTTATCGCCTGGCCTTTACCTCTGTCATCTATAACAACGACAAGGTTCTTGACCAAGCCCTGACCCAGATAGGCTTCTTCAGCAAACAGATAGTACCAGAGCAAAAGCAAGCCATCTTCAACCTCGTCAAGCTCGCCTGCGAGCCACTAAAATTTGATGGCAATTATGATTTTGGCTCGAGTAACCTAGCCCAAAGGCTCAGCCAAGCCGGAACCATGCTCAGCATGGAACAAGACTACTGGCACACACCGCCAGCAGATGCTCTTTTCTTGCATCGAAAGATCGGTGGGTTGTACCTTCTCGCGGCAAGACTGAACGCTAAGGTGGATGTGGCCAAGCTGTTTGAATCATACCGATTAGACTTAAAGCATTGAGCTTAATACGGCTCAACAGACGCACTGGTTATCTGATATGCCACGTCCCAAGCGTCGCCAAATTGGTCTTGTTGACTGACTAACATGCCACTGACTACAACCGCATCTCGCATAAGTAGATTTGGAACACCCTCAGGGTAGTGCACATGTATCATTTGACTCGCTGGTGGCGGGGGAATGTGAATGCATGCTCCAAAATAGGGTACGAGCAAAAACTCAGTAACCACATCCATATCCCACTCAAGTGGGACAACAAATCCAGCGACAGATGCCTGCTTATTCACTATTTCAGGATTCACCATAGCGACATCGTTACCAATAGATTGAGGTTGGATGAAAGGGTCTAGCTCGTCGTGCTCTTTGGCTCTTAGCTTTTCTTGTTCCATGACACTAAGGAATGTATCTCTTTGCTCAGGTGCCAGTAACTGCTCCCAATTGGTTAACGTTGAAGCGCGCGATTGAAGCGCGTCTTCTTGACTACATGCGCTTAAAAAGAGGCAAAGTAGACCAGTAGTAAGGTATTTGATCATAAATGGATATACGCAAGTGAAATAAAGGCCATTAGAGAGACTAATGGCCTATAAAATAGAGAATTCTAGGGTTACTTAGATATCAGAGCGAATCTTCCGTCCATATCAACACGAGCCCAGAAGGTATCTCCTGCTTGTCCCGCAACCCACTGATTTTGACACCCCTTATCCTCCAGATCAGATGGCAGTGAATTGAGGTACTCTGGTTTGTAGCTCTTTTCACTGATACAAGTTTCTTCCACCAAGGCCTTCCACTCATTACCAACTTTAGTCGCAAGCTGAAGATCTGACGCGTTCTCACCTTTAGGTACTGAAATCTCAAAGGCATAGTTATCACCACGAACGCTGTTATCAAGAATCCAGCTGCGGCTTTCATCTAGGCGGTAAGGTGATTTCTGTTTGAGTGTTTCAGGGTAGCCATTGTCACTTAATGGACGCTTAGCAATGGCGTTCAGGTTTTTATGATCGCCACCCGCTTCGATATCTTCTGCTGATGTACCCGGCCAACCTGCTTCTCTCGTGATATCTTTCTCAGCGCCGTACGCATTGATATAGGTTCCCGTTTGGCTTTGAATACCATTGATGATCAAAACATCTGATGCAGTTGCTTCTTCTTGATTAGCCCAGTTCAGCGATACTAGCTTTTTCATATCATAGGTCGCTGGGTACCAATGCATGCGATTGTCTTGATTGATAGAGAAGCGATGAGCGTGGTTTAGATTCAGTCCACTACGCCCGTCAACGACAAAGTCTTCTCCAGAAGGGTTACCAATAGCATCATTTGATGCACTTCTAATGGTTGGTTTTACTATCATGTATTCCCACATACGAGCGATAGCGTCTGGATCAGACCACCCCATCCATAAAGCACCGTCCAAAGCTTGGTCAACTCGGTTGAATACGTCATTTTGTCCATCAATAATGCGGGCTCTAACACCTTGTGATGAGTAGCAATTTACAGTGCGGTATTTGCTGTCTACCGCGCTATAGTACTCAGTGGTAAATGGCACACTGCTTGGGTAAACGATCTTGTCACAACGGTTATTGGTTCGAGTGAATCGGTCAAACAATTTCCAATCGGTATTGACCAACAAGTCGCTGGAATCTGTGAAGGTGTCATAAAATGCCGAGTACTCTATTTCATTTCCAGTCACATCAAACCACGACGCATTGACCATTAGGTCTCCAGTCGCTTCACTATCACGATCTAACAGATCTTGAGTCCACTCGGGACGCTCAGATGGGTCTACTGTTTTTGGTGTGATATAACGCGTTTTGTACATCAGCATACTTTGCAGACGCTCAAACTCACCCACTCGATTGTAGTAACCTTTCTCCGAAGCATTGCCTGTTACAACATGCTGGAAAAAGCGATGATTAGAAGAAGGTTCCGCAGATTGCGTATCCATTCCAGCACCGTTATCCCAGACCACTGAGCGGCTGTATTGGTGATCGTGTCCTGATACAAAAATAACGTCATTGTCAGTAAACAGTGAGCGCCAGCTTTCAAAATCTCTGGTCAGCATGTCGTTTTCACGCTGGTCATTCCATCGAGCTGTGACTCGCTCCATGGCTACACCACCGCGATATGGGCCAACAAATGGACTATGTGTAGATACAAACACATGAGAGATTTTGCTATCGCGTTGCTCTATCGCTTCTTCAGCCCATTCATATGCATAAGGCATGTCTTGGTCTGAGATCTGCACCATCAACACATTGTTGTGCTGGTAGGCATAGGTTTGAAACTCTCTTCCCGGCATGTGGTTGATGTTTTCACGAGGAATAAACTCTTCCATGATCCTCTTCCACGTGTAGTTGTCACCTGGCTTGCGGTCATGGTTACCCATCAAAGGTAAGAAAGTAATCTGGTCTGTATATTGGCTAGCAATAGCTTTCCACTGCTCATACTCATGCTCGGTATTGCTGTTAGTAAGGTCTCCGACCGCAATAACAATATCGACCTCATTCTCACGATAGTAATCTAGAATGCTTTCCATCTGATTGACCGCGACATTGTCACCACCACCTTGGGTGTCAGTTAGAATGCCGATTTTCGTCGAATATTTTAACTCTGGGGTTTCACCGGGTGGTTCTGCGGGTGATTGAGTATCGTTGTCGCTATTGCTATTACAGCCCGCAAGTAGTGCTGCTGAAATAAGCGTGGCGCATAGCGCTTTTTGAAAAGCCATTGTTAATTCCTACATTCCATTTAGTAAATTTGAAATGGAATGTAGGCAGAGTTAATGAAAAAAATATTACAGCAACATTTCAAGAACATTAACTCACAAAAAGATACATCAAGAATCATCAACACCTATATAAAACAATAGCTTATTGAGCTTTAATGATAATGTTATCCGTAACAAAACATGAAAAGAACAAGCGCAAATTCTAGCCACACTCTTTCCATCATTTTGTTTTTTACTCAATCAAGCTAAGTATCCGATGTATAGTAATCTGATGAATTACTGCTTATATGAGTCGAACTAATGCCAAACATCGTTTACATCGCCACTAGCCTTGATGGCTTTATCGCAGACAAAAACAATCAAATTGATTGGCTTCATGATGTGCCTAACCCAGAGGGTTCAGATTTTGGATTTGCGGCATTTATGGATCGTGTTGACGCTCTGATAATGGGTCGGAATACTCTAGAGATTGTGCTTAATTTTGGGATTGACTGGCCGTACTCTAAACCAGTATTTGTACTAAGTAATACACTGAAAAAGGTACCTGAAGGATTAGAAGGCAAGGTGTTTTTAGTCAATGGAGAGCTATCTGAACTTGTTCAATCACTCAATCAAAAAGGCTTTGAGAAACTCTATATTGATGGAGGAAAGACAATACAGAGCTTCCTGCAAAAAGATCTGATTGATGAACTCATTATCACCACCATCCCTATCCTTCTCGGCGGAGGTATCCCCTTATTTTCCGAACTATCCGCACCTTTAAAGTTTAAACACGTAGGCTGCGAAAGGTTAGCGGATCACATGGTAAAGAACACCTTCATCCGCACTCGCTAACCCCAATTTATTGCAAGTTTTTCACCGCATTTGGTAGCTCATATAGAGTGTCAATCTGAGGGATAGTCCGCTCCCCTTCAACAAGCGTATGTTGTCGATTGAACCAAACCACCTTCAATCCTGCTTTGATAGCAGGGTTGATGTCTTTATCTAGTGTGTCTCCAACCATCAACATCGACTCAGGATGCACATCTAACGCCTGCGCTATCTTGCTAAAGAACGCTGCACTCCCCTTACCTATACCAAGATTAGCTTTGCAGAAGTATCCAGAGATGAACGTGGCTAAACCTGCTCTTTGAAAAGCGTTGTGGATGTCACTTTCGGTTGAGTCTTCTGCATTGGTTGCCACGTAAATTTGATGGTGTTTGGAAAGGGTTTTAAGAACCTCAATAGCGCCTTCTAGCGTATAGACCTCAGGCCAGTCGCACATCTTTCCCTGTTGATCAGGTAAATCAACCATCAAGGTATCACCCCAATCAAATAGAATAGTATTCACTGCAGAGGGGGCCTGAATTGAGCGCTGGTATATGTGGTCGGTATGAGAAATACCATTTATCACATAAGCGTCAGGGATGATTTTGGTGAGAGAAAAGCCGGATTTTTCCAGTACTCGCTCAGAGCCTAGATTGCCTTTGGTTACCGTCGCGGAAAACTGCTTGATGTCATGGGTGTGCTTTGCCCAGTCGACTAAACATTGCAAAGACTCTGTAGCATAGCCTAGCCCCTGAAACTTAGGCAGCAACATGTAGCCGACTTCGGCAACATCATCTTGCATACAAAACCCTGTCAGCCCAACTTGTTGCCCTGAAGCGCGATCAGTTATTACCAAGCATAACCAATGAAGAGAGTTCTTACTCCAAGGCTGAATTCTCGCTTGAAAGCGTAACTGAATATCGTTACGACTAGGCTCGTCAAAGCACAATTCAATCACACGCTCATCCACATGCAAGCTATGAAACAGTGTCCAGTCGTGTTCAGATAAAGGGGTCAGGGATAGTCTCTGCGTGCACAATTCCATTAAGGGTTCTCAAATCCTCAACTCACCCTAAAACGATGAGTCTTCTTTTACAATACTTTAATAAATCACAAAGCTCATGCAAAAGAAATCAGTTAAACAATTGAATTTAAATGGCTCCTCGTTAACAATTCATTGAGAAAACTGAATTCAAAGTCGATTAAGTCGGTTAATTAAGGGAAATCATGAAGCATTGGTTGGCGTTGGGAGTTTCGATGGCTTTGGTGGGGTGTACTTCGCCAGAAATAGCGCTGATGCCAGAAGCAAAGAACGTGCAAGTTCGCACTAACAATGCACCATTGGTAAGAAACTGCGAATGGGTTGGAGAAGTAACAGGCAGTGAAGGGCATTGGTATTCTTATCTTTTTTACCCCAATGATGTACTTATCCAAGGGGCAATTAATGAGATCAAAAACAATGCTTACTTAACTCAAGCAAATACGGTCGTTTTACTTAGCCCTCACTATTTCAAGACGTCAGCAACCTTTGTGGGTACTGCCTACAATTGCCCACCAAAGCCACCTCAAGATTAAGGTCTGTTGACCCTAATCTCCGTCTTTGGCGAGCCATCGATTAGGTATCTAGCTCCCGTTCCTTGCGCAGACGCGGTATCTTCTGGGTTGAATAACTTGCAACTTTTTAACGACAAGCATCCACAGCCAATGCAGCCATCTAGGTTATCTCTTAGTCGCTGCATCTCGAGTATCTTCTGATCTAAGGATGCCGCCCACCGCTTGGACATTCGAGCCCAGTCTTTTTTGGTTGGCTGTTTATGATTAGGCAGGGTTTTCAGTGCAAGTTTGATCTCATCTAAACTCACCCCTATTTGTTGTGCCGCCTTAATAACGGAAATAACGCGAATGGTGCTAGCAGGATAACGCCTTTGATTGCCTTCTGTTCTGATGCTTTCTATCAGCCCTTTACTCTCGTAAAAACGCAAGGCCGACGTAGCAACCCCGCAACGTTTGGCCGCCTCACCTACCGTGAAAAAACGTGTATTCAAAGTCAATAACACCCCCATAAACTTTAAGTTAACTTTAGCTTTCAATTGAAGTTATAACAAGCGTGGCTATAGACTCAAGAAGGGTCGCTGTCTTCATTTTCATCATCCAATGCCTTTGCCGCATCACGCACAGCCCACACACAAAGCCCCATCATGGTAAACGGAATAGCAGCAGCGACATATTCAACCCACCCCATTTTTGCTAATACCGGGGTCAAAATGATGTGCCCAAAGATAGACAAAAAAGCTACAACTAGCATTGCACCAATGATTCTAATTTGACTCTTATGACTCTTGGTTGTCATTTGTCCATCCTCTTGACTAGTCCTTTCAACATGTTCTGGCACTGCACTTCACTCATTTCAACAGGCACAGGGTAATTACCAAACGCCTCATCAATAGCCTGCTTCGCTATTTGAGAAATGTCCGCAATTTTTAGCTCCGCAACAAAGTCAGGAATACCCAATTGCGTAAGTAATCCCTCGACTTTCTCTATAAACGCTAACGCATTTTCTCTATCGCTATCTTCCATGGTGCAACCTACAGCCCTGGCCAGTGAGGCTACTGGTTTGGGGTCTGTTGTTGCAATAAACCTTAGTACCGATGGCAATACGATGGCGTTCGCACGACCATGAGGAATATGATAGAAAGCACCAAGTTGGTGAGCCACAGCATGTACATAACCAATGTAGGTTCGGGTAAATGCAAGACCAGCTTCATAACTAGCTCGTGCCATCTCTTGCCGAGCATTTAGATTATTGCCATCCTTTACCGCTACCGACAAGTACCTAAAAATGCGTTGAATTGCTGAAATAGAAAGCTGTTTAGAGTAGTTGTTTGCATAACCACTGATATAGGACTCTATGGCGTGGGTAAGCGCATCCACCCCTGTTTCCGCGGTAATTTGAGGGGGCAGACCAACTAGCAAATTGGGGTCTAAAAGAGCGATCTTTGGGACAATAAAGGGATCGGTAATTGCCCATTTCTTTCGTGCTTGATGGTCGCTGATCACGGCTGCCACTGTACCCTCTGAACCCGTCCCCGAGGTCGTTGGAATGGCAATCACTGGATAAATAGGTCTACGCACTCTCATTAACCCAAGAAGCTTACTCACATCTTTATTGGTCTTTGTGCAAGCGGAGATCGCTTTAGCACAATCAATCGGTGACCCACCACCAATCGCTACAATGCCATCACAATGATTTTCCACAAACTGACGGACTCCATTTCGCACAACCTCAAACCCTGGGTCTGGGTCCACATCATCGAACAGAGAAAAAGAAATCTGAGCTTCACGCAGAGGCGTTCGTATCGAATCAACAACACCCAACTTGACCAATACCTTATCTGTTACCACCAAAGGGTGACGAATGCCAAGTGATAGGCAAAGCTCTGCGATTTGACTAACCGCACCCTGACCCTCCACTAGCTTTGGTTCAGGAATTGGCAGCATCTTCAAGAACGGTTTTTTAACACTGACTATAATCTTGTGAAGCATAAACCTATCCTTGGTCGTTCTCGCCGATCAATCGTGTAATTAGCTGTATATGAGTATTCTATCAATCGTAATAATTACCTGACCATTCTTACATGCTAAAAACCTCGATACTGTCGTTAAAATAGTGATGTTACGTAACTTGTTATAAAAATTAAGTAAATCGCTTTTTTCTGAGGTAACACAGCAAGAAAAATGGCTTCTTTACGTTGCTTTACACTAGCGTTGTTATGCTTACGCCAGCGTTTTTCTTAGATAGGTGGGGTATCATGCTACAGCGGTTACTTACTATTGGGCTAATCATGGGTCCAGTTATGGTGTTGAGCGCATGCAATGACAGCGACAACAGTGATGGTATTGATGACAATATCTCAAACTCTAATGGCACAGAGCCTTCTCTTCCATCCGAGCACTTTAATTACGCCAGTATCGAGCTTCCCTCCCATTTAACTCAAAATGATTTTCCCGACCGGTTTCAGTTTCAACATGCTGCCATTGATTTTGATAATACTCCCAATGACAACCCCATTACGGATGCAGGGGCCACGCTCGGACGAGTACTCTTTTACGACAAAAAACTAAGTGCCAACGGAAGCGTTGCTTGTGCCTCATGCCATCAAGCCGAGCATGGATTTTCAGATACCAATGTATTGAGCACTGGCTTTAATGGTGAATCGACTCGCCGCCACTCTATGAGTTTGGTTAACGCAACGTTCTACTCCAGTGGCAAGTTCTTTTGGGATGAACGCGCAAGTAGCTTAGAAGAACAGGTGTTAATGCCCTTTGAAGACCCTATAGAAATGGGGCTGATTCTTGCTGAGTTGGAAGAAATAGTGACAAACCAAACCTACTATCCTCCCCTTTTCAATGATGCATTTGGGGATGACACTATCTCAAGTGATCGCATCGCAAGAGCCCTTGCTCAGTTCATCAGAAGCTTAGTAAGTACCACCTCGCGTTACGATATCGCACGCAGCGAAGTATCTTCCCCCGTAGTGGACTTCCCAAGCTTTACCGAGCAAGAAAACTTGGGAAAAGACCTCTTTATGTTACCTAGAGAGCTTGATGATGGTAGCTCTGCCAACTGCGTAGGTTGCCACGTCACAGAAGCCTTTCTAGGCCCTATTCCTGATGGCACAGGAGGCACAACCGATTCAACCAATAATGGTTTAGATGCGGAATCGACTAATGACTTGGGTATTATGGAAACCACAGGAGAGCGACGAGACGAAGGAAAATTTAAAGCTCCGTCTCTTCGCAATATCGCCGTCTCTGCGCCATATATGCACGATGGACGCTTCGATACGTTACAAGGGGTCATAGAACACTACAGTAGCGGCATTCAAAGTCACCCTCGCCTAAGCGCTCCTTTAATCGATTCAGAGGGAAACCCTATCAGGTTCAATTTTAGTGAGGAGGAAAAGGCGGCTTTAGTTGCCTTTCTCAACACACTAACCGATGATGAGATGCTCAGCGATGAGAAATACAGTGACCCGTTTGACTAGGGTCTGTTGACCTTTTGCGATTAAATTGTTGATTACCCACAAGGAATATTCATGACCTCAACGAACCGCCAACTCGTTCTCGCTTCACGCCCAATTGGCGCTCCAACCCTAGATAACTTCCGCCTACAAACCACCAATTTACCTAGTTTGGAAGACGGTGAGATATTGCTACGAAGCGTCTATCTCTCATTAGACCCTTACATGAGAGGAAGAATGAGTGACGCAAAATCCTATGCTGACCCTGTCGCAATTGGTGAGGTCATGGTGGCGGGTACGGTATGCCAGATAGTTGAATCTAAGCACACTGAATTTACTGTTGGTGAGTGGGTACTCGCTTATAGCGGATGGCAAGACTATGCAACATCTAATGGCGAAGGGCTCATCCGGTTGGGCATGAATCCAGAAAACCCTTCTTATGCACTGGGTGTAATGGGCATGCCTGGCTTTACCGCCTATATGGGGCTACTCGATATAGGCCAACCTAAGCCAGGAGAAACCGTTGTTGTTGCCGCTGCGACTGGCGCAGTGGGATCGATGGTAGGGCAGATTGCGAAGATCAAAGGGTGCAAAGTCATTGGCATCGCTGGCGGTGAAGAAAAGTGCCGCTTCGCTGTAGATACTCTTGGGTTTGATGCTTGTATCGATCACAAAGCCGATGACCTTGCTGAGCAACTAGCCAATGCATGTAGCAACGGTATCGATGTCTATTTTGAAAACGTTGGCGGTAAGGTCTTTGATGCAGTAATGCCTTTGCTAAACACTTCAGCTCGGGTTCCTCTTTGTGGCCTGATCTCTCAATACAATGCTACTTCTCTTCCTGATGGCCCAGACCGTCTTTCCATGCTCATGGGACAACTGCTCGTGAAGAGAATCAAGATGCAAGGCTTCATCATATTTGATGATTACGGTCACCGTTACCCTGAATTTGCTCAGCAAATGAAGGCTTGGCTAAGTGAGGGGAAAATCACTTACAAAGAGCATCTTGTTGAAGGACTTGAGAACGCACCGGAGTCTTTTATTGGTCTACTTGAAGGGAAGAACTTCGGCAAATTAGTAGTGCAAACTAACCAGCCAGTTTAACCGCTCTTTCTATGTTCCATCCAGAAACAACAAAGGCCAGCTGCAAACACAGCTGGCCTTAATTTTTGGTAACTCTAAGAATTAGTCGATTAGAGAGCGTACGTACTCTGCAATCTCTGAATCTTGGCAGTTTGAGAAGAAGCACTCTTGGAATTGAGCACTCCCTACTGCTTGCTTCACTAGCTCTTGGTCGATTGCACGTAGAGAAGAAACCACATCTTTACATACTGCAGATTTCACTTCGCTTAGGATAGCGGCGTTTGCTTGTTGAGGCGCTGCACGCTCAATTGGGTAACCTTCACCGCGAGCACCCGTAAATGCTTTTTCGAAGATGTAGCGAACGTTTAGCTCACCCGCCCAACCAAAACCTTTCGCGAATGCTAGAGAAATCGCATTGCCGTTGTTGATTTGGTTGAATAGGAAAGCATCAGATGGCTCTAGGCAGTAACCACAAACCACACCTGGGTGTAGGTTGCTTGCCATCAATGCACCTTGACCTGTACCACAACCCGTTACAACGAAGTCTACAGCCCTAGAGTTAAGAAGGATGCTAGCCATGATGCCAAGGTGGATGTACGTTAGGTGATGATCGTTTTCGTCAGTCATACCAACGTTGAATACGTCATGACCAAGACCGCCAGCAACATTGTTCAGCTCTGTAGCAACCATTGCATTTTTAGGTGCTTGGCTGTTTTCCATCATAAGTGCGATTTTCATTGAATACTCCTGCAGTAGACTGCAATAAATTAATCTAATTATAAGTCTTGGGCTGAAGATACGCTGTAATGAGCACATCCTCTCGACACACGGCTATTTATCTTTGAACTATAGCCTGGCCCGAATTTGTCCTGTGTAACGGTTAGCGAGATAACCAACCGCCATCGACGGCAATGGTGTATCCGTTAACATAATCTGATGCGGCTGAAGCCAAGAATACGCAAGGCCCTGCTAGGTCTTCCGGTTTGCCCCAACGGCCCGCAGGAATGCGGTCAACAATTTCTTTGTTGCGCTTTTCGTCAGCGCGCAATGCATCTGTGTTATTGGTTGCCATGTATCCCGGAGCAATAGCGTTCACATTGATATTGTGACTCGCCCATTCGTTAGCCATTAAGCGTGTTACACCCATTACACCGCTCTTCGACGCCGTGTAAGAAGGCACGCGGATGCCGCCCTGGAATGAAAGCATAGAGGCAATATTGATGATCTTACCGCCTTCTCCTTGAGCAATCATTTGCTTAGCAACGGCTTGAGAAAGGAAGAACACTGATTTTACGTTGACGTTCATCACGTCATCCCAGTCTTGCTCAGAGAAGTCGATAGCATCATTGCGGCGAATAATGCCTGCGTTGTTTACCAATACATCAATACGACCCAGTTCAGTCACTGCGCGATCAACGATGTTAGGAATATCATCTGTTTTAGAAAGATCGGCGCGAACATCGATAAACTTGCGACCCAACCCTTCAATCTTTTGCTTTGTTTCCGCAGGATCTGATTGGTTCACACCAACAATGTCACAGCCTGCGCTCGCAAGACCAACAGCCATTCCTTGACCAAGACCCGTGTTGCAACCGGTAACGATGGCAACCTTGCCTTGTAGGCTAAAAGAATCAAGAATCATGTAGGTTCCTCAAAAGGTATAGGGTTTTAAAAGAGGTCATCTCTCTGATGCAGGATACTATAGCAATTTTTGAAACTGCATTTCAATTTAAATTGAAATATAATTTCATTTAATTATGATGGGAGTCTTATTTTTAAAAATTAGAATCAAAGACCACTGCGCCCAGAATCTCATCGAGCTTCAAAAATCGTAATTCGGTAGGCACTAAAGAGATAAAAATTACGACATTTATAGGTAGTCGGGAACAAAAAAGGACTACCTAAGTAGCCCCATATGAAGAGATTTATATGAAACTCCGTACAGCCGAATCATATGGCCGGTGCGGTTTCATTCGACGATGTCTCATGGCAGTCATGCTTCTAGAGTGGGAGCAAAACAGACTCAAAAGGTCAACCACTCCCTGTAGATTACATAAAGTGAGTAGCACAAATCTTGTTGCCAGACGGGTCGCGTAAATACGCCATGTAAAGCTTGGTTTCAGAATTGCCGCGAACTCCTGGTGGTTCCTCACATTCAGAGCCGCCATTTTCTAGTCCCACCTGATGCCAACTATCCACGAGCTCGACACTTTCTGCTTTAAAACCGATAGTCATTCCATTGCCGTAGGTTGCTGGCTCCCCATCTATAGGTTTAGTAAGACAGAAAACACCATTTTTAGAGAAATAAAAGCAACGTCCTTTCTCATCAATATTTCCCGCTTGATACCCTAGAGTCGTTAACAGAGCATCGTAGAATTGCTTTGATGCTTGCATATCGTTGGTTCCAATCATTACGTGACTAAACATACGCTTCCTTACCGTTTCATGAATACTTAATGTGCAGCAATAAATTACCCTAGTCTAGTTTCCTAATGTGAAACTATAGAAAACTTATGTTTCACATTAACCACATGTTCCAATACATAGCGTTTCATACCCGAAATAACTTATCGAATACTCGACATCATCAATCAAAAGGACACGACGTAAGGTAAGCGTTGTCACTGTGCAAGACGAGATCATCACAGATGAGCAGTTAGCGCACTTTGAGTGGGCAGATAACGTTATTCCCCAGTCGCCGATTCATAGAGAAATTAAAATGAGAGGCCTAGCACTGTAAGCCAAACTTGTAGAGAGGATAAATAAAAGGCCTGAAAATACTATCAAGCCTTGAGTATGGTCCAACTAAATTAAACTTATTTAGTCATGTGATACTTGTAGATCGTAAAATGTTACTGATGCACGCTCATCAGGGGCGCCAGAACGGTTCACGTGATAAAGACCTGCTTTGAAAAACATATACTGTTCACCATCGTCATAACCACTATCTGACATATCTACCACTTGCACTACATCATCTTTACCATCGCGACGAATCGTAACCGTTAATTCATTCTCAACAGTTTTGATTTGATAACCCCACCTTTCTCCAAGCTTGATACCATCGGTAGGCTCAATAACCTCACCGTCTTGCGTGTAGTAATCGGGCACATTATTACCAACCAAGGGGTATGTGGTTTCTACACCGCCATTGGTTTCATGAACAAGCCAAACCGAGCCTTGGTCATGGTTTGGCATTTTGCGATAGTAAAGCTTTGCTGGTTCGTCATCATTTGCATGAATTTGTCCAACAATCACTCGGCCCTGTTGCCAAACTTCACCGCCTTCAGCAACCTGATCGACAGAAAGAACGGCGTCCATAGTGCCGTTTACACCAGACGCGATCTTTTGTGCTGATTCTGGAGATGAACCAAATACCCAGTTATTTTTATTGATTGCTCGTTTACCATCGGGACCGACACCATAAGGTTCTATGCTGGTATCACTACAACGACCCATTTCATGTAATTCACTGCGCGTGTAAGTTGTGTTTTTTGATGTTGTCACACCCTTTACCGGAGAGCTAAATACAACACCATCACCCGCTTCGTTCACATAAAAGTTATCAGAATCGACAAAACCACTAGTGAGGACTTTTTCTTCTACTGTTGTGGCAAATCCATTTTCGGCTTCTACTGGAATAGAGATCTTCCAACAAGATAAATCTAGAATGTCAGCTGGCGTTTTTTGAGCCGCAAAAACAGGTGACGCTAATAGGGCTAGAGCAGCCGATGTAAGTATTGTTTTTTTCAAAAGGGGGATCCTCTTTAACAAAAAGTAAGCGAAGGCTTCTTTACGTAATTAAGAGGAGTATTTATAACCGTAGCGACTCAACATAAACAACTAGGAGGCTTAGGAGTTGTGATATGCAACCCTATTTGTATTATCATATTGCATGATGATTTGAAGTACTTCACATATACTAATACCCAAAATAATCAATGAATTAGTCTCGACTAAAAGCGAGACTGTAGTAATACCAATCGTACTAAATAACTGGTCATCCTAGCTTAACTTCGGGCTTTGTCGCAGCAGTAATTTAAGTAGTTAACATGTGACGGTAGCGTTTTATAGGCAGAAATTAGACATCATTTTTTGTTTGATATTTTCTCTATTAGATGATCGATTAATACTCTAACACGTCGGATTTTCTGGCTATTTTGCACGTAGTAGAGGTGCATTCCAGGGTAACTCGCCCATTGATCTTTCAGTAAGGGAATGAGCTCGCCTCTATCAAAATAAGGCTTTACGCACGGCTCTATAATACTGCTTATTCCTACGCCTTTAACTGCAGCATCAATCTCTAGATCAGTATCGTTTACTATCATTGCGCATGGCATTTCAACCGTTACCCTTTGCCCATCTTGGATTAACTCGAGAGGTGCAAGCTGATTGGAGGTGATGTATCGATACTGCACATACTTATGCTTCTTTAGCTCCTCAATGGATGTGGGAGTTCCGTATTTTTTAAGGTAATCACTGGAGGCAAACAGTGCCCCTTTCATTGGCTCAGTCAATTTTTTTGCAACCATATCAGGCTGTACCTTGTCGCCAAAACGTATCCCTAAATCGAAGCCTTCTCTAACAATATCCACCGCAGCATCCGATACAGAAATCTCAAGCTGTATATCAGGGTATTGAGCACAGAACTCAGCGTAAATTGGACACAGATAAACCTGATAAACGAAGCGAGGAACCGTAATACGTACAATCCCTGATGGCGTTTCACTGAGCTCATTGACACTTTCAAGGGCATTACTGAGTGAGGATAGGGCTTCTTTGGTTCTCTCGTATAAAAGAGCCCCTGCATCGGTAAGATCCATGCGCCTAGTTGAGCGATTGAATAGCGTGAGTCCGACGTTTGTCTCTAAAAGTTTTAGCGACTGACTCACGGTAGGTGCCGTCATTTCGAGCTTTCGAGCAGCACCGCGGATACTGCCTTCTTCTACTATGGTTTGAAATGCAACTAACTGATTGTATGTGGTTCCCTTCATCGCTTGCTCTATTGTTAGATTTAAACTAATTAAATAATAGAATAACTAGCACTACACACACAATGAGTAGAGACCTAGAATACTCGTAATTCAAGTGTTAATCCTTTACGGAGTAGAGCAATGAGCAAGGTTTTAGTTATTTCTGGTCACCCAAATCTAGATTCTTCTTACACAAATAAAGTGATCCTCAAGCAAGCAGAGAACAATGTGCACGACATTCAAGTGCGCCGTCTCGATACACTTTATCCCGACTTTCGAATTGATGTTGAGGCTGAGCAACAAGCTTTGTTGGAAGCCGATGTAGTTGTTCTGCAGTTCCCGTTTTACTGGTATTCAATTCCTGCACTACTCAAAAAGTGGATTGACGATGTTTTCAGCTATAACTTTGCTTGCGGCTCAAAGGGCGACAAACTGAAAGGAAAAGATTTTTTGCTTTCATTCACCATTGGTGGCCCAAGCGAGTCATACGATCCGCTAGGTTATAACCACTTCAGCATTGAACAGCTTTTGATGCCACTTCAACAAACTGCATATCTCGCAGGAATGAACTTTCAAAAGCCACTCTACAGCCACGGTATGGTATTCATTCCTGGTGTTTATAACACCCAAGAAGGTGTAGAAGCTAAGGCTTTAGAACACAGCAATATGCTTGTATCACGTATTAATGCACTGGTTGATTCCACCGAGAATCGCGTCAAAAAACTGGTTAAAGCATGGTTTGAGAAATTTGACGTATTACCAGAAACAGGTGATTACTTTGTTGAGTCCCTATCGAAGGATGTCACTTGGATCGCACCTGAGGGAGAGTTCAAAGGCCATGCAGGATTTAATGATTGGTATCAAACGGTCCGTGGTGTTTTTAAACCTGACTGTCAGCATATTGTTGAGAACGTACAAGTGTTTGAAAATGAGGGTGACATCAAGGCCGAGCTAAGAATTCGTCTGATAGCTGATACGTTTAGCGGCGAGTCCATTAACCTACTTGTCAATGAGAAATGGGACTTGGTTGATGTTGATAGCAAGTTAGTAATTACTCGCTATCTTGTTGAGCCAGTGCAAGGTTAATAATTCGTTTCGTTGTTCTCAAAGAGCCTTAATGAGGCTCTTTAGTTTGATCTGGTGAAGAGATCCCCGATAAAAACATTCGGGGATGACAAATTTTTTACCTTGGGGACCTACTCTAGCTCAAACTAGAGTGAAATGAAAAAATCAAAAGGTTCAGACGTCTCCGAGGTGTTTTCCGGGCTGACGTACCACCGGGCTGGCCTGCCAGATAACTTGAGAGGCATTTAAGTAAGGCTAGCACCTTACCCTACAAATAATGGTCCACCAGCAAGGCGACAAACAACAGCATCAGGTGATAAATAGAGAACTTAAACGTCTCCATTGCCTGTTTGCTATCAGCTTTGTATTTCAGCTTCCAAGCGTGGTAGATAAAGCCAGCACTCAAAATGGTTGAGCTAGCTAGATAGATTTGACCGCTCATACCCACCAGAACCGGCATAGCACACACTAGTGCTAACAGGATGGTATACAGCAAGATACTGGTTTTGGTGTATTCCACACCATGCGTAACGGGCAACATTGGGATATCGGCCTTGGCGTAGTCATCTTTGCGGTGGATAGCCAGTGCCCAGAAGTGTGGTGGTGTCCAAATGAAGATAATCATGACCAGTAGCCATGCATTGGCATGTAATTCACCCGTCACCGCTACCCATCCAAGAAGAGGTGGCATAGCACCTGCAATGCCAGCGATCACAATGTTCTGAGGTGTAGCGCGCTTGAGATACATGGTATAGATCACCGCGTAACCTAATAAGCTAGCAAAAGTAAGCACGGCAGTTAACGTGTTTACCCACGCTATCAATACGGCAAAGCCGACAACACCAATAGAGGTCGCAAACAAGAACACCTTAGCAGAGGATAAGTCGCCAGATGGTAAAGGACGCTTGTAGGTGCGCGCCATGATGGCATCGATACGCTGATCAATAAGATGGTTAAACGCTGCCGCAGAGCCAGCCATCAAACCAATACCTAGTAAACCAAGCAGGGATTGCTGCAATGGCAACGCACCGGGCATCGCAAGGCACATACCCACTACGGCGGTAAGCAGCATTAAGGCGACCACCTTAGGTTTGGTTAATTGATAGTAGCTTTGAAGAGTGCTTCTGGTTCTAACTAGTGTCTGCGAACCTGCAAGATTACTCATACTGAATACTCCCTTTCAGAATCATGAGTCGATGAATTTGAGGCTGTTACTCTCGCCCATACATAATGATTAGTTGCGACTAGGGTAACCAACAGCAATGCAGCTCCGAGGTTATGCATTACCGCATTGATAAGTGGAAGATGAAAGATAACGTTGGCAATACCCAGCCAAACCTGAACAGCAAGGCCGAAGCCAATGGCTCTTACATAGATTCTTGCCGATGGTAGCGAGCTGCGCCACAGTAATACCATCAAAGATAGCAAGGCGGAGGTCGTGATCAGCGCCCCTACCCTATGTGTAACATGTATGGTCATTCTCGCCCCGTAATCCAGCACCCCAAACTCGTAATCTTCAAAACCGGTTTGAATAAAGTTAAAGGCATTGCCAAAGTCGAGATGATTCTGCCAGTCACCCTGACATATAGGTAAAGAGGTACACATCAGGGCGGCATAATTGGATGATGTCCAACCTCCAAGCATGATCTGAAGGAGCAAGACCCCAGTAGCAAACACGGTAAACCCACGTAGCGTGAACAATGATGAATGAGGGAGATTTATCGAGGGTTGCGGGGTGTTTCTTAGTCGGCACATAAGCAAGGCAAGTAAGCTAAACAGCGTAAACCCGCCCAGCAAATGCAGCATGACAATCACAGGCATAAGCTTCAGCGTCACCGTCCACATGCCAAGAGCGGCTTGTGCAATGATCACTGCGCTTAATACGATAGGAAAGGCTTTGCTAGTTGCAGAGCTTTTCCAAAGAAGAAAAGAGAGGGCGAATACCACTAGGCCTAACATGCCCGCAAAATAACGATGTATCATTTCTAACCATGCTTTATGGGTTTCCACGGCTCGCTCAGGAAACAGTTGTTCTGCCTTAGCGATCTCTTCGGGTTGCATTGGTACTGCTATTTTCCCATAACACCCTGGCCAATCGGGGCAGCCAAGCCCTGCATCGGCGAGTCGAGTGTAAGCACCTAGTGCAATCACAACAAAAGTCATTACTAAGGCTAGCCAGGTCAATCTTTGTATTGAAATGCGTCCTTGCATATCGTTTCCTCGCATATTAGTCGCTATCCGACTCGTGAAAGCTTAAGGATTTTTCGTACGTCGGCGATAAGCCCCTTATTTTGCGCCACCAGCGTATTCTCTTCAGCCTGCGGATAACGCATTACCCACTGCCCTAGTGGGTCGACTAGCAAGTAATCTTGAGACTCAACGGGGACAGACTGCGAGTTCAACTGCAAAATAGGGTAATTAGATTGGTTTTTCGCAAGCCAAGATTTATCCGCTGTTTCTGACACATATAAAGTGACCACTACTCGTTCACTGTACGCTCCAAGAGCAATATAGCTCTGGTTCAATAAGTGCCATCTTTGCTCACACACTTGATCGCACTTATCAGGAACAATAAAGGCCAACTGCCAAGCATCGGCAACAGGGCTCACAAGACCCGCGGATTCAAAGGTGAACCTAGGCTCAATAAGCACACCTTTATTCGTGACCCCTGACTGATACCATCCTTGATTTAAAATCAAGTGAGCGGCAACCACTGGTAAAGCAAATATCAGGATCAAAGCCAGTAGCTTAAGCCGTCCCTGTTTTTGCTGAGGATAAATCGCTTGGCTTTGCATAGTCATTCCTTCACTTTCCTCTTTCTTACCACAAATAAGACAACGAGCAGGGCATAAACCGCGGCCATACCAAACCATTGAAACGCATATCCAAAATGCTTCTGTGAGGTCATTGGGTAGGGTGACCAAATCTTCGGCAGATCATTATTTGGCAAGACGTACGGCTGAAGAACAAAATCAAACAAGGGAGTATCTAACACCTTAGATAACTGTTTTAGATTAAGGTTTTGAATACGAATGCCCTCTAGCATTTGTTCTTGCATCACATCACTGCTTAATGGGTTGATGCTTCGCTGATACACCTGCCCGACTATATTTTGCGCTGTTTCAATACCATTGACTCTTGGTAGTCGGTCTCGGGTAGAAGGCGCCACAGCAAACCCTAACTCAACCAATAATGTTTGTTTTTCACCCTGAAAATAGACAGACATGGGTTGCAGTACGGTATACCCAACCCTTCCCTCAACCGTCACATTATCAATGTAAATTAGAGGGATACTTTCTGGTTCAACATCTACCTGCAAAGGGAAACCGGTAAGGGTGAATTCACTGTCTATCTCTGCTAACTGCTCAATTACCATAGGTGTCATCTGCTCCCTATCTTGCAGTTGTTGCTCAAGGAGTAACTTTTCTTCTCCACGAGACAATTGCCAGAAGCCCAATTTGACCAGAACCAAAAACAGAACCACAGTTAAGACAGTCGCTACTATCCAAAGAGCTTTTTTTGAAGACCTAGGAGACCTGATGTCACCACTGCTGTTCAAATTAATCATCATCCTGTTACTGCTATTTATTATCTTCAACCTTGCTCTAGCAATGGTACATATGGTGCGAGAAGAGCCTGATTCGAAGGTGCCTATGAGTCGTTATCTTGGTCGCCGTGTTGCGTTATCTGCTGTTGTTATCCTGTTTTTGATCCTAGCGTTGAAGCTGGGATGGGTGGTGCCTAATCAGCGCCCTTATTAGGGTTTCCCCAAAGTTTGAGTCTGTCCTTGTAACGAGTAGGTCCTCGATAGGGGCGCTCGAGGATGACGTATTAATATTGGCGCAGTCCGAAGTCAGATTCCCTAAATAACATACACAAAGATGAATAGGCATAGCCATACCACATCGACGAAGTGCCAATACCAACTTCCTGCTTGAAAGCCAAAATGGTCTTTAGGGGAAAAGTGGTCTTTGCTGATTCTAAATAGCAGTACGATCAAAAATATCGTACCTATGAATACATGCATCCCGTGGAAACCGGTCAGCAAGAAGAAGGTGTTGCCATAGATGCCCGATTGTAGGGTGAGTCCCATATCTTGATAGGCGTGGATATACTCCTCGGCTTGGAAGAATAAGAAGAATCCGGCCAATACTATGGTTAACTCCAGCCACACCACTAACGCCATTCGCTTGTTCTGCTCAAGACTAACGTGCGCCATATGTAACGTCACAGAAGAGAACAATAAGATAACCGTGTTCTTTAGCGGAAGACCTTGCCAACCCATGGCTTGCGTTGTATCGCCCCCAGGAGTCAAGGTCAGCGGCCACATGGCCTCGAAGGTCGGCCACAATACTTCGTTGGTCATGACGTTGTTGTCTGCCCCGCCTAGCCAAGGCACAGAGAACATTCGTGCATAGAAGAGTGCGCCAAAGAAAGCACCAAAGAACATCACCTCAGAAAAGATAAACCAACTCATGCCTTGTCTAAAAGAGCGGGCTATTTGTGCGCTGTAATAGCCTGAAAGTGATTCTTGAACCACATTAGTGAACCAACCTGCCAACACCACCAACAAACCAACAAAGCCAATCGCTAATAGCCAAGGGCCTAATAAACCACCATCATTCATGGTCTGAACGGTCAGTCCTGCTCCAACTGCAACAAAAAACAATGCGAAAGCAGCCACTAAAGGCCACTGGCTTTGCGCTGGAACGTAATAAGTTTCGTGCTTGTCACTCATAACGCATCTCCTTGCGTGTCATGTGTCTGCGCCAATTGCTCCGATACAGCCAATTTTTCTGGCACAGCCAAGGCAGCGAGTTTTTGGTCACTATCGTCAACTCTGTCACTGATGTCGTACAGCGTATAAGACAGCGTTAGCGTATGGATAGAGTCTGGTAAGTCATGTTCTACATAAAAAATCAACGGCAGCTCCGCCTTTTGCTTAGCATTGAGCGGTTGTTGATTGAAACAGAAGCATTCAATTTTATTGAAGTGTGTTGCCCCCAAACCTGGAGACACGGAAGGTACCGCCTGAGCTACTAGCGCAATTTTTGATTCGTTGGTTGCTATGTAGGCTGTGCGAATTATCTGTCCTGGATGAACCTTCATCACCTTAGATTGAGGTTCAAACGTGATAGGTAAACCCGGCGGTATGTGCGAGACAAACTCGACCTTTATGGTTCGTGATTCGTCCACTTGCATAGTCTCTGGTTCTTGCACAGCTACGGTAGACGTTTTGCCGTTAATACCCAGCTGCTCGCAAAGGATGTCGTACAAAGGTACTAGGGCAAAACCAAAGCCAAACATAGCGACGGTGGCGCCACACAATACCAGTGTTAGCTTCTTATTCGACATTCCCTTGCTCATAACACTTAGTCCACTTTAGGGGGCGTTGAGAAGGTATGATGCGGTGCAGGGCTTGGCACAGTCCATTCTAGACCTTCTGCTCTTTCCCAAGGCTTAGCCGGAGCCTTTTCACCACCTCTGATGCACTTGATAACCACCCACAAGAAGATCAGCTGTGATAGCCCAAATGCAAAGCCGCCAATGGAAACTATCTGATTCACATCTGCAAATTGGATAGCGTAATCAGGGATCCTGCGTGGCATACCCGCTAATCCCAGAAAGTGCATAGGGAAGAACAAGACATTCACCGACACAATCGATGTCCAGAAATGGAGTAAGCTCAATTTCTGGTTGTACATATTGCCAGTCCATTTCGGTAGCCAGTAGTAGGCCGCTGCCATAATAGAGAAAACTGCTCCCGACACTAATACATAGTGAAAATGTGCTACCACGAAATAGGTATCATGGTATTGAAAATCAGCTGGGACTATCGCCAACATCAGCCCAGAAAAACCGCCTATGGTAAACAGCACGATAAAGGCAATCGCAAACAACATTGGCGTCTCAAAGGTGAGCGCCCCTCGCCACATGGTGGCTACCCAGTTAAATACCTTCACCCCTGTAGGCACCGCTATCAGCATGGTGCAATACATAAAGAATATTTCGGCAAAGACCGGCATCCCTGTGGTAAACATGTGGTGAGCCCACACTAAGAATGACAGTAGTGCGATTGAACAGGTTGCGTATACCATTGAATGATAGCCAAACAACTTCTTGCCACTAAATGCCGGTACGATCGCGGAAACAATACCGAAGGATGGCAAGATCATGATGTACACCTCTGGGTGCCCAAAGAACCAGAATATATGCTGGAACATCACGGGATCGCCACCACCGGCAGCATCAAAAAAGCTAGTACCAAAGTATTTATCCGTGAGAACCATGGTTACTGCACCAGCTAGCACCGGCATTACCGCTATCAACAAAAATGCGGTAATTAACCAAGTCCACACAAACAAAGGCATCTTCATTAGCGTCATACCAGGGGCTCGCATATTGAAGATAGTCACGATGACGTTAATCGCCCCCATGATGGAGCTGATACCCATAATGTGAACCGAGAAAACGAACAGTGCGGTGCTATCAGGACCGTAGGTCGTCGACAAAGGTGCGTAGAAGGTCCAGCCAAAATCAGGGCCACCACCCGGCATGAACAGCGAGCTTAACAAGATTAAGAATGCAAAAGGCAGGATCCAAAAGCTCAAATTATTCATTCGTGGAAGGGCCATATCTGGCGCCCCTATCATCATAGGGATCATCCAGTTAGCAAGGCCGGTAAAGGCTGGCATGACTGCACCAAAGACCATCACTAAGCCATGTACGGTAGTCATCTGGTTGAAGAATTGAGGATCAACGAGTTGCAAACCCGGTTGGAACAATTCAGCGCGAATAATCATTGCCATTGCGCCACCGGTGAAGAACATGATCAAACTAAACCATAGATACAGTGTTCCGATATCTTTGTGGTTAGTTGAGTAGATCCAGCGCGCTAATCCTTTTGCAGGTCCATGGTGATCATGATCGGCACTGCCACCAGCATGAAGATCATCGGTAGCAGTACTCTCATAGGTAGAGGTTTTATCGAACTCTTTCATCACTCACCCTCCGCATTCATTTGTGTACTGACATCGGAAGCTTGCACTACATCACCAGTATTATTATCCCAAGCATTGCGCTCATAGGTGACGACGGCCGCGATTTCTTCAGCGGTCAGCTGAGTGCCAAATGCCTGCATCGCTGTTCCACTCACACCGTTGACGATAATGTCGATATGACCATTCACATCCCCAAGCACTACTGCGCTGCCTTTCATTGCAGGGAACACATTAGCGACACCTAAGCCATTACTCTGATGACAGACTGCACAGCGACCTTCGTAAACGTCTTTACCCAACGCCATCAGCTCATCCATGCCCAAGGTTTTTTCTAGGGCTTTCTGCTCTTCGAGTTTGGCCACCGCCAATTCTTGTTCCTTGTTCGCTATCCACTCATCAAATTCTGCAGCCTCGACAGCTTGAACTACGATAGGCATAAAGCCATGATTGCGACCACACAGCTCTGCACATTGCCCGCGATAGATTCCCGGTTTATCGATCTTGGTCCATGCCTCATTGATGAATCCCGGGATAGTGTCCTTTTTCACTGCAAAATCAGGCACCCACCAAGAGTGAATCACATCATCAGACGTCATTAAGAAACGAATTTTTTTACCGATAGGAAGCACCAAGGCATTGTCTACCTCCAGCAGGTAATGTTCTCCCTTTTCATCGGTACCCTCAATTTGTTCATTACTGGTGGAGAGATAACTGAAGAACTCAACGTCGTGGTCAAAATAGCTGTAGTGCCACTTCCACTGTGAACCGGTGATCTTAACTGTGATATCAGACTCGCTGGTGTCTTCCATCTCAATCAGAGTTTTGGTCGCGGGAATAGCCATACCGATAAGAATAAGAATTGGAATAACGGTCCAGATGATCTCGACCTTAGTGCTCTCATGGAAGTTAGCGGCGACTGCGCCTTTGGACTTTCGATGCTTGATAATGGAGTAGAACATCACTCCAAATACCACAACCGCTATCGCAACGCAGATATAGAAAATAAGCATGTGCAAGTGATACACCTTGCCGCTTATCTCCGTTACACCTTGGGTCATATTGAAGGAAGACTCAGTATTTTCAGCCGAGACGGTGCTTGGCACGCTGACTAGCGCCCCAAAACACAAGCTGAAAAACCACGCGCGTAGCCGATCGACTACTCTCACGAATGATCGCATTACTTTATGGTCTCGCATTAGGCGTATCACCCTCCTGGTGAGCCAATGTTGAGGCCGGAATCTACCCAGCTCATCAGAACATTTGAACGTCAATGCATATCTGAACGACAGAGGTCAGGTATGCGCACCCTAAAAGATTCTTCACACTCGCGTTAGGTTGTCTTTGCAACCCTACGATACATTCTTGTTATATTTATGTTAATAAATGCTAGTTTAGATTGGATAACAATCAAGAAATCAGTGAAATTCGCTGTTATTGCTCAGCGAACAGATCAAAGTTTAACTATACTCCCAGCTAGGGTAGCTCATCTGTAACCTCATATTTTTTATAACAATTCCAAAGAGATCTCATCATGCGTAAAGGATTACTACTGCTCATTTTTCTGTGCAATATCTTTGCAAGCATTGCCATAGCAGCTGATACCAGCCATTTGTTAAAACAACAACAACAGTTTACTGCTCAGTTAGAAAAGATTGAGGCAGCAAAGGGAGAGCAAGCCCTTTTTCTTGAAGACGTATTGCGTCGCAAGAACGCTGTGCTTAGGGATAGCATTTCAAACCTAATCGCGCAGTCTCCCGACTCAAAAGAGTTAAAGACTCTTGTCCCAGCTCAAGCAAGCATGCTCCAAGCGCTGATTGTTCATGCGGATAAACAAGCGGAAACTCTGTTTAGTCGCACTCGAGACGCGGATGCTACTGAAAAGGCGGAATACCAGTTTTTAACTCAGCAAAGGATCAGTAGTGTTGATATCTATTACACCGAGCTCGCGACGACCTTTAGTTGGGCTAAAACTCTAGGAATAGAGTTGGATGAAACCCTCTTCAAGCAAGATCTTCAAGAACGTAGTGAGGTGCTATACGACATCGTTATTTATCTAGATAGTCGCAAAAAGGCACTCGATGAGCGGATGAACTACACCATTGAGGCGGATAAAGCGGATCTAGAAAAACAAATTTTTGCCCTTGAGCAGCTGCAACGTTTCTTACTCTCAAGCATGAACAACACAGTAACTCTTATGTCTGGGTTTGGGTTGGATGTGACCGAGTATAAGCAAACCTTATTTGCCATGACAGGTGACATCAATGCAGACGTGCTAGATGTGAATGTAGCATTTGGTTTACTCAGTGAATGGCTTGACTCATTTAAAGACTGGGCGCTAGATAACTCGCCGTCACTGCTTGTTAAGCTACTGGTGTTCTTGGCGATACTCTGGGTCACTCGCATTTTGTCTAGGTTGGTGGCAAACCTAGTAAAGAAAAGCGTATCACACTCAAAAATGGACTTTAGTGTGTTGATGCAGGACTTTTTTATCTCCATCGTTGCTAAAGCCGTCACCTTCATTGGCTTGTTAATCGCTTTATCCCAGGTAGGCATCAACCTTGGTCCACTGCTCACCGGTTTTGGTGTTGCTGGTGTCATCATTGGCTTTGCATTGCAAGACACTCTTTCTAACTTTGCTTCAGGGCTCATGATCCTTATCTACCGCCCATTTGACGTGAAGGACTTAGTTCAGGTTGCTGGCATTCAAGGCAACGTCAGTCATATGAGCTTGGTATCAACTACAATCCGTACCCTAGATAACCAAACCCTAGTGATTCCAAACAATAAGATTTGGGGTGACGTCATCAACAATATGACCTCAGAGCGTGTCCGCCGTGTCGATATGGTGTTTGGTATTGCGTATTCCGATGATTTTGATTTTGCGAAAGAAATTGCGATCAAGGTTCTAGAAAACCACGATAGAGTACTTAAAAATCCTGAAATGAATGTACGTGTACACACGCTAAACGAGTCATCCGTTGACCTAATTGTCCGCCCTTGGGTAAGAACCGACGACTACTGGGATGTGTACTGGGACGTAACCGAAGAGATTAAACGCCAGTTTGATGCGAACGGCATTACTATCCCGTTCCCTCAAAGAGATGTGCATATTTTCAAGACTGAGAATTCGTAGCAATAATACACCGTCGTCTCCAAATCTACACCGTCGTCTCCGAAGTCTTTTCCGGGCTGGCGCACCAGTCGGAGACCTCTTCAACTATAGAGCTATTTAGATCCCCGATAGGGGCACTCGGGGATGACTGTTTTGATTCAGTGATGGGACGTTTTGGTTCAATGACGGTACGTTTTGGTTCGATGATAATACGTTTTGAGTCAGAGATTATTAATATAGTGAAGCATTGCACTCCATTTACACCGTCGTTTCCGAGGTCTTTTCCGGGCTGGCGTACCACCGGGCTGGCGTACCACCGGGCTGGCGTACCAGTCGGAGACCTCTTCTAATGCTGAGCTACTTAGATCCCCGATAGGGGCACTCGGGGATGACTGTTTTGAGTCAGTGATGGGACGTTTTGGTTCAATGGAGGTGCGTTTTAATTCAATGATGATACGTTTTGAGTCAGAAGTATTAGTAAGTAGGCATAAGGTTTAACAAATTCCAGACAAAGAAAAACCCCGAGGGCTTGCGCCCATCGGGGTTATAGTCTTACTCGCAGCAGTCCGGCTACTAAAAGTGCTCCATGCATCTAATCCATGATAGTGTGCTTATCCTAAGCTTAATCCTTTCTCGCCTTCCTAGCGGTGTCCAATGCCTTATCCTGGCTGACCAATATCCTTACTGGTATCACTCACTTGTTCCTTGAGCGGTGTCCTTTACATCGTCCTGATGTTTGTTCCTTTCCTCTGTCCTAGAGGGGTCCATTGCTTTCCGTTGCAAGCTACCATCCTAGTAACTTCTGTATCCGTACAATGTCCTACATCCTTTTTCAACGACAATCCTAGTCGTTGCTCTCCATCCTGAAGATTCCATAATGCCTGCTTCCTGCTGACAACTTAAGTTTCGTTGTTTTTGGCCTCACTAACAATAGATGTGAGACTTTCATTCAACACTAAAATTGTTCAGATAAATACCAATCGCAATAAATTCAATACCTTAAGTGAAATCGACCGTTATTTTCTGGTTGAGATAATCCTATTCTCCTACGACTTTGTAAGAGATCTCGCACAAGCAAAGTAGAAGATCTCACCCTGCTATCTTTATAGGCCAGCTGTTTATTGTCACATTTTCCTGATTTCTTGGCCTAGCTGGGCCAAGTTTCATTGCTATGATTAGGGTCTGTTGATCTTTTGAGTTTATTTTTGTAGCGATTTGTTGGGTATTTAAACAAGGCAGTCACTTTTAGGTGTGGTGGTTCCACATGAAAAGGGACTAACGCCGTAGAAATGCCCAACAAACGCTACCCGAAGGGCTCGGCAAGAAAGGCTCGGCTAGAAACCATTTACTCGTCGTTGAGCGTCTTTTGCTTAGATGACTAGGCGGCAAGCCCCTCGCCTTGATTAAATGGTTTCTAGTCGAGCAAAATTTAATCGCAAAAGGTCAACAGACCCTAGTATTGTCAGCTTCATGGAGGGAACAAAAATGCAGAAAGTTCGTACGGCATCGTGTAGCTGTGGTCAGGTTGAGATCATCGCTAGAGGCGCTCCTATCCGTTCAGCTTTATGCCATTGTGTCTCTTGTCAGAAGCGCACAGGAAGTGTTTTCGGTGTCCAAGTTCGTTTTCTTTTGGAACAAGTCACCATTAATGGAGACCTCAATCAATTCACTCGAATTGCCGACAGCAATAACTCCGTCAATCACAGCTTTTGCCCTGCATGTGGCACAACCATGTTGCTTTCATTATCAGCAGCAAGGGAGTATGCCATCATCCCCATGGGCGTTTTCGACGTACAAGACTTTCCACCACCCAGTTTTTCCGTCTACGAAGAGCGCAAACATGACTGGGTGCAGTTTTCTGAACAAATGGAACACTTCTTGTAACCGCAACAAAACACCAACAAGGCACACTTTTTCGTTACAAAACATGGTGGAGATCATAAATTTCAGAATCTCACCCTGAATAATTAGACATTTTTAATGAATAGTATTGCTATCAAACACGAAGATGCTTATCCTTGCGCGCAATTTGATAGATTCACAAATGAACTATCTAACATAACAATTCTAGTGTCCTTATTTAGACGTTAAGCACGAGTTAAAAATGCAAACTAACACAACAAACAAACCAGCATCGAACGATGCAGAGCAGCCTGTAAAAGGCAATTTCTGGATGTTCTTCATCCCTTCTATCATCGGGTTGTTCTTATTCATGGCTCCAATCAGCTATGACGGTAACCTAACGATTCCTGTTGCTGTATTAGCCAAAACCCTTCAAGGCGCGTTAGATGGTAGCTTGATTGGCATTATCACGTTGATCATTTCGGGTATGGCACTAGCGTCACTATTGTGCGCTATCAAAACGCCACGCTTTATCGCAGATAACGACTTTTTACATGGATTGTTCAAGCCTTCTCCACTTTGGCTTACCGTGCGTATTATCGGTGGTCTTGCTGTCGCGCTAACCTATTTTCAAGTTGGCCCAGAAGCCATCTGGGAAGAAAACACGGGCGGACTGGTTCTTGACGGATTGTTGCCAACGTTGTTCTCTGTATTCATTTTTGCAGGCTTGCTTCTTCCTTTCCTACTTAATTTTGGCTTGCTAGAACTATTTGGCACCCTATTAAGCAAGATCATGCGTCCGCTATTTAACCTTCCAGGACGTTCTGCTATCGACTGTATGGCATCTTGGTTAGGTGATGGTAGTGTTGGTATCTTAATGACCAGCAAGCAATACGAAAGCAAGTTTTACACCCAGCGTGAAGCCGCTGTTGTTGGTACGACATTCTCGGCTGTATCTATTACCTTCAGCTTGGTTGTTATCGCTCAAGTTGAACTAGAGCACCTATTCCTACCTTTCTATGGCGCTATCTGCTTAGCGGGCTTTGTAGCGGCTGTGATTGTTCCTCGTCTGCCTCCATTAAGCCGTAAGAAAGATGTATTCATTGATGGCTCTAAACCAAACCATGATGCGAATGCAATTCCTGCAGGCCATTCGACCTTCTCTTGGGGCATGGACTTGGCACTACGAAAAGCAGGTCAGGTTACTTCAGTTGGCGCAGTGGCTAAAGAAGGCGTTAAAAACGCAGTAGATATGGTTTTTGGTGTGCTACCTGTGGTTATGGGCCTAGGTACAATCGCATTGGTTATCGCTGAATACACCTCCGTATTTGCGATTATGGGTAAACCATTTGTCCCTTATCTTGAGCTTCTTGCTATCCCTGAAGCAGTAGCGGCATCTCAAACTATCGTCGTTGGTTTTGCTGATATGTTCATTCCATCTATTCTGGCTGCTTCTATCGATAGCGAACTAACGCGCTTCGTTATTGCAGCGATGTCGGTAACACAGCTTATCTACATGTCAGAAGTGGGGGCTCTACTACTTGGTAGTAAGATTCCAGTAAATATCGGTGAACTGTTCATCATCTTCATTCTAAGAACCTTGATCACCCTGCCAGTTATCGCAGGTGTGGCGCACCTAATCTTCTAAGGCTAGGTACTCAGCGTTAGAAAGCCCGAGCATCGCAAGATGCTCGGGCTTTTTCATATCGGAATAACGAGCACAGTTAACCCAGTTGAGCCGCTTCCCAACCCTGTATCGCCACCTTACGGTCACTCCCCCAGCGGAATTGCCCGACATCGCCATCACCGCGAATAACGCGATGACAAGGTATTAGAAAACCGATGGTATTAGACGCTACAGCACTGCCGACGGCACGTGAAGCCTTGGGCGAACCGATACGCTCAGCTATCTGAGAATAAGAGAACAGTTCTCCAGAGTGGCTCTTCATCAGCGCTTCCCACACCTTAATCTGGAAATTAGTTCCTTTAACAATAAGGTGCACCTTATTGCCGGATCCAGAAAAGATACTATTCGCGATACCTTGCGCGTCCGCTTGCTTAAATGTCGCCAATGGCCATTGCTCCTTCAGTATCGCTACCGTCTCAAAAGCATCGCTGTCTGCAAACTGTAGAAAGCATACACCTCGTTCAGTCCAACCAATCACTGCAGTTCCAAACGGTGTATATGCTTCACCAAAAGAGATAATTAACTGCGCACCTAAGCTTTTCACTTCGCCAGGCGTCATCGCCTCGCAAGACACGATTAGGTCATGCAATCGTCCCGTCCCTGACAAACCCACATTGTTGGCTGCATCAATAAGGGTCGAGGAGCTCTTTAACACCTCAAGCGCACGCTCTTTGGTCAGCGACTGCATAAAGCGCTTTGGAGAAATACCTGCCCATTCAGTGAAAACACGTTGTAAGTGATACTCACTCAAATGAACATGTTCTGCTACTTCGGCTAGATTTGGCTGACGATTCAGATGATCCCTAATAAACACTATCGCTTTCTCGACAGTATCGTAGTGACGCTGCTGACTAGTATTCATGTTTCACCTTTCGATTTGATGCGAGCATTTTCTTTATAGAAAACCCTGTTACTAGCATAGTTCCGCCAATGACAAACAGAGCACCTAAAGCGGTGTTCCATCCCACTTGTTCATCAAGAAATAAATAGCCCCATAAAATGCCAAACAGAGGGATTAAAAAGGTCACAGATAATGCCGATGGTGGCCCAAGATCTTCAATAAGCCTAAAATAGAGAAGATAGGCTAGCCCTGTGCATACAACGCCTAACAAAATCACCGATATCGAAATCTGTACATCAGGCATTTCTCTAATTGGCATAAAGGGCAACAAAGGAAGCACAATCAAGCACGCTGCCCACATGCTCCCATGCGCATTGTCAAACGAGGAAATCTTGGGTGCATGTTTGGCATAGTTACTGGCGATACCATAACAACAAGCGGCCATAACACCTGCAATCATCGCTTCACCTGAACCCGCAGGTAGAAGAGCATTATCCAGCCCAACCAAAATAGTTACCCCTATAACACCAGAAATCAGACCAATGATAACCCTTAGCGTTGGCAGGCTTCTTGACCAAGCAATAGCGATTGCAGCTCCCCAAATGGCGGCGGTTGAGTTCAATATCGATAAAATAGATGCGGGTAAGGTTTGCGCAGCATAAGCGAATAACAAAAAAGGCAACGCCGTATTGAACAAACCAATGATAAAGAAGTGCTTAGTGTGTGCAGAGAAATCCAGTTTCTTCTTCATGTACCAAGCTACAACCAGCAAGCTCATCGCGGCAAATAGTACTCTTGCTTCAATAAGATAAGCAGGACCTAGTGCATTGGCGGAAATGCGCATGAAGAGAAATGAACCTCCCCAGATTGCAGCTAGACAGATCAGGCGTAGCATGCTCGATAGAGTCAAAATAGAGAACCTAGAGTATTTAATCAATAAAGTTAAATCAGTGTGATAGTTAACGCACCGATACTCAACCCGATTCTTGCGCAATTCACTAGAAACCACCTTTAGAACAGCGCTTATCTCTGCAACAACATGCTAACAATAAAGCCACAAATGTGACGCCACCCACAAATAGTCACAATTCACTCACAAGGATCACAAATAGTTCAATTCAGTGAAACTTTACTATTAAACAATAAGTTAATATAAATTGTAGTGTGGTCTTGATGCCTATTTGGTGTTCAAGAATTGATTTTTACTGATAGGGATTTCAGCCAATGAAAAAAATCAGCTTAGCTGTCTCACTTTTGCTTGCGGTGTCCTCGGCGTCAATAGCCGAAGAAACCAAAAGTCATCAACATCATTATTATGGTGGTATCAACCTAGGTACAACTAGCTGGGGGAGCCTGGGTTCCGGCGTAACAGACGTCACTCGCGTTGACGACCCAGATTTTTCTTGGGGTGTATTTGTAGGCATGCAAACACTACCCTGGCTTGCTTTCGAACTTGGTTATCAAGACCTTGGAGAAGCTGATCTCAAAGATGTTTCGGGTAGCTACGATGCTAAAACCATCAACCTTTCTGCGAAACTTTCATACGATATTGTCGATCGCCTCGCCATCTACGGCAAAGTCGGTACACAGTGGTATGACTGGAGCGCCAATGGTTCTGGTGTATATGAAGATGATAGCGGTTGGACCCCTCATCTTGGTGTAGGTCTTCAATATGAGTTCCACAAAAACTGGTCTGGAGCCCTGGACTACACTTGGTATAACGATATCGGTGGTCCAGACATCAACTATTTCGGCATCTCAGCGGCCTACCACTGGCGCTAAACGCAATACGAACTGAATTTAATTTGCTCTCCAGTATGGATGGAAAGCACTTATTTCACTCAGGAGGATTATCGTGAAATATAAAATAATCGCATTAGCTGTTAGTGGTGCCCTTTTAGCGGCATGTGGCAGTGACAATGATAATTATGTAACCCCGGCCAACGTTACTGTTCAAGCATATGATGGCGGTGTTCGAGGCATTGAAGCTTTCTACGACTGTGGCGATGGCGACATGTTAATGGGTACAACTGGGGGCGGTGGCTTCTTAGAGATTGGTCTAGGCAACTTCCCTGAATTTACTGAAAACCCAGATCAATGTGTGGTCAGCTTTGGACCAACTCAAGGTGCCATTGATGAAACTAACAGTAAAGATATGAGCGATGTTCAATACATAGTTCCACTTGAACTGTATGAAGCAAACACAGTAATAGCTGCTACGCCTTACACGACGCTGATTAATAAGCGTATAGAAGAACTAGAAGCGGCGGGAGAAGATGTCATCATTGATGACATTATCGATGAAGTCTTTGAAGACTCTTTGCCTGATGGCGCAGATCTTACTGATGCTCAAAAACGCCAACTTCTAAGCGATCCTGATGCTGCTTTAGCTTCAATGAGCGACGATGTAGCCGCAAAAGTTCAAGCCTCAACAATAGTGTTGTCTGATGCATTAGTGGCTCAGCCAGATAGATCAACTGACGAATTAACAAACGTCACCAAAACTGTTGCTACTTCATTGGCGGCTGATCCTAACTTCCCTGTAAATCAAGATACTGGTGCGCCAACCTATATTGACGTGTCGGAAGATTTGAAAGTTGACAGTGCATTTGATGAAGTTGTTGCTCGAGAACCTGATCCAGAAGAGCCGCTACCGGATGACACTCTTCAAGATGGTCAAGAGCTTCCAGAAGAACCACCAGCGGTAATTCCTCCTCCCGGTGAGGAAAACCCACCACCGACAGGCGGTACTGGCGGCACAGCCGGGTAAACCACAGCCCAATGACGCCTCTTCAATAGAGGCGTCACTTTTTACTGCCCTACAATGCGTTGCCCTAATCTAGGGCTATTACCATGCGCACCGTGTTGCCTCGCCCTCTTGCACTCTCTTTGTTAATTGCATCCAGTTATCGCAATAAGGCTTCAGTGGCCTAATGTTTACTCCCAACACTCTAACGAACTGAAGGAGGCCTTTGATACCAAGGGCTTCTTGCATCTGTCACTTCAAAGAGTTCGTATTTTCGCATCAGCATTTGTCCGCCATCTCGAGTGATGGGTTGCCAATTAAAATTGGCTCTATTCTGGCTTGGTCTCACTGTCATTACATCAAAAGGAATCGATACATAAAAACCCTTGGTAAAGCTCCCCTCACCATACTCTTCGGGTGTTAAGTCAGACACACTAGCAAAGACTCCCGCAATTACACCTGAGTCAAATTGCTTGGAGAAATCAAAGCGCGCACCGTAGTCACCGGCTAGAAACTCACCAACGCCGACCTTAAACAAGGTATCGTCTAGTAAAGACCACTTAGGGGCATAGTAAGCAGTCACAAACCCTGTAGTACCTTGGTCGATAACGTTGTAGTAGCGCTGATCTACCTCACTATATTGAGTGGAACTATCAAAGACCCCGAACCATGATTCAGGGTCGCGTTGGGAAATGAGATTAACATCAACACCAAACGCCCAACTGCTGTTCAAGGGGCGGTATAAGACCTCTCCGCCGACTCCTGCAAACATCATTTCCAAATACCCGCCATACAATTGCGTGTACCAGTTAGACCCAAAATCTTCAAACCAAGTGAGCTGCAAGTTTTTCATGCGTAGACGATTCTCATCCACGTATGCTCTAAATAGGGTTCGCACCCTAGGCACATCCGTGCCATCCGGTGGGGCTATGTAATTAAACTTGTCGTAGTTGTCGAATAGGTTGAGATACAGCGAGCCACTCATCTGCAGATTAGAGGTAAGCCAATATCCGGCATCCGCATTAACACCAATACTGTACAAATAGAAGCTCTCAGCAGACCCAAATGACTGAATCAGCTGTGGTGAGAAGGAGTAGTCGAAGCGATCGAAATCTTCATACTGCGGGCTAGAATTAACGTCATCGATATTGCTAACTGAGACTGCATCATCATAGTTAACATCAAGATACTGTTGTTTATGTGCCGCCACAAAAGTCTGACTATCAATGTCCGTCTCGGTCAGTGACAGAGCTTTATTAGTTTCAACAATAGAGATCGTATTTACAGAAGAGGGCGTATGGTTGAGCGTAATGACCGCTGCCCTATTTCGAGCAATGTCTCTATCTCGGTATTTTTCTTGCTCTGCAGAAATGAGTATTCGTTGCTCGCCTTGCCTGATGCTGTGCACCTTATAACCCGCTACGTCATAGAGCTCTTGGGACAGCTTTTCATAATCGGTAGCAGAAGAGGAGCCTCTTTGTTGAGCTAGTTGCGGCGGACGCTTATCAACCCAGGTAGCGTATAGATCATTAAAATTAGTAGATAAGGTTACACCTAACGCCAGCGTATCGCCCCGCTCATAACTGACTCGAATTTGAGCCCAATCATCTACGCGATAAACCATTCCAAAGTTCACAGGAATATGCTGAGTCATATCGGCTGTGCCTCTGACTACTGGCGCATCTTGTGAGTAATCATTGGTATCGTATTCAACCTTAAACGAGAGCGGTTCAAACGGGGTCTGATACTCTAACCCTGCATAGATTGAAGCAGGCCCAGAAAACCAACGATCCACATCAAACTGGCCACCATTGCCACTATAGTCATTCGGCCTTTCACAAAATCGTTCCGCCACGGAGCACATAGGATTAGAGATATTGCCACTCTGCCCTAAATATCCCCAAGCCATTCCAACCGTTGCATCAAAAGGACCAAAACGCTTGCTGGCGGCGATAAACTCCCCATCGAATAAACCAGTACCACCAAAATCTCTAAAGCCAATGGAGAATTCGGGAATATAACGACTCTCTTGCAGTAAACGAATCTTAAAATCAATCGCCTTGTCCGCCAATTCGTTATCGCCACTAAACTCAGGGTCACTGCTGTAAAGCAAATCTTGTACTAACGTGTAACGCACTGTCGTCTCAAGCCACGGAAGCACCTGTAAGCTAATGCTGTAAAAATGGTATTCGTTGTTCCAAGTGCCATTCAGGCTAAACTCTCCCTCTCTGGCCACTCTGCCTGTGGGCATTTGCATTAGGCCAACACCACCAAAATCAGACTGAGAAGGGGTTGCTTGCGCGCTATAAAAGAGATCATCGGCCAAGCTTTCACGGCTTATAGAACCCAACAATGTCAGTCCAATAACGACACCATATCGCAACCTCATAGCCCCACCTTATGAGTGAGCAATTCGACTATCTGCAGGTTGAGTTCCTCGTTTTCCCAAGCAAGGCTCCTTAGACCAATAAAAATAGTCGCACCTGGGGCAAAGTAGACCTCTTTCCCGTTCCACCAGCCATAAGGTAGTTGTATCATCTCGCCATCTGGCTGTATGACAAAAGCGAGGCTTTTCTGAGCTCCAGATAGCAGGTTTATATGATGATTATCTAGATAGTCAGAAAGCTGCCAATGAGCCTCAAATGGCACTAGGCTGGGTTTATCTATCGCTCCCATCAATCGAATTTGTGTGGGTCTGGTTGATTGTAATAGGCGAAAACGAAGCTCGGTGTTTTCATTTTGAAAGGCTAAAACAGGGTCCGTTGATATTTGGCTTCGAGCCCAGTCAGCATCAAGTCTGTACGGTAGCCTTCTAAGATAAGTAAACGTCTTAAGCTGTTCTAAAATCGCTTGGGATGATTGATTTAAACTCTCGTTGTTGGGCTTACTGGCTCGCTGTTCAAGCTGATTGAAAACTTCCTTTTTCTCAGTTGTCATCTCCGATTTTTTATCTAACAAAGCTAAGTGATTCGCGAGCGCAAACCTGTTAGGCTCAATCCTTTGCGCATCTATCAGTACTTGGCTTAGTCGCACAGCCCTCGAGTAATAAAGGGCTGTCTCTTGATTGGGCAACTCTACGGTTATCGGCGCAGCCAAGGCCTTCCCTATACAGAGCATCGATAAGAAGGCAACATAAATGGGCGCTATCAAACGAGGGCTAATCATTGATCACTTTCAGCCCATTAACCAAAGTCGCGGATTAACAAGAGCTCGATAGTGCTCATGTCTGGGCCTATATGTTGAATGGTTTTAATCACCCTCCCATCACTATCTACCCAGAAATGATTTTCAAAACCTGTATCAAGAACGTTGAAATACACTGTCTCGATGTAATGACTGGTTTCAAATTGTTGCAGGGGGGTATCAACCGTTTCACGCCCTACTAAACTCCGACTGATCGTTGCTTGATAGCCATAGCGATAGCCGGGTTGCCAATCATATGTAGCTTGCCATGATACAGGGGTCTCTGACCCGAAAGGGTATTGTTCAGTAGTCAACTCCGCTAGGTTAGCAATGGGCATGGCCAACGTCTTTGTGATTAATCCACCTTCAGTGACAATCACGCTTCTATCTTGGGCTACCCACTTCAATTCAACTGGGGATTGACTAGAGAGTGCATCAGCATAAGCCAGCACCATATGGATCTGATGACCTTGATTAACACGCGCATAAAGGCTGGCATAAGGCAGTTTTTGTAATCGCTCATTCGCAACAACGACATCTTCCGCTCCCCACACCGACTGCTCAACTGTCACTCCCACATCTTTAAATTTCTGCGAACACCCTACGAGTAGTGTGCATAGGACAAAGGGCTGTAATATCCTTTGTGTCATCTTGCCATCCTTGCAAATCCCAAAGAAAATCATCATTAACAATAGATTACAGACAAAAAAACCACTTCCTGGCAGGAAGTAGTTCATATGATTTTTTAGGCGCTACCGATTTTGAACTGTTGTTGAAGGAGAATCATCTCCGGCATCGGCTATCGCTACACCAGCGACAATAACAACAGCACTCACAGCCACAACGGCCCCTACAACCGTGCCCGAGGCGAGAGTTGTGGCGGCGGTCCCTGCAGCAACCCCTCCGGTAGTGGCACCCGTCGTTGATGCAGCAGAGGTTGCGGTTCCAGTTGAAGTGCTCGCGCCTTCGGTGCCCGTTGCCACCTCTTCAGCGGCAAAAGATAAACTTGCAAAGCTAACCAGCAATAGAGCTAAAAAACTCTTCACAGTACCTACCTTATATTTGAGCAAGCGCACTCTATTTAGAGTGTTCGTTGAAATCAACGTGTTCAGACATGCTTCTCCACATCTTGGCTTTTTCTGCATCAGCTAACGGGTTTTCCGGCGATTTATACCAATCAGCTAAAAACATCTGCGCTCTAACACAGCGCCTGCTTGCTGCGTGCTCAATAAGCTGTAACCCTTTATCCATATTACTGCGAATGCCGAACCCTTCGAACAAAGCGATACCCTGCTCATACTCGGCCTGCTCATCACCATTCAACGCATCGAGAGCATTTCTCCAGTAACGATATTTATCTTGGGGTACAACATCTTCAGACGTTGATTCACAGACCCTTACGATGCCTTCAATGCCGTCTCTGCTATCTTGCAAAGCGGCTTTTTCAAACCAATATACCGCCTCTTTAGGGTGTACCTGTTCACTTTCTCGGGCCAATTCAAGTTGCTTAGCCAAATGTCCATTATCAGCAAGAGCGACCTTTTCTTTATGAATTATTACTCGCTCCGCTTCAGCTAAATGAGCTTGCTGTTCAGCATATTGACGCCGTCTTTCTGCTCGTTGTGTGCGACTTGAAAACCATTTCGCAGCGCCTAAAAACACAATCATGAAGGCTAATATCGAGCCGACGGTAGCAATGATCTCAGTAACTGTATCCATACAGTACCTCCGTGCAACAAAAGCTCGGTCTGTCATTGCATCATTGTGATGATTTAGACATACCAAGCGCGGGTATCATTAGACTAACAAATGTTACCTAGCAGCTAAGATACGATTAAATTATAGTTCAAGATCTCACTTTCTCAGTCTTAACCATACTTAAATCAACCTTTGTAATCACAAAGCCACCAATACTCGCTATTCTTCATTGTCTAATAACGCAGATCTTTCACTTCGGATTCAGAGCTATGGCACACAATAAGCTCAATATTTATCAAGTACTTACTCGATTGTTTGGCAACAAAAAGACAGGGCATGTACCTTGGGGAACAAAGGAAGAAAATGGGCTGGGGAAACTCGGTGATTTTTCTGATTTAGCACTTTCAGAAATTCGAAAACTTGGCATGACACACGTTTGGTTTACAGGAATTCCACATCACGCCGTTATTGCTGATGATACGAATATCAATGTTCACATCGATCATCCACTTGTAGTCAAGGGGCGAGCAGGTTCGCCTTACGCAGTTAAAGACTATTACTCAGTTACCCCAGATCTAGCGGATGATCCCAAAGCAGGCTTATCTGAGTTCAAGCAACTTATTCAGCGGTGCCACAAACATAACCTAAAAGTTATCATTGATATCGTCCCCAATCATGTAGCGCGCCAGTATAGAGGGTTAAATAACCCAAAAAACGTCACTGACTTTGGGGTAAATGATGATACAAGCGTTGAATACGCTCCAGATAACAACTTCTACTACATTCCAAAGCAAAGCTTCGTGATTCCTGACATACCCTCAGAGTTTGAACCTCTAGGGGGAAAACCCCACTTAACTTCACACTCAGAGTTTTGTGAATATCCAGCAAGATGGACGGGCAATGGCGCACGCACTGCTCAGCCAAGTTTTGATGATTGGTATGAAACGGTAAAAATCAATTATGGAATCCGCCCAGACGGCAGTAAGGATTTCGAAGAGCTTCCAGGTCACTACCGACGCCTAAGCTATCAGAAACATTACGAATTTTGGCAAGACAAGCAAGTACCTGATTCCTGGCATAAGTTTCGAGATATCGCACTGTATTGGTTAGAGCTTGGTGTAGATGGTTTCCGCTACGATATGGCAGAGATGGTGCCTGTTGAATTTTGGAGCTTCATGAATTCCAGCATCAAAAGACAATCTCCTGATGCTTTTTTACTGGCAGAAATCTATCAACCTAGCCTTTATCGCGAGTATATCGAGCTGGGAAAAATGGATTATCTTTATGACAAAGTCGGCCTCTATGACTCCCTCAGAGCGATAATGCGAGGGGAGCAATCGACATCTTCAATCGATAGTGTGCAAAAAGAGTTGTTTGATATAGAACAGCACATGCTGCACTTTCTGGAAAACCACGACGAACAGCGAATTGCATCACCACAGTTTGCAGGCAAAGCAGAGTTGGCAAAGCCCGCTATGGTAGTCAGCGCGTTAATGAGCTCAGCGCCCACAATGCTCTATTTTGGGCAAGAAGTCGGTGAACCTGCCGCTGAGGATGCTGGGTTTGGAAAGCCTTCAAGAACCTCCATCTTCGACTACATTGGCGTACCCCATCATCAAAGATGGATGAACAATGGCAAATTCGACGGCGGGCAACTCACAGAACAAGAGAAATCGTTGCGAGATTTCTACTCAAAACTAATGAACTTCACTTTACAGTGTAAATCTCTAGTTGGAGATTTTGACAGCCTACAACAAGTCAATGAAGACCCATTGACCGAAGGCAGAGACAGTGTCTACTTGTTTACTCGCACAACTGCAGCCACGAAATCCGTTGAATTTTTAATTGTGGCGGCAAATTTCGACGATGAAAATACCTTTAATATTTCCATCTCAATACCGCGAGAACTCATAACTAAGTGGAGGCTTGATGATGGGATCTATCGTCTTCGAGATAATTTGAGCGAGGGTCCACTCTACAAAATGGGGGTGCGTAATGGTGAAGGTGAGATTGACATGCAGTTATCACGGAGTGGGTCTGTAGCGCTGACATTGGCTAAATAGCCTCACCTGCCGCCTCAAAAACAAACGTCATACTGGGGAGCGCCAGTATCTTAGCGGGCACAAACCCAAACTACCTAAGATTCCAACTCAATGAAGTAACGAGCTACTGGATGGAATGATGAGCCGCTCGATCGAGCGTCAATGTATGCATTGTTTCAATCATGAATGCAAAAAAAAGCCAGAGTAAGGTTTCCACCTTCTCTGGCTAACAGGACAAATACACAAAGTATTTCGGGTTAAAATTTAGTTGGCTTGGCGAGCCTCTAGAGCATCAATGTACACTTGCTGCGCACCTTCTACGTTAAGCTCTTTTGCTTCATCTAGTAGAGCAAGGGCTTTTGGCATGTTGTCTTCTTCGACAGCCTTGCGAATGGCGTTGTGGTAGTAATCTTGTGTTGACTTCTCCACGGTTGCATCTAGGTTTTGAGTATCTTTCTTTGCTTCATCTGTTGCAAAAATTCCAGCACTTGCACCCGCTACTTCAACAACCAACTTTCCCGTTTTAGAGTGTGGGGTTGGAATGTCTTTCAACTCAGGCATGTAACCGCCCTGACCTTCTACCATAGCGCGGTACGGGTCAACGCGATCGGTTGTTTTGGCCAGTTCTTCCGGAGTCGTATAGATCAGCATAGTGACCGTCTTTTGATCAACCGGCGGTGTGAATCTGATTTCGGCTACTAGACGATCACCCCACGCTAAACGCGGACGGCGATATTCAAATGCCGATGAATCGTATTTCTCGATCACTTCACCGTCGTTAGTAACGATCATAATTTCAGGAGAAAAGAACTTCTTGTCCGAAGTCATGTTACTGGTTACTGAAATATCCAATGCACCACGGTTTGAAGGGATTTCAAAAGCAACAATAGGGCTATCGACGACATCGTTGCTCAATACTTGAGTATTTTGATCAATAGTCACCAGCGCTTGAGTATCGAGAGCAAAAGGTGATTTAACTAGCGATGCTACTGAAGTGGCAGCAGTGTCTGATTGCCCCACTTGATGAATAGTATCTTGGGTTGCACAACCAGCAAGAGCCACACAACAAATTAACACTAAGGCTCGTAATTTCATTGGATGTTTCCTTTGTTATTTTTTTAATGACTTTGAAATCGAATTGCCTTTTATAGCAAATACAGACGAGTAAAGCCCTTAAAAAAATAGCCGACTGAGTGTCGGCTATTTGATAAACCTAATTCAAACTAGAACGGTTTGATTACCACCATGCTTCAGCTTGGATACCAACAACGTACTCAGTGTCGTTACCAGTGCCAAATGCATCATCATTTTCAGTATCTAGGATGTAAGAACCGTATACGCGGATCTCAGGACGAGCCCAGAAGCTGCTTCCCATTGCCCAAGCTTGAGCAACTGTGAATTTAGCGTTACCGAAGTCTTCTGTTGCCATACCGCCGTCTGCGATTTTCTCACCAGCGTTGTAACCCGCTTCGAATACGGTACGCATTGTGTCATCCCACTTGTACATAGGACGAACAACTACAGAGTATTGGTCAATATCAAACTGTTGACCAGTGTAGTTGCCAACAGGACCTTGACCACCAATGTCTTGACCAGCTAGGTATGCAGCCTGGTGACCCATTTCCCAAGAGTCTCCCATTGAGATTACACCCCAGTTCAGCAAGCGGTAACCAGTTGAATCATTGAATGCATCTGTGCCACGAGCGTAGTAAGAGCCTGAACCCCAGAAGTTTGCAGCTTGAACACCGTAACCGTTAGTACCGTACTGGAATACAGTTTGGTTAAAGCCGTTGCTTAGGCCTTGTTGAAGGATGAAGGTAGCTAGCAAGCCGTCATCAGCTTCTTCTGAACCGCCATCTTTTTCATTAGCAAAGTTGTATGCTAGAGCGATTTCTAGGTTAGCGTCAGACCATAGGCCGATGTTAGCTAGACGTGCATCTGCAATAAAGCCAGAAGAATCATCGCCATTCTCGCCGTCTTGAATTAGAGCTAGAGATAGCTTTTGATTACCTACAGATAGGTTCTCAATACCACCACCAGTACCTGATGTGTTTAGGTAGTAGAAGTCAGTGATGTGGATGTCTTTACGTTGGTAGTAAGTCTTACCAGCCCAAAGCTTCGCGCCCTTGTCAAAATCAAAGATGCCATCTGCTTTAACCGCAAACTGAGCAACGTTGAAGTCCGCATCTTCCCAGCCGTTTGCACCTGGAGCACCAGAAGCAATCATTGACTCGATACGCCAGTTAGTGTCACCAGTTTGAAGGTCTTGAGCTAGACCAAACTCTGAGTAGTTGTCGTTCTCGTTACCTAGACGACCAATACCGTTTTTGTTTACTGATACATCAGAACCACTGTTGCCAGAGATACCTGTACCAGCACGCATGTAACCGTTGAATTCTACTGCCATAGCAGAAGTAGATAGTAGGGCTGCTGTAACTGCAGCTGTTAGTAGGTTTACCTTTCTCATTATTCGTTAACTCCCGAAACGATTTTTTTTATTTTTCTAATACATTCTTAATTGCTTAACAGTCCATTCCGTTAATACAGCCAACCAAGAATGTAAGTGTGAAAACTGTTCTTATTCGACAGGAGAGATAATAGTTGTAACGATAAAGGTCGGAGTCCTCCTCCCTTGTCTAAATAGCGGGGGAAGTAGGGAGGGGGTGAGGGGGCGTAGATCTAGCTACTTGTCTAGTTGATCACAAAATTAAGGAGGAGATCCCTAATTGCTAGAGATAAAGGTCACAGTTGATTGTGTGCAGAGTTAGATCTATGTCTCTATTTAAAAGTTCCGTTTATTTTCAGGCTAATTTCGTTAAATAGTATATTTCGTGATGCAGATCTCAACTAGCCTTTGCGAAAGTACGTTTGACACATTTATTAGAGAGCATCCTATCCACCAGCCCAATAAAAACGCCTAGTTCAGCAACCCTATAGATAGTGTACGCTGTTCAATATATTGAGTTAAAACCTGCTCAGAGCAGGCTTCATGGCACAATCACTCTTGCGTTAACTGGCCAAACCTTTTAACTTAACCCTCAAACCATTCACAAAATAAACAAAAGACAAAAATAACGAATGAGTAGTAAGAAATCGCGCCCCTATCCGCTAGGCGCTGAATTAGATAAAAGTGGATGTAACTTCTCTATTCATGCACCCAGCTGCAAAGAGATTTCTCTAGCGCTTTTCGACTCCAAAGGTGAGTTCAAAGCCTACCCAATCACCGAAAACTACGCTGGCATTAAACACATCTATATAGAGGGTGTTATTGCGGGCCAAGAATACGGCTTCATCGTCATTGACCCAAATGGCGAAAAGATCCTGCTGTCAGACCCATACGCCAAAGCCTTGAGCGAACCTCTTCACTACAAGACACCGTTTTCTAATGAAAAGAGCTGGTCAATGGCTAAGTCTGTGGTCACTTCCTCAGAATTTGATTGGCAAGAAGTAGAGCCCCCTCGTTTAGCTCGCTCTGAGATCGTGTTGTTTGAAACTCACACCAAAGGCCTGACCAAACTCAATAAGAAGGTACCGTCTCAGCACAGGGGTAAATACCTAGGCCTTGTCAGTGATGAGATGCTTTCTTTTTATAAAGAACAAAACATCAACTGTCTGCAATTGCTACCTGTTGCTGCTTGTATGCATGAGCCACACCTACTGGATATGGAAAAGGTCAACTACTGGGGTTACAACCCGTATGTATTTATGGCTCCTGATCCACGCTACGCTGACACAGATGCAGTTCAAGAGCTAAAAACGACAATTCGCGAACTACACAAGAATGGCATCGAGGTCATTTTAGATGTGGTTTACAACCACACAGCTGAAGGCGGTGATGGCGGTCCAGTCTTCAACCTAAAACTACTAGACAACCAATACTACCTTAAGCACGGCTGCCATTACGCCAACTTCACGGGCTGTGGCAATACCGTCGACCTGAATTACCAACCAGCGCTGACCTTAGTAATGGATACCCTTCGTTACTGGGTACAAGAGTTTAAGATTGATGGTTTCCGCTTTGATCTTGCAGCAACGCTTGGTCGCAACGGTGATAATTTTAATCGTGAGGCGGCCTTCTTTAAGGCGGTAGCACAAGACCCTGTGCTTAAAGAAACGAAACTGATTGCCGAGCCGTGGGATATCGGCCCAAATGGTTATCAAGTGGGTAACTTCCCTGATGGTTGGAATGAGTGTAATGATAAGTTTCGAGACATTACTCGAAGCTTCTGGAGAGGCGATCAGGGTTTCTTAAAAGAATTTGCCACTCGCATTATGGGTTCACGTGATTTATACAGCGCTAGCCGTTGGCCACACAAGATGACCATCAACTACATCACCTACCACGATGGCTTCACCATGCAAGACTTAGTGTCTTATAAGATGAAGCACAACGAAGAGAACGGAGAACACAACCATGATGGTCATGGTGACAACCGCTCGGATAACCTGGGGGTAGAGGGTGAAACACCAAGTACTGATATCATCGAGTTGCGAATAAAACGCAAACGTAACTTTATGAGTAGCCTGCTGTTCTCTTTCAGTATTCCTCACATTCTTACCGCCGATGTGGTATCACACACCCAAAAAGGCAATAACAACGCCTATTGCCAAGACAATGAAACCAGTTGGTTAGATTGGGAACTTGAAGAACATGAAGAGAACTTCAAGTTGTGGCTTGCGAACATGCTAGAAGCGCGTCGCGAGCACATGATTCCGTTCATTGAAGCGTTTAGCGGAGAAACCCGCAACGACAACCGAGTAAGCTGGCATCGTCCAGACGGTAATTTGATGGAGATGGATGACTGGAACCAACTAAACGCGGTTTCGTTGAAGCTAGGTATCGGTAAAGATGGTGCAGAACTTCTGTACTACATTAACCAATCTCAAACACCTGCTCGCTTTAAGTTGCCAGACGGTGGAACCGATCGTTGGACATTGATCTGCGATACCGGTGAATCAGAAACCGGCAAAGGCACCATCAGTAGAGATATGTTACTCAAACCTCAATCTTTGGTTATTTTGAAAGCTAAAGGGCCAGCAAAAATACTGCCGGTTAAGCAAGAAACCTTAGAAGCCTAGCTCTCACTGTTTAATACTTATAGCTCCAGCTTTTGCTGGGGCTACTTTATTCAGCGTTCAGAATATTCCCGTAACATAAACAATATTATCCCGCCTTAAGCCCAACTATTTGTAACCAAAAGAATCCGTTTACCGTATTCCCCCTGTCTTATATCAATACCATGAATATAAAAACGCGCTTAAATACCATTTTTGTCATTCTATGCCAGTAGATTAATGAGAACTTGATCACACATTAAAATCATATACAATCGCCCTTCGTTTCAAAGCGGACAAAAAGTAACCGCGAAACTGAATAGCGTTCAACGCTCAACTAATATAAGAAACAACGAACTCAGTATGGCTTTACCAAGAACTATTATTCGGCTTATGCGACCCTATGTGGTCGTGCTCAGTACATTATTAATTTTCGTTGCTTATCAACACTATGCCAGTGTTAAAGATGATGCATTGAAACAGACACAAGCTAATCTAAGAACGGCTTCTAAGCTGATCCAGGCGCAACTTAAAAATAGCGTCAATATTTTCTCATCTCTAAATCGTTCTGCTGAACTGGAAGATTCTAGTGCTTCAAACCTAAACGCTGTCGATGTCATACGTAATACAGAGAATTACAATGATATTTTGCGCTATGACCCAAGCACAAACACATCCGTATCTGAAACTGCGATTTTTAATGCCAGCATGTACAACACCGAAGCCACTGAGTTTGATATGCCAGAAGCGAGCTGGACCGATATCAGTTTCATGGACAATCGATATCAGATATCCAGTCTTTATCGCAGTCAGAATCGCCGTTGGGTTGTCGGTTTACGTGAGAAAAATCCAGCAGGAATCCCACAGTACATTATTGAATTTGATCTAATGTATGCAAGCCAGTCTTTCATCGACCTGCGTACTCTAAACAGTGGTAATGTGTTTATTGTTGATAGGACTTCAGGCAGGGTCATACTCCACGCTAACCCAAATAGGATTGGGGAAATGGCGGTGGTTTACAAGTATTCCATGGCAGGTGAGGTCTCACAAGATGAAAGAGCTCAACCCGTTAGTTATTATTTTTCTGATACACCAAGCTATACGTTTAATCCAAATACTGTACTGCCAAACAATCAACTCTATGGTTCAATCAATTACTTGTTCCATGGCGAGGCAAAACTTGCGTCCTACAACGCCAAAAACAGCATGAATTGGATTTACTTTTCGTCAATATCTCGATCTGAACTGTTTGCTCACAGCTACTCAATGCTGCTTATCGCCTTTGTGGCACTGAGCTTATTGTTATTTGTATCTGTCTTTCATTACCTGAATAAGCAGTTACAAATAGCACTTTCCGACTTAGCAAAAGCAACGAGCTTGCTAGAGTTCAAAAAACAAACTCAGTATCTATTGGGAAGGTTCTGTACACGCCGTCGTGTGCAGCTTTGTCTGTACAATCATGACAGTCACACGTTTTACACCATTGATTACCATGGACAGGAGCAATTAATCCTCATTGATAAAGAGTACGCTCTCGACGTACTGGCAAGTAAAGTGAAATATCAACGCTCAGCGAGTAACGATCCTCTGGCAAATAAAATTCAGTTTAGTGCCAAGTATTACCGTATTCCTTTACATGGGCACAATGGGCTTACTGGGGTGATATTCATTGAAAGTAGATTTCAGACATTCTCAAGTTTGATGAAGCTACTACAAACGTATATCGAGACTTCTCTGTCTAACGTACTGTTCCAGCAACAAATTTCACTGCGTGATGCTACAACAAACCAAGATAATTTGTTTACACTGCGCAATAAGATCAGTCGCTACAAGGGTCACCGTGATGTGTATCTGCTCACGATTGATGTGGATGACTTGAAGCTGATCAACTATCAATACGGTTATACCTGTGGCGACCAGTTGATACTAGAGATGTCGAGAGTGATCACAAAGCACTTCCCTGCATCGTCGACACTATCTACGGCCAGAACCGGCGGAGATGAATTCTGCGTGCTTTATCATGCCGTTGATCAGCAACATGCATTTAGCTTGGCTGAAAACCTTCGTGAGGCTATCGAAAGACATAAGTTTGCCTTTGATAACGTTAACGTTAACTTTACTGTCAGCATAGGCGTATCTCACCTACGTGATTCAGTAGATAAGACACTTTCGTCATCGCTACAAGCCACGGATAGAGGCAAACAAAATGGTAAGAACCTTGCCATTATGAGTGCTGCTTCTTGATGACTGCTTGCGAGGTAGGGAGATGACAGAACCCAACCTCGTCATGCTCGAAGTGTTCTATCGAGCATCTGCTGCGCTGTCTAGCTAGCAACGTCATAACTAGATCCCCGATAAAAGCATTCGGGGATGACAAAGCCCAACTCCGTCATGCTCGAAGTGTTTTATCGAGCATCTGCTGTGCTGTCTACTTAGAAACGTAATAACTAGATCCCCGATAAAAGCATTCGGGGATGACAGCGCCCAACGTCGTCATGCTCGAAGTGTTTTATCGAGCATCTGCTCTGCTGTCTACCTAGCAACGTAATAACTAGATCCCCGATAAAAGCACTCGGGGATGACAGAGCCCAACTTTGGCATGCTCGAAGTGTTCTATCGAGCATCTGTTGTGCTGTCTACCTAGCAACGTCATAACTAGATCCCCGATAAAAGCTCTCGGGATGACAGGACTCAACTCCGTCATGCTCGAAGTGTTTTATCGAGCATCTGCTGCGCCGCCTATTTGGCAATGCAATAACTAGATCCCCGATAAAAGCACTCGGGAATGACAAAGCCGAACTCCGTCATGCTCGAAGTGTTCTATCGAGCATCTGCTGTACTGTCTACCTAGCAATCTAATAACTAGATCCCCGATAAAAGCACTCATGACTGACAAAGCCCAACGTCGTCATGCTCGAAGTGTTTTATCGAGCATCTGCTGTGCTGCCTAGCTAGCAACGTCATAACTAGGTCTCCGATAAGAGAACTCGGAGATGACTATTTTAGCTCTGAACTGACTGCTGACGGCTATAAGCTGAAAGCTATACTCTGCCAAATAAAAGAATCATTCTTAAGATGTTCTTTCCCTTATCATCGACTATCCTATGTATCTAAGTGTCTGTTTAAAAAACACTATTTAAGCCTTGCTCACTCTTTTCTTACTGTCTTTCAGCAAGGTGCATTTTAGGATTGATGTATGTATAAAATCTTCGAAGGATTCACCAAAGCCTTCCCAAAAAACGAACCTGAACAGCCGCCGAATACGGTTTTCGCGTTTTGTCGTTATTACACTAAGGGATTTGAAAAACCTCTGCTACTGATGGCATTATTCAGTACCATAGTCGCCATTGTTGAGGTGTCCCTCTTTGGCATGATGGGTAAACTTGTTGACTGGCTAGGGTCTAGCAATCCTGACACCTTCATGCAAGACAATGCCAATACGCTCATCACCTACGGTGTGTTGGTATTAATCGTGATGCCAATTTTGGTCACCTTGCATTCACTGGTGCAACACCAGACCTTGCTAGGCAATTATCCAATGTCTATACGCTGGATGGCACACCGCTATTTGCTCAAGCAAAGTTTGTCGTTTTACCAAGACGATTTTGCAGGGCGCATTGCCACTAAGGTGATGCAAACCTCCCTTTCTGTAAGGGAAACCGTGATGAAGACGCTCGACGTGTTTGTGTACGTCTGCGTGTACTTTACCTCTATCATAGTGCTTCTCGCTCAAGCCGATTATCGCTTAATGCTGCCCATGCTAGCTTGGTTACTCGCGTATATTGGTATTCAGATCTACTTTGTACCTCGACTAAAACAGGTCTCTTCAGAGCAAGCAAATGCACGCTCAACCATGACGGGACGCATTGTCGATAGCTACACCAATATCGCAACGGTTAAGCTCTTTTCTCACAGTAAACGTGAGACCGAATATGCCGAAGAAGGCATGGAAGGCTTCCTGGATACCGTTCATCGTCAGATGCGCCTTGTTACCGGCTTTAATGTGATGGTTGAAGTGGTGAACTATGTATTGGTGTTTGCCATTGCGGCCATCTCCATCATGTTGTGGATGGATAATGCCATCAGCATTGGCGCCATAGCCATCGCAATCAGCTTGGCTCTGCGCTTGAACGGTATGTCGATGTGGATCATGTGGGAGGTGGGTGCATTGTTTGAAAACATGGGCACCACCGTTGATGGTATGGCGACACTCTCTAAGCCTATAGATATCAAAGACAAACAAGATGCGAAGCCGATTCAAGTAGAAAACGGTGGAATACATTTTGATGACGTTAGCTTTCACTATGGTGAAAATAAGGGTGTAATAAGCAATCTCAGCTTGAATATTAAACCCGGAGAAAAGGTAGGCTTAGTTGGACGCTCTGGCGCGGGCAAATCAACCTTAGTAAACCTTCTATTGCGTTTTCACGATGTAGAAGGAGGCAAGATCAGTATTGACCAACAAGATATCTCTGCCATTACTCAGGACTCATTGCGTAGCAATATCGGCATGGTAACGCAGGATACCTCGTTGTTGCACCGCTCCATTCGAGAAAATATCTTATATGGGAACCCGACGGCCAATGAAGAACAACTCATTGCTGCAACCAAACAAGCCCATGCCCATGAGTTCATAGAAACACTCACCGACCCGTTTGGTAATCTTGGCTATGATGCTCAAGTAGGAGAGCGAGGGGTGAAGCTCTCAGGTGGACAGCGCCAGCGAATTGCCATCTCTCGCGTGCTGTTGAAAGACGCGCCCATATTGGTGCTTGATGAAGCAACATCGGCTTTGGATTCAGAGGTTGAAGCTGCTATTCAAGAGAGTCTGAATGAACTAATGGAAGGGAAAACCGTTATTGCCATTGCTCACCGCCTATCAACTATCGCCGCTATGGATAGACTCATAGTTCTAGACAAGGGGCACATAGTGGAGGAAGGAACCCATCAAGAGCTCATTCAGGGCAAGGGCATCTACGCACAGTTGTGGGCACATCAAACCGGCGGGTTTATTGCACAGTAGCTGAACACGCGGAAGTTATTCGACTCTTCAGAAAATCAGGCCTAGAGAATTTCTAGGCCTTTTCTATTTTAACCTGCCTGCTGAAAGCCTTCTTCTTGAATCGACTGAGTATTGAACACAAAAAAAGCATCAATCCAATGCAAAACAATGGCTGAGTCGGGCGCTTCTTTTAACTGTTCAAACGTGGAACGATAATGCTCTTCACTAATTAGATGTTTGCGCATTTCTATGAGTTCAGCGGTAAATTCCATAGAAAATTCAGGGTGCCCTTGAACAGTGAAAATATGGTTGTCTTTTGCCAACATAAAGTTTGGACAAAAATCATTTGAGGCAATCACGCGCATCCCTCGAGGAACGGTGATCACCTGATCTTGATGGCTCACCAGCATTCGAAGCTTATCGATAGACAGGTTCATCCAACGCTTTTGGGCAATAATGTTTACTTCATAATTACCTAGTCCCCAACCTTTCGATGATTTATCTACCGTTCCACCCAGCGCACGAGCGATAAGTTGATGACCAAAGCATATCCCTACCAAGGGTTTACGTCTTGCTTCACAGCGTTGAATCCAGTCTACTAACCCTAAGATCCACGGGTCATTATCATACGCATTACAGACACTGCCAGTGAGTATGTATCCGTCGCAATCTTCTAGTTCAGGCAACTGCTGATTGAATGCATCATATTCGTAGAAGGTGATTTCATTGTTGACCGCTTTGAATACCGACGCGATCATATTTGAGTACTGACCGTAATTTTCAGAAAGTGCTGGTGCTAAATGCCCGCATACTAGAATCCCTATTTTCATCCATCGCCCTCGCTTATCCTAAGAGAAATCCGCCTAGCCATTAACGAGTATAGGCGCTTATTTCTCTTCACAACGACAATTTGGCAAAGAATTAAGCTCAAAAAACAACCACAAAACCAAAGCACAAACTTGACGATAGATCACACTTTCGGAACGGAACTTGAAATTATTGCTCTAATTATGAGATCTCATAAATAGTCACTCGCTTTCTATAACGTCAACCCTTTAAATCGACAACAACTGAATACCTAGATAGCCAACCTGCATAAAGAGTGAATAAATAAAGGAGTTATTCAATCACAATGAATATTTGAGGCTTGCTAAGCACTTCTAAGCCTGTATTGTGACTTCTCATTTTAGATTGCAAGGGATGCATTTATTATGCTGTTGATACGTCCAATTACAGCAAGCGATCGTCAAGGACTGGCGGAATTAGCGAAACAAACAGGTACTGGCTTCACCTCAATGCAGGATGATCCAAAGCGCATCGACCAGATGATCGAAGATGGCTGCGCTGCGTTTGAGAGCAATACTCCTCTAGAAGACGGATACTATTTGTTTGTTGCTGAAGATCTAGAACAGCAAACATTGGTAGGGACGTGTGCAGTTCAAGCCGGTGTCGGCCTGCAGGACCCTTTCTACAGCTATCACCTAGATACCACTGTCCATGCCTCTCGTGAACTTGATGTATACAGCAAGGTGCAAACCCTAAGCCTTAGTAATTTCCATACAGGATGTACTGAGTTGTGCACTCTGTTTTTGCTTCCTGAATCAAGAAAGGGCTACAACGGCCATTTGCTTTCTAAGAGTCGTTTTTTGTTCATGGGACAAAACCAAGAACGCTTTGATTCTACTGTTATTGCTGAAATGCGAGGCTTTAGCGATGAAGAAGGTAGCTCACCGTTTTGGGAAGGTCTAGGGCGTCATTTTTTCAACCTAGATTTTGCGATTGCAGATAAGCTATCAATGCACGACAAGGTGTTTATCGCTGAGTTAATGCCAAAAAACCCTATCTACACCAACCTACTTCCAGAAGAAGCTCAAGAAGTGATTGGTCACACACACCCACACACTCTGCCAGCACGCAAGCTTCTAGAGTCAGAAGGATTCCGTTTCAATCACTACGTCGATATTTTCGATGCAGGCCCTATGTTGGAATCACAAGTCAGGGATATCAGAGCGGTTCGAGAACAACGCTTAGCGACGGTAAAAGTTGCCGAAGACATCACCCCAAGCGAGATACCTTATCTAGTCAGCAATGGCAAAGTGAAGCACTTTAGAGCCCTCGCAACCAAAGCGATTCAATTTGACGGTAATACCATCATTATGGATACCAAGCTTGCAGATAAATTGCAGCTAAAAGAAGGCGATTCTGCGCCGTTTGTCCCACTGTTTAATGCTCTAGCAGAGCAAGAGTAGAATCCATTCAAGGAGTGAAAATGAACAACTCAACCCAACATGTTGAAGCCAATTTTGATGGTCTTGTGGGCCCTACTCACAACTATGCTGGTCTTTCTGACGGAAACCTTGCCTCGAAGAACAATCAAACCAAGGCGTCTAGCCCTAAACTAGCGGCCAAAGAAGGCCTAAAGAAAATGAAGGCGCTGCATGACCTTGGAATGGTTCAGGGTGTAATCGCACCCCTTGCCCGCCCAGATATCGGCACACTACGTCAATTAGGCTTTACCGGCGATACCGCCTCAGTGTTAAAACAAGCCGCTAAGCATTCACCTGCGCTTTTGGCGGCTTGCTGCTCTGCATCAAGCATGTGGACAGCAAACGCGGCTACTGTGTCTCCAAGCAGCGATACGCACGATGGCAAGCTGCACTTTACGCCAGCAAACCTAATTAACAAATTTCATCGCTCTATTGAACACCCACAAACTGGTCGAATCCTAAAGGGGATGTTCAGCGATACTAACCACTTTGCTCACCATAATGCACTTCCATCTAGCAATTACTTTGGTGATGAAGGTGCAGCAAACCATACCCGTTTCTGTAATGAGTACGGAGACCGTGGTGTAGGGTTCTTTGTATTTGGTGAAAGTGCGTTTAATGGTGTCATGCCAAAACCAAAACGCTTCCCTGCACGCCAAACGTTAGAGGCAAGCTCTGCTATCGCTCGCATACATGGCTTAGCGGAAGACAAAGTAGTATTCGCTCAACAAAACCCAGACGTTATTGATGCGGGTGTATTTCACAATGACGTAATTGCAGTGGGTAACAGAGACGTCATGTTCTGCCACGAACACGCTTTTCTGAACAAAGACGCTGTTTATAACAGCCTAAGTACCGCGCTAGATAAGCCATTAAATGTCATAGAAGTTCCTGATTCTGCAGTATCGGTTGCCGACGCAGTAGGAAGTTACTTATTTAACAGCCAATTGCTCAGCCTACCAAACGGCAAAACGGCGTTGGTCGTTCCAAGAGAGTGTGAAGAAAACCCACAAGTCTCTGATTACCTGCAAACCTTAATTACCAGCAAGCAGGGTATCGATGAATTACTTTGTTTTGATTTGAAGCAGAGTATGCAAAATGGCGGTGGCCCAGCGTGTCTGCGTTTACGAGTCGTTCTTTCTCCTGAAGAGCAAGCGGCCATGAATCAGTCTGTTATTATGAATGATTCATTGTTTACCACGCTAAATCAGTGGGTAGATAAACATTATCGCGACTCTATTTCTACACAATATTTAGTCGATCCAGCCTTGTTAACTGAAAGTCAGTCGGCGCTGGATGAACTAACGCAAATACTGAAACTAGGTTCTGTATACGATTTCCAGAAAACAGGAGCATGACCGGAAACGCAAAATAGAGTGCAATAAAGTATGAAATTAGTTGCACTTTATTGATGCACCACAATTTATTTACAAATTGAGTAGCTTTGCGATTAAAACCCAGATAGGATTATTTTGTAGTCACCATTCTCAACGACTACAAAATGAGAAGGCTTGGCTTAAAGCCTCATAAATATGGTCTTATTTGTACCAGTTGGCTAACTTACATATATCAGACCCACTCTCCATACCCAAGGCTATCCACCTTGGGTTTTTCTTTGTCTGGTGGTTTGTAAGAGACTTCTCTTATCGCGGGGGAATGACTTCGTTGAGTGCGTCACTCACTGTAAGCTCGTCATCCTCGAGGTCTTTTATCGAGGAGCTCGATGTAATTGCATTCCTAGATTCCCGATAGAAGCGCTCGGGAATGACCTCGTTGAGCACGTCACTCACTACAAGCTCGTCATCCTCGAGGTCTCTTATCGAGGATCTCGATGTATTTGCATTCCTAGATTCCCGATAGAAGCACTCGGGAATGACCTCGTTGAGCACGTCACTCACTATACGCTCGTCATCCTCGAGGTCTTTTATCGAGGATCTCTTTGCATTTGCGTTCCCAGATTCCCAACCGGAATGCCGGCCCAGCGGAATGCCGGCCCAGCGGAATGCCGGCCCAGAAAAGCCCTCGGGAATGACCTCGTTGAGTACCTCACTCGCTATAAGCTCGTCATCCTCGAGGTCTTTTATCGAGGATCTCGATGCACCTTCGCTTCTAGATTCCCGACCGGAATGCCGGCCCAGCGGAATGCCGGGCCAGAAAGGCTCTCTGGAATGACGGAGTCATATCAGTCTTTTCGCTGAAGGCTGAAGGCTGATAGCTTCCAACCAAAAAACACAAACCAATAACAAAACCGCAACAACATTGATCTAGATCATTTTCTGAAATGCTCCGCTGAATTAAGGTGAGGTTGTTAACAAAGTGTGAACAAAGGAGTATTCGCATGGAACTAAAACAAGACCCAAGATGCTACACCGACGTATGCGTAAACGGACTTTGGTATCACTATGATCACTGCGGGACAAAGGCTTATGTACTCAAAGGAGGGGCTTCACCTTCGGTGGACTTCCATAAAGAGCCCAAAACTGAGGACGAGCTGGTGGATATGATCAAAGCATTGGACCAGGCTAAATAGTTAAAACTACAACTAATACCAATAAAAAACGCCCTGATTCACATCAGGGCGTTTTATTTAGTTCAAATCTGTTAGGAAGCTTATGCGTTGCGGCGTGCCGTCACAGCGTCTGCAAGTTGGTGCAGTACCTTCTCTGTGTCTTCCCAACCAATACAAGCATCAGTAATAGACTGTCCGTATGTTGGTGCTTTGCCGTCAACTAGGTCTTGTCTGCCTTCAACTAGGTGTGACTCAATCATAACACCGAAGATAGCTTGCTCACCGTTCGCTAGTTGCGCTGAAACGTCTTCAGAGACGTTGATTTGACGCTGGTATTGCTTACTGCTGTTCGCATGGCTGAAATCAATCATCACCTTTTGACGTAGCTTAGAGGCTTCTAGCTGTTGCTTAATATCAGCAACGTGCTCAGCGCTGTAGTTTGGCTCTTTGCCTCCACGAAGAATGATATGACAGTCCGGGTTACCACCTGTTTCCACAATTGCAGAATGGCCATATTTAGTTACCGATAGGAAGTGATGAGATGCCTCAGCACTACGAATCGCATCTGACGCAATCTTGATGTTGCCATCAGTACCGTTTTTGAAGCCAACTGGGCAAGATACGCCTGACGCCAGCTCACGGTGAACCTGAGATTCTGTAGTACGAGCACCGATCGCGCCCCAACTGATCAAATCACCCACATATTGAGGTGTGATCATGTCTAGAAACTCACCTGCCGTCGGTAGGCCCATATCAGTTAGGTCTAGAAGCAGCTTACGGCCCATTCTTAGGCCATCGTTAAGCTTGAACGTATCGTCTAGGTACGGGTCGTTGATTAAGCCTTTCCAGCCAACCGTAGTACGAGGCTTTTCAAAGTAAACACGCATAACGACTTCTAGACGATCACCTAACTCATCACGAAGAACTTTAAGACGCTTACCATACTCGAGTGCCGCCTCTGTATCGTGAATCGAACAAGGGCCGACGATAACCAATAAACGGTCATCTTGGTCATTTAGAATGTCGTGAATCGCTTTTCGTGAATTATATGTGGTCGCAGCTGCAGTTTCCGTTGCTGGAAAGCGTTCCAAAATAGCAATTGGCGGTAGTAGTTCTTTTACTCTGGTGATGCGAACGTCATCGGTTTGGTACATAGTAGATTATCCTTAAATTCTTACCGCTTACAGAATAAGCACTTGGCATTCTAAATTTATGCAGTGCAGTAACGGCATCTGTTTTGCTTGTGTCCATGCAACTTAACTAAGAAGAAAACGAGTTTCAATCACTTTTTTAATTAAAAAGCAATATTTCGACAATATATAAATTTTACGCAAGGTGTACACTATGAGTTACACCCGTTGCTAGGGAGTATTTAAGAAGCTGAATACACTCTCTAACACACTAATTTATAATGACTTAACAATAATTCAGCACTACGCTGCGCATGTAAACACTTTTCTTCTTGTGTAGGGAAATCTCTCATTCCTACTAACAACGGCCAGAAATAATATCCTTTTATCAATGCATAGGCTTGCTCAGTAAATAAGCTAACCTCACACTCCTTCAGTTTACCATCTGCCATCCCTTGCTTTGCCCAAACAGCGATCGCGGTATCTTCTTTGGAAAACTTTGCCACCTGCAATTGCAGCTCTGCAGGAGAATAAAAATAATGGCCGATAGCAACACGAGCCAACTCTATGTAATCAGGCGCGCAACTCGCCTCAATTTCTGCCAGTAACACTTTTTCTAACTGCTCTTCCAACGGCATATCTGGCTGATAATCCAGGTTAATCTCTTGGACCGCTTCTCGCCACATAATGCCCACCAGCTCTATCACCAATGCTTCTTTAGAGCTGAAGTGATTGTATACGGTGCGCTTAGACACATTCGCAAGGCTAGCAAGCTTATCCATGCTGGTGTTCTTAACGCCAAACTCAAGAAAGGATTGCTTTGCCGCGGTAAGGATCGCTTCACGCTTTAATTCACTACGTGTTTTTTTCATTATTTGTCAGAGTCTTATTTACAGTGGAGGAAAAACCATCACTTTATTTTACACTAAGCAGTTTACTTTTAAAGCTCCGCATGTAAACTACACCGTATAGTTTACATTGCTATGGCATTTACATGAAACGATTTGTATTGGGAGCACTGCTTATGTCTGCAACAACCATCAACGCAGCTGAATTTTCATCCGTTGAGAAAAACGGTAAGTTTCAAAACAGCGAGATCGAATACAAAAGCGGTTTTGGTGATCTTTACGGCATCATTAAATCCTATGTTACTGCAGATCGTGAACACCCAACTCCGCAACAGGCTTTACCAAGTGTTCCCCTATCCCGAGAGGAGATTGAGAATACCACTAACCCTGCAGTTGCACGTCTAGGTCATAGCAGTATGCTCATTCGTTTAGATGGTAAAACTATTCTCACTGATCCCGTATTTAGTGATCGAGCATCACCCGTGCAGTGGGCTGGCCCAAAGCGTTTCCAACCTGCGGCTATCTCTGTTGAAGCGCTTCCTGCTATTGATATGGTTGTCATCAGTCATGATCACTACGATCACCTAGACAAAAACGTCATCAAATCGATACATACCAAGGTCCAACACTTTTTGGTTCCGCTGCGTATTGGCAAAATCTTGCAAAGCTGGGGCGTTCCACAAGAAAAAATCACAGAATTAGATTGGTGGCAGGAAAAGACCATAGGCTCAATTACCTTCGCAGCGACACCGACTCAACATTTCTCTGGTCGCAGCCTGTTTGATAGAGACCAAACCTTGTGGGCCAGTTGGGTAATTAAGGGCGAGCAAGCGAAACTATTCTTCAGTGGCGACTCGGGTTACTTCTCTGGATTTAAGGCTATCGGAGAAAAATATGGACCCTTTGATCTGACCATGATGGAAACGGGTGCCTACAACGATGCCTGGAGTGATATTCACATGACCCCAGAGCAAAGCGTTCAGGCGCACATAGACCTAAGAGGCAAGGCCATGCTGCCTATCCATAACTCTACCTTCGATCTTGCTTTACATGATTGGTTTGAGCCACTTGAGCGCGCTCTTATCCATGCAAACAGTAAGCAGGTTCAAATGGTCACTCCACTATTTGGCCAAATGGTCGATGTAGAGTCGCCAAATAGTCATGCTCAGTATGCATGGTGGCGCGAATTGCAGCCGTACAAAGAAGAGTTCAAGGCAGCGGTTGCAAATACCCACTAATATTGAGCAAAGAGCAGAGCTTATGAAGCGTTCTGCTCTTCTTCTAAACGTTGCTGCAAGTAATCTAGAAACAATCGGGTACGAGTATGCTCATAATCAAGCTTAGGGTAATACGCGTACACCATAGTGTCTTTTGCTTGAACATCAGGGAGGATCTTAACTAGGCTTCCCTGCATCAATTCTTGTTGAATCATCACGGCATTAGAAATCAAAATACCCATCCCACTCTTGGCCGCGTGAAACATCGCCTCCGGATTGGTCGAAGCAAAATTTCCGTTAAGAGAGAGTCGTTTCCCATCAGCTAATTTCAACTCTCGATGAAGCTGCTCACCAAAAATCAATACATTATGCTGTTGCAGTTCAGTGGTATCTTGCGGCTCGCCATGCTCGAGCAAGTATTTCGGCGAAGCATAAAAACCCAAGCGATCTTCAAATAATGGTTTGGATTTGAAGCTCAGTGAATTCAGATGTTCTAGCTCTCTGGTGATAAACAGATCTAGACTCATTTCCGGCATCTGTCCGGGCGACGTGGTAATGAGTTGAATTCGAATATCTGGGTATTTCTTCAAGAACCCATCAAGGTAATGCACTAAGAATTTCGAACCTACTGCAATGGTCGCCCCAATCTTCAGCATCCCATTCGGGCTTTCGCTGACTGAGCGAGTTTCGTCTACTACCGACTGGAGTTGGTCGAGAAGCTGCTTGGTTCTATCGTAGAACAATGCTCCCGCTTCTGTCTGAGTTACCGAACGGGTGGTGCGCTTCAATAACTGCACACCTATTCTATCTTCTAGCCATTGTATGCGCTTGCTAACCGCAGAGCTTGTGGTCGAAAGTCGTCTGGCGGCCCCATTAAAGCTCCCCTCCTCAACCACCAGCACATAGCTTTTCAGGCTCTGAATCCAATCCAAATTATATCCTTACAGGAATCAATCTAATTCCTAATCGGGTAATTATCATCCACTACATTTCAATCTAAACTATTCGACATGAAATTAAAACACTCTTCGAAGATGAAACTGGGCCCACTAGTCTTGGCAATGATGATCATTGCTACAGGACAGATGGGGGTGAGCATTTACTTACCGTCACTGCCTTTAATTAGCGAAAGCCTGCAGGTGGACAAATCTCAATTGCAGTCGATCGTTACCCTATTCTTGGTCGGTTTTGGTGTCTCACAACTCTTTTATGGTCCCTTATCAGACGCCATTGGTAGAAGACCAGTATTCCTATTAGGCCAATTTATCTATCTTATCGGCACCGTGATCTGTCTTGCCTTCTCCGATAGCATCACCACTCTTGAGGCCGGTCGATTATTGCAGGGACTAGGAGCGGGTAGTGCTTCAGTACTGGGTCGGAGCGTTCTTAGAGACAGCTATGACGGTGGACAATTAACAAAAGCCTTGGCTTATTTATCTGTGACAGCATCAATCATGCCTATCCTCTCTCCTGTGCTTGGAGGATGGGTGGCCTTCCATTTAAGTTGGCATGCCGTGTTCGCTTTCGTATTGGTTTATCTCGGCGCTACATTCGTTATAGGTTGGTTTGTGATGCCAGAAACCTTGCCGTATGCTAAGCAAAAGTTTAAACCATCGTCAGTTCTTAGTAAGTACTTACAACTCATTAAGAACCCGCAAGTTATTGGCTCTGCATCCTATAACTGGTTCAGCTATCTGGCAGCTGTGGTGTCGCTATCCATCATGCCTTATTTGATGCAGCAAGAAATGGGAATGAGTACAGCCGACTACGGTACCCTAATGATCATACCCTCGGCTGGCCTGCTAGGTGGCAGTCTATTGCTCAACATGCTTAATAAGCGATACAGCACCTTTCAGCTGCTCGCACTGAGCATTGGATTATTCTTCTTTGCCGGGCTTTGGCTACTCGTTACTCCGTTTACAGTATTCAATCTAGTCTGGGCATTTACCTGGCTTACCGTGGCACAAGGTCTTTCTTTTCCACTGTCAATCACGCTACTGCTACAGCCGCACAAAAAAGATGCAGGTTCAGTTTCAGCACTTTCTGGATCGGTGCAGATGTGTATTGCAGGCTTTTTTGGAAGCTACCTAGTGGGTAATTGGGTGACGAATCAGATGGAGCTTGGGGCTCTTTACTTGTGCATTGGAGCTAGTATGGGTGCTGTATTGCTGTGTTCAGTGCTGAAGAAAAGCCTGCAAGATAAGGCTCTATTGGAAGAAAAATAGTGGTATTAATTGGTCGCTAACGTATTGCGACCGTTCTTCTTGGCCTGATACAAGGCTTTGTCCGCATCTAGAATCAACTGTCGAAGTGAGTTCTCTGAGCTTGGCACAGCGCTCGCAATACCAGCACTTACCGTCACATGGGGCGACACCTGACTTTTCTCATGGGGGATTTGTAGCGAAGATATTTTTTCGAGGATGGTTTGAGCAAGATATCTCGCACCCTCTACATCAGTGCTGGGCAAAAGAATCACAAATTCTTCCCCGCCATAGCGGGCCACCAAATCGGCAGGGCGTGCCACGCTCTCATAAAGCACTTTGGCTATAGCTACCAAGCACTCATCACCCTCTACATGTCCATAGTGGTCGTTATATTGTTTAAAGTAATCGGCGTCACACATGATGATTGAAAGAGGCTGATTTTCACGTAGCATCCTGCGCCATTCCAATTCAGAAACAGAATCAAATTTTAGACGATTAGGAATTTGGGTCAAAGAATCCGTCATTGACAAGGTTTTCAACTTATCAAGCACATGCTCCAAGCTCGCTTCTCGGTTCTCAATTACATCTAGCATGTTGTTCAACTGCCGCGATAGCTCTCCAATCTCATCTGATGACATGATCTCCGTACGTTGCTTATAGTCCTTCGTTTCTGTAATGGCAGAGGCATTATCAGTCAGACGACTGACCGGCTCTAGCACGATCTTTCGCAGGGTGAACCAAAGCGCCACCAGCATCAGAGAACCGAGCAAGATACTCGTAAATAAAGCGGTTTGAATAGCCACCTTGCCCTGAAGGCTAATGTTTCGAGGAAAGTAGGACTCCACCAACATAATAGGGACACCGTAGCTGTATACATAACGAGAAACCACCAAGGTATCTTCATTCAATTCCTTCACCATCAACTCAGTGTGACCTGTCGCCAAGGAGCCCTCTACAGGTTTTATCTCAAAGCGCACATGAGTCTGCCGGATAAAATCAGCGATCAAATTGGTATCAATATAGCGTCCACGCAACAAAAACCCTTTGGAAGGCCCCTCTTCTCTCGAGGTTAAAATGGGACGGATTGAGTAAACGATGGGCTTACCTTCTAAAAGCACAAACCCCATGTAATGGGTATCACGACTAAATAGATTTAACCTTTGTTCACCGAGTTTGTGCTCCAGTCGGTCAACAACCTCTTGAACAAAGGCAGCGTCATAAACCAGCATATCCTCGTTTTGATCATAAATGCCATGCCAATACAGATGCTGAGCCTCATCAAAGTAGAACAAGAAATCAAACTGACCATTTCTAAATGAATTTACACCCAAATTACCAGCGATATAGTCGGGATTCTCTCCTTGAATGAAGGAATAAGTAGCGTCCCAAGCGCCCCAGTCTTTATTTTGCAAGTCCAAATCTTCGATATCTTCCTGAAAACGAGCAGCAACACGCTCAAAGTTTGTTATCGCATCTTCACGTTCCAATTGCACAAAAACAGGAAGGACATATCGCCACAACGCAAAAAAACTGACAACGACCATCGCAATCAACACAGGTAATAAAATACAAAGAATTTTCTTCGATAATGACATTTAGAACTGAGTACCCTTATTTATTACGTGAATGAAAAGATAATATTTCTTATTGGTATCAATGAATTATGCACAGCTTAGATACTGCATATAATAGACTAGAATTGAACATACGAGGAGGCTACTAGCCTCTAGAGATCGAGAATAATAAGGAAGTTATGTCTAGAGTAAATATCTATAAAACTCAACCTGCAGCCTACAAAGCGTTTTTTGCTATAGAGGCTTACCTCAAACAGTGTGGGATTGATCCGATAATTGAAGAATTAGTGCGCGTTCGTACCTCTCAGATCAACGGTTGTGCCTACTGCATACACGTTCACACAAAAGGGGCTCTGCAACATGGAGAGACACAAGAACGTATCTTTGCATTGTCAGTGTGGAAGGAATCGAAGCTATTTACCGATCAAGAAAGAGCCGTATTAGCTTTGGTTGAAGAGATGGTTCATATCTATGCGCAGGGGATTACCGATGACACCTATAAAGCGTTAGAGCAATACTTTTCAGAAGACGACGTTGCTCAACTCATCGTTCTTTGTACCATGATGAATGCTTGGAATCGCTTAGGTGTTGCAACGCATGCTAATGAGTTGACGGTATACAAATAGTAGAGAAGGGAAATCGAGGCCTGGTGCTACTCTCAGGCCTCTGAAAATCGGTTTTATAACCCTATAGCGATAGCTTCACTGCAGGCTCAGCAATGCCTTTACCCACTCCGGTTAGTACCAGTGTTTGGCCTTCATTTACAGAGCGCTCTTCAATACCAACTTTAGCTGAGGTCACAAATAGCGTATCTAAGTTCTCTCCACCAAATGCAGGACAAGTGGGTTGTTTAACGGGAACAGGATAACGTTCAACAATCTCACCCTCTGCAGAATAACGTACTAGCTCTCCAGCACCCCAATGCGCACTAATCATGTCGCCATTATCAGCCACAATTGCCCCATCAGGCTCTCTGAAGTTATCTGAATGGTCGATGAACAGCTCCGGCTCAGCGATAGGCCAACCTGTGTCTTTATCTAGCTTCATCCTCATTATCTGCGCCGTAGGAGAATTCGTAAAATAGACCCACTGTTTATCCGCAGAGAAGCAGCAGCCATTAGGTATCGTGATATTTGAAATAACCTTAGTAAGCTTGCCCTGAAAGTAGCGATAAAACGCCGCTTCTCCCTCAATGGCATCGCGATGCATCGTACTTATCCAAAAGCCGCCCCAAGGATCTGCGCGTCCATCGTTGCTGCGGTGCGTCAATGGGTCATGTTCAAAACCAACAACAAGCTTAAGCGACTGTTGTTCAATTTCCAGCAAATGAAGACCTACCTCATCGGCTAGAAGCAAACTGTTTTTATCAACCCACCCAAGAGCTGAAGGGGTTCGCTCTAGTGGGGTATCAACAATTTCTTCACCCTTAAGTGACAACAATCGATGCTCAATAATATCGATCCAAAACATTTGTTGACGTTCAGGGTGCCAAAGAATCCCCTCCCCTAAACCACAAGGGGTATGCTGCAGTGCAGAAACCGTGCTCATAACTTCCTAGCTTTTCATTTTTATAGTGGGATAGAGGAAACCATAAACAAGTGAAAAATGCCGATAGACGGCTCGCAGTTATTTATTTTCTTACAAACTAACTCGATTTAAGCGTGGCGCAAATTGGACATCATAATAAACCTCAAAGGTTAAAATGCGCGCAATTCGAACAATCTAACCCGTTTGCAAGTGAGTCATACTATGCCGATATCCTTCAAAAAAGCCGCCACTTCAGTCGCCCTACTTTCAACACTGTTTGCGCTTCCTGCATTGAGTAGCGAACAAGATACCGACAAAAAAGCATTAGCGGATAAGGCAGCTAAAGAGTTAGCCAATCCAAACACTGCGTTAGCGAGCCTGAATTTTAAGTTTCAGTATTATTCTGGTTATGAGGGTGGCGGAGATAGCTCAACTATCTTGTTCCAACCCGCACTGCCATTCCCTATGGATAACGGCGACAAGGTCATCTTCCGTCCTGCACTGCCATATGTCATCAACAACGATGTGGGCAACTTGAACAGGGACGACTCAGGCTTTGGTGACATCTCATTCGATCTTGCCTATGCACCAAAAGCTGCGCCAGGCAACATCACCGCCTTTGGTCTTATCGCGCAATTACCTACAGGCAGTAGTGGTTTTAGTTCAGAGCAGTTTGCTGTGGGCCCTGAGATGCTGTTAGGTAAGGTAAGTAAAGAACGTATCTTTATCTTCTTCCCTAATCACCTATGGGGTGTTTCTAATAGTTCTGACAAGATAAATGGTGAGCATGTCATTGACGATATTAATCGCACCTCTGTGCAGATTGGCTGGGTAGAATTGCTCGGCAATGGCTGGACTATCGCATCCTCGCCGACAATGACCTACGACTGGAATACTGATCAAGCTGAGATCCCTTTGAACTTTCAGGTCAGTAAAACTGTGATCATGGGTAGCAGGCCTTGGAAGATAGGTCTAGAAGCGAACTACTACATTGAGAAAGATGAGAAGACACGTCCTGATTTTATGATTGGATTGAACATCACCCCTGTCGTAGAAAACAAGCTTGCCGGACTGTTTTAGGGTTGAATATGTAGGTCCCCGATAGAGGCACTCGGGGACGACGAAATTCGAAGATAGAGGGTATACTCGGTCAGGCGTCAGCGGTCAGCATTATTTTTAACATTGTTCACGCATATTCAATTAAGTAAGCTAAGGTAACGTCATCCCCGAAATGTTTTATCGGGGATCTCACCCACTTTTGTTGAACATAAGAATAGTAGGACTTACCCGTGAGCAGCACAGCCCATACCGATATCCCTCTAATAAGAGTCGCAACCATTAGACTGGTATTGAACTGCGCTCAACATTACTTTCCAGCTCCTCTAATGACGAAGGCAATAGAACTGCTACCTTCAAACCTTGAGCGCCCCTACCTAGAGTCGATTCCTGAATACGCCTTCATTCACTTTATGCAAACCTTGTATCAAGAATCTGAATCTCAAACGTTTGTTGATTACTTGGTCGACTGCACCGCGCAGTTGAGCTTTATGTGGCCTATCCCTATTGATCTTAAGCACAGCACTCTAGTCTCTGTTCTCAACGAAGTCACAGAACAATTTAAAACTCGCTCTAGTCAATCAGAGATCCAGTTGGAACTGGAGGGCTATCAAAACCAAGTTAAAATCCACATCTCTACGGCTAACCACTATGAAAATCGCTACCAAGGCTCTGCATTTTGGCTGGAAATGAAGAGCTTATTCTTCTTGGTTCAATACATTCGACGATTGTTAGGTAAGGATTGGCTTCCCCTTTCTGTAGGTTTACAGCATGTGGACATCAATAGATTGGGCGGTGAGTTGAAGTTAGCAAAACAAGGCGTGTTTGTTGATAGAGAGAGCACTTTTATTGTCTTGTCAGAAGAAGATGCCTATAAAGAACTCAATGTGAACCCTTACCAGTATTCTCTACCAGAGTACGATGTGCTCGCCACCTACCATGAGCAGTTTGCATCCGCTTTAATGCCTTACATTGGTGAGCGTAAACTCGACCTTGATAGCGCGTCTGAGATCCTCAATACCTCCAGACGCACCATTCAACGAAAACTAAATAATGAACACACCACATTTCGAAAGGTCATTGAACAACTGCACATGCAGTTTGCCATCCGAGTATTAGAGGACGGCAGGTTTAGCATTTCTGACATTGCCTCACACCTTGGGTATGCCAACTCCTCAAAGTTTATCCGTGCCTTTAAGCGCATTACCGGTTTGCCGCCCATGCAATACGCCCAGCAAAATGGGCTGAACCCGCGTCCAGCAATGGACACGAGCAAAGCCTCTAACTAAAACTTAAAAGACAGAGAGTAGAACGCCATAACCAATGAAGCTTGCTACCAAAGCGACAATCGGCAGTTTCATCTGTTTTAGCAAGAAGTAGCCAATGAGTACGATAGCAAAATCTTGCGCGCCGCTTACCGCACTGACAAAAATGGGTTGATATAACGCAGCAATCAATAGCCCTACCACGCCCGCGTTCACACCTTTTAGTGCAGCAGAAACTCTTGGAATAGAGGCTAGTGCCTGCCAGTTGTTAATCACACACAGCACCAATAAGAACCCCGGCAAGAACACCGCCATTGTGGCCACTAATGCTCCGACAATCGGTTGCTGAGGCAATAATTCGTAACCTAGGTAAGTGGCGAAGGTAAACATAGGCCCAGGAACTGCCTGCGCAGCCGCATAACCAGTTAAGAAGCTATCCGTTGTGAGTTGATCACCAATCAAGTTTTGTAATAAGGGAAGGACAACATGCCCACCACCAAATACCAAAGATCCTGCATAAAAGAAGTCATGGAAAATCTTCAGTATCGGTGTTTGGCTTGCGACAAAGGGACCAATTAACAGCACTGCCACAAAAACGACTAATGGCGCAACTGAGAGCTTACCTTTCATTGAACTTGTTTGAGGCTTATTCTGTTGCTTGAACCACACTGAACCCAGCACAGCGCACATCAATAGCACTACAATTTGAGCCGCAATACCACTGAACAGCAACATGGCAACCGCCACAAAGAGGCACAGGCCAATAGATTGTTTGGTCTGACAAAAATTCTTGTACATCCCCACAATAGCGTCAACAACCACAACGACAGCCAGCAATTTAAGTGCGTGAATAATGGCAACAAATAGCGACGTTTCTAGCAAGCTACTGCTTAGTAGCGCCAGCGCTAACATCAAGATCACAGATGGTAAGGTAAAGCCGAAAAAGGCTGCAAAAGCGCCACCTATACCACCTTGCTTATAGCCTAAAGCAAACCCTACTTGACTAGAGCCTGGGCCGGGAAGAAACTGACTAAGCGCAACCAGCTGTGCATATTCCTCATCCGTTAACCATTGCTTCTGCTCTACAAAGGTTTTTCTGAAATAGCCAATATGTGCCGCAGGTCCACCAAAGCTGACCCACCCCAACGCAAAAAATATTTTAAAAATTGAAAACATAACCAATTACCAGCGATGAAATTTGTTCATACCCTAAGCGAAGCAACTCTATGACTCAAATTAATAGTATTGATATATTTCATGAATGAAATAGGATTAAACAAACAAAGCACATCATGGAGGTTCAATGGCAGAGATAAATTGGAAAGGCGTTGACTTGAACTTGTTGGTCGCGTTTCAAGCCCTTCTTAGGGCTCGCAGTGTGTCTGCAGCAGCAAGTGAGCTGCACATTAGTCAATCGGCTATGAGTCATAGCCTATCTCGACTCCGCTCTCTGTTAGACGATCCACTATTTCATCGTAGTGGGCACAAAATGGAGCCGACAGAAAGGGCTCTCAACTTGGGCAATGACGTCGAACAAGTTCTATCTGTGATTAAAAACAATATCCTATCACCCGAAAAGTTCGATGCTGAAACTTTTAGTGGCACCTGTCGCTTGGGGCTCACCGATTACGCCGAGTTTGTCTTTGCCCCACTCATATTCGACGCATTAACCGAGCAAGCTCCTAATGTTAAGGTCAGTTTTATCAATGTAAATCGGCACAACTTTGTCGACATCATTGAAAAAGAACGCTTAGACTTGGTTATCGGAAGCTTTCCTGAACTCGGCGAAGGCTTTGAATCTCAAGAACTCTACAAAGAAAGCCACGTTTGCTTATTCGATCCAGTCGCTACAGGGCTAAGTGCACCAGTGAGCTTGGAGGAGTTCTGTGGTCTTCCCCATGCATTAGTTAGTCCAGATGGTCGATGGGTAACCCCAACTGATAACGCCTTAGCAAAGCAAAACCACCAGCGAAACGTGCAGGTGATTTCTCGAAACTTCTTAACCATTGGTCAGTTAATAAAAGGGCGAAATCTCATCTGTATTGTGCCAAAACTGATGTCGATGATCCCCTACATTTCAGATGGGCTCACTCGCGCAAAGCCCGCTATTGAGGTGAGTGACTTTACCATTAGTATGGTTTGGAAGAGCGGACTGGCAAGCAATGATAAGCAACAGTGGCTACAATCTCGAGTAGCAACGGCTGTGCAAAATAATCAACTCAAGGAAAACAAGCAATAATGGAACATACCAAAGCTGAATGGCTTAATCTTTTTAAGTTAACCGACAGTGCAATCATCAATGAGATATTTCTGATCACCACCCTAAGCTTAGTTTTCTGGCTGGTTTGGAAGTTATTAATTGGAAGACTCGAAAGCATTGCTGAAAAAACTAAGATCACTTGGGATAACGCCGTTATTCACGGTCTTAAGGCTCCTGTCAGTACCTTAATTTGGCTGTGGCCTGGTACCGTTTCTATGGGATTATTCCTTGAAGAAAACTTTACCCATGACTTTAATTGGCTCTCTACGCTTAAGTTGATTCTGGTTATTTGTATTGCGATTTGGACTCTATCTCGAATCATTACAAACTTTGAAAATCAGCTGCTTGAGAAAAAAAACCGAGACGTCACTACGGTACAAGCGGTCGCTAAACTCGCGAGATTGCTGGTCATCATTATCGGTGTGCTTACGGTAATGCAAACCCTCGGACTGAGCCTTTCCGGCCTACTTACCTTTGGTGGTGTCGGTGGCTTGATTGCAGGTCTTGCTGCAAAAGACCTGCTCTCTAACTTCTTTGGCGGCATGATGATCTACTTTGACCGCCCCTTTAAGGTAGGGGACTGGATTCGCTCTCCAGATCGCAGTATTGAAGGTACGGTTGACCGTATCGGCTGGCGAATGACCAAGATTATCACCTTCGATAAGCGCCCACTCTACGTACCTAACTCTGTGTTCAGTAACATAGTAGTAGAGAATCCTTCGCGCATGACCAACCGCCGAATCTACGAAACCATAGGGCTTCGCTACAGTGATTCAACTAAGGTGGATAAGGTCATTGAGGATGTGCACCACATGCTAAAGAACCATCCAGATATCGATGCAAACCAAACATTGATTGTGAACTTCAATACCTTTGGTGCGTCGTCCTTAGACTTCTTTGTTTACACCTTTACCAAGACAGTGAACTGGGTTCGATACCACGAGGTGAAGCAAGATGTGCTACTGCAAATCATGCAAATCATTCACGACAACGACGCTGATGTGGCCTTCCCTACTCAGACCTTAAAGCTGGATCATCCGCTTGAGCAGGCTTTTGTTCAAAAGTAATACGTAATAAACTGAAGTGATGTCCTCGGATATCACTTCATCAAACCTACCACGACTCTTCCGCTCTCATTAATCGATCTACGCAGACTAAATTGCAAAGTCAGCGTCACCGAAATACTCATCATCACAAAGATAGCAATCAGTATCATCATCTGATATTTAATCGCGACCATAGGTGAAGCGCCACCCAATATCTGTCCCGTCATCATTCCAGGTAGAGTAACTAAACCCGTTGTCGCCATCGACGCCAGTATAGGAGCAAACGCTTTTTGCATAGCGGCTCTTACAAATGGCAAAGTAGCAAATAGAGGCGGGGCGCCCAACGCAATGGCGACCTGATACTCTTCATTTCTCTCGTCGAACGCAGTATATAAATTCTGCAATGAGACTATGTTGCCACTCAAGCTATTTCCGAGAAGCATCCCCGCCAAAGGAATCACATATTGCGCACTGTAGATTGGGGTGGGTTGAACCACCAGCCAACACAAAATGAAAAGTATAGGAGCGAGGCCAATAACCAAGCCACTCACTACAGGCATAAACAATACCTTGCGAGGGAGCTTTGCTTTACCCACAATTGCACTGGCACCCACTCCAAGCATCACTGCAATCCAAGCCAAGTTGAGCCACAGATTATTGGTCGAAAATACAAACTCTAGGTACGCCCCTACAAGGGTCAACTGCACAAACATTCTTGCGATAGACAACCCCATATCTTTTCCTAGCTCAAGCCTATAAAAGCGATTAATAGCAAAAGGGATAACAAGAAGAAGAGAAAAGGTGGCGAGGTGCCACCAGTCAATATCGTGAGAAGGCTGCATAGTTGAGACCGTTATCGAAGCTAAATTAGCTTGGTAGGTTAGATAAAAAGTCTTTGCCTGCCAACACACCTGACTCATAGTCTGCAAAGATATCGTCTTTGTGGCTCAACAAACCTGTGCAGTTAAGAGGCTTATGTGGTGCGATCTCTCTGATGGTAACGCCCTCTGGAGGCTGGTTCATAAACTCAGAAATACTTGAATGATTCATGTAATGAGCAAATAACATTTCCATCGAGCGGGGTGCATGCGCTTTAAATTGCTTGTGTGATTGATGGGCAATCATTTCGGTCAGCTTCTCTGTATCCGGCAACCAGTTTTTAGGCAGGGAGTTGAGCGCGGGAAACTGATGGCTTTGCTTAAGCTGACTGACTCGATTCAAGAACACGTCACTCAGTTGTTTCATGCGTTCATTCTTACTCAAGGGTGCAAGGCGGTTGATATAAGACTCTATACCACGAGCTAGTTCTAATTTTAGCTTTTCTAGCGGTTCAACATTCATAGCTAATTGGCTTTCCGCTGCTTTTTCAATGATGGGCTCTGTTGTAATCACCACCATGTTGCACGCTCCGCGTCGATACGCCTCATGGACAGGAATCGTGGCGGTGACGCCTCCATCAACCCATTTTGCCCCATCGATATTAATCTCTTGATGATAAAGCATAGGGATAGCGCAAGTGGCTCTTAACACGTCATACCAATTTTCAGAAAATATCGGAAAGTAATAATCCTTCATCTCTTCAACATGGGTAACACATGCTAACGCTTGCTTGTCAGAACCAAGGTTCTTAGCACCCTTTTCCAAATCTAATGGGAACTCACCACTGTGTACAAACTGAAAGGCCCAGTCGAGATCCATCGTCGCACGCTCTTTATTAACCAGTCTATTAAAGTCGAAAAAGCGGTTTTGAGTGGTGTAATTAAGGATGAAATCTAAACCTAGACCAGGTTGCTTGGTCACAAAGGAAGAGACATTCAGAGCCCCAGCAGACGTGCCTAAATATAAGGAAAATGGATCATAGTTAGCGGCAATAAAGGTGTCTAAGACGCCAGCCGCAAATGCGCCCTTTTGCCCCCCGCCTTGAACCACTAGTGAATACTTATTCGTACACTCAATTTCCATGTGTCACATCCCTCAAATACGTCAGATAACAAAATACCGAGTGAAGCCAAAGGTTTCAACTCGGTATTATGGTATTTGAGTGTTGCAGATACTTCTACATCATAGGACCGGCATACCGACCTTAGTGTTCAGCACTACCTAACTCTAACAGGGTTGCATTGCCGCCAACCGCTGTAATATTTATCGTGCGGGTACGTTCAGTAATGTATCGAAGAGCCAATTTTGGATCTTGCGCGACTGGCATTTGGTATAAATCAATCTCAGCCACTAGCGGCGCAATGGCTCCTGCCTTACCCGCTAGGTTACGGTTAACTGATTGCACTAGCACTTCTTGCCCCAACACACAGACAACGCGGACATCGCTATCCAGTAGTTGAGCATATTGATCATATTCCACCAAACTAAGTACGCCTGATGGAAGCGGTAGATTATCGATAAGCGTCAAGACTTGCTGTGCCAGTTCACTGTCTTGCACACATAGCAGCACACAATTTCCAGACATAAGTGCGACCGCCAGTTGTGCATAGAGAGCTTTAGCGCAGCCTAGATCCACAGACTTATCAGCCATGATAAGCGCAACGCCGCGACCCGCGGTATATAGCTCATTGGTTTCACCCGTTGGCCCCGGCATCAATTCTGGTTCAGTTAGTAACTGAGCGCTGTGTTTATGATGAAATGCCAATGGAACCTTAAAGTTTTCCAAAGCAAGCTCAGTGGCTACCGAACTAAGAAGCTCGTAGCGAGCAGCGTATGGTGTTTGATTCCAAAGTGCCCAGGCGTGTTGTGCTTCTGAGAAGCAAATAGATGCTTTTTTCATTGCTATACTCCTTGCTCATCAGTTTGCGAAGATTGCTGTTCTTGTGTTGAATCCTGCACTTGGCGATTTCGACATACATGCTCTGTAAAGCGATACAAATAGTTTGGTCCACCCGCTTTTGGACCTGTGCCGGATAGCCCTTGTCCACCAAAGGGTTGAACACCCACCACAGCACCCACCTGATCACGGTTGATATAACAGTTGCCCACTCGAGCATTCTCCTCAATCCAACGATAAGTGGTTTCATTGCGAGAATGAATACCCATGGTTAGACCAAAGCCCGTATTATTAATCTTGTCTACGATGTCTGCGATCTGGCTCGCCTCAAATTGCACGATATGTAAGATTGGACCAAATTGCTCTTCTTCCAATACAGAGATATCACTGATCTCGATTGCCGTAGGTGGCACATACATTCCGGCACTGCACTGCTCGTCTAATTCAACTTCAGCAACCACTTTCTGGGTTTTGCGCATAGTCTCGATATGTGCGAGCAATTTCTGCTGAGCCAACTCATCAATCACAGGACCAACATCAGTGCTGTGCAAATAAGGTAGGCCCACACTGAGCTCTTTCATTGCACCTTGAATCAACTTAGTAATTCTTGGCGCTATGTCTTTTTGTACAAACAATACACGTAACGCCGAGCAGCGCTGGCCTGCAGAAGCAAACGCACTGCGCACTACATCACGAACCACTTGCTCAGGAAGTGCCGTTGAGTCGACAATCATTGCATTCTGACCGCCCGTTTCAGCAATGAACGGAACCGGCTGGCTGTCACGCTCAGCAAGGGATAGATTAATTCGCTTAGCCGTTGCGGTAGAGCCGGTAAACGCCACACCCGCAATTGAAGGGTGAGATGTCAAAGCGGAGCCAATCTCAGCGCCACGCCCCGGAAGGAACTGAATGACATCGCCAGGGAAACCAGATTCCAGCATTAACTCAATGGTTCGAGCAGCAATCAAGCTGGTTTGTTCAGCAGGTTTCGCCACAACGGTATTACCCGCGACAAGTGCTGCCGATATTTGACCTAAGAAGATCGCCAACGGGAAGTTCCATGGGCTAATACAGACAAATACGCCACGACCATGTCTCTCACACCATTGCAGATTACCGTCAAAGCCTTGAATGGATTCAGGACCAAGATGAATCGCGTTGTCTGCATAATAACGACAGAAATCGACCGCTTCACGCACCTCATCGATGCTGTCATGAATTGTTTTGCCCGCTTCCATATGACACAGGGCTACTAGCTCAGCAAGATTGTCTTCTAGCTTATCCGCTAGATTTCTCAGGCACTCTGCACGGCGAGCAACCGATGTATATCTCCAGTGCTCAAGGCCTGACTGGGCTGTAGTAATCGCATCGGAAACATGATCAAGGTTCGCAAAACCGATCTTACCTACCGTTAGGCTACGATCAAAAGGTGCAACCACGCTTTCTTCCTTGATCATACTTCCGGAGATCATGGATCCATTAATGATAGGAGCACCTTGCCATTGCTTATCAAGGAAGGTTGCGACTTGCTGTTCAAAAGGTAGCGCTTCACTCTCAACATCCACATTGATCCCTATAGAATTCACACGCTCACCGAAGATTTGCGGCGGAAGCGGGATCTGGTCATTATGCAGGGTTTCATTGGCTAGCAAGGTATCAACGGGATGATGCGTTAGGTCTTCAACCGGACAACGGGCATCAACCAATCGATGTACAAACGAGCTGTTAGCACCATTTTCCAGTAGACGGCGCACTAAGTAAGGCAGCAAGTCTTTATGGCTTCCCACTGGTGCGTAGATACGCACAGGCTGGCCATACTTCTCCATCACATGGTAGTAGAGTGAGTCGCCCATGCCATGCAGGCGCTGGAACTCATAGTCAGTATGCTCAGCCATCTCTGCAATAGCAGTAACGGTATGAGCATTATGGCTCGCAAATTGCGGGAAAATATTACCACGTACACCTTCACTCAATAAGAAGCGAGCGCACGCTAGATAAGACATATCAGTGGCTTCTTTGCGGGTGTAGACAGGGTAGTTTGCGTAACCTGCCTGCTGCGACCATTTGATCTCACTGTCCCAATACGCCCCTTTAACCAGGCGCAAAGGAATAAGATCGCCCTGTTCTTTAGCTAAGGCATTCACCCATACCAGAACAGGTAAGCAGCGCTTAGAATACGCTTGGATCACCAGACCAAACTTACCCCAACCTTTAACAAGATCATTGGTGTAAACCTTCTCAAACAGCTGTAGAGACAATTCAAGACGATCCGCTTCTTCTGCATCTATGGTGATGGCGACATCCAACTCGATAGCGCGAGTTAATAGCTTGATCAAAGTATCATGAAGCTCGTTAAGAACGCGCTCTTTGTTTGCCACCTCATAACGAGGGTGCAATGCGGACAGTTTGATCGAAATAGAGGGCGCTGGGCTTGAGTCATCATTTTGTTTGTTTCGACCAACAGACTCGATCGCCATCAAGTAATCATTGAAGTACTTTTGTGCATCCTCAGAGGTTAAAGCGGCTTCACCTAACATATCGAAAGAGTGAGTAAAGCCCTTCTTACGCAGTGGCGCTCCGTTTTTCTGTGCTTCTTTAATATCACGACCCAGTACAAACTGGTGTCCCATGACCTTCATCGCTTGGTGCATTGCCTTACGAATCACTGGCTCAGACATTTTGTTCACTAGCTTAGACAGCGCAAAGCTTGGGCTAGTTGTTTCTTGGTTGTTAACGCCAACCACCTTACCAGTCAGCATTAACCCCCAAGTCGAAGCATTAACAAATACAGAGTCAGACTGGCTCAGATGAGACTTCCAATCGGCTACTGTGAGCTTGTCTTTGATTAGGGCATCGGCGGTTTCAGAGTCAGGAATACGCATCAATGCTTCGGCAAGACACATCAACAAGATACCTTCTTGCGTATCTAGGCTGTATTCCAACAAAAGGGCATCAATCATCTGAATTGAACGTTTATCGGCGCGAATCGCCTCAATTAGAGACGTAGTTTGACGTTTTGTACGCTGCTTTTCTTCTTCAAGCGGTGCTGCTAACTTGAGTAGTTCATTCAACCAAGCCGATTCATCCACCATATACATAGGTGAAATAAGAGACCAAAGTGCCTCTTTGGGTTGGTTAATGAAATCGGGATTTAAAACACTAGATGCTGTAAACATTGCTTTTCCTCAGCTCTATAAAACCACCATGAATTTGGCGACAATCCTACAGAGCAGCACTAGCCATAGCAAAGAATACGGAACACTGATCAAGAGAAATGTGATTACAGCCACTTAACATTACATTTCGTCACACTTAACAAGTCTTTCAGGGAACTAGACACTCCCTTTAACACTCTATAAACTCTCCCCCCGCTGGTGTCATGAAATCGGAGATTTCAGGCTTAAAAGGGAATTTGGTGTGAATCCAAAACTGACGCGCAGCGGTATTTGAGAACGAACGTCTTAAGGGGTAACCCTGCACACTGCAATAGCCTATTGCGGGAAGTGAGACGCTAGGTTGTAGGGATTCCTCTACAGTGCTCATTAGTCCGAATACCTGCCAGTAAGAAAAAACGCAACCATAAGCGTTTTTACAACTACGCGTATTAGGACTCAAAATGAATAAATCCATTCTGGCAACAGCTATTGTTTCGCTGTATGCCCCTGCACTTTTTGCCCAAGATACTGATTCAACAAAAGTTGATGAAACCATTGTCGTCACAGCAAACCGTTTTGAACAAACTCAAACCTCTGCATTAGCCTCTGTTAGCGTCGTTGAACGTGAACAAATAAAACAACTGCAAGCGGATAGCGCCTATGATGTGTTAAAAACACTACCTGGCGTTGAAGTTCGCGGACAGGGAACCAAAGCTAGCAACAACAGTGTTTTTCTTCGTGGCTCTAACAGCAACCAAACCCTCATATTGCTAGACGGTGTACGTCTAAACACTGCTGCGGGTGGCACATACAACACGCTAGGATTAATTCCTGCTTTTGCTATCGAACGCATTGAAGTGGTACGAGGTCCACGAGCGGCTGTTTATGGCGCAGATGCTATCGGCGGTGTTATTGCCATTATCACTAAACCAAGCAATGAATCAGTGCATGAACTGACCCTGAATGGCGGTTCAAACAATTACCATCAAGAAGGTTGGCGTTCAGCTGGCGATCTCTCCGATTCCGCTCAAGGTCATATCGTAGTAAGCAATGAGGGCAGTAAAGGCTACAACATTACCGACCAAGACATTGATCAAGACTTTGGTTACAAATCTCAGTTTGCAACAGGTGGCGTGACTAAACAGATCAATAACAATTGGAGTGCGGGTTTCAACGGCGTTTGGCAACGCTATGAGAACCAGTATGTCGGAGACTTTGGTCCTGCTGGTACTGCAAAGCGTCAAGAAACAGAAAGCTATATTGTTTCTGGTAATGTGAACTACCTGGTTGATGACTTTAACTCGTCACTGCAAATCAACTTTTCTGCTGAAGAGCAAAGTGACGGAGATGACGTCACCAATGCACCTAGAAGCTTTATTGATTCAAAACGTACCTCAGTACTTTGGGTAAATACCTATACAGGTATTGATGCCGTGACGTTAAACGGTGGCGTAGATTACTCCTATGATGAGGCGAATAATTCTGGTGAGATCTACGGTACACCAGTACAAGATTTCACAGAAAACACACGCAATAACACAGGTGTGTTTGTTACTACGGCCATAGATTTATCCCCTGTGCTGGTAGAGGCAAGTGTTCGTCATGATGAGAATAGTGCCTATGGTGGCAACACGACATGGGGTATTGGAGCAGGCTGGTTTATTACTGATTCAATACAGCTAACCAGTAATTATGGTACTGCCTTCCGTGCACCAACATTCTTTGACCTATTTTACTCTGATGCCTTTGGTGGTTCAGGTAATCCAGATTTGGAGCCTGAGAAATCCGAATCCTTTGAAGTTGGATTGAACGGTTACTACGACTTATTCACTTGGCAGTTAGTCGCTTACCAAAATGATATTGAAAATCTTATCGTTGCTGACCCACTAACTTTCGTTCCTTCCAATGTAGAAGAAGCACGTATTCAGGGTATCGAGTTAAGCCTCGATTTCGATACTGGTCCGATTCGTCATACTCTAGTAGGTGATTGGAAAGATCCACAAGATCGCACCAACGACCGTCAACTAGACCGCAGAGCAAAACAAAACTACAAATGGATTGCTGGGTATAACTACGAAGCACTCGGTCTATCTCTAGCCACAAACTACACAGGTGAACGCCCTGATGCTAAAGGCACTGTAGAGCTAGACTCTTACATCACCGTAGACTTTGCGGGCTCTTATCAAGTAACAGACAATTTGGACGTTAAGTTTAAAGTCGATAACTTATTTGATGAAGACTACGAAACCAGTTACGACTCCTTCAACCAGTTTTATTGGGTTGGTGCAGAGAGAAGTTACTACGCGGGCATCGATTACCGTTTCTAGTACTGGTTAACGAAATATAAAAATCCCGACGCGAAGGTGAAGTGACTCCGTAAAGTCGGGATTTTTATATCTAAGAATCTTACTCACTAAACTCGTTAAGAGCTTGAAGTGCTCGCTCAGCCTTGGCAGCAGGAACAAAGATATGGTCATGGTAATAGGCGGCTATCACATTCGCACTGATGCCCTTTTCAGCCAGTTTCGTTGATACAGCGGCAGTTAGACCTACAGCCTCAAGGCTTGAATGCACGGTCAGTGTAATCATTCGAAAGGCACCATCAAACGAGAGTTGCTTCTGCTCAGCAATGCGCCTTTCCAACACCAAAGTTAACCCTTCTGGTTCTATAAAGGTGCCAACAGGATTAAGCTCAACATAATCACTTAGCTTTCCTTCCACAGTACAAAAGACAAACTCATCTTCCTGTAAAAGTGGCTCCATTGACTTAAGAAGCAGATCTAACTCTTTTATTCCTGACATTATCTATCCTTAACTAACTCGTTTTAAAGATTGCAGCTTTACACTGTAAATCAGGGCGCTAGGCGTTCAATTTCCCACTCAGCTTTATCGTCAGCGGTGTAAATGAATCTGTCATGCAAGCGATTCGCACCGCCTTGCCAAAACTCGATAGATTCGATCTTTATTCGGTATCCACCCCAGAAAGACGGCATAGGGATCTCACCATCTGCAAATTTCTTCTTAAGTTCAAGGAACTTACCTTCCAGAATACCTCGCGCTGAGATACGAGAGCTTTGTTTACTCGCAATAGCGGCAAGCTGACTCTCTTTTGGACGAGACGTGAAGTATTTGAAGTTTTCGGCTGCAGTAAGTTTTTCCGCCACACCCGTAACATGAACCTGACGCTCTAGTGGGTGCCAAGGGAAATGTAGGCTAATTCGATTGTTCTCTTTCAGCTGAATCGCTTTGCGGCTTCCAAGATTGGTGTAAAACACAAAGCCACGATCATCCAAACTCTTAAGCAAAACGATTCTCTGATAAGGCTGACCGCGCTCATCAACCGTCGCCACGGTCATTGCGGTGGGATCCGTCAGCTTTGCTTCAACCGCTTGCTCTAACCATAAATTGAACTGATCAACAGGGTTTGCTTTCAAATCCTTTCTGCGAAGACCCCCTAAGGTATAGTCTCGACGAATATCCGTTAACTTCATTTCACATCCTCAAATCGATTTTGTTAAATTTTGCGCGCCAATGCCAAAGAACTCAAGGGCGTTTTACGTTGAAGCTCGCATGATACGCGTATCCCCCCTAGTTTGAGTCACTTTGTACATGCATTAGCGCAATTAACAGCCAATTGACTCAAAAATATTACTTCGAAAATTCAACAACCTACTACACATCACAAGTTGTAAACGCTGAGTAAATGAATTGAGCGTATACTTAACATTAACAACGAATAAGAATACTATAGAGAAAACATTCTCTATATCTCAGCGCGATAATATCAGACTAGTTATAGATTCAATTTTCCTCGTTCACTCAATGCGCAAATGGATGGCCTATGAGTCAAGAGAAGCTAAAAAATCTCGGTCGCACCGAGTTAGAGTATGTGGATGATAAAACCGCAGCTCTGCTGTTAAACACCCCTTCAAATGCCAGATTACTGCTCTGGTTCGTTCTTCTATTCTTCAGTTGCGCTATCGGTTGGGCAAGTTGGGCTGAGTTAGACAAGGTCACCATAGGAAGCGGTAAGGTAATCCCTTCCAGTCAACTGCAAGTGGTACAAAACCTAGAGGGCGGTCTGGTTAAAGAACTTCTGGTAAGAGAAGGCCAGCAGGTCACTAAAGGTCAGCAACTTCTACTCATCGACGATACTCGATTTCGTTCTGATTTTCGTGAGCGTGAACAGCAGATCTACAACCTAACCGCTAAGGTTCTGCAACTCTCCGCCTCGGTAGCCAGCATTGAGGTAGAAGAAAACGTAACTCTACGAAATTGGCGCAACAGCGTCACTATTAGCACAGACAAACTTATCTACCCTGCCAATTTTGAAGAAACCCAACCCAGATTGGCCGCTAGGCAACGTTCGGAGTATCGACAAGACCTCAATAATCTTAGAAACCAATTAAGGGTGCTAGATCAACAAGTTGATCAGAAAATTCAAGACCTTAATGAGGTAAGAAGCCGGGTGTCTAACCTTAGGCAGGGCTATGACTTTGCTCAAAAAGAGTATGAGCTAATGGCCCCACTTGCCGAAGAAGGCATCGTACCGCAGATAGAATTCATCAAGCTGAAACGACAAGTCAACGACACCAAACGCGAGTTAGACTCTGCTCGAGGACGTGTTCCCGTACTTAACGCGGAAATCAGAGAGGCATTGCTCAGTCGAGTTGATGTTGCTTTAGGCTTTCGCTCAGAACAACAAGAAAAGCTCAACCTCAGCCAAGATGAGCTTTCTGCGATCACTCAAAGTACTGTGGGCTTGGAAGATAGAGTAAGTCGCACAATCGTCACTTCGCCGGTAACCGGAACCATTAAGAAGCTTCACACCAATACCGTAGGCGGGGTTATACAGCCAGGTATGGACCTTGTAGAGATTGTTCCTACTGAAGATATGCTGGTGGTTGAAGCAGAGATCGCCCCTCAAGACATCGCTTTCCTGCGTCCCGGCCTGTTGGCTATCGTCAAATTTAGCGCCTATGACTTTACCAAGTACGGTGGTCTTGTGGGTCGCTTAGAACATATCAGTGCCGATACCATTCAAGATGAAGAGGGAAACAGTTTTTATCTAGTTCGAGTTCATACCGATCAAACGGGGTTTGGTAGTAATGGGGAGTTGCCCATTATCCCTGGCATGACCGCTTCTGTGGACATCATTACAGGTAAGCGAACAGTGCTCGACTATTTGCTCAAGCCAGTTTTAAGCGCCAAAGGGCGCGCCTTGCGTGAATAGAAGAAATGATTAGACCCTTAATCATTTCACTACTCGCAGGGACACTGACATTAAGTGTGTCCGCACTCAACAAGGAAGAACAACTTTGGAAGTCCAAGGTAGAGGCGGCCTATGGAGAACGAGCGGGAAAACGAGTCGTCGCATGGCGCAATGCCGTATCGGATGCGGCGGGTAAGCCCGAATTAAAACAGTTAAAGCTCATCAACGACTTCTTCAATCAATTCATGTTTGTTGATGATATCCATTTATGGGGAAAAAAGGACTATTGGGCGACACCGATGGAGTTTGTTGGGGTGGGCGCGGGAGACTGCGAAGACTTCACCATTGCTAAATACTTCAGCCTCCTAGAGCTTGGTATTGATGAAAACAAACTCAGGCTTATCTATGCCAAAGCTGTTGAACTGAATCAGTTTCATATGGTGGTTGCCTACTACCCTACTCCAAATTCAGTTCCTCTCGTTCTAGATAATTTGGATTTTCGTATTTTACCCGCATCGCAACGCCCCGACATTGTGCCTATTTACAGTTTTAACGGCGACCACTTATGGCTCGCAAAAGAAAGTATCCAAGGAAAAGTGGCTGGAAAGTCTTCTCGATTAAGCTTGTGGAACCAAGTTCGAGATCGACAAAAAAAGCTCGTGTTAAACCAGCCTTTGGTCAATTTGGACGAATAATATTATGACTTTATATACAAAACTGCTTATCAGTATCTCACTTACCTTCAGTTTATTGTTTGTGGGTTTGTTCTATGTCGATTATCACCAATCTCGTCAATTCATTGCACAGAAGCAATTTTCAGAGGTGAAGAATGCGATCAATACTGTCGGCCTCGCCCTCTCTCCCTACCTAGAAGACAATGATCCGGTCGCTGTAGAAACAGCGGTGAATGCCCTATTTGACGGGAGTTCTTTTTCTTCTGTCAGAGTGGTGATGCTGCAAACGGGTGATGAGATAGTAAGAAGTTATCCAATTAGAGGTGAGAATGCGCCGAACTGGCTGGTTGAGTTGGATATTTTTCAAACCATTCATGAGAAACGTGTCGTTACCAGTGGATGGTTACAACTGGCAGAGATTGAAATAATAAGTCACCCAGGCGTCGCTTATGCGGCTCTTTGGAGGAACATGGAGTTTACCTTGGGAGTGGGTATCGCAGCCTTTCTGTTTGCTCTACTGCTAACTAGCTTCTTCGTCAAACGATCTCTTGAGCCCTTGAATCAACTTTCAGGCGCGGCAACTCAAATCGCTAATAGGGATTTCAACATTTCATTGAGTAAGCCTGATACACAAGATCTAGTGCCGGTATTTAATGCATTTGAGTCAATGGTCATTCGTATCAAAGCCTTTGTTGAAGAACAAACCAGACAAGCCGATATTCTGCGCATACAAGCCTTTATCGATAAACCCTCCACACTGGGTAATCGCAATTACTTTACCAGTCAACTTGAGTCGAAAAAGTCTGAAGGACAAACGCTGGTAATAGCGATTATCCGTTATGAAGAAGCGACCCAAGCCAAGACAAGACATGACTTTGAAGCCGTAGCCGAACTCATGCAGCGAGTTGGCCCTGAACTTAAGACGTTGACCAACGACAGTTCCATTGTCTGTGCTCGCCTGCTAGATGATGAAGTCGGTGTCATTGCCCCTTATGAGGACGAGCAGCAATTGAGAGAGCTTATCGCGCAACTATCCAGCCTCTCCAAATCGGCTAAAGAAACAAAGTTTGAGATTGGCGCTGTCATTACTGATGGCTTCGCTGATTCTAAATCTATTCTAAGCTCCGTCGATATCTCTTTAACTAAGGCTAAGCTGGAGCCGAACAACCAATATATTCAACATGAAAACAAAGGGTTAGCAATTTCAGCCACACAATGGGTAGAGTTAGTAGAAGGGGCAATGTCTCGCAATGCAGTAATGACAAAATCACAACTGGTCAAAGGCATAGCCAGTGATGCGTATCACCGAGAAATTTTCTCGGGTATTGAGCATGAAGGAAACTACACTCCTGCGATTATGTTCCTTGCACCTATGGAAAAAATGAACAAAGCACACCTCTACGATCAATACATTATCGAAAGCATGATCAAGGAACTTAGCAATGACAGTTTACCGGTGCCTGTTGCAATCAATCTAGCACCCGCCACGGTAACGTCACCAGAATTCATTACATGGCTAGAGGATAGACTTCAGAAACACCCTCAGCTTGCTGCATATCTGCACTTCGAACTGCATGAAGCCGTATTCATTTATCACAAAGAGATGACTCGACTATTGGTGTCAACCCTTCGTCGCAATGGCGCTAAGTTTGGGGTAGACAACTATGCGCACCACCTAAAATCTCTTGATTACTTACAAGAATTTTCACCTGATTACGTCAAACTAGACTACTTATTTACTCTGAACCTAAACGATGAAAAAACCACAGAAACCTTATCTTCAGTCGCTAAGCTCGCTCATGAAATTGGCGCATTTGTCATAGCCACAAGAGTAGAAAACCAAACACAAATTAATAAATTAGCCATGCACAATGTTAATGGGCTGCAAGGCTTCGCTATTGATACCAAGGATGACAATGAATGAAAGACTCATTACTTCACTCTCTGATTTACGTCAGCCGCTACTACGGCCTTTCAAACTCGCCAGAAGCACTGCTCAACGGTTTGCCACTACCCGAGGGCAAACTCACTCCGATTCTCTTTCCTAGAGCAGCAGAAAGGGCCGGCCTAGTAGCCAAAGAGCAATCTGCCCCGTTGAAAAAAGTATCCGACCTGGTTCTTCCCGCGATTCTCCTTACTGGAGAAAACGAAGCCTGTGTATTGCTCAGTGTCGACATTGAAAAAGGGCAAGCAGAGATTGTTGGACGAGAAACCGGGTTCGTCGCCACAACCACAACACTAAAAGACCTAGAAGAAGATTACAGTGGACGTTATTTTCTAATCAAAAAACAATTTCGCTTTGATCAGCGCTCCCCTGAGATACTGAAAACGCGTAAAGGGCACTGGTTTTGGGGAACCTTGAAAGAATCTCGTTCCATATATCGAGATGTACTCATCGCCTCTATCTTGATCAATATATTCGCCATTGCCACCCCACTCTTTACTCGAATCGTGTATGACAAAGTCGTGCCCAACCTCGCCTTTGAGTCACTATGGGTACTGGCCAGCGGTATTGTCGTTATCTTTATTTTTGATTTATTGCTTAAATCTCTTCGCAGTTACTTTATCGATGTAGCAGGAAAAAAATCAGACATCATTATCTCATCAAAGCTGTTTAGCAAAGTAATGGGAATCAGAATGGAGGCTCGCCCTCCATCGGTGGGTGCTTTTGCAAGACATCTACAAGAGTTTGAATCGATTAGAGAATTTTTCACCTCTGCCACCATCGCCGCTCTCATAGATTTACCCTTCGCCATACTTTTCCTAGTAGTGATTTGGCTAATCGCAGGCAACGTCGTACTAGTACCTATCGTCTGTGTCACTTTGCTGATTCTCCATTCTCTACTGATTCAACGCCCCCTTAGAAACAGTATCGAAGAGGGCTCACGTCTAGCCTCGCAAAAATACGCAAATCTGATCGAAGCACTTTCTGGTTTAGAGTCATTGAAGATGTTTGGGGCTCAGAGCCAGTTCCAGTATCGCTGGGAAGAAGCGGTAGCGCATATGGCAAACTGGAATATTAAGAGTCGTCGCATTACCGATAGCGTACAAAACTCTGCGGGTTTCCTTCAGCAATCGTCAAACGTCGGCATGTTGATTATGGGTGTGTACCTGATTTCAGAGGGAGAGTTGACCATGGGGGGCTTGATTGCCGCCACTATGTTGAGCGGTCGCGCGATTGGTCCTTTGGTTCAAGTCGCTTTGCTATCGACTCGATATAACCAAGCAAAGTCTTCAATGACCATCATCGAGCAAGTGATGAGCATGCCGGATGAGCAAGAAGAAGATAAGCGTTATATTCACCGTCCAGTGCTTCAAGGCAAAATTGAGCTGGATAAAGTAACGTTCAACTACCCAGACGCTCCGGTCTCTTCAATTCGTGACGTTAGCTTAACTATTCGACCGGGAGAGAAAGTTGCCATCATAGGACGCATAGGTTCTGGTAAAACAACCTTAGAACGTTTGATTATGGGGCTGTACAAACCCACAGAAGGGCACGTACGCATTGATGACACCGATATTCAACAATTGCACCATACCGATGTGAGAAGCAATATCGGTTGCGTTCCTCAAGACATTACACTCTTTTACGGTTCCATACGCGATAACATCACGCTAGGTAAACACCTGGCTGAAGACAACGAAGTGATGCTGGCTGCCAAACGCGCAGGTGTGACAGAATTTACGATGAAAGACCCTGCGGGATTGGAAAGGCAAGTCGGTGAAGGAGGTCTGTTACTATCTGGCGGTCAACGCCAGGCTGTAGCAGTGGCCCGCGCACTTTTGGGAAGACCCCCTATCCTGCTGTTAGATGAACCAACCAGTGCGATGGACAATCGTGCTGAAGCTTTATTTAAAAATGAGCTGAAGAATTTGTCCAATGAAGAAACTCTAATTCTAATCACTCATAAAACCTCAATGTTAGAAGTAGTCGACCGATTAATTGTAATGAGTGCAGGCTCTGTTGTCGGGGACGGCCCGAAAGAAAAGGTACTGGCTGAATTACAAAAAGGAAACCTTAAATCAGTCAATAAGTAGATGATTTACAGTGTAAATTGAGGGCAGTAACTTTGAAAAGTTACTGCCCTTTTTATTTGAACTTCACACCTTGATAAATAGCAAATAGCACGCCTTCGATTAAAACACCAAAGCCAGAAATTGCTAGAAACTCTTCTGATGATATGTGCTGGTTTTTATGAAGTAGCCCTAAGCAAAGCACTACAAATAAAACAACCACTCCCAACAAGACAAACACCAGTTTTGTAAGCTTGTTAAAGATTTCCTGAGTTGTTGTCAGCATTGTTTTCTTTGACCTCAATAAAAGCAAATGCGGATAGCAACAGACTAACGAACTGGAAGACCGAAAAGCATGAACAGTGCTGTTGGCAGCGTTCATGTTTTTTAGGAGGATGATTTGATGAGAAATGAAATTTACAGTGTAAATTGACCTGCGAGACAGAAATCATTGAATTTACACTGTAAATCACGGGTTTATAGAGTGCTAAGCAGATGCTCTTGGATGGCTTGGCGGTAATTCGCTTCCGCTTGCTTTCGTCCTGTGAAGCCATGATTCTGGCAAACTTCAGACCAACTCAACTTTTTGATGACCAAGTCAGAGATAAGGCTGACTCTTTCAACTTCAACTCCATGCAAATTTGCGAGCAATAATTCTGTAACTTTGGCGCGGGTACCTTCAAAACTTGCACCGCCCTGAACGTAATTCTCCACCACTCGTAAATGGAAATCTTTTTGATGAGACAGACTTACGCTACCTTCACTAAGCAGTTCGATAAGGACGTCGCTAGATAGATTGCGGTGAATATCGGATGCAGTATCAAGCAAGCCCTCTCTTAATTGATGTCTAGCACCGTCCAACCATGAAAGAGAACGGTTCAAGGGCTTGACCATAGTGACAGAAAAACAGCCACTGGCTTGGTCTTGCTTGCTACCTAAGCGCACGGATTGAAAGTGATTGCTTGCCCAAAAACTTGCCAGCTCCGCTGTCACACCAAAGCTCGTTGATAAATACTCAACGTCTGTTTGCTTCTTAGATAACTGAGATAACATCCAGCCACCAATGCCTTGTCCTTGAAGGTCAGGGTGGACCGCTATTCGCATAATTCGAAGGCTTTTAACCAGTGCAGGTGCGTTATCGGCAAGTTGAGAAACCAAAGAGACCGGCACCATATGCCCAGCAGGACGTCTTCGACCTAGCTGTACATCAGCCAGTGTCGATTCATCCAAGCCCCCTTCCAGATACCCAACAATAACCCCGACTACATGCTCTCCCTGCAGAGCTTGGTAAAACACAATATTGGGGTCATCTAATAACTGGAACAGATCGTTAGGCGTCGTTTGATAATGGGCATTGACCAACAAGCCAAATCCTTTTCTCAATATCTCAGGAGAACGAGCGTAACTATCTGCCTCTATTTTTTGTAGATGTATGGTGAGATCAGCATCTAATGGCGCAGATTCAATCTCCGCATCAAGTAAGAAGGTATCAAATAACCATGCTTCCATTGGATCGTCTGGGTTCCAACGTATAGGTTGGGTAAGCTTAATTGAGTTCCAGCCAGGTCGATGCTTGCTTAACCATGCTTCAAACTTGATACCAAATCCTCGCCCGCATCCTTCATAGCCGTGCACAGTAGTGGCAAAACACACTCTATGATAACGCTCGACGATAGACTTAAGGATTGGCAGTGGTATCGCAGCAGCCTCATCAACTAGCAGCAAATCACAAACTTGTTGCTCACGTAGCAATTCATCAGGTGCAATAAACTCAACGCTCCCCCCCTCAATCGAACACGCAACATTAGGCCTTTGATTACTACAACCAGATGCAGACTTCGCGTGTTCAAATAATGTTTTAACCGCTTGAGTATTAGGGGCGGTTACCAATATCTTCTTTGTTGAATCATGAATGATTTGTCCCGCCGCTATTCCTAAAGCAGCAGATTTTCCCCTGCCTCTGTCTGCAGTAATCACCAACGGGCGCTTCCTATGCCCACTAAGCACACGCGAGATAGCCTGAATGGCTTGTTGCTGTTGCTCATACCGGTTAAAGGTTGAAAGGGGCTCTACTTCTTTGATATCAGAGAAAGTGTCTTCGTTCTGTCTGATCCGATGAAAGGCCTCAAATGCTCGTTCAAGCCATAACGTTGAATAGCCATCCCCCTCATGTTTGCTCGAAGGCAACACAATCAACATCCCACCACCCTTTAATGTGCCACTTACAGCGGTAAAGCCATTAGCATCAAAAGGTGAACTTAAATCAGCCACTATCAGGTCTGACTCTTGTCCCAGCTTCTGACGAGCCTGCTTAAACGTAAGGCTTTCTCCATAGCTCAAGCCATCGGTATCAATAATTAACGCCCTATGGTGCTCTACAGTCGCTCCAAACGCTTCCAATAGCTCCAATTGCCACCCTCTACTTCCATCAAGCACTACGCCGCAGCGATGCATAGATTTAGAGGCATTCAATTTTAATGAGACCAAGGTTTGAAGATGAGAATGGTGTGACAAGGTAATCGCCTAAGTGACTGAATATTCATTGTGCTTAGAATAGCAGAATCAAGATCAGAGTGACGATTACTACGCCCCTCTTCCTCAAATACCTGTAATAGCAATCACAGTAAGTAAGTGGTCAGAAATAGCGTAGGAAAAACTCGGGATAACAAGGCAGAACTCTTTGATAAGTCGTTATTCTACAATCAAAAAATCTAACGCCGTTATCGAGTGTTTTAGCAAGCTAGGATGATCAGTTATTTACTACGATTGGTATAACCATCAAAAATACCTATCTAGGGCTAAGAATTGGCAACTTAACAAGTTACTTCAACCTAGCTTGATATACGATAGACTGAGAACACGGAGGTTTTAATTTATGGAAAATGAGCAAGTTGTGACAGAGCCCGTTGTCGAGCATCTGGGACACTTTTTAATTGATGTGCTTTCATTATTTTCTATCACATTTGATAGAAGTAGCTTCATTGCAGACATAGGGCTATTCGTCGTTACCTCGTTAGTTGCTACGTTCACCTATCTGGTTGTGCGTCACTTCATGCGAAAATTCATTCGTAAATTCATTCATACAAGTAGCCAGAGCTATAACGCTAAAACAAAGCTCACAATCAAGCGTAAGCATCTGCCTGAAAAGGTATCGGTTCTACTCCCCTATTATCTGTTCATGTCCACAATTGAGCTTATCGTCCCCAGAACCACTATCCCGGGGCAACTGATCGATGGTGTACTCGAGATTGGCGCTGCGGTGTTGGTGCTACGCACTCTGTTTGCGGTGTTTGATCTATTGCTCATTGTGGTTGCCAACAAGCATTTCGCGCATCGTTTGCCACTGCACGGCATTGTCCAATTCTTTAAACTCAGTTTTGTAGCACTGGCAGCACTCATTACGACGTCACATATTCTAGACAGAACCCCTATTTATCTTATTTCTGGTGTCAGCGTAATGGCCGGTATGTTGGCCTTTATTATGAAGGACACCATTCTAGGGTTTATTGCTGGCATTCAGTTGGCCGCTAATAAGATGATATCAACGGGGGAATGGATTCAATTAGACAACCACAAAGTAGATGGCACCGTACAAGAAGTAACGTTAACCACGGTAAAAGTAAAAAACTGGGACAACACCATTGCAATGATCCCTTCTCAAACACTCGTTTCTGAACCATTCATCAACTGGTATGGGGTAGATGAAACTGGCGCAAGGCGCATAAAAAGGGCCATATTCATTGATGCTGAGACGATAAACTTTGTCGATGCCGATATGCTCGAACACATGGGTAAGTTCAGATTGCTTAAGTCTTACATTGATCGTAAACAACAAGAAATCGAAGAGTACAACCACACTCTTCCGCATGATGCCGACCCAATTAACTTTAGACGACTCACCAATCTAGGCTGTTTTCGAGAGTACATCGCAAGTTATCTCGCTACCCACCCCGCTGTAATTAAAGATCTGACTATCGTGGTAAGGCAATTGGAAAGTAACCGCTTTGGATTACCTATAGAGGTTTACTGTTACGTTAACAAAACCAATATCAAAGACTACGAGCGTGCGCAGGCCGATTTGTTCGACCACATTTACTCAATCATGAAGGAGTTTAATCTAAAAACGGTTAAGCCCATTTCAGCTATTCACTAACAAAAAAAGCGGGTACCAAACAAATGGTACCCGCCCTACTCTATCTACTTAGCATAATATTAAGCAAAAACTTACTTAAGCTTGCCCTCGATAAACTGAATAATCTCTTGTGCTAATGCGTCGTCCACTTTCTTCAAGTTCAACGCCAAAGATTGCCCCTTTCTTACGTAACTTGCCTTACCTTTCACAAGTTCGACTGGCTTCTTAGCGGGTTTTTCGACAGTTTGATTAACCTCAGAAATCCAGCCTTCAAGTAGCACCGAAACTTGCTTAGTAATTTTAGCCTCGCTCATGTCGCCAAAGCGTTGCCAAACATACGCGCCGTCTTTCTGGCACTTATCTAGGATGCCTTTCTGAGCGCTTTCATCTAGCTCGTTAAACTGTTTGTGTAGCTTAACGATAGTTGGTCGACCGAGCTCAGTGACATTAGGGTAAGCTTGAAGCAAAGGCAAAGGTAAAGACGCCGCCTTAAGCGCACCACTCACAAGTGCCTCACTGCATTGGAACAGAGCAGCAAGTCCCTTCTGATCTGTCACCTCGCCAGAATCAAGCTTCGCTTGCATCTCACGGCCTCTTTCGTACAAAGAGAGAGGTTTATGTGCGTTAGCGACGTCAGACAAGAACTTGGCGTGCTCGCCGTTAATGTCTTCGGCCACATAGATAAGAAAGTCTTTCTCAGCCAAGATACAAGACATTCTACGACGACTACCATCGAGAACTTCAATCTTGCCTTCACTGTTTTTTCTACCCACTGCTGGATATTGTTGACCGCGCTCTTTAAGCGTAACCAAAATATCAGACAATGCGTGTTCGTTTAAAAACGACTGCTCACGGGAGTTATCAGAAAAAACAATGGTCTTTTGCTCAATTTCCGTTGCAGGAATACGCTGCAACTCAAAAGAAACCATGTCCTGCCCTGCCACTGCCAACTCAATAACTTGAGCATTATCTTTAGCCGCAGTTTGAGCCTCAGCAGGTGTTGTTGCCCTGCGCTTATTCGCTTTACCAAATAGTTTGGCGTTCAAGTCGGAAGTTTTTATCGCCATACTTTTAATCCTCCTTGCTCAATGACGCCCAGTTACTATGTAACACTCGCTCTAGCTCTAGTGCACTTTTTTGCACGGCATCTTGAGCAACCGCAAGCGTCTTTTTACCCCCCTCAAAGTCACCTGGAGTGAGGTCAAATACAGTGCTGTAAGTATCTGCACAGGTTTCAAACGCACGACTTCTTGGAATCGTTGCCATCATAACCTGATCTTGCAGAAGATAGTTCATCTCAGTAAGAACTGAAACCTGCTTCTTGTTATCGTCTTCAAACATGGTTGGTACCATGCGAACAAACTCCAAGCCATGCCAATCTTCAGGGAACATCTCATACACGGTAGGTAGATGCTGGAAGAAGTTAACAGTCGATGCCCAGTCAAGACGCTTAGCCGCACAAGGAATTAATAACGCATTTGATGCGTACATTGCATTCCATACCAACGGGTCTACGTGAGGGCCAGTGTCAATCATAATCACGTCAAAGTCATCTGCGATCTTATCAATCAGCTTTTCTTTAAGCAGTTTAACGATATCTAAAGACTGGTCTTGAGAAAGAGACTGCCACGCTTCCGCGTTAAACATTGCATCTTCAGGGAACGCTGAAATGGTCTTCAAGTTTGGATACTGAGTAGGAAGCATTACATTCTTGCGCAAGAACTCTAAGTCTACTTCGTCTTCATCTGGCACATTATCCAGCATGATATCAACCGCAGAGTAGATATTGTCATGCTCGCTGATACTAATTTGTGGGTTTAAAAACAAACGCAAAGAGCCTTGGGGATCCAAGTCAATAAGACATATACGGTAGCGTTTATCCAAATTCAAAGCCAAACAAGCAGCAAGGTGAACTACAGTCATTGATTTACCTGTACCCCCTTTCTGGTTCTGAACGTTTACCACCCAAGGTTTATTGTTTTGATTGCGCTTACGCTGGTGAAACTTCTCAACGCCTGCAGACTCCATCAATAGATGAGCCTCATCAAGTGAGATTGAGTAGTGATTGGCGTTGTTTTTAGTAAACTGGTGGCCCTTGGCTTCCATCTTGCTAATAGCGTCGTCTAGTTTTCTTCGAGTCAAGCCAGAGCGAGTTTCCATCAATGCTTTTGACATAGGCGGGAAGTGCTCGTCATTTCGCTCTTCCAACACTATTTCAATACGATCAGCTTGAACTTGTTTAGTCTGTTCAGCTAGCTGGTAAAGATTATCTATCGTTGATTCTCTTTTCATCATTCTTCCCATAAATGTATGACTTAGATAATTGTACAGCGAATAGATATAATTACAATAAAGTGCTGAACAATTATTAATGAGTTGAATCACATAAATAGCCTGCTAATTGAGCATAGCAACGCACGTTTTTAGTCGAATAACGACAGGTAAAGTACCATAGATTTAAAAAGTTACATGTGTCACGTATTTACATTGTAAAGAACCCATTTCTAGTGAAACAAGCATTGTGTAGGGGGAAAAGGCAAAACATCGTATGAATCCATTCAATAACATCGATTACATTAATAACGCTCTCAGGATACTTTCAGAACGTTTTCGGGACGTTTTCGGAACGATGCTAAGAACTGTATGAATTACGGTCATTTGCAAATCAATACTCCTTTGTTAGCTAGTGGCTCGATATTCGCCCAAATCAGCCTGAAACTAAACTGAATAAAAACAACCAGCAGCGGATTACTACGAGTATCGGTTAATTGTTAATCTCATTCGGGTTTATGGAACGATGATCAAGGTAATATCTTGATCATCGTTCCTTGAGCAAAATTTTTATTTATCCACAGAAACCAGAGATCTTGGATCAATGATCAAGGAACTCGCACTGTAAAAAACGTGATCTACTTTAACGAGGTATTTCATGAATATGAAGGATCCTTTACGGATCGATGATCAAGCGTTTTTAATCCTCGGAAGCATGTAAATGTTCAGCTAGATTACGGTCAACATTAGGCAGAATGGGCAATGAAGCGAAATCCAGACAAAATCACCACTAATTCAACTGCATTGGGCATGGAAACTCATTTATCCGAAGAACTCTTGATCATGCTTCCAACATTTGAGTCACTATTACCGCATCTATTCAGACCAAGAAGAAAATCGCTTGTAACAATCGTACGCCAGTTACTTCATAAACGGAGTGATTGAAAAACACAGCAATCGTCGAAACGATAGATCAACAAGCTACTTGATCATTTTTCCGAAGTGAAAAGACAATGAAAATCACGAAAAATGAGCGATAGGGCAGGGGACTAGAGAAACGATCATACTAAGAGAGAGTACGAACAGTGTTATTTGAACACTTAACAAACAATTCGGATGTGGATAAGTTGTTTGTATTCAATGATCATGCTTTCAAGACTCTCTTGATCATCTATCAATAATTACGTTGATCACACTTCCAACATTCTTTGATCATGTTTACTGGGTTTGTTTGATCATGCTTACGTCTTACCTATGATCATCGTTCCGATCCAATCAAAAATAAACAACTTAAAAAACATAACCTTACATGTAATTCAACGCCCGGATCATTAGATCACTATATCAATAAGATCAGTTTTAAACATAAAGATCAGTCTTAAGAACAACAATATTTTTTTCTTTCTTTTTAAAAGAATTTTTCTTAAGCTATACGGAACAATGATTAAGTTACGATAAAGTGTAGACGGATACTAAATGACCAACGAAGACAAGATCCTGATAAAACAACCTCGAAGTCATAAAGATGGACATTTATTTGAAATTAATAACAACGCCGTTGAATGGATAGAACAATATCAACACTTTAAGGGTGTCACCAAAAGCATAGTCGAATTACTTAATCTGGTTTCTCTGCGTGGCATGACCAGCAAAGACGGTCTTGTTTCAACAACAGAGTTAATTGATGCCACAGACGGACAAATCACCAGGGCCGCAATCCAGCAACGCCTTAGAGCTGCTGTCAACATTGGTTTATTCAAGCAAACACCAGTTAGGTTCGAAACGGGTCTAGCGGGTAAAACTATGCTGCATCACTTCGTTAACCCATCGCTGCTTATCACTGCACTAGGTACCGGAAGCTTACAAACCGAATCAACCAAGACGACGGCCAAGAAGAAAAAGACCCAGGCGCTTGCGCAAACACACGTGAATAAGCAGCTCTTGAGCGAGCATGGATTGAACAATCCACCAGCAATGCTGGACGAAGCCGATCAGTTTGTAGTCTCACCGACTAACTGGGCAGGCATCATTGATCAAGCATTAGCACCACCACGAACACGTAAAAACTATCAGAAATCAATGGTTTCGATCTCTGGTACTCGTGCCGTTATCGAAACACGATCGTCAAAGAACATCATGACAGTTGATGATCTTATGACGCTATTTGCCTTATTTACGCTAACCGTGCAGTACCATGATCATCACCAAGATAACTACCACATCAATGCACAAGTAGCGCCGAATAAAACCCCATTGTATATCACTGATATCCTCTCTTTGAGGGGCAAAAAGGACAGCGGACCAGCACGCGATTCTATTCGCGATAGCATTGATCGAATCGAATACACGGACTTTCAACTGCACGAACTTACAGGGCAGTGGTTAAGTGAGAACATGCCTGAAGGCTTTAAGAGTGATCGCTTTCGTTTTCTAGCGCGAACCATTACCGCGTCTGAAGAGGCACCTACCGAAAATGAAGCCGGCGAGATAAAAATAAAACCAAACCTGTATATCTTGGTATGGGAGCCATCGTTTTATGAGGAGTTGCTGACTAAAGATTACTTCTTCTTGTTCCCACCAGAGATCCTTCGCCAGCATACCTTGGTGTTCCAGTTGTATTCCTATTTCAGGAGCCGTATGTCACGTCGCTCTTCTGATATGATGCTACTTAGTGAGTTAAATCAAAAGCTTGCACGTAATATCGAATGGCGACGCTTCTCAATGGATCTGCTTAGAGAGCTGAAGAAACTCTCTAAAGACAAGGGTAATGACGAACTGTTTGTCGTTAACTTATGGGGTTATCACCTGACGTTAAGCGCATTAGAGCCAAAAGGTAAGGTCAAAGATTACCAAGTGGATATCAAGTGCAACGCAGAAGAAGTGGTGCGCTACGCAAGGGCGCGTACTACCAACGCGGGTAAACGCAACATGGCGCCAACGCTACCCAATCCACTTAGGCATGAAATGGTGTCTAAACAAAAACTCGAGGAATTGGCGGAGATCATCGATGGCGAGTTTGAACCTATTCAACGTAAAAAGTCGTCACCAAGAGGGAATTTGGGTCGTCGCGTGAAGCTGCGTAAGCATCTGGTTGAGATCAATGCTGAAGAGATCACCATCAGCTTAACAAAATATACCTCTCCAGAAGCTCTAGAACGCAGCATAACGGCTTTATCAGCAATGACTGGACACTCACCTACTTCTATCAGAGAAGAGTGTCAGGAGCTCTTAGAGAAGCTTGATTGGCTGAGGGTAGGGGACAAGGTTGTCAGCTATGAGGCGCTAAGTCGTACCATCGAGTTGTATAATCAAGATTCTTCGGGCGCACATCTAACGATCGAGCGATTGATTTTGGGATTAGCGGTTAGGCGTAAAGTGTGTCGCCAGATCCTTGAGGGTCATTATGATGAAACCGTTATGCGAGTGCTGAGAGAGATCGTATCAGGCTCTTGATCATGCTTCCGCATAGTTTTTGTAAACCAAAGATCTATGCGGATTTATTCGCCCCTCGTGAAGGCTTCAATACCGGGATCGGCGCTTCATTGAGTGGGTAAAGCGTTAAGAACTTAACGTGTGATTCAATTTGATTGCTTAACTCAGCGCGCCAGGCCTTTCCATGTTGCTTCTTGCAAAACTCAACGATCAAAACCATGACTTGTTCAAGTCTACGACAGCAGCATAAACGAATGTTTTGATCCACTTCAGCCCGGCTGATCACCTGCTCCAATCGACCTTGTGCCAAGCATAGATAAGAGTAGGCCGCCTCAAGCTCTGCCTGCTCCAAATGATGCTGATACATACGAGCGCAACCATCAAGCCAACAACCAAGCCCTTGACTCTGTTCGATCGATAATTCCGGCCCCCATAATTCTTCAGGAGGATCATTGATCAATTGAGCCAAAACCTTCACTTGATCATGCTTCCGCGTTTTGTGGCACAGCGAAAATTGTTGTTGCCATTGATCTAGCCGAGTCACAAGAATCGTTCCTTTTTTAAGCATTATTATTTGTAAGTGTAAATCAATATTGACTAAAATGTGACCAAATACAGACGCTGTCCACAAAACAAAAAAGGCGGTGATAACCCCATCACAGATCGATTCAAATTTTCTTAACACAAGATTGCTAGATTGCTATCAATACAGAGGTCAGAGGAGCTTAACGCATACATGACCAGCGTCCGCTCTTCTGTATATCACAAGGCAAAAACGCCTTATATTTTATTGTTATTTCAGGAGCAAAGTGATGTCTATTAATTCTATCAGCCGAGAAGAGATGCAAGGTCTCGCGGGTTCGTGGGATGAATTGAACGCCACCCCCGAAGCCACTTCGAATAAACAGCTAAAATCAGCAGAGGCAAGACGCCGAATAGAACAAATGCGCGAAATCAGGGAAAGCGGATTGACACTGGAAGAGGCTCGCGAGTTGGGATTGCTACACTAATTCCACACCGAGACTAGTACGCTCAGTAATGGGCATATGACAAAAATTACTCTGTCGTATTGTTTTTATTTTCAACTTAAAATACGACACAAGAACGCATGTACTCGTGACAAGGGTATGTGCGCTTTTTTATGTGTTTCTTTTCACCTAGGTCAAAGAAAATTCTCTCCCTTGGCATAAAATAATCATACCTAAAGTGCGTAGTACAAAGGTGAACTATGAACATTAGTGAGCTTGTAACGAATGAACACCTCATCTGGAACCTGTTCATCGCTCTGTTATTGGGTGTAATAATCGGCACCCAGAGAGGCTGGGTGATGCGACATAGGGTTGAAGGCAGTCGAGTTGCCGGTATTCGTACTTACTCCCTGGTGAGCTTGCTAGGCGCCTTGATAGCGACGTTAGCCAGTATTTACTCGCCCGTACTTATCGGCTTTGGTTTGATTGCGCTGGTCTTATTGGCCTGTATTGCCTTTGTGATGAAGCAAAAGCGCAGTGAAGACATTAGTATCACCGGTGTGGTGAGTCTGCTAATCACCTTTATCATTGGCTGCCTTGCTGTTTCTGGTGAAGCGGTTTTAGCCGCGGTGGCGGCAGTCCTTACCGCTGTGGTATTGGACAATAAAAAAGAACTTCACCAAGCCCTGCAGAAGCTACAAGAGTACGAACTGGATGCAGCGCTGCGCTTACTCCTTATTTCCATTGTGATGCTACCTCTTCTGCCAAACCAATCTTTCGGCCCATGGAATGCCCTCAACCCTTATGAGATTTGGTGGATGGTGGTGCTCATCGCCAGCATTTCCTTTGTTGGTTATTTTGCGATAAAAATTGGTGGCGCTAAGCGAGGGATCTTATTCACTTCCGTGTTTGCAGGTTTAAGCTCCTCTACCGCTCTCACCCTGCAGTTTTCTCAGCTCTCTCGAGAGCAAGCCAATATTAGCCCATTACTCGCCAGTGGTATTTTGCTTTGCTGCGGCACTATGTTCCCACGCTTATTGGTTGTATTGTCGGTAATAAATCCAGATCTGGTAATGCTGATTTGGCCCATAATCTTGCTCATGATGGCCGTACTGTATGTGCCTGCTTGGTGGATATGGCGCAATTGTGAGGTTGATAATGTGGAGCAGAATAATAAGCAGACCAATCCACTCGCTTTGCGTTCGGCGCTGTTTTTTGGTGCAGTATTGGCGGTGATTATCCTGCTTTCCCATGTACTATCCAATTGGTTTGGTGATGCGGGTGTGCTTATGCTGTCAGCACTATCAGGTATTACTGATGTTGATGCTATTTCCCTTGCCCTAGGGCGGCAGAGCACAGAATCGTTGAGTATTACGATTGCTTCTATTGGCGTTATTATCGCCGCCTCTGTTAATACCCTAGTCAAAATGGGAATGGTGGTGACGATAGGGGACAAGAAACTATGGTATCGAGTGGCACCTGTTATGATCGCATGCGTTGCTGTTGGTGGGGGAGTTTCTGTTATTGTCTTTGGTATCACTGGCGCCTAACTTCAAACTTTCTATTTACAGTGTAAATTAACGCATTTTTTCTCATCTCAGATTTGTGCTATATTACGCGTCACGAATTCGTAGTAAAAAACCTCACATGTCGATAAATCTTTCTAATCTTCCTGCTGAAGACAAATACCGCGTAGAGTTGGACAAACAAGCATCTTATTTGGTGTGGAAGGTCAAACACTCGCAGGGCACTGAATTAGATATTTCAGATCAACGCAGCAAGCTTAAGACCGAACAACACGTGCTTTGGTTTGACGAGTCTGTTTCGAAGTATCGACAGATGATGAATTTAGGGTAGTTTTTATCACTCATTGGCGAGGCCGATGAGTGTGACTTTTCTGAGACACATAGAATTAGAGAGTAGATCCCGATGGGAAGAAGTTTTGAAGTGCGCAAGGCCTCAATGGCCAAAACAGCTGGCGCAAAAATTAAGGTTTATTCTAAGTACGGTAAAGAAATTTACATGTGTGCAAAGAACGGTGGTTCAGATCCAGACATGAACTTGTCTCTTAAACACCTGATCGCAAAAGCGAAGAAAGACCAAGTTCCTGCACACGTTATCGACAAAGCGATCGATAAAGCAACTGGCGGCGGTGGTGAAGATTACCAACCTGCACGTTACGAGGGCTTTGGTCCTGGTGGCACAAGCGTGATCGTTGACTGTCTTACTGACAACGGCAACCGTACTTTCCAAGACGTTCGTCAATGCTTTGTTAAAGTGGGTGCGAAAATTGGTGTTGAAGGTTCAGTTTCACACATGTTCGATCACCAAGCTGTATTCCAGTTCAAGGGCGACGACGATGAAGTGATTCTTGAAGCGCTTATGATGGAAGACGTAGATGTGACTGACGTTGAGCTAGAAGATGGTGTTGTCACTGTATTCGCTCCGCACACTGAGTTTTTCAAAACCAAAACAGCCTTAAACGCTGCATTCCCTGAGCTCACTATGGATGTGGAAGAGATCACTTTTGTACCTCAAACTCACACTCCAGTTTCAGGTGATGACGTTGAGAAATTCCAGAAGTTCCAAGATCTTCTTGACGACTGTGATGATGTTCAGCAGGTGTATCACAACGCTGAACTGTAATTGCTGGGTGTTGTGGTTTGCTTTTGAAAAGTAAACACTAGCTTAGAAAACACAGTGAAGAGCAAGCCTATGGCTTGCTCTTTTTTTTGTCAGGAACTTTTTCACCAGGGATAGTGCTACCGATTCTTTTGCACTCATTAAGCGAAATCGTCCCCTTCTACTCCCCATTTAGGTAGCAAGGCACGGAAGGTACACCGCCTGTCCCATATCCTGCTTGTGCTGTACTGGCTAACAACAAAGCTATTAAAAATGCTTTCCACTGCACTTTAGGCTTCCTTTACTGTTTAGTTTCTTCTGCGCAACCACAAACCTTCTGGTTTATATAGTGGTACGCATGAGAGTCGTTACATTTTCAAACTCGATAGTCGAGGTGTGTAGAGCCTCAACTAGGGAAATGAAGAGCCTATGATGAGATAGAATGCATCCATCCCCGTCTCTACTCGACTGTATGAAACTATTATTGGACCTATTGGTGAGTCTACACCCGCGTACAGGGCTCCACTTCGATATAGTGGTGCTTCGTTCAAATCGAGTTTTGTATCTTGCCAAGTACCACCATATTCAGCCGATAATCCCAAATAGACTGGTGAATGAAATAGCCCAAAATCATTATCTACCCACCGATAGCGGTAGGTAAGACCACTGTAAGCTTTTTCTTTACCGACAAGGCTATCTTTTGGAATACCGGAAAAGTTCAAGAATCCCCCTAATCGCACTGGATTAATAGCTAGTTTGCTCGATCCAGTATCAATCAGAGAATATTGAGCTGTACCACTCAAAGTGTGGCGTCCATAAGTATGCGCCGTATAAAATTCAGCAGTCCATTCTTGCGTATGTGAGGAATCGTCGCTTGTTCGTCCTTGCGGTGCAATGTACTCATCATTCGAGAATAAATAATTCAGTTTTATCCTAGACCCTCGCGTGGGAAAGGTTTTGCTGTCTTGTGTGTCCGACTCATACCGTGCAAATACTCCAGCTCTTTCATAGTCAAACCCTTCCATCGAGTTGACAGGTGTGAGTGTGGTTTTTCCTGACTGGGCATTCAACCCCAACCTAAGCTCTTGCCAAAATGAAGCTTGTAATCCAACAGCAATCTCGGCTGACAGCGAATTTTGGGTGTATGGATAAAAATCACTTTCACCTTCTAAGGCTGGCGAAGAATCTAAGTTGCCTTGCAAGATATTTCCCCTTTCCGAAAGAGCGCCCGCGTAAACTGAATAGAACAAGGTTTGATTGGCAGTAATCGGAGAATAGTATTCAGCCTCCAAACGATTGCTTGTGCCAAGTTCAACATTCAAACGAAACTCACTGCCTTTACTATCCAAGCCAGTAAAGTGGGTGCTTGCACCGATGGAGTACACACTATTCGCGTTGAAATCCTCTTCCACATGAAATCGAAAGTCGAGATAGTTGGGTCCCCATGATTTCTCTTTTACATCCACATGCAGTTGAGTCTTATTGCTACGCATCTCGAAGTGGTATCGAACTAGCTCAAAGTAATCCAATGCATATAATTGGCTCACCTTCATTTCTATCTGTGATGTCGTGTAGGTGTGACCGGCTCTAATATTTAAGAGACTAAGTAGCATCTCATCGCTGTAGTGACTGCGGTTCTTAAACACAACACTGTCTATTTGGCGAATAGAACTCAGCTGAAGTTGAGTTCGCTTATACTTTCTTTGTTCTAGAAAACCTTGATACGCGTTCGTGGATACAGACAGACAAGAAAGTCTCTCTTGGTTCTGAATCGTCAATTGATACCCCTTGTTGATCGCATCAGGCATTGCAGAAAACTCTGTAGTACCAATACTTCCAACATTTGGTTTCAAATAGATATCACGAATACTAAGCGCGTTAATTTGTTGCTGGGTGCTTCGCTTAACCATATGAACAGACAATTGATCCAGCATAGAAACCACGTCAGTAATCTCTTGCTGCGATTCGTATTCACTACTTACGTCGACAGAGATAATGATGTCTGCACCTAGTTCTCTAGCCACAACTATGGGTAAGTTATTTGAAACCCCTCCATCTATATATCGATGCCCATCTATCTCGTACGGTGGCAACAAAGCAGGAATGGACATGCTCGCCATCATGGCATCAACTAAATTGCCCTCGCCTAGTGCTTTCGCTTCCATGGTGCTCACATCAGTTGCAATAGCCCTAAATTGAGTAGGAAGATCATCAAAGCTGCTTTGTGTTGGAACATTACCACTCGTTTCACGCAGCAGGCGCAACATTGATTGTCCCTGGATTAAACCACTTGGTGTGGTTAGAGAGGATGAATTCAGGCCTAGATCGGTGGCAACTTGATAACGGTCATCCGCTATTTTGTCTTTCACTCGTTTATCTGAACGAGCAGCGCGATCGATATAGCCTCGATTCCAGTCAGTCGTTTCAATTATGTTCTCAATTTCATCAACACTTAGCCCTGATGCGTACAACCCACCTACGTAGGCGCCCATGCTTGTACCTGTAATCAGGTGTATCGGAATTTGCATTTCCTTCAACGCCTTGAGAACACCGATATGCGCAGCTCCTTTTGCCCCTCCTCCAGCAAGTACCAACGCAATTTTTGGTGATGCTGTTCGCTGCTGGATGTCGCGAGAATCCATTGATAAACACGTCAATGGCAAGACAGTTAGGAACAACAAAATAAGAAGTCGGTAAACAAAGGGCAGTGGCATAAGTATTCTCCAAGCTATAAAAAACCGGCAGCGGTGAATGCTACTGGTCGTCCGGCAGTGCTAGCTTTATCGGTAGGTTTCGAAAAGACCCTTGTTGTAATCTTCAACAGCTTGGTTGATCTCTTCCATGCTATTCATCACAAATGGACCGTAGTGAACAACAGGTTCGTTAATCGGTTGACCCGCAAGAATTAAGGCGCCAGAGCTCTCAGTTGAACCTAAAGTAGTGATATCACCTGCACTTAGAAATCCAAGTTGACCCTGAGTGAGAGTTTTACCATCAATCTGGATAGATCCTTGATAGACATAAACCATGACGTTGAAATTAGGGTCGTGGGCTACTGAGATGAATTGCCCCTTATGACTTTGCCAATCAATCACACTGACTGGAGCCCCTGTTTTATCTAGATTGCTCTTTATATTTGTTCCATTTATTTGGCTTTCACCAGCAAGAACACGTGCAACTCCCATTTCATTACTTGTATGAGTTACGACCATTTCAGGTTGGAAATCAGCGTATTGTGCACGTGATTTCTTATCAGCTGATGGTTGGTTAATCCAGATCTGAAAACCATGAAGCTCACCTTCTTCCATCATCGGCATCTCACTATGAATAATGCCTTTACCGGAAGCCATCCATTGAACCCCACCACTGCGCAGTTCACCAGAATTGCCAAGGCTATCTTTATGCTGAAAATGGCCTTTAAGCATGTAGGAAAAGGTTTCTATACCTCGGTGTGGGTGCGATGGGAATCCCCCAACGTAGTCCTGGCTGTCGTCAGAACGAAGCTCATCGATCATTAGAAATGGTGAAAACTCCTTAATATTAAACCCAGGGATACGTTGAATATTTACGCCGGCACCATCAGAGGTTTTCTGTGCGTTTAGTGTGCGAATAAGTGTTCTTGTCTTGTTCATTTTGCTGCTCCAGAAATCAGTTTTGTCTGATTTTTCATGTGTAGGTATTGATAACGGAGCGAATTATATTCTGATTAAAAATTGAAACTAGTTACTCTATTTGAAAATAACTTTCCCATATATAGAAAAGAGAGATTTTGATTACTGAAATTCAAGCTAGAAATAGAAGTTAATCTTTGATTATTAGGTAGCGTTATATAGAGGGATTTATAAGCTTACTCAGACAAATACTATTTTCTCGGAATTGGAATAATAATAATGCTATCTAACCTATTGTTTTTATTGATTATAGTCTTAAATGTCATTTAGCCAATGAATGAAGCAAGGTATCTATTAACCCATAGTGAATAAAACCGAAGGTTAATATAAATATTATCTTCCCAGATATGAGAAAGTCATTTTGAATATTGGCATCTAATCAAAGCACTCAAGATGAGTTTTAATACACCCCGTTCCCAAGAGACAACAAATTCTCTTCTATCTAATTAAATACATTTTGAGGTTTATTATGAACATGACAACACTTTCTTCTAAAGCAATGACTACTTTCGGAAAAGGCCTTCTGTTCGGTGCTATCGCATTAAGTGCAACAGCAGCGCAAGCAGAATACGTAAAAATCAGCCCAGAGCTAACCATGCACTACGAGACAGCAGGCCACGGTGACAAGGTTATCGTATTCACTCCAGGTTGGCTGATGTCAGCAAACGCATTTGAAAAGCAATTAGAACACTTTGAGGGTTCAGATGAGTACACAGCTATCGCTTATTCACCTCGTAGCCAAGGTCTAACAACTAAGACCATTGAAGGTAACACTTACCAACAACACGGCCGTGATTTAGCCGCATTCATGGAAAAGCTAGAGTTGGATGACGTGACCTTGGTTGGTTGGTCTTACGGTGTAGCAGAAACCCTGTCTTACGTTCATCAATTTGGGAATGACAACCTAAATGGTCTGATGCTCATAGATGCTTCTCCAAAGATTGCGAGCAAAAGCTATGCAGACTTTACTTGGTACCTACGTGATGATTCAGATGGCCGTTCAAATTGGTCAACAACGACTATCTTAGAGGACAAAAATGCACTGATTGACGTATTTGTTCCATGGATGCTAGAAGACACAGAAAACAAAGCGGCAATGAAGTTCTGGAAAGACTTGGCGCATCAATCTTCTGCATCAGCAGGCGCAACATTGAACGCAACGGGTTTCTATCTTGATTACACAGTCGAAGCACAAACATTTGATGCCGAAAAACCAATGGCATGGGTAGTGCGTGAAGAGTGGAAACCAGTAGCAGAGCAGTGGATTGAGAAAAACACTCCAAACGCATCAACGGCTTACTTTGGCAAACACGCGATGTTCTGGGAGCGTCCTGAGCAATTCAATGAAGTGCTAGAAGACTTCCTAGAAGAAGTAGACGCGAAATAAACATAATTGAGATGTGGATGACCTTTGGGTCATCCACCCTTATTTCTGTGGAGAAAACTAATGATTGAAGTGAGAAAATCAGACGATCGTGGTCTGAATGATTGGGGTTGGTTAACTAGCCGAAATACATTTTCTGTTGGTAATTACTACGACCCAAATCATATGGGGTATTCCAGCTTGAGAGTTCTGAATGACGACCTTGTCTCAGCTGGGACTGGCTTTCCCTCTCATCCCCATAAAGATATGGAAATCATCAGCATGGTTATTGCTGGAAAAATAGAGCATAAGGATAATCAAGGGAATGTTCGTTCTCTTTCACCAGGTGAATTTCAATTGATGTCTGCTGGGAAAGGGATTGTCCATAGTGAATACAATGGCTCTTCGGACGATGATCTACGATTCATCCAAATCTGGATCGAGCCAAATACAACGGGTGGCACACCATCCTATCAACAGAGGGCGTTTAGGCCGAAACAAGGGATCACTGCAATTGTGACGCCTGATGGTGCCAATGAAACTCTTAAGATTAAACAAGATATGACATTATCTCAGCTGATTCTCAACGGGCAGGGTTCGTTATCGATGAGCCTTGATCCTAATCGTCGAGCGTATCTTCAGATCATAGAAGGCCCCGTAACACTGAATGGTTTGCTTCTTCAAAATGGAGATGGTGCCAAGATTACATCTGAATCAAAATTAGATTTCCAGAATAATAGCGATAGTAATATTAAGGCATTGATATTTAGCTTAACTTAATGAGCACTGTGGTTAAAATCTCTGCATTCATCAGGCCAAGTACCTTCATAATTACTTGGCTGATATTCTACTTATGATCTGAACTAGGGGGATCTCATTGCTGAATTCCCTGTATTACTTTAACCAATCAAGGTTACCTGCACCTAAATCTCGAATATTTTCACGCTTAGCTTCGACTAAACTAGAAAAAATGCGGCTTCCTCGTTGAAGAGCACCTACGGCATATCTACTGATCTAAACCAATCTTTACCCTCTTTGTTTTCAATTTCGGCTAGGAAATGGTCGATAAAAGTCCTAGTGATGCTAGAAAGGAGCCTGCGACTTGGGTAAACAAGCTTGAATGTTATGCCCCTACCATCTTCAGGTTTAAAGAGCTCAATAAGTTGACCACTCTCTAACTCAGTTTTGCATAGTGCTGGCGGGATATTGGCTATGCCTATTCCTTGCAAAGCAAAGTATTTAACCATTCGAATATTGCTGGCTTTCAACTTAGGCCTTATTGGGTAAGACTTACCGTCAAATGTCCAGGTAACATCTTGATTCACGCTACCAATAGACAAACAAGAGTGATCAACCAGTTCATCTGGGTGTGTTGGTGTTCCGTGGTGACTTAAATACTCTTTGGTTGCGACCAATACTCGATCTGCTACTGCTATTTCTCTTACAACGTAATTGGGGTTTTGGATAGGGACGGTAACGATCGCAACATCAACGCCATCAGCAACAAAATCGATAAAACCATGGTGGTCGCGAACTTCTATATTAACCTTAGGATACTGCTCTTGAAAGCTTTTCAAAATTGGCCACATGGACTCAAAATTGTGCATGATGGACAAGCGCAATGTTCCTTTCAAATTTTGTTGTTGGCTGTCTAAGGCTAAAATACCAGCTTCAGCCTCTACGATACTGCGTTGAGCATGTTCGTAAAACACCTGCCCAGCCTCTGTTAGTCTGAGTTGTCGGGTTGAGCGTTCCAACAAACGCAATTCTAGCTGTGCTTCTAATTCACTGACTTTTCGGCTAACTGTAGATACAGGGGTATTCAGCACTTTGGCAGCTCCGGAAAAGCTGCCTTGCTCTACAACACTTACGTATATTCTTGCTGCATTATAATCCATTAAAAAAGTACCTATTATGATTGCCAATATTCAGATTGTTCATTTTGGCTAAACTCAATACTATGATCGATAAAGGCTCTTACTACTCTGGATAGATGCTTCCTACTGGTATAAATAAGATGGATATCAACAATCGGTGAAGAGCACTCTGGTAGGATTTCTACAAACTCGTCATTGTCTATTTCTCTTTTGCAAAAGAAGGGGGGAAGCTGCGCTATACCGCAATCTTGTCCAACAAGAAAACGGAGAAATCTAAACTCGTTGGATGAAATTGCTGCCTCAAAATAAACCTTTTCATTATCCATTGTCCAAAATGACTCATCACCCGGATTTCCGCGTGCTAAACATTGGAAGTTGTTAAGATCGGCGATTGCATTGGGTTTACCGTGTAGCTCAACATAACGACGCGAAGCCACAAGAATTGGACTTATAGTCGCCAGTTTACGGCTGATCAATGAAGGGTTTTGGCTGGCGTTGTATTGAATGACGATATCTATATTGTCACTGATTGGGTCTATATCCCGCGTTATCCCGAGCAATTGCAACTTTACCTTTGGATACTTATCTGTGAAAGCCTTAATGGCTTCCCAAGTGACCTCAAAATTAGGCGGCAATGCAACCCTTAGAGTACCTTCTACTTGATCCTGCTGTTTCTGTAGTGCCGAAATTCCAGCTTCCATTTCTTCAACACTGCGCTGTGCATATTGGTATAAAGTTTCACCGGCCTCAGTCAATCTTAGGCTGCGAGTAGAGCGCTCCATTAAGCGTTGCCCTAAGGCTTCCTCAAGTTCACTGATCTTTCGACTTACAGTTGAAACAGGCATCGCTAGACTTTTGGATGCAGCAGAAAAACTGCCTTGAACGACAACTTCAGTGAATGTTTTTAGGCTATTGAGGTCCACTTTTACTCCTAAATTTGTACTTAATAAACTTAAGAATAGGTCTACTTTCCCGAAAATAAAGGTAATTCAAGGTATTGTTAAGACCTTTTTAGACCGAGTATCTTGCTCAAATAACAAATATTGAAGCTAAAGTGCTTGCTAAGGAGGGCCTATAGATCACGGTGCTATCTCGAGCAGTGGGTGTAGGGTAATGTTGAAATGTTATCGGTGAGTTGCTTTTTGGTAACAAGCTGATTATCTTAACAAAAGATTCTAGTTAGAAGACTAGGGTTCTTTACTAGGGAGTTTCAATGCCAAACCGCTTGGTAATGTATGGTTTTGTCGTCAATTTTTTTATCGGTGTCGTTTATGCGTGGAGTGTCATTTCACATCAGCTGATTTCTAATTGGGGATGGACTATCACAGAAGCAAATGCCCCATTTGCAGCACATGCGTCGTTGACATCTATACTCTCGGTTGTCACTGGCGGAATGCGTGATAAATTGGGTGGTAGGTTAACATTGTGTTCTGGCGTAGCTTTGTTTTCTCTAGGTGTCTTTTTATCAGGTTTCACTTCAACCAGTTTTGAATTAATTATTACATTTAGTTTGATTTCTGGAATTGGAACTAGCTTATGTTTATCCAGCATCCTGCCTACAGTCTTACTTTCAACAAAGCCGATAAAAAGGTCCAAAGCTAGTGGGCTTATTGTATCTGGATTTGCACTTAGTCCTTTATTCTTTGCACCTCTATTAAACTTTCTATTTAATAACTTCGGGCTCTATCCTTCTTTGGAGTGGCTTGGTGTGTTTACTTTTATCATCATATTTCCTATCGCCTGGAAGTTAACAGGTAATGCAAAAAGAAGTAACACAACTGTTATCAATAACAGTGAAGCTGATAGCCCTTTGTTTAAAACCCTGAAAAGTAGAGCCTTTTATGCGATCTGCATAGCGAAACTCGCTGTCATGGCGACTGCTTTTATGTTCATTGGCAATGTCATCAATATTGCACACTCATTGACGTCATTCCCCAACCTTTTTTATCTTACCTCTCTACTCGCCGTTGCAAACTTCTGTGGCAGACTATCAAGTGGATTTTTAGTCGGTAAAATGGGGGACTCAGCAACCGTGCTTACATTGCTTCTCGTTCAAATACTGAACCTAATATTTTTCTCCAATTATCAGTCGTATGCTTCCATTACACTTGGGGTCTTAGTCGCTGGATATTGTTTCGGAGGTGCGTTTGGTTTGCTTCCCGCGTTAGTTGCAAATAGATTTGGACTAAAACACTTTGGGATAAATTGGGGAGTGACGAGCATTGCTGCGGCCATAGCAAGCTACCTTGCACATTTTATGGTTGATATATCTCAACAACTTTATGGCGACTATACCCTGACACTATTCGCGCTAGCAGCACTAAATCTAGGAGCCGTTATATTCTTTAAGCTCAATTTTAAAACAGCTTCCACACCTGCGTAACCCCGTTACTATTCAAATCAGGTCTAGCCTTGAGTAGCCCTCGATATCCTTACCTAGTCGTTTTTACTAAACATATCTAGCCCTAAAAATTTAGACTTTAATGTCAGTGGCAACACTGTATTACTTACTCATTGATGGCAATACAGTGTTGCAAGATTATAAGCGTTTTAGGAAGTATCTGACTCTTGTAGCGTTACACAATAGTTAAGACTTCAGTATTGTCTATGCGTGGTTTTTGAGGCCAGTTGCCATCCGCTTCAAAACCGACCGTAATTAGCATTGCAGGTACAGCCAACTCCGGTAAAGAAAATGCTTCTTTCACGCCATTAGGGTCAAATCCAATCAGAGGACAAGAGACCATTCCCATAGCCTCTGCAGAAAGCATCATCGTCATTGCAGCTAATGACGCAGAACGAATCGCTTCATCACGCTGTAAAATAGGGTTATCACTGTACATATTACTCACAGCGTTGATCCAACCATCTACCATTTCTTGAGACAGCACATTGTCTTTCAAAGAAGAATCGAGTGAATGTTTAATCAAGTTTTGTGGTTCTAGAAGCCCTGAAACAATAAAGGTAACAGCAGCATCCTCTACCTTTTGTTGACCATAAGCCAAGTTTTTAAGTTTCGTTTTTTGTTCAGAAGTATGGACAGCAACAAAATGCCAGTTTTGTACGTTAAAGGCAGTAGGTGCTTTGGTTGTGTAGCGTATTAATTCATTGATTTTTGCTTCAGTAATCGTTTTGGTTGAATTGAAGTTGTTAATAGAACGACGTGAATTAATGGTGTCCAGTATGCCTGTGCTGTTTGTGATATTCATTGTTTATCTCCGGTTGGTTTACAGTGCTGATCTGTTCAGCCTGGTATTCGATGGAGTGAAGTTTAAACTTAAAAATAATATTGATTAGATAGTGAAAGTTGAAATAACTTTCTCAAATATAGGAAAGTGCACTTTCCCATAAGTGAAAAAATCATTCCTATTAATACCGCTAAAAATAAAGAAGAAAATGCTTTCTAATAAAATGGAAGACATTAATAGGGAAAAATCATGGGAAAACTTATACAGGGTAAATGGTTTGATATTGGGTATGACACTCGTTCAAATCAGGGTCAATTTGTTCGTGAAGATGCGGGATTTAGAGGTTGGATTGAGAATAAACGCCAAGCCAAATATACCGCGGAGAGTGGTCGGTATCATCTTTATGTTAGCTATGCATGTCCTTGGGCGCATAGGACACTAGTATTTATGAAACTAAAAGGGTTGGACGAGCACATTAGTGTGACGGTTGTATCTCCAGACATGCTATCAGAGGGTTGGACTATGTGTACCCCTGAACCGTTATATGGGTATACACATCTACATCAAATCTATACTCATGCTAAGCCTGATTATACAGGTAGAGTTACTGTCCCTGTACTTTGGGACAAGCAGACTCAAACGATTGTTAGCAATGAGTCTTCTGAAATTATTCGTATGTTTAACACTGAATTTAATCATATTACGGGAAATGATGATGACTACTACCCCGCTGATTTAAAAGAAAAAATAGATGAATGGAATAACTATATCTACCCCAACATCAATAATGGAGTTTATCGCTGCGGGATTGCAACTACTCAAGAGGCCTATGAAGAGGCCTTTGACAATTTGTTTGATGCACTTGATACAATAGAGGCGCATTTAAGTACACATCGATATCTAGTTGGAGAACGATTAACCGAAGCCGATTGGCGATTATTTGTTACCTTGGTTCGCTTTGATGCGGTGTACGTAGGTCATTTTAAATGTAATAAAAAAAGAATTTCCGATTACCCCAACCTGCAAGGCTACTTGAAAGAATTATATCAATTAAAAGATATTGCAGATGTGACCGATTTTTTTCATATTAAGCGTCACTATTACTTTAGCCACACTATGATCAACCCAAGTCAAATCATTCCTGCGGGTCCAGATTTAGAGTTAATAGGACCACATGGTAGAGAGCTAATCTAGTATAAATGCACTCTATTTTTAAGTGAAGAAAGCCCTCCATTATTTGGTGGGCTTTTTTTATGCCAAATATATATATTCTCAAATATGGAAAAGTTATTTTGAATATCAGTATCTAATCAAACCATTAAAGATGAGTTTTAATACACCCCGTTCCCAAGAGACAACAAATTCTCTTCTATCTAATTAAATACATTTTGAGGTTTATTATGAACATGACAACACTTTCTTCTAAAGCAATGACTACTTTCGGAAAAGGCCTTCTGTTCGGTGCTATCGCATTAAGTGCAACAGCAGCGCAAGCAGAATACGTAAAAATCAGCCCAGAGCTAACCATGCACTACGAGACAGCAGGCCACGGTGACAAGGTTATCGTATTCACTCCAGGTTGGCTGATGTCAGCAAACGCATTTGAAAAGCAATTAGAACACTTTGAGGGTTCAGATGAGTACACAGCTATCGCTTATTCACCTCGTAGCCAAGGTCTAACAACTAAGACCATTGAAGGTAACACTTACCAACAACACGGCCGTGATTTAGCCGCATTCATGGAAAAGCTAGAGTTGGATGACGTGACCTTGGTTGGTTGGTCTTACGGTGTAGCAGAAACCCTGTCTTACGTTCATCAATTTGGGAATGACAACCTAAATGGTCTGATGCTCATAGATGCTTCTCCAAAGATTGCGAGCAAAAGCTATGCAGACTTTACTTGGTACCTACGTGATGATTCAGATGGCCGTTCAAATTGGTCAACAACGACTATCTTAGAGGACAAAAATGCACTGATTGACGTATTTGTTCCATGGATGCTAGAAGACACAGAAAACAAAGCGGCAATGAAGTTCTGGAAAGACATGGCGCATCAATCTTCTGCATCAGCAGGCGCAACATTGAACGCAACGGGTTTCTATCTTGATTACACAGCCGAAGCACAAACATTTGATGCCGAGAAACCAATGGCATGGGTAGTGCGTGAAGAGTGGAAACCAGTAGCAGAGCAGTGGATTGAGAAAAACACACCAAACGCATCAACGGCTTATTTTGGCAAACACGCAATGTTCTGGGAGCGTCCTGAGCAATTCAACGAAGTACTAGAAAACTTCCTAGATACTATCGAAACTGAGTAACTGATTAAGAATGGCGGCCTATGAGTCGCCATTTTTGTTTTTTGAAATTTAATAAACCGGCCCAAGCATAGACAAATATAATTTCCCCCTCTGCAAATTAATAGTAAAGCCTTAACCGTGATTTTCTGTAGCATTTGCCTGAACTCAGTTAAGTCCTCAGGAGTTTTAATTCCTTTAGCTGCTTCCTTAACGAAAGCTTCAAGTTCTTTCTTATTCATATTGCCTATTCTTAGCCTTTACGGCTTAGTTTAGGCAATTACACAGAATTTAGGGCAGTCTCGCCTATGGCTTGCTCTTTTTTTTGTCTGGAACTTTTTCACCAGGGATAGTGCCACCAATTCTTTTACACTCATTAATAGGCAGTGTGCCTTGATATTCACCATCTAGGTAACAGGGCACTGATGGTACCCCTCCTGTCCCGTATCCTGCTTGCGCTGTACTAGTCAGCAATAAAGCGACTGCAATCAATACCCACTTCATATCAAACCTCTTCGAATCTAATATCAATCACAGTAAGTAAGTGGTCAGAAATAGCGTAGAACAACGCTGGATAACAAGGCAGAACTTTTTGATAAGTCGTTATTCTACAATCAAAAAATATAACGCCGTTATCGAATGTTTTAACAAGCTAGGATGACCCGTTATTTACTACGATTGGTATAAATACCTTTGTACGTATTTGCTGACGTTCTGGCTTAGCTCTTCCTCATCATCTTCATTCCTTCGCTTGCAGTATTAATACTGATTACTCTTGCATGCACATATTGAATACTTCTAGCGAATTGAAAATTCCTCGGACCCGGAATCTTCAATTCGACGTTGTGAGCTCTGAAGCCTTATTCAAGAGCTGAATTAGTTTTATGGATAGCCAATTCACATTGAACGTGGTCGAAAGAGTGAGTACTCCCCATGTCTAGATTATTGTCTTCGTATCAACCTAATGAGCCTAGTAAGCGCATGAATATCATGACGAAACCCATAGGTTCGGCTTGCAACATAGACTGCACGTATTGCTACTACTTAAGTAAGGACGAGTTGCTTGGACATCAGACTGGTTGCGGGACACAAATGTCCGAAGAGATGCTAGAAACCTACATCAAGTCCTATATTGAGCAACAAAATCATTCGGAAATTGTTTTTCATTGGCAAGGCGGAGAACCAACGCTTCTCGGTGTTAACTTCTTTCGTGATGTTGTTCGTCTACAAAAAAAGTATCGACCAAACGGCGTCACAATAGAAAACAATCTGCAGACCAACGGTACCTTGCTCAATGATGAATGGGGAAAGTTTCTAAGCAAAAATAATTTCATGGTAGGTCTTAGCATCGACGGGCCTGAGATGATTCACAATACCTATCGAACCAACCGTGCCGGTCGTGGCACCTTTAGACAAACAATGAAGGGCGTTGAGTTCTTGCACAAACATAAGGTGAATTTTGCGACCTTAACTTGTGTGAATAACATCAGTGGCGCAAACCCGCTTGAGGTGTATCGTTTTCTTCGTGATGAGGTACGCTCACCGCAAATGCAGTTTATTCCAATTGTTGAACCTAAATCCTTTCGCGATACCGCGCCTCAGCGCTGGCCTGATAGCGAAGTGATATTCCAGGGAATGCCCGAAACTGAACCTAGCCATGCTAATTCCATCGTCGAGGCCTGGTGTGTTTCCCCTTCACAATGGGGAAGGTTCCTATGCACAGTGTTCGATGAATGGTTGGAAAATGATATTGGCAAAATTAATGTGCCTTATTTTGAAGCCTGTGTCGAAACTTGGATGGGAAGAGTGAACCCTTTGTGCACGCTAGCCCCTATGTGTGGCAAGGGATTAGCCATAGAGCACAATGGTGACGTATTTGCGTGCGACCACTATGTGTATCCAGAGTACAAGCTGGGCAATATTAATGATGAGGCGCTTGAGGATATGCAATTCTCGGCGGGACAAGAAGAGTTCGGTCGCGCAAAAGAATCGTCATTACCAAATCAATGTCGACAATGTACCTATCAATTTGCCTGTTTTGGTGAGTGCCCGAAGAATCGCTTTACTAAGACCCTAGAGGGTGAGGTTGGACTTAATTATCTGTGCGCAGGTTGGAAACAGTTTTTCTCTCACATTGACCCTTATATCTCAATGATTGTCGCCACTATGGGCTACCCAGTACATAAAGGGGTTAATTCAGACGCTATGCAGATCAAATTTAAGTAAGGGCACCTAATGAAATATTTATACAAAATCACGTTCATCTGTCTTTTTTTAGCATTCAACTCAATGGCTTCGGAGGTTGATGAGCTGATTCCTCAGGCTAAGGTTGACCACTTCATTGAGCTTGCCTTTTCTCAGAAATCATCCACTTATACTGAGTACGCTGTGCTATTTAACTTCTGCCAACAAAGAGCAGAGCACGCCGACTGCAAAAAGCCGTTTGAAGAAGCAGAAAGCCGCTACAAAGTAGCTGAAGCCAATCACAAGGTTTTATTGATGGTTGCAAATACCGATATGAAGTCTTTAGAGATGCCGGTGGCGGGTGAGCAAGAACTAACCTCATTGTTAGCCGAACAAGATTATGTCGATGAAGAGGTAGCTCACACATCAGCATTGGTTAACGCACTAAACCTTTGGTTGGAAGACAACCAAATGCCACAAACCGATAAGGTTTATTTCCTGCATAGCTTGATGGTTAAAGTGGATAGTGCCCACCAGAAACAGGCGCAATAACAAGATGTGTATCCGTACCTTTTTACGTCTATGCCTTTTGGGGGTGACTCTCCTTTTGCCGATTCGGGATGCGATAGCGTCTTCATTCGATGAACAAGAAATGCACCTTGCTCAATTGTCTCAAGATGAGTCCCTAGATTTGGTAACTCGGGCTGAAGCCACTCGAATATTGGGGCAGTTTTCTGGTCCCAATGCTCTTATTGCCATTGGACGTGCTTCGCGCTCCTTGAAGCCACAAATGCGAATTGCCGCTATTCAAGCAGCAGCTCAATGGAACGGACCGGCACGCTGGGATTTGGTTTCACCTCTGCTTGATGATGCTAATAGGCAGGTAAGTACAGCGGCTGTGATGACCCTGCTCCCTCACTGGTCACAAATGACCAAGGTGTATCGAGACAAACTGAGCCCTTATGCAAAAAGCTATCTATCTAACCTTCCCAATGATCTGGAAGGGCAGTTAATTGCCGCGTGGGGAGATCAAGCGATGGGGAACCTTGATGGTGCTGAACAACGATTACAAGCCACTTATCAACACAATCCTGATGCTAGAGTGGCGCTGGGATACAGCAAGGTGTTGGTTGCGAATAATAAACCGCAGCAGGCTCAGGATTTGCTGGAAGAGAGCCTCACTCATTTCCCCAAATCAGCCGCTCTTTATCATGAGTTGGGTCGTGTGTTGTTGGCAAAAGGTGAAAGCGCCGCATCTCGCAATGCCTATCAAAAGGCTTATCAAATAGATACTACGCTTGAGCAATATGCCTTTGACTATGCCCTTGCGCTGCAAGATGACGATCCTCAAGCATCATTACACATCATCGAAAGCCTTTATGCTCAGTCGCTTAGCCCCCAGTATCTCTACGCAAAATGTGAGGTCATGCTCGTTCAGGGCATTTTTGCAGAAGACTGCTTAGCTGACCTAACACAGGCTACCTCACAAGAGGTGGCGCTTTTACTTCGAGAAAAAAACCAGCAACAGCTCCCCAAAGACTGAGTTAATTATGCAGAATCATCAGAAAATCCAGATGCTCATTGAGCAGTTAAACAAAGTGGTTATTGGTCAAGAGCATGTCGTTAAGGCCATGATCATCGCATTGCTCACTGATGGGCATGTGCTGTTAGAGGGCCTACCTGGAACAGCAAAGACACGTGCAGTGAAGTCTCTTGCCAATGCCCTAGGTCTTGCTTTTAGCCGAATCCAATTTACGCCGGATATGTTGCCTTCGGATATTACGGGCTCACAAAACTTTGATAAACATAGCGGTGATTTGGTTTTTCAAACCGGCCCCATCTTCAACTGCATGGTGCTAGCGGATGAGATCAATCGAGCTCCAGCCAAGGTGCAAGCGGCATTACTTGAGGCTATGGCCGAGGGTACGGTTTCTGCTGGTGGTGAATCCATGCTATTGCCAGAACCGTTTATGGTCTTGGCCACTCAGAACCCTGTAGAGCAAGAGGGGACTTACCCTCTACCCGAGGCTCAATTGGATCGCTTCTTAATGAAGGTCAATGTTGATTATCCCGATATTGAGGCAGAAAAGGCGATCATTCGTTTAGTTCGAGAGGAAGCCATAGGTACGGCGTTGGATGAACAGGCTTCGGGTTCGCCTTTGTCTTTAGATGCTTCGATGATATCGGAGGCCAAGACATTGGTGAGACAAATACACGTTTCTGAGGCGGTAGAGCAATACATTGCCGATCTTGTTACAGCAACGCGCTACGGCAGTTCATGCTCTGCGTGGATTGCAGTAGGAGCTAGCCCTCGAGCATCCATAGCATTAGATAAATGTGCTCGGGCAAATGCTTGGTTAGAGGGGCGGGATTATGTCACCCCCGATGATGTTCGATTGGTGGCATTGCCTGTGCTTGGTCATCGCATCATGTTGAGCTATGACGCTATCTCAGAGGAGATTTCACAACATGATGTAGTAACTCGCCTCTTGTGTGATATTCATTTGACCTAGAGGTTAGGTAGATCATGACGAATTTGATGTCTGTTCAAAAACTCGATAGTCGTATCGGGACATCATATCAACGCCTAATGGGGCTTCGAGAGCAGGGTCGGCGTTTGTGTATTCCCTCGATGCGTAAACCACTTAGCCGATTGAGTGGGAAAAACGTCTCAGCATTTCGTGGCCGCGGTATGACCTTCGAGGAGTTTCGTGAATATCAACTTGGTGATGATGTTCGAGCTATCGACTGGAACGTATCGCAGAGAACGGGAGAGCCTCATGTCAGGCTTTACTCAGAAGAAAAAGAAAAGCCTGTATTCATTTGTATCGATCAGCGTCAATCGATGTTTTTTGCGACGTTGGAGACAATGAAGTCGGTAGTGGCCGCTGAAGTGGCTGCGGCTCTAATGTGGAGTGGCGTAAAGCACGGTGAACGTGTTGGTGCTTTGCTTTTAAGCCATGATAGCCGTTGGTTTACGCCAAAAAGAAGCTCTCGCAATGTAAGCTCGATTTTGAAAGATCTAGCGCAGATCAACAATAACCTAGCACTGTCTCCTGCCTCTTCAATGCCAAATGAAACAGACGTGTTTTCGTCTCTTTCCAAGCTTGAACAACAAGACGTTAAAGGTGCGACAATTATCCTGATCAGCGACTTCTCTGGTGATATAGAGCAGTGGAAAAGCTGCATTAGGCGACTCAGTCGCAGAAATGATGTACTCGGTATTTCAATTCATGACCCAATGGAACACTCCTTCACGGTAGAACAAGATCTGGTTTTGGGAAGTGGAGAAATGCAGGTTTCAGTGGGCCGACAGCATCGCCGCGCCCTATCGCTTTATCATGAGCAGAAAAAATCAGACAAGCAATCGCTGACTAAAGCATTGCAGCAATTGAACCTACCTATCGCTCAGTTAACCACTTCTGGGAACCACTTAGATGAGCTGTTTGTGCAGTTCGCTCATAGGAAGTAGGTATGTCTAAAAATAACATCTTGTTAGCTGATCTGATTGACCCGATAGCACCGGAGGCGATCTCTTGGTTGCCACAAACAAGTGCTTGGAAATTGCTACTGCTTATTGTGTGCTTTTTCTGTTCAGTGGCTTTGTGGAAGAGCTGGATTCATTACAGAAATAACAAATACAGGCGTGATGCACTAAAGGCCATTGCTCGCGTTGAACAATCTGACGTGATTCGGGCGACTAAGACATTAAATAGCATCTTACGCCAAGTAGTGTTTACACATTATGCCGGCTTGAGCTCAGCAAATGTTATGGGAGCATCATGGTTAGAGTTCTTGGACAGCAAAAGCCAACAAACGCGCTTTACTTCTGAGTTGGGCAATAAGTGGATTAAGACCTTGTATGAACCTATGGATCGGTGCCAATGGTCGAAACAAGAATTCATGGCGTTGTATCAAGAGGTACGCACCTGGCTGGAAACCCACCGATGATGTCAGGACTAAGCTTTGATTCAATCTGGGCACTTCTCATGTTACCGCTTCCTTTATTGGTACTCAGGTTTGCCCCGGCTCACAACACCTATCTACCCGCGTTACGTGTCCCCTTTTATACTGAGCTCGTTCGCCATCTTGGCCTAGAGGTGGGTTCTGGAGCTGCGCGAATTCAGCCTACACGCTGGCAAAGAGTATCCATCTCTATTAGTTGGGTTTTACTGGTTTTAGCTGCTGCTAAACCTGTGATGCTTGATGAGCCTCAAACAAGAGAGCTAGAAGGGCGAAATTTATTGGTTGTTACCGATATATCAGGCTCGATGTCTACTTTGGATTTTACAGACGCTGAAGGTGAAAGAATCAGTCGTTGGCAAGCAGCGATTGAAGTGCTTGAAGAGTTCTCGATGAATCGAAAGGGAGATCGGTTAGGTCTGGTCGTGTTTGGCGAGTTTGCGTACCTGCAAGCACCGTTTACGTCAGACCATGAGGTGTGGTTATCTTTATTAAAGGAACTTGAAATTGGACAAGCAGGGCAGGGGACACATCTAGGAGATGCCATAGGTTTAGGCATCAAGGTGTTCGACTCTGAAGCTCATTCTAATCAACAGAAGTCTGATCAGCAGCGCGTCATGATTGTTCTCACGGATGGAAATGACACGGATAGCTTAGTACCACCATTAGAAGCGGCTAAAGTGGCTAAGCACAAAGGTGTGCGCATTCATATCGTCGCTATGGGTAACCCCAATACAGAAGGGGATGATGCCATGGATATGGATATCATTCGAGACATGGCGCAAATCTCGGGGGGGAGGGCTTTTCTTGCAATGTCTAAACAGGAACTGAATCAAGTTTATGCTCAGATATCCATGCTTGAACCGCAATTGTTTGACAGTTTTAGCTATCAGCCCAAAACCTCGTTGCACTATTACTTAGTACTCATGGTGTTGATGCATCATATTCTTATGATGAGCGTCTACCACATTCGACAGCTTCGAATGAAGCGGTTTAGTAAGGGGGTAGCATGAGCTTAGTCGATAGCGTAATGCAGCTGCATTTTTTGCGTCCTTGGGCACTGCTTTTCATCTTCCCTTTCATTTTTATCCTTGCTTCTAAGAGCCGCAGTGAAGGCAAAAAAAATACCTGGATAAAGAGTTTACCACCACACTTAGCCAGCTCGCTTTTACTCAAGCACAAGCGCTGGACTAATCAATTGCCGTTAAAGCTTTTAGGGATAATAGGCGTTTTGGCTGTGATCATTATCAGTGGTCCTAGTTGGTATCGGCAGGCGTCGCCGTTTGGAGAGGATGCCTCTCCCTTGGTGGTGGTGTTGGATGTATCTGAAACCATGATGGAGAAAGATATCGCACCGAATCGACTCTTTATCGCAAAACAGAAAATTCGCCAGTTGCTAGAAGAGCATAGGGTGACAGGGGCAAGTGGGCTGATTGTCTACGCTGGCAGTGCACATGTTGCCTCACCATTAACTCAAGATCGCTCGGTGTACGGCCCTATTCTTGACTCCATATCGGTAAGTGTGATGCCACGAGAAGGAAAGTTTGCTCAATATGCACTCTCTGTATTGGCTCGCATGCTAAAAGATCAGTCACAAAATGGCACTGTCTTGCTTGTTACTGATGCCTTGAACCTAGAGGCAGAAGAGGCCTATGAGCGCTATTTTCAATCTTCTCCACATCAACTTATTGTTTATGGCGTGGGAAAAGCGAGCAATGATAGCGCCTTTCCTCTTAACGAAGATGCATTGAAAGACACTGCTTCATCTGTGAATGGCCGGTACGTGACAATGACCCTTGATGATACTGATCTTCAAAACATTAATCATTTTGTTGAAAGACATCAGTCTTTGAACGCGGACTCAACCCAGCCTTGGGTTGATGCTGGGTACTATTTGATTTGGCCTGTATTGCTGGCTTATTTGATGTGGTTTAGAAAAGGCTGGCTGGTGCAGTGGCTCTGGGCTGGTGGAATAGTGATATTGCCTCTTGCTATGCCACAAACAGCAGAAGCCAGCACTTGGAACATGATGGATGCATGGCTTACAAAGGATCAGCAAGGGCGTTGGTTATTGGAACACGACAAACCAGATCAAGCGGGGTTTGCTTTCGATGATAATCAATGGAAAGCATACAGCTTCTATGTAGCAGGAGAGTATAAAAAGGCTCAGCACTATTATTTGCTGGATGATTCCTTGTCGGGTCATCTTGGCCTTGCTGCTTCATTGGCTCATCAAAGAGAATATGTCGCTGCTCGTCATCAGTACAAGGAGATCTTACAGCGCTACCCTGACAACCTAGATGCTAAGAATAACCTCAAAGTGATCGAAGGCATAATCGCTCAAATAGACCAATTTACTCAAAGTCAGAGTGATAATACTGAACGCCAGAAAAGCAGAGAGTTACAACACCAACCCAAAACGAGTGAAGGGGTGACACAAGAGGTCGAACAGGATCAATTGGTAGAAGAAAAACTACTCGCAGAGGATCTGTTAGCGGACGCTCAAGTTCATGATCGCTGGATGAGAAGAGTACAAGGAGAACTATCGGACTTTATGGCATCTAAGTTTGCTGTGCAGTTACAGCGTGGTGCAGCAACTCAACTGGACGGGATCAAAGATGCGCAGTAGGTCTTTCATTTTTGTTATCTTGCTTTCGCTTGCGATGAGCTTCACCAATGTCGCCATTGCTAATGATGAAACTCCTGACGTCATTGTGAAAACATGGATTGCTCAAGATCAACCCGTATCCGTCAGGCAAAAAGTCTCTGTGATGGTTCAGATCATGACAGAGACTTGGTTTACCAAGGGGACCAAGATACATGATATCGAGGTGCCGAATGCTCTAGTTCTAGGGCGTAGTCCATTCGCCCAGAATTCGACAACGAGAGAGAAGGGTAAAACTTACACCACCCAAACTTGGGAAATCGTCTTGTATCCCCTGACAACGGGTGAGTATGTGATCCCCAGCATGACCATAGAATATGAAGTCAAAGGCGCTAACACGCATCAAGCACAGTTATTTGTGACCAAGGAGCTCAGCTTATCCGTGCATCAACCCTCTCCTAAAATGCATGATAGCCAACCTTGGTTAGTTAGCCCCAAAATGAATATGACGCAAGATTGGGAGGTTATTCGCAGTCAGATCGATGAACAAAAAGAGGCTGTCAGTGACCAAGAACCTCTGAATATTGGTGATGTTATCCAGAGAACCGTTAGTATTGAAGCGATAGATACGACAGTCATGCTATTGCCCGAACTAGAGCCCTTCTATAGTGAATCCCATGAAGTCTATCAGCAGGTTTTAACCTCTAAAGACAGTAACCATAGGGGCGTTCATATCGCTCAACGAGTTCAAAGACAGACTTATCGTGTGACAAATGCTGGTCAAATTACCATACCGGATATTGCGTTGCTGACATGGAATCCAATGACTCAAGAGATGACAACCACGAATCTCGAGGGGCTCGATTTTAGAGTTAAGCATACCTTAAGTTCTTGGCTGGTGAATCACTGGCTCACCTTAGTGGTGGTGCTTATAATCCTTAGTGTTATTAGTTTTCTAATACTTCTGGGTTACAAGCGAATTCAAACACTCAAGGCTCAAAATGCCCTGCCCTTGAGTTGGTATTACCTTTCCGCATTGAATCAAAAAGATCCCGCTATGTGTGAAAGTTTGCTTTACCGTTCTCGATTAGAACAAAGAGGGTGGGTTGCGCTTCAGGCTATAAGCCCTTCAAGTGACTGGGGACGTCGTATTCATCAGTTGCAACACGCGCGATATGGGCGAGACACCAAGAATGTCGAGTTCTCCACGTGCTTTTATCTTTGGCTGTGGTTGGCAAAAAATAAGAAGTAGAGCTCAAAGTTTATCTACACTCTAGGTTAAAGTGGCATATGTAACTCTATGTCTTTTAGACAGTTAGCATCATTTAGGAGGTAGTGCTTGTTTGAGAATATGACAATCGAAGATATCGTATGGCCTTGTGACCTGCCCAATGAGCTTAAAGAACAATTGCTCAATATCGCGGTTCCTTGCCAAGGAATCAAAGCATTGCCATTCACGCTGTCCTATTGTTCGGTGCCCGGGGTTTACTATGTGGTGAAAGGCTCTTGTGGACTGTGTTTTACGACCAATGACACTAAAAGCGTATTAGGAGCTGTTGTGGGTGCCAAAGATTGGTTTGGGGCATTGAACATGGGAACTGGACGCAAGATTTTTGGGGTTGCAGAGGAGCTAGAGGATATACATTTCCTTATGTTTCCCGAGGCTAAGGTATTGAAATTGGCTGAGAGAGAACCTCTAGTCTACAAGTGGCTGTTTAATGCTGGCGTTCATGCACAGTCGTTTATCATGCAAGCAATGATATCTGCTATTCATCAAAAAGAGCAAAAGGTGATGTATGTTCTCTTGGAACTACACAGCAGGCAGAGTCAGAGCGGAACGACTATCAATGCTTCACAAGCACAGTTGAGCTCGATTACAGGGCTTTCACGCCCAAGATTAAATGAAGTATTGAAAGGGTTTGAAAAACAAGGATTGATAGAGGTGCAAAGGAATAAGGTACTGATTAAGGATATTGAGGCTCTTTCAAAGCTTTTATCACCAATGAATTTAATGATGAAAAACCCCACTAAAAGTTAAAATTAGACGTTCCCTGTCTAATGGTTTAGGCCACAGCCAGATCATTGCGCAGAGCAAACTGCACTAACTCGGTATTGTTGGACAAATCGAGCAATTCAATCATTCGATACTTATGAGACTCAATGGTTCTTGAGCTTAAGAACAGCCTTTCTCCACACTCTTTGGCGGTATACCCTTTAGCCAGCAAGCTAAGTACATTGAGCTGCTTATCGCTCAAAAGTAATATTTTCTCATCGTCAGTTGTAGAACTTAGCACGCTACAAGAATCACCAACACTGTTGAGGCTTTTGGATACCTTCAGGTGCTGCCAGAAACAAAGCCACATATTGCCCAACATTTTTAAGCGTTGCATCTGACTTTCGTTCATCTCGATATCCGGCTGATCCTTGAATCGAGTGAAGCAAAGACCGCCCCAATTTGCCCCATAAAGCTCCAGTTTTATCATTCCATGTTCTCTAGCGCCACTTTTGGCAAGTGCACTGAGTACATCAAATTTATGGGTTTCTAGCTCTTTATGATCAAATAATTGATAAAGGGATTTTGACTTCAACAGCTTAAAGTAGTCCGCATAAATTGGGTCTTGGAACTGTGAAACGTTAAGGGGGGCGACGTGATCGCGTGATACAGAGAGCGTTTTGCCTTCGCTAAAAAGGATATTTGAGCCAGGAAAGATCGTTAAACGATCAATCTCGAACCACTCTAGTGTGTTGATAATGAGTGTATGCAGGGTTTCAGTAAAATTGTCGATCGAAGTTTGGGTTAGAACTTCACTCTGCCTAAATAAGAACGCCTCAAAACTTTCCAACTTCTCTGCATGCATTGTCTGTAGTCTCTGCTGTTGATTATTAGCAAACCTAGCGCGTCTTATTGCACTAAAATCTGTAAGGGTTTGTTACCAAATTCGTTGAGACGCATAATAATCATCGGCAGATACTTTGTATGTTCTTTTGGGAACATAACATTAAGATTTTTATACGCATGCAAACTCTGCCAGCTTAGTTAAACCAAGCAAGCATATTAATAGACGTTTAAGTATGAATAACACTTTAATGTAAATTGAAAATAAAGAAACCGTAAATATACCGTAATACATAGGTTCATAATATTGGTGTGGTAATCATTCTACTTTTTAAATCGTTCATTCTATTAATTAACAGCTCATGAATAATATCAGTGGCATACTTATAGAGTGGATTTGAGTGATTTTTGTCGAGGTAATAAATCGCATGATTAAAGGATTCTTTGGTTAGATCTTCCAACCACTTGGGCTGTACACACGAGAAACCATCATTGCACATTGATGCAGAGAGCCCTTCCGTTACCGTTAACAAAGGTGAGGATTTGGTTAGGCTTGCAAGAACAGACATGCTTGCTGAGCGATACTTAAATTTGAACCACTCTAGGTTATTTCGTTCTAATACCGCATTGAAGTCACTTAATCCTGGCATCAAGATGCCCCCCGTCGGGTACTGAATAAACTCATTCGCACTGAGATCCGTCTGCAACCATGGGTGGTTTTTTTGTGCAATGACTACGGGTGTTGTTGAGGTCAGACGAACTGCTCGAATGGTCTTGGGGTGCTCTATTGGGAAAAAGTTTAGGCCCATATGCACTGTGCCATTGACCATAGAACTTCCGGTCTCATCGTCCCAGTTTACAATGTTTATCTTGGCATTTGGAAAGGCCTCTTCTGAGGCTAGATGAGTTAATTCTGAAGCAATAGCCTCAAGGAAAATACTGGATACAGCGATAGTCAATTCGCCGTTGAAGGTTTCCGGACTATCGAATAGATGCTGGGTAAACTTGGCATCAAGCTGTTGTATCTGATTGTTCAGCCCTTGCCCAATGATATCCGCTCTGGGTGTTGTTTGAAGTTCGGTGCCGACAACATAAAACAGTTTATCTTGTGTGTATTCACGCAGCTTGGACAGTGTTTGGCTGATTGCAGATTGCGATATACCCAACATTTTTGCGGCCTTTTTTGTGCTCTTAGTTAAATATAAAGCGTTGAATACACGTAGATAGTTAAGATTTAAAGAGTCTTGATATTTAGTGTGCATATATGTCTAACCTTTAATTTATTACACTGTTTTAAGCATTGCTTATATGCCGAATAAGTAGCCTGGAAAACTAACGTTGATATTATTTATCTCATTACAGAGATATAAATAATTAAAGGTTTCCCATGCTTTTCAAATATAAAAAGCTAACGGCTATTGCCATCAGTTTATTTTTAACAACGAACCATTCTTTCGCTAGTGATGGCAATAACTCGGATGAATATCACGATGCTGACCCTCGAAATTCATCATTAAGAGCGGCTGTGCTTGCTGATGACGAAGGCGAAATAAAGCTTCTCGCTGGTGGCGGTGCAAGCGGTTTAACCAGTGATATATCTCAAACCGTTGGTTTTGCCGAATACTACACTCAATCTCATAATGCTCGCCTACGTGGTGCTCACTTTGACCGTTTTGGTGGTGTTTATGTTGATATTTACCACCTGGAAGATGTCGCCAACATGTATACCGGTGGCTATATGCTTCCACTCTCTAGCGGGGATGGAACGCTGTTTTTCCCATCCTTGAATTACACCTATGTGGACTTCCAAACCGATGATTTAGCTGAAGTACTTAACTCACAACTTACGCCAACCGGAGGCTATCCTTCCCTTACGCCAAATCATGTAGTGACATTACTGGATGGTGACACTTCCCATTTGGGTTCAGTAAACCTATACGCTCTACACCCTTGGAATGATACTCACTTTTCTGTATTCAACGTGAACCTAGGTTCTTCATACAGCGGTGTTGATATGCAGGTCGCCAACCTTATGTGGGTGCAAGGCATTAAAACTAAGGTAGCCGACAAGGATTTCAACATACTTTTTGAGCTTAAATATGACGTAATTTCTGTGCAAAACGAGTCACTATCAATCGACGAGACTTCTGAAGAAGTCACTGCGTCCTTTGGTGTGGATTATCGTTTCTAAGTTAAAAAGAGATGCCACTGTTAAGTGGCATCTCAATCAGGACAGATTAGAAAGTCACGTTGGCACCAACAAAGTGAATTTGTCCCTCAAAGGCTCCAACGATACCGACTGTATCACGTTGAATCTCAACGGAACCTAGGTCTGCATATTCATAGAATAGGTCTATACGAGTAGTATCCCAATGGGTAGTTAGGCCAAGAGAGTAGCGGAACTGTTCACCAACGGGCATATCAACCCACTGTTGAGTAGGGTCATCTTGCAAAGATGTCTCATAAGAGAAGCCCGCTTTTACAGCCCATTGACGAGTGATTTGGTAATCGGCACCGATTGCGAACTTCCATGCATCGTCCCAACCACGGGTGATACCTTGTGGTAAGTATGGGCGGCTATTGATGGTGTCGTTGTAGATAGGAGTGCTGGCATAGTCACTCCACTTATGCCATTGAACGCTGCTGAGCAAAATGAAGCTGTTTGTGATGTCGTAGCTACCACTTACATCAACAATGGCCGGGAACATTAACTCTGTGCCAATCTGAATGTTTTCTTGATTCGTTGTTTTAGCATTAACATTAAATTCATGTTCTAGCTTCGAGCGATAACTCAGGCCAATAGACCAGTGTTCTTCTTTGTACAGAGCTCCCGCATTAAAACCAAACGCGAAGTCGCCATCTCTATCTGTTTCAAAGGTTGAGGTTTTTACCTCGAGAAAGCCATAGTTAAGCTGTGCCCCTATGCCGACCGACACCTTTTCTGTGACTTTAAAACTAAGGCTTGGGTTGAGCTGAATTGCCGATGCCAAGGCTTTATCAAGGTATGGTGCAGCCTGCCATTCATCGCCATACTCAACTATGGTGCCACCAACGGAGCCAAATATTAGGCCCAAGTGAACGTCTTCATTGAGTTGCACTGTGTGGAAAATACCTAGAGAGGGCATCTGGGTATGAGCATTGCCGTTTCCCTGTGGGTTGGTTGCATCGATATAATCCATTTTGAGGTCAAGAGCCATCAGATTTATGGAGGTTTTTCTCTTACCCATATGTGACATTGTTGCGGGGTTTGTCCAAGCAGAAGCGACAGATTCTGTGTATACGCCATCGCCTGCGCCTGCTGTACCAGCATTGGCCGTTACTGCTTCTTGCATCAGTAAACCACTAGCGCTGGCTGCATTGGCAAACAAGCTAAGTGTAATCAGTATTTTTTTCATAATTAGTCTGTTTAAGTAGTAAGAACTCCCCCGAGTGCGCGCTTTATTGCGTATCGGGGGCGTTACGAGAAATGACGGAATTACATGCTATACAAGTAATAGATCTGCGTTTTCATTCGGATAATGATGCCGCGAATGACGTTAAGAAAATTTAGGAATGGAATAGGTTTTTCTGCGTTCACCCATGCTAGACCAACAGCACCAACAGGTATGTCGTAGCCTTCTGGCTCATGGATTTTCAAGCGAACAAAGTGATGTTTGTTCATGACGTTCTTACCGGTTGTGGCGCGTACGTTGGTTTCTTTGGCAAGCAACGAACCTTGTGACTCACCTGTTGCTTCTACAATGCCTTCAACAGTAGCGCTAAATACCTTGCCCGGATAAATAGCAGAAGCAAACTCAGCCTGCTGACCTACCTTTACGTTACGGAAGGCTTGGTGGTTGATACGCATAAGAACAAACTTCTCTTCGCTGTACATGCTTAATCTAGGCACTGCGCCGACAAACTGTCCTTCACGAGCCATGAAGTTCGTGACATAGCCATTGGTTGGAGCATGTACTTTTGTCTGGTCCAGATTCCACACTGCCTGCTTTAGGGCTTGTTGCTTGTTGCTAAGGTCGGCTAATTTGCTCTCTACAATTAGGTTTGATTTTCCTATTTGATTTTTGTTCTTCTGAGTCGTGATAACTGCTTTATCATGCTGACTCTTAAGGATCTCAATCTCGCTCAATAGAATGTCAATTTCTGTCTTCTTTTGATCAAGGTTCAACTCGGTTACTGAGTTACTTACCTTGGCATTTTGGTCAAGAAATCGTTTAAAGGTGCGTTGCTTGAGCTGTAGGTTTTGTTTGGTTGCCGTAATTTGATTTTCGATGATCACAACATCTTCTAAAGAAGACTTATAGTTTGTCATTGCGATTTTGACGTCCTGTTGACTCGATTCGTAAGACGCTTGTGCAACCTTAAACTGTGCCTCTGTTTGTGCTACTGCAACCTCATACCGGGCAGGATCGAGCTCATAGATTAGCTGACCTTTTTCGATAGTTTGGTTGGGCTTAATGTGTAGCTTTGTAATCTCGCCAGTCACTTGAGTTGAGCCTGGACGAAGTTGGATATGCGGAGCTTGCACGACCGACCCGCCAGAAAGGTCCATCGGTGCCCAAGTAATTAAACCAACCCAAACAAACAGTAACCAGATGGTTCCACCACCATAAGCAAAGCCTTTAAAGGGGGCTGTCCAAGGGATACCGATTAAGCGAAGCAAATAAATAAAAATGGCCCAGACGGCTAAACCTTCTAACATGTTTCACTCTCCTCTTTTTGGTTGCTTGGTGTAGCGTCATTCCAAATTTTTCTAAAATTGCGAATGGTTGTTTCAGAATCGACGTAGGCCACGATCACAGCCAATACCCAAACCCAGTGCCATATAAATCCGATCCAAGTAAGAATGGTGACCAGGCCCATCTGACCATGCTTTTTTTTGTCTGCATGGTGAATAGGTAGCTCATGACACTTCCAGAACGCATATAAAGCGCCAACAATTGTTCCGATCAGTACCACGGCACCGACAACATGTAATCCCGTGTCGAAGCTCGTATCGACAAAAGGCATGCTAATTAAACTCATAGATGGTCCTTAATTAACTCATTAGATATTTTTGCTGATATTAAGTCAGAAATTTGAAGGTTTATGCAGTAATAATACGGTATAGATTTACTGTTTATTATTAAGTTGAACTTGGTGGTGTTTGTAAATAAATATTAATTATTTCAATAATTTAGCTCTGTGTTTATGGTTTTTTGTATTTTTAACCTTGATTCAGCTCAATATATGGCGCCTTTGATTTTTCAAAGCCGTAAAAATACTGGTTACCAAAAATTAAAAATTACAAATAATCAGTCTCGGTCAAATATCAATACCAACAAAATTAGGTTTGAATATATGTTTAATAGAAAAACATTTCTGCAGTTGGCGATGGGTGCAGCCCTTGCATCAACCGCAATGGCAAGTTACGCAACAACCGATACCTCTCGCCCAAACGTCCTTGCAATTTGGGGTGATGATATTGGTATAGATAACATCTCTGCTTACACCAAGGGACAAGCAGGGCACTGGACACCGAACATCGACCGTATCGCCAACGAAGGCGTCTTATTCACTGATTTTTACGGTGATCAGTCATGTACAGCGGGCCGTTCATCCTTCATTACTGGTCAGCACCCTATCCGTACAGGTCTGACTAAAGTTGGCATGCCGGGTGCTAAACAAGGCATGAAACCTGAAGACCCTTCAATCGCGACAATGCTTAAAGACAAGGGTTACATGACAGGTCAGTTCGGTAAGAATCACCTTGGTGATCTTGATGAGCAGCTCCCGACGGAGCATGGCTTTGATGAATTCTTTGGCAACTTGTACCACTTAAATGCTGAAGAAGAGCCAGAGCATCCGGACTACCCTCAAAATCCTGAGTTCAAGAAGCGTTTTGGCCCTCGTGGTGTGATTCATTCTTTTGCCGATGGAAAAATCGAAGATACAGGCCCGCTTACGAAAAAGCGTATGGAAACTGTTGATGAAGAGTTCCTAGCTGCGGCATTAGACTTCATTGATCGTGCCCATAAAGAGAAGAAGCCATTTTTCGTCTGGTACAACTCGACACGTATGCACGTCTGGACGCACTTAAAAGAAGAGTCTAAAGGCATCTCTAAGCGTGGCGGTCTATACGGTGACGGTATGGTTGAGCACGACAATATGGTTGGCCAACTTCTTGATAAGCTTGACGATCTAAAGATTGCTGACAACACCATTGTTTCCTATACCACAGATAATGGCGTAGAGAAGTGGGGCTGGCCAGATGGCGGTACTGCTCGTTTCCGTGGTGAGAAAAACTCCACTTGGGAAGGCGGCTTCCGCGTACCTGCAATGATGCGCTTCCCTGGTAAGATTCCTGCGGGATCTTATGCCAATGAAATCGCTTCACACCTAGATTGGGCACCGACATTCCTTGCAGCAGCAGGTAACGACACCCTAGTTGCTGACCTTAAAAAGGGTCAAACCCTTAACGGTAAGAAGTACAAGGTTCATCTAGATGGCTACAATCTACTTCCTGCACTTGAAACAGGTAAGGCTACAACGCACCACAACCTAGCTTCTTGGCCTCGTAAGTACTTTATCTATGCGACGGATGCCGGGGATATCTCAGCGGTGCGAGTGGGTGACTACAAGATCATGTTCTCTCGTAACGAATGTCATAGCCTAGAAACTTGGCAGTGTGACTTCCAGCCACTGCGAGCTCCATTGATGTTTAACCTTCGTCAAGACCCTTACGAGATCGCAGATCACGAGGGTATGTACAAGCGCTGGTACGTTGAACATCTACCTTACATGTACCTAGGTGCGGCAACGACAGCTCAGTTCCTACAAACGTTCCAAGAGTTCCCGCCACGCCAAGTTCCGGGTTCATTCTCAATCGACCAAATCGTTGAGAAAATGCAAATTTGGCAACGCGCTCAATACAAGTAATTTTTTACTGAGTATTCAGTGAAACAAAGCTCAATCGGGGTATCTCCGGTTGGGCTTTTCTCATTTCTTCTTTATTTAATTCCTATAAATGGGGCCAACCTCTCTGGATCACAGATCCCTTTTTATTACGTCAATTGCGGTAAATCTACGGTACAAAGAGAACATCTAGATCAGCAGAATTGTCGCCACTGACTGGGGCTTCTTAGCTCGCATCAAATTAAAATAAACAAGGTAGTGGTAATGAAAAAGTCAATTCTAGCGGCGTTAATCGCATCATGTGCAACCTCAACTATGGCTACAGAAATCTATTCAAACGACACAACAACTGTGGGCATTAGCGGTGAGGTAGATGCTTACTTTGCCAAGGCCGATATCAATGGTGATGACTCGGATGCCGGCGTAGCGGTTTGGGCTAAAGTTCAAATGGATGCGGAGCAAAAGATCACTGATAAAATAACTGCGTTTGCCTCTTTTGAAATTGAAGCGGGCTCTGATTACCGTGGCACAGACAACGATGCTTCATTTGATGACATCCTAGTGGGCATCAAAACGGAAAACTGGGGCGCGGCAGTTGGTGAGGTTGGTGATCTTGCTGAATCTTTAGATGCAATCCAGAAAGACGATATCACTAACGAAGGTAACTACATGGGTTCAACCAGTGGAAACACTCGTGAATCTGGTGGTGAAGGTATTGTTGTTAAAGGCACTGTTGGCCCTGTAACCCTAGTTGCAGATGTGTACACAGATACAGATACTAACATAGACAATACTTTCGGTTTCTCAGCTGATTACCAGCATGAATACTTCACTATTGGTGCATCTTACCTACAAGGTGAAACCGTTCTAGATGAAGATGTTCAGCTTTATGGTGCTTCAGTTTCGACCTCTTTCAGCAACCTGTATCTAGCTGCTACTCTAGCGGATTTTGAAGGTTTTGATAGCTTTGGATTCTACCCAACAGATTCTGTTGTTGAAGGCTACACTATGGGCCTTGCTGCCTCTTACCAGATTAATGAAGCTCGCCTTTATACTACCTATGCATTTGCAGACATGGATGCTATTGAGGGGGTAGATGAAGGTGATACGTACAACGTAGTCATTGGTGTTGACTACGCAGTTGCGGATAACATTTTAGCCTTTGTAGAATACCAATTTGCTGATGCTGATTGGGCAATCGACGACTCTCAAACGATCGTTGCAGGCGTCTACTACAGCTTCTAATTCGTTCCGTCTGTAATAATCTTGTTCTGAGAAAGGAATCTCAAAGGTTGCCTATGACCTTAAATAAATATAGGCACTAAAACGCTTTTTTTTTTAACTTGAATCTTGGTTGTTTCTATAGCTTTGTTGCTAATTTTAATAGATCAACAGAATGAAAGTTTATTATTTTTATCCGCATCAATATCCGTTGATGCGGATTTTTTATATTAATAACTTAATAAATAGATCGTGGTCTAATCTTGATTTTGAATTTCATATTGGTGATGCAGTAATTCTACGGTGTCGATTTGCAGTCAACCTCTATAAATTGAGCAGACAATATGAATGTTACTTTCTTTAAAGGCAGCTGAAGTGACGGCTAATCAGGGTATTAAAAATATAAAAATAACACTGATACTATTGATAATCTTTTTAAGGATAATAGAAATTAGCGCAGTTGTTGTTCTTGCAGTAATTGCTAGGATTTGTTGCTTATATGATGACTGGCTTGCTTATGAACTCATTAGCCTTTACTTGATCTTATTTTGGATTTTCTTTGCATATCTGATAGCAAGAGTAATAGTAAGCTGTAATAGCTCAGATTGAGTATTGGGAATCCCATTCTCAAAGATAAGATACCACATCGCCTGAAACAACGATGCTCGAAAAACAATACATCGAAAGAAGAACAAACCAGCGTAAAAACATAGATGACAATAGTTCTGAGTACTCAGGCCTTTTGTCATTTTTGTGAATCAAAGAATTCATGTTTGTTACACTGATTCAACCCTATACATGCTAGTCTGGGCTTAACTACAGTACACAAACAGGAGTGAGCAATGCGGGTGAGTTTTCTTGGCTTAGGTGTGATGGGCTACCCAATGGCTGGGCATTTAGTTAAAGCTGGTATTGAGGTTCGCGTATATAACCGCACTACAAGTAAAGCAGAGCAGTGGGCAAAGGAGTATGCCGGGCAAGCATTCGCTACTGTGGCTGACTGTGTTAAAGGTGCTGATGTGGTATTAGTGTGTGTAGGCAATGACGATGATGTTCGCAGTGTCACTACCTCAACCTCTGGTGCTATTGCTAACATGAAGGCAGGCGCTATTTTAGTTGACCATACAACAACGTCAGCCAATCTCGCTGAAGAGTTACTAGAAGCAGCTTCTCAAGCTGGTTTGAGGTTTATGGATGCACCAGTGTCGGGTGGTCAAGCAGGGGCTGAGAACGGAGTGCTCACTGTAATGTGTGGCGGCAACCAATCCGATTTTGATGCAATGCAGATTGTGTTTGATGCTTATGCAAAGTCCTCGGTTCTGATGGGCAATGCAGGGCAGGGACAAAGAGCGAAGATGGTCAACCAAATCTGTATAGCGGGTGTCTTAACGGGTCTGTCTGAAGGCTTGTTGTTGGCCGAGAAGTCCGGCTTGGATGTTCATACCTTGGTGGATTGTCTGAAGAACGGAGCGGCAGGATCTTGGCAGATGGAAAACCGTGCTAACACTATGGCGCAAGATAAATTCGACTTTGGCTTTGCCATCGACTGGATGATCAAGGATCTTGGCTTTTGTTTAGAAGAAGCGAAACAACACGATCTCAAACTTCCATTAACAGAAGCAAGCACTGAAGCTTACAAAGCGCTTTCTGCTGAAGGATTAGGTCGCATGGATACCTCAGTATTACTTAAAGCGATACGCAAACAAGCGGAATCCTAAGCTTTTCTTAATCAAATTGTCGTCTCCGTGGCAAACACACTATATACTTCACGTATTCCATTTAACGTGCCGTCCTATGACGGCACGTTTTTTTACTAGGAGCGGCAAATGTCTGCAAAGAAAGAAATTCAAAACCTGAACAACCGCATTGATAAGTGCAAACACAAACTAGCGGCTGCGATCTCTCGTCGCGATCAAACCATCATTACTCAGTTTGAACAAGAGATCACTAAGCTAGAAAAGCAGGTTGCACAGCTTAAGCACAAAGAAAACTACGATCTAAACAAAGAGCGTAAAGAGCTATCTGATAAGCCATTTTCACGTCCAATCACTAAGCAAGAACAAGCTGACATGGGTCAACTGAAGCGCCGTGTTAAGGGGATTGTTGTTGTTCACCCACTGACTAAACTGGGTAAAACACTGCGTATCGATGAAGTGACAGGCTTTGCTGATAAAGAGTTTTAATTCATAAAATTCGTTGAAATTACCTTAACCCGCCATAAATGCAGGTTAAACTTGCTGATCTTATCGTTTTTAGTAGAATACGCGTCCGGTTAAAAATTAAACAGTTAGTAAGGTGCGAATGAAAGAGCATGTAATAGTCACAGTTTCCACTGTCGATGGAACTCGTCATTTCCAGATGGGGAAATTATTACAACAATGCCTCAAGGGCTTTGGCTATTTTTTTGTTGCTGCAATTATTGCGGGTGGCGCTGCTATTTACTATCTGAACAATGAGGTCGACTTTGCGCTTTTGAAGCAGACCGAATTGCAAAACCGTTCTTTAGAGTTAAGCGAAGAAGTTGAACAACTGCAAAACTTGAAGGTAGAACTTGAAGGGGACCTTGGTGCACGCGAAGAACGATTGCAGCAGGTTTCCGATAGGTTAGGTGACTTGGAAGTGGTACTTGGCGTTTCTGAAAAAGATGGCGAACTAGAAAGCCGTCTTGATGCTGCGGCAGTGACATCATCTGTACGCCTCTACATGCTGAACAATATACCGAATGGCTCCCCAGTAGGGGATGTGCGAGTTTCCTCACATTACGGCTATCGTATTCACCCTAAGACGGGCAGAAAAACCCTGCACCGAGGCATAGACTATGCCGTGAATACAGGTGCGCCTATCTATGCGACTGCAGACGGAGTTGTCGAAGTCGTTAGACCAAGTAAGACGGGCTCAGGTAACTTCTTGCGTCTGCAACACTCCCATGGTTTCTCTACGTCGTACTCTCATTTGCAAAAGTTTGAGGTGAAATCAGGAGATTTTGTAGAGAAGGGACAACTGGTTGCTTACTCTGGTAATACCGGCTTTTCCACTGGACCGCACCTTCACTATGAGATCCGTTTTGTAGGGCGCGCGCTGGACCCTTTAGCCTTCCACGAATGGAGCGCAAAAAACTTCGAGTCTTTGTTTGAAAACGAACGCGGTATCCGCTGGGATTCTTTGGTGGCGAAGATAGAAAACCGAGCTAGTGATCAGCTTAAGCTGTCGTCAAACAAGACTTATGGAAACGAAGTGAATCCAGAAAAGGTTATAGAAGAGCCTGAGGGTTAACGGACAAGCTAATTGATTGAATGAGGCCTTACAGAAGAATCTGTAAGGCCTTTTTTATGCACGAAGGTTACCTAATGCCAATAGAATGTCTGAGTGGTTCAGGTCTGTTGAGAGGACTAGGGTCTGTTGACCTTTTGCGATTAAATTTTGCTCGACTAGAAACCATTTAATCAAGGCGAGGGGCTTGCCGCCTAGTCATCTAAGCAAAAGACGCTCAACGACGAGTAAATGGTTTCTAGCCGAGCCCTTCGGGTAGCGTTTGTTGGGCATTTCTACGGCGTTAGTCCCTTTTCATGTGGAACCACCACACCTAAAAGTGACTGCCTTGTTTAAATACCCAACAAATCGCTACAAAAATAAACTCAAAAGATCAACAGACCCTAGTTACCCTAGTCCTGCCATATCCAAAGGTAATAGGTACAGAGTTGAATGAGTCGCTTTACTCATGCTTATTTTGAGACAGTGGGAGTCAGTACAGATTAAATATAGAATCTAAGACCTGCGGTAAAGTAGATGTCCGTTGAGTTGTCTTTGTTGCCCATGTTTTCAGTAGCAGAAATTTCCACAGCAGCCCAATCAAAGGTCCCTCTAAAGCCCAATATAAACTCTTTAGATGGCTCAGAAAACGCACTTCCATCGTCTAGCATGCCCTGATAATAATGATACTCGACTATGGCTTCGTATCGCTCTAGAAAAGCAAGAGAATAGCCCCCAGCTATAGATACGGTTGTGTCGCGCACGGGTATTGAATCAAGTACGACGTCGTCCTTCCTATGGGTCGCCCCGAGAGTACCAAAGAAGGTGTTTCTTCCCGAATGATGTGAATAGTTCAACTGCAATCCTTGTTCAAAGCTAATGTTTGAGAAATCCGAATTGTCGGTATGGTTGTAATAAAGTGAACCACCTATGGATAGGGCGTTTTCGTCGGTTTCAAAAAATTGATAGCTGAGATAAGAGTGCAAGGCTGCCGCCATTGTTTGCCCTTCAAAATCGTGGACCGAACTACCTGAAGATGAGCTTATATTGAACTGATCATCTCCTGCTTCGTCTCGTCCGTTTTGTTCTAGACCAAACGCATTGTGAAAGCCTGCTACTAATGAATCGAGGTGATTGTTACCCGCCCAAGAATACTGAAGCATTACCTCAGCGGAAAACTTTTTATTTATTGGAATTTGAACGCCACTGAACACCTGATTTTGATAGTAATCAAGTTGGTAGTCATTGCTTTGTGCCCACACACTGGCTATTGCCGATGTCATGAAGATCTCTGTTTTGCTGGCGCTAAAGGCACTCCTCAATTGCGTGGACAGAGAAGTGGATTGATAGGGCGAGGCTGCGTAGGTTCGTAGTGGTGTGGATTCAACCTGGGCAAAGGCGTAGCTATGAATACACATGATGATCAAACCGAATAGGTATGACACATTAAGCTTTGGTAACGACATGATGTTCCCGATATTATTGAGCGTGATAAGGGGCCCATCCGATGGACTTGTACTGATATTCAGGCAGATCATTCTGCTAATAGAATTTATTTACTGGGAAGTATATTTTCGGAGTAAGGCGGGATAAATGCCTCAAATCAAGGTTAAGCCTTGCATACAAGCAACAATTAATTGAATCGCTTCAGGGCGACAAGATCACGGCTTGATGGTGCTGATGGTCATACGCAGGTGTGAACCTTGCCTTATCGAGTTGATAGGCAAGAATCACACAGAATGTTTTAGGCCTTTGAATGATATTTAATTACCAGAATCTAGCCCCTTTAGTTTAATACCTTGTAGCCCCTGCCAACCATGCATTGCTTTTGAACGTTATCGACGTCTTCATCATGTTTGGCCTGATTATAGGCAACGTCACGTCTATGATGCATAAGCCCACCAACAACACCGACACCCGCACCAACTTTTGCGCCATCGCTACCGCTACCACCTGCAATCGCGGTACCGGCAGCTCCAAGCGCGGCACCTCTAGCTGCAGTGCCTGCTACGGAACGTCCTACTCCTGTTGTCTGTTCTTCTTGTACTTGTGTCGATATTTGCTGACATTCTAGTAAATCGATATTGTATTGATTCATATCGACCCCTTTGGTATCTACAATCACACTTGCAAAGCTTAACGATGAAAATACGGATAATGACAACAACAATATTGCTTTATTTCTTTTCATGATATTCTCTCTTATTGTTTAAGGGATTTTCTTACTCTTTACTTTAATCAGATTTCCGTTCTCTAAAGATGCGGACCACAACTGATTATTTTTGGCTTTTTGATATCCATATTCGTATAATTTTTTCATGTAAACTTGGTCAAAGAATAATTCATCACTTGGTTTATATTCAAAGTCTTCCTCTATATAGCTTGCATATGTGTTTGCATTTGATTTTCTTGTAATATATGCCTCTTTATATAGGTCTCCTCTAGTTTGAGAGAAAATAAGGTTATCGACACTTCTTTCACTCAAAGATAGAATCCCATCATCTACTTGTTTGAAGTTATTTTTCAAATATCCATTTCTGATAACATAAATATTAGGTGTTTCTGTTACCCCGTAAATAGCCGATATTTCTTTTAGATCAAAACCATAGGAGTTGAAAAATAATTGATGAGATAACCCTCCATCAACATGCATTTCTTCATATTTCTTTCCATTGGAATACACAGTGAAATATTGAGGTGGGAAGAATCCTGGTATCGAAGAACTGGCCATTAATACCTTATGAATAATTTCACTTTTGTTTGGTATATCACTATCAGCAATACGACCTATGTTCCAAACCATTTGTCGCCCGGAATCAAAATGCGTAGTCCCTATTTGTAATCTCTTACCTTTTCTGTATTCCTGAGCGATAGCCTCAATCATTTCGTCGTCATAAGTTTCAACGATAAACTGATAGAACTTATCGCCTTCAACCATAGAGTTGCTGTAGGCCGGCCATAGGAAGCCTCTTTTATCCAGCATATCGTGGTCATTCAAGGCTAGCATGGCATCTTTTAACTTATGAATGTATTCGCCGCCAATAAATGCAAACGGCGCGGTTAAAGCACCGGTGCTTACACCTGTAACTAAAGAAAATTCAGGTAGCTTACCGTTGTCATACAATCCATTGAGAACTCCAGCGCCGTAAGAGCCTCGCTCTCCGCCACCAGATAAAACTAAGACATTATATTGATCGCCAATAATATGTGCGACATTTTCATTTTTTACAAGGTCATTAATATTATGGTTATCTTTTACGTCTTGAAGGAATTTAGGTGTCTCATCTCCAAAAAATCGATAGGGTTCATCGTAGATACTATCTATTTTAGGGGGGGTAACAATTGAGACGCTCTCATAATTACTTTCAGTAACCCTTTTATCTATAGAGTGTGTACTAGAGCATGCGACTAACAATACAGATAGTAATGTTATGGTTAAACTATTCATTTTGTTCATTTTATAATCTCGATGATGACATCACTAATAATTGAGTTATCAAACTTATTTTCTTGTTAGGTTTATTTTTAGAATCGTCGGTTTAAAGAGGATACAAATTGGTGCTTCCGGTCTTTTACCCATCCATATTCTGATGAGATAGACCAGTTTCTATTAAAGGTATAATTAACACCAATAAGGCCAGACCATTTATCAACGTTGCTTTGGTCTACCGTGTAATCTATCCCTACACCTTGATAGGTATAAGTACCAGTTAAGGTCAGAGTACTGTCGATATATGTAGCACCACCATACAGCGCGACAGATTGAGAGGCTGTAATTGGAAATACTTTACCAATACGAGGAGTTATATTAACAATGAGGCCTTCAGCATCGTTTTTACTCATGTCTGCATAGGTTAATGACATGGGCAAAGTGAAAAAGTAATCATGCCAACCCGTAGCGAGAATAGTCCCTACCGTGTAATTGTTGCCGCTCAGGTCTGCTGTGACCTTATACAAAGGGTCTTTGCCCTGCAAACGACACACTAGCGGCTGAATTCTACCACTACAGTCCGCCCCGAGTTGTCCAATGAGGTCATTACCGCTAAATTGAATCCCTAGATCAGCCGTACCACTGATTTTTCCTATGGAGCCAAATACATTCATGAATGGGAATACCCAAGCATCCAGTTTGAGCTGTGGCGATTGAGTGTCGTTACTGCTGTTATGGAAGGATACAAAATCAATAGGGTACTTTTTGGAGCCATTGATACCCACGTTTAAGCCCGTGATGTCCATATATTGATAGGTACTGGTGTAGACAACGCTTATCCCATAAGGCTTGGGTAAGGAGTAGCCCTTATCTATAACGTTTTGCGCATAGAAAGGAAGGGCTCTATCCCAATTTTTAGCAACAGTAGTCGCTGTTGCATTACTGTTTTCTTTGTTTGCAACCTGACGATCGCCTAAGCCGGTATCAGTCAGGTCGTAATTGATTGACGTTGAAATGATCTGTGCGCTGGTTCCTGCAGAAGCACCGGAGTAATCCAGTACATACATAGGAATATCCAGATCATCACCCAAGATAGTTGCCTTAGAACTGCCACCGCTATCACCGATGTTGGCGTTTGCAGCTAACGAAAGACGCAAGTCTCCTTCTTCATAGGCTTCTAGTTGTTCTTTAGTATTGAATATGGCGACACCATCATACTTGTGGAATGCTAAACCTGCGCCGATATCATATTTATCGATATCAATGTAAGTGATAGTGCCATCGGTATTATTGTAAATAGAACCAATGCCAGAAGATTTACCTATAACAGGAAGTTGAACCTCAGACATTCGAACCGTAGCGTACCCGTATGCGTATTCAATCTGTTCTGGTAACTCAATATAGTGTTCACTCAATCGATTCACTACGCTACTTGATACCTTATTGACTTCTTGTCTCGCTAAATCTCGTTCCTCTTGAGAATCAGGGGAACTGCATCCAAACATGAATAGAATCAATACTATAATCACTAAGTTTCTCATTATTTCTCTCATGGCTAATTGAAGAGTTGCAATAGGCATTGAGAATGGCGCCTAGGTGGCAATCATTCGCTTTAAACCCCAAATGCCGGATTTTGGGTGAGTCTCAAAGAAGATGTTGCAATCACACAAAAGGTTCGCTTAAGAAGGCTCGTCATTTGCTCTCTCATCTTTGTATCTCTGTCCCAGCAGTTAATCGGACTATGAGTTTGGATGGAGAGTCTATTTTGTGAGCGAAATTTGATAAATATCTCAGATTGCATTTGATTATTGCTTACATGCAAGAATGTGTTGAAATTTGCTTGGGTGTATCGAAAGACTGCGTAATATTGGTCAGCCGCGGGCATGTGCCATTGACTTGTGCAATGGATTCCTAAGTACTCTTTATTTCCTGAGATAGTGAAAATATAAAAACTAGATTGAAGCATAGATTGAGTGTTTTTTTTTCGGCGGGAGGCTTTTTCTATTCGTCTAGCTCTTTGTGTTAGTATTGGCTTCGCTTTTTTGACCGGGAACCTGAGATGACATTTACAGCCGCTATTTTTGATATGGATGGACTGCTTTTAGATACAGAGCGAGTGTGTCTAAATGCGTTTGCCAAAGCCTGTCAAACCTTGGGAATCAAGTTCTTATAACCCGAGTATCTAGCTATCATTGGCCAGAACGCGCAAGGTGTAGAGCGCACTATTCGCAGTGGTTACCCTGATGATTTGGACTATCCAAAACTTCGCGAATTGTGGATGAACTATTACCATGAGGTTACAGAGCATCAAGCGATCCCAATTAAAGAGGGCGTGATTGAGCTTCTTGAATGGTTAAAGGCGAATCAAATCCCAATGGCAGTGGCGACTTCAACGGATCTTCGTCTGGCTAAGGTGAAATTACAACTGGCTGGTCTAGAGAGGTATTTCGATAATGTGACCTGCGGCTGTGAGGTTACGCATGGCAAACCTGACCCTGAGATATATGTGCTAGCGGCAAGTCGACTAAATGTTGAACCCCAGTATTGTCTTGGTTTTGAGGACTCCAATAATGGGGTTAGAGCAGGCATTGTTGCTCATCTGCAAATGATTCAGATTCCAGACCTAGTTGAGCCAACTGACGAGATTAAAGCTCTCGGTCATACAATCCTGCCATCACTTAAAGCGGTTGTCGGCCACCTCAGTAAATAGAACGACGACAGCTTATTGCGATCTATAATAAAGTCAGGCTGTCTTTATTTTGAGTTAACTGCTAAGTATTACTTAACATTATAGTAATGACTTGGTCGATGATATGGATCTCAATCTCTTAAAAACCTTTGATGCCGTAATGAAGGCTCGCAGTGTCAATGTGGCTGCTGAGGCCTTGGACATATCTGCGCCCGCGGTAAGCCAAGCGCTCAACCGCTTGAGAGAGCAATACAACGACCCCTTGTTTATTCGTGATGGTAGAGGTATTGCGCCAACCAACTTCGCTGTTGAGCTCCATGCTGAGGTTCAGGAGCCATTAAGCATGCTGCTTAATGGTGCTAAATCTCGCCAGCACTTTGACGCGCCAAACAGCAATCGCACCTTTCGCATCTCAAGCCACAAAGACATAGACCTATTAGTGGTGCCTGCATTGACCAAATATCGTGCTGAACATGCGCCAAATACCACAATTGAAGCCGACATTGAGCATGTTGACGAACAGTCTCGGCATGCAGATCTTAGGCAAAGAAAAGTGGATATCATTTTGTCCACTGTGCCTCTAGAAGAACATGGTTATCATAATTACAAGCTGTTTGAACAAGATCTCGTAGTGGTATTCAGTACTAGCCATCCGCGCATTTCAGGAAATAGCATTACAGCAGAGCAATTCTTCTCTGAGCAGCATATCTTGTGGAATACACAGAGGATGGATAGCGATACCCTCGATTCCGTTACAGATACTGTTTTGCCAAAGCGAAGAATTGCCTACAAGACGAGCTCTGCGCTTACCGGGATCGTACTTGCCGGAGGCACTGACTGGTTGTGTGTTAACGCTCGATCTATTGCTGAAAAGGTTTCGAGAAGTGATAGGTTCCAGATCTGTGAATTACCCTTTGAAGCAAAAGCTGTGCCTATTTATATGACTTGGCACCACTCCCAACGCAGTGATCGTGGACACAAATGGTTTCGCGATGCACTTATCGATGCGACTAAAAACCTCAATTAAGTAAAACTTAAATGAGGTTTAAGCTTCACACTATCGATCAATTAAGGCTCAACTTTTATTCTCTCTGCAACTGATGGATTTATTGGTCGAATCCATCAGAGACAGAGAGAAAATGCTATGAACCTTATTTTAGATTATGCGTCTTTGGGTATCTTATTCCTCGTACTACTTATCTTAGTGTACGGACTGATTATTATTCATGACATCCCTTATGAGATCGCTGTTAAGCGCAATCATCCCCATAAAGATGCGATACATGTTGCAGGCTGGATCAGCCTATTTTTCATGCACGTTATGTGGCCCATACTTTGGGTGTGGGCAATGCTGAGTGACCCTTTTGCTGCCAATACATCTCAACAGTCTCAACTGGATGACTTATCAAAACGCATAGATGCTCTGTCTAAAAATAAAGAAGGGGAAAAATAATGGAAACGTTAATAATCCTAAGTTATGCCGCGCTTTGTGTGATTGTCTTTCGTGTGTTTAAGGTTCCAAGAAACAAATGGACTCTTACCACAGCAGCAGTTATCGGTATGTTTTTAGTCGGGTGGATCTTCTTGTATATGGCAATGTACCAGCCGGTAGCAAGGGTTGCAGGCGTGTACAGTGTGACAACTCCAATTACATCGGAAGTGTCTGGAGAGATAACTGATGTGTATGCAAAAGGAAACATTGCACTGAAGAAGGGTGATCCTCTTTATCAAATTGACCCTGTACCATTTCAAGCTGATGTGGATAAGGTCAAAGCCGAAGTAGTGAGTACTGAAGCGACAATAGAGCAGCTTCAGCTTTCTAAGAAACAGACCTATGAAGCCATCGATAAAACCCAAGCGAGTATTGTGTATAACCAAAAAGAACTCGATCGTTTTAGCTTCCTAGCTAAAGATGACTTTAGTTCTCAGCGCAAGGTTGACCAATTCACAGATACTATTGCGGAATTAAAGGCAGAGCAGGCACAAAATCACATTCAACTGGATGTAATCGATTCTAAAGTCATTCAACAAGCAGCGATAAAAGACATGCACTTGGCAGAGCTGGACAAAGCTAAATATGACCTAAGCAAAACGCTCGTTGTTGCGCCGACTGATGGTTATGTCACGCAGGTTGCTTTACGACCAGGTATGAAGAGTCGAGTGGTACCATTTCAAGGTAACTTAACCTTCGTACATGCAGAGAAGAAAACCATTATGGCCGCATTTAAACAGAATCCGGCTCGATATATTAAACCTGGCTATGAAGCAGAGGTGACCTTCAAAACGATTCCTGGCCACGCATACAAAGCCAAGGTCGTCGAGGTGCTAGATATCTTTAAACAAGGTGCTGTTTTACCCTCGGGCAACCTAAATGAGCTTAAAGACAGAGTTGGAGGCCGAGTATTGGTGAAAGTTGAACTGACTCAACCTGAATTATTAGATGGACAGCCAATTCCTGCCGGCACTGATGCCCACGTTGCAGTGTACTCACCAAAATGGGAGATGTTCTCTATCGTCCGTAAAGTGATTTTACGAATGCAAAGCTGGCAAAACTGGGTTTTTGAAGGCTAACCCTAGACTCTAAATATTGGTCACGAATGGAAGCAACTCACTATTCAGATGAGTTGCTTTTTATTGCTCAAAATAGACTTATCGATAACCCGTGTTGTTGTATCCCGAAGTTAGTGAGCTGTTTGAAAGAATTAAAAGGTAACAAAGCGTATGACACTGCATAGCAGCACAAATAAGTTGGGTAAGTTTGTCCTAATTAGCCTACTTGGTTTTGGTATTAGTATGGTGTTAAGCGATATTCATGCTCCTTTCACTACCAACGCCTACGTACAGAAGAACGTTGTGTCAGTAACCACGCAGATTGATGGCAATGTGAGTGAAATCTACGTTAAAAACGGCCAGTACATAGAGAAAGGGGAACCCGTTTTCGCTATCGATAAACGTGAACTGGTTGAAGATAAAGACATTGCCTATGCCAACATGGTGATCATTCAACAGCACCTAGCCAACCTAGAGGTTGAGATTGAACAAGCTAACAAAAAGATCGAAAAACAAACGGAAATTGTCGATAACAAGCGTAAGCATTATCTGCGATATAAAACATTATTGAAAAAACGCGCTATTGGCCGAGAGCAATATGATGATGCACACCTAGACTACTTAGATTCAGTTCGTGAGCTTGAGCAAAACAAGCTGGAATTGAATGCCAAAGAAATCAAACTGGGTGCGGATGGAGAAAATGGTGGTTTGTTATTGGCCGAAGCACTTCTTGATAGATCTGACAGAAAGATAGCGAAAGCTATGACTTATGCACCGGTTTCTGGTTGGCTGACGAATCTGCAATTAGATGTTGGCGAAGCTATCTCTAGCAAGGGCGCGCAAATGGCCATCACCTCTGATGCGGATACCAATGTCGTTGCTAATTTTAATGAAAAAGCGCTAGGTAGTTTAGAGAATTCGACCGTTTCTATTGTCTTTGATGCGATACCTGGAAAAGTATTCTCAGGGCGAGTGATTTCGAAGGACTCTGCGGTGCAATTTAGCCAACATACCGACAATGACCTTGGTAAAGAAGCCTATGTTCAGCGTGATGAGCGTTGGATAAGAAAGAGCCAACAAGTTCGCACCACTATAGAGGTGAAAGGTATACCAAAAGAGCTAATCTCAGGCTCGAAGGCAACAGTGATGATCAAACCAGAAGGGTATGGTTTCTGGAGTGGTTTCTCTGCCGTCATCATGAAATTTATATCTCTGTTCCGCTATATCTACTAGGGCAACAGTAAATGAAAACAAATGCAATCCTTCGAGCCAGCGTCTTCTTTACCGCATCCATTGTGATTGGAGAATTGATCAACCTGCAACAGGTGGTTCTATGTGTTTTCTTAGGACCAGCTATTATCACAGGTCTTAAGTTCAATCTTAAGGTCTCAAGCATATTTATCGCTCGGATATTTTGTTTTCTGGTGGCGGGTACCCTAGTAGGTGAAATGTTTTACTCCAATCAGTTGTTTGGCTTGATGTTGAGCTGTGCCTTGCTTTGGGTAATGCTCACTCTAATCAAATATCCCTCTAAGATATTGGCATATACCTCGCCTATATTTCTATATTGCTATGGTTTTATTAACATGACAAATGGCATTTATGTTGAAGATACGATAATGACCTTATTAAAAGGGACGGCCTATATGCTCCCGTTAGGTTGGTTGTGTTTCCAACTTTTTCCTTCAAAATTAGTTAGCATGCCTAAGCAAGAAGCACAGAAAGAAGAGCCTATTACCAGCTTGCACAAACTGGGTATTGTTAGTTTGATTACTATTGCTCTAGCCGCTTTTCTGACGATGGATATTGGTGGAGGCATCTTTTGTCTTTCTGTTGTTATCAATGCAAGCCTTCGTTCTACCATCAAACAAGGGCGCATCGTAATCAGGTCTGTTGTTCCAGTCCAAATCACAGGTTGCTTAATCGCATTATTATTTCATGTTTTATTGTTGGGTCAACCTAATAATATTGTGTTTTTTGCGGTGCTCTTATTTGTATTTACAAGCACAGTCTATTTCTACTCTTACACCAAAGAGTTGCGCCATAAGGATATCCCAAATTTTGAGGTGGGGTTTATGTCGGCAGTGCTAGTACCTCTCACGCTTTATACTCGCTCTAGTGGCTTTAATATCGAACCCTTTGTGATTCGAGCTTTTGATATGGTCATGGTATGGGGAATATTACAACTCGTCGTGTTATTAGTCGTTTATTATCATAAAAAGAAGGTAAATTATCAGTGTTTAGAACAGCAAGCATAAATGTGTGGGAAAATGTTTAAACCTATTCTTTAGTTTTAGTAAAACAAAATACAATAAAAACCCATTAATAAATAGAGAAAGTTACGTAAGCTAGTAGTCATTTTTTTGCCATATAAATAGCTCATCCGCATTTTTTAATATCACTTGAAAGGAGTTAATTATGGCGCTAATGAAAAAAGCACTTGGCTTTACCATTATCATGGTACTTTCTACGCCTTTGGCATTCGCACAGCAGGCATTATCAAGCTGGAATGACACCGCACTGAAACAGCAAATAGTCACCTTTATTGCCAACACAGTAGATAAATCAAACGAACAATATAGGCCCCCGGAGCAGCGGATAGCCGTATTTGATAATGATGGTACTTTGTGGAATGAAAAACCGACCTATATTCATTTTCAAGCGGTCTTTCATACCTTAGGAGAGCAACTCAAGAAAGATCCTAGCCTTAAAGATCGTCAACCATGGGCTATGGTTGCAAAAGGTAAACCCGATCTTTCTCACTATGGTCAATTGTTAGATATAGAGAGCTTCGGCCTAGACTCTATCGTAGAGCAAGTATTAGGGGTTCCCTATTCTGGAATGACAAGTAGTGTCTTCAAGAAGCAGAACGAGCAGTTCCTAAAAACTTGGAAACACCCTAAGTACAAAGTTGGTTATCAAGGGTTGACCTATCAACCTATGAAAGAGCTGATCGATTATTTGCACCAAAATCAATTCAAGGTGTTTATCTTTACTGCCGATGAAGTTGATTTCTTAAGACCACTTAGCCAGGAACTGTACAACATACCGCCGGAAAGAGTCTTTGGTACCTCAATGAAGCATGACCTAACCTTTGAAAACGGTGTGGGTGTACTTACTCGAACTTCGCAACCGGAATGGATTAATAACTGGGCTCATAAGTCACAACTTATTCAACGAACATTTGGAGACAACGTTCCACTAATCGCAGTTGGTAACTCCAATGGCGATCAACAAATGCTCCATTATACGGCAAGTTATGGCGGTCTCGCTTTGTGGTTACATCACGATGATGAAAAGCGTGAGGATAAATATGACAAGCATACAGATGAACTGCAAAAACTCACACAGCAAGGCCTTATTACACCAATTAACATGAGTGGTGAATGGAAAACCGTGTTCTAAAGCAGTCCACGATCAATGGAGAAAATCAGCAGACCCTAGTCATTATTTCTTAATAATGGCTAGTTTTTTATATTGGTCAGTGCCATTAATGCTAGGTTAGCCTGCATTTTTATTAATTTGGTATAGTTAAAGTAGTGGAGTATTGCAGAGCTAGATTCAAGTGTTGACGCTGTAGGAGTTAACGTGGATCTATTTAGAATGATTGCTTATTTAGGGAAGGTTTTAGATGCGACGATATCCTTATCGACGTAATGCACAATTGATATTTTTTCATCTATGGGTTTCTGAAATATCTAAACTATGGCGTATAAAATTTTTGTTGTTACTGTGTTTTAATGAGTTAATCACCCAGGATATCGCGGAGTTAACGATATAGCAAATAGAGAAGAATAATCCAATGATAACCATTTGTGGAACCATTAAAATTATGGCATCAATAAAAGTAAGTTCAGGCATGAGACTCTCCCTCAGCTTCTTTAATCTGAGCGTTTGAACTCTTTAGTCCGAAAATGACAGTGATGAAGTGAGCTATGGCAAGCAAGCCATAAACAACACCAAAAGCCATTATTTGTAATAGTAGTGGAATGATCTTTAATATTTTTAACATAACTAAGCACCCTGTATTCGGTTTGGTTTTTATATAAGTTTTAGATTTTGCAGTATGCTAACTTCGAACTTCTTTTTAATAAACACTCTAAAGTGAGAATGTCTTTTGCATTGCTGCAAAAGTGGAAGAATTATGAAGAGTAGTTTCTGGTTAGGATAATAACAAAGAGTTCATGGAGTTAATATTAAGCAGGGTTTAATAGTCAATTAACTCTTAGGCTATCGATGTAACATCTCGTAAACCATACACTCTCTCGCATTAATGGCGGCGAACTGTCGTTCCTGAAATTCTAGAGAGTCGATATGAAAATTAAACTACTGGCAACGTCGGTTGCGCTTTTTTGCGTTGCATCAAGTGCGTTTGCACAACAGCAAGAAGCCACTGCTGCCCCTTCTGATAAAGAAACATCACAATCTCATGAGCAGATTCAAGATATGTCAGATCCATTAGCTGTTTACACCCAGGCGGGTTTTGGTATTTCAGATAAAGGTCTTAACTTTAAGGTAGGGCAGACCTATGACACTGGCAACTCAGATGTCATGGGAATGAACCTTATTGAAATCAAAGGTGTAGCGGGGGAGTTAGTGGGTTGGTCTGGCTCTAGTCAGCGAGATGACTCAATAGATAGCGTACGTTTTCGTAACTTTAGTGTAAATAAGACCAATGGTCGTGGTAAACAAATTGACCTTAACTACAACGTAGAAGCTGAACAACTTAATGCCTCATACAGCTTTATCCAAGCTTTACCAAAATGGGGACCATTGCAGCTTTACCCTTTAGCTGGAGCGGGCTTAAGAGTACAAAATGGTCAATTTGAAGAGTCGATCGACACGGATTCTGGGACTTATGAATTAGATACCTCAATAGGCTATACCCTTCCTGGTGTGTACGGCGTGGTCGGGATGTACAGCCGAATCACAGTAACGGATAAGATTTGGATTAACTACAACCCGATGTGGTTGACCGCCATAGCGGGTTCTGACCATTTTACTGAGCAAGGTTTTGCTGGTGATAGTAGCGTGTTTACCAATGAACTGTCGGTTTCTTATCAGTTTACCCCGCGTTTTAATGCTCGATATTTTGCTAACTGGACTCAAGATCAAGCTTACTTTGAGGGTGACCAGCGTATTGAATTCAATTATCAATTTTAATAAGTAAACATGGATGTTTTCTGTTTTTCCTCACCTATTGCTCAAACCAGACATCTCTGAGTTCAGGCCAACCCCAAGGACTCATTTTTACGCCTTGCAATAGGCCTTCAAAATGAAGGGTTTGCTTGTGGTGGAACATAGGTAGCAACAGATGTGAAGCCACAAGTGTTGTCGCTATTGGCTCTAGTTGAGTTAGATAGTTTTGAGGAGTAGTGATACTACTGAGAGCCTCTAACTCTTGGTACAGCCATCTGCGTTGTTGTTGCGGTAAACTTTGGTGTAATACTGGATCCGAGAGCAACCAGCAGTATACCGAGGTTGGACGATTATCATCAAAGTTGACGCTGGTAAGGAGTAGATCTTCCGATAAGGTACTAGCAAATGCCCGCCTATAAAATTCATCAAAAGAGTAGCAATTGATATCACATTCAATGCCGTTGTCAGCCAGAATGGAAGAAATCGCCTTTGCGCAGCCTTCCAATCCCTTGTGATTAAAAAGAGCGACACTAATTTTTTTTGGTAATTGAGTATCATTGTCCGTAATAGCAGACAGCTTTACCCAGTTAGGCAAGAGATTGTATGCAAGAACCCCCTCTATATTGTAATCAAGGCTCTGATCTAGTTTATTTTTTAGTGATTCATTGGAAAATAACAAGTAACGAATCTTCTTGAGTTGCGAGTCGGTAAAGTGACTTCGATGATTGAGGATACCGAGTAGGCACCCATCCTCAATTCGATTATGTACTTGCTCTGAAAGTCCAGAGTTAGTCTTACCTGCGGATAAGTAGCTTGAACAGCTTGAGCTCTGATTGGAGACTAGTCCGCCGGTACGAATTTCAATTTCACCTGGATTGTAATCTTTTGATCGTGATACCTGCCAAATAGTAACGCTATCAGTAAATGCGCGATATCCATGGTACTGATTGTTCGTTATCAACTTTAACTTTTCATCAGAATGTTCTTGGATCTGAAATACGCCACAACCAATCGCTTTAGTTGTTGAAAGCAATTGGCTTATTGGTTGAATTGAATAGCGTACATCTGCAAAAAGACCCGCTAATCCGGGGTCGGGCCTGCGTAACTCAAACTGAATACACAAAGCACCAGAGGCGGAGATAGACTGTATGTGCGCGAGCTCTTTGATATAAGGAGGCCGTGTTTGAAGCTCTTTGAAAAGGCTAACAATAACTTCTGCATTAATTTCGCTACCATCGTGGAAGCTCAATCCTGGGCGTAAAAAAAACTTCCAAACTAGGTTGGTCTCATCATAAATCCAATGATGGGCTAAGGCATCACTGACAGCGCCATCTCGATTACAACGAGTTAAGCAACTGTATATCTGTCTGAGCAAAAATCGTTCGCTGTTTCGCTGTGGCTGATGGGGTAGTAAGCTAGAAAAAGGGCGGTCGTAGGTTAGCTGAATATGCAGCTGCCCCTCTCTCATCTGAGTCCCCGAAGTATGGACCAACAACTTTTCAAATAGTGCTTTGTCGTTGTCGATAAGACTCAGGGCTTTTTCGTAATCACCTGCGGTAATCATGTTTTGTGCCAGTTCAGCTTTGAGCTCAGCTAATGTGTACAAAAGGGTTAAGGTAGAACGTTGATTTCGACCTACTTTGGGCTCCCACTTGATCAAGCCATACTCGTGCATCTGTCCAAGTAATGTTCGACAATGGCGAGTGCTAGTAAACATCAAACCGGATAATTCTGGCAAGGTGATAAGTATCTCTTCACCAATACCCAATTGAGTTAGCCGAGAATAATAGGTGATCTGCTTTTTATCACTAAAAGAGGGCTTTGACTGGCTCATTTATTTCCTAAATTTGTGTTTTTATCTCGCTTGTGGCTAATTCTAGGCAGAAAAAGCATTTAATAGGAACAAAAATAACAAATGTTCTCTGTTTTTGATTTCATCGTTTAGCTACAAAATTATCTCGTCAATTAATTGGGAGATATCAGAATGATTAAAGCGATAAAACAAGCCTTGTTTGCAAAAAACCACAACCCTTTAAGATCTTATTACGCACAACGCCTACTCTCGTCAAAGACACCGTTTGAACTAGAGCTTATGATTCATACTCAGTTCTTGCTGTCCATGTATGAGCTAGAGAAGGGTGATCAAAAGAAGAATAAGACTTCAATTTAAATCGTTCGAATTTGAATTAAATGGAGAAATAAAATGCAAAAACAATACATTGGCGAATTGGTACTGAGCACAGAGCAAATAGCCGAAGGCGTTTCTATCGTTGCTAACATGCTCAATCAAGCCTTTGATGAGGCAGTGGTCATTACTGTTGTACCTGGAGGTATTATTTATACCGCCGACTTAGTACGCCAGTTAGATTTCGATGTGAGTATGGATTACATGAGTTGTCCGCATACCCCTGGAGATAGCACTAACGCTTCTGAGATTGTTTATCATCAAAATGTGAGTATCGAGGGTAAAGATGTGATTGTCATTGACGATGCTATTGAGTCGGGTGGCACAATGAAGCGCCTGGTTAAGCATCTTGAACAATTCTCTCCCAAAACAATCTCAACGGCAACATTGTTTGTTAAACCTAGCCGAGTAGAGATCCCTGTTAAGCAGTATTACGCCTTTGAAATGACGAATGATGATCTATTGGTTGGGTACGGTTTGCCATGGAAAGATCAATTGAGAAATGTCCCATACATTTCCAAGTTGGCGAGATAAAAACAGCTAGGCTGATTGGGGACGGCGGCGCCCCCAAAAATTAAGACACGACTCGATGTCTGTCTATTTATCTGCCGGTGAATCTTGGCTAGAGTCCTTTGATCCCACCGCTTGCGCATAGAACTCAAATACATCGCGATCTTTTTGGCCAGAGAGATATAGATAGGTTTGCGCGATGAGTATGGTTAGCGAAGCGATAATCAAGAGAATAGGCACTAAGAACATGATTTTAAACTGAAGCAACAAGGTGCCGACAAGAAGTGCAAGAGTCGATTTGAGTACAGTTTTGTAAATTGGGTGTATTACTGTCATAACGGTAAGCCCTCATTCCATTGCGTCACCTCATAGTACCGTTAACCACTTGAGTGTTTTTTGAACGTGAAGACAAAAGCGTCATCTAGCGATGCCTAGGCATTGTCTTTCTATCGGAATTGTGACAATAAGCTCATGGTTTCATATGCTTACAATTGTTTTCTTTGTGGGCCACTTCGTTTGATAGGTACAGTGAATAAATTGCAACATTCCTTTTCTTTTTGAGTGTTAGACCCTGATCTTAGATTGTGTAACCGCTTTAATTACGAGAAAATGTGCGCTTTCTTGTCATCGGAACAGAGCATTAGTATTAAGTGTTTCTGGCGGCTAATTCATAAAGACTCGTACCCAACATCATATCTTCACCTTCTATGCACCACTCTTATGATTAAGTACTTAATGCTTCTTAGTAGCCAAGATGACGAGTCTGCACATTTTTGATAAATATTCATAAACGAGGTATTCGATGGGACTCTTTGGTTCAAACAACAGTAAGCCAAGCAAACAATCAGCAACGACTTTGATCGCAAAGGGTTGTCATGTTGAAGGTCAGTTCAAACTAGAGAGCGATATGCATGTCGATGGAACTGTCGTTGGGCAAGTGAGCGTTGAACAGACATTAATTGTAAGTCAGTCAGGACGAGTGACTGGTGATATCTTCGCTGGAAAGGTTATTGTTAACGGTATCATCGATGGTTCATGTCATGCCAATTCCATTGAAATATTAGAAAATGGTCAAGTGAAAGGCACTATCTACACTGATGACCTAAGTATTGAGCGTGGTGGTAAATTCAACGGCGATACAAAGCCCGCGGTTAAAGAACAAATCGTAGAATTGGCCTCAAAAGAAGAAAGCCCAAAAAATAATAAAGCGAAACAAGCAAACGCATAATCTTTGAAACTTTATTCGTAATAACGAAAGCCACTTTATACCAATCGTAGTAAATAGCTGGTCATCCTAGCTTGTTAAAACACTCGATAACGGCGTTAGAATTTTTGATTGTAGAATAACTACTTATCAAAAAGTTCTGCCTTGTTATCCAGCGTTTTTCCTACGCTATTTCTGACCACTTACTTACTGTGATTGGTATTACACTGTAAAGTGGCTTTTTAGATCAATACAAACTTGACCATCACTGAACGTCGCATTCGAGAAAGAATCCCTCAACTGAAGTATTAACTTTGGACCAAAAAGCTCAAGCAAAAAGGTGTTAACTAGAATGCTGATTTTTCCGGTATAGTTTTTAGGTTCAAAGTCTAAACAAGCATCCAGCACTTTCTCTATTGGTGTCAGCATTTCGGAAGATGCTTGAGCTAGTTTGATAGCCAGTTCTGATGACTCAATTCCATGTGGCTTTCTGACAAAAAATTGAGGACCGAAGTGTTCCTTAAGTTTGACCACCCCACGCCGTACACTCGTTTGCGAAATGCTAAGAAGCATTGCCGCGGAACTTAAGCTCTTTGTCTCAACCACAGTGCGTAATACTTTTAATAGATTGAGGTCTAGTTCGTTAATATTGATTGCATAGTCCTGAATGCCTCTCCGAAATCGGCAATGCCGTATTCGCTAGCTATCTTATTACTCTATAGACACTCAAACTGAATCGTTGCAACTAAGCTGTGTTAGTTATTGATCATCTGTCAATTTCTGTTCGCACAAAGCTGAACCAACCCCCTAGATACGTTATCAGTGCATTCACAGTTGGCATAAATTTGATTCAGTTGCCTATTTTTTGATCCTATTTTGGCGCAAATAGGCAATTCAAATGAGTTCTCTCCAGCACTACGTCTACTTATACTGCGTCCCAACAAAACACGAAAATCCAATCAAGCAATTGAATGAGTGTTAGGGAAAATCGGCAGAAGAGCTTATCTCTGAAGCATCAAATGGAAGTTTGTTGAGTGGTTTTTGTTTATTAATGAAACATTAACTGACAGGTGGAAACATGCCTATATCTCGCAAAGTTATTACGTCTTTAGTCTTGGCTGCATCGACAATCGCTGGTTCTAGTTTTTATGCTCAAGCGCACGTTGGAGCAGATGAAAAAGACAAAGCACCAAAAGCAAAAACTGAACAAGTTGCTAAAAAAGCGGCGCCAGAAGCTACGGAAAGAAAGCGTTACTTCATGTTCATCAGTGATTATAACTCACAAGGTTGGGATGCAATCATGGCTGCGCCTTCAGATCGTTTCGCAGATAGCAAAGCGGGTGTTGAAGCTCTAGGTGGTCGCATGTTGAGCTATTACTTTGGCCTAACCGATAACAAAGGCTATGTATTGATGGAAATCCCTGATAACCCAGAGCTCATCAAAGCGCTTCATCTAATGCCTTTAGCAAACGGTAACCTAAACTCTTGGACTTCTATTGAACTGATGTCTGCTGCTGATATGCAAGGTGCAATGGAAATGGGGAATGTACTGCGTGGCAAACCTGAGCTGAATAAAAACAGCAAGCAATACTAAGCAGAAACTCTAATTACCTTATTTCTTAACACTTTATATTCGGGACAACTAGTAATGAAAACAGTACTTATTAAAACCTTAGTCGCCGCTTCTGTATTAGTAGCGACAGGCGTATCGGCTCATATTTCTAACGAACATGATGGTATGCATGACACATTGCGTGAAGCACTACAAACTGTAGTAAAAGACGCAAACGGTGGTTTCGCCCTAAACATGTGGGCGACAGTTGTTGACCGTGACGGTGTGGTTCAAGCAGTCGTTTACTCTGGTGAAGACCGTGGCGATCAATGGCCTGGTAGCCGTGTTATTTCTGCTCAAAAAGCAAACACAGCTAACGCTTTCAGCCTACCTGGTCTAGCTCTTTCTACTGCTAACCTTTACTCAGCAGTACAACCAGGCGGTAGCCTTTTCGGTCTGCAACATTCAAACCCTGTAGACACATCTGTAGCGTACGGTGGCGACTCTGAAGCTATCGGTACTCAAAAAGACCCAATGATCGGCAAAAAGATCGGTGGTGTAAATGTATTCGGTGGTGGTCTTCCGCTTTATGACAAAAATGGTGAGCTAGTTGGCGCAATTGGTGTAAGTGGTGATTCTTCTTGTGCGGACCACAACATCGCATGGAAATTACGAGATGCTCTGGAATTAGATTACGTTCCAGCAGGCGTAAGCCCTGAAGGCAATGACAACATTGTTTACGACATCGATAACGGTGCTGGAGCAAGTGGCTGGGGTCACCCATCTTGTACAGCAGAAGCTGAAAAAATATCAGTAGAGTTTGTTAAAACTCACCCTGTATCTCACTAATAGCGAAATGGCTTAGCCTTTTTAGGCTAAGCCATTTTTAAGTCGAGTAACAACGGATTGAAGCTCATTGTAACTAGAACTCAGTCTCGACGACTGAATGAAGATATCAGTACTCATTTTTCAGAGACGGTGTCAAAGCACTCATGGCTATCAATATGAAACGAATAAATACACTATCACTCGCAACTACAGTCTTGGCTTCTGTTTTTTCAATGGCGAGCTTTGCAAATACTCAACCCCAAGACATCCACAAAGGATACAGCGACTCTGCCGATTACTATGAAGTAGATGGTGTTGTAGTCAGTAACACAGATTATGAATTTAAGCTTTGGAACCCACGCGGTAAATCTAAAGAACAAATGATGCAACGAGCTCGTTTCCTTGCAGACGCTCAAAATATCCCAACGACTCCAGAGCAAAATGCTCGAGCAGATAAAGCCCGCGCAAAATATAGCGATGCCATACTCATTAATAGCACGATTCCTACCTCTGTTGGCCTGGTAACAGCAGAAGAAAAACACATGATTGCGGCTATTGAACGAAATCGTGCCGCTGGGTTTACGGCCTCTGCTTCGACTATTTATGGCCACCCAAACGATGGGTACTACACAGTATATGGTCGTTACGCACGTACTAACCAACTAGCACGCCAACAAGGTGTTGCCATTGTTAAAGATGCGGATGACATTCGTGATCTTAAGGAAAGTGGCGGATACGGCCTATTTTACATGGCACAAGATGGCGCTTTTTTAGATAAAACGCCTGAACTACTAGGCACTCATGCGAGCCAGGGTCTAAAAACAGTAAACTTTGCGTACAACAAAAATAATGATTACGCAGGTGGTGGTACTGAACAGAATATGGGTTTAACACCACTTGGTTACAAACTGATTGATGAGGCTCATAAGTTCCACATTATCCCAGACTGTTCTCATGGCAGTAACCAAACGTGTATTGAGGCGGCTAACTATTCAGAACGTCCAATCATTGCATCACACTCAAACTCTCAAGAGTTAATGCCTATTGGCCGTAACATCTCAGATGATGCGATGCGTGCTATAGCAAAAGGAGAGGGTGCAGTATGTACCGTTGGCCTTAGCTTCACTTTGACCGCTGACGTTGATGAACCAATGCTTGATGCATTTGCAAGACACGTAAACCACACGGGTGATGTAATGGGGCGTGATGGCACATGTTTCTCTACAGACTACATTCATAATATTTACGAGTACTATCAGTTCAACCTACCAAACTACGAAATGTACCCACCAGAGTTAGGCTTTGGTGCTCCCACACAGAACATTGCAGCAGAAAATATCTGGCATGTGGTTGCGCTACTTGAAGATGATTACAACTGGAGCGAAGCAGAAATTAGAGGCTTCCTTGGTGGCAACCTTATGCGTGTATACGACGCTAACTGGTAATCCCTTAATACACTTTCCTATTTGCCTGAGCGTTTGGGAGAGTGGAACTTTGTCAAAATTTTAGAATTAGGTAACTATCTTATGAATCATATTCAAGAAAAACCACTTTTCAGCCTAGGCGTTTCAGACAATTCAGTGCTTGTAACAGCAGGTTGTTTTGACCCTAAATTCAAAGAAACCGAATCAGTTTACGACCAAGCCATGGCTACTTTTTCGGTGCTTGATGGCGTACTGGCTGAAGCTGGTCTCGACAAATCTAACGTTATGTCAGCAAGTGTTTGGCTACCACTACGCGAAACATGTGGCAATGGTCCAACCATTGCAGCAGACGATGCCGCTGAATTTAACAAGGCATGGAATGAATACTGGGGTGAGCTAGCAAAACCTGCTCGCGACACTGTTGGTGTTGGCTTTGTATTCCCTGAGTTCCTATGTGAAATCAAATTTATAGCTTCTCACAGCAAAGCGTAATTTCGCTGAATTTTAAGGTAATAAGATGACTTATAACTTTACAAAGGCTCCAAACCGTAAAGGTGCTTACGCAGGTAAGTGGACAGCAATGACTCTTTGGTCTCCGCATGCAAATGAACACACATTGCCATTTTGGGTTGCTGATATGGACTTTGATGTTGCACCACAAATCACTGATGCGATGAAATCTGAAATTGATCGCCTAACCTTTGGTTACTCAGTTGCAACGCCACAGTACTTTGAAGTCACTTCAGCTTGGCTGAACCGCCGTTACGGCTGGGAAGTATCACCAAGTAATATTCGTATTGCGTCAGGTACACTTCATGCGATCAGCACAATGATCAAAATCGCGTCTAAGCAAGACGATGGCATTATTGTACAAACTCCGGTTTACCATAAATTTGCGGAGCTAGTGACAAAGCACGGTCGTACCGTAGTTGAAAACCCGCTTGTCGAGCAAGACGGTGAATACGATATCAATTTTGCGCAGTTGGAAGAGTTGGCAAGCCAACCTAACAACAGCCTAATGCTTCTTTGTCATCCTCATAATCCAGTTGGGTGTGCATGGACTCAAGAAGAGTTGGTGAAAGTGGCCGATATCTGTGGTCGTCACAATGTTACTTTAGTTTCCGATGAAATCCACTCTGACTTGACTCGTATGGGGGTTACTCACCTTCCAGTAAGTAAAGCCGTCGGTGGCGCACCTCATATTGTTACTCTTAATGGTACAGGTAAGACATTTAATCTAGCGGGTATGCATATTAGCCACGCTATATTCGATGGCGAAGAACTGCGTAATAAGTGGGATGCTGAAATTGGTCTAACACTACCAAACCCAGTATCGATGGCTGCTGTTGAAGCGGCTTATACCAAGGGCGATGAGTGGGTTGATGGACTTCGAAACACACTGGACGGAAACTTTGAATTTACTCAAGCGTATCTTGCTAAACACTTACCAAAAGTGAAGATGACTATTCCTAACGCAACTTATTTTGCGTGGTTGGATTTCCGTGCATTCGATTTAACCGATGCACAAATTGATGAAATCATGATCAAAGAAGCAAACATTCTTCTTGAAGGTGGTCCGGCATTTGGTACTGGTGGTGAGGGTTGGCAGCGTCTTAACCTTGCATGTACTCACTCTCAGCTTGAAGAAGGCTTGAAGCGCATGTGTGCAGCCTTTGCTAACTACAAATAGGTTAGAAAAATGAGTAAGTTTATAATTGGTCTCGTACTATTTTCTGGTTACTTCATGTTCGCTTTTTCGTGGGTACTTGGTGATATTTACATTGGCTCTATGGGCTATTCTGCTACTGAAGTGGGCGAATCTACTTCAACACTGAATATTGTTAAAATGTTAGCAAACTTAGTGGGCGGCGTGCTGATCGGTAAAGTGTTAGCGGAGAAAGTCTTTAAGTTTAATGTGTATGGATTCATGCTTGGCATGATTACTATCGCAGCAGGCTTGATTGTTGCGTCGATGACAGAAGCGTTCGCATTACTTTTGATCTCTCGTGCATTAGTGGGTCTAGGTGGCGGTATGATCCTGTTTACACTTAGCCCTATTACAGCCTCAGTATTTGAAGGCAAAGCACTTTCTTTGGTAAATGGTACCAACAGTTCTGCTTACTCTGGTGGCATTGCAGTAGCAAGTGCTTTAGGGGTAATGATTGCGACTCATACTATTGATGTTATTCACGTTACTGTTGGTATCTTAGTTTTGCTTGCTGTTGTTCTTTTTCTTGCAAAACTGAATGTTCAACCTCTTGTACCGGAGGGTAGTAATGGTGAAGAACAAAAACCTGCTAGCTTAAAGCAAGCAGTGATGACTCCGTTTAACTGGATCTTCATGCTGACTTTTACCGCAGCGATTGTTTTCTTTACCCTAATGTTTACTTTTGCATCAAAAATGAACATTGAAGCTACCCCATTTTTATGGGCTGCAGTAGGCGGTAACGTTGTCGGTATCATACTAGGTGGTTCTTTCCCTCATAAGAAAGTGGCAACTATTAGTAGTATTATTGCTGCGATTGCAGGTGTGGCTTTCTTCATGGGTGGTATTCCATCGGCGGCGTTGGTGTGTGGTTTTGCATTATTTGCAGGAATCCCGAGCTACATTACGCTAGCATTCAATCAATCTTGGGCTACGCCAGCATCATTAGGTACTACGTTTATGATGCTTTGGATTGGCTCTGATAGTATTGTTGCCGCGACTTCAATCAGCTTTCCTTCTTTGATTGGTAGTCCAGCCAGTAACCTAGTGTTAGTCGCATTGCTTGCAATGTACGCAACGGGTACTGCAGTGATTGCGAAAAAATACTAGTTATTAAGTGAATGATCGAATTTGAAAAGCCCGACAATCGTCGGGCTTTTTTGCGTTTTAGTGCAGTAAATAAGAAGTTATTTGGTTTCTTCCGATTGGCCGAGGACACTTAGGCGAAAATCATTGGGTGTTTGGCCGGTATTGGCTTTAATAGCTCGAGAGAAATGAGAAGGTGTTGCGTAGCCGAGTTCATAGCTCGCTTGTTTTAAAGTGTTGCCGCTCTCAAATAGATGCTTTGCCTTATCTATGGTCAATTTAGTGATAAAGTCTCTGGCGTTAATTCCATGTTCTTGAAAGTAGCGTTGCAAGGTACGTGAAGGTACCCCGGTCGCTTGGCTGAGGATGGCCACAGACGGCAGTGTTTGATTGCAAAGTGGGTATATATTCGCCGCTAAGCTATTAAGAAACTCATCAAACGTTAATTCGGACTCGACTATTCCGGTTAACGCGGAATCAGTAATAATCTTTGCCGTGTTACGTTTTAGTGTTGCATTATCTACGAAAATCGCCGATTGAGGTCGGTCAAAGAGCACGGCAATGTGTGGAAAAGCATCATTCTTATCGAAGTCACCCTTTTTAGCCTGACACATTATCTTTGTCGGTAACCATTTAGTATCGTTCAGAACCTCGCGAATTAACATCACTTGTAGATTGAGTGAATATTGTTCGATAGGTATACGTCCAGTTGTTAGCCCTTTACTGCCTAATCGACAAAACCATATCCCTTTAGTCGTAGTCTTAACCCAAAAATTGGCGTTGGAAGATACGCTAGTTAATAACTGACATGCCTCCGTAAGTGCATCCAATAATGTATCAGTTTTCTTCAGTTGTTCAGCTAAAGGCTTGACAACTAAGTGGCCATATTTAAGCGCGGATTCTTTACCAATGTCTTTAATACCATGCTTGTGATAAAGATGATGAAAAATAAGCCACATTGGGTTTTCAAAAACAACGTGGTTAGGATCTTCAATCTCATTAAAAGGTAATAGGCTCTCTCTCGCTAATCGCTCAAATGGCACGCCCACTTCTTTCGTAAATTGAAAGACAGGCTCTAATTGCTGGGAGGTGATTATTGGGATCTTTGAAGACATATTATTAAATTAATGCGTTGTCTACTGTCAATTTGAACACGGTTGAATGGAAAACCCTAAGCGAGTAAAAAACCTGGCACAAGGGTTCTTAAACACTATTTCAGAATAGCCTATCGTGAGAGCGAATCAATACTTTAACCCTAAAAGTCGAACTTCTTGATTCCAAAACCCCCAAAGCAACAGAAATTTAGAATTTTAAATCAGATTCTAGCAGTCCTCCGCAAATTTATTTTGAGTTAATACTGTGTATTATATTATATAAATCAATTACTTAATTGTTTAACAGTGCGTATTTTAAGTTAATTCAAATTATTTGAACTTGAAGAGCAAATTTGATCGTTATTTTTTAACCGTTTGTTTGAATAGAATAGCTCCATCAGTCAAGCACAATGACTATTTAAACAAACAATCAATCAAACAAATTAGGTAACGATTATGTCTATTACAACTATTAAACAACTACTTACTTCTAACGCAACTTGGTCAACGATGGCGCTTCGCGTACCAGTTGGAATCATGTTTGTGGCTCACGGCGCACAAAAGCTATTTGGTTCTTTTGGCGGTTACGGTCTTGAGGGTACAGGTGCATGGATGGCATCAATTGGCCTTGAACCGGGTTACCTAATGGCTCTGATGGCCGGTAGCGCAGAATTCTTTGGTGGTCTTGCTCTTATCCTGGGTTTATTGGTTCGTCCAACTTCATTTGTGTTGGCGATTACCATGCTGGTGGCAATTTTTACTGTCCACTTCGAGAATGGTTTGTTTATGGCAAACAACGGCTATGAGTTTGGATTAGCGCTGTTTGCTGCATCCGTGTCTCTGATGATCAGCGGCGCAGGCAAACTTTCTGTGGATAACGTCATCAAGCAACGTCTTGCGTAATTTCTTTAGGCTGATTCGTATCAGCCTAAGCTATCTACCTTCTCGAGGAGCTAACATGAACCTAGCATACAACAAAATTAATGCATCGGATCTGCACTACTTACCAAGCAGTCCTTACCATCCAGCGAATACGTATTTCCATTTTTCATTCGCTAACTACTACGACCCAACCCGAATGAACTTTGGTGCGTTGCGCGTACTCAATGATGATGATGTGACACCACACAGTGGTTTTGACCGTCACCCGCACCGTGATATGGAGATTATTAGTTACATTGTTCACGGCCAGTTGACTCACTGGGACAGCGTGACGCAAAAAGAAGAGACGATTGGTCGCGGTGATGTGCAAGCAATTTCAGCGGGTACGGGTGTATGGCACTCGGAGTTGAATAAGCATGATGAGTGGTGTCGATTCCTACAGATTTGGGTGATGCCGAATAGAGCGGGTGGCCCAGTGCGTTATAACCACAAAAATATTGAACTGGAAGACAGAGAAAACAAGCTATTGCACATAGTAGGTAACCCTGAGAATCAAGATTCTGCACCCTTGTATATCAATGCGGATGTGAACTTTTATGCATCAGAGCTTACCGAAGCGGATGCGAGCGTTTCATTAGAGTTGAACCCTGGTCGTCAAGCGTACATCTACTGTGTAGAAGGAAGCCTAAACATTGAAGGTCTCCCTACATTGAATGAAAAAGACGCCTTGGAAATTACAGATCCTACTTCGTTGACCTTTACACAAAATGGCGAAACTGCGCATTTTGTGGTCATCGAAATGAAGAAACAATAATAACCTCAATTACATAATGTTTGACGGGTGAGACTGAATACCATCCGTTAAGCGTCTAAGGATACAAAGCATGACTACAGTAAAAGCAAGTTGGAACAGCAGCATCGATGGTGGCGAATACCGTCGTAAAGATTCTCAGTTTAGAAACTGGATCACTGAAGATGGCAGCGCAGGTCCAAGTGGCGTGGGCGGTTTCCAAGCCGAAGCGGGGCGCTACCACTTATACGTGTCACTGGCTTGTCCTTGGGCGCACCGAACTTTGGTGTTCCGTCAGTTAAAGCAACTAGAAGACATCATCACGGTAAGTGTGGTTCATCCTGATATGCATGAGCACGGTTGGACATTTAAACACGACGCAGAGTCCTCGGAGCAATTTGGCACAACGGGTGATGACCTGTTTAATGGCGAGTTTTTGTCTGAGCGTTACCTAGTGAATGCACCGGACTACACTGGCGTGATTAGCGTACCTGTATTGTGGGACAAAAAGCTGCAAGTGATTGTGAACAATGAATCTTCAGAGATCATTCGTATGTTGAACTCCGCGTTTAATTCAATGACTGGCAACACTGACGATTATTACCCGGAAGAATTGCGCGGGCAAATCGATGAAGTGAATGAGTTGGTGTACCACAAAGTAAACAACGGTGTGTATAAGTCGGGTTTTGCGTCTTCTCAAGAAGCGTATTCTAAGAATGTCACGAGCTTGTTTGAGGCATTGCAGGTGTTGGATGACCGTCTCGCGACACAGCGTTATCTAGTGGGGGATCATTTAACCGAAGCGGATTGGCGTCTATGGACTACCTTAATTCGTTTTGACTCTGTGTACCACACGCACTTTAAATGTAATTTTAAGATGCTAAAAGAATTCAGCCACTTATACCATTACATGTTAGAGCTGTACCAAATGCCTAACATTGCTAAGACAGTGAATCACGCACACATCACTCGTCACTATTATGCGAGTCATATAGCGATTAACCCTTACGGCATTGTTCCTATCGGTCATCAACAAGATTGGAATGTACCGCACAATCGCGATACCAAGCTTTACATCTAATATCGTTGCCGATTCATCAAGCCCGCCCCATTGACGTTCAGTGGGGCGGGCTTTTTTGTTGTTGGGCGTTGGCGTCATTTTCTATGAAAAATCTGTCTGACTATTAGTTCAAAAATATAGAATTCAAAGTTCAAAACTGTGCGCTTTTTTTAATCAGCCACTGCTTTAATATAGCGCTTAACCAAACGAACTGCACCTCACTAAGGGTGTTAACGAACAATCGGTCAATGCAAAATGTTGAAAAATATTTGGAATAAAATTATGAACAAAAATACGATGAACAAAGAAACAATTTTGGTTATTGGTGCTGCAGGTAATAACGGTACTGCGACTATTCAGTCTTTGGAAGAAAAATCACTGTCCAATACTGTGGTACGTGCCGCTGTGCGTACTGATGTGCAAGCAAAAGCATTAAAAGCTCAGTTTCCGAACATTGAAACTGTCTTGATTGACCTTGAGAAAGCTGAGACCTTAACCGGTGCAATGCAGGGCGTAGATAAAGTCTTCATGATCCCTGGTAATGTAGAAAACCGTGAAGAGCATGCGAAAAATGCCATTGATGCTGCTGTTGCAGCTGGCAGTATCAAGCAGTTTGTCTTTTACTCAGTGGTTGGCGCTGAATACGAAGCAATCTTGTTTGCGCGTCAGTTCCGTGCAGGTGAAAAGTACCTTGAGCAGTCAGGTCTGAACTATACGCATTTGCGTACTATATTCTTCCAAGACAACTTCTTTGGTTGGGCTGATGGCATTAAGCAAGGTGGTTTGTACGTAGGTTTACGTGAGGGTCGCTTTGCTCCGCTAAATATTGCTGATATTGGTGAAATGGCAGCCAACATCCTAACCACTTCAGGTCACGATAACAAAGCGTACAATGTGACAGGTCCTGAGCTATTAGGTGGTGAAGATATGGCGAAGGTATTTGCTGAGGTGACAGGCAAAAAGGTGGCGTACGTATCACCGACAGAAGAACAAACACTCGAGTCTTTGCTGAGCACGGGTTGGCCAGAGTGGCAATCTCACGGCATGATTGAACTGTTTGAAGTGTTTGCATCTAACCAAGCGGCTGTTGTAAGCCCTGACGGTGAGCAATTATTGGGTCGCCCAATGACAACTTTAGAAGAGTTTGTTAGTGCTAACAAACAAGCATTTGTTTAAATAATAGCGCTACTTGATTGATACATAAAAACCCAGCAATCTTATTGCTGGGTTTTTTGTTAGTACAAGGTCAATGTATGTTTAGGTGAGGTTAGAACATTAAGAAACACGACTCTTGCATGGCTTTAAGCTCTTCTACAAACCAAGCGAGCGCTTTCCCTTCATTGTCTTTTCTCCATGCTATATGAAGATCTAATTTTCGCCAATCTTCCAGTTCAACAGGTAATGCGACCAATTGCCCAGTTTGCAGTTCTGTTTGTATTCGATGTACTGGAAGGTATCCCACACCACCACCACCTTGTTGAAGCTCTATTTTTTTTCGAAAAGTGGGAACAGTGATCCTTGATTGGCCATCAAGCAAGCCCGCGGATCGAGCTTCAAGGAGTTGAGAGCTATCAGCCACCACGACTGAAGGGTATTGCTTAATAATTTCAGCGGCCAAAGGTTGCGGTTCATTACACAGTGGGTGGTCTTTTGCCACAGCGAAGACAAACGCTATATTACCGATGGCATGAGTTTGAAAACTCTTATTGTGAGATAAACCGGCGGCACCAATAACGAGGTCACAGCGTTCAGCAGCAAGGGCATCCCAGGTTCCACCAAACACCTCCTCTCTGACCTTGATATCTATCCAAGGATGATCGATGTGAAATTTTTTGATTAGGTCATAGATTGGGTCGAACTCTAAGATGCTATCTATCCCAATTCTTAGCTCAACTTCCCAGCCACTGGCCGATTGTTTAACTAGATGGGTCAGTTCTTCTGTGGCATTGAGAATAAGGCGACCCTGCTCAACAACCATTTTACCTATAGGTGTTAGCTCGGCCTTGCGTTTGGTTCGATCAAACAAGGGGACTCCTAGGTCCTCTTCCAATTTGTTAACGGTATAAGAAACGGCTGAAGGAACGCGAAATAAAGATTCAGCAGCGGCCGCAAAACTTTTCTTACGTTCAATTGCTTCTAAAACCTTGAGTGCATCGAGGGTAATCGGTGAATTCATAGATCCAAATTATCTGAATTGATAGCTATCCATTTATTAATAATAAGAATAAACCTGTTAAATACTAATCTTTTTTACATTCAAAATTGATGAATTAAGTACTTGTTCCCCCCTTACTTGCAATTATGATGGATCACAGGACAGAGAAGCTCAGCATCAAGCACTCTAAGTTTGGCGTGATCTGAATGAATGATGTCGTCTTTGGATGTCTAGTGGCACTAATTGATGACCTATAATGGCCGTATTCGCTAGCCAAGCTAGTGCATAATCAGTCTTTATTAAGGGGAGTCGTTATGTCAAATACATCTATCAGCTTAATTTCAATGTGATGGTTCAGCGGCGTGAGCATGTGAACGTTGGAGGAAGAAAGTGCAACAATTGCGAATAGGGCTGTTTGGTGTGATAGATAATAGCCACTTCAAAAAGGAAGTGGCTAGATTACGGTATCGAAACACTAGAAACTCGATATCTGAATAGTGTTCATCGCCTATTTATTTTGAAAGCGATTATAGTCTAGCAAACCGTATTCAATGGGTTGGTCTTGTTCATACCAAGCATGGATCTTATCGCTGAATGGCCAGAAACGGATATCGGTGCGTCGGATAGCAAAGCGGTCCAATAATATTTGTCGGTGTCAATTATGAAGTTGGATTATGCTCAGAGAGAATAGCAAGCTGATTACCCCGAACATAGCTCGGAGTGTACTAACAACCCATCGAGCTAGTACCCTGCATAAGCAAAATCTACGGGTACAGGAGTATCAATTATGGTAGGGCTGGATTTTAGCAACCCTGTTGTTGTGTCGATAGTGAATCTTACAATGTTATTTGAATTTTGATTGCCTACACATAAGTGTTGGTCATCGGGTTCAATTGCCATTCCTCGTGGACAGTCACCTTGGGTTGGTGTCCACCCAAGCGCGTTCAGTTTGAAGGTTTCAGGACAGACTTTAAATTGCGCTACAGAGTTCATACCCCTATTAGTGGCGTAAAGGTATCCTCCTTGTGAGTCGATGCAGATCTCTCCACCTGTGTTTCCGCCAGTTGCTACTTTTCCTGGGTTCGTAGCATCAAACTCCGGACGTATGTAATCACTGTCTGTCGGTAGCATGGAAATAGACTGCAACCAAATCATACTGCCTCTTTCTTTATCAAATCGAAACGCATCGATTGATGATGACAGTTCGTTTAATACATACACGGATTGCTCCGAGGGGTGGAATACCAAGTGTCTTGGGCCATTGCCGGAAGCAATGTTAGCAACTGGGACTGGGGCCGAGTGGAGCTCACCATTCTCACCAAGCGTCCAACACAGGATTTGGTCGATACCCAAGTCGACACCCAGTACAAATTTACCCGATGGGCTACTAGTTATCATGTGAGGGTGAGAGGCCGATTGGCGGTTTGCTTCAGGACCAATGCCATTGGCTTGGTTTATATGCTGATAGCTGAGTTCACCTAAGCTACCATCACTATTGATAGGGTGCGTTACAAAATTGGCGCTACCGTAATTGCTACTCATTAGATAGCCACCGCTACTATCAATTTCACAATGGCATGGCCAGTTACCATGGGTAAGTTGAGAGTTTACAAACGTGAGTTTGCCACTCTTGGCATCAATACGAAATGCACTCACCATACCTTCCAGCTTGCGATCATCAACACCCAGTTCATTAACGCAGTAGAGCATGGTTTGGTCTCGATTGAGCGTGATGAAGGATGGGTTAGGGGTTTCAATGACTTGAATGAGCTCAAATGAGCCATCAAATGCAAAAGAATAAACGGATATGCCTTTGGCTGAGCTTTGCTCTGCGGCACCGGGTGCGAAATGAGGGTAAGTATAGCTTGCGGTATACATGAAGCGTGAATTGAATATAGAGCTTTGTTGTTTCATCGTTATACTATTCCAAAGAAGATGGCACCCAAGCAGAGGCTTGGATGTCTTTCTATTTATTTTTATGAGTTAGCAGACTGAAGTTCACCTTCAACTTGTTCATCTTGCGCTTTCCACTGCTGTTCAATTTCTTCCAGTGACATGCCTTTAGTTTCAGGCATAGCTTTTAGAGTGAATAAGACTTGAGGAATCAGAATCGCTGCGAAGAACAGGAAGATGGCACCAACAGGGATAATTTCACGAAGCATTGGGAAAAACTGATTTAAGAACGCTTGGCATACCCAAACCATGATTGTCGCTACTGCCACGGCGCGTCCACGAACTTTTGTAGGGAAGATTTCGTTCATGACAACAAACTTGATTGGTCCCATAGAAAAGGCAAAGAAGGCCACAAAGGCACACATTAGGAAAACCAGCAACATACCTGAATCTTGGCCGTTTAAGAACAGCAAGCCAATCATAGTGTGAGCTACGATGACACCAATTGTACCAATTAGAAGCAGTTTTCTACGTCCAGCAATATCCATTAGCCATAGTGCAATGACAGTGAAAATCACATTGACGATACCAATGATGGCAAAGCCCCCTAATGAATCACCTAAAGAAAGCCCCGCTTTTTCAAGGATAGTTGGGCCGTAGAAGAAGACTACGGTGATACCGCTCATTTCAGAGAAGAATGACAGTGCGACGGCGATCTTAAGTGCTTTTTTGTTGCCTCCTTTGAATAGGTCGGCAAATTTCCCCGTTTCTTGAGAGATAACGTTCTTTAAGTCTTGAACTAGCGCGTTCGCTCCTGTTTTTCCTGCCACTTTTTCAATGATAATGCGTGCTTCTTTTTCACGATTGTTTGCGATTAACCAGCGAGGAGACTCTGGAATCAATAGGCACATCAGTACAAACACGATTCCTGGAATACCTTCTGCCAAGAACATTCCACGCCATGCTTCTGAACCGAATAACCAACCAATGACACCTTCAGTGCTGCCGCTTGCAATTAAAGAGTTTGAGAAGTTCTGGATTCCTGCATTAGAAAAAAGAGAAATCATGATGCCAACGGTTATCGCAAACTGGAACAGAGTGATCATTCGTCCACGAACGTTTGTTGGTGAAATTTCTGAGATGTACAACGGAGAGGTCAAGGTTGCGATACCAACACCGAAACCACCAATCAGCCTGAAGAAAATCAGTGTGTTAGCGTCTGTTGCAAAGGTACAGCCCATTGCAGAGGCAAACAGGACGAGGGCAGCTAAAAATAGGTTCTTCTTACGACCGTAGCGGTCGCTAAGCTTCCCTGCTAGGGCGGTTCCCGCAATACACCCTACAACAGCGCTACTCACAAAAAAGCCTTCTTGCCATGGCAAGAAACCAAACTGAGCTTTTACCAATGAGATGGTGCCGGAGATTACGATGAGGTCAAATCCGAAGAAGAATCCACCGAGGGCTGAAACCAAACAGATAAACCATAGGTATCCATTACTATGTGCTTTGTTCATTTTATTTTCCTAATGTTCACGTTGTGTTTTGACTTTAAATTTCCTTAACCGCAAGTTGTCTTTTGCAACTTTAAGGGGAGTTTAGAAACTGGGGTTGTTGATCTTTTTACCTAACGCGGGGATGAGGCGTTGGCCTATCCAAGCGAAAAATTCTTTGATACGCACGCCTGCTGGGAGGTCAGCTGAAGACTCATCTTGTGGGATATAACCAATGGCTTTACGTGAGCTTTCAAGGCACCATTTCATGCCCTTATTGTTGGACATTAGGTTAACCACGACATGGCCATCGATGTCCGCCAATAGGGAACTCTCCATACCATGCAGATAGTCTCGATCGCTTAACCACATCAGTTGACCCCAGCGCCCCATTTCCATGTGAGCGCCTGGCTGATTATCGTGCGTCCATTGGGTCCAACCGATACGGGCACTTACCACTTCCATACCGTGGTGATCGGCAAAGTACTGGGCTGTGCGTTCGCCCACTAGCTTGGTGACACCGTAGGGATTGACAGGGTTTGGCGTAATGTCTGGTGTAAGTTTGGCATTAACGAAACGATATCCACCTACCACCCAGTTTGAACTCGCAAATACAAAGCGTTTTACGTTATGTACAGATGCAGCATGGAACACGTTGTACAACGCATCGATGTTGTTAGGTATGGCTGATTCCCAACCACATTGGTTATCGCGATCGGCTGCAAGATGAATTACCCCATGGCAGTTTTCGAATACGCTTGCCCAGGATTCTTCGTAGCGAGTGATATCGCCCACTACGATCTTGTCATCGTCACTTGGACGGATATCCAATCCCCAGACATCAAGGTCTTCTCTGGCACTCAAATAGTCATATATTTTTTTGCCTAAATGGCCAGTTGCACCAGTAATCACAATTTTTTTCACGTGTGGTTTCCTTGTGGTAAATAATACACATTCAGCATCTAGAGTCTGATATGTCAGCGTTGTTGATTTGCATTAAATAGAATTTGATATTGCTATTCTCACTATTGCGGGGGTTAAATAAATACGTGAAATTACTGCAAAGTTGGTTTTTTTGATGCAAGCATGTGAATGTGAGTCACACTTTTTAACAAACACCTATTATTTGATATCTGATATATCAGAGGTGTCATCAGTGAAGGGGGAACGTTGTAGTTTGAAAAGAGATTGATGCGTAAGTGATACTTTATCTGGATTAATTTACAAGGTGCACGAGTACCATGAACAATGGAGTATGCGACAGTGATCGAGTTACGGGGGAGTGAACGGTATTTAGCTTTCAACCTATAAGATGCGGGAGAAACTCATGTAAGCCTAGGACAAATGTCTAAATAATTATAAATTTTGGATAGAGTAATTAGGAGACTCCCTTTTTGAGAAAGCAGGGGGTTGGGAGTTGGTATCATGAGAAGAATGAATAACTCAATCTTTGGTTAACGTCTCCATGTCTTGTCATGTAGAGAATACGTCGCAAATAAAGTGAAACGTCACCGATAACGGCATGAACTAGTACTTCAACGGCGCCTGTTTAAGATCTTGTTGGTACCAAAAACGCACAATGCTGGCGTTATCAGCCGGTTTTCACCCATGTGCGCTTATATTGGCTACTTGTTTTCGAGTATCACTACGACCTTGCCAACGGTTCGTTGGTTCCTCATCTCAAGTAACTTATCTCCTGCCTGACTAAGAGAAATGCTCGTGATGTAAGGCGCTTGAATTCGATTTTGATCTAGCAGCTTATTGAAGCCTTCACCGGCGTTGAGTATGGATCTAAGACCAGATTGGCCATTGTTATATCCTGCGCCCAAGCTAAGTTGATGCACACTCAGGCCTCTTGCCTTGGCTTGCTGGTAACGAGTGAGGTCGGCCGTTTCTACTAGCTCCACCATTGCGCCGTCAAATTGAAGTGAGTTGGCACAAAAGAGCTCGGATTCGCCACCTACACAATCAAGCGCAACATTAACGCCTTTGTGTCCTGTGATCGTCATAACTTCTTTGACCACATCTTGCGTGTGATAATCAATCACATGAGTTGCGCCTAGTTGTTTGACATACTGACTGTTGCCTTTAGAGCAGCTGACAATGATGGTATCAACCCCAAAATATTTGGCCAGTTGAATAGCAAAACTGCCGACACCCCCTGAACCACCGGTAATCAAGATTGATTCTTTACCTTGAATGCATAATTTGTCAACTAACGCACGCCACGCTGTCCAGCCAGCACATGGTGTAGAAGCTGCAAACTCAGTTGAAACATCGGGTAGTAGGGTAAGTGTTTGATGGTTTTGGAGGCAGTATTCAGCAAGGCCACCGTTTTTTCGGAACATATTGCCGTGAAACAAAACTTTATCACCGACTCGCCATGATGATTCTTCGTCTGAAACCTCAGTTATTTCACCTACTACATCTAATCCAACAATAAAATCATCGTCCATATCGCCTACAAGGTGATGCCAGTGAGGGATCTTGGTATCGATAGGATTCAATCCACAGGCGAGTACCCGTACCAATACGTCTTTATTTGATCTTTTGGGTGTTGGAACATCACGAAGTTGGAAGCGGTCGGAGGTTTTGCAATAAGTCACAGCTTTCATTTTATTACTCCATACAAAAAAGGAGCTTGCCCTTAAAGACTAAGGAAAGCTCCAAAGGGGCCCAAGATTGGTTAAATGATGTTTGCTTTTTTCGCTATATACATAGAGCCAACAGCAGACAGGTCTTGAGTGTCATTGCACTGATAAACGGGGGCTTCAGGGAATAAGTGTTTTACAAGCACAGCCGTTGCTTCACAAAGTAAGCCAGAGCCGCCAATGTAAACGGGGGTTCCTGAAGTGAAGCCAAGCTGTGGAGCAGAACGTAAGGCTTTGATATCAGAGTGTAGGACGACACCTATCAAGAAACTGGCAAGTTGCTCATGTGACTTACCTTCAAACTGCTCTTTAAGTCGAATCTGAAAAAGTGCGTGCCCAATTCCGAATGATTCGGCTGCCTGATAACCTTCTAACAGTGCCTCATTACAAAGAGAATCAGAGAAGCGGTTCTCCAACGAACTTGTGAGTATGGTATTGCTGGTGATTATGGCATTGAGCTCGCCGGCAAGGGTTGTACAGCAACCTTGAATGGCCTGTTTAGAATCAATGGACACAAATTTAGAATGAGAACCTGGCAGGGCGATGACGGCGTCTTGTTCTATATCGAACAGATCCGCAATAGCCAGCGCTTCCACTTCTTCACCGCGCATGATATCTAAACCAGCCACCGATTGCAGGTTGTCTGTATCTAGATTCTTCACACCAGGAATAAAGTGAATTGGGAGTGTTGATATTGATGGAATGACAACGGATTTAATGTTTGTTGCAAAACCCTCAAGAGATACTGGAGCAACGAGATGAGGCACCTCATATAACCCAAGGTTCGATGTGATCATGCCTGCAGCCAAAATGGCTTGAATATCAGAATCTTGCAATGAGTGCTTATTCTTAAGCTCAACAATTGCTTCTGAAATAGTGTTGATCAACAACTGATTATTGCCATCAATACTGGTATTACGAACACCGACATTCGCTTTTACCTGATCAACGCGTTGTTTACCTTCAAATAGCGCTACTCGAGTATTCGTAGTGCCTGTGTCTATTGTAATGATCAATGGAATAGTCCTCAAAAAAAGGCTCACCACAAGATGAGCCTTAAAGGTGAATTAGATGCGTCCAAACTTAGAAAGCAGTTGCTCAACTGTTGCACCGTTTAGGATCTCTTCACGAACTTTTCTCTCATTCTCAGCAAGTTGCTTAGCCGCTGGGTATACTTCTTCAACGAACTCGTAAGGAACAACCGTTACACCTAGCTCATCCGCAACAACAAGATCACCAGGCTTAACAATTTGACCACCACAAACAACAGGAACGTTGATTTCGATTGGCTCAGTGCGACCAGTCTCTGCTGAGTGTGCAGCACGTGGAGAAACTGAACGAGAAGCCACAGGAAAATCAAGAACTTTTGATTCATCTGTGTCACGTACAGAACCGTCAACCACAGCGCCAGCTACGCCAGCAGCACGTGCAAGACCCGACATCAAACCACCCCAGATAGAGGTGTTTGGTGTGCCGTTTGCATCGATAACAACAACATCACCTGGCTTTGCAATGTCGAAGATTGGCAGACAGTCAACGATATCGCCTGGCTTAAGTTTTACTGTCAGTGCTGTACCGATGAATGGCTTGTTCACTGAACGGAACTTGATTTCATGGTCCATCACGCCGTCACGTTTGAATGCATCACTGAATACCGCACTCACACTCAGTACATCAGTCATTTCTGCGCATTTAGCGATTAGGTCTTCGTTAACGTTTGGACGTGGGTTGATGATTTTCTTTGCGTATTCCATTTTTATTTCCTAATTGATTCAATGGCTTGTTTGTACAGACAAGCGTTTTGGTAAATTTTGTCGAATTCTTGATTCTCGACCATGGTGTTATTGACTAAGTTGGATCCAATTCCGAATCCAACAGCTCCAGCTTTGGCAAAGTCTGCGATGTTGTCTGCGTTGACTCCGCCCACTGCAATGAATTTGAGATCTGAAAGCGGTGCGCTTAACGCGCCTAGATAGCTAGGACCAAGCAGACCTCCGGGGAACAACTTAATAAAGTCGGCTCCAGCTGCATCGGCTTGAACGGCTTCGGTTGGTGTCATTACGCCGGGTAGCGATACCATCTCCAGTTCTCGTGTTTTCTTGATCACTTCAGGGTTAAAATCGGGTGAGACGATGAATTGACCACCTAGGTGTTTGACCGCTTGAACTTGTTCAATCGTGGTCACTGTGCCTGCACCAAAAATTAGCTGGTCAGAAAAATCTGTCGCTAAGATGTCAAGAGCGGCCAAGGTATTTGAATCACCGTTTTTACGATCGAACGTGACTTCAACTAGCTTGATTCCACCTTGGACTAGGGCCTGCATCGTCGGTCGAACATTATCTGGAGATAGACCACGAACAATAGCGAACACTTTGTGCTCTTCGATCGCAGCGATGGTTTCATTTCTCATGATTATTGTTCCGAGATAGGTGTTTTGATACGGGCAACAGGATCAAGAGGCTCGCCACCGAGCAATACAGCTTTAGCGTTTTCAGCCGCAATGCGACGACATTCTTGGAATGCTTCTTGCGATACGTAAGCAACGTGTGGTGTCACAATACAGTTATCCAAGCCAAAGATTGGGTTGTCGTTAGGGTTCCAGTTATCCAGCTTCGCTGGTTCTTCTTCTGGGTCATCAAGGCCTGCTGATGCAATCCAGCCTTCTACCAGTGCTTTATAAAGCGCGTTGTTGTCGACAACCTTGCCACGAGCACCATTAACAAGCACAGCATTGGGTTTCATTTGACGGAAGCGATCTTCGTTGATGAGTCGATCCGTTTCTGGCGTATGTGGGCACATTACGTTCACCACGTCAGAAGTGCTGATGAGTGTGTCCAGATCTACCTTCTCTACATTAAAGGTATTCATGTAAGAGCTTGAAACGTAAGGGTCGTAAGACACTACTTTGAAGCCAAGCGCTGTCATTTTTTTCGCGATGTTTTGTGCGATTCGGCCAAAACCAATCAGACCCCAAGTAGAAGATCGGAAGCGCTTAGGAACTAAGCCATCGATATCCCAGTGCCAGTTGCCTTCGTGAGTGAATTTGTTGTACGCCGGAATGCGTCTAAATAGAGTTAGACCTAGTGAGATAGAGTGGTCTGCTACTTCATCAATACAGTAGTCAGGCACGTTGGACACTTTGATGCCATGGTCGTAGCACGCTTCTACATCAAGAATGTCGACACCAATACCGTAGCGACAAATGATCTTACAGTGATCGAGCTGCTCGATAGTGGTTCTAGGGATTTTTGCATATTGTTGCAAGATAGCATCGGCATCTTTCGCCAACTCACCCAGGCCAATACCTGTCTTGCATTTCAGGCCAATAACTTCTGCGCCAATTGGCTCCAATACACTACGTTCAATATCCAAGTCTGGGTAGTCATAGTCTGATACGTAGACTTTGAATTTGGTCTCAGCTGTCATTTCTCGTCACCTTCTCGTTGTAATGCTTGATATCTGAGATCTAACATATCAGTGGTTTTTTTGAAGTGGTATTTGTTTACTTTCAAATTGTGATCAATCCCAAAAAACCCAACATTTTGGCCGTCTAAGTAAGATATTCGGTATTTTTACTTATTTTTGAGGTGTATGTTATCTGATATATCAGTTCTACTGGATTAATTGACGGGTACAATATGATGAAGTGGTTAAATGAAAACTTAGAGGGAGCTGTTGGGGCGTTACTTCTAGCAGTAATTGTAATATTGATAACGATGCAAGTAGTAATGAGGTATGTATTTCAAAATGCATTATCTTGGTCTGAAGAATTAACCTTATGGACCTTTATTTGGTTTATTTGGATTGGCATTGCTTATGCATTTAAAGAAAGAAAGCATGTAAAGGTAACTTTTTTCCAAGACTTATTACCTAGCAAAGTAAAGAAAGTCATAGAGATTATGATTGATATTGCTGTTGTTGTTTTCTTATTAACGATGACCTATCAGTCATATAAATTAATAACGCTACCTTATGTGTTATCTCAAAAGTCGGTAGTTCTTAACCTTCCAATTGCAGTCATGTATGCATCTGCACCTGTTGGTTCATTATTATCTGTGTTTCGAATTGTTCAGTTCTATGTAATTGATAGAACCAAAGTAACTTCACCAGTAGAGGTTTAAAATGTCTGGAATAATCTTATTTTGTGCACTGGGAGCTTTACTAATCTTAGGTGTGCCAATTGCGATGAGCTTAGGTATCAGCTCCCTGTTTGTAATGAGTTTCGTCGATGGAACGCCCCCTTTAAGCTTAATGGCACGCTCGATTGTAACTGGTGCGGATTCTTTTCCATTGATTGCTGTTCCTCTTTTCATCTTAGCGGGTGACTTGATGCAGAAAGGTGGCCTATCAAAAAGAATCATTGGTTTTGCGTATTCTTTGGTTGGCCATATTCGCGCATCTCTTTGTTATGTGAATGTCATTGCATCGATGTTTTTTGCGGCTATTTCTGGTTCTGCTCCGGCAACTGTGGCAGCAATTGGCTCGAACATTATTCCTTCAATGACACAGCAAGGGTATAAGAAGGACTTTTCTTCCGCTCTAACGGCCTCTGCCGGTATGATTGGCGTGATGATTCCACCGAGTATTCCGTTTATCATTTACGGTGTATCAGCAGAAGTCTCTATAGGTAAACTATTTTTAGCCGGTATCGTCCCTGGTGTATTGTTTGGTCTTACTTTTATGGCCATGAGCCGCTTTGTAGTTAGAAAGTTGCCTATTATGGACGTGGAGCCTACACCTTTCTCTTGGGCAGGAGTGGGTTCACAGTTTAAAGAATCTATTTGGGCGCTGATTGTCCCTGGGATTATCTTGGGAGGTATTTACGGCGGTGTGTTTACGCCAACAGAGGCGGGCGCCGTAGCTGTGGTATATGCGATTATTTGTGGGTTGTTTATTTATAAAGAGATTTCATTCTCTGATCTTCCTGAAATATTCGCACGTTCAACCCTGACCTCAGCCACAATACTTGTTCTGGTTGTCTTCGCTGCTGCATTTGGCCGCTTGGTTACCTTTGAACAGATACCCGGTGTAGTAGCAAGTACGCTCGTTGGATTATCTGATAACCCTATTGTGTTGCTACTATTAATCAATGGCATGTTGTTGATTATCGGTATGTTTATGGAAACTATATCGGCAATTATTATACTAACACCGATCCTTCTTCCTGTAGTTAAACAACTTGGTGTAGATCCCATTGTATTTGGTGTGATTCTTACTGTTAACCTTGCTATTGGTTTCTGTACACCCCCCTTAGGTGTAAATATATTTGTTGCTAGCCAAGTTTCAAATGTGAGTATTGAGAAAATATCGAGAGCATTAATACCATTCTTATGTTCCATGTTGGTTTTATTATTAGCGGTAACATTTATTCCGAGTTTATCTTTATTTTTAACAGAATTAATTGGTTAATGATTAATTACACTTTCACTTGAAAAATAAAGCCCTACAAATGCTAGGGCTTTATTTGTTTATATTAGAATGATTCATCTGATTGATGCATTTCGTGACCACACTCACAGCAAGTTAGGGAAGGATGTTCAATAATTAAGTTCTGGAGTGTGATATATCAGATGTTACATGCCACAAAACAAGATAAACATAACAACAGTTGCATCAACAACTGATACTAACGATGAACCACCCTACACAGTTTAAAGAGGGCACTATGAAAAAACTAATTATGGCTACAGCAGTATCCATGCTGGCACTATCTACTTCGGTAATGGCGGCAACCACAATCAGAATTGGCCATGGAGCAAATGAAAACTACCACCTTCACCGTGCTCTTGAGAAGTTTAAAACTGACCTCGAACAAAAATCAGATGGTAAGTTTGAAGTACAGATCTTTGCAAACTCACAAATGGGTCCAGATCGCGAAATGATCGAGGGCGTACAGTCCGGAATGCTACAAATGGCGGTATCTCCTTCATCTTTCTACTCTTCTTGGGACCCTTCTTTTGATGTGGTTGAGTTACCGTTTATTTACCCAAGCAAACAAGCAGCACTCGATACAGTACATAGCCCTGCGGGCGACAAGATGCTGAGCAAGCTGAACAACATGAACCTTCAAGGAATTGGCTGGATGGAGAATGGTGTTCGACACGTAACAAATAACTCTCGTCCTGTAGAAACACCGGAAGACTTGAAAGGCCTGAAAATTCGTACCATGAAGGTTCCAGCGCACGTTAAGACGTTTAACTCTTTAAATGCTTCTGCAACGCCGATGAACTTTGGTGAGGTTTACTCTGGCCTACAGCAGGGCGTTATCGATGGTCAGGAGAACCCAATTGCTCACATCTATGCGCAACGTTTCTATGAAGTACAGGATTACGTGAGCTTGACGGGCCATGTTATTACGTTCTACATCCCTGTTATGAATCTAGAGTTCTGGCATGGCCTGACTCCAGAAGACCAGGTGCTAATTAAGCAAGCTATGCATGATGCTGAAATCTACCAACAAGAGATTGTTGCTGCAGAAGAAGGTCAGCAAATAGAAGAGTTTAAGAAGATTGGTACTAAAGTGAATGCGTTGACCCCTGAGCAGTTGCAATTGTTCATCGATGCGACTGAGCCTGTGCGTGCTGAGTACAAAGATAAACTGGGTGCAGACGTTTACGATGAGTGGATGAGCACCATTAAGGAAGTTGCTGTTAACTAGTCATTGTTAAAGATGTCGATGTTTTTCAAGAGAGGGCTATGCCCTCTCTTGTTGTTTTAGTTTTGCTGGGGTTGATAAAACATGTTTGATAAAGAGATCAAATTCACACTGGATGGCGGCTTTGAGTGTGAACTACCAAAAATGGTAAAGGTAAAGCAGCATTTTGAGCGTAACAAGCTTGACGACATTGCAGAGCGTATTAACTTGGAGCTGTTGAAGCTTCCAAATCCGGAGCGCCTAAAAGGGATGTCATTGGCGATTACTGTGGGTAGTCGAGGGATTTCTGGCCTTATTCCCGTTTTGCAACAGACCATCGCTTTTTTAAAAGCCCATGGCGCGCTCCCTTTTGTTGTGCCGTCAATGGGGAGTCATGGTTCGGCCAATGCCGAGGGCCAAGTTAAGATTCTTGAAACCTACGGTGTCACTGAGCAATCTATGGGAGTCCCCATAGTGTCGTCTATGGAAGTGGTTCAAGTGGCAAGCATGCCTGATGGTGTCCCACTTTATTTGGATAGAGTGGCGATGGAAGCGGATGGCATTATTTTATGTAATAAAATCAAACCTCATGCGGATTTCAAAGGACAGGTCGAAAGTGGTTTGCTGAAGATGCTGTGTATTGGGCTTGGCAACCACCTTGGCGCGTCCTCATTGCATCGCTATGGCTTTCATCAGTTTCATCGTGTAATACCTGAAGCGGGCGAGCGATTGTTGGAAAAAATTAACGTCCCCTTTGCGATTGGGTTGGTTGAGAATGCATACGATGAACTCATGGATATTGAGCTTGTTGAGCAACATGAGATCCTCTCTTTGGAGCCAAAATACCTCGCCAAAGCAAAGCGCAATATCGCCACCATTCAGATCCTGGATATTGATGTGTTAATCATTCAAGAGATCGGGAAAAACATCAGTGGTGAAGGGATGGATCCTAATGTGACCGGAAGACCAGGTTCTGGAGTGGGGGGCTTTAAAGGACCTAAGATCTCCAGCACCGTGGTGCTGTCTTTGACAGAGGCCACACACGGAAATGGTGTCGGCATAGGTATGGCCGATATTACCACCAGACAATTGGTACAAGAACTCGACTTTGGCGCTATGTATACCAATGCTGCAACCGCAGGAACATTGGCAACGGCCAAGATACCTATGGTGATGGGTAATGACAGAGAAGCGATAGTGTTTGCTCTGAAAACTGCGCCAATACACGACATTAAAAATGCGAAAATTGTCTGGATCAAGAACACATTGGATCTGGATAATATCTATGTGTCTGAGGCTTTGAAACCTCAGGTAGAAACACTCGAGAAAACCGAGTGTGTTAGCTCGGAAGAAGCGTTTAGCTTCAATGAAGAAGGGCAATTGCTGCCTTGGGAAAGCTAAAGTAGAGGTTGATAGAATCACCTTTTTCACTAGCTGAGTCGGTGGTGAGGTTCGGCAGAGTCGTACCTAGTCATATTGTGAATTCTTGGGCTGTCATGGGTTCAGAGCCCGACCAGTAGCTAACAAATGAACGGCGACCTTTTAGACGGGGTTGCCGTTTTTTATTGCAATGCATAACACACATTGAATATGTGTCCGCACCTACTAAGTAATTGAAATGTAGTTGTTGAACAACCTGGTGTGATCTGCCTTTTGAACGAGAAAAACATTAGTTTTCCCCGTATCCATCTCGTCAAAGATGCTGAAGCTAACCCCTCACCGCTCTCGGTTTTAAAAGAATGGAGTGGTTCCTCACGTCTGCTAATGCACAAATACATCAAAATAGCTCCGTTACATAAGATTGCTTTGAAAGTTGCGATCGGCTTCTTAGCAGCTTGTATAAATTTAGTAGCTGGTCACAATTACAACTACTGAGGTCTAATATATTAGATGTTAGATTTCAAAGGAAAGGAGTGAGACAGTGAAAGACAAAAATATGGATACCGCGTCCTCTGACGTTTCTCGACGTAGCGTGTTGAAGACGCTTGGAGCTGTTGGAGGGCTATCAATGGTGCCTAGTTTCGCCGCCCATGCAGCGACCACCCAAGGTGCAGCGGGTTTTAAAGAGCAGTTCGTTTATATTGGCACCTACTCAGCCCCAAATTTTGCTCCTGGTGCGCAAAAACCAAGCACAGCAAAAGGCATTTATGTCTATAAGCTTACTGAAAGTGGAGAGCTATCGTTCGTGCAGTCAGTTCAATCTGACAACCCTTCTTTTTTAGCTGTAGATCGAAACAAAAGTGTACTTTATTGCGTTAATGAGCTTGGTAATAACGATAGCGGTCACCCAATGGGTCGTGTGAGCGCGTACAAAATTGATAAAGAGAGTGGCGAATTAAGCTATTTAAATACGCAACTGACTAATGGTACATGGCCATGTCATTGTACTGTTCACTCAAGTGGCCAATACTTGCTCGCGGCAAACTATGGCTCTGGTAGCTTTGTCAGCCTACCTATTAATGCAGATGGTAGTTTAGGAGAGATCGTTGGCTTCTATCAAAGTGAAGCCAATGGCAAAGGATCTATCGGGGAAAGGCAAGAAGGCGCTCATGCCCATATGATAGTTAATGGGCCTAGCGATAAGCACGTATTTGGTGTTGATCTGGGTACAGACAAGATTTTTGCTTTCAACTTGAATGCGAACACGGGTGAACTGTCGTTGAGTGATGTTCCTTTTGCAAATGTTGCTGCGGGAGCGGGTCCTAGGCACATGGATTTTCATCCCAGTAGTAAGTTTGCCTATGTACTCAATGAGTTCTCATCAACTATTGACGTGTTCGACTTTGATTCGGTTCGAGGCTCGTTTGCATTGATCCACAGTATTTCAACTCTACCTGTAGATACTAAGTTTAAGCGACCAAACTTTAATCCTACTAACCCGGGTTATGTACCAACTGGCACAAATACTACGGCTGAAATCAAAGTGCATCCGCAGGGCAAGTGGCTTTATGCAACGAATCGCGGTGCGGACTCTATTGCAGTCTATGGTATCGATCAAACGACGGGCAAGCTATATCCAGTGGAATGGGTTTCTTCAGGAGGTAATGTGCCTCGTGGTATGAATATTGATACAACAGGAAGCATCCTTTTGGTTGGTAACCAAAACTCCGATAACACTCTATCTTTCAAGATTGAGCCATCGACAGGCAAGTTGGGAGAGCCTTTGACTACGGCGAAGATCCCGGTACCAGTCGATTTTGCTTTTCTATAAAGGTTGAACATAGAAGAGGGGCAACCCGCTTTGCGACTAGCCCCATTTTTTGATGGTCAGCGACTGTGGGTCAAGGAATGATCAAGAAAAGGCATTAAGGAGCTTGATGGCCGCACAAGCCGCGCCAAACCCATTGTCGATATTGACCGTCATTAGCCCAGCGGCACAGCTTCCTAAACAGGAATGCAGAGCAAGCTGTCCCCCCTCTGATACGCCATAGCCTACTGAGGTGGGCACGGCAATAATGGGCCTGTGTGTCATACCTGATAAAACGGTAGGTAGTGCTGCTTCCATACCTGCGACTGCAATTATGACTTTCGCCTTGTTGATCTCTTCTAGGGCATTGTTTAAGCGCCATAGAGCGGATACGCCGACGTCCTCATACAAGCTAGCTGAATAGCCATGGTAGTTCAGCGTTGTGAGGACTTCATGGCATACTCCAGTATCGGATGATCCCCCAGATACGATTGCGACTTGGTGTTCTTGTCTTTGTAATTTATAGACCTCTCCAAGTACTGCGGTATTTGATAGGGCACAATAGGTCAGATGATGGTGGTAAGTTGGCTTTAACTGAGACCACTTTTCTTTAGTGAGCCGGGTAAACAAGAACCTGACTTGGTTGGTTAGGCCCAGCTCAATGATGCTTTCGATCTGTGCGATGCTTTTGCGCTCACAAAGAATGGCTTCTTCGACTCCACAACGCTGTTTCCGATCAAAATCTATAATGATGTCAGACACTGTTTATCTCCTACAAAGGCACTGCCTTGTTGGTAAGGCATGAACTGGATGGGAAGGTTTGAACTGAAGTTATCAATAATCTTCGCAATGTCTCTTTTTAAAGAATCGATTTCTTGCTGCGTTAAGTTCTTGAATGTCTCGTTATCTAGCTCTATGCCTATCTGTTGTTTCTTAACTCTGCATCTTAAGGTTGCGCTGTTTATGCGCGAACGCAGGTGCTGTTCTACCGCATCGACTAAACCAAGATTGTTGTTGTCGATATGGATACCCGTTTCTATTCGGCTTGCTAGGCAGGGAGATGCTGGTAGCTTTGATATTGCTGGCAGCCCTAATTGCAAGGCAAGTTGACGGATCTCTTGTTTGTTTATCTTAGCTTCCACAAATGGGTGGACAATATTATGTTCTTTTGCAGCGATAAGCCCAGGGCGATAGTCACCTAAATCGTCTAGGTTTGTTCCAGACACGACTTGCCCAAAAGCGAGGCGTTTAAGCGTGCTGTATAAACAGGTTTTACAGTAATAACAACGATTCACGGGGTTATTTTTATAGCTTGGCGTATCGATCTCGCCAGTGGATACATACTCTATATTCCATTGATACTTTGCTGCAAATTCGCGTATACGCTGGGTATCATTAGGAGGAACTGCCGGCGAGATGGAATGCACCATTCTTGCATTGTCACCCAATACTTGGTGAGCGATAAAGGCAAGGGTCATACTGTCTACACCGCCACTTAACGCCACTGTCACTCTCTCTAGTGCCCTAACCGTTTGTTGTAAATGAGTCAGTTTATGATTGAGATTTTTCATTGACTGCCGCCGCCTCCAAATGAGATTTGATGGTTGTTTGGGATTGGTAATTCATGTTTGAGTTACCTAAATGATCAGACTCAAGCTTACTGGTAATGGAACCATCCGGTCTGGTGACCGTTTTGACCTCAAAATCTTGACCCTCTGAAGATATGGTATGGTGTAGGCGAGGAAGCACCTTTCGCATACAACTCCAATAGCGCACCCCTAAAGTAGACGTGTTATTGAAGATATATTCGATGATCGAGTCTTGATGCGATGGTGAGGCTAGAAGAGTAAAGGTGCTAATATGGCGGTTCTTCTTACCGTGAGAAATCGCCTCAGTGATCTCATGTACTCCGTGTTGTTCACGTATTCTTTCCCGAGCGATAGCCAGCATTTCACCGGTCATATCATCGATATCGAACTGAACGACACAAATCTCTTGGGATTCTATATTTTTGTTGCTTTCGGTAGACAGAAAGGATGCGCGAAGTAGATTGGCTCTATCAGTAAGCTTGCGTTTGCCAAACCCATACCCAACACCAGAGACGCAACCTTGAGCCACCGTGTGCGAAGGGCGCAACCAAGCCAAGATGGCGGCGCCGGTTGGAGTTACTCTTTCTCCTTTGATACCATCATCAAAGACAGTGAAGCCCTTCAGAAGCGTCAATGTTGCTGGCGCGGGAACCGGTATTTCTCCATGAGCACATCGAACTGTGCCACCACCCCAAGGTATTTTTGAGCATGACCAAGAGCTTGCTCGTGAATATTCAATAAGCCAGCTTGCGGACACTATATCGATAATGCAGTCCCATGCTCCAACTTCATGAAAGTGAACATCATCAACACTCTTGCCGTGAATCCCTGCCTCTGCTTGGGCTAGAAGTTCAAAAATTCCAATCGCATTTCGCCTTACTTTGTCTTCTATAGGAAGTGCGATTAGTAGCTTTTTAATGGACTTCCAGCTTCTATGCTCACCATGGTGATGGTGATGGTGATGGTCTGACCCAGCGCCCAGATCTTCCTCAACATAGAAACGTTGACCGCTAAGGCCTTTGTCCATGGCGTCTTCAGTCCAGTATTTGACTTGTGTTTGCGTGCGGACTACCTCTAACGCTTCAAATAGAGGCCTTTTTAGTTCGGGGGCCGCATCCAGTATTGCTGCTGTGAACATATCTCCCGCAATACCACCGACAAGATCTAGATGAATGTGCATAGTTTGCTCCAACCTCTGGGTTATGAGTTTACTCTTAAGTAAATTGTTAATTCTGATATGTTAGATACTTTATGTTTATTTTCTGTATTGTTCTAGTGGTTTACCCCTTTATTGATAAGGCGATTGGCGTTAGTGTGATCGGCTTCTTTAAAAGCATAATTAGTCTAGTGAGTATTTTATGGTATCTGATATGTTAGTTGTGCAACTAAAAAGAAATAATTATCTTCAAATGTCAAAATTGTTAGCAAGGTTAGTTTTATGAAAAAAATAGGGATTTTCGCACTTTCGATGTGCCCCGGATTAGCGTTGGCTCATCCGAGTCATGCAGAGGCAGGATTTGTGTCTGGTTTTATTCATCCATTTACAGGCATAGATCATCTGGCGGCAATGTTTGGCGTTGGTCTTATTTGTAGTTTATTTTTTAGCAAAGAGAAAAACTTCAAGTGGGCGATATTGTTAGTATTGGCATCAAGCTTAGGCGTTGGCGCCTTGTTGGCCGTGGTAGGCCTTAAGCTTCAGTTTATTGAGGCTATGATTACATTGTCTGTAGTGTGCGTGGGTATGCTCTTGCTGTTGGGGGGACTTGGACGTTCGATCAACCAGTGGACGGTTTGTGGCTTAGCCGTGCTTTCAGCCTTTCATGGATATGTTCATATCTTAGAAGGTTCAGGTGTGATGAACTTTGGTCAATATGCTTTAGGCTTTATTATTTCTAGTATTGCTTTGTATTTCGCTGGATTGAGCCTAGGAAATAAACTGACGTCGGTGCTAGACAAGCAAAAGCTATGTATGCTTTCAGGTGGTGCTTACATGTTAGTGGGCTTGGCACTAGGTTTATGATCTGATTTGTCTCATCAATAGTTTGGCTAATCTATTGATTTAAATCGTGATGTATCAGATTGCACACTATCACGAATTTCAGAATGAAGACTATTTTTGAGTCTGGATATCCTCTATTTGTTGCTGTGAACAACAAGATATTAGGGTAGACTTACGTGAGCTAAATTTAAGTATTGAGGTAACGAGATTGAAAGCTATTACTCGCCCTAAAAGTTTGACAGAAAATGTGGCTGAGAACCTGCGCTACTCTATTGTTAGTGGGGAATTAAAGTTAGGCCAACCACTTTCGGAAGCGTCCCTTTCCGAGACCTTTGGTGTCAGTAAAACACCAGTTCGTGAAGCTCTGTTTATCCTTAAACAAGAGGGATTAATTGATATTATTCCTCAGAAAGGAAGTTTTGTATTTCAACCTGATGAGAAATCGCTGATTGAGCTTTGTAACTTCCGTAGTTTCATGGAACCTATTGCGATTGAAGAGTCGATGAAAAACAACTCAGAGGCGTTCTTGGAATGCTTAGAGATCAGCATTGTTAAGATGGAGCACAAGTTTAAGAACAAAGACTTTAAAGCGTTTTTGTTACTTGATGGTGAATTCCATGAATCCTTCTTTAAGTATTGCGGCAACTCCTTGCTACAGAAAAGCTATGAGCTAGTGCAATTCCACATTGGTGCGATCCGTAGCCACCTTACTACCACAGAAGATGCCTATGGTGAGATTCTAGAAGACCATCGTCGTATTTATCAGATGCTGAGTACTGGAGAGATCGCTGAGGCTCAATCGACGTTGCGTAAGCATGTGTTAGATATCAAGGCCATTATTGACGCTTGTCTCGCAGTCGAGGCATAACAGCCTTTTCTGGAAAAGCGCGATGAACTAAAGAAAAGCCACTTCAAAAAGGAAGTGGCTAGATTGCTGTAACGAAGCGCTAGAAGCTTGGTATCTGAATAGTGTTCATCGCCTATTTATTTTGAAAGCGATTATAGTCTAGCAAACCATATTCAATGGGTTGGTCTTGTTCATACCAAGCGTGGATCTTATCGCTGAATGGCCAGAAACGGATATCGGTGCGTCGGATAGCAAAGCGGTCCAACAGTTCTTCGTAGTCATCATCATCTTCCACTTCTCGTATGCGTTTGACGAGTTCGGGTATCTCTCGTTCCTGCAAGCTCAAGAATGCCGCAGGGTAACTACCCAAAACGCCATTGACCAAGGTAAATGTATCCTCTTCTGGTTTACGGTTGTCTTCTTCACTAAACAAGCTCGATATGTTGGTGTGAGAGTTGTTGTGAATCAGCGTAAACACATGCTGCTCGCCGTTGTCGGCCTCTATGTTGATGGATATTAATTGTGGGAAGTATTCAATGCCTTCCCCAACGAAACTATCGATCTGGTGTAGTAGGCGTTCACTCTCTCTTTTCAAAGGCGTATTTACGATCTCATAGCGTGTTTCAAGGGCTGGAGAGACGCGCTCTTTCAGCAAAGTGAGTAATTCTGCTTTCGGCTCGTTGGTACGATATTCAATACCCGACTCTTGATTGAAAGGCTTCGCGTTTCGCGTTAGGTAATCGGTAAACTCGATGGATTGTCCCTCATACCAACTGGATAAAGTCTTGTGGCGAGTTTCTTTGGGTAATAAGGCAATGAAATTACTCTCTCCCTCGATGCGAAGCAGATCCATATACATACGAGTAATCAACTGGTGACCGAAGTTACCATAGATATCAAAGCCAGCAACTAACAAGTAATGGATGCGTTCTAATAGCGAGTAATCAATGATCCATGCGGTCTTTGGTTGATTGCCGACTAACCCCTTGGTCACGGTTGCGCTATCAAAATGTCTAAAGATAGTAAGTGCTGCGTTTGGGTTAGTGTTATCACCATCCCAGACTAAGCCGATATCAAGATGCTCTCCATTCTTGAAGTAGTCATTCATAAAGTTCGTTTTATTCGTAAGGTAAAGAGACTGTGCCTTAGAGAATTTTATCCAGTTGAATAGAGGCGTTGTGTTGCTGTCCAACTGCCCTGGTAACTTCATATTCTCGGCTTGAGAGCGGAAAAAATCATCGGCTGTTTTACTGTCAACTCGCCCTGGGCTAGTGAAGAAGACCCAAAAATGATCGTTGATGACATTGAGGGCCAATTGACCTCGACATACTGGCCCTTTAATGTAAGCCATGATGGTGTTCTGAGCCTCATCGAGAAGAAAACGATAGCGAGAGTTCACGGGAATCTCATTGAAGGCCAATATGGGATTAGAGGCGACTTCGATCTTATAGCTCGGCAATGCCGTGATGGTGTAGTCTTCTTCCTCGAACCACTCTAGCCACTTATCCATGCGTTCAGGGTTTAGCGCAAACGGCATGTGAGTTTTGTCTACGATGGTTTCGCGCTCTCTCGTTAATCGATAATAGACGCGATCCACTTTAGGGTCGCCATAGGGTCTGCGGGTTGAAATGCGCTTAATGGGCTCACCTGGAGGAGTGGAGGAGCGAACCAGATTAAAGAACACCTTGTCGTCGTGATCAGAGAAGTAGAGGTGTGATAAAAATAGGTGCTCAAAGATATAGCGACTCGTGGTCTGGCGCTTGAGACTATCTTTGTTGAAGTAGGCCTCCCACTTATTCACAGCTTCTTGTTGTTGTTTCGTTAGCGGTGCCAATTCAGACATGCTGGCACCTTGGCGAAGCCAAGCCAGCAGGGTTTGTTGCTCATCATTCGCAAGAGCTGGCATGCCATATGGCATCCCACCTAAGGGCTGCTCTTCTTTGTAGGCTTGAATTGAGTCTGAGGTTGGGCAGACAAAAGTGCGATCTAGGCTAAAGTCAAAATCGTCATCATCTAAGATGACATCATCTGGCAACGGAAATTCTTCTTTTTGGATCAGCAGCTGTGCCATAACACCGGCTTCGATGTTGGCATCCCTTCGCTGTAAGCGTTCATTTAATACGGGATAGAATCCATGCGTTCGCCACTCTTCGGTAGAAGAAGCGTCTTCATACAAACGCGTAGGCTTTGTTGCTGTGAGGCGAGCACCTTGATATACCAGCGCCGTGGTTGCTCCTCGGTCTATGCCTTCAGGAGAGGTGAGTTTTAACTGACATGGGGCATCGTAGCAGGCGTGACAAACCACGCAGCGCTTGTCGAGAATGGGTTGCACTTCATCGATGAAATATTGAGCTTGGGAGAAGTCATGAGCGACCATTCTATCCTGGACCTTTTCTGGCCCAAAAAGCTCTTCAAAGTTTAAACCCACATAAGAAGCACAGCCTGAGAAGGCAATCACGAAGGCAATCAGCGCGTACTTTTTCATTTACTATCATTTCCCTGATAAAAGTGACTCTTTTTATGATGGTTGTAACTTACCAAAGAGTCAAAATTCTTAGCCTATTGGGTTAGCTAAGCTTATTGTTCAGGGCTGTTTTCGCGTCGCTTCTAATCTTGCAGATTTCTTCGGATGTGATGTTTAAAGATTCCAAGAACGCCTGATGGGCCGAGGGCTCTCTTTGCTCAAATTGGACATGCCAATTTTGCATATCCTGCTCATCAAAGCCTGCTTGTTCCATGATCATCACCCAGCGCTCTTTGGTTAGTTGGTTATCTTCAATTAATGAAGGCTCTTCTAGGAGCATGACGATGGCCTTTTGCTGTTGCCTCAAACCTTCGATCTCGCGTTCGATAACTTTGAACTGTTCTTGTAAAGCGTGTTGCTGAGTGGATTTATTATTAGTTTCAAGAAGAGTGGCGATCTCTGATACAGGCAACCCGAAAGCCCGATAGGATAAGATACTTTGTAATCGTTGTTTTTCCTCGTCGCCATACCAACGATAACCATTCTCGGAGCGATGAGCCGGCGTCAGCAACTTCATACGCTCGTAGTACAGTACCGTTGTTCGAGAGACATTGCATTGCTTGGCAAGCCCAGTGACAGTTAGCATGATTGAGCGCGACTCCTGTTTTTTATTATTAGAGGGACGGCACTACTACTGATGACAACTAGCATTCCGACTATCGCTAGCGAATTTGGTTGCTCACCAAATATCAAGAAACCAAGCAGCAATGAATAGATAATTTTAGCGTATTCGACATTGGAGATGACATTAGCTTGCCCGTATCGGTAAGCCGAAATTCCAACCCATTGTGCAATAGACGACAGAAAACCTACTGCGACTAATTGCAGCAGTTGTTGCGGGTCAGGCCAAGTCCATGTGAACATACTTGGAATAAAAGCAAAGGCGCCAACAAAGAAGGCTTGGTAGGCAAGTAAGGTTATTTTTGGTTCAACTTGAGCGACTTTTCTCACGCATATCACAGCGGTTGCAGCGCCAAGAGCCCCGAGCATACCTAATGCAATATATAGCAAGGGGGAGTCATCGAATCCAGGCTGAACAACCAGCATCACACCTATAAAGCCAACAGCAATCGTGGTTATTCTTGAGGTGGTGAGGGATTCAGCTAAGTAGATTCGAGAGATCACAGCAACAAACAGCACCTGTGTAAAGCCAAGTGCTGTAGCGTCCGCCAAAGGGATGTTGCTCACAGTAATGAAGCCGAGATAAAGAGCCGTAAAGGCACCAAGAATGCGAAAGCTGTGTAGCTTGATGTTGGTTGGTTTGAGGATGATATGAATGTTCTGGTAAATCGCAGGCAATAAGACGGCTAGGAATATCATCTGCCTAAAAAGTAGGATCTGAAATACATCGATACTAGTACTGAGCTGTTTGACCAACACAGCCACCAGAGTAAATAGAAGCGTGGAGATGAGAGCCAGCCCGATCCCTATCTTATTGGAAGCCGTAGGGTCGCAGGTTAACGCCCCAAGTTTTGTTCTTAGCTTTGTTATTGTTGACACTAGGTCCTCCTATTCATGATGGCAGGAGAATAAGCCCTATACCTATAGACGGGTCAATATGGATCAATGATAAAAGTAGCCTAGGGAGAAGGGTATCCCTAGGCATAGTTTTAGTAGAACTCAACAGTACCCTTAGTTGTTTGCTTAGCGCGGTACATAGCCTTGTCGGCATTATCTAACAAGACCATCGCATCGGTGGAGTCCTTTGGAGAGATGGCAACGCCGGTACTAAAGCGAACGTTTAACTGATGACCTTTGTGAGTTATGGGGTGACGAATTTTATCTACTAAGGCGTTAACGATAGTGCTTACTTCTTCTTCCGCACGAACAGATTGGAGTAGAACCACAAATTCATCACCCCCATATCGATACACTTCATCAGTAGTGCGTACGGTCCTTTTTAATCTGCTAGCAACGGTTTGCAATAAAATATCCCCAAACTCGTGGCCGAGCTCATCATTTATGCTCTTAAATCCATCCATACCGATAAAACACACTGCAGTTACTGTTCCCTCTATCTGGCTGTTTTGTATCGCACTTTCTACGTCAGCATACAGATTAAAACGATTATTCACGCTGGTGAGTTCGTCGGTATGGGCTTTGGTGTGCAGATCGGCATGTCGCTGGTGGATGCTTTCACTCATTTTGTAAAAACGTCCCATTAGGTAACCAATTTCATCTCGTGGAAGGTAATCGACTACGTCTTGCTGTTTACCTTGTTCAATCTTTTGTGTGGCGTCGAGTAGTTTGGTTAAAGGGGTAAACAAAGTACGATTGATGGTAATCATGGTAAAGAATGCAAGAAACAGCATCACTATGGTTTCTATCACTATCATCATAGTGATGTAGGCTCGGGCCTCACGATAGTCGCCTTTACGTTGCTCTAGCAGTCGTTTTTCTTCACTGTTGAATACCAATAGGTGACGACGAATATTATCCATAAACTTTTTGCCCACATTTGAGCGCACTAGTTTTAATGCCTCGGCGGGTTGGTCGTTATACAGGTCGATACTAAAAGCTAATTCTTCGAGTTTGTTGTCGATGTCTTCGACCAGTTCATCGAGTAAAATTTGTTGCTCTTGATTATCTGAGGTTAAGGTCTTTAACTCTTCCCAGATAAACTTGATTTCATCTCGAGAGCGAAAGTAGGGTTCGAGGTAATAACTCTGTCCAGTGAGTAAGTAACCTCGTTGGCCTGTTTCGGCATCAGATACTGCATTCAATAAATCGCCAGAGGTCTGCAATACTTGGTTGGTATGCGTTACCCATTGTAGTTTGCTCTCGCTACGAGACTCTAGAAAGTAGACAAAGACAATGTTAGCGATAGAGAAAAAGAACAAGGTTCCCAATAGCAGCTTAAGCCTGGTTTTAATAGTCACGAATAAAGTCCTTTAGTTTCGTGTTAACTGTTTTGTTAGATAGCCGAAAAGGGCATCGGCTAGACGATGTGAGGCGATGTTTCTTTCAATGATTCGTGTATCCAAATGCCCGCTATTGACCACCTCTAGCCAGTCAGTGAGCATAGGATGAAAGCCCTTGCTCTCAAGCATTGGTGTCCAATCTTTTAGGTTGAGGTGACGCTCTTGGTTCTCTTGCCAACATCTTCCTGTATAAAAGGAGTCGAACTCATAAGCTTTATTTCGATAGCAGGCACTCACTCTTTCTCGAGTAATGCCAAACTGTCGATTCATACTGGCATGCAATAGGGTTTCCCCAACCTGCCACTGAACATCGATTCGCGCCAACTTACTGCCTGACATTTGATGAACTACATGCACATCATTGAGATTGGCTTGCGCATTGAGGTTAACGCTATCAAGTGGGTGAATAAAATCATCAAAGATAAACGTGCGAATATCCCCCGTCAGATCATACCTATTCTTCTCCCAATGTAACGCTTTGAGCTCCCCTGCTTTTTGTTGCTTCAATTCAGGAATGTGTTGGTTGTACAGTGGGATGTGTCGGCGATTGAACCCTACATAAAGAGGAACCCTGCTTTTGGCTGCGGTCTCATAAAGCATTTCGACATCAGAAACGGAGTCAGCCAGGGGTTTATCAACAAAGGTCGCTATGCCTTTCTCTAGGAAGAATTTGGCAATCTGTGTGTGTGAGGAAGTGGCTGAGTGAATCATGACGGCATCGACCCCTAAGCCAAGCAGTTCGCGATAATCGCGACAGCAAAGCTCAATTCGATATTGTAGCGCGAGCTCATCTAGCACTTGCTTTGAACGAGTACAAAGCACCAGTTCTATACCGGTCAGCTGAGTGATATAGGGGAGATAAGCCTTTTGAGCAATATCACCTAAGCCAATGATTCCTATCTTCATTTCTTATTCCACTTGTTATTATTTTGCCACTTTATCAGAGTTGAGTGGGCAAAAACTAATCTTCTTTTCTTAAACAGAAGAATAATGCGGATTGAGTTCTGATATTTATATTGGAAATTTCAGTTTTATAAATGAGCTTATTTTTTTGTATTCATGTCCTAGGCAGAATGTACTCATCAAATCGAGATACACATTTGGAAATGAATATGAAAAAGATTTTAGTTCTAATTACATTGGCATCAGCGGTAGCGATGACGGGTTGTTCTTCATCTGAACCTACTCGTGCAGAACAAGCCAAAGATAAGGTGCAAGATGTGGTTGAGGCTTATGGTTACGATCCTGAATATGGAAACGAGGCGCCCTTACCACCGACAGAAAACCCTATCCGTGATACAGAGAGAATCGATGAAGCGAAAGCCATGATTCAAGCGGCAAAAGATGCTATCGCTATCAATGATGGTGGATTTGAGAGTGATATCCCTAAAGATAACCCTGAGCTGGATTGGGTTCGCGAACTCGAGAGAACAGAAGGCGATGGTACCAAAATATATGGGATCTACCACAATGGTAATCGCGTTGCTGAAGTAGAGATGAAGCCTGATGGCACGGGCACCATTACGATAAATGACCCAGATAATATTCGTGAAGATAAAGTCGTTGCAGAGATCGTGAAAGTTGATGGTTATAACGCTTACTTCATTGAGGGCGAAGCCAATAATGACTACGTCATTATCAACGGAAAACTCATCAAGGTTGAGGGTGATCGCCTTGAGCAAATAAGCTCTATTGATAAGCAGCAACTTAAAGCCAAAGCTCAACGAGTCAAGATGAAGATAAAAGCACATCGCATCAGCGGTTAGCATTTAAGAAAACGATAACTTGCTTGGGAAGGCTCTTTAGATGGTGATCTAGGAGCCTTTTTTATGACTGTTTGATGGAGCTAAGATGAAACTACTTTGGCCCGCTTTACTCTGTTCTATTTTTTCATCCTGCGCTCTAGGTGCAGTGGAAGACATCAAGGTTAATCTGCAAGCTTCTCAGTATGATGGTGACTATCTGGGAGTGTTGCGTGTGGGTTACGATTTTACTGATCAGTTCTCTGCCTCTATCGATATTGATACAGAAAAATACCTAGAAGTGGGCGCTTCATATTCAGTGATCAAAGGTAATTGGTATCTAGAGACCTACGCTCGCTATGGATTTGGTGATGAACTATCGATGACTCTAGAAAATGAGCAAAACCTCAAGTATCAGACTCATATCTATGATGTGGGATTTCTGGCAGGAAAAGCCATTAATAATCAGGTTTTTACATATCTGGATACATCAATTCAATATCGTAACCCTAGCCATAATATTGATCTACCCAGCATGGTTGATGGTTCAGTAGCTTATGAGTTGAATCAACAGACTGAATGGAACAATACGTTAGCTGTGGACTACTCACCAATAGATTGGCTCAGTTTGGGGCTAAGCTACAACTTCGATTTTTTATTGGGCGACCATCCATACGAAAATAATTTGAGAGACAGCGTGGATGTTTCCGTTAGCTTAAATTTGCCTTACATAACGCCCTATGCCCGATATACGAAAGGTGAATATCGTGTTCGTCCGAACCAACCGGTTGAAGACTCAAGCTATACCGAAATAGGCTTCTACTTTAGCTTTTAAGATCTGAACTATGAACCTTTGTATGTACTGTCCCTATTCTGGAGAATAGTTCATACTTAATTGTCTGAAAAATATACCTTTTCATCTTCTAATGGCGCAAGTTTATACAATATAGAGCTACACTTATCAGATATCTGTAAGTCTCGTTGTTTTAGTACCTGAGATAAATTAGAGTATATGCTCTAATTTTGAGGTGTGAACGCCACAAGGAAGAGTGTGAAGTTGAAATTTAAACGTATTGCGGTTGCGTTAGTGTGTGGATTGTCCTTGCCTGTCAGTGCTCAAGAGGTGACCTTTACCCAAGCGTGGCAACTGGTACAGCAGCAAAACAACTCGTTGGCCGCGGGTCAAGCGAACATAGCAAGGTATCAAAACCTAGAAAGTGCAAAGAAGAGCTTGAGCTTACCGTCTATTACTCTAAGCGCGAACTACACGCGTCTAGATGATGACGTTACCTTAAGTGGCGAGCAGCTAGCGGACAGTATCACCACACCGACAGCTTTGCCTCCAGTATCCATTCCATTTTTAGCCAACTCATACTCCACAATTGCAGAAAAAGATGTATTTACCTCTTCCATTCGTGCAGTTTGGCCCATCTTTACTGGCGGGAAAATCATTTCGGCTCAATCCATTGCTCAGGCACAAACGGAAGAAGCGAGAGCCCAATTGGAGATGGATAGACAAGCACGCTATGAAGACCTAGCGAAGTACTATTTTGGCGTGGTGTTGTCGAGACAGGTGGTTGAAACCTATGTGTCTGTTGAGAGTGGGCTCAAGCAACATGCCGAGTTTGCAACCAAGCTCGAGCAGCAGGGGCAAATTGCCAAAGTTGAGCGACTTCAGGCTGATGCATCTTTGGCCAAGGCAGTCGTAGATCGCAGGAAATCCGAGCGCGACCTGCAGATTGCTACCAGTGCACTGACTCAAATCTTAAATCAGCAACAAACCGTTTCCCCCACAAGTGATTTATTTATCAATGACAACCTACCGCCACTGAGTGCTTTTACTAATGAAACCCTGACCTCTTATCCAGGTCTTTCCATTCTTGATGCCAAGGAAAGCCAGGCAAAGGGCTTAACCAAGGTGGAAAAAGGGAAGTATTATCCTGATGTGTACTTATACGGTGATTACAGCCTGTATGAAGACGACACCTTAGCGGCTCAACTGACACCGGATTGGTTTGTGGGCATAGGTATCAATGTACCTATCTTGGAAAACAGTGGACGCTCTGGCCAGCTTGAGGCTGCACATAGTGCGATACTGCAGATCTCCCATTTAAGAGCTCAAGCCAAACAGGATTTATCTGTATTGGTGCAAAAAACCTACCTTGAGGCTGAGCAGTCAATGGAAGAGGTTAAGGGATTGCAGGTAAGTATAGCGTTAGCCGAAGAAAACCTTCGTCTGCGTAAGAAGATGTTCAGCCAAGGTTTGTCCAACTCGCTGGATGTTGTCGATGCTGAACTGTACCTAGCCAGTATCCAAACGCAACAGCATGTTGCTCGATTCAATTACCTTATCTCTCTCAATAAGCTTCTTGCTCTAAGCGGCAAGATGAACACGTTTGACCAATATGAAAGTCGCTCGATCTCAGGAACATCAACCAATGCGAGCATTCAAGGAGAAGCCAATGTCAACTAAAACCCCTATCGCTGTTGTAGCGATTGTCCTAGCAGGTCTTGTTGGATACGGCTTTTATGAGGCGTATAAGCCTCAGCCTGTAAGAATTCAAGGACAAATGACGGCACAGCAATACAGTATCTCGTCTAAGGTTCCGGGGCGCATAGACACTGTAGACGTAAAGAGCGGCGATATTATCAAGAAAGGCGATCTCGTCTTTACTATCTACAGCCCAGAGATTGAAGCCAAGCTTGAACAAGCAAAAGCGGGTCAAGAAGCTGCGGGTGCACTCGCTCAAGAAGCAGAAAACGGTGCCCGGGTTCAACAAATTGCGGCAGCCCGTGATCAGTGGCGAAAAGCGAAAGCGGCGGCCGAGCTCATGGAGAAAACCTTTCGTCGAGTGGATAGCCTGTATCAAGATGGGGTTGTAGCCGAACAGAAGCGCGATGAAACCTACACACAATGGCAAGCGGCTAAATACACTGAAAATGCGGCTTATCAAATGTACCTATTAGCACAAGAAGGTGCGCGTTCAGAAACCAAGAAAGCGGCCAGTGAAAAGGCGCGTATGGCCGCTGGTGCCGTTGCAGAAGTGGAGGCTTATGTCGCGGATACTCAGATAGAGAGCTGGTTTGATGGTGAGGTCTCACAAGTGTTGCTTCACAGTGGAGAGCTTGCTCCGCAAGGCTTTCCGGTAGTGACTGTGATTGATACCCAAGATTCTTGGGCAGTATTCAATGTTCGAGAAGACAGATTAAAGCATTTTGAGAAGGGAACTGAGATCACTGCTTATGTGCCAGCATTAGATAAAGACGTGAGCTTTCGAGTGGCGCATATCTCGGTCATGGGAGACTTTGCTACTTGGAGAGCGACGGACAGTAGCCAAGGCTTTGACCTACGGACTTTTGAGATAGAAGCTCGTCCTTTGGAGAACCCAGAGCAGTTTCGCATCGGTATGAGCGTGGTATTGACACTGGATGAGAGCGAGTAATCGCAATGCTGAGTTTTGTTGCCGATGAATGGCAAAGACTGTGGCGAGATAAATGGCTATTAGCCTCTATCACTTGGCTACCCATACTGGTGGCTATTAGCGTGTGGTGGATATTTTCTCAAGGCATTGCACGCTCTCTCCCTATAGCGATCGTTGACCATCAACAGAGCATTATCTCACAACAGCTAGTGCGATACCTAGATGCAAGCGATACCATGCAGGTTAGTGCTCACTTTCAAGATGAGCACCAAGCCAAAAGGGCATTAAGTGGTAGTGATATCTATGCTTATGTGGTGATCCCTCGCGATTTTGACCGAGACATTTACCTCTCCAATCCCCCGCAAATTAGTGTCTTTTACAACAGCCAATACATCTTGGTGGGCAAGCTGATCAATTCTGCAGTGTTGCGTTCTATCGGTACATTTGATGCTCAGATTGAAACCATCAAAAAATTGGCTGCTGGTGATGCCACCTTTAAGAGCGCGTTGGGCCAAGCCGTGAACGTACGTACTCAAATCACGCCCCTATTCAATCTCAACAGCAATTACGCTCAATTTTTAGTTTCTGCAATTGTCCCTGCAATTTGGCAGATAGTCATAGTGGTCGGCACCATCTTGACCCTAGCAATGCATAAACGAACAGGCTTGATTGAACGCTGGGTTCAGGATGGATTAATGACCAACCTAGCCAAAACTCTTGCTTGTTATATTCCCATCTATCTTGCTCTTGGCGTTGGATTTTTAGTCTGGTTTTATGCTTGGCTACAATGGCCGATGCAGGGGAGTTATCTGGTGTTGTTATTGGCTCAACTGGTAACAATTGTGGCCTGTATGCTGGTAGGTTGCGTCTTCTTCTTTATTACCTATGATGCAGCAAGAGCGCTTAGCTTTGCCGGTGCGTTTACTGCCCCTGGCTTTGCCTTTATGGGTATCACCTTTCCTGTGACCGATATGAATTTTCTCGCTCAGTTTTGGCGTGGTTTGTTGCCAATCAGCCATTATATCGAGGCGCAGGTAAGCCAAGTCTCATATGCCGTACCTAACGTTCAAACCCTTGCAATCCTTACTCCAATGTTGGGCTACCTATTGCTTACGCTGGTGATTGTGAAACTTGCACCCATGAAAATAAGAGAAGCCAACCTATGAGTTGGGTAGATGTGTTTAAGCAAGAGTTGAGAGCCATACTGACGAATCCTGTGGTAGTGCTCACTATCTTTGGTGGGGTGGTCTTCTATTCTTTTTTGTATCCACTTCCTTATGCAAAACAGACACCAAGTGAGCAACAGATTACGGTAGTCAACTTGGACAAGAGCAAGGTAAGCTTTGACTTAGAACGAATGGTCGACGCCACCTCTCAGATCAAAATAGTGGAACGCGCGCACAGTGTAGAGCAGGCGAAAAGCCAATTCCTCAATGGAGACGTCAGAGGCATCTTGGTGATTCCTGAGCATTTCTATAGAGATTTGTTGCTAGGTAAGAGTCCTACATTATCTTTTGCTGGTGATGCTTCCTATTTTCTTGTCTACGGCACCATTGCCGAGGGTCTAGCTAGAGCGGGTGGTACATTGGCAGCACAGGCTAAGGTGGCTAGATTGGTGATGGAAGGCGAGCCTATTGCTAGCGCAGCCAAGCACCACGCCTCTATTGACGTGAATATGAAGCCTACTTTCAATGTGACCGGTGGATATGTCAATTATGTGGTTCCAGCGGTGTTTGTATTGATTCTTCAGCAAACCCTAGTGATGGGTGTCGGCTTGGTAGGAGCGACCATAGCAAAGCGAGAGTCATGGGCTAGATTGTTGGCTCGAGTCGTTTGCTTTACCGGATTTTACTACGTTCTAAGTGCCTATTACTTCGGCTGGAGCTTCGATTTTTACTCGGTTTCTAGGTTGGCTAACCCTTGGCAGCTAATGACGTTTGTGACCCCCTTCCTACTCTCTTCGATTATGATTGGCTTGTTGCTAGGAATCGTATTGCCCAGACGAGAGCTCGTCACTGTGCTGGTACTGATGAGCTCTATGCCTCTAGTGTTCAGTGCTGGGTTTATATGGCCATTGGAGTCTATCCCTACGCCACTAATCTGGGCTTCAAATCTGTTTCCAAGTACCCCCGCAATCCAAGGGTTGTTGAAACTCAACCAAATGGGCGCTGACTTCTCTCAGATTACCCCTCAATACTTCACTTTGTTAGCTCAGGTGTTTGGTTGGGGTGTGTTGGTTTGGTTTTTTAGGGGTAGACAATACAACACCTAATACCCGGTCAACTCCATATATCCGTTACCCGAATGGCTTCCTGTTATCGTCACTGGGCCTTCCCAATAGGGGATGGTTAAGGGCATCTTGGCATTGGGATTGAGTGCTAAGATATTGAGGTCGATCTGCTGAGAGGGGATCTTAAGCTGCCATTTAGTTGGGTATGGGCGACCTTCGATGGAGGTTTGCTCGGTTGCAGTGAGGGATATTTCACTCTCAGTCAGCGTGGTTGATTCACCATTGCTGTACATCAGTCTTGCGTGGGAGTAACTAGCGTCACCTGACTTGGAGTCTCTGAGTTGAAAGACAACAAGGCTTGTTTTTGCGTCGAGCCTTAGGGCAAACCAATCCCAACCTTGCTGTGAATCGAGAAGAAACTGCGAACTCCACTCCCTGTCTATCCAGCCTTGCCCTTTGACCTGGTGTGATTTGCCATCAATGGTGACTTCGCCTTGGACTGAGATGAATGGCTGACTGTAATAATAAGAGGCGACACTGCCATCGGCACTTTTCTCGCTGTAGCCTTCTTCGCCTTGCTTTTGATATGGCGCAGCACTGTTCAGTGTCAATGAATAACTGAAGCCTTTAGAGGTGACATCTAGGGTCGCGGGGAACATATCGGTAGTAGAAGAGCGCCATTGCCAATCATCCAGAAATACCCTAAATGGGTCGTTGTCCACACCCGCAAGCATCGGATTGTCACGCGACCATTTTTCGTCGGCATAATGAATCTCATCTGTGGTCACTGCGCTATGAGCCATATAAAGTTGCTGGCTATGCCAGATCTCAAGAGAGGCTATATCCTCTTGTTGAGTCGCTTCTGGTTCAATCGCAACGCGAAATTGTGTCCATTGTATTCCTAGTGCGTCACCATTTTCATCAATGAGATTGGCCGTTAAGTACCACCATTCATGTCTAAAATCAGGGTGTGCGCCATGATCCTTTGGGTATTCAATGGCTTTTCCTGCAAGTACCTTGGCGTAATCAGTATCACTTTCTCCCAGCCAATTGCCTAACCCATCAGATTTTTGTTCTTCACAGCCTACGATGGTCAGTAGCAAGGTGAGAAGGAATAGTTTAGAGAAGAGATTCATTTACAACACCTCGCTTTGCAAACTGGTCACCACAGGTCGATTAACTAAGCGCCAAAGAGGTACAAGGGTAGCAATTACAGAGACCAAGATCGTGATAAGCGCAATTGAGGCGGCATCGTACCAACTCCAAAGGTAAGTGAGGCTCCAACCAAAGGCCCGTAGGGTAATAATGTCTGTCAGAACAAAGCCAACGATAGCCCCTAAAGGAATGGCGATGCAGAGGGTGAATATAACCAAGGCGATGATCTGTCCGACAACTATTGTCATCAATTTCTTTCGATTTACTCCTAAGGCATAAAGCCTTGCAATGGCGGCTTTACGAGCATCGAGCAACATGTAGCAAGCAGTGAACAAGCCGATAATAGCCACCAATAGTGTTACTGCATTTAATGCACTGGTAATGGCAAAGGTGCGACTAAAGATGTCCAAAGCGAGAGATTTTATCTTAGCTTGGTCGTAGAGTTGGCTAGGGTGTAACCCTAAGATTTGCTCCAGTTCACGGTAGGCCTTGTCTTTATCTTGGGCAACCTTAACTCCGAGGCTAGTGGGGGTAGGAGTAAACCCTTTTTCAACCCATAACCTTGGTGAGATCAGCACCTCTCCCTTCGGAGTACCATAATCGTGAAATATGGCGCCAACTTTTAACGGATAGTCTGGAAGGGCTCCTATGTGTAAGTCATCCCCTAAGTTGATATCGAGCTTGATCGCCATGGGCTCACTGATAGCGACCACTTTGCTGGCATAAAATGCTTGCCAGAACTCATCGATGGCCGACTTAAACACCATGGTTTGTTCTAGGGTATCTTTATCTTTGGTTCCTAGGATGATCGGAACACCTTGTACCGAATCATCGACATAATATTGCTTGTAGACGGTATCAATGCTTGCGAGTTCTTCTAAGGTTTCTTCTACCTTTTGCATATCTCGTTGTGAGGGACTGATGTAAATGTCCGCATGCAATCGTTGATCTAACCACTGCTTAAGAGTGGACTCAAAGCTTCCAACTAGGGTATTCATCCCAATGTTTGCTGTAACAGCCAGAAGTAGTGCCATCATTGCTAGGGACAATGGAGCGACAAGCTCTTTGAGTTCAGCAAAGAGGTAGTGGGTCAGCCCTGCTTGAGCTTGTTTTTCACTCCACTGCGCGAGTTTATGAAGCACTTTGGGCAGGTATAGAGGGACAGAAACAATGAAAAGCCCCAACCATGCCATGGTGTATCTAAAATGCTGACTTAGCCATAGCCCAAGTAGTGCAAGGATCGAGAGTGATAAACCAATTAAGAACAACCTCGTGGCATGGTTATGTTCTGGTGTTTTATAAAAACCACCATGGGAAGAAAGGGGTTGATTAATTCGTTGCTTAAAGTGCTGTAGACAAGAAATTGTGGTGACAATAAGCGTTAGTAATAAGGCTTGTCCCCACCAATGCCACTGCCATGTACCTGGCAATAGTGTTGCCCCATACAGTTGTTCCAGGGTAAGTGCGACCGTTGGATGCAACCAATGGCTAAGCTGAATACCTAGAATAAATCCAAGGCTTGTTCCAAAGAACACAAGTACAATGAGCTCAAGCAAAAGGGCGGACAGTACAGTTAAAGCGGGTGTGCCAGCCTGACGTATTTGCACCAACAATCGATTACGCTTGAGTAAACTGTATTTTACTCCGTTGTAGGCGATAAACATGCCAACAACGAAGGCGAGTAAACTCATTGCCGTCAGATTCAAATGAAAGCTATCGGTTAAGGCATCAAGGTCGGTGTCCTGTGTGTTGGCTATCCATTGCGCTTTGTTTTGGATGATATCAACCAGCGCACCCTCAGGTTGCGCATCAAACATAGCAATGTAACTGATCTGTTCGGGTTTATTGAGCAAGCGTTGTGCAAACCCTATGTCCATCAAGACCCGGCTGCCCAGTTGCCATTCTTCGGGCACCACCACCACCTTTGTAGGCACACCATCCAGCGTTAGATAATCTTTACCACCCATGCGTTCTGCTTGGGATTGACTGACCATCATTAAAGGACGTCCCGCTAGCAAGTCAGCGAGTGGAAAGTTTCCATTGAACAAGGACACCTGTGTTTGATTCTGACCGAAGCTAAGGCCAGAGGTAATGGCTGCAATGAGTTCACTGCCTTGAATGGTCAAGCGCTGTCCATTCTCGTCTCGTACTCTACCTTCAATGATGGGCAAGGAGGCACTGATACCGGATTGGCGAAGCTCAAAGTAAACAGACTGATCTAAATATTCTTGCCCTGACAAGGGAATTATTAAGCTTTCTGCGCGAGCACTTAGCTGCTCGGTTGATTCACTGTAACTTCGTTTTGCGTTGAGGTTGATGGCCTGAACAGCAACAAACAAGGTAACAGCGAGTATTATCCCTAGCGTTATCGCGGCAGCTTGTAAGGGGGCTTGTCGGTAATGAGCTATAAAGGTTCTGATCACCAACCAAAGGTGTGTGAGGGTATAGCTAGTCATGCAACTGCCCATTGGAAAGGTGGTAACGTGTGTCCATAAAATCGGCACACTCTGAGCTATGGGTCACTAGAACTACAGAGGTTTCTCCCTCTGAACTGATCTCAGTAAGCAGTCGCATCACCTCGAGCCCTGCTTGTTGATCGAGGTTGCCAGTGGGTTCATCGGCAAGTAGCAAGGCGGGCTTGTGTGCCAATGATCTTGCTATGGCCACTCGTTGTTGTTGCCCTCCAGATAATGAGGCAACGTGCCTATCTAACAGGCCATCAATTTCTAACTTCTTAACGAGATGATCACACCATTCACTCCATTTTTGATTGTTAAGGCTGAGAGGAAAGGAAATATTCTGTCTCACATTTAATGGAGTAAGAAGGTTAAATTGTTGAAATACAACGCCAAGTTTTCGGTGGCGAAATAAGCTCCATTGGGGGTCTTTCCATTGCTCAACGCTTTCTCCATTGATTGCTAGCACGCCGCTAGAAAGCGATTCGAAGCCCGCGATGACATTGAGTAGAGTGCTCTTTCCGCTACCACTTGCTCCCGTCAAGGCGACGCTTTGACCCGCATGCAATGAGAAATCGACTTGATCGAGCACGCAGTGTCTATCTTTTCCGTCTATGAATTGCTTTGTCGCTTGGCTGAGCTGAACAATTGGGTCTGTCATTTTTGTTCCTTATACTGCTTGCTCTCAGTTGATACCCATTTATTCGACCAAGTGATCATCGGGCCTGTGGGGGGGGGGAGCATGAGATTCCATCGTTGGCGACTTGAGTATAGGGCAAGATCATTTTTCTGAACGGTGTGATTTATGGCGTAAGGTATTGATCCATATATAGCTAACTGCGTAACAGAGGGTATGATTTATATTCTTGGTTACATGGGCCTTGTCCCTTTTATTTTACTCCCAGTACTGTTTGGTCTGACGCACAGCCAAGCATCGTTTCATTTTATAATGAGCTTTTTGATTTACAGTGCGGGCATTGCGTTGTTTATGGCCGGAGCTGTTTGGGGAAGGTGTGTAGATCGAACAGTTCCGGAGAAGAGGTCGCTGGTGGCCTCTAACGTCATCACTCTAGGTGTCATCGCTCTTGGGTTATTTGTTTTCTATAGCCCTATGGTGCTACTAATCGGTATTGGGCTTGCTCATGGGCTGAACCTGTATTTTGAACCAAAACGAGATCACCCCAGGTACCTAAAATTAAGATTTATCCTAACGGGTGTTGTTCTTACCGCGCACCTTTGCATGCTGGCCTTGATTGTGATCTAGTTGTGCTTGCTGCCCTTGGCTCTAAATTCGAAAACCTTAGTTGGGCATACCTCGATGCAACGCCCGCAACTAATGCAGTCTTGGCTCATTACCCTGCGATCCCCCTCTTTTAAAGGCTGTTTTAAGATGTCTGGCTCTGGACACACATTGAAGCAATCCATACATTTGGTGCAATCTTCGCGTTTTGTTGCTGTGATGCGAAGAGTACTTTTACGTCCTATCACGCCATAAGTTGCCCCCAACGGGCACAGATGACCACACCACCCATGCTCGACAAGAACGAGATCGAGTAAAAAAACTAATAGTATGAGAATCCATCCCGCTCCCATTCCAAAAACAAGCCCACGATGTAGCGTCGCAACTGGGTCTACCCAAGCCCATAAGGTAGTGCCGGAAATTGCACTGCCAAGAAGAATCACAGGAATCAACCAGTACCTAAGACTAGATGGCCAGCGATAACTTGCTTTAAGGTTAAATTTTCGCCTTAACCACGCGGCCAAATCTGTCACCATATTCAACGGGCAAACCCATGCGCAGAACACTCTAGGTGCGAGCAAGGCATAAAAAACAACCACAATCGCCACGCCAATGAATGTGGTTAGCTCTGGAATATGACCGGTCGCGAGCGTTTGCATCACAATTAAAGGGTCGCTAAGCGGAATGGTATCCAGTAGTAGGCTTGATGAAAGGTTTCCCTTGAGTATTCCCAAGCTAGGCCCAAGCATGAAACAGGCCATGATGGCGATTTGGCACAGTCGACGACTGATTAAAAAACGGTGAGTTTGCCACCAACCTAAGGCTTCTATTGCCTCTTTCCCGGCATCTTTTGCGAGGTTTTTAGCCATTATTTGTTCTCCCGCATTTCTTTAAGACTAGGCACGGGGATAGTTTCATCTCCCTCCCAACCTAACTTGTAGTGGTGTCCTAACTCACCTTTTGCTAGTTCAGTTGGCACGATTTTGATTGCCGCCACTGGAAGCACGCAAGCTTGTTCGCACTTACCACATCCGGTGCATGACTCTGAATGAACCGTAGGAATCATTTTTGCGTGAATTCCAGTTCGAGCATTCCTTTGGTACTCAAGGGTAATTGCTTCGTCAATTAACGGGCAAACGCGATAACAAACATCACAGCGTAAACCTAAATAATTTAGACAGGTTTCATGGTCAATGAGCACGGCGGTGCCCATAGCTGCATCGTCAATGTTGGTTAATGAGGGGTCAAGAGCCCCAGTCGGGCAGGCCACAACACAGGGAATATCATCACACATTTCGCACGGGATATCTCTGGCAGTAAAATAGGGGGTACCAGAAGCAGATTTGGACATCAGAGTAGAGAGCTTGAGTGTGTCGTAAGGGCAAGCCTGAACGCAAAGCCCGCAGCGCACACATGCCGCCTCAAAGTCACCTTCGGCCAGAGCACCCGGCGGGCGAATAGGGACACCAGAACCGCCAGCTTGGCTTTGCCGAGACTGTATTCCAAGAAGTGTTGCAACAGAACCCACCCCAATAGCGGTGCGAGCAGCGTCACGCAAAAAACGCCGTCTACTTGGAGAGGGGCCATTCTTTGGTTTGTTCATTGTGCTGACCTTGTGGATTTACCCTTATTAATTATGTGCCCTTATTGGGCAAAAAGTGAGCTTTAAGAAGAATGATTACAGGAAAGTTGGCTAATTTATGATCTAGGGCCGCTCAGGATTGCGGGACAGGCGCCAAATAAGGAGTCCATCAGTTTTATCGATGTGCGGTTTTTTGTTATAGCGTCCCCTTAACTCATAAGCATCAAATAAAGGCTGATGATTCAATCTGTATACGCACGTAGTTACAACGAGTTCGATTTTTAAGTGTTCTGTGCGTTATTTTATGGATCAAATCCCGAAATCTATAACCATTCTTTGTTCAACGACAGAATGATACTCATTAACAGCGACATAACTAAGAATAGATTAGCTTTTAGGAGTCAAGGTTTATGAAGGGAAGCTAAAGCCTTGATGTAAGACGTTGAGGGTAATGATATTGTGGGAGGATAATAGACTTTACTACATTAAGATTGTTACGTTTGAGCACCGCATCAGAGCCTTTTTGCAACTGAGAGTTCAAGAAAGTGTGATCATCATTGATGAAGTTCATAAGCCAGCAGTACCTACATTGAAGCATTGAAATAAAGAATCATAATGAGTGACAAGGTTACGATGCTTCACGATCCAACCTCAGAACCAAGCCGCGCAATTTATTAGTTGGCAATATCGCGCGTATATTTATGCCTTGGGTCAATGAGTTTTTACTGCTATTGATACGAGTACAACCAATTGAGGGGAGTTCATACCTATGCAATTTAATGTAGTACTGTCCAGTCCCAGCAAACGAACACAGCGTGCGTTGTAGAATGAAAAGATTAGCAGAACAAAAATTTGTGAATTCAAGGCTAGTGAAAAAAGTGCCTTTCCATTGTGAGGTTATAAAAATTGATGGGGAGTCAGTTTATACTCCTAGGTATGCAGAAATCGTTGCTCGAATGTTTGAATTACGGATACAGGGTAAAGGCGCTCCATCAATAGCCAAGATTCTTAATGAGGAATTTGATGCTCCTAAAAAGCTGAGAAAGGGCGAGTTTTCTCAACACTTTGTTCTGCGTGTCTTAAAAGATAGGGCAACAACAGGTGTGTTAGTCATGAGAGACAACACTGAGGTCGCTGATTATTTTCCTGCTGCTATCTCTGATGCCACTTATCTTCAAGCAAATGATAGGAAACCATTTATGACGGGTGTAGTAACGGCCAAAGCAGGGACTACGAATGTAATAAAAGGAACGACACGCTGCAATGAGTGTCACAATGGCGTTATTGTCAAAACATCTAAGAGTAAGTTCAGATATTTGAAGTGCGTGAAATCCAGCCATGGGTGCATGGTGCAAAGGTCTTTACAGTACTCTAAGGTCCTTCTGCCAATACTTGATAGCCTGTTAGATGTCCATTGGATAACTAAGGCGCTTAAAGATATCAAGCGAAGTAAAGAGCGTATTGATTATCATGAAAAGCAAGTAGTGAAACTAAATCAGATTTTACAGAAGGCATCAAACTTAACAGTAATAGAAAATCTGGTTGAACGAATAGAGCAGCATGATGTGTACATCACTTTTTTTCGCACTATTGAAAGTGGAAACCACGAAACAATTTTAGATGGATTGAATGTGGGAACAAAATCTGGAAGAGCTACACTCAATCTGATTCTGAATATTACCTTTAAAAAAATCATTGTCGATTTTTCGTCAGAACAAATCACTTTAGTCACGAAAATCGATAATCACACACAAAAGCGTCCAGCAAGTATTAACGATATTAGACATGCAAATGTTTGGGAACTTCAAGGTTTAAGCTCTTTGTTATTAAAAGATGATGTAGAGGTAAGTGCTACTAAATTACGACAACTTTTGACTCCCCCAACTCAAACTAAGTAAAGCCTCAACGAATAGATATAATTTGCATGAATATCCGGTATGTTCTTTGTTCATTATTCGCACATGGGTGGGTATGTTACTTTGTATTCGTTAACTCAATAATATTTATTTGTCATTTATCAAATAGGAAAAACTATGAAAAAGCTCCTACTCACAATGTCTGTTTTATCTGTACTTTCTCATGGCGCATATGCGGCCGTTGGAATCGATGGTAAAGATTATGCGGAAACTATCCCTGTGACTGCTGACAACATTACGCAAGTGGAGGCGGAAGTTAATTTCTTAAAATGGAAAAACAAAGATGCGATGAACAAGATGTTCGACCTAACTATCCCTACACCTGCAGGCCCTATGCCTACTGTTCGTATGAACCGAGATACTCTGTATTCAGCGCAAGTTGCAGACGCTTCGAATGGTCTAACGATTACAATGCCTGAAGACAATGAAGTTTTTACATCTGTATTGGTTATTAATGAGAACGGTTATTCAGAAGATTATATTTGGCAAAAAGGTACCCATAAAATTCTTCCTCCTGAGAAAGGTAAGTTTGTATGGGTTCTATTCAGAATTGGTTTGGAAAACGGCATTGACGAAGCCCGTAAAGTTCAAAAAACCATGAAGGTCGAGGGGCAAGGCAATGGAGTATGGGAACCAAAACCATACGACAAAGCTCAATACGAGACACTGCATAAAGAATATATGCAAAAAGCGATCGATGGCGGCATCGTTCTGGATTACGGGCACACCGAAGGTCGTATCGCAAAAGAGACAAAACGTATGTCTGATGCAGTTGGTTGGGGGGGAATGGATTTTCGCATCAACTCATATCAAGTATCTAAAGATTATGAGAACAGTGGCTGTTACCAAACAACCTTTGAGGATCCAAGAGTAGATGAATTTTGGTCAATTACCGTGTACTCAGAGGACGGTTGGTTACTCCCTACCGATATGAAAACGGTATTGAACTCTCGCGACGCAAAGCCGAATCAAGATGGCAGTTACACGGTATCCTTTAATTGTGGCGAAGATGCGATAAATAACCTAGAAACAGGAACGGATAAGACATTTAACTGGGCGTGGCGAGCGTATGGCTCATCATACAAAGTGAAAGCAGGAAAATGGAACCCTATTTCGACTTTCCACAAAGTTAAATAATAGAACGATCAAGAGATAGCTTTTGTAGAGCTATCTCTTTTTTATTATTGGATGCAAGAAGATTCGATTCACAAGGATTGGCCCTACAACGAGGGTTGAGCTACTTTGGGATTGCAATATGAATCGTGTTCTTACAAGGGTTTTACAGAATCACGAGAGAAGAGTTTTACCCCCATATTTACTCGTTTGGCGACATTCACATTCTCATTAAACTCTTGAATCAGAAGCTGTATTGCCGCTTGGGCTGTCAATCTGTGGTCACAACCTATGGAGCTCAATGAAGGGCTGATCATTTTGCCAATAGACAGGTTATCAAAACCCATTACCGATAGATCTTCAGGTACTGACATGCCACGTTTATCCAACTCGTCGAGCAATGAAATAGCCGCTCTGTCACACAAACAAAATATGGCTGTCGCACCATTGAAAAGTCCTTTATCTAGGATTTGAGGCAATACCTTGCTGGCACCAAAATCGGCTCCTGCTTCACCAAGTTTAATGCTTTCGCTGATGGCGGTTTGGTCAGTATCTTGGCAATACTTCAAGATATCGATAACCGTGACTTTTTCAGCACCTAATTCACTGGCTGCCCTTTGGAATCCATAGGTTCTCTTGCGAATTGAAGGTCGGGTTTGAGCGGTAAGCATGGCAATGTTTTTGTGTCCATTGCCAATGAGATACTTGGCTGCAAGCTCTCCACCCAGTTCGTAGTCTAGGGAGATACTCGATATTCTCATATCGACATCAAATCCGTTAACCATGACTACAGGGATGTCTTTGTCTTTTAAGGCATTAGCAATAGAGGGCAGTTCTGGCCCCAGCATCAACACACATTCGGAGTCTGAAAGCTTATCCAGGATCTGCTCTTCGCTCATTGATGCATTGAGCAAAATCAATTGAGGTTGAAGCCCCATTTGATGAAATTGCTCTTGGAACTGGTTAATCATGATCGAGTAGTAAGGGTCCGGTGTATCAACCAAAACTGTCGTAGCAATAGTGACAGAACGTATAGGAACCTCGTATTTCACCTTGGATGCTTTTCGTAGGTATCCACTTTCTTCAATCGCAAGCTCAACCTTTTTGCGAACCTCAGGATCAACCTTAGGGTTGTTGTTCAGCACTCTTGAGATGGTGCTTCTTGATATTCCTGTCATTTCAGCCAGGTCGGTAATCGTTACTTTTTTCATTGTTATTAGGTACAGAAGACTTGAGGAATTTCTATAGTACTCGCTATCAAGAGAAATTTCACCAAGTAAATATACTGTGAAATATTTCATGAGCATGGAATGTTTCAGTCTTGTGATTTCGCTCACAGCGACATTCATTCAACTAATACATAATCGCCTCAGTTGATAATTTGGCTTCTGAATAAAAAGAGTGAGCAATGACAAAAATAAATAATCGCTATCAGATTCAAGAGGACATCCTAGCGTCTATAGAAAGGAACTTGCCTCGTATCGGAAACCGAAATCCAATGATTGGAAATGGTGCGCCAACATTTGATTGGCATTATCCCGATGAATATTTCTGGACGGATTCATTTTGGACCGGACAACTTTGGCTGGCATATAGCTTGACCGGAGAAGAAAAATTTAAGAACAGTGCTCGTATGAGAAGAGAGCAGCTGGAAAAAATCTTATCCACCCCAATGTGGATTGACCATGACATGGGTTTCCTGTTTAGCCTTACCGCTGTTGCTGACTACAAATTGACAGGGTGCAATGAAGCAAGAGATCAAGCTCTGCGTGCCGCTGAAGCTTTACGTAATCGCTTCAACTGGAATGGTCGATACCTTCCAGCTTGGAACGCTCAAGCGAATAACCCTGGGCATGCCGAATTTGTACAAGGCAAGATCATCATTGATTGCATGCAGAACTTAGGCTTGTTGCTTTGGGCATATAAAGAGACCAACGTGGAATCCTTTAAAGAGGTTGCGCTTCAGCAAGCAGATACCTCTTTGAAACACTTAGTACGAGACGACTTTAGTACTTACCACTCATTTAATTTCGATCCACGCACCAATGAGCCTGTGGAAGGCAAAACTGTGCAAGGGTTTGCGGATGAATCTTGCTGGAGCCGAGGTCATGCATGGGCGGTACATGGTTTTGCTCAATTGGCAGAAACCACCGGCAACCTAGAGTATGCGGACATCTCAGCAAAGCTGACGGATTACGTTATCGAAAATATCACCGATGATTGCATCCCTGTGTGGGATTACTCACTACCGGCAAGTCATACCCAATATAAAGATACCTCTGCTGGGGCTGTAACGGCTTCAGGCATTTATATCTTGGCCGATGTCTATAAGAGGGCAGGTCGTGAAGAAGAGGCGAAGCGATATCACGCCTTTGCTGAAAAGATGCTGACTGCCTTGCGTACCCATCATGACCTAACAGAAGTGGAGCATGCTGAGGGATTACTCTCTGGTGCTGCCTCGTTTGTCAATATGATGAAAGGTCCAGAAACGAGCTACTTAGCTGATGGTATGTTGCCTTACGGTGATTATTACTACTTTGAAGCTGCGATGCGCTCTGTGGGCCACAACCAGTTCTTTTGGAACTAAGAGGAATTTCTTATGCCGTATTATTCCCGATTTTCCGAAAACCCGATGCAATCTAAGCAAGATTACCAGCAACTTGTTCTAGATTTGTTTGAACCTATGGTTCCCTTTTTAAAGACCCAAGGATCTCACCCTGATTTCGATGAAGGTGGTGCGATCTTTGATATGTCTGCTAGCGGACTTGAAGGCGTTGCCCGCCCATTGTGGGGAATCATCCCTTTAGTGAAAGGTGGCGGTAGTTTTGATTACTGGTCGCTTTATCACAATGCCATTGCACAAGGCACAGACCCAGAAGACCCAAATTACTGGGGGCCTGCACAGGGCATTAACCAACGCAGTGTAGAAATGGCTGCATTTGGTTTGTTACTGGCGGTACTTCCTGAGCATGGTTGGGAACCTTTGTCCGTTGAGGTACAAGATAACCTAGCGAACTGGTTGGCTAATATCCAAAACTGCCCAATGCCACAGAACAACTGGTTGTTCTTTACCGTGTTGGTTCAAGCAGGATTGCGTAAGGTTGGCCGTGCTGATTTAGTGGATATTGATATTGAAGCTAAGTATCTCAATAAGCTAAAGAACTTCTATCTGGGTGATGGTTGGTATGGTGATGGTGAGGTAGAAAATATCGACCATTATGGTGGTTTTGCTATCCATTTTTACAGCCTGCTTTATGCAACAGTACTAGATCACACGGACTCTGAGCTTAAGCAACTCTTCCTTGAGCGAGCAGAAGCGTATTGTGAACCTTTTTCTTATTGGTTTGCAGAGACGGGTGAATGCTTGGCCCAAGGTCGCTCTTTGACTTATCGTTTTGCTACCTCTGGATTTTGGGGCGCAGCAGCGGTTGCCAATCTAACCTCAATGCCGATGGGAGAGATCAAAGGCTTGTGGGCAAGACAAATACGCCAGTGGAAGGATAAACCTATTTTCACCGCTGACGGTCTTATGGCTCGTGGCTATGACTACCCAAATCTAAATGTGTGTGAGGGATATAACTCACCAACCTCGCCATATTGGGCATTCAAGGCGTTCTTCCCATTGTTACTCGAAGACTCGCATGAGTTTTGGCAGTGTGAAGAAGTCCCACAAAATTTAACCAAGACAATCTACCCAATGCCAGCAGCCCGTTCGATAGCACAACGCATCAACGGACACAGCATTGTGCATTTTGCTGGAACGATAGAGCCACAGTTTCAGGTAGATAAATACAACAAGTTTGCATACTCAACATGTTTTGGTGCCGATATCGGTGCGTTGCAATACAGCAATATGCTGAGCTTCGGTGACAATATCTTGGCATTTAGCTTTGATGAAGGTGCTAACTGGCAAACGCGTCTGTTTAACCATGAAGTCGACATCACCAACAACGACCTTACGGTTGAGTGGAGCACAGGCACGATTCGAGTGACTACACAAATCGAGGTTTTAGAGAATGGTGAGTCAATCCGTCATCATGATTTTGAGCTAGATAAACCTGCTTGGATTGTTGAAACCGGTTTCGCTGTGAGCAATTGGTACCAAGAGCGTAAAACGCTACAAGACATGTCTGGTGTGAATGCAACGATTGAATTGCAAGGCACAAATGGCGTCTCGTTGATAGCCAGTGAAGACAGTTACCAAAAGGATGCAAGGCAGTGTTGTCGTATACACAGCAACCTTGTTTCACCACGAACACATGTCCCATATTTGCTTACAAAACTAAAAGCGGGCACACACCGCATTTCGAGCAAATTTTGGGTGTCCCCTATAAATAATACAATAAGATTACGTGATTAATAGAAGGCCTACATAATGAACAAAACTCTGATTGGCTTAGCCCTTACTACTCTGTCCCTAACAGCGGGTGTTAACGCTAAAGAAGCTGACACCCCTAATCTGAAGATACTAAGTGAGTCCACTACGGCGTGGACGCATAACTTCAACCCTTGGTTGGGTGGCTTGTCCTCTGCCGAGTTCGCATACGAACCGCTATTTATCTTCAACCTGCTTGATGACACCAAAGAATATCCATGGCTGGCAACAGGCTATGAAGTCAGTGAAGACCTAAAGGTACTAACCGTGACTCTTCGTGAAGGCGTGTCTTGGTCTGATGGCCAGCCATTCTCGGCGAAAGATGTGTTGTTTACCTTCAACTACACTCGTGAAAATCCAGGCATCGACGTAACAGGCCTTAGCTCTTCAGTTGAAAAGATTGAGCTGGTCAACGATTACGAGGTGAAGATCTATCTAAACGAAGAAAATGCATTCTCTCAGTACGACATCTTGATGACCAAGATCGTTCCTGAACATATCTGGAAAGATATTGAAAACCCTTCTCAGCAAGTGGTGAAGAACCCAGTAGGAACAGGTCCATTTACCGAGGTAACTCGCTTTACACCTCAAGTGTATATCCAGTGTCAGAATGAGAACTACTGGAACGAAGAATTGGCGGTTAAATGCTTGGAGTTCCCACAATACTCTTCTAGTGATGCTGCATTAGAGATGATGGCAAAAGGCGAAACTGACTGGAACGGAATCTTCGTACCAGACATTGATCGCTTGTTTGTTGATGCAGCAGAAGGCAACAAATACTGGTTCCCTTCTGGTGATGGTGTTCGAATCACTATGAACTTCGAGACCAAGAATGAGGGTGCAAAGAAAGCCTTTAACGACGTTAACTTCAGAAAAGCGTTCAACCTAGCGATGGACCGTGAAGCGATGAAAGAGCTGGGTGCATATGGTTATGTAGAGCTAGGCAACTCAGCCAGTAACCTGCCAAGTTCACTTGAGAGCTGGCGCGATGAGCAAGCAGACAAAACGTGGGCAAAATACACAGACTACAACATTGCTGAAGCGAAGAAGTACCTTGCTGAGGCTGGCTACAAAGATGTCACGGGTAACCGATTTGTTGAAAACCCAGATGGTTCTGAGCTGCGTTTCTTAATGCAGGTACCAAGTGGTTGGTCTGCGATGGTGAACAACGCAATGATCGCTATCGATGGTCTGCGTGAAGCGGGAATTAACGCTCATCTGATCACGCCAGAAGTACAAGCGTACAGCCAAAACTGGCGCGGTGGTAACTTTGATGTGACCTTCGGTGGAGGCAGCATCGCATCCTCAGGTTGGAAGTTTTACGACTACACCATGCACTCTCGCTTCGCTAAGAGTGGCCAATGGTGGTCTTCAACCATGACCAACTATCAAAGCGATGAGTTGAACGCTTGGATTGAAGAGCTCAGCACCACGGTAGACGTTGAGAAACAACGTGAGATTTCTTCACACATAGAACGTCATTACGCTGAAAATGCCATCCAAGTGCCACTGTATTACAACGCAATCTGGTACTCGTACAACGACTCTCGTTTTACTGGCTTCTTCAACGCAGAAAACCCGGTAGCTCACCCGGCTCCGTTTGAATCTAACAAGCTTCTGCATGTTATGCATATTAAACCAAGAACATAAGTAAATCGGTTTAGTTACACATTGAGAAGTGGGAATACCCAATGCGGTATTCCCTATCCTGAAACGTATACCTGGGGTATTCATGAAATTTATTCTTAGTCGACTCGGCTTTTACTTGCTGGCCTTTTTGGCGGCAGTAACCATTAACTTCTTTCTACCAAGGCTAATGCCTGGTGACCCGATTCAGTCTTTCTTGGCTCGCTTAGCGCAAAATGGTGGCCAGATCAGCCCTGAGACAATCGCCTCACTTGAGGTGCTGTACGGCTACTCAAGCAACACTCCATTGATGGAGCAGTTCATTACTTATGTAGGTTCAATCCTAACTGGGGAGTGGGGTACATCGACTCGATTCTTCCAACCTGTATTTGAGGTATTGGGCCGAGGAATGATGTGGACATTGCTACTAGTAGGTACTTACTTGCTTGTGTCTTACACCATCACTACCTTGCTTGGCATCTACGTGGCATGGAAGAGAGGTACATGGACAGACTCAGTGATTACGGTTGGTTCGGTTGTCGTTTCTTCTATCCCTGCAGTTGTTATGGCACTAGGTATGTACTTCCTATTTGCTTCAAATCTAGGTTGGTTCCCAACAGGATACGCCTACAACCCATCGATTGACGCAGGCTGGAGCTTTGAGTTCATCGGTAGTGTTGCTTACCACTTGGTATTGCCACTGCTGTGTATGGTTGCCTTGGGTATGGGTAACGTAATGGGAATGCGTTCTAACATGATCAACCAACTGGGTGAAGACTTCATCGTAATGGGTTGGGCAAAGGGCGTAAAAGACAAAAAGGTAATGATGCAATACGGTGCGCGTAACGCGGTACTGCCAATGATCACCACCTTTGCAATGTCTGTCGGCGCCATCTTCGGTGGCTCACTGATCATTGAAATCATCTTTAACTATCCAGGCCTAGGCCAAGTGATGTTCCAAGCGATGCTGGCACGAGATTATCCTTTGATTCAAGGATACCTACTCATCATGACAGTGATGGTCTTGGGAGCGAACTTTGTAGCTGACTGCTTACTGTTCGTTTTAGACCCACGCCTACGAACTCAATTGGATTAAGAGAAGAGAATCATCACTATGAAATCGCTTAAATTAATGAAACAGTTTTTCCTTGATAACCCTAAAGCGGCTATCGGTATCTTTATCGTCGTGACGGTTTGCTTGATGTGTTTGTTTGCACCCTTGCTGACCCAATTCGACCCAACCGGTCGTGTGGCAAGACCGCACCAAGCGCCTAACTTGGACAACCTTTTAGGCACGACTCGAATGGGCCGTGACGTGTGGTCACAGCTATTGTACGGCGGACGCATCTCCTTGATGGTGGGTTTCGCAGCAGGCACCTTCGTTATCGTTATGGCAATGATTGTGGGCATCGCATCGGGCTACTTTGGCGGTATTGTGGACAACGTTTTGTCCTTCATTACTAACCTGGTCATGGTAATCCCAAGCCTACCTCTAATGCTGGTATTGGCGTCATTCCTTGACCAAGTATCACCAATGATCATTGCGGTTATTATCGGCGCAACCTCTTGGCCGTGGGGTGCTCGCGTATTGCGTTCGCAAACCCTTGCGATTCGTAACCGAGATTTTGTGCATGCCGCAGAGGTAATGGGTGAGAGTAAGAAACGCATGTTGTTCGCAGAGATCATGCCAAACATGATGTCGATTCTAGCGTCTTGTTTCATTGGCACGGTTATCTACGCCATCATGACTCAAGCGACCCTAGAGTTTATCGGCTTGGGTGACCCATTGAGTGTGACTTGGGGTGGCATGCTGTACAACGCAGAGCAAACCTCGGCAATCCGTATTGGCGCATGGTGGGAAATTGCTGCACCAAGTATTGCGCTAGCGTCAGTCGCGATAGGTTTGGCTTTGATTAACTTCTCAATTGATGAGATCTCAAACCCTAAATTAAAAGCACAACGCATCATGGCTCGCTTCCGTCGTGAAGAGAAGAAAGCAGCCAAGCTAGCTAAAGCTCAGAAAATGAAGACTGTGGAGCAGGCGTAATGAAAAAGCTAATTGAAGTTAAAAATCTGTCTGTTGATTACATCACCTTTGATGGCCGTGTACGCGCGGTCAACGACGTCAGCTTTGATATCGGTGAGGGTGAGATCTTAGGCTTAGCGGGCGAGTCGGGCTGTGGTAAATCGACCATTGCGTATTCGCTTATGCGTTTGCATCGCCCGCCAGCGATGATCTCTGAGGGTCAAATTCTGTTTAATGGCAAAGATGTGCTGGAAATGGATGAAGAGCAACTGCGAGATTTCCGCTGGAAAGATACCTCAATGGTATTTCAAAGCGCGATGAACTGTCTGAATCCAGTTAAAACCATTGAATATCAGTTCTTTGACATCTTTGATGCCCACGGTCTGGTCAATAGTCGTGAGGAATCCATAGAGAAAGCCAAAGAGCTATTGCGCATTGTTGATATCCCTACAGAGCGTTTGTTTGATTACCCGCATCAGTTCTCGGGTGGCATGCGCCAGCGTGTTGTTATCGCTATGGCATTGGCTCTTAAGCCTAAGCTTCTGATCATGGATGAGCCTACCACTGCTTTGGATGTGGTTGTACAGCGAGAAATCCTACAAAAGGTGTATCAGCTTAAAGAAGAATTCGGCTTCTCTATCTTATTCATCACGCACGACTTGAGCTTGATGGTAGAACTGTGTGACCGCATTGGCATCATGTATTCAGGGCAGCTTGTAGAGCTTGCACCATCTAAGGAAATCCTGAGTAAACCAAAGCATCCTTATGCATTTGGTTTGGGGGATTCTTTCCCAACCTTGCACGGTGAATTGCAAGAGATGAAGGGCATTCCTGGTACACCATTGGATCTCAAGAATGTTCCTGCAGGTTGTCGCTTCAGCCCTCGTTGTTTCAAGGCCACTGAAGCCTGCAAGACTACGCCACCAAAACTGCTTGGTGCCGGAGAGAATCGATGGGTTTCATGCCATCACCCTTTGCCTATCGATGGTGAGAAGATTGAGATTGTACAGGAGGCGGTATAAATGAACGCTATCAACCCAGAAGTGAACAAGTCGTTGGATGAGGCTCATCCTGTCGTTCTAGAAGCTAAGAATCTGACCATAGATTTTCGCAAAAAAGGTGGTTCTTTCTTTGGACCTAAACAATACCTTCGTGCCTTGAATGGATTGGATTTTAAATTGCGTGAAGGCCGCTGTCTGGCAGTGGTTGGAGAGTCTGGCTGTGGCAAGAGCACCAGTGCCAAGATTGCCACCAAGATCCATGACGCAACCGAAGGTGGGATCTACTTCCGTGGCACTAATATTGATGACATTACCGATCGCGAACAATTAGACGCTTATCGTCGTGATGTGCAGATGGTATTCCAAGACCCGTTCAGCTCTTTGAATCCATTGCATACCATCCGTTATCACTTAACTCGACCTCTTAAGATCTATCATGATCTGCAACCTGGAGAGGAGATGGAGGAGCGCCTTGTCTCTATCCTTGAGCAGGTTGGCTTAACGCCAGCAAAAGAGGTGTTGGACAAGTTTCCGCATCAGCTATCGGGCGGCCAACGCCAACGCGTGTTCTTGGCGAAAACTCTCGCCATTGGTGCAAAGGTGATATTGGCTGATGAGCCTACGTCTATGCTGGATGTCTCTATTCGTATTGGTGTACTCAACCTAATGAATAAGATGAAGCATGAGATGGGCAAAGCCTTTATGTACATCACTCATGATATCGCTACGGCACGTTATTTTGCGGAAGATACGGTCGTGCTTTACTGCGGCCATATGGTGGAATGGGGCTCGACAGAAGATATCACCCAGAATCCACAGCACCCATATACACAGCTGTTGCTAGCTGCGGTGCCAGATCCAAGTCGCAGTATTCATGAGAAGCTACCGACTCATCGTTCGATGGAAACCCCTATGTGGTCTCCAGAGAAGAAAGGGTGCCCGTACGCAGCTCGCTGCCCTCAAGCCAAGGCGGCTTGTACAGAATACCTACCCGAAGCAGTAGAGGTGGCGCCAAACCACTTCACTCGTTGTCACCTATTTGTGTAGTTAAGGCAGATAAGCAGTTAATGAATACTTTGAAGACACCTTACTTCTCGGATTGGCCGAAGATTGATTCGGCCATTGCTCAAGATCTTGATATGGAAGCCATTATTGCGGACATAGTGTCGCAGATGACTCTTGAGGAAAAGATAGGGCAGATGGTTCAGCCAAACCTACGTGGCGTTACTCCAGCACAAGCGAAAGAGTACAAGCTGGGTTCGATACTTAACGGCGGCGGCGCTTGGCCGAACGAGAATAAATACTCGTCGGCTCAAGAGTGGGCAGCGAAGGCGGATGAGTTTTGGTTTGCTGTAGAAGATGCGTTTGCTGACCGCCCGTTTCGTATTCCGTTCATGTGGGCGACGGATGCAGTGCATGGTCACAACAACGCGTTTAGTGCGACAGTGTTTCCTCACAACATAGGTCTTGGTTGTACCAGAGACCCTGATTTGATTGAGAGAATTGGCGAGATCACGGCCATCGAGGTTGCAGCAACTGGGTTGGATTGGACTTTTGCTCCCACCGTTGCCACACCACGTGATCTTCGTTGGGGTAGGGTGTACGAGGGGTATTCAGAGGATCCTGAGATCACATTCGCTTATGCAGGGCGCATGGTGAAGGGGTTGCAGGGCAATGCAGAAGAACTAAAGAGTGACAGCAAAGTTATCTCTAATGTAAAGCATTGGGTAGGTGATGGAGGCACGCAGTGTGGAGTGGATCGTGGCATTAATGACTACAGCGAAGACCTACTGCGTAATATCCACGCGATGGGCTACTTCAGTGGTCTAGAAGCGGGCGCACAGGTGGTGATGTCATCGTTCAATACATGGGATAACCCAACGAACTATGACCACGCTCCTGAAGTTGGTGAACAATACAACTACAAGATCCATGGTAGTAAGTATTTACTAACTGATGTACTGAAAAGCAAGATGGGCTTTGATGGCTTAGTTGTTACTGACTGGCATGGTCACTCTGAAGTCAGCAAATGCACTGACACTAATGCAACCTATGCGATCAATGCGGGCAACGACGTGTTGATGGTGCCAGAATCGGAGCACTGGATGGCGCTATATCATCAAACAGTACGTGATGTGAATAATGGCACTATTCCAATGTCTCGCATTGATGACGCGGTCATGCGTATCCTTCGGGTCAAGATGCGTGCTGGCTTGTGGAACAAGTCTCAACCAAGTAAGCGTTTGCTAGCTGGAAAGCAGGCTTTACTTGGTGCGCAAGAGCACAGAGAAGTTGCACGTGAAGCGGTAAGAAAGTCGTTAGTGTTGTTAAAGAATAAACAACAACTATTACCCCTTAAGCGTAGCCAAAAGGTATTGCTAACGGGTAGTGCTGCAGACGATCTAAACAAGCAATCAGGGGGCTGGAACCTTACTTGGCAGGGGGATGAGAATCAGCTATCTGATTTTCCTGGAGCTACAACTCTTCGTATGGCTCTTGAAACAGAATTAGGTCCAGAAATGGTCGAATTCGACCCTAACCTCGATGGTGATCTGGCAAAGCATGATGTGGCTATCGTTGCCTTTGGTGAAGACCCATATGCTGAGATGATGGGTGACATTAAGGAATGGCAATCATTAGAATTCGCTACCTTGAAGCGTAAGTATCGCGCAGATTGCCAGTTAATTGAAAAGCTCCATCAGGCGGGTGTGAAGGTTATCTCGGTGTTTTATAGCGGTAGGCCTTTATATCTGAACCGAGAGATTTCTCAATCAGATGCCTTTGTTGCTGCGTTTCTTCCTGGTAGCGAAGGAATGGGTCTTGTCGATGTATTGCTGCGCAATGAAGAGGGGGAAGTGAACCATGATTTTCAGGGAAAACTCTCTTTCAGTTGGCCAAATCATAGAAACAGCGCTCGGGTTAGCAGGTTAGCACCGCATATTCCCAACTATGTGGTACCGACTAACGAACAAGATCCAGAGGGTGAACATAAACCATTATTTGCCTACGGCTATGGACTGAACTACACCGATTGCGTCCAGGAAAACAATCTTGATGATCTTACGCTTGATGCGTTGGCCAGTGATACGGTTAATCAGCAACAAAGCATGCACATCTATGGGGTACGCTCGACGATTGGTGACTTCCAATTGAAGACATCTTTGCTAGGAGAAGATAATGGCTTTGAAATCTCCCGCAATAACCCAGTGCAATTTGATTGGTTGGCTACACGTCCCTACAACTATCAGCAACAACAAGATGCCATGGCTATCAGCTTTCAAGGTCGATCTGCTGGTGTCTATGTTGAAGCAACCAATGGTGCTGTAGAGCCTATCTCTCAGTTCTTTGATAAGGGTACTTTAAACTTTGAAATTAAAGTAAGCCGTTTGCCGACTGAACCTGTTCTGATTTCAGTGCAATATGGTAATTCCGAGCTCTATGGCCAAGTCGACATTAATAACCAATTGGTTAATACCAATGAATTTATAGAAATAAAAATACCGGCTAATAAATTCAATGTTAATGGAATAACAATAGTTGATAAATTATTTATTATTTCCACAAACGGTGAATTTGAAGCGGTTATAGCAAATATAAGGTGGGATAAATAATAAAAGCACTTAAATATAAATAAACATCTAAAAACACAATAATAAAAACTTAATACCAAAACCTTGGATTCTATTCAAGGTTAAGGGATCTCTGTACCTAAACATAGTGGATTAATAATGAAAAATAATTACCTTAATAAGTCTCTAATTGCTCTCGCTGTTTGTTGTTCTTTCGGAGCTCAAGCTTCAACAGATTTCTTTGGATATGCTCGTGCTGGTATGCATGTCTCTCCAGATGGTCAAAAAGGCAATGGCCATCCTGACTATATTAGAGCGGAAGGTGCTCCAAACAAATACCGTTTGGGTAATGAAGATGACTGGGCGGAGTTGGGAATCCGTCACGACATGTACGAAAATGGTCCGGAGCGTGCTGAGATTGGCTTCATGATGGGGACCTGGCATAACCCAGAAACACGCTCTAACTCCTTTACCATAATGCAGGCTTGGGGACAGATGTACGGCATTCTGGGTAGCGACAAAACCAGTATCTGGGCAGGTCAACGCTATACGCGAAACATCGCTGATGACATGCTGGACTTTAAGTATTGGGATAACAGTGGCCGTGGTTTTGGTCTTAGAGATATTGAAGCAGGCAGCGTTCTTATGGATTTTGCTACCGTTTATAACAACGTGGCTTATGACGATGTAAATAATCCTGATAGTACGCGCCGTTCTGCAGTACTTATGCCTGAGTTTAGAGTGCACGGAATCGATGTGTTAGGGGGTAACCTAACACTGGGTGCTAACTACGCCTACATTATTGATGATACAGACATTAAGAAGCATGTTGGAGCCGGTAATTACGACCGAGACGGCTATATGTTTACGGTGAACCATAAAGCTAGTTTTGCTGGTACCTATAACATCTTCACCGTGCAGATGAATGGTGGTATCGGTGTGGGTGGTTGGCACGATGGTGAGGGTGAGTTGCTGAACTTAACCACTCCAGGGACAAGTTATCGTGTTATGAACCATGGTTTTTGTACCATCAACGATGCGTGGAGTTGCCAATACTCTTTAGCCTATGAAAACATCAGTATGGACAACTCTTCTGACGATGGTAAGGATTGGTTTGCGGCCGGTATTCGACCAAAGTACAGCTGGAACAAGTACTTGCAGACAGAAGTAGAACTGGGTTATCAGTTAGTAAACAGCGACCGATTTGACGATAGCAACACCTCTTGGAAAGCGACCTTATCTCAAAAAGTTCACTTCGGTACCGTCCCACATATTCGTTTTTACGCAACCTATGCGGAAGCAGAAACTAACTGGGAAGAACAAAGCTTTGGTAAACACGTAGCGATTGCATCAAAAGACATTGATTCTTGGACCTTTGGTGTTCAATTTGAAGCTTGGTGGTAATTGAGCTGAGTCATATTTTTATAATTAATATACTCATGATCTAGTATTCAATGATGATTATATTTAATCTATGAAGATATTCTAAAATGACTGTATTTTTTATTAGTGTTTAATATTAAGTCCATGGCATGAAAGTGTTATGGACTTTTAGTGTTTATATAAACGGTGTGCCTCATGAAAAAAATATTTAAAGTAATCGCGTTCTCTTTTGGGGTATCGATCTTAGGGTGTCAATCTATTGATGTTCTTGATCAAGAAAACTCTGCCTCTTATTCAAATTATTCCGATCTGACATTTACTGAATTAGACAAAATGGCTAAGTATGAATTTGATATTACATCTAGCACACAGAGGCTCACCACTGATTCTATTGATAGCCCTGTTATCGGTGTCGATCTTCCGAAAAACAAAACGGGCATAACCGTATTGATTAGCAGCGAGATCAACATGGGTGTTTTTGCACCCAATATCATGTTCTTGAACGATGAGTGGCAACCCGTAGCATCGGTAGACTTTGATGAGTTTGAATATCAGAGGCCAGAAACCTACCAAGGCGATGCTCTTGTTTATGAGTTTGAGATCAACAGTATTGAGCACAGAGATTACTCGCACATGGTGATCTTTACTACAGATGAAGACTTGAACTCTTTTAGTCGAGCTATTCATCCTGCTCGCTTAAAAGCAGAGATGAGAGATGAAGTGTTGGATATAGACGATATCAAGGTAAGGCACTCTGAGTATGGTGAGATCACTATAACCCTTGAATCGATCTCGCTCGACAGTGAGGAGTCTAAGCAAAGACGCGAAGAAAATGCTAAATCTGAAGATTACTACTTCGAACAGATTAATAAGTTTGTGAATGAAGGAAACATTGAAGAAGCGCTTAGAGTAAGAGATGAGGCAAAATTTTACGGTATAGAAGGGGCTGATGAGGCATTTTCTAAGGCACTAAAAAATTCAAGCAATCAAAGCTAGCTGACTGAATTGATATTGTATAAAGTGAATGGACCCACCACACCCTAGGGTGTGGTGGGTTTCTTTTATTGGCTTAATGCTTTATTGAGATTGTCGTACTCTTGCTCAATTCGCAACATTACGTATTTCTTTCTTTCTATATATGGGGCGCTGTCAGACATTGCTTCAACCTTCTGTTCAACCATCGAAAGTTGTTGTTCTTTCCATTCATCGAGTGTCATTTGAATTTGTTCGGCGCTCATATTCTGCTTTATGGATTCGATACTTAGAGAATCTAACGCATTGGTGGCTAATGCGTTGCAAGATAGACTCAAACCAAATAGTAGGGCAGGTATCGTTAATATCTTCATGTTAACTTCCTTGTGGTCGTGTGCTTCCATTGACGGCAAGGTAAGTGTTGTAGATAAATGTTTCTTTTACAAAGAAAAAAGCGGATAAAAGCTAAGAAATTTTTTAGATAATAGTGGGATATTTCAAGGTGTGGCGATATGGAGAGCTATAAGAAACCTTTTTCCTAAATGAGGTAAGAGATGAGAGGACACTAGGAGATCCTCTCACCTCAAAATAGACGCTTACGTGATTATTTAGCGAAGTTTACGATTGGGAAGCACTTTAAGAAACCGTTGTCAGCACAGTTGATCAGGCCAATCTGAACACCATCGATGTTCTTTGTTTTATTAAACACACCCAGTTGTATGTTCGATTTGTTAGATAGACTGACGAGGCCCACATCTGCCATGGTTTGCCCGTCAGAATAGTTAACCAGTGACCAGTTCAAGCCTTCCACGTTGTGAGTAATGTTGGCGACACCTAGGTTAACACCTGTTGCTTTACCAGCGTTCCAGTTAAACCAACCCCAAGATAGGCCTTTCATTTCCTGATTCACCTTGTTGGCACCAAACCAAAGATTGAGGTTTAAGCCGGTAGTGCGATCAGTTTCAGACATACCCAATAGTGATATATCCACGCCCTTCACTTCCGAGGTTTTACCGTGCAATACGGAGAGTCTTACCCCTTGTACTGAGTTGTCTTGTGGAGCGTTCATGTCGATAGTTGAAAACATGACAGGAGTTTGTGCAGAAGCAAAAGAAGAAGCCATGGTTGCTGCGATAGCAGTAGCAATAAGTATTTTTTTCATGATTTATCCATCCAGAAATTAATAAAGTGATGTTCTTTTCTATGCAGTGAATAATAATCGTAAAATCAGTTTCATATAATATCTAAAAATGGAAAGTAACTTTATTCCCTATTGTTTAAACAAGTCATAATCAAGGGTTTACTTGGTTTGGTCTAACTTAAGTTGTTGTTTTTAATTTATTTTTATGGTGGTTTAATGTGGGTTTCTGAGTTTTGGTTTGATGCGGTGTCGATATTTTATGTCAATTTACTAATAACAGGAACAGTGTTTATATTACTGTTCCTGTTATTAATAATAAATTTATGCTGGATTGGTAATATAGCATTCCATATTATGATTAATGGCAAACCTTTGAAACTTATTTGGCTTGAGTATTTCCCAGAATCAGAAGTGCTTAACTAATTTGCCTGTGTAACTCAACATTAAAGCGCTCGAATTCCTCGAGCGTTTTTTATTACAGTTAGCTTAATATTCTCATTGATTGTCTTTATTTCGACCTGTAGTGCTGTCCTTTATATCAAGATCGCCGTGCTCTCTGGGCCTAGTCAGGGTATCAATGGCAAACCCTGACGCGCACACAAAGAAGAACATCAAAGCAATATCCCAAATTAGTGGGTGGAATACTGAAGTAAAAGACATGACCTCATAGCTTTGGAGCTTAATCTCTTCGTTCCTCATCGACTGTGTTCAGCAACAATTAAGCTGCTCCAAATCGCCTTAACCGAGGCGTAATCTGCCCTTAAGTAGTGACCTAAATTCATGGCTGTATACGTCTCATTGACGGGTATTCTTGATTCGTTGGTGGTTTAGGCGCAAGGACAAACAGGTCTCCTTGCCACATCTTGAGTTCAAAACACCATCGAGCAAACTCCTCTCGCTCTGGCTTTTCTATCTGCATCGAATCGCAGTGAACATGACAGAATTCATCCCAGCTCGCTTGCTCCAAGAACAGCCCAGGATCCGTATCTGAGAGGTACTTTTCAATGAATGATTGGCGCTTTTTTGCTTCCTCTTGCTGAGTTTGGTTCAGAAGAAGAAATCGTTTCGATGCATAGGCCATGAGTGTGTCAATAAGTTGGTGGATTCGGGCTAATGTTAGGGTTTGGATGAGGAGGAGGGCAAACTTTACGGTGATCTTAGTATCAATAGCGTGATGGAGTAGGCATCAAAATGAAAGGAGTTTACAGCAATTAGACGCAGTCTATGTAACTGTTGGTGTCTAGGGTCTGTTGATCTTTTGAGTTTATTTTTGTAGCGATTTGTTGGGTATTTAAACAAGGCAGTCACTTTTAGGTGTGGTGGTTCCACATGAAAAGGGACTAACGCCGTAGAAATGCCCAACAAACGCTACCCGAAGGGCTCGGCAAGAAGGGCTCGGCTAGAAACCATTTACTCGTCGTTGAGCGTCTTTTGCTTAGATGACTAGGCGGCAAGCCCCTCGCCTTGATTAAATGGTTTCTAGTCGAGCAAAATTTAATCGCAAAAGGTCAACAGACCCTAGAGTCGGTTGACCTTTTTGAGATGATTTGTAGGGCGCCTATATGGTCGAGAAGGCGATGTTCCACTCCTCGACCAAATACATATTTTCTAAATAAGCGTTGCGGCGGTTTGGTCTCCGATAGCAAACAGCCTTTCTAGTATGCGCTCTCCATCGGCGCGCAAACCGTTGTGCTCGTATTCATTGGTGATCCACGCCTGAGAGTTGGGGATGTTGGATAATGTTTCACAGCTAAGCGCCATTTCTACAAACATATCATCGGCATAGACAGCACAGCTTAGAGGAACTCTGTTGTTAGATAGCACATCGCTATCATAGAGAGGGTTCCAGTCATTTTTTTCTGCCAGCGAGAATGCAGCCTCTTTTAAGGGTTTTAGATTTTTGTACTGCTCAAACATCCATGGGAAGGTCATTTCCCCAGTGAAATAGAAGGGTTGGCCAGCTTGATAGTTGAACGACGCATGATTTTGTCTGACTCGGTGAGCACTCCATTGTGACGCGAAGCCTTGGCAATAGCAGGGCTCGTGGAGGATGGCGTAAATTGGGTTGGTTTGAAAAGCCTGCTCCGCAAGCATAGCGTTCAAAAACTCGTAGCTAAGTTGTCGAGTACCATTCATGTCCACAAATGCCGTTTCTAACAAATAGTAGGTTGGCAAAAAGGTATCGCTCACACCGAAGTTAATCCCGATTTGTTGAAATTGCTCAACGGTAAACTTCTGGCCATTAGGCAAAAATTCGTCGTGCTCTAACAGGTGAGTGGCAATTTCCTGGCAGAGTGTTTGTGCTAGAGGAAACTGCCTAAAGAAGGCTTCATTTTTTTGCACAGTGCGTTTGAATGTGGCTTGGTACACATGGTCTATGTGCTTTTCAATGGATGGGATTCCGCCAGTGACATAGCATTGCAATAAGCTATCTGGAAACAAAGAAAGATAGGTCAATGTGCAGAAGCCACCATAACTTTGACCTAGCGTTGCCCATTGTTTGATGCCTAAGCGCTGGCGGATATTCTCAGCATCTCTGACGATGTTGTCCGCTCTAAAGTGAGTCAGGTATTCAGCTTGTTGAGCGCTATCTAGGTGTGCAATAGATTGATGAGTAACCGGATTACTCTTACCTGTACCACGCTGATCGAGCAACAAAACTCGGTATCGTTTTAAGGCAGCCTTAATCCATCCTGATTGACCGTTTGGTCTAGGTGAAGGAAAACCTGGCCCACCTTGGAAATATAAAAGCCAAGGCTTGTTGCTCTTTTCATCTCCGACGAGGCGGATCTCTCTTGCAAAAATAGACAGTTGCTGTTGATCGGGCTTCTCGTAATTTAGGGGAGCCTCAAAGGTATGATTTTGATAGCAACAGCCATCGTTAATAAAAGAATATCCTTGCATGATGTGTCCTTGAGTAGATTTAGCAAACTACTCTACTGATTGGTTTCGATTTTGCCAAGTGACGAACGAGGCAAGTGTTGGTTGATCGTGTTAGAATCTCGCGGCATTTTTTACTTCCTAGATACTACTATGACCTCTCTTGCTAACTCTGTTGTTGTTCTCGATTTTGAAACCACCGGTTTGTCCCCCAATATGGGCGACAGGGCCATAGAGATAGGTGCAGTAAAACTGGTTGATGGCGAGGTCGTTGACACATTTCAACAACTGATGAACCCGGGTTTTCGAGTGAGTTCGTTCATTGCTGGATACACCGGCATCACTAACGACATGCTGCGTACTGCACCTAGTTGTGAAGAGGTGATGGGGGAGTTTGCCGCCTTTATCAGTAACTGTAATCTGGTTGCTCACAATGCCTCATTTGATAAGCGATTCTTGGATGCGGAGTTGGATGCTATTGGTGCGGGATATACCGGCCAGTTCGCATGCTCAATGTTGATTGCTCGTAGACTGTATCAGCAGGCGCCAACTCATAAGTTGGGTGATTTAATTCATTACAAAAATATCGAGCACGATGGCGTTTTTCACCGAGCGTTAGCGGACTCCGAGATGACAGCCAAGCTATGGTTAGTCATGCTAGAAGACTTGCGAACCCGAGGGATTAACAACCCTGAATTTAGTTTGATGCAAAAAATATCCAAAACCAGCAAGGCTGCGCTAAATACATTGGTGATGAAGCACTCCAACGCATAGAAAGTATCGCTAAAGCCCTACCATTTGTTGTCGTAGGGCTCCCTCCTCATCTTTACAGTGTAAATCTTCTTCCTTCTCTTCTTATCGAACTGTGGTAACTATCTTTTAATTTTTCATTATTTAGTTATGTAAATCAGATGTTTACTATACTTCACTACGCAACTGTTTTTGTAAGGCGAAAACGGTGTCATTGGAGGATGTAAATGAGATCAGCGAAAAAACAATATGCAGTGATTGGTCTGGGACGATTTGGTTTGTCCGTGTGCCAGGAATTAAGCCATGCTGGAGCGCAAGTACTCGCCATAGATCTGAATGAAGAGCGAGTAAAAAGTGCTATCGAGTTTGCTACAGACGTCATTGTTGCTAATTGTACTCAAGAAGAAACTGTAGCCGAGTTAAAGCTAGAAGAGTATGACATGGTCATGGTTGCCATTGGCAGTGACATCAATGCCAGCATCCTGACGACCTTAGTGCTGAAAGAGGCGCACTGTAAAACGGTATGGGTAAAAGCCAATGACAAGTTCCACGCCAAGATATTAAGTAAAGTCGGTGCCGACAGAGTGGTCATGCCTGAAAAGGAGATGGGGATACGTATCGCAAATCAAATGATTGATACGCGCGTAAAAGACTTCCATCCATTAGGAAGCGGTTTAGCGTTGACTGAGGTGGTGGTGACAGCAAACTTGCTCGGTAAGTCTTTGTCGGAAATGGCCTTGTGTAGAGATGAAGGCGTAAATGTGATTGCCTTGAAGCGAGGACCTGAAGTGGTAGCCTCTCCAAGCTTTGAAAAGAGCTTAGAGATAGGCGATGTCATCATTGTTGTTGGTCCAGAAGCTGAATTAGCCCAGAAACTGCGTGCACTATGATCCCTAGAATTCACCAAAGTCGAGTTTATACCCTTGGTCCTGAACGCAAAGGCGGAAAGGGCGGAGAGCCGAGGATCATTGTCCTTAGCTTTTTGATGATATTGCTCCCTTCCGCGGTATTGCTCACTCTGCCCATCTTTTCGGTATCCGGATTGTCGATGACGGATGCCTTGTTCACCGCAACCTCTGCCATCAGCGTGACCGGACTAGGCGTGGTCGACACTGGGCAGCACTTTACCCTGAGCGGTAAAATCTTATTGATGATCTTGATGCAGATAGGTGGGTTGGGGCAGATGACCTTATCTGCGGTTCTCTTGTATATGTTTGGCGTTCGATTGTCGCTACAACAGCAAGCATTAGCTAAAGAAGCCTTAGGTCAAGATCGCAGGGTGAACCTGCGGGGACTGGTGAAAAAAATCATCATTTTTGCCTTGGCAGCAGAGTTTGTTGGGTTTGTGGTCTTGAGCTTTAGATGGGTGCCTGAGATGGGATGGGCTACAGGTCTCTTTTATGCCTTATTCCACTCCATATCAGCATTCAATAATGCCGGCTTCTCTTTGTTCTCTGATAGTTTGGTAGGCTTTGTTGGAGACCCCGTGATAATCAGCAGTCTAGCGGCACTGTTTATACTGGGTGGCTTGGGCTTTACGGTGGTTGGGGATTTATCCACCAATTTACACAAAGGGTTTAAACACCTGCAGCTTCACACCAAAATCATGTTAATTGGTACACCTACCTTGTTGATTATAGGAACCTTAATGTTTTGGTTGCTGGAGCGACATAATGCGGCAACCTTAGGACACCTTTCTACCTCAGAGCAATGGCTCGCGGCTTTTTTCCAGTCTGCAACCGCAAGAACCGCCGGTTTTAATAGCATTGATCTGGCTGCGTTATCTTCTCCTGCCATGCTGTTCATGATGCTGCTAATGCTGATTGGCGCGGGCTCTACCTCTACGGGTGGTGGAATTAAGGTATCAACCTTTGTCGTTGCAGCGGTGGCAACCTGGAGTTTCTTGCGCCAAAAGAATCATGTTGTGTTATTTCATCGTACCATCGGCAGCCAAACCATAGTGCGTTCATTAGCCATCATTGTTGTGAGTGGCATTCTTTTGTTTTTGGCCATGTTTTCTTTGATGATCACAGAACAAGCCCCTTTTAAAATGGTGATTTTTGAGGTGATATCGGCGTTTGCTACTGTGGGCGTAAGTGCTGGCTTAACGGCCCAATTATCAGAACCCGGAAAGCTGATTATGGTGGTGGTGATGATAATAGGGCGTATTGGTCCGCTAACCTTGGCCTATATGCTTGCCCGCCCAGAGAAAACCTTGGTCAGGTACCCAGAAGAGCCTGTCTTCACTGGGTAATCTTTAAAGTGATTAGCTCAACAAAAAAGGGCCATTGAAGTGAATTCTTCAATGGCCCTTTTAATCTCAATTTTACTTCTTAGTATTGCTGATGTTCTTGTATGTATTTGTCGATCGCTACGAGTATGGATTTCTTAATTGGGGATATCTGCTTGGAGTGAGGACACCAAAGGGCAAACCCAAACTTAAAGCCTTGCTTCATTTGATCCAGCGTAATGTATTGTATTTTTGCTGAAACATAGTCTGATGAGGTCAACGTCCTAGGCAGAAACGCCCAACCCAAGCCTTCTTGTACCAACTTTACAATGAGTGATAACTGGTCAATTTCTTCATGATCAGCTGAAAGCAAAATCTTATCCTTCATCCCATCGTTTACCATTGCAGTTAATACAAATTGCCTTTGGCCACGCAGAGCAGCTTGAACTTTGTCTGATGGTAGCTTTGTAACTTCACTGTCTTTTTTAACAAAAGGTAAGAATTCGAGGTTACCTAAAAAGGTTGCATCAATACTGTGGATTGCAGTGCTCTCATGAATGTTGACCAAAGCAAAATGCAAATCACCATTGGTAATGCCACTCTTCACCTCAGCTTTAGTCTTAGCAGCAAAGTTCACTCTCATGTTGGGAAAGTCTTTGACCAACTGCACTCGTATGTCGGTTAATACTTGTTGTGGCAAGATGTTGGAGTAGGCAATGTTAATGCTTTCCAATTCCCCGTAGGAAAGACTCAAAGCGACCTTATCAAAGGTTCTGGCTTGCTCAATAGCTTGCTTAGCATAGTGATAAAGCAGGTGCCCATCTTCAGTGGGCTCAACCGAGCGTCCAATCCGGTTAAAGAGTGTGACAGCTAATTGGTCTTCTAGGTTGGTGATTACCTGTCCGATGGTGGTTCTGTGCTTGTTTAGCTTGACTGCGGCCTTGCTGAAAGAGAGTTGTTCATAAACGTTTACGAAGGCTAACAGTTGTTCGAGACTGAAATTCATAAGTAGGTGTACTCGATCTAATTCATATCTAAAACATTAACAACTAAAGACAAAAAAGACCACTTAACCGAGCTAAAAGAACGCATTCTTATCCTCTTTTTTTATCTAGTTGATGGATTCTGTCCGTCAACTGAGATTAACAACTAACCACAAATCCGACATATCTTAGCGCTATTGAACAGAGTTACAGGTTGAAATCTATGCCAAGTGAAGTGGTCATTGGAGAGATCTATTTTCCGCCATTGTTATTGGCGGTACTGATCGCCTATCTAGCAACAACAATATTTTCTTTCGTGGGTAACAAGATCGGTATGTATCGATACATAGCGGTACCTGCGATTTTTGAGCTGAGTCTGGTGGTGATAATCGTCGGAATTATCAGTCGTTTTTGGCATTTAGTTTAAGGTAAAGCATGATGATGCGTTATATCACAACCCTACTTTTTGTGGCTGCTGCAGGTTTTGTCGGTTTTTCACTTTATTCTACCTATGATTCAAATCCATGGACGCGAGATGGTCAGGTGAGAGCATACATCGTAGAGGTAACTCCTCGTGTGACAGGTCAAGTGACCCATGTTCTAGTGAACGATAATTCCCAAGTAAAAAAGGGTGACCTTTTATTTGAGATTGATCAGAGCATCTATCAGGCTGCATTAAATAAAGCGCTGGCAAGCGAACGTCAAGCGGGTGCACTACTTAAAAAAGCACGTGATGAACAACGTCGCTCTGTCAATCTTGAGAAGCGTGCGCCAGGTGCAGTACCTGTACTAACGCTCAACAACCTGAGCAATGCAGTAGAAACGGCAAGGGCGAACCTAGGCGTGATGCAAGCCGCTGTTGAAGAAGCGAAGCTTAATCTCCAGTTTACTAAGATCTATGCGCCAACCGATGGCTACATTACCAATCTACAGCTTCGCGAGGGCTCTCAGGTTACGGCAAATACACCGGTAGTTGCCCTTATTGATGAGCACAGTTTTTGGATTGAAGGCTTCTTCAAAGAAACCGACCTGCAAGGCGTTGCGGAAGGAGACGTCTCGTTTGTGACCTTGCTGACTCAATCTGATCGTGTCCTTGAGGGTAAGATCCAAAGTGTTGGCTATGGCATCTCAATGCAAGATGGCTCTACAGGAAATAGCTTGCTACCTGTGGTTAACCCTAATTTTGAATGGATTCGTCTTGCACAAAGAATCCCAGTAAAGGTCCATTTGACCGATATACCAGAGGACCTTCAGTTGCGCATTGGCATGACTGCATCGGTTAAGATCATCAAGGGAGAGAGTGCGAAATGATCGGGGTGTTTACGCTATCTCGATCTACGCAAGACGCGATAAAGGTGGCACTGTCCGTTTCTTTGTCCATCTGTCTAGCATTGTGGTTTGGGTGGGATAAGCCTTATTGGGCGGGGATAGCGGTCATTGTAGCTGCGGCTAATGAGTCTTACTCTCATTCGATTAGGAAGGGGATAAACCGGCTCTTGGGTACCATTTTCGGGGTGGTATGTGCGGGACTTCTGTTGATGTACTTCCCTCAAGACCACTTGATGTTTATTTTTTGTTTCTCGTTATTGCTTGCTGTGTGCTCTTTCATGGGGTCACATAAAAAATTCGGTTATGCGTTTACTATTACCTTTACGGTGTGCACCTTGGTTGCGAGTATGGGGTCGTTTGACGGCGCTAATACCTTTAATATTGCCATCCTTCGTATTCAGGAAACCGTTTTAGGTTTGTTTGTTTTCAGTGTGGTTTTTAGTTTGCTTTGGCCACAAAAAACAGAAGATAATTTCTTTGAACTACTGACACCTACAACCGAAAATCTAACAAGAAAACTCGCTCAAAGATCGTCTACAGATACCGAGAGTGATGACGATTTTGCCCAGCAACAGCAAGCGAATTTGAGCAAATTGAAGGCGATACTCGATCTCCCTCTAAATGGCAGCTATCGATTGAGATACGAGCGTGCAGCATGGCGTGTCATTGTCCAAACGATTGAAATATTAGAGGTTCTCGCTGAGCTCCCAAAGGCCACTCATGCAGTAGAAGGGATAGACATCCACGATGGTCAACATCTACTCACAAAAGCCATTGCCAATCCAATGGAGACAAAGGGTGAATTGCAACAATGGCTTAAGCTCGTTGAGTCTAAGTATACGATTCCTAAGGTCAAATACAGTGCATTTGACCTTCCATTAGAGACGCGGCTGGCTAATGTGGTGCGCTCACTCAGCATCTTGTTAACTGGTTTAGTTGTTTGGTGGTACGTACCGATTCCAGGGGCATATATGATGCCTATGATGTGCGCTATTTTTGCCAATGTGTTGGTTAGCCTACCTAACAGTGCTATCGGCCAAGCTTTCATTGGGATGGCTGTTTGGGCAGTGATATTTCTGACTCAGTATGTGTTGATTCTTCCTGAGTTGACCGAGCTTTGGCAATTGGCGGGCTTTTACTTTATCAATGTATTTCTAGTATGGAGGGGAACGGCAAAGCCTTCACTTGCATTGCAAAAATTACTGGGAGTCAACCTATTATTGGTGATGACGATGAGCGCTATGTATCTTACTCCAAGCTATTCGCTGATGACCCCCATCACCATGATTACAGTGATGTCGCTAGGCCTGTCGATTGGCGCTTTTTACATTAAGCTGTATCGAAACCTGTAGAAGCGCTCAGTGAAGATAAGCCAGTACTTTAGCTGTGAGTACTGGCATTGTTGATTTTGTTTAGAAACACTTCGCTGGATAGTCCTAAACTAGGATATGATTCCTTTCCCCCTGATTTGACGAAATTTTTATGCCATCCTCTATATCAATGATCCCTGTTGGGGTCAGATTCATGCTTCTCTCTGCATTTGGCTTTGCGCTGATGTCGGCGTGCGTAAAATACATTAGTAACTATGGCATCCCTGTTTTTGAAATTGTGGCCGCAAGAGCGCTAGTGTCTTTGATCATCAGTTACGTTGACGTGCGACGCAAGGGAATATCGATATGGGGAAACAATAGACCTTTGCTGTTTCTTCGAGGGACGGTAGGCACCATGGCACTAATGTGCGTCTACTATGCGATAACAACATTACCGTTAGCAGAAGCGACTATTCTGCAATACGTGCATCCCGTGTTTACGGCTCTGCTTGGGGTCTTGTTTCTTAAAGAGCGGGTTCAGCAATCTACAATGATTTGCATCGCGTTCTGCCTTGTCGGCCTGCTAGTCATGGTTCAACCCAATATGATCGGCAACAATAGTGAACTGCCTCTGTTCAGTATCATGGTTGCCTTGTGTGGGGCGTTTGGAAGCTCAATAGCGTATGTCATAGTAAGAAAGCTGAGTCGATCTGAAGACAGCTCAGTGATTATCTTCTATTTCCCATTGGTAGCACTGCCAGTCTCAACACTACTTATATGGCAAGATTTTGTTTGGCCAAGCCTATTCATTACCGCCATGTTGGTATTGGTTGGGACCTTTACTCAAATTGGTCAATATGGATTAACCAAGGCAATGCAAACTCAAGCAGCCGGCAAGGCCTCCGCTTACTCTTATGTTCAGATAGTTTTTTCCGCTTTGCTTGGGGTTTGGGTTTTCAATGAAATCCCGTCAGTATGGACTTATATAGGCGGTGGATTGATCGTGACCGGTGCACTGATTAATGTATTTGGAAAGCAATTGCTGGTACCGTTTAAAGGCAAGGAATCGTAGACCTTGGGTTATCAATATCTTCAAGCCTCATTGCTACTTCAAGGGTGAGCACTTTACCCTGATGTCTGGCGTGTCATTTTATCCACTCAATTAAAATCACAATCTTCAATCATAACACTTGCTAAAATGCGCATGTATGCAATTATTGCTTTTCTTATGTGTTGTAATTCATTCGATAAAGCAACGAAAGGAGTCTAGTGAAATGAGAGCTATGGTTGTTCATCTAAGTAAGTGGTGCGCATACAGTTATATGTTTAAGGTTTTCTCTACTTTGATTCGTGGTGGCGACTTGTCAGAGCAGGGAAAAACAGGAAGAAGAATCGCATTGCTAGGGATATTCTGCCCACTATTTTGGTATGCGCTGTTTACGGGGGCGAGCAAGCCCGAGTTAGTGTTCCATGCCTCGCACTCAAGTATCGTATTCCTTATTGGTCTGGCTATAATGATTGCCAGTTTAAGAAAACCGAATAAGTGATAGATGGAATTATTATATCTCGATGCATTAAAGGCGCTGTCTGATCGGAACCGATTAAGACTATGTTGGCTGCTCATTCATGTGGATCAGAAGATTACGGTAGCTGAGGCTATGGATGTGACTGGCGAGACACAATACAACGTGTCTCGTAACCTAAAGATGCTTTATAAAGCTGGGTTATTAACTCAAGAGAAGTGTGGGAAGTGGGTATATTACACTTTAGCGAAACATCAAGCTCCTCACTGGAAGTCATTGGTTGATTCCGTAGGGTTTTTACCTGCCTCACAGTTTAATGAGGTGACTAACCGTTGTCAGTTGAGGTTAGAGATGCGAGTTAATGGAGAGTGTGTGGTTGGCCCTGCTAGCGATGAGTGGAATCGCTTAATTAAATAGGGTCTAGACAAAACCTAAAATGATCCCCTTCAACTATTAGCCCACAGACATCGTTTGTTATGGTAGATGAAGAGACAGTAGCAGGTGCCGATGGTATGCCAAGCCTAGAAGAGGCACTGTAAATGCTGAAGAAACTGTCTCACAGATTAGCAAGGAGTCATGCCAGCGTTCAAAGTAATTCAAGCTATCTATCAATACCAAGCTTCTATCGCGTCTTGTCTGACCTTGAGCGCCGCCCTATTGGGGCAGCTTGGTAACGAATTTTTTTAGAATATGATCTCAGCCACACTACCACGTGTAGGGTGATCGCTAAGTTTAAACTGCCATTGATAACGAGAGCATAAATCATTGACGATCATCAGACCCAAGCCATGACCCTCTGAGTCTTGTTTCCCCTCTAATCCAACACCATCATCCACCAGCGATATTGATGATGCCTCAATTCGAACACTCAATTTTCCTTGTGCCGTGGCTGCAATGGCATTTCTCACTAGGTTTCCTAAAACCATATTCAACACGGCATTGGTGGCTCGTAGTTTAGGCGCGGACACGAACTCCACTTCAACCTCGATGTCCTTTTCACTGGCTTTGATGGCATTTGAATCAATGATATTGTTGATTTCAATCTCAGAGATTTCTCTTTGCGGCGTCTGTTCTTGCTGGCGTTCATAACGAACAATGGAGAGCAAGGCATCAACCATAGTCGTCATCTGCACCGTGGCATCCTCGATCCGATTGATTTGACGACCTTGTAACTCCGTATGCTCTGAGCGAGAGAGCAGTTTATTTGCTCCCTTTACTACGGTTAATGGTGTTCTCAGTTCATGGCTGGAGTAGCGAGCAAAGGCTTGCTCTCTCTTTAAGGCGTAGTTTAAGTCTGAGCGATACTGGTTCAGTTTTGAGGTTAAAAGCTGAAATTCGTCAGCAGCACCCTGGTTTATTGCAAATGCTCGCTCAGTATTTCCACTTCGATGATTAAGCTGATTAGTAATGTCATTCAAGGGCTCAATCAGGCGTTTCGACAGTCGTGATAGCACCAGCCCAAGCATCGCCATCAAAAGAATAATAACCCCGAGCACAACCAAGCAAGCGAGCAACACTTCTTTGTTACCAAACTCTACGCTATCAAATTGTGAGATTAAGACGATATCCTTACTCTGTCCCTTATCTGAATATTGACCTTTCAAAGCCATGTAAGAGAGGTCTTCTATTTCGCCCAAGAAGCTCGCTTCATCCTTGAGGATATCTTGAATTTCACTGGGTACCAACGATAGGTCATTGTAGGCTACTGTCAGTGCATCTAAGCGGATCTTACCTTGTTCACCTGACAAGAAGCGTTCAACAGCACTGTCCCTATCAATGGCAATTCGCCTCTCGCCGACCCTATCTTCCGACCAATGAACCGCCGCGTAGAAAATCAGAAAGACCATCACACCCACCACGCATGACATGCCCATAAAGAACAGTGCCAGTCTGCCAGTTAGTGTCTTGGTATTAGAGAAAAGACCATCAGTCATTGCGCTTCCTCGAGGCGAAAGCCTATCTTGGGTACCGTAATGAGCATAGGATGGGAAAAGGGCTTATCTAACTGGTTTCGTAATTGATAGATATGGCTGCGTAAGGCATCCGAGTTTCCTTCATCGTCCTGCCACAATTTGTCGGATAGCTCTTGCTTAGAGAGCACTTCTGGTGCCTTGGTACACAACATTTCTAGGATGGTGTAAGTGGTAGGATTCAGGGCCAAGCGGCGATTTTGTCGATAGGCCTGTCGTGTTTTTTGATCGATTCTAAGCTCACCAAATTTGAGTTCAGTGCTGGCGACTTTACCTCGATACCGATTGATCAATGCATATACTCTTGCTTCCAGTATTTCTAGGTCAAACGGCTTGGTGAGGTAATCATCGGCGCCATGCTTAAACCCTTTCAGCAAATCATCACGATTATCCAGTGCGGTCAACATCAGGACTGGCGTATTTACGCCTGCCTCCCTTAAGCGATTGCACACTGTAAATCCATCCATCTTGGGTAGCATTAGGTCTAGCAATATCAGGTCAAAGTTACCATCGAGTGCTAGCTTCAGCCCCAGCTCTCCATTGTCTGCATAATCCAGCACCATGCCCTCTAATTCAAAATAGTCGAACAAAATCCCTGCTATTTCTCGATTATCTTCAACCAACAACACACGGCTCATTACATTACCCTCAACTCATCATCCCTAGATGATCGCAATTTCAGCGTGAAAAAACTGTGAACAACACTCTTTTCACACCCATACCGATAACCTTCATCGCACGCGCAGCGAATCCAATCACTGCATGAATAATAAAGGTAGCGTTATGGGCATAGTATCTTCTATTCCAACTTTTGGAAAAACAGCAATCACTCTTACTGTCATTGTTCCCTATTTTAATGAGGCGTGTGTATTACCTGAATTGCACACTCGCTTGAGCTCAGTTCTGAGTTCCATCGACGGCCAAACTGAGATCATTTATGTCAATGATGGCAGTAGTGACAATAGTCTCGATGCCGTCGAACGCTTTACTTCAGAAGCAAGCTCAATTGTCAGCGTCTCCTTGAGTCGCAACTTTGGAAAGGAAGCCGCCATGAGCGCCGGGCTTGCACAAAGTAAGGGGCAAGCGGTCATCATTATCGATGCCGACCTGCAAGATCCTCCAGAGCTCATCCCTCAAATGCTAGAGCAATGGCAACAGGGCTATGACGTGGTCAATATGCAGCGCTCTGAGCGCTTGGGTGAAACCTGGTTCAAGCGTCAATCCGCTGCCATCTATTATCGCCTGCTCAATACGATGTCTAAGTCCAACATCCCAGAAAATGTGGGGGACTTTCGCCTATTGAGCCGGGAAGTCGTTGACCACATCAATCGACTACCAGAGAGAAATCGTTACATGAAGGGCATTTTCTCATGGCCTGGATTCAAACAAACCACGCTTCAATTCCAGCGAGAGGCGAGACACAGCGGTGAGACAAAATGGAATTACCTTAGCTTAATAGGCCTAGCCATCGACGGCATCACTTCTTTCTCCGTCAGTCCGCTTCGAATTGCCTCGGTAATCGGCTTTTTGGTTGCCAGTAGCGCATTCATTTATGGCATGTTGATCGTCGTTAAAACTCTCTTTTTAGGTGAACCTACCTCAGGATACCCATCAATGATGATCGTGCAGCTTGCCTTAGGCGGTATACAACTGCTAAGCATTGGCTTGCTTGGTGAATACGTGGGTCGCATCTTTATTGAAACGAAACAACGCCCCTTGTATCTAATCCAATCCGTTAACCAAAAGCCGGCGACAACTGCGCTCGCATTGGAGTGTCGAGCATGAGGATCAATCGCCTACATCTGTGGTTCTTATTAGGGGCTGCATTGCTAATCAGACTGCTCAGCCTTGCGGCTTACCCCTTAATGGATACCACTGAAGCACGTTACGGCGAAATGGCACGCTTGATGTTTGAAACCGGAAACTGGGTCACGCCTCAATTTGACTATGGCGTTCCTTTTTGGGGGAAACCACCACTATTCACTTGGATGAGCACCATAGGCATCGAGGCGTTTGGGGTAAACGAATTCGCGGTTAGATTTCCACACTGGTTGGCTGGCCTTGCGGTGATCGGGCTGATCGCTCGGTTTATTCACAAACAAGGGTTTAGCGGTTTGCTTACTGCGGTAGTTCTGGCGACCTGTGGCATATTCTCTATCTCAGCGGGCGCTGTGATGACTGACATGGCCCTGACCTTAGGTATGACACTCGCTATGCTGGGTTTTTATCAATGCTGGCAGGGAAGCAAGGCTTGGGGATATATCGGTTTTATTGGTCTTGCCATTGGCATGCTCGCCAAGGGACCATTGATCTTAGTTCTATTTGGGATTGCGGTGTTGCCATGGTTAATTCTACAACATGGGCTTATTGGTGCGATTAAGGAACTTTCGGCGCGATTCCCCCTTGTAGGCGGTACTGCACTGTTATTCGCACTCTCTTTGCCTTGGTATTTATTGGCCGAACAAGCCACTCCGGGATTTTTAGAATACTTCATTGTAGGTGAGCACTTTAGCCGCTTTGTCGTCAGTGGTTGGGAGGGCGATCTCTATGGCAGTGCACACGATGAGGTTCGTGGTGCCATTTGGTGGTTCTGGCTCTATTCTGCAGCTCCATGGTCGGTTGTTTTGCCACTGCTATTTTGCTGGAAACAAAAGAAAGGTCTAAAACACCTACTCAAACAGAGCCCTTTGTTTAGCTTCCTTTTGTTCTGGCTCATATCACCCATGCTGCTGTTTACCTTTGCAGGCAACATACTCCCTGCCTATGTTCTGCCTGGCATCCCCGCCCTGGCTGGCTTAATAGCAATATTACTCGACGATATTGACCGGGATGCACTTTGGGTAAAGCTGACCGCAGGTGTGGTTCCTGTGCTTTTGGTCGCTGCAGCCATGGTTTTGCAACAAGGCATCGGCGATGAGCGCAGTGACAAGGTTCTACTCGCCAAAACAACCCCAAAGGTCACTACTTATTACGTGGGGAAAAGACCCTTCTCTGGTCAATTTTATAGTGCAGGCCAAGCCAAAAAATTAACGGACTGGAGCGAGATCGACAAATTGCGTCAAGTGCAGCTGATTGGCAAGCAACACAGGCTTGATGAAATTGTTCAAAGTAAAAAACTGAACTGCATCATCGAAACCAACCCACACAATCGTCGCTCTTTGTACAAGTGTGAGAATAACTCTTGAGCAACCCTTTTCTTAACAGGAAGATTTTGAGATTTTCTATGGTTGGAAGCCTAGGGTTTCTCATCGACAGTATCAGCTTTTTTCTACTGTTCTCACTGTTTGAAATAGACACCATTTACGCTCGCTTAGTCGCATTCTGTGTGGCTGCGAGCGCAAATTGGCTAGGCAATCGACTGTTCACTTTTTGCAAGCATAACCCAAACAAACTTACGCAATGGTTAAGGTTTATGTTTAGTGCCGGTATTTCTGCCATTCCCAATCTCGCTGTGTTTGTTTGGCTTTCAACACTATTGCCTAGCTCAGACCTCGGTCTATTCATCGCCCTAGCTTGCGGCGCACTGATTGGAATGGGGAGCAATTTCCTTTTAAGTCAGCATTGGGTTTATCGAAATTCGCTGGAACAATGATGGTTTGAAAAATGGATAACACTTGGTTTTCAAAAGTAGGTGCTAACTAACAATGCACATTGTAATGGGGAGAAATCACTTCGCATAAAGGTCAAACAATGCCTCATCTCCTTTAGACCCTTTTCTCTTAAATCTAAACCTTGCTAAATTGGCATCTATCTAGAGTATCTTCTTCAACTTCTTTCAATCTCAAGTCCTTTACTAAAGCATCAGATTAAATCTCGTTTAAAGGGCTATTTTATCCCACAGCACTTCCCTTAAGGCGATTTAAAATAAAAAAGGCAGGTCCTTCATGTTGCAGTTAAATGCAAACTGAAAGACCTGCCCCATTAATAGTGAGTGCTATAGCCTACTATTTGAATGCGATATTAGAACCAACCATATCTTCAGTTAATACTGTCAGGTTAGTTGCGCCTACGCTTCCTACAGCTTTAATCAAGCCTTGCTCATCTCGTTCCATTGCTGGCTTTTCAGTTGAGATACCTTGTGGCAATGGCTCATCTAAGCCTTCGATTTGGCCATAGAAGATATTGTTCTTGAACTCTGAACCAATCATCTTGAATTTCTCACCATCGAATTGTCTAAACGCGTTGGTGTTTGCCTCTGCAGCAATAGACAAGTTGTTTTCAAACAGGGTATCGACAGCAGGGAAGATGGTTTCGGCACGAGTATCATCCGTTAGGCTCACGCGATGTACCGCGTTGCTAGCGAAGATGCCTTGTGTGTTGTTTACCAGGGTATTGTTCTTAACGATTACATCCTTAGGTGTCCACTGCTTTTGTAGCGTTTTACCCTCGGTAGAGTCTTTGCTTAGCTCTTCACCGTTCGCAACATCAATGATGCCAGTATTTAGAACTAGGCCACCACGATATGTGCCCTTACCTAAAGTACCCTCAATGTAGTTGTTCTCGATGATGTGATTCTCATCGTAGATACGGATGCCACCCGAATTAGCGGTATTACCTGGCAAGATAACGTTGTTAGTAACCGTGTTATTGTGACCGTGTCTTAGTGAAATCATAGAAGTACTATTTCTAATAGTATTTCCATCAAAGGTCACATCGCTCGCTTTAACAGAGATCAGTTCGATTTCACCAGAGCCGTTTTTACCTACATAGCCACTGATATTGTCAAAGTAGTTATTCTTTACAACACTCTGAGATTCAAACAATGAGTTGTGGCTATCACCGATTCTGATTGCTTGTCTATCGTTGCGGTTTGTACGAACCATCTTAGGATCAGAGTTTTCGATTAGCTCAATATCAAGAGCGGTAAGATCTTTAAAGATATTGCCTTCGATTAACGTCTTTTCTAACTTGTCAGAGGTTGCAACTACAAGCATTGCACCACGCTTGTACTTACCTTCAAAGGTGTTGTTAGTGATCTTGTTGTTTTCGCCACCAACGGTTACCCAACGGATGTTAGGGTACTTGCCTTTTGCATCCGGCTCATAGTCGTAGTCGTTAAACTTGTAGATCACTGAGTTGTTTAGTGTATTGTTCTTGCCGAAGATACCGAACACACCCATGATGTTTGCATCATGGCTTACAGTACTTAGCGTCGCGCCACCATCTGTAAATACCAAGCTCTCAATCAGGTTGTTGTCACCTTTAACGATGAACTGAGTTGAGCCATTAAATATTACTGTTCCTGGTACTTCAGCTTTAATGGTGACATTGTTCGCGGTTAAAGTAACGCTGCCCAAGTCTCTATAGTGACCAGCCTTAATACTGATCACGTCTCCATCTTGAGCGTTTAGGATGCTTTCTCTGAGTTCTAGAACTTGTTGCATTGAAGCGATACTAACGCCTTGATCTACCATTACCAATGTTGGTTTCGTTACGGGATCTGTGCTTGCTTGGTTTGACATACAACCAGTGAGTAGTAGGGAACCTGCGATTAATAAAACGGGTGTCTTTTTCATGACAATCTCTTGTTGAGGGGGGTTATTGTGACGCGAACATTAACAACAAGGAATATGGGTAGGCAATTGTATGGTTTGAGAAGCGTTATCAAGAACTTGTCTTTTTCGTCAAATTGCAAGCTAGCTCATGTATTTTAATAATACAATATAAAAATTCTGAACTTAGGCTTGAAAAATGAATCGAGAACAAATAATAGGCATCAACGAATGGCAATAAAAACATGTAGTTGGTACGAACTACTGTGTATTAAGCGTAATTGTCAGTATTCACAGCGCCATTAAGGTTATTTGAAAACGGTTCCGGTTTAGTGAGAACCCACTTCAATCACGAAAGTGCAGGTCAGCCTAACCTAGGCTAACAACCCTTGTAAAAGCAGTACCCGTCTCCCTGTTGGCTATGATTGACCCCGAGCTATTACAGGAGGTTGAGATGCCTCGTACAATACTTTCTATTTGAATAAACAGTCCGAAGTGTTTAAACAAAAACCCGCCATGTCAGTGGCGGGTTTTGCAGATTACTCTTCGTGGGTTGATTGGCTAAAACTCGCTTCAATTCGTTTTAGTTCTTCTTCCTCTAATCGTTTTTTATCTTCTTGAAGCAGAGTTTTTCGCTCGTTTAGGCTTTTCTTCTCTGATTTTGTTAAAAACTTAACCGCTTTCTTATTGGTCAGTGCGTACGCGACTACGTCTTCGCCTTTTTCTCTGCGCTCACTCACTCGTTGTGAAAAGCGCTCTGCATCGCGAGCCTTACGTTCTGCTGATGTTAACTTACTCATTTTGAGTATCCTCATTATTCAATCACGGCAGGGGTTATACCAATCACAGTAAGTAAGTGGTCAGAAATAGCGTAGGAAAAATGCTGGATAACAAGGCAGAACTTTTTGATAAGTAGTTATTCTACAATCAAAAATTCTAACGCCGTTATCGAGTGTTTTAACAAGCTAGGATGATCAGTTATTTACTACGATTGGTATTACTTCCCTCAGTCAAACAAATGAGATTGACACACTCATATCGCTGATGCGCCGATTTTAGCACAGCCTGACCATTTTCATGTACACACTGATTGTGGAAAGCACTAAATAATAAGGCGAGGAAGGAAAGTAGCCGTACCGCATTCAGCACAGTAAATCTGATCACTCAAAATTAAATTTCTCGAGCGTACAGTTTAAGCCCTAGTTATTGGTGTAATGAAACGACCCAATTGGTTAGAAAATATCAACGCATTCCATATTTTGATGTGATAAATCGGTACAAAATCCAAAGAGGGGAGCTCGTCTTAACACGGTATTAACTGACTGTTTTATTAAACTAAAAATCACAGACTATGCTAACTTACCCATACAATCATTCACTAGGGTCTGTTGACCTTTTGCGATTAAATTTTGCTCGACTAGAAACCATTTAATCAAGGCGAGGGGCTTGCCGCCTAGTCATCTAAGCAAAAGACGCTCAACGACGAGTAAATGGTTTCTAGCCGAGCCCTTCGGGTAGCGTTTGTTGGGCATTTCTACGGCGTTAGTCCCTTTTCATGTGGAACCACCACACCTAAAAGTGACTGCCTTGTTTAAATACCCAACAAATCGCTACAAAAATAAACTCAAAAGGTCAACAGACCCTAATAAACATGGGCTCTACATCATGAAAATACTAGTAACAGGTGCCACCAGCGGCATCGGACTCGAAACCGTTAAACTACTTGCGTCGGAAGGACATCAGGTTGTAGCCACTGGGCGTAACCAAAATAAACTGACAGAATTAGAGAGCCTTGATAATTGTACCGCTATTCAAGCCGACCTTAGCAGCCCAAACCAAACACTTGCGATGTTTCAGCAGGCACATGAAACTCTAGCAGGTATCGATGTGCTGATAAATAATGCAGGGATGAACTCAAGAAAGTGCCCTATTGACGAGTTTACACTGGAAGAGTTTGACCTGCAGTATGCTATTAACTTAAGAGCTCCAGCTCTACTTAGCAGAGAAGCTCTCAAAGCCATGAAACCTTCAAAGCAAGGCTATATCATCAATGTCGTGAGCACTGTTGCCAAACGAGCAAATGAAACGATGAGTATTTACACTGCAATGAAACAAGGGTTTGCTGGCTTTAGTTCGATTTTAATGAAAGAAGCTCAACCACATGGGATAAAAGTAACCACTTTATTTCCAGGCGGTACAGATACCAATTTTCGAGAAGCTGATAGACCTGAATATATGTCAGCAAAAGGTGTTGCTAAAACAATCAACCATATCTTAGAACTTCCCGAGGATATCGTCATGCATGAGATGACCTTTAGGCCTCTGGTTGAATTGGAATAATTGACGTAACGGCTTCGTAGGCACTTCTACGAGGCCAGTCAACACCACCACTTTGCCTACTCGCAGGTTTTCGGATTCATCTAGATTAGAAGCGACTTTTAGACTCTAAAATGCAAGGCCTCTCTCATATTTCCCTACGATAAATGCGACATATCCCACCTTAAGTACGCCAGCGGTAAGTATGGTTACAATGTGTGCAGCAATTTGTGTACCAATGCTAAAATGAGAGGCAAAAGGAAAGCTGACTAATATCGATATCACCATTACTAACGCACTGAAAATTAGAATAATACCGCCAATCTGAGTTACTTTTTTAAAATCCATAATCCATTTTTACCTTTCATTTTCTTCATTGTTCAATCAATGGTTCAGCAATATCACTCGTTGCGTTCGCTTAAGTTTTGCCTAGCGATCTCAGAGTCCTTTTGTGCATAGAACTCAACATAGAACTGAGTACCTTCTGCAATAAACTCAACCTTATGCCAGTACTCTGGGGGAGAAATAAGGCTTTCACCGGTCTCGATCAAACACTCTTTCTCGACTTTACCTCGGCGGGATTCAAATCCTGTAAATTTCAATGTGCCCGTAATGACCTTAATTTTTCCGTATACACCCGCTTTTGTGTTGTGCTCAAACAAAAACATTTTTGGGATAGTCTCTTTTGTGAAAACGTCCGTTTTCTTATAATTTACAAAATCGTTTGGAATCGACATATCTATCACCTGCCAAGTTGAATTATTGAGTGAGTTTCGTCCATTAACTAAGAACAAGAGCCACAGCAAACACCAGGTTCACCGTGCTTTTTCTTTGGTGCTTCTTGTGTGTCTGTTTTTGGTTGTGCATTTTGTTGCTTAGTTAGTACAGCATTTTCTGATTGGTTGTCTTTTTTGCCGAATAGTTTTTTAACTGAAAAGTTCATAGCGTAGCTCCGAGTGTGTTCATTCATCGTTTTTAACAACGTTAGATCTTGAGAGCAGAGAGCGTTCTCATTGATGTTATTAAGTTGCATCTGAAATACATCTTATATTCAATCTTATTTAGATCAAGCTTTTTCACACATAAAAACCTCTTAAATCTCGATCGTTTGTGACTAGCATGCCTTTCAACTTTCGTTTCTCGCCTGTACGGGTCAACGGTTTTTGATGCTGTTTAAGCAAATTAAACAGTGCTTTATGGGCATTTTTTACTAGTTAGCCAAAGCTAATTGTTTAATCAATTAGCTTTGATCCAGGTCAATATGATACATTGGGTCTCTAGTACGTAAAACCGAAGGTGTTTATTTACAATGGCGCGCATTTCACGAGAGCAATACGAAGCGAATAAAAAAATGCTGGATGACTATATTTGGGAGACGTTTAAAGCCGAAGGCTGGGATGCTGTGACTTATTCGCGCCTTGCGCAGTTTATGAACACCCGAAAAAGCACAATTCAAGGTTATTATCCAAATTGCTTAAATTTTTTGGAGGGTATTGAGGGGCGTGCGTTCCCCGAAATGCTGCCTCTACTTGATATGACATCGCCTGATACATTCCTAGAGTCTTGGTGCGATACGTTAACAGTGCCTCTGTTCCGAAACTATTATGAATTGTTTGCTTTAGATGCCATTCAAGGCTTAACCGGTACTTATTCTAAGCGAGTGTCATTGAAGCTAAAGGGGCGCTTATCAGCTGCTTTTGAGCTCAATGAAGAGGATACGGAGAAGCTTTTTCGTATGGCAATGGGGTCGGCTTTAGCAGTTCTGGCAAATAGATAACACTTGTTATCAAATACAAAAATAGCGCCACAAAGTCGGCGCTATTAACTGAGTTACGCCTCGCAACTGCTACTTTATAAGTACCAAAGAAACATTTACAGCGACCGTGGCGGATATCGCTATATCACCTACCGTTTTTGATACGGCTTGAAGGTTTGCTTTCGGAATACCAAAACTCCCAGCATCAACGATCACAGGTTTGACGCTCGATACAGAAATAATCTCTCCCACCCTTACGATATTGAGCATAAAATCTAGAGTTTGAGTTTTTCCATATAAAGTCACTGTTGCAGGAATTGTTGCCTGGGTTATTACCCGATCTCCTTTCATCAACTCTGCGGGAACTTGAGCTGAAATCTTCACGTCTGAAAAAGTTGCCGCGTTGAAAAATAGCTCATTAAGCCTGTCATTGCGAATCGACACACCGGTGTCTAAGTTCTTCAGAGGCACCATAACACTGAGCATACCTTTATCATCAAGATTTCCCGATAAACCACTAATTACAGCAGGCTCAACAACATATTGTTTCTTAATGGTTGCAAAACTGACTGTCGAGACCTTTGAATCCACCTTATAGTGTCCAGCAGCTATTGCCTTCAAAGGGATGAATAAACTTATAGAGAGCATTGCGCAGAGCGTCAGTAGAGGTCGCATATCTTTTTCCTCGATATCCATTGTATGGGTTAGAGTGTTGTTCAAACAACAGACTTTGCAACTTTTACTTAACAACTCATGTAAGAGGAACTTGGGAAACTATCGCGTAAGAAAGTAGTCTGCAAGAAAATCTATAAAGGCTCTAATGCGTTGAGGTTGGTGCTCACTATCTTTAAAAACTAGATACATGGGCAACTTGGTTTGTTGATATTGCTCCAGTATCAGTTGCAATGAGCCGTCTTGTAATTCTTTCTCAATCATCCACTTAGGCATAGCGGCTACACCTTCTCCTAGTTTGGCCATTTGCACCAACATCTCCGGACTGTCACTTCGTAGACGCTCTTTTACTCTCACCTTCAGCGTGTTCTTATCTATTGAGAATCGCCACAAATTGGAAGGAATCGATAAGGAGTATGTCAGGCATTGATGATGAACTAGATCATTGGCATTTTCGATCTTAGGGTGGTTATCTAAATATTTAGGCGAAGCGAAATAGGCGAGTTCATTATCCATTAACCACTTGGCTTTTAGTCCCGAATCTTTTAGGTAGGATGCTCGAATTGCCACATCAATATTCTCGTCAACAAGGTCGACAAGTGTGTCTGATACGGACACATCAACATATAAATTAGAGTGCAAACACATAAAATCACTCAGAGGCTGTGAGAGTAATCGAACACTGAACGCGCTAGGTACAGAGAGTTTTAAGGTGCCAGAGACAGACGTTTGCTCTTGCCTAAGCTGAGATTCAAATAAATGAGTATCTTCGGTCAGTTTTAATGCGAACTCTAAGTACTTCTGGCCGCTTGAGGTTAGGCTAATAGCTCGAGCATGTCGGCTGAACAAGGCAATGCCTAGATCGTTTTCTAGCCAAGCGATTTTTTTGCTTATTGAGCTTTGTGTGACATTCAATTCGTTCGCAGTGGCGGTAAAGCTGCCAAGAGTGGCTACGCGAGTGAATACCTTTATACAATCAAGTTTATCCATAATGTATTCCATTTAGGAATGATAACTAGCTAAATACTAGGGTACTTATCTTCAAAGAGGAATGCTTTAATGCTGTGACTGTTTATCGGAGGTTGAAATGATGTTGATTGTTAAAAGTCTATTGGTTGTATTTTTCTTGCTTGCAAGCTCAATAAAAATGCTTGGTTGGGTAAAGGCGGTGTTTGACATTCAGCTGAGCTTTTTCAAAAAGTACGGTTTAAATCGGACAATAATGTTTGCTATTGGAGTGATTGAGGCAACGGGAGCAAGCATGATTTTAGTAGGGATGATTAGTAGTTTATCCCTACTGACGTCATTAGGCGGATGCTTGTTGGCTATAGTCTCCGTTGGGGCGATATTCTTCCATTTTAGATTTGATACGTGGAAGGATGCGATTCCATCAATAGTGACATTGCTATTATCTACACTTGTTGCCTTACCACTGTTTAGGCTCTATTAACGTTTTGAATCCGCTCAGGGGTTAACTCTTCTTAACATATTTAGCGGTGATTAGGATTTCTCCCCAGCCTTCTACTTTGCAGTCTAGTTGATGGTCTTTGGCTATTGTCACGCGCTTGATTACAGCTTTAGCACCAATTTTTACTGCTGATGAACTGCCTTTGACCTTGAGGTCCTTAATGATTGTGACCTTGTCGCCTTGCTCTAGCTTATTGCCATTAACGTCGCGCACTGCTGATGCTTCTGCCTCAATAGCCTCTTGAGTTGGGTTCCACTCGTAAGCGCATTCCGGGCATACAAGGTTGCTCTGATCTTGGTACACATACTCTGAGTCGCAATTTGGGCAAGGAGGAAGAGACATATTATTGGGTTTCCGATGGATTGAGATTTTCGTCATATGGTACTGAGGTTTTACAGTGTTGGCGAGAGCACAACAGGGTTTAACAAGACTAGAAATATGCTAACTTGCTGTTTAGTTAAAATAAGGAACTTGGCTAATGAACTCAGATACCCTCACTCAATACCTTTCTAGAATAGGCTTATCAATGTCCCCCGAGGTCTCTACACAAGGTCTAAAGGCATTGCACATTTCTCAGCACAGAGCAGTACCTTTTGAAAACTTTGATGTGATTGCGGGTAAAAATATCGAAACTACTGCAAATGGAATCTTCAATAAGGTGGTCACTCGTGAGCGTGGCGGTTACTGTTTTGAGTTGAATGGCCTAATGTTGAGAGTCTTACTGGCTTTGGGCTTTGAAGCAAGAGCACTGCTAGGACGAGTTCACCTGTCGGGAGAACCAACTGGGCGAGGACATCAAACTTCACTGGTCACTCTGGACGGGCAGCAGTGGTTGGTGGATGTGGGTTTTGGTTCGCAAACGCCAAGGCATCCGCTACCTTTAAAAATGGATACTGAGCTTTGTACTGATCTACAAACCTTTCGTTTAGTCAGCCATGACTTATATGGAACTATGCTTCAGGTAAGAGACCAAGATAACTGGCTAGATCTTTATAGTTTCGATATGGAAGAGGTATGTGCTGGAGATATTGATTATGGTAATCATTTTACGTCAACAAGCCCAAACTCGGTGTTTACGTCTGCAAGCATAGCTTCTATAGCGACTGAAGACGGGGCAATTACGTTGCTGAATGATCTTCTGAAAATTAAGAAGGGTGATCAGATTACTGAGATCAAGCTGTCGGATGAATTTGACTACTTTAAGCAAGTAAAACTTCATTTTGGTTTAGATCTTGATGTGCCTTATCAGAAGATTGCTCAGCATTTTGATGTGAAGTGATGTTAATACTTTTGCCGCTGCTACCATTTCTGGTCTAAATCTTTCGCGTACAGCAATATTGCTCGTTGATACTCTTTGATGGCCTCACTGCTGGTGGTAGAAATGAGCAGTTCTAGCAGCAAAGAGGTCGCCTTTTTATGCTCGCCAAGATTGTATAAGCACATTGCGTAAAATGGTTGCACCTCTACCGAATTTGGATATTCATCGATCGTCTTTTCAAAGTATCTAAGTGCCTTTTTGTATTGACCTAAACTTGTAAAAGTGGAGGCAAGACCAAACAGCGTGTCGAAGCGTTCTATTGAGGTAAGTTTGCCGAGTAATGCTTGTTGATAATGTGAAATGGCCAGTTGCTCCCTGCCTTCATTATCAAAAGACCAGGCAATATGCAGGTGCGCTTGTCCTTGATAGTGTTCATTGAGTAAAAGGCCTTCAAGCAGTCGTCGGGACTCCGAATATTTTCCTTCTTTACGCAATGCAATTGCATTTTCAATGACATTATCGATGCTGGCTCCTTAGATTGCTATCTGAAAATGGCGCTCATCTTTGAGCTGACTAATGAATAATACTATTACTCATCAATCAATTAGCAACTACTATCTAGTACTAAGCCACTTCATTTAGCGCTCAAGGATAAAAAATGGCCAAAGTACTTATTCCCGTTACCAACCATGCAACTCTTGGTGAAACCGATCAAGCTAATGGTACATACGCTCCAGAATTAACTCATGCACTGCATGCCATACTAGCTGCTGGTTTTGACTATGACATTGCTTCAATGCAAGGTGGTAAAGCCCCACTTTACGGAACTGATATTGAGGGCGATAACGTGAATACGGATATTCTTGCCGATAGTGATTTTCAGAGTCGTGTCAATAACACGATTCCTGTATCTGCAGTGAATATCGCAGACTATGACGCTATATTCTATCCTGGTGGGTTTGGTCTGCTTTCAGATCTTGCAACGAATGAAGACTTCGCCAGAATTGCAGCGCAGCACTATGAAGCGGGTGGCATCATCTCAGCGGTCTGCCATGGTCCTGGAGCGTTGTTACCTATTACCCTAAGCAATGGTGAAACACTGCTCCAGTCGAAATCGGTGACAGGCTTTACTCGAGAAGAGGAAATAGACTTCGGCACTATCAATGACATTCCATTTTTACTTGAAGAATCTTTGACCAGGAGTGCAGCTCGGTTTAACAAGGTTCAGCCTTGGCAAGAGTTAGTGATTGTTGATGAACGTGTGATCACAGGGCAAAATCCGACCAGTGCGAGTGCAGTTGGTAAAGCCTTAGTGAAGTTGCTTTCTTAAATAAATAAAAAAGCGCCTCTTTGCTCGTTAGTGAAGAGGCGCTTTTAATTTTGGCTTTAAACAAGAAATTAGTTAATCAGGCCAAATGCTTTTGGTAGTGCCAAGCTAATCGCTGGAATAAAAGTGATCATCAATAGGGTGACGATTAACACTGCGCAGAATGGCAGTATGGATCGTATGACACTCTCTATCTTGGCCCCACTCACACTACAGCCAACGAATAACGCAGTACCCACTGGCGGTGTTGCAATACCAATACATAGGTTGAATATCATCATCATAGCGAAGTGAATTGGGTGCATACCCAGTTGCGTTGCAATAGGCATGAAGATAGGGGTGAAAATCAATACCGCAGGAGTTAAATCCATAAACATCCCTACAATGAGCAAGATTATGTTCATTAGGATAAAGATGATGATTGGATTATCTGAGATAGATAGCATCCATTCGCTGATCATGCTCGGTAGACCAGTGAATGCCATGGCCCACGACATGATGGTTGAAGCGCCAATCAAAAACAGCATGATGCCGGTAATTTCAGCGGTTTCTACACAGATGGTTCTGAGTTCTCGAAGACCTAAGGTCCGATAGCACAGCGATAAACCGAATGAGTAAAGTACGGCAATACAGGCGCCTTCAGTGGCGGTAAATATGCCTCCAATGATCCCGCCGATAACCACGACCACTAGCCCTAAACTAGGCACGGCACGCCAAGTAATGAGGAGTTTTTCACGTAAAGTGAGCTCCATCGGCGCACTCTTATAGCCCTTTTTCTTAGCAATGATGTAAGCCACCACCATACAACTAAGGCCCATCAGAATGCCGGGTACGTAACCTGCAATGAATAAGGCTGCGATTGAGGTACCACCACTCACCACAGAGAATACAATCAAAGAGTTGCTTGGTGGAATGAGCAATCCGGCAGGGCAGGAAGCCACATTGACCGCCGTTGAATAGGACTTATCGTAACCTTCTTTTTCCAATTCAGGCTCTAGGGTTTTACCAACGGCTGCCGCTGCTGCAACCGCCGATCCTGAGACCGAACCAAACAACATATTCGCGAGCACGTTTACATGAGATAGCGCCCCCGGCATACGGCCAACCAATACTTTGGCAAAGTGCACTAGACGAGAGGCTATCCCGCCACGGTTCATTATGTTACCGGCGAGAATAAAGAAGGGTATGGCGAGTAAACTAAAGCTGTCTATACCCGTGACTATCTTCTGGCCTGCGGTCATAAATGCCACGTTGGTTGGCAGTATCGTACACATGATCACAAGTGAAGACATAGCGATCGCAATAGCGATAGGTACACTAAATGCGATTAGAAATAGGAACAGGCACAGTAGCCAAAATCCGATAGAGATATCCATACTATTCACCTTCCTTGAGGTCTTGAGCAGGGGCGAACAGTTCCATGGTATTCAGGGCTAGGTAAATGAGCATCACAATCCCAGACAGTGGCAAAATGAAGTAAACATAGGCCATAGGGATCTGCAGGGCAGGAGAGAACTGCATCATGGTACGGCTCATTAGTAACATGCCGCCCTTAACCATCGCCAAGCTGATGAAAGTCACAGAGACTAGATTGATTAAGACATGAAAATATTTGCGATGTGCAGTCTTAACCGAACCAATAAAGAGAGTAATTGCTAAGTGCCCGTTCTTGCCAAACAAGTAACTTGCCCCGGCGAGACCAAACCAGATCATGGTATAGCGAGCCAACTCATCGGTAAAAGAGCTTGGGTCGTTGAGTACATAGCGACTGAAAACCTGCCACGTAACGGTAACCACTAAGGTGACAATTGCCACTCCACAAAAGGTGAGAATGGTCTTATCTAAAAGTGTTTTAAACTGACGTAAAATTGAGTACATCTTCCCTCCACGTCAAGATCAGTAAAATAAGCCCTCCAAAACAGAGGGCATTAATAAAGGTGGGTGTGATTACATTGCTTCGATTGAATCGATGTAGTATTTCAGAGCAGGATCTTTCTTCGCGTCCTCAATCATAGGCAGGACTTTTTCGCGGAACTTGCTTGTGTCAACGTCTACAAATGTCACGCCAGATTCTTTAGCAATCTTCATGTTCTTAGCATCGGTTGCAGCCCAGATATTGATCTCTTCTTCCATAGACTCGATGGCTGATTCCTTCACAATCTTCTGCTGTTCAGGGGTTAAGCTTGCCCATGTGACCTCTGAGATCATGATGAGGTCTGGAGTCATCATGTGCTGATCCATTGAGTAGTATTTAGCTACTTCTGAGTGTCTCATCTCAACAAGGCTTGAGATGTTGTTTTCAGCCGCATCGATGACGCCTTGCTGAAGAGCAGTGTAAACCTCAGTGAATGGTACTGGCGTCGCTCGTGCACCGAGTAGGCGTACCATTTCCATCATGGTTGGAGATTCAGGAACACGGATCTTCAAACCAGCCAGATCTTCTGGTGTATTGATTGGCTTAGAGCTGTAGAAGCTACGAGAGCCTGAGTCGTATAAGGTTACTCCCACAAAGCCTTTACCCGCACTGGATGCCAGTAATTTTTCTGCAGATTCACTACGCATAAAGGTATGCATGTGGCCTGAGTCGCGGAATAGATAAGGGATAGAAATTGCTTTGTAGGTAGGTTCAAACGACTCAGCCAATGAGCCATTGATTTTCGCCATATCTAGGGCACCAGTAACAACCTGCTCAGCTTGGTCTCGCTCTGAACCCAACATGCCGTTAGGGAAGATCTTAACGTCCATATCACCTGATGATTTCTCTTTCACTTTCTCAGCGAAGATAACCATGCCAGCGTGAGCGGCGCTATCCAGATTCATTGCGTGCCCTAGTGTAAGAGTTTTAGCATTGACGCCAAAGGCGGCAAGAACAGAGGTGGCCACTAGCGTTACGAGAGTCTTTTTCATTCACGATATCCTTATTTTTATCATTATGGATTTTTACTTACACACTTAGGTAAATTATTCACCCACTCAATGTGTTTGTGCTATGTCATCTTATATGACAAATATCGTCCTATTTTCGAGCAGACTCTCACTAAGTTGGTTTGGTATGTTTTTTGTATTAAATAACAAAGGTTTATCACGATGTTGCTGGTGGTGTTATGAAAAGCGACATCAAGAATGTGCCGGCTGACTATTTTTTGACCTCTACTGGTTGATTTTTCTGATGATTAAAATTTTGGCAGTCATTCATTGGGTGTATTGGTGGGGTTATTGAGACCTGAGTCAAAGTGAACCGAAAGTGCGGTGCCTTATCAGGTCACACTTTAGAGAAGGTCTATGGGGTTTATTGACATTGGTTTAAAGCAGGACCTCTTAAAGGGGGGAGGGGACCGTTATTAGAGGGGGTAGGTAGCGAGTTAATTCGAGATGGCAATATAGGTTTGGAAGATGTCTAGCAATGATAATCCCACCAATAATTGGTATTTTCGGAAAAAATGCACACGTTTTAGTAGCCTAATGACAAGCACCAACATTGAGATTACGAATGATAGATAGGCATGAAAAGAGAGTATTGGGAATTGTCATAATTTGTCCTCAATGTGTAAACACATTTCAGGATGGGACAACTCTTAGAAGAAAAAGCCTCGGTATAGCCGAGGCTCATTGGCTTATTCTTCAATAAGAAGTATTAGCCCTGGAAATCAGCGAAGTACTCATCAAGTACGGTGCGAGTTGCGCGACCAATAAGTTCGTACTCGTGGTGAGTCAGATTAGCTAGAGATACACGAACAGACGCATGCACAGTATCGAAGCCGTTACCTGGTAGTAAAATAACACCAGTCTCATGAGCTAGACGGAATAGGAAATCTTTACCTTTACCGCTTGCTTTGAACCACTCAACAAACTCTTCGCCGTATAGTTTGCCACCTAGAGTGTCTAGCTCTAGTAGTGTGTAGTAATCAACGCGGTCTTTGTTCTCTTCAACTTCTAGACCCATGCTGGTGTATAGAGTGATGTAGCGCTCACGAATGATGCGTTTGCATGCTGCTTTGTAGCTACCTTCAGAATCCATAAGGCAAGTCAGAGCAAACATTGCCATTTGAACTTGCTGCGGTAGAGATAGACCTGCAGTGTGATTCAAGGCTACGCTACGGCTATCAGCAACGATGCGGTCGATGAATTTAATGTCACGTGGCTCTGGAGTCAGTGTTTTGTAACGGTCATCAAGTTGGCATTGCTTTTCTTCGCTGAAAGAACGTAGTGCATCATCAAATACGTTTTTGTGTTGGATACCAATGGTACCTAAACGCCAGCCTGTTGCGCCAAAGTATTTAGAGAACGAGTAAACACAAAGTGTGTTGTACGGTAGTTTTGCGAATAGTGAAACAAAGTCATCTGCAAATGTACCGTATACGTCATCGGTGATGATGAATAGGTCACTGCGTTGCTCATTCACAAAGTTTGTTAGGTTCTCTAGAGTCTCATTAGAGAATTTCACTGATGCTGGGTTAGCAGGGTTAACTACGCAAAGTAGTTTGATGTCTGTATCTGCTAGTTTCTCGATTTCAGACATTGGTAGCTGCCAAGTGGTCTCATCAAGACGTAGCTCAACGATTTCTAGTTCGTACTCAGAAAGCTCTGGGATTTCTAGGTAAGGGGTAAAGATTGGCGTGATTAGCGCAACCTTATCGCCTTTTTTCAATAGACCGTTGTTGAACATAGTTTGGAATGTGTAGGTCATTGAAGCCGTGCCACCTTCCGTTGCAAATAGGTCGAAATCTGTGGTCATTGGTACTGGGCCGTACATTTCTTCTGCGATGTACTGCTTAACCACTTTTTCAATGTTTACTAGCATGCGTGGTGGTACTGGGTAGTTACACGCTAGGTAAGCGAGAACGAGTTCGTTTAGGAACGCTTGTTTTTGGATGCCTAGACGATCTTTTGCATAGCTGAGTGCACGCTCGATGAACTGAACACCTTTGTCGTTTGAGTACTCTTTAGTAAAGGTATCGAAACGCTCAACAATACCCACACCATCGGGGATACCACCGAAATCACCACCAAGGTAAGCGTAGTTACGCTCAGCTTCAGCGACTGCAAACTCACCAAGGCGAATGAATGCTTTACGTGGCAGAGTTGCTAGGAAGTTAGGGTTACCACGACCTGCATCTAACAGTGCGCGATCTGGAACAGTTTGTGCCACTTCGATAAGTTTGTCTTTTAGTTCGAATGGGCTTAGGTCTGCAAATTTTGAAAAGTCGATGTTTGAAGTTGTAGTAGTCATTCTAAAAACCTTAATTGAATAATTTTTGGTAAGACGATCCCCTCCCTTGTTATTTGAGTAAGGGATCAGTCTTGAATAGTTGTGTTATTTACATGCCAGCGTTAACAGTAATAATGCCGACGATAATAGGGCCCCATAGCGTAAGCAGAACGTTTGCTACGGCGTAAGTGACGGTGAAGGTAAATACCGGTGTTGCATTACCTGTTTTCTCCATTAGGGCTGCGAATGCAGGGTTTGCACTTCGACCACCAGTCACACATCCTAGTGCTTCAATTGGGTTCTTAATTCTCAACACATAGTAAGAGAAGAAGAACGAAATAATTTGCGGAATAATGGTTACTGCCATACCTAGGAACAGAAGGCTCATACCGTGTTCTTTAATAGTATCAACAGCTTGAGGACCAGCCTCTAGACCAACGATGCCGACAAATGCAGCTAGACCAAAGTCACGAATGAAGGCTGCAGCTGAAAGAGGGAACTGAGCCACATGCGGATTGCGGCTACGCAACCAACCGACTATCAGGCCAGAGATCAGACAGCCTGCACCAGAACCAATGGTCACTGGGATGCCCGCAATCTTGAAGCTGATTAGGCCAATTAGAAGGCCGACAACCATACCCATGCCAAGAATAACGAAATCTGTCATCGCACTTGTGTTCATGCGTTTGCCGATGTTTTTCTCAACACGGTTAATGTCTTTAGCTGAACCTGTTAGCTGAATAACATCGTTTTTCTGAACCACTAGGTCTGAAGTAATTGCGATAGAACTGCCTTCGCGGATGTAGTCAGTGACATAAACGCCGCGGTAAGTACCATCATTGGCCTCTGAACGTATATCGCTTAGTGTGCGACCAATCAGCTTTTTGTTGTCTGCAATTAATTGGCGGTTTTCTTCGATGACTTGATAGTCAGCTGGAAGCACCACTTCTTCGCCAATGGATGCGTGTTGTACTTTGTAGATAGCATCTCGAGTGCCAGTGATGACTAGAACATCACCTTCTTGAACAACGCTATATCTATCTGCATCAAGTTCTTTGCCGTCTCGCTCGATGATTTCAATGCGGGCATTGATTGAGTCTTGATTGACGTTGGCAATGGTTTTGTTTTTAAGAGAGCTTTCGCTATCAATCTTAAAAGCGCGAGTTTCTAGTTTGGTTAGAGCGTTAAATTCGCCTTCACTTAGAGCTTGCGGACCATCTGAGTTAGCTTCTGCCATTTTGATAGCTTCAGCGCGGATATCCCACTTCATGAGTGTTGGGAATACCCAAGTTACCATTAGGATTGGACCTAGAGAGCCAAAGATATATGTCACCGCATAACCCACAGCAACGTTGGTTTGCATTAGATGTTTAGCTTCTTCGGTCAAGCCGCCAAGGCGTCCGATCGCATCACCAGCAGTACCTATGATTGCAGATTGAGTCAAACCACCGGCGGCAAGGCCTGCAGCTGTACCACGGTCTAGGTCAAACAGCCATGCTGCTGCCAAGACACATAAAAGGCCTGATACTGTCATCACTACTGCTGACAGCAGAATGTTGATGGTTTTAAAGTTAAGGGCTTTGAAGAATTGAGCTCCGCCCTGATAACCAACAGCGTAGATAAATAAAGCAAAGAAGATACTCTTCACGCCAGGGTCAATGTTTACACCAAATTGGCCAACTATTACGCCCATCAATAGTGTTCCTGCAACACCACCAAGAACAAAACGTCCAATAGTGATCTTACCTACTAGGTAACCTAAAGAGAGAGTAATAAATAAAGCTATAAATGGTGATAAGTTAAATAAATCTGAAATTATGCTCATAACTAAATCACTTTCTAAATTCTAAAATAGGTAGCCAAACAGAGGCATATTGCTTGAATTGACTTAAAATTAACTCACCAAATCAGTGAGTGAGGCAACTTTAACGAGGTAATTTAAAATCAAACAATCTGGTTTGAATGATTAAATCCTCACTTAGCTAGCAAAAAGTATTAACCTATTGTTTTATATTGGTTTAATCTCTGTAGAGCGTTACTGATTTAAATTGAAATTTGCTTTAATCACTCTTTTCTAGGTAGGTAACTAGGGTCTGTTGACCTTTTGCGATTAAATTTTGCTCGACCAGAAGCCATTTAATCAAGGCGAGGGACTTGCCGCCTAGTCATCTAAGCAAAAGTCGCTCAACGAAGAGTAAATGGCTTCTGGCCGAGCCTTTCTTGCCGAGCCCTTCGGGTAGCGATTGGCACTCTCTTATTGGGCGCGTGCTTATTTAAAATAATGGGTTAGGCGATAATCATTTTGAGTGGGCAGCGATGATGATCTTTTAAACAGGGGTACTACTGGCGAGAGAAATTAAGACAAAAAAAGCCCCAGCAAACTAGCTAGGGCAAAGGGAGTCTCAGGTGTGGACTTTTCAATTAGAAATGTTGGTCAAGATGACCATAAAACGCTCAAGGCGCTAACTTTGTAGGTCGAACTGCCTAGTATTTGTGGCTTAATCAAACACTAGGCGAGGTTCACGAGTGAGTGTAATCAAGGCGTAAAGATCAACACACTCGCATATGACTGATCAGATCCGTCAAATACTCTCTTTTTAAATTTCTCTTACTAAGAATCTAATTAAATCAGTTAATTGAGCGTCACAACTACTTTTGTTCTTTGTGGTGCTCAAAGAAAATTGATTTCTCATGAGGACAAAACTTCGTATTTACATCGAGCAGTGATAACACTGAGCAGTAAAAATTGTCCTGAGTGAACGGCACCTCTTTGTTTTTAACTACGTCTTGATACTTGAACGTTGACGAGTCATTAAGCCATGCGACTGCCGCAATGTGCTTTTGTACCTCCGGCGCAAAAGCGAAGGGCATGCCGTGCAAGTATATGTCGTTTTCACCCAAAGACTCACCATGATCGCTGACGTAAAGCAGAGCGGTTTTGTATTGGTTTGAGTACTGATCTAACCAATCAATACTGCTATCAATGAAGAAGTCAGTAAATAGCATGGTGTTGTCGTAGGCATTGATGATTTCATCACTAGAGCACTTAGCCAGTTGATTACTTTTACATACAGGAGTGAACTGTTCGAAGACCTGAGGGTAGCGCTTAAAATACTCTGGCCCGTGGCTGCCCATCGCATGGAGTACAACAACGATATCTTGATTTGGGTGCTTATCGACATAGTCATCCAGACCAACTAGCATTCCGGTATCTCTACACTCAGGGTCGCAGACCGTATTGAGGTCAGAAGACTTAAATGACTGATAATCAACGCGTTCAGCAACGCCCTTAGAGCTGGAATTGTTGTCTCTCCAAAGGACAGCGACATTATTTTCATGTAGCGCGTCTAGGGCGTTGAGCTTGTTGTAGATGGATTTACTGTCAAATTCATCTCTCGGATCAGGGGAGAACATACACGGCACAGACACTGCTGTAGAGGTGCCACAACTGGTCATGTGCGAGAAGCTAATAACTCCCTTGCGCTTACTCAATCTCGGGTTGGTTTGACGTTTATAACCATTCAGTGAGAAATGGTCAGCGCGTCCTGTTTCTCCCACAATTAGCACAATGAGATCGTGTTTGTTTGGGTCGCTATGCTCTATTTTGGCATCTGGCACAACATTGATCATTTCAGACTCTGGCTTAAGCGGGCTGACATGGCTTTTGCCAAAGTATTTCCCAACTGAATAGAGTGGAAAAAGAGGTGCTGAGTAAAACCTAACACTCTTGTATTCTCTAAAGAACGAGGCGTAATTGGCACTATAAGGCACTAGAGCGGCTGCTATCATCACAACAGCAAGCATGATAGAGAAAAGCTTAGCTCTAATTTCTTTGAGAACCCCCTGATAACCTACCGGTGCTTTGTAGACAAGATATGCGGGAACCAGAGCGCCTAATAATATAACCATGATGAGCTCTAGTGAGAGTAAGCCAAACGCCTCACTGCTATCGGTTTCTATGATGTTTCTTAACATTACCGTGTCAATCACGATGCCGTAAGTCCAAGAGAAATACGCGGCTGAAGCGCCAATCAAGAAACCTATTATCAGCACTAGCTTGGTGAATAGTCGTCCACCTAAGATTGAAAATACTAGAGCGTGAGCAGCAATCAAAAATACGACAACACTGATTAAAAAGCCGGTATTACCATCGCTTGTAGGAAAGGCATCAGTGAAGTGCTTAAAGAATGAGAAGTTAAAGAGTGCGGAATAGACGATGGTACATAACCATATAAGCCTATATTGTCCGGTAATCATCCTAAATAGAAAGTTCATTGTATTAACCCTTTGCTCACAATTATCCTCTTTGAGGGGAGCAAGATAACAAGTGAGTGCAGCGATGACTGAGAGTAAAAGTTAGATTACTGCTATGAATGCTCTGTCTAGAAAGATTCTAGCTGTTATTGACACTGTGATAAGGAATTCATCACTTATTTAGGAAGGGATTAGTCTAAAGTTCAGAATGTGAAGGCACTCTAAATAAAAAAAGAGCCCTCAAGCGTTGCGCTTCAGAGGCCCTTTCTATTTGATGACTGTGGCTTATATCTTCTAGTTACTTTCTCCTAACGGTACAACTAAGATATCGACAGGTGAGTTGTGGATCAGGTGTTTGGAGTAGGAAATAATACGACTCCAGAAGTCATGGTGATGTCCACAGATTAGAAGATCGCATCCGTAACTTGCTATGGTGTCAGGTAGCTTATCGCTCAGATCTCCTGTACCAATGAGGAAGTGCTTGATAGGTTGATCGGTATACTCTGTGAGTGTTTTCAACTGCTCTAGAGAAGCACGTTTGATTGGAGGTTCTTGTTCATCCACCTGAATATCTACCAAGTCTGGGTAAATCTCTCCGTGCGATCCATCGATGTGAATAAATGAAACCTCTGCGTCGAGTATTTTTGCCAGAACGGCAGCTCTATCAATAAGCACCTTGCTGTCTTCCGCGAGCTCTAGTGCGACTAGTATATGTTTGTATTTCATAACGGCACCCTGTTCCTTTAGTAACACTTTCAATAATAGACACTTTTACAAAGAAAGAGTGTAGGAAAGCTCTCACATCAGAGAATATCCTTATATATTTCAAGGTTTCTGTGATGGAGATAATTATTTGTTCTTATTGTTGAGCAAGCCTACTTTTGTAGTCCTTGAACTCGGCGAGAATAGCCTCGATGACCACTTGCTGGGCATTGGTTTTCCGCGTTCTGTGTCGATACACCAAGGAGATATCGCGATGAGAGAAATCGTAGTCGGGTAACCACTCGATCAAGCTACCTCTTTTCATGGCTTGCTCTGCAAAGTATTCAGATACAAATGCGAACCCCAAGCCATTTTCCGCCATCTGCACTACGGATTCAGCGCTGGCCAAGGATATTTTTGGATAGAGTTTAACCGTTTCGAGATTATGTGTTTTTTTGTTGTAGCCAGTGATTGATTGATGTTGAAGGTGGCCAACATAATCAATTTCTTTGAGTTGCGCCAATGTGGTTGGGGGTGACCTTAAAAACGTAGGTGAAGCAACGACTCTCACGTTAATTGACATTAGCTTTTTTGCGACTAAATTGCTGTCTGGAAGATCGCCCACCAAAACGCCTATATCTGCGTCTGGATCTAAAGTTGAGGTATCAGAAGCAGGAATAAACTTCAGTTTTAATTTTGGGTATTTTCGAAGCAGGTTTTCCATTCTATCTTTAATAAAATACTGATACACAAAGTCAGTACAATCAATGGTTACCCGTCCGGAGACATCGTCTTTATCGCTATTGATATTTTCTAGCTCATCGCAAAGGCTAGTAAAATGGGAAGACAGACGTTCGTAGTATTGCTTGCCTATGTTGGTGGGTTTAAGGCTGGCTTTAGAACGAATAAATAGGGGAGACCTTACTTGTTCTTCCAAGTAAGCAATGCGCCGACTGATAGTCGAAAGAGGAATTTCGAGCTCTTCACTTGCGGCTTTCATGCTGCCAAGTTTTACTACCTGACAGAATAGGTAGAAGTCATCTAGGTTACGTGCCATGTTCCATACAACGTCTGTAAGTATCTGTTATAAAAATACATTACAGACGCTGAGGGTGCGAGTTTATTTGCCTATAAAAACATGGATAAGGGTTACGAGAAACGACCACCGTTGCGTTTATCGTCTTCATCGCCGATAAAGTTACCACCAGTTTTGTCGCTTGGGTCTGCCCAAGTGTATCCGCCACCACTCTTCTCGCTAGGGTCTACCCATGCAAAGCTGCCACCGGTTTTGTCGCTTGGGTCTTCCCATGTATAGCCGCCACCGCTCTTCTCACTAGGGTCTACCCATGTAAAGCTACCACCGGTTTTGTCACTAGGGTCTTCCCATGTATAGCCGCCACCGCTTTTCTCGCTAGGGTCTACCCATGTAAAGCTACCACCGGTTTTATCACTAGGATCTTCCCAAGTGTATCCACCGCCAGTTTTTTGACTGTAGTCCATAAACGAACTTGTGGTTTGTTGGTCTGTGATTTGAGTCGTGTCTTGATTCGCTGCAAATACGGCAGGAGTGACAAATAGAGTTGTAATTAATAGTGTTGATAGGGTTTTCATACGTTCACCTTTATAGATTAATTTAAAGTTGATATTCCGCATTCCCTGCCGACAAGAAGAATATTACGCCTCGCTATTGATTCCGTAAATATAAAATATTAAGAGCTTAAATCTCAATAATGGGATTAATATCAAGGGAGGGAGTAGCATGAAGAGGTGTATGAATTAAGGGGGGCACATAAAAAAATCCCAGAGTGAGGGGGAGTCACTCTGGGATTTAGGCGTTTGGGGGGATTATATCAAGCTATTACAGCTCGATAGTTACTGTCTCGCCGTCAACAGTTAGCTCTAGCGTGTTACCTACAAGCTTATGAGACACTTCAACCTGCTCGCCTTCGTTCTTATTAGGAACTAGAAGAGTAAGGATGTTGTGCTCTTTAGATGGCTTGAATTCAACCTCAACGTGACGGTGGATTTCAAGATCTTTGTACTCGTATGGGTCAACTTCGCCGAAGCCTTCAACGTTCTTCACAGAAGTGATGTTGTCAGCAGACTCATTGATGAAGTTCACGTCTAGGTGCGCTACTTCGCCACGGATAGTGAAAGACTTGTCAGCCACTTCGTTAGCGAAAGTCGTGTGCATTAGCCAAGTCATGTCTTTCTCTTCAGATAGAGTAGCCTTGTCTTGCATTACGAATACTTTACCTTGAACAAACCAGATCTTACGCTTGTAAGATTCGATCTCAGGAACGAAGTACTTGTAAGAAGCCGTCGCATCACCTTCAACCATCTTCACATCAGATTCTGTGTCGTAGTCTGTGATGTTACCGCCAGCTTCGATACAGAAGCGATCTTGGTGACCTTCATAGCCAGTGTTCTTGTTCTCGCCGTACTGACCCTTGCCACCGAATAGAGGAAGGTTCTTAGAGAACGTTTGACGACGCCACTTAGTGTGCATGTCAACACCGAAACCACCGTAGTAACCAGTGATTGCAGCAAGAGTTTCACCGAATGCATGCAGTGTGAATGCGTTTTGGTCGCCGTGAGAGTGGCTGATAGAGCCAAACGGAGAACACTTGAACACCATGTGGATGTGCTCATCACGCTCAGTCATCTTGTTGTGGAATGCAGCCCAACCAGTGATTGGGAATACTTTCAACAATGGATCGTTAGACGGTGCTTGCTCTTCTGGAGCATCCCAAAGGATGTTGAAGCGAAGATCGTCGTAGCCGAAGTCCCACCAACCGAAGTTGTAGAATTTAGTGTGCGCTTCAGTATCACGACCTTTAAGTTGGTTGTAGTACCAAACGTACTCAGGCTTCTGGTTAACACCAGCGTAATGCTTGATGTTGTAAGCCAGTTTTAGGCCTGGGAAATCACCAATTGAAGACTGGTCACAGAAGCTAGCGCGCTTAGAGTGAACAGGCATGCAGTATAGTGGGAAGTCACCTGTGTTTTCGTAGAATGTTTTGTTAAACATGTCTACGCCACAGTAAGCTTTCAATAGGTCGAATGCTTCGCCTAGGAACGCAGTTTGCGTGTTCCAGTAGTCAGGACCTTCAGCCCAACCGCCGTCTTCACCACCCCATGGTGGGTAGTACTCTGCGTAGTATTCTAGTGCGTATGCAATGTACTCGCCTGCTTTCGGGTGATCGTGGTAAAGCGCGATACACGTTGGGATGATAGCAGAAGAGATAGAACGAACACCGTGGCTGTTTAGTGGGTTGTTCAGTAGATCAACCGTTACTTTCAGGTGGTGCATGATTTCGTCTAGACGAACGACTAGTGCGTTTCTAACGATCTCGCGCTCTTCATCAGTGAAGTGAGCGTTTAGCCAGTCGTAACCCCAAGCCATTGCTGCAACTACGCGGAATGCTGCTTCATCGTTGTAGCCACGAGAAGTCACGCCATCTGGATCGTAAGTAGCAAGTTTTAGAGTCCAAGCTTTAGCTTTAGCAATTAGGTCTTCGTCTTCGCTTACGATACCAGCGATAGAAAGGTTACGCGTTGCGTTAAGCGCCATTTGGCAATCAACGTACATTTGACGCCAGTAAGGACGCCAAAGAGACGCTTTACCTACAGTTTCTGCAGGGTATGGCTGTGGCTCTTCAAACGGTGCTGTTTCATAGAACTTCTCAGTAGAGTTCTTGATGAAATCGTTGTACATGCAGAAAGAAGAATCTGCTTTAACCTTTGCTTTGAATTCTGCTAGGTCTGCACCTTGTACTAGAAGGCGTGGACGTGCTTCAGAAAGGTTATCTAGGAATGAAAGATCAAAGTCTCTTTTTTGAACTTCGATTGGTAGAAGGTCTACTAGGTTACCCGCTGACGTATCATTCTCAAGCTTCATCTTTCTGATAGCATCAAGCGCTTTGTCGTTGCTCATACGAACTCCCGTAAATTGTGTTTGGGGGAACAAATAAAATTCTTATAAAGCTTATTGTAATACAATTAACCTAAGATCACGATTGTCATTTCACAAAATTGTTCATTTTGTGACGCCCTCCGCAGGTCTAGCGTTTCCTTATGCAAAGTATTGATTAAAAATTAGCAATGTTTATATGAGCCTACGAAGTATTTTACCGAGGCTGACGTAGATAAAATCACGCTCATTTCTATGTTTGAGCACGGATATTTCGTTATCAACTATGTGGCTGATTTCCCTTATATAGTATGACTATTTGCTCGATTACAAAGGCTAAACGGTTTATTAACCGAATCAAAGATAGTCGAAAATTAAGACATGTGTTCCGATTTTGAGCTCGCTCGACATTCTTGTCGCTTCTGAAGTAATCACTTGCGAAAATCAAAGGTAAGATATGTTTTGTTACACTTTTCTAAGGGGTGATTTGAGGCACAGTAGATAGAAATGAAGAGACCGACAATCTCTGGTGACAAACATATTCTGTCTAGTGAAGTGATATTCAAGGGGTAAAGTTAAGATTATTTTATATCAGGGAAGCCAATCACAGATGTCTTGGAGTTTTGTTGGTGGAAGTGCCAGTCGTTTGCTACGTTTAAGTTACAGAGTGATAAGAAAGGTATAATCAATGAAAGTAAATGTTCAGACGCATCATGTATCAATTACCGAAGATTCACGCAAAGAGATTGAAGGGAAATTCGATAAGGTAGCAAGTCATTTTCCGCAACTAATCAGCTGCGATATCATTATCACCAAAGAACATGGGGAACACGAGGTAGAGGTCTTCACCAACTATGAAGGTGTAAGAGTTACAGCGAAGTCAAATAATGAGGTAATGTATCCGGCGATTGCTGGAGCACTTAAGAAGCTGGAAACGGGTCTTCGTAACCGTAAAGGACAACTGAAGTCTGATCTTCACGAAAAGCCAACTAGTACTAAACCGGAAATTGCATCCGATATTATTCAAGAAATGAAACTAGTGTGACAACAAAAACGGAATTTGTATCAAGCCAGCATTTTAGATGCTGGCTTTTTTGATCTTATCTAATTCTAGTTCGGAACCCTTCCCCTCTTTTATCTGTGTTCACCAAGCCTTTCATGTGATTCTTTTGTGTAAAACTCTCGTAACAAATCTCTGCATATTTCACCTCGCAATATTCGCCTGGATTATGGATTTATGAGCCTGTTATTACTTGTTGGATATGAATCAGTGCGTCTAGGAGCACATATGTTGCATTTTTCATAAAAATCATTTGTTAATGGAAATTTACAATAGAGTTGTTGACTGTTGCATGGTAAATTTCGATCAAGTGCGAAGGATCTGCACAATATACATACAAAAGCTAATTAAGAAGTTTAGCGGGAGAAGACATGGATAGTATCTCATTTGCTCAAGAAGTGATTCTTGGAGACGCGTGGTTAGTTATAGACGCGAATGGTAATTTAAAGTTGGCATCGGAAGGGTATACTCCGCAAAGTGGAGAGGTTGTCCTTTCTGTTGGTGACAATGCCGTTACGGTTGCAGAGGATCTCGTTAGAGAACTAAAGATATCTCAGGCCAAAGACGGTGCTCTGAACAATATTGATGCCGAAAACGTCATCAATATTGTTAAACAAGGCGATGATCCTTCTCAGCTGGAAGGCTCAGAACCAAGTTCAGGTGACCTATCGGGCTCAAGCCTAACAGCAACAGGCGCTGTTGATCGTGATAATGCCGAAACTATTGCGCAAACTACGTTCAATACCGAAGGCTTTTCAGGCTATCTATTTACTGAAGAACAAGAAAGTGCCATCACACAGTTCGTCACTGATGCTAACACTATCCTACCGCCAGGCAGTGATGCCGATTCTGATTCTCAAAATGATAAAATTGTTATTCCTACTGCGGTTGATGACCTTTTAGAGACACTAGAAGATCAGAACGTCACCCTAGATTTATTAGAAAACGATTTTATTGATCCTAACGATATTGAGATCATTGATATTTCCGTACCCGCAGACCAAGGTACTGTTCACCAAAGCCCAGATGGAAGCTACTACTTCAAGCCAGCCAAAGACTTCAATGGCGAAGCTGAAATCGAATACACCATCAAAGACGGTAATGGCAACGAAGACAGCGCAACTGCCGTTGTCGTAGTTGTCCCTGTTAATGACGCACCGACTGCAGTCGACGACGTCATATCAACCCCAGAAGACACGGCAGTGGTTATCGATGTGCTTGATAATGATACCGACATTGACGGTGACAAAATCACGCTAAAAGACGTATCGCTCGTTGACCCATCGCAGGGTTCAGTTGAGATTGTGGACGGCAAGGTCGAGTTCACGCCCGCTGAAAACTTTAACGGCGAAGTGAAGATTATTTACGTCATCGAAGACGAAGGTGGATTGGAGTCTTCTGCCGAAGTTGTGGTGACTGTTGAGCCTCAAAACGATGGCCCAATTGCGGTTAATGATACCGCAAGCACTGACGAAGATACGGCTGTAACGATTGATGTGCTGAACAACGATACAGACATTGATGGCGACAAGCTGACTATCACTGCAGCCTCAGTCCCTGCTGACCAAGGTACGGTGGAGATTGTGGATGGTAAGTTGGTGTTTACACCAGCGAAGGACTTCAATGGTGATGCGACGATTTCTTACACCATTACTGACGGCAACAAAGAATCCAGCGCTGAAGTGGCCGTGGCGGTTGCGCCGCAGAACGACGGCCCAGTTGCGGTTAACGATACCGCAAGCACCGATGAAGATACGTCAGTCACCATTGATGTGCTGAACAACGATACTGACATCGATGGCGATGATCTAACTATCACTGCAGCCTCAGTGCCAGCTGACCAAGGTACGGTGGAGATTGTGGATGGTAAGTTGGTGTTTACACCAGCCAAAGACTTCAATGGTGATGCGACGATCAGCTACACCATTACGGATGGTAATGGTGAATATGCCAATGCTGAAGTAGCGGTAGCAGTTACGCCACAAAACGATGGCCCTGTAGCGGTTAATGACACCGCTGCAACGGATGAAGATACCGCAGTCACCATTGATGTGCTGAACAACGATACTGACATCGATGGCGATGATCTAACTATCACTGCAGCCTCAGTGCCAGCTGACCAAGGTACGGTGGAGATTGTGGATGGTAAGTTGGTGTTTACACCAGCCAAAGACTTCAATGGTGATGCGACGATCAGCTACACCATCACTGACGGTGATAAAGAATCCAGCGCCGAAGTGGCTGTGGCGGTTGCGCCACAAAATGATGGCCCTATAGCGGTTAACGACACCGCTGCAACGGATGAAGATACCGCGGTCACCATTGATGTGCTGAACAACGATACAGATATTGATGGAGACAAGCTGACTATCACTGCAGCCTCAGTGCCAGTTGACCAAGGTGCGGTAGAGATTGTGGATGGCAAGTTGGTGTTTACACCCGCCACAGATTTCAATGGCGATGCAACCATTAGCTACACCATCACTGACGGT
>NZ_BCUR01000001.1:686140-687075 GCF_003569005.1 Vibrio superstes | reverse complement strand
CACAACAGCATCGGTTCCTGCAGAGCAAGGCACGGTAGAAATCGTTGACGGTAAGTTGGTGTTCACGCCAGCCAAAGACTTCAACGGCGAAGCCACGATTTCTTACACCATCACCGATGGTAATGAAGAGTATTCAAGTGCTGAAGTCGCAGTCACAGTTACGCCACAGAATGATGGCCCTGTTGCAGTGGATGACGTTGCGAGCACTAATGAAGACAGCCCAATCACAATTGATGTGCTGAACAATGACTCAGACATCGACAGTGATGATCTGACTATCACAGCAGCCTCGGTTCCTGCAGAGCAAGGAACAGTAGAAATCGTTGATGGTAAGTTGGTATTCACCCCAGCCAAAGATTTCAACGGTGAAGCCTCGATTTCTTACACCATCACCGATGGCAATGAAGAGTATTCAAGTGCTGAAGTCGCAGTCACAGTTACGCCACAGAATGATGGCCCTGTTGCAGTGGATGACGTTGCGAGCACTAATGAAGAAAGCCCTATCACGATTGATGTGCTGAACAATGACTCAGACATCGACGGTGATGATCTGACTATCACAGCAGCATCGGTTCCTGCAGAGCAAGGAACAGTAGAAATCGTTGACGGTAAGTTGGTGTTCACTCCAGCCAAAGACTTCAATGGTGAAGCGACCATTAGCTACACCATCACCGATGGCAACGAAGAGTATTCAAGTGCTGAAGTAGCGGTGACAGTTGCGCCACAGAATGATGGCCCTGTTGCGGTAGAAGATGCAGTATCAATGGATGAAGACTCACCAATCACTATCGATGTCCTAGCGAATGACTCAGACATCGACGGTGACTCTCTAACCATCACTGAAGCAACAGTACCTGCTGAACAAGGAACAGTAGAAATCGTTGACGGTAAGTTGGTATTCACCCCAGCCAAAGACTTCAACGGCGAAGCCACGA
>NZ_BCUR01000001.1:683794-684372 GCF_003569005.1 Vibrio superstes | reverse complement strand
TGCTGAAGTCGCAGTCACAGTTGCGCCACAGAATGATGGCCCTGCCGCAGTGGATGATACGGCTACGACTAATGAAGACAGCCCAATCACAATTGATGTTCTGGCGAATGACTCAGACATTGATGGTGATGATCTGACTATCACAGCCGCTTCAGTCCCTGCAGAGCAAGGCACGGTAGAAATCGTGGACGGTAAGTTGGTATTCACTCCGGCGAAAGACTTCAACGGTGAAGCCACCATTAGCTACACCATCACCGATGGCGATAAAGAATCTAGCGCCAAAGTGGCTGTGGCGGTTGCGCCGCAGAACGACGGTCCTATAGCTGTTAACGATGCCGCAAGCACTGACGAAGATACGGCTATAACGATTGATGTGCTGAACAACGATACAGACGTTGATGGTGACAAGCTGACTATCACTGCCGCGTCAGTTCCTGCAGAGCAAGGCACGGTAGAGATCGTTGACGGTAAGTTGGTGTTCACGCCAGCGAAAGACTTCAATGGTGAAGCAACGATTAGCTACACCATCACCGATGGCAACGAAGAGTATTCAAGTGCAGAAGTCGCGGTGACAGTTG
>NZ_BCUR01000001.1:608860-681817 GCF_003569005.1 Vibrio superstes | reverse complement strand
TACAGCAGCATCGGTACCGGCTGAGCAAGGAACAGTAGAAATCGTTGACGGTAAGTTGGTGTTCACCCCAGCCAAAGACTTCAACGGCGAAGCAACGATTTCTTACACCATCACCGATGGCAATGAAGAGTATTCAAGCGCTGAAGTCGCAGTCACAGTTACGCCACAGAACGATGGCCCAGTGGCAGTAGATGACGCTATCTCAACGAATGAAGACACCGAAGTCACGATTGATGTTCTGAGCAATGACTCCGACATTGACGGTGATGATCTAACGATTACTGCTGCCACAGTACCGGCTAATCAAGGTACGGTTGCAATCGTGGACGGTAAGTTGGTGTTCACCCCAGCCCAAGATTTTAACGGCGATGCGACGATTAGCTACACCATTACAGATGGCAATGGCGAGTACGCTAATGCTGAGGCGAAGGTGACGGTTGTGCCACTGAACGACAGCCCAACCACGTCAGACAACAGTATCACTGGGCAAGAAGATACAGCATTAACTCTTAACTGGGATCTGTTCAATGCGAGTGACATAGATAGCCCTGATTCTGATTTATCTGTCGTGATTAAATCACTACCGGCTGACGGCGCAATGCAAATCTACGTCAATGGCGCATGGCAAGACGTAGCGGTTGGAGATTCTATCTCCAAAGCAGACGTTGATGCCAACTACTTGAGATTCATCCCTGATAGCAATGAATCTGGTGATGATTCGTTCAGTGATCTTGGTACTGGCGACCAAAAATCTGATTACGCGGAATTTAACTTCACTATCAGTGATGGGAACTCAGAAAGTACAGAAGCATCAATTACCATCGATATTACGCCTAAGGTAGATGCACCGACTATCTTGGTTGGCCAAGACAGAAATGAGGCCTCAATTAACTTCCAAGACGCGGTTATTCCAGATGGGAAAACTTGGAGTTCAGATATCGATGTGAGTGCCGTTCTCGGTGGAGATACCTTGGGGAAATGGTATGCCAATGACGACAACAAGGTTGAAATTGGTCAAGAGTCAACTTATCGTCCTGGTGCAACAGATAGCAACCTTGTATTAGAAATTGAGGCTGATAATGGTGATGATTCTATCTACACCAATATCTCTGTCGAAGAAGGCCGTTACTACAGTTTCACCTTTGATGCAGCGGCTCGTCGCTGGGAGAACGGCGATAGTGACCTGAACGTATTGTGGGTTAAGCTAGACGATGATGGCGATCCAATTATGGGTGAAGCCGTCACACTTTATGAGTTCAGACCTACAGACAATTCTTGGGAGCGCAACATTCAGGTCACCCTTCCATCGGATACAGAAGGTGACTACCGTCTGATTCTTCAGGCCACAGGTGCAGATAGCTATGGTGCGATTGTCGATAATCTAGTTCTAGAGTCTTCAGATGCCAAAGGTACTGAAGGTGAGTTCGTTGACTTATGGGATCTAGGTGCAAGCCTTGTCGATGATGATGGTAGTGAGACCTTGGCTCTTTCTCTTGAAGGGCTACCTGAAGGTACCGTTATTAAAGACATCAATGGCAATGAAGTTACTGTTGATGCCAATGGTTGGGTTGATATTACCGGCCTTGATATTGCAACATTAAAAGCAAATGTAACCGAAGCAGGTGACTACGATGTTACATTCACTGCCACGGCGACCGAAACCAGCACTGGGCAATCGGCATCATCGAGTACAACACTTCCCCTGATCATCGAGAGTAGCGAATTTAAGGTTCAAACTGCTTCTTATGGGGCAGATACCATTGTTGGTACAGATGCGAATGAGTTGATTGTCGGCGATGTACAAGACTTCCAAGTTGTCGCTGGTGAAAACTACAACATAGCCTTTATCTTAGACACCTCGGGAAGCATGGGAGGTGTTATTGATGAGGCGAAAGCTCAGATAATTGCCGCATTCAATGAGATAGTGGACGTTGCTAAGGAAGACAATTCTGGCACGGTTAATGTGATGCTGTCTGAGTTTGCAACTGATGCGGCACAAGTTGTGTCTATCGATTTGTCGAATACTTCAGCACAAGATGCTAAAGATGAATTTGCCGCTAAAGTGGGTGCACTTAATGCGGAATCTTCAACTAACTATGAAGCAGGTTTTGAGACTGCTATCGAGTGGTTTGAATCGTTAGCATTGGCGGGTAACGAGGCGACCAATCAAACCTTCTTCATTACAGATGGTGAACCAACAAGAGCGACGAATCTTAAGAATGCTTCGCTTACAGAGTTTTTAATTGGTTATGATCAAGATACTAAGGAAGTGAATTCTCTTGCTGATATCTTGCCGGACAATTTTGTACTTGGTCAGGAAGTGAGTTGGAATGGACGGGTTGTCATCGAGTCTTCGATAGAAAATGGCCAAGTCAATGTTGTGTCACCCTATACCGGAGAACCGGTTGGTTATCTTAGCCTTCATAGTAATGGCAAGAAATTTGTATTCCAGGATAACTGGAGTGATAACACCGAGGTAGTGAAACAAGGTCAGCATTACTTTGCTATCTTGGCAGCAATTTCAGCGGTCGAGGCTATTGGCCTTGGTGATGGTGTTGACCAAGCAACATTACTTAAGTTTGATAGTTTTGGACAGGTAGATGCCAATGTTAATGTAGATGATCTTAAAGATGCCATCCTAGGAAAGGCAACGTCTCTAGAGCCTGGTTCTGATACCATCAGTTCTGGGGATGGGGTTGATATCTTGTTTGGCGATACAGTGTCTTTTCCCGGCATAGAAGGCCAAGGTGTTTCGGCCATTCAGCAATATGTAGCCGAGCAAACAGGCGCCTTCCAAACTGACGTGGAAGCAAAAGATATGTTTAACTACATCTCTTCCAATGTAGAGGAATTTGACCAATCTCTAGATTCACATAAAGATGATATTTTAGATGGCGGCACCGACGACGACATTCTATTCGGACAAGGTGGCAACGACATTCTAACCGGCGGTTCTGGCGATGATTTATTACTTGGTGGCTCAGGTGATGACACGCTAATTGGCGGCATGGGTGAAGACATCATGACTGGTGGCTTAGGTGCTGATACATTTGAATGGACGCCATCAGACCTGAGAGTATTTAATGAAACCGACACTATTACCGACTTCTCAATTGCAGAAGGGGATAAATTGGATCTTAGTGAATTGTTTACAGATATCTCAGAACCTTTGGAACTGGATGCGTTACTAACCCAATTGGAAGGCACTATAACCGGCGACGATACACAATCATTCATCACTGTGGAAAAGGGTGAAGAGTCTTTCACTATTGAATTGCAAGGAATATCAGCCACCGAGTTGACCGATAACTTAGCGACAATAGTGCAGCTAACCGATAGCTAAACGAATGACCCCAAGCTCAACGCTTGGGGTTTTTGTTTGTGCTCAGGTTATTTCGAGGTGAGAGTTGTCCAATTCTCTCGCTTTGTTAAGGCCGCAAGACTAGGGCTAGGATTGATCAGGTAGGTGCAGTCGGCATGCTTGCTTTGAGATAACCACTGCTCAAGGCGTGTCACCTTCTCTGTAGCTAGGCACTCCTTCTATCATTGCACCATCGCCATTGATTTGCGTCCATATCAAATATACATAAGGGCTTTGCCATTTCTTGTTCTATTTGACGATTGATATTATGAGGGTATAGCTATGCCTCAGCGTACGCTGATAGTAATGATTTTTATTGCAGGTCTAGAGGTTTAGCTCCATCTTATAATCATCCATGACATAACCGCCCCCAATATCAGCCACGATCTCTTCCGTGATTTCAAAGCCGATGCGCTGATAGGCAGCAATAGAGTGGGAATTGTATTTATTGACGGTGAGAAAAATCTTACTCAAATGGTTCGACAAGGCTAAGTCCTTGATAAAGCTTATCGATAGTGCGCCAATCCCATTGCCTCGCTCACTAGAAAGCACATAAATCTTGCTTAAAAACAGCTGCTCTGGTTGTAGCTTTACGCCTACATAGCCCGCAGGTTTACCCATTTTATGAATGAGATAATAGTGGATGTTCTGATCTTTTACTTCTGTAGCGATAGTCGCAGCAGAGTGGATGTGAGTGAGCATATAGTGAACTTGCTCTGCCCCTATGATGGGGGTGTAATGCTCAGTCCATATGATATTGGCTAGGTCGACAACGATATCTATTTGCTGCTGGTTGGTGACTCTTGTAAAGGTAACGTCCATATATCCTCTTAAACAATAACGGCAACCATAAGGCTGCCGTCGTATTCATTATGCTTGGTAACTAGGATAATCGATGTAGCCTTTTTCATCACCCCCATACAGGGTCAATCGAGTATCGGCATCAAATTCTGCGAGTGGCCAATCATTTTTGGAATAGGGGACTCGATCTAGGTTGGTGATGTTTCTCGATTAGTTTAGCTTTGTGTGCCGAAGTAGACAGGCAGTTCTTTCACATCTTGAGTCTCCGTCAAGGCTAGCATCAACATGATTCGTGCTTTTTGAGGGTTCAGAACACCAGAACCAATAGCGTGAGATTTTGCAGTAACGAAACCAGACCCTGTACGTGTAGAAAGCACCACCGGGTAGCCATCTTCATTCAGTTGGCTAATCTTCTCTCGCACAGCAGAAGGAACCGAACCATTGCCACTGCCAGCAACAACAATACCATCAGCACCAGACTCTACGATGGCATCGATGATCTCTGGCCCCATGTTTTGGTAGCTGTATACGATATCAACTTTAGGTAGGGTTTCTAACTTAGATACGTCAAATGTTGGCTTACCCATGACCTTAGCTGGCTCATAGTAGAATTTAGGCTCACCTCCGGCAAAGGTTCCTAAGAAGCCTTGATCGTGCGCTTTAAAGGTATCCAAAGAGATTGAGCTTGTTTTAGAGGTATAGTAAGCCGCGCCAATATTGTCGTTCAAAAGAACCATAGTGCCTCTTCCGTGTGCGCTCTCATCAGAAGCTAACTTAACCGCATTCAATAGATTCATCGGACCGTCTGCACTAATTGCAGTTGCAGGGCGCATAGCACCTACTACTACAATTGGCTTATCTGTTTGGTTAACTAAATCCATGAAGAAGGCTGTTTCTTCTGTGGTATCAGTGCCGTGGGTAATAACCACGCCTGAGGTATCTTTTTGCAATAGAGAGTTGGCTGTCTTTGCCATCTCAAGCAATATCTTGCTATCAATGTTAGAGCTACTGGTATTAGCCACTTGAATACCATCAACATTTGCTACATCGACGATTTGTGGAACAGCTTCAATAAGAGTCGATACCGCAATCTCTCCTGCTTTATAGCCGGTTACATCCGTGGATTTCTCTGCAGAGCCAGCAATGGTGCCACCTGTACCTAGAATGGTGATATTAGGTAGGTCGTTAGCTATAGCATTAAAGCTAAACAAAGATGAAATAATCAGGGCTGTAGTAAGTTTTTTCATGACGTCCTCAGGAATGAAATGGATATACGTCCCTCTATTGCACATTCGATGCCAACCCTAAGTAAAAAGTCTTAATTTCATCGAGTTAAGTGAAAAGTAAGTCTAGATTTATTGGTTGAAATTAAGTCAATCTAGAATGAGAAACAAACAGTATTTAAAGTGTATCGAAATGAATATTAGCGGGTTATGTGCTTGGTGCAGTTGCACTAAGTTGGGGAGGGAAAATCAGACAAGTAGTTCCTTGCACGGGCCATTTACCGTTATAGAGAGTATTCCTCTTTGATATTTTCGCTGTTGGGCCGCAGTGTGCTTTACATTGGCCAACCATAGATAGAACCTAGAGTCGGCCGCCATTGTAATTGGACATGTAGTTTGCGCCCTTACAAACGTGCAATTGCTGAATTGAAGTGAGATTAATAGTAGTTGCAGCGCATAAATTCAAGCTTAGGGAAGGCATTGGCTTCCCATATATCTATCTCTGTTATCTCGCCCGGTTGTAAGTCAAAACTGTAGCGTTTTGTCGCGGATAAGCCGCTATTAGAGTCTGGGCGATAGTTTGCTTGGATAAGGCCTGTTGCGCTCTGTTGTTGGTTGTTGTTTTCCACGTAGTAGCGGCTCGATACGCCTACCTTCTCTTTTGTGATTGCAATATCAGTATCACATACTGGGCCAAGCTTTCGATCAGGTTGTTGATCTGCACAGGCGGTAAGAATTCCTGCAGTTACAACTGCAACTAAAATACGTTTCAAGGTGAGTTTTCCAATGGTTATAAATTTTGAAAAACATAACATAACAACTTTCTGATTTTTCAGACATGGGTCGACTTAGAGAACAATTGTGCGAAATAGAGAGTTTCAGTAACGGCAAAATGATTAGAGGACAAATAGCGCACTCTGGGTGTATTCTGATCTAACGGGCACATAGCAACAAAGGTATCGACCCATGGGTATAAGCGAGCATTCAGCACTTATCGTTATCGACCTTCAAGAAGGTATTGTTGATAAAGTGCCAGCTGAAGTGGCAACGTCAGTGATCAGCAATAGTCTTGCATTATGTGGAGCATTTGAACGTGCAAGGTTGCCTGTTTTCGTTGTTAACGTGGCAGGTCGGGCAAAAGGGCTCACTGAAGTACAGCAAAGGGCATCCAAAAGAGCTCAGGCATCTTCTGCCACTGTTTGGGGCCCACTAATAGAAAGCTTCAGCAACAACCCCAACTTTAAGTACCTAACAAAATACTCATGGGGCGCATTTACTAATACTGGCTTACATGATCAGCTTAAGGCGCAGGGAATTACTGATGTCTATCTCACTGGAGTTGCAACCAGTGTTGGGGTTGAATCGACGGCGAGACAAGCCTTTGAGTTAGATTACAACGTGGTGATTGTAGAAGACGCTATTGCCGACATGGACTTAATTTGCCATCAGCACAGCTGTGAGAGGGTGTTTCCAAAGATGAGTGTGTTAATGAGCTCAGAGCAAATTATTAAGGGCTGATGAAAAAAAGAAGGAAGCCATGGCTTCCTTCTTTTATGTTGAAGTAAAAGACTTATTCGTCACTGCCCAAGGTAAATGCGCGACTAGGGTCAACGTATACCTTGTTACCCATACCTTCACGGCCAAGTAGCATCAAGTAAGACATGTCTTTGCGGTTGGTTAGCGTCACCTCGATTGGCCAACTGTGCCCCGCAATGCCGAAGGTGGTTTTAATGACACAGCGTTGCTCTGCCTCACCGTTTGAAGACTTTATCTTACGTGAGTCGATGACCTTAGCCTGGCAAGTTACGACTTTTTCCAGGTTGTAGATATCTGGATGCAGATCGAACTCAACGTACGGCTTGCCACTCTTACGAAATTTACGGATGTTGTCCGCATGCAAAGATGAGGTTTTTGCCCCCGTATCCACTCGCACTTCAAGATCAACAATGCCTAAGTCAGGCAAGCTACATAGTTCAAGATTACCGATTATCAATCTATCCATTATCACTTTCACCTAAAGTGTCTTGCAGAAGTTCTATATGCTCTGCAACACCATCATCGTTTTGTCCAAAGTAAGCAATGTGATACATCGCATCGCCTTCTTGAACTAAAGGAATATTCTGTTTACCAATAATGATTCCAGAACGAGTAGAAACCACTTTTTGGATAAGCTCACCGAGCGGAGAGTGAATCTCAGCCAGAGTTTGCCCCTTAATCACTTGTTCTCCAAGCTCGAACATTTCGTTGACGAAACCACTGCCGCTTGCTCGTAGCCACTCGCTTTTGTTAGCGATAAATGGCTCAATTTTGCGTTTAACTCGGCGCTTGCGAATCAAGCCTAGCTTCATCAATACGTTTTGCACGCCTTGGTAACCTGCGTTAATTGATAGGTCATCAAAACGCAACGCTTCCCCCGCTTCGTACAGTAAGATTCGAGTATTGTTACTCGTTGCTGCTTCGCGTAAAGAACCGTCTCGCAATACTGAGTTTAGAAGCACCGGAACGCCAAACGTTTCAGCTAGGTCTTTTGTTTCTGCATCACTAAGGTCCGCACGGATCTGTGGCAAGTTGGAGCGATGAATCGCTCCAGTATGCAGGTCAATGCCGTAGTCACAGTGTTTGACGATATTCTCCATCAAGGTATGCGCCAATCTCGCAGCCATTGAGCCCTTTTCTGAACCAGGAAAGCTACGGTTGAGGTCGCGGCGATCCGGCAGATAACGGCTTTGGTTCAACACCCCATAAACGTTCACCATAGGCACTAAGATCAAGGTGCCTCGAATGACATTTAGGTTTGCTGAGATAAGGCGCCTGATGATTTCAATACCATTAAGTTCATCACCATGAACCGCGGCACTGACAAACACGGTTGGCCCTTGGCGCTTACCACGCTGAATGTGTACAGGTAGCGACAGCTCTGTATCGGTATACAGTTTGGCAACGGGTACATCAATCTGGCATTGCTCACCGGGTAGAATATCTACACCGGCAATAGTAAGTGCCTTGCTCATCAGCCTCTTCCTTTGGTTCTGTTTGCGTTTGGTTTGGCATTCTTTTCAATAAAGTCGAAGATCATGCTCGCAACGTCTTTCTCAGTTGCTTTCTCTATGCCTTCTAGACCAGGAGAGGAGTTAACTTCCATCACCACCGGGCCATTCTTAGATTGTAGAATGTCTACACCACACACATTCAGTCCCATAACTTTAGCGGCATTGATTGCAGTTTGGCGCTCTTCTTTAGTCAAGCGTACAAGCTGTGCTGTGCCACCACGGTGCAAGTTAGAGCGGAATTCGCCTTCACCGGCTTGTCGCTTCATTGCTGCTATTACTTTGTTGCCTACTACGAAGCAACGAATATCAGCACCTTTAGCTTCTTCAATGAACTCTTGAACCAAGATGTTCGCTTTTAGTCCCATAAACGCTTCAATAACGCTTTCTGCGGCCTTGTTGGTTTCTGCTAATACAACGCCAATGCCTTGAGTACCTTCCAGAAGCTTGATGACCACTGGAGCACCACCGACGTTTTTGATTACGTCAGGAATGTTGTCTGGCTTGTTGGCAAACCCAGTGCGCGGTAAACCAATGCCTTTGCGTGATAGCAGTTGCAATGAACGCAGTTTGTCACGAGAGCGACTGATAGCGACGGACTCGTTGACCGCAAAGGTGTCCATCATCTCGAATTGACGCACTACCGCTGTACCGTAAAAGGTAATCGAAGAACCAATTCTTGGGATGACTGCATCGTAATGAGGCAGGTCTTCACCTTGATAGCGAACCTTTGGGCTATTGCTAGTAATGTCCATATAGCAATGCAAGGTATCTATAATATCTACCTGGTGTCCTCGTGCTTCGCCTGCTTCTTTTAGGCGGCGAGTAGAGTACAAAGATTCATTGCGAGACAAGATTGCAATACGCATGGTTTCGATTCCTACAGTTGGGGTTATACGGTTGATTTGTGCGCAATGTAGTCGCATCTGCCCTTGAACGTAAGCGAATAATTTTTGTCGACAAGATAAAGAGGATTTGTCGTGATGAGTAAGTGCATTTTTAGAACAAATTCAGTGTACTTCAACTAAATTTTAGCGGTATTGTGTAGGTCTACAGTGTTAGTAGGTGCTTGCCCCAATCACAATCACAAAGGGCCAAATGAGAGAGTAATGTTATGGACGTAAAGGTATTTAAAACCTTTTTAGAGGTGGCTAAAGAGCGGCACTTTGGTCGTGCATCTGAGAATCTTTATATTACTCAGGCAGCCGTGAGTGCTCGCATAAAGCAGCTTGAGTCGTATTTTGATACCACGCTGTTTATTCGAGATCGTAATGCCATTAAGTTAACCAGTGCGGGTGAGCGCTTGATAGGGTATGCCGAGGTTATGGTCAATACCTTGCAACAAGCAAAGTTTGAGCTTTCTCTCGACAGCGGAAAGGCGTTGCAATTGACGATCGGTGGCACACCCAATATTTGGGATGCCTATCTACAAAATGGATTGAGCATTATCACGGACTCGTTTGCCGGTTATGGTTTTATGGCAGAGTCATTGTCTCGTGAACAATTGAATCGCAATCTGCTTGAACGGACCCTGGATATGGCGTTTGGTTTGGATCCTTTGAAGTCTGATGAGCTTGAGTGTAGTAAAATTGCTGATCTGGTCTTGACCATGGTGTCAACGGTGCCGAGCAGTGATCAGAATGTCTTCGAACAAAACTATGTGTATGTGGATTGGGGAACTAAATTTGCCTCTGAGCATGCTGAGCGACACCCTCAGATCCCAGCGCCTTATCTGCGCACCTCGACGGGCCGTATTGCTTTAGACTTTATCTTAGAAAAAGGGGGCACCGCCTACCTGCCTAAATCAGTCGTAGAGCCTTTTATCGCTAGTGGTCAACTCCATAAAGTAGAGCAGATTGAAGACTGGAAGAGACCTATCTATTTAAGCTATAGAAGGACCAGCACATCAATTGATGCGATTAAACAAGTCGAGAAATTGGTGGGAGAAATAGATCCATTAACCGCCTTTAGCCTGCAACAAGCGGGCGATGCGCTTATCTAATCGGTTCGTGAATTATGACTAAAGGGTCGCGCTTGTGATCCTTTGGTTTAGATACCTTCGGCTAAACCTCTGTTTTGAATTGTTTTTATATCACCTGGACGATTCCAATTAATCACCTGCTGCTCTTTCCTCTTATTACCTAAGCTCGAATGTGATTTTTATTACTGGTAAGTTTCACTTTATGCCTACTTATGAATATTGAATGAATTAGTCATTCAGTTAATCAATGTGAAATCTTCAATTTATATCCTATCAATTCATCTGGTCTATATCAGATTGAATTCTATGGATTTTGGAGAAATGATGAAAACCCCAAATTTAAAAGTACTGGCGGCAAGCGTTACCTTAGCTTTGGCGTTAACCGGCTGTAACTCTAGCTCAAGCAATGATTCTCAGGATGGTTCAGGTATTCCCTTCGACCCAAGTGATTACGTACTGATCAACGAACCTTACTTAATGTCGGCTCAAGACGACACTATGGTAGTGAGTTGGCGCACGGACGCTGGTAACGAATCTAAGGTGCTGTTTGGCCCTAAGCCAGGCCTTTATACCAACGAGATTTATGGTGACTCACAGCGCCTTGGCTATCAGTATCACTATCATACTGCGAGCATTGAAGGGCTTACACCGGGGACCACTTATTATTACCGAGTGATCACCGACAATACAGCATCAGAAGAGTTTAGCTTCGTAGCAGCACCTAGCGATAGCAAAGAAGGAAACATGCGTTTTCTCGTGATTGGTGATCACCAATATGCTGAAGATGACCGCATTGATCGCTTGGTAAAAGGTGCTCGCTATGTGCTTGAGACTGAATACCCAGAAGAGGGCGTTCATGCAGCAAGCCTAGTACTTAACAACGGTGATCAGGTTGACCGCAGTACGCTGCAAGATTATCAAGACACCCACTTTGGCAAGATGAAATACTTGTCTGGTGAACTGCCTTTCTATACGGCACTTGGCAACCATGAATACTATCAAGATCCAACGGCCTCTCTTTATTTCGCACACTTTAAATATGACCACTTGGACTATCAAGGTATTCAACCCTTGCCAGAGCACGTTGAAGAGTATTACGCATTCAAGCAGGGTCGCGTGCTCTTTGTCATGCTGAATACGGAAGTTAAGCTAAGCAATATGACTGGCGATGAAATGGTTCGTCAGGGTCAATGGGTGAAAGAACTGGTTGAAACCGCAGACCAAGACGATTCAATTGATTGGATATTTGCAGTTGGTCACCACCCACTTCGATCTGAGCTAGGCCAGGGTGATGAAGAAGAGCTGGTTGAGCGCGTTTATACCGCAGAGCTGAACAAGTCTGAAAAGTTTGCTATGTACATTGGTGCCCATACACACAACTATGCTCGTGGTACTTTCCGAGACCACAGTGGTTACCACTTAATCAGTGGTGGTGCGTCATTTGATGAGTATTGGACTAAGCGTGCTGATGATCCTTCTGACTACGACGAACTGGTTGCACATGGTTCAGTCAACGACTATCCAGACGTGTCAAGAACCCAGCAAATCCACAACTTCCAATTGGTTGATATTGATCTAGAAACCGATGAAGTAGTGATTCAGACATGGTCAACGGGCAACGTAGTGAACCCAATTGAGACGCCGTTCTTGATTGATGAATTCCGTTTGAACAAAGACGGTATTTTGCCAGACAAGCCATCGATCATTTTGTCTAGCACTCAGTTAGACATGCAACAAGACACGATCGAGGTATCGCTATCTGATTACTACACGACGTCGGGTTCTGAAATGTTCAGTACCGAATTTGTGCTAGGAAAGCTAAACCCTTATACACAAGCGTGTGAAATCAATACCGCAGAGCTCAACGTTAAGCGTGATATTGAGAACATCTTTGGCGCAGAGAGTGATGAAGATCTGTACGGCATCGACAGAAATGTAGGCCATGATATTTCTCAGCTCTTCCTTGGCGTAGACCATACATTCTATGTGGACTATGAACTACCTAATGGTGAGTTCTGTGTGATGGGCCGATACCGCGATGAAATGCAGCGTTGGTCAGCATGGTCAGATCCAGAAATGTTAGATGTATACAACAGTGAAGTAGAAGCAAAACACCTTAATGCAACTATCGAGCTACCACTTTCTGAAGATCTAGAACCAAGCACTTCAAAGCATCAGCTTGAGTACACAGTTGAAGGTGAATACGAGTTTGTTCAAGACGCAGAACGAGGTTCTGTTCTGCATACCGGCTATGACCAAGAAACTAAGATCTCGTACATGCCTACGGACACTGAACTTGATTCACCGAACCTGTGGTTAGGTGACGATCAAATCTCATTCTCAATATGGCTAAAACCTGACTCAATTGGAGATTGGGGTTGTTATATGGGTAACGGTGAGAGAACTAAGAGTGGTTTCTGTCTAGGTTCTCGTCAGCGCACCATGTGGGCTACGGGTATTGCCGCTGAACGCGCAGAGGCTGGTGATCACGAAGGCTTTACTTACCTTCGTGCAACTGAATACTCCGCTGATGTGAATACCTGGTCTCACCTAATCACAACTTATGATAACCGCATGGTTCGTTTGTATTTAAACGGTGAGTTGATTGCAGAAGAAGAGAAGGGCGCCGAGCTGAAATGGGGTGAGGACAATGGCAACCTATTTAATTTGGCATCGGGCTGGTCTGATAGCAGCAACAACAACGAGCGTTATTTCCAGGGTTACATGAGTGATGCCATGGTTTGGGATCGTGCCTTGAGTGCGAGCGAAATCAAAGCCATTCATAACCAACAAAGATAAGTAAAGGAGATGGCTGCTGCGTAACAGCAGCAGCCAATTTTAAATGAGAATTTTAGCAGTTTTAGTTTTGTTAGCCTCAACTCCAGCGCACGCGCACATTCGCATGATGGATGCCGGTTTCTTTGAAGGTTTAATGCACCCTGTTGCGGGTATTGACCACTTAATGGCGATGCTATCGGTGGGTATTATCAGCGCACGATTGGGTGGAAAGTATGTCTGGTCCATTCCAGCCTGTTTTATGTTGGCCATGATTTGCGGTGCGGGTTTTGCGGCTATTGGTGTCAGGCTCATTTTATCCGAATTTGCCATTGCACTTTCGGTGTTTATCTTGGGCATTGCAATTTTTACTAGCTATAAGCCTGCGATCATTATTGGTGTGATTGGCACTTGTTTTTTTGGTATTTTCCATGGCTATGCTCATGGGTCGGAGTTGCCTCGGTTGACGAATCCTGGCTTGTTTGTCTCTGGATTCTTAGTCGGAACTGCGGCGATTCACCTCGTTGGTGTGCTTCTTGGCAAGTTGGCGGAACGAAAAGTAACAATGAAAGAATATCTGAATTATGCGGGTGCTGCGTTTGCGGGTATCGGTGGGTACTTGGTCACCGAGTATATTCCTTTGCTTATGCTTACCTATAGGTAGCTTCACATTACTAATAGCTCAAGCACGGTAAGGATAACCCAATACTTTTAAAACCTTAAAGGTTACTTCGAGGTGTTTGTATTAATTGCAGATGGCCTAGCCTCTTGATTCTAGAAATCAAATGGCGAGTTCCTAGATCAAATTATAGGCAGATTAATTCTATAGAAATGCAGTGAAGTGATGCGGCAACTTTCACTGTATTGGTTGTTTTGTATATGTTCGGATCACGAGAATAGGCCAGTTTAATCTAGTTTCAAGTTTTGAATTACTTTGAAAGATGCCTCTTCGTCTCACTAACAGTGATCTCGGTTTCGTTTCTAGCAGCATTGGCATTTCAATGTCACAAAACGCCTTTTCTTGACTCCGTGAATGCTCAAATAGTCATTAGTATTGATCATGTATTCATTAGCAAGTTCAAAGGATTGAGGTGCTTATGTGTTATGAATCAGGTGTTGTGTTTACATGGAAGAGGAGCGCAATTATAGCGCTTGTTGTCTTATCTATAGTGGGTGCTTTTGGTTACCTATTTTATGACTTGAACCAAACTATTTTAGCGTTTGGTGATATGAGCGAGTTGATAGATGAGACACCAATGATAGGGTCAGATGGAGAAGAATCCTACTATCAATCTGATACTCTACTATGATCGAAAAGCTCTACCTTCCCGTAAAGGTAGGGTCTTTTTGGGAGAGTATGTATGAAATGGATTTTATTGGTTCTAGGATTATGTCTTTCAACTCTGAGCCAGGCTGCCAGCGAGCAGTTTGTTCGCTATGAGTACCAAGGCGCTGTCAGTTATGGTCAACTCAAACAAAATAGGATTTATCCTGTTGTTGGTGATCTGTTCGGTCAATATAGCGTGTCTGCTTCTTCTTTGAAGCAGAGTGTTGTAAGGATCCTGCTACCAGTCGAGCCGGAAAAGGTTTTTGCTGTTGGGATGAATTTCGCAAGTCACATAGCATCCCCTTCGAGTAAGCCACCCCCGTTGTTTTTAAAACTTCCATCGTCTTTAATTCTTTCTGGAGAACCTGTATTGGTGCCTGAGGGCGCCAGTAACGTGCACTTTGAGGGGGAGTTAGTGCTCATCATTGGTAAAGAGGTACGTAATATCGATGAACAGCAAGCTCGGGAAGCCATATTTGGCGTGACGGTCGGCAACGACATTACTGAGCGAAGCTGGCAGGGACGAGATCTTCAGTGGTTAAGAGCTAAGGCCGCAGATGGTTTTGGCCCAATCGCGAGTACCATCACTCGAGGAGTTGATTACGAGAACCTGGTACTGACAACTCGCTTGAACGGCAACATCGTACAGCAGGAAAATACCCAAAACATGATCCACAGCCCTACCAAGGTTGTGAGTTACCTCAGCAAATACTTTACCTTAAAGCCCGGAGACCTGATCTTTATGGGCACCCCTGGGCGGACCAAGGCATTGAAAAATAACGATGTCGTTTCTGTTGCTATTGATGGGATAGGGGAAGTAAGCAATACAATGAAGTTTTGAATTTTATCTGTTCACACCTTTGAAAAGAGAGAGTTGATGATTCAACTCTCTCTTTTTTATTGGGCTGTTTAGTAGCCAAACGCAGGAGCTAAGACCTCATGCATCAGCGCTGGGAAGTCATCTTCTAGGTGCAATGTATTGTTGTAAGACTCACCGGTATCCAAATCCACAAAGTTGGTGCGATAGTAGAAACGCTCTGACTGCTTGTAGGTCTGCATGTCAAAGTCGGTGGTGTGGTTGTAAGGGATACCATTTGAAAGGACATGATTATTGTCAGAGGTATGAGTCAGAACATGATTGATTAAGGTGCAATCTGAAGCCGAGCATTGTGTTCGGATATTGAGACTCACCGCATCGTATTTTACCGAGAGGTTCTGTCCTTCCAAACCAACGGCTTTGTGGTTGGTCATGGGCCAGATCAATCCATGGTTGATTCTAGTGTCGTTGATCACCCAGATAAAAGAGTGGTCAAAAAGCAATTCTGGTTCGCTGTTATAGCGAGAAGCAAAATACACGATGGTCAGCTCTTCATTCCTCCAATCACAAGAGACATGAGTATTGATTTGAGGGTGTGAGGTTGTATAACGACATACTGCATCTAGATTTTCAACGGACATACCATATCGAGCAGAGGCCTCATTATACCAATCAATCGGCAGTCTATCTGGGATAAAGTCACCGGGTAGATGCCCAGGATTGCCCGCATCAGGAGAAGGACGATCAGGAACAGTGCCCTCTGGTAAGTGTGAGGGTGGTAACTGTTGTGAGGTATTGTCATCACTAGAGGAGTTACAACCTACAAGAGTGATTAATACTAGTATCGATATAAGATGCTTCATTTACTTACCTTTTAGCTCTAGGTTCCGCGAACATAAGTCACAGAGCATGGGTGCATGGGTTCGGGGGCATTTATATCAACAAGGTTTGATTAGCTCCAATGCCAATCGCTACTATGAGTAATAAGCTTTACTTATTGTTAAAGGCATTTCTTGATTAGAGAAGGGTTAGTTCGTCTTACTGAACAGGTTTTATCTGCAGTCCGTAGGGAAGGGTTTTAAATAGGCTTGGTGTTGTGGAGGTATTCGGACCTGCATTGGGTAAGTGCCAATCGAGAAGCATGATCGCTAAAACATTGCGGTGTTCACCGTAGCTAAAATCTAGGTTTCCAGAGACAGAAGGGATGCGACCTGCGGTTTCATCGATAGATTGTCTGATGGCTTCTCGAGCTTTATAGACCGCGGGATCATCCTCAAGTCCGGCGAGTAAGAAACTAATACCAACCTCTGCGATGATGTCTTGCTTGGTATAGGTGATGATGTCTTCTATGTTTTTTCGGAAATAGTCGTATATCCAAGCATGATCCTCTTCGTTGACTTGGCGTTGATAGTAGCCCGAGTCCGCAATCACAATATGGGTCATACCATAGAGCTTGTTTTCATACTGCTGTAGAGACAGTCGATAATCTTCATGATCTGGGTAGGTATCTTTTAGAGCTTGAGTGAACTTAGTGACGTGATCTCCCATCCCCAACTGCTTCAGCCAATAAACCTGATTGGCCAGTTGAGCAGCCCATGCTCTTATCATCGCTTTGTCCGTAAACAGCTTATCAAAGGGGTATTGCTCAAGATGTCTTCTTAGCCTCTTATCATCTTTGTGCTTTAGACCATAGTCATCGACTCGAGCCATATATCTCAGTAAATCCAAGCCTAGATAAAAGTATTCTGGTTTGTCCTTTGTAGCGACCAGCCGTCTTTTACTGCGCTCATCTTTACCTTGTTGATATTGCGTTAGGCGCCGCTCTGCGTATTGATTCATGGTTTGCTTGGCGTTGAGTTCGACAGAGAGTTGGTTCAATCTTATGGACATGATGCCGATGTCTTCTTCAATCACGACAAGGTATTTAGGATCTAGCGTTTGTCGGAACATGCGTAAACCAAAGTGACCTTGCTTATAGGGTGAGAGAGTAAATAGTTCCTGCTCATAGGTCTGTTTTACGGTTTTGGCTGCGCTACGATAATCGCCTGAGGAGGTAGGTTGTTGAAAATAACAAACCGCCACACCAGAGCAAACGAGTGCAGTAATACCTATATAGGTTAGTGGCCGTTTAATCATTTCCTTGAATTTCCTTATCTCTAAAATAGCTACATTGCTTATTCTAGGCGAAATATATCTAACAATATGACTTTGAAAGTTATTTTGCCGTTAAAGACACTTGACGTGTCTATTAATCAACCAGCGATGAATGAGCTTTAATCTCCAATTCTTTAGTCTTTAAATTCATCTTTTATCGCTCTATTTTTCGCCAATGTTGAGCAAGATCTCGTTTATTTTGTGTCAGTCTGGTGGCGGAGTTTAAGTTTACATTTTTAAACCTTGATGCAGTTAATAAAATTAAACTCAAACTACCACTTTAGTGTGATGTGGTTCTCTAATATTTTTTGATCTAGATCTATTTATCCAATAAATCCATTTAAAAACAATGGCTTAATGTGTTTTTGGTCGGTTTTGTTATCTACCCCTATAGGAGTATTCTGTGCCTACCGAGTTAATAGAAGTAAACCTAAGTGATGAGCGTACAACAAGTTAAGTTTACAAAAGAAGACAAAAAAAGCCTTCAACACTATTTTCGCATTGCAGACACTATTGCGGATTTAATTGGGCCGCATTGCGAAGTATTGATTCACTCTTTTGAGAGCCTTGAAAACTCAGTAGTAAAAATCGTCAATGGTCATCATACCGGACGTGAAATCGGTTCCCCAATAACCGACCTTGGTCTACGCATGTGGAGCGAGTTTGAGCGAACAGGAGAGGTTTCGCCGAAATGCTATTTCACTAAGAGTAGTGATGGCGCAATGATGAAATCAACCACATGCGTGCTGGCCGGTGAGAATGGCAAAGCTATTGGCATGTTGTGTATCAATATGAACTTGTCTCACCCTTTCCCAGAGATCATGAAAACACTGATGCCTGATGTGTCAGTGAGCAACTTCTTGGAGAACGAACATTTCAGCACCTCTGCAGGTGATGTGATTTATCAAGCACTTGAACAAGCCATTCATGAAGTGGATGGCGATCCGAGTGTGACTCCAAAAGGACGTAATAAAGCGATTACCAAACACCTGTTTGACAATGGGATTTTTGAGCTGAAAGAGACCACAACACAAGTGGCAGAAAAGCTAGGGATCACTCGTCAGGCAATCTATAAATTCCTCAGAGAATTCAAATCAGAAACAACTGAAATTTAAAATTAAGGAAAAGTCGTGAAACAACTTATCTCAACCTCTAATGCTCCAGCTGCAATCGGACCTTATGCCCAAGGTACTGCTTATTCCGAGTTAGTACTGACTTCGGGTCAATTACCTCTAGATCCAGAAACCATGGCGTTTGTTGAAGGTGGCATCAAAGAGCAAGCAAGGCAGTCGTTATTAAATCTAAAAGAAGTATTAGAAGCTGGTGGTGCCAGTCTAGAGACCGTTCTAAAAACCACCTGTTTTCTGTCTGATATGGAGAATTTTGCTGCATTTAACGAAGTATATACCGAAGTATTTGGCACAGATAATCCACCGGCGCGCTCTTGTGTAGAAGCAGCTCGCTTACCTAAAGATGCACTTGTCGAAGTCGAAGCTATTGCGCATCGCAAATAGCGAAAGCCTAAATAGGATTTAATTATGAGTTTCCAATTTGTTGTACTTTCCGTACTGTTTTTAGGTTTTTACGCAGTACTATCCAATTTTAAAAAGCAAAAGAAAACATTTAACTACCGCGTATTAAGTGCATTGGTAGGTGGTCTTTTATTTGGTGGCGTGATTCAGTTGTCACTGGGCGTTGACCACAGTGCAGTCGCGAGCTTTGGCGAGTTCATCTCTGTATTTGGTAAAGGCTACATCAAGCTTCTACAAATGATCGTTATTCCATTGGTGTTTGTGGCTATGGTTTCTTCGGTCATGAACGTAGATGGTGCGGGCGCACTGTCGAAAATAGCACCAAAAATCATTGGTTTATTGATCTTCACCGTAGCGATTTCAGCCATCATTGGTGTTGCAAGTATCTATATCTTTGGTATTGATGCTAACACTATGGTCACCTCTGTTGGCTCTAACGGCGCTATTGAAGCTCGTGGTGATCGTCTGCTTTCAACTCAAGAAAGCATGTCTAGCAATGGTCTAGCTGCACTTGCTCTATCAATCATTCCTGCAAACGTGTTCGATATGTTGACGGGCTCTGAAAGAACATCAACGCTATCTACTGTTCTATTTGGTATGTTCCTCGGCTACAGCATCCTGCAAGTTAAGAAGCGTCGTCCAGAGAAAGTACAAAACTTCGTAGATTTCATTAACTCTGCTAAAGAAGTTGTACTGTCTATGGTTCGCGAAATCTTGAAGCTAACGCCATACGGTGTGTTCGCTCTGATGACGTCGTTCATGATGACAAACGACCTATTTGCTCTTGCAGAGATGGGCCGTTTCCTAGTTGCAAGCTACGCAGCAATCTTTGCTATGTACTTAGTGCACATCGCTATGGTATCCATCACGGGTTTGTCTCCAATGAAGTTTGTGAAGAAATCATGGCCTGTATTGGTGTTTGGTTTCGGTTCTCGTTCAAGCATGGCGGCTATCCCACTTAACGTTGAAACGCAAAATCGCACTTTAGGTGTAGACGAAGAAACTGCCAACATGTCAGCAACGTTCGGTACGAGTATTGGCCAAAATGGTTGTGCAGGTATCTACCCAGCAATGCTAGCTATCATGGCTGCGCAAGTCATGGGCATTCCAGTAGACCTAGGTTTCATTGTTCAGCTAGTTGCCGTTATCGCGATTGCTTCATTCGGTATTGCTGGTGTGGGTGGTGGTGCTACCTTCGCAGCTGTAGCGGTACTGACTATCATGGGATTAGATATCACGGTTGTAGCAATCCTAGTCTCAATCGAAGCCTTGATTGATATGGCGCGTACTGCATTGAATATCTCTGGTTCTATGTTGTCCGGTGTATTGACTGCGAAGAAGAACGGCACGCTAGACAAAGAAGTGTATAACTCGGAAGTAACCAAAGGCACTGAGAATCCAGAGGAAGCGATAGCTTAATCGGTCTCTTTAATAAATATAAAGAAATACTCTATTTGGTGGCCATATTGGCCACCCTTTTTAGTTAAGGTTTTAGTATGAAAATAGTGGTGATCGGCGGTAACGCGGCGGGTATGAGTTTTGCGGCAAAGTACAAACGCAATCAGCCAAGTGATGAAGTGGTTGTTATCGAAAAGCGTGACTATATCTCCTTTGGCGGCTGTGGCTTGCCTTACTTCGCTGGTGGCATGTTTGATGATACTGAGCGAATGATTTCTCGTACTCCAGAGCAGGCGATTAAGTCTGGACTAGATCTTAGGATCTCTACAGAAGTCATCGCAGTTGACCGTGCCAATAAACGAGTTGAAGTGCGAGTTGAAGGTACCATTGAGTTCATCGACTACGACAAGCTCATCATTTGCACAGGTGCTAGGCCCATAGTGCCAAGCTTCGGTGAGTTTAATCCAGAAAATGTATATACCCTGACGAGCCAAGAAGATGGTCTGGCAGTAAAAGCTGCGTTTGCAGATGAGAAAAATAAAAATATCTGTGTCATAGGTGCCGGCTTCATTGGTCTTGAGGTATTTGATGCCGCTGACCATTTAAACAAGAAGGTGACTATCATTGAGCGTGCCTCACGCGTAATGAGCCGCCAGTTTGGCGCAGATATGGTGTCTGCCGTAGAACAAAGTATTACAGAAGCGGGTGCGGACTTAAGAGTCGATTGTAGTGTAGAAGCCATTCAAGATGCTGATGCTGGTGGCTACGAGGTGATCACAGATAAAGGCTCTGTATTTGCAGACGTGGTTGTTATGTCTTTGGGTTTTAAGCCTAATACCGAGATGTTTGATTTAGACAAACATCCAACAGGTGCATTGCTTGTTAATGAGTTCGGCCAAACAGCAGATGAACACATTTACGCTGTGGGTGATTGCGCTGTGGCTCACCACATTGCTTTAAACCAATCGGTTTATCTGCCGCTTGCTACAACGGCGAACAAGCAAGCTCGAATGATGGCAGACAATCTATCGGGCAAAGATGTTTATCTGGAAGGCTTCCTAGGTTCTTCATGTTTGAAAGTCTTAGATTACGAGATGGCCTGCACGGGTGTCACTCAGGCACTAGCCGAAGAGTCTGGCATTGAGCACAAGATCTCTGTGATTTCAGACAAAAACCAAACCGACTATTACCCTGGTCAAGAAGATATTAAGGTGAAGTTAATCTACAACCCAACAACCAAAGTAATCTTAGGTGGCGAGATCGTTGGTAAGAAAGGTGCAGTAAGCCGCATTAATGCTCTAGCAGTTGCAATTACAGCTAAGATGACCACATCGCAATTGGGTTATCTCGATTTCTGCTACGCTCCTCCGTTTGCTCGTACGTGGGATGCCCTGAATGTCGCGGGTAACGTAGCCAAGTAAGTCATACTCTAACTAAAACCCTAGAAGTGGATAGTCCATTTCTAGGGTTTTTGGGTTTAAGGCTCACTGCTTTCTTGAAAGTGAAGGTCAGTTTAGGGCTAGTATATTTCGCACCGCCTCTTTGCACTGCCCTATATTCTCCACATCACTGGGTACAACCAACACAGTATCATCACCGGCAATGGAGCCTAATATGGCTTTGTCTGCGTCAAAATCAATCAGTCTCGCGATGAGCTGGGCACTTCCAGGTTTTGCCTTTACTACAATCATGGATTTGTTGTCTTCAATGGAGTCAATCTGGGAGGCAATAGAGGAGTCAAATTGTATAGCGCTGGTTTCTGGTGCTAAGCAGTAAATCTTTTTTCCTAGGGCGTTTGGCGCCTTGATAACCCCAAGTTGAGTCAAAAGACGTGAAACCGTTGATTGGCTGATTCCAGCAAAGCCATTTTTGATTAGGCTTTCTCGTAGTTCACTCTGATTGTGAAAGCTGTTTTCCTGGAGAAGACGTTTACATACGTTTTCCAATGACTTCTCTTGAGATTGAGGGTGACTCAAGGTGGCACTGCTGTGCATAGAATTACCTTAGTGATGCATTAATAGTATTAGGTGTGAGCGGTGCAATATTATCATCGAACTCCCCCCCTTAGGTATGAAGAAGATCACTGTATCACTATTATATTTATTATTGATAATCAATGACTTGCATAATATATGGGTGTGTATACTTAGTTGGTTGCATATTAATTGTAGATAAAGGTCCATGCAGGGTATCACTGATATTCCTCCTATTTTTATTACTCAGGTTGCACAACAAAGCAGTGATAACCCTTTATATTTTCACACCATTCCAGTTTTGAATAGTTACCTTGCAAATTTATAGTAAATAAATAATTAAATTGATATGAATCAAGAGTGCTGTGCACTTGGTTGCAGTATCAAGCGTTATAAATGAACGCATCTAGTGCCAGTTGCTCAATTTTCATAAATAAGTGATGCAGTTATCAAAAATGGAATGATTGATGTCGGTATTTGGTGTTTTGATCACGGAACTTTAGGCGTAACTTATCCATATCGAAGCGATAGCCAATAAGTTTTATATAGCTAACCTTCGTGGGGAGATATAAAGGGTAGCCAAGAGTCAGTTTCTAGGAACAAGTTAACTTTCGACTGTTTTTTATATTAAGTTACACTGCTAAATATGAGGTTTTATTATGAGGCTGGATGGAATCAGCGGTGACATTCTTGTTGCAGCTAAAAGAGTTATTCTTTGCCAAGTAGTATTAGCCATCGGTGTAGTTTTATTTGAAGTGTTTTTCGGTAATAAAGTAGATATGGAATCTGCAGTGTTGGGAGTCGTAATCGCGATGGTACCACCATTGATTGGTTTTATATATGCAAGCCTTAAGGTTCAAAGAAATCCTAATTATAGCTTGCGCGATCTAATGCAAATGAGTCGTGTAGTTAAAATCATATATACGTTTGTAATGTTTATCTTAGCATTTCGATTCTTTGGTCTGGATAACCCAGTCATCTTAGAAGCGTATATTGTGACTATGATTGGATATTTCTTAACACCGTTTATTACTGGCTCTAATAAATCGGAGTACGCGTAGTATGGAACAAGTTACTACCGCTCACGAATATATAGAGCATCACTTAACCTTCTTAACTACAGGTGATGGTTTCTGGGCATTCAACATTGATTCAATGTTGGTTTCTTGGATTACAGGTTTACTCTTCATTGGGGCATTTCGATACGTTGTAACCAAGGGAACCAGTGGCGTTCCAGGTCGTTTTCAATGTCTTATCGAGGTTATCTTTGAGTTTGTAAACAATCTAGTAAAAGAAATTTTTCAAGCAGAAGATAAATTGATTGGGCCGCTGGCATTAACCACCTTTGTTTGGGTTCTGTTAATGAATGCAGTCGACTTATTACCAATCGATTTAGTACCAACGCTTACTGGCGCAATGGGACTGACACATTTCAGAGACCTACCGACGGCGGATGTCAATATCCCTATGTCGATGGCATTGGGTGTATTTATTCTGCTATTAACGTACACGTTTAAAAATAAAGGGCTAAAAGGTTTTATTAAAGAGCTAACAACTCAGCCATTTGATAATCCACTTCTATACCCAGTTAACTTTATTCTTGAACTAATAACGTTAATTTCAAAACCAATATCACTAGGTTTGCGATTATTCGGCAACATGTACGCAGGTGAAATGATATTTATCCTGATTGCATTAATGCCTTGGTGGATGCAGTGGGCACTGAGTGTTCCATGGGCTTTATTCCACATACTAATCGTATTCTTACAAGCATTTATATTTATGGTACTGACCATCGTCTATTTAGGCATGGCAACAGAAGAACACCATTAATTACTAACACAGATTTAATTAACAAATTTATATATCGGAGATACAAATGGATATCGTAAGCGCAGTTTTATATGTAGCAGGTGCATTACTGATTGGTTTGGGTGCGGCAGGTGCAGCATCTGGTATCGGTAACCTAGCGGGTAAATACCTTGAAGGTGTTGCACGTCAACCGGATCTAACACCAATGCTTCGTACTCAATTCTTCATCATGATGGGTCTTGTGGATGCTGTACCGATGATCGGTGTTGGTATCGGTCTATACATCATCTTCGCAGTAGCTTAATTCATTAATTAGCAAGCTTTGAAAAGATCGATTTATAAGTAATCAAGATTTAGTGAGGAAGGTATGAACTTAAATGCAAGCATGCTAGGACAAGCAATCTCATTCGTGATTTTTGTTTGGCTATGTATGAAATATGTATGGCCACCTCTCACCGCGATGTTAGACGAGCGCCAAAAAGAAATTGCTGATGGCCTACGCCACTCAGAAAATGCAGCGAAAGAGCTAGAAATAGCGAAAGCAAATGGTGCTCAACTCATCGAAGATGCGAAAAGAAATGTGACTGAACTGATTGAGCAAGGCAACAAACGCCGCAGTGAAATCGTCAGCCAAGCTCAACAAGAAGCTGAGCAAGAGAAAGCGCGCATCTTAGAGCAAGGTAGAGCCGAACTAGAAGGCGAGCGTCAAAAATTACGCCAAGAACTCCAGGCGAATATGGCAGACGCTGTAATTGAAAGTGCACAGAAATTGATTAGCAAGAACCTAGATTCTGCAGCGAACCGAGCGTTAGTTGATCAATTGATAAGCGAAATCTAAGCGGAGGCAATATGTCAGATTACACCAGTATTGCTCATCCCTACGCTAAAGCATCGTTTGACTTTGCTTTAAGTGAAGACAAGTTACAAGAGTGGCAGTCAATGCTGTCAATCCTTGTAGCTGTGGCAGAAGAAGAAACGATCGCTAATGAGATCTCTTCAGCAGAAGGGGCAGGCACACAGCAAGCCGAAGAACTGGCCAACATCATAGTTGAGGTTTGCCAAGGACTAGTAGACGAACACGTCGTGAACCTAATTAGAGTCCTGGCAGAGAATGGTCGTCTTTCGGTTGTAAGAGAGCTGTTTGAGCTGTTCAGCGAGCTAAAGGATGAACATGAACGTGTAGTTTCTGTCACTGTCACAAGCTCAGAATCGCTTACAAAAGAGCAAGTTGCGTCACTAACTGCCGCACTTGAGAAGAAATTAGAGCGTCGAGTTGAACTAGAGCAAGTTCTCGATAACACATTGGTTGGTGGGATTGTTGTCCAAGCGGGCGAAACAGTCATCGATGGTTCTTTGAACACATCAATTAGCCGATTAGCTAGTCAACTTCACGCGAGATAGGTAACAGATATGCAATTAAATTCAAATGAAATTAGCGATCTGATCAGAGAGAGAATCGCGAAATTTAATGTGAGCACTGAAGCTCGCAATGAAGGCACCATAGTCTCTGTTCGTGATGGCATCATCACAATCAACGGTCTTGCTGATGTAATGCAAGGTGAGATGATTGAACTGCCAGGTGGCAAATACGCACTAGCACTTAACCTTGAGCAATTCTCAGTGGGTGCCGTAGTTATGGGCCCTTACACTGACCTTTCTGAAGGCATGAAAGTAAAAGGTACTGGTCGTATCTTGGAAGTGCCAGTAGGTAATGGCCTACTAGGTCGTGTAGTGAACACGCTTGGTGAGCCAATTGATGGTAAGGGCGCAGTAAGCTTTGACCAACTTGACCCAGTAGAAGTGATTGCACCGGGTGTAATCGAACGTAAGTCGGTCGATCAACCCATTCAAACTGGCTATAAAGCCGTTGATACCATGGTGCCAATCGGTCGTGGTCAACGTGAGCTAATCATCGGTGACCGTCAGACTGGTAAAACAGCAATGGCGATTGATGCCATCATCAACCAAAAAGATTCTGGTATTAAGTGTGTGTATGTCGCTATCGGCCAAAAAGCATCCACTATTGCTAACGTAGTGCGCAAGCTTGAAGACCACGGTGCACTTGAAAACACCATCGTAGTGGTAGCATCAGCATCAGAATCAGCAGCACTTCAATACCTAGCACCGTATGCAGGTTGTACCATGGGCGAATACTTCCGTGACCGTGGTGAAGATGCACTTATCATCTATGATGATCTGTCAAAACAAGCGGTAGCTTATCGCCAAATCTCTCTATTGCTTAAGCGTCCACCGGGTCGTGAAGCCTTCCCTGGTGACGTTTTTTACCTCCACTCGCGCCTACTAGAACGTGCCGCTCGTGTAAACGAAGAGTACGTTGAGAAATTCACCAAGGGTGAAGTAAAAGGCAAAACGGGTTCATTGACGGCACTGCCTATCATCGAAACCCAAGCGGGTGACGTATCAGCGTTCGTACCAACCAACGTAATCTCGATTACAGATGGTCAGATTTTCCTTCAGACTCAACTGTTTAACTCAGGTTTGCGTCCAGCGGTTGACCCAGGTATCTCGGTATCTCGCGTTGGTGGTGCTGCACAAAGCAAGATCATCAAGAAACTGTCTGGTGGTATCCGTACTGCACTGGCTCAATATCGTGAACTGGCAGCGTTTGCTCAATTCTCTTCTGATTTGGATGAGATGACTCGTAAGCAACTTGACCATGGTGAACGTGTTACAGAGCTAATGAAGCAGAAGCAATACTCACCTATGTCAGTCGCTGAGCAAGCAATGGTTATCTTTGCTGCTGAGAAGGGTTACTTGACTGAAGTGGAATTGAACAAGATTGCGAGCTTTGAAGAAGAGTTACTTGCTTACGCTAAAGCGCAAAATCCAGAGTTGATTGAAAAGATCAACGCAACAGGTGACTACAACGATGAAATCGAAGGCGCTCTTAAAGAGATTCTAGATGGTTTTGTTGGATTGAAGGCTTGGTAATCGCTCCGGTTTGTTGACTGGAAATCAAAACAAATAGGAGCAGATAATGGCAAATACTAAAGAAATTCGCACCAAGATAGGCAGTGTGAGTAACACTCAGAAAATCACCAGTGCAATGGAGATGGTTGCGGCAAGTAAGATGCGTAAGGTTCAAGACAACATGGTGCTAACCCGCCCATATGCCGAGAACATGCGTAAAGTTATCTCTCATGTCGCGTCGGGTTCGTTGGAATACCAACACCCGTATCTTCAACAGCGTGAACCCAAGCGTGTTGCTTACATCATTATTTCATCAGACCGCGGCTTATGTGGCGGCTTGAACACCAACTTGTTCAAGAAGGTGTTGGAAGAAATGGAGCAATGGCGTGCGAAGGGAGTAGAGGTAGAGACAACCTTAGTCGGTTCGAAGGCTATCTCATTCTTCCAACGCGGCGGTAACGTTATCGCGCAAACGGCAGGCCTTGGTGACACTCCAAAATTGGAAGATGTCCTAGGCACAGTGAATGCGATGTTGGGTCACTATGATGAAGGCAAGATCGACAGTTTGTATTTGGTTTACAACAAGTTCGTTAACACCATGGTGCAAGAGCCAACGACAGCAAAACTGCTGCCACACCCGTCAGATGTAGAAGCAGACGCAGATGCAAGAGAAGCACGTCGCTGGGACTACATCTACGAGCAAGCACCAAAAGACATACTCTCCGAGTTGCTACACCGATACATAGAATCGCAGGTGTACCAAGGCATTGTAGAGAGCATTGCGTGTGAGCAAGCAGCCCGAATGGTAGCCATGAAAGCGGCCACCGATAACGCCGGCCAACTGATTGACGATTTGCAGTTGGTATACAACAAAGCGCGTCAGGCTGCCATTACCCAAGAGCTGAGTGAAATAGTCTCAGGTGCCCAAGCGGTATAGGGTTCGGAACAGAATTTGAGGATTTAGACATGAGTGTTGGAAAAATAGTTAAAGTGATCGGTGCGGTGGTGGATGTCGAATTCAGCCACAATAGCGGTCCTCGCGTATACGACGCATTGAAAGTCATCGGCGACGAAGCAGGCTCGCTAGTATTGGAAGTTCAGCAACAAATGGGTGGCGGTATCGTTCGCTGTATCGCGATGGGTACCTCAGATGGTCTACGTCGTGGTTTGCAAGTTGAGAACACAGGCTCGCCAATTACCGTACCTGTAGGTGAAGAGACTCTAGGTCGCATCATGAATGTACTAGGTCAACCTATCGATGAGTGTGGTGAGATTGGGCAGAAAGAGAACTACGAGATTCACCGTGAAGCACCGTCTTATGAAGACCAAGCAAACAGCACTGAGCTTCTGGAGACTGGCGTTAAGGTTATCGACCTTATCTGTCCATTCGCCAAGGGTGGTAAAATCGGTCTGTTCGGTGGTGCCGGTGTAGGTAAAACCGTCAACATGATGGAGCTTATCAACAACATCGCGAAAGCCCATTCAGGTTTATCAGTATTTACTGGTGTAGGTGAGCGTACTCGTGAGGGTAACGATTTCTACTACGAAATGAAAGAAGCCGGCGTACTGGATAAAGTTGCGATGGTTTACGGTCAGATGAACGAGCCACCAGGAAACCGTCTACGTGTAGCGCTGACAGGTCTTACTATGGCTGAGCGTTTCCGTGATGAAGGTCGTGATGTACTGCTGTTCATCGATAACATCTACCGTTACACACTTGCGGGTACAGAAGTATCAGCACTGCTTGGTCGTATGCCTTCAGCGGTAGGTTATCAGCCAACATTGGCTGAAGAGATGGGTGTGCTTCAAGAGCGTATCACCTCAACTAAACAAGGTTCTATCACGTCTATTCAAGCGGTATACGTACCTGCGGATGACTTGACTGACCCATCGCCAGCAACCACCTTTGCTCACTTGGACGCAACCGTTGTTCTGTCTCGTAATATCGCAGCATTGGGTCTTTACCCAGCGATTGACCCATTGGACTCAACGTCTCGTCAGCTAGATCCTCTAGTGGTTGGTCAAGAGCACTATGACATTGCACAGAAAGTACAAACTACCTTGCAACGTTACAAAGAGCTTAAAGACATCATTGCGATTTTGGGTATGGATGAGTTGTCTACTGAAGATAAACAAACCGTGTCTCGTGCTCGTAAGATCGAACGTTTCCTAACTCAGCCTTACCACGTAGCAGAAGTGTTTACTGGTCAGAAAGGTGTGTTTGTACCGCTAAGCGAAACGCTATCAGGCTTCAAGGGTCTGCTAGACGGTCAATACGATGATATCCCAGAGCAAGCCTTCTTGTACTGTGGCTCTATCGACGAAGTGCTTGAAAAAGCAAAATCTATCTAAGAGGCAGGGTGCATCATGGCTATCGGAGTTACAGAAAATACATTTCAACTTAATATCGTAAGTGCGGAAGGTACACTGTTTTCAGGGCCTGCACATGCCCTAGCGGTTTCAGGAGCCGACGGTGAACTGGGTATTCGCCCAGGTCACTCGCCACTTCTAAGTAAGATCAAACCTGGTGTGACTGTGTTTGTTACAGGCCCTAAAGCAGAGGAACAAGTATTGTATATCTCTGGTGGTTTGGTTGAAGTGCAACCTGATGTAGTGACTGTTCTAGCGGATACTGCCTTGCATGGTAAAGACATTGACCGTGCTCGTGCAGAAGAAGCAAAACGCGCTGCTCTAGAAAACATCAACAAGGGCAATATGGACATTAACTTTGCTCAAGCTCAGCTTGAACTTGCTAAAGCCATTGCTCAGTTGCGTGCTGTAGAACTCACTGGTTCTCATACTCGCCACTAAAAATGGAACGTCAGTTTTTGCTGACGTTTTAATCTACCAACTTGGATAAAATTTGGGTTGGTATCAGTTTATAGGCTGGCTTGCTGTCTCTTACCGGTAAGTTGGCCTCCCCAAGTGAGCAGTCGAACGTAAGACTCATTTAGGGACAACAATTTCTTTTAGCAGAGAAACTCAGAACAGTAGTAGTTCTGATCCCCGAAGGCCTCAGGTGACTCACCCTCTCTCTGAGGCTCTTTCCTTTTTGCGATGCAGTCAGTGTAGCTTTGATAATCAAGGTGAACTGCAACCCTCTTCTGACCTCGTTTATTACCTTATACCAATCACAGTAAGTAAGTGGTCAGAAATAGCACAGGAAAAACGCTGGATAACAAGGCAGAACTTTTTGATAAGTAGTAAAAAGGGACCCCCGACGAGATCCCCTTATCATTTGAAGTAGCTATTTAATTAATGCGTCTTAATCGTGGTCTAGTTCTAAATGATAGAAGCTTACCTTGGTGTAATCGCCCGCATCCATACCATTATTAGTACAGCCTACAGAGCCAGTACTGCATTGGTTGTACGCACCTGCTTTGTAGAAGAACAGCGATTGTGCATAGCCAGCATCGTATTTGTTGCCTAGGTAATTACCTTCGGCAATGTTGATGGCAAAGGTCTTGGTGACTGGATTTTCCGTGTCAGCATCCTTGGTGAACTCAAGATTCATGATGTCACCCTCAACATTCACAGTGTAAGAAATCCTCTCATCTAGCTTGATGCCGTCTTGTGGATCTTCTTGACCAAAGCGCAGTTTAGCCTTACCAAACACGTTATGAGAAATGTCTAGACGCTTATGGTAATCATCACCAAGGGCGTTGTTCTCGTAGTTCCAGTAAACAGAACCATATTCGTGATCAGGCAGTTTGCGATAGAAGATTTTCAGTGGCTCGTTGTGGCGAGCGTGGATTTGTCCAATCACTACGGAGAATGAATCGTTGTGCCTATGGTCGCCACTCACACTCACATGATTGACGGCTAGGTCCGCACTCAATTTACCGCCAACGGCAGCATAGTCTTCAGTATGTTTATTGGAAGCAACCGCAAAGTTATTGGCTGGGTCATAGGTGCCAACCTCTGGATTGTCAGCAAGCATCGCATGCAGTTCAGAACGTGCGTTGCTTGAGTTTGGTGTGGTCATCGCCTTATTGGGTGCGACAAAGACCATAGCGCCAGTCTGAGAGTCGGTGTAGAACCACTCAGGATGTACATAGCCTTTGTTCAGCTCTGCCACAGACACTTCCATAACTAGGCCTTCACGTTCAGGCTTGGTGTCTTCGATAGGTACATTGAGCTTCCAGTGGCTCAAGTCAAAGTTTTCAGAGGGTGCTTTGCTTGGGTCTAATTGGGCAAATGCGTGTGAGGAAACAGTGGACGCTAAAATAGCCGTCAGGAGTGTTTTTGTTTGTAGTTTCATGTTGATTCTTTTTTATTAGTGAATGATGGAGAACCTCATATCAGTGCAACTGACTTCTGTGAGGCCCTGCGCACTAAAAATAAAATAAACAGAGTCATGACGGTTTGGAAATAGTATTAATGTATAACAATCATTTAGTTAGCGAATAAGCAGCATTCACTAAGAACAATCGGTGCTGGTGGCTATCCATTAAATGCAGCGAAGCAGAGATAGGCTCGCGTTGGTATTGTTTTATTTTTGCGAATTTAACCCTTTCTCGAACTAGTCTTGCTTGAGTTGGAACTAGGCTAAAAAGTGATCGAGGTAATTATTAATCGAAACAAGAGGTTATATAAATGCGTGTGATTGCGTTCACATTTGGAAACGAAAAGAAGAGTAAAGACATTGGATTTTCAGCGCGTATCCCCATATCTTAATCAGAACTTATTTTGTCTTCACTCAGTCTTCTTACTTTACCGTTTATGAGTTAAAACAAAATAGGAGAGCCAATGAGCTTATTCTTGCGTGCCGCAGTACTATCTCTGTTAGTACTGACTCGTGTACCTGCGTTTGCTGCAGTCCCTGTTGCGCCAAACAATGACAACTCTCGATCAAACAACAATCAAGGCCAAGTATGCTCAGCTAAATTTAAACATAGCTTGAGTGGTCTTTATGGCATCCAAAATCATGATGTCTCCCCAGTTCAACCGTATTCTGACTTCGACGTACTGTACAGCAAGGCGCACCAAGCCCAATCTGAGTTGGAGACGCTATGCAAAAGTACAGCTCTACTCACAACATCAGAGGCCTATTTCTCTGGCATCAAATCACAGCAACGAGCACAAGAGAAAGTGCAATATGAGTTGGGTGGTAAAGCAGAGCGAATTACTGACCTAGCGCGCGCAACCATAGTGGCTAATGATATTTCTAGCTTGATGAATGCCTATGAAGTTTTGGAACGTGAAGCTACGATTGTTAAGGTGAAGAATCGCTTCAAAAAGCCCAACGAATCAGGTTACCGCGATTTGAATGTCCTAGTACAACTGCCAAAAACCAACATTATTGCTGAGGTTCAACTCCACCTAAAAGACATTGCTGATGTGAAGAATGGTCATGAACACACCATCTATGAGCAAGTGCAGAAAATTGAGCGCCTCGCGGCAGTAGAAAGTCGAGACTTTACCGATATTGAAAAGTCACAAATCAAGCGATACCGTTTTCAATCAAAAGAACTGTATCAACAAGCTTGGTTGCCTTATGTGACCACTAATATTGAAGCGGCTTAGGTACCCCAGCAATTAAATAGTTCTCCGATAAAAGCCCTCGGAGACGACGGTTTTTGCCAAAGCCGTACATTCACGTCACCCCCGAGTGCTCTTATCGGGGGTCAAGTACCTCAGCATTTGAATAGGTCTCCGATAAAAACCCTCGGAGACGACGGTTTTTGCCAAAGCCGTACATTCACGTCACCCCCGAGTGCTCTTATCGGGGGTCTAGGTAATCCAGCAATTGAATAAGTCTCCGATAAAAGCACTCGGAGACGACGGTATTGCCGAAGCCGTGCTTTCACGTCACCCTCGAGTATTTCTATCGAGGGTCTAAGTAGCTCAGCATTTGAATAGGTCTCCGATAAAGGCTCTCGGAGACGACGTTTTTTGCCAAAATTAAATAAGTCACACCTTGTCAGGTTCATACAGGCAAATGAGACAAGAGCTAAAAAATACATTTTTTCAATTTGTTATCTCCAGATTCTAAACGTAATTATTGAGCTGTGTCCCAGCTTGCTTCGTACACTCTTAAAACGTTCTCGCCAAGGAACCCTCGTATCTCACTATCACTCCAACCGTATTGCTCTGATAAAACTCGTGCAACTACCCAGCCTTGTTCCACGGTGGTATTCTCTGTTGGGGCACCGAAGCCTAGTTCCGGAGGAAACTTTTCATCATAAGGTAACATTGTGGTTAAAAAGTCTTCATAGTTATGCAGGTAGTCCGTTGAGAAACAGGTTCTGTCTTTACCGATGAGATTAGCAGTGTAAACAACATGTTTTGCAAAGGCCTCTGGAGAAGCGTCACCTTCTTTATTCAAAAACATACCAACACCGGTAGAACATACTGCACCACCATTATCACCAATCGCTATAATTGCTTCATCGTTAAGGTTGCGACCAATAGGTAACAGTCCATAAGCGTTAGAGTGCGATGCGATTATTGGTTTACTTGAATATTTTGCTGCATCAATAGCGGTTTGACTTGAAGAATGGGAAACATCAATGAGTACACCCGCCTGATTAGCACGTCTTATAAATTTCTTGCCTAGTTCTGTCACACCAGAGTTATTGTTAGTACCGCCACCAGCGAGAGCGTTATCGGTGTTATAGACAAAGTTCATTTGCTTTACACCCATAGCGTTATACTTTTCAACAAGGCTCATATCTGCAATGGCGAAATCTGCTCCTTGGGTATTCATTACATACGACGCTTTACCTTGACGATGGTTGTTACGCAGATCTTTGACCGTATGGATTTTCTTTAGCCCTAGTTCATTAGCTAAATCATTGGTTTGGCTAAATGTGTTCAATTCATCAGATATTTGGCTATCTGGAAAGTTATACGTTGACACACTCATCAAACTAACGCCTGCGTCTACGTTTCGCTGGAACCCTTTGGCCACATCTGCTTTACTAAAACCTTTGACACCTAGAGCTGCAGGAAGAATAGTGTTAACAAAAATAGCATCTTTAAATCGTTGCTTGAACGCCTGATCTTTTGCTTTTTCTTCGGGAGTTCGTGGGGAATCAAACTGATTCGCTAAGTAACTCGCGCGAGCTTCAATCTCTTCTTGGTTTTTTCCGCGAGCTGACCAAAGCCTTGCTTTTACGTCTACATCAGAAACAAAACCAGCTTTTGCATTCCACCCGTCTTCAGTATGTATATGTTCATGGTCAATATCATGAGCAAAAACTGGCCTACTTAGCATTAGCAAAGATGCCATTAATGTGTATTTCATCGAGCACTCTCATTTGACAATTTGCGCAAATTCTAATCTACTCGTATGAGGGGCGTTAACCAATTTGCGACAATTCAAACTGGAAAGTGATGTTCTAAAATTGGCAAGTACACATTGATTGAGGTCAGGGTAAGAGTGGTTACGAACACGGGTAAAGATTTCATACCTTTAACGAAATCTAAGTATCTACAGACATCCTTGGAATATTTGCAAAGACATCATCCTGAAGTATTGCCACTTTGGGAACAAAGTGCATTACCCGATAAAAATATGCTAGCCACTGCTGAATGGTATGTACTACCAAATCTAATAGATAAGCTCTCTGATCTACTCGAACAGTGTCTGACTATTTCGCAACAAGTGGCATATATAGAATGGTGTGCACGAGAAAACGTGAGAAAGTCATTAATGTCTGTTGATTTATCGACAAAAGAGACGCTTGAAACGCAGTTGAATCACTACTTTGATTCAGCGATTTATGAGTCTTCAACAGTAAATCATTATTTTTTTCACCAGTTTAATGAGACATGGCTAGTAAGAGATAAGCAACATCAACACAAAATGTCAGATGTGTATGCCGTAGCATTTTGGACACTTTTAATACAAGCAATAACAAAAACCTATTGGTATCCGAAAAGAATTTGGGTGTGCTCAAACGCAGAAGCATATTTTCGTCAGTTGTTTCCGGCCGCAAACTATCAATTATTTGTAGAGAGAGATAAAACAGGAGTCGAACTACCTGAAGGTTTACTTAATCAGGTCGTAAGCACTAAAACGTTAGCTATATCAACGCCACAATCTATAGATAACTGGTTTGATCTTCAAGGCACACTACAGTTGAGCCTTAAACCGTATTTGATCAACGGCAGACCAAGTATTGAAACCGCTGCAAGCATACTTGGTATGCACCCAAGACAGTTACAACGTAGATTGCAACGTGAACAACTTAAGTATTCTAAGGTGGTTGATGAGCTTATCTTTGAGAGTGCTAAAAAAGATCTCGTTCAATCTCAAGATGATATTGCCGATATTGCGTTTCGATATGGCTATCGACTGCAGACCCACTTTAGCCGTGCATTTAAGAAGTACACAAATCTAACGCCAACTCAGTATAGAGAGCATAGGTCGAGCGAACGCAAATGGGGAGACTGGACACGAAAACAGCGTTATCAAAGGATTCGAGACATGCCTGAAGGTTACTTCAACCGTCTAGCCAAGGAGCGACAGCAAGATAAAGGTTACCCAAGCTTTCATATTGCCCCACCTTTTGGTTTGCTCAATGACCCAAATGGCCTGAGTTATTTTAATGGTGAGCATCATATCTTTTACCAATGGTTTCCTCTTGGACCTGTGCATGGTGTAAAGCATTGGTATCACCTGTCCACGGCAGACTTTATTCACTTTAGCGACCATGGCGTCGCACTCTATCCAGATCAGGATTATGACTCGCACGGTGTATATTCAGGTAGCGGGCTTGTGAATAAAGGGGAGTTATTGCTGTTTTTTACTGGCAATAAGCGTAATGGTGATTGGGTACGAGAGCCTACGCAGTGTTATGCAGTGATGGATGTGGAAGGCAAGATCGCCAAAAAAGGCGTTGTAGTTCGTAATTCTTTCTACACTGAGCATTTTCGCGACCCCAAAGTATGGAAAGAAGGAGAGACCTACTACATGGTGGTAGCTGCTCAAACCCATGAGAAACACGGCGCAATGGCATTATTTCGGGCCGATGAGTTAGATAATTGGCATCACCTTGGCCCAGTTAAAACTCGTTATAGTAAATTTGGGTTTATGTGGGAGTGTCCAGACTACTTCGAACTGCAAGGGCGAGGGGTTATGCTTTTCTCTCCACAGGGTGTAAATGGTGACAATGAGTATGACTATAAGAATATTTTTTCAGTGAGCTACCTCGTAGGTGACCGGCTAAATCTAGATACTTTGGAATTGCAGAATCATCAACCGGTTGTCCAGCCAGATTACGGGTTTGATTTCTATGCACCACAAACCTATTTAGATGACCAAGGTCGACGAATTATGCTGGCCTGGATAGGACTACCTGATATCGACCCTCCCTCAGTGCGTCATCAATGGGCGGGGTTATTAAGCATACCTAGAGAGCTAAATCTTCAAGGTAATATGCTAATACAGTCTCCATTGAAGGAGCTACAAGACTTGCGGCAAGACAGCTACCAAGTATCCCAAACAGTTGTGCTTGATACGACCACTTTTGAGCTTGAATTTTCGACCAAGCAAGATTTTACCTTAGAAATGAGCAACTCAAAGGGTCACGACATACGCTTTAGTTTACATGACAATAAGTTCACTTTAGATCGTTCAAATAATAGTATTCTGTACGCTGAAGACTATGGGGTTATCCGCAATGCACCACGCTTAGATAGACAGCAGAATATTCGTCTATTTGTAGATAACTCTGTATTGGAGATATTCATTAATAACGGTAAGCATACTATGACCAGTCGCTTCTTTGTTGACGATATGAATAGCCTAACATTGTCTGAGGGTGTGGCAGCAACACTGTATCCTTTAGCGGGTATTAATGGGTTAAATACAGCGAAAATCCAATAGTGGTGTGTTGCTGATGAGCGTCATTATTTTCTCCATAATGATGTATAGAAGTTACCGAGCGTCTGTTAAAAGTGGTTGATCGTTCTGAATAAATGTTAATCCATAGATGTTTCTTAGTAGATGTCGTCTTAGATTAGTTAGTGTGCTCATTGTGCAATAGCTCCTCAGGAGCACTGTAGCTATTTTAATATTCGTACAAATAGCTACAGTATAGTAACTAAGCGTTACTGAGATTGGCGATCAGCGATCAAATACATAACTACTTGAGCACCCAAGTAATAAATGAAGCTTGCTTTACTTGCAAAGTCATTGGCAAAGCTAGTCCCCATTGCCATAGTCGCCAATGCAACCATACCTATAGAAATAGCTGCTTTTAAAAATAACCCATTGTTGTGACCAAGAAACTCTTTCTTTACCAAGCTAAGCACAACAAAAGCGAGCACTAGCAACTCTAGAGCTCCAATCATGATCCAACCAAAACCAGTTAATGGAGCGAATGGAGAAGAAGCTAGCATCTCGGTTAACCATTCAGGTGCTCCAGAAAACTTCTCAAATGCAGTCCAAAATAGAGCAATTTGAGCTATATAAAGGCTTGCATAGGTCGCAATCATAGTTAGAGAAGATATAGAGAGTGTTGCTTGTGATGGTATTGATTGGGTATTACTCATGTGATGCCTTATTTAGTTTTAATCTATGTGCATCATAGAGCGGATATAAAAAGGATTTTTGCTCGATGCACAACTTTAGATCTCAAAACGAGAGAACAGTTATGTGTCGAGCCTTAGTTAAATCTAATCTTGAAGGTGCGGCATAAGCGCACCTAGACACGGTTTAATGATACAAATTAGATACATGGCTTTATTGATCGAGATTAAAAAAGGCATTACCCCAGTTACTTGTTGTTACATTTTTTTGGGCGATATCACATTCCGAGTAATCAGATAGAAAAGAGGTGCTAGGGCTGTTATTTCCAAAATAATCAGAACTAGATGAAAGCGCAGCCTTACAACCCGAATGAAAGTTGCTTCCAAACACACTCATAGTGACAAAAGTGCTCATATAGGGGGTAGGATCTAGGCTAATTCTGTAACGGCTTTATTATTTTGATAGACCACAAGAACTATTTTTGAAGTCGCTGTATTGAGGTTTTTCACCTAGATAAACACATAAACTTTAATGTCCTAGGTAAATTTGCGTGTATAACGCTGTGACCTTACTTATCTAGATAAAGACATCTAGAACTGATAAAAAGGCATCTCAAGCGACTGATTTAAATCATAATTAACGATAGGCAATGTAATCAAAACTGTATTGATTCACTCTGAAATAATGAACGGTATATTCAAATACCGCTCCGCTTTCCAATTCACCAACAGAGTCCACTCGAATAACAGGGATTGATACGTCAATATTTAATTCATCAGCCCCCTTTTTGTCTAAAACCTCTGGCCGAATTGATTGACGAGAAAGCTTAATCTTTAATCCTTTAGTCTTCTCTATATAGTCATACTTTGATGCACGCATCGCTTTGATACTCAAATCAGGAAATAAGACCACTGGCAAAAATGTATGTTCCAACACCTCCGGTTCACCATCAATCAGGCGTAAACGTCTGATCGAGTAAACCTCTTCACCTACGGCAATATTCAGTTTATCCGCTACTAATTCGCTACATTCAATAAGCTCAAAGGTAATTATTTTGGAGCTTGGTATTTGGCCCTGCGCTGAAACTTCTTCTACAAAGCCGCTGAGTTGCAACGCATTGTGATGGGCTTTGGGTGGTTTAACATAAGTGCCGCTCCCTCGTTTACGAGACAGTAAATCCTTATCCACTAGTAATTGCATTGCTTTACGAATCGTTACTCTACTTACATCAAACTCTAATTGAAGCTGACCTTCAGTAGGCAAAATTGAACCAGAGGGTAACTCCCCACTGTTTATTCTCTCTATCAACGTATCTGCTATCTGCAAGTATCTCGGTTTGTTCATCTTATCTCCTCGCTCCCAAGCATATTAAAAGCAAAATGTGATCAATGATACTTTTAAAATACATTTCAAGGTATTTATTGTGATCGTACTTAAAATACCCGTCATAAGTATCTCAAATGTATTGCTAGAAAGAATACTTTTAAGATACATTTGGGCCATCGAAACAGACATTAAGACATTACTATGAAAAAGCAAAATCTAACCGTTGTTGGCGCAGGAAGTACCTATACCCTAGGTATGATGAACAGCCTAATTGCAGAGAAAGAGACCTTCCCACTTAAGCGTGTAGTCTTTTATGACATTGATGCAGAACGTCAAGAGTCAAATGCAAAAGCGACAGAAATCCTATTCAAAGAGCACTACCCTGAGGTTGAAGAATTTATCTACACCACAGATAAAGCCGTTGCATTTTCTGATTCGGATTTCTTCTTTATTCAGATTCGTACTGGCGGTTTAGAAGCTCGTGAGCGTGATGAGCAAATCCCGTTGAGTCATGGCTGTGTAGGTCAAGAGACCTGTGGCGCTGGAGGAATGGCTTATGGTCTTCGATCAATTGGCGACATGATTGAGCTAGTAAACGACATTCGTTCATACTCTACAGAAGCGTGGATTCTTAACTACACCAACCCAGCGGCTATTGTTGCTGAAGCCTTAAACCGTGAGTTTCCGGACGACAAACGAATCCTAAACATCTGTGATATGCCCGCCGCTATTATGGTCAGCTACGCTAACCTATTAGGCTGTGAATTTTGGGACCTAGTACCTGAGTATTTTGGTCTGAATCATTACGGATGGTTCACGAAAATAAAGAACAAACAAGGTCAAGATCTAACCAGCGAGATTAAAAATATTATCCTAAACCAAGGAATTAGCGCGATTGATCCAGAGATAGCGGATGATCCATCATGGCAAGCTACCTTCAAAAACATGAAGACCATGCTTGAAGATAACCCTGAGTTTTTACCAAACACCTACCTTCAGTATTACCTATACCCTGAAAAAATGGTGTCTAAAGAAGATCTTACTAATACTCGTGGACGCCAGGTCATTAATGGTCGTGAAAAGCGTGTCTTTGAATTGAATCAGAGAATTATTGAAGCTGGTACAACATCAAATGAAACATTGCATGCTGACATCCATGGTCGCTACATGGTTCGTGTTGCTGCATCACTTGCTTACAACATGGGTGACACCTATTTAGTAATTGTTCCAAACAACGGCACTATTTCTAACTTACAAGACGACGCTATGGTAGAAGTCCCATGTGCTCTTACCAATGACGGTCCTAAAGCTTTTTCTGTTGGCGCAATTCCTACCTTTCAAAAAGGAATGATTGAAAGTCAGCTTGGTTACGAAAAGCTAGTAGTCGATGCATGGTATGAAGGAAATAAACAAAAATTGGTCAATGCATTAACGTTAAATCGCACTGTGATTAATGTTCCAAAAGCGAAAGCCATCGTCGATGAGCTGCTCGTAGAAAATAGTAAATATCTACCACAATTCTTCCAATAATTATAAATATCAATTAACTGGCTTAACGGCCAGTTAACGTGAACTTTGAGGTCCCTATGAAAGATATAATACAAAGATTTGGTGCAGCTATGTTTGTGCCTGTTCTACTCTTCCCTGCTGCAGGTATGCTACTCGGCTTAACTGTGATGCTGCTAAACCAAGACCTATTCCCTTGGGCAGTTCCAGGCTCTACCTGGCACAGTGTTTCAACAATCTTGCTTCAAGCGTCACTTGCTGTTTTCAAAAACATGTCCCTGATTTTTGCTGTTGGCTTGCCAATAGCGTTAGCAAAATCTGCATCAGGACGAGCAGTACTGGCAACGTTAGTTTCTTACATCACATTTAATTATGTGATCGGCGGTATATTGCAATTTTGGGGTGCTGATCTCGGTGTGAACTATATTGCTGGGGAACGTGGTCTAACAGAGGTCGGCGGTATTTTAACCTTCGATACGAATCTTTTGGGCGCTATCGTCATTGCTGGTGTATCTGTTTGGATTCACAATAATTATTTTGATCGCAAGTTGCCTGATTGGGCGTCTGTATTCAATGGAACGCCTCTGGTTGTGATCATTAGCTTCCCGATTATGGTTGCACTGGCCATTGTCACTTGCTTTATTTGGCCAACAATTCAAGACGGTATCAATGGCCTTCAAACATTCTTAGTTAATGCTGGCGCATTTGGTGTTTGGGCATTTACTTTGCTAGAACGTCTGCTCATTCCAACGGGTTTGCACCACTTTGTTTATGGACCCGTTTTCTATGGCCCTGTAGCTGTTGACGGCGGAACGGTAGCCTACTGGATTCAACACATTCAACAATTTGCTGAAAGCAGCGCACCTTTAACTGAACAATTCCCTCAAGGCGGTCTAATGCTGACTGGTATGGGTAAGGTATTTGGATGTACTGGTATTGCTCTCGCACTCTACTCAACCGCGAAACCTGAAAAGAAAAAAATGGTTCTAGGTTTAGTACTAGGCGCGGCTATTACAGCAATCCTAACCGGTATCACAGAACCCATTGAATTTACCTTCCTATTTATCGCTCCTGGTTTATTTGTGCTTCATGCTTTGCTGTCAGCGACTATGGCAACCCTTGCCTTCATGTTAGGCGTGTCAGGAAACTTCCAAACGGGTCTTATTGATTTTGTATTCCAAAACTGGCTTCCACTTGGCGCAAATCACATGGGTACTTACGCCATTCAAATTATAATTGGCCTGGCTTTCACCGCTATCTACTTCTTCAGCTTTAGAGCAATCATACTGAAATACAACATCATGACTCCGGGTCGAGATGATGCAGAAGTAAAATTTGTATCAAAAGAAGAGTATCGCTCTGCACAAAAAAATGGTGCAGTGAGCAAAGACAGTCAAGCGAATGCTTTTATTGAAGGTCTTGGCGGTAGCGACAACATTGAACTATTGACTAACTGTGCCACTCGCCTACGCATAAAAGTAAAAAACCCTGAGCTAGTTGAGTCTACGGAATACTTTCAGCAACGAGGAGCCGTCAATGTCGTTCGCAATGCAGAAAGCTTCCAGATTATTGTTGGACTTACGGTACCACAAGTTCGAGAGGAGATGAGTCAACTCATCCAAGTATAACCCCCTATAATTATGCTCTTAGCACTACCTCTGCATTTGAAGAGGTCTCCGATAAAAGCTCTCGGAGACGACGGTTTTTGGCAAAGCCGCGCTTTCACGTCACCCTCGAGTGTTTCTATTGAGGGTCTAAGTAGCTCTGCATTATGCAGCAGTGCCGATCAGTTAAGAGATTTGTGAGATATTTTGACTGATCCTAAAAAGGGTAATGGCGCATTGAGTGCACCATTACCCTTTTTTAATGTTATCTAAGCAGCCCTTCCTTTACGCAAGACCGATAAAAATACCGGCGATAGTCGCACCCATTAGGTTTGACATGATACCTGCTAGCAGAGCTTTGGCACCTAGAGAGGCAATTTGCTCGCGACGTTCTGGGATCATGCCCCCAATACCACCGATAGCGATCGCAACCGTACCAATATTGGCAAAGCCGCATAGTGCGAACGATATGATTACCTGCGTCTTTTCAGTCATTGGCAGGCCAGTTGCTGCAACGATGGCGTCGCCAGACAGGTATGGGGCTAGATTGATGTATGCGAAGAACTCGTTTACCACAATCTTTTGTCCCACGAATGAGCCAGCAAGCATCGCTTCGTCCCATGGAACACCCATAAGCCATGCTATTGGCGCAAAGATGTAACCAAGGATAAGTTCAAGACTAAGGTTTTCAAAACCAAACCAACCACCAACACCACCTAGCATGCCATTTAACATGGCCACCAAACTGACAAAGGTCAGTAGCATTGCGCCAACAGCGAATGCGAGGTAAAGGCCACTTAGTGTACCTTGGGTTGCAGCATCGATGATGTTTGAGGCTTTGGTTTCTTCGCTATCTTTAAGGTCTTCATCGTTGAACGTTTCTGTCTCTGGGATAAGAAGCTTCGCAAATAGCAATCCACCTGGTGCTGCCATAAATGAAGCGGCTAGAAGGTACTCCATCTTCACCCCAAGCTGTGCATAGCTTACCAGCATGGTGCCGGCAATCGAAGCCAAGCCACCACACATTACAGCGAATAGTTCAGAGCGGGTCATTTTTGGCATATAAGGCTTGATCAGAAGAGGAGCTTCCGTCACGCCTAGAAAGATGTTTGCGCTTGCCGACATTGACTCAGCTTTACTGGTTTTAAGCAGTTTCTGCAAGAAGCCACCGACCCACTTAACCACAAACTGCATAATGCCCAAGTGATAAAGAATGGATGAAAGAGCTGCGAAGAAAACGATGACGGGGAGAATTTTGAATGCGACGACAAAGCCGCCCCCACCAAATAGCTCATACATCTTGTCACTAACAAGACCGCCAAACAGGAAGCTAATTCCCTCATTGCTATAACCAATAACGGCTGAAAAACCATTGGCTAAAGAGAGAATGACTGCCTGACCAAATGATGAATAGAGAACAAAACCACCGAGAATAAACTGGATTAAAAAAGCGTAACCAACAGTACGGAAATTGATGGCTTTGCGATTTTCTGATACTAAGTAAGCAATAAATAGCAGCGCAAAAATGCCGATAAAACTAATTAAAATGTGCATTCTGTGTTCCGAAAAAATTTTTAAAGGAAAATGTGTGTTCGATTAAGAAAGCACGTTTTTTATCAGTGCTTTAATGACGCCTAGCGTATAGTTCTGGCAATCGATAGCGGTACTAGGCTCAAAATCTTGCTCGTGTTGGTCGGTATTAGATAGCACTCGAATGCCCAAGAAAGGAACCTGATAAGCGTGTGCGACTAGGGCGGCCGCGGATGTTTCCATCTCTTCTACTGATGTACCCAATGTCTCGTGGTACCAGTTGATTCTATCCAACTCGCGGTTCCACTCATCAGCAGTACCAATAACGCCCTTAACCACCTTGCCTTGTGAGTAATGCTCCGCTTGCTCTAGTGCAAGTTTTACCAGTTCAGGGTTAGCAAAAAACTGTTCATGTTCAACGACTTTGTCATCCTCTCTAAGGTGCATTGGATACCCAAGGCGTTCCCACGTTTGAGGATGCATTCCCTTTCCTTTTTCAGTGAACTGTGACTTAAGCGCCGCCATGTTAAAGCTACTTTCACCAATAACAATATCGCCGCGATAAAGTTCTGGGTCGTGGCCTCCAGCGGTACCTTGGTTAATAATGCAGGCTGGTTTGAAGCGCTCTATTGCTAATGTCGTTGACGCGGCAGCATTCGCAAGTCCAATCTCTGTGCGAGACACAATAACAGGGTAGTTTAAGTATTCACCTTGCCAAAACGTCCATGAAGCGATAGTGGTTTTAGTTGGGTTATCCAGTGAGGCAATGAGGGTTTCGGTCTCAACATCCATGGCCCCTTGCACAAGAATAGGCTGGCCCTTTAGATGTGTTAACACTTGATTATTTTGCATAGGTAAACTGTTCAATGAAAAAGAGCGCGGAGTCTACCAGTTGCAATCGTTTGCTTCAATGCGCTTATATTGCCGCATCATAGCCTAAACTTACTCATGTTCAGTTCAAGCTGGTGGTTCTGGGCTCTTATCATCGAAAAACATTCAGGATATTCATAGACATAAATACCCAGAAAATTTAGTAGTACACACAGCAACCAAAGCATCCCTGATTTTAAGTAAAAGTAACTGGATGTAACTCAGGTTTATTCGAGGCTGACTTGGTTTTTAGTGATAATTATCAACAATCAACAGTGCGAAAAGTTAGCTAAAAGCAATCTAGAATAAGTTTCTCCATACTGCTTTTTGATTTTAAATGTGAAGTACAAAAAAGCCTCGCGAACTGTAGGGACTCCATAAAGTTGACGCTTTTGGGTTTGAACAAATTTTCTACAGCGTTCTCGATATCTCAATTAAGCGTTGTAGTATTTAGGATCTAACAGAAGCATCGACAGTTGCTTTAGTAATGATGAAAGCGATATACAGGTGTATATGTGGGGTAGTAGTGAGTGCGCTTTGTCTACTAGTTTTTCTAAAACGAAATAAATTTGAGCCAAAGCGGGTCTTATCTGTTTGTCATCTGTGGACAATGGACCAGTGAGGCAATTATGAAAAAGTTACTGATTTTGTCACTCTTCTCTGCATCGGCGTTTGCCAGTACCGAAGCATGTATTGAACTGGGTAAGGCTCAGGCGGTTAACGACCATGAGCGTGTTATCGAGCTAGCATCAGCTTTGAGTAGTGTTGATGCGGAGCAGTGTAAGATGCTGGCTGAAGAAGCCCGCCTAGACGCGACGATAGATTACTTTGAACACGGTGATTGATAAGCGCGGTTAGCTAGATCCGTTACTTCACCTCTACTGAGGTAATACATGTAAGTTAAGAAGCATTTTTTTGAAGGCCTAGTCCGCAGTTTATTACTAGGCCTTCTTTTTACCGCTCTCTGAAGCAAACTGAAAAGTGCATCACTTTTTTATTTATGCTGGGTTCGATCAATTAGCCGCTTCGATAGTGCCCTTAAAGGTGGTATCCAAGAAATTGCTGATTTCCTTCGAATGATAGATAGACATGATTTGTTCAAAAACCTCTTTGTCTTTCTCTGCGTTTCTCGAAGCAACGACCATTACTGCTAAAGGTGCATCTTTTGACTCTAGGTAGATGCCTTGTTCTTTAGGGTCTAGGCCCGAAGACATCACGTAGTTCATGGTAATTGCTGCTGCATCTACATCGTCTAATGTGCGTGGCAGTTGAGCTGCGTCCACCTCTACCAACTGAATATTTTTTGGATTAGTCTCGATGTCACCTAAGGTAGCACTGTAGCCTGCATCTTCTTTTAGTGTGATCAAGCCTGCTTCTTGAAGTAGTAGTAGTCCTCGACCGCCATTGGTTGGGTCGTTAGGAATTGCGATTCGAGCGTTCTCTGGAATGGAGTCAAGCGTGTCGTATTTGTTCGAGTAAACGCCCATACGCATTAAGATAGAGCGACCAATAGAAACCAGTCCACTACTATGGTTGTCGTTGTAGTTGTCCAAGAAAGGCTGATGCTGATAGCTGTTTAAGTCGATGCTTCCATCAGCTAAGGCTGCATTAGGGGTGATATAGTCAGAGAATTCAACCACCTCAATATGGAGACCTTGTTTTTCAGCTTCTTTCGCAACCGCTTCAACAACTTGGGCGTGTGGACCAACTGTTGCACCAATCTTAATAACGGACTCATCGTTGTCCCCACATCCTGTTAAGCCAAATGCGAGTGCTGATGCCAACAGCGATGCTGTGATTCTTTTCGTGATCTTCATAATAATTCCATTTAATGTAGAAAAGACAAAGTAGATGTCTAGACATCCATAATATCCTTTCATCTCCTTGGGTCAACAAACATTTCAGAAAACGCGCTAGGTAAATGAAGAGTTGTTCGATTTCCATACGCTCCAGATCTTATGAGATTCAACTAAGCTAGCCAAATGCTGAAGATGTGTATCGGCGCCGATAACACTCTCTTACATTTACTATGGTTAGTATGGCGAACATTGGCCCACCTTCTGCATCTCCCTGTGTGATATATACAGGAGATGAATATGTTTAAAGTGAAGTCCATTGCTATGGCAGTTTGTTTATTAGCGCCAAGCGCATACGCTCTTACTTCTAGTGATATAGATGATGAGCGAATTGTGGGGATTAAGAATGCGGTAGCGACCCAAAATGGTGCGTTTGTTGCACAGAATCAGGGCTTAAAGCCGGTGGCGAATCAAATTACTAGTGAGGTTGGTGAAATTATCAACGTTGCACTCTTGACTAATAATGAGAGTCGCATGTTATCGAACTGCTCATTGAACGCGACTGGGCTTGCGACGCGTCAAACAACCGCTTCGGTTTCAGATGAAGCTGAAGATATTATGCCAAATACTGGGGATCACTTTTGGGGTCAGTATGCTCCTACGGTAGAAAAGCAGTTAGTAGGTATTTCCAACTATTTGTCTGTTAAGACGGAAGATATGCCATTTGAACTTGCGACACCGCTAGGCAGTCAATGGAGAGCGCTGGATCAAACCAAGGTGCAGGAGTCTCTGTCTTGGCATGAAATGAACGAATACCCAAATGGGACTCGTTTTGTTGTTGCAATAGGCTTAGAAGAAGATCTTATTCGCGACAACAGCCACTATATCTATGCTGAGAAACAGCAAGACCAGATCATCTTTATTGATGGTCAAACCAACCTTGCCAAAGATATCCCACCTACGTATCTATACGATCAATTTGATTTCGCACATCTTGCGATACCTAGCGTGACCACCATGATGTTTTGGGCGTTAAAACCAGTTGATGCTTAAAGCAACGGCATAAATGGGCAGGCTCCAACATCATTATTGGAGCCTGTTTCTTTGGATACAGAGTCTAACCTCAAATTAAGGGTTTTGTTCTGCGTTAATACTTGCGTAGGTGTGCAACAGTTCGGTGAGCGTTTTTACCCAGCCGAAGGCTTCTTGAGGCGGGTTAAGCAGAATCTTTTCTACCTGCTCACAGTGAGTTTCTAGGGTGATGGCTTCTTCTAGGTTGAATGAAATCGCATAGAAATGCCAAAGTACTAAGCGCGTCATTCGTACACTGTTTTGTTTGGCGTTCTCTGAGTCATCAAAGGCTTGCTGAACCTCACTAAGCGCAATGGCTGTCATGCGAAGAGTGGCATCTAGGCGTGCCGACATCATGCGCTCTTCACTATCAACCTCTTCATGATCAAAGGTGAAAAGCTCGCTCATTACGTCTTCAGGTACCATTTTACTGATCATTCGAGCACCGAACTCTTCAAGTTCATGGCGCGGCATGGTGACAAGGCAATCAAAGGTATAATCACGAAGCATAAGAATCGCTCTAGGTAGCTATTAAATTTACCCGCATTCTAAGCCTTATGACTAAATTTACCAGTGTTTATAGCAGGTAGGCACCTAGCATGGAGCAGATTCCATCAGCGACAAAGATTATTTCTCCGCCATGCTTCTTAGGCTCTCAGGGCTAACACCCAGTACCTTTTTACACATTTTAGATAAACCAAACCCGTCTTTATATCCCACCTGCTCGGCAATAACCGCTAGGGGCCAGTGTGTGCTGAGGAGTAAGAATTGAGCGCGTTTTATCCTGAGTTGTATCACCTTTTGTTTGGGACTTTGCTGATAGATGTTGTTGCAAAGGCGATGCAAGGTGGGCTCTGAAACATGCAACTTTTTGGCGAGAACTTGGGTCGTCCAAGGAAAGTGCAACTGCTGATCTACCTCTAGAAACAGGCGCTCAAGCTGGCCTTCAATATTAGGCGCATCAAACTGAACAATGGATTTTTGAATGTAGCGATGAATGTCTTGATTGAGTATCTTTCGGGTTTCAAAAGGGACATCCAATGTCAGCAAGTGCAGCATGTGCTTTAGATTATCGTTGTAGTGTCCCTTACCTAAAGAGAGAGGAAGTGAGTTCATTCCGGCCCAGTTTGAGGTTGGCTCAAGAATAAACCATACAAAGTCCCAGTGACTGTCCGTTTTGTAGTACACAAAGTCAACATCGTGTTTGAGCAGTACCATGCTAGACGCGGTTAGATTTATTGTCTGTCCTTCGCTTTCCACAGTTGCGTTGCCGGAAAGGGTAAACAGCAGGGTGTGATGATCAGGGTTTTTCCTAGCGCAAAGGTATTCATCACACACATTGGTCACTCCCGCCATCCTTATCTGCTGGCTGGCGAAAAGCGGTGCATTGTCTTGAGAAATAAACAGCTCTTTCGAGTTTTTACCCAATTTGAATTTATTTGACATCATCGACGTAATTGTCCGCTTGATAGTTTTTGACATGCTCAAGAGAGATTGTGCCATAGAACGAAGTGTTGAATACATTAAAGTGTCAAACAAGCCGTGTATACGGTCATAACGGAAAATAATAAAAATAGGGCACAATTAATGTCGAACTCTTTAGATAGAACAGCCAAGCTCAGCTTACGTGAAAAGTTAGGTTATGCCATAGGTGACTCTGGCTTCAACTTCTACTGGATCATCATAGGATCCTACTTATCTTACTTCTACACTGATATTTTCGGTTTGTCGGCAGCGGCAGCAGGAACCATGTTTTTGGTGACCCGAATTGTCGATTCCATCTCTGATCCATTGATGGGAGCCATCGCTGACCGAACCCATTCTCGTTGGGGCAAATTCAGACCCTATCTTATGCTTGGTGCTATACCGATGGCGGGTGCCGCGGTACTGACCATGAGCACACCTGATCTGGGAGAGGGTGGAAAGCTTCTTTGGGCCTATGGCACCTACTCATTGATGATGCTGTGTTACACCATACTAAGTACTCCTTACTCTTCGCTAGCGGGTGTAATAACAGCCGATACAGAAGAAAGAAACTCCCTGTTTGGACTGCGCTTTTTCTTTGCCTACGCAACCGGCATTTTGGTAGGCGCGTTTACACCAGAATTAGCAGCTTATTTTGGTAATGGCGATGATGCTAGAGGCTGGCAGTTAACAATGGCTCTGTATGCGAGTGTTGCCACTGTGTGCTTCTTTATCACTTTCTACACCACCAAAGAGCGCGTGGTTCCGCCTGTTGGGCAGAAAACCAATCCTATTGCGGATATCAAAGACCTGATGAACAACAAGCCTTGGCTGATTTTGTTCGCTCTTGCGATGATCATCATGATGACCATTGTATTTCGCGGTAGCTCAGCAACTTATTACTTTAAGTACTTCGTTGAGCGTCCCGAGCTAATGGGTTCATACATAGGATTACAAATGGCGGCCTATGCGGTGGGTTGTCTGGCAACGCCTTATCTCACACGCAAGATAGCGGATAAAGCCAAGCTACTAATGATATTGATGGCGATCGTAGGTTCATTGAGTGTCGCGTTTGCATTCGTTCCTAAGCCAGCCGCTATGGGGGTGGTGACGGTCGCATCAGATGACGCGATTACCTTAACAGCCTCAGAGGTATTGGGCGAATCGACTCTACAAGGCGAGCACATCGAGTGGATTGAACATCACAAAACCTTCTGGATATTCAATGAAAAGGTTGTGGTTGCACAGGGCACAGAGCAACTCGATCTCAATGAATCGCGTGGCACGGTGATTAGTATTCAAAAGACCTTAGCCAATGGTGAAATGATTGACAGCTCAGACCTACCTATAGAAATCATCACCATGTTTATTCTTAACATTCTAATAAGCCTAGCGTTAGGGCCAAAGTCTCCAATTACCTGGTCTATGTACGCAGACGCCGCTGACTTCAATGAATGGAAGACAGGTCGCCGCGCAACTGCCATGACATTCTCTGCTGCGACCTTCTCACAGAAACTAGGCGGTGCAATTGGTTCGGCTACTGTGTTGTGGGTGCTAGCCGCTGTGGGGTATTCAGCCAATGAAATTCAAGATGGTGCGTCACTATCTAGCATTGTGTATCTGCAAACCATAGTGCCGGCTTTCTTTGCCTTCGTTGCGATTGGTGCACTGCGTTACTACGACCTAACCGCAAACAAAATAGAAATCATTCAAATCGAATTAAAAGCGCGCACTGCGGTTTAGAACAATTAATAAAGGCTGACTGAGATGTTATTAAACACTAAAGAAAATGGCGAAAGAGTGGAGCTTTTAAGTCCAACCAAGATGCCGAGATCCTCTGGCTTCCTGTGGAACAAACAGATGATGATTCAGGTAAATTGTCGTGGGTATGCAACTGCACAATTTATGCAACCTGAGCCGGCAAAATACATGCATGCCCCTAATCTTGAAGCAAAGAGTTTCATGCAACCTGAGCAACCCTATTTTGCTCATCATCCTGGGCGCTTCTTTTATATCAAGGATGAAGAATCTGGGCAGATATTTTCTGCACCGTATGAGCCAGTCAGACAAGCGCAAGACAAGTATTGCTTCTCTCTGGGGCAGTCCGACATTAAATGGCAGATTGAGCATTTAGGGATAGAGGTTGAGCTGTGCCTTAGCTTGCCTGAGGATGATGTGGTAGAGCTTTGGCAACTGAAGGTTAAAAACCTATCGGGACGTGCGAGAAAAATCAGTGTTTATCCATACTTCCCCATCGGTTATATGAGCTGGATGAATCAATCGGCACAATATCGCCAAGACCTTGGTGGTGTGGTTGCAAGCTGTGTCACGCCTTATCAAAAAGTAGAGGACTACTTTAAGAACAAAGACCTCAAGGATAAGACCTTCTTCCTTCATGATAGAACGCCAACCTCGTATGAAACAATACGAGAAGTGTTTGAGGGTGAGGGTGGTTTACACAATCCTACAGGCGTTCAGCAAAGCACTTTGGATAATGGTGACGCTTTATATGAGACGCCGACTGCCGCATTGCAATATCAGATTGTTCTTGAATCGCAACAACAAGAAGACTATCGCTTTTTGTTAGGCCCTGCGTTTGATGATGAAGAGATAAAAGTAAAACGAGACCGCTATTTTGCAGACCCTGATTTTGCGCGCACCAAACAAGAATACAGTGCGTATGTGGCCCAAGGAAAAGGCAGTATCGACATCCAAACACCAGATACCCAGCTAAACGAGTTTGTAAACAGCTGGCTTCCAAGACAGATGTTCTATCATGGTGACGTTAATCGCTTGAGCACCGACCCGCAGACGCGTAATTACATCCAAGATGCGATGGGCATGGTGTATATCAAGCCAGACGTAACACGGGCCGCGTTTTTACATGCCTTAGCACAGCAAGAAGAATCAGGTGCAATCCCTGATGGCATTTTGCTGACTGAAGAAGCCGAGCTTAAATACATCAACCAGATCCCACATACCGACCACTGTATCTGGTTCCCTGTCTGTTTGCGTGCTTACCTCGATGAAACCAACGATTATGAAATCTTCGAAGAGCAGGTACAACAGTTTAAAGGCACGGAGTCCGAGACGGCATTTGAGCGTATCAATAACGCAATGCGTTGGTTGTTCAATGAGCGAGACCATCGAGGGTTAAGCTTTATCGCACAGGGAGATTGGTGTGATCCCATGAACATGGTGGGCTATAAAGGCAAGGGTGTGTCGGGTTGGTTATCTATGGCGGCGGCTTATGCATTGAATATCTGGTCTGATATTTGTTTGCAATTAGGTGAAAATGAACTTGCGCGCGAGTTTAGAGGCAACGCAGATGCTCTCAATGAAGCCGTCAATAAGCACATCTGGGACGGTAATTGGTATGCTCGCGGAATCACTGATGATGGTGTTGTGTTTGGCACAAGCAAAGACCAAGAGGGACGTATTTTTCTTAACCCTCAAAGCTGGGCAATCTTGGCTAATACCGCTGATGGGGAAAAGCGAGAGAAGATGCTCAAGCAGGTGGAGCAACAATTAGAAACGCCTTATGGTGTCATGATGTTAGCCCCAAGCTTTACTGGCATGCGAGATGACGTAGGGCGTGTTACGCAAAAGCATCCAGGCTCTGCGGAAAATGGCAGCGTTTATAACCACGCCGCGATTTTCTATATCTTTAGCCTCTACCAAGTAGGTGAAACGGAGCGTGCGTTTAAGCTAATGTCCCAGATGTTGACGGGTCCAGATGAGACCGACTACATGCAGCGCGGTCAACTTCCGGTGTTTATACCTAACTACTATCGTGGTGCGTACCATCAGTTCCCAAGAACTGCAGGTCGCTCTAGTCAGTTATTTAACACTGGCACGGTTTCATGGGTTTACCGTTGTATTGTAGAAGGCTTGTTTGGTCTGAAGGGGTGTGAGCGTGGCTTATCTATCGAGCCTCAATTACCTGCAGAGTGGGATAAAGCCAGCGTCGTTCGCCATTTCCGCGAAGCGACCTTTGAGGTGACAATTCAGCGAGCAGATGTGATGAAAACAGAGGTGAGCGTTGATGGGGTACACTTAACATCGAACCTGTTCGACGACATTGAGGCAGGAAAAACCTACACAGTTGAGGTGTTGATTGCTTAGCTTTCGGAATGCTTGATTTCGCTTGAGGTGGTCGATACGTTTAGCGCCCTTGCTTTTACAAGCAGGGGTGTTTTTCGTTCATATATTGGAGTGCCTCAAACGATAAAGCGATCCACGACTCCTTCGACATTTGCGATTTGAGTCTTTAGCGATCCTTGAACATTTTCATTTCTCTTAAAAAGAAATCTATCGCAGGGTTAAGTGTTTTCTGTTTTTGCCAGATAAGGTTTGTTGTCCATTGAGATACACTGTCTGTGCTGTCTTGATATAGCTCTACCTCCCCATTCTGTATTGCTTTTTCACAAGTAAACCTTGGCAAGTAAGCCCAGCCTACACCTGCCTTAATTAAGTTTAGAATTTGAATGCCACTATTTGACAGCATGTATCTATGGCTTGATACATCGGCGTTACGCATACCAATATCGTCCAAAAATGAAAGGCTCAGCTGCAGTTTATCGTTTAATGCGTCTATATCCACTTCTGTTGGTAGTGACCAGTTATTGGGTATTACTCTCACAACATCGAATGAATAGGCTTTTTCCATTGCTAACTCGTCATGGAGATAAACGGTATTAAAAATCACTCCAATATCTACAAAACCGGAAAGCACGGCACTTTTAATCTGCATAGTGTCATTGCTTTGCACCTTTAAGGAAATGTGCGGGTAGGTCTGCAAAATCTGTGCAAGAAGTTGATCAATTTGGCTGTCCAACAAGCCATTATCAATGGCGATCGTTAGTTTGCCAGGTATGCCTTGCAAAATGCTATCAACATTGGCATCAAACAACGCAGATTCTTTTAGCATCGCAATGGCCGATTTATAAAGCTGTTTGCCTTCGGGGGTTACCTCTAGAGAGCGTGGTTGTCTCACAAAGAGATCTAATCCGGTATCGATCTCGAGCGTGTTGATCTGTTCACGTATGGTGGAAACGTGTTTGCCCACCTGCCTAGCCGCTTGTGCCATTCCTTTGTTGTCTACGGTAGCGACAAAAGCCCTAAGCTGATCTAATGAAACGGACATACAGTTTCCTTGATGATTGGCCAACTTTAAGAGGGGATTTACCTAGTCTCAGCGGCTTTTAAATAAGGTATTAATAGCAATAATAGACTCATTCTTAGAGAGTAACTATTAAATTAAAGTGAGACTATTATGAAATCATTCACACTGAATAAAATTGCAACAGTGGTATTGGCAGCAGCTTCATTAGCAGGAACTGTAGGCACAGCAAGCGCATGTTCTCGCTTTACGCTAGATACTCCGCATGGTGTTTCCACGGTTCGTTCTTTAGATTGGGGCGATCAATTAGGCAATGTAGCCCAAGTTAACCCAGTAGATATGAAGAATTCGTCAGAAGCACCAAGCTACAAAAATGCAATGAAATGGACCACGAAATACCATGCGATTTCTCAGATGGAGTGGGATGTATTTCATGGTGTTGCATCTGACGCAATTAACTCTGAAGGCTTAGCTGCATCTTTATTGTATATGGATGACTCAAAACAGTTTATTAAAGATTACCAAGATACTGGCGCACCGGCAGTGAGCTTCCTTGATGTGATTCGTTATATCACAGAGACCTATTCTACAACCGAACAAGCGGTTGAGGCATTCAACAATAATGAATGGCAAATTGCATGGGCTGACGGCCTACATGGTGCTTTACATGGTTTGCATATCTCTATTCAAGATAAAAGTGGTGATATTGCACTTTTACAGCTAAACGAAGACGGCAATATGGTCGTGCACCGTGGCGATACATCAAGTGACCTGCGCGTAATGACGAACGCTCCTCTTCAGCAAGAGCATAGAGAATACGTAGCTAAAGTCGATCTTAACGACTTGAAAGCTAAAGATATCCCAAGCTCAATTAGTTCCGCTGACCGTAACCTTCGTGGTTTGTTTAATACCCAACACGTTGCGTTTAAAGAAGATGCATCTTGGGCTCAAACGCGAGGTAAATTTCTAAGTTCATTCAACAGCGGTAACTTAGTACCGCAAGACCTTATTGACCCTGTAAATGGTGAAACATACGCAACTTGGACCCAGTTTACCTATAACCACGACAACGGCGACTTCTTGTTCACTAACTACGATACTCGTGCTCAGATTGGTTATAATTTTAACGAAACGCTAAATTTCTCTAAAACAATGTGTGCTGATACAGTGCAGCAGGCAAACGACGGACTAAGCAATGCTGTGTTTACTGAGTGCGGTACTCACTAATATCTTCATGAGAACCCTGTGAAGTCCATGTTCTTTGTACTGTTCAATGCCACCCAATACAGGGTGGCATTACTTTTTGGTCATTATACTATCGATAATAAGGCCTATATATTGTCGGTTCTGATTACAAAGCGTTTGATCTAATAAGGTTCTTATTTCTTAAAAATATTTGTTAATGAAAACCATGAACCATGTATAATTTTTTCTCATTGATAGCGGTTGCTATTGCTCAATTATGTAGAGACTTTGGTACAAAAATGCAATTAAAAGAGATAGATAAAAAGCGATACCGTTCACGACTAAATCAAGTGATTGTGCGTGCATCGCAAGCCTAGCGGTTTTTAGTTTATCTATATCTCAGGTGCTGATTCACATCTTTCCTTCAGAATCGGGTTCTCATTTTCATTGGAACTTGCTTGGTGTGGTTGTCAGTGCAATCGCGTTGGGCATGACATTAGTTAAGTTGAAAAAGCACCCTAAAATGTTTGAAGTTGTCTATGTTTGGGATCTTGAGCATCAGCTGAACTTGATCTATAGGAAAAACAGGAAGTTGCTTATCGCTGCTGAGCAAGGAAACAAGGATGCCATGCTAGCACTACAGTTCAGCTATCAAGGTTCTCGTCAGTTGTGGCAGTTAGACGATAATACCATCGTGATGAGCAACCTAAATGTCCCTCAGAGCCAACTTGATGACTGGATTGCTGAGTATCGAATCGTATTGTCTAATTTAGCCGTAGAAACAAATCATCATTTGCCAAAACTACCCGCTGTGTACTAACCCTCAGTATTCACTTGTATTTCGCGTCTATTTTTTAGGTATGAAATGCAATTTATACCGTCAGCTTTAGCAACAAACCTCCCAAACCAAGCAATCGATTTACTCTCACTTAATCCACTTCTAAGGAGCGCTTTATCGATTGATTCTGAGTAAAGCTTTAATATTTTCCTATTAAACCAGTGCCTAGGGAATCCTACGTAATCACGCCTTTTTATCATTAGGCTCACTCTAAAACTCAATAGTTTTATGGCCTTTTGTTAATTTTCATAAGACATGCCGTAGGTATCTCTAGTGCTCTGAGAACACCTTATAGATCCACGGTAAAGCGATGAAATTATTAAACCCCATTATAGCGATGTTATTAGCCTCATCTTGTAGTCATGCCCTAGCAACGACATACACAGATCCCGTTGATAACCACTTTGATATGGGGGATTACTTGGCAGAAAACGCTTATGGATTTTTACCTGTCCCTATTCTTATTACAGAGCCAGCACTGGGCTATGGCGGTGGCATGATGGGGGTTTTTCTCCATGAATCCGATGCACAAAAGAAAAAACGCAAACAATTAGCTATGCAATCTCTGGATGGTGGTGCGCAGTTATTGACACCTGCGATTACCGTTGCAGGCGCGTTTGGGACTGAGAATGGCTCTTGGGCGGCTTTTATAGGGCATAGGCATACTTGGAAAAAAGACAGTATTCGATACCTCGGCGGAATAGGTTATGGAGACATTCATATGAATTTCTACTCGCCGTTCGAACAACTCGAATCATCAGGGTTTGAGATGAGCATGCAAGGAATCGGAGCCATTCAGAAGCTTAAGTTCCGTGTGGCGGATACACCTCTCTTTCTTGGTTTTGCACAAAAGTTTGTCGCACCAGATCTAGCGGTTGTTGATAGTTCTCATGTCGATGATGCACTACAAAAATGGGTCAATATGAGCCCGGTCGTTTCTGGTTTAGGCTTGGTTGCGGAAGTTGATACTCGTAATCAGTTTTTGTATCCCACTTCGGGCGGTGATTACAAAGCGGAATATATGGTGTTTGATGACAGTATTGGAAGTGATTACGACTTCCAAACCCTGAGCGCCCAAGGGGTGCACTATTTTAGTCTGAATGAGACATGGAACATTGCGTTGCAGGGTAAGTACAACTATTTATCGACCGATGAGCGATTGTTACCCCCTCCCGCCTATCCTGATATTCAGTTACGAGGAATAGCCAGAAACCGTTATCAAGGAAGTGCCACAGCATCGATAGAATCTCAGCTGACTTATAACATTACTAACCGCTGGTCCGCCTCAGTCTTTGGCGGCTTGGGGTCAGCAGTTGAGGAAACTAGTGAGTTGTTCTCTGACGACAATCATTATGCCTATGGCATGGGGTTTCGATACTTGATCGCACGCCGCTATGGAATGCATGTAGGTATCGATATCGCTAAAAGTGAAGAGGACAATGCGTTGTATTTTCAAGTCGGAACAGGAATGTGATTGCATAACGTCAATCTAGAAACATTAATTCAGAGCGGAATTTATAATGAATGAACAACAAGATTTATTTGAATGCACAGTCTGTGGCAATAAAAAGACAACAAGCGCTACGAGTGAAGGCAATCCAATATGTTGTGGAAACGAGATGCAAGATATCTCGGCTCGAACCATTAGTGACTATAAGTTGCAATCACTCAAGCAGAAGTCAGCGCTGATTCAATTTCTGCAGGTATTGAAGAAACGAGTATCCAAGGATTGCCAATATTTAGATGATAAAGAAGTCATTGATGAGTTAATTAAGAAAAATACTGACCTTACTTTGCTACTAGCAAAAGACTTGCTAGAGGACGAAAAAAAACAGGATCTTAGCGATGTATTAATCAATATTATGGATGATTTATGGGTATCTGCACTGGTTGAGTATCCAAAGTATGCAGAGCAGGCTTTGAGTGAATCAAAAATAGCGGCATGCAAGATATTTACCGATGCTGCGGTATTGGACAGAGAAACAATCGAGGCGTTGGAGACCATTCTATATCACGCTGAAGTCGGTTCCGAAACCGTGTGATTCTGAACAACCCAGAACTATAGGGGAGGTGGAATACTACCTCTAATCACCCAGCGTACAGCCCATGACTATCATGAGGTTGTAGGCCAAATGCACTTCAAACTACGACAGTCGTGGATAACCTCTCGATGAGACTGTGCCACAAACAAAAAGTATTTCTATATAACCACTCTATTTCGATGCATAAGTCCTAGATTGTAGGGCTTTATCGAGCGGTGCAATTCTTGATACCCAGTCGTAAACCACACCGACTTTATTCTGTTTAACGATTAGAAAGAACACTTATCTTATTGGATGAGATGTCACAAACTAGGCTGGTGATCGGGATTTTGGTCATGGGTGAGAAGTAAAGGGCATTGAGAGGTCAATCAGTACCCGCATAACTCAATGAAGGCTTTGTATTTTGGAACTCTGTATCACTCTGTTTCTTCAGTGATTTGGCCAAACAAGGTAGCTTTCGGAGTGCATGGTTAGGTGAACCATTGGAGTTTGCCAGAAGCGGAAAAACGCGGTGTAGTTTAGGGAGGCAAGATACGGATAGATGAAGTAAGTGTGGTCAACTTTGTGCTGATTTCAAAAAGAAGGAGGCTAGGTGCCTCCTTTCTCTGCTAGTCTTGCTTAATTGTATTCGGTTACCTTAGCGACGTATTCAACCATGTCCGATTGACCCATTTGATTTGAATATAGGTCTACGGTGAAAAATTCAGGTGCATCTTTACGTACCATTTTTGAGATAGTCGCACTTACTTTGTCGGAGCTTATTGCACTATAAACATTAAACGATTTTGCTTCAGTGAGCCCAAGGTCTTGTGCTTCTTGCTTGGTCACATAAATATCCTTTAGTTCTGTCTGAATATCCAACGCAACATCCGTTTTACTAAAACTAGAAGCAGAATCGGATGCAATAAATACATCGCCAGATTGAAATACTTGCTCTACTTGAGACATTTGGTCTGCGAAATTTTGGTCATTGGTAATATTCTTCGCCATGACACCTTGAGACAATGCTAGTGAAGACAATAGTGCTACAGTGGTTAAAGTGAGTTTGCTATTTTTCATGGTTTTTCTCTCTATTTAGTTAATGCTTTCATTGACGTATGAGATAGCAGGGACCCCGCTATCATCGACTTCGTCGAGAACTTGGTCTTTATTGTGGTAGGCCATACATCCACTATCTGGATTGCAGGTGACTGTGTAGATTTCTTTTTTATCGCATCCAGATACACCAAACTGGTATTCCGGTATTTGTCTCGTATAGAGATCAATGGTTTTACTGTTGAGAAGCGTGGTAGATACCTCACTACAACTGAGTTCAAATCTGCCTCTATTTTGCGCGGCAAGCGCAGCTGAGGGTTGGTTATCATTGATAAATTCAGCTGTAGTGGTGCACCCGACTAGCGTTGCAGCAGCAAGCACACATGAGATGACCGACTTCAATTTCATTTTAGGAATCATGACTGGTGTAGACTGATATCGTGTTCATTTAACAAGGTTTTTGCTCTTTGTATTTCATTGCTATCTAGGTTCATTACAACAAGGTATTTATCGGTTTTAAGGGCAGTCTCATACTTGATGATGCTGTCTTTAGGAATTCCAAGGCTCATTAACGCACCACCTAATGCACTTAAACCTCCGGTGACTGCTGCTCCTTCGATAGCGCCAGCAAGTGCTGATACAAAGGGCCCAGCCACGAGAAGAGCCCCAAAGGTTGGAATCCAGAACATACCAGACCCCACAAGAGCGCCCCAGAACCCTCCCCATAAAGCACCAGATTTCCCCCAAGATTTCACCCTGTCTCCCGTGTTGTAGAAGCCGGTTGCATGTTCTTCCGTTTGGTAGCCTTTACCAACGATAGAGAGGTGATTTATATCAAATCCATTGTCCGCAAGCTTAGCAATAGCCGCTTCTGCTTCTTTATGGGTCTCGATGATTGCAACGATTTTATTGTGTTCCATATTTGAATATTCCAACCAAATATTATTAATTGATGGTGAATATATTAATGAATGTAGTTAGATAGAACGATGGCATTATTTTTAATAGTCGATTTAGTTTGGTTTAATTAAAATAACAGTCAACGGTCCCTTATTAGGCGTAAGTATTGATTAGTCGCTTGTTTTTAATGGTATTTAAGTTCTAATTAAACTGGTTTTTAGGGGGCGGGAAGTGTGTTGAAATAAATAGGACTAAATCGACAATTAGGTGTATTTAGTGACTAATTGGAAATTGCTGTATATGCACTGAGTAGGATAGGTTGTGGGATGGGTGTTAGTGAAGAATTCAGAGAGTCAAAGTTTTGACTCTCTGTTCAGGCTTAGTCGATGATCTCTTGAGCTATTTTTTTAATGGTGCCTCTAAACCACTCATGTCCCTTATCTCGCTTTTGTGATTGATGCCAGGTCATATAGATAGGTACTTTCTTCGATTCAAAGGGCAGTGGAAAGATATTCAATCCCAGTTTTTCTGCGAATGTATCTGCGTGCCACTTTCCGCAAGCCCCAAGCCAATCGGTCTCTGAGACTAGGTGCATTGCTGTTAACAAAGACCCGGTTGAATAGGAGACGTGTCGCATTGGCAAGTCGCCTTCCATGAAAATAGAATCAACCACGTTAGTACTTTGTCTTTGCGTTCGCCACGTTACATGTTGTGCTTTCATGAATTCATCGAAGGTAAGTGCTTTTTGAATTGTTGGATGTCGTTTGCTGGCTACGACCACAGCTTCGAGCTCTAATATCAATTCATTGTGGTAGCCATGATCAGAAAGGGGGACCGTTGCTATGATCACATCCACTTTTCTGCGACGCAGATCATCTTGTCTATCCACTTCATTTAGGTGTTCAATATCGGCTTGAATAACGACGTGAGGAGCGACCTCTTTTTTGTATCGAGTCAATGCTGGCACCAACATCAAATCAATATCTTTATGGCTAGAGATACGGAAGGTACGTTGGCTTTTTGAGGGTTCGAAATCTTGTCTCGATTTAGAACCATTTAAGAGAAAGCTGAGAGGTTCTTGGATCTCGCTATGGAGTTCGATTGCAAAGTTTGTGGGTACGATGCCACGACCCTGCCTGATAAATAGCGGATCTTGATACTGATCTCTGAGTCGATTGAGAGCGTGACTGACCGCAGGTGCAGTAATATTTAATATCTCAGCCGCTTCATTCACACTTTTGGACTTCATAACAGCATCAAATGTCTTTAACAGATTAAGATCCATAAGTTTTCTCTTTGTTTATCGAGCTTTAATCATAGTGCATTTCTATGGCTGTTATAGTTGTTTTTGTATTTGAATCAATGAAATACTGACTCAATCCTTGAGGTGAATAAAGCAAGCAGTTTTGGGCTAATGGGGCGAAGTAGAATCCAAACGACAATAGTCGTTTGGATAGATTTAGGGGGAAGTTAGATTTTGATTTCTTCCATAATGCATTGGTTATAGGGCTTACCGACTGATTGGCAATGTTCTACCCATCGAGTTGGCCAGAAAACTCGCGTGGATTGTCCAATTTGAATACATTCCATTTGGATGTTTGTGTAGTTGGTTTTTTCACCAATGGCGAAAGACTCGTTCTTGGATAGATAACAATGAGCCTGAAGCTGGTTATTGTTGGACAGTTGATACACCCAGTTATCTTCAACACTGCCTTTGAAGGCGTCGAAGTAAGGCTTGTTTATGGTCTTGACTGCTGAGACTTCACTGTCTTTGGCATGTATCGGGCCTTCGCTCGCTTGGGCATTGAATCCAGAAAGTACCACGACTAGTAAAGCGATACCTTTTAATAAGTTTTTGAATTGTTTCATTTTTATGGTAACTCAGTTGATTTTCTTTGTAACTTGGACTGTAGTGTCTCAAATGCTGTCTGTGGCAGCATAGGCTTGAGTTCTTTCAAGCAAGAAGACGCTGCAGCATTATTCGTTTCTATGTATACATCGCATAGGGCATATAGCTGATCGGGTGCTCCAGATAATTGGTACGCATGTTCAAACAAAGGTACTGACTGATTTAGGTCTACTTCCTTTTGCATTACCGCATACAGGTACCAGTAATAGCTATTAGTCTCAGCAAGAATGGCGGCCGACCGAATATCCGATAGCGCATCAACCTTGTTACCCTGGCGGACCAGCGTTAAAGACTTCGCATAATAAAGCTGTGATGAACTTGGGTTTATGCTGATGCCTTTATCTAGGGTATCTAGGGCGCTTTTATCATCTTTTTTCCAACGGTATGACTCAGAAAGCCCAACCCATACCGCTTGATTCTGTGGTATTTCATCGACAAGCACATTGTACTCAGCGATGGCTTTATCCGCTTGACCAGTCAAGCGGTATAATTCAGCAAGTTTGAATCTTGAGAATGTATCTTCTTGAGAAACATAATATTTCTCCAAGACTGGAATGTGCTTGTCCAGTTCAGAGCGCATTTCTCCATTGAGCTGAGGGTATCCTCTAACCAAGCTGTATGTCGCGGCTCGGGTCAGGGATGGACTCGTGCTATTTAGAAACGGTGAAACCAACTTCCAGCGATACTCAATCGCTAGTCCATGGCTGCCTATAATCGCAGCTTCTTGGATCTGCTCATTATCTTCTTTTAGTGCTCTTGCAATGGCTATCAAGGCATTTTGTGAAGGCGCGGTGCGCAATGATTCTAGGGCCGATATTCTATTTTGTACTGTTTGAGCTTGGTCTTGCGCTATGTAGGCAGGATCATTCTCATTGGGGTTGTAATTCGCTGGTGGTTGTCCATTGGCGAATACAGAAAAAGAGAGTAATCCAGCGATTAACGTACCTAATATTTTCGTCTTCATGCTCTGTGTTCCGGTAGTATTTGTTTTCCGGCAAGCACTTTGTCGCTATGTTTCCCATGTGCAACAGGTAAGCCTAGTCTTCTTAATGTGAATGCAAATCCTGCATCGGCATGGCGATAAAACTTGTTCCAACCAGCACAAAGGTAATTCAGCCCATCTTCTCCATCTTGAGTTCGGGTAAAGCGATTTTTTGGACATTCTCCAAAACAAGCGAATTTATAGTCACACTCTCGACATTGTTTTGGCAGAGATTTAGATTTGGCTGTACCAAACTGTTGTTGTTTTGGAGAGAACGCCATATCTTGCAGGTCAGTTTCGGCAATGTTGCCAATTTTGTACTCTGGATATACGTAGTGGTCACAGGTATATACGTCACCATTTGGTTCCATAGCCAGACCCTTACCACACATCTCACCAAGGGTGCATAGTGGGTTTCTGTGTCCCATCCATGCCTCAAGCAAAGCCTCAAAATACTGAACGAATACGGTACCCACATCATTGCAGATCCACTCATTGAAGACCTCGATTAAGAAGTTGCCCCAAGCATGATCAGAGACGCAAAAAGGTTCAACAACAGAATCTTTTTGGCCAGGAATGAGTCGCTTGTCACCTTGAGTTAATCGTTCGCTGATATCCCAAGTATTGGGCGCTGTTTCTCTAAAGGTTTTCATTTCAACTATTGGGATGAACTGCATTTGAGGAGACTTAACCACATCTCTCAGGAAGCGGTATACCTCTAGAGGGTTTCGGCTTGTAAGGTTGTTCACACAGGTTAGGGTGGCAAACTTCACTTCATGCTTATGCAATAAATCAACAGCCTTCATTACTTGCTTAAACGTGCCACGGCCAGCTTTGTTAGTACGATAGGTATTGTGAAGTAATTCTGGGCCATCAATACTCAAGCCAACTAGGAAGTTATTCTGTTTAAGGAATAGGCACCAGTTGTCATTTAATAGAGTACCGTTGGTTTGAAGATCATTTGAGATCACAACGCCTTCTGGTTGATATTTTTTCTGAAATTCAACAATTTTTTCGAAATAAGGAATACCCAGCATGGTTGCTTCACCACCCTGCCAAGAGAATGTAATCTCAGGAGTATTTTGACCTTGGATATAGTCACGAATAAATTTTTCTAGATTTTCATCGTTTAATTGAGGCGTACATCCTTTTTTATATTCGAGCAGATCTTCTTTGCTCAAATAATAACAATAATCGCAATCTAGATTGCATGCGGCGCCAATAGGTTTAGCCATTACGTGCATACGCTTAGAAGCTTGACCATTAAACTGAGGGCCAGCTTGGATTATTGAAGTCATGTCGCTCATAGTTAACCTTTCTAGTGTTTTGTTGTTGAAATCTACTATAAGGCATCCATTGCCAATCAATCGAATAGCTGTACTTAGATGTAAATTAAACGAGACTAAATCGAGTCTAATTAAGAGCTCAACATGCTGATTAGTTTGATTTTTTCTTTATCTGATAATGTCCCGCTACTGATCAATATCTTTACTGATTCGTAAACTGAACTGCTGCCAGTAGTGGTTTGTCCAACTTGAGAAGGGTTAGGGGACACTCTGGTTGGTGTCGTTACGACCTGTGGCGTAGCTTGTACCATTTGATTCTGTTGCGCGCTTGCAGGAACGATATTGGTTTGCCCTTGCGACATTTCAGTCGCCGTTTGCTCGTATTGGTTAAAACGAGAAATGTTTTCTAGCAGGGCGCTATTGGCGTCATCTTGAATTGCTGCATGTGCATAGGATGAAGAAATCATCAACAAGACTAAGAGGGATTTATACATAGTATTCTCCAGAACAAATGAAGGGTGAATTCGCATTCACCCTTTTATTTACAGTTGATATTTGTGTTGCTTATTTAGCAGTTTGAGTTTTTGAACCGCCAGCACCGATACCAAAGTTTTTGTAAACCATTTCACTTGCGCCATCCATTGTGAATGAACCAGGGCGTTGTGATGGTGGGTAATCTTTGTAAGTCATCAAGTGTTCTTTAACTAATTTATTAGCTTTGTAGAATACGAAGACGTTGTCGATTTCCCAGTTCCAGTAACCATTTGCGTTTTGGTCAGCACGCTCAAATGGGTCTTGGCGAAGGTTAAAGATCTTAGGTAGACGTAACCATGTGAACGGTTCAGCCCAAAGAGCCATAGTTTTCGCACGTTGCTCACCGTACACAATTTTCCAATCAGTGCTGTGGTTTTCACCGCCGCCGATGTAGTTATCTTGTGAGTAACGCATCGCTACGATTTGAGCATCAGCGTTGTAGAGCATAATGCTCTTACGTGGAGTCTCTTTAGTACGGCCAGCAAAGTAATCATTCATGTTGTATCCATCGAGATGGATCTTGAATTCTTTATTGTTTGCTTTGAAACCGCCTTTTGCTAGTTCTGCCTTGATGTCAGGGTTACCTGCCGCAGCAACAAAGGTAGGTAGGAAATCTAGACCTGAAACCATACCATTTAGTACGCGACCACCATCCCATTTACCTGCAGGCCAACGAACGAAAGCAGGTACGCGGTACGCGCCTTCCCAGTTAGTTTCTTTTTCACCACGGAAAGGAGTGATTGCACCATCAGGCCACGCATTGAAGTGTGGACCGTTGTCTGTACCGTACATAACAATGGTGTTGTTTGTTAGGTTATGGTCATCCAAGTAATCTAGAAGTTGACCAACGTTTCTATCGTGAGCAACCATTGCATCGTTGTAGAAGCCTTGACCAGAAATGCCTCGATCTTCCGCTCTAGTGTGAGTCTTGAAGTGCATTTTCGAAGAGTTCCACCATACAAAGAATGGTTTATGCGCAGCTTGTGCTTTATCCATAAACTTCATCGCATGAGCAGTGACATCATCATCGATAGTTTCCATGCGCTTGATAGTCAATGGACCCGTGTCTTTGATCTCACCATCTGCTGTAGAGTGAATCACGCCACGAGGGCCATATTGCTCTAAGAACTTAGGATCTTTAGGGTAGAAATCATGTTCTGGTTCTTCCATTGCATCCAAGTGGTAAAGGAAGCCGTAGAACTCGTCAAAACCATGATTAGTTGGTAAATCTTTATCTTTGTCACCTAAGTGGTTTTTACCGAATTGACCCGTCATGTAGCCCATATCTCTAAGTGCTTCGGCTGTGGTCATGTCATCGTCAGCGATACCTTGTGGAGCGCCTGGAAGGCCTACTTTAGTCATGCCGGTACGAAGACCGTCTTGACCTGTGATGAATGCGCTTCGACCTGCGGTACAAGATTGTTCGCCGTAGTAGTCAGTGAAAGCAACACCTTCGTTCGCGACTCTGTCGATGTTCGGAGTCTCGTAACCCATTAGGCCGCGGTTCCAGTAACTGATGTTCCACAAACCAATGTCATCACCCCACATAACAAGAATGTTAGGTTTTTCAGTCGGTGCTTTTGGAGCTGCATGTGCAGCTGTCGCCGTTACCGATGACAATGCTGACATCGCCAGCAATGCTGAGGTCAGCAATGTTTTTTTCGATGGTATATTCATATGTATTTGCTCATATATTTATAGAGTTATAAATCTGTGTAGCTTTTTGCTATGCGGTGAATATTAATGGAAACAATGAGCTTTAAAAAATAGCAATATTGAAAAGTCGATTTAGTTTCATTCATCATTGATTAGGCGTATTTAATGAGTGGGAATATAAAGGTGTGAATAAAACTTGCATTCGTGTGGAGTATATTAGGAGGGGATGGACTAATTAGGTTTACCTTGGATTTAATTATATTTAATCCACTATGTCATAGGGCTAATTTATCTATTCAAAGCAAAGACATATTATCTCAGCCAATAAAAGTTGAGGATAAAGCTATGTCAGAGACTAGTGTATATAACGATATACAAACATTATTTGAGTCATTGTCGAAAAAAGTCGTTGGCCAGCAACATGTTGTTGAGTCACTGCTTATTGCACTCTTGACCGATGGACACGTTCTGCTCGAGGGCTTGCCCGGTACAGCTAAAACACGTTCGGTAAGAGCCCTGGCTCAAAACCTTGATTTAACCCTCAACCGCGTTCAGTTTACTCCGGACCTTATGCCAAGTGACGTAGTGGGATACGAATCCCTTAGCGACGATGGAGTCATGTCATTTGTTAAAGGGCCAGCTTTTGCCAACATCCTATTGGCCGATGAAATCAACCGTGCTCCACCTAAGGTTCAGTCTGCACTCTTAGAAGCAATGGAGGAAAGACAGGTGACCGTTGGCGGAACAAGCCATGCGTTACCAGAAATATTCCTTGTACTCGCTACTCAAAACCCAGTGGAACAAGAGGGTACTTACCCGTTACCTGAGGCGCAATTAGACCGATTTTTAATGAAGGTCGAGGTTGATTATCCAACACGAGATAATGAACTGGCCATTTTGCAACTGGTGAAACAGGAGCAAAAGATTGTTGAGACGATTGAGCAGATAGAACCTGAGTCGATATTGCAGGCTAGAAAACTACTTTTAGATGTGTACGTATCGCCATCAATTGAGAATTACATTGTCGATCTAGTCATGGCGACTCGTTCTCCTGAACAGTATCTAGATTCTGATTTGAAGCAGTGGATCCGCATAGGCTCAAGCCCGAGGGCGACCATTGCATTGGATAAAGCTGCGCGAGCATATGCGCTGATTCAAGGTAAAAACTATGTGGATACCGATGATGTAAGAGCGGTCGTACATGCGGTTCTATGCCATCGTATTACATTAAGCTTTGATGCAATGGCCGATGCCATTGATAGCCGCACCGTTGTCGATGAGATTCTAAAGTTAATAGCGATTGGTTGAGCATGACTATGTTAGATACACGGCTTTTCGTAGACAGTTCTACGCTACTTGGTTTCAAAAACCAGGCAAAAAGATTGGCGCTTAGTGGGCAGTTTCGACCTAGTGGTATCTTCTCTGGACAAAACCGTTCCAAACTTCGTGGACAAGGCTTAAGTTTTGAAGAATTGCGCACCTTTAGGGTCGGCGACAATATTAAAAATATTGACTGGAAGGCGAGTTCTAGAGCGAAGAATCGTGTAGTTAAGGTATTTACTCAAGAAACCGATAGACCGGCATTGATCGTTTGTGATCAACGTCCAAACATGTTTTTTGGTAGCCAGGTTTATATGAAATCTGTTGTTGCGGCACATATGGCCTCACTAATGGCTTGGCTATTACACCTACGTGGTGATCGTGTGGGTGGTGTTGTACTAGGTTCGCAGAAATCAGCAACTCAAATGCCTTCACGTATGACCTCACAGCTCACTCAGTTCATGTCTAGCATAGCTAGAGTGAATCAGTCATTGGGTGACACCCTTCCAGAGACTTCACGTGAGCAGTCTCAGTTTCAAGACATCTTGTCTGAAAATCTACACATGCTTGGAAGCAGTGGCACCTTGGTCTTGGTGATTGATGGCTTGGAACTAATTGAGAGTGATATATCGCTGCTCAAGCGCCTATCAATGAAACACAACGTCATAGTGTTACTGGTCACCGATCTATTAGAGCTGGATTATCAAACAGCCACAGATCTGGTGATCAGTGACGGCTATCGACAGATAAAGCTCGATAACGACCCAAAAGACATACAACGCTACCAAGCAGCGACTTCTGATCAGCTCGCTTCCATACACAAAGCCATCCATCAATCAGGTTTACCTTTTGGTGACTTTAATACGGTGGATGAGCCATACCTTCAGTTGAGCCAACTTTTAAAGGGGAATAGATAATGTTTACTCCAGACTTACCTAAACCTCAGATATTTGGCAATTATCTGCTCAAGGGCTTCAATGACATTATGTTGCCTCAAGCGGTATCTTTTAAACCCCAAACGTTCGGGGCTTGGGCAGCTTTGATTGTGATTTTAGCCTCAGTCGCCTTGGTTGTTTGGTGGCAGGTTCATCGATGGAATATCAATGCTTATCGACGAGCAGCGGTCAAAAACCTTAGTGCTTCGTCTGCAGATGACGCAATTGCCTTGGTTCCAAGCCAATTACGCCAGGTTGCTAACCAGGCTTACCCAGACTTGGCCATTGGCGGATTAACTGGCGAAGAGTGGTTTGATTTTCTTAATCTCTCCGCGGAGTCTGTCTTGTTCACGGCTGATATCCAGCAACATCTTGAGGCGGTAACCTATCAATCACCTGATGTCTGGGAGAATAACAACAAACTCAACCTGTCATCTGTTGAGGCCGCAGTCCAGTGGATCGAAAAACACATGCCACAGAAGAGGGTTTCACTATGACACTGTTATCGCCATGGTGGCTGTTGTTAGGTTTGCTCGCTCCCGTTGTTTATTTTGGTCTGCCCGCTTATCGTCAAAGTGATATTGCTGTACGAGCCTCATTTTTCCAAAAGATTGTGAACACCACAGGCAAACAAGCGCAAAAGAGTAGCTTTGTGCCACGCAGTAATAAGATCCAAAAGGCTTCTTTGATTGTGGCTTGGTGTGTATTGGTGCTATGTGCGGCGCAGCCTGTGTTATTAGGGAACAAGGTTGTGCAACAAAAGACCGCACGCGACCTAATGGTTGCTCTAGACCTTTCTAAATCAATGAATAAAGAAGACTTTCCAATAGAGAATGGTCAGCTATCGTCTCGTTGGGAGGCTCTTCAAGGGCTAATGCAGAAGTTTGCTGCCAACCGAGAGGGCGATCGTTTGGGCTTGATTGCGTTTGGAACGGGGGCTTACCTACAAGTCCCCTTTACCGATCAACCCTCTACGTGGACACAAGTTGTTGAGAGCCTATCTACAGAGATTGCAGGGCCTGCCACCGCTATCGGTGATGCGATTGGTTTGAGTATTCGCGCGTTCGATGGCTCTTCTGCACCACAAAAAGTGTTGATTCTGGTGACCGATGGGAGTGATACATCGAGTCAATTACCACCGATTGAGGCGGCAAAAGTCGCGAAAACCCGCGATGTGAAGATCTATACGATTGCTATGGGTAACCCTGCAACCCAAGATGATAATGCCAAGGTTGATGTCGATACCTTAAAACAAGTCTCTGCATTGACTGGCGGTAAGAGTTTTCTCGCAATGAATAAGGGCGCATTGGATGCTGTTCTGGTTCAGATTAATCAGATAGAACAAAGCCACTATCAACAAAGCAGCTATCAACCGTATATCTATCTCTATCCATACATCCTAATGACCCTCATTGGTTACTACTTTGTCATGTGGTTTGGCTTGAGTGTGTATGAATGGAAGGCGAGGCGTTCAAATGCTTAATTTCTTAAAGACATTCCATTTCCTAGAACCCAATTATTTTGCTCTAGTGATCCCCTTGATCATCTTGATTGGTTATTTGCTGTATAAACGACGCAGTCGTTTATTGGCACCGACTAAGGCCATTGCTCCTCACTTGTTAGCTGAGCTTGTTGATAAGCCAAATAAGAAGCAGGGCTATGGGCCGATAGTGGCAGTCACTGTGGTTGTCCTTATTGTTATCGGTGTTTTGGCAAAGCCTGTATGGAGAGTATCAGATACGTCACCTGAGGATAATCCACCGCTATATATAGTGATGGATGAATCATCATCGATGAATAAAACCGATGTGCTTCCTAGCCGCAATATGAAGGCTCAACTTGTTGTGAAAAACCTACTAACGTCTGGGATCAATCGTCCCATTGCGATAGTTGCACTGGCAGGATCTAGCCACATACTGTTACCGCCTTCGGAAGATCAAGATTTATTGTCTCTTTATTTGTCGTATCTAGAGCCGGGTGTGATGCCTGAAGACGGAGGAGAGTTGTCGTCTTTAGTTGAGCGATTAAGCATGACCAAAGGCCTGAAACTCGACAGTTCGAGCTTGCTGCTGGTGACCGATGGTGTTTCTTCTGGGCAACAGGCTTTGGCAGGTTTTATACAAGAACACCAAATTACAGCTGCCACCTTGTATTTAAATGATCTAGGTAAACAAGTAGGTAAAGACCTCTATATCCCTAGTTTTGACGGTGTGAGCATGGGGATTAGTGATGATGCTTTGCAGCAATACTTTCTGAATACCCAAGCTGGAGGTTCTGAAAGCACTCACTGGCAAGATGAATCCCACTGGTTAATCATCATTGGCGCTATCTTTGTTGCCTTGTGGTTTCGTAAGGGATGGACCTTGCAGTGGTCTTTGTGTCTCTTGTTGTTGATGCCATACAGCCAGAGCTCAGAGGCAGGAGTGACGGATTGGTTCTTGACCAAGGATCAGCAGGGGATGGCCTTGATGTATATGGGTAAATACGAGCAGGCAGAAGAGCAGTTTGAAGACCCCAACTGGAAAGCGGTGGCCTGTTATTACCAAGAGGATTTTAAGTGCGCTCAGAAAGAGTTTGCTAAGACGGGTGACGAAACCGCCATTTTCAATATGGGAAATGCGGCAGCTCAAGATGGGCGCTATAAAACAGCACAACAACTGTATGTTGCTCTTCTGAAAGTTCAACCTAGTAACCAGAAAGCAGAGCATAACTTGAAGTTGGTGAATGCTATCTTGTTAGAAATGAAGAAGCTCAGCGAGAATCAGCATGACTCACATCCGCCGTCAAAAGACGCTGCGCCACCACCTAAGGATGTGAATGAGATATCTGATGGAGCGAAACGAAAATCGTTTGGACAGATCCCTCACTCGAAACTTAAGGCTGCCGATGTGTTGACCAGCGATGCCGCGACAGACAAGTGGCTACGCGATATTAGTTTGGATCCTAAGGACTTTGTCAGACGAAAATTCCTAAGTGAATACAATCGGGAGATGAACCTATGAAAAGGCTGGTCACACTCTTTTTATTGATGCTGGCATCGCTACAGGCGGTTGCCGCTCCTCAGTTAGTATTTTCGGTCGATAAGCACAATGTTGCACCAGGAGAACAAGTTAACCTCGAGTTCTTGGCCGCTACTAATCAATACTTTATGGACAGCCCTGAATTTTCGGCTCCCTACATTTCTAACGCTATGGTGAAACAAGAGAAAACATCGGTGGTGTCAGGGTTTTCTTATATTGATGGAGAAAAGGTGGCAAGCCAGCGTTGGTCGATACAGGTTTATCCAAACAAAGAAGGTGTGTATCTCATACCTTCGATGACTGTCACTCTTTCAACGGTCGACGATGAGTTACAAGTGGTAAAAACACAGCTTAAAACTGACCCTGTGGCTATCATGGTGAAATCGCCCGCCGCCTTGAAGGGTGAGTCGGGTTACTTGGTTTCTGACAAGGTTAGCATTGAAGATGATTGGGGTCTCGATGGTGCAAAGCTTGCACAACATTTTCGAAAAGGGGATATCGTCCAAAGAAGGATTACGATCAAAGCGGATAATACATCAACCTTTATGATGCCGGATTTTGCGCCTTCGGCACCTGAAGGTGTCAGCGTGTCTTTGATGGAGCCACAGGTGACATCAGATTACTTGCGAGGTAACCACACTACGACCTTGGTTCAGACTGTCAGTTACAGCATAGATAAACCTGGTCAATATAGCTTAGGCGGTGAACAGCTAACTTGGTGGAATCCACAGCAAAAACAAGCAGAAGAGTGGACAGCCAAGGCGGTCAACCTTGATGCAGGTGGCATTGACTACCACAAGCTCCTTTGGTGGGTGATTACCATTACTGGTGGGGTGTTCTTATTGTGGATGATTCGAATTGCGCTGACGAAATGTTGGGCGTTTATCTTGAGCCAAAAAGAGATGCTGTTTGGCGCAGGTCCAAGTTGGCTTAATAGTTGCTATTCAAAGGCGGATAACAAATCATCGAATACCTCTGCGACGCGCCTTGTAGAGATAAGTCGGGATCAAGCCTTGGTGAAAGATTCACTTGAATGCCAATTTAAGCAAAACAAGGAAGTGAGCAAATGGCAAAGGCTTAAACTGTACCTTTCTTTGTAGTTCAATATCGAACGCTCGCAAATCAAGCGTTACCGCTTTCAGTCAAAAGAGTTATACGAAAACGCATGGTTGCCGTATGTGACGACTAATATTTAAACGGCTTAGGTCGGCAACTGTACTTATCCATGTCACCCCTGGGTGTTTTTGCCAAAGCCGCGTTTTCACGTCACCCTCGAGTGCTCTTATCGGGGGTCTAAGTAGCTCAGCAATTGAATAGGTCTCCGATAAAAGCTCTCGGAGACGACGGAGTTGCCAAAGCCGCGCTTTCACGTCACCCTCGAGTGTTTCTATCGAGGGTCTAAGTAGCCTCAGCA
>NZ_BCUR01000001.1:0-607752 GCF_003569005.1 Vibrio superstes | reverse complement strand
TTTGAATAGGTCTCCGATAAAAGCTCTCGGAGACGACGGTTTTTGCCAAAGCCGCGCTTTCACGTCACCCTCGAGTGCTTCTATCGAGGGTCTAAATAGCTCTGTATTTGAATAGGTCTCCGATAAAAGCTCTCGGAGACGACGGTTTTTGCCGAAGCCGCGCTTTCATGTCACCCTCGAGTGTTTCTATCGAGGGTCTACGTAATCCTGCATTTGAATAGGTCTCCGATAAAAACCTCGGAGACGACGGTTTTTGCCAAAGCCACGCTTTCACGTCACCCTCGAGTGCTCTTATCGAGGGTCTAGGTAATCCAGCATTTGAATAGGTCTCCGATAAAAGCTCTCGGAGACGACGAAGTTGCCAAAGCCGCGCTTTCACGTCACCCTCGAGTGTTTCTATCGAGGGTCTAAGTAGCCTCAGCATTTGAATAGGTCTCCGATAAAAGCTCTCGGAGACGATGGTTTTTGCCGAAGCCGCGCTTTCACGTCACCTTGAGTGTTTCTATCGAGGGTCTAAGTAGCTCAGCACTTGAATAGGTCTCCGATAAAAAATCTCGGAGACGACGGTTTTTGCCAAAGCCGCGGTTTCACGTCACCCTCGAGTGCTTCTATCGAGGGTCTGACCAATCCAACCAATGAATAGGTTTCTAAGAAAGCACCACGCAGACGACGGTATATTTGCACTTACCCTGCCGTTACCCACCTAAAAACAACATATCTAATGTGAATAGCACATATAAATACAAAGAATTAGTTTCTTCTAACTTCATGCCTTACACTATGCGAGATCAATTCTCGGAATTGTTTCTATCTAGAGCCTAATCTCCGCTGGTTTCTTCCCTTTACTTTCTATGAGCATGTGAATCTTCACAGGAGCCCACTAATGCGTAAATTATCCACGAGCTTAATTATTCTCTTTGCTGGTTTGAATACCACAAGTGTGCTCGCAGATACCTCAAACACGTCAGAAGAAGATACTTCTAGTCGTTCAGAGTCTAAAAAGGATATTTACGACAACGAGAATAAGCACGTTGATGATCCAACTCGCGTGGTGACAAAACTAGGGCTAGCGGGCGACTATAATTTTGAATCTGAAAATTTTGGATACTCGATATCCGGGTCTATTGGCCTTAGTGACGCACAGAAAATCAACCTCAGGTATCACCCTGATAGTGAAGAGTGGACTCTAGGTGGCTCATGGTTGTTTAACTTTGGTATTGTGAACTTCAACTTCGGCAAGAGCGAATATGAAGACGGTTCTAACTTTAATAACTACAGTGTCGGAACATTCGTCCCTCTTTCAGTATTTGGTATAGAACCTGCGGGTTGGCAGATCTTCCCAATGGCAGGCTTCAACTACACCGATGGAGAAAGACCACTTAATGAGGGGGATCCTGATTATGATTTCAGTAACCCTTACGTACTCCACCCTAGCGACAGCACCGGCGGCTACCTTGGCTACTTCTCGTTAAAACCTGTCACAGAAGAGTTTACCGTGATTACATTCGCAGGCGCTTCAGTAGGCTCTGATGACTATTTCGGCTACTGGCTTGGTGCAGGTATGGGATACAAGTTTACCAAGAAAGACTCTATTAACTTGCTCGGCATTGTTACTGACAATGACTACGGCGCAGAACAGAAGATCATCCTTGCATACAGTCACACTTTCTCTGATTAGTGTTTAAGGCTCCATAGAATCTACGTATCAGCAAATTTGGCTATTGTGAGGGTAGGCGCTCTCAGTGTTTTTGATTCAAAGAAGACCAAAATAGCTAAAGAAAAGCGCGGAGAAGCTTTACAATACTCGAGTTGCGAGATTCCGGCATGGAATACTCATTTGTAGAGAGCCTCAAAGTAGCCATATATGTCTAAAGATTTTGATTTCACCACAGAATACACGCTCGACAAGACCTTTTTTGCTGAGTGTTATGACCAAACTAGCCGTCCTTCCAATGTTCTAAAAGACTACCTAAAAGTTGTTCTCTTTCTTGTTTTTGGTGTGATTTTATTGGAGTTTGAGCTACTGCCTAACGGCTATGTGGGTTGGTTCTTTATTGTGTTGAGTGTTATTGAAGCGTGTAGTGTTTATTTTAAGAGAGGCTGGTGGTTGTGGCGCCAAACGTTCAGTGCGAGCTCTGGCAGTAAAGTAACATTTCAAGTCAACTCTAGCGGTATGAGTTATAAAACTGGCAACAACACCCGCAACATCACCTGGGGTGAAATCGACCAACTTCAACAGAGCGATCTAGGGTTTATCCTGCATATGGGTAAGCAGCGCCAATATGTCAGTAAATCTTGCTTAAATGATGAAGCGATCGCATTCATGGTAGAGCAGCACGCGCTGTCAAAAATGAGCTAGCGTAAATAGAAGTATTAAGATAGATACGGTCAGATCATTCATTTAGTTTCTCGCCAGAGGACAAGACGTTGCATGCGACGGGAAGGTTTTTGCCGTATCTGAGGTTATCCGCACTCCCTTTACAGGCCCATCAATAAGTCTCCAATTTGTCGTTGATTTTTATTATCAGCCTCCTTTACCTTTTTCTGATCGATTTTTCTTTATTAAATTTATAATAAGTCCGAATCAAGCAACTAGCGTTCCGGCCATTATTTAAAATGGATTTGGACTATGTCCATGCATTGCCTCACCAGTGGTGGGGTGAGTAAAGTAAATGTCACTGGCATGTAGCATTAGGCGTTGAGAGAACTCTTCTGCTTTAGAGGTGCTTTCTTGGTCATGGCTACCGTTTAGATCTGCGTTGTTGTAAAGGTCACAGCCCATTATAGGGTGACCAAACTCAAGACTATGGATACGCAGTTGGTGAGTGCGACCAGTAACAGGGGTGTATTGCACCAAGGTTCTAGGAGGGTTAGCCAAGCGGCTAATGACCTGATAGTCACTAATCGCATTTTTGCCAGTATCGTGACAAATCTTAACTCGGGGAAATAGCGTCTTATCTTTAGCAATAGGGGCTGATATTTGGCCGCTATCGGCTTCAACCCATCCATCTAACATAGCAAGGTATCGCTTTTGCACTGTGCGTGCCTGAAACTGCTGATTAAGGCTCTTTGACGCTGCAGGGTTAAGCCCTACCACCATAACACCAGAAGTCCCTAAATCTAGTCGATGAGGCAGTTTTGCGTCTACGAACGACTGTGTCGCTTTTTCAGTTGGGGTAGCGTCTTGACCGTTAACTAGGCGGTAGTGCACCGAATCCCAATTAAGCGGGTTTTTGCCTGATAAACTTAACAAACCACTCGGCTTGTTAATCAATAAAATGTCATCATCTTGATACAGTATCTCTAGCCTAGCCAGACACTTTGGCGCTACAAAGTTATCAATTATTGCATTGGTTGTAGAAGAGCCTGATTTAGACATTTAAGAGACCTGATGTGAAAGAAGAGAAACGGGTTATGGCACAGTAGATGAGCACGACTGGCCACTACTTTGTCGGTAAACCAAAGGCATTGCAATAGAAGAGTCTCTCTTAAACTTTGCTGTCTCAATAAATAGATCAACTTGATACAAATAGGCATGTTTTAAAGAGTATGCCGCCTAGTTTTAGAGCACTCTGAGATATAAAGTATTGGCACATTATCGTTAGAGGGTGTCCCTAGTGAGCAAAACCTAGGCCTGCAACTGAAAGAAGCACAAGCTAGTGGCCCATTTACAAAAATCGATCCTTCTGTAGTGAATAAGCAAAATTTCTTCGCAAGACCTGCTGGCGTGAAGTGGAATGGCGGGTATATCACTGAAGGTGCTTATCGCGAGTTTTGGACAGCGAGTAGTGCATCAGAGAAAAAGCACTTTGCTTAGCTTTACCCATATTGACGTTGCTTTACTTTATTAGAGGTAAATTAAAATGGTCGTCGATATGAGATTGAGATCATGAAAAATGTCCGGAATATCATTTGGGTAATGATAGCGATAACGTCCGCTTTTTGGTTTGCGGTGGAACCGCAAATTATCACGTCAGACAACGTATTTGAATGGCGCTCTGCCATGATTCAGTACTCAGGTATTTTGTCTCTGATGCTGATGTCCATCACAATGGTGCTTGCGATGCGACTCTCTTTTATTGAGAACTGGTTCAACGGTATGGATAAAGCTTATCGCATCCACAAGTGGGTAGGCATCGGAGGTGTCTCACTAGGTATCGTGCACTGGATGTGGTATCAAATCCCTAAGTGGCTAGTAATGGCTGGTGCACTAGCAAAACCTGCCCGGCATGATGGTTCAGGTCCCGCTAGAGCCTTGTCAGGTTGGGAAGTATGGATCACCGAATTACGTGAGTTTGGACAAGGTATTGGGGAGTGGGGTTTCTATCTGCTACTCATATTGGTAACGGTGTCACTGTGGGCTGCGGTAAAATATAAGCCTTTTAAGGTCTCGCACCGCTTAATGTCGGTTGCGTATCTATTTATTGCTATTCACTCAGTGCTACTTCTCAAGCTCTCTTATTGGGGAGAACCTATTTATTACCTTACTATTGCGTTCGCGATAGCAGGTTCTTTGGCTGCATTTTACAGTTTGCTCGGCCTTGTAGGGCGTCGAAATCGCTGTTCGGCTGTGGTGACATCAACGCGTTATTTTTCCCAAGCTAAAGTAATGGAACTAGTGCTGAAGCCGAACGTTTCTTGGTTAGGACATCAAGCGGGACAATTCGTGTATTTACGCTTTGGAAACGAAGACGCACATCCTTTTACCATTGTCTCTAATAGTGAAAACTCTGAACTACGCTTCTTGATTAAGGAGTTAGGGGATTTTACCAATGGGTTATACGAACGAATAAAAGTGGGTGACGAATTAACGGTGGAAGGGCCATATGGCCGATTTGAGTTCGACCATAGCAAGCCGCAAATATGGGTTGCGGGTGGTGTTGGGGTTGCTTCGTTCTTTGCGGCATTAGAAACTCTCAAAGGACATCAAACAAACCATCCTAGAGTGAGTCTATTTTATAGCAATCGTGGTATTGATGAACAATTGACTGGTGAGCTAAAGTCTCTTGCGCATCAAGCGGGAGTGAGTTTATACATTACAGATACGTTATGCTCACCTCGGTTGAATGCCATGCAGATCGTGCAACAATGCGGAGATTTAAGTGACTATGAAGTCTACTTTTGTGGGCCTGAAATGTTTTCTAAATCGCTGAAGCAAGATCTAAACGCTTACCGATTTGATATTGATCAGCGATATCACGAAGAGCTCTTTTCGATGCGTTAGACGTAGTGAAGGAGTGGTAGGTTGGTTCGTCTCTTCTTTATTTTGGATTATCAGCGTACACCTCGATAAATAAATACATTAAAGCAGGCTTCTATGCTTTAATGGCGCCCTTCCAATTGATGGTATTATCTAAGAATGCCATCTATAGTTTTCAACCAAGCTAGCTTGTGTTGGCAATACGCTTGGGAAGAGCTTTTTAACCCAAGTAATGAAAAGATTTTTAGAGAATTGCATATGTCTGATAGTAAAAAATTCACGGTACGCACTATTGAAAAGCGTAATGGCTGGTGTGCCGAGATTGTTCGCCAAGTGACATCTCGCAGAACAACTGTTTCTAAGAGAGAAATGGGCTTCGAAACAGAAGCGCAAGCACAAGCGTGGGGCGAGAAAGAGCTAGAAGGTTTCATTAAAAACCAAGTAGAGCGTAACAAACGCAAAGCAGCTGATCGTCAATCAGAAGATTAAGCACCGCTCTAATACCAATCGTACTAAACAAGTGATTGGTATAACAAGCTTCAACTATCGAGTCAGCGAAACCCTCGCTGACTTTTCTTTATCTACGACATCAAATTTGATCGTCGCAAACACCGACTAGTCTCTTCTTACCTGCTTACCCAGCAAGCTCAAGCATTTCTTATTATGCTCGGAACTATGTGAAAAATAGAGCATACTGCTCGCATCATACCTAGATTATCTAATTGTTAGAGCACGCATGAATTCAATCGATCTCAGCAAACCTTTCACCCTTATCAAAGGCCAAGTCATCAAGAATCGCTTGTTTAAATCGGCAATGAGTGAACAACTTGGAGATAAGCAACATAATCCGACCTCGGGAATAGCAACGCTATACCAACGCTGGGCTAAAGGGGGGATTGGTTTATCCATTACGGGTAATGTAATGGTGGATCGAAGTGCCCTTGGTGAACCTAAAAATGTGGTTCTCGATGAGCTAAGCGATATGTCGCTATTTACTGAGTGGGCGAATGCTGGAAAGCAAAATGGCTCGCAGATATGGATGCAGATCAACCATCCAGGTAAGCAAATTCCCAAGTTTCTTTGTGATAAGCCGGTAGCGCCTTCTGCTATTTCATTGGGCAGTGGTTTGGCGAAAGGCTTTAATACTCCGCGCGCATTAACTGAAGCGGAAATCTTTGAGATTATTAATAAGTTTGTTATCAGTGCCAAACTTGCAAAGCGAGCGGGTTTTACTGGAGTTCAGATCCATGGCGCTCATGGCTACCTTGTGAGTCAGTTTCTATCATCACGTCACAATCAGCGAGATGATCAATGGGGTGGTTCATTAGAAAATCGACTTCGATTTGTATTAGAAGTGTATCGCGCCATACGTAAAGAGGTTGGCGATGATTTCCCTGTAGGGATCAAGCTCAATAGCGCTGACTTTATGAAAGGCGGCTTTACCGAAGAAGAGTCAATGCAGGTGGTGCAGGCTTTAAGTGAAAACGGTATCGATCTCATTGAGATCTCCGGTGGTACATATGAAAGCCCTTCAATGATGGGCTCTAAGAATAAAAACGAGCCCGTGAAAGCCAGCACCATAAAACGTGAAGCCTATTTTATGGATTATATGGTTAAGGTGAGAGACTTGGTGAGCACGCCGCTGGTGGTTACGGGGGGCTTTAGAACGGCGCCAGCAATGAATGAAGCATTGAATACATCGGCCACTGACTTTATTGGTATTGCTCGAACCATGGCTGTGGACCCTGATTTCCCAAACAAGCTAATCGAAGACCCTCACTATGGAATGCCTCTGACCGTTCCTACTACGGGTAAGCCTGCGCTCGATAAAATGGCGATGGTTGGATTGGTATGGTACGAGCACCAAATGTGGCGTATTGCTGATGGCAAAAATACTGACCCTGAATTAAGTGCGCTCGGAGTTGTGATCAAAACTATTTTAAGTGCTGGATGGCATACGTTCAAAAAGCGTAGGGCGTAAATAAAATCGAGATCCTGAATCTTATACCAATCGTAGTAAATAACTGGTCATTCTAGCTGGTTAAAAGGCTTGATAACTTCGTTAGAATTTTTGATTGTAGAATAACTACTTATCGAAAAATCCTGCCTTGTTCTCAAGCCTTTTTCTACGCTATTTCTGATCACTTAATCACTGTGATTGGTATTAGGTTCTTGGATATCGCCACAATCAAGATATGCGTAGATTGTATTTTAAATTCACCGTGATATGCGCTTAAGTTATTATTGATATTGTAAATAGGAATTTGTGATTACCCTCAGTACACCATAAACTCATTCGTACTTGCTGAGACAATGATGGTAATTCATTGATAAGCATAAAATTTGAATCAACTGCTTATAACCAACAGTGGTTGCATTTTACTTAGAAAGAATTGAGGTATTGAATAGATGAAAAAGTTTCTACTAGCACCAATCGCGGTAAGTATCCTAGGTATGTCAAATATTGCATCTGCTGAAGTTAATGTTAATCGAGACAACTATATTCAAGCTGAAACTTCTAAGTATTTTGCAGTAACTGAAGCAAAAGCAACAGATGGCGTAAATAGCTGGAGACACTTCCGTACGCCACCATTGACCGAAGAGCAGCCAATTGTGCGCATGAACCGCGATACCATCTACTCTACTGCAGTAGTTGATACGGAAAAAGGCGCGACAGTGACACTGCCTGATTTTGGTGACCGTTTTGTAATGGTGCAGTTTACTGATGAAAACCATCAAACCTACGACATGGTTTACACCAAGGGTAATGAAACTCTGGAAGTGCCAAACTCGACAAAATTCATGTTTGTGATTGTTCGTACTTACCTTCCAAACCTTCATGATAAACAAGAAATTGCAGAGCTTAATAAGCTACAAGATCAGTTAGTGATCAAAGCGGGTTCAAAAGATGACTACCCAATCTTTGGTGGCTACGACTTGCCAACGCTCGCTGCAAAGCTTGAGCCAGTGAAGAAAGAAATCTTGACTGAAATTGCCGTTGAAGGTGTTGCTGACTCTGAGAAGATGTTCGGTACAGGAGAGTACACAACCGCAGAAAAGCGCATCCAAGGTGCAGCTTATGGATGGGGTGGGGCGACGTTTAAAGATAACATCTATCAATACTCGCCTAACTTTGAGTCAACACAGTGTCACTCAGTGACATTTGAAGACCCTAAGAACAAAGGCTTCTGGTCATTCACGGTCTACAACGAAGATGGCTTCATGTTTAATGATGATGCAAGCACCAACAGTGGTGTCGCTCAGCCAAATGCAGACGGTACATACACTGTGTACTTTGGGTGTGATGAAGAGAAATACGGTGCTAACAATATACCTTTAGATGGCTTAAAAGATGGTCAACAGTGGAACGTGCTAGTGCGTCACTATGCACCAACGACTGAGTTCCTGTATAAGGACATTGACCCGAGCAAGGGCATCACGCTAGTAAAGTAGTAATGATTGAAAATTCTTAGCGGAAAGGCCTGATTATTCAGGCCTTTTTAGGTGCTGTGGACTGTAGGTTATTGTTCTAAATCACTTTTTATCCACTGAATAAAGGCTGCTATTTTCGGTCTATCTTGCATGCCCTCTACGCGTACTTAGCTTACTTCTATAGCAATCTTACCTCGAGTACGACCTGATTGGCTTTGAAGGTGAGCATCGGCAATATTCTCTAGTGGGAAGCGGTGCTCTATGAACGGACGAAGCTGATCAGCTTCAACCAACTTGTTGAGCTCAGTAAGAATGCGCGCACTTGGTTGTATAAAGACAAATGCGGCCTGTACATTATGCTCTTTTGCTGTTTCTTCGCTTGGCGGCTCAACAACAGAAACCATCATGCCATTAGGCTTAAGTAATGACCAAGATAGTTGTTGAACTTCTCCGCCCATCGTATCGAGAACCACGTCAACTGGTGAAATCTGTTTATTTAACGGTGCTTTAGCGTAATCAATAGCTTCATCTGCACCAAACTGAGTTAATAGTTCAAGGTTTGCTGATGATGCGGTAGCAACAACTGTTGCGCCTTTGGCTTTGGCTATTTGAATAGCGAGGTGACCAACACCACCCGCACCAGCATGAATTAGGACTCGTTGACCCGTCTGGATATTAGCGATATCGACCAAGCACTGCCATGCAGTAATACCCGCAAGTGGAAGGGCGGCAGCTTGCACAAAATCGAGTTTAGTTGATTTTAGTACCGCTTCATCTGCTTTAACTGCAATGTAATCAGCGTAGCTGCCATCGCGCGCAATATCGGGGCGGCTAAAGACTTCGTCACCTACAGAAAACTGGCTCACATTGCTACCTACTTGAGTAACGATCCCGGATACATCCCAACCTAGCGTGATAGGCAATGCGTAAGGGATAAAGTCTTTCAAATAGCCTTCACGTATCTTCCAATCAACAGGGTTGATAGAGGCTGCCTTTACTTGAATTAGGATGTCATCGTCATTAATTGTTGGTTTATCAATTTGCTCTAACTTCAATGTCTCAGTGCCACCATATTGGTGAATTTGTACTGCGCGCATAGAATCTTCCTTCTATTAGATATTCTTTTAAACAGGCGACTCGCCTAGCTTCTATCGTTTAATACTGGATTAAATTGCTTGACCGTTAACCGAAATTTTCACGTCGATGTTGCCACGAACTGCATTTGAGTAAGGACAAACTTGATGAGCGGTATTTACCAAGGCGATGGCTTGTTCTTGGTCTAGATCTAATTCAATAGATAACGCTACCGTCAGTGCAAAGCCACCATCTTTATTTGGACCAATACCTACAGTTGCAGTAGTCGGAGCGGATGTGATTTTAATCTTCATCTCTTTAGCAACGTGTAATAGAGCATTTGAGAAACACGCAGAATAGCCAGCCGCAAAAAGTTGTTCTGGGTTGGTTGCACTGCCAGTACCCCCCATTTCTTTAGGGTAACTTAGTGCAACGGAAAGTAGGTTGTCGTCAGTAGATACTTGACCGTTACGGCCTGCTGTTGCGGTAGCTGAAGTAGTGTATAGCGTGGTCATTGTTGAGGTCCTTGATTTTAAATTGACGGCAATTAGATTGCGCACAATCTAATTTCAGGCTCATACTAATTGATAAAATCTAAGTGCGCAAGTATATTGTGCACAATGTAATTGCGGGGTGAGATGAACATGAGTGACCAAGATGAATACCTAAAGCTAGACAATCAGGTGTGTTTTGCACTTTATAGTGCTTCGAATGCAATGGGCAGAGCTTATCAACCCTTGCTTAAAGCGCTTGACCTTACCTACCTTCAATACATCGTCATGATGGTGCTTTGGGAACAAGAAGAAGTTAATGTTAAAACGTTAGGAGAGAAAACTCATCTTGATTCTGGAACACTAACGCCACTACTTAAACGCCTAGAAGCAAAAGACTACGTGCGCAGAACGCGAAGTAAAGAAGATGAACGAGTGCGTGTGATTACATTGACATCAGCAGGTGTAGATCTGAAACAGCAGGCACAACAGGTGCCTGTAGAGATGTTTTGCCTTTCTAAGATGAATGAGCAAGAACTTACACTTTTGAAGAAACAGTGCGAGCAGTTGCTGGCAAACTTGCAAACATAAGTCATTGAAAGATTAATTTAAGCTCAGGTCGTACTTGGCTTTTCTAGAATATCTGTATTGGTTTTCAAGATTGAATTTGAAGTTGCCGGTTTAATATCCAGCAAAGGCGTACCATTCAAGCAGTCGAGCCCTTTAACCGTAATCACATTGCCCTCAATAGCCTCTATCGGCAGTACCGCGGCTCCAATGGGATTCGGCCGATGCGGTGAACGAAGTGCAAACACGCCTTTACTAGTTTCACTTCTACCGGATTGAATCATCTGATCCCGCTCGGCATCCGCTAACCAGTAAAGAATCAGAATATTATTCCTTACCTGCAATCCATCTAAGCCATGTTCGAATTCCTCAGATAACAGTATCTGGCAATCAGGACCTTGTGGTTGGATGTTATTGGGACATTCATCCAGTGATATATACGGGGTTTGGATCTCACCAATGTATTGTAGTGATTTAGTCATCATTGCCTCAGGTTATTGCTCAGTTTTCAATTCAGAGAAGGTATATGCGAGTATGGTAATAAGAATAATCATGCCTCCTAAAATGCTGGTTGAAGCAGGGATCTCAAAGAAGAATAGATACCCCCAAATAGGCGCGAGTACCGTTTCTAACATCAGTGTCATCGACACCTCTGCGGCAGTAATGTGGCGAGTAGCAACCATAGAAAACACTCGGCCTAGTGGCGCGGTGAACAACCCCATTGCCGCCATTATTAGCCAGGTGTTCAGGCTATAACTGCTAGGCTCAGCTAGAAACGACATCACTATAGCGAGTAACAGTCCGCCCAATGCTACACTTGCTAGCCTGCTAACCTCTTGATACTTGCGAAGCAGGGTAAACATCAGCGATAGACAAATGACTGAGAACATCGCCAATGCATCCCCTAGCAAGTTACCTGAACCAACAGAGCCCGATACGACAATACCAATACCCACTATCACTGCAATGATGGCAATAATGGTGGAGCGACTCGTCTTCTCTCGCAGTAAAAACCAGCTAAAGATCGCTGCAACGGCAGGCGATGCACTTAATATCACGAACGTATTTGCGATGGAGGTATTCTTGATACTCAATACCAAGCCTGCCGCACTACCAAGCATTAAAATGCCTGCGAACAGCAGTGGCCATCCACTTTGCTTTACCGCCTCAACCACGCCGCGCCTATCACTGACCTTAAGTAAAATGGGCATAGAGATAGCGCTGAACAAACCAAAAAGAAAAGCAGTGTCATAGCCACTAACACCGGATAATCGAATAAAGATCGGGTCAATACTCATCAATGTCGCGCCAAGAATAGCAATCAAGAAACCAGCGGCACGGCTGTTCTTTACTGTTAAGTCTTGAAATGTGGAAAGTGTCATAGTGTACTTCTTCAATTAAAAATCATACTGGCGAGTATGATTTTTAATTGTTAGAGTGTCAAGGTTAATCATACCGGTGAGTATGAATATTTTGTTGGTGGGAAAATGAGCAAAGTCGAGCAAAACAGAGAAAAGAAGAAGCAGGTAATTTTAGTGGCAGCAAAAAATGCTTTTTTATCAGAGGGGTATACCGCCGCCAGCATGGATAGCATTGCAGCAGAAGCAAAGATAACTAAGCAAACCTTGTATCGTTATTTCCCATCAAAATTTAACTTGTTTCAATCAACACTTGCGAAGCTAGGTGAAGGGTTTAATGAAAGGTATCTGCAACACTTATCTCAAAAGGACACGCATGATGCTCTGATAGCATTCGCAAAAGAGTTTATGCAGTTCCACTTATCAGGTGAACATATCGCAACCCAACGCCTGCTGATCGCAGAGGTAAATCAGTCTCCTGAAATCATTGAGAGTTTCATGGAGATGAGTTCAGACTCTACAAGTCGTGCATTGCATGTATTTTTTGCGGAGCGATTTGATTTAGTGAATCCTGAGACAAAAATTGATTTATGGCTGGGGATGCTACTTGCTCCAAGAGCGAAAGCGTTATTAGGAATGCCAACACTCAATAGTGAACAGATAGAAAAGCATGTAATTGAGGCAACGGAGTTATTGCTTGCCGGTATTTGCGAATCCACTACACTCTAGGTCGTTGGGAGTGGTCAAATAGCTCTTTTGCCCTGAAAAACATGGCTTCTAAAGGACTTGTTGCCATTAAATTGTCATATTTTCGAGCTTATTGCGACGAATTGGTAAAAAGTCTGCCGTTCCGATACAGTTTGTTCTACAATCTGCGACCGTATTTTTGGTTATGCTTTACGTGGTCGTAGCCGCTTAATTTAGGAACACAACAATGTCATTTTCATCTCAGAATTTTTCTCCAGAAATTGTGAAAGCACTGTCCGAGTGCGGCTACGAAAAACTTACTCCTGTTCAGCAGAAAGCGATCCCACTCGCTCGTAAAGGGCACGATATCTTAGCGAATGCTCAAACAGGGACAGGCAAAACTGCCGCTTTCGCTCTGCCAATTATTCAGCAGTTATTAGACAAGACCAAAGATAATAACCATTTTCAAACACGAGCACTGGTTCTTGCACCAACACGTGAATTGGCCGCACAGATAGCGCAGAGCATTGAAGATTATATCAAGTACACATCATTGAGTGTTGCTGCCATCTATGGTGGCGTGAAAATGTCATCTCAGGTTCAAAAGCTAAAGAACGGTGTCGACATTCTAGTGGCAACACCAGGTCGCTTAATAGAGCATCTGGATGAGAAAAGTGTTTCCCTACAGAACCTTGAATTCTTGGTTTTCGATGAAGCCGACCGTATGTTAGATATGGGCTTCATTTCATCAATTGAAACCATTATGTCTGGTGTTTCAACGAAGCCACAGACTATGCTGTTCTCGGCGACCTTCTCTCCGCAAATGAACAAACTAGCGGCCGAAATGTTGAATCAACCGAAAAGAGTATCGGTAACTCAAGAAAACGTGACGGCAGACACGGTTGCACATGTTGTCTATCCGGTGGACCAAGAAAGAAAGAATGAAATGCTATCTGAACTTATTGGTCGTAAGAATTGGAAACAGGTATTGGTCTTTGTGAACTATAAAGAAACGGCCAACATGTTGTTGAAAGAACTCAAATTGGACGGCATTAAAGCGGTACTATGTCACGGTGATAAAGCACAAAGTGCCCGTCGTAGAGCGCTTGACGAGTTTAAAGAAGGCAAGGCACGTGTGATGATTGCAACCGATGTGGCTGCTCGCGGCTTAGATATTAAAGGCCTTCCGCACGTAGTGAATTTCGATATGCCATTTTTGGCAGAAGATTATGTTCACCGCATTGGCCGAACAGGCCGAGCTGGCCAAAAAGGTCATGCTGTGTCTTTTGTCAGCCGTGAAGAAGAACTGACGTTGCAACAAGTCGAGTCCTTGATTGGTCATACGATTCGACGTGTAGAGCAAGCAGGGTACGAGCCAAAAAACCGTGATGCTCTATTGCAGAAAATGCACAGCAAACCAGCGTTCAAAAACCGTAAAACCCGTACGAACAACCCTTCTGATGCCAGTCAGGGTTCAGCTGAGAGAAGCGCTCGATTACGTAATATCGTGAGAAATAAAGCTACAGGCGCTAAGAAGTAAACGAATCAACGCACACTAAACGCCGATGATGCAAATCAATCGGCGTTTTTTTTTCGTTTTGCCCGATGAGACCTCTTTCTACTATTACTTTATTTCCAACCTTCGAGTCAGTCTATTATTGGCAAGCATCTGCTGCTCATTTTTATGCGTATAATAATTAAGGTCGACAGACCCTAGTAGTCACACAATAATTCAAGGCACACTGATTTAAATGTTCTGGATAGTCATATTACTCATAATCGCGATATGCGTCTTTCTGCCGAGCCTGTGGGTCAAACATGTGATGGAAAAGTACAGACAGCCGGCAGATCGCTACCGCAACAAGGGAAGTGGTAGTGAACTCGCTCGCCACCTGCTCGACAGTTCGGGCTTGAATAGCATAAAGGTAGAGGAGACCTCTGCCGGTGATCACTATGACCCGACTGACAAGGCTGTGCGTCTAACGCCGGACAACTACTCAGGTTATTCACTGACAGCAGTGACTGTAGCCGCCCATGAAGTGGGACATGCCATTCAGGATTCACGTGGAGAAGCCTTGTTCCTTGCAAGGCAGAAACTCGTAAAGACTGCCATAGTCGGAGAGCGCATCGCCGGAATGATGCTAGTGGCTGCTCCGATTATCCTAGTGCTGACCCGCGTTCCGCAGGCGGGAGCGCTTACAATGTTGATAGGTATTGTTTCAATGGCACTGAGTACCTTGGTGCACCTGGTGACTCTTCCAGTGGAGTTCGATGCCAGTTATGGCAAGGCTTTGCCGATTCTGAAAGAAGGCGGCTACCTGCATGATGGTGATCTGGAGCATGCGGAGAAAATTCTCAAGGCGGCGGCGCTGACCTATGTCGCTGCATCGTTGACCAGCTTGTTAAACTTGGGGCGATGGATCGCGGTGCTCCGCCGGTAATGGCTGATTGATGCCAGTGGTTCAGCGAGTGCTACGTCTTTGAGTAGGCGTGGTTTCAACTTGGCACCTGAGTTAACCCTTCCATACAGCCGTTTACCACCAACCCATTGCTAGGTTGCCGCAAGTTATACGCTTTGGCTAAAGCTGTGCTCACTAGCGCTGTTGATCTCTATGTAATCCAACGGGAGTACTGCTCCATCACGATTGCCAGGCTCATCCACTCTAATCAGGCCCTAAATTTAACTCATCCGAAATATGGTTTCATAACGCAATTGCTAACAAATAATCCTTATTCACAATATTGAAGCGTGTATAATTTTTTCCTTATCGACAGTGGTCGGTATCATTCATTCGGCGACAGGGATTCTGGTACAAAAATGCAGTTAAAAGAGATAGATAAAAAGCGCTACCGTTCACGATTAAACGTGGTGATTGTTGCCTGCATTGCCAGCTTAGCAGTTTTAAGTTTATCAGTATCTCAGACATTGATTTACCTCTTCCCCTCAGAGACCGGTTCTCATTTTCATTGGAATTTGCTGGGAGTGGTAGTCAGCGCTATCGCAGTAGGGGTGATGCTACGTAAACTAAAGACTCATCCTAAAATGTTTGAAGTTGCCTACATTTGGGATCTGAAACATCAGTTGAATTTGATCTACAGAAAGAATCGCAAACTCCTTGCGGCTGCAGAGCAAGGCAACAAAGAGGCGATGTTAGCGTTGCAGTTTAGTTATCAAGGCTCTCGTCAGTTGTGGCAGATGGATGACAACACCATCACCATGAGCAGCTTGAATACCGCGCAGAATCAACTGGATAAATGGGTGGAAGAGTACGATGTGCAACTGGATATCTCAGACTATCACTCGGAGATGCTAAAGCAGTTCTGAGGAAAAGATTAACTCGATTGCTTATACCAGAGCCTCAAAGCAAGACGTTTCCCACAGCAACTTATTGTGGGGAAGCTCAAGAATCAATTAAGCATCTACAAAAATCACTTCACCAGTGATGAAGCCATCTACTGAACGCTCAAAGGCTGCCGGAGAATATTACCCACAGCATAAAGGTGATATACAACTAGCCTATCAGTTGGCGACGGGTCATCTATCATCAAAAGAGAAAGCCGATTCTCTTAAAAGAGACACTGAATGCAGGCCTCATCAGTTAACTTAATGGCTTTAGCTATTAAATGAATGTTTAGATCGCAATGATTTTTCAATATTCGCTATTGAATTACCGCAGTGATCTGGATATTTTGTGTCACCTCATAAAGGGCAGAACACTACTGCACCCTTTGTAATATTGCTCCCACTCTCTGCAACATATAAAAAGGCATTCAGTGTTCAAGAACAGCACCTACATTAAAAAGAACATCAAGATGGCTTGGCCGATTGCGATTAATGCCTTGTTAATGCAGGGCATGTTGATGATTGATACTCTGCTTATTTCGCCATTGGGTGAAGGCTCTCTCGCGGCAATGGGGATTGCAAGTACGATCGTTGCATTGATGCTAGGGGTTCAGAATGCACTAGCGAATGGCTCGCAGAATGTGTTATCGCGTGCTTTTGGCTCTGGTAAACAGAGCTTGTTGTCAAAATCTTTCCTCTCTGGAGTGATTATCAACCTGTCGGTTGCTGTACTGTTCTTTACTTTGGTGACGGTATTCAAATGGCCGCTGATCAAGCTGATCAGTCATGATACCCATTTGTATGCAGACATCGATGCGTATCTGTCTACGATCAAATATGCCTTACTACTGACCGGCATCTCTCAGGTATCCATTGCCCTGTTCAATGCTATGGGCAAGACCAAACTGCCGTTACTCAGCTACTTACTCACCATGCCGGTCAATGCCTTGGTTTCTTACTATCTGATTTATGGGGTAGGTGATTTTTCAGGTATTGGTATCTCGGGCGCAGCCTTAGGTTCTGTGATTGCGCTTGGGCTGAGAATGCTATTCTTGTTGGTGTGTTTGCGATACCAAAAGACATCTAAACTCTCGTTTACGGAGGCTAGCGACGGCGTTGCACGTAACGTAAGGCTGCACTTTAAAGAAACCTTCCCGATTGCGGCCAACATGATGGTGTTGGCGATGGGATTGGCTGCCTATAACCTCTTGTATGCGCAGTTACCCACAGAAGCGTATGCAGCTGTTGTTATGATAACACCTTGGCTTTCTGCGCTGTCACAGTTTGTTTTGGCGTGGGCGGTGTCATCGGCAATTACAATTTCGCAGGCGATTGGCTCAAACAAGCTAGAGACTTTGGACTCTGATGTGAGCCTGAGTATTAAGGTCACTATTGCGGTATCTGGGGTTATTGCTTTTAGCTCTTTCATTTTGAGTTTGGTGATAGACAAAATCTACCCAGGACATTCACCAACTACCTATCAATCGCTAGCGGTGATCGCCCCTTTGTACATCTTGATGCCGTTGATACAAGGCTATACCACAGTGCATGGCCAGGTACTTCGTGCATTGGGTAAGACGACTGCTGTCTTCAATATTAACTTCGTCACCCGTTGGCTGATTGCCTTGCCACTGTGTGCCTTTGTCGTACTGGTGCTTAATGCTTCAATCTTTTGGGTGTATTCGGTGGTGGTATTTGAACAAGCGCTGAAGATCATCCCAATGCGCTATCAAGCTCGAAAATTCTTGCGAGAGTTTGATAGTCAAAAGGCCAAAGAGCTAATGTATGACTGATTCCATGGGTAAGTGTTAACTATCACTGTTTTCTACTGCTTCGACAGCACCTTTGCCAACTCCTCAATACTCTCGTCAAAGTAGGGGTTGAAGGTAAGTCTTGCGTGGACCTTTCCTGGTTCTAAATAACCATAAGAAGAGTACCAAACTGGCTCACCAGACTGGCATTTCAGTGTATCTTCAATGAGTTGCCCATTATCGCAGATGCGAACCTCGCCCTTGATGCCATATTCTTTGTTATCAGGTGAGAACAGCCCGCCCATATGTGAACCCTCACTAACCCGTAAAGAAGGGAGATTCATGCTATAGGCTGATACGCGTTGCTCTTTGGGTGGATTATCGCCAAGCCAAACTAGGTGCGAATTGGGGTTGGTAAAGGTCGTTGCAAAGTGCTGCACAGCAAAGCTTTTATCGATGACGGTATCCCCTTCACTGATGAGCATAAACACCGGCTTATTATAACTTTCCGCCTTTGAGAGCTGCTGTTGAACTTGTTGCGTTGTCTCGTAGTAGCTGGCTGCCGCTTTCATTGGTAAAGAGCCGTAGCGCAAGTAGTTATCCTCTGGGTCTTGGTCAGCCCAATCCATAAAGTATTGTGCCCATTGGGTCATAGGAGCAAGGTTAGATTGTGCTTTAAATGCAGGAGAGAAGAGGATCAGACCGTTAAGCGAGTCATCGTTCAGTGCGTAACTGGTCACCAGATTAGCGCCAGTTGAATATCCCCCAAGCCAAACACTGTTTACTTCCCGCTGTAGCAGCTTGATCTGCTGCTCTACGCTTTTTTGCCACAGTTGCGCAGAAACCAGTTTTAAGTCGCCAACCTTAGTGCCGTGACCGGGCAGTAGCATGGTTCTGACCAAATAACCTTGATCAGAAAGTCGCTGCGCAATATCGACAAAGGAGTAGGGAGAGTCACCCAAGCCGTGAACCAGCAAGATGGCCTCGCCATTCATTTGGGAGGGACGGTATTCCTTAGGAGAGTTCAGCGCTATCTCGCGTTCTTTATCTTCAGTTAAGTAGTACCGTTCAGCACGCATCCAGGCCTGTGTCTCAGACACATATTCCTCGAAGGTATCTTGATCAAACGAGCTAAGGCCTGCACCGCTTTGATAATAGAGAGGTTCATTATGATTAGAACCACACGCCGCCAAGGTGGTCGCCACAATAGCAATGGTTAAGTGTTGGGTCTTTTTTAGCATGGATGAAATCTATTTCCTTATGGATTTTCCATTTATACGCACCTTACCATTTATCAATTCGAAATGTTTTTACGTTGTTGATGATTCTATGCCTTGAACGATAAAAGCTTAAAAACAATCTGGGCTTTAGTGCCCAAATTGGTGAAGATAATCGCCTATGAGTTAGATTTAAAACCCCGTCCCCACAGTAAAGTAGAGTGCTTGTTCTTCATCACTAAAGCCCAAGTCGACACCCATGTGTAAGCCGTAGCGACGAGCAATCTGGTATCTAAAGCCGGCGCCATAGGCGTCAACGGTTGTTGATGATGTTTTGGAGGTGAAGCAGTCACTCGGGCAGCCACCAATGTCGAATCCGGTGGTTTCGTTGCGGGTGTGACCGACACCGTAGAAGCCTAAGATCGTCCAGCGATTGTCGATACGATACATTAGCTGCGTTTGCGCTGTGGTCACTTGATCCCCTTGATAGCGAAATGATGAGATGCCGCGTAGATCGATATACGGATTGGAGGTTGGCGTCAGCATGGTTTCGTCAGTGCTAATGGAGTCGTAACTTCCGGCAAAAGCGATGATCCATTTCTCGCCAATAGGCACATAAACCTGTCCTTCAATAGAGAGGGTATCGTAGTCATGATCAGCGCCAATCTCTTTTCTATGCCACATATAATCAGCATTGAGAGAGTAACCTTTGGTCGGGAAGAACATATTGTCACGGCTATCGTACTCCAGCACTATGCCTAAACCTGAGTTGTTGGTTTCATCTAAGTCCATGTATTGCAAAGTTTTATCAACCACGCCATTAGAGGACTCTAGGGTCGATCTACTCCATATTTGCTTCGCGCCTAACAGCCAATTGGTGTTCGGGAGGCGAAACTGTATTTGCTGTAACAACACGGCGAAGTCGGTTTCGGTATCAAACTTAAAGGCTTTGTCTTGAGGGAGTAGACCACCAAAATCATTGTAGATATTGATGTTTGCGTGACCAATAGCGCCGCCACCCATATAGCGAATGCTGTCTTCCTTCCAAGTGCGTCGGTGACCTGCGGCTACTACCCAGGTACCATTTTCGGTTCCTGCGGCCGCAACGGCCGTCATTGCTGGTGGGATTAGCTGCGCGCCACCATCGAGGGATTCTTTGGCAACCCTCTGACGTGTCTCTTTTTCTTCATCGGTTTCGTGCAGAAACAAACCCGCAACGCCACCGCCATAACCCACTGCCGGCTCGGTAATGATGATGGGTACTGGAAGAAAGCCATAAGCGTTATCTGCTAGATAATCACCCATATCAAATCGCTGATCGATAGGGTCGATAAATGAGGCCAAGGCCATTGTGGGTAAAAGACTTAACGAAAAAAGAGAAGCAATGGTTGTCGGTCGAGAGGTAGTCACAATGTCAGGCTCAAATTAGAATCAAAATCGAGCTGATTGTACGAGTATTGCCTGAATGACAAACTACCGGATGATGGATCGCTTCCTACATAATGAGCGAAAGCAATATAGAAGAAATTGAGCTTCAAATCCCTATTTCTAGTGACAATACTTAGTCTTCAGATTAGCAATGTAAGATTTAGTTTTTTTTAGTTGTAACTATTCAACATGAGGCATAGGATGCTGGCATCGAGCCTTAGGTTCGAAATAAACCCAACGAGAGTACTATGCCATACATCATCCGACAATTTGTAATTCTGCTACTTGTAGCAGCGCTTGCGCCTATGCAAGCCATTGCGTCTGATGCAAAGGCACCGGTGCTTTCGGGTGGCCTAACGGCAAGTCAGCTATTAGACCTGGGCCCTGCTACGCAGCAAGGGTTACCAGATACCTCTTCTCATAGCCAGCACAACCCGTTGGCCATCGTCCAAACTCAGCGTTATGCCTCGGTACCCAAGCAAGCACAAGAACTCGGCGGTGCACCAGACCATAACTCAGATCCTACAGCGTTTAGTTATCAAGCTAGTGATTATGCCTACAGTGCTAGGCTTCAAGTCGGTCAGGCTGTATTCAATCATGTTACGGGTGCACATCGCCTAAGCGGTTGGAAAGATAGCAACGCCCTGTATGTGGCCTTAAACGGTCAATTTTCTTCATAGATATCCCTCAAATGGTTCACTCGTAGTGAACATCTCATGACCATGGAGTTTTTTATCTAGCCAGCGCTGTTGGCGTGATAACGAGCACCTGTCATCTATCTCTGAACATTTCATTTTACTCTGCCCATTGAGGCGGAGGGATAATTTATACATGAAGAAAAGAACCGCAAGTGCAAACAGCAGAGCAAGGCAGAATCATTATTCTGCCTGGAAATACGTCGTACTTATTTTTACCGTGGTCATATTGACCCTAAGCGCCATTCCAACCTGGTTTGGCGAGAAGCCTTCTATTCAGCTTGAATTACCAGAGCAGACTGTATCAAGCTCTTCAATTCAGACACTACAAGCCTCGTTGGAAGCGCAAGGGATTCCTGTTCTTTCCATCAATCAAGAATCGAACAAGGTTTCACTCTTGTTTGGAAACGAGTCGGACCAAAGCCATGCTCGTAAGGCTTTAAATGACTTATACCCTGAACAACCCATCGCTTTTTCCTATGAATCCGTTGCACCGCAATGGCTATCAAACCTAGGAATGAACCCTATAAAACTAGGGCTAGATCTAAGAGGTGGTGTTCAATTCTTGTTGCATGTTGATGTTGATAAGGCAATGCAAGAGCAGCAAGTTGCTATGGTTGATGAGATCAAAGCAAATTTGCGACAGAACATGATCCGAAACACCCGAGTTCAGTTAGCAAGTAATAACTCAATCACCGTCTCTACGAATAACCCTGCAGCTTTGACCTCGATATCTGAGCTTGTTCATGAACAATTCCCTGATTGGCAGATCACCAACCATGAGAATGAATTGAGTTTGTCTCAAAGCGAACAATATAAAACGGAAAACCAATCGGTCATTGTTCAGCAGAACCTGCAAATCATGCGTGGGCGAATAGAAGAGCTTGGGATTACCGAGGCATTGGTTCAAAGGCAAGGTAGCGACAATATTCGTATCGAACTGCCTGGCGTACAAGACCCAGCGCAAGCCAAGAACGTCATCGGTGCAACCGCAAGCCTTGCCTTTTATGAGGTCAAAGGCGGATCTTCAGCCTACAGCCGTCAAAACCTTGTATTGAAAGATAATGATGGTCGCTCGGTTGTGCTTGATAAGAGCCCGGTACTCACGGGTGAACACATTACCAATGCCCGCTCTGGTCTGGGAGAGATGGGCACAGCAGAAGTGAACATTACTCTGGATCATGCTGGTGGCAAGAAAATGAGTGACTTCTCTGCGACGCATATCGGCAAGCCGATGGCGACCGTGTATCGCGAGTATAAAACCAATGCTGATGGTGATACCCAGCGCAGTGAGCGTGTCATTAGTGTTGCCACTATTCAGTCACAGCTTGGCAGTCAATTTAGGATCACGGGTGCAGGGTCGATGCAAGAGGCGCAAGAGTTGGCCATGTTGCTTCGCGCGGGTTCGCTCACCGCTCCGGTCACCATAGTTGAGGAACGTACCATAGGCGCATCTTTGGGTGCTGAAAACATCCAAAATGGGTTTGCGGCCCTGGGTTTTGGCTTGGGCATGACCTTGTTGTTTATGGCTTTTTGGTACCGCCGTCTTGGCTGGGTAGCGAATATTGCGCTGTGTACCAATATGTTTTGCCTGTTGGGTCTCATCGCCTTATTACCAGGCGCCGTTCTTACTCTACCGGGCATAGCAGGTTTGGTGCTGACCGTAGGTATGGCGGTTGATACCAATGTGATCATCTTTGAGAGAATTAAGGACAAGATGCGAGAGGGCCGAACATTTGCTCAATCGATTGACTCCGGTTTCGATAGCGCATTTTCCACCATCCTTGATGCCAATGTCACTACCATGATCACCGCAGTGATCTTGTATTCCATCGGCAACGGTCCAATTCAAGGCTTTGCTCTGACCCTAGGGTTAGGCTTGCTCACCAGCATATTTACCGGTGTTTTCGCCTCAAGAGCCATTATCAATTTAATTTGGGGCAAAGATGCCCGCCGTGAAGTGAGAGTGTAATCATGGTTAAGTTTCTAAAACATAATATTCGTAAGATTCGCTACTTCACGACGCTAGTCTCCATTCTTCTGACGCTAGTCGCAGTGGTGGCAATTGGAGCTAAAGGCTTGAATCTTGGCTTGGATTTCACCGGTGGCATGGTAACTGAGGTGCAATTAGACAAGCAGCTAACCAGTAGCCAACTACTTGAGCATTTGAAGCCGAGTATGGGGGACTCAGTGAGCGTGACCACTTCTGGTGAGGAAGGGCGATGGGTGATTCGATACTCAACACCGGAAGATGGCTCTCAAGCCTTGGATGTAGGAGAGCTGCTCTCTGATTACTCACAGCAGGTTGATGTAATCAGCAATAGCATTGTCGGTTCTCAGGTGGGACAGGACTTGTTTGAGCAAGGAGGGCTAGCGCTTCTGCTATCGGTCTTGTCGATCCTTGGTTATCTTTGTTTTCGTTTTGAGTGGAGATTGGCCAGCGGGTCTTTGTTTGCCCTAGCGCACGATGTGATATTGGTACTGGGTTACTTTGCGCTGACGCAGATGGAGTTTAACCTGACGGTATTTGCCGCCATATTGGCCATACTCGGATATTCACTCAATGATTCCATCATCATTGCCGATCGAATCAGAGAGTTGATTGTGGCTAAAAAAGACAAAAGTACAGAATGGGTTAATGACCAAGCGGTGGTTGATACCTTCTCTCGGACTCTGGTTACCTCTGGCACGACATTGCTGACGATCGGTGCTCTATGGATGATGGGCGGGTCAGCACTCGCCGGATTCTCTACAGCAATGTTCATTGGCGTGCTATCCGGCACCTGGTCGTCTATTTCAATCGGTACGGTTCTTCCGCAATGGTTAAAGTTGGAAGCGGTTCATTACCAGCCTGTTGAGATCGACAGTGCACCATGATGTCCATGGGTCATAAGTGATTAGCGATGTAAGTCGAAATAAAAAGGCACCAAGGCAATACAGCCTTGGTGCCTTAAACTTGAAGAAATGGAGTATTAGCGACGCTGCTTAGTCGCACTATCCATCCATACTGCTAATAGCAAGATCGCGCCTTTAACCACGTACTGCCAGAAGGTTGGAACGTCCATCATGCTCATTCCGTTGTCTAGAGAGGCCATGATAAAAGCACCAATTACGGCACCGATAACAGTACCAACGCCGCCAGCCATACTTGCGCCGCCAATAACACAGGCTGCAATGGCATCCAGTTCGGCAATGTTACCAGCAGAAGGAGAGCCTGCGCCTAAACGTGAGCTCAGAATGAGACCCGCGATAGCAACCAAAAAGCCGTTCATTGCGTACACTTTTAACTTGGTTTTCTCGACATTGATACCAGAGAGTCTTGCTGCATCAATATTGCCACCAATTGCATAGATGCGGCGACCAAAGCGGGTCTTCGAAGCCAATATCGTGCCAGCAATTAGGAATATGGTCAGCAGGAGCACCGGTGTTGGCACGCCGCGATAATTATTCAGCACCAAAATCAGAGACAGAACCGCGATACCAATAAAGGCACTTTTAAACAATGATGTGCCAGTTGCGTTAGTCGGTAAGTTATATTGAGCTCGATTGATGTTTTGTTTTTTCTGCCACCCAAAGTAGAGGGCAAGACAGGCAGTACCCAAAATCAAACTGAAAAGGTTAGGTAGGTAGCTTTGACCAATCAAAGACATGGCCTCTGAAGTTGGGGCTACGGTTGTACCGTCAGTTATACCGATAAGGATACCGCGAAACGCCAACATGCCTGCGAGTGTCACTATGAAAGAAGGGACCTTGCGATACGCAACCCACCAACCATTCCATGCACCCAGTAGAAAACCAGCGGTAAGGGTAATCACTATGGTAAGTGGGAGTGGCAGGCCAAACCACACATCCATAATGGCAGCGCAGCCGCCGAGTAATCCCATCATAGAGCCTACAGACAGGTCGATCTCACCACTAATGATCACGAAGACCATACCGATGGCCAAGATACCGGTAATTGCGGTTTGTCGAAATAGATTCGAGATGTTCCTTGGTGTTAAGTAACTCCAGTCGGTCATGATGCTAAAGAACAGCATGATGAATAAGATGGCACCTGCCATGACGAGCAGTTGCAGATTCATGCTTTTCAGTTTGTCTAGCCAACTCTCATTGTTGATGGCATTGATTTCTTTTGATTGCTCCATTATGCAATTTCTCCTTCAGATAATGCACAATCCATCACGATCTCTTGTGATAGATTCTCATTAATTAGATCGCCTTTAATTCGGCCTTCATGCATTACAAGCACGCGGTCGCTTATTCCAAGTACCTCAGGTAACTCGGACGATATCATGATGATACTTATGCCTTTTTTGACTAACTGAAACATCAGCTTGTAGATTTCGTATTTGGCACCAACATCAATACCGCGTGTTGGCTCATCCAGAATAAGCACACTTGGATTGATCATTAAAAAGCGGGCTAGGATTGCCTTTTGCTGGTTACCCCCGGATAGATTTTTTATGGCAGTTTCTGCATTAGGGGTTTTTACGGTTAGTTTGTTGATGGAGTCGCTGATGGCATTGGCTTCCGCAGACTCATCGAGAAATCCAAGGCTTTGGAATTGGTCGATTCCAGCTAAAGAAATGTTCTGACCCACGGCCATGATGGGCACGATACCGTGACGCTTTCTATCCTCTGGCACCATCGCAATGCCAGCATTCAGCGCATCTCTGCTACTGGAACAATTGAGGACTTCACCTTCGAGGTAAAATGTCCCATTGTGTTTGCCTTGATAGCACCCGTATAGACATTCCATCAGCTCAGTTCGGCCTGCACCCACCAAGCCGGAAACACCCAATATTTCGCCACGGCGTAAAGTGAAGCTGGCATTTCTCACCTTAGGTATGGATGAATTGGCCTTGTCCCATGCATTGATTTTTTTTGCCTCTAGTACCACCTCTCCGATGTCGTGGGTCTCTCTTGGGAATAGCTGTTTCATCTCACGACCTACCATCATGGTGATGATGTCATCGGTGGACATATCTGCCGCTTTACGAGTGCCAATGTGCTTGCCGTCTCGGATCACGCAGATTTGGTCTGAGATCGCTTTCACTTCACCTAATTTGTGGGATATGTAGATACAGCTGACCCCAGAGGTGCGTAGGTCTTTAACCAGATCAAGTAAGATATCGGTCTCGGATTCTGTAAGGGGAGCGGTGGGCTCATCAAGGACGAGCAGTTTTGCGTTCTTTGACAGTGCTTTTGCTATCTCGACTAATTGCTGCTGTCCTACGCCAAGGTCCTCAACCTTTGTTTCTGGGGATACCGAAAGCTTTACTTTCTTTAGTAGAAGCTCGGCTTCATAGTGCATCAACTCAAAATCAAGAAGCCCGTATTTTGTCAGCTCGGCACCTAAAAATAGATTCTCTAGAATCGATAGCTCTTTTACTAAGGTCAGTTCTTGGTGAATGATGGCAATACCAAGAGCCTCGGTATCTGCAATGCTTTTGGGTTGTATTTTTTCGCCGTTATAAGAGATTGTGCCTTCGAACTCCCCATGAGGGTATATTCCACAGAGCACTTTCACTAAGGTTGATTTACCGGAACCATTTTCTCCGCATAAAGAGAGAATCTCGCCTTTTTCTAAGTTAATACTGACACCATCTAATGCTTTCACTGGTCCAAAGCATTTGACGATATTTTTCATTTCTAACAAGGACATCTTGTACCTCTAACCATTCCAAGACCCATCCTGTGCTATTCACTTAGCAACGAATAGATGACAAATCTGTAATTGCGCCAAGCTAGGCTCGGCGCAAGTATCACTATGGTTTACTGTGTATAAACATCAGATTCTTTGTGGAATTTGTCCGCAATAACGGTTGTTTTTACGTTAGTTCTGTTTACTGGAATAGGCTCTAGTAGGAAAGAAGGAACGTCTTTGATGCCGTTGTTGATAGAGAAGTTAGAGGTTGGAGATTGGTCTTCACCTAACTCTACAGCAATCTCAGCTGCGCGAGTCGCGAGTGCAGAAATAGGCTTGTAAATGGTCATGGTTTGCGTGCCATCGACAATGCGGCGGATTGCGGCTAAGTCAGCATCTTGTCCTGAAATAGCGACTTTTCCTGCGAGTCCCTGTGCGTCTAGTGCTTGAATTGCACCACCTGCAGTAGCGTCATTTGAAGCGACAACAACATCGATTTCATTTTGATTAGCCGTTAGGGCATTTTCCATGATTTTGAGAGCATTCTCTGCTAACCAGTAATCAACCCATTGATCGCCAACAACCTTGATATCGCCTGAGTCGATCTTAGGTTGTAGAACGTTCATTTGGCCTTGACGGAATAGCTTGGCATTGTTGTCCGTAGGAGAGCCACCCATTAGGAAGTAGTTACCTGTAGGTTGTGCTTCAACAAGTGCTTTAGCCTGTAGTTCGCCCACTTTTTCGTTATCAAAAGAAAGATAGAAGTCGATTTCGGCGTTATTGATTAGGCGGTCATAGGCAAGAACATTGATGCCATCACGCTTCGCTTCCTTAATCACGTTGGAAAGTACTTCGCCGTTGGTTGGGATGATCACAAGTACGTCTACACCGCGAGAGATCATGTTTTCAACTTGGGAAATCTGAGTTTGTTCGTTACCATTTGCAGATTGAACATAGACCTTTGCGCCCAGTTCTTCGGCACGATCCACGAACATATCTCGGTCTTTTTGCCATCGTTCAAGCCTAAGATCATCAATCACCATGCCAATCTTAACCTGTGCAAAAGCAGGGGTGGCGAAGCCAATGATTAGAGCGCATAACATTATTATTTTTTTCATTACACTATCCTTTGATTCACGTTTATTATTGAAATTCATTATCTTTTGAATCCCATATATATTTTAAATCAATAGGTTGATGCGTTCCTTTGTCTGAAATGAAAATAGGTTTACGTTTTTTGGTATTTGTATCAAAGTGTGATAGCGCTTAACATACAAGCAATCTGTTTAATATTTAAACTGTTAAAGATCACTAAAATTAGCCCTGATTTCATCTTGAATGTGATCTTTAAATCTTGGTAAGAGCTGAAAAGACGTGTTAGTAGGATTATTTGGCTATTGAGTTGGGAAGTCGTGCGTAGGGGAGTAAAAGTTACTAGAAAATCACAAAGGAAATTATCTGGGACCTTGTCTTATTTTTCTAAACTCGATCTCTAAATGCTTGGTCAACTAGAGTAAAATAGCCAGATAGCTTGGCTAAAAGAGCAGAGGAAAACACAATGCTGAAAGCGGTACTGTTTGATATGGATGGCCTCATCTTCGACACCGAATCTGTATATAAACAAAGCTGGCAGTTTGCTGCACAGGAGCAAGGGCTCTGCATTACCGACGACTTTTATCAGCAGTTCATCGGAGTTCAAGATCCTGAGTGCGAGCGTATCCTTGCAGAGTACTTCGGCTCAACGATTGATATGACACGTTATTGTATGGTGAGGGATAAGCACTTTCATGCATTGAGAGACAAAGGTATTGCTTACAAGCCAGGTTATGACGCTCTGTTTAATGCCATTAAGCAACGTGGGTTAAAAATGGCGATTGTGACCTCCTCACACCTACCTGAGGTTCAGCATAATTTCCGTGATAGTGAGTATTTAGCTGATTATGACCTAGTGATTACCGCCGAAGATGTTGCTCGCGGTAAGCCAAACCCAGATTGCTATCAAATGGCCTATCAAAAGCTAGGTGTTAAAGCAGAGCAATGCCTAGTACTGGAAGATTCCAACAATGGAGTACAAGCAGGGCTGGATGCCGGTTGCCATGTAGCGATGATTCCTGACTTATTACCTCCAAAAGAAGACTTTTTGCACAAAGTGAAGGTTCTAAAGCAGCTAGATGAAGTGATAGAAATACTAGAAAGCAGCTGTTAAGAGCTAGGAGAACCCCAGATAACGCCTTGTGTTCGCATGGTTTTTGCTCATTTAGGGCAAAAAGCGCGCGAACGCTCATAAACAGTGAAATTAGGGCTTTTAATTTCTCATCGTTATGGCATATTAAATGCGTCTACACGATGATGCGTGCATCGTATAATGGCTATTACCTCAGCCTTCCAAGCTGATGATGCGGGTTCGATTCCCGCTGCACGCTCCAATCGCCTCTCCTAAGTTTTAAATCCCAATTATTTGAAAATCATACGCTTTATGCGTGTTTTTTTGTGCTTGTTAGTTTGACTGACCTGATCATTTACCCCTAAATGATTTTAAGTCTAGTTGCCCAATACCCATAATCGAGATCAGAATACTACTGATTAAATCAGTGATGTTTTCTCTCTGACTTTGATTTTGTACTCCAATCTCGTTATAAGAGGTCGTCCCACCGTGCCCTACAAAAGATCTCGAACTCTATAATAGGACATGGCTAAAAGTAGCGCAGGTGTTCGCAATAAACGTCCACCGGGAAAGGGCATATGAGGGATCTTATCAAAGATTGAAAAGCGCTCTGCGGTTGTCGCTACACACTCTGCCATAAGTGTGCCTGCCATACCGGTTGCTGCAATGCCATGACCGGAAAAACCTTGTGCGAAATAGACGTTAGGCCTCAAGCGGCCAAAGTGGGGTGCTCGATTCATGGTGATCGCGACATTGCCACCCCATGTATAGTCTATTTTTGTATCTTTCAACTGAGGGAAAATATCGAGCATTCGACCTTGCATCGCTTTTTCTAAGTTAATGGGTGCAACACCCGAGTAGCTCACTCGGCCGCCGAACAGCATGCGATGGTCCCCAGAGCAGCGATAGTAATCGAGAACAAAATTAATATCACAGGCTGAGATATGGTCTTTCATGAGCGCGCTGGTCACCTCTTCACCTAGAGGCTCGGTGGCACAGATATACGTACCTACTGGCATGACTTTATTTTCAAGCTTTGACTCAAGCCCTTTCATATAGGCATTGCAGGCGAGAATGACATGATTAGCCTTTACTGTGCCCTCTTTGGTAAACAGCGTTGCTGGATCACCGTGCTTAATTTGGTTCACCGCGCTGTCTTCATAGAACTTTGCGCCAGCCAATTTAGCGGCGTTCACTAGGCCTAGTGTGTAGTTAAGAGGATGTAGATGGCCACTGTTACTATCAAACATGCCTGAGGTATATTTGTTACTGGCTATTCGGCTACGGACTTCGTCTTGATCCCACATTTCGAGTGATTCATACCCATAGTTTTCTGTAAGATCGTCGTGCCAAGCTTGAAGCTCTTTATCATGGCGCGGTTTCATACCCACATGCACCATTCCATCACGCCAATCACAATCGATGTTGTATTTGCTGATGTTCGATTTAGTTAACGCTAACGCTTCGACAGAAATATCCCACAGCTTTCTCGCATCCGATTTACCCACAAGTTTCTCAAGGGTATCTTGTTCTGATGCCCAACCAAAAATCGCTTGCCCGCCACTACGTCCAGAGGCGCCCCAACCCACACGACTTCCTTCTAACACGATAACTTTAAAGCCTTTATTGGCGAGTTCTAATGCAGCAGTGGCTCCGGTGATGCCAGAGCCAATCACACAGACATCGGCAACATGTTCTCCCGTGAGTTTGGGAAAATCAAACTGTTGATTTTTTGATGCTGCGTAGTAGGAGTCTGTGTGTTTCACTTTCATTGTGTGTCCTTACTTATTTGTACCACTGATATTCTAAAGGAGAGACTTGCGCTGAGAAGCGCGCTTGTTCGTGTTTTTTATTGGCTAGGTAAACCTTACAAAATTCTTCGCCAAAGCTACGCTTCATAAATTGGCTATTCTCAAATTCATGCAATGACATATCCCAAGATATAGGCAGCATAGGTAGCTCTAATAAGGTTGCGTCGCCTTCAATTGGCGGTGGTGGGGTCAGTTTATTTTCAATACCGTCGAGTATTGAGGCAAGCAACACGGCGACAGTTAGGTAAGGGTTAACATCAGCGCCTGATAGACGATGCTCGATACGCTTGTCTATCTCTCCACTAGCGGGGATCCGCACTGCGACAGTGCGATTGTCCCAGCCCCAAGTAGAATGAAGGGGCACAAACATATTAGGTTGAAGTCTGCGATAAGAGTTAGCGTTTGGTGCAAAGATGGCCATGCTATCCTCAAGGTGAGCAAGCACTCCCGCGACGGCATTCAATAACACTTCTTCATTCTCACCAAAAATATTCGTGCCAAGTTCATCCTGAAGACTGATGTGCACATGACAGCCATTTCCGGCATATTCGGTATAAGGCTTCGCCATAAAGTTGGCGTAAAAACCGTGTTTTTTGGCAACGGCTCGCACCACTCGTTTGAGCAGCATGGCTTGATCGCACGCCAAAAGGACGTCATTGGTGTGTTTTAGATTAACTTCGAATTGTCCAGGCGCATATTCAGCGGTAATGTTTTCTGCTGGAATATTCTGCTCGTTGCAGGTCTCGATTATCTCATCTAGAAACGATTTAAATTCATCAAGCTCTTCCAGAGAATAGACTTGCGTTTGAGTCATCCTTTCACCACTAATAGGCATCAGTGGCGGCTGAGGGTTACCGGCTTCGTCATGCTCCAGATCTTGCAGGTAGAACTCGAGTTCTACAGCAATACAGGGCTTCAATCCCTTAGATGCGAATTTATCCAGTTGCACCTCTAGCACATGGCGAGGGTCGGCGAAAAAGGGTTGATTGGAGGTTGGTTCAAACATGGTCACGATAGCTTGCGCGCTGTTTTCCTGCCAAGGAGTAGTGGTAAGTGAACTCGTTACCATGCGGCATATTCTGTCGCCGTCGCCTTTTTCAAAACCAAGACCAGTTTCCTCTACGGTTTCTCCGCAAATATCCAATGCGAAGACAGAAGCGGGCAAGCAGATACCTTGTTCCAATACTTTATTGAGCTGAGAGAGCGGAACACGCTTTCCTCTGACAACACCATTCATATCAAACAGGATCAAGTCTAACGTTGTCACATCAGGGTGCTGTTCAATAAATCGTTCAATGGTGAGCTTTTGATGGCTCACCTGAATTTGTTCGATGTTATCAGTACTATTCGAAAGTTGACTTGTTCCCACTGTGGTTCCTCCACTCATTTCCAACATATCCTCAACTGGCATGCAATTCGTTGTTTTTTTGTCCTGTTGGTTGCTTTTAAACCATAGACTTAATGTTTAGTAAAAGACAACAGATATGTATCTAAAATGTTAATATACACCTCAAAAGCACCATAATAATTAACATATTTGTTTGACAATCGTACAGTTTACTGTCAATTCTAAATAGAGCTTATCGATAAATTCGTTGAGAAAATAACGAAAAGAAGGATTTATGGAAACGATTAGGGAATGGATAGAGAAGAACCGTATTACTGAAGTTGAGTGTCTGATCCCAGACATTACAGGCAACGCTCGTGGCAAAATCATGCCTGCGAAAAAATTTCTTCGAGAAGGAGGAATGCGTCTTCCCGAAGTGGTTTTTTTCCAGACAGTAACCGGTGATTGGCCAGATGATGAAAGTATGATTGATCTGACTGAGAAGGATATGACTCTGGAGCCAGACCAAAATACTATACGCTTTGTACCCTGGACTAAAGAGCCAACCGCCCAGGTTATTCATGATTGTTATACCGTAGATGGCGATCCCGTTGATATTTCACCTCGCGCTGTCCTGCGCAGAGTATTAAGTCTTTACGAGAAAGAAGGTTGGCAGCCAGTAGTGGCACCAGAATTAGAATTTTTCCTAGTAAAGAAAAACCTCGATTGGGACTACCCATTAGAGCCGCCAATTGGCCGTAACGGCCGACCAGAAACGGCACGTCAGTCATTTAGTATTGATGCAGTGAACGAGTTTGATCCTATCTTCGAAGATATGTACGACTACTGTGAAGCGCAAGAACTAGACGTGGATACCTTGGTTCACGAGTCTGGTGCGGCTCAAATGGAGCTGAACTTTGACCATGGGGAACCTTTAGATCGCGCCGATCAGGTGTTCCTATTTAAGCGTACTATGCGTGAAGCAGCATTGCGCCATGATGTTTATGCCACCTTTATGGCAAAACCCATGGAAGATGAGCCGGGCAGTTCAATGCATATTCATCAAAGCTTGGTGGATAAAAACGGTAAGAACCTATTTTCAAATGCAGATGGCAGTAACAGTGACCTCTTCCTGAACTATATCGCCGGAATGCAGAAATATACCCCCGCAGCTATCGCCTTCTTTGCTCCTAATGTGAACTCCTACCGTCGTTTAGTCTTTGGTGATTCCGCACCGACTAACGTGGCGTGGGGAGAAGACAACCGCACTGTTGGATTACGTGTGCCAAATTCTGATAAAGAAGCTCGTCGACTTGAAAACCGCTATGCGGGAGCGGATGCGAATCCTTATTTAGCAATGGCGCTGACGCTAGCATGTGGCTACTTAGGCATGAAAGAAAAACTGGCACCAACAGAGAAAAGTACCGGTGACATGACCACTGAGCCGTATTCACTTCCCCATAACCTAGAAGATGCTCTGGGCTTGCTAGAAAACTGTGATGAATTGAGAGAGATTTTAGGCGATCGATTCGTATCGGCTTACGTGGCAATCAAGCGTAAGGAATACCGAACCTACTTCCAAGTCATTAGTTCTTGGGAAAGAGAGTTCTTACTATTGAACGTTTAACACAGGTAACGCTATAGAGAAAAGCAAACCGGTTAATACCACGAGAAATGGAATTAAGTTATGTCACAACAAACTGGGTCTAAATGGATTGAACAAGATAGCGCGCATTGCTTGCACCCATTTACCAACTTTAAAGCACTCAATGACAAAGGCTCACGAGTAATTACTCGAGCTGAAGGTATCTATATCTACGACGAAGACAATAACAAAATCCTAGATGGGATGGCGGGATTGTGGTGCGTAAATATGGGGTACAACTGCCAACCGCTTATCGACGCGGCAACAAAGCAGCTTCAGGAGTTGCCTTACTACAATTTGTTTTTCCAAACTACGCATCCACCGGCGGTAGAGTTGTCAACGCTGCTTGCTGAAGTGGCTCCTGAAGGAATGAATCACGTGTTCTTTACAGGGTCTGGCTCGGAGTGTAACGACACGGTTGTGCGGATGGTTCGTCATTACTGGTCAAGCTTGGGCAAACCTAACAAGCAAACCATCATCAGTCGTAACAACGCTTATCACGGCAGCACGATGGCAGGTGCCAGCCTTGGTGGCATGGCGTTTATGCATGCTCAGGGAGGATTACCACTTCCAAATATTGTTCATATTGATCAGCCGTATCACTTTGGCGAAGGCCAAGGAGTCGATGCCAATGAATTTGGTTTAGAGCGTGCTCAGCAACTGGAAGCCAAGATCTTGGAAGTAGGCGAAGACAATGTTGCCGCTTTCATTGCCGAGCCTATCCAAGGTGCGGGTGGGGTGATTATTCCCCCAGAGAGTTACTGGCCTGAGATTCAGTGCATCTGTGATAAGTATGAGATCTTGCTTATTGTCGATGAAGTTATCTGTGGGTTTGGCCGAACGGGGGAGTGGTTTGCGAGCCAAACGTTCGACATTAAGCCTGATCTAATGTGCATGGCGAAAGGTATTACGTCAGGTTACCTGCCACTTGGTGGCGTCATGGTTAGGGAGCATGTTGCCAAGGTTCTCACTGATGCCGATACCGAATTTGCTCATGGTTTTACTTATTCTGGTCACCCTGCAGCATGCGCTGTTGCCATTGCCAACATCAAAGAGATGCAAAAACACAACATTGTGAGTCGAGTTCGCGAAGACATCGCGCCTTATTTTGCTTCTCGCTGGAATGAGCTATTGGATCACCCAATGGTCGCCGAAGCGAGAACGAAAGGGTTAGTAGGAGCAATTGAGTTAGTCAAAGATAAGGCTACAAACGAACGCTATCACAAGGATCTCGATGTCGGAACAAGATGTCGTGAACACTGCTTCTCTGCGGGAGTTGTACTTCGCGCCGTTGGCGACACCATGATTTGTTCACCACCGCTGATCATCACTCGTGATGAAATCGATGAATTTATTGAAAAAACAAAAATAGCGTTAGATAACACGCTCGCCGACGTTTCGCTGTAGCCGACGAGAGTTATACCCAAAGGTATTAAACAAGAGCAAACAGGAACGGAGATCCAAATGGAGAAAATTAAAGCATACTTTAGTGTCGCGTTAGGGATGACGATAGGACTTAGCTCTATCACATCCTACGCTGCTGAGGAAAAGGTGCTCAACATCTACAACTGGTCTGATTATATCGCGGAAGATACGATCAAAAAGTTTGAAGACGAGACTGGCATTAAGGTGGTTTACGATGTTTTTGACTCGAATGAAGTGTTAGAAGCGAAAATTTTGTCAGGAAACACAGGGTTTGACTTGGTTGTACCAAGTAATGACTTTCTGGGACGCCAAGCGAAAGCAGGTGCGTTCCAAAAGCTAGATAAATCTCAGCTGACGAATTACAAGAACTTAGACCCTAAACTGATGGGGATCTTGGCCGAAACAGTTGACCCAGATAACGCCTATTCTGTTCCTTACCTTTGGGGTACGACTGGTATTGGCTATAACGTTGAGAAAGTTACAGAAGTCTTAGGTGCTGACGCTCCTGTTGATAGCTGGGATTTGGTATTCAAGCCAGAGAACATGGAGAAGCTGTCTAAATGTGGCGTGGGTTTCTTAAATGCTCCAACGGAAATCATGGCGGCTGCTTTGAATTACATAGGGAAAGATCCAAACAGTGCCGATCCTAACGATTACAAAAAAGATGCGTTAGCGTTACTGAAAGAAGTTCGTCCTTATGTCACTTACTTCCACTCTTCGCAGTACATTAACGATCTTGCCAATGGTGATATCTGTGTCGCGATTGGCTGGTCTGGTGACGTATTGCAAGCGGCTGACCGAGCAGCGGAAGCGGATAATGGTGTAGAGGTAGCGTATTCAATTCCAAAAGAGGGCGCTCTTGCTTGGTTTGACTTGATGGCAATCCCAAAAGAAGCAAAGCATCCGCAAAATGCGCACTTGTTCATTAACTATTTACTTCGCCCTGAAGTAATTGCAGAAGTGAGTAACTACGTTTGGTATGCGAATCCTAACCCGCCATCGCGTGAGTTTATTGACGCTGATATCTTGAATGACCCAGGTATTTATCCAACGGAAGAAGCGCAAGCAAAATTGTATAGCTCCAAGATGTTACCCCATAAAACATCTCGTGCTATGACCCGTGCTTGGACGGACTTCCTTAAGAACTAAATCAATACCTATGTTGGCGACTCTCTTTGAGTCGCCATTTTTGCTTGGAGATTACCATGACATTGATGTCACTCGATACCAAACTCAGCCATGAACATGTTGAACCTGTACCGCCAAAACCACTTCTAGAGATTCGAGGTTTAACCAAGGAATTTGATGGCTATCCAGCGGTAGATAATATTGATTTAACCATCAATCAAGGGGAGCTGTTTGCGTTACTAGGCGCATCGGGTTGCGGAAAATCGACTTTATTGAGAATGCTCGCGGGGTTTGAGCAACCAAGTGCCGGGCAAATTATTCTAGATGGACAGGATTTGGCAGAAATCCCACCTTATAAACGTCCTGTAAATATGATGTTTCAATCTTATGCTTTGTTCCCGCATATGACGGTTGAAAAGAACATTGCATATGGCTTAGAACAGGACGGAATGCCTAGTCAGGAAAGGGCGAGTACGGTCAAGCATATGCTTGAACTGGTTAGAATGACAGATTTCGCCAAACGTAAGCCACACCAGCTATCGGGGGGTCAGAAACAACGCGTAGCGCTAGCTCGAAGCTTAGCGAAGAAACCCAAACTCTTACTGTTAGACGAACCTATGGGCGCGCTTGATAAGAACCTTCGTGAAAAAATGCAGCTTGAAGTGGTCGACATCTTGGAGAGTGTAGGTGTGACCTGTGTGATGGTGACCCACGACCAAGAAGAAGCGATGACAATGGCCAGCCGTATTGCAATCATGAATAAAGGACAGTTTGTTCAAATCGGTTCGCCGGAAGCTATTTACGAGCATCCTAACTCCAAATTTTCCGCCAAGTTTATCGGTTCGGTCAATATCTTCGAGGGTGTGTTAGAAACCAACCTTAGCGATAAATCGACCGTAAGAACGCCTGACCTACCTAACGCCATCACTATTAATCACGGTATCTCAGGAGCACCAGGCATCCCTGTCATGATTGCCGTCCGACCAGAAAAAATGACCCTTTGTGAGCACACACGTCACGCAACAAATTCGTGTAGCGGGGTGGTGGAAGATATTGCGTATATGGGCAATCAGTCCATTTATCATGTGAGATTGGACTCGGGTAAACTGGTTACAGCGACGCTTCAAAATACCAGCCGCGTGAGAAAAGGCATGCCCACATGGGAGCAGCGAGTCAACCTTTGCTGGGATATGGACAGCTGCGTGGTGTTAAAATTATGAAGAAACGAGCAAAACTCAATATTTGGCGTGTTATACCAACGCCCAAATGCTTACTCCTTGCGATCCCTTACGGTTGGCTACTCCTATTTTTCTTGTTGCCATTCTTAATTGTTTTCAAGATCAGTTTTGCAGAAGCTCAAATCTCTATTCCCCCTTATTCAGAGCTGATAAGTTACGCCGAACAACAATTACAATTGCTGCTGAATGTAGGAAGCTATCAATACCTTATTGAAGATGATCTTTATGTGTCTTCGTATCTACAGTCAATTCGAATAGCACTGGTATCGACACTTCTGTGCTTGATTATCGGGTTTCCCATTGCATGGGCGATTGTGCATTCAAAGCCATCAACGCGTAATGTCCTGTTAATGCTAATAATTCTGCCCTCATGGACCAGTTTTCTAATACGCGTTTACGCTTGGATAGGCATTCTCAAAAATAATGGATTGCTGAACAATGTCCTGCTGGCTGCAGGTGCGATCGATGAGCCACTTAAAATACTCCACACCGATACCGCTGTGTATATCGGTATCATTTATACCTATCTGCCGTTTATGGTATTACCGCTTTATACTGCGTTAATGCGCGTTGATTATTCTTTGTTAGAAGCGGCCAGCGATCTAGGTGCTAAACCTATCACCACACTCTTTACTATTCTCGTGCCGCTAACGAAAGCGGGAATTATCGCGGGCTCAATGCTGGTGTTTATCCCAGCGGTGGGTGAATTTGTTATCCCTGAGTTACTCGGTGGACCCGATACGGTATTAATAGGCAAGGTGTTGTGGCAAGAGTTCTTTAATAATAGGGATTGGCCCGTTGCATCGGCTGTGGCAATTGTGATGCTACTCATTCTGATGTTGCCGATTTTATGGTTCCATCGCTATCAAAAACGTGAACTGGAGGCCCAAGGATGAACGACATTCCGGTCTACAAAAGTAAGTTAAAATGGGCAATTCTTGCAGCAGGTTTTACCTTTTTATATTTGCCAATTTTTATTCTGATTATTTTCTCATTTAATGAAAACCGCCTTGTAACGGTTTGGTCGGGCTTCTCGTTCAAATGGTATTTCGAATTGCTAGAAGACGATCTACTGATGGGCGGAGTAAAGCTTAGTTTGATCATTGGCTTCTTATCAGCCAGCGCCGCTGTAGTGCTTGGCACTATTGCCGCTTTTGTGGTGAGTCGTTTTGGTAAATTTAGAGGTGAGACAGGCTTTGCGTTTATGATTACGGCTCCGCTTGTGATGCCAGAGGTGATTACCGGTCTTTCTTTATTGCTACTGTTTATCGCCATGGGGCAAGTTTTTGACCTGTTCAGCCAACGGGGAATGTTGACCATCTGGATTGCACACGTCACTTTCTGTACCGCTTATGTGACGGTTGTCGTGAGTTCACGATTGCAAGAGGTGGACCGTTCAGTTGAAGAGGCTGCGATGGATTTGGGCGCGCCACCATGGAAAGTATTCTTCCAAATTACCCTGCCGTCGATTGCTCCTGCGATCCTTGCCGGTTGGCTTCTGGCCTTTACCTTGTCTCTCGATGATTTAGTTATTGCCAGTTTTGTCTCTGGTCCGAGCGCAACAACATTACCAATGGTGGTATTCTCCAGTGTACGTTTAGGAGTCAGCCCAAAAATCAACGCGTTGGCAACGTTAACTATATTAGCGGTCTCCTGTGCCACATTTATCGCTTGGTGGGTGATGGCAAGGGCTGAAAAGCGTAGGCTGCTTGAGATGAAGATGAGTCAGCAATAGAAAATGCCTTCAGGGTGCTCGGTACTTGATTCTTTCTGGGAGAAAAACATGGATGTAGGGAAACAATTAAAAACAATTCGTACTATGCGAGGAATGTCCCAACGGGAGCTTGCAAAGCGAAGTGGTGTCACCAACTCCATGATTTCCCAGATAGAACAGAACCTAGTGAACCCCTCGGTAGGATCATTGAAGAAGATCCTAGACGCTATACCTATTTCGATGGGAGAGTTTTTTACGTTAGACGTAGAACCGAAAGACGATATTTTTTTTACGGCCGAACAGATGGCTGACCTTGGCGATGGCAAAATTAAAATGCTGCTGGTGGGCGCAAAGCGCGAAGGGCGTCAACTGGCTGTACTTAGAGAGATCTATCCTCCAGGTTCAGATACCGGTACCGACTTTATTGAGCATGATGGTGAAGAGGGTGGGGTTATCATTCGTGGCGAAATTGAAATCACTGTGGGTAGTCACACTCGTGTCTTGAAAGCTGGCGATTCTTACTACTTTGAAACACGTAAACCGCATCGATTCCGCAATAGAGGTAAGGTCGAGTGTGAACTGATCAGTGCCGCGACTCCGCCAACCTTCTAGATAACTGACCCGTTTTACGCTGACTAAACTTATCTATTGAAATTCGAAGTTACTCAGAATCATATGGGGGTACTAACTCAAAATTGTCCAATTGTGTGCTAGCACGATCATCGCTGACTCATTTCTGCCCCTTTCTGTGTTGCGAGGCTGACTTAGGGATCTAAATGAGTGTGTTATTTGACTTATTTTTGGCTAAACTAGTCGAGTTGTATATGATCATACCCACATCAAGATTTCGAGTTATTTGTATTACCAAGCTTTTTCCTGTCACGTATAATTCTGGCTAAATTTTGTAACTGACTAGCCCATATGAACGTCTTAAAAACCTTTCTTCTCATTTGCACCCTTGCGCTTTTTGGTTGTGCCTCAGGATCTTCAATTATTGTTGGGGAGCCTCGAGAAGCTATTTCGCCCGAGCAAGTACGCTTATACTCAGACTATCCCGAATCGTATGAAACAATTGCGATTATTAATGCTTCAAGTGATGCCGGAATAACAAAGCAGGATTCTCTTAATTACGCCGTTGAGGAACTTAAAAACCAAGCAGCAAAAGTAGGAGCGAATGGTGTGCTACTTGAAACAACTGGTAGCAATAATTCCGTAATACTAGGTGGGCAAGGAACAGACTATCAATACCTAATCCCTGTTTCAGAACAAACAGTGAGTGGTAAAGCACTTTACATTCCTTGAGTCGGTCGAATGGCTACGTGCTAATTCTAACTCAAAAGTGTCCAGAAACGTGTTGAAGTTTCGGCCGAAGAGTACCCCATAGAACAAATACCGGTCCCAGAAAAACGCCTCAATGAGTCTGAAGGGACTATACATTAAGGCGTCTGAGTGCGTTCGCTAGTTTAAAGCAACAGGAAAACGCAATGGCTTGTAGCTCATCACGCTAGGCTTTTATTGTTAGTCCAACTCTATCCAAGTTGATTTTACTTCAGTGTATTTGTGCAAGGCATGCAGTGACTTATCTCGACCGTTACCACTTTGTTTATAGCCGCCAAATGGCATTGTCATATCACCACCATCCCAGTTGTTCACAAAGACGGTTCCTGCTCGTAAAGCACGTGAGCACTTAATGGCGGTAGACATATCTGACGTCCAAATACCCGCTGCCAAACCGTACTCGCTGTCATTGGCGAGCGTTATGGCTTCATTTATGGAATCAAAGCTAGTCACACACAAAACAGGGCCGAAGATTTCCTCTTTATAAATGCGCATATCGGGTGTGACGTCGGTAAATAAAGCGGGTTGAATAAAGAAGCCGTCGGTATGATTCATCGCGGTGTTACCACCAAATGCCAATGTAGCGCCTTCAGACTGACCTATATTGATGTAGTTTAAGACTCGCTCATACTGGGCTGCATCAACAATGGCCCCCACTCGAGTATCGCTTTCAAGAGGATCTGCGGGTTGCCAATTGGCCATGTGTTTTTTAACCAGTTCGATGAACTCATCTTTGATGGAAGAGTGAACCAGTAGACGAGACCCTGCTGTACACACTTCGCCTTGGTTATAACAGATGGCTGAAGCCGCTGTAGCAGCCGCTTTCTCTATATCCTTAACATCATGATGGACGATATGAGGGCTTTTCCCGCCGCACTCCATAAATGCACGCTTAAGGTTTGATTCACCCGCGAAACTGAGAAGCTTTTTACCTACGGCTGTTGAGCCTGTAAAGGTAATGCAATCAACATCATTGTGCAGAGCAAGTGCTTGTCCTGCCTCATGACCAAAGCCTGGAAGAACTTGAAATACGCCATCTGGAATACCCGCCTGCTTAGCCAAGTCTGCCAGCAAAATGGCGGTAAGAGGGGACTTTTCCGAAGGCTTTACTATCACTGAGTTACCAGTGGCAAGGGCTGGACCGATTTTCCACGATGCCATGACTGTCGGGAAGTTCCAAGGCACAATAGCGGCAACCACGCCTAAGGCTTCTCTAGTCACCAGCGCCAGTGCGCCTTCCGTGACAGGTGCGACTTCGTCGTACACTTTATCAATGGCTTCCGCGTTCCATTGAATACAGCGAGCCGTCGCTGGGGCATCATAGCCCATAGCGTCTGAAATGGGTTTGCCCATGTCTAAGGATTCTAACAAGGCAAAATCCTCCTTGTGTTCGTCAATGAGCTTAGCGTAGTTAAGGAGAATCTCTTTGCGATCGGCAGGAGTTAATCCGCTCCAAACACGGCTTTCAAATGCATTACGAGCCGCATCGACCGCAAGGTTAACATCTGATTCCTCACAACGGGCAACATGAGCAAGCAGGCGTCCGGTAGCAGGGTTAATGATTTCAAACGTATCGCCAGAAACGGAGTTAACAAATTCTCCGTTAATAAATGCTTGAGTACGAAAACTAAGGGCTTCGGCCTTAGCATGCCAAGTAATAGTGTTCATAAGTTTACCTTTTTCCTTAAAAACTGGCGGGTGAATTTGCGCTGACGATAACGCAGTCGTAGTTTGTGGTATTCCTAAATCGGTGCGCACGCATGCTGTCAAAATAGTAGCTATCACCTTTGCGCAGCACGGTTACTTCGTTATCAACGGTAAGCTCTAATTCTCCTTCCACGATGACACCGCACTCTTGTCCTTCATGATTCAACATTTCTTCACCGGTATCTGCACCGGGTGCTAGCGTCTCTCTTAGCATGCCAATATGCCTACCTTCATGGTAATGCCCAACTTGGCGATAGCTGATCTTTCCTCTTCCTATTTCGGGTTGTTCTTCTTTACGCGTAAAGAACTGCTCTGGCATTGGCTCATCGATGGCAAAAAAATCAGCCATGGATGAGGGGATCTTACTGAGCAACTTACTCAGTGACGCAACAGAAGGGCTAACCGCATTGCTTTCTATTTGTGAGATAAAGCCATTGGTGACACCGGCTCTCTTAGCGAGTTCTCGTTGCGATAGACCGGCTTGCTCTCTCAAGGTTTTAAATCGTGGTCCTATTTCCGTATCCATTGGGCACAATCTCCAACTCTTCTACTGTGATTAGTAAACTAAACACAATCCTAGCTCACTAAACACAAAAAACCAGCAAGTGTTTATAATTCAATCATTGAAGAGCTAAATAAAACGTTCTATAGTCAATTTTGTTCATTATTTAATAACATTGTATTTACATATTGAGGTTTGAGTGTTTTGCGGTGTTTAGTAAAAGAAACAATGTTAATTCAACATTCTTAGTTGGAGTGCACAATGCAAGGGATAAACAAGCAAGATACCAATAGTTCAGCAAATATGGATGCATTCTGGATGCCGTTTACGGCTAATTCGCAGTTTAAGGCTTCACCACGAATGCTAGTCTCTGCTGAAGGGATGTATTACACATCTGAAGATAAACGCAAGATCCTCGATGGTACGGCTGGGTTGTGGTGTTGTAATGCGGGTCATGGTCGAAGAGAAATTAGCGAGGCGGTGGCTAATCAAATTCACAGTCTTGATTTTGCGCCAACATTCCAAATGGGACACCCGCTACCGTTCGAGTTCGCTGAGTCTTTAGCAGAAATTGCCCCTTCAGGTCTATCTAAGGTGTTTTTTACTAATTCAGGTTCAGAGTCGGTAGATACTGCCTTGAAGATCGCGCTGGCGTATCAAAGATGCATTGGGCAAGGGACTCGTACTCGTCTTATTGGCCGAGAGCGTGGCTACCACGGCGTAGGGTTTGGCGGCATATCGGTAGGTGGCATTGTTAATAATCGAAAGGCATTTGGAAGCTTATTAACTGGCGTTGATCATCTCCCACATACGCTAAGCATTGAAAACAGCGGATTCAGTAAAGGCTTACCAGATTACGATCCAGGGTGGGCTGAAAGCCTCAACAATATCGTCACTTTGCATGATGCCAGCAACATTGCTGCGGTTATCGTTGAGCCTATTGCCGGCTCTACGGGCGTTATTTTGCCACCAAAAGGCTATCTAAAGCGTCTTCGAGAAATTTGCACGCAACACGGCATTTTGTTGATCTTTGATGAGGTGATTACCGGATTTGGTCGTATAGGTAGCCCTTTTGCCGCGCAAGAATTTGATGTTAAGCCCGATATCATTACCTCGGCGAAGGGATTGACTAACGGCGCGATTCCAATGGGGGCCGTCTTTGTGAGTGATGAGATTCACCAAGCGATGGTTGCACCAGACAGTCAAGCTATAGAACTCTTTCATGGCTATACCTATTCTGGGCATCCGGTAGCTGCTGCCGCGGGACTGGCAACCCTCAATATTTATCGCAATGAAAACCTTTATACCCGTGCTACCGATCTTGCCGATTACTGGGAACAAGCCGTTCATAGCTTAAAAGGTCTGCCTCACGTGAAAGACCTGCGTAACTACGGTTTGATTGCCGGCATTGAGCTTGAAGGGATAGCCGGTAAACCGGGTTCACGAGCGTACCAAGTTTTCACTAAGTGCTTTGAAAAAGGCGCACTCATTCGAGTGACTGGCGATATTATCGCGCTGTCGCCTCCGCTTATTATCGAGAAACAGCATATCGACGATCTATTTACTCTGATAGCAGACGTTTTACAAAATATTGATTACAAGGAATAAGACTATGTCAGTTTTGGTATCCAATTTTATTAACGGACAAACGGTAGCAAGTAACAGTGGGCGAACCGCTGACTTGTTTGACCCTGCCAATGGCGAGCTTAGAGGACAGGTACAGTTATCTAGCGCCGAAGAGGCATTGGCGGCTGCCGATGTAGCCAAACAGGCACAACAAGCATGGCAAGATACGCCACCGCTACAACGTGCGCGCGTGATGTTTCGTTTTAAAGCCTTGCTTGAGGAAAATGCCGATGAGTTGGCAACTTTAATTTCCACAGAGCACGGTAAAGTGCACAGTGATGCTTTGGGCGAATTAACCCGTGGTTTAGAAGTGGTGGAGTTTGCTTGTGGGATCCCGCACCTTTTGAAAGGTGAACATTCGCTGAATGTTGGTCGTGAGATTGACAGTTACTCCATGATGCAACCTGTAGGGGTGTGCGTAGGTATTACACCATTCAACTTCCCTGTAATGGTGCCACTTTGGATGATTCCGGTGTCACTGGCTTGTGGTAACAGCTTTATTCTAAAACCTTCAGAAAAAGACCCTAGTGTGTCCTTGATGCTAGCGGATATGTTGAAGCAAGCGGGCCTTCCTGATGGCGTATTCAATGTGATACAGGGTGACAAAGAAGTGGTTGATGCCCTTTTGGAGGCCCCTGATGTTGCCGCAGTAAGCTTCGTTGGCTCGACGCCGATCGCGGAGGCGATATATAGCAAAGGCAGTGCTAACGGAAAACGCGTACAAGCACTGGGTGGCGCAAAAAATCACTTAGTGGTTATGCCTGATGCCGATCTCGAAGGAGCCACAAACGCCCTTATGGGAGCCGCTTATGGAGCCGCTGGTGAACGCTGTATGGCGATTTCAGTTGCGGTAGCGGTGGGTGATGAAACAGCAGACCGTTTGGTTACTTCGCTGAAAGAGAAAGTCCAAACCCTGCGAGTTGGTCCAGGTCTCGGGGTTTCCCCAGAAAATGAAATGGGGCCACTTGTCAGCGAACCGCACATGAACAAGGTGAAAGAGTATATTCAATCCGGTGTGGACCAAGGAGCGACCTTGGTTGTGGATGGCCGTGATATTAATGCCTCGACGCCTGGTTATTTTGTTGGGGGCACTCTTTTTGACAACGTCACCTCTGATATGACGATTTACAACGAAGAAATATTTGGTCCTGTGCTCTGCGTTGTTCGAGCTAAAGATTACCAAGAGGCTCTGCAGCTAATTAATCAGCATGAGTTTGGTAATGGGACCGCTATTTATACCCGAGATGGTGATACGGCCCGTGATTTCTCGGAGAAAGTTGAAATTGGTATGGTAGGGGTAAATGTGCCTATCCCAGTACCAATGGCTTTCCACAGCTTTGGGGGTTGGAAACGTTCAATATTTGGTCCTTTAAATGTCCATGGCAATGATGGGGTCCGCTTCTACACCCGAATGAAGACAGTTACTGCTCGCTGGCCGAAGGGACAACGAGAAAGTGAATTTGTAATGCCAACAATGAAGTAGGTGAACAATGAAGATAGGGATATTAACGTGCGGTCATGTTGACTCACCATTGTCGGATGATCATGGCCAGTATGCAGACATGATTGAGGCTTCGCTTTTCGAGGTTAATAATGAGTTCGCATTTCAGAACTATGACGCAACCAAAGGAGAACTGCCTCATCACGATGAATGTGATGGGTTTATTATTACTGGTAGTGTGAATAATGCGTACGATGATCATCCCTGGATTCTAAAACTTGTTGATTGGATCATTCGCTGTGAGGTGCTCAGGCGCCCCCTTGTTGGCATATGTTTCGGCCATCAATTGATTGCTCGTGCCTTAGGTGGCACGGTGCAAAAGTCAGAGAAAGGCTGGGGTCTGGGAAGCTATGAGGTGAAAATCACGGCTCAGAAAAAATGGATGAACTTATCCGTTGATAACGCCCGACTGCTGGTGAGTCACCAAGATCAGGTGACAACGGTGCCTCGCGGCGTCAAAGTGATCGCAAGTAATGAATTTTGTCCTAACTTTATGTTGGTTAAAGACAACCATGTATTGACCGTACAGGGGCATCCTGAGTTTGGTGTCAGCTTTACTGAAAAATTAGTGGAGAAACGCAAGCATTTGATTACGCCGCAGTATTACCAACAAGCCTTTATAGAACTTGCTCTGCCGCAAGATTCGGCATTGATATTACATTGGATAGATAATTTCTTTGTAATGGCTAAGCATGATAAAGCGATTGAGCATCGAACGAATCCAATGGAAATTTTGTAAAATAGCTTATCGAATAATCCCTTGATGAGTACTAGAAGATTGGTTTACGACGATATTTCAAGGTCAACAGACCCTAGAGACATTGTGCATGAAAGACTTAATAGAGCGCTCGATGCCAGATTTCTTTAAAGTTGACTCGAACGCTCGGAGTATCAATGTTATGCAAACTCTTTTTGTAAGTAAGCGACAATGTCTTTTGATTCATACATCCAGGTCTCTGTGCCTTGCTGTGTGATCTTAAGACATGGCACCTTAACTCGGCCTCCACCGGCCAGCAGCTCCTCACGAGCGACTTCGTCACCCTTTGCGTCTTTAAGCGCGACATTGACTGATTGACGCTTCATTTCGCGGCGAACCTTCACGCAAAACGGGCACGCATCAAACTGATAAAGAGTTAAATCATTGGCTTTTGCATTGGCTAGTTGCTGTGCTTCTTCAGACCTTTTGACTCCGCGAGGTGTGAAGATAAAGTTGAGTAGCAAGATAATCTTTCCTAGAACAATCCTGATAATTTTCATTGTGGTCTTTTCTGGTTCCATGATTTTGAGAATAAGTCTCAATGCTCTATCAATTCGTTAACAGAGTCAATTTACATACCGCATTGCTGCAACATAAAGCACAGCTTGAAACTGAGCATCAAGGACACTAAAAGCATGGGAGAATCAGCCCCTCAATGGAGAATGGGTGTATAAAGTCCAAAATTGGGTGTGTAAGTGATGGGTTAATGCCTTGTTACCACAGGTTTTGTTGTTGAGAATAATTAGTGATATTTCACTTTTTGACTGTTTCTTCTGTTCAATTATCAATTGTTATTTTTGCTTACCTCATTGATCAATCTCCTAAGTGTGTATTACTCCACAGAACGCCAATAATTCCTTGCTCAAAAATGAAATTATTATAAGCGATTGATTTATATGGCTTTATTTTTATTCTTTGTTCGAGGTTTTCGAGGCTTATCACATAAATCAAATAACATAAGACACTTGCTAGTTTGGGGAAATGAACAATGGAATGATAACCATAAGAATGAAAGGCAATTAATTTGCACCCCGGAGAATATTAATGAATACAATCAAGCTATCCGTACGAGAGAAGGTTGCTTATGGTCTAGGTGATACAGGCTGTAACTTTGTCTGGCAGACAGTGATGCTTTTCCTTGCCTATTTCTACACCGATGTTTATGGCCTGTCTCCCGCTCACATGGGCACCATGTTTCTGTTGGTTCGATTTATTGATGCCGTTACTGACCCGCTGATGGGTTCTATTGTCGATCGCACTAAATCAAAGCACGGTCGCTATCGTCCATACCTACTGTGGATGGCTGTTCCGTTTGGTATTGCGTGTATGTTTGCGTTTTATACACCTAGCTTCGGTGAAACGGGTAAAATCGTTTATGCGTACGCGTCGTACATCTTCCTGACGCTAATGTACACCGCGATTAACGTTCCTTATTGTGCAATGGCCAATGCCATGTCTAATGACTCAGAAGAGCGCACTTCACTGCAATCCTATCGCTTTGCTCTAAGCACCGCGGGTGGTCTAGTGGTAGCCACCGTGGCACTGCCTCTAGTGGGTATCATTGGCGATGGTGACTTACAAAAAGGGTATCTAGGCGCAATGGCTGTTATGGGCATGATTGCGATTGCATTGTTCTTCGTGAGTTTTGCTAATACCAAAGAGCGTTACGTTCCAGAAATTGAAGAGAAGCAATCGGTATGGGCAGATCTAAAACTACTGCTGGCCAATGACCAGTGGCGCGTACTCTTCATCGTCAACATTGTATTGTTAACCGGTGTGGTGCTTAAGGGCGCTACCACTATGTACTATGTCAACACAGTGATGGGGCGCGGTGATCTTGCCACTATGTTCATGGTGGCGGGTATGCTAGCGGCAATCGGCGGCGCAATGTTGTCATCACCCCTGTTTGGTAAATACAACAAACCAACGGTGTATCGCATATTGATCATCATTTCCGGTCTGATTTCTATGCTCATGTATATGGTTGATCCAACCAATATCACCATGATCTTTGCTATCACTATTGTGCTTGCCCTTGTCCAAACCGCGACCACTCCTATTTTGTGGAGCATGATGTCAGATGTTGTCGACTATGAGAAAACTCGTAGCAACCGCTCCCTAAGTGGCATGGTATTCTCAACTAACTTGTTCGCTATCAAGCTAGGTATTGCGTTAGGTGGCGCAGCTGTGGGTTGGATCTTAGCGTGGTCGGGGTATGTTGGTGGCGCTGAGGTGCAAACTGCAGAAGCGGTAAACTCGATTAATCTTCTATTTACCGTGGTTCCAGGAATCATGTTCGCATCATTGGCAGTATTCATGATGTTCTATAAGCTTGACCAGCAAAAACTAAAACAGATCAAAGCACTGTTAGAGTTAGATGCCAAAAAACCGGCACAAGAGATTGAGGTTTCAGAGGCAGGACTTAAGGTTCAACTTAGCCAATAGGTAATAATATAATCGACAAAAAACAGCCTCCCTAAGGGAGGCTTTTTTTATATCTGCACAAAGCTCACAAATACATTTTTTCTTAATCTAATTCTTAAAAAACATAATAGAAACACTTCTTGAAATAGAGCACAATTATTTTATTAGCTTGTTAGTAAGGTTTTAAGATGAAAGGCATTAAGGTATCTGATTGGGGAGAATATAAACTATTTTCTCTGGTAAATAATAATGGTACGCAAGTCGATATATCAGAGCTTGGTGGTCTGATTGTCAACTTTTATACCCATGATAATAAAGGCGAAAGACAGAACATTGTCTTGGGTTACGATACCCCAGAGCAATACTTATTAGGCAAGTGTTACTTAGGTTGCCTTGTCGGGCCGTGGGCGAACAGGATTGCCAACGGCCGTTTCTCTATTGATAACGTTGACTATCAATTGGAATGTAACGAGGGCAGTAATCACTTGCATGGCGCATCTGCTGGCATTGGTACCAAGCACTGGAATGCTGAGTGTATCGATGATGCAACCTTAATACTCACGACAATGGTTCGAAGCGGTCAGGCTGGCTACCCTTGTGATATAGAGTTTAAGGTCAAATACCATTTGTCAGAAGAGAATGCGTTAAGTATTAACTATCAGGCCATACCTCGCGCTTTAACGCCGATCAATATGACTCAGCATACCTATTTTAATCTTGGTCAAACTGAGGACGTGCTCGACCATCACATCCAGATTGAAGGCAATGAATACCTGCATGTTGATGCCTTATCTATCCCATTATTCAAGGCTCCGGTTGAGGACACCCCTTTCGATTTGCGTAAGGGAGTGACCATAAGACAAGGGTTGTCTGACGCCAACGAGCAACTAGAAAACGCAGATGGCTATGACCACTGTTGGTGTTTTGATTCAACAGAAATGAAGCCAGTGGCAAGGGTTTATGAAAAGAATACTGGAATAGAGCTTCAGGTAGCCACAGATCAAATAGGCATGCAGTTTTATAGTGGGAACTTTTTAAATAATGAGTCAGGTAGAAATTCAAAAATATATAACAAACACGCTGGTCTTTGTTTAGAGACGCAATGCTATCCAAATCAAATAAATATGGCGAATAAACAAGATTGTATTTACGGACCGAATAAGCATTATCAGCATAACGTAATTTATAAAGTATTAACGACAAAAGATTAAATAGAGATAATTATGATTAATATTCCTCAAGTTAAAATGGGTATTGTTGCGGTAAGTCGTGACTGTTTCCCTCTTTCTCTTTCAGAACAGCGTAGACAAAATGTGGCACAACACTGTGATCGTCAAGACACTGAAATCGTGCAACTAGACACCATCATTGAGAATGAAAATGACATGGTGAAAGCGTTTCAAGAGGCGGAAGAGAAAGGCATTAACTCTTTAGTGATCTACTTAGGTAACTTTGGGCCTGAAGGTCCACTCACACAGATGGCACAGCGCTTTGATGGGCCGGTGATGTTTGTTGCGGCAGCCGAAGAGTCGGCTGCTTGTCTGAGTAACGATCGGGGCGATGCATACTGCGGGATGCTCAATGCGTCATACAGTGCAAACCTACGTAATATTCGTCCTCATATCCCTGAGTATCCGGTAGGCACGCCAGAAGAAGTGGCATCCATGATTGGCGACTTTGTGCCCGTGGCTCGTACCATCCTTGGTCTTAAAGGACTCAAGATATTCAGCTTTGGACCTCGACCTCATGATTTTGTGGCGTGTAATGCACCGATTAAGGCCTTGTTTGATCTTGGCGTTGAGGTGATGGAAAACAGTGAGTTAGACCTTCTTGATAGGTATCAAGCAGCAGAAGGGCACGCTGATATCCCAGGTATAGTGGCGGAGATGGAGCAAGAGTTGGGTGACAACAATCCTTATCCTGATTTACTGCCAAAGTTAGCACAATATGAAGTCGCGCTACTGACCTTCCATAAAGAACACTTGGGTGCGTCTCACTTTGGTATTTTTGCTAACAAGTGCTGGCCATCCTTTGAAAAATTCTTCGGTTTTGTTCCTTGTTACGTCAATGCTCGCTTGGCAGAACGTGGCATTCCTGTTGCCTGCGAGGTGGATATCTACGGTGCCTTGTCTGAATACATGATCACTTGTGCGACCAATCAACCTGCTACGCTATTGGATATTAATAACACAGTGCCAACGGATATGGTGGAAAAGGCTGGCGAGAAAATGGGAGAGTACACAGACAAAGATCTGTTTATGGGCTTTCACTGTGGCAATACAGCGCCAAGTTGCATGAAAAACTCACAATTGCGTTTTCAAAAGATCATGCACAGCTTGATGGAGCCAGGACAAGAGCCGGATATCACTCGCGGAACGCTAGAGGGGCAAATTAAGGCAGGAGAGGTGACACTGTTCCGTCTTCAATCTACAGCAGATACCAAGCTTCGTTCTTATGTGGCACAAGGTGACATCCTTGATATCGACCCTGAGTCATTTGGCTCAATTGCTGTGTTTGCTATCCCTGAAATGCAACGCTTCTATCGTCATGTTTTGATTCAAAAACGTTATCCTCACCATGCAGGCATTGCGTTTGGGCATGTCGGGAAGACGCTTTATCAAGTGCTTGATTTGATCGGTGTATCAGACATTGATTACAACCAGCCGAGTTATGAGCGTTACCCCAATGAGATACCAAGTGTCTTCTTAGGTTAATCTTGGAAGGGCCTCTAGTGAGGCCTTTTTTATTGCCTCTAGTATTGAATGGACAGTCAAATCCCGCAGGGGATATAGGCAGAGGCGAGAGGATAGGGTAAGGTTAGCGTTTTCACGTAACAGTTGATTTTTCATGGCCTCACCTAACGCTTTATTGAATGCTGTACAAGCAATGGGCTTCTCCCTTCCTACTAAAGCCACCTCGCTAACTGTTGAGTCAGCGCAACTAGAACAACTGTGTGAGAAGCTCTCTCCCTTGTTTGAGCGCTCAAAGCTAAAGCACACAGAGCACTCAGACCTGAAACTGTTGCTAGGTGTATTTACCTTGCACCATGAAAGGTTGTTGCATCAATTGCGCTCACAACAAAAGAGCTTGTTAGCCATGCAGCAGGTTATCGATGAGTCATTGGAGAGTCAACACGCTAAGGCCTTTAAGTCTCCCCTCGTATTGGAGTTTTGGCTAACCATGCATCTTTGGTTATATGTACAGGGGCAATTAAAGATGGATTACTCTCTGGCCAACGATTATGCCTCTGAGGCGGGTGAACTGATTGCGTCTTTTAGCTCATTGTCTGCCGACCAGCTACGTTGTGAATGGAACGAATCCTTCTACGCAAGCAGCAACACTTTGAAAGAATTTGCTGATAAAAAGGCAGGGATCTGGAGTCGAATTGCTAAGGTGTTCAAATAAAAGTAGTTTTCGTGCTATTTCAGCATTAACCCCTTTTCTTTTCAAAATTGGAATGTTCGATTTTTACACGACGCAATCGTTTGCACTTTACTTATCCTCAGATTTCTTTATTATCCCCGCCAAAATCAGATTGTCTCTTATATCCCCCAGAGGAAGCCATGCTGTCGGACATTGAAATCTCACGCTCTACTCCATTACGCCCTATTGCTGATGTCGCCACTGCCGTCGGCTTGCATGCAGATGAGATTCAAACCCATGGCCAACACAAAGCCAAGGTTTGTCTGAAGGCGCTTAAGCGTCTAGAGAACAAGAAAACCGGCAAGTTGGTGGTGGTGACGGCGATAACTCCAACGCCCCTTGGTGAAGGTAAAACAGTAACAGCAATCGGCCTAGCTCAAGGGCTATTTAAGGTTGGACAATCAGTCATGGCATGCATCAGACAGCCCTCTATGGGACCTGTGTTTGGTGTGAAAGGAGGCGCTGCTGGTGGCGGTTATTCTCAGGTTGCTCCTATGGAAGAGCTTAACTTGCACCTTACGGGTGACATTCATGCCGTGACGGCAGCCCATAACCTTGCCTCTGCGGCCATCGATGCTCGTATCTATCATGAACAACGTAATGGCTATGAAGACTATGAAGCGCGTACGGGTTTAACAGCGGTTCGTATTGACCGTGCGAGTATCGTCTGGAAGCGTGTGATTGATCACAACGATCGTGCATTGCGCAAGATCACTGTCGGCATCAATGATGAAGGCAAGACCATTAACGGTTTTGAGCGTGAAGACGGTTTTGACATCTCTGCCGCCTCTGAACTCATGGCCGTGTTGGCATTAGCAAGCGACCTTCAAGACCTGCGCCGTCGTATCGGTAAGATAGTGATTGGTTACAACCTCGATGGTAAGGCTGTTACTACCGAAGACCTTGGTGTAGCCGGCGCTATGACGGTGAGCATGCGTGAGGCTATCGAGCCAACCATGATGCAGACCCTAGAGGGTATTCCAACCCTGATTCATGCGGGACCATTTGCTAATATCGCTCATGGCAACTCTTCGATTATTGCAGATAACATCGCAACCAAACTGGCCGACTTCACCGTGACAGAGGGTGGTTTTGGTTCTGATATGGGCTTTGAAAAAGCATGCAACATCAAGGCTCAAGCCTCAGGTAAGTCTCCAGATTGTGCCGTGATTGTGGCAACCCTTCGTGGCCTGAAGGCAAACTCGGGTTTATACAACCTAAGACCTGGCCAGCCTATTCCAGACAGTATGTTTGATAAAGACAGCGCAGCACTGGAAGCAGGCTTCGCTAACTTGAGATGGCACATTGAGAATGTAGTGAAATACGGCGTACCGGCTGTAGTCGCGATTAACCGTTTCCCGCAAGACAGCGAAGAAGAATTAAACAAGTTAAAGCAGATGGTTGAGGCACTACCTTACTCTGTTGAGGTTGCGGTTTGTGAGGCCTTTGCTCAAGGCGGATTGGGGGCAACAGAGCTTGCGTCTAAGGTCGTCGAGCAATGTCATACCCCAACTCAATTTAAGCCTCTATATCAGATGTCTCAGACGCTGGAAGAGAAGATCATGGCCATCACTGAGCTGGGTTATGGTGCAACTTCGGTCACACTGAGCGACAAGGCAAAAGCGCAACTTGCCCAATACAAAGCACTTGGGTATGACAACCTAGCTATCTGTATGGCCAAGACCCCGATGTCCATCTCTACCGATGGCAGCATTAAAGGCGCACCAACACTGTTTGACGTGCCCGTTCGTGAGCTTAGGCTATGTGCCGGCGCAGGCTTCATCTACGCCCTATGCGGCAACGTAATGACCATGCCAGGCCTACCAGACAAGCCAGCCTTCATGAATCTTGATATTGATGAAGATGGGAATATTACTGGGTTGAGTTAAGCTCAAAGTAATGTAACCCCCACGAATGCTCCTGCAGAGACCCTCTCCATCTACCAGATTCCCGCTAACAACATGCGGGAACGACGGTTGTGGGGAGAACTATCCCTTCTAAATTACATCTCCAATTGTGCGTACCTTGCTTGTAAGCGTCATCCCCGAATGGTCCTATCGGGGATCTCATCGTGCCTAAGGTTCCCGCTAACAACATGCGGGAACGACGATTGTAGGGAGAACTATCCCTTCTAAATTACATCTCCAATTGTGCGTATCTTGCTCGTAAGCGTCATCCCCGAATGGTCCTATCGGGGATCTAATCATGTCTCAGGTTCCCGCTAACAGAATGCGGGAACGACGATTGTAGGGAACTATCCCTTCTAAATTACGTCCTCAAATGTTCGTATCTTACTCGTAAGCGTCATCCCCGAATGCTCCTATCGGGGATCCAGTCGACAACTCAGGTTTTAACCTAGTTCTTTAACCACCAAGTCCCAGCTTCACTTTCTCTTTATCTTCACGACAAAATTAATTTGTTAGATCTCAAGACGTTTTTATCCGTTAATGCGCCCCACACGGAAACCAATTAAAGCCGTGTTGGTTCTTGGCTCAGGTTGTTTTGAGTCATGTGTTCTTCCTTCTGTCATTGTGAGATTTGATGTGGAAAATCTTTCCAAACTTGACCGTGTGCGTGCGGATTACAACGTTCATTACTGGAGCCAAGGCTTCTACGGTATCGACAATCAAGGTGAGGTGTATGTATCACCTCGTAGCGATAACGCTCATCAAGTACCACTGAGCAATATTGTCTCTCAACTCGAGAGCAAGCAGTTAAACCTGCCAGTATTGGTGCGATTTCCACAAATTTTGCATCAACGTGTGCATGGTATCTGTCAGGCGTTTAACCAAGCCATAGCAGAATACCAATACTCAAATAATTACTTGTTGGTTTACCCAATTAAGGTCAACCAGCAAAAAGAAGTGGTCGATGAGATCTTAGAGAGCCAAGCACAGCTTGAAACCAAGCAGTTGGGGTTAGAAGCAGGCAGTAAGCCTGAATTACTCGCAGTATTAGCTTTGGCGCAAAAGGCGAGTTCAGTGATTGTCTGTAACGGTTACAAAGACCGTGAGTACATCCGCTTAGCACTGATTGGCGAGAAGCTAGGCCATAAGGTTTTCATCGTACTTGAGAAACTGTCCGAGCTAGACCTAGTACTTAAAGAAGCAAAAGACTTAGGTGTGACACCTCGCCTTGGTTTGCGTATTCGCCTTGCATCTCAAGGTGCGGGTAAGTGGCAATCAAGCGGTGGCGAGAAATCTAAATTTGGCTTGGCCGCTTCTCAAGTGCTTTCAGTTATTGAGCGTTTGAAGAAAGAACAACAGCTAGGTGCATTGCAACTGGTTCACTTCCACCTTGGTTCACAGATGGCGAACATCCGTGATATCCGCAACGGTGTGAATGAATCAGCTCGTTTTTACTGTGAATTGCGAGCTATGGGCGCAGGCATCCAGTACTTCGATATCGGAGGTGGTTTAGCGGTGGACTACGACGGTACACGCAGCCAATCTTCAAGCTCGATGAACTACGGCTTGATTGAGTACGCGCGTAACATTGTGAGTACGGTAGGCGATGTATGTCAGCAGTATGAGCAACCGGTTCCGACAATTATCTCAGAATCTGGTCGCTCTCTAACCGCTCACCACGCGGTATTGATTACCAACGTGATCGGCACTGAGGCGTACTACCCTGAAGCGGTTGATGCTCCACAGCAACTTGCTCCAACGCTACTGCAAAACATGTGGCGTAACTGGGAAAGCCTACAAGATGGCAGTGACGCGCGTGCTTTAATCGAGATCTACAATGATACTCAGAGTGACTTGGCTGAAGTGCATTCTCAGTTTGCAACAGGGGTTTTAAACCTAGAGCAACGAGCTTGGGCTGAGCAGCTTTCACTTCGAATCTATTTCGAATTGAGCCGTCAGATGAGTAACAAAAACCGCTTCCATCGTCCAATATTGGATGAGTTGAGCGAGCGATTAGCGGATAAGTTCTTTGTTAACTTCTCGCTATTCCAATCTCTACCGGATGCGTGGGGTATCGATCAGGTGTTTCCTGTTCTGCCTCTATCAGGACTTGAGAACGTGGAAGATCGCCGTGCGGTCATGTTAGACATTACCTGTGATTCAGACGGCGCGATTGAACAGTACGTTGAAGGTCAAGGCATTGAAAAAACCTTGCCAGTACCGGCTTGGGATAAGGACAAACCTTACTTGATGGGCTTCTTCTTAGTGGGAGCGTATCAAGAGATATTGGGTGATATGCACAACCTGTTTGGTGATACCCACAGCGCTGTTGTGACAGTGAATGAACACGGAGAATCGGTCATTGAGCGCATCGATGAAGGGGATAGTGTTGAAGACATGATGCGCTATGTTCATATCGATGTAGACAAGATCCGCGACAACTATCGTGATTTAGTCGCTCAACGCGTACACGCTGATGAGCAACAGCAGGTGTTGGAAGAATTAGAGGGTGGCCTAATGGGTTATACCTACTTAGAGGATTTCTAAATGGATGATTTGTTTACTAAAACTGATTATTCGCTTTACTCAAACTCAATGAGTTTTATGCGTCGACCTTATCTGCGCGATCCTGTGTCTGCAGAGGCTGATCTAGTGGTATTAGGGGTGCCTTTAGACTTGGCCACTTCGGGCAGACCCGGTGCACGCATGGGGCCTGATGCGATACGTAGGGCATCGGTTAACCTAGCGTGGGAAGGAAAAAAGTTCCCTTGGAGTTTTAATGTCTTTGAACGCGCTAAGGTTATTGATGCTGGTGATTTGGTGTTTGATAGTGGTGATGCAGAAGACTTTACCACTCGTTTAGAGGCCGCCACCGATGAAATCCTGAAAAGTGGCAAAACCATGCTGGCACTAGGTGGCGACCACTTTATTACTTTGCCAATACTGCGCGCATACGCCAAGCACTATGGCGAGATGGCATTGATTCACTTTGATGCTCATACGGATACTTATGCGCATGGCAGTGCGTATGACCACGGCACCATGTTTTATCATGCACCGAACGAAGGCCTTATCTCTACTGAGCACTCAGTGCAGATAGGTATTCGCACAGAGTATGAGCAGCTAGGCCATGGTTTCAATGTCATCAATGCTATGCAGGCCAATGATCAAAATGCCGATGAGATTGTTGCTCAAATTCGAAAGGTGATTGGTGATAAGCCCGTGTACGTTACCTTCGATATTGACTGCTTAGACCCAGCATTTGCTCCAGGCACAGGAACGCCTGTGTGTGGCGGATTGAACTCAGACAAGGTGCTAAAGATTCTACGCGGCTTGGCTGGAGTGAATATCGTTGGCATGGATGTGGTGGAAGTCTCTCCAGCATACGATCATGCAGACCTAACCGCTCTGGCAGGTGCAACAGTAGCGCTAGAGTTGATGTACGCTTGGGCGTCTAATCGATAATTTGTTTTATTGATGGCCTTGTTTTTGGGAGAGGGAAAGCCTTAGGGCTTTCCCTTTTTTTGCTTATGGATCTGCAGTTGAGCATTTGTTCCGCCTAAGTAAACACCTAGATCTCCGATAGGAGCACTCGGAGATGACACGGTCAGCCCCGTCGTTCGCATCCGAAATGCCGTCATGCCCGAAGTTTTTTATCGGGCATCTGTTGTGCTTGTTATTCGTAAGTCCGTCACGGAGAACGTCGACCGGAGTGCCGGCCACCGGAATGCCTGCCACCGGAATGCCGGCTCAGAGGAGCGCTTGAGAATTGGCGGTGTTTACAAGTGACAGACCTATTCTCCAGAGCACGTCATGCCCGAAGTTTTTATCGGGCATCTGTTGTGCTTGTTCTACGTAACTCTGCCACGGAGAACCTCGACCGGAATGCCGGCTATCGGAATGCCGGCTCAGAGGAGCGCTTGAGAATTGGCGGTGTTTACAAGTGACAGACCTATCCTCCAGAGCACGTCATGCCCGAAGTTTTTATCGGGCATCTGTTGTGCTTGTTCTACGTAACTCTGCCACGGAGAACCTCGACCGGAGTGCCGGCCACCGGAGTGCAGGCAAGGGGACCACTCTAGGATGACGGGGGTCGGTGATAACACGGTTTGGATCCGAATTTGGTGCATCACTAAAAAAGGCATGTTAGCCAACCTAACATGCCTTCCATTACTTACAAAATGCTATCGCGTAGCGCTTATTCACATGGTGGCGCCAAGTGAATCATCGCCAAACCACCAAGAGAGGTTTCTCGATACTTCTTGTTCATATCTTTACCTGTCTGATACATGGTATCGATAACATCATCCAAAGAAATCAGACACTTACTAGAACGTTTAAGAGCCATGCGAGAGGCATTGATCGCCTTCATTGCGCCCATAGCGTTGCGTTCGATACAAGGTACCTGAACCAGTCCGCCGATTGGGTCACAGGTCATGCCAAGTGAATGCTCCATAGCAATTTCAGCGGCAATACAGATCTGTTCGTTACTACCGCCACGTAGCGCTGTTAAGCCTGCTGCAGCCATAGAGGACGAAACACCAACCTCACCCTGACAGCCTACTTCAGCACCTGAGATAGACGCATTAGTCTTGTACAAAATGCCGATAGCACCAGACACCGCCATAAAGTCTTTAAGCTGCTTGGTATCTAGTTCTTTGATAAAGCGGTTGTAGTACATGAGCACTGCAGGGATAACACCAGCCGCGCCATTGGTTGGCGAGGTAACGACCTGACCACCAGCCGCGTTCTCTTCACTTACAGCAAACGCAAACAGGTTAATCCAATCCAAGATCTCCATTGGGTCGTTCTCAACCAAGGCATTGGCTTCTAGTTTTTTAAGTAGGTTGGGGGCTCTGCGGGTTACGTTTAGGCCGCCATCGAGAATGCCTTCGGTTTCAAAGCCACGTTCCATACATAGGCGCATTACCTTCCAAATCTTATCTGCTTTAGCATCGATAACGGACATATCTTGGAAGGCAAGCTCGTTTCTGAGCACCATTCCGCCAAGGCTTAAACCGTTTTTCTCGGCTTGAGCCAGCATCTCATCAGCACTGCCAAATGGGAACTCAACCGATACGTTTGAGGTTTTCTTGCCGTGTTGAAGCTCATCTTCAGTGGCAATGAACCCGCCACCAATGGAGTAATAGGTTTCAAAACCAATTCGTTCACCATTTGCATCAAAGGCTGAAACGGTCATTCCATTTTCATGCAGTGGTAGGTTGCTGGTGTGAAACAGGATATCTTTGTCGTAATCAAAGTCGATCAAGTGATCGCCTGAGATGTTGAACTTTCCGTCATTGATTGCAGCGCGCATCTCTGCATTTGCGCTAGAGATTTTGATGGTATCCGGACGATTACCAAGCAGGCCTAGAATAGAAGCACGATCCGTGTGGTGACCTTTACCTGTTAAAGATAATGAGCCATACAAATCCACCTGAATGCGCGTCACCTTAGCGACATCTTGCTGAATAAGTTGAGTAAAGTGATACCCAGCAAGCATAGGACCGTTGGTATGAGAGCTAGAAGGACCGACACCTATTTTGTAGATATCAAAAATTGAATACATATTCTTTACCTATAACGACAATACGGCTTAAAGCCTATTTGGAATAACAAAGCACTGGTTACTCTAATCAAGTGCGCTTGCTGTCTGGTGAAGTCCTTTTGCGAAGGGGCATCATGCCCCAACATCATTGATGTGCTTACCTGCCATCAAAGTTTCAGCGGTCTCGAAGTGCTGTAAACAAGGTTCAAACGAACGATGAGATAAAGACAGTAATTACCCTAAGTATACTGCCAATAGCGCTGTTCTTCTCGTTGGCCTTGTTTAATGCCTGCGCCATGGACAGTATGCCACCCAATGTCGATGGCGATAGTTTCATGGTTGCGACTGTTAATGCGGGCAAGATTACACTAAACACAGCGAAGGTACTTATCTTTCTCGTCACATTTTGATAATAAGTTTTGATGGAGCAAGGTTAGGTCGAAAACTCTACTGTATCTGCTTGCGGTATTGGCAGGAGATGAGCATTCTTTCTGTCATTCATCGATGATAAAGTGATGACAATCCTCATCATATTAAAGATTCATTATCATGCTTTATTGCCCTAAGTGCGGAGTTAAGAGCTTAGCCACGATTAAAAATCAGTTTAACTGCAGTGAGTGCGACTTTACCTTCTTTCAAAATATGGCGGCTGCTGTGATGGCTGCGGTTATCAAACAAAACGCTCAATCAGAAACCATGTTGCTAGTCGCTACTCGTTCACGTGAACCGGGTAAAGGGCAATGTGACTTGCCGGGTGGATATGTGGATCCTCACGAAAGTGCAGAAACGGCGTTAAATCGTGAGTTGAAAGAAGAGATTGGCGTAGAACCCAAATCATTTGAATACCTTACTTCCTTTCCGAATGTTTACCCTTATAAAGAGGTCGTCTATACAACCTGCGATATGGTGTTCATCGTGACCCTTGATGATGAGGCTCAAATTGTGGCTGATGATGATGTTGAAAGCCTGAGTTGGATGCCTTTAACCGACATAGACTTAAATGGGTTTGCGTTTGAGTCGACCAAGCAGGCTGTGTCAGCACTAAGAGCTCATTTGGCTTAATGGTGTTTTAAGTGGAGCCCAATCTATAAATGTGTCATGCCCGTGTGCTTCTATCGGGCATCTGAATTACCCTAAGATTCCCGCTAACAACTGCGGGAATGACTGTGTTGTGTATTCGCCTGTGCGCCAACATACGTCATTCTTGAGTACTTGCACCTCATACTGAACACAACTGCCTCATGCCTCATACAAGCAACTCTTACCCGAACCTAAGTGCCTCATGCCAGAACACAAATACGTCATGCCCGAGTGCTCTTATCGGGCATCTGAATTGCCGTAGATTCCCGCTAAAAACCTGCGGGAATAATGAAATGGACCCACCCTTTACACGGCGTCACAATGCGCCAAGATGAAGTTGAACAAACAAGCATCTAAATAAGGGTAGGTCCACATGACAAATGTAACGGTCGGATTAGATATTGCCAAGAATGTTTTTCATGCAGTGTTCGTCACATCACGCGGAAAAATCACATATAAGAAGCAGCTTAAGCGCGCGGCTACACTCTCATACTTTGCTAAGTTAGCTCCTCAAACAATTGCCATTGAAGCCTGTGGTGCCTCTAATCACTTGGCTCGGGAGCTCATCAAGCTTGGGCATGAGGTTAAACTCGTCCCTCCGCAACATGTCACTTCATATCGTCGTAAAAATAAGAATGACTACAACGACGCAGAAGCGATAGCGGAAGCCGCACAACGTGACAATATGACGTTTGTACCGATAAAAACCATTGACCAACAAGACGCTCAAATGTACCTGCGTATTAGGCAACGCTTGATTAAGCAACGCACTCAACTAATGAACCAGATACGAGGATTACTGCTTGAGTATGGGCTCTGTATGAATCGAGGTATCTCAGCCTTGCGTAGGTCCGTTCCAGAGTTCTTAGAAGACCCAGGTAACGAACTGACCTGGGTCGCTAGAGATTTGTTCAATGAACTGTACCAGGAGTTCTTGTCCTTAAACGACCGTATTGAACAGGTCGAGAGCAAGCTAAAGGCTTTTGCTAAAGAAAATTATGTCTGTCAGATAGCGCAAAGTGTCGTGGGTATCGGACCTATCACCGCGCTAGCGTTGTATGCAGCCATTGGGAAAGGGACACAGTTTAAGAGTGGTCGACACTTCTCTGCTTGGTGTGGTCTGGTTCCGAGACAGTTCTCAACTGGAGGGAAATCTCAACTGTATGGCATCACCAAGAAAGGTAACGTCGTACTCAGAGCGCTTCTGATACACGGAGCGAGGAGTGTACTCCAATATGCAGATAGGAAAGAAGACAAGGTGAGCGTCTGGGCAACTAAGCTGAAGCATGAGAAAAGCTTTAACAAAGCCTGTGTAGCGTTAGCGAATAAGTTGGCACGCATTGTCTGGGCTGTGATTACACACAACAAACCGTACCAACTTAAAGAAGCATAACTTGATAATGCTAACGCTCTAAACAGTAGGGAATTAACCAGTTAAACAACACTCATCGTCAGTTGCGATACATTTTACATCGATGGTTAGCGGTCATCCCGCCCCAGTGAAACTCTGACACCGTCATTGGCTCATCAGAAGCCGTGGGAATGATAAAGAGCATTGGGTGCAGATTACATCAAGGCCATGAGCACGATAGAGCTCAGTAAACAGGCCGAATATATGAACGACAATGACTCAATAACCAAGAATGTAAAATGACTTGCAAACTGGGTGGGTCCATATATGACAGTGTTGTTTATTTGCCTGTGTGCTAACCGACACTTAGTGGCAACCCCTCCGTTGCGTCGTTATGGCGCAAGCATTGCACCAAATAAAGCATTTTCGGTTTCATATCTATAAACCTACCTTTACCTAAAAATACTCTCAAGGCTTGGATTACCTAGCCTCAATAGGTATTTTTCATTTTTGGCACGTTCGTTGCAAAAGAATTATCAGTTGTTCCAATTGTTTCATTTCTTTATAGGGAAATACTATATGAACGTATTTACGAACGTAATTAAGACTGTACTAAAAACCGTTTTAACCGCCTCTTTGTTACTGAGTGCACACGTGGCTAGCGCTAATCAATTAGACGCTATTAAAGAGAGTGGTGTGTTAAAGGTGGCAGTACCACAAGACTTTCCTCCATTTGGTTCGGTAAACATTAACCTCCAGCCTCAGGGTTACGATATCGACATGGCTCAGTATCTTGCAGAGCAGATGAAGGTGAAGCTTGAGTTGGTACCAGTGACTAGCGCAAACCGCATCCCTTACCTGCAAACCCGTAAGGTTGATTTGGTGATTTCTAGCTTAGGTAAAAACCCAGAGCGCGAACGTGCAATTGATTTTACTGATGCCTACGCACCTTTCTTCCTTGGTGTGTTCGGTAGTGATGCAGAAACTGCCTCTTCGCCAGAGGAGCTAGCGGGCAAAACCGTTGGTGTGACACGCGGTTCTGTTGAAGATATCGAACTGAGCAAGATAGTGCCAAAGAACACGACGTTGAAGCGTTACGAAGACAACAATGCAACGCTATCAGCTTACCTTTCAGGTCAGGTTAGCTTGATCGCAACGGGTAACTTGGTGGTCACTGAGATTGCTAACCGTAATCCTAGCAAGGCACCTCAAGTTAAGTTCATGCTGAAAGACTCACCTTGTTTCATCGGTATTAAGAAGGGTGACACTGAGCTACTTGATGAGATCAATACACTGATCAAGCAAGCAAAATCAGAGGGTGCATTAGAAGACATCTCTCAGAAGTGGCTAAAAGCACCATTCCCTGCATCTCTTGGCGCTTAACTAGGAAGTCACTATGAGCTATCAACTAGATATAGCAGGCCTCACTCCTTATGTTCCCCAGCTCCTATCAGGGGCTTGGGCAACCATTCAGCTTACGATCATCTCTACGATTGGTGGTTTGCTGTTGGGGACACTTTGCGCTGCGGGACGCATCAATAAATACCGTTCAATGCGTTGGTTGTGTGCCAGTTATGTAGAGCTGATTCGTAACACCCCCTTTATCGTGCAACTGTTTTTTATCTTCTTTGGTTTGCCAGCGATTGGCTTAAAGCTCACCGCTTGGCAAGCTGGTTCCATTGCTATGGTCGTTAATTTAGGCGCATACAGTGCAGAGATTATCCGTTCAGGTATTGAAGCCGCTCCAAAGGGGCAATGGGAAGCGGGTCGAGTCTTAGGTTTAACCAACCGCCAAACCTTTATGCATATCATTCTTCCACCGGCCTATCAGCGTGTTTATCCTGCCATCACCAGCCAATGCATCATCGTGATGTTGGGCTCGGCGGTCGTCTCGCAGATTTCGGTTGAAGAGCTGACCTTTGCTGCCAACTTTGCCCAATCAAGGAGCTTCCTAAGTTTCGAAGCGTACTTGATTACGGCTCTGATTTATTTGCTGTTATCCATGCTAATGCGTCAAGTGTTTGCCATGGTGAAGCAGGCAAGCTTTAAAAACCCGTCGTTATAGGAGACCCCAAACATGATGGAATTTTCTGATTGGGATATTTTGCGCAATCTAATGATGGCGGCCCGTTGGACCATACTCTTGTCTTTGATTGCCTTCGTTGGCGGTGGCTTACTTGGGGCGGCACTGACCTTTTTGCGTAGCACTAAAAACATCGTCATTACGCGCATTATCCAAGTTTATGTAGAGATCTTTCAGGGTACTCCGCTGTTGATGCAGTTGTTTTTAACCTTCTTCGGTTTATCACTGATAGGGGTTGAGGTAAGTGCTTGGTCTGCGGCTATCTTGTCTCTTACTCTTTTTAGTAGTGCCTTTTTCCACGATATCTGGCGTGGCTGCATTGAAGCCCTGCCAAAGGGGCAGTGGGAGGCGTGTCGTACGCTTGGTCTTACTTATCTGCAAAGCATGCGCCACATTATTGCGCCACAAGCAATGCGTATGGCCATTGCACCTACGGTTGGGTTCTCTGTGCAGATTGTTAAGGGTACGGCCCTGGCTTCGATTATCGGTTTTGTCGAACTGACCAAGGCTGGAACCATGCTGAACAATGCCACCTTCCAACCCTTCAAGGTATTTGCCTTTGTCGCATTGCTCTACTTCGTTATCTGCTTCCCATTATCTTTATTAGCACGTCACCTGGAGAACAAAAATCATGTCACTCGTTAGTGTAGAAAAAGTCCATAAATACTATGGCGAAAACCATGTTTTAAAGGGTGTTGACCTTAAGATCAAAGCCGGTGAGGTGATCTCTATTATTGGCCGCAGTGGTTCTGGTAAAAGTACGCTATTGCGCTGTATGAACGGTCTAGAGACTTATGAAGATGGCGTGATCATCGTTGATAGCCAAGCTGTTGAGGATGATGACTATAAGCTAAGGCTACTGAGCCGTAGCGTGGGCATGGTGTTTCAAAGCTTCAACCTGTTTCCTCACAAAACGGTGGGCGAGAATGTCATGCTTGCTCCTAAGTTGGTCTTAAAAAAGACCCCAGAGGAGTGCAAAGAAATAGCGAAAGAGCTTTTGGATAAGGTGGGACTGGCGGATAAATTTGATGCTTATCCAAGTAACCTATCGGGCGGACAGCAGCAACGTGTTGCCATTGCTCGCTCATTAGCGATGTCACCCAAGGTATTGCTGTGTGATGAGATCACATCGGCACTGGATCCTGAGTTGGTTGGCGAGGTACTCAAGGTTCTAGAGCAACTGAAAGCGGAAGGAATGACACTAATCCTAGTGACCCATGAGATGAATTTTGCTCGTGATGTTGGGGACAAAGTCGTGTTCATGAATGAAGGCAAGGTTTGGGAGTCGGGCGAAAGCACGCAGGTGTTCGCTAATCCTCAAACGCCTGAGTTGCAAAACTTCTTATCAGCCGTTCGATAATATTGTTTCAATTGTTAGGAGTCTGCTATGAGCCCAATTAGCAACCCATTGAGCGAGAGAATCACTCGACATTACTCTGAGTTGACCAAGAGTAATCGCAGGTTAGCCGATTACCTTCAGCTTAATCCTGAAAAGGTATTGATGCTGTCGACGAATGAGATTGCAGAGGCGTGCGAGGTATCCAAGGCAAGCGTGAGTCGATTCATTCGCAAATTGGGTTATGAGGATCACACGGCTTTGCGCAATGAACTCCTTGATGAACGAGACAAGGGCACACCGGTTATCACGGCACCGATGGAAGATAGGGAGCTGCAGCAGGAGTTACGTTCATTAGAGCAACTCTGGGCACAGCTTGGAGAAATGGACCTCTCTGAGATCATACAAAAACTGTCTACAGCTAAGCGCATCAAGATCATTGGTTATCGAAACAGCTACCCCCTAGCGCTGCATTTCAGACAACAACTTATGCAGGCCAGAGGCAATGTTGAGTTATTACCGGTTCCAGGGCAGACCATAGGTGAGGACATTGCTTCTATCAACGAAGAAGACTTTGTGATTGTGATTGGCATCCGCAGAAGGGTGAATCATTTTGCTCAAATCCTCGAGCAGTTAAATGGTGTTGAGACGTTGCTCATCACTGACCAATCGGGGCAAAAATACATTCCCTGTGTGTCGCACTACTTGATCTGCCATATGAACAATCAAAACCCGTTAGATAGCTATGCCGCGCCCATGAGTCTGATCTCCTATCTGGTGAACAAGGCCTATCGCTACCTAGGCTCAGAAGCGGTGAAGGTAAGCGGAAAAATTACCACTCATTATTCGCAACTCGATGAACTTGAATAGCGTCGAAACAATCATAATTTAGAAGAAAAACAGCAATGAACATAATCAGTAAAATTAAGAAAGAATGGTTTCTAGTGGGAATGGTGCTAGCAATCGCACTGGCTACTTTGACAGCCGATGTGGGAAAAACCGGCGGCATTATTCATCTAGATAAACTAACCGGTATTGGGGTTGCGATTGTCTTCTTCTTACACGGTCTTGGATTGGCGCCAAGTGCGATCAAGGCGGGCCTAAGTAACTGGCGCCTGCACCTATTTATCCAATCAGCGACCTTTGTTTTCTACCCTCTACTTTGGGTGATATTTGGTGACGTGTTCCTTGCCTATATGCCAGCAGCATTGGCATTTGGATTCTGTTACTTGTTTGTCTTGCCAAGTACGGTCTCTTCGTCAGTGGCTATGACCAGTGTTGGTAAGGGTAATGTGCCAGGGGCGATTTTTAATGCCTCTTTATCCAGCATTATTGGCGTTCTGATTACGCCATTCTTGATTCAGCTGTTTATGGGCTTTGAAGGTGCAGAGCTCAATCTGATGGACTCGGTGATCTCGATTGCAAAGCTATTGCTACTGCCGATGCTTGCCGGACAATTGGCTCGCCCCTTGCTACTGAGCTTTGCTGAAAAGCACAAGGCTGTGGTGAACAAGGTCGATAAGTACGTGATTCTACTGATTGTCTACAATGCGTTTTGTGACTCGGTCGCTAATGGTATCTGGCACACCTTCTCTATAGGTATGCTGGCCACCACTATCGCTATTTGTGTGTTGGTATTGATGGTGATGATTCATCTGTTTCAGTGGGGAGCACGCAAGAGCAAATTCAATCATGAGGATGAAGTTGCTGCCGTGTTCTGTGGCACCAAGAAAACCTTGGCCGCCGGCGTTCCTATGGCCGCGGTTATCTTTGGTTCAGACCCATCTCTGGGCATGATTTTATTACCTATCATGCTCTATCACCCGATTCAGATTTTCTACTGCGCAGTGATGGCCAATCGTTACGCAAAGAACCATCAAGACGATCTCGTCGCTGTAACTAAGTAGTGGGGTGGGTATGAGTATGAATGAACGTGACCCCAGTATTTATTGTCTGCAGGGGCCAGACCTATTAGCGCCAACTAACCAGGGTGACCTAAGCGATTATCGCTTTGTTTTCAAAGACCTATTCGACGTTGAGGGTTATGTCACCGGCGCAGGAAACCCTAAATGGTTAGACACACACTCAAAGGCTGCGCACACGTCTCCAGTCATTCAGGCATTGCTGTCTAAGGGTGCAGAGTGTGTTGGCCGAGTGCAAACCGATGAGCTTGCGTATAGCCTTAACGGTGACAATGTTCACTATGGAACACCGATCAACCCATTGGCGCCCGATTCGATTCCGGGTGGCTCATCGAGTGGCAGTGCCGTCGCAGTTGCTCTTGGGCATGCCGACTTCTCTATTGGTACCGACACTGGCGGATCTGTGCGGGTGCCAGCCAGTTATTGTGGACTGTTTGGTTTAAGACCTAGCTTGGGTCAATTAGACTTAGAACATTGTTTCGAGCTGTCAAAGAGCTTTGATACCGTAGGGATATTCAGTCGTGAACTCCATGTATTGGCTTCGGTTTTCCAATCTCTGACTACTGATTTACCGCAATCCACTCCAGTTGAAACCCTGTATCTAGACCAGGACTTAGCCGGCATTCTGAGTGCAGAGCGTCGAGCTCAGTTAGATAAATGGTGCGATCATGCGGGCATTAGCATTCAATCCGTTGGCTTCTTGGATGAAATGGGGCTTAGCCTGTCCGCACTGAGTCTGATCTTTAGAACGGTCCAAGGCTTTGAGATCATTGAAAAACACGATCAATGGCTCATCGAGTATGGCGACACGTTAGACCCAAGGATACTTGAGCGTGTGAAATGGGCCCGCTCTTTATCGAAAGATGACTACCTATCAGCGAAGAGTGAACAAGCACGCTTTACTCAAGCACTCACTAACGCAATCAAGGCTTCGAACGGATTATGGTTAATACCGACAACGCCGGCCGGCCCCCCGAAACTAGAGATCGATGATGATTCTTTAGCGACATATCGCACCGAACTCATGGGCTTGACCTCTATTGCAGGTTTAGCGGGTTTGCCACAGTTGCACCTTCCTATGACTGACTTAAATGAAGGCCCAGTTGGTGTCTCTTTAATGGGATTGCCGAACAGCGAATCTCAATTAATCGCTACGGCAAAAGTGTTACTTGAAGAGAGGTCAGTATGAGTTTTCAAAGCGCATTTACAGCGCCCCATGCAAAGGCCGCTCAAGCAGGACAAGCGATCCTAGACGCTGGTGGTACTGCGAGTGAAGCCATGGTTGCTGCCGCCGCCATGGTGTCTGTGCAGTACCCACACATGAACAGCATTGGTGGAGATGGGTTTTGGCTTATCTGCAAGAAAGGCGAGGCTCCGGTGGCCATTGATGCTTGCGGCGCTGCCAGTTTATCAGCCGATCCAGACCACTATCGCAAGCTCAGTGATGAGCTACCGGACAGCGGCGCAACAGCGGCCATCACAATGGCGGGGACAGTCTCGGGTTGGCAAGAGGCCCTAAAGCTAAATGGAGGGGAGCAAGCGTTAACTCAATTACTCGCTCCTGCTATTGATGCTGCAAGTAAGGGCATTGAGGTGACTCAAAGCCTAGTGAACGCCAGTGAGAAAACCCTGACTCGCTTGGGCGAAGATGCTCATTTCTCTGAACTCTACCTAAACCAAGGAGAGCCGCTTAGTGTGGGTGACACGATAACCAATTCAGCACTCGCAAGCACGCTGACCACCTTAGCCAACAACGGCTTAGACGATTTTTATCGAGGTGAGATTGCGCAAAAGATGGCCTCAGACCTGCAAAAGGCGGGCAGTCCAATTAGCTTGCAGGATTTTCATGCACATCAGGCTCGGGTTTTGTCAGCGCTTACCACAAGCATTTCGAAGGGAAAGTTGTTCAATTTCGGCGCACCCACTCAGGGGGTTGCTTCATTGTTGATCTTGGCCATCTATGACCGACTTGTTAGCAAAGCAACACTAGAGATCGACCATATACATTTGCTAGTAGAGGCAACCAAACAGGCATTCATTATTCGAGACCAGGTTGTCACAGACGAGGTCTATCTGGAGAAGCCTTTGCAATCTTGGCTTAGCGATGAGGTGATTGAGAGGTGTGTATCCGATGTATCAATGACATCAGCAAAGCCTTGGCCTCACATAGCTGAACCTGGCGATACCATCTGGATGGGAGCGACTGACCAATACGGCACTATGGTGAGCTTTATCCAAAGCATTTACTGGGAGTTTGGCTCTGGTGTGGTTCTGCCACAAACCGGTGTTCTATGGAACATCCGCAGCAAGAGCTTCTCGCTCGATAGCAACCACCATAATGCACTACTGCCGGGCAAAAAGCCGTTTCATACCTTAAACCCAGCCTACGCAGAACTGAATGACGGTCGCCGAATGGTGTATGGCACCATGGGTGGAGAGGGGCAACCTCAGACTCAGGCCTGTTTGTTCAGCCGATACCTGTATCAAGATGTCAGTCTCGGCGAATCAGTGGCGCAACCGAGATGGCTTTTAGGGCGAACCTGGGGTGACTCAACCACCAACTTGAGACTAGAAGAAACACTCTATGACGAGCATGCAACTGCCCTGACTCAATTAGGGCATGAAATCACAGCAGTAGCTGATCAAAATGAATTGATGGGACACGCCGGAGCGATTGTGCAGCACCCCACTGGCGATGCGTCTGCAACCAGCGATCCCCGTAGCGACGGCACCTATTTACTTGGAGAACAATCATGACCAATAACACGCTTTTTGAAACCCTTAATCCACCTCAACGACTGTTAATGGGACCAGGCCCAATCAATGCCTATCCACGTGTGCATCAGGCACTATCAGCGTCTTTGATTGGTCAGTACGACCCTGCAATGACCAACTACATGAACCAAGTACAAGCGCTCTATCGCGGTGTCTTTCAAACCCAGAATCAGCAAACCATGCTGGTGGACGGGACCGCTCGCTCGGGTATTGAGGCGGTTCTAGTGTCTGTATTGCAGCCAGGAGACAAGGTACTCATCCCTGTAATTGGTCGTTTCGGTCACCTGTTGTGTGAAATCGCTCAGCGGGTTGGGGCTAAGGTGAAAACAATTGATGTTGAATGGGGCGAGGTGTGTCAACCCGAGCAGATTGAGCAAGCTATCAAGGAATTTCAGCCTAAGTTACTCGCAACGGTTCAGGGTGATACTTCAACCACAATGAACCAACCCCTCAAGGAAATGGGCGAGATTTGTCAGCGCCATGATGTGCTTTTCTATTGTGATGCAACCGCATCTGTTGCGGGCAATGAGCTTAAAGCCGATGAGTGGCACCTTGATGCCGTATCGGTGGGATTACAAAAATGTTTAGGTGGGCCATCAGGTAGCGCCCCTATTACCCTAAGCGATCGCTGTGCTGAGGTGATTAATCGCCGCAAACACATAGAAGCGGGTATCCGTGCTGAACATCATGTGGCGGGTGATGAGGCTATGATTCAGTCCAATTACTTCGATCTAGCAATGGTGATGGATTATTGGGGGCCAGAGCGTCTTAATCACCACACTGAAGCAACCAGCATGCTGTATGCAGCTCGAGAGTGTGCTCGATTGTTCTTGGAGGAGGGTGTCGATCAAGTGGTTGCTCGCCATAAGAAAGCGGGTGATGCCATGGCCTCTGGCTTGCGCGCTATGGGTTTAGAGCTATTCGGTAACCCTCAATATAAGATGAATAACGTGGTGGGTGTTTATATTCCGCAAGGCCTAGATGGTGAAGCGGTTCGTCAAGAGTTACTGCATTGCTTTGGTATTGAGATAGGCACCTCGTTTGGCCCTCTACATGGAAAGATCTGGCGTATTGGCACCATGGGTTTTAATGCCAGACAAGAATGTGTGCTGTCCACCTTAGCCGCACTGGAATCTATCTTGATCAAGCACAGAGCAAAAATTATTCCTGGGCAAGCTGTGGTTGCTGCGATGGACTTTTACACTGACTAATCCAAGAAGGGTCTTGATTAATGACGCAAGGTAGCGGCGGAACAATTCTACAAAAGGCTGACCAATTAGCCAGCTTTAGCGCAATGGAAAATGGACTGACTCGGGCTTACCTGACTCCAGAGCACAAACAGGCCCATCAACAACTCGCTGACTGGATGACAGAGGCGGGCTTGGAGGTTTGGCAAGACAGCGTTGGCAATCAATGGGGAAGGAAGCTGGCCAGTAATCCAACGCAACCAACCCTAGTCATTGGCTCGCACAGCGACACCGTGGTCAATGCAGGAAAATACGATGGCAATCTGGGTATTTTGTTGGGGTTAGAAGCTTTACGCCAATTGCAAGACATTGAGTTGCCTTATCATGTTGACCTAGTCGCGTTTGCCGATGAGGAGGGAGTGCGCTTTAACACAACCCTTATCGGATCGAGCTCGGTGGCAGGGTGTTTTCAGCCAGCTTGGTTGGACATCAAAGATGACAACAATGTGGCTATGGGTGAGGCGATGCTGGACTTTGGATTATCACCAGAGCTTGCAGGGCAGGATGCTCGCTCTCCTGAAGAAGTGAAGGCGTATTTAGAGGTTCATATCGAGCAAGGACCAGTGCTTGAAGACGCGAATCAAGCCGTAGGTGTAGTAACAGGCATCGCGGGTGCAAAGCGCTTTCAGATTGCGGTTAAGGGCATGGCAGGACATGCTGGCACTGTGCCTCATGAATTACGCCTTGATGCCTTGTGTGGCGTTGCTGAGATGATAAGCGCGATTGAAGCATACGGCCTCAAATACAATGTGGTTGCGACGGTCGGTAAGTGCGAGGTGAAACCAAGTGCTGTGAATGTGATTCCCGGTGAGGTGAATTTTTCACTGGATATTCGAAGTGCGGTGCAACAAGACTTGGAGCAAGCATGCACTGAACTGTTTAGCCAACTTGAAGCTATTGCTCATCGAAGAGAGCTACAACTTAGCCATGAGCTAACCTATCAAGCCCAAGCTGTTCCCTGTGATTCTAAGCTACAGCAACAATGGGCAGAGGTTGTAGAAATACAAACGGGGACACCGGCGAGTTTTCTAGCCAGTGGTGCCGGGCACGATGCCATGGTTATGGCCAATATTACCGACATTGGCATTTTGTTTGTACGCTGTGAAAAGGGCATCAGTCATAACCCAAGAGAGCAAGTCAATGAACACGATGTTGGCGTTGCCTTGGAGTGCTTGGTTGAGATGATCAAACGCGTTTCATCTCAAGATACAGTGAGCTCAACATGAACAGTAGGTTAACTATTTCGGGCTTTGGGATTGCAGGTAACAGCGCAGGTCATCTCGATCAAACTGGAGAGATCACAGCGCTTGATATTAGTGATGGTGCGGATAAGCCTCGTGCTCTGTTTCCCTTTTTCTTACCTAAAGCGAGCGATGACTATTTGTCATTAGACCCTTATTCATCGGACACCTTATTGCTACCAAAAAACGGTGATGCAAGGGTGCAGATGGAAGCGGAATTAGCCGTGCGCTTTGAGGTTGTTTATGGGGACGGTGGGCGAGTGCAGAAGCTGACGCCCCTGGCAATGACTGTGATTAATGATGCCACTTATCGAAACTGTCAGGCTGTGAAGCTGGCTCAAAAGAAGAACTGGGGAAGCGCATCTAAAGGGCTAGCCAGCTCTGAGATTGGTATAGATAGCTTCGATGAAGGCAGCGGCATAGAGCACTACCGATTGTGTGGTTTTCATTATTCAGAGGGCACTTGGGGTTTAAATGGACGCGACACATCAATCACGGACTATACCGTTTTTTACCACGAACTAATCCAGTGGATTGAGAGACAAATCGAAGCACAGAGAGACGAGGGTGCAATGCATGATATTCAGACTTTACTGAAAGAGTCTGAATACCCAAGATGTATGTATGTTGCCGTGGGAGCGGTGAGATACACTGAACTTGGAGAGGCTCATCATCTTAAACCCAGCGATAAAACGGCCGTTGTTCTCTATAGCGATAAAAGCCATACCCTTGAAGGGATTCGCACTGATTTAGAGAATGGTTCACTCTTTTCGGGTGACGATATTGTTGGCTTAATTCAGGAAGTCAAAGCGACAACTGGGTGAGCATATCGCTTTGATTGATCGGCTAGATCTGGATGCTAGACGGAAGCTGAGACAAAAACTCTTGAAATGAAGGTGCTTGAACCCGTGATAGCACCTTTCTCATATCTTGAATGATGTCTCCGTCGGTCCAGTCGACGCGAATATCAATTGGAGCCTGATCAAGAGATTCAATTCTCATTGAAGCAGAAAATGTGCCTCGCTTATCTCCCCCAGCCTCGAGCGCACTGGACAATGAATCGATTAGAATGTGCGGGAGCTGTTGTTGATAGCTCTCTTGATAGCTCGGATGTGCATCGCTTGCCAGTACATCTCCTGAGTTCACACAGGCTTGTTTGATAAAGTGGGTATAAAACTGCTCAATCACGGCACGACTTTCTAACATGTTGCCAGCAACGCCCGTGTGCAAAGTACCCATATGTCCGACATAGGGGATATTTTCTTCCCCATCTAGCGAGGCTATCTTGCCTTGGTTATCAATGACCATGCATTGACGCTTGGCACTTTCACTATCAAGTTCACGAATCTGAGCAATCAGGCTTTTGGCACTGCTCCCGTTTTCGAGTTGTTGTTTAACGAACTCTGGATACCAAGGGTTCGTAAAAAGGCCTTGAGTGACACAAGCGCCTAAACTCCGCCAAGAGTGATTTACGTATCCGCCAACACTGGGGCCTCCCGTTGCGGTAATAGAGGCTGATAACCCGAGTTGTGGATTGAAGTGTATTAGCGAGATTGTCATTTAAACATTAAGCAGGGGAGTTATCTCCCCCGCTGACTCCAAATTAGTAACCGATGAGCTGGCCAATGAAGAGTGCTACCCAGCACAATGCATAGACAAACAACATGAAAGGAAGGATGGCTTTTAGCCAGCGTTCGTAAGAAACACCACCTAACGCAAGCATCGCAAGAGTACCACCAGAGGTAGGAACAATAAGGTTTGTTAGGCCATCACCTACCTGGAAAGCGGTGATCATAAGTTGGCGACTCATGCCGGTTAAATCAGCAACAGGTACCAAGATTGGCATGGTCACCATTGCTTGGCCTGAACCACCAGGGATGAATAGGTTGATAACGCCCTGAACCACACTAGCGACAATCGCTGAGATAGCGATAGGCATGTCTTGGATTAATGAGCTTAAGCTATGAACTATCGTATCGATGATCTGAGCATCGTTTAGAATTACTTGAATAGAAGCCGCTACACCGATAACTAATGCACCAGAGGTGACACCAGACGCACCCTCCATCATTTGCTTAACAATACCATTCGCACCTAGGCCATTGATGGCACCTATGCTGATGGCCATTAACAAGAACAAACCTGCTATTTCATTGATGTACCAACCATTGGCGAACACTCCATATAGCATCACACCTAGGCCAATTAAGAAGGCTGCTAGGGTTAACTTATTTCGCCCCGTCATGCTGTACTCTGAAAGGTCTTTAGACAGGCCAGTGTCGGCGCTTTCTTCGTCCATCTTGGCGACTCTGGTGCAGATGTAATAAGAAAGAAGAGCAAGAGATGATAGAACTAGTATGGTACGAAGCCCTGCGCCAGAAAAAATAGGCAGTTCTGCAATACCTTGAGCCACACCAATGGTGTATGGATTGATTGGGGATAGCGCAAAGCCAATACCAATACCGCCTACAGCCATGGCTGTTCCTACCAGACGAGAGTACCCAACCGCCGAGGCGATAAGTACTGCGACCGGCACTAAGGCAATATTGTTTTCAAAGCCTACAGCAACACCGAAGAAGCCATAGATAAAGGTACCTACAGTGATGATAAGGTTACGGTTTTTAACCCCAACTTTATTAACAGCTACACCAATCGCATTTTCTAGTGCACCAGAGCGCTGCAAAATATGAAACAGGCCACCGGCAATAAATACAATGAATAGGTAGGGTGCTGCACTGATGAGGCCTTGTGGGATTGCTACAAAGATATCAAATACGTGCAGGCTTGGCGCATTTTCAATAACATGAAACGACCCAGGAACGACTGTCGTTCTTCCATCAATAATGATGCGCTCAAACGTTCCTGCGGGTACCAAATAGGTCAGCAGGAAGGTCGCCACTAAGATACCAAATATCAGTACCATAGGGTCTGGCATCGTTCGATACCACGGTTGATGATTAGCTTGAGTGTTTTCTTTGGTCATTTCCATGTCCCAATATCTCCATAAACAGTAGTTGAAACTGAAGGCCTAGCCTTAAAGTTAAACGCGAATAATTAAACTGATTGGCAAAAATGCTCCAGAACTTGAAGCGAGACCAATAGGTCTTGTTGCAGAATTGACTCGTCTGGGTGATGGCTGACGCCATCCTTACAGCGCACAAATAGCATGGCGATATCGGTCAGTTCGCACATGGCTAAACCATCATGTCCAGCACCACTGAACATTACCTTGCTTGCAATGCCACAGGATTCAATCGATTGAACTAAGCGCTGAGACAGTTCCTCTGAGCAGGTTACTGCTTGTTGTTCGTAGGTTTGTGAATGTGTGTAATTCAGGTTTAGTGCGTTCAGTGTGGTATCAATTTGTGAGAGTAACTGCTCTCTAGCTTGAACGCGCTTACTATCAATAGGAGAGCGTAATTCTATGGTGATGTCTGTCTGCTGAGGGATGACATTCACTCCATTTGGGAAGTTACTTATCTTACCAACCACGCCCACGAGATCTTTGTCGCTCTTACAAAGCGCATCAAATGAGGAGATTACTTGAGCGGCTCCCACCAGTGCATCTTGTCGTGCGTTCATTGGGACTGTACCGGCATGCCCAGCCTTGCCAACAATACTAAGAGTGTGGCGTTCAATACCTGTGATTGCTGAAACAACGCCAACAGGAAGACCTGCGGATTCTAACTGAGGCCCTTGCTCGATATGTACCTCAACAAAGCCAATGACGTCTTCTTTGCTGTAGGCATCATCATGAATTAGCTCTGGCTGACAACCAAAATCAGTTAATGCTTGTTGCAATGAAACTCCATCTCGATCCGTGCTATCTAGCATTGAAGGCTCAAACGTACCAGCAATAGCTTTAGAGCCAAGCAAGGTTGATTGGAAACGAGTCCCTTCTTCATCACTAAAGGCGATGACATCGATATTGTATGGTAGCTGAGTACCTTGTTGGTTGAAATAATGCACCAAGGCTATAGGCAAAACCACACCGAGAATACCATCGTATTTACCACCATTAGGCACGGTATCTTGATGGGAACCAAAGATTAGAGTCTTAGCATTTGGAGTCTGACTTGAGTAGCGACCAATCAAATTACCTGCGTTGTTGATGTGGGTCGTCATCCCAGATTGCTGCATGTAACCTGTTAGGAGTTCGAGTGCTTGAGTGTGCTCTTTCGTTGCACACAAGCGAGTGACGCCTTCACGATCTGGTTCAGCGGTTTCACTGCATTGAGCTAATTCTTCAAGCCATTGCCACGCTAATTGAGAGGTTGATTCTATGGTCACTTTTCGTTCCTTGTGTGGTAGTAATTATGCGGTTTATCATGATAATTAATCAATAAACTACCTATTTATCATGATAAATGCAATCTATGCTTAAAATTCACTCGTTTGATGTTTTTTGTCATACACGGATACAACACAGGAATTCAGTAGGGTAAACTGCTGTAAATCAAACAAAAAAACGCTACAGGAACTGGGGCATTGACGAATAAAACACGCCGAACCGAGCGGGTCGCTTTAGCGATAAAAGACTGGATAATGGAACACAAATTATTGCCAGGTGATCGCTTGCCGAGCGAAGTGGAGATGATTGAGTATTTTGATGCCTCAAAGAGTACGGTTCGAGAGAGCATGAGAATGCTTGAGGCTCAGGGCTTGATTGCTACCAAGACAGGTCCAAAAGGCGGTGCGTTTGTTAATGAAGTACCTGAATCTAGGATCAATGTAATACTCAGTAACTATCTGTTTTTCAAAGAGACTTCTATTAAAGATCTCTATCAAATGCGGATAGCATTGGAGCCAGCGCTGGTGGAGGATTTAGCGGGTACCCTGAGTAAGGAACAGCTAGCAAATCTGCGTCAGCAAATCCAAAAATACGCACTGCCTCCAGAAGATACTGAGCAAGAACGCCAGCACCACATTGAATCATTAGAGTTTCATAGAATGCTGGCAGATTACTCGAACAACGAATTGCTAAAACTAGTGATTCGTTTCACAGCACAAATGCTTTCAGACTTAACCATTTATAAACGTCTGTACCAACCTAAAAACTATCAGTTGTGGAAAAATGGACTAGACAGCCATCTTGAACTCTTGAGCGCCCTACAAGTAGGGAATGGCGAAAAAGCAGGCTTGATCATGAAACGTCACATGCAATCTGCGATGGAGTTTATGGAGCAACAAGAAGTACAGATGACCCGCCGGTTTATGCAGGAGTCTTAGTGCTTAGTCTATTCGTTACTTTGGTTTGAAACCTATTGCCACATAACAAGGCCTGCAGCAATACCAACCAAGACGAGAGCGAATATATCCTTTTTAGGAATACTCTCTTTTAGGTAGAAATAGGACACAAGCAAGGTGAAGAATATTTCGACCTGACCCAGTGTTTTGACATAAGGCACAGCTTGTAGAGACATAGCACTAAACCACCCAAAAGACCCGACAAAGCTTGCCACGCTGGTCATGATCACCAGTTTTGGTTTGCTCATCATCTGCTTTAGAGTTTGTCGGTCCTTGACGAGTAAATAGGCAGTTAAGATGACGGTCTGCATTAATATGACGATAAACAACACCCAAGCTGCTCGGTGAGGAAACGGCAATTGCAGGCTAAGGCTAGCCTCTCTAATCCAAAGTGAGGTTAAGGCAAAGGCGCTACTACAGGCTAAACCTAAGGCCGCAGTGTTCAATGAGATGCTTCTAAACCCTTGCGGGCAGCTGAGAATTAGCACGGCAACACCACCGACTAACACCCCAACCCAGCCAAGTAGCGTCAAGCTAGTACCAAAAAATAATACCCCTAAAAATGCAGAAACGGGTGCCTCTGATTTAGCCAGCCCTGCACCAATGGCAAAGTTCTTCTGCTTAAACAGCACCACCATAAGTGCGGTGGCAATGATCTGCATAACGGATGCACCAATCAAAAAGAACCAAGACTGCCCGGAGAAGGTTGGTAGCTCTACCGGCTGCCATTGATAGAGCGAAACAAGGTAAATGAGTGCAAGGGGACTTGCCCAAAGAAAGCGGGCTAGGGTAACTCCCGTCACATTTAGTGTCTTACTAAGCTGGCTTTGAAAGGCGTTACGCCATGACTGACTAAAGGCGGCAATAAAGGTAAAGAGTATCCAGCTCACGTTCATCCCTGAGTTAAAATTTATGCTTCCAACCATCCTACAGTGCCACAACTGGATGACAATACCCACAGCGTCATGCTGATGAAAGTTAGAGTCTTAAAAATGTCTAACTCAAACATCATACTTACTGCGGTTCTTGCTCCAGGCCAGAATGATGCATTTGTTTTAACGCAATAGATAGTAAAGTTGTTTGGACAAGGCAGCCTAGATTTTTGCTGTGAATTTATTTATATGAACGCTTTAATATGGAGTTGAATTCGGGGGTATCTGAGGTCCTTTTTCTGGAACAATTATTTATTCTAGAGCGATCTTCGACCTGACGTCCCCTTAACTTATAAATCGACACTAAACGTCGAAGAGCCAAAAAAGACCGATACCGATTAGCTCGAATTTGGCGTTAGTTGTCTGTCGCTACCAACTGTACAGAGTCCCTGATAATAAGTTTAGGTATGAGATTAGACTCAACACTAGAAGGCATTTTGTTCAGCTTTTGCATCACGAGTTGAACCGCTTCTGTCGCCATTTGTTCAATGGGCATGTGGACCGTAGTTAAGCCTGGGCTGATATATCGATTGAAATCCCAGTTATCAAAGCCCACTAAAGAGACTTGTTCAGGCACTGAAATATTATGTTTTCGCAACGTTTGCATTGCACCAAACGCCATACGGTCATTTGAGGCAAATACTGCGGTAAATGGTTTTTCTCTGTTTATTATTCTTTCCATGGCCTTTGCACCGGAGGCCTCAACGTAATCCCCCTCGCACACTAGTTCATTAACGTACTCAATATTAGCTTCAGCCAAAGCGTCTTTATAGCCTTGGAATCTAGCTCTGGCTCCAGCTTTATATTGCGGGCCTGGGATGCATGCGATGTGACTATGGCCGTGATTCAACAGATACTGTGTAGCCGTGCGTCCGCCAAATTGATGATCAACGCTAATACAACTATCAGCAAGCTCTGGAACATAGCGATTCAGAATAACCAATGGGACTCCACGTTCATCAAGTTCCATTAAAAATTCATCATCTACTTCTAAGTTACCTAATATTATTGCGTCGACGCGACGACTCAAAAGGTACTCTACGGATTCTCTTTGTTTGTCCGTATTATCGGTTCCCGAGGTCGCGACGATATGATAGCCAAACTGACGAAAACCTTGTTCTACTGATTGAAAAAGCTTTGAATAGATTGGCCCGCCCAACTCAGGGACAACAATGCCAATACTTCCATTACGATTCAAACGATGGGAAAAATTAGTAAACCCTCGCTTATAGTCGAGTTCTTTTATCGCTTTTTCAACTTTAAGCTTTTTGTCATGACATACACGACCGTTACCATTGATTACTCTGGAAACCGTTGCCGCAGATACGCCAGCTCGCTTTGAAACATCTCTAATTGTCGCCATAAAATCTTAATCTCAGTCAAATTGAAAACGCATCCATTGTTAAGGCGCTTTTATTCCTAAGTGACTAATGATCCAATCGATTAAACCACAGTTCGCGCGCGCTAATAGTGAATATGACTGATTAAATCACCACAAGTTCATTCCCCCCAAAGTAAGAAAATGTAACAGTTAATCAAGGGGATCTAATGTCCGTCATCCGAAACAAAAAGTGGCTATGACGAGTCTCGTCATGGCCACTTTTTAGTTCGTAATCAATAGAGGCAATACATTATTTTTTAATTCTACATGCCATCAATGATGTATTACCACCAAGCTTCAAACATTGCACCAACAGTCACAGTGTCTTCATCTCTAACATAGGTTGGATCATAATCATTGACTGTATGCTCGTTGTCCGAGTTACCAACGGTTGCGTAGAAACGAAGCATTGGGCGTGCGGTCCCCATATCGCCAAATGCAATATTTTGAGACAGGGTCGTTTTCCAAGAGGAGTTTGTTGCATCATAGTCATCAAATTCAACAACGCTGTAGCCCATCTCTAGCCAAGTAGAATGTGTATCATTCCATGCATAGGTTGGGCGTACGATAATGTTAGCGTTTGCACGATCATCAACATCTTTCCCTTCGATTGTCTGGTACGCGGCTAGGTATTCGATACCGACTTGGTTAGTTACTGAATATCTGCCATCAAAACTGAACAAAAGTGCCGTTTGATCTTCAGCAAGATCAAAAACACTGTCTAATGCATTGTTTGAGTAACGCACAATAAAGTTCTGATCGTACATGCTTACTTGACCAGCAAGTTGGTAAGCACTGTTTGCCGCATCGACTGTCCAACCTTTCTCCGTTGTATTTTCGAGATCATCTTCTGACGTAAAACCGTAGTTCGCGAATAAGCTGAAATCAGCCGCGCCCAAAGACATGCTATGAAGCTTAGAAGTCACCGCGTAGCGCCCATTATCGTTAGTTGAAGCTCCATCAACCTGACCGACCACAGACATATCAAACATCACGCCACCAAGATCAAGGTTATAGAAACCACCACCTTGGCCATCGTGCATCATCCAAAAATAATCGTTTAGGTCTGTTGCAGGACGTTGATGAAAGTCACGACCAGCCCAAACATACAAATCTTGCTGAGATTCAAATAAGTTCGTCGCACCAGCATAGAATTTTTTCAGACCTATAGCGTCACCATCAGCATCACCTTGCCAATGTTCTAGCATTACCTGTACATCCCAGATAGCACCACTATCGTTTTGGAAGAATTTACCAAACTGGAACTCTCCACCGTTTCCTTCGTTGCCTAGACGACCGGTTGCATTGCTGTTCAAGGAACCATCTGTCGATACAAGTGTTGCATCATCAGCTCCATACGCCATGCCATAACGAGCATAACCGGTAAATACAACTCCTAACGGGACTTCGCTCTCTGAAGATAGTACTTGTGGTTGCTGATCATCTACGTACTCTGAAGTTTGTTTTTCTTCTAGAATCGCTAAGCGTTGTTTTAATTCCTCTAATTCTGCGTCAGCGAGAGAAGGCGCTGCAGATAACGTTGCGGTTACCGCCAAAGAGACAGGTAAGTACTTAAATTGTTTCATTATAATTTTCCGATTTATTATTTTATTTGGAATGTGTTTTGGGGGCAGAAAAATTATAGGGTTTGAAACAAAAGAAAATATTGAAGGGCTTCACAGCGAATTTTCTTTTTATGGTCAAAAAACAAACTTAAGAATAAGTGCTTTATTTTCAACTACTTGGTTGCAGAATTTCGAAGGGAAATATTTTGCGCACTAAAATATACGATCTGCATCACTAAAGTATGTAACTGAAACAATTCGTTTGCATCGTAAATCGTGTAACGTTTCACGAGCATAAAACATTACATCACGGACGTTCTCAGAAAATAAGCAAATAACAGCAGCATTTGCTACAAACTGATTCGTAACTTCCCAAATTAATCCTCCATTAAGTGCCGCGTGCTTACAAGAGCATGGGGCCAAATAACAATCAAGGGATGTTACTTCCTTTAATTATCACTTGTGACACTTTTGGACAAAAGTTCGCTAGCTAAACATACCTTTTGGCTATTCCTATGGCGCTTCTTTAAGTTAATCCTCAACAAAATAAAGGAGCTCATGTTGAGCTCCTTTATGATTATTACAAGAAAGTGTAATGGCTTGGCCGTTTCTTTTAGAACATGAAGTTGTATAGGAAGCCTGCACCAATTGCCATGCCAAGGATTACTGTTAAGAAAGCTGCAATCATTGGAGCCTTGAACAGTGATTTAAGTAAGATAACCTCTGTTAAGCTTGCACCTGCACTACCTATGATTAATGCCATTACTGATCCTAACGCCATCCCTTTTTGAACCAGTGCCGCACTTAGTGGGATTACCGCCTCAGCCCGGATGTAAAGAGGAATACCGATCACTGCTGCTACTGGAATTGCATACCATTTACCTTCACCTGCGTATTTCGCGATTAGGTCTGTTGGAATGAAACCGTAGATGAATGAGCCAATAAAGATACCTAGCAATAGGTAAGGAAGTACTTGTTTAAAGTCTTTCCAAGTTGAGTGCCAAATGCGTACCCAACGGCTTGGTTCAACAGTAGTTGCTGCTAATGTGCCATCACATTGCGTGGTCACTTTTACTTCTGGCTCTTTAGCGCTGTCACAGCAGCTAGTTGCAACTGGTTTTTGCTCTGGGGTTGCTGAGCAAGAGCTTTTCGCTGAGCCACAACCTGAGGTTTCAACTGCTTCATAAGCTTCTGGTTTTACAAAGCGCTCAAAGCCTAATTTCTCTAGCAAGAAGCCAGCGACTACAGAAACAGTCATCGCAATCAAGAAGTAGAAAACGGCTACTTTCAAGCTAAAGGTCACTACAAACAGACCAATAATGACAGGGTTAAGTAGTGGACTGGCAAACAGGAATACCATCATAGGGCCAAAGCCTGCACGTGCTCTAAGAAGACCTTTCAAGAAAGGAATGGTTGAGCAAGAGCAGAATGGAGTAATAGAGCCAAGTAGTGCCGCCACTACATAACCTTTACCGTTCTTTGAACTCAGTATGGACTGAATTTTTGCTGGGGTGATGTATTCCTGTAATACACCAACGAAATAGCTGATTGCTAAAAATAATATGGTTAGCTCAGCGGCTAAAAACAGGAACATGTTTCCTGCTTCTTTAAACATTGTGACTAATTCAGGGTTCATAATCTTTTTCTCTATATTTCTGGAATAGTCGAATTATAGGCTTGAGGAGATTTTATGCAAGCAAATATTTCGACTTTTATCGAAATATTTGCTTGTTGAGAATTAACGCATTGAATTCAAAGAAGTTAACACTCGTCGATGCAACATTCTTTTTGCAGAAAGTCGATGACTGTTTGTAGGTTTTCGTATTGAGCAACGCAAAATAGGGTACGCCCCTCACGGCGCTGCTCAATTAAATTGGCAGAAGTAAGGTTGGATATATGATGAGATAGGGTAGAACCTGGGATATCCAGACTCTGTTGAACATCGCCTACGGGAATGCCCTTATGGCCTGCGCGAACGACCAACTGATAGATACACAGCCTCGTTGGGTGGCCGAGTTCTTTTAGTGCCTTTGCGACTTGTTCTAATTGCATAGTTTCCTCCGATTTCATTTCCATAATAGTGGAAACACGAAGTGAGTGATACGTTAACCGATAATACATGCAAAATACGCATAATTTAAATCACATTTTGTCATTTGTGTCATGGAACTCCCCTCTATACTATTCGGGCCCTCAATCTAAACGACATAAGAACATGTTTTCACAATCATTACTTGCTGAGCTTACTCGCTGGACTCTTGCTCTAGTCATCAGCTTGATAGCACTGCATCACTGCCAACCCTTATTAGATGCTTTTTCCGAGCATGCTATGGCTGCAGGGTGCCATAGCCACGAGCAATCTGATTCACACATGCATCACCATCAACATAATCATTAGGAACACGAATGAGTATTTTTAGATTTCCACCACTAGTGTGGCTAGGAATTGGCATATTAATCGTTAGCCTTGGTATACGTCAGTCTTTCGGTATCTTTATGATGCCAGTAAGCAATTACTTCGACACGGGCCGTGAATTTTTTAGCTTAGCGATCGCATTGCAGAATCTCTTGTTTGGCATGTTCCAGCCGTTTATCGGGATGGCTGCGGACAAATGGGGCTCCAAGCGCATCATTATGTTAGGCGCCGGCGCGTATGCTTTAGGTCTACTACTTACTTCTATTACAACTTCTCATGTAGTGGTCTATTTCTCTTTAGGTGCTTTAGTCGGATTGGGCCTGAGCGCAACCAGTTACGTTATTATCTTGGGTGCGGTTGCCAAAGTCGTACCGGCCCAGCATGCAGCCAAGGCATTTGGCCTGACCACAGCTGCGGGTTCGTTTGGTATGTTTGCCATGATCCCTGGTGCTCAAGCACTGCTGGCCAATGTCGGTTGGCAAGGTGCGTTGCAAGTCTTTGCGTTACTGTGTTCCTTGATTATTGCCTTCGCGGTATTCATGAAAAGCAACAAGAAAGCGCAAGTAACTGAATCGGATACGCATGAGGAGCAAACCTTAAAACAAGCCCTAGGTGAGGCGTTTAAAAGTAGGTCTTACTGGCTGATTCATGCAGGCTTTTTTGTGTGTGGTTTTCATGTCATGTTTATCGCCACTCATTTACCAAGTTATTTAGCGGATAAGAACCTGCCGGCTTCTAGTGCCGCAATGGCATTGGCGTATGTGGGGATCTTCAATATCTTCGGTTCTTATTTTTGGGGAATGATGGCCGATCGCTTTGATAAGCGCCATGTATCTTTTGTATTGTACTTGTTGCGTGCGGCAGTGATTGCGGGCTTTGTGGCTTTGCCTATAACCAATATTAGTGCGACTATTTTTGGCGCAGCGATTGGATTCGTGTGGCTAGGTACAGTGCCTTTAACCTCTGGCTTAGTTCGCCAGATCTTTGGGGCACGTTACTTATCAACCTTATATGGTCTAGTCTTCTTTAGTCACCAGATTGGTAGCTTTCTGGGCGCTTGGGCAGGCGGTCGTATCTACGACTACTATGGTAGTTATGAACCTATCTGGTGGTCTACGGTGGCGCTTGCGTTAGTAGCTGCAGTGATCCATCTGCCTATTAATGCGAAGCCAGTCGAGCGCTTAGTCGCTCAGCATTAATAGATAGGGCATCATCGATGAACTCGATGGTGCCTATAATTTGTTAGCTGTTAGCTGTTAGCTGTTAGCTGATTTTTAATTCTTGCTAGAGTCTCCAACTCAAGATCTTCCAGCCATTCGAATTGGCTTCAATTTCCAACTGAGCACAGGGATTCACCGCAAAGGCGGAATCTGCTCGAACACACATAGGCTTATCGTTTATAGAATCTGAATAGAACTCTACCTTGTGTTGAGTGAGTTCAGGGTTCTGCGTAAGCCAATGCTCAAACTTCTTAACCTTGCCTTCTCTAAAGGTGGGGATACCAATCATGTTTCCTTTGAAGAAGCCGTTTTCTTGCTCGAGTTCGATGCCAAAAGCCGTTTTAAAACCTAGGGCTGTCGCCACTACCTGTACTAGGTAATCAACCGTCGCTGAGATAAGCACGCGAGGCTCTCCAGTTTGGTCTATCTCTTCTAGCAAACTCTTTGCTTCAGGGTAAAAGATGGGAAGGATACGCTCTGTGACGAAGTGACTTGCCAATGACTCGAGCTTGATTTTCGGCACCTCTAGAAGTGGTAGCATGGCAAAATCGAGATAGTCCCCCATGTCTTGAGTGCCTGCTGCGTAGAGTTCCATTTGACGAGCGTCTTCTTGCAGAAAGTCAGGGTCTGAGATCACCCCCTTTTCAACTAGGTATTCATGCCATAGCACGGCGCTGTCACCAGCAATTAAGGTCTCGTCGAGGTCAAAAACATGGATGGATTGCGTCATTTATTAATTTCCAATAATTGTGTTCGTCTGCCAATACGTATAGACAGAAAATCCCGACCAATATGACACTGGTCGGGACCACTATACCCTTGTTACTTTAAGCTTTAATGAAGTTTGCTGATACCTTCGAAATAGCATGCAAACTCATTCATCATTAGGCCTAAGCTCAAAGGCTATGTTTGATATTTGTCTAAGCTCTGTGTGAATTATGGGCGTTCACCGTTTTGCAGTCGGCGCTCAATGTCAGCGATAACCTGAGGCATATCTGCGATGGTATCAATCAGGTAATGAGGGTTAGTTTTCTCAAGCTTAGTGCGCGCTTTTTCACGAGCAGCTTGTAGCGTCACCTCATCGGCATCTAGATATTCTTGCAGAGTAAGCCCTGCCTCGTTACCGGAAAGCAACAAACCGACAGTCCACATTCCTGCGTTATGACCCTCGTCGATACCAGGACCGGCATCATCGACTTTAATGCAAGAACGAACGTCCGTAACGCCAAGCTCGATGACATTTTTTAGCGCCATAAATGGAGCAGGGCGGCCGCCTTGTGGCAGATCATCGGTTGCGACAACGCAATCTGGGTTGTAACCGTACTCTTTTGCAGACTCGACTAATACATCCATCACCTGACGCGGGTAGCCAGAGCAAGAACCGATCTTGATGCCTTTTTCTTTTAGGCCATTAACCACATCTAGCGCATGCGGGATAGGGGCTGCATGATCGGATACTTTAGCCTTTTGCAAAGGCATAAAGGTTTGGTAGATGCTGTCAATATCGTCTGAGTTCATCTCACGACCAAAGCGTTCAATCCAGCGAGCCTTAACTGCAGGGATCTGGCCAACAGCTTGGATATGGTCCCACTTGCCAAGGCCCATAGGCTCGCGAGCCTCTTCTAGGCTCAGGTCAAAGTCAAATTCACGCTTGAATGCTTCAACAAAGATACTGGTTGGAGCAAAAGAGCCAAAATCGACAATAGTGCCAGCCCAGTCAAAGATAACGGCTTGGATCTCTGAACGAGAAAGAGTTGAGTTAGACATAGTTAAAATCCTTACATACCTTCGCGATTGCGTTTTCAAAAATGTGTAGAGCCGTAATCAATTGTTCACGGCTAATAATTAGTGGGGGACTCAGTTGAGCGACATTACCTTGAGAAACCTTAAAGCTCAGTCCATCGTTCAAGCATTGATAAAGCACAGCTTCAGCCTCGTCGAATGCTCGCTCTTTAGTGATGTGGTTGGTAACCAGTTCAACACCCCATAAAAGACCAATACCGCGAACATCGCCGATAATGGAGTAAGTCTGCTTCATTCGTTCGAGCTCACCTCGGACAAATTCGCTGTCGTTACGTACCTTCTGAAGAACATCCTCTTGTTCTATGGTTTGCATGGTTGCAAGGGCAGCAGCACAGCCAATTGGGCTTTTCTCATGGGTGTAGTGACCCAGTGATACTTGAGCGGCCGTGTTGTATTTGTCCTTGGTTACCATAGCTGCAATAGGCACTACGCCACCGCCAAGGCCTTTACCGATACATAGGATATCCGGCTCGATATCAAACGCTTGATAGGTAAACCACTCGCCACTGCGACCCATACCATTGGGGATATCATCGATGATCAGCATGACGTTGTGTTTGTCACAGATCTCGCGAACGCGCTGCCAATACGCCTTACTTGGCACCTGAACATCGGTGTTTCGCACGCCTTCAGCGATGAAGGCGCCAATGCCACCCTCTTTTTCAATCACGTACTCAAGGTAATCCGCGTAGTGAACATCGCTACCATCTTGAGAGGGCAGTGCGCCTCGGTAGGATACTGCTGGCGGAATACGCTCAACGCCGGCTAAAAGTGGGCCCATTCCCTCGCGGAAACAGGCCTCACCGCCAACAGAAATGGCATCCAGAGAAGCACCGTGGAAAGAGTCCCACAAAGAGACGACCTTAAAGTTCTTGGTGACATGACGAGCAAGCTTAAGCGCCATACCTACGACAGAGGTACCACCGGGTGCAAACAGCACGCGATTGAGGTCACCGCCACAGATCTCGGTCAGCTTCTCTGCGCAGGCTACCGCTGTTTCATTGGTAAATCGGCGTGGTGAGAATGGCAATTCAGCAAGTTGCTTACTGATGGCATTCAGCACAGCAGGGTGGCCGTAACCAAGCTGGTGGACATTGTTGCCATGAAAATCCATGTAGCGCTTGCCGTGTGTATCCTGAATGAAGATTCCGTCGGCGGCTTCCAGAGAGTCTAAGCATGGCGTAGACATAGCTTGATGCAAAAACACCTCTGAATCCCTTTTTAATAGGGCTTGGGTTGGCTCATGTTGCAGAGACTCATTCCACTTTATGCGCGCCGGTGTGGTGTTAACATCACCCTCACTGCGAAAATGGGTTGGCTTTACTTGGTTTTGATTTGTTGTTTCAGCCTGGTTCATTATTTGATTTCCCAGTACATTGCTTTTTCTACCGCTTCGATAAGACGCTCGATATCACTTGGGTATACCTCACCGATATTACCGATACGGAAACAGTCTGCGTTCGAGACCTTACCAGGATAAATTACAAACCCTTGTTCTTTTAGGCGGTCATAGAATGCCTTGAACTGGTAGTCGCTGTGCGCAGGAGAATAGAAAGAGGTGATGATAGGTGAGTGCAAGGCTTCATTAAGCAGGGGTTCGAAACCTAGCTTGCGCATACCTTGAACGAGAGTGCGCTGGTTCTTGGTATAGCGAGCTTCACGAGCCTCAATACCGCCTTCTTGTTCCAGTTCTAGGAGTGCCTGATAGAAGGCACGGACGGTATGGGTTGGAGAGGTGAAGCGCCACTTGCCATGATTGTTCTCCATGCAATGCCATTGGTCATAAAGATCTAGGCTTAGAGAGCGAGCGAGTCCCTTGCACTTCTCAAGCTCAGAGAGTTTTGCGATAACAAAACCGAAGCCGGGTACGCCTTGGATACACTTGTTTGCTGAACTGATCATAAAGTCCACATCAAGGTCAGCGATGTCCATTTGAATACCACCAAAGCTCGACATAGCATCCAGAATCACTACCTTGTTATAGCGTTTAGCCAGTGCCGCAACCTCTTGGATAGGGTTGAGCATTCCGGTTGTTGTCTCACAGTGTACGACCGCAACGTGTGTGATGGCCTTGTCTTCTTGTAGCGTCTTTTCGACGGCTTCAAGTGAGGGCTGAGACGTCTCTCCTGGAGCTATCGTGGTTGAAGCAATGTTTAGATAGTCCGCGATTTGTGCCATACGTGCTCCGTAAGCACCATTATCGACAACCAGCAATTTACCGTCTTGTGCAATGGCACTGCCTATCGTGGCCTCAACGGAAGCTGTGCCGCTACCTTGCATCAATACGCTTGTGTAGCCGGGACGATTTGTTGCTAGAGCTACTAGCTTGGAGCGAATGACTTCAACGATTTCTTTGTTGTAGTCGTCATCCCATGTACACCAGTCTTTAAGCATCGCTTGGCGAACGGTTTCTGATGTCGATAGTGGGCCTGGTGTTAGCAAAAGGTATTCGTTTTTCATCTCAATATCTCAATTGTGGACTATACCAAATTTTGAAGAGACTTTAGCAGGACTGTTTTTGGTTCGTAAATAGCCAATTTGCCATTTCATAAAAGTTTCACATTGGCGGTTTTTTGACAGGTGAGGGGAAGTTTAAGCCACAAAACTGCAATTTTATGTTCATTTAATCGTAATACTCAGCTTCTAATCTTTATCTCGTTATCTGGTACAGACCACAATTTTGGAGATAAGGGAAGATGAAAAACCGTTTTGTAAAAAGTTCTTTGGCTGCACTAGTAGCTATGATGGCAACCAATGCATTTGCAGCGACAGAAGTGACGGTTTACACCGCGTTTGAAGCTGACATCCTAGCTAAGTACAAGAATGCTTTTGAGAAGGCTAACCCAGATGTAGCAATTAACTGGGTTCGTGATTCAACGGGCATCATGACCGCTAAGCTTCTGGCTGAGAAAAACAACCCTCAAGCAGAAGTGGTATGGGGCCTAGCGGGTTCTTCTATGGCGCTTCTAAAGGAAGAGGGCATTCTTAAGCCATACACACCAAAGGGCCTAGAGAACCTACACGCTGAACTAAACGACCCACAAAGCACTCAGGCTTGGTACGGTAATGATGCGTTCTTCAACGCAGTTTGCTTCAACGAAGTAGTGGCTAAGCAGCTTGACCTACCTAAGCCAACGTCTTGGGAAGACCTAGCGAAGCCGGTATACCAAGGCCACATTGCAATGCCAAACCCAGCGTCTTCGGGCACTGGCTACATGCAGGTTTCTGCATGGCTACAAAACATGGGCGAAGACAAGGGCTGGGACTACATGGCTCAGCTTCACCAAAACATCGCACACTACACGCACTCTGGTTCTAAGCCATGTGTTCAAGCGGGTATGGGTGAGGTTGCAATCGGTATTTCCATGGCAAGTCGCGGCGCTAAGCTGAAGACTCAAGGTGCACCGCTAGATGTGATTACTCCAGCCGGTATCGGTTGGGAATCGGAAGCCGTTGGTCTAGTTAAGGCATCTGATGCAGCGCAACGTGTGGTTGACTGGTCTATCTCTAAAGAAGCGAACGAGTTGTACGTTGAGATGTACCCAGTAGTGGGTCATAAAGACGTTGAAGCGGTCGTTTCTAACTTCCCTAACGTTCAACAAAACATGGCGAACATGGACTTTGCTCGCATGGGTAACGAACGCGCAGACGTTCTTAAGACTTGGTCTGACAAATTTGACGGTAAGTCTGAAGCAAAATAATGAACCACTAAGGTTTTAGTATTGTTAAGCCTGCCATTTTGGCAGGCTTTTTTATGGGAAAAATTCAATGCAAGAGATCAGCCGAGAGCAAGGCGACATTAACCTATCCGAGCGTCGCAAAGACTATCAACAAGATGCACTTAGTGTGCAGGCAACTGAGTTAATCGAAAGAGACAAAAATGCCTTCCTTCACCAGAGCCTAAGCACTCCAGTGATGAATGCCATCGCCAAATCTGATGGTGCTTATATCTATGACTTTGAGGGAAATAAGTACCTAGATTGTCACGGAAACGGTGTGCATGCTGCGGGCTTTAATAATGATTACGTCTGTGAAAAGGTGGTTGAGGCTCTTCGTGACAAGAACACCTTTACCTCTCGCCGCTATACCAACACCAATATTGTTGCTCTAGCAGAAAAGCTAATAGAGGTAACGCCGAAAGAGCTAGATCGCGTTTCCTTTTGTCCGGGTGGTTCTGAGGCAATAGAGCTCGCGGTCTCTTTGGCAAAATCCTACACCGGGAAGTGGAAAACCATCTCGTTCTGGGACTCTTATCACGGCAATGGATTTCAGTCTGCAAGCCTAGGAGGGGAGCGCTTATTTAAGCAAGGTCTTGGCCCTATGGTACCGGGTGCATTGCACGTTGAATTTCCAAATTATCAAAATAACGCATGGGGTTTTACTGACTCAAGGCGAGTTGATAACGAAATCCTGCGCCAGATGGAGATCTTGTTTGAAAAGGAAGGAGACATCGCGTGTGTTGTCGGAGAACCGATCAGCGCGACACCGAACATGCCCACTCAGTATTTTTGGCAACAAGTAAAAGACTTGTGTGATAAACACGGCGCCTTGCTGATCTTTGATGAGATCATTGAGGGCTTTGGTCGTACCGGTAAGATGTTTGCCAGCGAGCATTATGTGACTCCCGATGTCCTGGTACTGGGCAAATCCTTGGGAGGTGGTCTAATGCCATTTGCAGGCATAGTGACCAAAGAAAAATTCAATGTTTTAGAGACTCAAGCCATTGGACATTACACCCATGAAAAGAATGGATTGTGTGGCGCAGCTGGCCTTGCCACTATTGAATACATTGAGCAGCATCAACTTGTTGAAAACTCACGCAGATTAGGCGAGCTTTTAATGGATGGATTCAAAAAACTGCAACACACTTATCCTATTGTCGGCATGGTTGATGGGATTGGCCTTCACATTGGCGTAGAGATTTTGTCAAAACAAAGTACTCAGCAACGAGGTGTCGATGAAGCCGAACGCATTATGTACCGCTGTATGGAGCGAGGCTTGGCGTTCAAGTTGATTGAAAAAAGTGTCATTACCCTGCGCCCATCGCTCGTGATAACGGATAAAGATGCACAATTTATTCTGGATACCATTGAAGAAGCGGTTCGGTTTGTGATGGAAGAGCCTGAATAGCGAGAGTGAAAATGGCGACTTTTAACATTGTAGAGTGTGACCATCGTTAGCGTCGGCCATTGCCCAAAGCCGTTATCACCAAAAGTCGTCATCCCGGAATTTGCAGCGCAAATATCCGGGATCTGGTGGGTATCGAGGGTAGAAGACCCCGGCTAAGAGCCCACCGGGGTGACGGTGTGTTTTGATATTGCTGAGTGTGGCTATTGTTTGTAGTGGCCATCGTTAGCATCGGTCATCCCCCAAAGAGTTCATCACCTAAAGCCGCCACCACCTCAATCCGTCATCCCGGAATTTGCAGCGCAAATATCCGGGAGCTGGTGAGTGTCGAGGGTGGAAGACCCCGGCTAAAAGCCCGCCGGGGTGACGGTGGTTTTTGATATTGTGGGATGTGACTATTGTTTGTAGCGGCCACCGTCTGTATTGGTCATTGCTCAAAGCGTTTATCATCCAAAGTCGTCATCCCGGAATTTGCAGCGCAAATATCCGGGATCTGGTGGGTGTCGAGGGCAGAAGACCCCGGCTAAAAGCCTGCCGGGGTGACGGTAGTTTTTGATATTGAGGGAGTGTAGCTATTGTTTTTAGTGGCCACTGTCTGTATTTGTCATTGCTCAAAACAGTCATCACCCACAGTCGTCATCCCGGAATTTGCAGCGCAAATGTCCGGGATCTGGTGGGATTTGGGGGCAGAAGACCCCGGCTAAGAGTTCACCGGGGTGACGGGGGTTTAATACTCTACAATGTGACCATCGACTGCCGGGGAGATGGTTATTCTTAACATGTTGGTGTGATTCCAAAGGGTGAATAATAGGCCTGAGAAAGGTGCGGGTTAGTCACTTAGCTCAGAACCAACAGCATAATGAATTCATACAGCTAGACCTAGGTGCAAAATCTATCGGTCGATGCGTCAAAAACTATACTGTCATCGTTTCTCTACATTAGCTTAATCAATTTGTCATACTCTCAATTTATCTTTGGTATATACCATTTGGAGAGTGTTATGAATACCAACCAAACCTATCTAGAAATTAATAATGTAGTGAAGCAATTCGGTCAGTTCACTGCATTGCAAGATATCTCGCTTTCAATTAATAAAGGCGAGTTCGTCTGTTTCCTTGGCCCATCTGGCTGCGGTAAAACAACCTTGCTACGTGGCATTGCCGGTCTAGACCTGCCAACTTATGGGCAGATCATGCAAGGCGATAAAGACATTACCTTCTTACCACCAGAGAAGCGTGACTTTGGTATCGTGTTCCAGTCTTATGCCCTATTTCCGAACCTAACTGTGGCAGACAACATCGCCATTGGACTTCGCAATCAAGGTTCTTCTAAGGCACAAGCCCAAGAGCAAGTAGAGCAATGGCTTGAAACAATTGGGCTACCAACGTCTGCCAAAAAGTTCCCTGCACAATTGTCTGGTGGTCAGCAGCAACGTGTTGCCCTTGCCCGAGCACTGGCACTGTCACCCGGTTTACTTCTGCTTGATGAACCCTTGTCGGCTTTGGATGCAAAGGTACGAACTCACCTTCGTGAAGAGATCTGTCAGCTTCAACGTAAGCTAGGTATTACCACCATCATGGTGACACACGACCAAGAAGAGGCACTATCCATGGCTGATCGTATTGTGGTCATGAATCATGGCGTGATTGAGCAAGTGGGTGCCCCTCAAGAGATCTACGAGAAGCCAGCAACACGTTTCGTAGCTGAGTTTGTCGGTAGCATGAATTTCTTTGAAGCAACAAAGATTAACGATACTCAGGTTCGTATTCATGACCATGTCATTAACGTTGAATGTGCTGACTTCATGCAAAAAGAAGTGGTTGAAGGTGGCAGCAACGAGACATTTGAACTGGCTTTGCGTCCTGAGAGTCTGTTCTTCACTGACAGTGACCTTAATTCACTGACGGTTAAGATTGAGATGCTTGAATTCCAAGGGGCTTATGTTCGTGTTGATTGTCGCATCTATGGTCATCCGGAACTGCCTCTAGTGGGGGTTGATGTGCCGGTACGAGAAGCACGTAAACTGGCGCTTAAGCTCGACGAAATTCGCCATCTAAGCCTAGTGACCAAGCATATGCATGCTTTTCCACTGCCAAAAACGGCAAAGAGTAAGGCCGCTTAATCATGAAGACCGACGTTATGAACAACAACCCATTGTCTGAGAATGGCAAGATACCAACGGCGAATATCTGGACCTTTTGGACCAAGAAGTTAAGCCGTGACAACCTGACGCTTGCAGGGATCCTAGCGGTTCTCTTTGTGTTTATGTGGCTGTTTATCATCATGCCAATGTGGGCAATGCTGACCAAGAGTGTGCAAAACTCAGACGGTGAGTTTGTGGGCCTTGCCAACTTTGTTACCTATTTCTCATCACCAAGCTTGTGGTACTCGCTGACCAATACCTTGACCGTGGGTTTCTTGGTGACAATCATTGTCGGCTTACTTGCGTTTGGTTATGCCTTTGCCTTAACTCGTTCGTGCATGCCCTTTAAGACACTGTTTCAGGTGCTGGGTACGGCGCCAATCTTGGCTCCGTCTCTGCTTCCTGCGATCAGTTTGATCTTCCTTTTTGGTAATCAGGGTGTGGCGAAGGAGATGCTGGGCGGTGCGTCGGTTTATGGCTTGATTGGTATCACCATGGGCTTAGTATTCTGGTGTTTCCCGCATGCGTTGATGATACTGACTACTTCGCTTCGTACCTCGGATGCAAGACTGTATGAAGCAGCGAGAGCACTGAAGACCTCACCAATTAAAACCTTCTTTGTTGTTACATTGCCAGCAGCCAAATATGGCTTGATCAGCGCCCTTATCGTGGTATTTACCCTGGTAGTGTGTGATTTTGGCGTACCTAAGGTCATCGGTGGCAGTTACAACGTACTGGCGACCGACATCTTTAAGCAGGTAGTAGGCCAGCAAAACTTCTCCATGGGTGCCGTCACCAGTATCTTACTTCTTATGCCTGCTTTGCTTGCGTTTGCGGTAGATCGTTGGGTACAGAAGAAGCAGAAGAACTTATTTGATACTCGCTCAGTCGCTTACGAGCCGAAGCCCAATAAGGTACGTGACTCTTTTTGTCTTGTTTATTGCACCTTGATTAGCCTAACGGTACTGACTGTATTAGGTATGGCGGTTTATGGTTCACTAGTCACGTTCTGGCCTTGGAACAAAGCGCTTACTCTAAATAATTACAACTTTAGTGAGCTGAGTACCTACGGTTGGAGCCCATACTTTAACTCGCTGACCCTAGCCGGTTGGACGGCACTGATTGGTACCGTGGTGATCTTTATTGGTGCTTACTGCATCGAAAAAGGCCGTGCATTTGGTCCACTGCGCCAGGTGTTGCAAATGTTGAGTGTGGTGCCTATGGCGGTTCCAGGTATGGTGCTTGGTTTGGGTTATATCTTTTATTTCAATGACCTAAATAACCCACTGAACATGCTTTATGGCACAATGGCCTTCTTGGTCGTCAATACTGTGGTTCACTACTACACAGTTGGTCACATGACAGCCACAACGGCATTGAAGCAGATCCCCGCAGAGATCGAATCTACAGCGGCATCAGTGAAGTTGCCTCAGTATAAGCTGTTTTTTAAGGTGACCTTACCTGTTTGTATGCCTGCGATTCTCGACATTGCTGCATACCTATTTATCAATGCGTTGACCACGACCTCAGCGGTAGTATTCTTGTATTCAACCAATACGATTCCAGCCTCTGTGTCGGTGTTGAATATGGATGACACTGGTCAAACGGGTGCGGCAGCAGCAATGGCAGTCATGATTATGATCTCGGCGGCGACTGCTAAACTGGTACACATTGGTCTAGACAAGATTCTGGGTAAACGCACCCAAGCTTGGCGCAAACGCTAATACAATCACAATAATGATTCGCTAATTATAACGATTGTAGAACTATTAAGATTAAGGAACGTAAGTGCAGTACGTTAAAATAAAAGACGTTATTGTTGAACAGATTGAGTCGGGGCAGCTTGCCCCGAGGCAAAAACTCCCTTCGGAGCGTAAGCTGGCAGAGTCGTTTGATACCACTCGAGTCACTTTGCGTGAGGCTTTATCTCTACTCGAGGCTGAGGGAAAGATCTACAGAGAGGATCGTCGCGGTTGGTTTATCTCACCAATGCCACTGCGTTATGACCCAACGCAGACACTCAACTTCATCAACATGGCGAAACAACAAAATCGTATTCCAAAGACGGAGTTAGTCAGTGCGCGAAGCATTCTCGCGACTAAGCAAGCATCCGAGCTTCTAGATCTGCCACCCTTCTCTGACGTGTTCCACGTTGAGCGTGTGCGCTATCTCGAAGATCGCCCTGTGGTGTACGTGACCAACTATATTCGCCCAGAATTAGTACCAACCTTGCTAGAGAACGATCTGACTCAATCCTTGACCGATCTCTACCGCGAACAATTTGGCTTGGTTTATTGCCAGACTCGCTATCGCGTTAGCACCACCTCCTTGCTAGGGAATATGGCCCAAGCACTAAGAGCCACTGCAGGTAGCCCAGCAATGCTGGTTGAGCGTCTTAACTACGACCAAGACGGTAACCTTATTGACTGTGACTTGGAGTACTGGCGTCACGATGCCATCAGCATCGAGTCATTGGCCAAATTAGAAAGGTGAGTTGAGTACGTCACCACACGTCATCCCGGAAAGTTCAAAGAACTTATCTGGGATCTTAGGAAGTCCTGAGCTGGCGTTGTACGTTTTCTAAGATCCTGACTTTCGTCAGGATGACGGAAGGTATGTGGGTAATACGTAACAGGGCCGCCATAGATAGCAAGAGTACGTCACCACACGTCATCCCGGAAAGTTCGAAGAACTTATCCGGGATCTTAGGAAGTACAGGACCGGCGTTGCACGCTTACTAAGATCCAGACTTTCGTCAAGGTGACGGCCAAGCACTATCAATCAATACCAACTATCTCTAACCCAGACAAATGCACTGGGTTAGTTTTTTGCGCCTAAATTTTGGCATTTTGTTTAAAAATACAACACTAAGTAGGTGTGTCATGAGTGGAAAAACTCATCCTTGTCATTGGATAGCAGAAGCAAAACAGAAAGAAAACTGGGCAGAACCAACGCCACTACAACGGGACATTGAAGCCGATATCTGCATTGTAGGCGGTGGCTATACCGGCCTTTGGACAGCAATCATGCTTAAGCAAAAGTCACCAAATAAAAAGGTGGTGATCCTTGAGAAAAGCTTCTGTGGCTCTGGTGCATCAGGGGTGAATGGTGGCTGTCTGCTCACTTGGGCGACTAAGTACCCATCAATGGTGAAGATGTTCGGTGAGAAACAGGCTAAGTTTCTGGTCGAGGAGTCTGAGCATGTCGTATTTGAGATTGAAGCGTTTTGTCAAGAACACGATATTAATGCTGGCCTGCGTCGCAATGGCACGTATTACACAGCCACTAACACAGCTCAACGTGGCTCTATGAGCCCTACCGTTGAAAAGTTAGATAGGCTCGGTATCAATAGCTGGCGTGAAACCGATGAACAAGAGCTCAATGACAACACAGGATCGGCTAGGCATGTCGAGGGGTATTACTCTGAGGCGGCAGGCAGTGTTCAGCCAGCTTTGTTGGCACGAGGCCTGCGCAAGGTGGCTCTTGAGCTCGGCGTAGAGATCTTTGAGAACAGCGAGATGCTAGAGCTGAAATATGGTCAACCCGTCACCGTGATCACCAAGCAAGGCTCAATAAGAGCACAGCAGGTTGTACTTGCCTTGAACGCCTGGATGGTTGAGAAGTTTAAGGCGTTTAAGAACAGCATTGTAGTGGTGTCTTCAGACATGGTGATCACTAAACCTGTACCAGAGCTGTTGAAGAAATCGAAACTGGCTGAGGGTGTCACTGTGGTGGATTCGCGTATCTTTGTTCACTATTACCGAGATACGGTAGATGGACGCTTGATGCTAGGTAAAGGAGGCAACCAGTTCTCGTTTAATAACCAGGTTGATCCTATGTTTAATCAGCCTACCAAGTATCTTGGATTGCTCAATAATGCCTTTGATAACTTATTTCCAAACATTGGTCGTGAACAGATAACAGCAAACTGGACGGGTGGTTCAGATCGCTCTACTACAGGCTTTCCTTTCTTCGGGAACATCAATAAACAAGACAATGTATTTTATGGACTTGGGTATTCCGGAAATGGTGTCGCTCAGACGCGCATTGGTGGAAAAATCCTATCTTCGATGGTGCTTGCAGAGAATAACGACTACTCAAATTGCGCATTAACCGGTGGGCCGCGAGGTTATTTCCCTCCAGAGCCTGCTCGTTGGCTTGGCGCCATGATGGTTCGTGATGCGGTGCGTCGCAAGGAATCAGCCGAAGACAATGAACGAAAGCCATTTGTATTAGACAAACTCTTGTCCAAATTGGCGGGTCCTGCAGGTAAGGCAGATAAGGTATAGATGGCTATTTACACCGTCTGATAGCGCTTATTTTCATATGTGTAAATATTAGTTTGTAAAAAAGGGGACTGTATATCAGTCCCTTTTTTTATACAGTATGCCGTTAATGCTAGAACATATTTTTGTTTACAGATGATTACGGGCGGTATATTTGATGGAAAATGAAGACAAAACTAAGCGAGTTGCTGAAGATTCTAAAAAACAGAATCAGCAATATCGAACAAAGAAGACTCGCCAATTCTCTATTCCAACCACTTATGTGCCTCGTTCAGTAGCGCTTATTTTGCCCTCGTATCATTTTGGAGGTAAAGCTTTAGCGGATAGACTTGATTCTGATATTTCGCACACAGAATATGTGAGTACATCGAACAATCAAGAATACACCCCACTCGAAACAACGAGTAGCCAAGCCGTTCATCAAGAACCTGCACCTTATATTGCTGGTGGTTTTTATGAGCCACAGCATCAAACTGAAAACACAGGTAATCATTCTTTTTCTCAGCCACATCATTACGGCAAACCAGTCACCCCTTTAACTGGCCAGTCAACTCAAAACTTTGGCAACCTCACCACCACACCCGTACCTCAGATTGTTTCCCATTCAGGTGGTCATAAAGACTACTCATTTATGACACCGCCGGTTGTAGGCTTGCCTGAAACAGGCACTGTAGTTGAGGATACAAGCGTAAACACTTCTGGCACCATCGATGCTCACAGTGCTCAAGTGGGTGCACCACTGACGTTTACGCCAGACAACCTTCATGGTCAGTACGGTGAGTTTACCTTAAACAAAGACACCGGTGAGTGGAGTTATTCCCTAGATAACAGCCATCACCAGAACCTGGCGCAAGGTGAAACGCATACCGAGATACTGCACGTCACCATTACCAGCGCTGCCAATGTCTCCGTTCATCAAGATATAACGGTGACGGTACAAGGCACCAATGATATCCCAGTAATCACTAGCCAAGTTCAGCATGAAGCGACCAAAGAAGACGATGTACTCTTCGTCAACGGTCAGGTCACGGCATCGGATGTGGATCATGGTGCGGTACTGACTTACACCCCGGATAATACTCAGGGTCAATACGGTCAATTCACTCTAGATTCAGCCAGTGGTAAGTGGGTTTATACCCTAGATAATCAGGGCAACCAGGCGCTTGCCGAGGGTGAGCATCACACTGAAACCATGCTGGTCACTGTGGCCGATGAGCATGGTGCGAAGACTACTCAACAGGTAACCGTTGAGGTTGCTGGTACCAATGATAAGCCTGTTATTACAAGCCCGTTTCAAACAGGTTCTGTTGTTGAGGATGGAGATCTGAGTGCTAGCGGTTCCGTGATTGCTACAGATGTTGATAATGGAGCAGTAATTACCTACACACCCGATAAATTAACTGGAGCATATGGTTCATTTGGCTTAGACAAAACTACGGGAGCCTGGACTTACACGCTAGACAACACCAAGCATCAAAACATGGTTCAGGGTGAAAAGCACATCGAAACAATGATGGTAACAGTGACAGATGAGCACGGTGCGGCATCTTCCCAGCAAGTTCGAATCGTTGTGACAGGCACTAACGATATTCCTGTTATTACTGGAAAGTCGACCGCTACTGTAACTGAAGATATGACAGATCCAGTTCTATCAGTTTCAGGCAAGTTGGACATAGACGATGTCGATACAGGAGAGTCGTTCTTTAAGCCTCAGACGTTGCACAGTACGCACGGCACGGTAGTAATTGATGAGAACGGCAACTGGACGTTTACCGCGAATAACCAACATCATGACATCCAAGCGTTGGGTGTGGGTGACACATTGACGGAAGTGGTGACGGTGACGTCTAAAGATGGCACGGCGCATCAAGACATTACAATCACTATCAATGGTAACAATGACGTTCCGGCCATCAGTGGTGTGTCGAAAGGGGTTGTCACAGAAGACGCTGACCCACAAACATTAACCACCAATGGTGACTTAATCATTCGCGATGTGGACACGGGCGAGTCGCACTTCCAACCACAAATAGTGAAGAGTGCACACGGCGAATTCCAAATAGACGCGGACGGTCATTGGACGTTTACTGCGGATAACACACAAACGGCTATTCAATCTTTAGGTGCACATGGCACGCTGACGGAAACGGCAACGGTGGTGTCTCAAGATGGCACGGTTACGCAGCAGTTGACGGTGGTGGTGCAGGGTGTGAATGATGTACCAGCCATCACAGGCAAGTCGACCGCTTCAATCAAAGAAGATGCAATGAACCCGACTCTGAAAGTGACGGGTAAGTTGGATATTGATGATGTGGACACGGGAGAGTCGTTCTTCAAGCCTCAGACGTTGCACAGTACGCACGGCACGGTAGTAATTGATGAGAATGGCAACTGGACGTTTACCGCGAATAACCAACATCACGACATCCAAGCGTTGGGTGCAGGAGATACGTTAACGGAAGTGGTGACGGTGACATCTAAAGATGGCACGGCGCACCAAGATATCACTATCACCATCAATGGTAACAACGACGTTCCGGTCATCAGTGGTGTGTCGAAAGGGGTTGTCACAGAAGACGCTGCCCCACAAACATTAAGCACCAATGGTGACTTAATCATACGCGATGTGGATACGGGCGAGTCGCACTTCCAACCACAAACAGTGAAGAGTGCACACGGCAAATTCCAGATAGATGCGGACGGTCATTGGACGTTCACTGCGGATAACACACAAAAGGCTATTCAATCTTTAGGTGCACATAGCACGCTGACGGAAACGGCAACGGTGGTGCCTCAAGATGGCACGGTTACGCAGCAGTTGACGGTGGTGGTGCAGGGTGTGAATGATGTACCGGCCATCACAGGCAAGTCGACCGCTTCAATCAAAGAGGATGCAATGAACCCGACTCTGAAAGTGACGGGTAAGTTGGATATTGATGATGTGGACACGGGAGAGTCGTTCTTCAAGCCTCAGACGTTGCACAGTACGCACGGCACGGTAGTAATTGATGAGAATGGCAACTGGACGTTTACCGCGAATAACCAACATCACGACATCCAAGCGTTGGGTGCAGGAGATACGTTAACGGAAGTGGTCACGGTGACATCCAAAGATGGTACTGCGACCCAAGATATTACCGTCACCATCAATGGTAACAATGATGTGCCGAGCATCAGTGGAGGAGCTAAAGGTGGTGTGACGGAAGATGCTGATGCGCAGACATTGAGCACCAATGGTGACTTAATCATTCGCGATGTGGACACGGGCGAGTCGCACTTCCAACCACAAACAGTGAAGAGTGCACACGGCGAATTCCAAATAGACGCGGACGGTCATTGGACGTTTACTACGGATAACACACAAACGGCTATTCAATCTTTAGGTGCACATGGCACGCTGACGGAAACGGCAACGGTGGTGTCTCAAGATGGCACGGCTACGCAGCAGTTGACGGTGGTGGTGCAGGGTGCGAATGATGTACCGGCCATCACAGGCAAGTCGACCGCTTCAATCAAAGAGGATGCAACGAACCCGACTCTGAAAGTGACGGGCAAGTTGGATATTGATGATGTGGACACGGGAGAGTCGTTCTTCAAGCCTCAGACGTTGCACAGTACGCACGGCACGGTAGTAATTGATGAGAATGGCAACTGGACGTTTACCGCGAATAACCAACATCACGACATCCAAGCGTTGGGTGCAGGAGATACGTTAACGGAAGTGGTCACGGTGACATCCAAAGATGGTACTGCGACCCAAGATATTACCGTTACCATCAATGGTAACAATGATGTGCCGAGCATCAGTGGTGTGTCGAAAGGGACTGTCACAGAAGACGCTGACCCACAAACATTAACCACTAATGGTGATTTAATCATACGCGATGTGGATACGGGCGAGTCGCACTTCCAACCACAAACAGTGAAGAGTGCACACGGCGAATTCCAAATAGACGCGGACGGTCATTGGACGTTCACTGCGGATAACACACAAAAGGCTATTCAATCTTTAGGTGCACATAGCACGCTGACGGAAACGGCAACGGTGGTGTCTCAAGATGGCACGGCTACGCAGCAGTTGACGGTGGTGGTGCAGGGTGCGAATGATGTACCGGCCATCACAGGCAAGTCGACCGCTTCAATCAAAGAGGATGCAACGAACCCGACTCTGAAAGTGACGGGCAAGTTGGATATTGATGATGTGGACACGGGAGAGTCGTTCTTCAAGCCTCAGACGTTGCACAGTACGCACGGCACGGTAGTAATTGATGAGAATGGCAACTGGACGTTTACCGCGAATAACCAACATCACGACATCCAAGCGTTGGGTGCAGGAGATACGTTAACGGAAGTGGTCACGGTGACATCCAAAGATGGTACTGCGACCCAAGATATTACCGTTACCATCAATGGTAACAATGATGTGCCGAGCATCAGTGGTGTGTCGAAAGGGACTGTCACAGAAGACGCTGACCCACAAACATTAACCACTAATGGTGATTTAATCATACGCGATGTGGATACGGGCGAGTCGCACTTCCAACCACAAACAGTGAAGAGTGCACACGGCGAATTCCAAATAGACGCGGACGGTCATTGGACGTTCACTGCGGATAACACACAAAAGGCTATTCAATCTTTAGGTGCACATAGCACGCTGACGGAAACGGCAACGGTGGTGTCTCAAGATGGCACGGCTACGCAGCAGTTGACGGTGGTGGTGCAGGGTGTGAATGATGTACCGGCCATCACAGGCAAGTCGACCGCTTCAATCAAAGAGGATGCAACGAACCCGACTCTGAAAGTGACGGGCAAGTTGGATATTGATGATGTGGATACGGGCGAGTCATTCTTCAAACCTCAGACGTTGCACAGTGCGCACGGCACGGTAGTAATTGATGAGAACGGCAACTGGACGTTTACCGCGAATAACCAACATCACGACATCCAAGCGTTGGGTGTGGGTGACACATTGACGGAAGTGGTGACGGTGACGTCTAAAGATGGCACAGCGCACCAAGATATCACTATCACCATCAATGGTAACAACGACGTTCCGACCATCAGTGGTGTGTCGAAAGGGACTGTCACAGAAGACGCTGACCCACAAACATTAACCACCAACGGTGACTTAATCATACGCGATGTGGACACGGGCGAGTCGCACTTCCAACCACAAACAGTGAAGAGTGCACACGGCGAATTCCAAATAGACGCGGACGGTCATTGGACGTTTACTGCGGATAACACACAAACGGCTATTCAATCTTTAGGTGCACATAGCACGCTGACGGAAACGGCAACGGTGGTGTCTCAAGATGGCACGGCTACGCAGCAGTTGACGGTGGTGGTGCAGGGTGTGAATGATGTACCGGCCATCACAGGCAAGTCGACCGCTTCAATCAAAGAGGATGCAACGAACCCGACTCTGAAAGTGACGGGCAAGTTGGATATTGATGATGTGGATACGGGCGAGTCATTCTTCAAACCTCAGACGTTGCATAGTCCTCATGGTTCAGTGGTTATCGATGAAAACGGTAATTGGGTTTTTACTGCGAACAATCAGCATCATGACATACAAGCGTTGGGTGCAGGAGATACGTTAACGGAAGTGGTCACTGTGACATCCAAAGATGGTACTGCGACCCAAGATATTACCGTCACCATCAATGGTAACAATGATGTGCCGAGCATCAGTGGAGGTGCTAAAGGTGGTGTGACGGAAGATACTGATGCGCAGACATTGAGCACCAATGGTGACTTAATCATTCGCGATGTGGACACGGGCGAGTCGCACTTCCAACCACAAACAATGAAGAGTGCACACGGCGAATTCCAAATAGACGCGGATGGTCATTGGACGTTCACTGCGGATAATACGCAAGCGGCCATTCAATCACTGGGTGCACACAGTACATTGACAGAGACAGCGACCGTCACGTCACAGGATGGTACGGCGACGCAACAACTGACGGTGACCGTGCAAGGTGTCAATGACGTGCCTAAAATCACCGGGAAGTCTACTGCTTTGGTAACAGAGGATGCGACTAGCCCAACGTTGAGTGTTGCGGGGAAATTAGACATAGCCGACCTAGACACGGGTGAGTCGTTCTTCAAGCCTCAGACGTTGCACAGTGCGCACGGCACGGTAGTAATTGATGAGAACGGCAACTGGACGTTTACCGCGAATAACCAACATCACGACATCCAAGCGTTGGGTGTGGGTGACACATTAACGGAAGTGGTGACGGTGACGTCTAAAGATGGCACGGCGCACCAAGATATCACTATCACCATCAATGGTAAAAATGACATACCTACCATAGGTGGTTCTTCTACCGGAGGTGTTAAAGAGGATGCGACTAGTCCTACTCTTGAAACCAGTGGACAGCTAACAATTCGAGATATTGATGCTGGAGAATCAGCATTTAAAACCGATGCTGATTCTATCACTCAAGGTTCTGATACTTGGGGTGGATTAACACTAGATAGTTCAGGTAAATGGACTTATTCGGTTGATAACGAACACAGAGTCCAGACTTTGCAAGAGGGGGTAACCCATACGGATACCTTTACTGTTCATTCGCTCGATGGTACTGCGCATAAGGTGCAAGTGACAATAACTGGTACCAAAGACGCACCAGTGATCTCTGTGACTGGTCATGATAGCGATTCTAGTGCAGTGATAGAGAAGGGCTCTAAATTTAGTGGTCAAAAAATCTCAGGTACTGAAAGCGCTAGTGGACATCTTACAGCAACTGACATTGATGCGGGCGACTCTCAAACTTGGAGCATAGTAAGTCCATTAACTGGTCATGCCGCCGGCGATGGTGTATACGGACATCTGAGTGTTGATACAAGTGGTCAATGGGCCTATACATTGGATAATGACCGTTCTGTTACCCAAGCTTTGATTCAGGGGCAGCAGGTGACAGAATCCTTCACCGTTCGCGTTACAGATAAAACGGGCCTTACTGTTGACCACCAAGTGACAATCGATGTAACTGGTAGCAATGATCAGGCTGAGATCACGGGTCAGGATACTGGCAGAGTGAAAGAAGAGGCAATCGATTCTCAGCATCAGAATCTACTTTATACCAGCGGAGTATTGATGGTTCATGATGTAGACAATGGTGAAGACCACTTCAAAGCGGGCACAGTTCAAGGTTTATATGGTTCGCTTACGCTTGATGCTAATGGTAACTGGCACTATAAAGCGGATAATTCCCAGACTGCCATACAAGAACTAAAAGCAACCGACTCGTTAACCGACACAATCACAGTTCATAGTGCCGATGGCACAGAGCATAAGGTAGTGATTACCATAGATGGTACCAACGACCTGCCTGTCATTGCTGATACCGGAGATTCAGGTGGTGTAGTCGAGGCGGGTTCTCATCCTGACTCTCACCGTCATCCGGAAGCTGAAATTGGTACTCCAAGTGTCTCAGGCACCTTGACTGCAACAGAGACTGACAAGGGAGATCCTGCACACTGGGCTGTGACTAATGGACAAGGCACGTATGGCTCATTGGCTATAGACCCTCAAACTGGGCGCTGGACTTATCGTCTAGATAATACTCGAGGTCATGCAGCAGATAGGCTTCAACAAGGTGAAGTGGTCAAAGAGGTGTTTGAAGTTACCGACACTGACTCTTCGGGTACTCCGGTCAAACACAGCGTAGAGATCACAGTAACTGGTTCGAATGATGTTCCTGTGATTAAGGGGACGCACACTGGAGCCGTTACTGAGGCCGGTGGCACGGCTAATGCCAATGCCGGTACTCCAAGCATTGCAGGTGATCTTACTGCTACTGATCTTGACAACAACGACGGTACATTGACCTGGTCTGTTGATGGTGCAACTACAGGTACGGAGACCCGCGTTGGCAAGTATGGCACCTTCACCATTGATCAGAATGGTCACTGGAACTACCAGTTAGATAATTCAGGTCCGGATACACAGAAGCTTCAAAGCGGTCAAACCCCTACCGAGACCTTCATGGTATTAGTTACTGATTCTTTGGGTAAACCTGTTGAGCAAGAAGTTACTGTTACCGTGCACGGGACGAACGATGATCCTGTGCTTGCGGCCTACAGTCCCCAGTATTTCTCAGAAGGTACGGGTAGACAACATATTAGATTACCTAAATTAGTGGATGTTGATGATACCACTCATACTTATCGACTTGGACATGGTCATCCTGGGTGGATGTCGATCGACAGCGACGGCAAGATTGAAATTAGGACTGGTGTTAAAGCACTCGATTATTTGGCTGCTGGTGAAATAAAAGGAGTCGATGTTGATGTAATCGTTGAAGACCCTCAAAAAGGAAGTACTAAGCAGACCGTACATCTGAACATAGTAGGTACCAATGATCGTCCTGTACTTAAGAGTGTAGAGATAACAGATTTAACGAATCAAGTTGGCACAAGTGCTGCCAATCCACATCGAGATTTACTGAAAACACACACTAATTTCGGAGATAACCTCCACCTAGAAGAGGATCAAAAGCTATCAGGAACAGTACACTTCACTGATGTTGATAGAAGTGACTCACACACGGTAAGAGTCATAGGCACTTATACCTACCAAGATGCTCAGGGTAAACATGTTGAGCAGTTAACTCGTTCAGACTTACTCCGCGCCGGTTTCGAAATACATGATGATGGAACCTTCACGCTAAACGCTGGTGCTGAAAAGTATCAAGGGCTTCAAATTGGTGAACAGGGCAAGCTCGATGTCCAAACCGAAGTCGATGACCACAATGGTGGTGTTGTTCACAAGTCACTGCATTTCATTATTCATGGACAGGAAGACAAGCCAGTAGTACGTCAGATGCCAGCTCTAGTGACTAATGAAGACACAAATCTCAAATTCACCGCTACTGATCTGCTTGGCGACCATAACCAGAACGTCAGGGATCCTGATGGTGATCCATTGGCGCTGTTCAATGTGCACGTTGAAGATGGTCATGGGCATATTATTGATCACGGTAACGGGAACTATGAGTTCGTACCTGATGCGAATTATCACGGTACAGTCCACATCGGTTATACAGTTACTGATGGTAGAGTCGATGGGCAAGGTCACGATATCACCACACAAGTGACTGGTTGGCCCATTAACGTGATTCCAGTCAACGATGCCCCTGCACAAGTTCACAGCTTAGTAGCTAAAGTAGCCGAAGACTCTGGCGATCTAATTATCACTGAAGATCAACTTCGTGGTCTTCTTAATGATATTGACGATACCAGTGCTAAGTTAGTCGTTAGTAACCTTCATTTAACAGACTCAAACGCGGGTAAATTGGTTGACAACCAAAATGGCACTTGGACATTCACTCCTGCACAAGACTTTAATACACGTCACGCTGGTCCTAATGGATATGAAAAACTGGTTGGCCTGACGTTTGATTATACCGATGCTGGTACTTCGGCGTTTGGTCAAAGTGGCACTCAGTCTGGTTCTTATTCCGGTACAGCCCATATCAAGGTAACTCCGGTGGGTGATGCAGCGATAATTACTGCTCCGCAAGGTGGCATTGGTGTAACTGCGGAAACTGGGCATGATATTGCTGCAGCTCAGTTAGGCATCACTGATCCTGACTGGCAAGAGCAGCAATTTCAAACTACCAGTACTATACGAGGCACCTATGGCTTTGCAACCATAGATAAGTTAGGTCATTTAGAATATCACCTAAATCTTAAAGATCCTGCAGTTTTAGCTCTCGGAGGAGGCCAACACCTGACTGAAACGGTTACAGTTACAGCCAAAGATGGAACGACTAAAGATATCGATATAGATATTACCGGTACAAACCAGGCACCACAGATAACATTAGCTGCACCTATCAGAGCCACTGAGTCAAATCAGGGTGATCCGATTACTCAAGTAACGGGTTCTTTCAAAGCTATTGACCCTGATGCAGGCGATCATCTTGCATTTAGTTGCAAGAATCCCCCTGATGGCTTGATTGTTAATGCCGATGGTTCTTACTCATTCTATACAGCCTCTCCTGCTTACAATCACTTGAAAGAAGGTGAGGTTCAGACTTTAACTTTTGATTTGACAGTCACTGATGGGACAGCAACGACAACCAAACCCGTTTCGTTGATTGTTACAGGCACTAATGATGCACCAGTAATAAGTAGCCCTTTGCCTGTGGGTCAGATACATCATGGTGAAAATCATTTGAGCTTTGATCAAGACCTATTGATAAAAACGGCTACAGATCCAGACGGTGATATTTTACATGTACTTAAAGTCGGTACTCAGCATACCGAAGTAACTGTCCTCGATAAATCACTTGGCCATATTGAAGAAGATGGCCAAGGCGGTTATACCTTCTATCCTTCGCAGACTGCCCTCGGTCATACAGGTGGTAAAAACGTTACTATCTCATATACGGTAACAGATGGGCGAGAAACAGCGACTGGTCATATGATTGTGCATGTTGACCAACATGCTCAGGTTAATACGAATCACCCTAATCCTCATCATAGCCATCAAAACCAAAACGTTGTGGTACCACCACAACAACCTGTCGACGTTATCCATGGTGATATTGCCGGCGAAGTTACGGAGGAGGGTGAATCAACAAAAACTGGGTCAGGTGCACCAGATTCACGTGAAGGTCACGTTACCGCTAATAGCCCGAATGAAAACCCGCACGGTGTCACTGGTTCAAACCACATTGAGGGCAGTAATGGGTATGGTTACGCTACTGTAGTCCCTGGGACTAGCGCTAGCGATCCAGGGCACTGGACATATCATCTATACAAACATGATGGTGACAGCGATCCAATTAACCAACTCGCTGAGGGCGAAAAGCTTCAAGAGACCTTTACGATTACCAGTAATCACGGCGGCTCACAGGTCATTACCATGACAATCCATGGTACCAATGATAAACCTGTGATTACTGGAGAAACTCATGTACAAGTGAGTGATCTTAGCGGTTCCAACTCCCAAATTTTACCCGATTGGCAAACTAACCATATCGTTGAAGTGGACACAATGCAGATTAAGGGTGAAATTGAAGCCAAGGATGTTGATGGTGATCATCTCACATTTGGTGTCGCTCCTTCGAGTGGTCACCCTGCATTGCAAGGCTTTAGTATTACTAGCGATGGGCACTACACCTATCAGCCTTCCAATAGTGATCCTTTAATAAAAGGATTAGCTCCAGGTCAAACTAAGGACGTAACTGCTTGGGTTCAGGTAAATGATGGTCATGGTGGTGTGGTTGATACACCTGTGCATTTCACTGTTCATGGAAGAAATGCCGCACCAACGGCTGACTCAAAAGTAGATCTTCAACATTCAGATGAAGATCAGGCTGTTAACCTGCATTCCACGCCTGTATCTGGTTCACATTCAGGACAAGGCTTAGACCTAGTCGGTTTAGCCAACGCTCAAGATGCTGATGGCGACAAGCTATATGTAACAAACATTCAGCAAACAGGTCAATCTCACGGTAAATTCCAAGATTTTGGGCATGGGAACTATAAGTTTATCCCTGACCAAGACTTCCATGGGGATGTGGTGTTTACCTATGAAATTACCGATGGGCTTGCATCAACAACAGTTACAGCAACGCTGCATGTAGATTCGGTAAACGATAAGCCAACGGTTACTAAACTCACTCGTGTTACTGATGAAGATACGGCAATCAAATTTACTGAGCAAGACATCATAGGCTCAGGTATGAAAGGTGACTCCGGCGTAGTAAAAGACCCCGATTTCGCTACAGATGGCGCCAGCGAACATCTGTCATTATCAAATGTTCACTTGAAGGATCCTAGTCAAGGAACGCTAACTCATGATGGTCAAGGAGGTTATACATTTACTCCTGCAACCAATTTTAATGGCAAAGTTGAATTGGAGTACACGGTTACAGATAGTCTCGTAGATGCAAACAATGGCCCACATCTATCAACTAACGGAGTTGTCGAGATTACAGTAAATCCCGTGAATGATATTCCAACCTTCAAAGACGTAACAACTGATCCAACTAAAGAGCATGTAAAAGAGGATGCCGCCGGGCTTAATGCTGAACAGATTGCTTCTGGCCATTTGCAAATTACCGATGCAGATACCGGAGAAGGACACTTTGTTGCGAACAGTCACATAGCTGGTAAGTATGGTTATCTAGAGATCGATCGAGACGGAAACTGGCAATATCACTTGATGAAGAACTACGCCAAAGATGTTCAAGCGTTGGGTGACGGTGATGTGTTCCAAGAAAGCTTTACTCTGCATACTAGAGACGGAGCACCAGACAAGACAACCTACGATTTGACGGTAGATATACAGGGTACCAATGACGGAGCTACCATTTCAGGTCATGCGACAGGAACGGCAACATCTACAGTTTCAGATAGCGTTACAGAACAGCTTGGGTTAGACCCTTTAGCAAATTCCCCTGCCCAATTAACTACTGCAACAGGGACACTTCAAGTTCATGACGTTGACAAAGGTGAAAATGGATTCGAAGTCCCTAAATCTCCTTTGACACCGACTGGACCAGGCCCTCATTACGGTACTTTGATGATCACTAAGGGCGGCGATTGGACTTACACGGTTGATAATAATCGTAGAGATGCGCAGCAACTTCATGAAAATGAACAGATTGAAGAGCATTTCACAGTCACTTCAATTGATGGAACTGCTACTCAGGAAATTGTAGTTACTTTAGTTGGCAAGAATAATGCACCAGTCATAGAAGGCGTTACAGCGGTAAGCATTAATGAAGGGAAATCGAATGGCATAGCTGGTGACCTAAAGGCACATGATATTGACAATGATGCGGGTACTATTACTTTCGGCCCGCAGCCCGGAGAGACTTTACCAGATGGTTTTGTGTTAGATGCAAATGGTCACTACACGTTTGATGCAACTCATGGTAGTTATGACTATTTGAAAGCAGGAGAACAGGTGACAGTTGTAGCGCATGTCGTCGCTACAGATAATCATAATGGAGTTAGTGTTCCTAAAGATATTGAGATTGTTGTTACTGGTACTAATGATGCGGCTGAAATTAAAGGCCCAGATAGTGTAACGGTAGTTGATAGTCCAACTCTATCTGATACTTTTGCAACCGCTCAGCAGCAACTTCAAGTAACAGATAAAGACCACGATGAAGCAAGCTTTAAAGCTGATGCTCATATCCAACCGGACAACACCACTGCAGGTACAGGCTTGCAACAAACTCCTTACGGTCATGTAGAGATTGATAAAGATGGTAACTGGCAATATCACGTTGACACCCCGGATGCAGTAAAAGCGATTCCTGATGGGCAGCACGTTACGGAAAGCTTTACAGTATATTCTAAGGATGGCACATCACATACTGTGTCCGTGACCCTCTCCGGAGTAAATGAAGCAGCAACTATCAGCGGAGGTGTCACTGGTGCGGTTACCGAAGACGGTACAATATCAGCATCTGGCACACTAAGTGTTGCCGACATAGACAATGGTGAAGATCACTTCCAATCAGGTGATATTGTTGGAACATTTGGCACGCTGCATCTAAGTACGTATGGCCAATGGCACTATGATTTAGACGCAGCTAAGGCGCAATCTTTAACCCAAGGTGATACCCAAACCGATACCATCCCAGTGCAATCGGCTGATGGAACTACTCATAACGTTGTTATCACAGTAAAAGGTACTAATGACACGGCTGTTATAGCTGGCGATACCCATGAAGCAGTGACTTCAGGGTTAAATGTGAACAGTAATGGCGAACTACATACTAGTGGCATATTAACAGTTGTAGATCCAGATCATGGAGAGGCTAAGTTCCAAGCTCAACCCCAGCAAGGCACATACGGCACCTTTAATCTAAAAACCAATGGTCACTGGAGTTATAACGCGGCCAATAATAACCATGCGATTAAGGCATTAGCAGCAGGTGCAACACTAACTGAAACCTTTACTGTAATGGCAAAAGATGGCACCGCGCATGATGTCACTGTAACCATTCATGGTGCTAACGATGCACCAACTGTCAGCAGTGTAGTAACACTTGCTAACGCTGATGAAGATGAAACAGGTATTCAGATCACTCAAGCTCAACTATTACAAGGAGCGAGTGATGTAGAGGGTGATAGCCTGTCTGTTGGCACTGTTACGGCTGACCACGGCACAGTTACCAAAGTGGGTGATCATTGGAACTTTACGCCACAAGCGAACTATCATGGTCCAGTAGTATTTAGTTACCAAGTACAAGATGGTAATGGTGGCTCGGTAGCACAAACTGCAACTATGCAATTGGTGTCAATAAATGACGTACCAGTAGTTGCTCACATAGTGACTTTGCCTGCTGGTGATGAAGACCAAGTTGGAATCCAAATTGTGGATGCTGATTTGCTACAAGGTGCCAGCGATGCAGATGGAGACAATTTAGATATCAGTGGTTTAACCGTGGATCATGGCAGTGTTAGCGAACAAAGCGGTCATTGGGTTTATACACCTGAGGCCAACTACCATGGCCCAGTAGTGTTTAGCTATCAAATACAAGATGGTAATGGTGGCTCAGTAGCACAGTCTGCAACCATGCACTTGGCGGCTGTGAATGATAAACCAGTGATAACTGAAGTAAGCCAAGGCATGGTTAGTGAGAGCTCACTAAGTGGCACGGCTGCTGCAGAGCTATCAGTGCAAGATCCAGATGGAGCAAGCGAACAAGGCTTCCTAGCAGAAACTGGACTACATGGTACATACGGTACTTTGGGTATCGATGAGCACGGCCACTGGGGTTACACCTTAACTGATAAGCAAAACCCTGCGGTGAAAGCTCTAAATGTTGGTGATACTTTGGTAGATACTTTGACAGTACACACCAAGGATGGGACCGAATATGATGTGCACGTTACTATTACGGGTGAAAATGATGCGCCAACTGTTTCAGGGAGTGTTCCTTTGGGAAATATCACTCAAGATTCGCCAGTAACGTTAGTGAAGGCTGCATTGTTGGCGAGTGTAACCGATCCCGATAATACAGATGCTGATTTGATGATCTCTCAACTAACTGCGCAGCATGCAAAAGTGACTGATAATCATGACGGTACTTGGACTGTCACACCTGATAAAGGCTTTACTGGCGACATCCAATTTAGCTACAACGTTGAAGACGGCAATGGAGGCAATGTACCGGCTACGGCATCACTGCATGTTGATACGTTACCGTCTCAACCTGCACCACCGCCACCTACTGCTGACGAACCAATGCTAGATGCGCCAGTGGAGACGGTGACTCTTGAAGCCTTAGCATCAAACCATGCACCTCATACAGGCGCACAAGCGTACCTAGATCAGTTAGGTATTAATGAGCCTCAGCATCAATCGGGCGATCAAGCATTACCCCAAGACCTAGATTTGGTTTTGAATTCTGACAAAGCACCAGTATTGGATGAGCATGGTTTAATTGTTGCTGATGCTGATGGCGCGGAAACAAACTCTGCCGATGACCATCACAAACATCATGATGACCTTCTTCAGCATGACCATTCGATGATTGTTCATTACGATTGGACGGAGAATCATGCGTAGAAAAGTGCTCGAAGATTCGTCACAGTGTCAGAATCGATATCGACCCATGGCTCATTGCCGATCCTGTTGGAAAGTCACCGTCTTTGATCGTTGCTTGTGGGATACAACATAGCTCGGCAAAAGCGTTTGGGTATCCCATGGCCGATCATCACCATTAATAGTGCATTAGACAGAAAATGATAATTAGGGTTATTTAGTGCGTGAAATACGCGTCAAAGAGACTAGACTAAACTTGTTATCTTTTTAATGTAACTATTGATTAATTATACAATTTTTAATGAAACACCGCTTACAGGGAGTGTAAGAACTTAAATGGATTCCTTTTTCGATACCAGCGCAAGAAAAAGACAAACAATTAAAGAAGTATTGGCGCCATCACTACTTATTAATATTTTGTCTTTAGCCATTCCATTGGTTGTCTTGCAGATCTACGACAGAATTCTACCTAACGAAGCTTATGGTACTGCCACGCTACTTTTAGCAGGAGCGAGCGTTGCGATAGTGCTAGACGCCTTTCTACGCTTTGTCCGTACTTGGCTGTTAGGTGCTGCGGCCACGAATACAGAGCGCAGTTCTTATGAAATATTGGTTCATAAGCTAGATAGCATTTCCTTTAAGCAAGTTAGGGCCCTACATCCAGGTACTTTACAAGAGGGCTTTAAAGGAATTAGTCAAATTAAAGACTTTTACTCGGGTGGATTTGTCAGTGGCTTGATAGATGTACCGTTCGTGTTGATCTTTTTAGGTTTGGTCTACTACGTTGGTGGAAACCTAGTGATCATCCCTATCATCGTATGGGCCATCACAGCAACTCTAGTGTGGGTTTTTTCCCATCGCTCTAATACCCATGCGCAAAATGCGGCCAATACTGAACTGGACCGCAGTGACTTAGTGGTCTCTATTTTCTCAAAGATCGAGACCATTAAGGCACAAGCAAACGAAGCTAAAATCTTTCACTTCTTTCGAAAACTCAACCAAAAACGTTGGCTTGCCAGTTCTGAAGCAGAGCGGCAGACGAGCATAGCACAAGAAGCTATCCAAGTAGCCGCACTGGGTACATCGGTCGCGATTGTTTTGGTGGGCAGTTTAGATGTATTAGCGGGTACGCTAACCACGGGAGGGCTAGCAGCGTGTTCTATATTATCTGGTCGTGCAGTCGCACCCATGAGCGCACTCATGGGACTTCGTTTAAAGTACAGTACCTTTAAAGCGTCGAATGAAGCTGTTTCTAAATTGCTCAACGCTATTGATCATACAGAGTCTCTATCTAATCGCACTTACTTAGAACCACTGCAGAAGTTACAACTCGATGAAGTGAAGATTTCGTTACTCAGCACGCCTTATGAATATTCTTTTGATGTAATGCCTGGTGATGTAGTGGTGCTCGAATCAGACACTCTTGTGAATAGTTATCTGTTGGCGGCAGTAGCGGGGGTCGAGAACGTCGATTCCGGATTGATTGCTTGGAATGAAGTCGTGCTCAGTGAAGAGGCTCATAATCATCTATCACAAATTAGTGCGGTGGTCAGACAGCCGCAGATTGTTTCTGGTTCTTTGCTAGACAATTTAAGTGGCTTTGATTCTAACAATAACGAAGCGGCGCAAACCATAGCAAAAGCGATAGGGTTGCAAAGAATTATTGCTGATTTACCAAATGGTGTTGAGACTAAGGTCGGTATGCAGATAGGTAATAACCTAAGCGATGGCAGTATTAAGCTTGTTGCTATCACAGCGCAACTTGCCAAACCTACATCGCTGGTGTTGTTAGATTGTCCAGAGCAAGACCTAGACCTAGAGTCTATTTCTCAATTGATCAAAGTAATTCAGTATTACTCAAAAAATGGCAGAAGCTTCATCATTAATAGTCGAAACCCTGAAATATTGGAGCTTGCTACTAAGCGTGTTTCTCCAAGTAAAGTGGAGAATAACCAATGATTTATACTTTATCACAGAGCGTATTAGGCTTACTTCAATCGATCGATGCTGACACTAATCACCAGCATTTCTGTAAACAATGGCAACAGCAAAATGACGTAGAATCGCTAGATGATTTACTCACTTTATTAGAGCGTCTTGCTATTCCGTTTCAGGTATTGGGAAGCAACAAAGGGATCGGAAAGCAAGAGCATATAGCGGTGCTTCAGATCCAAAAAGAACAAGCGACCATCGGCCGTTATTCTTTAAGCGGGTATCAAGAGTTTGAAGGTCAAGAGTTTGTTGAAGCAACAAGACCTAAGGCAGCAATTGACTCATTGTTTGTTGTGATCACGGGATACCCTGAAGAAAAGCATTCACCGGACTGGATGGGGAATCAACTAAATCAATATCGTCCGCTTATTCCAAAGTTGTTAACTATTAGCTTTCTAGCCAATTTATTCGCCTTGATGATTCCATTTGTCACTATGTCAGTTTATGACCATGTGATAGCCGGTGATGCTGGGCATGAAGTACTTGGCATAGGCATAGGGGCTGCATTGCTGTTTGGTATGATTCTGTCTTTGAAGGTGCTTCGTAGCCAGCTTCTTTCGACAATTTCGAATCGCATTAGCAGGGAAATATCCGAGGCAATTATCAACAAAGTTCTTGCCACGCCGCTTGCTCAAAACCGTTTAACAAATGGTTCTAGTTTGATGGCAAGACTGACCAACGCAGAAAGTTTAAAAGGGGTCGCACAAGGACCTTTGGGTGGTGCGCTTTTTGATGCTCCGTTTGTTTTATTGTTTATTGTGGCAATTGGATTCTTGGGTGGTTGGATTGTTGTTGTTCCCATTATCGCTTTGCTCGTGTATTTCTTACTGGCATTACGCAGCCAAAAACGTATTGCACAAAAATCGAACAGACAAACTATTGCAGGCACTTCAAGAAATAGCCTGCTTATGGAGATCAATACTAAGCTGACATTTTTGAGAAGCACAGGATATTTAGGGCATTGGTTGAAGCGTTTCAAGAAGGCCAATTATCTAGCATCCAAAAATAGCTTTGAGCATGTGGCTCACCAAGCTAAGTACACTTCTATTTACTATGCGGTAGGTTTGCTCAGTACCTTAGCGGTTATCGCTTTGGGAATTGACTTGATTTTCAATGAGGTCATGACAGCTGGTGGTCTCATTGCCAGTATGATGCTTATCTCTCGAGTAACCGGGCCGGCTCAAATGCTGGCTAATAGCTCCGGACGCTTTAAACAAGTGACTGGTGCAAAGCAGCAAGTGAACTTTGCGCTTTCACAAATGGTAGAAGGCGACTTTATCTACCAGCATCAACCGCTTGCGGATAAACCGCCAACAATCGAGTTAGATCAAGTTACTCTGCGTTACCCAAGCCAGCAAAAACCAGCATTATCAGGGATAAGCTTTTCTATAGAGCCTGGCCAACTTATCGTAGTTACTGGCCCTATGGCGTCAGGGAAAACCTCTTTATTAGAAGTGATTTCTGCACTGGTTCCCACTCAAAATGGTTCAGTAAAAGTGAATGGCAGCAATCTTTCTCAGTATGACCCGCTGTTGTACCGTCAGTGGCTTGGTTATATGCCTGCGAGAAGAGTGCTCCCTGTACTTTCGATAAAAGAATTTATAGCAGACAGTCGAGCTTGTACTGATGAAGAGGTAGTGGCAAGTATTGTGGCTGCCGGTGGTGAAGAGTGGTTATTATCTTTATCTGAAGGTATCAATACTCAGCTAATGACCTTGGTCAATAATGATGTGGTTGGTGTGGTGACTGAAATTCTTATTGATGCAAAATTTAGACTGCATGACTTTCCTATGTACCTGCTGGATAATCCGGCTGTCGAAATGAAAGAGTGGATTCTATCAAAACGAGGCGCGGCAACCGTGGTACTGACGACGCATGACAAAGACATGATTGGTATGGCTGATCAGGTGGTCATTCTTGATGGAGGCAACTTAGTCTACGCAGGACCAGTGCCCGAAGCGCAAGAAGAAGGGGCGCAACCGCCGACGACAATGGGGGTGTCTTCATGAATGAGAACCACGTAGAGTTAATTGAATCTGGAGCGATTAAGCGTCTTCTTGGTTACAGCACATTATTAATCGCTATTTGTGTGGCTGCGTTTGCAACTTGGTCGGTACTTACCAAGGTAGATGAAATTGCCAAAGCCAAAGGTGCGGTAATTCCAGAAGGTGAGCGTCAAGTTATACAAAGTGAGTTAGGCGGCAAACTTAAAACCGTTTTCGTCAAAAGAGGCGACTTAGTTGAAGTTGGAGACTCTATTGTCGAATTTGATGATACGTTTCAAGCGTCTGCTCTCGATGAGTTGAAGGCGCAACAAGCATCATTAAAACTCACTATTGAGCGATTAACAGCGTTAATAGAAGAGCGAGATCCAAACTACTCAGAGTACGAAGAATCATACCCTGCAGTGGTAGCAGAGCAACGTGCACAACTTGCTGCGGCCAAGCAACTGTATTTTCAAAAACGAATCGTGCTAGAGAAAGAAAGTGAACAGATTGCAGGACAGCTAAAGAGTATTGACCGTGAACTGCCTGCTGCGATTCGTCAGCTACGAGCATCTCAAAACGAACTGGCCATTTTGGAAAAAGGCTTAAAATCGGGAAGCATCTCCAAGATCCGTGTATTGGAAATGAGACAAACCATTGCCTCTATAGAAGCTGAAGTCGAGCAGGATAAGGGTAAGAAAGCCGTTCTCATAAACCAAGCGGAATCAACCGTCTTGAAGATTGACCAATTACTCGCTGAAGCTAAGTTAGAGGCCAGTAAAGAGCGCTCTAAAGCGGTTGATGAATTATCTGCTTTACGTGCGAGACTACGTTCTGGCGAAGCCAAGGTAAGTAATACGTTAGTGACTTCGCCGGTAAAAGGGTTGATACAAAGCCTGCCAACCACTAAGAAAGGGGGCGTTATTCAACCTGCAGGTACTATCGTTGAGATTGTCCCTGTGGAGGGTAAAGCGCGCTTTAAAGCCAAACTCTCTCCAAGAGATATTGGTTTTGTTTCCGTTGGCCAGTCAGCTCGTGTGAAGGTAGATGCGTTTGATTACTCTCGATTTGGCGCACTTAAGGGAACCGTTATTAATATTTCTCCAACCACTAGTCAAACTGAGCGTGGTGAGATTTACTATGACGTAACCGTTGATGTAGAAAAAGCGTATTTCCGAGACAATCCAGAGCAATTTACCATCTTGCCGGGCATGACAGGAGAGGTAGATATCACCACAGGTGAGAAGACCGTCTTCCAATATCTATGGAAGCCGATCTATACCAATGTAAGTCGGGCGTTTGGGGAAAGGTAGATTTCATTTAGTTAGAGTAAATAAAAACAGCGCCATATGTTATATATAGTAACTTAAAGGGTGTATATTGTGTATTAAGGCAGAGAAATCTGCCTTTTTATTGACCGAATAAATAACTAGGACTACAGTGTATTATATGTTCAGTGTGTACACGGAAGGTTAGTTTGTCATCAGTAAAAGTTAGAGCAACGATTGTAGAGGACAATACGGGCATCAAAAGCCAACTGCCTATCTTGCTAACTGAGCAAGGAGAGTTAGGTACGGTCACGGATTACCTACTCAAGCTAGAGGCGGACGGGGTGAGTAACTCCGTCATGAATGGATTTCTTCAAGCGGTGTCTTTGTTGCTGGATTATATGGAAGCAAATAGAGGGTTGTTTGACGATCCGAAGTTGCTCTTCCAGACTTTTTCTAAACGGTTGTACACAGGAACGATTGGTGAAGATGGACTTGACCCATCAGGTTTGTATTGGGTGCCAAGTTCAACCAGTAACGTGAATAAGCACATTCACCGACTGACGGCATTCACCGATTGGTTGGCAGACAAGCAAGGCACTGCACCGATGAATCCCTTGCGTGATGCCACACCTCATGAGCAGCGATTGAATTACGCTGCATGGTATAGAAAAAACCAAAATGATTTCCTCGGTCATATCGAAGATAAAACCGTCAATAAAACCATCCGTAAGGCGCGAACCATTAAGGGGCGCACACCACTCACTAAAACCGAAGATGACGCTATCGCCTTTCCTGAAAAGCATTGGGAAGACTTTTATATAAATGGCATCGGTGGCGCGAGCGACCCGCGAGTGGCACTCAGGGATAAGTTAATACTCCTGCTCATGCACGGTGGCGGACTACGCGAAAGCGAGGCTTTAACCCTTTGGGTCACAGATGTGTTTGAAGATCCCTATAACCCAGATAGTGCAATCGTTCGAATTTACAATGAAGTCGATGGCAAAGCGCCAAATGACCCTGAAGTTCGTTCTAAAAATCAAAATAGAGAGACGTACTTAAAAGAAAAGTATGCGCGTATCCCTCGCCAGCGCATGAAAGGCACCGCTCATCTTGGTTGGAAAAACCGTGTGGTTGACCATAAAGATAACTACATACAGGTTCAGTGGTTCCCAACCGACTACGGCAAAGTGTTTATGTCACTTTGGAAAAACTATCAAAAGTACCGCGCCAGCATTGAGTGTCATCACCCTTACGCGTTTATTTCGTTTCATCACAGCGCATTAGGCAATCCTTACACCATCAACGCTTTTCATGATAACTACGCCAACGGCTTGAAGCGCATAGGTTTAGAGCCGACTAAGGCAGAAGGCTTAGATCCACATGGACATAGACATAATTACGGCAGACGCCTCAAGCGAGCAAAGGTTGACCCATTAATTCGAAAGAAGTGTCTTCACCACAAAAGATTGGATTCACAAATTCCTTACACTGGTTCCAGTCAGCAAGAAGTTTCCGACGAACTCACTCAAGCCACACTGCAACTGGCAAACCCTGAATCCAAAGTCAAAGCGCTCGACTGGAAAGCACTGGTTGAACACGGCTTTGACGACATCGACCCGCAGGGGTACTTCACTGGCAAACATCCAAAATTGAGAGGTAAGTAATGGCGAAAACAACCAAAAAACAGGACGGACGCTCATCGGATTTAGCCTTCTCTTGGATGCTCACCACGCTTGGTGCGGAGTGGCAACAATGGCAGGAATTGGCTGCAGAGTGGATGGCGACGCAAACGATAGGTGTAGGCAATAAACGTGATGCTTTAAGTCGCTTCTTTGAATGCTACCTTTCTGAATGTGCGCCATATGCAATTAGTAATATTGAACTGTTCTTTACGGGTTACAACGGTCATCGATGTTCTAGTGAAGAATTGAAGGCCGTGGTAAAGAAAACACAGAATGGATCTACTTTTATCCAAAAAGGCGTGAACTATCCTTGTGACTTCATCAATTTTGTTATTGCAAAAGTGTTATCCGAGAAAGATGACAATGGCAGCCTTGTGCCACTGGTTCAAAACCCGCTCAGTAAAATTAAAGTACAAAGTAATACTACGGAAACCGTGCGCAACCCCTTACCGTATCGCTACATTCAGGACTTACGCCAAATCCTCTGTCCGTTGCCTGATAAAACTGAACTCACCGTCATTGAGCAAAATCTCAAGGACGATGAATCCTTGCTGCCTGCCTATCAGTACCGCCATTTCAAGCACTGGAAATGGGCGCAGCAGCAATCAGGTCAAGGGGTAAGAGGTGGTGATGGTGATTGGTTTGAAGTGGAGCCTGAGTTGATTGATAAGTCCGACCCTGATTGCGTGTGGCGCACTAAAGAAGTGACTCGCAAAGGTAATAAAATCACCCTTCACCAACTCTGGTCGCCTGTCAAAGCGATGGTGATTTTCATGAAACTCCACCTACCGCTGCGTACCTATCAGGTGCGTATGCTCGACAGTGGAGAAGCGGATACTTGGCGCTATGAGCAAGGGCAATGGGTGGTGAACACCCTACATGATTTTGCACTTGGTAGCGAAAAACGCCCGTTCGGGAAAGGCATCTTCCGCCGCATTCACGACACCATGACAGGGCTGTATTCAACAGGTCTATATATCAACACCAACAAGACCGCCGACCAAAACAAAGGCGAGTTGGAGCGTGGCTACATCATCCCTTGGCAGAACGAAGAAGTGCTGTACTGGCTAGAAAAACTGCGCAACTGGCAAGAAAAGTATAATCCGATAGCAAAGCCCACCGACTGTACCACACTGCTACGCAAGCACACTCAGGGGAAGAAATCGGACAGACAGCTAGAAAGCATGGGTGAAATTGCGTTTCTGTTTCGTGATGCGTCAGCAAAGGGTGAAGATAAGCATAAGCCAATTCAATTAGGCGCTGGACTCAAAGGATTCTGGTATAAACTTTTACTAAAGCTGGAAAATCAGCTCTTGGAGCTAGGCGATACTCTTGATAACGGCGAGCGTTTGAAACTGGTTGTGGATTACCGAGAGGGTACACCAGTAAATTCTAAACAAGCCACACTCTTTCCCTTACACAGTTTGCGTGTCTCACTCATCACGGCGTATACGATGGATACCCAACTGCCACTGCCTGTGATTTCTAAGCTATTGGCGGGGCATACGCGCCTGTTGATGACCATCTACTACAACAAAATTACCCCGTCTGTGATGGCAGAGAAGATGGATGAAGCACATGGTGAATTGGATGCCAAATCCAAACAATCGGTGCGCAACTTCCTTAAAGATGCCTCGATGGAGCAAATCCAATGCAAGATGGTGTATCACAACGATGACAGCATTCAGGTGGCATTGGTTAACCGTAACCCGATAGGCTGGGAAGAACGTTCGTGTGGTCTGTGTTTGGTCGGGGGCAACACCGTCAAATCAGATGAAGTCAGCACGCTTGGGGGTTGTTGGAATGGTGGTGAGCTGCTCAAGGATGCAGAAGCCGCATTTAACCGCGTTTATGGCAGCGTGCCTCATGGCGCTGAAAACTGCATTCGTTGCCGCTGGTTTATTACCGAAGCTCGTTATCTTCCTGCGCTCAATGCCCACTTCAATCAACTGAGCTACAAAGCACATCAAGCAGCAAACCTATCGGTGGAAATTGAGGGTGAACTGGAAGCCCTCAAAGATGAACAGTTCTTTTGTGAAGAGCAAGGAAAGCCGTTCATCAAACATGATGAACTGCAAGCCCTACAGCGCCGCTATGAAAAACAGCAAGTCGAAGCCGATGAATACGCCAAAGACTGGATAGCGTGTTTTGAGCTGATTCAGAAAATCATTCGTGTCGAAGAAGCCAGAAATGAGGATGACACCAAAGATAAACTGATTGCGGTTGGCTCTGAGCACGATGTCAGCCATGCCTTGAAGTTTATCGAAACCGATTCAGAACTGCTGCACTTATCGCTGCTTTGTGATGACGCTGAATTCTACCCTGATTTGCAGGATGAGCTGCGTAAAACCCCTGCCATAGAAAAGCGTTCTCGCAAGCTTAGCCGTGTGCTGATGAAAAAAGGCTTTGAGCCGATTTTCATGGAAATGGACGACAAACAACAACTTATCGCGGCTAATGCGATGCTGCGCCAAATGGCAAAAATAGCCGACCCTGACGACAAGCTCGAAGGCTACCGCAAGGTGGCGAGCTACATCGAAGCGGGTGAATACCTGACCGATAACAAGCTGCTCTCTCAGGGTGTTAATGCTCTGACTGATAAAGTCATTAATCTAGATGGCATCGCACTACCGAACTTATTGGAGGAGTAATGGAACTCGATATTGATGTCATTCTGGCTGACTTAAAAGAGGGCAAAGTGCCTCGCACCCAGCAAAGCCTCGATAAGCTCAACGACACGCTGAAAGCCTATGCAGAATCAGGTCAGCGCGACTTCTCCATTACCCAAATTGGTCGAGTGTCTGCTGAAAATGGCGGATTGGCGTATGAGGCTTTGCGTGCTACCCGTAACAAGCACTACCGAACGCTCATCGAAGCATGGGCGGCAAAGTACAATACCAGCATCAAAAAACCGTTATCCAACACGTCACGGTCTAAATCCATCCCTGCGGATAATAAACTGCTAGAGCGTATCCCTGACCCTGCGGTACGCGCCTTGTTTGGTCAAATCATTGCCGAACGTAACCGCTACCGCAAAGAGGTCAACTTACTCAAGCAACACGCCAACATTACCATCGACAAACGCCCTGTGCGCCAGTTTGACACCACCGCAGAACCAAGCGTGGAAGTGCTGCCATCCCTATCAGGCGTACTCACCGAATCAGAGAAAAAAGCCTTAGCGTATGCCATTTCTGATGAATGTATGGAAAAGAACGACTGGCAAACTACTCAGGCGGGTCAGATAAAAGACATGGAATACAACAGCGAAGTTTTCCCTAGAGGCTTTGTCACAGGGCTTCGCAAGCTATTGGGTGAGGTAGATGACTAATGGCAAGTGGGCAGCAGAAAGCGCAACAAAACCTTGAGGCATTTGAGGTCTGGACAGCCACACAGACGGACGATGAGTTTAAACAAATCGTGTTCAGAGGTCAGCTTAATCGCATTGAAGTGGCAAAGGGTATCGGCTGCGGTAAATCGGCGTTAAACCAAAATCCTGCCCTTAAGAAAGCACTCAAAGCCTTAGAAGATGAGTTGCGCGGTAAAGGTGTCCTGCCACCGTTGACCGATGCTGCCAAGAAGAATGAGGGCAAACCTCAAGCCTACGACAACACAGCAAATCGAAAGCTGCTCGATTCCAAGCGGGTGTCGTCATTAGAAGCTGAGAACATTGAATTGAAAGCTAAGGTCAGGGAGCTTGAAAAGCGACTTGAGCGCTTTGGTGAGCTATCTGAAACCTTATCCGAAATGGGGTTGATGCCACGATGAATGCCGCTTTGCATGAAGACCAAATACGTGTCACCAGTATCCCTTATCGCTCGACCAAGATGGTGATATTCAGCGGTGTACCGCTGGCGAAAGACTCTTACAAAACCAATAGTGGAAAGTATTACGTCACCATCAAAGCCGACCCCGATAGCATCCCTGTGCTTCCAACGCTGGGTCAGCATTGGTCAGTCAAAGGCGCTCGCCAGATAGAAAATATGGAGATGGGTGATTATGTAATGCAGCAGCACACTTATGAATCACCCAAGCATATTGAATGCACTTTACCCGAAACAGGTGAGCAACTGATACGCTTTATCGCCAGAGAACGTGACTTCAAGGGTATTGGCGAAAGCAAAGCTAGGGCGCTCTGGCAGCTCTTGAGTAAAGACTTCCATGCCACACTGAGAAATGACACCCCAGAGACCAGAAAGCGTCTGACATCGATTCTGAGTGAGGATTCGGTGGAAGCGCTCTTTAAGGGCTACGCCAAATATAAAAATCTGGCACATTGCAACTGGATGAGCGAGCACAACATCCCCTCCAGTGTGCAGCAACGGCTGCTCAAGCATCACGGTGAAGCCTCCATAGAGGTAATTAAGGATAATCCTTATGCTTTGATGGGCTTTGGTCTTTCGTTCAGTGCCATTGAAGATATTATCAAGGTAACGGGTTTTAAGAGCGATGTTGCGAAGGATGACCCAAGAAGGCTCAGCGCTGCTCTGGAAATGGCGATTCGCAAGGAGATTGAAAAAGGTCACACCTATACCACTCATGCCAATGTGCGCCCTTACCTCAACAAACTATTGAAAGATAAAACACTGGTCACTCAGGCGTTCCAATCAGGTCATGATAAAGCTCAGTATATTTTAAATCCCGACACAGGAGCCTACCATCCAACTGCGCAACTTCTGATGGAAAGTGTCGTTGCCAAACGGCTAAATACACTGATTAAGCGAAATGACTTGTTTGATGAAAACGCCAATGCTGCGTATTGCTCTGCGGTTGCGGAGCTTCCCTACGAATTAACTCCTAAGCAAATCGAAGCCGTAACAACGTGTCTGGATAATTCGGTAAGCTGTATTACGGGCGGTGCAGGAACAGGCAAGACAACGGTACTCAGAACGGCTCTCAGGGCATATCATCAACTTGGATTTGAAATACACGCCGTTGCGCTCAGCGGTCGTGCTGCAATGAGACTTCATGAGTCCATCGGTTTTGTTACCTCAACCATTGCCAAATTGCTGCGTGAAGACCCCGTAGAACCCAGTGTCGATAAGCCCAATCACCTACTGGTGATTGATGAAGCGAGCATGATTGACTTGCCAACCATGTATCGTCTTGTGAATCACATTCACCCCTCTGTACGATTGATATTCACTGGCGACCCCGACCAACTTCCACCCATCGGTTGTGGCAAAGTGTTGGCAGACATCGTTGAAGCAAAAACGGTGGCTAATACGAAGTTAGATATCGTCAAGAGACAGGAAGGTGCAACGGGTATCCCCGAATACTCAAAGCTCATCAATCAAGGTGTGATGCCTGATCGATTAAGCACGGGAGCAATACACTTTCACGAAACCAGTAAAACAGACATTGCCAAAGTCTGTTGTGAGCTTTACCAACAGTGTCCTGAAAACAGTCGCGTCATGGCTCCAACCAAGGCACTCGTATCAGAAATCAATAAACTCACCCAACAAGCCGTTAACCCAGATAGCACTAGCCTTGAGTTCGAAATCAATGGTGATAAGTTCTTTTTGCCGCTTCGCATGAATGATGCGGTGTTATTTACGCAGAATCACTACGACAAAGGCATTCAGAACGGCTCACTTGGTATGCTAACCAACGCCAAACCTTCTGCTGATAATTACGGTGAAGTGACACTAGATACAGGTGAAAAGGTCGAGATAACACAATCCGTTCTCGACTGCATGGAGTTGGGTTACGCAATCACCCTACATAAAGCTCAAGGGTCACAGTTTCCACGCATAATCATCGCTCTGCAAAACGGTAGAATAGTAGATAGAGCATGGCTCTATACGGCAATCACGAGAGCTGAAAGTGAAATCCATATCGTTGGTAGTAGTGATGATATGAAGCAGATCACCGAAGCACCTAGCCACTCTCATAAGCGGAACAGTTACCTGAAAGAACTTCTGGGGTAGCAATTTCAAACTCGTTTATGCCCCATTTCGAGTTCCAACTCATAAGTCATGTTGAGGTATTGAAACTAGTTTGCTTTATTTTTCTTTATGAAATGGCTACCTAAAATAACTATTTCATTCCATAGCCAGTCCGAAAATAACAGTGAGGAACGCTTTTCACATTCGCAGTTACTCAATCATGCAAAGTCTAGCCATCGTGCCCCTCTTAATCTTCATCGACAAGGAAGTACCAATACTCATTCTCGTTAGGTGTGGATTGATACTAGCGTGGATCGCAATGATGAAACTCGAAGCATGGTAGATTTGATTGCTTAAAACCAAGAAAAGTCACTAATCCTTTGAAGGATGTTACCCCAATCGACTTAGGAACTACCTAAATATGAAAACCAAATTTATTCTATTCGGATCGCTTTGCGCTCTACCTTTTTCAACTTCCGCTTCTTTACAATACGTGCCGCCCGAAGACACATTCCATGGAAAAACGTATCAGGAACTCGGCGTTTGTCACGCTGCATTGTTGTATGAAGGTAAAGCAAAAATAGCTTCCGAACTTGAGGTGTTAGTTCTTAACAACATAGATAGTGTTACCACTGTTTCGGGTGAGCAAAATGCTCAAAAAGCAATCACTCTTGTACTTGCATGGACTGGAGAGAATGGATATGTCAAGGGGTATTTACATGGTGTAGAGCAACAAGGAAAAGGAAGAGAAAGAGCTTTAGAGCTTGCTTCTATGTTCCAAAGGCAAGGTTGTTGGGACGGTTGGTACTAGCGATTCCAAATTGACCCCCAAAAAATTATTACAAAGGGTTCGGCGCACTAACATTCTCGTGTTGTGTGAATTAAATTAGTGCCTTCAGAGGACTGGTTGATTTAAACGCATTCCGCACCTAACTAATGATCTAATGTTCTGGTCTAATGGAACTGACATTAAATTGAGAGACAATATATGTCAGATCAATGAGGTGATACATGACTTAGAAAAGAGCTTACAAGCGCTAGCCTAAAGAATTTAAAGAAGAAGCTGTAGCATTGGTGCGAGAGCAAGGCTATACCGTTCCTCAGGTTGCCGAAGCCGTCGGTGTAACGACAACGGTTCTATATGAGTGGAAGGCAAAAATCGAAGCCCAACTAGAGGGTATTGAGCTTTCTGATGATGAGCGTGATGAACTAAAACGGCTTCGCAAAGAAGTCAAGGAGTTGCGCATGGAGAAAGAAATTTAAAAAAAGGCGTCAGCCTTCTTCGCGAAAGAAATGAAATAAAGTTTAACTTCATCAAGGCTGAACCGGAAAGATACCCGATATTTCATTTGTGTAAAGTGATGAGAGTAAGTCGCTCAGCATATTACCATTGGCTTAATCGGCCCGCTGAAGTAATTACGGCTGAGACTCTGAATTTATATCGTCGCACCAAGGTGCTTTTCGAAAAAAGTAGACAGAGTCTTGGTAATCGGGGATATGGTGAAGAAGCTACGTGAGGAAGGCTTCGCTGTTGGGCGTTACCGCGTCCGCAACGTTATGAACAAATTAGGTTTGAGAGTGACTCAGCGAGTCGGCTACAAGGTGACAACCAAGCGCAAGCACAGTGACGCTGCCGCAGACAACTTGTTGAATCAGAACTTTAACCCAGCAGCCCCTGTTCAGTTTTGGGCTGGCGATGTCACCTATCTGAAAACCGGAGAAGGATGGATGTATTTGGCTATCGTCATGGATCTGTACTCTCGTCGTATAGTTGGTTAAAGGTGACAGCGACATACACGGCCTAGAAAGGCATTGCACCCACTGTCTGTATAGGAGCTTCTTACCTCCTGAGAGGGCCAAGCTTTACGGTTTTTCTTTGGCGGAGGTGGAGCATCAAACTGAGTCAGCTCATACTTGGCTCGGTCTCGTAGCTTCTCAGCCTTGTGGACCTTGTTAGCAATCTTTGCAAGCTCTCTTCTCCACTGCCTCAGTAGGCCATCTTCACCATAGATAGGGTCATAGTGAGCGTCTACATTTGGCTTGCGCTTAAGATGCTCTAAACGCTCACCAACAAGGAAGTCTAAGCTTTTCTGTCTCGCTTTGATCTGAGCTTCTAGTCTAACTCTTTGCATTGCACACCTCTTTGATTTGGCTAAGCTTGCGCTCAAGGCTGATTAACGTATGGTGCACCTCAAGCAAGGCTTTAGGGCATATCTTTACGAACTCAGAAGGCTTAGCGCCAAGCTCTCCATAAGTGATAGCATCTACTGCACGATTGACCGTAGTCCCATAACTGAGGTCCTTAGCTTTATATGGAGTAGTCATCGGCAATATCTTTGATAGATGGTGAATGCTACCTCACGATTGGTCCAATGCTCTTTGTTATTCAGCTTCATGACTGTGTACATAAGGGCGGAGCTTCGTGCATAACCCATCGCAAATCCTGCCTGAAACATATAGGATTCTTTGCTTATCTCATTGACGGGTAACTTATACTCGTGAATCTTAAGACCTGCCAACTCAGCGAATGCACTGCAGTGGATGTCTGCTGTCTCATCATATGCTAGTCTCATTAGCTTGAGCGCTAGAGATGAGGGTCACAGCTAGGACAGTCATTAGTGCATTAACTGCAATAGATTTAAGGTTCATTTAATTCTATCTCGGATTAAAGAGAGTCCACGAGTTAAGGACTTTGATGTTAGTTGTAAGGTTGGTTATGCTTTACAGCGATTGTATCGACCACTGACAGCCGTGAAGGTTAAGGCATTAATGATTAGGAATGGAGCCAGAGCCATAATGATTTGGTCCCCACTGATGTGAGGGATAATCACCACCATCCCAACGTTAGCAATCACCGCAACTAGGGTCAGCATCTTCCAGTTATTCCAAGTCTCCTCCTTGATGACATCTCCTTCATTGGTCAGCACTAGGTACAGAGAGCCAAGCATCCAGACAAAAGCTAGTCCAGTTGCGACCCAGTTCATTGCCGTATCAAGAGTATGAAAACTAAGTGCAGTGGTAAGGATATTAAGACCCAGAAGAGCCATAACGATGACTCGAATTACTTGATGAATGAAGTTCATATTTCTCTCGGTTATAAATATAATGGTTAAGTTGGACATTTACAGTTGCAGACATAGTTAGGTTTAACTAAGTACGCAGGAAGAATACCTAGGTAGGTCGGCCTTCCAAAGGAATTACCGAAATTCTATTAAGGTTGGTATTAGGTTATAATCGGGGGAGGTTAGTTGAGGAGATGTGGTTCTCTCCTATTTGATTAAGCTCCTTTCCACTCTCGGTATGGAGCTTTTTCTTTATGTGCTACACCTTAAGCTTAAGCTTCTTAAGAAGACCGTTCACTGTGGCCAGTAACTCATCGCAAGAGGCAAGGAACTGCTCGTCTGCAATACCTTTAGTTTTCAGTTTGGTAGAACTCCAAGAGTTACTAAATGCACTCTTCTTATTCTTCTGTGTGAAGTTCTCAGCGAACAATGGGCTTTGTTGCTTAATTCAGATAGAAGACATGCCCGGTCCATTGTTGCCTAATTCTTAAACGATGTACTGAGTTTCAGGCATACCTAGCCTTTTCAATCACCGCTCTTGGTGTGATTTAGATTTAATAGAAGTTATGCATGAAAACTGGGCAGATCGAATGTCAGCTTTCAGGATGGACTCTGGAATGCAAAAGTTAACCGAGGCTGAGTACAAAACTTTAAGAAACAAGCATGCTAACGCCAATATAATCGTTAATGACGGCACAGAGTATATGAACCCAGGATGTGGAGTTACAGCAAATGGCTCTCCTATAAATGCTGTTATAAATTCGCAGAAAGTCATCGCCATGCTCAATCATCAATTTAAAACTATCAAAGCCAATATGCCTCAAATACTCGAGTCAGCTCAATGCAGTGAAGAGCTTAACAGTGCAACAATTGGTCTGAAAGTGGACAATGAAACTAAGCAGCTAGTATTCACAATCAAAGAAATCGACTTCTTCTTCACGATTTAAGTCTACAAGATAATTGGGCTTCGTTTCCTGGTTAGGCAGAATAGGGATTTTCTCGTAAGTATCTGTCCATAATCGAAAATCTCATTTACAGAGACAGCTATTTGACCTAGTTATTCTTGTGCTGATAAAGTGATTTCATATAACAAAGTGGCCAATTTCAATTTGCCACTACACAAGGAAAATAAATGACTAGTGCGTGGCCATATCCGGGAGCTAAGTGGTACAAGTTCGATTTCCATACGCATACTCCTAAATCAACAGACTCAATGTGGGCGAAGTACGATCATAATTTATCTCCCCAAGATTGGCTTTTAAAGTACATGGCGGAGGGGATTGATTGCGTTGCAGTAACAGATCATAACGGAGCTGGTTGGGTGGATGCCCTGCAAAGCACATACGAAGAAATGAAAGTTAATCTGCCTGAAGGGTTCAGAGATATAACTGTGTTCCCTGGGGTCGAACTTACAACCGAGGATGAGTTTCATTTAATAGTTGTATTCGCGCCAGGTACTAGTCAAAAGAAAATCGAACAGTTCATTACCTCCGCTGGTTACAGAGGAGATTGTGGTGACCACAGCAGCTCAGGTTCTATGAGTTTACTGCGAGTTCTTAACGAAGTTATAACCCTGCCTGAATTTGACTGCATTCCTATAGCGGCACACGCAGATCGAGATAACGGTCTTCTACAAACCAAGAATGAATCACAGTCACCCGTAGCTAACGATAGGTATCTTCGTAAAATATTCGAAACAGGATTACTTAGCGCCATTGAAGTTGTCGATACTGAAGTTGATAAGCCGCAGAGCTATATTCAAAGCAGACTTAACTTATCAGAAGTTGTTGGATCTGATAGTCATGGTTTTCGTGGGAATGATAAACCAGGTAGTCGATACACTTGGGTCAAAATGGAAACCCCTACGCTCGCATCTTTAAAACTTGCTTTGATAGATGGCCAAGAGTTCTCTATCAAACGGTTTGATGACCTAATTCAATTCAAGCCATATGAAACACCTGATAACTTCATTGAGTCGATACAAGTTAAAGATGCTCGATATATGGGGCAAGGGAGACTTCCTTCGTCGCTCTCATTTAGCCCTTATTCAAATGCGATTGTAGGAGGAAGAGGTACTGGTAAGTCTACTATTACGCACTCTCTACGAGCTGTATCAGGGAAACAGTCTGAGCTAGATGAAGATACTACGCCATACCAGACATATTCCAAATTCATGCAAGTACCAAAATCAAAGGACGATTTTGGAGCTCTTAAGGAAGATACTGAAGTAGAGCTAATTTATAGGCGGTTGGGTAAGCGTTATCGTCTAATTTGGTCGCAAGTCACTAACGAAACGACAGTTTTTGAGGAAGACGGGTGTGATTGGAAAAAAAGTCAAGACCAGGAAATTACCAAAGACCGATTCCCTATTGACCTTTATAGCCAGGGACAAATAGCAACTCTGGTTGGTGAAAATAAGCAGCCGTTACTTGAGTTAATAGATCGTTCGGCAAATATTGACCATGATGAACTTCAAACGGCCCAATTGAAGTTCTGCGCAAAGAGAGCTGAGGCTAGGAGTTTGAAACAAGTTGCTGATCAGATACCAGCATTCAAGAGGCAACTACAAGACATAAGAGCAAAAATTCAAAAGCTCTCACAGAGTAATCATCAGAAAATTCTTACTGAATACAACAAGTTTCAGAAACAGAAACAACTATTTGAGACCAAGAAATCTGAAACATGGGATTTGATAAATAGATTAAGCGGATTTTTCTTGCACGAGGAAATAGTCTCCACTATTGCGACACCTTCAGACTTTGACGCAGACATTCAAGCTTTTACTAACTCTCTAGATACTGCTGTTGGTAAAACAAAAAATGCCATAAAAGATTCTATTGAAGGACTACAGACAAGTGTTAATGACATAGAGGCCGTTTTAATAAGTAGTAATTGGAAGGCAAAGTTTGACCAAGCCGTAAAACAATATACTGATTTACAGCTTCAACTACAGAGCGAAGGGATCAATAACCTAAAAGAGTATGGCCAACTTGTTCAATCTGAGAAGGAGTTAGCTGATAAGTTAGTTAGGGCAATGAATGCACAACAGCAGCTTCAAGAAAAAGTTAAACTGGCTAACGAGGATCTTAAAGAGATAAGGCAGCAAAGACTTAAGCAAACAGAGCGTAGAAAACTATTTCTTCAAGAAGTGCTTTCTGATAACCACTATGTGAAGATCTCTGTAAGACCATATGGTTGCAGCGCTATGGTCATGGAACATGCATTTCGAGATTTGCTTTCAGCTAAAACTGAGTTCGCATCGGATATTTACATAAAGGGCGAAAACGGTAAACAAGGTGTTGTTTCGTCTTTTTTGAATGCGGCTAAGCTTCCAAATCAAGAGGATCGTGATAGAGCCATTTTTGATATACAAAGCTTGCTTTACAAAGTATCTACTGGAGCAGATAAGCAGGCATTCTCCGCCAGATTCAGGAACAAACTGGTGAATATGAATACTCAGCATCAAGACTTTGCTGACTCTCTCTTGTACTGGTTCCCAGAGGATGGTTTGGACGTTGAGTATAGCCGCACAGGGGACGGGAAAAACTTCACTCCAATAACCCAAGGCTCAGCAGGTCAAAGAGCAGCTGCAATGCTGGCTTTCTTATTGGCGCATAGCGAGAAGCCACTTTTTATCGATCAACCAGAAGACGATTTGGATAACTCTTTAATATATGACTTGATAGTGTCTCAAATTAAGGCAACTAAGAGCAAGCGCCAGATAATCATGGTCACACACAACCCCAACATCGTGGTAAACGGTGATGCTGAGATGGTACATGCACTTGACTTTAATAATCAGTGCTTTATTAAGAATAAAGGCTCGATACAGGACAGTGAAATGCGTGAAACTATCTGTAGGATTATGGAAGGTGGAACCACGGCCTTTAACAATAGATATAAGCGTTTAATATAGTGGCTGACAGAAGCGAGAAGTTGGCCACTCGATTAGAGGTTTTGCCATACTTTTGATAATCCGTGAAAAGCTAATTTAGCAAAATCACTGACAAACTTTTGTCCAAAAACGTGTTTCAGCGGATGGTCAAGAAAAATCATAAATGCCTAGCGAGTAGTGAGCTGTGCGAGCGTCAGGAGTGGCTTTATTATTTTACTTTACCATCATTCCCTTAAATACCCTTTTGGCAGGGTGATGGTCTTCACGCAGTGAGACCATCGCCTTGCTAAGCCTTCAGGGATAAAAAAGCGTACACACCATTATACATAGTATGTACGCTTTATAGACTCGCAAGAAGCATTGCCAGTAAAGGGTTGTCACTCACTCACACGCAAATAGACATATTTTTTACTGTATACTCTTTAAAGCGCTGTTTTTCTGATTGATAAGGTCCCCATAAAAAACTTCGGGAACGACGGGTTTATCGAACCAACTCGAAAATATGCGTCATTCCCGAGAGTTTTTATCGGGAATCTACTTCTATGAAATGTAGCTGAAAAGGTCCCCGATAAACCACTTCGGGGACGACGAGCGTAAAAACTGTATCTCCACTCCGCCTTAAGGTTAATCTATAGCTTTAGGAGCATAACACTGGTTCAAACTAGCTTTATCAAAAACTACGATCCACTCATCATCAGTGCTCCAGTTAACGTTCGTAATATTACAATCTTGGGACCCATTATTATCGGTTACCGTAATCAATACATCCGTATTTTCTGCCACTTCAATAACCGGAGATAATGCCCCCTGAGTCAAGCCACTATAAATCTCTGTTCCATCAATCTTGATACTGTATGCGGTCGCAGTAGAAGAGGTATCTCTCAAATTCATTACATACAATGCAACGTTGCCATCAGCAACCTCATCATCGGGTTCATCTAAGATAACCAAGCGCGGTGGATCACTTATCGCATTATTCTGATCGCCAATTGCAAAAACTAATTTATCATCGCTAGTAGAGCTTACATTTAGGTCTTGCTCGTCCAATACTGTATCGGTATTTGCGTCCTTAAGTGCCACTTCTACCTTGTAAGAAGGCAACTCCTCACCTTCATATTGAATTAGCAAGCTTGTGTTTGTAACTATGCCGTACACAGAGCCATCAAATAAAGTAACCTCTTGAGAGAACGGCTCTACATTGTATTCTGCCTCTAAGCTAACTCCAGTGCTAACATAGTTAAACGATTGAAAATCAACGTCAAAATCATTCAGTGATGGTGAGTTATCACTATCGCTTCCGCCGCAGGCTGCAAGCAACACAGACGATGCAACAACCGCTAACTTAAATACCGTCTTCATAATTATTCCTTGTTTAGAACAATCTACATCTTTAGTTAATTATACACCTAGCTATTAATGGTGGTGATCAGGTAAATCCATCACGTCAGGTAGATCTTGTTGTATATGCTCGTCATCCAGTACGTGATGGTCATCAGGTTTGTGCTCCTCACCATTATTATCGATGAAAGCATCAACCGGATGCTGATGCGCAAGATCATCGGCCTGATTGAATAATAGATCTAAATCAGGGGCAGGCTCTGGCGCAGGCGCTGCCGAGGCATCAGTTTGTGGTGCATCGTGAAGACCCACAATATCGGTATATGGATTGCTTCCTGCTGAGCTGTGATCGTCCGCAAGTGCAGTTAACCCAGCCATTAGGTCATGATGTGTGCTGTCATCGTCAGCATATAGTGTGACCTCAATAACTTCTGGCGCAGAATCTGGTTCGTCATGTTGAACAGTTGGGGCAACAGGTGTGACTGACATACCAACAAGATGCGTTGAGGCCTGATTTTGCCCACTGTGCCCATGTATGTAAGTGACATCGAGGTTTACCTTTACATCGACATTTGATGAGTGAGTGTCGTGGTACATGATCTGGAATACATCATGGTGCTGTTCATGGGTGCCACTTCCGGCCCAGTGTGATCCACCTGAGGCTTTTTGTCCAGGAGTTGGCGCAGAGCTGTATTGATAATCTACATGACCTGTTTTTGGGTCGATGACTAAGGCTCCATATTGCCCTTGTAGGCGAGTCACAACCATACCATTAGGTGCCAAAATTCCCCAGCCAGAACCAGTTTGTGGATGTAATTGTTGGAGTAATGGGGGGGCTACGAGATTACCTGTCAAGTGACTACCTATGCCGCCCCCACCGGAAATATGTGGTGTGGCAATGGTGGGTATGGGTGGAGCTATAGAACCATCACTCACAAACAGAGGACTGTCCATCGTAGCGTGGTTGCCGGCTTTATCCGTTACAGAAACAGCAATATTGTGTATACCCCCTGTTAATGCTTGGGCTTCAGTCGTTGGGATGGATACGTGCCATTTACCGCCAGAAACTTGACCTTGGTAAGTGTGGTGTTCAATCTGCACGTGTATAGCTTGTCCATCCTCAACCCCAGTCACAGCCCCACTGACACTAAAACTTTGTGTGTGCTCAGATCCCGTTAGCATATTGTCGCCACTGATCGGATCAACAGACAAGGTAGCTACCGTATCAATGACCACTGCCAGTGGTTGAGACTGTTGAGTAGAGGCAGATAAAGGATCAGTAGCAGAAGCGATAAGGGTGTGGGTTGCGTCATTTAGCCCTGGCAGGTCGACATGATAATCGCCATTTGCGTCTGCATGAGTAGTCGCGATAACTTTGCCGCTTTCAATAATGTCAACTTGAGAGAATGGTATTAGTGCATGCCCATTTACTGTTGGAGTGTTATCGGACGTAATCAAATCACCTTGTTGGCCCGAGTCGCTGGATGGCGATAGTTCGAGTGATACAGCATTCTGTGAGTTGGTACTTGTTGTATGAGGCGGTTGTGTGTTTGTGATGCTTGGTGCATGTGGCACTGACGTCGATATTGTTGGCTGACCAGTGCTAGTTAGCGGTGCAGCAACTGATGCGACTACTCCAAATGTGATGAATTTGCTGCTTTCTCCGCTATGACCATCTGAGACTTTAACCTCAAAGGTATCTTGCCCTGAATAATTGTTATTAGATGGGTCATAGGTTAAACCGTGGGGCTGTGCATCTGGAGTATATACATAATGGCCACTGGTGGTGTCTAAGGTTAGGGAACCGAATTGACCTGTCAATGAGCTTGCGGAGTAGGCAAGCGCGTCGCCGTCTATATCGTTACCCGTCAATGTACCTGTAACATGTGTGATTTGGTGTACTTGTAATGATGGAGCATCGTTAGTGCCGGTAACGGTCAATGTTGCTGTTTGTGGCACTGTGCCACCTTGCCCATCTTTAACTGTGTAACTCACAACAATGGTTTCAGATTGATTGACACCAAGATGTTGGAACGCTTGGTGGTGAGCATTAACTACAAGGGTGTGCCCATCTGAAGCTAGGGATATTCCTGCGGGTAGTGCCGAAGTCGTTGTCCCTCCATCTATCTGGAAGGAAAGGTTTGCTATCGATAAAGTATCACCATCAGCATCGGTAGCACCTTGCAGCAGGTCTAATGGGTGATTGGAGGATGCATCTTCTTTAACTGTGTCGGTTAAAGGTGAAGCAATAGGATCATGATTTACAGAATCAATGGTGATGGTATTGCTTGCTGACAATGAATCTTCATGCCAATCATTCACCGTGAATTTAAAATGAACATCACCACTAAACCCATGTGCAGGAATAAATTGCAGTTTAGTAATGTCAGTGGCCGTAATACTCTGGCCTGATGTAATGTTGTTTCCATCAAGTACAAACTTACCTTGAGTTGCTGGTGGGAGATCGGTAATGGAAATCGAGTGCAGCGTGTCGCCAGTGTCGATGTCGGTAAAACCGAATTGGCTAGATTGCATTTGGTAGTGCACATTCTCTGTGCCGTGAGCGAGTGTAGTGGCAGATATCGTTGGTCTATCGTTGGTGCCTACAATCTTAATATCGATAATATGATCATCACCACCAACAGTATGCACGTTGTAAAGGACATGCTCTTCTTGCCCTGCGGCTAGTTGCTGAATTTGACTGTTGTTAACGGTATAAGTCCAAGAGCCATCTTTGGAAATGTGAAGACCACCGTGAACGCCACTGTTAAATGGATCATGGCGTTTGCCAACATCCGTTGAGAATGCAGATTGGTCGTGGTCAGGATCGAGGGCACTCACTTTACCTGATATGATCTCAACAGGCGTTGAAGAGCTATCTTCATGCACATCGGGATTTGAGGTGACGGATATCGTTGCCTTGTCATTAGTCCCTTGAACTAGCACTTCAATATGTTTGGTTGCAGTTGAGCCGTCAGTAGATATCGCTGTGATATCAAAGCCTTCTGCTTTGGTTTCACCTTGTTGTAGAGCATTTGCTTTTGAATGGTCTAGGTCGTAATGCCATTGTCCATTGCTATCAACATGCAGCGTTCCGTATGAACCCGCAGAATCACCAGTGGTAAATGTGACCGAATCTTTGCTGTCAGAGTCGTGGGCGAGTAGGGTACCTGAAATTGAGGTAACTTTATCTTCAACGGCAGTGCCAAGTGCGGCAGTCAACGCATCCGGAGTATCAATTACCACATGGTCATCGGTACCCAAAATTTTAGCAGTAAGGGGGATTCGAGTACCGTCAGCAGTGATTAGTGTGATCGTATCTGTTAGCGATTCTCCATGACTCAATCCTTGAATCTCGGTATGACTATTGTCTGCGCTATAACTCCACTTATTGTGGCCATCGGTTGAGTGTGTAAAGTTAAAGGTTCCGTGGGTGCCTGCTAGGTTCATAGCAAAATCCGCAGGGACAGTATGCTTAACACCGTTGACCTCTATCTGGGTGACCTTAGCCTCTGATGGCGAGTCTATATCCTGAATATCAAGGTTTTTCCAGCCTGACCATAATTCATTGCTGCTAGTACCTGATTTTAGATGGTCTTCGGTTACAGAAGTCGTGGCCTGAGCAGTAGGCAAAGTCGCGGCATCATTGCTCGGTAACAGTGTAGAAGAAGCACCGGTGTGAGTAACCCCACCATGCGCATCTTTAACGTCATAAGTGAAGTGTACTTGACCGTTGTAATTATGGTCTGGAGTGAAGGTAAATGTACCATCTTTGTTGTCGACGAGAGTGCCGTGATCCGCATGCAGGTTCGCGATAGAGAGTTGCCCTACATCGTTAGTATCAACATCGACAGTATTTGCAAGTAACTCCGTTGTTGTGATGGTTTTTGAGAGATCCTCTTTTCCGCTGTTGAGCTGAACTTCTGAAGAGCAGTACGGGCGGTCATTGTCGCCATGAATGGTGATATGAATATCGTGAGTGGTGCCATCAGCCGATTTGACGGTAACAGTATCCGTTATCGATTCACCTTGACCGAGATGATCAATTTTTCTACCCGTTGCGTCTTGGCCTATGGAAGCGTAATAGCTCCAATCTCCGTTACTCTGAAGTATGACATGTCCGTGTGTACCTTGGTATGTGCCTGTTTGAGCGTGGCTTTCACCGGAGTCTGGATCAACAATGTTCAGGTGACCATCAGTGTGTATTTCATCGTTCCATAATTTACCGATGTTTCCATGCATATGATCTGGTGAACGATCATCGACACTGCCGCCAGACATTGTACCGTCTGGTGCCGTATAGGTATGTCCTTCATGAACATCTCCAGTATCGCGGCCTGTGAACTGTGCAGCATCGCTAACCGCATCAATATGCAGTGTGTTCGTTGCTTCTTGTGAGTCGACATGTCCGTCATTAACCGTGAACTTAAATTGAACATCGCCGTTAAAATCTGGAGTGGGGATGAACTGAAGCTTAGCAATATCCGCGGTCGTAATACTTTGACCTGCAGTGATGTCGTGTCCATCGAGTACAAACTTACCTTGAGCCGTTGGTGGCAGGTCAGTGATAGCGATTGAGTGTAGCGTATCGCCTGTATCGACGTCGGTGAATCCGAACTGACTTGCCTGCATTTGATAGTGTGTATCTTCCGTGCCGTTGCTGAGAACCACTTTGGTGACTGTCGGTGCGTCGTTGGTACCGATGACATCGATGTTTAGGTCGTAGGCGGTACCATCAAAGCTGTGTACGCGATAGGTGACTGTTTCAACTTGCCCTTGTGCTAGGTGTTGAAGAGCCGCGTTGTCGACGCTATAACCCCAATTACCCGCGCTATCAATTCGAAGCATGCCGCCAAATGGGTCGTGAATACGAGTCTCACCAAACTGGCTGTATTGGAACTTATCTTCACCGCTATCTGGATCGATAACTTGTAGTTGTCCGTTAGCTAATTCTGTTGTTGTGCCGTTGTTGTGAGTTGCATGTGGCCCATCTTCAATAACACTTTCAGTGGTTACTTCAGAAATAATGGCTTTGTCTGGGGTCGCTACGAGAGTAGTATTTGCACCAGTGTGTGTAGTACCACCATGAGCGTCTTTTACATCATAAGTGAAGTGGACGCTTCCATTGTAGTTATGGCTTGGAGTGAAGGTGAACGTTCCATCGTGGTTGTCTTTAATTGAACCGTGATCGGCGTGCAAGTTTGCAATGGTGAGCATGCCCAAGTCATTGGCATCCACATCGACGGTATTTGCCAACAGTTCAGTGGAAGTAATGGTCTGAATTAAGTCTTCTTTTCCTGAACTGAGTTGTACTTCAGAAGAGCAATAAGGACGATCGTTGTCGCCATGTATGGTAATCACTATGTCGTGAGTGGTGCCATCTTTAGATTGAATGGTTATTGTATCGGTGAGCGTCTGCCCTTCGCCGAGTTTATCTATGGTAGTGCCGACTGTTGTTTTACGATTACCAACCCAATCAACACTGCCTACGGGGACATCGTAATGCCAAGTGCCATCAGTATTTAATAGTAAATGCCCATATTGCCCGTGATAGGAGTTATTCCAAGCTCCGCCTTTAGAGTCAAACTGAGATTCACCAGTATCCGGATCAACAATATCCAACTTGCCATCGGCTGTTAATGCACCTTGCCCTATTTTTGCCATGCCAGCTTGAGCATAATCTGGAGACCTATCTCCAAAAGTGCCATAGCCTTCATTAACATCACCGGTGTCGACGCCACTTACCGTTGCAGAGTTATTCACCCCGGTGATTGTGATTGAGAGATTTTGGGTACTGCTCGCGTTATGCTCATCGGTGACTGTTACAGGAATAGTGAGTGTTTTTGTGATGCCCGAAGCTAAAGACTGATAACTAGAATGGTTAGGGTTGAAGCTATAGGTTCCATCTGGGTTAACGACTAGACCATCGACTTGCGGTGCGTTATAAGTCAATGATGCGCCAGTATCTACGTCATAACCGACCATTTGCCCCTGTAGGACACTACCTCCTTCCGTAACAGAATGAGATTGAGCATTAATGATAGGTGTGTCGTTAGTACCATGAACCGTTAGCTCTATGGTATGTGTGGTGCCATCTACCGACCGTATTACCGCAGAATCGTGCTTCACCTCACCTTGCGCTAAGTTTTGTATATTTCGGTTGTCGAGCGTATAGGTGTAGTGGCCGTCGGGCATGAGCACTACATGTCCACCTAACTTAGTGTCATAGCCGATACCTTGATAGGTTTGTGATCCAATATTTGGGTCAAACTGCGCTTCACCTGTATCAGCATCTCGTATGTTTAGCTTTCCGTCGTAATGTAACTGGTAGTGGGTATCTATGTAGCCACGATCCTCTGTAACGCAACGTAAATCGGCATTGGTTTCTGCATCGGTGATAATCGCCTTATCGGGAGTGGCTGTGAGATCAAATTTCGCTTGAGTAATAACGCTACCTCCGTGCCCATCAACCACATCATATGTGAGTCGAATTTCACCATTGAAATCTTTATCTGGTGTGAAAGTGTAGGTACCATCCTTGTTGTCTGTGAGGCTACCATGGGTGGCTTGTAAGTTACTCACATGCAAAGTATCTGTAGTATCAACATCGCTCGTATGCGTTAGTAGATCAGACGCTTTTATGGTTACTGGCTGATCTTCTTTTCCTGCTGGAAGCTGTGTCCAAGCACTGACCACGGGTTTGTCATTACTACCTTGCACATCGATAACGATTTTTTGTGGAACTGATGCTCCTGCACTATCGGTAGCAGTAACCCAGAATGATTCTGACCGATGCTCTCCTGCAGCTAACTTATCCGCCTCACTGCCCGTAGAGTTGTCTAATTGGTAATGCCAGTGACCATGCTGATCAATGGATAGTGTCCCAAACTGCCCATGAGGTTGGTTGACAGCCCATGTTATGGTGTCGGGTTTATCAATATCGGTAGCGGTTAAAACGCCTGATGTGTCAGGAGTTCCTAGTGTGTTGTTTCCTTGCTCGATGACTGAACCACTTGATACTCCAGAAATTACGGGACGATCGTTACTGCCATTGACTGTGATAGACACTTTATGAGTCGTCCCATCAGCGGACTGAACGGTAATAATATCGGTAGCCGTTCCATTTTGGCCTAGGGCTTGCACTTTAGGGTTGGTGTTATCAAGATCGTAGGTCCACGCACCCGAGTCAGTCAGATGCAAGGTACCCAAGCTACCGGCAATGTCGGTATTGGAAAAGTGAGCTTCACCTGTGTCCACATCGGTTACTGTGAGGGTGCCTGATGTTTTCAGTTGCGATTCTTCCGTCACCGCACCGGTATCTGCACCTGCAACTATTGCTTTGTCATTGGTGCCGTTTACAGTAATGGTGACTTTATGAGTCGTCCCATCAGCAGACTGAACGGTAATAATATCGGTAGCCGTTCCATTTTGGCCTAGGGCTTGCACTTTAGGGTTGGTGTTATCGAGATCGTAGGTCCATGCACCGTTGTCTTGAAGGTGTAGCGTGCCCAAAGTACCGGCCAAATCACCACCTTGAAAATGTTGCTGGCTCGCATCTGGGTCGATAACGTCAAGTTTGCCTGACACCTGTGTTTGTTTATCCTCAATAACATGGCCTAAATCGTTACCTGAGATAACAGCACTATCGTCTTGTCCATTGATCGTCACGACAATTTGTTGCTCTGTACCATCAACAGAATGCACAGTGATGGTTTCTTGAAGCATTTGACCAGAACTGAGTGCCTGCACGGTATTGCTGGCATTGTTAACCTGATACTGCCAATGCCCAGACTCATCGATGGAGAACTCACCATACTTGGTTGCTTGGTGATTAACGGCAACTAAAGTGTCTTGGTCATGGTCTTGATCACTAACAGACAATGTACCTTGAGTGGTGATCAGCCCATTAGAGCTGACATTGAGATCCTCTGTCACTGCCCCTGTTAAATCGCCACTAAACTGGGCTGCTTCGTTGTTGCCTGACACAGGAACAGTAATGGTTTGCTGTAGGCCATTCGACAAATGAATCACGAATGAATCTGTACCTACTTCATGACCTTGCAGAAGAATAAAGGCGGGCGACTTTGGATTGAGATTAAAGGCATAATGCCCGTCAGGTCCGACAGTCAGCGTCCCATACTTACCCGTTAGAGTTTCTTCTCTATAAGAGACTATGTTTGCTGTTGATTGGTTGGGTGTGCTTGTTTGGTAACCCTGAAGATCGGGAGCATGAGTAGTCGCCACCTCATAACCTACATTCATAAAGGGGTGTGATATAACGGGATGATGAGAGTAGTTAGAAGAATGCGCTTGAGAATGGTTTGAATGGTTATCTTGCAAATCAGCCGTTGGCATGATGTTCTGCTGCACTGGTGATGATGCAGAAATCTTGTGCTCTGTTGCGGTCGCCGGTTGAAGGATGGTGTTACTGGTTTTGGAATGAGATTCAACCGGAGCAATTGCTGATGAGCTGTCAGCCTCGTCTGCTTCCGCTTTTCTAAAGCTAGGAAGAACAAGTGATAGGGTAAAACCTAACGGAATATAGATTTGTTTTTTCTTGGTTTCACGTTCTTTTTTTACTGTTCTTTTGGAGTTACCCGTTTTTGCCGACAAATCCTTGTGCGCAGCTTTTGTCTCTGAATTTTTAATTACTGTTTCGCCGTCTTTTTTTTGCTTGTTTTTACCGCTCATTAACATCACCAATGCAACTTTTATTTATTATCTTAACTTAATGGATATTTATGTTAATTTCCATTAATCAGCAGTAATTAAAGTCAACTAAAACAGGGTGATAGCTGTCTGACTGAGGTTAGCAAATAGCATCTTGTTATTTACATTGCTGTAACTTAATGATTCTTTGAAAGATTCCTCTTGTTTAGCGAATACAATCGGCGAATAGTTGCAAGAGCCTTATTGAAATGAGTATGGTAGTCTTGCCAAGCTTTAATGCTGTAAGGAGACAGCTGAAGTAACTTTCAGCTATTGGATTGTTAACTGCTACCTAATTTGGAAATGCCCGTGACTGCACACAAAGAATTCTTCTCGACGTTTACTCAATTAACTCCATCGCTTTGGAATAAGCTTTATCAAGACATTGTTGAATTTCGTCAATTATTCAATCTGCCTATTAATACCGGAATCGAAAGCGACAAGCTGTGTCATTTGCATTCAAACCTAATGATCGAAGAGCTAACCGAACTGGCCCGCGCCACCAACAAAGAAGACCAAGCCGATGCGATTACCGACACGGTATACGTTGCAGTAGGCCGCGCTGTTCACGCAGGCCACGAAGCGTTAAATGACACTACGATTGCTCGCCAAGTAGATGTCCTTTTGAATGTGGCAAAAACTCTAGATATCCCATTTGAGCAATGTTGGGATGCAGTACACGCGAGTAACATGAGTAAAGCTGCACTTGATGAGCAGCAGGCGAAAGAAACCGTCGAAGTGTATTCAGCAAAAGGCGTTAGTGCTGGTTATAAACTAAAGAACGACAAGTACATTGTGTTCTGCAACCAAGACTCTGTTGCAACTGATGGCGTGATGATTAAGGAAGGGAAGATCCTTAAAAACAAATATTACCAAGCGGTTGATTTGAGTTTTGTTGGCCAATAGAACATCTTCGAACTACGACGTCATCCTGACGAAGGTCAGGATCTTAGAGTTAACTGAATCTCACCAACGGCAGTCTCCAAGGTACTGGACAAGTACTGTGTACTTTCCAGTATGACGGCGTAGAGGTGCCGACGTGAGTAACTACTACGTGCACCATTTACTGCGCCAATGAGTACCAAACATACCACGTCATCCTGACAACAGTCAGGATCTTAGAATCAACCCAGCTTCAACAACCCACTTAATGTATGACTAGTATTATCTAAACCGAGACAGCTCGAACATTTCATTCAAAGCCCAGCCATAAAAGACTCAACGCTCTAGTATTCAGATATTCAATCTAATTGAGAGCAAAAAGTGAAGCAACCAAGCGTTTATATCCTTAGTTCTATCAATCGGAATGTTTTATACATAGGTGTAACAAGCAATCTAAAGGGAAGGGTGTGGCAACACAAAAGGCATCTCTTGCCAGGTTTCACATTACGTTATCATGTCACTCGATTAGTCTATTTTGAAGTTCACGACGATATGGAGCACGCGATAGAAAGAGAGAAACGCTTGAAATGCTGGAGAAGAGCGTGGAAGGAAGCTTTAATTGAGTCAAAGAACCCTAAGTGGAACGATCTATATGATGGTTTGTAGAAAACTGTGTGAATGAGCACACTCTGCACATCATGCTAACGAAAGTCAGGAACTTAGATAGCGCTTTATATATTGATATGTACTCACTAAGATACTGGATAAGTACTGCGTACTTTCCAGCATGACGTTGTGGTGGTGAAGCTGATGATTACTGAGCACCTCATATTGGTGGCCAGTACATCATCCATGTCATCCTGACGAAGGTCAGGATCTTAGCTTCACCCTAACTCTATTGTTTCGGTCTTGAGAGCGTTAATCTTGTTGCTTAAGTCTAACTCTAACTCATCAAGCCATGCATAACGTTTAGTGTACAAACGACGCTTATTCTTCTTCAACGCTGATGGGTCTTTGCGTTCAGGAAAAGCTGGAATGTCATAGCGATACTTATCACATTGTACAGCGCCGTACTCTGCCCACAATTCATCGTAATCAAAGGTGACCGCTTTGTTCTTTGAGCCTTTGTAGCGAAGTGCTTGATAGATATGCCCTTTGTTAGATACACCTACAAATTCTTGTACTCCAATGGATTTACCAAATATCAGAGCCAATTCCACCATTAGCGCCTTAGGGCGAAGACCGTGGAATGAGCGAGTCAGTGTTTTAATCACCTGGTTACGATCTTCTATCTGCTCACTTGGGCCCTTTAACGCACCAATATGCATGGTCTTAACTGGGCTGGTGGATAGATTAAAGGTAATGGAATAGATGGTTTGGCCCAGGTCGTTGATGATTCGTAGACCTAAAGAGCCTTCACGCATTTCGCCATCAAACAAGATGATGCTGTATGAACTACCCTTTGAATCTTCTAAAGACAGCAGAGTTAAGCCATCTTCCTTGAAAGCACCTTCTATCGAGTTACCAAAAGTGTCTGATAACAAAGAGAAATGCTCTTCAATATGACGCATTCTTTGCATAGGCTTGATATCAACATATAGGTATGGTTTCAGCGCTTTTTCGAGTATACGAGGCTTGCTTTCAACCGCGGTATGAAAAAGAGAGTTACCTGTCAGTGCTTTTATATGGGCAAAAGTAGACTTGTATACCTTACTCAATACAAAGAAGCGCGATTTTAGCCAGATACTCTTAAAGGAATTTTCTGATGGGTAAGCAAAAAGATCGAGTTCGTTTTCTGGAACCACAGCTGTTTGTTGGTCAGTAATCATAGTGACTTCCCTAGTTAATCATGACTAAAATCGGGTGCGTAACTCAAAGAGTCGTTGTGCTAGTAGTTATGCGTACTAAATACATATTGTGTGGGTATTTAGTACGCTAATCTACTTGTGAGATTATTTTTCGCAGAGGGCTTTGATTCGGATTCGGTTTGTCCAATGTAAGAACCCGTGGTCGGTGAGGTATTCCACGTTCACCATTGATGCGCCTGACGGACATTGTTCAAATACTTGAGCATAAGCGTCATCAACATAGTCAGTATCAAAGGCAAAACCCATGACGACAGTTTGCGCGGTTTCAACCTCAAGCGTATGAGGGCTTTGTAGTTGCACATTTTGGTCTCGAGTTACTTGAGACATGTGAATACTGCTACTACAAGCGGTCAACAAGAAAGGTAATAATAAAATCAGCTTCTTCATCATTACGCCTTATTACAATATCCAGTCGCGATGATTTCTCGCTTGAAGAACAAGACATAAGCCGTCGTTTGATGCTTAGTCATCACGCCTTCAATTTTACCGTCAGTGCATTGCTGCTTAAGGTTGGCAACAGCTTCATCAACGATATCGTTATTGAAATTGATACCAATAAAGTTCCAATCAGATGCGGAGGCATTAATTGCTTGGTCACGCTGTGCTGGAACAGAAGTTAAAGACACAGTGTTTAGGCCTACACAGCCAGAAAGGGATGCAGCTGCAATAGCTAATAAAAGTGTTTTCTTGAACATGTATAGATTTCCTAGTTAATGCAGTAACCGTCGACACGAACAACTTCGCCACTTACGGTGCCGAAACTGGTTGATTCGCGTACAGAGGTAAGACCGGTAAGGTTGTGGCTTGGACATTGCGTGTCAATCTGACGCATGACCTGGTCCGCATAGTGGTCGTTATAGACTGGGTTTCCGGTAGATGGTCCCATATTCATCAAGGCAAGAACGGTTGCAACAAGCTGCAGATTCTCTGAGTCTTTCTCACTCGACGCCATATCAGAGGCGATTCGCGCTGTCTCAGAAGCATCAAAACCAATCTCGTTGACCTTGATACTGACAGGTGTTAACTCTCCCTGAGTTTGGTCGATGTCGCTAAGTTGTACGTGGTGCAATTGCGAGCAGGCACTTAAAGAAGCAACTCCTAGCCCCAGCAATGCGATTTTTAAACATTTCATCAAGCGTTTCCTGTTTGAATGCAAATGGCGCGCATCATAAATGGCTGTAGATAGCGATGGAATGACTTGCGTGCTGTTAAATGTAACAACTGATTTGTATGACAAATAGTGCTTATCATGAGAAGTTAGTGTGCGTTTTTGGAAAGTGCTTTAAAACTAGCTAGTTAGGTGTAGATCAGATTAGGTGATGTATTCATCTGGGTGATGGTAAGGTGTTTTATACTTTTCAATATAATGGGAAGGCTAGGTAGGAAATTGGGTGTTGTTGGGGTTATGTGTGCTATTGGTTTTTAGTGGAGTTCACAGTATTGATTAGTTTGTACTGAAGGGACTTGGGTAGATCTGAACCCAAAGAGTGTCACGCATGCCAGAAAGTATGAGATTGCTCGAAATAGCTCCAAGCATACAGTGGAGAAATTCGAGTTTTTGCTTATTATTCCTAGCCTCAAAGTCCTAGCAACAGAAAAGGACTTCCACGTGAAAACTCAACCTGCAGCAGCTCAACCTCAATTCGAAGAAAATACAAACCCGGTCTTAAAGCACATCTATTCCGTCACTCAGCAATTCAGCGTCTACATACTTAGCTCAGTCAATGACGCATTGCTTTATATTGGACAAACAGAGAACCTACAATCAAAGGTTTGGTTACACAAAAAGAGAACCACTGATCACTTAGGGCTAACCATCTTCGAACAAAAACTGGTGTATTTAGAACAATATGACAATGTCATAGATGCACGTACTAGGGAGCAAGAGCTAACAATGCTCCCTGAGATAGATTTAAGGAAGTTGATCACAACGAATAACCCTAAGTGGGATGATTTGTTTTATTTTCTTTAGATATTAGATAATTGTTTTTGAAGCCCTCTATTAAAGGGGGCAATTAGCGTATTGACGATACAAGCGCCTTCTACAATAGGAACTTCATGTTCTCAGTATGTCTAGATAGTTCTAATACAGATAAAGTTATTCTCAATTTATTTGACCTTCCCCGCATTACCCTAAAAAACTCTCTTTACTTCTGCACAATGAATGGATGTACCTGTTGTTTTTTGTGAATATGATCACTTAGAAGTATTTATAATTAAACACATTAAAATTTCGACAAAAGGATTATTGATTGAAATTTCTGATCACAGGCGGAGCAGGCTTTATTGGTTCTGCTGTAATACGCCATATCATAGATAATACTCCAGACTCCCTAGTCAATGTTGATAAGCTTACCTACGCGGGTAATTTAGAATCGCTTGCTGGTTGTGAAGATCACCCGAGATATACCTTCGAGCAGGTTGATATCTGTGATAGGGCAGAATTAGACCGAGTGTTTTCTCAGCACCAACCAGATGTAGTAATGCACTTGGCTGCTGAATCACATGTAGATCGCTCTATTGATGGCCCCGCTGACTTTATTCAGACAAACATAATAGGGACATATACGCTACTAGAATCGGCACGGAACTACTGGAATTGCCTCGAGAAATCCAAGAAAGATAATTTCAGGTTTCATCATATCTCTACAGATGAGGTGTACGGTGATCTTGAGAACCCACAAGAGCAGTTTACAGAAACGACACCTTACCTCCCGTCAAGTCCATATTCTGCTTCGAAAGCCTCAAGCGACCACCTTGTTAGGGCGTGGCTGAGAACCTATGGATTACCAACTCTAGTTACAAACTGTTCGAACAACTATGGAGCCTTTCATTTCCCTGAGAAGCTGATTCCTTTAATGATACTTAATGCGTTGGAAGGAAAGTCATTACCTGTCTATGGAAACGGAATGCAAGTGCGAGATTGGTTGTATGTAGAGGATCATGCTCGGGCTTTACATTTAGTGGCGACACAAGGCCAGATCGGTGAAACGTACAATGTAGGTGGTCACAACGAAAAAACGAATATTGAAGTGGTTCACAGCATTTGTGACCTTTTAGAGGATATAGGTCCCTCAATCACTCAAAGTAATACCAACTGGAAAACCTCAGGTTTTCGTTCATTGGTTACTTTTGTTGAAGACCGACCAGGTCACGATCTTCGTTATGCTATTGATGCCTCTAAAATTGAACGAGAACTGGGGTGGAAGCCCAAAGAGACCTTCGAATCTGGCCTTAGAAAAACTGTGATGTGGTATTTGAATAATGAAAAGTGGTGGAGCCGAGTTTTAGATGGTTCATACTCTCGAGAGCGTTTAGGGCAAGGGAAGTAACAGTATGAAAGGAATAGTACTCGCTGGTGGCTCTGGAACTCGTTTGTATCCATTAACACGAGGCGTTTCAAAGCAGCTTTTACCGCTATATAACAAACCAATGATTTACTACCCATTATCAGTTCTGATGTTAGCGGGTATTCGCGATGTTTTGATTATTACCACGCCAGAAGACAAAGATAACTTTAAGCGCCTATTAGGTGATGGCTCAGATTTTGGGATAACACTGACGTATGAAGTCCAAGCTAAACCAGAAGGTATAGCTCAAGCATTTGTCATTGCAGAGGATTTTATAGAAGATGAAAACTGCTGTTTGATACTGGGTGATAATATCTTTTATGGTCAAAGGTTTACCGAAGCATTGCAAAATGCCTTTGGTAGGGAAAGAGGCGCGACGATATTTGGATATCAAGTGAAGGATCCTGAACGATTTGGTGTGGTGGAATTTGATGATCAAAACAAAGCTATTTCAATTGAGGAAAAACCGAGTAATCCTAAATCTAATTGTGCTGTTACTGGCCTGTATTTTTACGACAATCGCGTGGTTGAGTTTGCCAAGAAGATCAAACCTTCAGCTAGAGGCGAGTTAGAAATCACAGATATTAATGACTTATACCTTCAAGATGGTAGCTTGAAGGTGGAAATATTAGGACGTGGCTTTGCTTGGCTTGATACCGGAACTCACGAGAGTTTGCATGAAGCATCGTCTTTTGTACAAACAGTAGAGAACGTGCAAGGCCTTAAGGTCGCTTGTTTGGAAGAAATTTCACTAAGGCATGGTTGGCTTACTAGAGAGCAGGTTTTGGAGTTGTCAAAGCCAATGGCCAAGAATGATTACGGCCAATACTTGGCTAGAATTGCAAAAGAGGTATAAGTTGCGAGTTTTAGTGACTGGCTGTGACGGCCAGGTTGGACGTAGCTTAGTGGAACGGATGCCAGCAAACTGGGAAGTGGTTGCTCTAAATAAGAGACAACTCGACATTACAGATCGTAACGCTGTATTAAAAACACTTCAGGATATTAAGCCCAAGTATGTAATAAATGCAGCTGCTTACACTTTGGTAGATAAAGCGGAAGATGAACCAAGTAAGTGCTTTTCTATTAATCGAGATGGTGCTCGTAATTTGGCTCTTGGATCTCAGAAATTTAATGCGGTTATACTGCACATTTCTACAGACTATGTGTATTCAGGAAGAAAAAATGAGCCTTATATTGAGTTTGATACTCCTGAGCCTTTAAGTGTTTACGGAAAGAGTAAGCTAGAAGGGGAATTAGCCATTGCTGAATCGCATTCGAAACATATTATTGTTCGTACTTCATGGGTCTTCAGTGAATATGGAAGCAATTTCGTAAAAACAATGCTAAGGCTTGGCTCAACCCACCAAGAGTTATCGATAGTAGATGATCAGTTCGGAGGTCCTACGTATGCCGGAGATCTCGCCGGTGCTCTACTCTCTATTATTGATTCACTGGAGAATGGAAGTTTAGGTTATGGCTTGTATCACTTCACAGGTACACCAGCAGTAACTTGGCGAGGTTTTGCAGACACCGTTTTTAAACAAGCAATCAAAAATGATATTACTGGTAGGATTGAAATTAAAGGAATTGCCACTTCTCAATACCCAACAAAAGCCAAGAGGCCCAGTAACTCTTGCCTGTGTTGTGACAAGATCTACCAAACGTTCAGTATAAAGCCTAGCGACTGGAAAAGCGCACTGAACGATATTAGTAAGTATATGGAGTAACAATGAAGGTCATAGATACCGCTATTGCTGATGTAAAATTAATAGAACCAACGGTTCATGGAGATGATAGAGGTTTTTTCATGGAGACTTGGCACCAAGAAAGATTTGAAGAGCAGGTAACGGGAAAATCGACACGGTTTGTTCAAGACAACCACTCTAAATCAAAACATGGGACCTTACGTGGCCTCCACATTCAAACGGAAAACACACAAGGAAAATTAGTGCGGGTCGTATCAGGAGAAGTGTTTGATGTGGCTGTTGACCTAAGAAAAAACTCACCAACCTTTGGGCATTGGGTAGGAGAATACCTATCAGCAGAAAACAAGCGACAGCTATGGATTCCAGCAGGCTTTGCCCATGGTTTTTATGTTACAAGCGAAGAGGCGGAGTTCGTTTATAAGTGTACAGATTACTATGCCCAAAATGCAGAAGTGTGTATAGCTTGGAATGATCCCGATATTGGTATTGAATGGCCAGTTATGGTTATGGAGCATATTAATATTTCTATTAAAGATGATAAAGCGTTAACTATGAATGAGGTATTATGCAACGTTTCATTTATGTAGACAAATTTTCACTTTGTTTATCTGATATATGAGCTTAATAAAAAACTCCATAATTTATACTATGGGTAATAGCATCAGTGCATTGGCTCCTTTTGTTCTGTTGTCTATCTTTACACGAAAGCTTAGTGTGGCTGAATTTGGTGAGTTGGCAGTTTTTCAGTCGTTAATTATTGGTTTAAGTGCATTTATAGGGATAAATACGATAGGCGCAGCTAATAGAAATTTCTATGAAGAAGGCAGTCATGAGGATAATAAACTATATAATACTGCTTGTTTTAATATTTTTTTTATTAGTGTTTTTATCGTTGCATCTGCATTGCTATTATTTTGGTCTAGTCTAAATGATTGGGTGGATATTAACAATGAATGGATTGCATATGCTATTGTTATAGCTTCAGTGAATTATGTACTAGGTTTTCGGTTGGGGCAATGGCAAATAAGGGAGCAATCAACGCCATATGCAATCACACAGGTCACTAATAGCATGTTTAATATGCTCCTTTCGATAGTGTTTGTAGTGCTGATGAATCAAGGGTCAGAAGGAAGAGTCATATCACAGTTAATATCAAGTTTGATTATTCTCGGTATTTGTTTGTATTTTATTAAAGTCGATGACTTAATAAAATACAAACTGCCAAGATATGAAGATATTATAAGAGCATTATCATTTGGTGTACCCTTGATTCCTCATGTCTTTGGCATGTTTTTACTTTCTGCAGTAGATAGGTTAATAATTAGTAACAAAATGGGGTTAGAAAGTGCAGGTATTTATCTTGTTGCTTTTCAGGTTAGTATGGGATTAGTCCTTGTATTTGACGCATTGAATAAGGCATGTATTCCCTGGTTGTACAATAACCTCAATAGTAGTAAACATTCAGATAAGTTGAAAGTTGTAAAGTATACCTACTGTGCATTTATTTCATTAGTAGTTATAGCTGTTTTTTCTTATTTTATAAGTCCAAAATTATTGTTGATACTGGCCGGAGATAAATATATAGAGTCATGTAAATACGTTGGGCTTCTTTTTGTAGGTCAAATATTTAGCGGCATGTATTTGATAGTTACTAATTATTTATTCTATTCAAAGAGAACCGGAATTCTTTCTTTGATTACTATATTTAGCGGAACTATTAATATTGTTTTAATCTTAGCCTTTATAGAAAACTATGGTTTGATGGCAGTTTCCTGGTCATTTGTCATATCTAGATTTATTCAGTTCATTCTAGTATGGTACGCATCCTCAAAGTTTATTGATATGCCTTGGGCTTTTGAAAAAAATAGGGTACGTTGATAATTATAAATGATTTTAAAAGATGTCTTATAATATGAATATAGCCATAGTTTTTACACCAATGCAATCACTATCAATTGAGCGGATATTAAGTGTTATAGATGAGCGCTTGCTCATTATTAATCTGTCGAATAGAAATATTGTTGGGAGAAGCAAGGATATTATATTTGGTGGTGACATAAGAGGTATTGTTGCGTTTTTCGCTATTAGGCTATACATATTTATTTTCAGAAAAAAAATAGGGAAAGTTTATTTATCGCATCCTTATAATCATATATCAAATTGGTTCTATTATTCATCTAAGGTTAATGAGATAATATTGATTGAGGATGGTTTAGCTAACTATTATCTTCCTGAAATAAATAATGTTAATGTTAATGTTAATTTATTGAAAAGAAGGTCATTTTATCTTTTTTATGAATTCAAAGTGATAAGTAATCTTCTGATACCTAATAGGCACAACCTAAACAAGGGTTACTTTTATAGCCCAAAAATAGTAATGACCGATGTTAGAACCAAGATGCCTATTAATTATTCAAGGCATTATTTGAACTTAAATAAATGTGTTTTATTTCTAGATCAAGATATTTCACATTGTTATAATGAAAATTTTAGAGATAGACGAAATAAAATTGAAAGTGAATTAAATTTAATTGAAGATCATGAGATTTTTGTGAAATTGCATCCAGCACAAACGAAAGCATCAATTCCATTAAATAAACGTTTTACTTTAGTTAAGGGAAGTGAACTTACTGCTGAGGAGTTAATTTTAAAACTAAAACCAAAAATAGTGTACTCATATCATAGTACAGCATTGATAAATATAAAAAGAGAGTATCCTAATATAATATGTAGGGCAGTCTTACCAGAAGATCCGACTTTAAATAATGACTTTATTATTCGAGATCTATTCAATAAATTTGGAGTTGATATATTATAAATTTCAATATGCTGGTTTTATTAAACATTCGGATAATGATCCATAATATAAATTATATATTGCGGTGTTTACTAATAGTCCTCTTTAAATTTGAATTATATATATTCCGATCTATGTCAATGAACCACCCCCATTTATTGAAATACTTAATCATTGATCTTATGTGTACCCATGTCATACGCCATGAATTATATGATGCTTTTTCATGCTGATGAATAATGGATACAAAAGGATAACATTCAGTTTTTCCAATGGTATGCAAACGGCGAGTAAGGTCAATATCTTCAGGATACATAAAAAAACGAGTATCGAATTTTCCTACATCACGGAAAGTATTCGAACGCAGAAACATAAAACAGCCGGAAAGATAAGGGCAGTTCAGCACATAATTAAAGTTATAGTCATGAAGTTCATATGAACTCTGATTTAGAAGTACTTTCAACATGCTAGGAGCGAATCTTCGGAGAATGAGATTTAGTGGGCTAGGTATTAATTTACAAGTATGTTGGATGCTATGGTCTGGATTAAGTACTTTTGGCATACAATGTAGAGTTTTCGGGGATCTATCCATGTACTCTATAAGGATTAACAGCGTATTTCTATCTACTTGAACATCAAGGTTCATCACTAGGTGGTATTTAGAGGATTTTCTTGTTTGACACAGTTCAAATGCATGATTGTGTCCATATCCATAACCAAGATTTCTTTTGTCAGAATAATAGATTATATTCGTACCAAGTTTTATAACATCTTCACTTTTCACTGGTGACGTTTCGCTATTATCATATATACATATGGTATCAATGCTCGCGCAGTTGAGGATAGGTGAAAGACAGTTTTTTATTTCGTCAATAGAGTTTTTATAAGTAACAATAGAAATCGATAGCATAGACTTTATTTCAATAACATAATCCGAAAAAACAGAGCACTTGAGCGCTCGAAAGAGAGATAAGGGCTTCTTATTGCGTGTAACAGTTTAAGTCTTTTTGAAATGCTAAGTGTTTTTATTTTGCTTAATACATTTAATAGCGGAGCGTCAGGGTGATCCTTAGGTAAGCGCTCAGCAAGATATGAGAGTTGGTTCAGGATTTTGGTAAAGGTACAACTATTTCGGGAAAGAACTCTTTTCATATGCAGATAGCTTAGAGGTTTAGTTGTACCAATAGTATTAGTGGCGTGTTGTCGATATTTCATGGTTACTTCGCGGGAGTAACCAATATGGCCGAACAGCCGGGCATTCAGAAGTAACCACCAATCATGCATCACCACGTCACTTGGACAAGGATAAGTTATTTTAAGTAGAGAGCGATTTACTACTAATGCACACCCTGGTGTGACATTTTGCATAGAAATGGAACTAAAACTTTCAACCAATCTAGGATCTAAGTTTTGCGCATCCCAAAACGAGTGGTTTATCGATTCTAAGTTATAGTTAACTAATTCAAGGTCGGTGAAAAATAAGCAAGTATTATGCTTAGATTTTTCAAGATGTGTTATCCCCTCATAGAGGACATGTATTTTGTTGCCACACCAAACATCATCTTGGTCACTGAAGATGACATAATCGGCAGTTGAATGCGCAACGGCGTTATTAAAATTACCAATAACACCTTTAGTCCCTTGATTTATGTGGATCTCGATGCGATCACAATTGAACTGGCGTGCAATTTCTAAGGTTCTATCATCCGAGCCATCATCTGAGATGATTATTCGATTAATGTGTTCATCGAAGCCTTTACAATCAATAATACTCTGAAGTTGCTCAGCTAAGTACGCTTCTCCATTATATGTCGCCATTACGACATCTATGTTCTTCATTTTGTTTGCGATTCCTTTTGCAAAACTCAGCAACAACTGGACTTATAGTAACAAGCTGAGCTATGAGGTGGAATAGCTAGCTAGTTCGTATGGATATGATACCTACTTAAAAGCTGACGTTTTGTGACATCTTTGTCACAAAATAACTATCAAAGGTTAGTTTAACTCATTACACTATTACTATCAGTAGTTTCGAGTTATTCAAGGAAGATGCGCTTTAGTAAAAACTCAATTATACACAGTTTAGCAATAGTCATCGTTGCCATAGTCATTCAAGTCTGGGGCGGGATTGTTTATGCCGAACCACAGGCTAGTATTATGAACAGCTCTATTGGAGTTGTAGTCTGCTTTTATGTTAGTTTGTTGCTGATCCCTCCACCAAAACCGTCAATACTGAAGCGCAAACAGTATCCTGTGCTAGCAATATTGCTTGGTTGTTATTGTGTGCATATTGCCGTTATTGCTTTTATGCGTATTGATTACTCAAGACCGGTTTTGCTGTCTGGTTTTGGGTTTACTTTTGCTTGGCTCATCATATTTCGGTTCTTTCAAGTTAAACATATGAAGTTAACTCTTCATCGATTTAGCTCGGCGGATCCACTGCGTTTCGCATCTTTCTCAAGTATTAAATTAGTAGATACAACTGATACAACACAGGCCAATGATATTAAGTTAGGAGCTGTATCGGACTTCCATAAGCCACTGAATCAGAATGATTCTAGACTATTAGCGGAATGTAGTTTGCATGATATCCCGATTTACCATGCTGACTTATTGATAGAGAGACTCTCTAGGCAGGTTAACACTGAAAATCTTAATCCAGTAAGTATTACTCTGTTTAGCCCTAGTCCCACCTATATTAAGGTCAAGTATTTGCTAGACTCGCTATTGGTGATTATTTCTACGCCAATTTCGTTATCTCTTGCAGCACTGACAGCTTTAGTGATCAAGCTTGACTGTATCGATGAACCTATTTTATACAGACAGAAACGCATGGGTTATCGAGGTAAAATTTTCACCATGTATAAATTTCGCACAATGTGTTCTAGTGATGATCCTGATGAGTTTTTTGCTACTAGTGAGCTGCATAGGGTAAATAAATTAGGTCACTTTTTGAGAAAAAGCCGCCTTGACGAAATCCCCCAACTATTTAATGTACTCAAAGGCGAAATGTCGATTATCGGTCCAAGACCGGAGCAACCAGGGTTGGCAAAATCATTCCAGGATAACATCCCTTTTTATAGCTATCGCCACACGGTAAAGCCAGGAATTACTGGCTGGGCACAGATAGAGCAAGGTTATACCGACTCACATGAAGCAACCTCAAGAAAGCTTGGTTTCGATCTGTATTACATCAAAAATTTAAATGTAAACCTTGATATCTATATTTTATTGAAGACGATTAAGGTCGTTCTGTTTAGAAAAGGTGTCTAGAGCTTCCAGCTTCTTAAACGTATCTAAAGTCAGATGAAAAGGGCACTATGCTGCTGATCAATACCCTTGGGAGCCTGTTACTCTGTATGCGAAGAGCAGGATTTGTTACAAGCAACATGCTGTTAACCCTCTCGGCAGAGTATGACCGAAATACTCGACCACCTGAACCAGATTAATCTATCTAGACACCCCTCAACCTAGGAAACACATCTCTTGTTGTTAGTAGAACGAATCAAGTCAGCAATAGAAGACAAAACATATAAGCGCGGCGTGGCTCTTGCTAATAAAGGCAAGGTAATCAATGTGCAGATCAAGGGCTCAACAGTAGTGGGTGAAGTGCTGGGTACGCATCGATATAGTGTTGCGCTAGATGGTGGCGCTCATCTGTATGGGACTTGCACTTGCCCTGCAGCTGACTATCAAGCCATATGCAAACATATGGTTGCGCTGGCAATAGCTCATGAACAGGGTTCATCTCAGAATCTTCCTAGCCTTGAGAGTTGGCTAATCAAAAAATCAAAAGCCGAGTTGCTTCATTCCTTGGTTGAAATGATAGAACAAGATGAAACGCTACGAGATATTTGGCATCAGAAGATGGAGCTTTCGCTAAACCCCCCGTCCGAGAAAGAACTCAAAAAATTCATCACCAAAGCCCTACCGAAACGGAGTATATGGGATTATCGAAAGGTTGCTAATTACTTTCAAAACGCGACAGAGCAACTTCAAGCACCTTTGGAAGTTGCAAAATCTCTAGAGCCTGAGGCTAGGTTAGAGTTTTTTGGGACACTGGTGAATCGCTTGGGTTTGGTCTTATATCATGTCGACGACTCTTATGGGTATCGTCTTGAGCTAGAGCACTCTATTAGGGAAGGATTTAGGCAGAGTTATTGTGAAATCACTTGGGACAACCATCAAAAAGCGAAATGGTTGGTCAATGAGCTCATTAAGAGCAGTGAAATGTATGCAGAGGTGTTACAGGAAGCTATCGAGAGTGATACCCAAACTCGTGATTTGTGCCTTTCCTTATGTCTATGCAAACTAGAGTCAAACGTAAAGTTAACTGAAGAAAGCCGACGATTACTGCTTCGCATATTGATAGATGGAGCAACGTCATGGCAAGAAGAAGTTAAGTATAAAGCGCTTTTAGCAAAAGATTGCAGTGACTATTTACAACTGGCTCAAATCTGTCTCAAACATGATGAAGAGCTAGACGCTGAAGATTGGTTACTGCGTGCGAAGCATAAAATCTCTGACGGTTTTGACCAGCAACGTTGGAATGAAATGGAATTACAAGTTCTGCATGCTTCAGGTGACGTAAAACACGCTTGGCAAAAAGCGATGGCGAACTTTGTGTCCAAACCCACCAGTGAGGGCTGGCAACGGTTGCTAAATAGCAGTGAACTATTGCATGTAAACTTATCCCATAAGCAAGATGAGATTGAACAATCACTTCTGCGTTGTCTCGATTTAGCCACGAATAGTGCTATAGAGTTTGCGATAGAGCAGGTGCTTATTTTGTTTTATCTACACTTTTCACAGCCAGAAAAAGGCAAACAATACATCGGCCAAAACTATGAAACTCCAGCTGCAGAAAAGCTGGGTTTAGCATTGCTAATTGATGAAACTGACTATGCGTTAAGCTTGCTGGACAAGAGTATTACTAAGGATATCCAACGGGGTACCAAAACCAATTACCACTGGGCAGATAAAAGACTAGATAAGATTTACCAGCAGATTAAGTCTAACGCTAGGGCACTTGACGTGTTCATCGAGTACAAAGCGAGTCTTGAGCAATTGCACAAGCGTAAAACCCTTTTTATTAAGCTTCTTCATGCGAGAGAAGACTATTACATTCCTCAAAAATAAAGAGAAACGGGGAGTTCCAATCATCCTCGAGTGCTTTTCTGGGCCGGCACACCGGTGGCCGGCATTAAGTAGTTCAGTGGTTGAAGAGGTCTCCGACTGGTACGCCAGCCCGGAAGAGCCCTCGGAGACGACGGTGTTGTTTTGAGTTTCTTCATGCTTACCAGGATAGCTATGTACTGCGGAAGTGAAGCGAAACTGGGAGTTCCAGTCATCCTCGAGTTTTTCTATCGAGGATCTAAGTAGTTCAGCAGTTGAAGAGGTCTCCGATAAAACACCTCGGAGACGACGGTGGAGCCTGTAATTTAAATTGTGTATCTGCTTATAATTAAGATTGCTATGTGTAGTGGAAGTAAATGAAACTGCAAGTTCAAGCCATCCTCGAGTGCTTTTCTGGGCCGGCACTCCGGTCGAGGATCTAAGTAGTGAAGCGGTTGAACAGGTCTCCGACTGGTACGCCAGCCCGGAAAACACCTCGCCACTAACCAAACTGCTCTTCCATCTTTTTAACAAACAGCTCAACCATTTCTTCAGGCAACTCATTGATCCCTGCTGCGCCTGTCCTACCTCCACCCTTAGGAAACTGTGCACATACATCATCAGCACCTTCTCTATTTACTAGTGGACTTCTCACACTGACCGTATAAGACTTATCACATGGATTTGCGGTTAAAACAGCAATGGCTTTATTTGGGAGCTCGTTAGCAAGCCAATTTCCATATGTGCCACTTATGCGCCTTGCCCATGCTTGGCTCGGAAGTTTATATATCTCTATATGTTCAGTAGAGTAGGTTGCTTGAATTGATTTAACGTCATTCCAGTCGCGATCAAACCCTGCCTTTAACTGGTGATAAACACCATCGGTTTTATCTCTTAGGCGTAACGGGTTTGGGGATTTTAATAGCGACTCAAATAAGGCTTTGGGGTGAAAGTGAAGATCGTCAATCGAACCACCGTAACCGTTGTAATTGATCAGTGTTCCTAGCTGCTTGAGGAAATCAATGTCCTCATGGGCTACGCCGTGTTCTAAGGCTAACGCAGTTGCTTCTTCTGATAGGTTGTCACCAAAGGCGCCAACACAAGCCCATAGATAGTGAGAGTTATTGAGGAGTAGGTTGATAAGCAGGCTAGTACAAACATCTGACGAGGTATCTAAGAGAGATTTTAGATGGGGTGATATTGGGGCTCGTCCTGTTCTATGGTGGTCACAGTAGAATATATCCACCTTTCTTTTTACCAAAGACTGCAAGGCGCACAGGTTCTTTTCCATAGAGATATCTAGCACAGTGACTGAGCCAACATCTTGTTGATCGACGACTTGTTGTAGCAGTTGAATATCTCGTTTAACCCCGGTGATAAGCGTCGAATTTTTCGGAGTCTTCAGCCTGAGTTGCAACAGAGCGCAAATCCCATCGGCATCTCCGTTAAATACGTCATAATGCTTAGGGCGTTTAGACATAGGCATGTTCTCTTAGGTACTCAATCACTTGCTCGGCACTTTGTTCAATTGAATGTTGAGCGGTATTTAGGTGGATTTCGGGTGTTAGTGGCGCTTCATAGTCTGATGTAATACCCGTAAAGTGTTTGATTTCGCCGGTACGAGCTTTTTTGTATAAACCCTTAGGGTCACGTAGCTCACAAGTTTCTATCGGCGTATCTACGAACACCTCTATAAACTCACTCTCTGGTAAAAGTGCTCGTACTTGTTCTCTATCTGAAATAAAAGGAGATATAAAGGCGGTGAGCACTAGGCTGCCAGAGTCGACAAACAGCTTGGCAACTTCTCCAATACGTCTGATGTTTTCGATACGATCTTCGTCGGAAAAACCAAGGTCTTGGTTGAGGCCATGGCGTACATTGTCGCCGTCTAACAGATAGCTATGTACCGAAAGCTGGTTGAGTTTCAGCTCCACGGCATTCGCGATTGTTGATTTGCCTGATCCACTGAGGCCTGTGAACCAAAGCACAGCCGATTTGTGACCTTTGAGTTGTTGGCGTTGCTCCCTAGTCACTGAAGCCTGATGCCAAACGATGTTTTGGTTTCCCATTATTGTTTACTTCCTTATAAAATCAGATTTATTTGCTTGCTATCGGTGTATACCAGATTCCCGCATTCGCGGGAATGACGCTTGGGGCGGTGGCAACTATGTATATAGTCCTTCCAGTGCCTAGTGCCTAGTGCCCAGTGCCCAGTGCTCACTCCCGTCATCCCCGAAGTTTTTTATCGGGGATCTATAGTACCCCTACAATACACCAGATTCCCGCCTCCGCGGGAATGACGGTAAATTACTTAGAGCTACCAGCTTACAACTAGCAACCAACGGCTATTCCCTACAGCCCAAAAAAGTGTTCAATCGCGAATATCGCAGTAAAACTATAAATCACACTGATTGGTGCACCTATTTTCACAAAGTCGGATAGCTTGTATTGCCCAGCATTAAACACCATCAAATTGGTTTGATATCCATACGGGCTAATAAAGCTGGCGCTTGCACCAAAGGCAACGGCCATTACAAATGCAATAGGGTTTGCATCTAAACTTAGGGCTAGTGAGTAGGCTATGGGGAAGGTCACTGCCGCGGCTGCGTTATTGGTGACTAATTCTGTCAGCAGTAATGTAGCGAGAAACACAAACACTAAAGCTAAGTGCGGGCTCACTGTGACGTTATTCTGCGTCAATAAATATTCTAGATGTTCAAACAATCCGCTATTTTGAATGGCAAACGACATCACTATCGCCGAGGTGATGATAAGCCAGATGTGATACGGAAAACGCTGGGTAACGTCGTTAACGGTGAGCACACCAAAGCATAGCAATACACCAAATAATAACAGCATAGCCTTAAACAGTGACACCAAACCAAGCGATGCGGTAAGTAGTGCAACCACAAATCCAAACAAGGTAGCCTTTTCGCCGATCCCTTGTATCTTGTTTTCTACGGCGATATCGCTAAGCAAAATAAAATGCTTCTGAAAGCTAGGTGCTAGCGAAGGCGGTTCTCCAGCCGTCAGTACTAAATAGTCGCCGGCTTTGAGCTTTACTTCACCGAGTTTGCCAGACAATCGAACACCATTGCGCTTGATTGCAACAACACCGGCATTAAAGGTTTGCCTGAAATTACATTCTTTTAGTGAGCGATTTACTAATCGGCTTTGCGGTAGCAGTATTGCTTCAACAAAGCTGTGAGAGGCCAAACCTTCTTTATCGGCAAATATCTCCAATCCATTATAATGTTTTAGCTGTGAGACTTTAGATACATCACCGTTAAAAAACAGTCGGTCGTTGCTTTGCAACACTTCGGTTGGAGACACTGGGCTAATAATATTTCCGTCACGCTCCATTTCTATCAGAAACAGTGACTCCATATGACGTAAACCATTCTGATTGATGTCTTTACCAATCAAAGCGGAGCCAGCGGAAACGCTCGCCTCGATAAAATAACTATCGCTAACGGGCGTATTGGTTTCGTTGTTAGGCAGGAACCTCACCAATAGTGTCAACATCAATCCACAAGCTACAACCACACATAACCCAACAGCAGTGAAATCAAAAAATGCCAGTGGCGGTAAGTCCGTATCTATAAGAAGACTGTTAACAATTAAATTAGTCGAGGTGCCAATAAGCGTTAAAGTGCCTCCTAAGATCGCTGCATACGATAATGGTAGGAGCAACTTAGTGGCACTATGGTGTGGATTATTGCGTATTGGAGACAACAAACTCGATACGACAGCTGTGTTATTCAAAAAGGCTGAAAACACCACCGTAAAGCCAAACAAACGAGCAAAGGTTTTGCCGTAACTTGGGCGAATGACGTACTGCGCCATAATCCGCAATACACGAGTTTTTTCAAGGGCGATGGAGCACAGCATTAGCAATATTAGAGTCAACAGGCCCTGGTTAGAGCCTGCATTGATGACTTGTTCGCTAGAGACTAAATCCAAAGAGAAAAGCGTGAGTAAGGCTAAACCAAACACACGAGCTGGATGCTTTTGAAAACGAATCAGCGCAATAATGGTGGTAATAAATACCACCAATACAATGCTACTTTGCAAGCTGATGCCCATTGGTTAGCCCTTGCTAAGCAAGTCTTTAGCATCCCAATGTGGGAAGTGCTTGCGAACCAGTTGATTCAATTCGAGCTCAAACTCAGAATAATCATGACTAGGCTGATTTTTATTTTCTAGAGCACCTTCGATCATCCCTGCGCCAACCGTCGCGTTACTCAATCGGTCGATGATAATGAACGCCCCGGTGATACGGTTACTGTCATAGGCGTCAAAAACTACTTTCTCATTGAGATTGAGGTGACATAGGCCAATTTCGTTCAGGTTTAATTGGCTAGCCTCTAGCTTCTGCATGCTATTCACATCAACACGATGCTCAATCTTCAACACCTGACCGGTAACGGTTTTAGTGCCTACTTTGATCAGATACTCACGGTTAAGTTGCAACGCATCTTCATTCATCCAAACCACGTTAGCAGTAACGGCATTGGAGTAATGAGGTTGCTGATCTGGGCGAACGAGAACGTCTCCGCGACTGATATCGACTTCATCTTCTAACGTGAGCGTAACCGCTTGCCCTGCATATGAAGAGGTCAGGTCACCATCAAAAGTAACGATAGATTTTACTTTGCTTTCTTTGCCAGAGGGCAGCACTTGGATACGATCGCCAACACGAATCTCTCCAGAAACTACCGTGCCACAAAATCCACGGAAATCTAAGTTAGGGCGATTTACATACTGTACAGGGAACCTAAACTCACCTTCCTGTTTGCCTTTATTGGTTTTGGCAGAGTTGAGCAAGCGCATTAGCGTTGAACCAGGGTACCAACTCATGTTCTTGCTTGGGAATACCACATTATCGCCATGCAAAGCAGAGACAGGAACAAACTGAATGCTGTCAAAATTCAACTCGTTTGCAAACTCGCGGTATTCTTTCTTAATATCTTGGTATCTTTGCTGGCTATAATCCACCGTATCCATTTTGTTTACCGCAATAATGGCGTGCTTAATACCGAGTAACGAACAAATGAAAGAGTGACGTCGTGTTTGAGTTTGAACGCCGTGACGGGCATCAATTAGAATAATCGCGAGATCGGAAGTAGAGGCACCGGTTGCCATGTTTCGAGTGTATTGCTCGTGCCCTGGAGTATCAGCAATAATGAACTTTCGTTGATCCGTTGTAAAATAGCGATAAGCCACATCAATAGTAATGCCTTGCTCACGCTCAGACTGCAAGCCATCCACCAACAGCGCCAAATCAAACTCTTGGTCAGTGGTGTTGTACTTCTTCGAGTCTTTTTGAATTGCCGAAAGCTGATCTTCAAAAATCATTTGGTTGTCGTACAGCAAGCGACCAATCAAAGTAGACTTACCATCATCGACACTGCCACAGGTGATAAAACGCAGCAGATCCTTGTTTTCATGTTGTTTTAAATACGCTTCCACATCAACTGAAAGCAAATCTGAAATTGTGTTCATGTTCTCTCCATGTAAGCTAAGTTTTTCGGATAATTTATCCAGTAATCAGTGGTTAAAGTAATCGTCATCCCTGGGTGCTCAGTTTCGTCATCCCCGAGTACTCCTATCGGGGATCTATTAGCACAGTACTCATCAGATTCCCGCCTGCGCGGGAATGACGCTTCTTGAGGATGATGTTTGTCTTATTGATTGAGTCACTCAACATCCCGCCGGCATAAAGTGTTCCTATCATCCCTAAGGAATTGGCCGGTCATCACCAAGCGCTCCGTTTCGTCATCCCCGAGTGCTCCTATCGGGGATCTATTAGCACAGTACTCACCAGATTCCCGCCTCCGCGGGAATGACGGTTTATCAGGAATGACGCTGCTTATTCAACAGAACTTGATATTGTTGCCCGCTTCAGCTGGTTATTTCAAAGCCCGCAGCGCTTAGAAATACCCTTCCATCTTTTTCTTCTCCATAGAACCGGATGAATCATTGTCTATAACACGACCTTGGCGCTCAGAAGTGGCAGTGAGAAGCATCTCTTGAATGATTTCAGGAAGAGTCTCGGCTTGCGACTCAATAGCCCCCGTTAATGGATAACATCCAAGGGTTCTGAACCGTACTTTCTTCATTTCGGGTACTTCTCCAGGCTCAAGAGGCATACGCTCGTCATCCACCATGATCAGAGTACCATCACGCTCGACGACGGGACGTTCCTGAGCAAAATACAAAGGCACCATGTCGATGTTTTCTAAATAGATGTATTGCCAGATATCCAGTTCAGTCCAGTTTGATAATGGAAAGACTCGAATACTTTCGCCTTTGTCTACGCGAGCGTTATAGACTTGCCACAACTCAGGGCGCTGATTTTTTGGGTCCCAGCGATGATTTTCATCTCGGAAAGAATAAACTCGTTCTTTAGCTCGTGATTTTTCCTCATCACGGCGAGCACCACCAAATGCAGCATCGAATCCGTGCTGATCTAAGGCTTGCTTCAGTGCTTCGGTCTTCATTATGTCTGTGTGTTTAGCACTGCCATGGGTAAATGGACTGATATTCATGTCCAACCCACGCTGATTTTTGTGGACAATTAAGTCGAGTTCGTATTTGTCCGCTAACTCATCACGAAATTCGATCATCTGCTTGAACTTCCAGTTGGTATCAACATGCAATAAAGGGAAGGGCACTTTGCCCGGATAAAAGGCTTTACGTGCAAGGTGAAGCAGAACGGAAGAGTCTTTACCAATAGAGTAAAGCATCACTGGGTTTTCAAATTCAGCGGTCACTTCGCGGAAGATTTGAATCGATTCCGCTTCAAGTGCTTTTAAGTGGGTAAGTCGAGCCGTATCCATAATCGAATGTCTATCCCTGTTGTTTCGGTGTGCTAGAAACCTAACAACATTCTGTAGCCTTGGCTCATAATCAAACCATCTAAGATAGTCAGGTAAGGACTAAGGGAGGAGCTAACAAGGTGGTTCTTGTATTTAATTCAATGAATTCAATTAGTTAATTCTACACCGAATGTGTCTTGTTTCGGTTTTCATTCAAAGCATAAAAAGACAATAGTTATAACCAAAAGTTTTATAGGGATAGTTGTATCTAAACATACTGGATTTCATATAGGTTACTCTCTACTCCTAGGACACAGCATCCTAAGCGCCACGTACCTATCATCCTTTATCCCAACCTCTGTCATCGCCGAGGTCTTTTATCGGCAATCTTCAGAGAGTGGGTTGTAAGATTCCCGCTAAGAGCATGCGGGAATGACATTTCTTAGTTTTTAGTTGTTGGTTTTAGCTGTCAGTTGCTAGTTTTTAGCTAACAGCTTGAGGCTTTCAGCCCAACATCTGATATGACCCCGTAAAAGTAGACACGGGGTTTTAATTTATTAGTTCAAAAACATTGGGACTAACTCCATCGAGTGTCCCATGCTTTCTTACTGAATTATAATAATTTACGATATAAAGTCGACTTTGGGTTGTCATTTGCTGACGTGATATTTCACCAAGATTACTCATCCACTCTTTTTTGTACTGTGCAAAGAAGCTCTCTGCACACGCATTATCCCAACAGTTTCCTTTCCTAGACATACTCACGGTAATGTTCCGTTTGTGATGCCAAAGCAATGTATTTTCAGCTGTATATTGGGTTCCTTGATCTGAATGAAATAGTAATTTGTTACCGTCCGGCTTTCTGATCTTCCATGCTCGATTAAGTGTCTTTATGACTAAATCAGCATTGTTTATTTTGCTCGTACCCCAACCAACGACTTTTCTTGAGTATAAATCAAGAACTACACACAAATACTGCCAACCATCCAGACACCTAACCTGAGTAATATCGGATACCCAAACACGATTAGGGTCGGCGACGTTAAACTCTCGATTCAGCAGATTAAAAGCGCTAATGGCATTTGATTTGCTTGCTGCACGACCAAAGCTACGTTTACAAGCTCGAGAGCGATAGCCCATAGCTTGCAATAAGCGTTGGACCTTCGCTTTACTGCACACAAAGCTGTTTTCTATCGCGAGCTTCCAAAGCTTCCGATAACCAGGAATACAGTGTTGTTCGTCGCTGGTAGCCTTGAGAAAATCAGATAATGAACGATTCTCTACAGACCGCTCACTAGGTTCGCTGTTCAGCCATTTATAATACCCTGAACGAGAGACTTCAAAGAGATGGCAAAGCCATTTAATCGGTCGCTTGGCACTATGGTGCTTAGCTATAAATTCAAATTTTATTCTTTTCGACTGTCGAAGTAGGCCTTCGCCTTTTTTTAACATATCATTCTCCATTTCAGCCCTTTCAAGTTGCTTTTTAAGACGAGCCACTTCTCGTTCTAGTTCAGCAAAAGAAGACTCTGGGCCCTCGTTCTTAATTGGGTTTGAAGTTTGCTTAGCTGATGTCAATTCGCATCTCCATTTACTCAAAACAGCAGGATGTATTCCTAATGACTTTGCGATTGAGTTTACTGTATCCGGAGACTCTAGTGACGTTTGAACAGCGTTTCTTTTAAACTCGTTGGAAAATATTCGTCTTTGTTTTACTTGCATGACACCTAATCCTTAAATTAGGTGTCTACTTTATTGAGGTCATATCAGTTGCCAGCTGCCAGCTGCTAGTTTTTAGCTAACAGCTTGAGGCTTTCAGCCCAACCTCCGCCATTGCCGAGGTCTCTTATCGGCAATCTTCAGAGAGTGCGATATAAGGTTCCCGCTAAAAGATGCGGGAATGACTTGCGTGACCAGCAACGGCGGATGCGGCCAGTATCGACGGATGTGATCAGTATGACGAGAGTGATCAGTATGACGAGAACGATGGGAGAGAGAGGTTATGCGAGTGACAAAACGAAGAGAAAGACACAAATGACAAGAATAAGCCTTTTTATATCACGGAGTGATGCATTCTTTATCAGGAAGAAGGAGTCATCTATCTGACTTATCGATAGTAGATAATTTAAAATAATCGACCCCACCGTCTAACATCCAACGAATAAGCAACACGGTTAATAAATTATTTTAAACTTTGCAGATATTTTTGATGTAAGTCCGTTTTTAGAGTAAAAATACTAGCCCTAAAGTGTTACTGAAAGTAAGCTGTTCATCGTACTGTAAAGTACGTATGTCATTTTACGCCAATACATTAGACTAAACGTCGCAAACATAGGGGATGTTTTCTATAATTGCCCTTGTATTAAAGCAAGGGGCAGTTCTATTTCGCCTAAATAGCTCCTTGTACGTTATGGGTTTGCTATAAAAATATTAGTCTAATGGCTATTTAATTCATTGAATGAATTAATGGATTCTTATACTATGCGATGCATATATAATGAGTGTAACTTGTTGTAGATCATAGTTTTTAGCTACGCAACAACGTTTAATCTCGCGCAGTAAATGTGGCCTCACATTACAGACAATTTGACTGTTCACTACTAGAACGAAAAGCACCGAATCGTGGAATTTCGAATAATCCTCTGGGCGGTAGCGTACCCAAATTAGTAGTTTTACTGTAAAATACGTCCTAATCCTCTCTCGATATCAAAGTCGGCTTCAATTAAATTATAATGAAACTTAATCTTAAATTAGTATTGCCATTAGCAACTTGCCTCACCATCACTGGTTGTACCATGCCGGGATCGAGTGTAGACCTTGGCGACAAAAACATTTATCAAACTACGCCAGACGAATCTCAAATGTCTGAGCAAGAACTTGCCGAAACACCAGTTAATGTGGTTAACGTTTATCCTTTGTCTCCATCTTTTGTTAGCCGTTACTCGTCGTATTTCGATGTGGAAGCCCATTCTCGCAGTAACCCAGCGCTTGATGCTCAAATTGCCGGCTATGAGTATGTAATTGGCCAAGGCGATATCTTGAATATCACCATTTGGGATCACCCAGAGCTGACCATTCCAGCCGGTTCTTACCGTAGCGCGCAAGAAGCAGGGCATTGGGTTCATGCAGATGGCACCATCTTTTATCCTTACATTGGATTTGTGAAGGTGGCGGGTAAAACAGTTACCGAAGTACGTAAAGATATCTCAACACGTTTAGCTCGATATATTGAAAGCCCTCAAGTTGATGTCAATATCGCAGGCTTCCGCTCGCAGAAAGCGTATGTAACTGGTGAAATTCGTCAACCTGGTTATCAACCTCTTACCAACGTGCCTCTTACCTTCCTAGATGCAATCAACCAAGCTGGTGGCTTAACAACAGACGCAGACTGGCGCAATGTGACCTTAACTCGTGATGGCAAAGCAGAAACCCTGTCTCTTCACGACTTGATGCAAAATGGCGATCTCACCGAGAACCGATTGTTACAACAGGGCGATATCATCCATGTACCTCGCAATGACGCGCAGAAAGTATTCGTGCTAGGTGAAGTGCAAAGTCCAAAACTAATGAAGATTGATCGTTCAGGAATGACGCTTACTGAAGCACTAAGTGAAGTGGGCGGTATTAATGAATTGGCAGCTAATGCGACCGGCGTATTTGTTTTCCGTAGTGGCCAGCGTGATAAGCAACATGAAGAGTATCTAGCGCAGGTTCGTGACGAGTCTCTGACCAAAGAAGAAAAACAAAAGCTAGAAGCTGAGAGACAAGAGCTCGCGGCACAAGGCAAAACACCTCGTCCAGAGAAGATTATCGCTAACGTATATCAGCTAGATATCAGCGATGCGACGGCGCTTGTGACTGGAACCGAGTTTGAACTTGAACCGTACGATGTGGTGTATGTAACCGCAGCGCCAATTGAGCAATACAACCGTGTTGTTCGCCAGCTATTGCCAACCATCACAGCGTTAAATGACGGCAGTGAATTTGTTAACCGTGTCCGTAACTGGTAACCCACTAAAATAGTGAAGTGAATGAATGTTTGACCATATTTTAGTCGTCTGCATCGGCAATATCTGCCGAAGCCCTATCGGTGAAGAGCTACTAAAACAAGCGTTGCCAGCCAAGAAAGTAACTTCAGCAGGCTTGGGCGCCTTGGTGGATAAGCCCGCTGATCCTTTTTCAGTAACGGTATCAGAGAAGCATGATTGTGACCTATCCGGTCACATAGCAAGGCAAATCACAAGCGCGATGATCGCCGAAAGCGATTTGATCTTAGTGATGGAAAAAGGACACATTGATTCTATCACTAAGATAGCGCCAGCGGCTCGTGGCAAAACGATGCTTTACGGCCACTGGCTAAGTAAAGAGATCCCTGATCCGTACAAGAAAAGCTATGAAGCATTCGAGCATGTCTATGAGCTTATCGATAAGTCAGCAAAAGAGTGGATAAAGCGACTCTGAAACCTCAGAGCTGACAGCTTGAAGCTGATAGCTACCAGTTTGAACACAACCCCCAGAACCTTATAAATACTATGACCGAAAACAATCGTTCTAATCGCACTCAGCAACCTAGCCAGCCAGATGTAATAGACCTAGGAAAATTACTTGGTCTCTTGTTAGATGGTAAATGGATCATCATCTTTACCACATTCGTTTTTGCTGTAGCCGGTGTGACCTACGCACTGTTGGCCACCCCCATCTACAAAGCAGATGCGCTAATACAGGTAGAACAAAAATCGACAGGTATGCCAGTACTCAGTGAAAGCATGGGCGATATGTTTGCTCAGGAATCACAAGCGGCCACTGAGATCGAAATCATCAAATCTCGTATGGTGCTGGGAAAAACCGTCGATAAGTTCAATCTGACTACCGTGGCTTCACCAAACTATTTACCTGTCATAGGTAAAGGTCTTGCCAAGCGCATGGGCGAAGAAGCGTTTATCAAAGTCGAACGTTTCGATATTCCTGATTATGCATTAACGGGTGGCTATCAAATCATCATAGATGATTCTGCCTCTGGTGCATTCACGCTTACTGATTCAGAAGATAAGGTGATTCTAAAGGGTAAGGCTGACGAACTAGCACGCTCTGCTAATGGTGAGTATTCACTGTTCATTTCACAGTTGATTGGTAAAGATGGCCAAGAATTCAGCCTAGGCAAGCGCTCAAAGCTGGACGCAATACAGTGGCTGAGTGGCTCCCTATCGGTGTCAGAACGCGGCAAGCAATCGGGGATCCTGTCATTCGGGTTTGAGGGTGAGAACCAAGAGCAAATCATCGATTTATTGAATGATATTGCAAATAACTACTTTCTGCAGAACGTGGATCGTAACGCGGCAGAAGCAGAAAACAGTTTAGAATTCCTGCAAAATAAGCTTCCTGAGATCAAGGCTCAATTGACCGTAAATGAAGATGCCCTTAACCAGTATCGTCAAGATAATGAGTCTGTTGACCTGGGATTAGAAGCGCAGTCTACACTTAAAGTGATGGTAGAGCTTGAAGCTCAGCTGAACGAACTCACCTTTAAAGAAAGCGAACTAGCACAGCGGTTTACTAAGGAGCACCCTGCTTATATCGCCGTTCTAGAGAAACGCAAAACACTAGAAGAGCAAAAACGCAGACTTGAAGGGCAAATCAAAAAATTACCTAAAACTCAGCGTGCTGTATTGCGCCTAACCCGTGATGTCGAAGTAAACCAGCAAATTTACCTGCAGTTACTGAACAAATCCCAAGAGCTTGCCATTGTTAAAGCAAGCACCGTCGGTAACGTGCGTATCTTGGATGGAGCTGAATCGTACAGTGCGCCGGTTAAACCGAAAAAACCTCTAATTGCTGTTTTAGCCACACTGCTTGGCGGTATGTTGAGTGTTGCATTTGTTCTGCTTCGAGCAGCGTTCCATCGCGGCGTTGAAAATCCAGACCAGATTGAAGAATTGGGTTTACCGGTTTATGCGACGATCCCAAGATCTGAGCAGCAAGAAAAAATCGTTAAAATTCAAGAAAAGAACAAAGCTAAGAAAAAACTGCTTACTGCTGAAGAATCCTTGTTGGCCTTTGTCAATCCGGCTGACTTGTCAGTAGAAGCCTTCCGCTCTCTGAGAACCAGCCTGCACTTTGCAATGATGGAAGCGAAGAACAACATCATTATGATTACAGGCCCATCACCAGCAATCGGTAAGTCGTTTGTTTCAGCAAACTTTGCCGCGATTATTGCTAGCGCTGGTCAAAAAGTATTATTGATTGATGCCGACATGCGCAAAGGTCATATTGGCAAGGGTGTTAAGCTCAATAACGACTTTGGTTTATCGGATTACCTGGTGAATGATAAAAGTGCTGAAGAAGTGATCAATATCGATCAAGTTGAAAACATGCACTTTATTAGCAAAGGTAAGACACCGCCAAACCCATCAGAATTGCTAATGCACCCGCGATTTGAAGAGTTATGTGCTTGGGCTAGTGAAAACTACGACATCGTAATCATTGATACCCCGCCGGTACTGGCTGTAACCGATGCCGCGATTGTTGGCCGTCAAGCAGGTACCACCTTAATGGTAACTCGCTTTGCTAAGACCGCACTTAAAGAGATTGAAGTCTCTAGCGACCGATTAGAGCAAGCCGGCGTAGAAACCAAGGGTGTTATTCTCAACGCAGTAGAGAAGACCGCTTCTAGCTACTACACCTACGGCTACTATAACTACGCTTACAAGAGTGAGTAGGTTGCAGTAACGTCTAGGCAAGAGGCTGTCATCCCGGAGATTACAAAGTAGTTGTTCGGGAGTTTGCTTAGCTAGCTTTTCAATAAAGATCGAGCATTACGCTTATCTAGACAAATATTGCCCTTTATAACGACCTATTGGGGCACTTTTTGCAAAAGTAGCTAAACCAAGGTTTTACAAGGGATTATCCGCAATGTACTGTCTCAAAATGAATGAAAAGTGTCTCAGTTTTATCTAAGTGGGCTAAGAATCGGTACGTAAAATCGTTCGTTAAACCCGAAGTATAAATAATATATTGGTCTAACATAGTTCCAATGTGTACACGGTGATAATGAAATTATATTACTATGAGTTTCTGGATTGGAAAATAGAGGCGAACTAGTAGTATTCACCTACTTTAAGAAGACTATTAAAATATACTGAGAGTCAGAATTAATATAGTACTAAGACTATCAATAATTCGATATAAAATATAACAAAGGTATTAACTAAATAATGAAAAGCAACTTTTTACACTCAATAAATTGGTTTCGGGGTATTGCTATACTATTTGTTGTCCTCACACACATGCCGATAAATAATTTAATGACTAATAATTATTTCCATTATTGGCAAGCATACTTTCAAAATGGGACTGCTTTATTCATATTTATAGCAGCATATCTTTTTTGGCACCTTATCGATAGGTACGAGTTTAGAAAATACCTTATTGTGAAATTAAAGAACGTAGTAACACCATATATAGTCATTATTACGTCTACTTTAATTGGTATTATGTTTTTGGCTTCTGTTGGAATACATAGCATAGATTATTCAAGTTCAGATTTTAAAGTTAATATTTTAAGTCCTTTTCAAGAAAACGGATTTATTTGGCATTATTTGAAAGGTGGTGCAGTAAATTATCCTCTTTGGTTTATTCCAATGATAATCTGCTTTTTTGTTATGTCCCCATTTATTAAAATGATCTCTGAGAGTAAATATTTTCATCCAGTACTGTTTATATCACTGTTTGTTACTGTATTAACTACAAGAGGAGATTGGGGTTACAGTAACTTCATTCACTACCTTGGTATATGGATGCTAGGGATATTTTGTAAAAGAAACGAGAAATGGATATTTTTACATTCGAGATTGATCGCTTGTATTTCCTTTCTCCCATCTATTATTTTTGTGTATTTTAAAGTTGAGTACCCAGAAAGCCTAATTAACTTCAGTGAAATTCAAAAGATTTTCACAATTTTTTTCTTTCTAACTGTTTTGATGAGTTTTGAAAAGTCAAAAAAAGAATTTAAATCCCTAGATATATTGGCTAAGTATTCATTTGGAATCTTTTTTATTCATTATTACTTTATAGTTATATACAATTTTATCTTCGAGAGATATCTACCTGACCATATATTAATATCATACTGGTCTGTATTAATATTGACATTGCTATCCAGTCTGGTTGTATGTATTTCTGTAAAAAGATATACAAAATCTTACTCAAGAACATTATTGGGTATTTAAGTAATAATGACAATTAAAAGAAAAAGACAAACATAAATAAGAAACTAATTATGAAAAAAGTAGCAGTTATTTGCAGTGTATACAAGGGCGACTTGATAGAATATATTAAGCCAGCAATGAAAAGTGTTCTGAATCAAGATTATAAGTTTTGTGAATTGTTTATTTTTGTAGATGGTGATATTGATAGCGATGTACTTTTATATTTAAATGAACTAGAAGTAAAGAAATATGTAACGATTATATACAATAAAGAAAATGTAGGTCTGGCCCAAGGATTGAACACTCTAATTGACTATATTATTGAAAAAGGTTCACATGACTATATAGCAAGAATGGATTCAGATGACTTATCCAGAGAGAATCGAATATCGGAACAGGTAAATTTTCTAGAGACCAACCATGATATTGATGTAGTCGGGACTTACTGTAAAGAATTCGGATCTTCATATAGTTTAGACGTGAAAAAGTTGCCACTAGTACATGAGGAGCTACGGTCATTTAGTGTTGTAAGGTGTCCTTTTGTTCACCCAACAGTTATGTTCAGAGCCACGGTGTTTAACAATAATATTAGGTACCCTATTAACACATTAATGACTGAGGACATGGCGCTTTGGCTAGACCTCTTATCCAAGGGTTTTCGGTTTGCTAACATCCCCCAAGTTCTATTAGACTATAGATTGAGTGAGTCAACTATCGGTAGGCGTATTAGTTTTGGGAAAGCCAAATCAGAATTACTTATAAGATTGAAATATATGGTTCAGTCTAAGCAAGTTTCGTTTAAAAACCTAATACTTGTTTTCTTGCGTATTCCATTTCATTGTGCTCCTGAATTCGTATTAAAATATCTGTATAAGTATCACCGATAATGTTTAAGCAAGTATTCTGGCAACTACTATTAAAGTTAATAACTATAATATCTAACCTTTCAGTTGGAATATACGTTATTAATTATCTCGGACCAGAAAGTCAAGGTCAAATCGCCTACGCTATTAGTCTTACTACAGTACTTGGGTTCCTCACTACTTTTGGGTTAGGCACCTTTATCGCAAAAACTGTTGCTACGACTACCACGTCAAGGTTATTGGTTAAGCGCTTAGATGATATATTTTCAATAAGAGTGATAGGAAGTATATTTTTTATTATTCTATTAACAGTCATCTATACTGTTCAAAATAAATACGACCAATTACTTCTCTTGGCCTTTATTGCGTTCTCTAAAGTTGTATTTTCGCTAAACGTGTATCAAGATTTTTTTGAAGGCACAGGTAAGGTTGGACTATCAGCTAAATTTGAAATTGTTAACTTGCTAATCATTAGTACTATACGTGTGGCATTAGTATTATACGGACATAGCGTCGAACTTATCGCATTTACATATCTTTTAGAACAAATTATTAGAAGCGCATTTTCTTTATTTACGTTTGGTAAAAGCACAAAGCATAACTATAAAATAAGACCAACACTATCAACTTTGGTATTAGCCAAGAAAGTATCACCGCTGATTCTTAGTACAGTGGTAGTCGGATTATTCACTCAGATGGATATATTATTAATAGACCATTACTTTGGTTCACAAGAAGTAGGAGTTTATTCTGCCGCAATGAAAGTTGTAACTCCCTTTTATTTTGTTGGCACGTTAATCATTAGTGTGTATTTCAGTAAATTGTCTTTCAGTTACAATCATGACTACAGGGCTTTTATATCTTTGTTCAGAAAATTGGTATGTTCCTTGCTAATACTATCTACTGTAATAATATTTTCAATCTACCTACTTGGTGAGAAAGTATTCTTTATTATTTTTTCTGATGAGTACTCTTCAGGATTTGAAATCAGTTTAATCCTAGTGTTTGCCATTCCATTTGTTTATCTTGGCCCTTTAACCGGAAGATATCTTATATTAATTGGTGACTTTAAATGTGAGTTGGAAAAAACAGCTACTGCTGCACTATTCAATGTATTACTTGGTGTGGTGTTTATCCCAATCTATGGGTTAGTTGCGGCTGCGGCAACTACTGTTTTTAGTTATTTTATTGCAAATTTTATCTATTTATTTTTTAAACCTGTACATAGAGACTTCTTAATGGAAGTCATAAAAGGAAATAACCGTGCACAAGATGACTAGGCTTTTTAGCTTTACTTTAAGTTACATTATTTTTAAATTAAAATATCAACTTAATATTTTGACGAAGAAAGAAACAATTATTCTAAGTAAAAGCAGGAGCATATCTAGATTTGGAGATGGCGAATTCTTAATTATGAATGGTGGAAGTATAGGCTTTCAAGAAAAAAACAAAAAGTTAGCAGAAAGGCTACAAGAGGTATTATTATCAAATGAGGTTGGTCATATTTGTTGCATCCCGGGCTCATTTTCTTCTCTGAAAGATTATAAATTTAAAAACAAGATTTTTTGGATATACTGTGTAGGGAAAAATAAAGAATTACTACGCAAACTATATGATGTGAAGAGGAATTGCAAATTTGGTGATGCAAATTTCACTAGATTTTATATGTCTACACCATCATATTTAAGACATAATCTCGATCAGCTATTAAATGAAGCTTTTGATATTTGGAAAGATAAGCGTGTTCTAGTAGTTGAAGGTAATGGTACCCGTTTGGGAGTCGGTAACGATTTGTTTAAGGATTGCCAGTCTGTTGAGCGAATTATTTGTAGAAATAAAAACGCGTTTGATGATTACACTTTGGTTCTGGAAAAAACTCTCGAGTACTCGGTAGATTTTGACCTTGTGCTCATAGCTTTGGGACCTACAGCCACAGTGTTGGCTTATGACTTAGCAAAAAAAGGTATTCACGCTATTGATATCGGACACTTTGATATTGAGTATGAGTGGTTGTTAAAGAGAGCTGAAAAAAAAGTTGCTATAGAAAATAAAAATGTAAATGAGGCGGATAGTCGAACCGTAGCTAGTGATAACTCAGAAGATGCAATGAGTGTTTTGTACGACCTTTCAGAGAGGAACCCAAAGGAATATGTCTAAGTATAATTTGGCGATTATTCTGAGTATTTACAACGATGAAAAATACTTAGTCGAAAGTTTGGATAGTATAAGAAATTCAATTGTTGATACTATTTCTACTCAAGTAGTGATAATAGATGATGGATCCACGGATTCGTCTTACGAAATAGCTAGCGCATATTGTAGTGAAGAAAGCTGGAAAATTATAAAAACCAAGAATAGCGGGCTTGCAACTGCGTTGAATATAGCAATATCTTATTGTGATGCGAAATATATAGTTAGAATGGATAGTGATGATATATGTATATTGGGGAGATTTGAAAAGCTATTCGGAATAATGGAAGCTAACCCGGATATAGATGTCTTGGGTTCCTACGTGCAAGTAATTGGTGAACGTTCGGGTTTGATTACTCACCCACTAGATGATAAAAAGATCAAATCTAAACTGGTATTTGAGCCTAGTTTTGTTCATCCAAGTGTAATAATCAGAAGTGAAATACTGGAAGATCAAAGTTACAATTCTTCTTATAGCGTGGCACAAGACTATAGACTTTGGGTGGATTTAGCCATTAATAATGCAAAAATGGCTAACACTGATGAAGTTTTACTGAAATATAGAGTGTCCAATGATAATGTGACAAGTAAACGTCGAAAGGACCAAATATTATTTGCGAGAGAGGCTCGTACTATTTTAATCCAATACTACGTACCTAACTTATCAGATGAGGAGGTAGAATTCTTCAACTATTTATGTGATGGCCATCAAAATGGTTCGCAAACAAGTCTTTTGGAAAAACTAGAAATAATTAAAAAGATATTTAAGGGACTAGTTTTATCCAAAGACATGGATGGAATTTTTATAACAAAAATGTTTATTAGAAAATGTATAGCTCGAACAATTCAAGCGCTGTAAATAATGCGATCTTAGTCGCAGCCGCTTTATCTTCTGGTGCATATATTGTACTGCCCGGTATTGGTAAACCATATTTTATTCTGATAGCGATTTCCGCTATTGGAATGTTAATGAATATCAATAAAAGAATAGACTTTATTCCAGTGTTACTTTCATTAGTTCTATTCGGTTATTTCTTTATTCCTAATCTTTTGTTTAATGGATTAGGTTCTAGCTTAGAAATTTTGAATATACTCAATTTCGCTATAGCCTATATAATATTTAGCAATACGAGTAGAGAAATTCATAGCAAGTACTTTCGTATATTACTGTTTGTTTCAATTTTGGCTTTTAGTTATGAAGCGTTCTATCGATTTACGCATCCATATACATTAGGGCAAGCAGTAGCGTCTGATTTAGACAGTGTAGATATGTCTGATTCGTTCTACCCATATAAATCTAGTAGCTTAATGTACCTTAATTCTAATGGTGTGGGACTCCATAGTTTATTTTTACTTGGGTTAGTCCTATATTGCAGGCAGATTTTACCACAACTGGTGTCTCGTAAAGAGTTTTATATGTTTACAGCTCTTTTAGTAACGTTCTGTGTATTGTCTTTGTCACGTGCATCTATAATACTAGCTGGTGTGATTGTTCTATTGTTTTTGTATTTAAATAGTTCTTTATATAGCAAGGTTATTTCTCTGTTTATTTCCTCCTTTGTATTTGCATTAGGGTTGTTTCATGCGCTAGAGTTATTAAGGAGTGATTTTAGTTTTGAAAGTAAATTTGAGATTCTTAACAATACGATAGTTTACGTCTCGCATATAGACTTTCCTACACTTATATTGGGTAATACTTTTGGAAATCCAGAGTTAATATTTAATAGATTTAGCGGCTTTGTTGGCCATACACATTATTTCACATTAGTTTTTTTTGGCGGTGTTGCCGGAACATCTATTTTCGTATGTTTTATCCTCTTAATATCGTCAAAGAACAGGTATTTGTTTCTGTTTGTTGTAATGCCGTTTATTCTTATTGGATTTATCAACGCAAGAGTGTTTGCGCATTACTTTTACTTTTATATGGGGTATGCATTGGCGCTTTTGTCCGCGTTCGAAAACCATGAAGATTTGGTATTGAAGGATTAGTTTTGTTTAAAAATAGACTTATTTATTTAGACTGTTTTAGAGGGATAGCCGCCTTGTCAGTCGTGCTATATCATTATTTTACACGCTTTGATGAATTATATGGATCACAAGCGTCAAATATAATCACTAATAACCTTTACTTAGGTGTTCATTTGTTTTTTATTATTAGTGGTTATCTGATATATAGAAGCAGCATAAATAGATCTACTATTAATTTTGCAATAAACAGATTCATCAGACTTTATCCAACATATTGGGTGTGCGTAACAATTACTTTTCTTTTAGTTGGGTTCTTAGGTTTACCAGGTAGAGAGGTGTCGTTTAATGAGTTTGTTCTGAACTTGTTAATGTTCCATCACTTAATTCAGGTACCTGATGTCGATGGAGTATATTGGACTTTACAAGTCGAACTTTTCTTTTATTTTATTATTGCTGTTTTGTTAATGGTTGGCTCCCTTAAGTATTTGTACGTGACATTATTTGCGGTTTCTTTAGTAACTATATCAATGAAATTTAACTTTTTTGATAGTAATGGAGTGCTGAATATTTTGACACTTCATGGTTACGCAAGTTTGTTTTTATTGGGAGTAGGGAGTGAATATAGTCAAAGGTATAGGAGTATATTTCCGGTTTTGTTTCCGATGCTCTTGATTTTTTTTACTTTTAAAATTAGTGAATCAATTTTTGTTTTTGTTATATTTTTTCTTTTTCAATATAGTTTGTTATCGAGGGTTTCGACGCCCCGAAATGTAATGGTATCTGTTTTTTCCTTTTTTGGTAAAATATCCTACCCTCTCTATTTGTTGCACCAAAATATAGGTTATTCATTGATAATTCACTTATCCACCTATGTATCCATCTACGTCTCGATAATAATAACATTAATCCTCGTCTGTTTGTTATCATACATAGTGCACAATTTGGTTGAAGTTAAAGTTACAAATTTTATAAAATGTAGGGTTTATCGTAGATGTTAATTATATTTTCGGAGAGGAAAGATGTTGGTGGCTCGAATAATGCAGCATTGGAGCTGTATGAAAATTCTGAATTAATAGATTCTAATGAAGTAATATTTCTTGATGACTATATTGACTTTTCAGGTAATAAGTTGAAATTCATCTTATCATTACCTCTAGCGTTCTTTGGTGTGCTGAAAAAATTGAAAAAGCTGAATAAAGCATGTCATGATCAGAGAAAAAAGACAATTATTTGTAATCACTTTCTGCCATCTATATTTGGATTTTTGTATAGTATTATTTTTGGTAATGACATTAAGTTTGTATCTTGGGTCCATACGAACTTGAAACATTATTTATGCGATAGTACTGGTTCTAGACACTTGTACGCAAAACTTGTCGTCGCTTGTATACGCAAGTTTGAAGTGATCGTTTGTGTGAGCAATGAACAGAAGATTATTTTAGACCAGTTGTTTGATAAAGAAACGACTTTCATACCAAATTTAACAAGAAAGATTGACTTAAAAGATTTTAAAAAAACCTCATTGTGTTCTGAGATTAGATTCCTATTCGTAGGCCGTCTTGTCACACTAAAGAACGTAGATCTAATCATAAAAGCTTTTTCATCGTTCCTTAAGGAAAATAGTGCTGATTCTTGTTTAGATATAGTGGGTGATGGGCCAGAACTCGAAAATTTGGTCAACTTGGTTCAGTCACTAGGTATGGAGGATCGTATACTTTTTCACGGTCACAAGGACCCTATTGAGTTCTACGGTAAAAGTTCAGCATTAGTTATGGCTTCAGATTATGAGGGTTTTCCATTGACCTTTTTGGAATCAAGTAAATTCGCCCTGCCAGTTATTTGTACTGATTTCAGTACAGGAGCTAGAGAGTACCTTAATGGTGGAAGCTACTTTCAAGGTGCTATCAATGGATTGTTAATTTGTCAAAATGGTATTTTGATAGAGCAATCGTCGGAAGAAAGTGGAGTCGATCATCTAAGTTTAGCACTCGCCGCTTTCTGTGATAATGAAAGCCTTAGATTACTACTTTCTGATAATGTAACAAAGAATGCTGGTAAATATAGTAGTGAGGCGATTATATCAAAGTGGAGAAAGATACATTATCAACCCTAGTATTTTTAGGTGTTGGTTTAGGTTGCTATAATATCCCCATTATTGTATTAAAATCCCCTATTATTAATTTTCTTCATTTAGATTAGCTTATGCTGGTTATTTATCTATAGTGGCATAGTTAATTTGTCCAACTGATTAGAGGTGTTAAAGTGCGCCTTGTATACGACAGCTGGAACTATGTTAAAATGTACTATTAGAATTTTCAACCCAGGATTTAAACTTGAAGTAACGAAACTAGTTGTTGAACAGGTGTACTCAGCTGATTAAGCTACTAAAGCGATGAATGTGAGCAAACCGCCCATGGACAAGCGTGTAAGGCAACTCAAACATGAGCGGATAGGCACCACTCCAAAGGCCTCATCGTTAACGCCAGAACAGATTTAAATCCGAGATTTAGAAAAACGGATCGCAGATGAGCTATCAAAAATGGTAGCGATACGGTGCTTAAAGAGGTATATAGCACGTGAAATTTATTACTTTTTGAAAAATAGGAACGCATTATAGTAGCCGAAAGTACCGTCAGACTTTATGGAGTTATCAGATAAAGTAAAGCTTATCGCGCAAAGGAAACTACTTTGATAACGGCCTACTAAGCGCTTCTTCAGAGGCTTGGAACAGCATTGATAGCGTACATATTTCCTCCAATCTCTTACGTTAGTTCTTATTCATGACGAATAATGTGTTGTTCAAGACATAACCATAGTGAGTCTGTCTTTCACCTTGCAGGGGATGATTTAGAGTATGGGATGTTGAGAATAGGGGCGAGGAATAGATTAATTGGTTGCAAGTTTTGGCTTAGATAAAACGATAGTAAATATTTCTTATTCACTGTTTTGTTTGGGTACAATGAATAGACAATTAAGATTAGAGTTTCTGGCTTTTTATATCATGGAACGGCTCGTGGTAATGAAAGTAACTGGATTTTCTTAGAGGACGACGATTTTACCCTGTTCTTAACCGTTCTGACGAAGTGTGTGAACGGGGTGATATATGCCTATTGCGTGATGAGTAATCATTCCCAGGAAACACACGATACTAATCCAGTAAAGGGATGCATCAATTAAATGGTGTGTTTACTCAGCGGATGAATCGCAAGCACTAGCGCGTAGGATATCTCTTTCAAAGACGTTACACATCGATATTGGGTGACAAAGAGACCCTCCTTCTCGAGTTATTCCGATATCTCCAGTGCGAGCAAAACTGGTTAATTCACCTGATGAGCGGTTATGGTCAAGTTGGCATTCGATGATAGGTCGAACCATTTTTCCACACTGGTTATCAACCGATGCGTTGTTGCTGCAATTTTCTGATGACAGACACACAGCGATTGAGTGCTATAAAACATTTGTGGCGCAAGGCGTTGAAGTTGCTGCTTGGCCTAACCCGAGTCATCAAGTCTTGGTAACGAAGCATTCATAGCGAAATATCAATTATTGCAAAATGAGTTGCTTGAAGACTTTAGGGAGTGCCTCTCAAACAGCGACGAGGCACACCAAAAACATTAGTCGAATACGATTCGGATTCATCAACGCGTAATGAAGCGATAGAAACGGCTTATGCAAGCGGAGGTTATACGTTATAACAGATCGCTGATTACTTTAGTGTTCATTACTCAACTGTAAGTCCGATAGTTAACAATCGCTATTAACACGTTCTTCTTTATTCAATGATATGTCTGTGGGAGTTACTGGGCTGTAGTGATATTTATTCCACGGTAATTCATAGGCTTATCTAACCTTTTGTATGTATTACTTGCCGTATTCGGTTCGTATCCAGATTTTGTCCATCGGTAGAATGTCAGTTCGCTAGAAAACTGATGACAAGACCAGTTTAACAATAAGTGTATATTGGGAGTTTTGAATTCCAACTAATCCTAGCTATTTTTATCTGTTAAATTTCAGTTCCAAACATACCTTTTGAAGGGCTCTTAATCCCTTCATCACAATAATATTTTAATTCAGTTGGCTTTAATAATTTTAATAGGCAAAACTCTATGTCATTTTTTGATTACGTGATCGAGCTATCGATGTTCTTTTTCTTGTCGCTTGCTGTGCTCTACTGTATGCGGAAGGTAGGGTACGCGATAGGCTTGGTTGATAAACCCAATGCACGAAAGCTTCATTCTGGGAGCGTGCCTTTGGTTGGTGGTATCTCCATTTGCATTTCCGTGCTCTACTTTATATACGTGAATGCAGGTCACTTGATGTATCCAGAATTGGTTGCTGGGTGTTTAACGGTATTGGTTTTAATTGGCGTTGCGGACGACCGTTTCGATATTAGCTTCAAATTGCGCATGGGCATTCAAGCTGTGCTCACTTTGGTGATGATTCATTATACCGACATGACCTTGACACACATCGGCAATGCGTTAGGCTTTGGCGTTTGGGCGTTTCCTCCATATGTGGACGTGGTAGTTACGTTGTTTGCGGTGATAGGAGCGATCAATGCCTTTAATATGGTAGATGGTATCGATGGACTATTAGGCGGGCTGACTATTGTTGTATTTACTTCATTGGGAGTGATTTTTTACACGCATGACTTATATCAAATGAGTTACTTTGCTGCAGTACTTGTAGTTATCTTGGTCCCGTTTGTGCTGTTTAACTTAGGGTATTTTGGCAAGGTGCGCAAAGTGTTCATGGGCGATGCCGGTAGTATGATGATAGGCTTTATTGTGATTTGGGTGCTAATTGGCGGAAGCCAAGGTCAAGCCGGTGACTATGTGATTCGCCCTGTAACGGCATTATGGTTAATTGCAGTTCCTTTGATTGATATGATGGCAATCATGATTCGACGTATTCGAAAAGGCCATTCCCCCTTTCATCCCGACCGTGAACACTTCCACCACATAATGCAGCGTATAGGCTTTAGTCCTAGAGAATCTTTAGTGTTGATTTGTTTAGTACAGGTGAGTTATTCCACTGTTGGCTTACTAGGCGAATATTTTAATGTTCCTGAATACATCATGTTCTACACCATTGTAGGATGTTTCCTGTTTCACACCTACTGGATGACGCATTCATTTAAAATGGCAAAGATTGTTCGAAAGTGGAAGAAAATAGAGCCATCTGTGGTTGAAGAAAAGGCGTAAAGAGACGCTGTGTACAGGATGGGCTTGTTTAAATAGGCTCAATTTGACACTTTTAAACCCTCATTTTTCCTCTTTGGGTTCCAGTGTAAAACTCATTCCAAAGCTTTAATTTATACGAGAATACTATGAAAATTGCTATTGCAGGTACGGGCTATGTGGGTCTGTCTAATGCGATGTTGCTTGCGCAGCATCATGAAGTTGTTGCCGTTGATATCATCGAAGAGAAAGTTAGATTACTCAACAGCAAACAATCACCGATAGTCGATACTGAAATTGAAGATTTTTTGGCGAACAAGCCACTTCATTTTACTGCAACACTCAATGCAGAACTGGCCTATCGAGATGCTGATTACGTCGTGATTGCAACACCTACGGACTACGACGTAGAAACTAATTATTTTAATACTTCATCAGTAGAAGCAGTGATTAAGCAAGTCATGCAAATTAACCCGTCGGCAGTGATGGTGATTAAATCTACGGTACCTGTGGGCTATACCGCACGTATTAAGCAAGAACTGGGATGTGAAAACCTTATCTTCTCTCCTGAGTTTTTGCGTGAAGGACGTGCACTGTATGACAATCTGCACCCTTCTCGTATTATCGTTGGTGAGCGCTCCGAGCGCGCTGAAGTTTTTGCTAATTTATTGGTGGAAGGTGCACTAAAAGACAATATCGAGGTGCTGTTTACCGACTCTACTGAAGCGGAAGCGGTAAAACTGTTCTCTAACACCTATCTTGCGCTTCGTGTCGCGTACTTTAACGAGCTAGATTCTTACGCTGAAGCACACGGTCTGGATGCTCGCCAAATTATCGGAGGCGTGGGATTAGATCCGCGCATTGGCAACCATTATAACAACCCATCGTTTGGTTACGGCGGTTACTGCTTACCTAAGGATACCAAACAGCTTCGCGCAAACTATGCGGAAGTGCCAAACAATATTATTGGTGCCATTGTGGATGCCAACACCACGCGTAAAGACTTTGTAGCTGACTCTATCCTTAAGCGCAATCCACAGCGCATTGGTATCTATCGTCTGATTATGAAAGCCGGTTCGGATAATTTCCGCGCGTCTTCGATTCAGGGCATCATGAAGCGACTTAAAGCAAAAGGTGTTGAAGTAGTCGTGTATGAGCCTGTTCTTGATGAAGCAGAGTTCTTTCACTCTGCCGTCATTAAAGATCTTGAAGAGTTTAAAGCAATGTCGGATGTGATCGTGTCTAACCGCATGGTAGAAGAATTGTCAGATGTGGAAAGTAAAGTTTATACACGCGATCTATTTGGTTCGGATTAAGAGGTTTATATGAAATATTTAGTCACGGGTGCTGCAGGCTTTATTGGTAGTGCTGTGGTAGAGCAACTGACTGCAAAAGGTTATTCGGTTGTTGGTGTGGACAATATCAACGACTACTACGATGTAAACCTTAAATTTGCCCGTTTAGAGCGAATTAAGCACTCGAACTTCAATTTAGTAGAGCTTGATATTGCCGATCGCGAAGCTGTAGCAAAACTATTCGAAACCGAGCAGTTTGACCAAGTGATACATTTAGCGGCGCAAGCAGGTGTTAGGTATTCGATTGAGAACCCTCATGCTTACGCAGACTCAAACCTAGTAGGGCATTTGAATATTCTTGAAGGGTGTCGTCACAACAAGGTGAAGCATCTTGTCTACGCTTCCTCAAGCTCGGTATATGGACTTAATGCTAAAACGCCATTCTCAACAGCTGATTCAGTGGATCACCCTGTGTCACTGTATGCTGCGACTAAGAAGTCAAATGAGTTGATGGCGCATAGCTACTCTCATTTATACGACATCCCAACCACCGGATTGCGCTTCTTTACAGTGTATGGCTCATGGGGTCGTCCTGACATGGCGCCGTTTATCTTCACTAAGAAGATACTTGATGGTGATACTATCGATATAAACAATAATGGTGATATGTGGCGTGATTTCACCCACGTTGATGATATCGTTGAAGGTATCGTGCGTATTGCTGATGTTGTACCTGCTCGCCAAAGTGATTGGACAGTGGAGGAGGGCTCTCCTGCAACCAGTTCTGCTCCTTATTCGGTATACAACATTGGTCACGGCTCTCCAATTAACTTGATGGACTTTGTGAAAGCGATTGAAGATGAACTGGGCATTGAAGCGAAAAAGAACTTCCGTGAAATGCAACCAGGCGATGTGTATCAAACCTATGCAGACACCCAAGACTTGTTTGAAGTTACGGGCTATAAGCCTCAAGTAACCGTCAAGGCTGGGGTTGCTGAATTCGTTCAGTGGTATCGCGAGTTTTATAATAAATAAAGCTTAAACTGGGCCGTCACGTAATACGCTGATTAAGTGACGGCTCATTTTTGTATCCCTCTACTTATATTGATAGATATTGAGAATAAAAATGATTAAACATTGTCTATTTCCTGCCGCTGGCTACGGCACCCGGTTTTTACCTGCAACAAAATCCATGCCTAAAGAAATGATGCCCGTTGTAAATAAGCCTCTTATTGAATACGGCGTTGAAGAAGCAATTGAAGCGGGTATGACTAGTATGTGCATCGTCACTGGCCGTGGTAAGCACTCATTGATGGACCACTTTGATAAGAACTACGAACTAGAGCACCAAATTCAGGGTACCAACAAAGAAGAGTTGCTAGACAACATTAGACACACCATAGACTCGGCAGATTTCACTTATATTCGTCAACGTGAAATGAAAGGCTTGGGGCATGCGATTCTTACTGGACGTGAGCTTGTTGGTGATAAACCTTTTGCTGTGGTTTTGGCTGATGATCTTTGTGTGAATGAACAGGAAGGCGTGCTAAGCCAAATGGCCGCACTTTATAAACAATTCCGCTGTTCTATCGTTGCGGTTCAAGAAGTACCTGAAGACGAAACCCATAAATACGGTGTTATCAAAGGTGAGATGATTAAAGATAACATCATTCGTGTTGATGACATGGTAGAAAAGCCAGAACAAGGCACTGCGCCTAGTAATCTTGCCATTATTGGTCGTTATATTCTAACGCCTGATATTTTTGAGCTGATCGAAAACACCGAACCTGGAAAAGGCGGAGAAATCCAAATTACCGATGCCTTGTTAAAACAAGCTCAATCAGGCTGTGTACTGGCGTATAAGTTTAAAGGCAAGCGTTTTGATTGCGGCAGCGTAGAAGGTTACATTGAAGCGACTAATTACTGCTTTGAGAAAGTGTACTCGAAAGATAAGCAAGCAAAAGAGCTAGGTAAACACTCGACCCATAAAGAGCCAGTGGCTTAGTTAAGATGTGAGTGCGTTAACCGGTTGCTGTTGAAGCTAAGCTTAACGAGCCACTGCGGTTTTTAGAATAGCTTTTTAGTGAATCAAAACGCCTTCTAGTTCTTAACTAGAAGGCGTTTTTTGTTATGGGATGCTTTTGTTCATTAAATTATCAAAAGCTTTGCCATCTTGCCTTGAAGCATTACCTACATAGGGCGCATATACATCAAACAGTAGACGTGTATCGTTGTGTCCTAACATTTGAGATATGTACAGTGGGTTCCCGAGTACCGCGCTGTGAAGAACCGCAGCAGTATGTCGTGTGTCATACGCACGACGTTTGGCTAGCCCTGCTTTTTTAAGGGTTGGATACCAAATCTTTTTGCTTATCCAGTGCGTATCTACAGGATTGTCTTTGGCGTTGTTGGTTCATGCTACTAAGAGGGGCAGTTAGCAATGCACATCAAGTTACTAATGTTTCAATTAGAACAGTTATTAAAGGTGGTAGTGAGCACAACTTCTTGGATTATGGATACTTTTAACGAAAAGTACATTGTTTTAACATTATCAATTGGTTATGGTGGTTTTATAGTAGTTGCAGTTAGAATACGGATGTTCTTTTGTACAAATTCACTTTACGACGCTTGATTGCGTGCTCGTTTCTTATCCACAGTGGCGCATCAATAGCCAGTGTGGACATTCTTCCTTCCCAGCAAGGCTTTAGTGGCCTGATATTTACACCCAACGCACAAACCCTAGCAACGGGTAGAGGCGCCGCTTCGTTTGGTCAAGGCGTACCTTATCGTGGCAGCATTGCAGAACTTGACAGTTGGTATGTGAATGCCGGCGTCCTTCCTCATCTGGAAGTGGGTGGTCGAATCGTGACTCAAACGTATAACTGCAATATCTACTTCGAGTCAGATTGCGGCATACGTGATCTTTCCGCTTCGGCAAAATTTCAACTTCCTTATCTAGAAGATCTTACTGGATTCAACCTTGCCTTTGGAGCCCAAGATATTGGGGGGGCTGCGAGTAACTTTGATGCGTACTTTGTGGTTGCCGATACAGAAATTGAAGCATTCAACTTGCGTCTAAGTGGGGGTTACGGTCAATCCGATCTGAGTCTAGGCATACTTGATGGTCCGTTTGGCGGTGCTGAATGGCAACCTTTTGATTTTGTGCAATTGGCTGGGGAGTACGACGCGCAAGAATTCAATGCAACAGTACGTTTGATGACCCCAAGAGATATGTTGCCCTACGGGGCGCAAGTTGCCGCGCAGTATCAACTGTATTCAGGGCACGATAATCAAGATCAAACTTTGTGGGGCGTCAGTGCTTCGGTTCCCTTCTTTGGTGATACCTTCACCCGTAAAAAATACTCTGACATAAAGCCAGACTCTCAATCACAAATAGATGCACAGTTGGCTAAAAACGAGGCAAGCAGTCTGACTCAGTTGATTGGCAAACTTGAGCAAGAAGGGTTTGTTAATATTCGTGTTGGTTCAAATCTTGATACCTTGGTCGTTGCTCTGGAAAACAAACGTTACCAACACAATACGCTCGATGGGGTGGGTGTTGCACTAGGCATCATTTCGGCTCACGCAGGCGAGGGCGTGTTCTCTGAACTGCCTGGTGCTGCGAACAACGCACAAAAAGTAGAGTTGATCTTGGTTCAAAATAAGATCCCGATGCTGGCCATTAACACGGAACTCAACTGTTACAGAGATTTTCTTCAACATGGTGGAGAGTGTGGTGAGACGCAATTTGTCAGCCATGATCTACCCTCCAAAATGGAACAAACCGCTTGGCGTTATGAAACCACCAACGACGGGTTTGCCTACAGTGAGCTTATTTTCTCACCCGTCATGAATTACGCCGTCGCTACAGAATACGGTGTGTTTGATTACTCCGTTGGTTTGGGTACGAACCTGTACACGCCACTTTGGAAAGGGGGCGCGATCGACGTGAGACACGTCCTGCCTATCGCTAACAGTGACGATTATGATGATGGTGTCTATGAAGATGATGCACTAGAAAACGGAATCGACCGTGCTTTGGTGCACCAAGCCTTCCGTTTACCTCTGGATACCATGACCTTGTTCAGTGCGGGTTTGGTTCGCAGTGACTATTACGGTGGTCAAAATGAAACGCAGTGGTACAGCCAAAGCGGTATGCACAATGTAGGTTTTGAAGTCGGTTACTTTGAAGCTAAAGACAGTATTGATATTGATGCTCGTACGCCTTTATTAGCCCATTATCGCTTATCTGTTGCACAGTGGAACTGGCAGATGCAAGTGGAAGGCGGTGAGTTTTGGGGCGGCGACCAGGGTGTTCGAGCCACAACAAGCCACTGGCTAGGCGACACGCGTTTGGATGCCTCGTATCTGAACAGTGAATCAGAACAATTTGTCACCTTAAACGTATCAATACCCTTCACCGTATGGCGTGGTATGAATCCGGATTACTTAACCGTACGCGGAGTTAGCGAATGGAACTTTGGTGTGCAAACCCGCGTGGGTGAAACACACAATCAGCTAAACACGGGATTAGGGCAAACGGCCAACAATTACCACAACCTAGACAGACAATACTTTAACAGAGCAAGGCTCAACCAGAATTACTTTGAGAATAACTCCATACGTTTAAGAAATGCGTATCTTCGTTACTTGGACGAAGTGGTGTATGAGTAATTGGGTTGTAGTTTATTAGGGCTTAACGTAGGTGGTGATGTGATTGAGTCATTCAAAAACATCACTGTCCGCGTAAAGAGGAAGGCGTGTTTGATACATACTACCCATATTGGGAATCTTAAAACAAAAAGCTTATTTGTGCTGTTTTAATACGGAGCTCTCGAAGTTCAGTAACCACTCTTTGCGATTCATACCACCGGTGTAGCCGGTTAATGTTCCATTTGCGCCAATGACTCTATGGCACGGAACGACAATGCTAAATGGATTTTTACCGTTAGCACCACCGACCGCCCTTACGGCTTTTGGGTTATCCATTCTTTTTGCTTGCTCACCATAGCTGATGGTTTCTCCATAAGGGATAGTTGTTAAAGCGGTCCACGCCTTGCGCTGAAACTCAGTGCCTTGTTTTGATTGTAGTGGCAAGTCAAAGCTTCTGCGGTCACCGGCAAAGTACTCGTCTAGTTGGTGAGAGGCTTTAAGGCATAGCTCATCGGGATTTTCTGTAATTTCAAGTTCGGTGTTTACATGGTCTATTTCAATAATCGCTTCGCCATTGCTGATTATGATCATCTTGCCGATGGGAGAGTCATAGAGCATGTTGAAAGTAGTGGATTCCATTTCATCTTCCTAGTTACTAAGGACTATTGTTTTTGTGTCAGTGATTTATGAGTGGCATGATGACGAGTTAGCCCCAGGGTCCAAAAATAAACTGTTTCTGTGACCGAAACCAGAACGATGTTAACTGACTCACTATGGGGCTGCTACTCAATATTTGGTTTGAAGCTTCCAAACCAAAACGGTCAGGTCTTTCATTTTGCTTATCTTCTTTAAGCGCCTTATAGCGATGAAGCGGATATTCAAACTAAGCATCATCTGATGCCAAACTCACGATGGTCACCAGTGGATAGAGAATATTATTGATGCGCTTGTTTGTCAGGCGTCTGCTGCCATCGGGTTTTAAGTCTTTCATTAAAGACTGAAGAAAGAACGCCACCTGCGAAAGAATAATCTCGCTCATTAAAGTATTGCCAAACGATGGAGACAGATAGTGTTTGGCATTGTGAAGGCAATTGTACGCTCTATTGTGGTGCTCCTCCGTGATCCTTGTTACGCCGTGAGGAACATAGCATAGTCAGGAGTATTGGTTTTCTCCTGACTATGCACGAAGCCTATTATGCGGTTCTAAAGACTACGAACCGCAGTTGCGCCCTGCTAGCGATGGATTATCTAAACACTTTCAGTTTTAGGACAAGGCGTCTTCACGGGATAAGCCCATTCATCAAGGTATCAAAGGCTTTGCCATCTTGCCCTGAAGCATTGGCGACATAGGGCGCGTACACATCAAACAGAAGTCTTGTGTCACTGTGCCCCAGCATCTGCGAAATATACAATGGATTTTCAAGCGCCGCGATATGAAGCACCGCCGCCGTATGGCGAGTCTCATAAGCACGTCTCTTAACAAGCCCGGCTTTCTTCAGCGTCGGATACCACAACTTGGTGCTGACCCCATGCGTATCAAGGGGGCGTCCTTTTTCACTGATAAACACAAAATCTTCCGCGCTACTCTCCTTTGAGTGAAGACGTTTCAACGCTTCAAACAAGGTGTTGCACATCTTCAAGTCGCGTCTTGATTTGGGGGTTTTTACATCACACAATTCGCCATTGACATAGTTGTAGCGGATGCGAATCAAGCGATGCTCAAAATCGATCTGCTCCCATCTGAGCGCATGCACCTCACAACTTCTCATTCCGGTCCAAAAGCGAAGAATAAAGTAGTCTCGCCACTTGGTATCGACGGCATCTAAGAAGCGTTTTACTTCCTCAACCGTTAATGGCTTGGAGTTGGCTTTTTCTTCTTTGAGCGATTTGTAGCGACGCAGCGGGTACTCAAATTTAAACTCATCGGATGCCAAACTGACGATGGCAACCAGTGGCCAGAGAATATTATTGATGCGCTTGTTGGTCAGGCGTCTGCTGCCATCAGGTTTTAAGTCTTCCATCAACGACTGACGAAAGAATTCCACTTGCGAGAGGGTAACTTCATTGACCAAGGTATTCCCAAATTCAGGAACCAAATAACGCTCTAGATTATTTCGTACTGTGCCTTTGTAGCTGTTTTTCCATTTGGACAGTTGGCGCTGATACCACTGGGTCGCGAAATCATCGAAATACGGATACAAGCGGTCGGGGTGTTTGGCGCGTTGCAACTCCTCAAAGCGTTTCACTTTTTTACTGTCTGGAAAGTAGTCACGGTACTCAAAGGTGCCAAGCGCGATTTCCGCATTGATGCGCTTTAACGTCGCTTTGGCTTTGTTGAGGTTCTTCGGGGTTGCTAGCATCTTCGTGCCTTCACGAAAGCGCACACCAAAGATGTGAATATCGAACTGAATACGCCCATTAGGGCGAATGCGTATGTGAGCCATGTTGGCCTCCATCAATCAAGTGATACCCTTAACCGATGGGATTCGATAGAATCTGTCCATCGGCTGGGAACGGTTTAAGTCCAGTGCAGCCGGTGCGGAGGGAAGTGGTTGCAGCCACTTCTCTCCAACTGCATGTTTTGTTTCTAAGCTATACCTCCTCTAATCCTTCCTTTCTTGCTGATACTCATAGCCTAACCCACGATTTTAGTTTCCAAAATCGACCCTAAACGCTTGTTTTAGCTATGACTTGGCACAACGACTAAAAAGGTCACCTTGCGCAGGTTCAATGGTGTTGTGGTATTCAATCTCTACAATCATTTCCTCTAGTCCCTCAGAATAGAGTTCAATACCCACGGTTGAGTAAGGAAACTCTGATTCGGTGTGTTTGTACAATCCGAGCACTCGTGAGCCGTCAGGGGCGATAAGCACTTGTAGATACATCTCCTTTGAACCGAGCTTTTTAAACTGCGTGATGGCATTCTTAAATTCGGTAGAAGTCAGGGTATACAACAAGGGTTGCTTTGAAGGTAATACCTTGGACTCAAAGAGTTTGGAGCATCGTTCATCTTCACTCGCACCACTAACTAACACACCGGTAGGGCAGACATACAAAAACGTGCTGTTGAGGAGTTTCAGCGTATCGACTTTGTGGTGCGAGGCGAGTTCATTGCAAAGTCCGCTAACATGAAGGCTAAACTGCGTTTCAACCTCATAGTGGATAGGCTTGGCATCAATGTCGGCATCGATAAAGTTAAGCGCCAGTCCGATGGTCATTACCTCATCAGAAAAGATCGCACTTTCATCATCGGCATAGACATGAATACTGTGAGATAAAGTGTTCTGACACAGTACGCTTAGAGTATTCAAACCGTTCGCATCCAGCTTAAGGTCGATGCGTGGGTTATTTTGATAGGGGAAGTCGTAACTGTGCAGCGTATGATCAGCCACAATCTCCAACTTTTCCTCTTGTTGATTGAGTCTAAAGAGTGACAGTTTTGGATGTGAATTGGTGTGACGCTGAATGCTTTGAAGCCAGCATGTAGACAGCGGTTCAAACCCTGTCGAGTGTATTTTGGTCAGCAGCTGAAGGTGAGTCTCGTTGGCAGGCTTAGCGTTCCCATCTCGCCACGTACCACTTTCCGGTTGCCAGCTCAATCTAGGCAGTCTTTTATTATCGTAATTCACATGAAAGTAAATGGACTCGCCATTTCGGCCTTGCACTGGATTTTCTAAACAGAGCTTCAACCAACTCGCATTGATACTGAACTTACCTGTCTTGAGTGAGCAATCCTCATCAAGTTGAATCGTGAGAATATGAAAGCGTGCTTCATTGCCTGAAATGAGAGTGAGGGTGTTTTTCTTGCGCTCAACGACAAACGTCACTTCATTTTCAGTCGATTTGCTATCGAGAGAGTCTGCAAAGGCGCTAAGGTGCGCATGATAGTGGTAATGAATGGTCAGCATAGTGGTCATCTCACTTTAGGTAATCGATAAGGGTGTGAAACAGCAATGGACTGTCAGGGATGAAGCGAAACACCGCGGTAAAACGGCTCGCTCCTGTGGCAATGGTATTAACGGTAATGTGCTCTCCTTTTTTGGCGTAGTACGTCTTGATGAGTTCAAGCTTTCTTGTTGGACTTTGCTTGCGGTTCTGCTCAAGCAAAAACGACACCTCGAAGCATTGAAATAAGCGAGAGCGAAATAAAGCCTCAAACGCCTCGGCATTAAAGTGATTACAGGCAAAGCTCACTGAAAAAGAGCGCTCATCAAGCACATCGATAGGCCCAAGACATTGAAGCGCATTGCGTTGTCTCTTAGATAATCCAAAGTCTCGATGTTTACCTGTCATGTACCAGAAGTCACTGACCGCCTCAAAGCTCACACCCTTGTTCATCAAAGTGTCAATGAGCATTGGCGTTTGCCAGTTAAACGTGGGCACGGCTTTTGAGCGAGCGCTCGGTTTATGTGTTTTCACATGGTTGTAATGGAGTGTGTTCAGCCAAATGTCGAACAGGCGATTGTCATCGAACGTATCGATGAGAGGCAAGCTGGGCACGTAGTGACGGGGCAGAGCGTTACCGATTGAAGTTAAGAGAAACTCATCAGTGAGCTCAGCGTCACTGAGCGTGATGGTGGTTGTAGCATTCAGCTTGGTATTTGCAGGCAGTCGCTTGGCTATGCTTGGCAAGGACAGTAAAAAGTGGGTTCTGTGCTTACCGATAAGGGTGCGCAGTTGCTTAATTGAATACTCACGCTTGGGTGTAAAGAACTCGGGTAGCCACTCAATGCCATGCAGATAGCTCAGACGAGTGGTGGCGTAGTGAGAATGTCCAAGCTGCTCGCCAATCACATCGAGTAAAATACCGTCGTTCATCTGTGAAAAGTCATTATTTTGAAGCCAGAACTCGAAGCGTGCTTCGCACACCTCTTTGGTTAGCATTAATTCGGTGTACAGATCGGGCGTTGAGTGGTCATGAAACTCGCACGCTAGACTTAATCCTTGTAGATACAGTAAATGGGCACCCGAATGACGCAAATGATGGAAGCGAACCTGGTTGCCATACAGCGCCTTTAAAACTTGTGTCACTGGATAGAGATAGTGAAGCTGTCGCGAGCTTGATGACTCTCCAATAAAACCAAGCAGGGGCGCGTCTTTAGGACAGGTTTGCTTGATTTTAAGCAGCGCGACTAATAGGTTAGCCGAGGCGCTTGGCATCACCACATGTACATAGCGAGACTGACCGTTCTTGGTTTTGCCCTCAACTGTTTCAGTAATATGCAGACGAAATTGGTGCTTGCGGGTAGAGATGACAACGACATCCTGAATACGAAGGCGAACAATCTCTCCACGGCGAAGTGCGCCGTAGTAACCAAGAAGCAGTGCGACGGCGCTAAATAGGCGCTGCAGTGACGTGCCCTTGTTGGTGTTTACCAATGTATGCACCGCATAATGCACCTGTTCGGTGCTGAGTCTGTACGCATCTACATTCATCGGCAGAGTGGGGCACTCAAACTGATGAATATCTAAATGGTCAGTAAGCGCAAGGTGAGAAAGAAAGCGAAGGAAGTTATACACCAGCCATTGGTGTGCTTCACTCTCTTGTGTTTCAAAGGCCTGTTTCGCCCATGCATCAAGCTTAACGGGATCACTGGCATCGAGATACGACAGCGGGCTTGGCAGTTTAGTGTAGATGCCCGTGTATTTGACTAGGGAGGCATCGCTGAGCATTTTAACCTTAATACCGCCATGCACAATCAGATCTTTGATGAAGAGATGCAATAGGGGTGGCAGAACGTTATCTATTGGCCATTCAAGATCCTCCTCATTGGACAGCGCCGTTTTAAGCACGGTTCTTGGTTCACTGGCAAGGCGCTTGAGCAGTGCAAGGTGAGGCCAGTAAGTTTTTACGCTCGTTTGGGCTTTTGGTTGACGCTCAATCTGGGGCAGCTCAAAGCATTTACGAAGGCCTTTTCGGGTATGAGTGTCACTGACCACAACAGGTTTGAATGCGAAGTGTCGAGTGGGCTGAACCAAGTCTGATAGCAATTCAGGCGGATAACCATACTGACAATGCCAGACCGACTGGATCGCAAGATGCCACTCTCTGGCGGTAATGGGCTTTGGATAAAGTCGAGCCAAAAGCGGGTGTACAACATGAAGCTTGTTGGCTTCATCATTAATGGACTCCAGCAAGCGCGCTTCACGAATACATCTTTTCCCTTTACTGGTCTGTTTGTAGTAGTGATGCAGCGCATAACAGGCCGTTGGCGTGAGAGAGTAGCGTGTAAAGCTCGGCAGTTGTTTTGTGTGCTTGAGCGGGTGATGGACTTTAAGTGTGAGTCTGTCTTCAAACACGTCAATGGAATCAGGACGCTTGAGTATGTCTATCCAGTGAGCCATCGATAGAGGTGCGACTTCCATACTGAGCAGAGTAATGATCTCATAAGGCGACAGTGTTTTGCCTTTGGACACCCAGTCTTGTTTCTTATATTCGCCATACAGCGCCCCACCTAAGTGGGCGTGCTTCATGATTTGAACCAACCAGCTTTCCATATGGTCGCGATAGACTCTCGATTTTTGCTCAGGTAATTGCCACTGACAGGCGTTTTGTAAATAGAGAAGAGTATGGTCGAGTGCACCCTTTAGCTTGCGTTGGCGACCACTAGGGATGGTTTTAATGTGCGATCGAATGCGCTCGAGCGATTCATCGGTCAATACTCTTCGGTTTTGACTGTCCTCAGCAATGAGCATAATGACAGCGTCATAATGCTCCTTGGCTAAAGGCGATAGCCCCATCTCATGCAGGTAACCTTGAATATCAGCAGCGGTTAAGTTGTTAGACGTCATGTTGAGCCTCCTTGGTCAGTGTACTTTGAGGTAAAAAGGTGCTTCTAAAGGTATTCGGCGCATCCAAACCAACAAGGCTCGCGATTTGGTTCAAGTGCGCTTGAGCCGCCTCTGTGGTCGCGGGAAAGGTTTGCTCGCGTCCGAGATGCTCCCCAAACTCGCTGTGTCCCATTAGGCGGTCAATCTGCTGTGTGGAAAGGGCAGGGAAATTGGCCGTCAGTGCCATTTGTGCAAAGGAATGACGAAGCTGGTAAGGCACGACATTGGGATTGGCAGAGAAAGACGGCATGGAAGTGCGAAGCGTTTTCGCATTGAGGTTTAATGCGTTGAAATCCTCATCCAGCAAGTACCACAGTGAGTTGGTCTTGGGTTTCAAAGACAGATGCACGGTAATGATGTGCTGAAGCGCAAGGTATTCCTTTAACGCATGAGAAAAGAAGTCACACAGCCAGACGGTGCGATAGCGGCCTTTGTCGCGCACCATGGCATGGCGACAATCAAAACACTGGCTCGCCTCTATGGAAATGGCGTGCGTGGGTCTCACGCCGGTCAGTATTAAAAACTGATACGTGATTTGATAGGTGCGCAGATTGTAATAGTGTCTGAGTGACTCCCTCGTCCAGGTATCGCAGTGTGCCTCGCGCACCGCATCAGACAGTGAGTGAAAAAACTGTCTGACTTCATCAACAGACAGCGCTCGGTCTGAACCGACGTAAATCGGCTCAGTAGGCACATGGGTGTAGGTCCCGTTTTGTTGCTGTCTCTTGAGTTGCGGAATACGCCCTGATTGCGTCAGGTATTGAGGACGCTTGACACGTTGTTCGAACGGGAAAGGGAAGTAACCTTTCAGTCCATGCAAACGGATAGCATCCACCAAGCGCTTCACATAGTGATTGTGTGCCTCAAATATCTTGAAGCGTATTTTGTCACTGCTTTCTCTTTGGTAAGCCTTGGCACTGTGATGATGGTCTTGATGACGTGGTAGCATCACGCTTTTGGCAATGGTGGAAAGCTTCGGGTCGCTCTGCCCCATATGTAGCCAATAGCGAAACAAGCGATCTTTTCTCACGCGAGACTGAGACGACAGCTTACCCAGCGTTTTCCATTTACGACCGAGGTCTTCACAAAGCGCCTTGTGCTGCTTTTCCGTCAGCAAAGGCGCAGAAGAACCGGAGGGCAGAGCGTCAGTAAACAAAGAAATGAACGCATCAGGTATGGGTTGCCAAAGATATTCAATACCGCCTTTGACCGGATAGGCTTTAGCATACTCAACCCAACTGATGTTGTTCATGCGCACCGGTCTGAGAGCATGGGCTTGGCATTCTGAGTTGCCAGTAATGCGCTTGAGCCTAGGCAAGTTACCTAGCGGCTCTATGTCTAACAACTCATGCGTCATCCACCAAATAAGAAAGCACGCGACTTTGCGTTTGCGAACGGTCTCTGAATCACCTTTGCGATGAATACGATGCAGCGCAATCGCCAGAGTTGTCGCGATAAGCTGCGCATCAGGCGCAACCCCGCCACTGTTATTCGCACGGTTTCGTTTCTGTTGTGCAGTGTGTCTACCCATGACACCCTCCTTGGTTAGCTGATTGGATTAGGCATTTGCTCCAAAGACGGACAGTCTTTGAGCAAGGCCTAATACCAAAATATCAGTGGGTTCTGGATTTCCGAAATCGGGGGTAAAGAGGGAGGTTTGGAATATTGATTAGGTTGTGAAGCCTCGTTGGGTGGGGCTTTATAGCAATTTGAATAAGCGAGTTGTAGAGAGTTTAACTTAGTTATATAAAAATAATTTTTAGACCGATTTAAACTATCTGCGGATTTTTGATAATCTGCCCAAGAAAGTACTGAGGAATTGACTTGAAATTAAGAGATATAAACGGCTTTTTGGAATAGTGTAAATTAAAATGGGTGCCGAATTGCCTTGCTTGCTATCGAGTTTAAGGTGGTAATCTTAATACGCCACTTTGACACAATAGGGAAATGCTATGGCATCTATTACACCTCGTATTACCGTTCAGGTAGATGTCGATACTCAGAATTTTCTGACCAAGGCTGCGGCAGTAGCCGGTATGCCCAGTATCAACGCCTTTGTATTGAGTGCCGCAATTGAAAAAGCTAAGCAAGTGATCGAACGTGAACAGGCTTTAAAACTGAGTCAGGCTAACGCGATGTTGTTGATGGATGCCTTAGATCGCCCTGCCAAATCGAATGCCAAGTTGAAAGCAGCGTCTGATCGGTACGAGAACAAAATACAATGATGAACTCGGTGCTTCTAGATAAAGCTAAACATGATAGAAACCGGTTCAACTGCGGTATACCTGCTTCTGCAGATATAATAGGTCAAAATACTTCGGTGTACGCTTACCCTAGGTCAAATACCATAATAGGAATAATGAACACCTCATTAGTTGCTTCGGTTTCTATTTCCTTTTTTTTCTACTACAATGTAATTACGTTGTAGTTATGGTTGTGGTATGTCTTACTTAAATTTCCAATGGGATCCCAATAAAGCTGAAACGAACAGAAGAAAACACGGTGTTACCTTTCATGAGGCTCAGTCTGTTTTTTATGATGAGTTTGCCCGTGTTATTCCAGATCCAGACGGTTCACTTGGTGAAGAGCGTTTCATAATTTTAGGCGTAAGTGAGGAATACAACACTTTGGTTGTTTGTCATTGCTATCGTGGAGAGGATGAGAAAATCAGAATCATATCAGCCAGAAAAGCAGAGAAACGAGAACGAAAACAATATGAGGATTGCCGTTATGCGTGAACAGTATGATTTTACTAACTCAGTAGCTAACCCTTATGTGAAAAAGTCAAAGAAGCAGATAACGATAAGATTAGATGAAGATGTTATTAGTTATTTCAAAGAGCTTTCAGACAAGAATGGAGTTCCTTACCAGAACTTAATGAATCTCTATTTGAAAGATTGTGCGTCTAAACATAAAGAGTTGAAGATGGATTGGCAGTAGCCACTACAATCATCATATGAGGGCAGGTGCTATTGTAGTGGACTGCCTTACAGATTCAGCTCAGGCCTTCTATACGAAGTTCGGCTTTGAAGTTTTGTGTGAGCATAACGGACGTATTCGTATGTTTTTGCCAATGAAAACGGTAAAACAGATCTTTGGTCAATAGGTTACGAATAAACAAGTGTTTAAGGTTTCACCCTATTTTTACAGGCATCGGTTTTTCTTTAGCTCAGTCATGCTTGTAGAGTTATCGGCAAGAATGGGTCTTATCGTTGCCATGTTAAACCTTACTAATGTACCTGTTTATCGTATTTAGCTATGTAAGGTCGATCTAAAAGACCATTTTTGCGATCTTTTAATTCACCCCTTTCAAGCTGTAATGATAATCCATGTTGGGATAAATGGTTTTCAAATACTCGCCCCATAAACGGTAACGGGCGAGTAAACAATGACGTTCCCAGACATCACTTTTATCCTCGAAAACCCCGATTTGCACAATACAGAAGTAGTACTTCAATAGCCCAAACCCGCGCACCTTATGGTGGAGTAGAGAGTCATTTAATTTCCCCGTGGATTGGTGTAAACATACGTCGGTGTATTGCTCGAGCGCAGTAATCACATCAGGGTCGGTTTTCCACAAATGCCAGAGTTTGCCGGCAACGATCATTAATTTTTCTTGTTGAGCCAAAGTGTTAAACCCTAGTGAGCTCTTGGTCGTCAATTCGCTATAAGTTAAGGGGTTGGGACTGAGCGACAGGTCTAATGCAGCCATGGTGAGCAGATCGCCCTTAAGGGGGGTGTACATAGGCAAAACAGTGAGAAATCTTTTCCAGCTTTTACGTGCATCACGGTTCGCTAAGCTTGATCTAATGTTGGTCATAGAACCTCCACAATGGTGATAGACACCTTTAGCTTAACTCAGGTTTATATTTTCCAAAATTTACGCTAACTAATTGTTTTTATCGGTATATGGTGTGGAAAGGTTGTGGGTGCCACGAATTAAGATGACGATGCTGAATACATTGGCCGAGATAGAAACACCCAGAGAATGGTACTTTTAAAGCGTTAGAGTTAGTAGCGTGTTCACTACCCAAGTCACAGCTTCTTTTGGATCATGCTCACTAGAGAACGACGTGTTAGTGTCTGCACCTTTACTAAATTATCGTAGGTCTGTCGATTTTAAGCTGACGATAATTGAACCCCAGTAAAGATATGCGATGAGCTAGAGGGAATAACTGCAAGTTGGTTGTTCTTGTGGGAGAACAGTTGCAGGATGCGAAAGCGTCAGTTCATCGATTTCAAGTAAAGGCTAGGTAATGGCATCACTATCAGAAAGCGAAGCTGATTGGCACAGGGTGGCTCTAGAGTGTTCAGATGTGGTTTAGTTGCCAGTTTATCTATTGCTAGTGAGATGCCTTTGGTTGGGTGCTCAATCTATCTACCCTAATCGAAAACTGGCGAGCTATAATTTGAAGGTTCTCTGATTGTGACTGAGGGGTAGGTATGACGGCGATTCTTTTTATATCTATTCCGTTTTTGGTAGTTGAGGTGAGCGCGTTGAATGCGGAGCGGATTGTGGAGTTTTCCCAACGTATCAAGTGAATTTTTAGTTTGAAACTAACGCTCGCTATTAGCTGCCTATGCGCCGTTTTTATCCCAGAACGGCAACACTTGAATCTAGTTTAGGTGAAAACTCACAAAGGATGTTCAAGTAAAATTGAGTTGTATATCCATTGGTTATGCACATCAAAGCCTTACAGTGACTGGGGTAGTAGCGAAAGTATCAGATAACGAGTGCTTTAAGATGCTTCAATTATTTGAGTAAAAAGTGTGCGTAACCCCATTATATCAGCCATGCTTTTTAATGTGGGAGAGAGAACAGAGTTCTCTCGATGGTTAGGATCAGGCTGTTTTGCGCCCATGCTTTATTTAACACCCGATTTGTGGATCGCCATAAACCGCTCTAGCTTTTGTGCTTCAAGGTAAAATCGGCAGAGGGTGTCGCAAGAATATATCAGCCGAGGCTTACATTATTTTTTTAATGTATTGAGAGGCTGATAGGCACAAATTAGGTTAACTGAGTGAGGGCTTGAGTCCAAATTTGTTGGTAGATTTGAGAGGTTGTTTTTTAGTTCTACTATTCAAATGCTTACGTTTAGAGGTTAGCCCCTGCGTGCTTGGATGATTCGTGTGCACATGATCACATTATCATTTGTCTTCAGGTTAGCCCCTGCGTGCTTGGATGATTCGGTTGAGGTAACTCTTAGTTCTTTAGCTGAATAGGTTAGCCACTCGTTGCTTGGACTGTGAACCTGATTGTGATTATTGATTTGTATTATGCCTAAAAGTACAACACCTACGTTTACCCATAACTTTCCTATTTACGTAAATAGGGTAGTTAGAAAAGAATTGAACTCACGATTTAATGCGGCTCAGCAACTATATAATGCTTGCTTAACCGATGCATTGAAGCGTGTTGATTTGATGCTTTTAGATGATGATTACAAGACTGCTCGCAGCTTATCAAGAAAAGCTTACACATACACCAAAGACAGTGAGGAACAAAAAGCCACAAAGCAGGAGGCTGCAAAGCTATACACAACACTCAGAGAGAAGTATGGTCTGCAGAAGTACTCTCTTAACCCTGTTGCAGCTAAACATCGCAAAGCTGCACCACACATTTATCAGCATATTGATAGCCAGTCGGCGAAAGCAATCGCCGCAAGGGTTATGAAAAGCATAGATAAGTATCTTTTAAACTACGGCAAGAAAAACAAAAAAGGACGGAGCCTCTATAGGCCACATTTCAAACGATTTGGTATGGTCAATTCAATTGAGTCACTTAACCACCAACAAGGGATTTTGTTTGATCCCGAAACATCAACAGTAAACTGGAATGCATGCAGAGCAAATGTTGCGGCAAAGCACTCTGCGTTAACTTTTCATGTTATGTATGCAAGCAAAGAGGGCAAATCCTTATACGAGCAACATGCCTTACAACATCGGATCAAGTTTTGTCGCATTCTAAGAAAAACCTATGGTCGAAACACGGCTTTTGTTCTCCAGGTATGCTTTGAAGGTACTCCGTACAAACGACCTGAGCTTCTTGATAACTCCAAGAGTAAAACACCTAAAGGTATTGACGTTAATTCGCATTCTATCGCGATTGCATCTGCTAGAGAAGCGAAGTTGCACCCATTACCGATAGCATGTAAAGGCGTTGCTATGTTACAAGCTGAACTATCAGCCATTGAGCGAAAAATGAGTCGCTCAAGGATGGCCAGTAACCCTGAATGCTTTGAGATAGGTTCTAAACGCAAGGGGAGAAAAACTGTTGAAGTGAATCGTCCACTTAAAGGAAAACGGATGAAGAATTTCAGCAATAACTACAAGAAGCTATCCAATCGTAAAGCCAGACTAAGCCGAAAACTCGCGGCTGGGCGTAAAACGAATCAGGGTGAATTAGCCAACTTAATACTTAGCGACAGTTCATACTTGAAGATTGAAAAGGTCTGGTACAAAGGTTGGCAAAAAAGCCGACTGGGTAAAGCAATCGGTAAACATGGGCATGGAGCATTAGAGCGATTAATCAAACGTCGCTGTGCAGAGTTGGATATCGGCTTTGAATACATTGACCCTTGGAAAACGGCTTTATCGCAATATTGCCATGTATGCCAGAACAGAACGAAGAAAGTAATTTATGAGCGACATACCTGCTGTAACCAAGGCTGGGATAGGGACAAATACAGCGCTCTCTTGGCATTGTTTTGTTCATTTGATGGTGCCAGTTGGCATATTGACAACGAAGGCGTCGAAGCTGCGCTAAAGTCAAACCCAGAGTCATTTAAGTAACCAAAAGAAAGAGTGGCGGATCTGAATTAACCAGAACAGTGAGTTAAAACGGCACTATTCTGTCACTTTAAGTATAAGAAGCCCTATGATGGAAACAGCTTGTTCTCCTAGCAATACTCTCGCACGACTGCAAATTTCATTGCAGTCACTATTTTTTCAATAACTATATGTAACTGCCAATGGCAAGCTTCACTGCCAGGACAATCTACCTGCCCAAAATGTCATAACCACCTGTATGCTAGGGAGGTTTTATTCAGATAAGAATGGTATCCCTCAAACCGGAAGAACTACCAGAGTTTATTAACTCTATGGCTAATGCCAGTATTAAACGTATAACGGGGTATTTCACTAGATACCGCTTTTCCTTAACTCCTCATGTTCCCTACTTTAAGGTACTCAGTATCCCCATAAAAGGATAAATCATAATCTATCCCTTGGTGGGGATGATATGGACTTTATCCTCATGTGGGGATATACTTTTAACTATCCTCACCAAGGGATAATCAAATATCTTGAAGGTGTACCTTAACTCTATAGAGAGCTGGAACAAATGATATATAGTCCAAAACAATTAGCAGATACAATTTTACTGATACGTCAGAAGAATGGATGGACACAATCAGAACTAGCAAAAAAAGTGGGTATCAAACAAGCAACGATCTCGAACTTCGAAAACAACCCTAATAAAACAACACTTTCTACCTTCTTTAAGCTTGCCCAGGCAATGGATCTAACATTGAGTATCCAAGAAAAATCACAGGTAGCTTCGTTAAATGAAAATGATGATGAGAACTGGTAATGCAGAAGCTAATCGCATACATGAATGGTGAACTTGTTGGTACTCTAGAGAAACACAAGAATGGTGCTCACAGTTTTCAATATGATAAAAACTGGTTGGGCAATGCGGTGACTCGACCAATTTCATTGTCTTTAAAACTTCAATTACCAGCCATCACTTCCGATGCAGTTATAAACTATTTTGACAATCTCTTGCCAGACAGTCCTCAAGTCAGAGATAGAATCGTTGCAAGGTACAAAGCGTCATCCAAACAACCCTTTGATCTCTTGAAAGAAATAGGAAAAGACAGTGTTGGTGCAATTGCTTTGCTTCCTCCAGAACTTCCTTCTAAAAAAGAACCACTTAGCTACGAAGTTCTCAATGAAAAAAAACTAGAAACGGTTCTTTCTGCATACAAGTCTGATATTCCGCTCGGCATGATTGAGGAAGAGGAAGATTTTAGAATCTCAGTAGCAGGTGCTCAAGAGAAAACGGCTCTACTATTCGTGGATGGGCAATGGTGTATACCGAAAGGTAACACACCGACGACCCACATCATCAAACTGCCTATTGGAGAGATCCAGCAAGCGAACGCGACACTCGATCTCAAAGATAGCGTAGAAAACGAGTACCTTTGTATTGAGCTAGCTAGAGCTCTGGGGTTCGCAGTTCCCAACGTACATATAATTAAAACCGGTGGCGTTAAAGCTTTAGCAGTAGAACGTTTTGACAGGCGCTGGACAAAAGATAAAGCAGGATTACTGCGCTTGCCTCAGGAAGATATGTGCCAAGTATTTGGTATGCCATCATCCATTAAATATGAATCTCAAGGCGGCCCAGAGATAACTCAGATCATGGAGTTGTTAATGGGGTCAAGCAATGCCATAGCAGATAGATATAACTTCATGAGGTTTCAAGTCTTTCAATGGCTCATTGGAGCGACAGATGGACACGCTAAGAACTTTTCTATCCATATTGATAGAGGAGGAAGCTATAGACTCACTCCATTCTACGATATTTTGTCAGCTTACCCACTACTGGGAGGAAAAGGACTCAATATCAGAAAGCTAAAGCTGGCGATGGGGTTGAAAGCAATGAAAGGCAAGAAGTATGAGATCAGCAAAATCTTACCTCGTCACTTTTTAGATACTGCTAAAGCTGTCAACTTTAGTCAAGACACTATGCAAGAAATACTTGATGGAATGAAAGATGACTTACCGAAGGCTATGTTACAAGTAAGTGCTGCATTGCCCGAGGGCTTTCCTGAGCATATCGCAAACTCAATTTTCGAGAATACTGAGAAAATAGTTAAGAAGATTTAGCGACTTAGCGATTTAGTTATGACTGCCGCTCCGATGGTGGGGTGTGTTTTCTCTATGTCATTGAGCGCTCTATAAGGTTTTCTAGACTCAGTGTTTAAGTCGGCTAACAGCCCAATTGTTTGCCGCCATTACACCTGTATAAGCCTTCGAGCTATGGACGTAAAGGTTTCTTTGAACCAACAGTCCGCTAGTGAATATTGCGTCGAAGACACAATACAATCCGTGTATCTATTGACTATACAGATTGGGGAGATATAGTTGTGTATGTAATAGATATACACAGGTAATTGTTATGGCTACCAAATCAGCTCCAATCAATATGCGAGTACTTCCTTCTGTCCGTGATGTTATTGACGCAGCGGCAAACATACAGAAAGTGGACAGAACTGTATTTATTCAGCAAGCTGCTTTGAATGAAGCTCAAAAAATATTGGCGGATCAGAAAGATTTCAAATTGGAGCAAGAGGCGTTTGACGCTTTTGAAAAAGCGCTTGATGAACCAGCTAAAACTCTTGACGGCATCAGAGAATTATTCGAAAGGAAGTCGCCTTGGGATTGATCAGTCCTCGCTTACTAACCAGTAGTGATCTCACCAGTTCTTTCAGTTGTGGTGTTGAGTCTTTAGATCTTTGGCTTAAGAAACAAGCGCTAAAAAGTCATAAACGGGGTAGTGCGAAAACTTATGTCGTCATCGATTCCGAAACAGACGTTGTAGTGGGTTACTACGCTATTGCTATGGGCTCGGTATCAAGAAATATTGCTTTTAGTGCATTAAGGCTAAATAGCCCAGATCCAATTCCAATGGTGGTTCTAGCGAGGCTTGCCGTTGATTTGAAATATCAGGGTAAGCATATTGCTGTTGGCATGCTCAAAGATTGTATTTTGCGCTCTGTGGCGGCAATGGAAGTGGTTGGTGGGGCAGGTATCTTAGTCCATGCTTTGGACGATGAAGCACAGTCTTTTTATACAAAATTTGGCTTTAAAGAGTCGAGCATCAATAGGTTGGTGTTGATGGCGAGAATTAGCGATTTAATGAAATCACTCACGTTTAAAAAGTAGTCAATCGTAAATATATTCGAGAAAGAGGAGCTAAGGAAAAGGTCTTAGATTTCGCAAGATGAAGGCAATTGTACGTCCTATTCTGGCCCTTAATTTGTCAGGCACCAAGAATTGGTTTGATATTACTTTGGATGATTTCAAGTGATGGGCTGAAAAAGCCGGTGCCCCTTAGATTGCGATAAAGCCCCATATTTTAGATGTTCTCGAGAAATCCCGAATGTATTGGCCTGAAGCGCTCGAAACATTACCCATGCAGGATGAACATAAGATGGCGCTCAGAAAGCGCTGGTCTCAATTGAATTAAGATTTTAAGGTGCTTTAAAAGTGGTGTGATGAACACAGCTTCAAAAGGTGAGAAGCGCGAGAAGTTAAGCTGGGAAATGATGCGAACAGAACTCTTATTCGCATCATTAGGTGATTTTATTAATTTGTGTGTTCGAGTCAGTGCGCTGATTTACTTTCCGTGCAAATCCGAAATGCAAATTTAGCCACTTTTGGCTAATAATTGAAAATTAGCCGTTTAAGGCTAAACGATTTATGGAATTTGATATGACCTTAGGTCTCCATTGAATTTTGCATCAGTCCTCTAAGGCCTCCTTATCGGGGCGAGATGCAAAGGAACCTGGTGTTGAATCAATGCCTCTTGGACGACTCCGCATTGGCCTTCAATCATTAGCTCATACACTTTACCGAAAACCCCGTCATCTTTGAGCGTGGCGTACTGGCGATCAAATAAGTCTGTCTGTCCAAGACGCTTAAATGTAGCTAGGTCGGTGTTTGGTGCCAGTATAGAGTCACATTTGGAAGCGCGAGCCATGCTAAACCCTTGGGGATCACAATCAAAGAATCCGACAAGATGGCAGGTTGGCAGGGCTTGCTTGATTTGGGACATGACGATACCAAAATCTTTATCACCTCTGTAGGCAACTAGAGTGTCTGCTGGAAAAGAGTCAAAGTCAAAATTGGCTTTCTTTAGGTCAATAAAGGTTTCGAAGTTCTCGACCAATATGAAGGTGGAGGTGTGAGCGCTTGAAATATGCTCTAGCGGAATGGAGATAAACGCTCCCTTTGGTACCACTATCTGTTGTTCGTTTAGTTTGAATGTCTTTTGGGCTAACGGGTATACGGACAAAAAGGTGGATTTTACTTGGTGCGAAGATAGCTTCTCATTTTGAAAGTGTTGAGTGGTCTTGGTGCGCGTCGTCAAATCGATGTCCTCAAAGACATCAATGTTGCTGTGCTGAAGATAAAGTTCCCGTATCCGATTGACATCAGTTCGTGACAGTATGAGTTTGGCCCCAGTCGCGTTACCAATACCTAAATCTTCATGCAGTGTCTTAAAGATGCCGGTGCGCTGAAGAGTGCAACCATTTTGGTGTTTCTTTAATGTATTGAGGCGGTTGAGATCTCGTTTGGTTAGAGATGTTGTGATCATAATGGGCGGATCGCTATGTCGGTGATATGAAGGTTACCCTGCTTGTTTTTGAGGTAGTGATCGCCTATCGGTGTACATCCCACTAAGTTAGCGTGCTCCTCAGTTAAAGAATTGTAGTAACTCAGAAGCATGAACAGCCATGCGTCCTTGCTGATATCAAGCGAGTGGCGAATGTGCAGGTCAAAGTATTCCGTTGCGGATATTTCTTCATTATTGAGGATGCAATGTGCCAGTAACGAATCGCAAGCATCGTTGAGTGGGTCACTTTGTTCTGGTTCTACTTTACTAGTGAGATCTTGCGGTCCGGCAATGCTAGTCTCGGTCTGTGGGATATCAAATTCAATTGGCGTTTCTAGTACCTGTTGAGCAATTGAGTCTAGGGTATCCTCAAGCGCATAATCGGTGAGGTTCGCATAGGCGTAAATGGGTACTGGTGTGATAAGGAAGTGTTTGGCATCAATCGTCTTCTCACAAGCCACCTCGGAGAAAGCGTCGTCTATATCGAGCGCAAAAGCATGTTCTGTTGTAAAAAAAGCATCAAACGCATGGACGAGTTTTTTATCCCTTTGCTTTACCCTAAAGGTGAGTAGGTGTGAGCGCAGTTTGTCGATGGTTAACTCTAGATCGGCCTGACATTCTGCAATTCGCTTGGGTAACTCAAGACAAAGTAACTCGGTGAGTTTACGGTCATCGGCAGCAATCTCAGTCAGCATCGATGTAGTGAATTCTTTGAGAGATAGAACAAGCTCATTGGCCTGCGTTAGTGTTCTTTGGTTCTCAATCGCTTTGGCTTCTAATGTTTGCGCGTAGCCAAAATCTTGTACCACACGAGAGTGAAGTCGACTTTTCGCGTCAATAAGGTCGGTGATTAGCTCATAAACAATGGCTTCAAGTTCTTCAAGCAGTGCGGTTTCAGAGCGTTTGTTGTACCCGTTGCTCTGATATTTAGCGTCCAGGTACTCTGTTGCCAATTCGCGTATTTGAGGTATCCGAGCGGCGTGCTCAGTGTTTAGGTAACGAGAGGTTTCGGTATCTAAATAATGGTGGATGAACGCCGCCAGTTTGGGGTTAATTCGATAGCCCTCACGAGTCCGAATCAATGCTCGTGCTTGAACCAGTTTCAGAATATCGCCTGAATTATCAGGCGACCCCTGAATACTTTTCTCGTTAAAGGTTGTGATTAGTGTATTGCGAGCACTGTGTATGAGCCGCAATAACTCTTCAATACCGCCGTGATGTCTTGAGGTATCCATAACTAAAATAACCCCTGCTGAGTAGGCTTTACTTCAGCTTTGGCGACCACATCGTATCGTTCATCAAGAAACTCTAAGACAGCGTAGACATAATCAATTTTGCCCGTAACAACATAGATCTCTCTTTCCTTATGGCTAAGGGTGATCAGTCCGGTTCTGGTTAGAAAGTCAAACACAGAGCGGACTTTATCATCGATTGTGCTGATGAGTTTTTTCCTCTGCTTTACCGATGGGTGTTTGCAGATGGTCGATAGCTTTTCTTGGCTAGAGCTTGAGTTGGTGATGTAGGTTGAGAGTTTAGCTGGGATGATCTCATGCCCCGCTGAAATGATAGAGTCGGTGCCTGTGGTTTCACTTATCAGTGACATCAACCCCACAATTGGACGTATCGCGCTATGAATCTCACTCTGCTGTTTTCGGATGGCCGCTGATGTTTGAGCGTTGATCTTCTTATAGACGGCATAGAAGGCTCCGCTTCGTTCGCTTTCAATGAGTCGCAAGTCGTGAAAGCCCAATCCAAGCTCAACATTCTGGCGATCATTGATGATGTAGCTATGGGCTCGTGGGTGACCCCATTGGCAGATGTGTGTGCCAGACAAAAGAAGTTGTAAAGTGTTCGCCAGATTCATTACATCACCTCGCTAGATTGTGTTTTTAAGATAGCCTTTTGCAACTCAGTGGGTGAGGGCTTATTAGTGATGATCCCGCGCTTACTAATTTGGTAGAGATTATCGAATAAGCTGGTGGTTTGTGGGGTGCCATTCGGCATCGCGGCGACCATATTGATGTTCGACTCACGCAGTAGTGCTACCAACTTTTCTAGATTTTGGCTGGCTAATTTGTCGGCTTCATCAATAGGGAAACAAACACTCACGTTGTTCTCGGTGCGCTGACTGTTGATCATCGCAGTGTAAAGCAATGTTTGGATCAATAGGTTGGTACCGTTAGAGCTAAGATGCTTCATCTCATGATTGGTGCGAGCGATTTTGGCGGTCCCGTTCTCCGTAATATCGAACTGAATTTCAAATAGATCAGCAATGTCATGGTTATTTGAATGAGCGATATGCGTACTAGCCGTCTGCAGTGCTCGGTAGAATTTTAGCGGTGGTAAGTGTTGTTTGGCTGTGCTGTCATACTCGCTAAAAATCTCGGCGAAATCGTCAATATCTTGCCAACCGGCCAAGCGCTTTAGAGTTGAGTTGATGGTGATTTCAATTGAGTCGATGATTTCAAAGTCATTGAACTTGCGAACCTCATTTGTAATACGGCGACCCTCGGCTTTAATCAGTCGCTCTATAGTTTTAAGGCCATCGCGGAAGTTAGAAATCATAGAGCCGATATTCATGCTTTGAGTGATGACCGTTTGAGTAACCGTAGGGAGAACCTCTCTTATGATCCGATTCAATACCGCAATCTTACTGTTGTCTGAGTCCAGCTCATTTGAGGCGATTGAAGATTGCCAGAAAGTAAGCAGTTCCCCTGTTCCCCATGAACGAGTGATTTCTTCAAGCTTACGAATTTGCTGACTGCGAGTGGTTTTTAGGGTCCGAATGTCCTCTAGCTTAGCTAAGGTGGAGTGCACGAGTGTGGTGTAGTCACCGGAGAAACTGAATTCGAGATCGCCAAGGTCGCTTTCTACAAGTTGCAGGTCAATTTTTTGGATGCAACTTTCAAAACGATTCAAGTTAGTGTCTTCAGATTTCTCTTGGGCCTTTATCTCATCAAGTTGGGATTTGAATTCACTTCTTACTTTGGTGATTTTAGACTGAAGTTTTACACTGGTGTGCTCCGAAGTCTGCAACGTTTCATTGAGGGTTTTCAGGTCTTGGCGCTGCTCCGCAATGACATTTTTTTGAGCACGTTGCCATACGTGATAGTTTCGAATGTCATCCTCTGAGCTTTCTAAGGTCTCGATTTTGACTTCTAATGTCTTGATTTCTTGCTTGTACTCATTAAATAATTCATCGCTAATACCGGCTTTGTCACGTCTTGCTTTGACTTCTTTTTCTAATAACGTAAGGCTGTTGTCATAAGTGACGATGGCTGACTGTTTTTGAGCTAGTAGCGTCTCTTTCTCTTGGCCAAAGGTGGTCTCTAAATCAGATTTGAGCTCCAAATGAATGCTATTTGCTGCCTCGAGATCGCCTCTCAATTGAGATGCGATTTCGGAAAGCTCAGTCTCGATCTGCTTTATGGCTACTTCGTTGTCTGAGAATGCTTTTTCAGCTGCAATACGGTTCTGGTCTCTGCTTTGTGCGATCTCAACCTTCTTGCTTTCAATATTCTGGGTGTGTAACTCAATGTCTTTCTCAGACTGATCACACGCTGTTTGGATCTGCGAAAGACGATTACGGGTTTCCCCTAATGCCTTTTTCAGCTTGATGGCACTGGTATTTAGGTTGTCACGTTCTTCTATGAGCCTGTCACACTCGCGAATTAGCTTAGTGAGTGTTTCCTGCATTTCTACAGTTGCAAAGCTTGAAGGGGGTAGGTGGCCTGTTTCAATACCGATCCCAAAGAGCAAATCAGACTCCTGGCGCAGTTCTGGATTCATACCTGTATCAAGCAAAATATCTGGATTAAGAATTTTCCCAATAGGTTTTTGTTCCCAGTTGGGTGAATGTTCATTCAGGAATGAGACTAGAGTTTCTGAGGAAGGGTCGAGCAGTTTACTGAGACGGTCAATCTCCGATTCTAAAGACTCTATTGATTTATTTGCTTTTGCAATTTGGGTGAGTAGCGAATCTGTCTCAGAGCGCTCTTTGGCCTTTTGTTTACCAACCGAAATGAGGTCTTTTTGATGGCTCGAAAAAGCTTGTTGGCTGTCAGCCTTTAGTCCTTCAAGCTTTTCAAGTTCTTGAATTAGCTTCTCGTCAGCAGTGGGGTTTTCTTTACTTGAGTGTAAGGAACCCCGCAAGCTCAATAGCGCCTCTTTGCTCTTTGTGATGCCATCCGACCTCTCTGACGCTACTTTATTAAGCTTCTCTTTCTCGGCGTTATGCGTATAAACCAGAGTCGCTTTTTCGGATTCATAAGCGCGCTCTTTGTCTCGGAGGTCGTTCTCGATATCATTGATGGTGGTTTGCTTAGTGCTGGATAGGGCCATCTCGCTTTTGGTGAAGTAGTCATCGATATTATCGATCTCAATTTCTAGTTTCTTAAAGTGGCTCTGTCGATGCTTAAGCTCTTCGCGCTTCTTAGGCAGACTCGCAAAATCTGTTGCTATCTCGGCCATGCCCTGGTCGATATAGTCATTTTTCTGTTTATCATTGTCTGAGAGGGTTAGGGTCAGAGCACGAGCTTGAATGTTACCGGTTGATTGGATTTCAATCTCTTTGGCGTGTAACTCCTTAAGTTCAGACAGTGCTTTTTCGCGCTCAGTCTCTATGCGGTTTTTCTCGGCAGTAAGTTGGGGTAAGACCTCAGACTTAATGATTTCACTGCGGCCTGCAAACTCTTTCCTTGCCTCAAATAGATAGGTTGAGTTGGCAATAATGACATTGTTGTTCCTCACAACATCGACAAAATCTTGCTCGTATTTTGTAAATGAGGTGATGCCTTGGTAGTCATTACACCAGGATTCAACTTGTTCAAGGTTGATGCCCAGTTTGATGTCATTGTCCTGCATACCGATAATTTCAATCAGCAGTCGTTTGCTGTTCTCCATGCTAAATTCACCCTGTAATAACGCGATGGAGATCTTCTCGACATGCTTAATGTTACGAGTGCCTGAGCATAGAGAGTAAGGTGTAAACTCGCGAGGCCAAGAACTGCTATTAAGGTTTTGAATGATGCTTCGATAGGTGCTGATGCTTGTGATTGCTTTGCTGTAACTCAGTGAGTGATCAAGTAAGCTTTGAACAAGTTCATTGGAAGGGATTGCCTGAGACAGTCCGCCCTCTGAGTCTTTGATGATGACTGAGTTGATGAATGGTCCGTCAACGAACCGATAGGACATTTCACCGGCTTTGTTCGGCTCTTTGGTAATAATCACATGAGCCAGTTGAGCTCGATTGGTCACGTACTCGAAGATAATATAGCTGTTGGTGTTGGGTAGATACCACTTGGTGAATGGGTGAGCGGCTCCACCAATTATGCTTTTTCTGTCTGCTCCAAAAAAGAATGGAATGAGCTTGAGTAGACTTGTTTTTCCTGCACCGTTTGAACCGGTGACTCGTGTGGCACCGTTAAAGTCAAACTCGCTGAGTAGGTGCCCGTGAGGTTTGCTGTTGATTGTGATTATTCTTTTAAGGCCCGGGGTCATGGCGTGTCCTTTAAATACAGTACGAGTAGGTTGAGCGATATTAATTTCAGAGAAATACCAATAGCACATAAAAGCGACAAAAGTAGTCTCTAAAAATTCATAGTGAAACATCTGAACGGCACTTTATAGAATGACAGACGTCATCAGAAAGTTGAATGGGTAAAATTAATAAGCACTTGAAGCCTCACAAAAACAGTTGATCCGGCTCAGCTTTGCTTCACTCTATGATCAACAAAACCTGTCCCCTGATGTTGTGTTACTTTTTCCAAACTTTAACTAATTCATGTTTTGCTACATTAGCAACAATACAACTCAGACGTGTTAATTTGCGGGCTAAAGTTTGCTGTCGAGGAGTCATAGTCTTGAACAAATTTTATGTTCCTCAAGAAACGCCTCAATAGGTCTGGATTGACTATTCTTTGTTGGAGATGAAAGCGAAGGCTATACGTTGACGATTGAGTAAGATGTATTTTGTAAAGGTATTCTGATTAGCGGTAGATCACCTCTAAACTAATGTAAACAAAGTTACTGTAATAATAATTACAGTAACTTTGTTTACATTGAGTGGTTGCTAACTTATCTTATAAGAAAGGTATGATGTCACAATGGCAACCCATGAAGAAATTCTACAATCGTAAGAAAGAGTTGAAAGCACTACAGACTGTTTCACAGCAAATAGCCGAATCAAAGGGCCAACTTAGTGTAATGGTAGGGAGAAGGCGTGTAGGTAAAACGCGTTTGCTCAATGAGGCTTTTCATCAAGAGCACACTCGGTTTCTGTATCTGTTCATCAGCAGAAAAAGTGAAAGTTCCTTGGTGGCTGAATTCGCTGAGATCATCAGCAACGAACTTGGTATCAAATTTTTCCAGCCGCAGTCTCTGAGAGATATCATTGATTTTCTGTTGGATTACACAAAAACGACACCTCTTACTGTCATTATTGACGAGTTCCAAGACATCGATATCGTGAATCCAGCTCTGTTTTCTGATATTCAAAACCTTTGGGATACCAATAAAAGAGAGTCGATGATGCATCTTGTATGTTGTGGCTCGCTATACAGCATGATGACTAGGATCTTTAAAGGTAAAGACGAGCCTCTGTTTAACCGCGATGATCGCTTCTTTAAAATCCAACCTTTGCAACCTTCTTTTATCGCAGAAGTCATGAAAGATCATAATCGATTTGATGCTGAGAATATGTTGCGTTGGTGGTGTCTATCGGGAGGGATTCCCAAGTACCTTGAATGGCTAGTGCGTTTTTCTGCCGAGAGCGATGACCTGTTTGAATCGGTGATCTCCGAGTTTTCGCCGCTGATTAAAGAAGGTACCCATAGGCTAGTTGAAGATTTTGGTTCAGAGCATCGAATCTATTTCGATATATTGGGTGCGATATCAAAAGGCCATACAAGTCGTGCTCGTATTGAAAATTTCTTGGATCTAAGCGTTGGCGTCCATCTTGAGAAACTTGATGAGGTGTTCGATGTTATCTCGAAAAAACGTCCTATCAGTTCTAAACCGAACTCTAGAGATATTCGTTATGCGATTTCTGACCCATTTTTAAACTTTTGGTTTAGGTTCATCCATGCCAATAAAAGTGCGGTAGAGATGGAGAACTATGAATACATTAGACGGTACATCGATCGTGATTTCGTAGTGTACTCAGGTCTTGAGCTCGAGAGCTTATATACGGCTATTCTGGTTGAATCAAAACAGTTTGGAAAGCTAGGGGGTTATTGGGATGCTAAGGGCCATAATGAAATCGATATTGTCGCTATCAATGACTTAGACAAGAAAGTGCTCATTGCTGAAGTCAAAAGACAGCAGAAGCGCTATAGCGAGGCAAAGTTGATCGAAAAGTCTCATGGTCTTTTGAAGAAGCTTAATTTGAAAGATTACGAGATCGAATATCGTGGTTTTTCTCTCGATAACTTGGTTGAGGTGATGGAAGAGTATCAGTTGCTCCAACAATAGTGGTTCACAACACTAGGAATAAACAATGCGCTACGCAAGTAAACGTTATAAACAAAGAGTATCTGGGCTATATCGTACAGCGGTAAAAAATAAGATGTCGCTGAGATTTGTTGTTGAACTCATGCAAAGGTCAAGAGAGCTCAATGAGGTGAAGAGAAAGAGAAAACGTCACGGTGAACGACTCAATTGGCACGAAGCCGAATTTGATATTGTAGGCTGGGTTATGATCCCGCTTGAAACTCTAACAGGTGAGTCGCTAGGCATGTACGCTAGTTGCTTTAATCTTGGTCAATTTGAGCAAATAAATGCGGAATACAATAAATGTCCTGATGCGGTTGCGACGCAAATTCGAGCTGCATTAATGGGTGAGACGAAAAACAGAGACTGATATTAAGAGCGATATGCGAATAGTTGTGTAATGGTGGTTGTCATGGTGTGACCTTTAGGGTGACCTTTAATGTCCTATAGAACATTTATTTAGAGCTCTAAGGTGCATAGAACAAGGTTTTTATGGATTTAAAGGTCATGTTTAGACCAAGAATGACTATTTAAGGGACAGTGTGACCTATTGAGTATGTGTTTGGTGTCCTTTATCGGGCAGGTGAGAGGACGGATGAGCAGAGTACCCTCAGAAAACTAAAGCTGGCGATGGGATTGAAAGCAACGAAAGGCAAGAAGTATGAAATCAGCAAAATCTTACCTCGTTACTTTTTTAGATATCGCTAAATTACATCTAGGACTTTGGTAACAAATCTACCGCCATGAGGAACACGTTCGTTGTCCATCCAAATTGAGCTGCTTGTGTGGCAAACTTAGGCGCAGGTGTGGACTACCTCTGCAAAGAATTCTGTACTAAGTACGGCAGTAAAGCTGCTATCGTGTTGTAAACAACTGTAAACTTGTACACACCCACATAAACAACTATTATGTTGTTACATGTTTAGTATACAACATTTTAGTTGTTCAGAGGTTAAATGAAGACGATTGATGACATAGCGGAGCGACTTGTTGCACAACGTAAAACGTTGGGGATTGAACAAAAAGACATGTACATGCGCATCGGTATGAAGCAGCAGCAGTATCAGCGTATCGAATCTGGTAGTGACGTGAGACTGTCGACCTTACTAAGGGTTTTGGAAGGACTAGACTTAGAGCTTTCGATCACTCCTAGGAATAAAAAGCTCGCCTCTGACCTTAGCGAGGCGCCTGGTAACCTTGAAAAGAACGATGAGTTCAAGGACGACTCTGATGATCTTAGCTTTTGGTTCAACTCTGAGGACGAGGTATGAACAAACCACTAGAGAAAGTGGAAGGCCTTGCCATTCATCTACACGGCAATCGTGTGGGTGTCATCGCGCATTATGCTGGTGGGAAAAACATCCTTGCCTTCGATCCTGACTTTATCGCGATATCTCCGCAAATCCGCCCTGTATTTACCCTTCGGCAATTATTTGATTCAGATTATCTGAATAAATCACAAATTCGAACAGATAAAGTCCCACCAGTGTTGTCAAATCTGCTCCCCGAGGGGGCACTGAGAGAGCTCACTGCTCGTGCACTTCAGTGTCATAGCAACAATGAATTTTCGATCTTAGCGTATATGGGGGCGAACTTACCCGGGGCGATTATTGCAACGCCAATAGCTGCAGGTGATGTTCCCAAATGGGCGTTAGAGCAACGATTATCGACTGAGCCTCAACAGATCAATGTGAGGCATGCGAATAGTAAGTTCTCTCTTGCCGGGGTACAGATGAAGTTTTCGTCATCTTACAGAGATGGACGCTACCACATAGATCAAGAGTTATCTGGGGATATGTGGATCATCAAGACACCTTCAACGATTCATCGTGGTGTTCCGTCGAATGAGTTTAGCTGTATGAAACTCGCTGAGATGGTGGGGGCTGAGGTATCCGAAGTGCGGTTGATTGAAATAACAGAACTGGATGGGATGCCGAGCATTAAGTTGCCTGATGAGCAATACGCGTATGGGATTAAACGCTTTGATCGAAGTGATAATGGGCGTATCCACACCGAGGACTTTGCTCAGGTATTTGGTTTGTATCCTGCAGATAAATATCAACGTGTCAATTACGAGCAACTTGGCAGGGTAGTTTATCAATACAGCGATCAACGTCTGAAGGACATCCAACAATTCGCAAGACGTCTTCTCATCAATATTATGTTGGGAAATGGAGACGCGCATTTGAAAAACTGGACGTTGATATACCCTGATCAGAGGTCTCCCAGTTTGTCACCACTCTATGATGTGGTATTTACGTCGCCCTATATAGTAGGTGACAGTCTTGCCCTCAACCTATCAGGCACCAAGAATTGGTTTGATATTTCTCTGGATGACTTCAAGTTGTGGGCTGAAAAAACCGGTGCCCCTTGGATAGCGATAAAGCCTCATCTTCTGGATGTTCTCGAGAAAGCACGTAAGTATTGGCCTGAAGCGCTCGAAACATTACCCATGCTGGATGAACATAAGGTGGCACTCAGAAGGCTCTGGTCCCAACTGAATCAAGATTTTAAGATACTTTAGTGCCATGTGAGTAAAATGCTCACCGAAAATCCAGAGTAGGGGAAAGGATGATGAGGAGCTTTATCTCTAAGGGGTGTATTGCCCTGCGGGGAAACACACAGCTTAACTCACTAGGGAAGATGCTTTCATTTTGGCGGTTGCCGTTTTCAGCCAATCCTTGTTACCTGAAAATCCTCTGAAATAGCGAACGAGGCCGGATTTGGGGCACTTTATTTACGATGAGAGTGCCTCTTAAACAGCGGGGCTGTGTGATGAGATTAGAACTTCTATTCACATCATGTGGTGATTATATTATCCGATGGATTCGCATCACTCAGGTTCTTGAGAATTAATCTAAACAATCTAAAAATGACGACTTCAAAGGAAAAGTTCCTCCCCCCAATTTTAGGTGAATCATATAAGTTCAATTAAATCATTGGTTTGCTTTAGTTTCTTGACACCGTTTTAGTTCCCCTAACTTTCGTTTTGATCCTCGTAATCCTATATTTTATTACTTTATATCAGAAACATATCGGTCTATCACGAAAGTGAGCTCCTTTTTTGAGACGGTTGATCTGTTAATAATGTGTCTCAGTCAGTATTTAAGGCCTTGTTGTAAGAGGTGTATAAACTAATCAGAGAGTCAGATATGTGCTCAATAAAACTTGATGTCTATGGGGAGACGTAGGGTGTTTTTGCGGCTGAAATTTTGTTTCGTAGATGAATAGAAAAGCATTCTTTTGGGGCATTAAGCTTGCGCAGAACAATGCACAAGAGGGAGAAACTTACGTGATGATCAAAGCGCTCAACAAGTTTACTGGGCTAGGTATGCCTGAAATTTAGTGCGTTGTATAAAATACAGCACTTCTAGGTGGCTAACGCCTTCTACTCGAATTCCGCTATAAATTTACAGCGATTGCGTACTCTTGGTCGTAACCTAGTCACCTCTTTGATTTGACATTGGTGTGCTCTGATCAGCAACCAACCCAACCTTATGTCATGTCTGTGGGAACTATGACTGTTCTGAGTAACTTTTAGAATGTTAGCTATATAGCTAATATAATCATTCTATCTTACAATGTTAGCTATATAGCTAATTTAGTTCGAGTAAATGATGGCAAATCGTGAGCAAATAGGTCGAAAAATCAAACAACAAAGGAAAGATAGGCAGCTAACCCAGCTTCAGCTATCTGAATTAACGCGTATCAACAAAACAACCATATCTGAAATTGAGAACGGTCGGTTCACTGGTTCGTTTGACATCTTCGAACGATTGCTGGATGCGGTTGACTTGCAATTTGATGTTGTAGCCAAAGAACACACATTGCCCGATTGGGATGATATTGAAGATTTGTTCTCAGAGGATGAAGATTAGTGAGCATATCATTACCCCAAAAAGTCACTAAGTTGTCTGTGTTGGCACAAGGTGATGAACTTGGTTTACTAACGCATGGCTCTACCCATATATACACTCCAACCCAAGAAGAGCGTTACGTTTCACTGACCATGACTAAGAAGGCGCTAGACAGTTATTCATCTGGTTCACTTCACCCTATTTTTGCACAAAATCTTCCAGAAGGATTCAACCGCCGATTCATTGCTGAGAAGTTAGCAAGATATGCGAAGGTTAATGATATGTATCTGCTGGCACTGCAAGGTGACAACGGAATCGGTATGTTGTCTTACAAAGGTGATTTTGAACTGCCAAATATTGAATCGGTTAGCCTGCAAGATATCCTGACCTACAGCAGTAAAGAACCGCTTTTCCCTCAACTTTTAGAAAAATATTACCTCCGCAATTCATTGGCGGGAGTTCAACCTAAGGTAAGCGTTCCCGTTAAGATAGACAGAACCATCGAGCAAAAGGATTTGATTGTAAAATCCTTCGATAGGGAGTTTACCTTATTGACGGTAAATGAGTACGTTTGCATGGAGGCGGCTAGGTTTTGTGGTTTAGAGCCACCTAAAACTTATCTTTCTGACTCTCTAGAAACCTTTGTTGTAGAGCGGTTCGATTCTGATAAACAGGGGAAGAAATTGGGGTATGAGGATTTCACAACACTTCTTAAGAAGCCAAATGATCCGGATTCCAAGTACACGAGTAGTTATGAGACCTTATTGAAGGCAACGCACCTCTACACTAATGATATGGCAGAAGTTGAGAGAATGTATCGGTACATCGTATTCAACTGCTTAATTGGCAATGGCGATGCTCACCTCAAGAATTTTGCCCTGCAATACGATAAAAAAATGAAGAATGTCCGAGTTTCGCCCCCATTCGATATTACTCACACACTCATTTATGACTCTATCGATAATAAGATGGCGCTCAAAATGGCTAACAGTAAGGTTTTCCCAGATCGAGAACACTTGTTAAAGCTTGGAGAGAGCAGAACATTTAATATAAGAGATCGCAAATACATCATTGAGGAAATGGGGGACTTGATCTCTGACTTCCTCACTCAGTCCGAGGAGATTAGGATTCTTGATGGAATGAAGGACTCGATTGAAAAGCATCTATCAAACTCGCTTAAACGTAGGTACTCCACTAAGTCATACCGCCATGACCGAAAACTTAAGTTTGAGTAATCATCTAAGTGTTGAAAGTGCGAGTGTCTAAATTGAGACGATTGATGATTATATGGAGAGGCGATGACAACCATACTGTTGATAGCCATGCCAGAGGGGGTTATCGTTGGAGTCAGTGCGTTGAACGCACAGAGAATAGTGAAATTGGCTGAACGCATTAATCACAACGCTTAAACGATTCAATCATGATCGAATTGGTAATGACATTACGCTACTGCTTTGAGAAGTCAACTTACTGTGCTACCAAGCATGAGCTTCACTTCATTTGAATGGCACATCTCTTTCAAATACGTTGATGCCGAATCGATAACAAGGGCATCAATATCACTGATTTTGGTGCAAAAAACAGAGGCATGCCGCTCCAACTTTGTTTGGTCTGCAACGATGATTCGCTGTTTTGAGTTACTCAAAATGAGACGAGTGAGTTCGGCTTCTTCATAGTTAAACTCAAGTAACTCGCCACGGTGGTTTATGGATCCTATACCGCAAAACGCAATATCGGCTCGAAAGCGATTAAGAAAGCTTGCCGTGCTATAGCCGGTTACGTCCCGCTGTTTGTTACGCACTAAGCCCCCGGCGAGCCACACTTCTGAATTACTGTTTTCCAGCGCGATCGCCACGTTAAGATTATTAGTGATCGCTTTGAAGTGCAGTGCAGAGTCCACTTCACCTGCGATCATCGCTGTCGTTGAACCGTAGCCAAAGAAGATGGTTTGGCCTGCTGAAATCAGTTTGGCAGCGACTTTAGCAGCGGCTAACTTACCGTTGGCGTTGCTTCTTATTCTTTGAGTGAAGTGACTGTTATCGGCAGTAGCAGGCAAGGTAATACCACCGTGTATTCGCCGTGCTTTTCCTTCTGCGCAGAGTGCATTGATGTCTCTACAAATCGTTTGAGGGGTGAGGTTAAAGAGCGCAGAGATCTCACCGGTTGTGAGCGATCCTTTCGAATGCAACAACTGCAGAATCTTTTGTTTCCTGTTCATGTCAATTTCTCACAATACGTTCAAACTAAACCCAAATGAATATATTGAAAGAGTATGAAAGAGTATGAAAGAGTATGAAAGAGAAATAACAAGCCTTGAGTTGTATGGGGTTTTAGTTGTAACTGACTGTAAATTAAACAATATTATATTGAACAAAAATTCATTATATCGCCTTTAATGTTCACTTGGGCGCAATCGAACATTCATTTCTAACCCATAGTATGCCTCCATCTAAACAAGGAGACAGTCAATGAACAGTTATAAATGGGTATTTGGTTTAGTCGCAACCGTATCACTCGTCGCGTGTAGTAGCGATAAGAATGACAATAAACCAGACGTGCCGGATGTAGGCGATAACATTATTCTTACTGAGAATTTTGAAAATGTTGAAAATGGCATGCTACCGGACGGTTGGGACTTAGTTACTAACCTTGGTGAAGCCTACGTGGAAGACGGTTATTTGTACGTCGATGGTAGGATTGATAATTATACGGCAACGGCGGTTGAGCTTCCTCAAGAGCTTTCAGGATACGGCAACTACAAAGTGACTGTGAACTTTACGATTCCTGAAGCAAACACCGCTTCTCGCTGGGCGGGATTCCGATACCGTGATGTGGGTTCAAACTCATATTATCAAATGGCAATCCGTCAGGCAGCAACCAGCAGCAACGGTACTGAATTGGCAGCGCGCTATGAAGACAAGTGGGATATTCTCGATACTAAGGCATTTACCCAAGACATTAACCCTGAGCAGATATACACCGCTGAGATCACGACACATGGTAACCGTGTTCAGCAGATCTTAAATGGTCAGATAATGCACGACAATACTATTTTGCCTGTCATGGGTAACATCGCTCTTCAAGCCGCTGGCGCTGTTCTTAAAATCCAAGATATTAAGATTACCGAACAACATGAAGCGCTACCCAAGCTTGAGCAGCTCTATACTGTCGATGAGCCTGATACGCACATTGCCATGGCCCCAACGGTGGTAGGTACCGAGTTTAGTTCGCTAGAGAGTTTGAACAGTTTCAGCGGCTCTAACGCTTATCTAAAATTGGATGACTCATTGCACGTGTACTCTGTAGGTGGGGATTATCTTTCGACTCTTGAGCAGTTACTTGAGGCTGAACTCAATATTATTCCTGTTCTAGAAATTTCTGCTGGCGTTGATCTAGAAAGACTCTCTTCGGTTCTGGATATGTACAAGTCTATCGACTTAACGTTTGTGTCTTCTGAATCTCAAGATCTTACGGAACTAAGAAATCACAATGTGAATGTTCGCTCTGCACTCAAGATTTCAGAGGGTGAAATCGGTACGGATATTGAGTCTTGGCACAACATCGTTTCTAAGGTGACGGCATCGAAGTCTCGCATTGTGGTATTGCCTCAATCGGCTGTGACGCCAGAGCTTATGGACTATTTGCAACGTCGTTTGCTAACCATTTGGATAGAGCATGACGGTGAAAGTACCATGGCAAGTTTATTGACGACCGGTGCTCATGGTTTAGTCACCGAGAATACCGATGAACTAGCTGACCTTATGAGCATGTTTGCACCAAACTCACTGATCCGCAAGCCTCTGATCATCGGCCATCGCGGCGTACCTTCTCTGCTTCCTGAAAATACACTTGAGAGTGCAGTCAAAGCCCTTGAGCTTGGCGTTGATGGCAACGAGTATGATGTGTACCTCTCGGCTGATAATCATGTTGTGGTAATGCATGATACGACCGTCGATAGAACCACGGATGGCAGTGGCAACGTTGAAGAGATGACATTGGATGAGCTTCGTGCGCTGAGCATTCTTGATTTAGATGGCAATCCATCGTCGATGAAGATACCAACGTTAGAAGAGTTCTTTAGTGAATTCAAAAACGCGAAAATGACGCACTTCTTAGAGATTAAAAGTGCAAATCCTTTGATTGTGGATGAAATCGCTAAACTCACCAAAGCGTATGATGTTGCTGATCAGCTGATTGTCATCGCGTTCAGTGAACAACAAACTCAAAGAATGGCAGAAGTGATGCCGGAAATTCCTGTAGTCTTGCTGATTTCTCACAGTGAAGATAGAGACTCTGAAAGAACACTAGTTAACATGCTGAAGAAGGTTCAGCCGCTGTCCACAACGTATAATCCGTCCTATGCAGCTTTGTCAGAGGACACGATCGGTATCGCTAAGCACCGTGGTATGACTCTGTGGCCTTGGACATACCGTTCACAAGCAGATCTGAATAAACACTATCTATGGGGTATTCATGGCCTAACAACGGATTATGCTCAGTGGTCAAGTGACAAAGTAGTGTCCGCTAAGGCATTAAGCGACCAAGTATCCATTGATGTAGGCAACACCTTAGAAGTTGGTGTGGTATTGAGAGACCAGAAGGGAGTTGAACAATCTGATACAGCGAGAGCGTTTCTTGTCACGCAGAACACTGCTCAATACGAACAATCCGATGAAGGGGAATTAAGATTCTTGTCTTCAGGACAGGCTGAAGTGCTAGTCATGCATAAGCAGGAGACAGGAGAGTTTTATCTTATTTACTCTCAGCCGGTAATTATTAATGTCAATTAATGCGGGTTTCGCCCCTAATTTAATTTGATGCGGTCATTCTATGTTTTACAGCGGCTTTCTTAGGAACGCCGCTTTTTGGTTTCAACTGATCGGGTTACCAGGCAGGAACTCAACTACTCATGCTTATTTGAATAAAGTAACTCATCCTAATCATTATTAAGTTTGTTAGATTACTCGCTCACTATCGCTTGTCGGTTGCACAGTGGAACTGGCAGATGCAAGTGGAAGGTGGCGAGTTTTGGGGCGGCGATCAAGGCGTCAGAGCCACCACCAGTCACTGGCTGGGTGATACGCGATTGGACGCCTCTTACCTAAACAGCGAATCAGAGCAGTTTGTTACCCTGAATGTATCGATACCTATCACGGTATGGCGCGGTATGAAGCCTGATTACTTGACCGTACGCGGCGTGAGCGAGCGGAACTTTGGCGTGCAGACGCGCGTTGGGGAGTCGCAAAATCAGTTGAATACGGGGCTTGGTCAAACAGCGAATAACTATCACAACCTTGATAGGCAGTACTTTAACAGAGCGCGCTTAAGCCCGAACTACTTTGAGAATAACTCAGTACGTCTAAGAAACGCGTATTTGCGTTATTTGGATGAAGTGGTGTACGAGTAAGGCGAGCCTAGATATTAGTAAATAGAAGATGATGCGATTAGTTAGTCTATTCGCATCATCTTGTGATTAGAATAAGCGTTGAGGTGTAGCGTGACGGCCTGCGCAAACTTAAGAAGACTGTCTCAAAAAGGCCATATTAGCCTTAATACTGTCTCAGCCATTATCGGTTACTAGCGTTATCTTCATAGTAATCAAGTGCTTAAGGCTATTCTTTAAATGGCTTCTAATACCCCTAACCATTGAGTAGATTTCGAAGAACGAATCTTGGAGTTAACAGAAACTTCTAGTGAGTAGGTGAACCTCACGGTTAAAATTAGTATGAGTAATTAACAAGTGTTACCTCAAACGTGGTGTTTATAGTGATTTTAGCGAGTGAAAAGAGAACATTAATTCGACTGTGTAGTTCATGTTTTACACAAGAGAAATCCATCGGTTAGTAGCCAAACAATATCAATTGATGAGCAACTTGTTATCCACGCTAAATCGAAATATACTTGTTATAAATGACTGAAATGGAAAGTACAAATGCTAAACAATAAGACAGTTTTAATTACCGGTGGCACTGGTTCATTTGGTAAGCAGTTTATCAAGACAATCCTTGAGCGCTACCCAAATGTTAAGAAGATTATTATCTATTCACGTGATGAATTAAAACAGTCGGTAATTAAACAAAAATATCCAGCTTACGATTTCCCTCAGTTAAGATTTTTTATCGGTGACGTTCGTGACAAAGAACGTATGACGCAAGCTTGTGAAGGCGTTGATGTGATTATCCATGCGGCTGCTATCAAGCAGGTAGATACCGCTGAATACAACCCAACAGAATGTATCCGTACAAATATTGATGGCGCAGAGAACGTAATTCATGCAGCGTTGGCTTGCGGTGTAAAAGACGTTGTTGCTCTTTCTACGGACAAAGCATGTGCACCTATCAATTTATATGGAGCCACCAAATTAGCTTCGGATAAATTATTTGCGGCTGCTAATAATATTCGTGGCTCAAAAGATATTCGTTTCAGTGTTGTTCGCTACGGTAATGTGATGGGTTCACGTGGTTCGGTCATTCCATTCTTTTTAGAAAAACGCAAAGATGGTGTCTTGCCGATCACACATAAAGAAATGACTCGCTTTAATATTTCCCTGCAAGACGGTGTGAATCTCGTCATGTTCGCTTTGGACAATCACCTGGGCGGTGAGATATTCATTCCTAAAATTCCTTCTTACAAAATATTGGACATTGCACAAGCCGTCGCTCCAGAGTGTGAAACTCGCGATGTGGGTATTCGTCCTGGTGAGAAACTGCATGAAGAAATGATAACGGATACTGACTCACTGAATACGATTGATTTGGGCCCATACTACGCCATTCTGCCGTCTGTTTCGTTTACGTATACTGAAACGGATTATATAGCTCACCACAAAGCAGAAAAGGTTCCTTTTGGTTTTAAATATAACTCTGGCACAAATACAGAGTGGGAAACGGTAGAAGGCTTACGTCAACTGATTGTTGACCATGTTGATCCAGAGTTTAAGGCATAGAAAATGATCCCCTACGGCAAACAAGAGATTTCGCAGCAAGACATTGATGCAGTGATTAACGTTTTAAAATCAGACTTTTTAACACAAGGCCCTAAAGTGCCGGCGTTTGAAAAGTCTTTAACCGACTTCACTGGTGCAAAGCATGCAATTGCAGTTAATAGTGCAACGTCAGCCTTGCATATTGCTTGTTTGGCCTTGGGGTTAGGCGACGGAGATTTATTATGGACTACTCCAATCACTTTTGTCGCCTCAAGTAATTGCGGTCTGTATTGCGGTGCAGAGGTCGACTTTGTCGATATTGATGCTGCGACTTACAACCTTTGCCCAATTAAGTTAGAAGAAAAGTTGATCGTCGCTAAGGCACAAGGCCGATTGCCTAAGGTATTGGTTGCGGTTCACCTATGTGGTCAGCCCTGTGACATGAAAGCCATTGGCCGTTTAGCCAAGGAGTATAACTTCAAAGTGATTGAAGACGCATCGCATGCAATCGGTGGTCGTTACGGCGACAAGGCAATCGGTTCATGTCAGTATTCGGATATCACGGTGTTCAGTTTTCATCCAGTAAAAATAGTGACAACGGCTGAGGGTGGCGCTGCATTGACCAATGATTTGCATTTAGCAACACAAATGGATCTCTTTAGAAGTCACGGAATTACTCGAGACCCTAGCTTAATGGTCGGTGAGTCGGATGGTGGTTGGTATTACCAACAGATTGAGCTGGGTTATAACTACAGAATGACTGAGCTGCAGGCAGCGCTGGGTGTGTCTCAAATGTCACGCCTTAGTGAATTTGTCGCAGCAAGACATGTATTAGCTGAGCGTTACAACGAGTTGCTAAATGGTCTCCCAATTACCTTACCGTACCAACTACCGGACACCTATTCAGGTTTACATCTGTACGTGATTCGTTTGCAGTTACGTAAGATAGAGAAAACGCATAAGCAAGTCTTCGAAGAATTAAGAGCTAATGGTATCGGCGTGAATTTGCATTATATTCCAGTGCATACGCAACCCTATTATCAAAAACTTGGTTTCCACTTGGGTGATTTCCCAGCTTCTGAGCATTATTATCAAGAAGCAATTTCGTTGCCATTGTTTCACGCAATGACTGTTGAACAACAAGATGAAGTGGGTTCAGTATTAACTAAGGTATTGCAGGGATAGTATGAATATTGCGATAATCCCTGCTCGTGGGGGGAGTAAGCGTATCCCACGTAAAAACATTAAACCTTTCCATGGTAAGCCGATGATTGCTTATTCAATTGAAGCAGCTCTTAATTCGGGTTGTTTCGATAAAGTGATTGTTTCTACGGATGACCAAGAAATTGCAGATGTAGCGATTAAATGTGGCGCTGAAGTGCCTTTTTTACGCCCCAAGAATATTGCCGATGACTTTGCAACCACCATGGATGTCATGCAGCATGCAATAAAATGGTGTTTGGATCAGAAGCTCAATATTGACAATGTGTGTTGTATCTATGCAACAGCCCCCTTCATATTGCCTAAATATATCCAGCAAGGGTTAGAAGCGCTCTCTTCGAAGAATGTTGAGTATGCTTTCAGCGCGACCAGCTTTCCTTTTGCCATTCAGCGTGCAATATCCGTAGATAAAAATGGGTTTGTCGCGATGTTTTCTCCTGAGTTTACCAATACTCGCTCCCAAGATCTTGAAGAAGCCTATCATGATGCGGGGCAGTTCTATTGGGGGAAACCATCCTCGTTTCTTGCGGGAAAAGCGATTTTTGCTGAGCACTCTAAAGCGATTCTACTACCAAGAAAGCGTGTTCAAGACATCGATACTCCGGAAGATTGGGAATTAGCTGAGTCACTGTTTAGTGTTCTGTAGAGGTCATTATGAAGGTCGTTTTTCGAGTAGACTCTTCGATTCATATTGGTAGCGGACATGTAATGCGATGCTTAGTATTAGCTTCTATGCTCAAAGAGCAAGGAAGCCAAATTAGTTTTGCATGTCGACCTCAGCAAGGTGACTTAATCGACTTTGTTCGAAGTAAAGGCTTTGAGGTCAAAGAGCTCGTTGTGCCCACAGAGTGGTCGGTTCCTAAGAGCAGTGCCGACTATGTAGCATGGTTGCAAGTGCCTTGGAAAGAAGATGTAAAAAGCTTTGTGTCAAAATGCGAACACGCTGAACTAGTGATAGTAGATCACTATGGTATCAATGCTGAGTGGGAAGAGTATTGTAAAGAGCAACTCGTGTGCAAAGTATTTGCAATAGATGATTTATTGCGCTCTCATAAAGCGGATATAATCCTAGACCAAACTTTATTACGAGATCCTTCTGAGTATTATGTGCCTGGACTAGACAGACTCATTCTAACAGGCTGCGACTTTGCTTTGTTGAACCGTAACTTTGTTCAGTATCGCGCACATGCGATTCAATCATCACCTGATAAATCAAAGCCACTTGTATTAGTGAGCATGGGTGGCATTGATCAACCCAATGCAACGTTGAAAGTACTAAACGAATTGGCGAGCATTGTCGATAATAGACCATTTGTTACCGTGTTGTTGGGCCCGAAAGCACCCAATTATCAGAGTGTTAAAGCGTTTTGCAGTGTAAATAGTCACTGGGTAAGGCATATTGATTTTGTGGATAATATGGCTGAGCTAATGACACAGCACGATATAGCGATTGGTGCTCCGGGTACGACTTCTTGGGAGAGGGCTTGTTTAGGTCTACCTAACATTATTATTCCATTAGCAGACAACCAAAAAACGGTGACAGAGCAACTTGTTAATGCCAATGCTGCGATTCAAGTGAATCTATCTGATATTAGTAATGATTTGGGTAGTGCGTATCAAAGAGTATTGAATGAATGGCCTAGTTTCCGTGTAGCTAACTTGAAGTTGTGCGATGGTTTAGGGGTGTTTAGAGTAGTCCAAAGTATTCATAGCTTGTTTGATGGGAAGAAAAACTCGATATTATTGCGTCCGGCAACCCATGCCAATATTCGGCAAGTGTATGACTGGCAGGCTTTACCTGAAACGAGAAAATATGCACTGAACCCAGAAATTCCGAAATGGAACAGTCACCAAGCTTGGATGAGGGCTAAGCTCGCCGCCGCCAATGACTATTTTTATATGATAGAGTCACTTTCAGCACGCTCCAATATCGGTGCCATTCGCTTGGATAAACAGACTAATGGAACATACCTAATTTCGATATTTATCCAGCCAGAATGCTTTGGAAAAGGCTATGCCAAGCAAGCATTAGCGAATGTAGACCTTCTTCATCCAGATATGACCATCCATGCTACAGTATTGGAAACGAACAGCGCATCGCAACGTCTTTTTCGATCGGCGAACTACAATCAAACTTCACCAGACTCATTTGTACGTTATCCACTAATTAGAGAAGAACATGAATAAATACATCACTATTGACGGTCGAAAAATTGGCCCGGACTACGCGCCCTATATCATTGCAGAACTGTCAGCGAATCATAATGGTGACATTAACCGTGCTTATAAGATTATGGAAGAAGCCAAGAAAGCGGGGGCTGATGCGATAAAGCTTCAATCGTATACCCATGAAACTATTACTATGGATTGTGATTCTGAGGAGTTCCAGATACACGGTGGATTGTGGGATGGGCAGACGCTGTATGAGCTCTATAAAGGCGCACATATGCCATGGGAATGGCACGAACTCTTATTTGAAAAAGCAAAAGAGTTAGATATCACTATTTTCAGCTCACCTTTTGATTTTACGGCTGTTGATCTGTTAGAAAACCTGAACGCACCCGCTTACAAAATAGCGTCTTTTGAGTTAATAGACTTACCACTGATTGCTCGAGTTGCCAAAACCGGTAAACCAATGATCATGTCAACGGGCATGGCGAATAAAGTGGAAATACAAGAAGCTGTAGATTGCGCTAGAAGTAATGGGTGTGAACAGTTAATCGTCTTACATTGTGTTAGTGGCTACCCAGCACCTGCAGAGCAATACAACCTACGTACTATCGCGGACATATCTGAACGATTCGACGTGTTATCAGGTCTCTCTGATCATACTATTGACAATGCTACGGCCGTTGCTTCTGTTGTTCTAGGGGCTTGTTTAATTGAAAAGCATGTCACTCTAGACAGAAATGGGGGAGGAGCTGATGATAGTTTCTCGCTTGAACCAAAAGAATTAGCGCAGTTGTGTAAAGATACTAAAACAGCTTGGCAATCAATGGGGTATGTAAACTATGAACGTACCGAAGCTGAAAAGGGAAATGTGAAATTCCGTCGTTCTCTTTACATAGTCAAAGATATTGCTGAAGGTGAAAAGTTCACTTCTGATAATGTAAGAAGTATTAGACCGGGATTTGGCTTAGCTCCTAAATACTATGATGAGATTATAGGAAAAAAGTCGAATAGTAAGTTGTATCGTGGAAGCCCAATGAAAGCTGAATATATAAATAATTAAATGTTATATATTAGATTTTTTATAAAACACACACTTTAACATTTGGATAAAAATCATTTACACTCTAATGCATTATTGTCGGGATATAACTTAATGAAACGTTTACTTTTGAAGCTTAAAAAATTCAAGAACATTACAATATTTAGTGTGTTCGGTGTCGAATTGTATTTTGGAAAAGATAATTTAAGTGATATACGTGAGATACATACGTTGTCTTCAAAATTGTACTATCCATTATTTTTGCTTTTAGTTTTATTTAAAAATAGTCTATCAAAAAAGTATATAGTAAAGTCACCAAGTCCAATACTGGGTGAAAATGGTTTTTTCGACAATAATACTTTATTTATAAACAGTTCTGAAAGTATCAATTTAAGTCAAGATTCGATCAGGGAAATTATAAATATCACTTCAAAGCGAAATTATTTTTTACTCGATGATTATACAAATACAATATTTCTAGAAGTTAGAGCGAAGAATTTAAAATTTATCGAGGATAATAGGCTTAAACTTGATAAATATTCACGCGTTTACCTGAAAGTAATCGGGATTAATCGAAAGAAATATAAAGCAATTAGTAAGTTCATCGATGGTAAACTAAACTATGTATTAGTTGATAAATATATTCCAAGTATTAACATTGTCTCTAAAGTTTCATCAGTTTTTACAGATGATAAACTCTCCTTCGTTACATACAAAATGATAAATGGAAATGTTGAATTATTGTCAAGTGATAATAAAAAACAGGAAGTTATATTACCAAAACTGGCAATATCTCTATTTGAAAATAAACTAGTTCCTTACGAAGATTACTTGATTGATAATCTATTGTACTCCTTTGTGTTAACTGTACCAGACCAGTTAATCGAAGATAACTTAGAGCACAAGAGTTTATTGAAACTTACAGAAACGTACAAAAGCAGAACATCTCTTTTGTTAGCATCACTAATTGAATTCATATCAAGCCCGACGAAAGAGAATGAAGACAAATTTGTAGATAATTATTCTTTATACATAAATCACTGTGAATTAACAAGTGCTTTGTACCTGATTTCTGAACCTCTAATTATTAATTGCAAGTTAGATACATTGAATAGAATATTATCTATATCTATGAGATATTATATTGAATATTTATTGAAGACAGATGGTTTTTACGATTTCTTCACTGCTGTTCAAGTTGTTACTCGTAGGTTGAGCGGAAGAATCGTTGACTATGGATTTATTAACGAGGTTCAGGTGCGTAAACTAATTGAAGCCTCTAATCTTTCTATACGGAATATTTCAGTTTTAATAAGCCTTTTAATTGAAAACAGAAACGATCAACTTGTGAAATTTCTTTTTGAAAATCTACCTCCTTATCCAATTAGAAATTTAGATAAATTACATTTATCCATTAAGAAAGATTTCATCGCTTTAGGTGTGTTTTTTGAACAGTATAATAGTCATTGGGAAAACTATTTATCGAAAAACCACTTTGAAGTACAACATGATTTTCACATCAACCAGTACGCTAGTAATGTCGAACCTAGTGAACTTGAATTGCGAGAAAAAGTACTTTTAACTCGAAAGAAAAAACAGAAATTTTTGACCTCGAAAGATGACGAAATTTTGCTTGATACTTATATTAGTGATTATCAGAAATTTGTGTTGCTTCTGCAACGTGGTAATATTAACGGCGCTGTTTTAGCTAACGGAATTAAAACCAAGAAATCATTTAGTTTATATTCTAACCAGAAAAGCAGAGCTGACACTATTCGACATATATCTACTAGCAATAAAATACTGTTAGCAACAGAGAATGAAAGTACAAAGCAAGATACCATTATTATTGACATTTCGCTCGGTTGTATGAATTCGAAAACTCAATTTTTCGCGTTATTTCCTTGGATCAATGCGAGTTCGATTCAGTTCACGTCTTTGTTGAATGCTTTTTCAATAAAAACTAAAGATATCGACGATCAATTGGATAAGATCAATCGGGAATTTAATGCAGATTGGTTGTTACAAACAATAGAATATATCGATATTTTTAATGTTAATATTGAAGAGAAAATCATATCGTCTAAAGGTGTAAATTACTTTCACGGATTTTATGAAGCATCTGCATGTTCAAGTCGTACTTATGATGTGGACTACAATTTAGATATTAACCAAGTGCAGTTTATTACTAGAGTTAGACGAGCATCAATTCTTCTTACCTATTTGGATAGGGTATATACTTATGCACGGAATAATAAAAAGAAATTAATATTTATTGGTGGAAATTCGCACTTAGCACCTTATTCTTGCATTCGAGATTATATATTATCTAAGAACTCTGAATACATGAATTTCGTAGCGATTGGTGCTGCCTACGAAAATTATTATTCTAATTTTTCTACAAATTATTCGAAGTGCTTTGGCATCGTTAATCAATCTTTTAATCCAAAGATAAGAGCTGCTTTCTTGCCGGAAAAAAATAAATTCGAGAGTTGGTTGGCATTAAATCCAGAAAATAAAGATATTGTTGACAAAGTCAACGCATTAATCAAGGTTAATAGAAATTTCTCACAGACTCCTGTATGTAACGAACTGATAACAAAAATACGCAAGCATAGAGATCAAGGTAAGAAGACAGTATGCTGTTTTGGGAAAATAGTTTTTGATTCTGCTGTACCATTTGATGGGGGACCTGCCCATTCTGGTTTCAAAGATTGGTTAAACCATACAATTGAAATTGCTCAGTCATCTCCAGAATTGTTAGTGCTAATTAAACCGCATCCGCATGAATTAAAAGTAGAAATTGCAATGAAAATTGGTCAATATCTAAGAGATTTAATTCCTCAGTCTCTACCTGATAATGTTATATTTCTTGATCATGAGAGTTTTAATACATATGAGATTGCGCAGATAGTCGACCTCGCTGTTTTGTGGAATGGTACCTCTTCAATGGAGCTTACTAGTTTAGGAGTTCCGGTAATGATGTGTGGTCACTTTGGTCTATTCGATTATCATTTAGAACTAATCTATCCAAAAGATAGAAATGATTATGCATCAAAATTACTAGATACCCAAAACTTGGTTATCGATGAAAAATTGAAGTATCGAGCTATGGCTTATGTTAGTTATATGGGGCACCATGAAACTGCAATTCCCAACCAGTATGCGCGGCGTCAATTACTTAATGATCCTGTTGGTATACCGATCTGGCATGAAGAAAAATTAAGAAATCTAGTTGAACTAGATGACGCTCATATGGAGTATGCATTGAAGAAAATACTACATAACACTTCGACTCAGAGTTAAATATATAATTACTATGAAAATTAAGAAGAAAAACATAAATAGGATTTTTAGTATAATCCGATTAGTTATTGACCCATTTTTTCCTAAATCCAAAAAAAAGGTAGTTTTATATGCCTCTACGGGTGTTCTAGACGCCAATTTAGTATGTGTAAAAGAATATTTGAATTGCTACTATCCTGAAATTAAGTTAATAACTTACAAAGGAAAAAGGAAACGTAGTACTCTCCAATTAGTCAGGTGTCTGTTCGACTTTTTTACAAGTTACTATGTAATTGTTGATCATGCGATTCCTAGATTTTTGACAAATAAGAAACGTGAGATTTATAATGTTTGGCATGGTATCCCACTAAAAACAATTCGTCATCTTGATAAAGGTCGTTTTACCGATGCATTTTTGGATTTTGAATCTAATAATTTAGATGGGCTCGTTTGCTCTTCAAACCTCGATAGAGCTGTGATGGCCTCATGTTTTAACTTACCACCATCTAAATGTATATTATCAGGTTTGCCTAGAGCTGACTTATTAGGTTTGCGTGGATTAGAGTGGTTTACCGACCCTCAAGAGGAAGAGTTGGTTAATACTTTATCTGGTAGGAAGTTGGTATCTTGGATGCCTACTTATCGAGGTACTTGGAAAGAGTATAATGAAATTAATGCATTTTCAAAAGATGAAGAATTATTATTGAGTAAGTTTTTAAAAGAAAATAATGCAGTTCTCGGCATTCGACCACATAAATTCAGTAAGTTACAGGCTATGCCGATACTTGAGGAAAATGGACTGTTAGTAAATTTAGAACATTATTTAATTACAAACACAGTGCTAAAGCATACACATACATTAATAACCGATTTCTCTAGTGTGTGGTTAGACTACTCATTAATATCTAGTAACATTTGCTTGTATTTATTTGACGAAGCTGAGTACGGAGGCGACCGTGGCATGATTTACCCTTTAAAAACAGTTCTGACTGGAGAAATATCAACAGACTTTTCGAGCTTATTGATGTCGTTAGAGAGTATGATAAATGTCGATGGAAATGCCCAGTCAGTTCCATCGCCTATGTTTTTCAAATATAAGGATGCTTCGAACACTAAGAGATTTGTAGAGCATATTTTGAAAGCTAATGCGTAGATTAATTAAGAATTATATCCTTAAGTTAACCCTTAGCTTATTCTACTCTAGTTCCTATTTTAGGAAAATAGTGTTGGAATACCAAGGGAACAACAAATTATTTGGTTCCCCTCTTTCTAGAGTCAAAGATGAAGAAGAGAAAAGGAAAGAAAAAGTATTCAAAAAATTAAACCGATTGTATCGAAAACGTCAATATTCGGATTATATTAAACTGTTGAACTCTCATTCTCTTTGGGTAGAAGAAGAAAAAAAGAGTAAGTATTATAGTTGGGCAGCGTTGATCGTCAAAGGAAGTGATGATTCTAAATATTATATTGGCGAAGCTGTAAATTTACATCCCATAGCCATCAATGATATCACTACGTCAATAGTTATTAGTGAGTACCATGATAAGCAAGAGATACTGTCATATCTAAGAAAGAAGGCGCTTCATTCTCCGCAATTAAAAGCTCTTACTTTTTGTTATGTGTTAGCAAAGTTTGATGAACAGCCATATCTAAATAAACTGATTGAAAAGCCATACTTTACTGCTTGTCTAAATAATGAAGAAATATTAGAAGTTTATTCACTACTTGGAAACTCAAAACGTGTTATTGATGTTTATCAGAGTACTCAATCTAATATATTATCGATAAAATCGTATGAGCGTATATATGATGCATATACACGAGAAAGATGTTTTGAAACAGCTGAAAAAGTATTTTTCGAAGCAGATAGAATTCATGCTCCCTTAAAGTCGACTATATCGAAATTGATCAATCCAAATGCAATTAATAATAAACTCGAAAGACATTTTTGGTTTGCTAAAGGTGATCTAATAAAGGCATATAGAACCTATAAACGACAGCGTTTATCACAGGTAATGTACGTAAGGTTTGATCAAAGATATACTCAGTCTTTAGAACAAATATCAAGAGCTAAATCCCCTATTGTTTTTGCTAGCTGGGGACCTGGAGATGAAATCAGGTTTTCTGGCTTATACCATATTCTAAGCCAAGTTAACTCCAATATTACCATTGCCTGTGAGCCTAGGCTGTTTGAACTGTTTAGTGAGCTATTTCCTAAGATACGTTTTTATCCTGTTGATAGAACTCGCAGGGTCGATGAGAGAAATGCAACTAAGTATAATAAACTTCCGGACGCTAAGCTGCACCACCTAATGGATAATGCTATTTATAGTCAATTAGCTAGATTTGATAAGGTAACTATATTAACTGATATTATCAGTGATATATTTAGTCAATATCTCAAAGATAATAAAAGAACTAGCATTAAGTTGTCTGCTAACTTAGTAAACAAAGAAATTCAAAACGAAATTGCGAATCTTAGGCTTCAAGGCAAGAGATTGATCGGAATTAGTTGGCGAAGTACAATAGAAACGACAGGTCGAAATGAACATTATTATTCAACTCGTGAATTATCACCTATTTTTGAACTTAAAGATACAATTTTTGTGAATCTTCAATATGATGATTGTTCGTCAGAAATGAAAGACATCATATTAGCGCCCGGTAGTGAGTTTGTTACGTTAGACATCGATCAATTTAATGACTTTTCAACAGTTTTATATATCATGCAAAATCTTGATGTTGTGATTTCCGCCGCGACGACTGTGTTTGAGTTAGCTGGATTGTCGGGCGTAGATACTTATGCATTGACTAATCATCATGCTCTAAGCTCGCGTGTTGTGGCAAACAACGAGGATCTTTGGTTCAAAAATATCAAATATATAAACAATATGACTAATCTGACTAAGAAGGATTTGGTTGATAGAATCGCAGATGAAATAGAGGCAAACTATGGGCTTAATTAATCGCTTCAAGGAAAATAACAGAAGAACAGCAGATTTTTTTCGCATGATGCCTCATATGTTTAGAATGTTTAGAGTCCAAACGAGCATCCCACTCATTAAGATTGCTTTATTGGTATTTTCCAGTAAATTCATTAATATGGTTGTAATGTTCATACCGTTAAAAATGTTGTTTGTCTTGTCCGGTTCTAAAAATATTGAAGTACTTCATGAAATGGAACAGTCTGTTGGTCGTGATTTATACATTGGTGGAATGCTTGCAATTATTGCTTTTCTTTATATTTTTAGTGTTGTTGTGAGTATTTTAAAAGTTAAGTTAGTAAACAAACAAAAAAATCATTTAGAAATAAAAAACTACTACATTCGTGAGCGAGTTTTACAACGCCCCGTAATACTAAAAACATATGGGCCTTTCTGTCAGGTTTTGGCTGATGTTTTATTAGTTAGTACGGTTATTTTTACTTTATTTGTTGTTAATTATTATTATGCTTTGTATTATTTATTCATTGTAACAATATATATAATAATTGTTGAACAATGGGCATTTTCTACACATTCGCCCAGATTAATGACGAAGCTTGGCATTGATAGTAAGCAATTTATCAACATTTCGGGTGTTTTTATTTTCTTCCTGTCATTTGTCGGTATAATTGCAGTTATATTGAATTTAGAAATTTCTGTAATCTTCGCCGTATTAATGCTTATTCTTTCTAGACTAGGTTTTGGTGCCTTGAAGTCATTTTTTAACTGTCAGATTAAACTACGAACTTACTTTCTTTAAGGACGAGTACAATGAAAATATTAACATATGGTACATTTGATCTATTTCATATAGGGCACTTGAATATACTAAGGAGAGCCAAAGCTTTAGGAGGTCATCTGACAGTAGCAATATCAACTGATGAGTTCAATTTGGAATCTAAAAGTAAAGTATGTGCACAACCTTATTACGAAAGGGCTGAAATTGTACATGCTATTAAGTATGTAGATGAAGTTATCGCAGAGACGTCTTGGGAGCAAAAAGTCAAGGATGTTATAGAAAACGATATAGATGTATTCGTTATCGGTGAAGATTGGAAAGGTAAATTTGATTTCTTAAAAGAGTATTGCGAGGTCGTGTATCTGCCACGAACAGAAGGTGTTTCCACAACAGAAAGAAAAAAAGAAATCATCAATAAGTTTAAATAATTATGCTCAAGGTTATGTTCAACGTTGTACTGTCCGTCTTTGATCTTCTGTTACCCAAAAAGAATCAAGTGTGCTTTTACATTACACCTCGAACAAGTTGGGATACTAATCAACAGGTATTGTATGCGAAACTACGTCACAGAACTGAAATAGTTGTTGTCGATGGAAACGACATAAACCCGAACAGTGTCTTAATTATTCTCAAAAGTATATGGCGATTGGCTAGATCTAAAACAATTATTTTCGATCATAGCATTCCTTCAGGCTTAAGATCAGGCAGGCATATAAATGTAAACGTCTGGCATGGCAGTCCTATAAAGAAAATTCGATTTTTGTCAGTAGAAAGGTTTGATAAGAAATTTCTGATAGAACAATCTAAAATTACAGACTTAGTAGTATCAGCTTCAAGTTACGACGCATTGTTGCTTTGTTCTGCTTTAAATGTACCATATTTTAACGTTACTACCTTTGGTTTGCCCCGAAACGACTACCTCACTTGTCAACGTACAGAACTGGAAGATATAGATCTATATAGTGAAAATGATGTCATTGAATCGATTGTTCAGGAGTATGATAAATCAATTTTGTTCGCTCCCACATACCGTGGAGATAGTCATATTAAAAATGATCCAATGCTGTTTGATGAAGTCGAGCTGGTAACACTAGAGAAATACTTACTTGAAAATAACATAGTGTTTCTGGTAAGAAGCCATAAGTTTTCATCTTTTTCAGATGAAAACCGCTTGTTGAAAATGCAAAACGTTATTGATGTGTCTGATTTTAGAAATCCAATGCTACTTTTGAGGCATACGGATTTGCTAGTAACGGACTACTCAAGTATTTGGGTAGATTACTTGTTATTAAATAGGCCTATAATAATCTATACTCCTGATATTGATAATTATACCAAAGAACATGGATTTATCTTTGATTTTATGGAATCTATTCCATGCAAACCGCTATATGCGTTTAACGAACTAATTTTGAGTATTGACGAACGTATTAAAAGCAAATCAATATCGAAAAAACAAACTCAGTTTTATGATAAATACCATGGGACTAAAGCTATTTCATCTTCCGATGAACTTTTGAAAATACTTTTATAAGTAAGCTTTAATATGAAAAATGATTCGCTCTGAACAGTTTACATTAGAAGGGTATACTTTAAAATCTTCCTTAGTTAAGGTGTTTGTAAAGTCAAGTTCGTTTGACATCAAGTTTGATAGATTTTCATATATACCTCTTTCACTACAATACATTTCAATATCGTTATAGAATAAAATTACTTTACAGTTGTAAGTTACTGCGGCATCTACCGCAACACTCGAAAAATCGGTGATTACAAGTTCCGATTTTTGTATCTTTTCCATAGTATCGCCGCAGTCGAAACTAATGGATTTTGTTGTATAGTTAGCGTTTAGATAATCTAACATTTTTCTGTCAAATGGATGAAGGCAGATGTTCAGTTTTTTTATTTTGGATTGCTGTTTAAATTTGTCGATGACAATTTTGATCAAGTTATGTGTAATGACATTGTTGGGGTGCCAGGTCGGCGCAAAGGTCATATGTGAGGTTTTAGTTGATTGTTTTCTTTCGAGTCGAGGCCAACCAGTGATTAGGGTTTTTGTTTTGTCTACCCCAAATGCTTGTTGAAACATGATAGCTTGCTGTTCATTGTGACAAAAAAAAGCACTATATCGTTGGTTAGAGTATGAGTATAGACTTCTATAGATTTTGTTTATTTTATCATTGGCTGTGGGACTAGTTTCTTTGGAGTCAAGCCCAATTTTTTTAATTGGCCAACCATGCCAGAGATTAAAGTAGTGGCACCCGTAATATGGCGTTAAACGTCCTATGTCATTTAAGCCAGTTGAAACGATGAAAACTCTGGATGTCAACTGGTAATAGATACCCATCAATGAATACTTGGTGTAACTTTCAATGTTAGCATCAACAACATGATTTGGGTCGGATTTTAACCATATGACTTTTATATCGGGATAGGATCTTGTGATTTCACGGGCGATAAGCCTCGCGTTATCGCAAAACCCATGGTTGTGCCCGATAACCCATTGGTCTTTTCTTTTTGGTACGATACTAAAAACTAACTTTAAAGGAAAAAGAGCTATCGCTAGTGACAACTGTATAGCGAAACGTAGTATTTTGTGTCGGTAGATAGTGTGCATATAGTTACTATGTTACATTTAACCAAATAATCGTTTAAGCTTGCTTGGTTCAACTAGAATATTCAATAGGAAATATGAAAAAAATTATTTACGTTATCAACGTTGATTGGTATTTCAAGCTTCATTGGTTGAATCGAGCTGTGGCCGCTCAAAGGAATGGCTATCGTATTACGGTAGCAACTCATTTTACTAGTGTAAAAAACCAAGAATATTTTGAATCGCTTGGCTTTACGTGTTTGGATGTAGATTTTTCTAGAAGCGGGTTAAACCCATTTCATGAAATACGTACGGTTTTCACACTATACAGACTCTTGAAACGTCATGAACCTGATCTAGTCCATTGTATTACAATTAAGCCTTCTATATACGGTGGTCTAGTTTCTGGTCTATTAAAGGTACCTTCAATAAAAAGTATAACTGGCTTAGGTGCAGTTTTTTCTAGTAATTCTTATCGTTTTAGGGTACTTAGACCATTGATCATCGGGCTCTACTATTTAGTGGGTCAGGCAAATAAAGGTGCTTTCATTTTTGAGAACAAACAAGATCTTAACATATTCAAGCGTTCTGAGATTGGACGAAATCAGGCATTGATTCATATCGGGGGGGCCGGTGTCGATACATCTAGGTTTTACCCTACTTCTAAACCGTTGGATAACCTAAGAACAAACAAGAAACTTTCCGTGTTGTTTGCTGCTCGACTTCTTAAGGATAAAGGCTTAGATACCCTTATATCAGCGGTGAAAAGACTCCAGGACTCTGATATTGTCGTTGAACTTTGGGTTGCGGGGTTATTTGATTTATCGTCGCGAAATGCATACTCCTACGAAGAAGTAGAACAGTTATCGAATGAGGGGACAATTAAGTGGCTTGGCTCCGTTAATGGAGATGCAATGGCTTCCGTTTTGAACAAGGTAGATGTCGTAGCGTTACCTACACGTTACGGTGAAGGGATTCCTCGAATTTTAATCGAAGGCGGTGCCACAGGGCGCATTGTGATCGCCTCAAATGTGAGTGGTTGTAATGAACTGCTTACGGATGGAGTCAATGGAAGGCTACTATCTCCAATGGATGCTGAAGAATGGCGAGCATGTATTTGCGATATTATATCTGACCCTTGTACTTACCAACATTATGCTAACAAACTGTTGCATGAAGTCCGTACAGTTTACAGCGATAATATGGTCATTTCTAAATTTTTACACATATATAAGCAGTATAGTAAATAGCTCGAGGTTGAGAATATTTTGACTTGACTTGACTTGACTTGACTTAAGGCCGTGATCTTTCCCCATGATTTAACAGTATGACTTCGACGAGATTTTTTAACTACAGCAAACGTATGGAGTTCTCTAAATGAAAAAGTGATACACGGAAGAACAAATTATTAAGGTTATCAAACAACTTGCACTTAGCATCGGAATTTTTATCTGAAATTGAGGGTGCTGAATGTACATATATAAGTGAAGTAGTGTTTAGAACTTGATGGAGTAGTCAAAAAATACTTATAAAACATTACTACACTTATTGAACTAATAGTTAAACAAGGTTGTCTCATTTACAGTTATTACAAAAGTAAATAGACAGAAACTTGTATCATTGAGAATTTACTCTTCTTTATAGTTTAACGGTAATCTACATAAGATCTCTTTAATTATATCTGTATTGTATTGATGACAGGATTTATCTAAATGATCAAGTGAAATTTCAAGTTCAGATAAAGTAAGTTGTTCTTCAATAGCACTCATTATTTTTGGGTGACAAGTCCCTTCAACATTACTTCCAATTAGTAACTCTTCGTATAATTTCTCACCAGGCCTAAGGCCGGTAAATTGAATTTCAACGTCACCTTCATCATCTTGATCTTTAACATATGCATGCATGCCCATTAATTTGATCATACGTCGAGCAAGATCTAAAATTTTAACAGGATCGCCCATATCCAGAACGAATACTTGCCCGTTTTTGCCCATTGCACTTGCTTGAATTACAAGTTGTGCTGCTTCAGGGATCAGCATAAAGTAACGTATAATGTCAGGATGAGTTACGGTGACAGGTCCGCCTTTACGCACTTGGCTTTTAAACAAAGGAACGACTGACCCAGAAGAATCCAAAACATTTCCAAACCGAACCATATTAAAAGTGGTCGCACTATTTTCTCCAGCCAATGCTTGAAGCACCAGTTCGGCAAGTCGTTTACTCGCACCCATTACATTGGTAGGTCTAACAGCTTTATCAGTCGATATTAGTGTGAAATTACCTACACCTGTTTCAATAGCTGCATTAGCACAAGAAAGCGTTCCGAATACGTTATTCCTTATGCCTTCTATTATATTATCCTCAACTAAAGGTACATGTTTATAAGCTGCCGCATGATAGATAGTATCAACGCCGTTTGATTTCATAATGTTGACTAAGCGATTTTCATTTTGTACTGATCCTAGACAAGTCACGAGTTTACAATCGAGTTTTAACCTATTAATTGATGATTTAAGCTCTTGATCTATAGTGTAAAGATTGAACTCATTTAGTTCAAATAGTACTAGTACTTTTGGTTTTTGTGAAATGATCTGTCGACAAAGTTCGGCGCCTATAGAGCCACCAGCGCCAGTAACCATAACTACTTTGTCCAAAATATTTTTGGACATCAGATCTTGAACTGGAGCAACAGGCGCACGGCCTAAAAGATCTGCTACATCTAAATCACGGACTTCTGTAGGAGAACCTTTACCCGAGGCTATTTCTTCTAGTGATGGTACTGATTGTACTTCAATTGGCCAATGTGACAGTTCGTCTAAGAGCCTTAATCTCTTACCTTGTGATATGTTGTTTATCGCTAAAAGCAATTTTTGGGGCTGGTATAATGAAGCTAAGCGTTGAAAGTCGCTACTGTGATGTACTCTCAAACCATAGATAATGTTCCCATCCTTACTCCTATCATCATCAATAATTGCAACAGGATGGTATTCATCACCTTGAATTAACGAGGAAGCTAGGTTTCGTCCAGTAGCTCCTGCGCCATAAATGAGAACATTCGGTTTTTTTCTACGGTAATAATGATGGAATAGGGTTCTAATTAGTATTCTAGGCCCCCCTAGCGAAAGAATAGCTATACCAGCATAAATAAATGGGACACTGCGAGGGATAAAAGACTGAATGAAAAAACCGGATAGTGCGAGAGATACCGTTGAAATAAGAACACCCAAGAAGATATTGCCAAGGGCTGGTACCATCATATATCTCAATACGGCTCGATACATACCAAGCTTCATAAAACAAAATATGGTCGTCAATAATGTAACTACTATGGTAGCAAGTTCATCTAGGCCTAACGGTACATAAAAGACTCCTAGACGGACTGCGATAGATAAATAAAGTGAGAGGACAATCGCTACAATGTCATAACAAACGGTGATGATACGTTTGTGTTGACGATCGGCTGACAGGAGAAAGCTATAAGGATTACGCATTGAGAAGTATTGCTCGCTAGATACATTTTTAGATTCATTGTTATTGTAATTTCCTTCTACGGTTTATACTAGAACCTTTTAAACAGTAATGGGCGTTAGTCCCTGATAGAGATGGAATTTTGAGAGTTTTTGTAACAGGCGCTAGTGGTTTTGTTGGGCACCGATTCTGTCAAATGGCAAAATGTATTGGTCACGATGTGACAGCGCAGTACCGTTCGATATGCACTGATAGAATAACGAAAGACTTTACTGTCACAGGGATTGATTCGAAAACTGATTGGTCTGGAGCCTTCAAACAAATTGACTGCATTGTTCATTGTGCAGCGCGTGTGCATCAGATGAACGAAACAAAGGCACAATCTCGTGCCCATTATCATGAAGTGAACGCTTTAGGAACCATCAATTTAGCACGGCAAGCTGCAGAGCAGGGCGTTAAACGATTTGTCTTTCTGAGCTCGATTAAAGTAAATGGCGAATCTACACTAGAAGGTCAGAAATTTCTGCCAGAAATTGCGCCTAAACCTGCAGACGCTTACGGAGCGAGTAAATGGGATGCAGAGGTTGGCTTGCGAAAAGTTGCAGAGGAGACAGGATTGGAAGTAGTGATAATTCGTCCTCCACTCGTTTATGGTCCAGGTGTAAAAGCAAATTTTCATTCGCTCCTTCAATGGATTGACAAAGGTATCCCGTTGCCTTTGGGTGCTATAAATAATAAACGTAGTATGGTGCATTTGGACAATTTGGTCGACTTAATGCTGATTTGTTGTTCTAACCCTAGAGCAGCAGGCAATGTGTTTATGGTTTCCGATGACAATGATGTGTCAACTTCTGAGCTTTTAAAACAAGTAGCTCACAGTATGAAAAAGCCAAATCGAATGATACCAATCCCAGAAACATGGCTTAAGTTTGCATCATCTGTATTAGGGAAAAAAGATGTAGGGCAACGGCTTTGCAGTAGCCTTCAAGTTGACCTTTCAAGTACAAAGCGTGCACTAGATTGGACTCCGCCTGTGCCGTTTGAACGAGGCATCCAGGAAACCGTAGACGCATACTTAGCAAACAAGTCGTAACGTATATAGATAAAGGAATGGTAAATTGTTGATTCGCATATTGGATTTTGTGTTCTCTTTGCTTGGCCTACTTTTCTTGTGGCCAGTTTTAATCGTGATTTGGATTATCGGTTATTTCGACACAGGCTCTCCCATTTTCAGACAGCTTAGGGTAGGTAAGGACCAAAAAGAGTTTGTACTGATAAAATTTAGAACTATGCCAGTTGATACCGCTTCGGTTGCTACACATCTTGTAGGTGCAAGTACTGTCACTAAATTAGGTGGATTTTTGCGTAAAACCAAAATCGATGAATTGCCCCAGTTATGGAATGTGCTTAAGGGTGAAATGAGTTTGGTAGGGCCTAGACCGTGTTTATCAAATCAACAAGAAATGGTTGATGCTAGAGAGGCTCTGAATGTATTTTCAGTAAGACCCGGAATCACAGGACTTGCTCAAGTGAATGAGATTGATATGTCTACTCCCGAATTGTTGGCACAGTGGGATGCTAAGATGATCGACACAATGTCTCTTGGTAATTATTTCAAGTATATAGTTCAAACAGTGCTGGGGAAGGGTGCTGGAGATAGGGTTTAGATAATTAACCTCTAAGGTCCCGGAGAAATTCGTAGAATTCTCCGGGATGACATTTTTTTTTGTATTCCTGCTTAACTAGAAATTCAATATCACAGTGTCTTGGACATGATGGTTAGTACCCCATTAACCGTAACAAATTTTCAGCCGTCTCAATCGCTTCTTTTCTGTTCGCAATATTCAGTTTTTGATACAAGTTCCGAATGTGCGTCTTGATCGTCGTTCCTGCAACATCCAACTCTTGAGCAATCTGTTCATTACTAAACCCTGAATAGATGAGATTTAGTACCTGCCATTCACGCTGGGTGAGGGGACTGGTGCGGATCAGTTCTGGGATATTTGGATGATTGACCAGTTGATTGACGAATTCTTCATCGAAGTGGACGGCGCGGCTGCGTTGTTTGTTGCCTATTTCTTTTAGCAACTGCAGGGCGCGGTGGCGTTCTAGGTCGCCAAGGTGTCCTTTGTTGACTAGTTTTTCTAGAAGCTTGTTGATGGTTGCTCCATCGACGATGAAATTGCCTAGCATGCCTGTTTGGTTGGTCATGCTTAGTGCTTGTTTTAGCTTTTCACTGGCTGTAATTTCGTTGTCTAACTTGATGTTTAGAACTGCCTCTACAATCAAATTGCGATTAATGTCGGTCACCAAGCCGTGTGAGTTAGCTTGCTCTTGTAGGAATGCGATAGTGTCTTCGGCTTCCGTTTGCATGTCGCAGGCGATTTGTGCGCGAGCGATATTGCGAAGCTGTAGCTGGTTAAAGTGGTTGGTGGCATCGGTTGGCGTTTCTGTTTGAATGAGCCAGTTATGGATTGCGGTAGTGTCTTTGCTGGCTTGCCAGTACAAAATTTGCGAGAACGATGCATTCGCTGACCAATCGATGTGGTAGTTTGACTCTGCGAGCAGTGCTTCGATGTTTTTCACAAAACGGCCGGCCTTATCAAGCTCGCCTCTGCCTAGCGCCACACGTACTAACATTGAGTAGCCGTGTAGGTGACCACTTGGCTGGTTAGCCAATACGTCGATGCCTTTATAGGCAGAAAGCTCTGCATCATCTAAGCGGTTCCAGCACCACTGGATTTGGGCGCGGGTTCTTAACAAGTGCTCATGTAGAGGAACTTGTTGAAAATGGTGTTCTTCGATGACTTTAAACGCGTGATCTTGCAGTTCATACGCCGCTTGAATGTATCCCTGCGCTATTAGTATTTCGCTTTGCTGAATCAATGCCCATAGTACGTGGTGAAATACCTGATATTGACGAGCCAGTTTCTCAGTTTGTTGCATCATAGGTAGGGCGCGATCTAAGCGACCTAACACGTGATTGACCTCACCGATGACTGAGGTGCCTACAATACGACTCCTAAAGTCATTGTTGTCTATCTGACTCAGTGCTAACTCGGCTAATCGAAGCGCTTCTTCTGGTTTACCTTGGTTGATCGCAACTTGTGCCCTGAGTGCTCTTACTTGGCCTTGCTCTTTAATGGATAGGGCAATGTTGCGTTTATCTAGCTCAAGCTTAGCTTCTGCTAATAGATCGCCAACGGTATTAAATCTGTGTTGGCTTTGAGCAAGCCAAGCTCTTAGTAGCGGTAGCTTTGCTGTTTTGTATAGCTGATCCGTATCTAGCTCTGCGATGGCTTTCTCTAGCGTGGTCAATTCGCCGCTGTTAAACATCTTCCAACCGTGCTCTTGCATGATGCTCGCACACAATTCTGAGTCTTTTGCGCGCTGGGCATGGACGAGTGCTTGAATAGGACGGTCGTGTTGAAGCCATGATTGAGCGGCTGCAGTTTGCAGTGCCACTTCTTGTTGAGGCAGGTATGTGTGCCTTTGGTGAGTTAAAAATTCACTGAATAAATTGTGGAAACGATACCAGTTATTTTCACTTGATGCTGTGCTGAGAAACAAGCCGTATTTGTTCAGGTTTTCTAGCATGCTAAGCGCATCTTCGCGCCCCGTCACATCTATGATTAGTTGATCACTAAAGTTGTCTAATACCGAACATTGCATCAGGAATTCTTTGGTGTCGGTATCAACGAAATCAAACACCTCTTCGGCAAGGTAATCCCACAAGTGGGTGTGATTAAACTCACTGATATTTTGCAGTGATTGCTGAATAGGCTTATTTTGTTGCAGAGCTTGTACGGCAATCAACTGCATCGCTGATGGCCAGCCCTCTGCGTAGGTGCGCAGGTCATCAGCAGTCGTCTCGTCAATCTCTTCCTTCATGCGCATATTAAAGAAGCGAGTGGTCTCTTCTTTATCAAATGCCAATAAATCATCATCAATTTCGATCATTAAATCGCGAACACGAAGGTTTGCAGTACCTAATGGCGGGTTAGAGCGACTGGTGACAACGACGGTGAGATTATCAGGCATGTGCTTGATAAAGAAACGCATGGCCTCGTGGATCTCTTCATTGTTAATGAAGTGGTAATCATCTAGCACTAAATAGGTTTCGTGAACGTTGTTGGTTAGTTCGCCAAAGATTTCACCAAACAGGGAGTGTAGGGATGAGTATTGTCTCTTATCTATTAGCGCTTGAGAGTTAGTGCACGCATTATCCGTGGCCTTGTTCAGCGCCTGAATAAAGTAATTAATAAAGCGATAGCTGTCATTATCACTCTCGTCTAGGTTGTACCAACCTACGTGAGCCTTATCTGACAGCCATTGTGCCGCCATTGTGGTTTTTCCGTAACCTGCTGGAGAGCGAAGTAATACTAACTTGTAGAAAGGTGCTTGCTGGAGTAAATCCAAAACACGAGGACGTACGATAGCGTTGTGAAGGCGTCCAGGGCGAGTCAGTTTTGATGGGATCCACATGGTTACTTACCTATTTGTTCTTTATTAGTTCCCCGATAAAAGCGTTCGGGGATGACGTTGTTAGTTCCCCGAGTGCTTTTCTGGGCCGGCATTCCGCTGGGCCGGCATTCCGGTCGGGCATCTCTAGGGCGATTATTCTTTCTTTTCTCCGATCCTGCTTTGATTTAGTTTAGGTGTCCTCTATTTCTGCTTTCTACGCCTTAGATTTGTGATGTGGATCGACTATGCCCTAGTTTTCAAAGGGTAGCACGGTCGCACCTGCACAGGATTGTCGGAAAAATCATACAAGGAAGCCGAGTTTTCGCGTGACTGATTTCACGTTTTCAATAATACAGAAAATTACTTAGCTCCCATTTATATCTTGCACATGAATGCTTAATTGCACTCTAGTGTGATCATTGTCTCGCGTTGTATGGGGTCACCCCCTTATTGTGGGATCTAGCTCAACAACTCATTTCTCTCTACCCCCCTACGCCCCAAATCCTCCTCCTAATCATCCCTCTTAGTAGGAGGATGAAGCATTGTCAGGGTTGAAGGATGATGGCCACAGATGGAAATTACTAAACGATGAGAGTTCCTTTATGAAACCAGCTCAACAAAAAAAGTTCGACAAAAAACAATTCCAAGCAAGCGTTAAGAAACACCTTACTTCTACTTACGCTACGACTGAAGAGAATGCATCTACCCGTCAATGGTATCTAGCAATGGGCCAGGCCCTAGCTGAATTCACTACCCTTGACCTGCTTCAAACTGAATCAGACGAAAAAATCAAAAACGCAAAAAGCGTTAACTATCTTTCACTAGAATTCTTGATTGGCCGTCTAACGGGCAACAACTTGATCAGCATGGGTCTTTACGAGAACGTAACTGACGCAATGGGCGAGCTAGGCTTTAACCTAACAGACCTTCTTGAAGAAGAGCGCGACCCGTCACTAGGTAACGGTGGTCTAGGTCGCTTGGCAGCATGTTTCATGGATTCATGTGCCGCTCAAGAATTCCCAACAGTAGGTTACGGTCTTCACTACGAATACGGCCTATTTAAGCAATCATTCAAAGAAGGCGCACAGCAAGAAGCACCTGATGCATGGCGTGGTATTGAAGGCTACCCTTGGGAACTAGTACGTCCTGAGATTGCTCAAGAAATTGGTTTCTACGGTCACGTTGAAACAGTAATGGAAAATGGCGAAGAGAAACGTCGCTGGGTTCCAGGTATGTCTGTTCGCGCAATGCCTTGGGATTTGCCAATCGTAGGTTACGAGTCAAATACGGTTTACCCACTTCGTTTGTGGGAATGTCAAGCAATCGCACCTTTCTCTCTAGAAAGCTTTAACAACGGCGATTACTTTGAAGCTCAGCACTCACTCATCGATGCGGGCAACATTACTAAAGTACTTTACCCGAACGACAACCACGAAAAAGGTAAGACACTGCGTCTAATGCAACAGTACTTCCACTCTGCTGCATCTATCCGCGATATCTTGCGTCGTCACGAAGCTGCTGGTCATGCACTGGTTGATCTTCCTAAGTACGAAACAATTCAGCTGAACGATACTCACCCAACAATCGCTATCCCTGAACTGATGCGTATCCTTGTTGATGAGAAAGGCTTCGGCTGGGAAAAAGCATGGTCTATTTCAACTAAGACCTTCGCTTACACAAACCACACATTGCTTCCAGAAGCACTTGAGACTTGGTCTGAGTCGCTAATTCAGCGTCTGCTTCCTCGTCACATGGAAATCATCTACCGCATTAACCACGAATTCCTAATGGAAGTTCGCGCGAAGTGGCCTGGCGATGTAGAGAAGCAACGTAAGCTTTCTATCATCCAAGAAGGTTTCCACCGCATGGTTCGCATGGCAAACCTATGTGTTGTTGGTTCTTACGCAGTTAACGGCGTAGCAGCACTTCACTCTGCATTGGTTAAGAAAGACCTGTTCCCTGAGTTCAATGAGCTATACCCAACGCGTCTACACAACGTAACAAACGGTGTGACTCCACGTCGCTGGTTGAAGTTCTGTAACCCTGGTCTATCAACTCTTATTACAGAGAAGATTGGTGACCAATGGCCAGCTAATCTGGAGCAACTGTCTGACATCGCGAAATTCGCAGAAGACAAGAAGTTCCAGAAAGAGTACATGGCGATTAAGAAAGAGAACAAGCAACGCCTTGCTGATTGGGTTAAAGAGAACATGGATATCGAGCTTGATACCAATGCAATCTTTGACGTTCAAATCAAGCGCCTGCACGAATACAAGCGTCAGCACTTAAACATGCTGCACATCTTGTCTTTGTACCACCGTCTATTGAACGATCCTGAGTTTGATATGGCACCTCGTGTTGTGTTCTTTGCAGCGAAAGCGGCTCCGGGCTACCACCTAGCGAAAGAGATCATCTACGCAATCAACAAGATTGCAGAGAAGGTCAACAACGATCCGCGCATCGGCAACAAGCTAAAAGTGGTATTCATGCCGGATTACCGCGTGAGCCTTGCAGAGATCATCATCCCTGCATCTGACGTATCTGAGCAAATCTCTACTGCAGGTAAAGAAGCATCAGGTACAGGTAACATGAAGATGGCTCTTAACGGCGCACTAACTATCGGTACGATGGACGGTGCTAACGTTGAAATCCGTGAAGAAGTGGGTGATGAAAACATCTACATCTTCGGTCTAGACGTTGACGGTGTGAACGAGACTCGTGCTCGCGGTTACAACCCGTTTGACTACTACAATGCTGACCACCTGCTGAAAGCGTCTATGGACCTTCTACTAGGTGAAGAGTTCACTCCAGGTGAACCAGGTAAGCTACGTGCAACATTCGATAGCCTACTAGACGGCGGCGACCCGTACCTATGTCTTGCAGATTTCGCATCTTACGTGAAAGCACACGAAGATATGGGCGAGCAATACAAAGACCAAGCGGGTTGGGCGAAGAAAGCGATCTTGAACACTGCTTTAGTTGGTAAGTTCAGTTCTGACCGCTCAATTCGTGACTACGTGAACAACATCTGGAAACTAGAACCAGTTAAGCGTTAATCAAAAACTGAGGGTGAGAAATATGTCTCACCCTTGAATTACGCCGTCATCCTGTAATTTGAATATCAAATACCCAGGAGCTTGGGAAGTACAGGGCTTATTAATGTGCTTCCTAAGATCCTGATTTTCATCAGGATGACGATACCTCTGATAGCTTGAAGCTTAAAGCTGACAGCTTTTTATAAAAATATTATTTTGTTTGAAGGCGTGTTTCGTCTTCGGAGAGAGCGATGAAAGAACAATCCGCACTAAAAAAAGTCGCTGAAATGGCTCGTATTGCCGATAGCTATGTCAGTGCTTGGGGAGACCAAGCAAGCGTTGAAGATGAAACCATTGAACGCTTACTTGCAGCTCTAGGTTACGATACGAGTAGTGACGAAGCACTGCTTAAATCAGCAGAGAAAATGCACAAGAAAGAAGTATTAGCGCCAGTGCTGGTGGTTCGTGATGACGAGCCAGTAGAAGTGGAACTAAACCTAGGCGTTAGCGCTCGTGAAAGCGAGTTTGCATGGCGTTTAGAAACAGAGCAAGGTGAAGTCCTTGAAGGCTACCTGCAGTCTCAAATCGTAAGAGATGAGCGCAAAGAGGGTGGCCCACTGGTCTTTGCATTACCTGCTGAAATTAAGTGGGGTTACCACAAACTGATCGTGACTCGTAAGCGTCGTAAAGCCCCTTATGAGATGACACTGATCGTTACGCCAAAGGCGTGCTTCAAACAAAGTGATATTGAAAACGGCAAAAAACTGTGGGGCCCAAGCATCCAGCTTTACACCCTGCGTACTCCTCACAACTGGGGTATCGGTGACTTTGGCGATCTGAAACAACTAGTGGGTGATATCGCTGCTCGTGGCGGTGATTTTGTGGGTCTAAACCCAATCCACTCACTGTTCCCTGCAAACCCAGAAGGCGCTAGTCCTTATAGCCCATCTTCTCGCCGCTGGTTGAACATCATGTACATTGATGTGAGTTCAGTACCTGAGTTTGCGCTAAGTGTGGAAGCGCAGCAGAAGGTAGGTAGCGCTGAGTTCCAACAGCGTCTGCAAAAAGCGCGTGAGATTCAGCACGTAAACTACAGCGAAGTGTCTGATCTGAAGATGGCGGTATTGCCTCTTCTATTTGCTGAGTTTAAATCTCGTCACCTAGACAAAAACACTGAGCGTGCACAAGCGTTCTTGAGCTTTGTTGAAGAAGGCGGAGAAAGCCTGCTTCATCAAGCAGCGTTTGATGCAATGCACAAAACACTGCGTGATGCCGATGAACACATGTGGGGCTGGCCTGTATTCCCTGAGAAGTACCGCCGCTTTGATAGCGCAGGCTCTCAGAAGTTTATAAAAGATCATAAAGACTTGGTTGAGCTGTACATGTACCTGCAGTGGATTGCAGATACACAGATCAACGAAGCTCAAGCTCTAGCAGAAGAGAAGGGTATGAGCCTTGGTCTGTATCGTGACCTTGCAGTAGGTGTTGCGGATTCTGGCTCTGAAACATGGGCTGACGACGGCAACTTGATCCTAGATGCAAGCATCGGCGCTCCGCCGGATGTGCTAGGTCCTCTTGGTCAAAACTGGGGTCTGCCACCGCTGAACCCACAGGTGTTGCAAGAAACTGGCTACGATGCATATGTTAAGCTTTTGCGCGCCAACATGAAGCACTGTGGTGCACTGCGTATTGACCATGTATTGGGTCTTCTACGCCTTTGGTGGATTCCGAAGGGTGAGAACGCGACCAAGGGTGCGTACATGTACTACCCAGTCGAAGACATGCTAGCAATCCTTGCACTAGAATCTCATCGTTTCCAGTGTTCAGTGATCGGTGAAGACTTGGGTACTGTGCCTGATGAAATCGTTGATATCTTGCGTGACGCAGGTGTTCACTCGTACAAGATCTTCTTCTTCGAAAACCACGAAGATGGTAGCTTCATCAAGCCAACGGATTACACAGAGCAATCAATGTCAGCGCTATGTACTCACGATATGCCAACGCTACGCGGCTTCTGGCACTGTGATGATCTGAAACTGGGTGCTGAGCTAGGCTTGTATCCAAATGAAGAGCAGCTTGCAGGTCTATTTGACGATCGCTTAGAGTGTAAGCAGGGTATTTTGAACACAATTCGTGAAAATAACCCACAGTTCTTGTCGACAGGCATTGGCGAAAACGCAGAGTGGGTTCCTATGGATCGCTTCCTTGCTGAAGGCCTACAACTGCACGTTGCAGCCGGTTCTTCTACTCTACTAAGCGTACAGCTAGAAGATTGGCTAGAAATGGAAAAACCAGTGAACATCCCTGGTACTGTTGAAGAGTATCCAAACTGGCGTCGTAAACTGTCTGTGAACCTTGAAGAGATGTTTGGTCGTGAAGCCGTTAATCATATAGCAAAACGTTTAACAGAAGTTCGTGATCAAGCTTCCAAAAAATGATAATTGACTGTTTGATGCCGAAAACTTAGTCACGGCTCAAACTTTCATTTTCGTAATTTTGTTACAGTTCACAGCGAACTGAAATGCCCGCACTTCAGCGGGCATTTTTGTATCTGGTGATGGCACTTTTACAAGCAGTGCTAGTTCGCCGTCATACTGGAAAGCGAAGCTTATCCAGTACCTCAGGCAGTGCGTAATTTTGCGATTGGCATTATCTAAGATCCTGATCGAGTTCAGGATGACATGTGTTTTTGCATTGAGCGTGCGCTCTAAGATGCTGGATAAGCGTTGCTTTCCAGCATGACGATGTTTTTATGCTCTAGCTTGTAGCTTGTAGCTTGTAGCTTGTAGCTTGTAGCTTGTAGCTTGTAGCTTGTAGCTTGTAGCTTGTAGCTTGTAGATCAACATTACAACTTTCAACATACCGTCAAATAAGTATGGTAATCTGAACAATTAGCTTAGCGGCATAGTATCGCTGACAACATAAAAACGGCTAGGGTGAGGGCAGGGTGCTCTCACTGATAAAAATTATAAATAAGAATTAATTATCGAAGGAGATTGGGCGTGGAGAAGCCTCAGGACAAATTTAAAACTGCTTATCACAAGTTGAGTCAAGCAGCACTTACTGACCCATTTTCAGTATTAGGCCCATTTGTTAGAGAAAAAGGTCGTTATCTTACCGTTTGGATGCCAGGCGCAAGCCGTGTAGAGGTTATCCTGGGTGACAAGCGTATCGAACTAGTGCGTGACGAGATGGATGCGTTTGTTCTTACTGAAGAGCGTGATCTGACCTTTACTCACTATAAATTAGCGGTTCATTGGGGTGACGTTGAGCAGATCATCGACGACCCATACCAATATCACTCTCTATATGAAGAGTTCGACAACTTGCACACTCCTAAAGAGATGTACAAGCATATGGGATCTCAGTTCGTTACGCTAGAGCGTGATGGTAAGACGATTTCTGGTACTCGTTTCCTTGTTTATGCACCGCATGCGCAAGCAGTAAGCATCATTGGTAACTTCAATGATTGGGACGGCCGTCGCCACCCAATGCAGCGCCTTGATTACGGTATTTGGGGTCTATTCATCCCTGAGTTAGCAGAAGGCTCTCAATACAAGTACGAATTAAAAGGACCACATGGCGAAAGCTTGCCACACAAGCAAGATCCGTGGGGCTTCCAGCACGAGCAATATCCTTCTTTTGCTTCTGTGACTTACGATCAGAACAAATACCAATGGCAAGATAGTGCATGGCAAACGCGTCCGGTGACGGAAAAGCGTAAAGAAGCGCTGTCTTTCTATGAGCTTCATGCTGGTTCTTGGAAGCGCAATGCAGAAGGTGAGTTCTTAAACTACCGTGAACTGGCTGCAGAATTGATCCCGTACCTCGTGGATCTTGGCTACTCTCACGTAGAGCTTATGCCGATTTCTGAGCACCCGTTCTACGGTTCTTGGGGCTATCAGCCGATTGGTCTATTTGCACCAACCAGTCGCTTTGGTTCGCCTGATGACTTCAAATTCTTTGTAGATCAGTGTCACCAAGCCGGTCTTGGCGTTGTGCTTGACTGGGTTCCAGCACATTACCCGTCAGATGATCACGGTTTGGCCAATTTTGATGGTACACCTCTGTACCACGACCCAGACCCGCGTCGCGGTTGGCACCAAGATTGGAATTCGTTCATCTATGACTTAGGTCGTGAGCATGTTCGTCGTTTCATGGTATCGAACGCACTGTTCTGGTTTGAGCACTACCACATTGATGGTATCCGTGTGGATGCAGTTGCTTCAATGTTGTACTTGGATTACTCACGTAGCCACGATCAGTGGATTCCGAACCAAGACGGTGGCAACGAGAACTACGATGCGATCGCTACCTTGAAGTGGATGAATGAAGAAGTGTACAAGCACTTCCCGAACGCAATGACCATTGCGGAAGAGTCTACGGCATTTCCTGGCGTTTCGGCACCAACATTCTTGGGCGGTTTAGGCTTTGGCTTTAAGTGGAACATGGGTTGGATGCACGACAGCTTGTCTTACATTCAGCAAGATCCTATCCATCGTAAATACCACCACAACACCATTACATTCCCGTTGATGTATGCGCACAGTGAAAACTACGTACTGTCTTTGTCTCACGATGAAGTCGTATATGGTAAGGGTGCGATTCACGACAAGATGCCAGGTGATGAGTGGCAAAAAACCGCTAACCTGCGCGCTTACATGGGTTACATGTACGCACAGCCGGGTAAAAAGTTAAACTTCATGGGCGCTGAATTCGGCCAAACAGCCGAGTGGGATCATGATGACCAACTGCAATGGTTCTTGTTGGATTATGAACGTCATCAAGGTGTTTTAAACCTAACGCGTGATTTGAACAAGTTGTACAAGCAAGAGTCGGCTCTTCATGATCTTGATTATGATCCAAGAGGCTTCGAGTGGCGTCTGCAAGATGAAGCAGAAGCAAGTGTTCTTGCTCATGAGCGTATTGATGAGAACGGCGAACGTGTGTTGGTTGTATCGAACTTTACACCTGTACCTCAACAAGAATTCCGCTTAGGCATCCCTGGTGAAGCTGAGTATGAACTGCTGCTTAACACCGATGATGCGAAGTACAACGGCGCAAACGTTGCAGTACCGGCAACACTAGAAACAGAAAGCGTTGCAAGCCAAGGCTTAGAACAATCTGTTCACATGGTATTGCCACCGCTATCGACTGTGTTCTATAAGAAAGTAAAATAACATCGACTTAGCCTATCAAGCATGGGCTAAATTGATGAACGAACTAAACCCCAACCGGTTATTCTGTTTGGGGTTTTTTATTGTCTATAATTCAGAGTCGGTCAGTTATTAATTGAGTTTTTTATACTAACCTTATGTAAATATTTGTTTTTTCTTTGGCAAAGCAGGATGCTTTGTGCGCTTTAAAGGGACGTTATGAAACACAGTTTGTTGGCATTGTTTGCCTTGTTTTCTTCTGTGGTTTGCGCAGAACAACAAGAGTTGGATGAAAGACTCAAGATCAACTTAGGCATGTTTTGGATATGGCAAACCGACACTATTGTGGCGGCAACGAAAGAAGGTTTGGTAGGATCTAAAATTAATCTTCAGGATGACCTCAATCTCGACACTGAAAACAAGAACTTTAAGATTGATGGCTACTACCGTTTTACTAACTATCACCGAATTGAATTTGCCTATCTCAGTTTACGTAGTGATGGAAGTAATGAGCTAACACGCGATATTATTTGGGATGGACAAGAGTATAAGGTTGGTGCGTTTGTCGATTCATACTCCGATATTGATATCTACAAAATTAACTATGCCTACTCGTTTTATCACAATCAAGATGTTGAACTTTCTGTATCCCTTGGTGTGCATGCTATGGATTTCGATGTCGGATTGAGTACCGGAGTGAAAGTCCAGGGCGGTTCCAATAATGGCATAAAGAAAACAGGATCAAGTGTTGATCTTATTGCGCCCTTACCTGTTATCGGATTTCGTTTGGACTACCAATTGGCTGAAGATTGGAAGGTGATTGGTTCGGTAGATTACTTTAGCTTGAAAATAGATGATTACAGTGGCTACTTTCTTGATTTCATAATCTCCGCTGAATATAGCATTACCGACTCGTTTGCGACTGGCGTCGGTTTTACTTCTACGTCACTCAATTTCTCTGTCGATAAAGATGACGATTTTGCCATGCGACAAGATATGTCCGGTGGTTTATTTTATGTGAGTTATATCTATTAGAAACGCACGCTCGGTTAATTCCGGGCTTTCTTTTATCGGAAGAACTGTCTTCGCTCTTCGATGATCACACTTATTACCAATTTGAAAACGGAGTCTTATGATCACCTCTTTGTATGCGGGCATCTTAGCCGTTTGGATATGTTACCTGTCTGTTCAAGTGATTAAACAGCGCCGAAAACATCGGGTATCTCATGCTGACGGACAAGTGGATGACTTAACGGTAGCACGCGGTGCCCACAGTAATGCCACCGAATATATTCCTATTGGGCTATTGTTATTGATGCTTGCCGAGTTTAATGGCGCCCCGGAATGGGCGATTCATATTTTAGGCGTGCTGCTGGTGGTAGGGCGTTTATCCCACGGCTTAGCGGTATTGAATCGAAAAATGAAGGGCCGTGTGTTTGGGATGATGAGCACGTTTGGGGTTATTGGACTGCTTGCAGCATTGAACGTAGTGCAGGCACTTTCGTAACGATGGGATGATTGTTCTTAAGGAGCAGAGAAATGAAAATTGGTTGGCCACCGGCTTGGTTGCTGGTTTTCTTAGGGCTGCTCCTTAATGTGCTCGCAATAGTGATTTCTAGCCAAATACTGGATGATTTAGCACGAAAAAATGCAGCTCTGTATGAAGGACAAAACAATAATCTACGTTCCATACAGTTAGCTTGGAACAGAGTTGAAAACCTTGAACGAAAAAAGGAAACATTGCTGGTGGTGCTTGGCCACAATGACAGTAATCAAGCTGTAAATGCAGAGCTGGCAAAGCAGATTGAGGTTTGGACAGGTAAACCTGTGCCAGAGCTCTCCATCAATAATCTACAAACCCTGTCACTGATGCTAGAGCGCGAGCAAAATGAGCAGCGCAACCTCATTGATAAGTACTATCTCAACAACATTTCATTGCTAGAAATGACCTCACAAAACGATATGCACATTAGCCGTTACAAGAACATAGCGCTGTTTTTGCAGATTTTTGGTTTAGCACTAATATTAGCGCGTGACCTAAGACGAAAAGATTAGCGACCAAATCAAGTTTTCAGTCATTTGCCTGCCTATGTTAGAGTAACGACTCTACACTAGCGATTCACGGACGAACATGAGCGATAAGATCTACTTCAACACCTCTAAGAAATTTAACCTACGCCGTTCTTTAGTTAATGTGGGTACTCGTGTACACCATAAGGTTGCACCTAAGCATGCTCGCAAAATTGCAAGACAGCTGTTGCTCACTCCGGTTCGCAGTAAACCTAAGAATCCAGAACCTAAGGGTATGATCAAAGGTGTGGTTAAATCCGCGCATGGCGACCTAACCACTTATACCTTAGGTACGGGGCCACTCTGGGTACTCAACCATGGGTGGTCAGGGACTGCCAACCAGTTTTTCCCTTTAATGGAATTCATGGCCCAATCTGGCTTTACCGCTTTGGCTTATGATCAGCCAGCGCATGGTACAAGTGGGGGTGCTTACGGGCACATTCCGGCTTTTGTGCAAGGGTTAGAAGCTATCTTGGACAGTGTCGGCAAAGTCGATGGGATCATTGCTCACAGCATGGGTACGGCCTCAACTGTGGAGTGTAAACATCACAAGGCCATTGATTGCCCATTATTGTTGATTGCTCCGGTGCTTGAATATCTTGAAAACCTGCTTGGGAGCGTTAAGCGCTCCGGTTATTCGATGAAGCTGTTTGAAGAAGTCGTCGAAGAGGTGAGCAGCGAGTATCATTACCCAATTCACACTATTGACCCGTATGGCAAACTTAAACTTCGACAGCATGCAACGGTTATCGTGCATGACAAAGGTGACCGATTCACCAGTTTTGAGGTGTCAAAGCGCGCCGCAGATGAGATGGAAAAAGTGACCTTGATTACCACCAAAGGTCTTGGCCATGGTCGTATTATGAAGAGCGATCCAGTCAAAGATAGCTTTGTTAAATTAGCGAGCCTTTAGTTATTTCTCTGCTCTTCACAGGTGCCGCCATTCATGGTGGCACTTGCTTCTCTTACTGACATATCTAGCATTCCCCGTTATTCCTAAATGTTCTTAATTAGACCTTTGCGAAATAACCAGCACCTTCTAGGCTTTAATTAGCATTTGTTAATATAAAGGCGAGCGCAATGAACCCAGTTTCCATCACAAGTTTTTTTCATGATAGTTCAAATACTTATAGCTATCTTGTTACTGATAACGCTACAAAATCGAGCGCAATCATTGACTCTGTGCTTGATTACGATGCAGCAGCAGGGGTCACATCGACAGTCTCTGTCGATGGTATCCTCAGGTACGCTGAACAACAAAATGTAAAGCTACAATGGATACTGGAGACACACGTGCATGCTGATCACTTAAGCGCGGCCAGCTACGTTAGGGAGCGCAGTGGTGCGGCAATGGCGACGGGGAGAGAAATAACCACGGTGCAGTCGACGTTTAAACAAGTTTTTGGCTTAGAAGAGTTTGTTGCAGATGGCAGTCAATTTGATCTTCTGTTGGCAGATGATGAAGCTATACCATTGGGCGCGTCGAACATTCGTGTAATGCATACACCGGGTCATACACCATCGTGCGTTACTTTTGTCGTAAACGACTCTGCTGCGTTTGTTGGTGATACGATCTTTATGCCTGATATGGGTACGGCACGTTGTGACTTTCCTGGTGGTGATGCTGAGATATTGTACGCATCAATACAGAAGATACTTGAGTTGCCACCAGAAACCGAGCTGTATATGTGTCATGACTATGGGCCGAACGGCAGGGAATGCTTATACAAAACGACGGTTGCAGAGCAAAAGCAGAGTAACATTCATGTGCATGATGGAAGTGCGAAGTATGATTTTATAGCGATGCGACAACAGCGCGATGCGACGTTAGCCATGCCTGCCTTACTATTGCCAGCAGTACAGATTAATATTCGCGGTGGACGCTTTCCTGAGCCCGAAAACAACGGAGTCTCCTATTTGAAGACTCCGTTAAATGTGTTTAAGAAATGAGTGCCTGAGCGCGGTAAAAGCTCAGATTAAAGCGCTTAACCTGGATGACCATCCGCCCTTGCTGTGGCGAGCATTTTGGCAAACTTAAGTAGGTACAGACCAAAACTTAGCATCCACAGTACAGTAGCCACATCAAGCAGTTGCATTGTGTATTCAGGGTATAGGCCGACACCTACGCTTCTGACTAAGGCCGACAGTATCAATGCGGCAAACGCAACCCCCATCTTAGGCCCTTGATAAATATTACGCCCGGTATGTCCCATGGTGACACGCGCTATCATGGCCAATATAAGCCCGGAAAGAGCGCCAATAGCAAACAGGTGCAAAGAGGTGTGGGCAAGCCATGCGTTAGTCGTTAGCCCTTTTAACAATAAATACGCAGGTATACAGGCGTAGGAAGCATGTAGGGCCCAAACCAAGGGCTCACTGATAGTCTTCCAAGGCTTCCATCTTATCACCTTCACTAATTGAAATACGCCTGCCCAAATAAATAGTGGTGTTTCCAGTTGGCTTAAGGTCAGTGGAAAAAAGCTTAAAATAAACAGTAGAACCAGAGGAAGATTACCTGCTACTTCCAGCCATAATAAAGGCTGCGGCTTATCAAAGTTGAATTTGCGAGAGGTGAAGAATGGGATCACTCGCCCGCCCATAACTGACAGCAGCAACATGAACCACCAAAGCATCGCTTGCCATACAGCGCTTGAAGTAAAGGGTACAACGCCTGTGATGGTCGCGTAACTGGCGAAGTTCGCAAAGATGGCTAAGGCAAATAAAGGAACAAAGAATAAGTTTCGCCACCCCTTGGATTTGAATACGCGAGTTCCGACCTCATAAGCAACGGCTAATAAGAACAAGCTTTCTACCACAGAGATAAGCCAAAACGGTGCAGGCGTCCAAAAGAGGATTCGTGGGGCTAACCAAAGCGCTACAATAAGACCGAGTCGAGTACCTTTGGTACCGTTAACCCCAGTCCAGTTTTGTACTGCGGTGAGTACAAACCCTGCAACGATAGCCATAGCAAAACCAAACAACATCTCATGAGCGTGCCACCAAAGGGCAGGGGCACCTAATGCTTCAGGCTGCCCGTTTTGGAACGCGTAGATCCAAACAGGAACCGCAATAAATGCGTACAGGGCGCCAAGTAAGAAGAAGGGACGAAAGCCAAGTCGAAGCAGTGGTGTGATCGCTTCTTCTTTTGCTTTATCTGTGATGTTTAGCATAGCCAAAACCTTAAAGTTGCAATTTAAATGCAACTTTAAATTAGAGTGGGGAATAATGCAAGTATAGATGAGGCTAACAGCTGACAGTCTTTAGCCCTCGAGATTAGGTTCTAGCTAGAATATCTCGGAATCTCTACCGCCTATAGACCTCCGATAAAGCGCTGGTCATGACTTTGTTTAAGCCTACATTTGAACGCTTTCAACTTTCTACTTTAATTTCTTCTCTGTGAGTCTTATTTGCAGACATCTGCAGTAACTCAGATATCGCGTCTTTAAGCATGACCGCAGGAACTTTTATGAAGTATCCGGCCATTAATAACATCATCACAGGGTCAGCGTATGCCGCGTATGCGCTCAGTGAGGTTTGAAGCATCAACCATGCAGTAACAAAGCCAAGAAGTACCGCCACACTGATCAGGGTATCCATTTGCCATTGCTTTACTTCTGCGGCGATAAGTCCGGAACCAATGTCTTTGTTTTTCTTTGCGAGCATTACCCATCCGAAGGCACAGCCGATCACGTTAACAAGGCCGAATAAGGTTGCAATTGAGGTGTCGATTTCACGGCCACCATCAATAACTGAGTTAATAGCAGAATAGATAGAGATACAAACTAAACCTAAAATAACTGCGGCTTTAATAGCGATGACGATAGGTTCAAGAGCGGCCAATCCATGTGGAAAACGATTACTGCTTGGGCGTGCCATTAGCGTTACTGCAAGCAGTGACAATAAAGTTAACGCTAAACTGATAAGAGAATACGCACCATCAAAAATAATGACCATAGAACCAACCCAATTACCCAAGACAATGCCACTTACGGCAAAGCCAAGCGTTAACAGGGCTGAATAAACTAAAATGCGGCGTTCTGAGGAACGTTCTTTACCACTCATGATGAACCTTTTGAAACAAACTAACTGTGCTCATTGTTTGCGAGTGGCAGGAAGCTTTCAATCAAAGTTTGCTTAGGTCAAGGTTGTCACTCGAACGGAAGAGAAATTAATGATTAATATCAGGTAGTTACGCTGTTGTAGTGGCGTCAGAAATATTGACACCCACTGGGGCTAGAAATCAAACAAGTAGTCACTGAGCTTATCGCAGAGCCAAACCATACCAGGATGTGCTTCCATACCTGTAGAGGAGAACATACAGAACTCTTCTTGGGTGAGCCCGTAAGTGTGCTTAATGACTGATAACGTTTCATCTCTTAATAGATGACGAATGAGTGGTTCGGGAAGAACCCCCCATGCACCTTCTGTGCGAATGGTACTGAGGATGTAATCGAAGCTTGAAAATCCGATATGTTTGAGGGAAAAGGGCAATAGTTCAGGGTTATCTTTTTCGTTGAGGTAAGCCAGTGTAACCTGCATTGCGTTACGTAATTGTTCATCGGATACACGGCGCTGTTTACTGAGGGGGTGATCGGAATTGCATACTGACATCATTCTGATTTTGGCAATAGGAGTGTACTCAATCCTAGGGTCATCTACGCGTTCGTAATCTACGCCAAAGGCAAAATCGACTTGTTTAGTTTCTACTAGGTTTGAGAGATCGCCACTCGATGCGAGAACAATATTAAAAGTGGTTGCAGGATACTTATTGTTGAGACGAAGAGAGAGCTCTTGCCATGTATCGTCTGGTATAGCGTCATCTCGCGCGATCCTAACTTCTGCAGTAAAATCGCCGCGGATATGTTTGCACGTTTGTTTGATACGTGATGCTGTCACTAGCAGTGATTCGCAGTTTTTGTAAATGGCTTTGCCCGCTTCCGATAGCTCAAGATTGTTGCCACTGCGAATATAAAGTTTCGTGTCTAATTCTTTCTCCAGGGCTTTGATAGCCATTGAGAGCTTGGTACGATTGCAATCGAGTTGCCTTGCGGCTTCTGATACGGAGCCATGTTGGGCAACTTGAACAAAGGCTTCTATATGGGAAAGGTTCATTTGTACTCATTTGTGAATGTGTAGGCTTTCAAAATTAACTGATTGGGTGCTGAAAAATCAAGCGACACATGATCTAAGCCCAATATCTCTTTGTATTAAATGCAATTTTGTATCTTTTTTTACCAAGATTTGCTTTACTCAGCGTAGGCAACAAACTTTAGGATGGATAGTCAGATGGTGCACAATTGGGATGATTATGCTGCTGAGTGGGAGAAAGACCCAGCAACTGCTCAATTCTCAGATCTAGTTTTCGCAGAGCTTCAAGCGCTTCACTCAATGAAAGGCGCAAATGTATTAGATTTTGGTTGTGGTACTGGCTTATTGAGCCAAAGAGTAGCGCCGTTAGCGCGCAGTGTGGTTGCTCTAGACGCTTCTGAAGCCATGATAGAAGAACTCGACAAGAAAACCTTAGTAAATGTAGAACCGGTAGTTGACGAGCTCACTCGTGGATTGGTGGCTCAGCACCCTGCATTTAGAAAACAATTCGACCTTGTTATTGCCTCATCAGTCTGTGGCTTTATTCCGGACTTCAAGGAAGCGGCGACTATTATCTATTCACTACTTGATGAGCAAGGGATATTTGTACATTGGGATTGGTTGAATGAAGATGAGTCAGAGGGGCTGACGCAAGAGTCGGCGCACTCCATACTCCATCAAGCTGGCTTTAGTGATATCGAAATCTCCATTCCTTTTGAGGTCGAGATGAAAGATGGCACAACGATGCCTGTTTTAATGGGTGTAGCCTACAAGTAAATAGAGAACCCAGTTACGTTGCTCAAGCCTCATAGGATTAAGCAACGAATATTTAGCTGGGTTTAAATGTCTCTCACTTTAGGGGTAGATTATTCATCGTGAATAATCATTTCAGCATTGCTTATCGACAGAAGTGAGTCTTCTCGCATCTGTGGTTTTTATTTAACATCTAATTACACTCATCTACACACCTAACGAATTAGTTCGACATAACTTAGTGTGAAAAATAATTCATTATTTAAAATCTCCTATATATCAATGGAAACCTTCATTGATCAATCTATCTATTTCCAATTGAAATAAGCACTCCAATAATGAAAGCTGAAAGTTGTCATTAACCTCCCAAAGACCAGCAATACTCACGTTCTGAGCATTAAATAGCCTGTAAGTTATTTATAATGTGATCTAGGCACGCTTTTTATTTGGTTTATTAAAAAATCATTACTACGCTGTTACAAAAGGTGATTTGTAGGACTAGACCACTAATTAGTGGTTTATGACTAAACAGAGGAACAAGGATATATACCTTCTCTGTAAGTTGCTTTTAGCAAATGAGCGAATAGCAATTTGCAAATAATAAAAAATAAGTCGATTAAGTCGTACGACATTTACAGTGTTTTTAGCACAACTTTTATACACATAGGTAAATGGAAAGACATTATGAAAAAGACAGTATTAGCAAGTGTAATTGCGGGCATCGCATTTAGTGGTCAAGCTTATGCGGTGGAATTGTATAACAGCGGTGGTTCAACGTTCTCTATTGGTGGACACATTTCGATGGGTATCGGTAATGACGCGGATGATGAAGTAGAAGTTCAATCAATCTCTCCTCGTATCAACATTAATGCAACCCAAGACCTAGGTCACGGCTGGGCCGCCGATGTAAAAGGCGAATGGAGCGTAAACACTCTAGAAGGTGGTGACAACTCATTTTCTACTCGTTTGGGTTACATTGGTGTCACGCATGACACATGGGGCCGCGGTGTTGGTGGTACTCAATGGTCGCCTTATTACGATATCGGTGGCATCGCAGATATGCCAATCGCGTTTGCCAATGATTTTTTATATGTTAATGGTTATGAGCTAGGTACTGGACGTGCAGAGCGAATGATCTCATATCGTAAAACCTTCAATTTTGGAGATAACATTGACTTCAATCTAGGTGCTGGTTGGCAGGGCGATAACAGTGAAGGTGGCACAGACTATGGTAATCGCGGTCAATTAGGCTTGTCTTTTGATCTAGGTGGCATCTTCGTAGGTTACGCTTTCACCACTGGTTCAGTTAGCGGTTCGAATGATGACGCGATGGGTAACCTAATTTCAGCGAAATACGGCACATATGGCGATGGCTTGTTTGTAGCTGCTGTTTATGAGATGGGTGATTCGTTCCGAAATGCTCTTGGTGGTGCAGGGGCGTATGACTCTACTAGTGTCGAAGCTATCGCAGCGTTTGCTCTAGCAAATAGCCTTAACTTCTCCCTAAACTATGAGTCTCATGAAGATGATGACAGTAGCATTACTATTATTAGCCAAATGGCACTGCAGGTAGAATATAACTTCACTCCAGCATTTGTTGGTTACGCAGGTTACCAACTTGACTTAGGTGATGACGTCTCAAGTGATGATGATCTATACGCTCTAGGTGTTCGATACTATCTATAATTCTCTTTTATAGAATACCTAACCAAGGCAGAGCGAAAGCTCTGCCTTTTCTTTTGGGTGCAACTTCAGTTTTCGTTGGGGGTTTGGACTAAACTTGCTACAATCCGTGCCTTTCTCTTTTAGGTCTGTTTAGGCCCAACGTACAGAAGAACACTATGACTACCGAAATCTACAAAGAGTTTATGTTTGAAGCCGCCCATAAATTACCTCACGTACCTGAGGGACATAAGTGTGGTCGTCTGCATGGACACTCATTCTTGGTTCGCCTTTACCTTAAAGGTGAAGTGGACGCTCATACGGGCTGGATTATCGACTTTAGTGATGTAAAAGAGAAGTTTAAACCAATCTACGATCGCCTTGATCATCATTACCTTAATGATATCGAAGGCCTTGAAAACCCAACCAGTGAAGTGCTGGCTAAATGGGTATTTGAGCAAACTAAGCCGTTACTGCCACTTCTAAGCAAGGTTGAAATCAAAGAAACCTGTACTGCTGGCTGTATCTACACGGGTGAATAACGTGCTTAAAATCAATGAGATGTTTGAAACCATACAAGGAGAGGGCTTCTTTACTGGAGTGCCTTCTATCTTTATTCGTCTGCAAGGATGTCCTGTGGGCTGTGCTTGGTGTGACACCAAACAAACCTGGGATGTGAACCTAGAAGACGAAACAGATTTTAAAACGGTTCTACTAAAACAAGGCGATGATGAGCGTTGGTGTAGTACGAGTGAATCTGCGCTGGTGGCCTATTGCCTTGAGCAATACTCGGCCAAACACGTGGTCATTACCGGCGGTGAGCCATGCCAGTATGACTTATTGCCTTTGACGACAGAGCTAGAAGCAAACGGCTACCGTTGCCAAATTGAAACCAGTGGTACTTTTGAAGTACTGGCGACCCCAAACACTTGGGTGACGGTTTCACCAAAAATTGGTATGAAAGGCAAGCTTCCGATTGAACCAAGCGCAATGTCTCGTGCCAACGAGGTTAAGCACCCAGTGGGTAAAGAGTCAGACATTGATGATCTCAAAGCGTTGCTCGAAGTCAGTACACTCCAAGATGGCGTAGAAGTTTTACTGCAACCTATTAGCCAAAAACCTAGAGCGACAAAGCTGTGTATCGATACATGTATCGCCAACAACTGGCGTTTGTCGGTGCAAACGCATAAGTATTTGGATATTGCTTAAGTTGACAGTTTTTAGCTTCGAGCTTTCAGCTGTCTATTGATTACAACTCCGACTTTAGGATATCCGCCATGCCCGAGGGCTTTTCTGGGCCAGCACTCTGGTCGGAGATCTTTAGGTTGAAGAGATTCCCGCTAAGAGCCTGCGGGAATGACTTTTTTAGCTTTCAGCTGTAAGTTGTTTAAACACAGTCATCCTCTAGCGCTTTTCTGGGGCAGCACTCTGGTTGGGGGTCTTTAGGTTGAAGAGATTCCCGCTAAGAGCCTGCGGGAATGACGTTTTTTTAGCTATTAGCTTCAAGCTTTCAGCTGTAAGTTGTTTAAACACCGTCATCCTTTAGCGCTTTTCTGGGGCAGCACTCTGGTCGGGGGTCTTTAGGTTGAAGAGATTCCCGCTAAGAGCTTGCGGGAATAACGGTTTTTTAAGAGCAATAACTGTACGTTTCTTTGTCTGGTAGCTTGCAGCTTGAGGCTAACCGCTGCATATCACCAATTTCTGTACCCGCAAGTATCGATATGAAAGCGTACTCCTGAGTATAGACCCATACCCATGTTGTTCTCTTTACCCACTTTATTGTAAATACCCCATAATTTTTTCTGTAGTTCCTCTCGACTTATGTCATTTATAGGGACTAAATCAAGAGCGCAGAAATTCAAATGTTGACTGCGAGAAGCGCCACCAGAGGTTTCGTTGTAATATTGATCTCTATCGCCTGAAACGGGTACTAAAGGCCCTAGGACAGGTTCGACATGGTCTTGAATGAACTTCACCGTTCTAACCATGCTAGGCACTTGCTTGCTATCAGGCAGTGTGAATACAGAAGTCCCATTCAAAGCCCAGTTTGTTCCTTGTAAAAGTATCAAGTGCATAGGCATTGTTTTTAATGGAACTTCCGTAATGCCAGCCGCTATCAGTTGGTCGGCTATTTCTTTCACTGGTTCTTGTGCTTGATTCATCAGTATCCAGCCCCGAAATGCCGCCCGAGTTGGCACTTTGTAACCTTTAACATCTATCACTAAGTCGCTGTATTCCAGTTCATTTTCAGATTCGTATAGCTTGAGTAGTTCGTTCGAAGATACGCTAAAGCTAAGACTAATGAAGAGTAGGGTAGCAAGACGAAACATGTGAGTTCTCCTTTGCATTTAGTGTTCCCAGTATAGACGCTAATTAAATATTCGATGGAAATCACAATTTATCGAGGCGTGTAGGTTTGACCGTTGACCTATCGCTATCTATTTTTGTAACCAAGAGAGTGATTGATGTTTATTTGAACAGCGGTGAACCACAATGTCGGAACATATTTTTTATCGAGCAGGGTACAAGTATCAGTTAGCCGAAGATTTCATTATTAAAGTGGACATTTTTCCGCAGCAGAATATAGATATGGAGTTTATCGGTCTCAGTTTAGATGGTTGGCTTACTGTGCGTTCTGGCTATGCTTGGGATGGTCCTTCTGGGCCTGTAGTGGATACCTCAAGAAACATGCGGGCGTCACTGGCTCATGATGCAATTTACCAATTGCTTCGTTGTGAGCACATACCAGCGCAGCAAAAGGACGTAGCGGATAGACTATTTGAAAAGATATGTATCGCTGATGGGACTGATGAATTCACCGCGCAGATGTTTTATCTTGGATTGAAACTAGGGGGCAAACCCGCCACTGAACCTCGTAACAAGAAACCGACTTTAAAAGCGCCTTGGAAGTAATTTGCTTGGAGCCTCCCCATATGAGACCAAGGTCAAATCACCTTAAATGTGTTTGTAATATTAAGTAACTACTCTAATCCGCCTTGTCTAATAATTGCCATCTATCTGCAATACTATCATCTAACTTGTAGGCGTTATACTGCCTTATCATTCCTTAGATTAGTAATAAATCAGATTATTATGCCAACTAAGCCCTTGCCTCATACTCAATTAGCTAGCGCGGGATTATGCCTACACCCTGTTGAATCATTCATTCACCCTATGATTATACGAACTAGGATGATTCTTGATATGGCATGCATCTTGTAGGGTATCGGTATTGGCTGAAATAGCAGCCTAAGCTGTAAAAGGTGTTTTATGAAAAACCCCATTATTCAAGATAAAGATTTAACACTAGCCACTGATGTTATTTTGCATGCATTTGACTGGCCGTATCGAGAGATTGCTGAGAAGGCTCAGCAGATAAGCCAATTAGGCTATAAAACAGTTTTAGTTTCACCGCCAATGAAGTCGTTGAAACATGAGAAAGGCACCGCTTGGTGGCAGCGCTATCAGCCACAAGATTATCGAATCATTGACAATGAACTGGGTAATACCCTGGATTTTCAGACAATGATGACCTGTTTAAATGACTATGGTATTCGCGTGTATATTGATGTGGTGTTTAATCACATGGCAAACGAATCGTACTTGCGCTCAGAGCTGCAATACCCTAGCCAACAAGAGCTAGAGGATTATGCTAAGGATCCAGAACACTATGAGTCTTTGAAATTATTCGGAGACTTGAGCAAACCACTATTTACTGAAAACGACTTCGTTGAAGCGTTTGGTATAGAGGATTGGCAGGATCAATGGCAAGTACAGAATGGTCGCATCACTGGTGGGCCTCACGATCCTGGCTTGCCTACCCTGCGTGATTGTGAGCATGTGATTGAGCAACAGCAAGCGTACCTGTTGGCAATGAAAGCAATGGGAGTGAAGGGTTTCCGCATTGACGCTGCAAAACATATCTCCATTGAGCAGCTGCGTAAAGTGTGGACAAAAGAGATCACGGAAGGTGTGCACATTTTTGGTGAGATCATTACTGATGGTGGTGCAACCAAGCAAGAGTATGAGCTTTTCTTAAAGCCTTACTTAAAGAAAACTAAGCTGGGCGCCTACGATTTCCCTTTATTTAACACGGTATTGCAAGCATTCCAACCAAAGGGACGAATGTCAGCGCTGATAGATCCCTATAACTTTGGTGAAGCGTTGAAGCGCCAGCGTGCTATCACCTTCGCAATTACCCACGATATTCCAAACAATGATGTGTTCCAAGGTTTGATTATGCCAGAAGAGCATGAATGGTTGGGCTATTGCTACATTCTTTGCCGTGATGGTGGTGTGCCGTTGGTCTATACCGACCTAAATACCAGTGGCATTCTTGACTGTGAAGGTAATCCTCGTTGGATGAATGCGTGGCAAGATCCGCGTATGAAGACGCTAATCGACTTCCACAATTACGTCCACAGTGCCCGTATGGTGGTATTGGAAGCCAGTGATGATCATCTACTGTTCAGTCGTGGAGAACGGGGCATAGTAGCCATTAACAAGGCTGATACGGTGAAGTCGATTCGTATCCGTTGGGATCAGCCAATGTTCGATATCGTTCAAGAGCAGGGCATCTTTCCGGTTGATGGATATTTAGAGTTAGATATTCCTGCGAAAGGGTACTGCTGTTTGGTTGGTGAAGCGAGTTAATAGATAAAGCTTCACACTTTTTAGCTGATAGCTGATAGCTGATAGCTGATAGCTGATAGCGTCAAGCTATCAGCTAAATAAACCGTCGTTCCCGCATGTAGTTAGCGGGAACCTCTTCTGCGTATAGATCCTCGACCAGAGTGCTGGCCCAGAAAGCGCTCAAGGATGACTGTGTTTAAACAACTTACTGCTGAAAGCTGACACTAAGATTTATTTTTGCGATTCCTAGCTTCACTCTGGTGTGAACGATACATCTTACCCAATTGCTTATCATGGGAGCGTAGCTCTGCAAGAGATGCGCTGTTACGGGCTTGCTCTCTTTGCAGTTTTAGGTAGTTGTTCAAGCGACGATCATCTAGCTCACCTGACTGCAGAGCCTTTTGAATCGCACAACCCGGTTCGTTTTGGTGTGAGCAATCAAAGAAGCGGCACTGAGAAGCGATCTCTTCTACATCAGAGAAGGTTTCGCTTATGCCTTGGGCTACATTTGCCAGTTGCAACTCACGCATTCCAGGGGTATCTAAGAGTACCCCGCCACTCGGCATTTGATGGATAGTTCGACCTGTGGTGGTGTGTCGGCCTTTACTGTCATCTTCGCGAATGGAGCCCGTTTTCTGCGCTTCTGTTTGCAGTAAGGTGTTGACCAGAGTGGACTTACCAACCCCAGAAGAACCGAGGAAGGCGACGGTTTTTCCTGTCTTACACCACGCAGTTAGTGACTGAGCGCTATCAAACTCTAGTGCATTGACTGCTTCTATCATTAGCATTGGGTCTAGAGATTGAACCTGTTGCTTTAGAGCCTCTGCATCGTCGCAAAGGTCGGTTTTGGTTAATACAATCACCGCCTCAACTTGCGCTTCATTGGTTAACGCGAGATAGCGCTCAATGCGGCTGAGGTTAAAGTCATCATTTAACGACATCACGATAAATACCGTGTCTATGTTTGCTGCAATGTATTGTTCTGCAACCTTGGAACCGGCGGCCTTTCTAGAAAACACTGAGCTTCTTTCTAAACGTCTTTGAAATTGCTGTTCATGATCGAGTAGCACCCAATCTCCGACGGTCATTGATGGCAAAGAGTCATGCATTGGCAGTGACACTTCACCTTTTTCCGTAATGAGCTGATAGCCAGAGCGATGGTGGGCAGAGATGCGAGCAACAACCGCGTCTTCATAATCATCAAGAGTCAGTTGTTGCTGAAAGAACGGTTGCCAGCCAAGGTTTTGTAGGTTCATTTAGTGCATCATCATTTTTTTGACAGGTACTGATAGGTTTAGCATACGACCTGTATCAAAAGTAAGCGTAAGAGGAATAACCATGCCTTCTTTCAACGGCTCTTTGATACCAAACAGCATGATATGCAAGCCATGTGGCTTTAGTTCAGTGTCGCTTTTTCCGGGAAGCTCAATCTTATCTAACTTACGCATTTTCATCACGCCATCTTGCATTGCGTGAGTATGTAACTCGGTGACTTCAGCAATAGGCGTTTTTGCTGATATAAGAGCACGTTTCTCTGCACCTGGATTGTTAATGGTTAAAAATATAGCGCTAGTGGTCGAGGTCGGCGGGGTTTCTTTAGCGTAGGCACCTGAAACTGTTGCAACATTGTTGGCATGCGCAAAAGGGGAAAGTAGCACTAGGATGAAAGTAAGAAGGCGAGTTTTCATGGTTGCATCTCCATTGTGATGTCATTAATAGCTTTAACCAGTGGCGCTGGGGTAAGAGTGTGTTGCACCTTGGTCATTTCCGTACCATCAGGTGCGAGAAAGTAAAAATATGAGCTGTGATCAACGGTATATTCGAGAGCAGAATCTTCAAGTTCTGTTTTGATATAGATAACGCCGTACTTATTTGCCAAGGCCTCTAATGTTTCAGGATCGGCGTGGTAGCCCTCGAAATTCTCGTGAAAATATTGCGCGTATTGATGGACATCATCACCAGAGTCTCGCTCGGGATCTAAAGTGATTAAGATGGGACGTATCTTAGCGAGTACTTCTTTGGGCACTTGATGTAAAGCAGCGCTGAGCATAGCGAGAGAAGTAGGGCAAACATCGGGACAGCGAGTGAAGCCAAAATAGACCACATTGATACGCGGATCGTCTGGATTAAATAACGCCTTTTGCTCTCCATTAGCTCCTGTCACTAAAGGATGCGCTGCTCGTTCGCTTTGTTGGTTGACTTGCTTTTGGTCTTGGGCATCTAAATATGACTTAACCCCGAAACCTAAGGCAACTGCGACAATCATGGTGAGTGTCCAGCTTTTGCTCATCTTTGCATCCTTACTGAGATGGGAAGTGTTCCGTTTGAAGATTGGATAGAACCTATCCATGTCATAGCATCGCTATGGCAAACAGGCAGTAATAAAGAACCAGAAAACGTGCCATTACCTTGATTGCTGAGTACAAACTTTGCCACACCCATGGACATTTCTTTGCCCTCAAGTTCTATCCATAGTTGTTCATCGTTGTTATTTGGCCAGCTTACCTCAATAGAGGTGGGCTGCATCGGTGAAACAACATCTTGCTCCAGCACTATGTTTATATCATTTATAGTGCAGACGGTGGTGGATAGTTGGCAGTATTCAATATCAGATTTCAGTTCATTATTGGCTAAGGATATCTGAACTATTTGATAGATATCCTTAGCAAAAAAGCCTAACCCAAGAGCAAGTATGAAAGCTAGGCCTTTGAAAATGTTGTTCATTATTTGTCTTCAGCAAATTTCTCTAAAGCCAATACTAGTCCAATCGCAACCAACATCATTACCACTGCTATCGCAGTTTGTGATGGTGTACCAGTAATCGACTCAAAATTGTGAGGCATGAGGTTTTCTTGCAGTAATGGTACTTGCTCGCCGCTGGAGTTAGTGCGCCATGTAAGCGTCTCTTTCCAAGGCCAAATCTTTGGCAATGTGCCCACCATTAGGCCAACCAAGAACATAAGGGTAATGTCTCTGAAGCGCCTGAGAAGCCATGACAGTAGGTGTGAAAAGCTCAGCAAGCCACACAAGCAACCACTCATAAATAACATCAGAAATCCAATGTCCAAGCCTTTAACGGCACCAATAACCGGACCGTACATACCTATCAATAGCAAAATAAAGCTGCCGGATATTCCCGGTAAAATCATTGCACAGATGGCGATGGAGCCTGACAGCACGATGTTGATGATCGTTGGCTCGAGGTTTAAAGGGTTGAGTACAGTAATAGCAAATGCGAGTGCAATACCCAGAGCAAAGCCGACCCACTTCATCAGATCAAAAGATTCAATTTGACGCATGATATGCCAGACCGATACTAAGATCAGACCAAAGAAAAAAGACCACAGTGGAATTGGGTGGGTAACTAATAACCAAGAGATGAGCTTAGCTAGGGTCAATATACTGGTAAAAATGCCCCCAAACAGGGACAGTAAGAAGAAGCCATTGATGTGGTCGAATGCGCCTTTGAGTCCTTTTGAACGAAGCACGCCAATTAGCGATGGATTTACACGGCGGATACTCTCTAGCAAGGTATCGTAGATGCCAGTAATGAATGCGATGGTACCGCCAGAAACACCGGGAACAACGTCAGCTGCACCCATAGCCATTCCCTTAAGGAAGTTGGTGAAGTAATTCATAAAGTTAGTTTTTGAAGCCAAGTCCATTGATGATTGTATTGTAAGGGAAATAAAAGGTAGGGGAAACGATATTGTGTGAATATCCGTGGGCTGCTTTCTGAGTATTCTAGCTTTCAGAGCCAACTAGTTTTCGCATTAGATTCCCACTAAGAGCGCGTGGGAATGACATGTTAAGCATCAGGATAACTCGGTTTACAGACCGTCATACCCGAGGTGTGTTATCGGGTATCTATGAGAAGAGACCAGATGCCTTCGATTCCCACTAGGAGCGCGTGGGAATGACGGGGTAAGCATCAGGATAACTCGGTTTACAGATCGTCATACCCGAGGTGTTTTATCGGGTATCTATGAGGAAAGACCAGATGCCTTCGATTCCCACTAGGAGCGCGTGGGAATGACGGGTTAAGCATCAGGATAACTCGGTTTACAGATCGTCATACCCGAGATGTGTTATCGGGTATCTATGAGACCAGATGCCTTCGATTCCCACTAAGAGCGCGTGGGAATGACATGTTAAGCATCAGGATAACTCAGTTTACAGATCGTCATACCCGAAGTGTTTTATCGGGTATCTATGAGGAGAGACCTGATGCCTTCGATTCCCGCTAGGAGCGTGTGGGAATAATGAAATGGACCCACCCTTTACACGGCGTCACAATGCGCCAAGATGAAGTTGAACAAACAAGCATCTAAATAAGGGTAGGTCCACATGACAAATGTAACGGTCGGATTAGATATTGCCAAGAATGTTTTTCATGCAGTGTTCGTCACATCACGCGGAAAAATCACATATAAGAAGCAGCTTAAGCGCGCGGCTACACTCTCATACTTTGCTAAGTTAGCTCCTCAAACAATTGCCATTGAAGCCTGTGGTGCCTCTAATCACTTGGCTCGGGAGCTCATCAAGCTTGGGCATGAGGTTAAACTCGTCCCTCCGCAACATGTCACTTCATATCGTCGTAAAAATAAGAATGACTACAACGACGCAGAAGCGATAGCGGAAGCCGCACAACGTGACAATATGACGTTTGTACCGATAAAAACCATTGACCAACAAGACGCTCAAATGTACCTGCGTATTAGGCAACGCTTGATTAAGCAACGCACTCAACTAATGAACCAGATACGAGGATTACTGCTTGAGTATGGGCTCTGTATGAATCGAGGTATCTCAGCCTTGCGTAGGTCCGTTCCAGAGTTCTTAGAAGACCCAGGTAACGAACTGACCTGGGTCGCTAGAGATTTGTTCAATGAACTGTACCAGGAGTTCTTGTCCTTAAACGACCGTATTGAACAGGTCGAGAGCAAGCTAAAGGCTTTTGCTAAAGAAAATTATGTCTGTCAGATAGCGCAAAGTGTCGTGGGTATCGGACCTATCACCGCGCTAGCGTTGTATGCAGCCATTGGGAAAGGGACACAGTTTAAGAGTGGTCGACACTTCTCTGCTTGGTGTGGTCTGGTTCCGAGACAGTTCTCAACTGGAGGGAAATCTCAACTGTATGGCATCACCAAGAAAGGTAACGTCGTACTCAGAGCGCTTCTGATACACGGAGCGAGGAGTGTACTCCAATATGCAGATAGGAAAGAAGACAAGGTGAGCGTCTGGGCAACTAAGCTGAAGCATGAGAAAAGCTTTAACAAAGCCTGTGTAGCGTTAGCGAATAAGTTGGCACGCATTGTCTGGGCTGTGATTACACACAACAAACCGTACCAACTTAAAGAAGCATAACTTGATAATGCTAACGCTCTAAACAGTAGGGAATTAACCAGTTAAACAACACTCATCGTCAGTTGCGATACATTTTACATCGATGGTTAGCGGTCATCCCGCCCCAGTGAAACTCTGACACCGTCATTGGCTCATCAGAAGCCGTGGGAATGATAAAGAGCATTGGGTGCAGATTACATCAAGGCCATGAGCACGATAGAGCTCAGTAAACAGGCCGAATATATGAACGACAATGACTCAATAACCAAGAATGTAAAATGACTTGCAAACTGGGTGGGTCCATATATGACGGGTTAAATATGGACAAGCATAGAAGTATTAGAAAGGTATTCGAATTGCTGGGCTTGCAGGCCGTCATACCCGAGATGTTATATCGGGTATCTATGAGAAGAGACCTGATGCCTTCGATTCCCACTAGGAGCGCGCGGGAATGACGGGTTAAATATGGACAAGCATAGAAGTATTAGAAAGGTATCGGAATTGCTGGGCTTGCAGGCCGTCATACCCGAGGTGTTTTATCGGGTATCTATGAGGAGAGGCCAGATGCCTTCGATTACCACTGGGAGTGCGTGGAAATGAACGGATGACGTGTGAAGGCGATGAGTAAAGCTAACCGTTTGTAGCTCAAACGGTTAGCTAAAAGTTTACTTGGCTAAGTAACTCATCAAGAACTGAGAAATCTTACGCATATCTTCGATAGCGATGTACTCTTCAGTTGTGTGTACCTTAGCCATACCTGTAGATAGGTTAACGATGGTTAGGCCTTTCTCAGCAAAGATATTGGCATCACTACCGCCACCTGTAGAGGTTACGATTGGCTCGATGTCCAGTTGCGTGAATACTTCTTTTACCGTTTGGATGTGAGGGTGTGATTCAGGGATCTGGAACGGGTTGTATGCGCGGGTTGAAACGATATCGACCTCGGCGCCATGTTTGTTCGCCGCCGCTTCAAAGGTTTCAACCATATGAGCCACTTGTTTTGCCAGTTTTTCTTCGTCAAGAGAGCGTGCTTCTGCTTCGATGTACAGGCTTGGCATGACGATGTTGGTCGCTTGGCCACCTTTAACAACACCGATATTGGCTGTGGTTTCTTCGTCTATACGAGACAGGTTCATGTTGGCAATGGCATCAGAGGCAACCGTTAAGGCGTTGATACCTTGCTCTGGCGCTAAGCCTGCGTGAGCTGGTTTACCTGTGATGTTTACTTTAAGGTTTTGCTGACCCGGAGCTACAGCAATGATGGTGCCGATAGGGCCGCCTGAGTCTAAAACAATACCCATTTCAGATTCGATCTTGCTGCAATCGAATTGCTTAGAGCCGTGTAAACCACCTTCTTCAAATACAGTGAACGCGATCTCGATGGTCTTATGTTCAACGTTGTTTTCTTGAAGGGTTTTGATTGCTTCGATGATTGCAGCAATGCCAGACTTGTCATCACCACCAAGAATCGTGTCACCCGCAGAGCTAATGATGCCGTCTTTGATTACTGGCTCAATGCCGTTGCCTGGTGTTACCGTATCCATGTGACAGCTTAGTACGATGCTACCGTCTAGTTTGCCTGGTAATTTAGCGTAAATGTTAAAGCCATTTGACAGGGTTTCAGGCACTGCAAGACGCTCTACGTCAAAGCCTAGTTGCTGAAGCTGAGATTCGATTTCAATGGCGACTTCTTTTTCGTTGCCTGATTCGCTGTCAATTTTTACCAGTTGTAGGAAGTTATCTACTAAACGATTTTGATCTACTTGTGTCATGGAATTACTTCTTTATCTATTCATGAAGCGGATAGTTACACATATTGCGTGCTACACGCCTTTGACGCAGATCAATTTTGCGTCCGATTTCAGAATAGATGACCATTAACCCATAGGTGAGTGGCGATACTTGCAGCATAACCAAGGGCAATGATCGGCATCCATTTTAGGTGACCAAAGAAGGTATATTTACCATGGGCGGCACCCATTAATGCAACGCCTGCGGCCGAGCCTATAGACAACAAACTGCCTCCCACACCAGCGGTTAGGGTAACCAACAACCAGTTGCCCATGGATAGCTCCGGTTGCATGGTCAAAATGGCAAACATAACGGGAATGTTATCGACAATCGCGGACAGTATTCCGACCATGACGTTTGCCCAAATAGGATCCCACTGGGTGTACATGATTTCAGACACTAGCCCTAGATAGCCAAGCAAACTTAAGCCGCCCACACACATTACGACGCCATAGAAAAACAGTAGGGTGTCCCACTCGGCATGAGAAACTCGTCTAAATACATCAAATGGAACCACAGAACCAAGGCGCTTTAGAGCCGCTTTGTCGTGATGAGCTTCTGCGACAGCTCGCTTTTTAGCTAGAGAACGCGGCAGTGTCTTGCGCAGGTAGAAACCAAAGAATTGCAGGTAAGCCAGTCCCATCATCATACCGATAACCGGTGGGAAGTGCAGTAAACCATGGAAAGCAACGGCTGTTGCAATAGTTAAGATGAATAAGGCGACAATGCGTTTGGCACCACGCTTAAGTTCAACATACTCATGTACCGCATCTGGACTCGTTTTTGGTACAAAGAATGACATGATCACAGCTGGCACTATGTAGTTGACCACAGAAGGAGCAAATAGAGTCAGGAACTGCATAAATTCAACGTGACCTGCCTGCCACACCATCAAGGTTGTAATATCACCAAAGGGACTAAACGCACCACCTGCGTTTGCTGCAATGACAATATTGACACAGGCTATGTTGATGAACTTATAGTTGGATCCACCGACCTTCATCACTACGGCGCACATCAATAATGCGGTAGTCAGGTTATCGGCGATAGGAGAAATAAAGAATGAAAGAATACCCGTTATCCAGAATAAGGAACGCAGGTTGAAGCCTTTACCTACCATCCAAGCTTGCAAGGCATCAAACAGGCGACGCTCTTCCATTGCGCTGATGTAAGTCATAGCAACCAGCAAGAACAGCAGTAGCTCTGAGTACTCAAGTAGGTTGTGATCGATTGCGGATTTAGCTACATCCATTTGCCCCAAGCGCTGGAAGGTAAATCCGATCAAAATCCAGATAAGCCCGGCAGCAAGCAATACAGGTTTAGATTTTCTGAGCTTTAGGACTTCTTCGCCCATTACGAGGCAATAGGCCAATGCAAAGATAACGAGAGCAGCATACCCAACACCTGATTGGGTTAAGTCGGGCATAACATGGCTAGTGGAAGAAAAGGCAACAGGGGAGACTAAAAGAGAAATTAGCGCCACGCACAACATAGACGAGAAAGACTTCACTGCGACTCCTTGCAGATGATTAATTAACTTAAACAGTATTCCTTGTTGATTGACTAGATTTAACTGATTGTTAAACAAAGCCAAGTAACAAAGATAACCAGACCCACCTAGCCTAAACCTGAAATGAAAACAATAGCTTGAATTAGATCACCCTTTGGCAAGGCGGATGAAATAACTTTGTTAATTTGAGGGGTGGTTTGAGTTGCAAAAATGCAGTGGGCGAAGTGGTTTTTGTTTTTTCGAATCACTTGTGAAACCGATGTTTTACTATTAGTTTTAACAGGCTAACTGCAAGAAATTTAAAGGATTACTAATGAGTGAACAAGCAAGCAGTCAAGACTCCCCATTGACTAACAAAAGGGTTTTGTTGTTATTTGCCCATCCTTCTCAATCTCGTTCAGAGGTTAATATTGCCTTATTTAAGGCTGCAAAAAAGGTTCCGGGTATCACCTGCGTTGACCTCTATAGTGAGTACCCTAAATACGACATTGATATAGAGCGGGAACAACAGCGTTTGTTGGACCATGACATCATCATTTTTCAGTTTCCTTTGTATTGGTACTCCACGCCTTCAATCCTCAAAGAGTGGCAAGATTTAGTCCTTGAGTATGGCTTTGCCTACGGACATGAAGGTACCGCGATACAAGGTAAACAGTTTTTCTGCGCTATTACTGCGGGGGGCAAGGAAGATGCTTACCAAACGGACGGTTATAACCATTACACCATTCGAGAATTGCTGCACCCGATAGAGCAAACCGCTGCGTTAACGGGCATGAACTATTGGGCTCCGTTTGTTTTGTTCGGTTCGCGAACGGCGCTAGAAGAAGGCAGAGTTAAAGAACATGTCAAAAGCTGGAAGCAATTGCTTGAGGCGTTAGTGGAAGGACGAGTTGATGAAAATCTCGCAACGTCTTTACCCCAAATTAGCGGCAACCTGGAAGCCGTGATTAAAGGAGTGCAGTCATGACAGGTTACTTTTTACAAGCGTTTATCTATCTGATTGCAGCCGTTATTGCTGTTCCAATTGCCAAGCGCTTAGGGCTAGGTTCAGTACTAGGGTACCTAATTGCAGGGGTTATCATTGGTCCAGTTGCAGGACTCGTTGGTGAAGAAACGACAACTATCCAGCACTTTGCTGAATTTGGCGTGGTGATGATGTTATTCCTAGTGGGTTTGGAGCTTGAACCCAAGATGCTTTGGAATATGCGTAACCGTCTAATGGGGTTGGGTGGCATTCAAGTCGTCGGAACTGCAGGCATAGTGATGGGGATTGCTCTAATCCTTGGCATGCAGTGGCAAATTGCCTTCGCTATCGGGCTTATTTTCTCTCTTTCTTCTACCGCAATCGTCTTGCAAACCTTTAACGAAAAAGGACTCACCAAGACTGAGGGCGGACAAAATGCCTTCTCGGTATTGCTGTTCCAAGATATCGCAGTGATCCCAATGTTGGCGTTTATTCCTTTATTAGCCCTACCTGAATTGGTGGAACTGGCACAAACAACGGTTGCTGAAAGCTCAGATCATCACCCAGAGCTAAGCTTGGTCGCAGGGCTACCAGGATGGGCATACGGATTGGTTATTACGGCTTCCATTGCAATCGTCGTGGTTGGCGGTCATTTTGCCAGTCGCCCACTGTTTCGGTTTGTGGCAGCTTCTGGGCTTCGCGAAATTTTTACTGCTACGGCTTTGATGCTAGTGATAGGTATTGCCGCGCTGATGGGACTGGTGGGTCTTTCTCCTGCGCTGGGTACCTTCCTTGCGGGCGTTGTATTGGCTAACAGTGAATTTAGACATGAATTAGAATCGAATATAGAGCCGTTTAAGGGCTTATTGCTGGGTTTATTCTTTATTACTGTGGGAGCGGGTATCGACTTTTCGGTACTGCTAAATGACTTCTTTGTCATCATTGGCCTAACGCTAGGACTCATGCTACTCAAGGGCTTGGTGCTGTGGTGCTTAGCTATAGTGTTCAAGATAAAAGGGTGCAATCGTTGGTTGTTTGCGTTGAGCCTAGCTCAGGCAGGTGAGTTTGGTTTTGTGCTTCTCAGTTTTACCGTTCAGAACCACGTCATACCGACGGATATTGCAACAACATTATCGCTGGTGGTCGCCCTGTCTATGTTCTTAACTCCTGCGTTATTTATCTACTATGACAAGGTCATCATCCCTAAGTATGAGAAGGCGAGCAACCAGGACGAAGAAGACGACGTTATAGATGAGCAGGGTACGGTAATTATTGCTGGTGTGGGTCGTTTTGGTCAGATTGTGAATCGTTTGTTGGTGAACAATGGTGTGGAAACTGTAGTGCTCGATCATCAGGCAACTCAGGTGGCTAACCTAAGAAAAATAGGGATAAAAACCTACTTTGGTGATGCAACCAAGCCTGATTTATTGCATACCGCAGGTATTGAACACGCCAAGGCTTTGGTCGTCGCTATCGACAACGAAGAGGCCTCTCTCGAGTTAGTAAAATACGTCAGACATACCTATCCACATGTAAAAGTGATTGCTAGAGCATTTGATCGTGGTCATTCTTATCAGCTACGTCAGGCGGGCGCGAATCATATCGAAAGCGAGACCTTCCATTCAGCTCTGGAGGTGGGCACGGTTGCACTACGCTGCATGGGCTTTCATCCATTCCAGATTGAGCAACAACGAACTTCTTATATCAAAGTGGAGAAAGAGAGTTCAGATAAGCTTTACCATGCTTGGGTAGATGACTCTGAGGGTGAGCGTTATGACAATAACTTCATCAAGCTTTTTGTCGAGTTAGAGGATAAGATACGCGACGCGATGGATTCAGATCGTAGCGACAATCATACTCGAAGTGAACGGGGTTGGACTCCGCCACCAAAAGGCTATGCAGACCAATTTAAGGACCCAGCCGAGTGACAAAGCATAAATCGTGGCAAACACCACAAAACTTTTTAATCCTGATTTCAATTGTGGTGCCAGTCGCTTTTTCAAGTTGGATGGCACTACTTAACAACTTTGTTATTGAGCGTGCCAACTTTGATGGTGCAGATATAGGCTTACTGCAAAGCGTTCGTGAAATCCCTGGGTTCTTAGCGTTTACTGTGGTGTTTGTGCTTTTGTTCATTAGAGAGCAAAAGTTCATGTTGGTGTCGCTGTTTATGCTGAGTCTGGGCACGTTTCTAACTGGCTTCTTCCCAAGTGTAACGGGCTTGTTGTTGACGACTTTATTGATGTCGACAGGATTCCACTACTTTGAAACCTTAAAACAATCCCTGTCGCTGCAATGGTTATCTAAAGATGAAGCGCCGGAGATGCTCGGCAAGATGATCTCCATTGGTGCGCTTGCCTCGCTCATCACGTATGGCGCCTTGTGGGTTATGCTAGAGGTGATAAAGCTCGATTACATAGTGGTGTATGCCATAACGGGCGGCGCTGCCCTAGTGTTAGTAGCACTGATGACCATCGGCTTTCCGCAATTTAAAACGGATACAGTACAGAACAAGAAACTGGTATTAAGAAAGCGCTACTGGCTGTATTACGCTCTAACCTTCATGAGTGGTGCGCGTAGGCAGATATTCACCGTGTTTGCAGGGTTCTTGATGGTTGAGAAATTTGGCTATTCAGCAGCCGATGTCACGCTACTATTTTTGGTTAACTATCTATTTAACTTCTTGTTTGCGAAGAAAATTGGTCGCTTTATTGGGGTAGTAGGCGAGCGCAAGGCACTGGTATTTGAATACGTTGGCTTGATTGGGGTCTTCCTAGGTTATGCCTTTGTGCAATCCGCGGAGTGGGCGGCCGCTCTCTATATCATCGATCACTTGTTCTTTGCTTTGGCGCTCGCGATCAAAACTTACTTCCAAAAGATTGCAGATCCTGCTGATATGGCCTCTACCGCTGGCGTTAGCTTTACCATCAATCATATCGCAGCTGTAGTCATCCCTGTGACCTTTGGGGTGATTTGGTTGAGTTCTCCCGCATTAGTGTTTGTGATTGGCGCTGTAATGGCTGCCGTGTCTCTTATTTTGTCGCTAAATATCCCAGCGAAACCTACTGAAGGTAATGAGGTTAGGCTCTTTAGTTGGGGTAGGGTGTAATGGCTGGTTGCAACATAGCCGGCCTTTTGCTCACATTGAGTACCCCTTGTGTCATCAACGGATGGTTTTTGGGGGGCTGAAAAGTGCAAATGATACGGTCCCAGAAAAGACCTAGGCAATCACGGCATCTAAATTGACAGCAAACACCAATAGTCCCTAGAGTCATCTAACGCACAAACATTTAGATTGCCGATAAGAGACTTCGGCAATGACGGTGTTGGTTCTAATGACTTTAGCTCGTCAGCTACTTGATAGCTGAGAGGGCTAGCGGTAAGCACTGTCATTCACGTAAGCTGTTAGCGGGAGTCTTGGAGCGTTAGGGAAGATTGCCGATAAGAAACCTCGGCAATGACGATGTTGGTTCTGATGACTTTATCTCGTCAGCTACTTGATAGCTGAGAGGGCTAGCGGTAAGCACTGTCATTCACGTAAGCTGTTAGCGGGAGTCTTGGAGCGTTAGGGAAGATTTCCGATAAGAAACCTCGGCAATGACGGTGTTGGTTCTAATGACTTTAGCTCGTCAGCTACTTGATAGCTGAGAGGGCTAGCGGTAAGCACTGTCATTCACGTAAGCTGTTAGCGGGAGTCTTGGAGCGTTAGGGAAGATTGTCGATAAGAAACCTCGGCAATGACGATGTTGGTTCTGATGACTTTAGCTCGTCAGCTACTTGATAGCTGAGAGGGCTAGCGGTTAGCACTATCTTTCTCGTAAGCTGTTAGCGGGAGTTTTGGAGCGCTAGGGGAGCTTGCCGATAACAGATGTCAGTCATAACGTCTGTTATCGGTAGTGCAAGAAAGTCAGAGGATAAGACTGGCTTAATGATCCAAATATAAATAGTTCTGCCAGCTCTTCATACGAATTAGAATCTTACGCATGATAGAAACATGGTGGAAGCTGTCGGAATATACGGCAATCTGTACGGATGTACCTAGCGGTAGGTGGTATTGTGAAATATCGTCAGTGATACGTAACTTCACCAAAGCACGTCCAGCAGCATCGAGTGATTTTGTTCCTAGCAATTTTCCTGAGGCTTGTACTTCACCTTCTGCCATTGCTGGTATAACGTTGACCACCTCTCCTTTGAAAACCTTACCAGGAAGGCTTGGGAACAAGAACTCAGCTTCAAAGCCAGGCTTTAATCGTTGCAACGAATTTTGACGAAATGCACCGATGTAGTCGTACTCTTCAGCATGAATAAACACCATTGATGGTGCCAGTGGCAATGGTACTGCCATTTGACCAGGGCGAAGGATCAGCTGTGTTACATAGCCATTTGTTGGCGCTCTCACCACTGTTTCATCGAGATTGAACTGTGCTTGAGCTACTTCGGCTTTCAGGCGAGCCACTGTCGTGTTTTCACCATCGACTTCAGACTCGTAGGCGACACGAGCACTGTTCTCCATTGCGATTTCTGCTTCAAGATCCGCTTCTGCACCCTTGAGATTTTGTCGGCGAGTGTCAACTTGTTGAGCTGTGAATGCGCCTTTCTTAAAGCCAGCGTAGTAGCGATTAAACTCTCTTTTTACTCTATCGCGCTCAGCTCGAGCTCGGTGAACCTCAGATTGTGCTGCCTTGTATTCTGATTCTAACTGAAATACCGCTTGCTCTGCGGCAGCTAAGTCGGCTTTTTTACCCAAAAGTTTTGCTTTGTAGGGTTCTGATTCGATGGTGAATAAAGGTTCGTCTTTCACTATAAAGGTGTCAGGCTTAACATTCACCTCGACTACGTGACCACGAACTGTGGGTACAATAGGGGTGGTGTTATAGACTTGTCGACCAATCTGTGTGAAAGGGTGGTTGTAGTTCATTAGTAGAATTAGAGTACCAATCAATATAACCCCACCCAATACGGCTGTAGGAACCGACCACTTATTTAAGGGAATCTTGAATATTTTGAAGACAGCGACACAAAAAGCGGTGTAGGTGAGTATCAGTAGTAGATCCATTACGCATCTCCCTCACTTTGAGTCGGCTTAGCACTAGTTTGCTGTTGAGGTTGCGACTGTTTAAGTTGTGCAACTTGCTCTGTTAAATCCTGAACCTTTTGATTTAGCTGAGTAATATCATGGTGAAGATCAGATTGTTCTTGTTTTATTTGAGTCATACCCCAGCCTCTATCTTCACGCCATAACGTGGCCCATATCCAGAGAAATGGCCATAAAGCATGCAGGGTGAAAAGGCTGATCCAGCCAGTGACATGGATGGCATCTTGGTGAGGATGGTTGCGTTTATGCGCTATTTCGTAGGGAATATCGTGGATGACAATGATGCCGTAGAAAATAACAAGGGCAACGAATATTAACAGGCCAAGAGCAACGTAATCGAGAAACATGTTTCATCCTTGTAATGCTTGTTCGAATATTGTTATTTCATTTTCCCCGTTAATGTGTGTAAATACAACTAGTTTATTGATTACATGGACTTTTTCCATGTGACGTATTGTTAATTTTGTATGGGTATTGAGCTAATCAGTTATCTATGCAAGTCATTATCTAAATAGAGGCTAAATATTGAATTTCATAGGAGAGATAGCGGCGATAGGTGCGGCTATTGTCTGGGCTATTGCAACTTGGATTTATGGTCAGTTTAGCCATCGATTTAGTGCCCTACAGCTGAACATCATTAAGGGCGTAGTAGCTTCAGCAATGATGTTGGTAGTTCTGCCATTTTTGCCGCAAGCGAGTATAGAGATCTCAAAACAACACGCTTTAATACTGGGTGTCTCAGGGGTTATTGGCATTGCTATCGGGGACAGCGCTTATTTTGCGTCGTTGAAGCGGATTGGACCGAACAATACATTGCTTTTGGAGTCATTGGCACCTCCATTGTCAGGATTGCTCGCGTTAGTGTTCTTAGGTTTAGGTCTTAGTATTTTTAACTGGCTTGGCGTTATCGTTACAACAATAGCGGTGACATCCGTCGTACTTCAGCCTTCCGCAAATAGGGGAAGCGTATCTAAATCTGGCATCGGTTTTGGTCTATTGGCCAGCGTATGTCAAGCCAGTGGCGTTGTGATCTCGCACTTTGCATTGGTGGCAGGGGATATAGACCCGTTAGTCGGAGCCTTACTTCGATTATCGATTGGCGTTTTAGCCGTCGCAATGATCATTCCGTTTGTGGAGCGTAAGCCTTTTACTGGCCTTTTCAAACTAGGAAAAGGTATGGGAAAAACGGACAAATATTACCTGTTAGCGGCAATTGCAGTAGGCACGTTCTTGGCGCTGTGGTTGCAGCAGGTGGCTCTTAAGCATGCGAATCCAGCGATAGCACAAACTCTTATCGCTACGAGCCCCTTGTTTATGCTGGTTATCTACAAGATTAAGGGCTTAGCTATCTCCAGGCGCTCGATTGTAGGCACCCTAGTGGCCGTTGGTGGCATTGCCATGTTGCTGATGGGCTAGTAAGACTGGGGTCAACAGACCCTAATCACTGCAGTAGTTGATCAAGCGACAATGGTTTTTCTGATATGCCGGCGTTTACGGCTGGCGTTTCACCTGGTTTTTCTTGGTGACATAAATTGTTCCATGCTCGATAGATATCAAGCAATGGCAACAATCCTTCAGGACGCCTTTTTCTTCTTGGTTCATTAACACTGCTTTTGAACATGGCATGAAAACGATCCATATAATGGGTAACCGGAGACAATTTAGGAAGTTGGTGCGCCTGTTTTTGGGTGAGGTTACTCTCTACCAGCTGACACATTGCGCGCTGATCCGCTTTACCTCTCAAGTGCCACTGTTCCGAGAGTGACCAAGGCACCTCTGAGTCTTCAAACCTGAAGGTTTGAGGTTTGCTACCTGTTTTACCTTCTGTCCAATTCTCATCATCCAGTTGATACAGGAGGTCAAGTGATTGCTTTTGGCGCATCGCATTGAAGCTTAGCATGGCTGCATCCGCTAGCATGGGCTCAAAGCTCATACTGATGACCACTTGCTCTTTATTCCCCAGTGAATGGTTTAGCCGTAGATAATGCGCTGCAGTGCAATAGATAGGGGAGACTAAGCTAGATTTAGCAGGGTAATTGAGCTGAGTTTGGTTATGTAAAGGATTATTGCGATGACTACGCTCCTGATGCCCTGTGCTCAATGATCCTAGGATATCTTGCAAAGTGTTACTTTTGGGGGGGAGTGGCGCTGTATTGATGCTTGCTAGGAAGTCACTACCTATGAAACGGTGACCCGAGATGTTTTCTTGCTCGCTCAGGTTTAGAGACTGCAGGGCAATGTAGCGAGAATCAAGGTCAGCAGTGCATACCCACAATACACCATTGTGGCTTTTAGGTTGTAAAAAGCTCCAATCACTACCCAAGTGAAAGTTTTGTCCCTTATTGTGCCAATGATGATCAAACACCGATGATTTCTGGCGGCAAATAGTCGCCATAGATTTGATGTGATCATTTAACGTTTTGGCCTGAATCTTTAGTTTGGCTGCAATTTCTTTGAGGCTAAATCCGGTTAACAATAGCGCTAAAATTGTCACGTGGATCTTCAAGTTTGGATTTTTTACTGAAAACCTATCGACGATAGTCTTTTGGCAACTCTTGCAACGATAGCGTTGTTTGTCTCCGCTAAATCCAAAAGCATAGTAACGGCTAGGGTGTAACTGAACGTTTAAACCTACGTTCTCACATTGCTTATTAGTGCATGCCGTTAGCCCCAAATTCATGTGTTCAAGTTGTGCTGTTACTTCTTCGTTTAACTCTGTAGGCGAAATGATTGGAGAAATAGAGTGACAGCTAACGCAGGCAATTTGGGGGTTATTGGTACTAAGTGAAAATGAGTAATTAGCAGCATTTAGAGAGCCAAAATCAGCACATAATGGATTTTTGCAGAAGTTAAGCGCAAGTAATTGTGGAGATAGGCTATCAGACACGGGCAATACTAGATTCGGAGGATTAAATTGATTTTACCTAATTTTTTGTTCTGCAGACATTTTTTTAATTAGAAGTGCTCGTCTGCTCTATTTGTTGCGTAATATTTAATGGTAAGTTAATACTTAGACTCTCAGTCGGAACTCAAGGAATGAAGATGACAGATGCATTCATAGAAACATCAGAAAATACACATATTCAGATCGGCATAAGTGCTTGTGTTTTAGGTGAAAAAGTCCGCTTCGATAGCGGTCATAAGATCAGCAAGTTTGTTACTAAAGAGCTTGCTCCCTTCTTCGAATTCGTGCCCGTTTGTCCAGAAGTGGGTATGGGAATGAGCGTGCCTCGCCCAACTATTAGACTGGTGACCAATGAAGAGCGCATTGCGCTGGTTGAAACAAAAGATGCGACCAAAGACTATACCGATGGGATGCTTACCTACTCAAATAACAAGGTAGAAGAGCTTAAGGGCCAAGAGTTGTGCGGTTACATTGTTTGTGCGAAGTCGCCAACCTGTGGCATGGAGCGAGTTAAGGTTTACTCCAAAGGCGGCGCCTCGAAAGAAGGCATAGGCATGTATACCGAAATTCTAATGAAGGAAATGCCTTGGTTACCTGTGGAAGAAGATGGCCGACTTAATGACCCTGTGCTTAAAGAAAACTTCATATCAAGGGTATTTGGCTTAAGAGACTTCTATGACTGTATGGGAGATCAACCTACATCTGGAAAAATTGTAGCGTTCCACTCTCGCTACAAGTTAACCTTGATGGCACATCACCCCAATTCTTACAAAGAGTTAGGGCAGTTAGTGGCAAGCGTTGCTGATTATGAACCTGAAGAGTTTTATCAGTTATATCGTTTGAAGTTTATGGATGCACTGACTAATCGTGCCAGTCGTAAAAATAACTCTAACGTTTTGATGCATATCCAAGGGTACTTTAAGAAGTGGCTATCTTCACAAGAGAAACAGGAGCTTCGCAAGGTGATTGATGAATACCGTGAAGGATTACTGCCCCTGCTAAGCGTGTTGACGCTCATAAAACATTACCTTTCACTCTACCCAGACGAGTATTTGCAGAACCAAAAGTTTCTTGACCCACACCCGCAAGAACTGCGCCTACGTTACAGTTTGTGATAGGGGGAGCGCATGAGAGGTTTAGTGTGGTTTCGTAAGGACTTACGAACACTTGATAACACTGCGTTGATTCAAGCCATACGCGATGTCAGCGACTCTCAACACGATAATCAGGGCCTTATGGCCCTGTTTGTTGTAACACCGGAGCAGTGGAATCAACATAACCTGTCACCGATGCAGGCGGATCTTATTGGTCGGCGTTTGGTGTCGCTTTCGGAAGAACTTAAAACGCTCAATATCGACTTACATGTCGAGACAGTGGACAGCTTTAATGAATGCCCTTCGTTACTGACGCAGCTGTGTGCCCGTTTCAACATAGAACACGTCTTTGCTAACGCTGAGTATGAATATAACGAAGTAATGCGTGATGAGGCTACGCAAAAGGCATTGTCTGCTAGGCAGGTTGAGTTTTCGTTGCTCGCTGATAAATGTATTTTCACTCCCGGCACCTTACTCAACAAGGAGGGGAGCTACTTTAAAGTCTTTACTCCCTTTAAAAAAACCTGGTTACAGCGCTTTTGCATCGAACAAAGCTTGGTGCACAAACCTAAGACCTTAGAACGCAATGCGTTATTTGATGAAAACATGCTGGTCAGCTTAGATCTGAGTTACCCGGTTGTAGATAGCTCTAAGTGGCATAGTGACACCAAGTCTGTAATTGCAGAGCTTAGGCGCTTTGCCATCGAAAGGGCCTCGGATTACCAACAAGACAGAGACTTTCCTGCTATTGATGGCACGAGCCAACTTTCGCCTTATTTGGCGCTGGGTATGCTATCTGTCAGGCAGTGTGTGGCGCGGCTGTTAAATGGTCGCCACCCCGAGCAATTAGATATCGGGGAGCAAACTTGGTTAAGCGAGTTGATTTGGAGAGAGTTTTACCAACATCTGATCTACTTTGAGCCAAAGTTATGTAAGGGCAGGGCGTTTGTCCCTTGGAGTGATAATTTACGTTGGCAAGGAGAGAACGCACACCTAGGGAAATGGCAACGAGGTGAAACAGGTTATCCGATTGTCGATGCTGCGATGAAGCAACTCAATGAAACTGGTTGGATGCATAATCGTCTTCGCATGGTAGTGGCCAGTTTTCTGACTAAAGATTTGCTACTGGATTGGCATGATGGTGAAGCCTACTTTATGAACCGATTAGTGGACGGCGACTTTGCGGCAAACAATGGAGGGTGGCAGTGGTCAGCCTCTACCGGCTGTGATGCACAACCATACTTTAGGATCTTCAACCCCATCTCTCAGGGACAAAAATTCGACGCCGATGGCAGCTTTGTTAAGCGGTGGCTTCCTGAACTAAAAGACGTTCCAACCAAATACGTGCATTGTCCCTGGTTATGGACCGATTTCGCAAGTTTGGACTATCCTCAACCTATAGTTGACCATAAACAGCAAAGAGAAAAAGCTTTGCAGATGTATAAGGATGCTAAGGGCAATGGTAGTTAGATTTGTAGTACAGGTAGTTGTCTGGACGTTTTTCTGTTTATCAGGCGCACAAGCGGCGACTTTCAAGTTACCAACAGATGGAAGTTATGTGGTTGGTAAGTTACAGCGTCACCAAGTGACAAAGGGAGAAACCTTTGCCCGACTTGCCAACGAGTATGATGTGGGTTTGTTAAGCCTTATTGCAGCCAACCGAGGTATTGATCCTTTCCTTCCTGAAGATGGTGAGGTGTTAACAATCCCTAATCGTTTTATCTTGCCGACCGCAAAACGTGAAGGCATTGTCATTAATCTCGCTGAGCTCCGTCTTTATTATTACGATCCCGATGGAGTACATGTGCATGTATTTCCGGTGGGCATTGGCCGTATTGGTCGAGAGACACCGCAAATGGTGACGTCTATTAGTGCGATGATTGAAGGCCCGACTTGGACTCCCCCTAAATCCATAAGAATGGCTTACGAAGAAGAGGGCATTGAGCTTCCTGATAAAGTGCCAGCAGGGCCAGACAACCCACTAGGCGAATATGCGATGCGTCTTAGCTATGGCTCTGGACAGTATTTAATCCATGGTACTAACAAAGACTTTGGTATTGGACTTCGGGTAAGTAGTGGCTGCATTCGAATGGAGCCTTCAGACATTGAGTGGCTATTTGCGCAAGTAGAGCGAAGAACTCGTGTAGAGATTGTCAACCAGCCTATTAAAATGGCGGTAGAGCCAGATCATAGTGTCTTTGTCGAATCACATGAACCCTTAACGGCGAGGAACGGAAGCAAACAGTCATTTGATTGGCCACTGGAACTGCAAATATGGTTGGACACTTATCAAGAAGCTTATTCAAGAGTTAATGGCGTCATTCAAATTCAAACCGGAATGCCGACTATGGTGTATGACGGCTCATTTGAATAATGATGTTATTTTTAACTAGATTCTAAGAACTAAAAGTGACAGACATAAAAAAGCCAGCAATTAAGCTGGCTTTGAAATTTAGTGTGTAGTGAGACTACTTGGTGTAAGACTGAGCGATATTATCTAGGCGTTCGTTTGCACGAGCTGCTTCTTCTTGAGCGGCCATTGCGGCCTCTTTAGCTTCCATTGCAGACTGGTCATGCATTGCTGCGTCTTTTTCGTGAGCTGCTTTCAATGCTGCCACATCTTGTTCTAGCTGAGATACTCTAGCGTCCTGGTCTGCCATTTTAGCCGTGGTTTCTTCATCTGGACCTGAAGCACAACCAGCCAATAATAAAACTGAGCTAACCCCTGCTATGAGTAAAAATTTATTATTCATACGAACTCCCTGATTTCTTTTTTAGTAAAGCCATAATTACCGCTGGCTTTCTTAGTGTAGACGTTGAATAAAATATGTTCGAATAATTTATATAAATTAGGTAATTATCTTCAAAATGGTTTTTATTAGTCTTGTGATAATGAGATATTTTTGTGATCTAAGTCGCCAACTAGGGTATTATTAGCCGGATTTTTTTATAGCATGCTTTCTCTATTACTAACCTAGGGCAGGTGAGAAGCATACTAACCCCGTTTAGGAGAGCACTTTGAAGTTTAGAGAATTAGGTTTAGACAATCGTTTAATGAAGAATTTGGATCACTACTCATTTAAGAGTGCGACCGAAATTCAACAGCAGGCCATTCCTGTTGCGCTGGCAGGCAAAGACCTGTTGGCATCGTCTAAGACCGGTTCGGGTAAAACATTAGCGTTTGTTTTGCCAATGCTACACAAGGCTCTTAAAAGCAAAGCATTCTCAGCAAAAGATCCACGTGGTGTTATCTTAGCGCCGACACGTGAATTGGCGCGACAAGTGTATGGCGAATTGCGCACTATGCTAGGTGGTCTTTCTTATACCGCTACGCTTATCGTTGGTGGTGAAAACTTCAATGACCAAGTAAAAGCATTGCGTAAATACCCTCGCTTCATCGTTGCCACCCCAGGACGTTTAGCTGATCACCTTGAGCATCGCTCTCTTTTCCTCGATGGATTAGATACCTTGGTATTGGATGAAGCCGATAGAATGCTAGATCTTGGTTTTGCGCCAGAGCTGCGTCGCATTCACAATCTTGCAAAGCACCGTCGTCGTCAAACACTGATGTTTTCTGCAACTCTAGATCATGCTGAAGTGCACGATATGGCGATGGAGATGCTAAATAATCCAAAGCGTATTTCTATCGACAGTGCTAACGCGCACCACACCGATATTGAACAGAAATTTTACCTCTGTGATCACCTTGACCATAAAGAAGCCATTCTTCACCGTTTAATAGAAGAAGCAGATTACAATCAGGTGATGATCTTTACCGCAACTCGCTCGGATACAGAGCGTTTAACGGCAGAACTGAATAAGAACAACCTCAAGGCTGTAGCATTGAGTGGCGGACTCACTCAGACTCAGCGTAATACCATCATGAGTCAATTTGAACGCACGGTGTTTAAAATATTAGTGACTACCGATATCGCATCTCGCGGCATCGATATTGCCAACGTATCCCACGTTATCAACTTTGATATGCCAAAGCACACTGAAGAGTATGTACACCGTGTTGGCCGTACAGGTCGTGCAGGCAATAAAGGCATGGCTCACTCTCTGGTAGGGCCTAAAGACTGGGACAGCTTCAAGCGTGTTGAAAGCTTCCTTCAGCAAGATCTCTCTTTTGATGTGCTTGAGGGCTTAAAAGGTAAATTCAAAGGTTTGAAACCTAAGAAGCCTGCGTTCAAAGGCAAGGGTGGTAAACCCGTTAAGAAAGCGACAGCGCAGAAGAAAGTGGCGAAGAAGTCAGTTAAGCGCGATAAAACCTTCCATACTAATGTGGCTGTGGGTGACGCGGTGTTTATTCCTAAGAAAAAGACTCCGCCTAAAGTTGATAGTGACGATTGATCCAGCATAATGATAAAAAAGCGAAGCCATAGTGCTTCGCTTTTTTATGTCTGGAAGTTAGCTAATAGCGCAATCAACCCGACTATGTTCAATTGCCTCGAAAGCTGTACGGTAAATTTCTTTAAATTTGTATTTAATTGTGACAGTTTCATGACGTGTAACTGATGTCTATTTGCTCAATATCACTATTCATTTCCGCTGACTTTTAAGATGAGAGCTTGCAAATTAGCTAATAATTAGTCGCTAAACCATACAAGCTTTCTGTCGCATTATTCTTGTATCTTGTTGTTATTAATGGGTTTGTCTTGTTGGGTATAAGCTGGTGGCCTCCTAAGTTTGGCTGACCAATCTAGCCTCCAAGCACTGAGCGCCGTTCAATTCTACGTATCAGAATCGTTGCATATGCACCTTATAAATAATCGATAATTGTCATTTACCTTTCAAGGTTCTGAAACATAAGTGTCATAAAAGACGCTTAAAGTGTCCCTCGTCGATTAAACAAACCCACGACAATATGAATGTCGTGAAATTGATTCCCATTAAGGATAAACAGATGAAAAAGACAGTTATCGGTGCAGTAGCACTTCTAGGCGCACTATCTATGAACACTGCAACAGCAAAAGAAACTATTTCTGTTGTTGGCTCTAACAGTGCTGCTCCACTGGTTGAAGTTTTTGCTGAAACCTACATGAACAAGGGTGAACCAGTATTTATCGAAATCCAAGCGCCAGGCTCTTCTGCTGGTGTTCGTGCTGCTAAAGACGGTTCTGCTGATTTAGGTATCTCTTCTCGTGACCTAAAAACTGAAGAAAAATCTGACGACCTGAAAGAATTGGTTATCGCTCGTGACGGTATCGCAGTTGTAGTTAACCCTAACAACTCTGTTCAAGCGCTTACTGCTGAGCAAATCACTGCAATCTACAAAGGTGAAATTTCAAACTGGAACCAAGTTGGTGGTGACGACAAGCCTATCGTAGCAATCACTCGTGACACAGCTTCTGGTACTCGCGGTGCATTCGAAGACATCATGAGCCTTAAAATGGAAGTATCTGGTATGAAGGTATCAGCGATTTCTCAGCGTGCTCAAGTTGCAAACGGTAACGGTGCTCTTAAAGTATCTGTAGCAAACAACCCATACGCTATCGGTTACATCTCTCTAGGTACTGTTGACGAGACTGTTCAACCTCTAGCTATCGACGGTGCGGCTGCAACTGTAGCGAACGTACAAAACGGTTCTTACAAAGTTGCTCGTCCATTCCTAGTACTTTACAAAGATGGCGCGCCAACAGCTGAAACTCAACAATTCCTAGATTGGATGGTTGGTGACGAAGCTCAAGGCATTGCAGCTAAGAAAGGCTACATCACAGTAAACTAATACCAACGATTTTAATATTTGCTCAGCCTGTGAAGGCTGAGCTTTTACTTGCACCCCATGTTAATGACTGGGTTTAGTGCACATTAGATTTTACCATCGCAATTAATAGTGAATTTTTCTATGAAAAATCAGAGTGTTCAGACTTCTGCTATCGCTGGCGGCCCTTCAATTAGAGAAGATCGCGGCGTAGATTGGAGAGAACGAATCTTCCATGGCCTGTTCTTATCCAGTGCTGTTATCGGTATCGTTTCACTTGCCATCATTGCTTACTTTATTTTTAAAGAAAGTATTCCAGCATTCCAGCAAGCAGGTGTTTCTGGCATCGTTCTAGGTCAAAACTGGTTGCCACCAGCGCTATACGGCGTTGCAACCATGATTGTTGCCTCTTTGGTATCAACACTGGGTGCAGTTTTGTTTGGTGTTCCAGTCGGCGTACTAACCGCTATCTTCATTGCTGAGATTGCACCAAAGCGAGTTGCTGACCTTATTCGTCCAGCTATCGAACTGTTAGCCGGTATCCCATCTGTGGTTTATGGCTTCTTTGGCCTGGTTATCATTGTTCCACTTATTCAAGATATCTTTGATGTTCCTGCAGGTAACACAATCCTTGCGGGTATCATTGTTCTGGGTGTGATGATTCTTCCAACGGTAATTACTGTATCTGAAACCTCTATCCGTGCTGTGCCTCGCGCATATAAAGAAGGCTCTCTTGCGCTAGGTGCTTCAAAGATTTACACCATCTTTAAGCTTCTCGTGCCTGCTGCTCGCTCAGGTATTATGACGGGTGTGATTCTAGGCATTGGTCGTGCACTTGGTGAGACAATGGCAATCATCATGGTTATGGGTAACGCTCCAGCAATGCCGGAAGGCCTGCTAGATGCCGCACGTACTCTAACTGCGAACATCGCTATCGAAATGTCTTACGCAAGTGGCGTTCACGCTAGCGCGCTTTACGCAACTGGTGTGGTGCTTCTGGTCTTCATCATGATGTTAAACGGTGCGCTTTTGTACCTTAACCGTCAAAAAGCGAGATAAGAAAAATGGATACAGTAAAACTAAAACAAGCTCGCCAGCGCAAAGACAACATGCTTAAACTGTTTGTATGGTTGTCAGCGGGTCTAACTGTAGGCTTTTTGTTCTGGGTTATTTGGTACATTCTGTCTAATGGATTGCAGTTTGTAGACTGGGACTTCGTCACTGGCGATTATTCTCGTACCGGTGACTCTCAGGGTATTTTCCCAATGATCGTCTCTACGATCTACATGGTTATCGCTTCAATTTCTATAGCGGCTCCATTGGGTATCATGACGGCTATCTACCTCACTGAATATGCAAAAGTGGGTAGTAAATTCGTTAAAGTGATTCGTTTTTGTACTGAATCACTGGCGGGTATCCCGTCAATTATCTTTGGTCTATTTGGTATGACCTTCTTTGTGACCATTTTGGGATTGGGCTTCTCAATTCTATCTGGTGCACTAACGCTAAGTATTCTGATTTTGCCGGTGATCATCCGCGCTACTGAAGAAGCATTGATGGCTGTGCCTCAAACTTACCGTGAAGGTTCATATGCATTAGGTTCGTCAAAAATTTACACTATCTGGCGCTTAATTTTGCCAAGTGCAACACCAGGTATTTTGACGTCTGTTATCTTGAGTATTGGTCGTGTTATCGGTGAATCAGCACCTGTATTCTTGACAGCGGGTATGGTTGCACGTATTCCTGAGTCTCTATTCGATTCAGGCCGTACGCTGACCGTTCACCTATACAAGTTAACAACTGAGCTATTTACTATCGACGAGTGGAACCAAGCCTACGGTACAGCGACTGTACTTATCGTAGTGGTACTACTGATCAACATGTTAACCAAGCTAATCGCTAGCCGCTTTAACAAAGCTACTTACTAATTGTTGCTAGATAGACTAAAAAGAATTTAAGAGATACTGAAAAATGAACAAATTTACTATCGAAAACCTAGATCTTTACTACGGCGACAATAAAGCGCTGAAAAGCATTAACCTACCGATTCCGTTGCGCCAAGTAACGGCTCTGATTGGCCCATCAGGCTGTGGTAAATCAACGCTTTTACGTTGTCTAAACCGCATGAACGACCTGATTGAAGGTGTGAAAATCACCGGCCTTGTTGAAATGGACGGTCAAGATATCTACGGTAACATCGACGTAGCGGACCTTCGCATTAAAGTGGGCATGGTATTTCAAAAGCCTAACCCATTCCCAATGAGCATCTACGAGAACGTAGCATACGGTCTTCGCGCTCAGGGAATTAAAGACAAAAAGCATATCGATATGGTGGTAGAAAAGTCACTACGTGGTGCTGCGTTGTGGGATGAGGTGAAAGATCGCCTAAAATCACACGCATTTGGTTTGTCTGGTGGTCAGCAACAGCGTCTATGTATTGCACGTACTATTGCAATGGAACCCGATGTCATCCTAATGGATGAGCCAACATCAGCACTTGACCCAATTGCAACGCATAAAATCGAAGAGTTAATGGAAGATCTAAAGAAAGATTACACCATTGTTATCGTAACGCACTCAATGCAACAAGCACGTCGTATCTCTGACCGCACCGCATTCTTCCTAATGGGTGAGTTGGTAGAGCACGACGAAACACAAGTAATCTTCAGTAACCCACGAGATGATCGCACTCAGGGTTATGTAAACGGTGACTTCGGTTAATAGCACTGTTTAGAAACGGAATTAACTATAATAATAAGCGATGGATTTTTGCCCCTCTTTGCAAGAGGGGCCTTTTTGCGTTTATAGGTTCCATCATTGGATTGACCTGACAATCTCAGCTGAGTACACTCAGGTCAGTTTAGATATGAGGTAATAATTGTGAGTGATTTCGAGAAAGAGCTAGCAGATATGGCAGAACAAGCCGAAGAGCAGCCAGAAGAGCAACTTCCTTCGATTGAAGAACAAAAGCAAATCGTTGCGGAGCTGAAAAAGCTAGAAGAAACTGGAGAGCTAACACAAGAAGCGCTCGAAAAGCATTTTGCTAAGTTCTACGCAAAATCAGACGCGCCAATTCATTAGAGTTGGTCTGATGAGTGTGTAAAAACCGAGCTATGAGGCTCGGTTTTTTTATACGTGCTATTTTATATTCATAGTAAAGATAAGAATAGTCGTATATATGTCAAAATCGTCTAAAAAACACACAGTAAATACTTTGTGAAGTATCAATAGCTTAGTTAGATCTTCTTCGTATGCTCTGGTGAAGCACCCTTTTACATATTGATTTACATCAATAAACTCCTACCTTTAAGATGCCTTGAAACGGAATTGCAGAGGCTTTCTATAACTCCTATTACTCAATAGGGACCAGCCTTTCCTAAATATTTAGTATATCTCCGTTTGAACTAGGGACGTTTAGGGAGGAACTATGTCTCTTTCATATGCTTGTGGCTATGTGGTGACACGCTCGGACGAATTTGCTAACGCATCTACAGCGATATTGAAACAACATTTTACATCAACGCGGTTTACTTCATTTCCTAGCGTGAGTGATTGCTTCTGCCCAAAGAAGCCCGATAACCAACGCAGTATTTACTTGATTGACACTCAAACGGTAAGTAACCCGGTAAGGAACGGCGTAAATCCCGTCCATGAAGAGGGCGACTGGCTTGCGGTTAACGTAGAAGAGTTAGGATTTCAATTGGGAGATTGGATTCTGAATGGATTCTCAGGGGTTGTTATGAAAAGGCGCTGCTTAGAGCAGTTAGCCCCTGCGGTGGAGGCAGTGAGTCTTGGCGAGCTTTGGTACAGCCGACAAGATTTAAGCAAGCTAGCTAAGGCTTACGTGGCCAATGAGTTTGACCCTCATGTAGCCGCAGATGATTTTGCACTGGTTCATTCCTTGACTCCAAAAGAGAAAAATATCTGTCTTATGATTTTGAAAGGGTTGAACAATCCTCAGATCGCAGAGTCGGTTAATGTCAGCATTAATACGGTAAAAACACACGCATCCAGTGTGATGAGAAAGGTCAATGTGCACTCAAGAGCTGAATTGATCGCACGGGCAGTCCAACAAACCTCAAATTCACCCAAAAATCACCCTATGAATGGAGCTTAATTCACCATATAGGGTGACGTAGAAACCAATAAGCAACACTAAGCTTTCCTCGCAACGTGGTTAAAAGTAAAACTTAGCGAGGGATTGAAGATGAAGAGTTTTTGGTTAGCAGCATTAGTCAGCTTGCTGACGCTAGGCATGAGTGGAAGTGTGCTAGCGACAGGTGAAGGTGATAGACACGATAATGATCAAGGGCAGGGGCATGATTACCATCAAGGGCAGGGGAATGGCCATCACCATGACGATGATGACGATGATGATCACAGTAATTATGAATGTGGTCCAAAATGTACCGAGTCAACTCAAATAGTATTGAAAGGTCGCATACCTTGTATCTGTGATATTTCATTGCCATCGGCAACGGATATTAGACTGTTTAGATCTCGTCAACTTGCCCGTGGTGGCAGCATTGATGATGTCGAAGTAGGTAACTTTTCAGCAAGCTGTAATACGGGATCAGTTTACTTAAAAATTGCTTCTGCTAACGGTGCATTGAAGAATATTGACGTAGAGAATACCTATATCAATTACGACGTAGATGTGGGTGGTATCGATGTTTTCAAAGCTGACACTGGTGGTACTGAGAAGTCGTTTGTTTGGATGTTTGATGAAGGCGGAGTAGCAGTTAATTCAGCAACGATGTTAAAAGTTAAAAACCTAGGTGCTGTTAATGGTAAAACAGCAGGGCGATATAGAGATGTTTTGACCTTAACCGTGAGTGGTATGCCACTTTAATGGCCTAGCAAAAGCTTTCTAGCATTGAGTTCTAAATTTATGTGGGCACGTGTGCCCACTTTTCCGTAGGGATATGGAGGGACGTTTCAATGAAGAGGTTTTGTGCACACATTCTATTGTTTTTAATGGTTTCATTTAATGTATCGGCGTATCAAGTATCACCAATGTTCCAAACTTTTGAGGTTGCAGGTAAAGCCTCTCAAGGTAGCTACGAAATTTCTAATACTGGCTCGCAGGAAATTATCCTTCAAGCGGTTGTATACCAAGTTAGTTTCGATAGTTTAGGAAATGAAGTGTTGAATGAATCCGATGATGATTTCTTGATACTGCCTCCTCAATCTAAGATTGCTGCACAAGCCAGTCAGCGTTTTAGGGTGAGATACCTTGGGGATGCTTTAATACCTCAAACGATTGTTTATAGAGTGATTTTTGAACAAATAAAAACGAGTGATGACTCCGAAGAAGGCAGTGGGTCAGTACAGTTTATGGTTAATTTTTCGACCATGATTTTTGTATCACCTATGAACTGTAAACCAGAAGTCACATCATCTATTTCAAATGGTAGCTTAATAATAAATAACCCTAGTTCATGCGTGTATGACTTGAACCTTACTCGTTTTGAATTCTCTAGTGGTTTGTTATCAGAGTCATTAGGTTGGGCTGACTTGAACGTGGAAACAGCAGGGTATTTACTCCCAAGTCGAACCCAAAAAATAAAACTGCCTAAGCAAGTAGTAGATTCTAAGAAGGTAAAGATTATAGGTCCTTATTAGTTCATTGCTATGAAAGCATATTTGCTACTTATTTGTGTTCTTTTTAGTGAACTACTTCTTGCAAATCAAGAGTGGTTGTTTCCCATGCCTGTTTACTATGACGACAAGGTTGTAGGAGAGGTTAATGTCTTCACTGATGGTGAGTCACTAAAAGGGGTTCCAGCCAATGAAATTAACAAAGTTTTGAGTCGCGTGGTTTCACCAAATATACGTCAAGAAATAGGGAAGTATGGGTCTCAGAAGATAACAAACAAAGAGTTAAACAAACTCGGGGTATGGCTAAAATTTAATTCGAATGATTTAAGTTTGGATATTCAGTTGCAAGCAGATGCAACGAATGAAAATTTAATAGATTTTGACGGTGCTTATAAAGATAAGGTGTATTCAGAATCGGCATTTTTTGCTTGGCACAATGTGTTTAACTTTACCAATGATTATGTAGTAGATGATGACAGTAATGCAGCCAATCGATGGCTTGGAGAGTGGATAGCGACCGGAAACCTTGGTGGAGCTTTTGGTGTTAATTTCGAAGCGGCTGGATACGTAGAAGGAATAGATTCAGAGTCATTTGAAAGTGACTCTCGAGCCTATAGGGGGGATGTCAAAATGTTCATTGATAGGCCAAGGTACCCAGTTAGATTCTCGCTTGGAGATGTAAGTACTTTGACATCGGGGCATATCCCATCAGTGAATTTGGGAGGGTTTGCTATAGAACGATTATGGTCCAGCCTTCAGCCAGAAAGAAATATACAAAACGGAGGCTCTCAATCTATTTACTTGAGAGAGAGCGCAAATGTCTATATCTACATAAATGACATCTATTTTACTGATCTCAGGCTTTCTCCAGGCCGATACCAACTAGAGGATTTGCCTTTAGACCAAGGTAGTAACGATATTAGAATCGAAATTCAGTATCAATCCGGACAACGTGAAGTCATCAATTACAGCCAATTTTTTAATACACGTTTATTGCGAAGAGGCATTAGCGATTTTTCATTATACGTAGGCGCTATATCTAACATTATCGATACTGAATATGAATACGATGAAGAACAGTATGTTGCACAAGGGTTCTATGAATATGGACTTACGGATCACTTAACTGTTGGCCTTAATTCAGCGTACCATCCAGACGGTCAAATAATTGGCGGTGTTGTTAATTTGGGCGCGCCATTCGGTAATATTGGTAGTCGTTTCAGTGGGCTGGCATACCAGGATCAAGACGAGTTCGGTAGTATAGCGAGCATTGACTACGAGCACAGCATATTTGGAAACTACGGTTACTCGAGCCCTAATCTGAGAGTGTCTTATGAGGCATTTTCTGATTATAGAGCAACGCCATGGATCGTTGGTGGAGATTTAATATCTGGCATGCGGTTGCTGGGGAACTATAGATATTACGTAACTTCAAGTATTGATTACACGCTTCGCGGTAGTTGGTTTTTGGATCAAGATTCAGATGAAAGCTCTTATTTCGGAGCCTTGGACATAACTTGGGCACCATTAGATTTTACTTTTACGAGCAGTATCGAGTATGAGTATGATGAAAGTACATCTGTTGGTGAAACCTCCTACTACTTTGTCGCACGATGGGATTGGTATTCTTCGTTAGATTTTTATTCGGCAAGTGCTGAGTACCAAACACGGACAAACAGGGTTCGCGGTACATTTTCTAAATTCTCCCAATCAACCCCTGGGGGATATGGTTATGAATTAATTGCAGATGCAGGTGAAGATGACCAGAACTATTCCGTTCGCGCTGACTATGTTGCGAACCGTTTCACGACAGAACTTGAATATCAAGCCGAGCTCGATGATTTAAATGATGAAAAAAATCAGGCCGTATCGGCAAGGTTCAGTACCGCAGTTTCGGTTATGGACACAGATGTTGCCTGGGGAAGAAGCTATCGTGGCCCCGCAGTAATTGTAAAAGTCGATGAAACTTTGGAAGCTCCTGTCTTAATTAACGGAGTGTCGGAGGATGAACCAGAATCAATCGCTTCACAAAGCCTATCTGGTTTAGTTCCTATTTATGGTGCACACGGAACATCAACGCTGTATTTAGATGTTCCTGACGCTCCACTGGGCTACGATTACGGTCCAGATAGCTATGAGTTTACAGCCGGTACTTATACTGGACATACAATTAGAGTAGGTTCAGAAGCATCCAAAACTGTAATAGGACAAATGTGGGATGAGAACGGCAAACCTATATCATTAAGAAATGGAGTTATTGTTTTAGAAACAGAAGAAAAAGCATTTTTCACTAACAAAGCAGGGCGCTTTGCGTTGGATGGAATGCAGGCAGGACGTTACCGTGTTGAGATGCGAGGACGTCCTTATTTTGTTGGTGAATTGATAATTGAGGATGCCGAGAGCAATCTAGTTTATCTAGAACCAATTAAGTTGACTGTAAAAGGGAGACAACCATGATTAGGTTTGTAGCTCTCGTAGTGACTCTACTGGTAAGTAATTTAGCAATAGCTGAGACTTGTAATGGACGCTGGAATGTTAAGGTTGAGAATTCAAGCATTTCTTTCGTGGGGGAAAAGGCACGCATACCGATATTTATTCAAGCATCAAAAACCTTGAGAGAGTGCAACCCACAAGGTGTGTACATCCGCTCCACAGTCCATCAGGGCGTACAGCTACAGAGTAATAATGCCTTATTAAAAGGATGGATTTCAGATGCTTCAGGCTCTAATACCGGATTTATAACTAATAAAGGGGTGATTTATCCTCTCTCTTTAGGAGAGCAGACGAAGTTATGGTTAGAGGTTCCGAATACATTAAGTAGTAACCCAGGTACCTACACTTCACAGCTTAACTTTTCTATAGTTGGGGTTGATGGCATTAAAGCTATTTCTGAAAGAGCACAGATACGAGTTGCTCCTTTTGTAGAACTTAAGGTTAATGGTAAAGGCACGAAGCGTACGATCGTGAACTTTGGCACACTTAAAACGAATCAAGTAAAAACATTGAACCTGTATTTTCGTGCCAACACAAATGTAGGATTACTCTTTGATGCTGACAATAAAAAATTGAAGCATAAAAAGCTGCAAAATAGTTACGTGCCATACAGTCTCTACCTCAACAATAAAAAAGTTGAATTTAACAACGCCGTGATATTGCCAAGGGTTGGCTATGGAAAATCTACGAGCAAACAGTTAAAGGTTAGGATTGGAGATACGAGTCAAGCAAGAGCGGGCTCTTATAGCGACACCATCACCATCACCGCCACCGCCCGACCATAAAAAAATCCCTCGATACTATCGAGGGATTTTCAGTTCTAAACATCTTAAAGCAATTACGCTTCAGGAATATCCGCACCTACTTCTTGATGTAGACGGCGACATGCGCGGCCATCATCGTGGAATAGGTGACAACGTTTAGGGTCGATACCGATAGCGTATTTGTCGCCTGGTTCAACTTGTAGTGTGTCTGGTTGACGGAAGTTGATGTCTGTGTCAGCACTTTCTACCGATAGGTAAACTTGAGTCTCTTGACCCAGTTTTTCAACGATAGTCACTTCACCTTCGATGGTTGCTTCTGAAGAATCAGACATCAGTAGATGCTCAGGACGGATACCCAAAGACATGCGGTCGCCAACATTTACGGTGGTACCGTCTACAGGAATGTTGAAGGCTACTTTGTTTTCTAGCTCAACTTTCACATATTCGGCTGTAGCTTCAAGCGCGTGAACACTGATGAAGTTCATCTTAGGAGAGCCGATGAAACCTGCTACAAAGCGGTTGTGTGGGTAGTGGTATAGATCTAGAGGCTTACCTACCTGAGATACGTAACCGCCGTCAAGAACCACAATCTTATCAGCCATCGTCATTGCTTCAACCTGATCGTGTGTTACGTAGATCATGGTACAGCCAAGTTGGCGTTGAAGTTTAGTGATTTCACTACGCATTTGTACGCGAAGTGCGGCATCAAGGTTAGAAAGAGGCTCATCAAGAAGGAAAACTTGAGGCTGAGAAACTAGTGTACGGCCGATTGCAACACGCTGACGTTGACCACCAGAAAGTGCCTTAGGTTGGCGATCCAGTAGGTGAGTTAGCTGAAGGATGTCTGCTGCGTGTTTAACGCGCTTTTCTGTTTCAGCTTTGTCTGCTTTAGCCAGTTTCATACCAAATGACATGTTGTCATATAGGTTAAGGTGAGGATATAGAGCGTATGATTGGAATACCATGCCCACACCGCGCTTCGAAGGCTCGATGTCGTTCATGCGCTGCTCACCAATGTAAAGATCACCAGAAGTAATGTCTTCTAGACCCGCAATACAGCGTAGAAGGGTAGATTTACCACAACCTGACGGCCCTACGAATACTACAAATTCGCCTTCTTTAATGTCTAGATCGACGTTCTTTGAGATTTTTACGTCACCATAGGATTTACAAACATTTTTTAACGTGACACTAGTCATTTGAGTTGATCCTCAATTTTAATTTTTACAACTTAGCACTCATTTATGGTTATCGATTATTCCATGAGCACTAAAAATAGGAAACAGAAGTAATTTTGCAAAATTTTCTATTAGAGAAAAGGAAAGAAAAAAGGTGGTGAACACAAAACTCTAATATCAGAAGCTCCCCCCAGAGCTAATAGACATCAGACTATTTTGGTAACACCACCTGCCCATTTCGAAATTCCGCTAATATCCCCCGTACTTTGGGCGTGTTCCCCGTCATGAACTTCATCACGCACATCACCAAAGTAACTATTAGCTTATCCTGAAATGTAAATCTAACAAATCTCGTTAGAAAAGGGTTCTTACCATCCATATCTCGGATGTTGCTAGTTTGTGCAATTTTATACCTGGCTACATCCTCCTGATGAGATTTTTTGTAGGGGGAGTAGCGGGGGAGGAGGGGGAGGGGTGGAGTAGAGCGGCAAACTGATCAATATCACTTTTATCGTCCTCTTTCTGGTGACCTAAATCACAGGAAATTAGGTTATGTGATATGAGTCACTACTGATGAGCGAGCGAGATCACGAAAATGCGCTAGGTTGTATAGGGCGTAGTACTCAGGATGATGATGAGTTAAGGGTACTAGCGGATGATAGATGATGAAATTTGGCTCTCAGGAATAATAGTTGATAGCCCTACGTCAATAATAAAAAAGGAATAAACTCATGAAAAAAGCCCTAAGCACAGTGGCACTTGGCACACTAGTTGCTCTTGGTTCGTTTGGTGCACACGCAGCAATCGAAGAAGGTCAACTTACTATCTGGATCAATGGTGATAAAGGTTACAACGGTCTTGCTGAAGTAGGTAAACGCTTCGAAGAAGACACTGGTATTAAAGTAACTGTTGCTCACCCAGATGGCTTAGAGTCTCGTTTCCCACAAGTAGCTGCTACAGGCGACGGTCCAGATATCATCTTCTGGGCACACGACCGTTTTGGTGGTTACGCTGAAGCAGGTCTTCTTGCTGAAATCAAACCTTCAAAAGAAGTGAAAGAAGGCATTGTTGACTTCGCATGGGATGCAGTTAACTTTGAAGGCAAGACTATCGGTTATCCTGTCGCTATCGAAGCACTTGCTCTTATCTACAACAAAGACCTAGTGCCTAACCCACCAAAAACTTGGGAAGAAATCGCAGCACTTGACGCTGAGCTTGCTAAAGATGGCAAGAAAGCAATCATGTGGAACCTAAAAGAACCGTACTTCACATGGCCACTAATGGCAGCGAACGGTGGTTATGCATTCAAGCACACTGATACTGGTTACGATGTAAAAGATGTGGGTATCGATAAGCAAGGCGTGAAAGATGCAATGAACTTCATCAAGTCTCTAGTAGATACGAAAGTAATCTCTGCAGACATGGATTACTCAATTGCAGATTCTTCATTTGCTAAAGGCGAAGTAGCTCTAACTATCAACGGCCCATGGGCATGGGGCGGTTACGACAACAAAGTGAACTACGGCGTAACAACAATTCCAACGTTTGAAGGCCAAGCATCGTCTCCATTTGTTGGTGTTCTAACTGCTGGTATCAGCACTGCTTCACCAAACAAAGACCTAGCAGTTGAGTTCCTAGAGAACTACCTACTGACTAACGATGGTCTACGTAAAGTAAACGATGACAAGCCACTTGGTGCTGTTGCTCTTAAATCTTTCCAAAAAGAACTAGAGTCTGATCCTCGCATCGCAGCAACAATGGCAAGTGCTGAAAACGGCGAAATCATGCCAAACATCCCTCAGATGAACGCATACTGGGGTTCAACTAAGAACGCTATCATCAACGTTGTTGATGGTCGTCAAACAGTTGACGCTGCTCTAGCTGACGCTAAAGCGCAAATGGTTAAGTAACACCCTTTAAGGAGGGGGTGACCCCTCCTTAGTTTTTGTATTTTTATTTATTCGCTAGTAGGTTCTTTTTATGCAGACAGTTCAATCTTCTGGTTCTGTTGAGACGCCTTCCGTTGCCAACAATACAAAGTCAGTATTGAAATGGGCAACTCTTGGCTTAGTCGGAATTGTAAACGGTTATGCAACCGTTCTAATGTATGCTCGTGGGGAAACGGCCTTTGCCCTTCTTACACTGATTTTAACCGCGTTAGCGCTATACATCTTTGGTAGCAAGAAAACGTACGCACACCGTTATATTTATCCTGGTGTTGCTGGGATGATTTTATTCATTCTTTTTCCATTGGCGTACACAGTTAACTTAGCTTTCACTAACTACAGTGCGAAGAATCAGCTCACTTTAGAGCGCACTCAATCCGTTTTAGAAAACCGCACTTTCCAAAGCGGCGAGAGTTACCCATTCAAACTTATTAAAACCGCTGGTGGACACATTGTTACCGTCACCGATGGTGAATTTACCTTAGCAACGCGAGAATTTACTCTAACAAAAGACGTTGAAGGTACAGAACTTGAACTTGTAGCGGTCGGTGAAAACTCTATTTCTGGTGATGTAGAGCCGATTAAGAGCATCATTAAAGCTCGTCCAATAATAAGCAAGATCGACTTTATCAAGCCTGATGGCGAAGAAGTTCGCATGAGCGGTTTGCGTAAGTTTGCTGGTGTTCAACCACTGTTTGAAAAACACATGGTTGATGGCACTTGGGACAAAGAAACCCTGAAGAATAATGAAACAGGTGAGCTATTTAAGCCGAATATGGAAGTTGGCTTCTATCAACCTGTTGACGCAGACGGTCAATTCGTTGGAAACACTGTTTCTCCAGGTTTTGTGGTAGGTATTGGTACACACAACTTTGAGCGAGTCTGGAAAGACGACGGTATCAAAGAGCCGTTCATCTCTATCTTTATTTGGACAGTTGTATTCGCAGTTCTAACCGTTATTTTCACTCTTGTTATCGGCTTGGTACTGGCGAGTGTTGTACAGTGGGAAGAGTTAAAAGGTCGAGGTCTATACCGAGTACTATTGATTCTACCTTATGCGGTACCCGCGTTTATCTCAATATTGATCTTTAAGGGTTTGTTTAACCAAAGCTTTGGTGAAATAAACTTGGTACTTAACCAAATCTTCGGCATCTCTCCTAACTGGTTCTCAGACCCGTTCTTGGCGAAGAGCATGGTGATGATAGTAAACACCTGGCTTGGCTTCCCTTACATGATGATCCTATGTATGGGCCTACTCAAAGCGATTCCAGAAGATCTATATGAAGCATCAGCCATTGACGGAGCAGGTCCAATAAAGAACTTCTTCCACATTACTGTGCCGCTGATGATTAAACCAATGACACCGCTACTTATTGCGAGCTTTGCGTTTAACTTCAACAACTTCGTAATGATTCAGCTATTGACCAACGGTGGTCCAAACATGATTGGCACATCTGAGCCAGCAGGTTACACCGACCTACTCGTAAGCTACACCTACCGCATCGCGTTTGAAGGTAGTGGCGGTCAAGACTTCGGTCTAGCAAGTGCAATCGCAACGCTTATCTTCCTATTGGTAGGTGGTATGGCACTACTAAACCTTCGTTTCACTAAGCTGTCTCAAGATTAAGGAGCAATACAATGGCAATGGTACAAGGTCAAAACCTTAAATACCGTGTTTGGGCAACACATATTGCTCTATGGGCATTCTTGTCCCTAATAATTTTCCCACTGTTGATGATCATAGCGATCTCATTTCGTGAGGGTAACTTTGCAACGGGTAGTCTTATTCCAGAAAACCCATCACTGGAGCACTGGAAACTGGCGTTAGGTTTCTCTGTAACCAACGCAGACGGCACAGTAACACCGCCTCCATTCCCAGTATTAACTTGGTTGTGGAACTCGGTAAAAGTAGCAGGTATTTCTTCGATTCTTATCGTTGTTCTATCTACTACCTCAGCTTACGCGTTTGCTCGCATGCGCTTTAAAGGTAAGAGCACCATCTTGAAAGCGATGATGATCTTCCAGATGTTCCCAGCGGTACTTGCGTTAGTCGCTATCTATGCGTTGTTTGACAAACTAGGTCAGTACATACCGTTCCTAGGCTTGAATACACACGGCGGTTTGATCTTCTCTTACCTAGGTGGTATTGCGCTGCACGTATGGACTATTAAGGGTTACTTTGAAACCATTGATAATTCTCTTGAAGAAGCGGCAGCACTAGATGGCGCGACACCTTGGCAGGCATTCCGTTTGGTTCTGTTGCCACTATCAGTGCCAATCTTAGCGGTAGTATTCATTCTGTCGTTCATCGCAGTAGTGGGTGAAGTACCGGTAGCGTCTCTACTACTATCAGATGTTAACTCGTACACCCTAGCGGTAGGTATGCAGCAATACCTATACCCTCAAAACTATCTGTGGGGTGACTTCGCTGCAGCTGCTGTACTATCGGCATTGCCAATCACTATCGTATTCCTACTAGCACAGCGCTGGTTGGTTGGCGGTCTAACTGCCGGTGGTGTTAAAGGTTAATCTACTTTAGTGCGATTAAATGATTAGGGGAGCTTCTTGCTCCCCTTTTTTATGTTCTCAGTAAAGCTACTTTCTTATTAAATCCTCAGCTCAGAAGTGGGAGAAGCTCGTTTTGCGATATATCTCTGCTCTATTACCCGACTAGCGAATAATGTATATCCACTTTCATGCATAATGCACGGTTATTATAGTGGGTATTAAAAAGAGTCATTTAACTTACTCTGCGAATAAATCTATTATTTTCATATCTTCAGTGAATACCTGATTAACAATGTAAGTGGTTATCGGTACTCACTTTTTAATATTAAATTGACATACATTTATTCTGGATTGAGAGAACATATGAAAGCATTAAAACTGACTGTAATAGCGATAGCTACCTCTTCGATTATGGCTTGCTCTGCATTTGATAGTGAACCAACAATCACAGCTCAAGTTGAAACTCTAAAGGTAACAAAAGAGAACTTTGCGCATGCTGAAACTGCTCGTATGTATCGCAACTGGATGGCTGCAGGTAAAGCGAACCAACAATTCGCAGTGCTTCAAAACCTACCGCCACGTGGCGACAAAGCACCGACTGTACAAATGAACGATGACACTCTCTACGGCGTCGCTATCGTTAAGGCAGTAGACGGCCAGGTCACATTCGACATCCCTGATACAGGTGACACTTACATGTCGGTTCAGGTTGTCACTGAAAACGGTCACGGTGAATACCTAATCGTTGACGATGGAGTGCATACTGTTCCAGTGACTGACTCAAGTACGGCATTCCTAATCTACCGTTCTGGTGTAGAAAATGGTCTAGAAAAATCACGTGAAGGTCTAGCGAAGGTTGATACCTCTAAGTTCAACTTTGCAACTGACTACCAAATCCCAAACTACGACTTCAACGCTGTAGAAAAGCAAGTTGGGGAACGTAAGCGTGTCGTCGATGGCATCGTTGAGAAAGAAGGCGTATTTACCTACACCTTCCCTCGTACTCCAGAGCAAGTAACAGATCTAACCCAGTGGAACCTTGAGAACGCCGCTGGTTGGGGCGGGGCATCACCTGTTGCTCTAGAAGGCAACAAATACGTGAACTCTCCAGTAATCAATGGTTCAGCGTGTTATACAACAACCTTCGAAGACCCTGAAAACCGATTCTTCACCTCGATTACTGCATATGACATGGAAAAATACCTAATTGATGGAGCTAAAGCTCAAAACTCACATTCTTGGGAAGTGAATTCAGACAAAACCGTTACCGTTTCTTTCAATTGTGGTCAAGATGCGATCAACAATATCGATACTAATGGTCAAGACTTCACTATCACTACACGTCACTACGGTGCAACAGAGGCAGTGATTAAATCTGAGAAAGATGCGATCATTACTGCGATTAAAAAAGCGTAACATCTACAACAAGATTTAGAAATAGGCTCTGCATCGCAGGGCCTTTTTTATGCTCAAAGGATTATTTTGATACTATTGATAAACCCTTCAATAAGCGCCCTACGGTTAAGACTCTGATTTTTCCACCATGTGCAAATGCACATCTTGTTGTGGAAAAGGGATCGAAATCCCTTCTCGGTCAAAGGTCAATTTTACCTCTTTCGTTATATCCCAATAGACATCCCAATAATCATCGGTTTTTACCCAGGGTCGTACGATGAAATCTACCGATGAAGTGTTGAGGGTATGAACACGAATGTTTGGCTCTGGGGTTTTTAGAGTGGCGGGATGGGAGGCAACGATTTCTGTTAGGATTCTTTCGGCCTTTAGCAAATCATCGGCATAACCAATACCAAACACCATATCTACTCGTCGTAGACGTTCGTGGGTTACGTTTTTTATTACGTCCCCCCAGATCTTCCCGTTAGGAATAATGATGATCTGGTTATCAAATGTTTTGATGGTAGTGTTGACTAAGCTCATGTGACTTACCTTGCCATCTACACCCCCAGCGAATACAAAATCACCGACATCGAAAGGTCGATAGATAAGCAACATCATACCGGCTGCAAAATTTGAAAGCGTATCTTGAAGAGCAAAACCAATAATGACTCCGGCGATACCAAACCCAGTTAACACAGGGGCGAGATTAAGCCCTAACTGTGACAGAGCGATCATAATGCCAATGATCCACACTATGTTTCCGGATATGCCAATAAAGAAGTCTTGCATTAAATGCGAGATATTTAAGTTTTTGGTTGATACCGTTTTCTTGATGACTTGTCGGACTAACTTCACCACGATTCTGGTAATGAATATAAGAAGAACGAAGATAAACAGTTGAAATAGGTGTTGTGGTGCGGTGGTACTGAACCACTCCAAAGCAGAGGTAGACCAGTGAGACAGAATTGTCAGGATCACTTTGCCGTCAAGTAGGTCTTGAGTAATGCTGCCGGTAACTTCAAACAGTAGACGTTTGTGCTCTGAGGTATCGATGTCAAGTTGGTCTGCAACAGTTATTAGCGTGCTCAAACTCTCGATTGCGATGGTCATGCGTTGCTTTACCACTAACTGACTAAGTTGCAAACCTGCCTTTTCCGATTCTGGGCTGACCGAGAGTTGCTTACCAATGACTCCAATTTGCTGGCTAAAATACTCAACTGAAGCAGAGGTCAAACGCAGGCGGTGCACTATACCTACTCTTAATTGCTCTTCACGGTCGCTGTCATCTAGGCCCAGTCTTTGTAGCCAGGTAATATTTTGCCAACTGGATTTGATCACTGTGTTGAGGTAGTGCTGCAGTTCTTGATACTCATTGATCAAAGACAAACGTTCTTCATTGTTCGCAGCGTCAATCTTGAGGTTAAGTTCTTTGATTTTATCTTCTAGATAATCGGTCGCCCCCTTTGAATATTTCTTTTGTAGCTCGATCTGACTGATCAGTTCTTGTTTGGGGAGAGAATCTTGGCCTACCGCAGTCGCTAATAATGCTCGTAGTTGTTCATTCTTTTGAAACAGCTTAAGTTGCAATGCATCTGTTGTTTCTCCACTGGATATAGCCAGAGTATCAGTGAGCTCGTTTAGCTCTTTATTGATTTTTTTTAGTTCTTGTTCTGAACGTGTAGGCGGCTTAGTTTGGTCTTGTGCAAAGCTATACGAACTCAAAGCAAAGGTCATTGCAAACAGTGCTATCGTAACGAGTATTCGGTGTCGGTAAGAAAATATGCCCATAGTTCTCTCGAAAAGACCTAAGTCAGTCTTTGTTTAAGCTGTTGTTATATATGAGTGTAATACATAACTCTGCATCGAATGAGGGCAATATGTTGCACATCGTCTGATGAAGGTTGCATAAGTTGGGTCTCATAACTTGTCACAACATAGGGGGTGGGGCTGATTTGCTCGTAGGTATGGTGCACAGAGGCTAAGGAACTGATGATGGGTGAATCGGCAAAAGGGTTATCTATTCTTTTAAACAGTGATGAGTTATGGCAATGGAGATGCCTGATGGTGAGCATCTCCACTAAAGCGGATTAGATGTTTTCAATATTTGATGGGGCGTGACCTAAGTGCTGCATCAATACATACACACTTTCTTGATGCAAAGCGACTTTTCTAAATAGGTGTGCAAATACAGAATCACCCCCAAAACATTGATTGATATAGTGATCGATTTGTTGTTCAGAATAGCCTTCCACATACATTGTTCTAACCCAGTGATATTCGACCGATTTCTGGTCTCTAATGACATCAATTCCTAGTTTTAGATCTTCCATTTTGTCTCTTAGTTTTGCATTAGCTTGCAACAGGTACCCACAATCACAGCTTTGAATTTGAGATTTTGCTGATGAATTTAAACAGAAAAAAATGAATAAATGATTACAGTAAGGTTTCAGAAATATTTAAATCATTTCAAATGATGAATTGAGAGGGTTGTTCGAAAGAAGCCGGTGCGGTGATAAATAAGAGTATTTCACCGTATGACAATAACTTAGAGAGGCTAGGCACGCCAAGCGTTTAAGCGCGTTTTGCTATGCAATCAAAGATTGACAAAAGTCAGTTATAAAACCCCGTATAGCCTGTTAGAATACGCGGCTCACAGTAATGTGCACATACGGATAGCTCAGGACAGGGATTAGGTTAGTTTAGTTATATGTCGAACATTATAAAGTTTGTTACGGTTTGCTCGGTGCTAGCAGCGAGTTTATCAGTAGGAATAACAAACGCTCACGCCAAGCGTCACTATAGGGATGGGATTGATTTTGGCCAACCAGAATATGTGGTTTTGGAAAGTCAGTGTGAGAAAACGGGTTTTAATCTACCTAGAACCATAATGGTCAAGCCTGGCGCAATGGTAGATGTGAGCATTCGTTCTAGCCTGTTATTTCGCCGTGGTTCTGCGGATCCTTACTTGTATGAGTCTGATTACTCTTACAATCAAGTTTATGGGAAGTTGTTACTTGATACGCACTGGATATGCGAGGTGAAGCAAGATGGATTGCATCCAACGCTTTGGCTCGTGCCTTCTATTGTAACAACTTCTGGTAGTGGTGCGTTTTATTACCTTGGTGTATATCAAAAACAAGGAGAACATTTCTCAGTCATACAAGAGCTGTTCCTTGGCGATCGAATTGAGATTAAATCTTTATCCCTTGAAGGGGGGGCAGTCAATCTTAGCTTCAAGCAACATGCACTGGAGCAAGCCATGTCAGATGAGCCTAATGAGCTGATAAGTAAAAAGTTCTCCATCGTTGGAACGCACCTGTTCGAACAAAGAGATTGAACTTTTGTGGGTATGTGTTGTTTAACTATCTACGGAATGGATTCATCAAAACACGATTACCAAGGCCGTGCTACTTGCCCATTTAGGAAGATAGACGTTTAGTTTGAGCTTCAAAGCTCGTCATTTATAGATAGTGAACATGACAACATGCTTAATGTTTTCGTGTTCATACAGATTATTTTAGTAGGTAACTTGGTGTTCAAGCTTAATCAACTTAGTCAACAATCTCGGTCAAGACTCAAAAAGGCCCTGTTGATTTTGCCATTAATTTTTGGCGTTAGTGCAGTATGGTCACAGTCTCAAGGTGAGCGTAAATTTGTAGATCTCAATATAGAAAGCACAGCAATGCCTGCTGTCGAATCAGCTGAAAATAGTGGTGCAATAGAGGCTAGACCTACCTACAGTTACACCATTAAAAAAGGCGATAACCTAAGTGTTATCTTTGCCAAATTGGGTGTTTCGTATAAAAGTCTTCTTAGCATCATGGAAGAAGATTTAAACCACCTGTCCCTTGATACATTGCGTCCTGGCGATAAATTGACGTTTTGGATAGACGAAGCATCTGGTGCATTAGATAAGATGGAGCTGGAATTTAACCCAGCCGATAAGGTGCAGTTTACTCGTGTCGATGATGAAGCCTATACCTTCAAAGATGTGTCTATTGAAGGAGAATGGAAAACAGCGGCTTTAGTTGGCAATGTTCATGGCAGTTTTTCTCAATCGGCGAATCAGTTGGGGATGAACATCAATGAGATACGAGAAGTTACTGACCTTTTGAAAGACAAGATGAGTTTCACGCGTGACCTGCGCGCGGGTGACAAGTTTTCTATCGTTCATAAAGTGCAAACGGTAGATGGTAAAGAAACAGGTAGCCGCGAGATAGAGGCGATTAACATCTTCAATCAAGGCCGAGTCATTAGTGCATATCTACATACAGATGGGCAGTATTACGACGAAAATGGTGAGAGCCTACAACGTGCCTTTATGCGCTACCCAGTTAAAAGCCATAGAATTACTTCGGGTTTTAATCCTCATAGACTTCATCCAGTGACCGGCAGAGTATCGCCGCACAATGGCACTGATTTTGGTGTAGGTGTCGGTACACCTATAATGGCTGCGGGTGACGGTAAAGTGATTATGGTTCGTAATCACCCTTATGCCGGCAAATACATCGTACTTGAGCATGGTTCGACGTATAAAACGCGTTACCTCCATCTCAGCCGTATTCAAGTCAAGAAAGGACAACAGGTGAAAAGAGGGCAACAGATTGGTTTATCTGGCGCCACTGGCCGAGTGACAGGACCGCACCTTCATTACGAGTTGCTGATTCGAAACCGTCCTGTGAATGCAATGACCGCAAATATACCGATGGCGGAATCTGTGCCAAAGGCGGAAATGGCTAAATTTGCAGCAAATCGAGATGCTTTACTGCAAATGATGAAGGAACAAGAAGTATTGCTTGCGAGTCAAAATGATCCGCAGAATAATAAGCAACAAGAATCACTTTAATCTAGGTAAATTTGAATGAACCAGAATGAGTTTGAGCAACTCGTAAAATCAGCCAGCCAATGTGCTGATCTTCCTTCTGCCCTTTTGCTATTGCAAGAGTGTGAGTATGAAGAAGTCTCTGAGGTTGCGCTATCACTTAAGGGGCAGTTTGCAGTTGCTGAGGTTGATGGTGAGCAACGTGTATATCATGTGACTACACAACAAGAAGGTGATGACCTGCAAGAATTTGTAGAGCACATCATGAATACAGATGAGCACGTGATCCGTTTTGTCGCTTGGTTCTTTGATGCTTACTTTGATGTTAAGCAACGTGACGCCTACCAACTAGCGGGTAAAACGTATCAGCAACCAAAGCGCAGTTGATCATAAGACAAATACTCATTAAGAAGAATCCGCCTCTTAGGCGGATTTTTTTTGTCTTATAGCCTACTTGTGTAAATTTAGTACAATATTAAGGATGACGATGTAAAATCCTTAAGTTATTGATTATTAATAGCTATTAGGTTTCGTATGTCACTTTATCTTTAAATTTCGGTTGAAATTCAATCGGTAATGAAAATAAATTACATATTTATGTGATGAATGTCTTGTTTTTGTCTCATTCAGCGCTACAATTACCCCAGAAAAGAAATTTAATTACATTTTGGGTGGGAATATGAACAATGATTTTGGTGGTATGCTAATTGGCCAACAGCTTGCGCGTAAAGCAATTGAATCTCAGTTTGATAGCGCTATTGTTCGTCGTAAACCTTCAATGTTTAAAAAGCTGATGAAGAGACTAGCGAAGTAAGCGTTACCAAAAACGCAAACGGAATTGAAAAAAGGCGCTGATAGTTATCTATCAGCGCCTTTTTTAGTTTTTGGGTTTCTCAGTCATTACCGGCTCTAGCGGGTATATCGACGACATTATTAGGAATGACAGTGTTTTCCTTAGTAGGTAGCCACTTTTCCAGGTTATCGGCGCCACCGATATAGTTGCCATTCATCCATATCTGAGGAACCGTCACTGGAGTTTTTTGGCCGATGTGAGCCTTAACCTCAGGGATCATTCTATAAAGCGCCGCACTGTCTTTGACTACATCATGATAGATGTAGGGAACGCCTGCTTGGTCGAGCATTTCTTTGGCTTTTACGCAATATGGGCAGGTCGCTTTACCATACACAATATTGCCTTGTAAATCGTCGCGCTTTGTCCACTCAGCTATCACAGATTGTACTAAAACGCCTCGGTTTAACGCTTCACCTTGACTGATTACCTTACCTTCGACGACTAAAATCGGGGCGTGCCATGCACCGAGTTTCAAAGGTTCCCACCAATGACTCAACCAATCCTTTACCTCAAGCTCCACGTCTACATCAGCAAGCTCATTTTTAAAGGTATCTTTTAGGATGTCTTTCGTTAATGTGCACTCGCCACAAGGGATATTGACCTTGAACGGTCCCCAGCTTCCGGCCCAGCGATATAGAGTGATTTTGATTGGCTTGCTCATCATGCGTTTCCTTGTGCGATATGCGTCTCTTATTACAGTAGAACATATTGTTAAGGAAAATCTTTCAGATAAGTTTCATTTTTTATCAGAAACAAAAAGACCGAGCATAAAGCTCGGCCAAAAGGACTTGTCAGAGTTAACTGAAGGTCGGATTAGAAATCGTAACGGATACCCGCTTGGATTTGGTCATCTTGGTTGTCAACTTGCTCAAACTTGTAGCCTGCGTAAGTACGTAGGTTGCCGTTGAACTTGTACACAGCTTCGATAGCGAAGTTGTCTACTTCATCTAGACCAGTAATAACTTGCTTGATAGCAGTATCTACGTCGTTGTAGTTATAAACCGCAACAAATGTCCACTGGTTTAGCTTGTATAGTGCTGAGATTTCAAACGCGTTAACGTCTTCGTCTGCAACTGAACCTAGACCGTAGAAGCCACCAACAGTGAAGTCAGCAATAGTGTATTGAGCAGCAAAGTTGATCTGGCTGTCATCATCGTCACCGTTAGTTTGACCAACGTAACCTAGACCTAGGTCAAGACCAAAATCGAAACCGTACATAGCAGCGATGCCGTAGCTGTCTGTATCTTTCTCGTCGTTTGCTAGGTAGTTAGCTTGGATATCGAAACCACCAAACTCACCAGCGTATAAAAAGTTGTTAGCACGCTTGTCTTTGTTTCCATCAACGATGTCGGCAGAATCTGCACCGAACGTTGCCATGGTATCTGTGATGTCTGTCAGCATTACCTGAGCAGAGTCTTGCTTACCGTAAGAGAACTCACCGAAGTTAGTACCAAGACCTGCAAACGCGTAACGGTTTGTGATCTTTGAATCAGTATCGAACTCTGCTTCGTATTTACCAAAGCCGTACAAACTATCGTTGATTTGAGATTTGCCGACGATGTTTAGACGAGCACGAGATTTGTCTGCAAAAGCGCTGTCATCAGCCGATTTGTTATTGTCAGAAATGTTGAAACGAGCTTCCGCACGACCACCGATTTTCAGCTCAGAAGTGTCGTCCTTGTAAACTGTTGCTGCTGCTGCAGAACCAGAAGCCATTACAGCAAGAATCGCAGTAGTTAACGCTGCCTTTTTCATTTTGGAATTTCCTATAGTGTTTAAAATGAGTTCGCACTCAGAAGTTAATTATCTAGGCCGTTTGCCCGTTTGATTTGCGACTAATTTAGATTCCAAATATGAATGTCTAATGACTCAAAAATGACGACTAGGTTACGAATTCATGGCAGTTTTATTAATTGATTGGAATTTAACCTATTGTTTTTACAAGTAAAACTGTGAGCGCAATGGTGCGTATATGGGACGCTGTAATGTTAAGTCTTTGAAATTAAACAACTAGAGAAAATTGTGTTGCGATATCAGATTGGAATGTCGGACATTTTTTGATGTGAAAACGTGTAGGCATTTATTCCACAGAGAAAAAACTGTTTCAGTTCAAGTAATTGAGGGCATTTGTGATCTCCATCACGCATTGGTTTTGGTGTATTGAACAGTTCATGAGCGGGGTCAGAGCGTAGCCTGAGAAATTGGTATTTACTTTATCTATCACCAACAAGGATCTTGGGGAAAGAATATGCGCTTCGGAGACTCTAGTAAAAGAGTTTTGCTACCGTTATTAGGTTTATGGTTGGTACTACTTTTTCCTTCCGTGCCTGTCATTGCAAATACAATGTCCGCCTCTGAAGTGGTTAGATTATCCGATCAACAAATGCGAGGTGAATCTGGATACAGCGAAATGACGATGACCATCACTCGCCCGACCTGGACTCGGAGTATGAGTATGAAATCCTGGAGTAAGGGCTTAGATTTATCCTTGGTACTCGTCACCGCACCAGCGAAAGATAAAGGCAGTGCCTCACTCAAGCGTCACAATGAAATGTGGAACTGGATTCCCAGCATTGAAAAAGTCATAAAAATAGCGCCATCAATGTTAGGACAATCTTGGATGGGCTCTGATTTTACTAATGATGACTTAATTAACCAAAGTTCTATCGTGGTGGACTATCAACATGCGTTTACTGGCAGTGAAGAGTTCGACGGCGTAGAGTGCTACGTCATTGATGCTAGTGCAAAACCGGATGCTCCGGTGGTATGGGACAAAGTTCGATTGTGGATATCAAAGGATAATTTATTACAGCGTAAGGTAGAGTTTTACGATGAATTTGCAGAACTCGTCAACACGATGAAAACCTTTGATATCAAGCCCATGGGAGGCCGCAATGTCGCCTCGAGAATGTCCATGATACCTGCGGATAAAGAGGGACATCAGACTGAAATAAAGATTCACGCCGCCCAGTTTGATTTTGATATTGATGACGCATTTTTCTCTCAGAGTCAAATGCGCGCATTGAGAGATTAACGCATGTTATTGCGCTTAGCATGGCGGAATATCTGGCGTCAAAAACGTAGGACCATTCTAACGGCGTCCGCGATTGCGTTGACGCTATTTTTGTCGCTGGTCATGCGAGCCTTCCAAGAAGGGCAGTACACCCACAATATCTTAAATAGCGCTAAGATGGGTACGGGTGTTGTTCAATTGCAAAATCCTGAGTACAAAGAGAACAATAGCATTGATGAGCTATTGCCCGCTTCAGATGAGTTTATCTCTGATATCCGTCAAGTTGACGCTATTGATTACCTATTGCCTCGTATAGATAGCTTTATATTGGCGGCCAGCGACCAGCGTTCAAAGGGCGTAATGCTTTCAGGAATTAACCCAAGTTTAGAGGATACCTATTCCAATCTGAGCGAGCGCATTATTAAGGGAGAGTATTGGTCAGAGGACGCCACTGGCGTGATAGTTGGCGAGGGTGTCGCCCAGTATCTTGGACTCACGGTTGGAGATGATATTGTCTTTTATGGACAAGGCCATCACGGGCAAATGGCGGCAGGGCTTTTCGAGATCAAAGGCATTGTTCATTACCCCATAAAGGAGATGAACAACCAGCAGGTGTATCTTTCGCTGATTGATGCTCAAAAGCTGTTTAGCGCGGGAAATCAGGTGACCTCATGGGTTATTGGGTTGAGCGACCTTTCTAAATTGCCCTTCGTTATACAACAACTCAGTGATGCTTATCCCGAGGGCGTATCCATACGTGATTGGCGAGATCTATCCCCAGAGCTTGAACAAAGTATTGTCTTAGATAGAGTAGGAGGCCTCGTTATGATGTATTTATTGTACATTGTTGTTGGCTTTGCTCTGTTTGCCACCTTGCTAATGATGACTCTAGAGCGTTTGAGAGAATTCTCTGTGATGCTTGCCACCGGCATGGCTCGAGCTCAGTTACTTCGGTTAATCGTTATTGAATCCAGCATGATTGGTTTGTTAGGTATTGCGGTAGGGGTATTGACAGCTTCGCCTTTACTCCTTTATTTCTTCCATCAACCAATACGCTTAGCCGGCGAGATGGCCCAGGCGATGTTGGACATGGGATATGAGCCCGTGATGCCCGTTTCGCTAGACCCTGCTTTGTTTCAAGAGCAAATCGTCATAGTGGCGGCTATAACCATGATTTGTTTGGTGTATCCAATGTGGAGGGTGATGAGGCTCGATGCGGTTTCTGGACTCAAGGGAGGGTTCCATGCTCATTAAGCTAGCCTGGAGAAACCTATGGCGAACCCCACTTCGTACTTCAACCATATTATTAGCAATTGTCATTGGCGTACTTAGCGTAATTTTAATGATTGGCTTCATGTCGGGTTTGATGACCAATATGTTAGGCAACGCGATTCAATGGCAAACCAATGCGATTCAAATTCACCACCCAGATTACTCCCTAGAACCTGATGTCAATCTCGTTATAAACGATACAGAGTCCATACAGGCGTTGATAGGTGGTGAGAGTGCTGTCACAGGCTATAGCGAAAGACATATAGTTACTGGAATGATCGCATCAGCCAGGGCCAATCGAGGGATAAGGATATTGGGTGTATTACCAGAGCAAGAAGCGCAAGTTACGCCCATAAAAGACAAGCTTGTAGCGGGGCAATGGCTTAGCGCAGAAGGACGAAGCCCTATCGTACTTTCAAACAAACTGGCTGATAGATTGAAACTGAAGCTTGGGTCTAAGGTTGTACTGACCTTTAGCGACACTCATGGTGAGGTGACCGGTGGTGCTTTTCGGGTTAAAGGGATTTTTATTAGCCCTAGCGCCTCGTTTGATGACAATAGCGTGTTTGTCAGAAAGTCCGACCTCACTGAGTTCACGGGAGTCTCTGGTATCCACGAAATAGCGATTGCCATGGAGGACTATCAACTCGCCCCTGCATTGGCGATTAGGCTTTCTGATCTGCTAAACGCCGAGGTGAGTGTAGAAGACTGGCAGACTCTGCAACCTTACTTAAAGACGCTCATATCGAGCATGCAATCCTTTAACTATCTGCTCCTTGTTATCTTTGTGGCAGCTATGGGGCTTGGGATCATTAATATTATGCTCATGTCGGTATTTGAGCGCACACAGGAGTTTGGCGTGCTGATGGCGGTCGGAATGGCGCCAGAGAAAGTAAGAGGGTTGATCGTATTAGAGGCGGTCTTTTTAGGGCTCACTGGCGCAGGTGTTGGCGTGCTTCTGGCGCTTGGTATTACCGATATTTTACAAACAACAGGCATTGATCTCAGCATTGCATCCGAAGGGCTTGCTGAGTTTGGTATCGATACCGTGTTCTACCCACAAGTGACGTCTTCCCAATACATTACTTTAGCATTTTCCGTTTTGTTGGTGAGCGTGCTTTCAGCCTTGTATCCAGCTAGGCAAATTATTAAGCAAAGTCCAATCCAAGCAATGAATGATAAACATTGAGCGAGCGAGCCATGACGATCAAAGTGCGTAAGTTAACGAAAATCTACAACCCGAACACTGACTTTCCAGTGGATGCTCTTAAGAAAGTGGATTTATCCATCGAGCAAGGAGAGTTTGTTGCGGTGATGGGGCCTTCAGGATCGGGCAAGACAACCTTACTCAATATGTTAGGGGGGTTGGATACGCCAACAAAAGGTGAAGTAAAGATAGATGATCTTGTTATTACCAGTTTGAGTGAGAAAGAGAAGATTCAATTTCGCCGTGACCAAGTGGGATTCATTTTTCAGGACTACAGCTTACTGCCGGTGCTGACTGCACTGGAGAACGTCGAGTTCATTATGCAACTGCAAGGGGCAACAGCGTCAGAGAGTAGGGCTCGTGCCAGTAAGTTACTAGAGAGAGTGGGTTTGGGCAGTCATTTGCATAAGAGACCCTCTCAGTTATCCGGCGGGCAGCAACAGAGGGTCGCAGTGGCAAGGGCATTAGCACCTAATCCTAAATTCGTAATGGCAGACGAGCCCACCGCCAACCTTGATGCGAAAAGCACCGCCGATCTACTGGATATTATGCAGCAACTCAATGAATCTGAGGGCACGACGTTTATCTTCTCAACTCACGATCCAAGGGTTATCTCGCGAGCCGCTAGGGTGATAGTGATTGATGACGGCGCAGTGACCGAAGACAGCTTAAATCCCGATTATCGTCCCCATTTGATTCCAATGGCTGAGTGAGCAAAGCCATGCGTGTCTTCATCGTCTCCTTACTCTTGTTGCCACTTTTATTGCAGGCGCAAATTCCAGGGTTAGAACCAGAGAAAGACTGGGAGTTGTCGGGTTATGTTAACTATATGATGACAGGCACACTTATTGATGGCGGAGAGGATCTCTTTGATCACCAAGTCCATAATCGGTTGGATTTTGAGTATCGCTTTAGTAGCCAATTACGCTTTAATGCTAGCGTTCGAAATCGTTTGTTCTGGGGGGACTCAGCGCAAAGTGAGTTATATCGTGAAGTCATTGGGTTCGACCCAGGCTATCTAGACCTCACGTTTAATTGGGGTGAGGGCAGCGATTTTTTCGCCAACTCTCAATTTGATCGGCTTTATGCAGATTGGCATAGCGACAATTATCAGGGGAGAGTGGGGCGGTTTCGTATCAATTGGGGTATGAATACCATTTGGAATCCCAACGATATCTTTAATTCTTACTCTATATACGATGTGGACTATCCCGAACGACCTGGCACAGATGCACTTTATTTGACCAGAAAGCTAGGCTACGCCAGTGAGCTAAATCTCGCATTTAGCCCTTCAGAAGATAGTGAGTTGCACAGTTACTCTGCACGCTACCTGTTTAATGTGGCGAACTGGGATGCCCAGGTCATTGTTGGAAAGGCTAACCTTGATTTTGTCATAGGGGCAGGGCTTGCTACTGACCTTGCGGGTGCTTCGTTGAAGGCCGAAAGTACGCTATTTAGCCCCACTAAGGATGAATGGCAAACAGCGGATGGCAATTTACAGCCGCTAACGACATCCGTGGTTTCTAGTGTAGAGCTTGGATATAACTTCTCAGGTGCCAGAAACTGGATGAGCACGGTGGCACTGCTACATATCACTGAGCCTCAAGACGTACAAAACGCTATCGTCTTTCTTAATCTACCCTTAACTGCACGAACTTTGAGCTTTACCGAATTTACTGCTTATGCAGATCTAGGGTTTGAGATTACGCCGCTGAACCGCATTGTATTCTCGGGTTCTTACTACGATGATGACTCTTTTTATCTTGGTGTTTCTAGTACCTCTTCGCTATCGAATGATTGGCAATTAGTGCTAGTAGCGCAACGTTTTGATGGTGCCAGTGACAGCTTATTTGGCCAAACACCGAATACCCTGATCTTTGCTAATCTAGGGTGGAACTTTTAACTTGCAATTAGTGTGTCTACCCTTTAGGGTCGTCACCCTTGAAACAGCGCTACTTACCTAATCCATAAAAGGAATCTCCCTTGAGCGACAATAAATTTTCTAAGTTACCTTTATCTCAGCCATTGCTTGATAATTTGGCGTCGATGGAGTATTCCGAGATGACGCCTATACAGGCGCAAAGCTTGCCACTGATGTTAAATGGTAAAGACGTCATTGGTCAGGGCAAAACTGGATCAGGTAAAACAGCAGCGTTTGGTCTAAGCCTTTTGACCAACCTGAATGTGAAGCGATTTCGCGTGCAGTCATTGGTATTGTGCCCAACTCGTGAGTTGGCTGACCAAGTAGCAAAAGAAATCCGAAAACTGGCACGTACTATTCACAATATAAAAGTACTCACTTTATGTGGTGGTGTGCCTATGGGGCCTCAAATTGGCTCTTTGGAGCACGGTGCACACATTTTGGTAGGTACACCTGGTCGCATTCTTGATCACTTGGAAAGAGGTCGTATCAATCTAGCAGAGCTGAATACTCTAGTGTTGGATGAAGCTGACAGAATGTTAGACATGGGCTTTCAGGATGCTTTAGATGCGATTGTTGCTGAAGCGCCGAAACAGCGCCAGACTTTGCTATTTAGTGCCACATTCCCTGAAAAAATTCAGCAGGTTGCGGCTCGCATTATGCAAGACCCACAATTAGTTAAGGTTGAGTCTACCCATGAGCAAAGCACTATTTCTCAACACTTCTACAAAGTAGATGATAATGAGCAGCGTATGCAAGCATTGGAAACATTGTTGCTGACGCACCAACCTGAGTCTGCGGTGATCTTCTGTAATACCAAGCGAGAAGTTCAAGAAGTAGCCGATGAGCTTCATTATAAGGGCTTTAGCGTTATTGACCTGCACGGTGACCTAGAGCAACGTGAGCGCAACCAAACGCTGGTTCAGTTTTCAAATAAGAGCATCTCGATTCTTGTTGCCACAGACGTAGCAGCACGTGGACTTGATGTAGAGAACCTGGATGCGGTCATTAACTATCAGCTATCTCGTGATCCTGAAGTGCACGTTCACCGTATCGGTCGTACTGGCCGTGCAGGCAGTAAAGGGGTTGCGTGCAGTCTTTTCAATGACAAAGAGCATCACCGCGTTGCCATGATCGATGAATACATGGATATTGCCATCGAACCAGAAGCGCTTCCACAGACCTCAAACAATACACCGCTTCAACCAACCATGGTGACCATCGAAATTTCTGGTGGTAAGAAGCAAAAAGTGAGAGCAGGGGACATTCTTGGTGCCTTAACGGGTCAAAATGGCATTGACGGTAAAATGGTAGGTAAAATCAACCTATTTGATATGCGTGCTTACGTAGCTGTCGATAAGTCATTGGCTAAGGTTGCACACAAGAAGATCGAAAACGGCAAAATGAAAGGCCGTAAGTTTAGAGCCCGTATTCTTTCTTAATCGTTAAGTTTGGCCCCATTAGTTTACATTGAGCTGATGGGGCTTTTTATTATTGCTTATATCTCTTCTGCTAGTATTTTCTAACCTTCTAGATTTTATCTTCTCTCGTTTTTATTCTTGCTTAGTACGATGACTTTCTGCTTTTCGCTAAGAACATGTGGTTTACTTTATGCGTATGTGATACCTTATTGGTGGCTGGCTACTTCAATCAGTTTTCTGGATTTTAATTCAGTGCAAGATAGTTAAAGAAATGCTTATGTACGCAAAATATACTCCTGCCTGATGATTCATCAATTGCTTGTTATTTTATCGAATATCGTACTAAAAATAGTAAAGGTATGATTTTATTAATATTCAATTACTATTTTTTATAGTGAACACTGTGCCATAAACTTCATTTACATAAAATTTTAATATAAATTACTTACTGTTTTATTCATAGGATCTATAGAAAGGTTATGCAAATGGTACATCGTTGCAAAAATTGCGCTGCTCAACTCCCATACTTCAGAGAAAGGAGAAGCCTGGTTGAGAAGTTGTTCTTAAAAAGAAACAAACGAAAGTATATATGCTCTAAATGTGGACAGACGAACTTCATTTCATAGTTACTTGTTTGTTGAAGCAACATGCACTTCTCATCGCTTACTATTTGAGCTCAATCACTAGATCTCCGATAGGAGCGCTCGGAGATGACGGCATTGAATGCTCGAAGTGTTTTCCGAGTTGGCGTACCAGTCGAGCATCTTTGCATGCTGTTTGCCTCGTACCGCAATCACCAGATCTCCGATAGGAGCACTCGGAGATGACAAGAGTCGAACCTCGTCATGCCCAAAGTGTTTTCCGGGCTGGCGTACCAGTTGGGCATCTTTCCATCCTGTTTGCTTCGTACTGGAATCACTAGATCTCCGATAGGAGCACTCGGAGATGACAGAGTCGAACTTCGTCATGCTCGAAGTGTTTTCCGAGCTGGCGTACTAGTCGAGCATCTTTGCATGCTGTTTGCCTCGTAACGCAATCACTAGATCTCCGATAGGAGCGTTCGGAGATGACAAGAGTCGAACCTCGTCATGCCCAAAGTGTTTTCCGGGCTGGCGTACCAGTGGGGCATCTTTCCATCCTGTTTGCTTCGTACTGGAATCACTAGATCTCCGATAGGAGCGCTCGGAGATGACAGAGCTGAACCTCGTCATGCTCGAAGTGTTTTCCGAGTTGGCGTACCAGTGGGGCATCTATCAAGTGTATGACTCAGCAAAGATGAACAACGCAGATGCGTAGGTATCTTTGACCAATGATATAAGCTCAAAGAATAACAGAGATATATCAAAATCATTTCTGTGCGTTTGTTGAACAGGTTATTTTAGGTGAGTCCAAGGCCTTCCCTTGGAGCAGCCGCAATGGCTGATAGATTTCCACAGGACAAAATAAGCATGGATGTTTTTTTCTAGGAGCACCTATGTCTACACATAATGACTTGAAGACTAATATTGAAACCGATGCGATGAGTGCCAGCACAAAGGCAAGGGCTGCTGTAACAGTGCCTTCAGAGCAAAATCCACCTCTGAAGCTAATGCCATATAGAAAGACTCACACCTATTGCCAAGGGTTATTTGATCGCAACGGAAAAGTCTATAAGTTCTTATCTACAAAAGGGAGCAGACATGCTCCAGCGGAAGTGACGGTAAAGTGCGTATTGAATAATACGCCCTTCAACCTGCCTGAGGGTGAGGTTGCGCAGCTAAGAAGCTTGTTGAATCAGTAAACTTTTGGGGTATGGATGTCGTTATATTGGCGAATCCATACCTTTTTGTTAAAGCTTTACTTCTGACTACCTAATCAAATACGGGAAGAGTTTCGCTTTCTCTTCAGCAGTCAAACCTTCCACTCTCGCAATATTATTGTCTGGAATCGCTTCAGGATCAGGATAGTGCTTTAAAACCCTTTCCATAGATTCTTCACGGATCAAGTGGATAGTGGGATAAGGCGAGCGGTTGGTGAGGTTTTCCGCATCTTCTGGCTCTGTGCCACCGAAACAGTAATCAGGATGAAAGCTGGCTACTTGATAGATCCCTTCATACTCTTCTTGCTTCAACAACGCATCAACCCAATCTAAGAAGAAGTTATAATCCATAAAATCTTCAAGCATTGCTGGGGCGACCACCAATGTGGTCTCAAGTTCTTTGGGCTCTTTGCTGTCCAACTCTCGCAATTCTAACAAGATAAACTCTAGAAGTGCCTCTTCTGAGGTGGCTTCTGTTACCGCAATCTTTATTTGCTTGTTCTTATTTGGTTTATGCGCAAAAGGGCATAAGTTCAGGCCTATGACCACTTGCTCAAGCCAATCCTGAGTTTCTTTTTCAACCTGCTGTATATTCATACTCATATTATTTTGTGTTGAATCCCTGTTTCTGCAGAAAGTCATGCATAAATGGGCGTGCTTCCTTGCTGAGTGTCTGGGTGATCTGTGTTGACCATGAAACCGCTTTTTTGTTGTCTGTACGCGTCGCGTAATAATCTTGAATGTGCGCATCATATTGTGCCAATTCATCCAAGCTTATTGGCTGATAATGTTCTTGATGCACGACAATAGACTTAGGTAAGCGTGGCTTGGTTTCTGGGTTTTGGTTTGGATAGCCTAAACAAAGCCCAAACAGAGGAATGACATGTTTAGGAAGGGCTAGAAGCTCCGTTACCTTATGCGGGTTATTTCGCAGACCACCAATGTAAACCCCACCAAGGCCAAGAGATTCCGCTGCAGTTAAGCAGTTTTGCGCCATCATTGCGGCATCGATAGAGCCAATCAGAGTTTGTTCGGTAAACCCTAACTGGGCTTCAGGATGAATTTGCTGGTGGCGATTGTAATCCGCACAAAAGACTAGAAATTCCGAGCAGCTTTCCACATAGGGTTGCCCCCCTGCATATTCGGCAAGTTTTGATCTGTTTTCAGCAGTTGAAACGCGAACAACCGACACACACTGAATAAAACTAGAGCTGGACGCCGCTAGGCCACAGTTAAGAATAGTGTCGAGAAGGCTAGAGTCTATTGGCTGCTCGGTAAAAGAGCGAATTGAACGGTGGCTGAGTAGAGTGTTGATGGTGCTATTCATCTTGCTTTCCATGCGAAATCGTTGGATTTCAGAGTAACAATAATGAGTAACAGAGAAAAGTAACTTATTGAGGAGTGGGAGGTAATATCAATCACACTAAGTAAGTGCTCAGAATTAGCGTAGGGAAAATACTCAAGAACAAGGCAGGATTTTTCGACAAGTAGTTATTGAGTACGATTGGTATAAGAGAGTAGTGGATAAAAAGAAGCCCCACACAGCAAGCTGGTGGGGCAAATTTTTAAACGCAGCAATCCCGCTACAAACACATTCCCTAATACTATCCTTGCTCAGGCTAAGTCCATTAACCCAATCCTTTTGCATCGTCTTCCTGACGGTGTCCTTGAACTCAACGTCCAGTGTTGAATCTTTCGCCTATCCTAAGGCTCTACTTCCGTGTTGACTACTTCCTAGTAATCGAATCTTCTTCCTGAAGATACCCAGTCCTTTAGGTTTTCCTTTCCTGCCAACTCCCTGTCGACAAGAAACATATTACTGTACTGGTGATTCTTATCAACGGTGTACGAGCTTATACGATAAAAAATAACTGAACGATCATTGTTGAAAATAAGTTATTTAGAATAATAACAATGGGTTACGTGAAATCACAGGAAGGTGTCTATACTAAAAAACACTTTATTCCCACACTGTTGTGAGAGATCTCTTACAGAGCCTATAGACATTAGGGAGCATCTGTATTTTTGCAGTAAACTGATTGATGAGGCAGGCTTTATTACCCGCAACTAGTATCCATATCTATTCTATATGGTTACACTATTTTCTATAGAACTTACCTTTAATGATCACTCAAGGGAATGAGAAAACGCATGCATCCACATCAATATCTAGACTCGTTGAACAAAGAATATTTGGCGGTCCATCGCCAAAAAGAGGATCTATTCTGGGAAACCTATATGGGCATCTCAAACGATCAAGCGGGTTCGGCTCAAGCTGAAACCCACTGGAACCAATTTTTAAGCAATGCCGATAGACTCTCAGAAATACAACTGCAACTGGAAAAGCTTCAATCGACGCCATTAAACGATAAGGCTGATGTCGTTAAGGCTGGGCTTGAGGGATGGCTTGCTACGTTTAAAGCTCATGCTTTGCCTACTCGTGAAGCGCGAGAGTTGAAGGCTGATTTAATTAAATTTGAGTCTGAGCTATTTGAAAGGAAACAGCAGCACACCCAAATCTTTATTGATGCACAAGGCAATAAGCAAGAAGGGTCACTTCCCGTACTTGCTGCCAATATCCGTACTAGCGATAATGAGTCGGTTAGAAAGTCATCGCATCAGGCTATGCTAGATCTTGAGCAATGGTTACTGGTGAATGGACTTTTGGACCTAGTTAAACTGCGCAATCAATTCGCTCGCTCATTGGGATATGACAATTTCTTTGACTATTCGATTGTGAAAACAGAGCAAATGACCACAACAGAATTGTTCACCATACTGGATGATTTTGAACAACGAACTCGCGAAAGTAACTTGAGTAGTCTTAAACAATTGGCAAGTGATAAAGGACAGCAAGCCCTTGAAGGTCACAATTTTGTGTACTCTTTTTCGGGTGACGCAATGCGTGATCTTGACCCGTATGTACCATTTTCACAATCGTTGCGCCGATGGATTGAATCGTTTGGTCGATTGAATATCAACTATTCTAATGCGGAGCTGACCCTAGATTTGCTCGATCGCAAAGGCAAATACCCTAATGGATTTTGCCATGGACCTATCCCATCGTTTTACGACAACTCACAATGGGTACCCGCTAAGGTTAACTTCACTAGTAACGCTAAACCCGATCAGGTAGGCAGTGGCTACGATGGCATTAACACCTTGTTCCATGAGGGCGGACACGCTGCACACTTTGCCAACGTGAAGATGAATGCTCCGTGCTTTTCTCAAGAGTTTGCTCCGACATCAATGGCCTATGCAGAAACACAATCAATGTTTTGTGACAGCCTCTTAGAAGATGGTGACTGGCTAAAGCTCTATGCATTGGACGAAAATGGCGTGGCCATTCCCGATTCAGTGATAAAAGCGATGATAGAAAGTAAGCAGCCTTTCAAAGCCTATACTGAGCGCAGCATTCTAGTGGTGCCGTATTTTGAACGAGCCTTGTACCAATTAGCGGATGAAGAACTCACGCCTGAAAACATCACTCGATTAGCGCGTGAAATGGAGAAAAACATCCTAGGTCTGGAGTGCAGCCCAAGACCGCTAATGGCAATACCTCACTTACTATCGGATGAGTCGGCTTGTGCCTATCAAGGTTACCTGTTGGCACATATGGCGGTATATCAAACCAGAGCTTATTTCACTAATAAGTTTGGGTACCTAACGGATAATCCTGAGATAGGGCCTTTGCTAGAAGAGCATTACTGGCATCAAGGCAATGCGGTCAATCACAACCAAACCATAATTCAGCTAACGGGCGAGGGATTTAATGCCAAATACCTTGCTGACGAATGTAATTTGACGTCTGAACAGGCATGGCAGATAGAGCAGGATAAAATCTCTGTGCTTGCAAACAGGCCTCGAGCTTGCGTTCACTCTCTTAATGCAAAAATCAGCATTGTGGATGGTGATAAAGAGCTCGCGAACAACGAGCTAAGTGATGAGCAAATGTGCCACGATTTTGAGCAGTATATTGTTGAATACTATGGACGTTAATTGAGAGTGCTCCTGTTTATCTATACTTATCAGTATTAAGGTGAACGGGAGCCTTTCATGAGCCATGCTTGTCGAATCAGTAAGCTGTCCTCTCTTTTAATAGTGAGTGCCCTGTCTTTGAATGTAATGGCTTTTGAAGCAATGGCAAACGAACAGCTAACATTGACCTGCAAGCTTAGCTCTACGCCAGACTATTTCCTCTACTACTCAAGCCAACTGGTATTCGTGAGCAATGATTTTGCGTTATTGCAGAATTTTCAGGGTAGGGTAAGCACTCATATTGAACTGGCAACAGGGAAAATGATTCGCACAACGTTTATCGGCCAGCCTTTTGATGCGCATACACAAACGCTACAGGGAGAGTGTTTTGAGGCTAGAGAGGTCATCGAGAGCTGGCTTGAAACTGAACAGTAGATCTCGAATAAGTAGAAAGTAAAAAAGGCCAGATTCGTTTCATCAGCGAATCTGGCCTTTTAACCTTTAGATGAGTTTACGCAGATGCTAAAACTTGCTCGTCGCGTTTTTTCAAGAACGCATAGCTAAATCCGGTAACGGCGGTACCTGCGGCAATCGCAACCAAGTACATCAATACAGGAGAGATGGCATTAGGAATAAGCAGAACAAACAATCCACCGTGTGGTGCTAACAGCTCGGCACCGAACAGCATAGAAAGCGCACCCGTTAAAGCGCCGCCAGCCATACAAGAAGGTATCACGCGCATTGGATCTTTGGCCGCAAATGGAATTGCGCCTTCAGAGATAAAGCACAAGCCTAATACAAATGATGCTTTGCCTGCTTCACGCGCACTGGCTTCAAATTTGCTTTTCGCTAAAAAGGTTGCCAGTCCCATACCGAGTGCAGGTACCATACCTGCCGCCATGATAGCTGCCATAGGCGCATATTGTTGTGAAGCGAGTAGGCCAACACCAAAGGCATAGGCTGCTTTGTTTACTGGACCGCCTAGGTCAAAGCACATCATTGCGCCTAGCAGAATACCTAGCATAACGGCGTTACCTGCCCCCATGGTATTTAGGAAGTTCTCAAGACCGCTCATCGTTGCGGCTACTGGGCTGCCCACCACATAGATCATGACCAGGCCAGTGAAAAGAGTCGCAACAAATGGAATGATCAGGATTGGCTTGAGTGCCTCCATTGATTGCGGCAAAGACAGTTTATCAGCAATAAACTTGGCACTGTAACCTGCGATAAAACCTGCCGCGATCCCCCCAAGGAAACCAGCACCAAGTGTGCTGGCTAGCATGCCGCCCACAAGGCCCGGAGCCAATCCAGGGCGATCGGCAATTGAGAAAGCGATATAGCCTGCAAGAACAGGGATCATCAGAGCAAAGGCGGAGCCGCCACCAATACTCATCAAGGCCGCCGCTAATGTCCCCTCTTGCTTAAATGCCTCGATACCAAATACGAAACTCAGCGCAATGATAAGACCACCTGCTACCACCACGGGTAACATGTGTGACACGCCAGTCATAAGGTGCTGATACACGCCTTTGCTTTCTGTAGAGACCTCGGCAGAAGCGCCTCCTGTAGCTTGATAAGGCGTTGCCTCCAAAAAGGCTTTGTCCATTTCTTGCTTGGTTTTCTTAAGGGCGGGCCCTGTCTTGGTGCGGTAAAGCAGTTTACCGTTAAAGCGATCCAGTGGCACATCAATGTCTGCCGCTATGATCACAAGATCCGCTTGTTCAATGTCTTGCTCTGTGAGCTGGTTTTTAGCACCAACAGAACCTCGGGTTTCAACCTTGATTTGGTGGCCCTGACGAACAGCTTCGTCTTCGAGGGCTTCAGCAGCCATAAAGGTATGTGCGACACCCGTAGGGCAGGCGGTGATCGCGACTATCTTCTTGCTATCAGAAGACTCGATACTGCCAGTGGATACAGCGTCACTGGTTAGTGTTACGGCATGTTGTTGAGCGTGTTCGATAAACGCACTCGCATTTTTAACCGCATCTTTGATATTGCCTTGAAAGACATTTTTGTTCACAAGGCGTGATGTATCGATCGCTGTGTCTGAAGCGATGATGACAATTTCAGCGTCATCTATATCTTGCTTGCTAAGGACATAGCCTTCAATGACCTTAGATTGGCATTCGATTTTTGCATCAAGGTGTAGCGCTTTAGCGGCTTTGTCTAAAAGGCCTGCAGCAATGATGCTGTTCGCGACACCACTTGGGCAGGCTGTGATAATTGCAATGTTCATAGGGCAGTCCTTTATTTTGATATTATTGTTTGTTGTACATTGACCTGACTAATGGTCTGTTCAAGCCGTGTTTGGCTTGGGATACCGACTCCGATTTGCGATACCGCTAAGGCTGATAAGGCGGTAGCAAAGCGCAGTAGCGTTTCTTTTTCCAAGCCTTGCATATGCCCCCAACATAGACCCGCGACTAAGGTGTCACCGGCACCAACGGTGCTCACAACTTCCATTTTTGGTGGCTTTGAGAATAACCATTGACCTTGGTTAAGCCACATCACACCTTGTGCTCCCATACTCACAACAATGTTTTCGATGCCTTTATTAGCCAGTTCAAGGGCCGCTTGTTGGCACTCGTTTGCGTTATTCAGTGATCTTCCAACAAAGTCAGCTAACTCTTCATCGTTCGGCTTGATCAGCCAAGGCTGTGCCTCGAGGCCTGCAGACAAAGCTGCGCGACTGCTGTCGAACAGCACCTTCTTGTCCATTGAATGGAGTCTTTTGACCCAAGATGCGCACAGTTCAGGGCTGACACCTTGAGGAAGGCTGCCCGCTATCACAAAATAATCGTGGTCTTTAGCAAGCTCAAAGAGAGTCTCTTCAAAGCGGTCAATATCGCCTTGAGTGACTTGTACGCCAGGAAAGTTAATATCACTGACCTTGCCACTATCCTCAACAAGCTTCACGTTGATGCGGGTTGCCCCTTCTACTTGAACGAAGGCATCACGCGCGTTGATATCATTAAAAAGCTGGATGAACAGCTCAGGATTATCCTTTCCTAGAAAACCTGTGACCGTGACCTCTGCGCCCAGCTCACTAAGTACCTTGGCGACGTTTACGCCTTTACCTGCAGCATGCAATGTGCCTGACTTAACCAAGCTTACAGAGCCTTGATTTAGCGACTCCAAGCTACCTGTGAGATCTAATGCCGGGTTAAGGGTTACGGTTACTACTTTCGTTGTTGTCATAGTTAATTCCTCATCCCTCGCCAAGGCCAGATTCAATGGCTTTGCCGATGCTATCAAGCGCTTCTTTTGCGTCTTTGCCTTCGGCAGCAAATTGAAGTTGATGACCATGTTTCACGCCCATGGCAATGACCTTCATTAGGCTTTTCGCGTTAACGGGCTTTGCCTCACCATCTAGGTTACAAACAGTGATCTTAGATTCAAACTTTTTGGCTTCAGCGACTAACATTGCGCCTGGTCTAGCATGCAAACCATGAGCATTTTTGATGGTGAATACAGCGCAATTATCTGAAGGCTTGGTGTCTGAAGAAACAGGCGATTCTTCACCTGTAAATAAAGTCATCAGGCTTTCTGCGGACGCTTGTAAAAGTTCATTTTGTCGACCTGATGAGACAGCGTCCACAAGGATGTTGAGCATGGACTGATGCACATTGCTGTTGGCAGAAAAGGCAACCAGTCCTTTAACGACTTCTCCCTCAAACTCACATTGGTTTGATGTGGTAACAAACGACATAGCTGTACGCTTAACGCCTTTGTCACTTGCTACTAGCCATAAACCTTGACCTAGGGGAGTAGGGGATTTGGTCACTAGATCAGCAACAAATTCGTTTTCAACACATCCAGTGTTTTTAAGTAGACCACCTGCAACTGCAGCCATTTGCAACATGTCGCTCGCAGGGAAGTTCAACTGAATTAGCGAGGCATCAAAGTCTGCTTTTAGCTGAACTTCGCCATTAAGCAAGGCAATGATCTGCTGAGCATTTTCAGCCTGCTTAAGCTTATTTTCAACGCTGTCAGCGGAGAGAACCTTAGTGAGTTGCTTTAGGATACCAAGGTGCTCATCAGATTTAGCAGCAATACCAATGGCTAGGTAAACCGTATTGCCGTCGCCCCAATCAACCCCCTCGGGGAAATGATGCACAGAGACACCGGTATTGTGAACCAGTGAACGAGTGTCTACAGTGCCATGAGGAATGGCGATGCCATTGCCTAAAAATGTAGAGTTCTGTGACTCACGGTTAAGCATTCCTTCCAGATAGCCCGAGTCGACAAGGTTTTTATTGGTTAGGCTTTTTGCGATTTCTTGAATAGCCGCTGTTTTATCCGCTGCACTTTGCTGCAACCTAATATCATTTTCATTTATTGTGAGCATATCCGCCTCAGTTCTATGTAAAATCGCACTCTCAAGTCGTGCTTTATATTGATGCTAAATCGGTTCAGCAAATCAGCAAATAAAAATTTCAATCGATTGTGCAACCGATGAAATCCTTGGTTCAACTCTATATATCTATACTAATGCTTCAAAATAGTGGTAGTCATCAGCAATTTTAATCATGCTTAACCGTTTCAGCTTTTATAGTTAACCGATTCAGCTTATAGTTCAATAAAAAGAAAGCATTGATCTGGATAACTATGATCAAGTGCACAAATCATTAGGATCATGAATGACTTTAGAAGAGATAGCTAAACTGGCTGGTGTATCAAAAACGACTGCAAGCTATGTGATCAATGGTAAGGCCAAAAAGTATCGCATCAGCGAGAAAACACAGCAGAAAGTAATGGCTGTGGTTGATGAGCACAACTTCCGTCCAGATCATGCTGCTTCTTCCTTGAGAGCTGGTAGCAGCCGCTCTTTTGGCTTGATCATTCCTGATCTAGAGAACGCAAGTTATGCACGGCTTGCAAAACTATTAGAGCAAAACTCGCGACAAGCGGGTTACCAGATCCTCATTGGTTGCTCTGATGATGACCCTAAAACTGAACAGGCCTTGGCAGAAGCGCTTGTGAGTCGCAGGATTGATGCTTTGTTTGTGGCAACATCCATGCCTGATGCCAATGAGTATTATCAATTACTACTGCAAAAAGGTACGCCAGTGATTGCGCTCGATCGCCCGTTAGATGATGAGGTGTTCAGTTGTGTGGTGAGTGAAGACTTTGAGGCAGCCTTGAAACTGACAACGTCTATCCTAAGCAGTGAAGTGAAGAGTGTTGGCTTAATAGGCGCTTTGCCTAACTTGCCAGTATCTAGAGATCGTCAACTGGGTTTAGAAGCTGCGATTAAGAATAAAGGTATCGATTTGAGGTTGGCCTATGGCGAGCATTTTTCGGCAGATGAAGGACGACGTCTTGTGCAAGAGTGGGTCACTCTCGATTGCCTTCCTGATGCGATTGTGTGCACGTCATATACTTTGCTTGAGGGCGTATTAGATGTTGTGTTGCCAGATGCAGAGCTTGTTCAGCGTATACAAATAGCAACCTTTGGTGATAACCGCTTGTTAGATTTTATTCCATTAAAAGTGAACACCATGGCACAGCGCTTCGAAGAGATCGCAGATAGTGCGTTAGCACTGGCATTGAATGCTAGTGCTAAACGCTATGAACCGGGAGTGGAATTTATTGAGAGGGCATTGAAGGTTCGTAATAAACGTTCCTAAAAACAGTGATCAATACTCAGCTGGGAATGCCTTATCGCGCAAGGTATCTAAGATCAGTTGTTTGAGCCATTGATGCGCTGCACTGTTTAATGTGCGCTTATGCTCCACCAAGTACACCTTGATATCCATTTTGGGATCTCCTTTGATCTCAAATACAGGATCGAGTCGTTGCTTGAAGTCATCAACACTTCGCAAAGTATGCGTAGAAATAAGCAGTTTGTCTGAGCCTTGCATCGCATCTATCAGTGTATTGAGTTGGCCACTTTTAAACACAATATCCCGCTTCAATCCTTTGTTTTCTAAGTAAGAATCAATAGGGTTGTGAGATCCTGACACTGACCTCAAGTCTAGGATGAGATCGACAAACTGATATTTGAGACAATCTTGTAGTGTAGTGTCACTTTTATTCGACAAAGGGTGACCTGAAATGCCATAGAATACGGCATGGGTACTACCTATTAACTCACAGGGAAACTCTTGGCTATTACCTGGCTGTTCAATATGTATAGAGAAGTCTACAGCGCGGTCTTTGAGTAAGGTTGTTGGATCGAGTGCTGCGGGATACTCAAGTAGACTGGCGTTGGGTGCAATACGCATGAGCTCTTTGATCAGTGGTACAGACAACTGACGACTCATCAAAGGGGGGAGTGAAATACGGAAGGTTTGGTCACAGCTTTGCGGTGAAAATTGAGTGCTATCAATCAGCTTGTTTACCGATAGCAATATTTCGCTTAGCGGCTCTTGAAGGGTAAGTGCTTTCTCTGTGGGTTGCAGCCCCGCCGATTCTCTATAAAAAAGAGGATCATCAAACACATCTCTAAGCCTTTTTAAGGTACGACTCATAGCCGGTTGCGACAGATAAAGCACTTCTGCTGCTCTGGAAACATTCTTTTCTTTCAATAAAACGCTTAATGAGACCAGTAGGTTCAAGTCCAGTCGAGACAACTGCTGTTCAAGAGATTTCATGTTATACACTCAAGTTATATTAGTTTAAGAGTAAAAACTTTTAGACGAATATTACTATAGATGGAATTCTCACAAAAAGCAGTCTTGGTACGAAATTTTGTAGCTAAAACTGTAAATTAATCATTAAGTTAGTTTTTCTTCTAACATGGCACGAATTAAGCGCTCTTTGCTTTCGCAGGGTAGGCGGCTGAAAAGTCTTTCTAGAGAATAGATAGGTAGAGTGAGCAGGGTTTGTATATCTTGAGGGTTAGGAGCTTTGATGAAGTACAAATTTGTTACCTTCTGTTAGTCGTTGCTCCATCCGTGGGGTTGTTTTAGTCCGTCGATTTAAAGTTATGAGAGTGGCTATCAAGCCACTCTTTCGAAGTATGATTAAAAGGTGTAGCCGAGTCCTACGAAGTGGACTTGTCCAATAAACTGACCATTGAGCATTTTGATATTGTCAGGGTTATTGTTTTGCGCGATATCCATTTCGCCGAAATCTGCATACTGATAATAGATATCCAGCGTGTTCTCATCCCAAGTTTTAGATAAACCAATAGAGTACCTGTGCTGCTCACCAACAGGTAGGTCAGGAGATTGTGTCGATGCGTCGTCTAATGGTGATGTTTCGTATGAGTAGCCCGCCTTTACTTTCCAGTTATTACGAAGCTTGTATTCACCACCGAAACCAAAGTGCCATACATCTTCAAATCCTCGTGGAATTTCATACGCAGTACCTTGGCCACCATAGTTCAAATCAACAATGGTATCTTGCCACTTACTCCAATCATGCCATTGAATAGAGGTCATGAGTGTCACGTTACTGTTAATTTTGTAACTGGCGCTAATGTCAACCGTTGCTGGGGTGATTAAAGGCGCACCATAGGTTCCATTCAATACTCTGTCACTGGTGTATAGGTTTGAATCACCGGAAAACTCATGTTCAAGTTGAGAGCGATAGGATATGCCGACCTTTGTTTGTTCAGAAACATCAAACATGAGGCCAAGATTATAGCCGTAAGCGAAGCTATCTGAGGTCTCTAGCTCTATCGCTTTTGTGTTCGCATTGATCAGTGCATAGTCTAGTTGCAAGCCTGCAGCGATAGAAACGTTATCATTGATTCGATAGGCGACTGATGGATTGAACTGATACGTAATGAGAGCTACGTCGGTCAATTGATTCGCACCCGCCCACTCGTAACCATAGTCGAGCGCAGCACCACCGCGACTTGAAAATGCAATGCCGTATGCCCACTGATCGTTAATATGATGGTTACTAAAATAGCTAATAACAGGCATGGTCTTATTCGAGTCAGCACCTTCACGGTTTCCTGAATCGTTATACTCCATATCCAAATTCAACACTGTCGCATTGATAGTGTGACGCTCTTCGTCCATAAAGCTTAGTGTTGCTGGATTGGTCCATATCGCAGCTGCATTACCAGTATAAACGCCATCGCCTGCACCACCGGTGCCCATATTAGCGTAGCTTGCTTCAGCGAGAAAAATACCACTGGCACTGGCGGTAGAAGACGCAACAGCAAGACCTATTGCGATAGAAATATGATTGCAGCGAAAACGAGCAAACGACATAACACCAACCCTGAAATGAGAAACTTCTAATAGGATATAGGGGCAGTGTTATGTTGAGTAATGACAAAAATTTATTTCAGATATTACTCAAGTGGATTTTGATTCGTTAATTGAGTCTTGGATTAGGGTAATAAATTGGTGGTATCGACTAGGTAGCGGTCGATCTTTCTTTGATATTAGGTACAGCTCATCTTCGACATTTGTATTTGGCTCGTGGATATAGAGTTCTGGGTAAAAGGGAGAAGAAAGAACAGCACTCAAGGGTAAAACGGTGAAACCTATGCCTTGTGCCACGGGGTACAAGATCTGACTCAGCTGATTGATGTAAGTAATGCGCTTCAGCTCGCGAATAGAAATGTCAGCTAGTTCTTTGTTCCCACATTCTTCTAAATACTTGGCGAGATACTGCTGCCCATCTGGGTGATCAACCAATCCAAGTTGTTGTAAAACCTCGCTATTGAGGCTGGATTTGGAATGTTTCTTTGGTAATACCAAGCAAAGTGACTCTGTACCTATTCTAGTGACCTCAAACTCCGCTTGATTGGGAACTTGGGTGACCAGACCGAATAGTGAGTGTCCCTGTTGCACGTATTCACAAATGCGTTTGTTAGGTGCCGCCTCAAATTTTACCTTTAGGTTTTGATGCTCGGCCTGCAGTGCAATAAATTTGGGAAATAACCATTGTGCCAGTGCGCCAGAGCACGCAAGTTTGATACTACCGCTATACGGGTCATCAGTTTGTAGGGTATTGAGCAGGTTCTGCTGCTGCTCCATGAGATCGCAGGCGTATTTGTAAACGATATGGCCTTGCTCTGTAAGCTCAAAGCTTTTGCCTTTCTTGATCAGTAGAGGAGTACCGCAGGCTTGTTCTAGTTTTTGTATATGTTGAGTAACCCCAGGTTGAGTCATGAAGAGTGCTTCCGCAGTGCGGGTGAAATGGTTGACTTCGACTAAGGTTTTGAAGGTTTTAAGCCAGGTAGGGTTCAACATATTGTTATAAATATTCTTTATTGAGTTATTTATAAATCATAATTTTACATGCAGTTAATGCAAGATAAACTTAGTGCTAGACAGGTAATTTAAAAGGAAATTTGAATGAAAGCGCTCACATACAATGCTAGCCGTGATCAATTCATCCTCAAGCTACTCTCTATGCCTCAGATAGAGACGGGTTGGGATGTGGTGGTAAAGGTCGATGCGGTTGCTCTTAATCCTGTGGATGCCAAGGTGCATTTATGGAAAGGTATGGTTGAAAACATGAACGACGATTTTGTAGGTGGTCTCGATGTAGCCGGAGAGATAGTCGAGGTCGGAGATAAAGTCATTGAATGGAGCGTAGGCGACAGAGTGCTGTACCACGGTAATATGCGCCGAACTCAAGGCGGGTTTGCCGAATATGCCGTGCAAGACTCTCGCACTTTAATTGAGCATCCTGATACGGATTCTGCAGTCGCTGCAGCAACCCCTTGTGCAGGCTGGACAGCATGGTGCGCGTTGGTAGATAAGCTGGATATTGCCAAACGAGACTCTATTTTCATCGCAGGTGGTTCAGGCGGAGTGGGCAGCTTTGCGATCCAACTAGCGAAACATTATAAAGTGCCGACGATTATTACTACCTGCTCAGCTAAGAATCATGCGTTTGTTGAAGAGCTGGGTGCCACGCATTGCATTGACTACCTTGAATCGGATGTTGTCGCGAAGGTTGATGAAATTATGCAAGGCAAAGGCGTCGAAGTCGCCCTTGATTGTGTGGGAGGAGACAACGATATCTTGTGCAGTAAGGTATTAGGCTATCAAGGTCAAATGGTAGAACTAGTGCAGGTTGTTCGCCCCGAAGCGTACGAGAATGCTTTTCTGAGAGGGTTAAGTTTTCATCAACTAAGCCTAGGGTCTGGACATGTCAATCATCGCCGAGGTCGTAACGCCATTGTCAGCGCAGGAAATGCGTTTAACCTGCTTTTAGAGCAAGGTGAAATTACCATACCTCAACTACAAATCATCTCTTTAGATGAAGCGGGCGATGCACTAACAAAAATTAGAGAGCAGAGAACGGTAGGGAAGGTTGTAGTCACGTTTTAAGTGACCGAAGATGCCCAACTGGTACGCCAGCTCGGAAAACACTTCGGGCATGACAAAAGTTCGTCACCTCCGAGCACTTTTATCGGAGGTCTAGGCACTTTTATTGCGAGTTACTTGGTACAGCAGATGCCCGATAAGAGACTTCGGGCATGACAAAGCTCGTTAAAACACTTAGGGCATGACAAAAGTCCGTCACCTCCGAGTGCTGTTATCGGAGGTCTAGGTACTTTCTTTGCGAGTTACTTGGCATAGCAGATGCCCGACTGGTACGCCAGCTCGGAAAACACTCGGGCATGACAAAAGCTCGTCACCTCCGAATGCTTTTATCGGAGGTCTAGGTACTTCCTTTACGAGTTACTTGGTATAGCAGATGCCCGACTGGCACGCCAGCTCGGAAAACACTTCGGGCATGACAAAAACTCGTCACCTCCGAGTGCTTCTATCGGAGGTCTAGGTACTTTTATTGGGAGTTACTCGGTATAGCAGATGCCCGACTGGTGCGCCAGATCGGAAAACACTCGGGCATGACAAAAGCTCGTCACCTCCGAGCGCTGTTATCGGAGGTCTAGGTACTTCCTTTACGAGTTACTTGGTGTAGTAGATGCCCGACTGGTAAGCCCGCTCGGAAAACACTTCGGGCATGACAAAAGTTCGTTGCACTCCGAGTGCTTCTATTGGAGGCCTAGGTACTTTGATTGCGAGTTACTTGGCATAGCAGATGCCCGACTGGTGCGCCAGCCCGGAAAACACTTCGGGCATGACGGTGCGGTAGTGCGGTGATGTGCAACTATCCAGAATCTTAGATGGTGACCAACTCGCTGATAACATCCCTTGCCTTTTATCATCTTCACACTCACAACTCACTAAGATCCTCGATTAAAGACTTCGAGGATGACGGTACGTTTTGGCTGTGCGGGTGATGATAACTACTTTATGGTCGTATTAAAGACCGCATTCCCGCTGGCTTTTAGCGGGAATCTCTTTCATAAAACGAGCCGTATCATTAATGATTTCAAGATCCAACAAACTAATTAGGAATTGTGGGGGTTTAGACGTCTAGACGTTGACAATAAAACTGTATGCCACTAGTCTACGCGCTCTTTTGTTTTTGTGATCTTTGTAACATGTCTGACGCTACTCCTTCTAACTCTGTATCGCCTTCTTTTAAGGCGCTATTACCTCTGTTTTTATTCCTCGCGCTTTTCATTGGCACGGGTGTCTACATGACACTTCAAGAAGTGGAGATGGCGTTTTATCAATTGCCTGCGCCGGTAGCGGCATTACCTGCTGTTGTGTTGGGTATTGTGTTAAGCAAAGACAAGCTGAATACCGCGATTGAACAGTTTCTGCGAGGTGTTGGGCATACTGACATTATTGCTATGTGTGTTATCTACTTGCTAGCCGGTGCTTTTGCCGCTGTAGCGAGTGCTACCGGCGGTGTGGAAGCGACGGTAAACCTGGGATTGGCAATGATCCCAACAGCGCTTATCTTGCCAGGCATATTCATTATCTCAGCATTCATTGCTACCTCGATGGGGACCTCCATGGGTACTATTGCTGCTGTTGCGCCTGTGGCTCTTGGTATTGCCAATGCTGCTGATATGGATGTGGCACTGACTGCGGGTGTCGTATTGAGCGGAGCTATGTTTGGTGACAACCTATCGATTATTTCTGATACCACCATTGCGGCCACTCGCTCGCAAGGCTGTCAGATGCGCGATAAGTTCAAAGAAAACATCCGTATTGCTTTGCCTGCGGCGCTGTTCGCACTGGTGCTGTTTGGAATTAATAGTAAGGCATCACAAGTACCGAGTGTTGAAGCGGTAGATTGGATTAAGGTGATACCTTATCTGACCATTTTAGTATTGGCGGTATCAGGTGTGAATGTGTTTGTGGTACTGAGTTTAGGTATAGTGCTAGCAGGAGCCATTGGATTTGTATCTGCGACTGACTATACCATGAGCGGCTTTGCAAGTGATATCTACACAGGCTTTGGTAATATGCAGGAGATATTCCTATTGTCGATGTTGATTGGCGGTATCAGTGCGTTAATGAAGCAGCAAGGCGGCTTGGCGTACATTACCGACCGAGTGAGTCGAATGATCCGTGGTCACAAGAACAGTCAACGCGGAGCGGAGATAGGAATTGCTTCGGTGGTGAGTTTAACCAACCTTTGTACTGCTAATAACACGGTATCCATTATTGTTGCTGGTGGTGTGGCCAAAGAATTAGCACAAGAGAACCAGGTACCCGCGAAACGAAGCGCAAGTCTGTTAGATATCTACTCTTGCGTTATTCAAGGCGTATTACCGTACGGCGCTCAGATTTTATTATTAGGCTCTATCTTTGGCCTATCGCCACTGGCGGTGGTAGCTAATTCATATTATTGTTTCTTCTTGGCGATTGCAGCAGCATTGACCATTATCATAGGTAAGCGTTAATCTAGAAATAGACAATAAAGCCGTCAACAGACCTCAAGTAATTCAGCACAATAAGAGTCATGTAAATAAAGTGGCTCTTATCGTACTCGAGCAGTGGAGAAAGGAATGCCTCAATTAACAACTCTAGAAAAAACGCTGATAGTAAGTAGTACATTTGTCCTTATTGGTACGTTTTTCACAGAGGATATGATTGGTTTCTTCGACTTTATGATTGATGTATTGTCTTTCTAAAACATTCCAATCAAAACCATTAGAATCTGAAAAGTCTGTTCACGAATAAGCGTCCATTTATGGACGTTTTTTATTAGGATTGTGACGCTCTAACCCCTTTCAATTCTAGCGAGTAAAACAAACGTGGCACGCTTCACAACATCATATTTTCTTTCATAAAAACAACATCTTCGATGATATAAACGCGATAGACTGCGGTCACTCTCTGATTTCAAATACAGTTACTGAGGACCTTGAATGTCAACGATTATCCTAGATGGAGACTGGTCTCTTTCATCTCCCCAACGGCCGGAAATTTCAGTTCCAATCACAATACCAGGTGATAATTATCATGCCCTGATGAATGCTGAGATTATCGATAATCCTTACCATGGGATAAATGAAAAAGACGTGCAGTGGGTGGCTGAGTGTGAGTGGGTCATTGAGCGGACTTTTGACGTTTCAGCACAGCAACTAGCATGCCAGTCTTTAGATCTACTCGTAAGTCGAGTCGATACCTTAGCGACATTTGTGGTCAATGGTGAAACCGTCTTTACTACTAGCAACATGTTTCGAATTCATCGAATTGACCTGAAGCCGTTTCTAATGGAAGGCGAAAATCGAATACAGGTCTATTTTTCTAGGGTGGATACAGAAGCGAAACGCAGAGCGGAACAGCTGCCTTTTCCTATTCCTTCCTCTATGGGCGCAAATAATCAGCTGCCCCACATGAATCTTATCCGAAAGACGCAGTGCCATTCTGGCTGGGATTGGGGTATCTGTTTAGTGGTATCAGGCATTTATGACTCCATACAGATTCAACTGATTAACACACTTCGTTTAGAGCAGGTTCAGACAGATCAAAACTGGTTAGCTGATGGCAGCGTTGAAGTCTTGATAACCGTTGCTCATCAGACGGTAGCGGGAGTACCTATTGAGATTAGTTTTGGCTCTCAAAGCACGACCATAATATCTTCGGCAGAAGGCAAAACGACTGCGCGATTTTATGAAGCGTCGCCCAAGCTGTGGTGGCCTGTAGGTTATGGTGATCAGCCTCTATATCAACTTCGCGTGAGCGTTGATGAACAGGAGATTAATAAACGGGTTGGACTGCGTCGCTTAGAACTTAATAACGAATCCGATAGCATTGGTTCGGCGATGGAGTTTAGGGTTAACGGCTTTCCTATTATGGCCAAAGGGGCAAACTGGATCCCTGTGGATGCGATGCCGTCCAAGCAGACTGCAGAGCGTTATGAAATGCTTCTGCAGAGTGCTGTTGATGCCAATATGAATATGATTCGAGTTTGGGGTGGTGGCCAGTATGAATCTGATTATTTCTATGACTTGTGCGATGAGCTAGGTCTTTTAGTGTGGCAAGATATGATGTTTGCCTGTTCTTTGTACCCGTCAACGCCAGAGTTTATCGCTGACGTAGAGCCTGAAATACGCGATCAGATCCAAAGGCTTCGAGACCATACCTGCATTGCTATTTGGTGCGGAGATAATGAGGTAATCGGCGCGTTAAACTGGTACGAAGAATCACGAAACAATCGCGATAAGTACGCGGTTAACTATGACCGCTTCAACCGTAAGTTACATGAGATCATTGCAATAGAAGATCCATCTCGCTGTTTTTGGCCAAGTTCGCCCTGCAATGGAGGGCTTGACTTTGGTGATGCATGGCACGAAGACAATCGAGGGGATATGCATTTTTGGGATGTGTGGCACTCAGGTGGCTCTTTTGATGCCTATCTTGCCATCAAGCCTCGCTTCTGCTCTGAATTTGGATTCCAGTCGTGGCCGTCGTTTGCTGAGGTCAAAACTTTTGTGCCTGAGAGCGATTGGAATGTTACTTCACCGACATTTGAAAGCCATCAGAAAAATGACAGTGGTAATAGCATTATCACAGAGATGTTTACACGTTATTTTCGCTTCCCTCAGGGGTTTGAGCAGATGTTGTATCTTAGTCAAGTGCAGCAGGCGATTGCTATCAAGACGGGGTGTGAGTATTGGCGCGCTCAAAGCCCAGTTTGTCGTGGGATGTTGTACTGGCAATTGAATGATAATTGGCCAGTAAGTTCTTGGTCTAGTATTGAATACTCAGGGCGCTGGAAGCAACTGCACTATCACGCCAAGCGCTTTTATTCTCCGGTATATTGCCCATTTGTGGAGACCGAAGACGCAATTACAATGCATTTAAGTAACAACAGTCGCGAGAATAAACAAGTCACAGGACGTGTTGTTCGAGTTGACTGGCATGGTGAGGTACTTGGCGAATGGTCTCTCGATCTCAACCTTCTGGCCGACCAAAATATTGTTGCGTGGCAACTGCCAAAGGCGGAGTGGAAAAATGACCAACACAACAGCTTTTTCCATGTGAGCATAGAGACAGAGAGTGAAGTAAATCAGAACACTTGGTTTACGTCCCCTAGATTCAAGTCTCTAAATCTGCAGCATGCCAATATACAGGTTGAAGTGGATGGAGATTCTATTTTGCTATCAACAGATATGCCGGCCTTTTTCGTGCATTTAGAGCATGATGGAGCAGGGCGCTTCTCTGACTCTAGCTTTACCCTACTACCTAATGAACACAAGAGGGTACGCTATATCGGAGAAGACCAGGCATTGATGCTGGAAAGCCTGCAAGTGTACGACCTATCGAACAGCTATTAAAGTGTGTAGTCATTGCCTAAGGGATGTTAAGTGGGAATATTGGAGCTGGTTTTATTGTTTATCGCAGGCGTGATTGGCGGCGTGATGAACTCCATCGCGGGAGGGGGGAGCTTTGTCACCTTTCCTGCGCTAATGTTAAGTGGTGTCCCTCCGGTAATGGCTAATGCCAGCAATACCCTCGCATCCACTGCTGGATACCTAAGTGGCGCGTACGCGTTCAAAGAAGACATTGCCAAAGACAGGCAAAACCTACCCAAGATAATACTGTTTAGCGTGTTAGGGGGAGGGCTAGGGGCTTGGTCATTGATGACCGTCGAAGAGAATACGTTTTTAAAGGTAGTTCCGTGGCTTTTGCTGTTTGCGACTGTGCTATTTATTATCGGACCTAGATTCAATCAACTATTGCAGGCTACTGCGAGTCGCTATAAACATGCTTCTCAGATAGGGCAGGTTTTGGTTTGGGCTGGTTTGCTGGTGGTTGCCACTTATGGTGGTTTCTTTAATGCAGGTCTTGGGATCATATCACTCAGCTTTCTGGTCATCGCTGGCTATCGTGACATCAACGTTATGAACGGCGTGAAGCTGCTAATCTCATGCGGTGTGTCGTTAACGGCTATTGTTATTTTTATTGTTCAAGGGGCTATTGATTGGCACGCGACGCTAGTGGTCTTGGTTGGTACTTTGGTTGGAGGTTACTATGCGGCGCATATTTCACGTAGGCTTCCACAGATATGGGTAAAGAATACTGTCATCGCGATCAGCGTTTCCATAACAGTCTATTTCTTCTATAGCACTTATCTATAGGTTGTTTTGATATCACACACGAAAAAGGCTCGGTCATATGACCGAGCCTTTGTGTATTGCTTTACGGTGCCAACAATTAAGCTTCTGCTGTAGAAACCAAGCTGTTATCTGTACCACAATCGTTTGGTACATAATCATCTGCTTTAGGGTCGTTTTCCCATACTTCGCCATCGATTAGGTAGCGAAATTGAAATTGTTCATTTTTAGGGAAGCGAGTTTTAAAGTTGAATGCTTTCTTGGTTTTGTTGTACTTCATCGCAACAGGTTGCCAATCAGTGAAGTCACCGGCAACAGAGATTGATTGCTCTTCTGTCTTTGGCCACTCAAAAGTTACTTCAACTTCGTCTTTGGTTTTGAAAAATCGTTTTTTAAGCACGGCTATATTCCTTATATATGTAATCCAACGCTATTTTAATTTTCAGCGATTAAAATATGAACTGCAAGTAATTTTGTAATTTTATAACTAAATTTTAAGACTCTTATCAATAAGTTGCTCTGTTCTAAAAAAAATGTATGTATTTGTAATAGGGATAGAGACTATTACGTTGATAAATTACAAGCTAAGTCATCACTGAGAAAAATAGTTGATATGTTAAAGCCCTTTAAACATAGGGGTATGTTTCACATCAATTGCCCTGGATCTGCTCAGCTTTATTCGACCAACAAAAAGCCCGCAAACAATGGATAATGTTGGCGGGCTTTTCTCTTTTTTTACTATGACAAATGTAGCGTACTTGTTTACTCGTATTCTGCGTTACATTGATATGTAGCGCGCCATATTAAGTCTCTCGAATGCTGAATGGTATTTAAAAGATCTTTCCCGGTGATCTGGGGGATAGCAAGTAACACTCTTAAGTCCAACTCAGACTCGGTAGCTTGATATGCTCGAACATGGGTGAACGTTGTTCGCTCATTTTTCTTTAACATCGCACTATTTATGCAAATGCCGAATGAGTCTTTATTCATGTCTAAACCTCCCATTGTCAAGACAGCAACAGTGTAACTCCTACTACTTTGGTAGTATATAGTGATTCGTTCAATTTTTGAGCTTGATCAAAAGAAGGATGCGATACATTTCACTTCATATAAGACGTGCCCTGTTACAGAATGGATGGTGGTTTTGTCTATTGTAAAATAAGCAGAATATTACTCTGTAGGGGGTGTGTAAATAGTGAGCTGTTTGTATTGTAAACGTTTACTCTCGTATAAAATAACTTAACTCATTTTGAATGAGTATTTATGCATCAAAGATTTTAGTCGTCACAGTAGAGATACGATGGTTCTTTGGATTTTCTGGTAACAATTGAACGATAGCTTTCGTGGATGGCTGGTTATTAGAGGTAAAACATCCTCAATAATACTCAAGGAGCAGTGTCTAAATCTTAAGCGGTTTTGCTCGTTGTTCATTACAAAAGGTGGGTAATGAACGATGGATTTGCTAAAATTTGCTGTGCAACGACACGCGATCCAAAATCTAAAACAGAGCGTGTCTAAAACTAAATTCCCTTTTGATAAAAATTGTACATTCCGAGACCGTTACCTTTTTTATTCGATACCCATCTTGCACTTTACGATGTATTCAATTGCTGTAATGTCATTGCTTTTCATTAAGTTAACTTGTTTTCGTGCATAAATCGCTAGTCTGCGATATTGACGAGTTCAACCTATTTTTGTGATCAAATCGACAATAACCTCATCGCCTACCAATAATGATAATACTGACATTCTCAGCATAATATTTTGTTTACCTGCATTTTGATGGTGATTCTTCGAAAGGAAACATTAGAGTCGTATAAGTCAGTGATTCGATAAAATAAAACGGATTAAGAAGAGATAGAGGAGAAAAATCACCGAAATGAAAAAGCCTAGAAACCGTCATTGATTTTCTAAACCCTAATATAGTGTGCTCTTTCGTGTTGTTTAAGGCTCTTTTATTGTAACTTCCTTACTTTTTACGAAGTATATAACTCACTAATTTAAAAGCCGTTTGATGAATACAGACCAAGATGCAACCGTTTTTCGTAGAAATAAATTTGTAACACAATTTTTGCCTTCTAACATAGGTGAAAAAGGTTCCAAATTGACGGTAAGTTGCTAAGATGTTATGAAGGTGAAAAAGAACCGTGTTTTCGATGTTTTAATGTTAGTAGTACTGCCTTGATTAAGGATCGTCGAGGCGGAAGCAAGGATGTAGGCTATGGAAGAGCAAGTACTGATCACAGATGTATCTGTGGTAGAGACTCACGGCAAGGCTGTTGTCATAAATGCGTCAAGCGCCGCAAGAGAGATCAAGAAAGGCGACACCCTACAAAAAGGTGACGTACTTTTAATTGGCGAAAATGCCAAAGTGATGGTTCAGTATGGCGATAAGGCTGAGATTTTTGACCAAAATTGCGCAGTGTGTGTCGCGAGTGTTAGCCCAGAAGAAGCGAGTCAGTTAGCTTCATCTCAAACAGATGTCGCATTACAACTTGAGCAAGAACAAGCGCAGTACACCGAGCAAGACATCGCGCTAGTGCAACAAGCTATCTTGAACGGAGAAGACCCGTCTGAAGCTTTAGAGGCCGCAGCTGCCGGAAAAAACGTTAACGCTGAGCATGCAGCCAATGACGGATTTGTTTCCGTCGAAATGAACTACATTGAAACCCACCCCGAAACTCAATTTCAAACCGACCCATTCTTACATGAGTTACCGCCGATAGATGACGATGGTATAAACATAAGTTTTGCCGAGGGTGGAGGGAGTATCGCTACGGCTCTTGTTGAAGGCTCCCTATCTCAAAGCACTTACCCACAAACTGTCACTGGTTCTTTTTTCATAGAACAAGCTACATTCGCGTTGGATGCCTCCAGTTTTGAGGTTGCACCGCTGGATGTAGACCAAGTCCTTGCCGAGCTTAATGCTAACATCACCTCGGCTGGTGAGGCTGTGACCTTCATATACGATTCAACAGCTAATGCGATTGTGGGTTCAGTGGGCGGTGAGGAAGTACTTTCGATTACTATCACCCCTAATCAGCTAGAAAGTGGCATAGACCTTGTCGTTACCACAGTAATTTCAGGTCCCATTGATCATATCGATTTTAATGGCGAGTACATTTCAATCTCCGATGACAAGCTAAACATCGGATTTGATATTACCGGTAAAGACTCCAATGGATTCGAGCTAGTCGAACCCATCTCATTTACTACAGTAGTCGCAGATGGGATTAACCCTAATTTTGATTCAGCGACTACCACAAGCACCACTACCATCAGTGAGAAATCAGAGCCTGGGACAAATGCGGCTGGTGGTGATACTGGGCTCGCCTTGGGCAGTGATACAGCCCAATTCTTAACAATTAATGAGTCTATTCTAAGCGACCCTGCATGGCTGTCATTAACATCAAATGGCATGGCAACAAGCTTAACTCTCAGCTCCGACACACAAGAAGGTACCTCATCTAACCTAGACAAAATTGTAGTGACACTGGCTGATGATCCTAGTGTTATAGTGCTGGAAGTCGTCGTAGCCATTGACGGCACTTATATAGCCACCTTGGGGCAACCACTTGATCAAGATTTGGCGTCTAACATAAATGAGTTATTCGTTCCTGTTGATGTGGTGGATTACGATGGTGATAGTACTCCATCTGTGGTCACCGTTATTATTGAAGATGGGGATGACCCAACGGGCATACCAAGCTTGCTCGACTACATCGAAGCTGTTGGTGAACAAACCGAGACTCGTACCATAGAGTTCACCAAGGGCAGTGACAATATCGCCGATATTTCGTTTGAGCAAAGTGTTGTCAGTGACAGGGCTTGGACAAGCATCATTAGTAATGGTCAAATCACTCGAGTCACGGTTTCAGAAGATAGTAAAACCATCTTGGTTGAAACCCTCGGAGGTGATCCGGTTCTACAGGTTGTTATCGACGACAGTGGCGAGTACACCTTGACTCAATATCGTGCGATTGAGCAGGACAGTGAAATCCTGCGTTTGGTTATCCCAACCACAGCAACAGATACCGATGGCGATTCAGTCACTGAGAACATCAACCTAGTCATACGCGACAATATCAGCCCTGAAGGTGCTGCGAGTGAAGTTGAGTACCAAGAAACAGGCGATGTAGGCCAGACTATCGATGGTCAGATTGATTTCACGATCTTCAGTGATGCCATAGAAACGGTGCAGTTTGCTTCATCCACTGAAACGGATCCTATTTGGAATGGACTGACCTCTAACGATACGCCTGTGACCGTTTCATTAAGCAACAACAATACCGTATTAACAGTTTCTACCGTTGGTGAACCAAGTGAAGTGGTGATGACGGTGACCATCAACACTGATGGCTCCTATACCGTAGTGCAAAATGCGGCACTCGATCAGCCACTCGATAACTTCCTTGAATTGCCAATTACCGTGATTGCCACCGACTTCGATGGCGATACAGGTAGTGAAGTGATTACTATCAGGGTCACTGATGGGACAGACCCATCAGCCTCAGATTCAAGCGTCACCTTTACTGAGTTGGAAGACGCGGTTCGCAATGCTGCAGGAACGATCAGAATTGAAAAGGGCTCGGATGATATTGCAAGCGTGGTGTTTGACCCCGCTGTTGAATCAGATCCAGTTTGGACTGGCATTAAGTCTAACGGTTTAGATACCGAATTGCGTCTAGACGATAATGTTCTGACGGTTTTCTATATCGAGCCAGACTCACTGCCACCGGTTGAAGTGCCGGTTCTAGAAATCACCATAGGCATCGGTGGTCGATATCTGATCAGGCAATTCGAATCCATCGACCAGGATGAAGATTCACAAGATATCATTCTAACCTTGCCTGTTGTGGTTACCGATACCGATGACGACTTCACCAATGCCGATATCACCATCACCATACTCGATGGTGAAAACCCTACAGTCGGTGATGCAACTGTAGAGTTTGTTGAGAAAGCCACGGAGCAAACCTTCTTAGATAGCTTTGAGATACAGCAAGGCGCGGATGCAATCGAGACTATTGTGTTTAACAGTGCTGTGCTGACCGATGCTGATTGGACAGGTCTTATCAGTAATGACCAAGTGCTCGAGCTTTCACTCAGTTCAGATGGCACCTTGCTGTCGGTGTTTGTTGCAGGAAACAGTGCCGATGTAGTGCTGGAGGTCGAACTTCTAGACTTTGACGGTAATTTCCGAGTTACCCAATTCCAAGCACTCGACCATTCTGTGCTTGAAGAGCTTCTATTGAGTTTACAGGTTGATTTGACCGACACTGATGGTGACGTGATCAATACTGAGATCAATGTAAACATCACTGATGGTGATAACCCAAGCCTAGTACCGAGCACTGCGCCTGATATTAATGAAACCGGTGCCGAGGTATCTGTTTCTGGTACTGTGTCTGTGGCTATGGGCAGTGATAATGTCGATACCGTGGTGTTTGATAAGGCTGCAGTTGAGGCTGATAGCGCATGGACGGGCCTTGTTAGCAATAATCAAGATACCGAAGTCTTGGTGACAGACAATGTGCTGATTGTGCACATTGCTGGCGATCCGACGAATATTGTGCTGCAAGCAGAGGTGAACCTAAATGGCAGTTACACGGTCACTCAGTATCAAGCCCTTGAGCATAACAGCAGCGACACCCTAACATTAACGCTTCCAGTCGTTGTTACCGATACCGATAACGACCCAGTGAGTGAAGATATCACCATCAACATTATTGATGGTAATGATCCTGTTATTGCGGATAGCTCTGTGGAGCTGTTTGATGATGCGACTGATAATCCAATGGCTGAAACCGGTTCAGTTAGCCTAAGTGTAGGCAGCGATATCATCGAGTCTATGGATGTGACGCTGACTTCTGATGAAGAAGCCGGGTGGGAAGCGCTAACCAGTAATGGCCAAGTAACCACGCTCACTGTTACAGACGGCAGTCTAGTGTTGACCCTGGCCGATGGCACTGAGGTGCTGCGCTTTGATATCGGTCTTGATGGCAACTATTCCATCACCCAATTCCTACCGCTAGATCAGCCGTTAGATAACCAAAACCTGTTGTCCGCAACGATTACCGCAACTGATGCCGACGGTGATTTTGATACTGCGGTTATTAGTGTAACCGTCAATGATGGTATGGATCCGAGCCGCCCAGGTAACGTTATTACACCTCTTAACGAGAACGATATCCCATCCAATGAAACAGGCGATATTGTCCTGAGTCAGGGTGTGGATGCTATCGCAACGGTTGAGTTCAATGGCGATGTGCTAGACGATGCCGCGTGGCTGGCGCTAACCTCAGACAACCAAGCAACAGAGCTGAAACTGAGCGATGATGGCACGGTACTGATTGTTCACATTGCTGGCGATGAGAGCGCAATTGTTCTGCGCGCAACCATAAACTTCGACGGTTCGTACTCTATCGAGCAACTCAAGGCTCTAGAGCAAGACACAACCAGCAATATCAATGACCTGACCCTTCAGGTGGACGCCACCGATACCGACGGTGACGTAACGCCAACTACCATCTCGATGCCCATTACCGATGGTGATGACCCAAGCATTACCGATACCACGGCAACCTTGGACGAGAATGATATTGGTGCGCCTGATTATATGCCGGAGACGGGCAGTCTTAATCTAGTGAAAGGTAGCGATCTGGTTGAGTCTGTGGTTATCGATAACAGTGTTCTTTCAGATAGCCAGTGGACAGGATTGACCAGTAATGGTGTCTCGGTAGAGCTTGAACTCAGTTCAGTTCTGCAAACCGATGTATTTGATACTTTGATTGTTACCCGTTCAGATAACGATGCTCCAATCCTTGAGATTCAAGTCAATCTCGATGGCACCTTTAGCATCACACAGCTAGGTCCTATCGACCAACTAAACGGCGACTCTATTGAGCTCACGTTACCTGTAACCGCAAATGACGCGGACGGTGACTTTAACAATGCCAATGTGGTCATCACAATCAACGATGGTGATGATCCTAGCGGTGTTGGCGATGAGGTGACACTGCAAGAGACTACAGGGGTAGTTTCTGCTGACGGGCAGGTGGTGTTTACGCCTGGTAGTGAGGAGATCGCGGATATCTCCTTCGACCCCGCGGTGCTTAATGATGCAACTTGGCTCGGATTGATCACAAACGGTGAAGGCGTAACCCTAGAGTTGGCCGACTCTAAGACCCTAATAGTGACCTCTAACTCTGGCGCTGAAGTACTTCGCGTTACTATTGACAATGATGGCAATTATGACGTTGTTCAGTCTCAACCTATTGAGCAAGACAGTAGTGATCTAACCAAGCTTATCCTGCCAGTTGTGGCCAGTGATTCAGAGATGGATACAGGCACAGCTAATATTACCATTAATATTCTGGATAACGTGGCGCCAATAGCTGAAACCAGCACGGTTGAATATACGGAAACGGGGGATGCTAACCAATCTAACGGCGGCACCATCTTGTTTTCGCCAGGCTCTGATGCGGTTGAGACCATTGTGATTGACGCTGCGGTATTGAATGATGCAACTTGGGAGGCGTTAACCAGTAATGGCGAAACAACGAGCCTAAGTTTGGATGCCACAGGTAAGATCTTAACCCTTTCTACAGCGACAACTGATGTGCTGGTTGTGACGCTTAACGATAACGGCACCTACACGGTCGTACAGAATGATGGCTTAGATCAGCTATCAGATGATGACATCAACGATTTGCTAGTGCCTGTAATCGGTACCGACTTCGATGGCGATTCAAGTTCTGCCAACATCAACATTAAGATCACCGATGGTGACAATGCCACTTTGACGGCACCTGATATTGAATTAGATGAAGACGATGTTGATGACGGCACAGCTACTGATACTGGTTCTATTGGTTTGGTTGAGGGCAGCGATGCGACCAAATCTGTTGAATTTACCCTCACCGATGCACAGAGAGCTGATTGGGAAGCACTGACCAGCAATGGTGAAACGACTCAATTGGTGCTTACCGCCAATGGCATAACGGTTCAACTTACAGACGGTACTCCCGTTCTGACTCTTACCATTGATATCTCTGGTAATTACACCCTTACGCAGCTAGAAGCTCTGGATCAAACTGATGATCTGAATGAGCTTCAGGTGGGTGTGGAAGTCACCGATACTGATGGTGACGTAGTCTCGACAACGATAGATATCACCATCAACGATGGCAATGAATTTGATATCACTCCGGGAGATGAGGGCTGGAACGAGGACAGCATTGGTGATGGCACAGTTCTACCTGTTACAGGAGACCTTAACTATCAGGGTAGTGATGCGATACAGAGCGTTCAAGTAGAGCTTTCTGATGATCAATTAGCCGTTTGGGAGGCAATCACCAGTAATGGTGAGGAAACGGATGTTGTGGTGACTGGCAATACGGTTACTGTGAACACCCTAACTGGCGACCCTGTTCTAGAGTTGGTACTCAACCCTGATGGCACCTACAGCATTAATCAGTTTGCAGCCATCGATCAAGATGACGATGACCCAATCAATCCTGATGAACTCGTTCTTGATGTTGGTGTTGTGATCACCGATACCGACGGTGATGAGACTCGCACTGGCATCAGCTTTGGCGTTGACGATGGCAGCGATCCAAGCCTGACCAATGATGTTGCAGATATCTTCGAAAATGATATTGGCGACCTGACAAAGCAGCCGTTTGAAGGCGATCTAGCGCTGACCGAGGGCAGTGATGCGGTTACCTCAATTGCTATCAATAACTCAGTGCTTGATATGGCAAGCCCATGGCTAGGCTTAACGAGCAATGGTGAGGACACCGATGTTGTCTTGTCTTCTACTAATCAAACCGGCATCAATGACACGCTAACTGTCTCACTTGAAGACGGCACTATCGTGATGCAGGTGATTGTAAATATCGATGGTACCTACACCATCGACCTGCGTGAGCCTCTAGACCAAGACGTCGTCAGCAATCTAAATAAATTGCTGATTCCAGTAGATGTGACCGACAGTGACCTAGATACAACCTCAGCCACTATCACGGTGAACGTAACTGATGGCGATGACCCATCGGGTGTAGATAGTGATGTGGAGTGGACCGAAACCACGGGTGAGGTTACAGCAGACGGTACGATCTCTTTCACTGCTGGCAGTGATGATATTCAAAGCATAGAGTTTGATCCTGCGGTACTAGCAGATAGCGCCTGGACTGGATTAATGAGTGAGGGCGAGTCGGTAACTGTCGAGCTTTCTGATGACGGCAAGACGCTAACCGTCACGGCAAATGACTCCGAAGCTCCTGTATTGACCGTCACTATCGATAACGATGGCAATTACGACATTACCCAGCACAGACCGATAGAGCAGGCGGATGGCACCGACATCAACGACCTAGTGCTGCCTGTACTTGCTAAGGATACCGATGGTGACTCTGGCACAGCCAATATTAACATCACCATTAACGATGCCATTCCACCAACTGGCGCCGATGCCAACGTTAATATTAAGGAAGAGGGACTGCCGACAGTTACTAACGGCGCTATCGTATTTACGCCAAATAGTGATTCCATTGAGAGCTATGAGTTTGACCCTGCCGTTGCCACTGATGCCACTTGGAGCGCTTTAACCAGCAACGATGCAGCGACAACAGTCACCGTCGCTAGCAATACCATCACAGTAGCGCTCGCAAGTGATTCCAATGCGGTTGCGTTAGAGTTAGTCATCAATTCTGATGGAACCTTCACCCTAACGCAAAATCTGCCACTCGATCAGGATGTGCTCTCCAATATTAATGAGCTGGTGGCTGGTGTGATTGCGACCGATTTTGATGACGATACTGCTACCGCTGATATTATCCTCAAAATCACAGACGGCGCCGATCCTCAAATTTCAGACTCAATAGTGAACTTTGTCGAAGTGACAGATGGTTCAAGCTTTACAGGCACTATGACCATTACGCAAGGCGTTGATAATATTGACAGCGTTGAGCTTGCGCCGATTCCAATAGATTCACCTTGGAATTCAATAACGAGTGATGGGCAAGAGACAGATCTAATCATCACGTCCAATGAGGTTACGGTTTATAAATCAGGCGATACATCGCAAGTTGTTTTAAACGTTAAAATAAATTCTGATGGTAGTTACACCATTACTGAAAGTGATGCCGTTGACCAACCGCTAGATGGGCCCTTATCACTTGAGGTAGGTGTTGTAGTTACCGATACGGACGGTGATTTTGATATCGGTTCACTCAAGCTAAATATCTTTGATGGAGCGGACCCTATTGTCATCGACGGTATGATTGATATTGTTGAGATCTCCGGAGAGCAGAGTTTCTATGAAAGCTTTGATATTGTTGTTGGTACCGATGAGGTCGAATCTGTAGAAATAGACCCCGAGGTGCTCAACGCAATCGAATGGACTGGTTTAGTTAGCAACGATCAAGAAACCACATTAGTACTGTCGAACGGTAATACATTGCTCACGGTCTACATAGGTAGCGATCCATTAAACAAGGTATTAGAGGTCGAGATTCTTGGTCTAGAGGGGAATTATCGAGTCACTCAGTATCAAGCACTAGATCATGAAACACTGGAAACCTTGTTGTTAGACATTCCTGTGCTGGTCGATGACAGTGATATGACCAGTGGCCCTGTTGAGGGGATTATTGCACTGACTATTTCTGACGGTGATGATCCGACGATAGAAAGCGACTCTCAGGTATGGAGTGAAGACGATTTAAGTTCGATATTCCCGATATTTTCAGACCTGAACTTGACGGTTGGTAGTGATGATATCGCGAGTATTCGATTTGAACTGACTGCAGATCAACTCAGTGCACTAGAGAACTTAACCAGTAACGACCAAGCAACCGAAGTGTCAGTTTCAGACACGCAGATAATTGTCAGTCAATCGGGTCAAGATGTGCTAGTGGTTACGCTTGGTAGCGACGGCTCCTACAGCATCAATCAGACATTACCAATAGATCAAGACAATACCGATCAAGTTAATTTAGTGTTTGACGTTGTTGTTGAAGACACCGATGGCGATGACAATGTTGATCCTATTACAAACCGCCCACCTTCTAATATTGATATTACGATTACTGACGGTACTGTCATAACAACCGATCCAGCCGATGTGTCCTGGAGCGAAGATGAGATAGGCCAATTGGGTTATCAGTATGAGGGTGATCTCAACTATCAAGGTAGTGACGCCATCGCTACAGCAGTGATTGACCTATCTTCCGACCAACTTACTGCTTGGCAGGGCATAACCGTTAATGGCGAAGCAACGGTCTTTGAGCAAAACGACCAGTCACTAGTAGTTCGCTATAACGGCGCAATCGCGCTTCAATTGACTCTAAACATAGATGGTACCTTTAAACTCGAGCAGTTTATCGCCGTCGACCAAGACAACAGTGGCACGGACCAATCCAATCTCAGTGTAGGTGTAATCTTCACCGATACCGATGGGGACATCACTAATTCAAGTATCACAGTGACCATTGATGATGGTACGGATATCCAGACAACGGATCAGGTCGAAAGCTGGAATGAAAATGATGTTGGCACTGTTTCTCAGCCAATTACCGGCGATATTGGACTGACCCTCAGCCCTGATGAGTTAGCAAGCCTTGAATTTGAATTGACGGCTGATCAACGCGCTGCTTGGGAGGCGATTACCAGTAATGGAGAGGCGACAACCTTAGTAGAGGGTGAGCGTTCACTGGTACTTGAACTAGCCGACGGCACCCAGGTTCTATCCCTGTCCATGGATATCGACGGTAACTATGTGATCGAGCAGTTCGAGTCTATTGACCAGACAGCCAATGATGATATCTCCAGACTTGCCACCAATGTCGTTGCAACCGATGGCGATGGCGATGTGACCACCAATAGTATTTCTCTACAGGTAGAGGATGGTGCGAACATTGGTCTGAGTAATCGCCGTGTTACCTTCAGTGATGATGATATTGGTACTGCAAATCTACCAATCACGGGCGATATGAGACTGACCGATGGTAGTGATGCGCTGGAAAGCTTTGGTTTCAATCTAACCAATGGCCAGACCAACAACTTGAATGCCATCACCAGTAATGGAAAGGACACTTCGTTCACCATTACTGAAAATGGCACATTGATTACCTTGTCTCTGGATGAGGCGCCAAACACCCCAGTATTGACCGTTCGCCTAAATGTAGACGGAGACGGTAACTTTGACGGCACTTACACCGTTGAGCAGCTTCAGGCTATCGATCAAACCAACAATAACGACAGGGTAGACCTGTCGTTCCGTGTCCAGCTTGAAGATACCGATGGGGACATTACGAGAGCTAGCGCTAGGGTTCGCATCAACGATGGTGAAGACCTCACCTTTACCAATGACGATATAGAACTTGCTTGGAATGAAGACAATATCATTGGCGCGGTCGACTTCCCGATCACCGGTAATGTGGGCTTGACTGCAGGTGTCGATGCTATCGATTCTGTAGTGTTCTCACTCACTGCAACTCAACAAACGGTGTGGGACGCACTGACCTCTAACGGTATGGACACTAAGGTGGTCATCAGCGCAGATGGTCAGACCATCACCTTAGTGACCGATGATGCCAATGAAGATGTTGTCTTAGTGGGCAGCATCGACATTGATGGCAACTTTAGTTTTGAGCAGAAACTGCCACTGGATCAGTTTGCATCCGACGATACCAATCGCTTGGGCGTGACCGTAGAGGCAACCGATACTGATAATGATACCGTGACCAAGGACATCAGCCTTGTCATCACTGATGGTACAGACCCGAACTCCACAGATCAAAATGAGGTCGTGGATGAGAACGTCATCCTTGATGTGAATGCTGATCCTGTCAGTGGCGCAGTGGATTTGGTTAAGGGTATCGATGCGGTTTCTACAGTACGTTTCAATCAAAGCGTGCTTACCGATCCGGCTTGGACCAGCCTTGTGAGTAACAACCAAGGTATTGAGCTGCTGCTGAGCGCCGATGGTACAACCTTGACGGTACATATCGCGGGCGAACCAAGTAATGTCGTTCTTATCGCTACCGTCAATCTAGATGGAACCTATACCATTGAACAGGTTCAGGCACTTGAACAAGACAACAATGCGTCTGATTTTAATGACTTAAGCCTAACCGTAGACGCAACAGATAGTGATGGTGACATCACCTCGGCGAATGTGAACATCCGTATTGATGATGGTCGTGACCCAGAGGTTGATGCGGTACCAGTAGTCACTCTTGAAGAGAGCAATATCGATCAAGAACAGCCTGATGTTCCTCCTATCCAGGGTGGTAATGATCCAGACGGAACCCAAGAAAGTGGCAACTCCACAGTGACCTTCTTGAAAGGGACTGATGATGTTGAGGCGTTCTACGTAGACGTGAATAACATCACTGCAAGTTATGTCGATAACGGCAATCAGACACAGGTTTTCCCGCTGACCTATCAAGGTGTGGCGATTACCTTTATCACGGTTGCTGGTGGCTATATGGGCGTGGCGAACGTCAATGGTCAGCAGTTGGATATCCTTTCTATCCAGATCAACAACGACCTAACCAGTTCAGACTTCGGTAAGTTTGATTTTGAGCTTATCCGAGCTATCGACCATCCAATTGCAGATGCAGCGGATACCCTAAGCATCAACCTGCCAGTATTCGTACAAGACATGGATGGCGATGATTCAGCGACTAAGAATCTAGTTGTGAATGTCGTGGATGATGTGCCTGAGGTAGTGAGTAAATCTATCTCTGTGGTAGAGGGGGATGACCAAGCGAGCATCAATGTTCTGCGTCAGAGTGGACAAGATACCGATGGCGCTGATGATGGTCTGCTTACTCAGATAACTATCGGTGCGACCAACCTAACTATCGACCCTGATGGTGGCTTCCAAAGCTTTAATCTATATAGCGATGGCAGTGATCCAGCGAGTCCAGTCGACCCAAGCCTATTGATGGGTGTACTTGAGGTGCATCCGGATGGCCGTATCCGCTTTACCGCAGCCGATGATGTGCAGCAAAACGGTGAGTCCGTTAGTCTCGATGTTAGCGTAACCGCAACCGATAGCGATGACGATACCGATACCAAACCTATCACCATCACAGTTGATGATATTACCTCTCAGATCACCCTATCAGAGGCGAGTGGCAGTGAGGATGCTGGCCGCACTATCACCGATGGGGATACCAACCCACAAGATAATATTCCAGCAGGCGATGCACCTATCAAGGTGAACATCGGCGTGAATACTGGCGACTTTGATAACAACGAAGAACTGGGCGATATCACCATCAAGAATGTCGACCCTGCAGAGGGTGACTTCTATTACTTCGATGGTACGAATTACATTCTGTTGCCAGTCAATGGCGGTGAGGTAGTGCTATCTAAGGCGCTTCTTGACACCTCCACAGCGGATAACGAGAACTGGTCGGTAGAGAACCTGTTCTTTGTACCTGCGCGTCATCAAGGCAGTGAAGGGACAGACTACAACTACTCGTTTGATGTCCAAGTTGTGCGCAACGGCTCTGTGAGCGAGACTTTGAGCGGCGACCTGACCATTGAAGTGAAAGCGATTGCCGATACCGCTACTTGGGAGCCATCTGAGGGTAACTATGAGGTAACCATTGGTGAGGACGAAGAAGCGAGCCTTGCAATTCTGGCTCAAACCCAAGATGCCGACGGCTCTGAGACCATTACCTATGAGGTAAGCTTTACTTCCGATGTCGGCCAGATGCTGTTAATTGATGGCGTCGAGCAAACACCTGACGCCAACGGCTTCTACATTATCTCTTCTGACGACATTGGCAAGGTAACGGTCACACCAGCCGAAGATTGGAGTGGGTCACTGCAACTTAAAGTCGTGGCCATCACAACAGAAAGTGATCCTAATGCAGAGGTGCCAGAGGCTCGCTCAGAAGAGCGCTTCTTTACTGTGAATGTTAATCCTGTTGCTGATGAAGGCGACCTGACTGTTACTCGTATCGTTATCGATGAGGATACGACGACTACACTCGATCAGCACATTGATATGACGGCATCCAAAGACATGGATGGCTCTGAGTCTCTGTTTGTTCAGGTATCGAACCTCGTCGACAGCAATGGCAATCCGGCCACACTTAATTGGATTGGTAGTGGTGATAGCGCCATTGTTGAGATCTCTCCTGGGGTATATGAGATCCCGTATGATCAGCTGGAGTTTGTTGAGTTCGTCCCTTTCATCCACAGTAATGTGGACTTCGAATTCACTGTAACTGGCATTATTCGCGATACTGCGATGGTGCTAAACCCTGCTGACGAGCAGAACGGCGGAGGCACCCTTGTTGAGGTGACTAACGATCGCGTTTTGGACTCGCGTCAGGTCGTGGTTGATCTCAAAGGTGTGGCCGATTTCCCATTCATTGATGTTGAAGGGGTCGGTGATCAGTGGGAGGTTATCCGCAATGACCAAGGTATTGGAACGGGTATCACGACCACAGTAGATGAGAACCAAGATATACCTCTCAACTTTAAGGTGCTGTCGGGCGAACTGGCCGATTCACCTATGGATGACTCAGAGTCGGTCACCGTGCTTATCTCTAACATCCCTGAGGGTGTTGAGCTTATCGATGAAGAGAATAACGCCATTGACCTAGTGTTCGTGGGTTATGACGATAACGGTCAGCCAATCTATCAGGCAAACCTAACTGAGGCAGGGATAGATTCTGGTATTATCGTGCGCCCAGTAGAGTCTTCAACCGAGAATATTGAGCTTAATGTCACCATAGTTATTACCGAAAACGATGGTGATACTGAGATCTTTGAAGGCAACATCGAAATCAAGGTGAAGCCTGTGATCGATGCCGAGATCACTTATACAGGCAGAGCTGAGGGTAATGAAGATGAGTTTATTACCATCAACTGGCAGCCTACGGGCTCTGACTTCCCTGATGCGGACGAACAGATCCTACTTCTAAGGCTCGAAGGCGTGCCGGAAGGTTCAATCATTCGTGTGGATGGTGACGAATTTACGCCGTTCTTCGATAGCGCTAAAGGTGATTGGATTGTCGAGATCGGCCTAGAAGAGGTGCTTGATGGCAACGGTGACGTGATTCGCAACAGCGGTCTGTTAAAACTGCTGGCAGGTGAAACAGTACTTGAGATCAAGCCACCAGAGGATGACAGTTCAAACTTCGAGTTAACTGCGACACTTGAAATTACCGAAAAAGACTATGAGCTCACCCAAGGAGAAGACCCTAATGAGGGGATTGCTCTAAAAGAGATCACCGGTACTATCGATGTCATAGTGAACCCTGTTGTAGAGTCAGACGCGACTATTGGCATCTTCAACCAAGACAACCTTGGCACGCCATTAACTGAAATATCGGCTGATGCCGATGGCAGGATAAGCTTTACCATTAACAATAACAACAACGAGGACGGCCGCTACAGCGTCAATATGGAAGACCTTGATATCTCAGATAACGAGGCTATCCCTGTGGATGAACCATCTGAGATTGTTGAAGACTTGGTTATTGATTTTAACACTACAGACCAAGCTATTCTTGACCAACTTATTGTGCTTGGCGCGGTGAACAATGGTGATGGCACCTGGGTTATTACCGATGAGAATAGCTTCGAGATTCTTGCACCCAATGGCTTGGTGATTCCGGGCGATGGTGATACTAACTTCTCTGAATTGACCGTAACTTTCGTTGCCCGGGTGTACGATCGTGGTGATGAAGATGAGGGTAATGGTCCTCGCGTATTTAAAGAAACCGATGTAACCATCACCTTCCCAGAAACTGTAAATGGTAACGACACCATAGCAGCCGAGATTATTGCAAACACCGACGCTGATGACATCGTTCTGGGCGTAGAAGACCAAGGTAATATTGACCTAGGCAGCCAGATCCTTAGCAAGGGTATCATCCAAGCGCAGAACTTTGATGGCGTTGTTGATGAACTCTCTATCGTGTTCAAGACTTCCGATCTTCCAGCAGGCTTCGTCATTCGAGGGGCTGACTTTGACTATGTAAATGGTGAGTACATCTATCTCGCTCAAGTTAATGCTGATGGTTCGATATCTGGTACTGACCAACTATTCCTTGTTGCGCCGGATGACTATGCCGGTGATGTGGTGCTTAAGTTCACTGCAGTGACGACAGATACGGAGTCTGGTGATGAGAAGAGCTTTGAGCTTGAAGTGCCAATCGCTATCTCACCAGAGGTAGAGAGTCGCCAAAATATCGATGTTACTGTGGTAGGCACAAGTGGCCTTAACGATGATTTGCTCCCAGTGAATCCTTTGGACACCTCCGATACCGAGGTCTATCAGCCCGATATAGCATATGAAGATGGCCTTATTCATCTAGATCTGAGTGTGACCTCAACAGACCGAGATTCTAATGACAATCGTGGTGTAGAAACGGTTCAGTCCATTACTATTTCTGTGACTGATCCGACTGAGGGTTGGTTGGTGGATCCCGATGGGAATCTAGTGACCTCTATGACCCTGACCTATGATTCGGGCAACCCAACGGCACTGGATGACTTTTTGAAGGATGTTCAGTTCCAACCAGCGGAGCACTTCCCGGAAGGCGATGGAGATAACACGGTATCACTCACGGTATCGGGAACCATTACCGACAAAACCATATTCGATGAGACTGATGGCTATATCAAAGGGCCAGATGAGGACCCAGGTAAACCGTTCAGTGGTGAGGTGAGCTTTGAGATTATCCCTGTACTTGACCCTATTGTTGTAACCGGTGGCGACCGTTCTAATAGGATTGTCATTACAGGTGATGAAGATACGGAAATTAGTCTGAATCAAGTGAATGGTGACCCGTTCAAAGTGTCTCTTGTCGATCAGGATGGATCAGAAGAGTTTATTTCTATCCGTCTGTCGGGTGTACCTGAGGGCTTCTTGGTTAAATCTCTAAATGAAGATGGTGCAGATGGATTTGTTATCAAGAACAACGGTAACGGTTTCTGGACTATACAGTTGAACGATCCAAGTGCCACCAGTATTTCTTTTGATAATATTGAAATTACACCCGCTGAAAACTTCAGTGGCACGGTTGATATTGGCATTATCGTGTTTACTCAGGAAAAACTGTTAGGTGTTCCAACAGAACATAATGCTGAGTTCTCCTTAGTGGTGAATCCCGTAGGTGATGAGGTCGATAATGACATTGTTGATTCGGTTGAAGGCACTGAAAATGAAGATATAGATATCTTGCTCAACGCCTACATCGTGGATAACGACTATTCATTGCCAGGAAATGGCGCTGGTACGGGTTATACAGAAAATGCACCAGAAATCCTACGTATTACGGTAGAGGGCGTGCCAGATGGTGGTGAGATCAAACTGGCCGATGGCACCTTGTTTACTGACAACGGTAATGGCACTTGGACGCTGAATGTGGATGCTCAAGAGCTCGACAAATTAGTGTTCAATCCGGGGGACAACAACTCATCTAACTGGGACCCAGCGCAGTTAACCATTAAGGTTCAGTCGGTAGACAAGAACTTCAATGGTAATGAGTTCTTAGGTCCAGAAGTGGTGCAGGTGGTGGATGTCACCATTGAAGAGGTGAACGACCAGCCTGTATTCGGCGGGGTAAACGACTTAGTTGCTCTGGAGGATAATGAGTACAATATTACTAATTTATCCATTTCAGACCCTGATACCGCCGATGATCCAACCTCTATCTATACCTTCACGATTACGGTAGACAGTGGCTTGCTGAACTTTGGTCCAGATGCAGAAGCTAATTTCGGCATCACTTTAGCGCCAAATACGCCATCTACCTCGATTACGGTGACAGGTACGGTTGATCAGATTAACGCAGCACTTGCTGATGGTGTGCGCTTCAATCCAGAAGCAAACTTCAACGGCGACGTGAATGTGGATATCACGGTCAACGATGGTGGCAACCTAGGTATCGTAGGCGAACCTAACGATAACTCGGGCAGTTTCGTTATCGACGTTGAGCCAGAAAATGATCAACCACTGATTGATCCAATTACGGATACCACGGTATCTGAAGAGGGTTCGGTGGACATCACCGACATTGTTATCAGTGATGTGGATACAGTGGATGACCCTACTGCGCCATACACGGTAACCATCTCTGTTCCATCAGGTATCGGTAGCTTTAGCTTTATAGGTGACCCTGTAAGCTTTGGCGTGGTTATCTCGGGCGTAGGTACGCAGAGCGTGACTATTGATGGTACGGTTGATCAGGTTAACAACTTCCTTGCCTCTGGCGTGACCTTCACACCAGCGCCCGACTACAACGGCACAGCGACCGTAACGGTAGAGGTGGATGATAATGGCAATCTAGGCGTTGTAGGAGAGCCAAACACCAACCAGACAACCTTTGAGGTTGAGGTCACGCCAACTAATGACACCCCTGAGCTAGCAGGTATCAGCAATAGAAACGTAGATGAAGACAATACGCTCTCTATTACCGACCTGCAGATCTCTGATGTGGATGAGTCTAATGACCCGACCGCTGACTATGTACTGACTATAGCGACTGACGCTAATGGCGATTTCGACTTTAGCCAAGTATCGAAGGATGCTTTCCTAGGTACTATCGACATCACTGATGGACAGGTGGTTCTAACGGGTACTATCGGTGATATTAACACCCTGCTGAGTAGTGGCCTGTTGTTTACCCCGGATGCGAATTATCAAGGGGATGTGACGGTAACAGTCACTGTCGATGATCAGGGCAATTTTGGTGCACCAGATGAGCCAGAAACCGCTAGTGATGATTTTGTGATTACGGTTGATCCAGTAAACGATACACCTGAGATTGCTGACATCCTTACCCAAGATGGACTAGAGGATGCGGATACTCTGATCACTGATATTCAAGTCTCGGATGTCGATGAAGGGGATGACCCTACCGCTATTTACAACGTGACAGTTGGAGTGGATTCAGGTTTGCTCAACTTCTTGAGTGACGTTGAAACCGACTTCGGTATCACTATTGAAACAGCCACATTACCCGCGGGAAGCATAGAGATCTCTGGCACAATTGCAGATATCAACAATGCACTGGCGAACGGTATCAACTTTACTCCTGAGACAGATTCCTTTGGGACTGTCACTGCCACGGTCACCGTGAATGACAATGGTAACTTTAGCGGTGGTGAAGAAATCGCGACTAAACAATTCGATATTGAGGTTTCAGCAGTCAATGATGAGCCTGTTAATACTGCACCGGCTGAGATAACCGTCGAGGAGGGCGGTAGTGTCAAAGTTGAAGGCATACAGGTGAGCGATGTCGATTATACCGGTGCGAATGCAGGAGACGATATAGAGGTTGTCCTCAATGTTGATGTTGGGACGATTAATATTGTTACTAGTAATGGTTCTGTGACCATTACCGCCAACAGTACAAACTCAGTCACCTTGAAAGGGCCAATAGATCAAGTCAATGCCGTGTTGGCTGAAGCCGATGCTGCGGATGGTGTGTTTTATAGCAACCCACAGGGTACGGATAGCGCTGAGTTAACCGTCACAACCAATGATAATGGTGTCTTTGATGAAGGCGGTACTAATGGCCAAGATCAGGATACGATTGAGATTAAGATTACTCCGGTGGCCAATGCTCCAACGCTAACGATTGATAGCGCGAATCAGCGCAGTCTGAATACCATCATCTCAGATGCGGCGTTAGCGTCTAGAGGCATTCCTCTTGTTGGTTTGATGGCAGCCCTGTCTGATGCAAGTGAGACTCTAACAATCGAGGTTCGCGGTTTAGATAGCACCTTAACAGTGCTGTCGACCTCGGGAGGTGTGACTCAAGGCTCTGATCCCGGTACTTGGATATTGGATTCAGAAGCGCTAATGGATGCGACAGTTGTAGTGGTGGATCCTTTGGTGATACCTGGAGTGGGGCAACTAGGGTTTGATGTCGTTGCTGTCTCAACAGAAAGTGACCCTAGTCTTACAGCAGAGTCTGCTACGGTGAGCTATTCAGTGACAGTTTCTGCAGATGGTGATGAGCTTGATGCTTCTGGCGCATTAGAGGCTAGCGTCGTCGTTGATGGAGACCAAGCATCCACTCTAAGAGGTTCTGATTTTGATGATGAACTCATTGGTGGGGACGGTGATGATATCTTAATCGGTGGTTTGGGTAATGATATTCTCACCGGCGGAGAAGGCGCTGACCTGTTTGTTTGGGAGTTGCTGGATGACGGTGTCGAAGATGTTATCACTGACTTCAATCTCAGCGATGGTGACAGCATTGATCTTACCAGCATTCTCGAAGAACTAGCGACCATTGATGATGTGGATGTGCTGTTAGCAGCTCTTGATAGCGATGAGCTTAAAGCATCAGTCGTTGAAAACACCGATGATGTTCAGATTGAAGTCGCAAGCGACACAGAAACGCAATCCATATTGGTCAAGGGTTTGAATACCCAACTGGATTACGGCGGTGACCTTAATAAAGACTTGTTAACCACTATGTTCGATAATCAGGTCTTCAAGCATGGTGGGGACAGCTAAAACAGGCATCAACCACAAGTTTTTTCGCTAAATCGATTAACTATTGGCCGCTTGTCGGCCAATAGCTTTATTTGTCACACTAACTCTCTCAAAACAGTATTACACTGAAAGTACTGATTGCATCACAAGGGATTGGATACCCAGTCTGTAGGTCCCAGAAATATCACGCTCCAGAGATTCGATTACTTGTAAATCCATCTCTCTATTCACCATTTTTCACATTGAGGTGACTATGGCTACATCTTCTCTATCGTCTAAAGCGCTTTATCGAGAGGCTAATCTCGACGCATTCCCATGTAAATCCACCAAAGATATCCCACCTATTGATGAGATAGTGGGACAAGAGCGAGCACAATCTGCGGTTGAGTTCGCTATGTCTATAAGAGAAAAGGGTTACAACATTTACGCCATTGGTCGAAATGGGCTGGGTAAGCGCACCATGATTCTGCGCTATCTAAAACGCCATCCCTTTGATCTGCATGAGCTTTATGATTGGTGCTACGTTGCTAACTTTGACGATATTCGTGTGCCTAAGGTATTGAAGCTACCGCGTGGAGTCGGGCAAAGCCTTCGTGTGGATATTGAGAAGTTGATGACCAAACTGCTCAAGGCAATCCCCTTGGCGTTCGATAACGAGATGTATTTTTCCCGAGCTGATCGTCTAAAGAATCAGTTAACCAATAAACAAAATAGCGCCTTGGAGCATCTTACTAAAGAAGCAAAAGAGAAGAGTATTAGCCTCTCTATTACCACTCAAGGTGATTACCAGTTCGTTGCTCTCGATGGTGAGGAGCCGTATACGGAAGAAGCTTTTGAACAGCTAGATAGGAAAACCCAGGCAAACTTTGAGAAGATCATTGATACCCTTGAGATCTCACTGCGTCACATTATCCGCGACCTTACTGAGTGGGAAGAGCAATACTCAGACAAAATTCAAAAGCTAAATTCTGATGTGACACTGGATGTTATTGGTCACTTTATCAAAGAGTTAAAGGCAAAATATAAGAAACACCCTGAAGTAAAACAGCATTTTGCAGAGCTGCAAGCAGACATTGTTGAAAACGTAGAAATCTTTCTTGAAGAGAGTAACGAGCAAGGCGAGATTGCAACTGCATCGCTAGATAAGAAGCTGCCACGTCGCTATAAGGTCAATGTCTTGGTCTCTCAACCCAAAGACGATCTACCTATTATCGTTGAGGAAAGCCCTAACTATCATTCGTTATTTGGTTATGTGGAAACGGCGACTTTTAAAGGCACGGTATTCACGGACTTCTCACTCATTCGTCCAGGAGCCTTACACAAAGCCAACGGTGGCGTCCTATTAATGGATGCGGTCAAGGTGTTAGAGCAACCTTATGTATGGGATGGCCTGAAGCGTGCACTTCGTTCTCGGGAGTTGAGCTTAACGGCGCTTGAGAAGCAAGTGACCATGACCGGCGCAGTGTCTCTTGACCCTGAACCGATCCCACTCGACGTGAAAATAATTCTGTTTGGGGATTATCGAACCTATCAGCTATTGCAGCACTACGATCCAGAGTTTGCGGAGCTTTTTAGAGTCACCGCAGATTTCGAAGATGAAATGAAGCGTGATACCGACTCTGAGCTTCATTACACCCGTTTTATTTCCAGCATTGTTCACGATAATAAGCTGCTGCATTGTGATAAAAAAGCCATAGCGCGAATTATTGAACACAGCTCAAGACGAGCAGGTGATCAGAACAAAATCTCATTGCACTCTGCCAATATTGCCAATCTTCTTCGCGAAGCTAATTACATAGCGAGATCCGCAAGAGCCAATATTATTCGAGGCACCCACGTTGAAAAGGCATTGTTAAATCAACTGTCTAGGGTTAGTCGATTGCAAGAAAGCGTAATGGAAACCTTCGTTAATGGCACGACGTTAATTCATACACACGGTGAAGCGGTAGGGCAGGTGAACGCCTTATCTGTACTAAGCACTAGCGATCACATGTTTGGTGCGCCAAATCGCATTACCGCGACGACCTCTTACGGTAGTGGTGAGGTAATCGACATCGAACGTAATGTCGACCTTGGAGGAAGTATTCACTCTAAGGGTGTGATGATTTTGACGGCATACCTTTCTTCCGTATTTGGTAAAACGGCCAAGATCCCACTGACCACCAATATCACCTTTGAGCAATCTTATGGCGGCGTTGATGGTGATAGCGCCAGTATGGCCGAGTTCTGTGCTGTCGTCTCGGCGTTCTCCAAGCAAGCGAATCGTCAAAATATCGCGATTACTGGTTCGATGAATCAGTTTGGGGAGGCGCAACCTATCGGTGGAGTTAATGAGAAAATCGAAGGCTTCTTTGATGTGTGTAAAATAAAGGGACGAAGCTCAGATCAAGGGGTGATTATTCCAAAATCAAATATTCAAAATCTGATGCTGCGCTTTGACATTGTCGAAGCTGTGGAAAAAGGCGAGTTTCATATTTGGGCAATAGAGCATGTCTCTGAAGCCATTAAACTATTTACAGGTAAGGACGCAGGTATTGCCACGGATGAAGGCAGTTATCCTATTGATACTATTTATGGTATCGCGCAGGCTAAGTTAAATTCATTAAGGAAATAAGCAGGTGAGTAATCCTATGTATACCAAGTTCGCAGATGAGTATGCGGGCGTTGTGCAGAACAATATTTATAACGCACTTTTAGAAAGGCCTTCTATTTTAGCCTTGTTAGATATTCAACAGGGTCAAAAGGTATTGGATGTAGGGTGCGGCTCAGGAGAGCATGCAAAAGAGATTCAAGCGAGAGGGGGAGTTGTCACTTGTCTTGATTTATCTGAAGAGATGGTTGAGTTGACCAAGGCTAATGCAAATCCGTTTCAAGCCTATACTCAAGACCTTAGTGAGGGTTTGCCAAGGGAAGAAGACGGCATTTATGACTGGGTGATTGCGCCATTGGTGATTCACTACATAGAAGACCTAGTCTCTTTATTCAAAGAAGTGAAGCGTGTATTGAAGCCTGGTGGTCAGTTTCTTTTTTCTACGCACCATCCAGTCAATGATTTTGAATCTTCTCCCAGTGGTAACTATTTTGCTATTGAGCGTATTACTGAGGAATGGGATACCATAGGCGAACCTGTCGAGGTCAGCTTTTATCGTAGAAGTTTACAGGACTTGTTTGGCTCTATCTTTTCGGCTAGTTTTTTAGTTTCTGCTGTTTCGGAGGGAGCCCCTTCGTCTGCGATCGCTGAAATTAATCCGGAAGCCTATGAAAGATTAAGTAAAAATCCTAGTTTCATTTACATCAGATGTGTTTCATAATTATTTCAGTGCTGTATGAAAGATGTACTTAATTAGGGGTAAATTGCAGTTTTTATTGGTATTTTACTGTTGAGTGGACAATCACATGTTGAGTTAAAGTGTGATTTAGTTCAAACTTGGCGCGTTATGGCTATTTAAAGCTTCACTGGAGCATGCATGAAAGTTGTTGATATTCTTAAACACAAACGTGGCAATCTTACGAGACACCATATGGAGTTTATGGATAGGATGTCCCCTTCACTTCGAGAGTATTGGAGTGAGTTGGTGAACCGTGCGCACGCACAGCACCTTTTCCGCTCTTGGGGTAAAGACTTTCATAAGCCTGCAGTCAATGAAGAAGTAGAAAACCCAGTTAAAGACACCATTGAAATGAAGCCGGAAGCAGAGGCTTTGTACATTGAGCTTTCTGCAAAAATTGGTGAAGAGCTTCATATTGGCGAGTGGTTTAGCATTGACCAAGAACGTGTTGATGCGTTTGGTAAAGTGACTGAAGACATGCAATGGATCCACACTGATCCTGATAGAGCAGAGCAAGAGTCACCATTTAAGACGACTATTGCCCACGGCTTTTTAACACTAGCTCTATTACCGCGTTTATCTGATGCTGTCGATCCAGATAAGCCGCTGTTCCCTACAGCGAAAGTGACGGTCAATATGGGGATGAACAGCGTACGCTTTCCTTACCCAGTCAGAGTAGGTAGCAAAATTCGTGCTCGTAGTAGTTTGGTAAAAGTGGTTCCTATTCAGAAGGGGCTAGAAATCACTCGTGAGCTGAAGGTTGAGATCGAAGGTGTTCGCAGGCCCGCTTGTGTCGCCGAGTCTGTGATTCGATTGTACTTCTAATTAATACTATATAAACGAAAGAGGCCAAGCTTTAAGCTTGGCCTCTTTCGTTTATATGCGTTGTTTAATCTTATACCAATCGTAGTAAATAACTGCTCATCCTAGCTTGTTAAAACACTCGATAACGGCGTTAGAATTTTTGATTGTAGAATAACGACTTATCAAAAAGTTCTGCCTTGCTATCCAGCGTTTTTCCTACGCTATTTCTGACCTCTTACTTACTGTGATTGGTATTAATCTTTGTCTTCATAAGGCGTGTAGCCTTGATTCTCAATGATTGAACGCGCTTCTTTAGAAGTCACATACTGAGCGAACTTCAGTGCCGCTTTGTCTTCAAGATCTTGATGGTAGAAGATCAGGAATGGACGGGCTAGGTCGTATTCTTTGTTCAGTAGGTTTACTGAGTTTGGAACAACGCCATCAAAATTGAGGGGCTTAACAGAGGCATCGATAGAGCCCATGCTAATAAAGCCAATAGCTTGCTGATTGTCACTGATAAGTGTCTTCATCATGCTGTTAGTACTAACCACAAGTGCAGAAGGGCTAATTGTTGATACGCGACGGTCATTGAGAACTCGAGACAAACCAATTTGGTCTTCAAATGCATAACGAGAACCAGAAGATACCTCACGAGTGACCACAGCAATTGCTCTGTCGTCCCCACCTAACTCCTTCCAGTTGGTGATTTTCCCGGTGTAGATCTTGTAAAGTTGCTCGCGAGTGATGTTTTGTACCGCATTTTGGTGATTAACCACCACTGCAAGTCCATCGTAAGCAAACTGTTTAACCACAAGGTTATCTTTATACTCACGCTCAGTTAGCATGCGTGAACTCATACCGATTTCGGCTACGTCGTTTCTCACCAACGCAACACCTGCTGTAGAACCCACACCTTGAACTGCAATAAACGTTTCACTATGAGTCTTATTAAAATTCTCAGCTAAGATATCCATTACACGCGCAACGGAAGTTGAACCGCTAACGTTGATTTGTGCTGCATTTGCTTTAACTGTACCAAGTGTCAGACACATCAGTGCCGTGAGAATCACCCTAAACATAAGTTTCCTTCTTCAAACTATAATTGTATCTATCGCAACAGAGTAAGACGGTTGTGTTACAGAACTGTGACATAAATGGAGAATCTGCATCACTTCATGCCGTATTATCTAGTTTAGAAGATCAGGATAAAAAAAGATGAGGTATTAGATGGAGTTATCTGAATTAGAGCTACACCAATTAGTAAAATTTGCTTCTGATGCATGCCATTCACGCAACCATAGTGTGAGTGTCGATTTAGGGAAGGCGGAATTTAAATTGGTTGAAAACGGAATTCAGTTTTATCACTCTCAGTTTAAACTCGACTCTAAACATGCTGACTATCGATATCTAGTAGCGAAAATTCTTCTGCGTGATGAGAAATGGACGCTTTTGGTCGCACATAGAGACCAATATGAAATGTTTGAAGGGTGGCATACCCACCCTTCAATTGAGCGTCTTGGAAATCAACTGCATCAGTTATTTGAAGAAGTAGAGCAAGATCCCCAAGGGCTGATTTGGTAACCGTTATTCGAAGATATAGCCCTCAGGTACCACAACAATACCTTGCTCTGAAATAGTGAATCGCTCGCTATCGAGCTGAGGGTCGTAACCAATCCTTGTTCCATCAGGGACAATAACGTGTTTGTCTATAATGCAGTTCTGTAACTCACAGTGTTCGCCGATTTTTACCTCATCAAACAGAATGCTGTTAATTATGGTCGCTCCGTCACCGACTTTGACATTAGACGACAAAATAGAGCGCTGAACGGAACCACCGCTAATCACAACGCCATTCGCCACAATAGAGTTAATGGAGATGCCTTGGTTACCCGTTACCGAAGGTACGGTTCTTGATGGTGGACGTTGACGCTCGTACGAGCGAATCCCCCAATCGTCTTGATAGAGGTCGATAGGCGGAACGGGATCCAATAAATCCATGTTGGCTTGATAGAAAGAGTCGATAGTACCCACATCTCTCCAATACGCATCTTGAGAGACTCGTCCTTCTTCGCAGCCAAAGCGATGTGCATAAACGCCCTCAGTATCAATCAGCTTTGGAATGATATCGTGGCCAAAATCGTGACTAGAAGTAGCAATAGCGGCGTCTTGCTCTAGCGCTTCCACGAGTGCATCCATACTAAAAATATAGATACCCATCGAAGCCAAACTTTTAGTAGGGTCATCAGCCAGAGTAGGGGGATCGGAAGGCTTTTCTAAAAAGGAGATAATTTGATTGTTGGGAGCAGTATCCATTACTCCAAATGCACTGGCTTCTTCTACAGGCACCTCCATACACGCGATAGTCAGCGCAGCGCCCGTTTCTTTATGTTGTTTTAGCATGGGTTTGTAGTCCATACGATAGATGTGGTCGCCGGACAGCACGACAACATGCTTTGCTTCGCTGCGAGAGAGCAGCCATAGATTTTGATAGATAGCATCAGCAGTGCCTTCGTACCAAGTCTCTCCCTTGCGCATTTGTGGGGGAACAGCGGTGATGTATTCACCTAGCTCAGGGTTAAAGATCGACCATCCATCACGCAAGTGTTTTTGTAGTGAATGAGATTTGTATTGGGTGAGAACGAGAAGGCGACGGAGTCCAGAGTGCAGACAGTTACTCAGGGTGAAATCGATGATTCGATATTTTCCACCAAAGGGCACAGCAGGCTTTGCCCTATCTTGAGTCAACGGTGCGAGGCGGGAGCCCATTCCACCAGCCAAAATGACGGTTAATGTATCTTGCATTGCGACACTTCCTTGTTATTTTTATGGGGGTACTAGTAATGTGCAATAACTAAGCCATATTACAAGCCCTTGTTTGTTATAGCTTTTGACTGGTGAAATTCAACTAATGCACCAATATGAATAGCTATTTAGTGCACGCGATCAATTTTGGTGCAATTAACTGTCGATGTGGGTTAATAAAGTTCCAATATGAATCACACAAACAATTCTCTTTTTGTGCCAACCTAATTATTCCCCCAGTTGAAACACAATCTATAGTTAATTTATTTAGTATTGATAGGAAACCCCATGGCCACAGGCTCTTACATTGTTGCCCTAGACCAAGGAACTACTAGCTCAAGAGCGGTAGTCTTTGATGCTCAAGCAAATATCGTTGCGACCTCACAGCGTGAGTTCACCCAGTATTACCCAGAAGCGGGTTGGGTAGAACATGACCCTTTGGAAATCTATTCATCACAGCGATCTACTCTCATCGATGTACTCGACAAGCTGTCTATTAAAGCGGAACAAGTTGCAGCGATAGGCATTACCAACCAGCGCGAAACCACTGTTGTGTGGAATAAAGAGACGGGTAAGCCTGTTTATAACGCCATTGTTTGGCAGTGCCGTCGTACAAGCCAAATGTGTGAAAAGTATAAAGAACAAGGCTGGGAGGAATACATACAGCAAGCCACAGGCTTGGTACTAGACCCTTACTTCTCGGCGACCAAGATAAAGTGGATTCTGGATAATGTTCCCGGAGCAAGGGAGCTTGCTGACAAGGGAAAACTGTTATTTGGGACGGTTGATACTTGGTTATTGTGGAAACTCACACACGGTAAGGTGCATGCCACTGATCATACCAACGCCTCGCGCACCATGATGTTCAATCTCAACAATCTTGAATGGGATGAGCAGATTTTAGACTTGCTGGATATTCCTAGGTCCATGCTACCCGAGGTTAAACCCTCTTCTGGTCTATTTGGGGAGACCTGCATTGGTGAAGACGGAGGATTGAAGATCCCGGTTGCGGGTATAGCCGGTGATCAGCAAGCGGCGCTCTTTGGTCATTGCAGCGTAGAACCAGGGCAAGCAAAGAACACCTACGGCACAGGCTGTTTCCTGTTAATGAATACAGGGCAAACCAAGGTAAACTCAAATCATGGATTGCTTACCACGCTTGCATGCAATGCGCAGGGAGAACCTTGCTATGCGCTAGAAGGGGCAGTGTTCATGGCGGGCGCTTCAGTGCAGTGGCTTAGAGATGAACTAAGACTGCTAAACGAGTCCAAGGATTCAGAGTATTTTGCCAACAAGGTCGACTCGTCTGAGGGAGTGTATGTGGTCCCTGCGTTTACGGGGCTTGGCGCACCTTATTGGGACCCTTATGCAAGGGGTACTATGGTTGGCTTAACGCGCGGAACCAGTGCGGAGCATATCGTTAGGGCTACGCTAGAGAGCATTGCCTATCAAGCTTGTGATGTGATTCAGGCGATGCAGGCGGATGCAAATATTAAGATGCATGAGCTTCGAGTTGATGGCGGCGCCTCAAGGAATAACTTCTTGATGCAGTTCCAGTCAGATATCTTGGATTGCGAGGTACAAAGACCACAAATTACTGAGGTAACGGCGCTAGGTGCTGCCTTCCTCGCAGGTTTGGCCGTTGGGTACTGGAAAGATCTTTCAGAGCTACAAGCCAAGTCAGAGATAGAAACCCGATACAATCCCGTGTGTGATGAGACAAAAAGACGTAAGCGTTATGCCGGGTGGCAGCGAGCCATTAAATGCGCCCAAATGTGGAGTGATCTTCACGAGGATGATGATGAATAACCCTCTTGGTGGGCTAGATTATTTTCTTGTTCGAAAGCTAAGAACAAAGGCAAGCCAATTCGTTGAGTTGGCACTACTCTTTTGCGGTTCTTGCTTCCTATACTTTGATTTCGTTCTCATCTTTAATGCAGGCTTGCTTTCTTTATTGAATAGCAGCCTTCAGAACAGCGTTTATTGTAAACCCTCTCTTAGAGGGGCCACTTCCTCTACATTGAAAACCGCTTCAGATTGAGAAAATTCACTTTGTAACCATGATCTTAGCTTTAGTACACTTTCTTGTTTTAGTTTGCTTTTCTCGCAAACGAAATAAAAGTCTTGGTGCGGGTTTGCCACTGGCTTGCCTAGTTCAATTAATAATCCATGGCTAATGTCGTCTTTTACAAACAGGCGGTGTGTCACCAAGATACCTAAAGCGCGAGTGGCGGCTTGCACTGCCTGTATGGAAATATTGAAGGTAAGATGGCTCTGAAAATGAGGCAACTCAACATCGTGACTGTCACACCATACTTGCCAGTCGTGTTGCCTTCGACTATTGATCACGCCAATTACAGGTTGGCAATCTAGCAAATGTTTTAATTGTTCTATAGGGATAGGATTAAACGGGTTTGGGCGTTGTGGCTGTGACACGCCTTTAGCTAATTCTTTCATTGATAAAGTAAGGTCTTTTAGTAACAAAGGACTGCACACCAGCACTAGATCGTCTCGTCCTAATTTTTCACAATGATAATCCTGCCATTCATTTGGGACGCCATGAACGAGAGCTATATCTACCCCCTCACGCTCTAAGTCAAAGGGCCCAGTTAAAGTGGATATTCTTACATCAAGAGTAGGAGAGAAGGATTGAAAGCTCGGCACTCTTGGTATCCACCAATGCATAGCGAGTGAATTGACCATGTTCAGTGTTAGTCGGTTGTCGTTCGTAACACGCATGAGCTCTTGGGTTGCGTTTACAATCTGCTCTAGTGCCGGTGCCACTTTTCGATAGTAGCGTTTACCATCAGCATTGAGGACAACACGTCGACCAACTCGACTAAAAAGGGGTTTATTAAGTTGCGACTCGAGTGACTTGATCGCCTGACTAACCGCTGAATGGCTCACAAACAATATACCTGCGGCTTCTGTCATACTGCCGGTCTCAGCAACGGCAACAAATGCATAAATAGATTTTAAGGGAACGAGCTTTGTCATTGGTAAGTTTTCCTTACAGGTCTCGTTAATATTACTCGCTATTTTTTGGACTGTCACTTTCCTAATATGGTCACATTAGGAGGTGATCACAATGTCTGACTTGATCAAAGCAACATCCTTCATGCTGCTATCGACATTCAGTTTGTCGGTAACAGGCTTATTATCCAAATATCTAGGGCAAGCTGTTCCCATTGAACTGCTCAGTTTCACTCGTTTCGCTGTGCCGTGTGTGCTCTTATACTTCTTTCTTACTTCGCGTCGACTGAGCCCATTACCACGAGGGATGCTCAAGGTTCTATTGGTGCGTGGTGCTTGCATTGCTGCTTCTCAGTGGTGCTTTTTAATGTCATTGCAAACGCTGTCTTTGGTCGAGGGTATCGTGCTATTTAGTACTGGGCCATTGTTCATTCCTTTGCTAGAAAAAATGTGGTTTGGTGCGAGTATAAAACGAACAACAATAGTCGCTCTATTGCTGACCTTTATCGGGGTTATCTTGATGGCGGGTGATTTGTCTCAGTTTCACCTTAAAGCAGAGTTAGTGTTAGGTTTACTGGCAGGTTTATTTAACGCAGGATCACAATTAACCTTATATCAGGCATCAAAAAGCACCCTGAAACCAGTAGAAACTAATATCTGGACCTTTCTATTTGCGAGCGCCATGATGCTTCCCATTACATTAATGGTGGGTTGGCAATCTCAAGGGGAGGGGCTTTGGAATCTTCACACTCTATTGAACTGGAATGTGTTGTTTCTCGTTTTATTGCTAGCAGTGCTGGTGATCAATACGCAGATCTTCCGTTCAAAAGCGTATCAATTAGCGGATAGTGGCTCACAGCTTGCGCCTTTGATATACACGAATCTCTTGTTCTCGTCAGTTTGGCAGATACTGTTCTTTGAAGACGCCTTCTCTCAACAGAAAACTATCGGAATAAGCATGATTGTAATCGCAAGCGTATATACAACGTTCTCTTCGAAGCGATTAAAATTGAAGTTGAGTATGCCGCTAAAGAGATTCCAGCAGAGTTGAACTTGAGCATCAATGATCAACCGACTGCAACGCTGCGATTGCCCCCAACCGGCAGTTGGCAAAACTTAGAGAGTAAGTGTTGCTATTCACCATGAATCAGACTCGTTAGCGGAGCCAAAAAAATAGAAGTAAGCGGTCAACTCGGGCGTGTCTGTGATCTCCATTCAAATAGATTTTTATCAGTTTGATGGATAGCCGAGATTTTTAACCATGTCAGCTTGTTTAAAGACGAGGAGTATATTTTATTCAAACGTATGTACAGTTGACCTTATCACAGTCTCTCTTTCTAGAACGAAGTGCTTTGCGTACCGTCCGTTTATGCAAAATGTGCATTTCGTGCTTCATCTGGGCTTACCCATGCATAGTCGCCCCCAGTTTTATTAGCAGGGTCTTTCCAGGAAAAGTGTGAATTTCTCTCTTCATCAGGGCTAACAAAAGAATAATTATTACCATTCAAGCTTTGATGGCTGCAGCCTTGAACCTCATCAATTCGATCTCCGTGTGAGTCGTAAATGTCCTGTTTAGAAGACTGATTACAAACGTGCTCAATTGCAATGCGGCCCCCATGGGAATCATAGGTCACGGTGCTATGTAATGACGTCAATGATGAGGCCGATTCGGGCGATAACAAGGTTGTGGTTGGTGCATGGCTAGCCGCCATTGCCATTGGAGTTAAGAACAGGGAAGTAACTAAGATAGTAGTTATAGTTTTCATAATAATGCCTTCATATTGATTCGTATCAAATACATTAACGGCACGTTTAATGGATGACTATTGAACAACCGTACAACACATTTTTAGCCGTATTTAATCGACTCAAAATTATCTAGGTGAAGATTAGTATCAAGCTTGTGTCATGGCCTTTTACGCAGTAGGGGTCTTCTCCGTATGGACATACGGTGATAACAAGTGTTTGAGCCTCCCTAATACCTTCTCTTACCTGAATTGAGTATGCTTAATTGAAGGATTTTAGCCCTGACTAATAGCCGGAAGAGACTCGGCACACTATGGCATGCGATCACTTTCTTAAGGGGTCGGGCACCTTAAGGTTACATTCTCTTACTTTAACAGGGTGGATGATTACACTTAACCATGAAAGCGGTTATTGTATTGTAAGTAATAATTTACACCTAGGTCGCATTGCTCCCTATGACCCATTGATTTTGTTAATGTACGCGCTCATTTTAGCGTGCAGATGCACAGAATTGGAGTTTCATGAGTCAATTTACAGACAAATACAGCATAGAAAATACCGACTATGAAGTTGGGCAGGACAACATTAACAAACTAGGTTTTGATATACATAATCCTGTATTTGGTGCTAGCGCCGGTCTAGTCCTTTTTTTCCTCATCGCATTACTTGTTACCGATCCAGCAACCGCCAAAGCATCATTAGATGGAATCAAATGGCAAATCATCAACACCTTTGATGCTCTATTTATCTGGTCCAGTAACCTCTTTCTACTCTTTTGTTTAGGTGTTGTGGTCTCGCCATTTGGCAAAATTCGTTTAGGTGGTCAAAAAGCGATACCAGAACACTCTAATCTATCCTGGGTGGCTATGTTATTTGCCGCTGGTATGGGTATTGGCTTACTTTTTTGGGGTGTTGCTGAGCCTGTCGCCTACTTTACTGGCTGGTTTGAAACGCCACTTGGTGTAGAAGCGTATAGTGAGCAAGCAATTCGCACTGCGTTTGGTACCACTATGTATCACTGGGGTCTGAACCCTTGGTCTATCTATGCAATTGTCGGCTTATCAATGGCCTTTTTTGCTTATAACAAAGGTCTACCTCTTTCCATTCGATCTGTCTTCTACCCAATCTTGGGAGATAGAACGTGGGGTTGGCCCGGTCACGTCATTGATGTGTTAGCGGTTCTTGCAACATTATTTGGCTTGGCGACTTCACTTGGATTGGGGGCACAGCAGGCTGCAAGTGGCTTGGGGTATGTATTTGGTTTTGAGGTAACAGAACAACTGCAATTGGGCATCGTATTGTTCGTGTCTTCATTGGCTATTGTTTCAGTTATTCGCGGTATAAACGGCGGTGTTAAGCAACTCAGTAATATCAATCTCATTGCCGCATTTGTACTCTTGTTAATCGTGATTATTGCCAGCGGTTCGGTATTCTTTGGCTATATGGGCACAGCACTCATTAGCTACGTTGAGTCATTTTTGCCATTAAGTAATCCGCATGGACGGGTCGATGAGTCATGGATGCAGGGTTGGACCGTATTTTACTGGGCGTGGTGGATCTCAGTCTCACCTTGTGTTGGTATGTTCATAGCGCGCGTATCGAAAGGCAGAACGATTCGTGAGTTTCTGTCAGCTGTTATTCTGATCCCTACGTTAATCACTTGGGTGTGGATGTCAGCGTTCGGTGGGATAGCGATTGAACAAATTATTCATAATGTAGGAGAACTAGGGGAGAACGGTCTTTCAGATATCACCTTATCACTATTCTATGCTTATGAGGCACTTCCTCTAAGCTCTATCCTATCTCTATTGTCTATCGTGCTAATTATGGTGTTTTTTGTCACAACCTCCGACTCTGCATCGTTAGTGATTGATAGCATAACATCGGGTGGCAAAGTGGATACCCCAGTCACTCAACGAGCATTTTGGGCCGCGCTGCAAGGTGCGATAGCTGCTGTACTGCTCTGGGTTGGTGGTACGGAGTCGATCCAAGCACTGCAAGCGGGAGCCATTTCTACTGCATTGCCGTTTACTATTCTCCTAATAGCGATGTGCGTAAGCCTGCTCATGGGAATGAAAACCGAACTCCAACTTATGTACACTTCCGAAGCTCATAGCTGATTCTTTTCGCTATCTTATGAAGAAGGTCTAGCAAGCTTGCTAGACCTTGAATGCAATCTTTGATTAATACCTACTCGACGTTTTTCAAGCTATAGATACTATCTCCTCTTTTTCCTACGCCATTTTTGACCACTTACTTAGTGTGATTGGTATAAACCCACATCCCAACCCTTAATATGGGCTTGGTATACTGGGCCCTGTCTGCCTCGGCGGTCGCCATAATTGAGGCGATGATACGAAACGAGATATCTGTGTCAGTACTACCCGATAGTCACCTTAATAACAGTCACTTCAATAACAGTCACTTTAATAGAAGTAATAGCGGTAACTCTCAATAGGGTTTGGGTTAAACGGTGACCTTAGTCATAGTGATTCATAACCTCGTTTTTTGAGCCCTATATTGTAACCAGGTATATAGGCTTGCAAGCACGATAGATCCCAGCATTAGTGCTACAGAGACAGCATTAACAACTGGAGTCGTGCCTTCTCGAACTCGTTGATACATTTCGACGGTCAAAGGGGAGTCGGAGCCTACTAACATCAATGTGGTGTTAAAGTTTTCGAAGGACATCAAAAAACCGACGATAGCGGCACTGATGAGTGTTGGGCTTAAGAAGGGTAAGGTAACAGCCCGAAATGCACGCCAGGGTGTGGCACCCAGATTGAGGGCCGCTTCCTCTAAGCTAGAGTCAAAGCGTCGATACCGAGCCAATATGACCAGGGTTGTGATAGACGTAATAAAGGCAACCTGACCCAACACCACTAACACCAGCCCAGGCCTCGCCCATTGCCATTCCCAAGCTAAGAGATCGTCAACGCTATTCGCTATCGAGCTAGATGTAACTAATATGGAGATGCCTAAAATAACACCGGGGATGACCAAGGGGACCAGCATCAGTACCGACAGCAGTTCTTTATAACGAAACTGAAATCGTACCAACAAGTGTGCATTGCAAAGCCCTAACAGTGTCGAGACTAGGGTTACCCCTAAAGCGACTTGAGTACTTGTTATGACGCTAGATAGCAAACGCTTGTCGTTGAATAACCCCACGTAAGGAGAGGCGTCACCTAAGTACCAAACAGTGCTGGCTCCTTTCCAAGGCAGCGACGGGTAGGTTGCATCATGAAAAGAGAACGCAATCACCACGGCGAGTGGTAGAAGTAGAAAGATAAAAAATAGAGCAATAAAGCATTGATATAACGCCTTTCTTGAACGATTAAATGGTACGGAAGGGATCATATGTGCTCCTAGCGCCCCACGGTGGACTGTAAGGATTGGCCACTGATTTTTAATCCAACCCATACCATCACTGATGACAATACCAAGAGCAGTAACCCAAGAGAAGAACCCTGTTCCCAGTTAAAGCGTGTGATGAATTGCGTAAAAATCTGTTCAGTGAACCACAGGCTATCTTTGCCCCCCATTAGGTTGGGTATCAGGTAGTTTCCCAAGCTAAGCATAAACACGATGATGCACCCAGAAACGATGCCGGGTAGGGCGTGAGGAATGACGATATCTTTTAACGCCACCCAACGACTGGCTCCAAGATCGAAAGCCGCTTCAATATGACTATCGTCTAAGCTGTCGAGAGCACTGACGAGAGGCACCACCATGAAGAGCAGTCCATTATAAACAAGCCCCATAATGATGGCGTAATCGTTGTACAAAAACTCGATACGTTGAGCGCTTAAACCGGCCCATACCAATGCGTTACTCAAGAGCCCTGATTCTCTTAAAATGATCATCCAGCCATAAGCACGGATCAACTCGCTGAGCCAGAATGGAAGAATACAGACCATCAATAAGATGATCTTATTCGCGCCAGAGGCTACTTTGGCAATGTAATAAGCCACTGGAAAAGCTAACACTAGGGTCAATAGGGTGGCCAATATTGACATCCAAGCGGTCCGGACAAAGGTATTCCAGTAGAGGCTGTGTTGAAAAAAGACGTTAAAGTGCTTGAGTGTCCAACCGCCACTTCTATCGGAAAACGCCAACTCTATCAACTGAAGGTGTGGGATCACTATCAAGGCGAATAACCATACCAACGCGGGGGTCAGAAATAACCCGAGAATCCACTTATTCTTCATTTGGCGATCCCTAGGCCAATGGCTTGGTTTGGATCCCACCTTAGATTCACAGTGGTCGAATTAGCGCTTGCGATACCTTGCTTTGACTGCAACTCGTTCAGTTGGCTAGGGGTAATGGATAATCGAAGCTCACCAAGAACGGTGGAGACAATGGCGCCACTTGTCGCGCCATCAAATAACAACTCCTTAAGTTGACCGGATAAGGGGTCACCTTTTTTGGAATCATCGCTCATCGATAGAGCCTCTGGCCTAAGATAGAGCTGAATTGTTTGGCCAGTGGTGAGTGGCGTTTGGCAACAAGAGCGGGGCAGGGATAGTGTTGTATTTTGTTGAGTGACCACGGTTAGGGTTGAAGGTGTAATGTCTGCGACTTGGCTTATGATGCGGTTGTTCTCACCGACAAATTCCGCCACAAAGGGCGTTGATGGCCGCATGTATAGCTCGCTAGGTGTGCCCATTTGTTCAAAGTGGCCAGCATTCATCACAGCAATCCGGTCCGACATCATTAAGGCTTCACTTTGGTCATGAGTGATATAAATGAAGGTAGTGCCAAAGGATTTCTGTAGGTGTTTGAGTTCAATTTTCATCTGTTCGCGAAGCTTTAGATCCAGTGCTCCTAAGGGCTCATCCAGCAATAGAACTTTGGGCTCTAGCACTAATGAACGCGCCAATGCGACACGTTGCTTTTGTCCTCCAGACAATTGATGAGTCTGCTTGGTTTCACTGCCTTTAAGGTCCACCCGCTGCAGAATATCCTGGACCTTGCGCTTAATATGTCCGGCTTGCTCACCTCGTTGTTTTAGCCCGAATGCAATATTGTCGGCTACGCTCATATTCGGAAACAGTGCAAGGTGCTGAAACACCATATTTAATGGTCGCTTGTTTGGCGGGGTATCGGTTACATCGTGTGAGTTGAGCGTAATTCGTCCGTGTGTTGGGGATTCAAACCCTGCTAGCATGCGCAATAGCGTTGTTTTTCCGCATCCTGAGGGCCCCAGTATTGAGAAGAACTCACCGGTTCGAATGTTCAGATCAAGAGGGTGTACCGCGGTAAACTCCGCAAACTGTTTGCCTAATTGATGGCATTGTAGAACGTAGTCGGGCTGGGGCATAAATGGTTGTCGATATTCTGAGAAAACAAAGCCCCTGCTACAAGAATAATGAGCAGGGGGCGTTACTAGCTTACATGCCGTTAGGCCTGATTATTTGGAGGCTTTGATGCGATCCATTGTCATGCCTTCCATTTCCTCAAGCCCAGCAGGCACAGCTGGATACCACTTGATGTTATCAATCGCTACTTTAGAGAAGCTCTTCTGGAATAACGCCTTTAGGTCTTGGTTTACGTACTCGTCGCTACCTTGAGATGCCGTAAAGTTGCCTGCAGATTCCGTGATTTTTGCTGCTATTTCAGGGCGCATTACAAAGTTAATCCACTGATAAGCAGCGGCTTCATTCTTCGTTTTACGTGGCAGTGCAAAGGTATCAATCCAGCCTAGAGCGCCAGATGAAGGAGCAATGTATTCGATGTCTGGATTTTCTTGAGAGAGCTTCCAACCGCCTGCATCCCAGGCCATACTCGCGACCACTTCTTCGGTTCGTAGCAAGTTCATCAAGGCATCAGACCCACTCCAGTAGGTTTTGACATTGCTCTTACAGTCAATCAGCTTGGCTTCGACCTTATTCAATACTTCTTGATATTGAGCTTGATCGGCGTAGGCCGCAAAAGGGTCTTCTCCCATAGCAAAGGCAAAGGCAATCAAGGTTGGGCGCTTAAGACGGTAGCTGACCTTGCCTTGATAGTCGGTGTTACATAAGTCAGCGTAATCAGAAACGTTAGACGCTTGTTTGGTATTAATCACAAGCCCGCTGGTTCCCCAAATATGAGGAACGCCATAGGTTTGGTTATTTAAACTGGTGATGGCTTGCGTTGAATCCAGCATTGAAGGAATGAATTGCTTGGCATTGATTCTAGATAAGTCGAGTGGTTTATAGATATTGAACTCGGCTTGAGCACCCGCAATTCTGTCTTGAGATGGCTGAGCCAGGTCGAAACCAGAACCTCCGGTAGCGCGAAGTTTGGATATCATGTCTTCGTTATTAGAAGTGGTTACCTTAACCTCTATGCCTGTCTCTTTTTCAAACATATCAACCACCTCATCAGGGGCATAGCCTCCCCAAGTGAGAAGTCGTAGGGTATCCGCTTGTGCCATTGCCGGAAAGATAGCGCTGGTCAATGCAAGGGTAGCAAGTGTGCGTAGCTTAGTGGTCATAGTCTGTTCCTAACTGAACTGCGTTGTTTTGATTGGTCTTTCTTGTATCGTTGAAACTGTGTCATCAATACATGACCAAAATATGAACAGCAGGTTTCACAAAAAAGACGATCGCAAAAGATGATACTGGGGTCACTTCAGTAGCGGGAGGCTTGTGACATTGTGACATGCTTGTCGTTGTTGGCGATTGAGCAACGAGAAATGATGATGACCGGACAGGATTGCATGCCTAATCCCGTCCTATTAAGCAGTAGATAATGTGCTTTGAGTAATGGTTTACTGATCCATGCTTAGTGAAGGGAGACAATACTGGACATCGACAGAGCTCTTAAATTGGCTTTTAAATGTTGAGCAACTGCTTAACTGTATTTCACAGTTCGAGTTCTGATATTACTCATTTAATAATGTGGGTAACAAAAGCGCCAAGGTTTTTGCGAGCTTGCTATGTTGGTCAGCTTGCCAATGTATCCCTTCTTTAGGACATGGATGGACTATCTTAGCAGCATCAAGATAATGGCAATTGAGCTCTTGTGAGCGAAGCTTAAAGTAGTGGCCGAGTTTCTTTGATTTTACTTCCGCACCGAAAAACCCCTCTTTAAAAGGGTCGGATTCGAGTACAAGAGCAGGAGAAATCAGTAAAACCTCGGGTGGTTTAGCCATAAAATCATGCTGAAAGTTCTGCACTAGTTGAACCAGTCTTGCTGCTCCCTTTGATATATCGCTGGCGGTGACGTTAAAGCGTGATTTTAGGTCATTGGTGCCGAGCATGATAACAACGAGATCGGGGTGGTGACTCTCAAGACAGGGCTGCAGATACGGGAGCCCATTCTTACCTGGCTCATAGGGGTCTTCTAATACGGTAGTTCGGCTGTTTAACCCTTCTTCGATAATACGATAATTTGTTCCAAGTTCAGATTGCAATCGCATGGTCCAGCGCTCATTCGTATTGTATCGACGCGGTAGATCTGGCGAATATCCCCAAGTATTTGAATCACCAAAACAAAGAATCGTTTTCATTTATTTTCCAATCAGTTAACCAACGGTAAGCTCACTTTATGACAAGGTTCTGCACGTTTGTCAAAGACAAGCGAAGGTGATTAATAGGCAGCCAAGCTTTGCGTAGGATTAATGACGGCAATAAATGATGATGTTTACTCTATGGCAAAAATGAAAAAGGGTTGCCATGGCAACCCTGAGAAACTTATTTAGTTTGGAATCGTATCTGCTTACGCTTCTACTTTCCAAGTCATCATCTCACCACCTTTAATTGGCACGACAATATCTCCGCCAAATGGCATGTTTTCAGGCACAGCCCACTCAGCTTTAGTCAGGGTAACTTTATCGCTATTGCGAGGAAGGTTGTAAAAATCAGGGCCGTTATGGCTAGCAAACGCTTCTAGATTTTCAAGCTTGCCTTCTGCTTCGAATACCTCAGCATAAAGCTCTACTGCAGCGTGCGCTGTGTATGAACCAGCACATCCACACGCTGTTTCTTTACGGCCTTTTGCGTGAGGGGCAGAGTCAGTACCGATAAAGAACTTCTTGTTTCCACTGGTTGCTGCTTCAACTAGGGCCTTTTGGTGCGTATTGCGCTTTAGGATTGGCAGGCAGTAAAAGTGTGGACGGATACCGCCGACCAGCATGTGGTTACGGTTATACATCAAGTGATGCGCTGTAATCGTTGCTGCTACGTTGTCGTTTGCGTTCTTCACAAACTCTACTGCATCAGCGGTAGTGATGTGCTCTAAAACAATCTTTAGGTTCGGGAAGTCATTAACGATCGGCGCTAGTACAGTATCTAGGAACTCTTTTTCGCGGTCGAAGATGTCAACATCGTGAGTGGTTACCTCACCATGGATAAGAAGCAGGAGGCCTTGCTTCTCCATTTCTTCTAGAACCGGGTAAATCTTCTTTGCGTCTGTTACGCCTGAGTCTGAGTTTGTTGTTGCGCCTGCAGGGTAAAGCTTACATGCAACCACTTGACCAGATGCTTTTGCTTCTTGGATGTCTTCTTTGCTGGTGTTATCTGTTAGGTAAAGAGACATCAAAGGTTGGAAGGTATCGCTATGGTTATGCTCGTTGATACGAGCTTGGTAAGCGATAGCTTGCTCTGTATTAGTGGTAGGTGGAATGGTATTTGGCATAACCAAGGCACGGCCATTGTAGCGGCTAATATCGCGCACGGTATCTTTTAGTACATCGCCATCACGAAGGTGAACATGCCAGTCATCAGGACGTGTAATAGTTAAGTTGGTCATCGTTTTGCTCCCGCCAAAATATTCCTAAAGGTGTAAGAAGAAACCGTGGTTATGGTAAGGTGACTATGCCACGCAAACGGTTACTTGAATGCGGGCGCATGATAGCGAAAATGCAACCAGATTGCATTAACAAAGAGACAGTTAGGGGTATAAAGTGAAGGATAAAGCGCAATTATCGGGCATTAATATATTTCCGGTGAAATCGACATCGGGTATCGAGCAGTCTAGAGCGTGGGTTGGCTTAGAGGGGATCAGTTTCGATCGACGCTTTGTGGTCACCGATCTTGCTGGAAGAATGATGACAGCTCGTAAGTTCCCAAAGATGGTCACCATTAAAAGTACTCTACTAGCCGACGGTATCGTTTTAAGTGCCCCTGGTGTGAATAATCTCCACCTTGCCACCTGCGATTTTGGTCGTGATGAATTTGAGTGCAAAATTTGGAACGACCGCTTCTTCGCTTACACTACAACCGAAAAAGCGAACGCTTGGTTTACCAAGGTTATTGGTTCGGATGCTCAACTGCTGTTTTGCGGTGAAGAGTCTAATCGTTTCCGAGAAAAGTTAGGAACAAGAGTGAGCTTTGCTGATGCTTATCCGCTATTGGTGATTTCTCAGGGTTCTTTAGATGAGCTCAATCGCCGCGCCTCGCATCCACAAACCATGTCCCAGTTTAGAACAAACATAGTCGTCGATGGCGTAGAGCCTTTTGCTGAAGATGGTTGGGAGCGAATTGCCATTGGTGAAGTTGAATTTCAGGTTGGCTCAACCTGTCAGCGATGTATCCTCACCTCGGTCGATCCGGTAACGGGCGATAAAATGGCAGATAAAGAACCTACGGCTACGTTGTCTCGATTCCGCGCTGATGAAAAAGGAGCAATCTACTTTGGTATGAACCTCGTTGCTTTGAACGAGGGCATTATTGAAGTAGGGGATGAGGTACGTATATTAGAGACTCGCACTCCGGTGCTCTATCCCGATGCTGATGCATGATAATACCCAATTGATCACTCACTTAGTGTGATTGGTACAATAAAGGCACCTTCCGGTGCCTTTGTCTTTAATTGCGTTTGCTACGATTGCTATTAATCGTAGATGGTCGGGATCGGCTCACGCTTGTGCTGAGTGCGCTTATAGATATCAATCAGCGTTTGTTTTGCATCTTCCGCTAGAGGCTTGCCTTCCAAAAAGTTATCGATGTCATCGTAGCTTACGCTTAGCGCATCTTCGTCCGCTTTTTGTGGGTCTAGCTCTTCTAAGTCAGCGGTTGGCGTCTTAGTCACTAGCAATTCAGGAGCTCCCAGTGTGTTGGCCAATTGACGCACTTGACGTTTGCTTAAACCAAACAGAGGCGCCAAGTCACACGCACCATCACCAAATTTAGTGTAGAAACCGGTAATGTTTTCAGCAGAGTGGTCAGTACCTAATACCAGACCGCCAACATATCCTGCGATTTGGTATTGAGCGATCATGCGAGCGCGAGCTTTCACATTACCCTTTACGAAATCGATCTTCTCAGCCGATTCAGGCATTAGACCCGTTCCTTGCAGTGCTACGCCAGTGGCTGCATGTAGCCCATCTACACCATCAGCGATGTTAACTGATACTGAGTGTGTTGGCTTGATGAAAGAAAGTGCAAGCTGAGCTTCATCTTCATCTTTTTGTGTGCCATAAGGTAGACGAACTGCAATAAATTGATAGTTGTCGTCAGTTTCTTGGTTGAGCTGGTCTACTGCGAGTTGAGCTAGGCGACCACAGGTAGTGGAGTCGACACCGCCACTGATGCCAAGAACCACAGACTTGCATCCTGACTCCAGCAATTTACGTTTGATAAAGTTAACGCGTCGTTCAATCTCAAAGTCAACGTCGATGCTTGGTAGTACGCGCATCTCTTGGCGAATTTCTTGTTCCATGAGTTAAATGTCCTAAATATCGAAAGGCAACTTTTGGTATCATATTGCAAATTCCACTTTGTCTCAATTTCCAAACCCTTAGAGAAAACGCGATCATGAAAAAAATAGCGGTATTTGGTAGTGCCTTTAATCCACCAAGCTTTGGTCATCTGAGTGTTATAGAGCGTTTAGCGCATTTTGACCAAGTGTTATTGGTGCCAAGTATTGCCCATGCATGGGGCAAGCAAATGCTCGATTACTCAGTACGATGTTCTATGATTGAAGCCTTCATTGGAGATATTTCCTGTGACAATGTCGCCCTGTCACGTATCGAAGAAGGTCTCAATAGAGAGCAGGGTGGGGTAACTACATTTCAGGTTTTAAGCGCTCTACAGCAAGACAATCCTGATGCAGAGCTGACGTTTGTTATGGGGCCAGACAACCTGTTTAGTTTTGCTAAATTTTATAAAGCGGACGAAATAATGAAGCGTTGGAATGTGCTTGCTTGCCCGGAAACAGTGGCTATTCGTAGTACGGAAATACGTGAAAAGCTTGCACAAGGTCAAGAAATCAAACACTTAACAAGTAAAAATGTTGTCAAAATATTGCAAAATCAGGAGTTATACAGCAATATTTAACGTTGGGATGACAGAAACTATGTTTTACAAGGATTGGTAACGCAGTGACGCGGATACATACAACACTAGCACTAGTATGTGGCACTTTTATGGCAGGAACTTCTGAGGCCTGTGTGTCTGATCGCGATCCTACCCGTTCTCTCGTCCTTGTTGACTCTTCGCTTACCCTTTGTGAAAACCTAATCGAAGCGGTTGACGAGATCGTTGACGATTTGTTGGTTTCTACCAATATCAAAGAAGAACCGTCAACCTTAGGTTACTGGTCTGATTGGATGATGGACAATGTCGATGATCCTTTGTTAACTCAACAAGTAGATCAAAGCTTCTTCGGGTTAGGGGTATTTCGTCCTTACGAAATGACCATCAACGATGACGAACTGTCATATGAAGATTGGATCAAAACTCACGGCGTGCAATTGAGTGTCGGAATTGGAGAGAAAAACGAGCCGCGTGTTCGACTCGATTACCAATGGCATGAGCGTCACGAAGATGTCTTCCATGTACAAGTGGAAGTGCCATTTTAAGAGACATTCTTAAAGCGCCTTATGAAGGCGCTTTTTAGTTGCGTTAGAGAGTGTCGCCCAGCACAGCCATTCGAGCCATTTTGTAGCCTTGTTCGTTCCCTGCAAACAAAACCTCAGCAATAGCAGCGTCTTTTTTACCTGATAGGCGTAGTTTCTCTGCTTCCTTTATTCTCATAACCATCTGGTATTCAGCGGATAGATCTTTACCTGCGCTGTCCCAGTGGCTCAGTTTGTGGCTTAATGCGGTGGTTTGTAGGTTAGGGTGCATTTCTAGCAATTCGTACTGCAATGCAGTCAGCAGAACCTGCTGATGCTCTGAAAGACTAGATACTTCAGACAGTTTGTCGAGCAACGATAACACTAGCGTGTTAGGTTTCACGTAGCCTGCTTGATGCGGAAAGGGCTTGCTTAAACGTTGTGACGCTTCGACAACCTTGCATCGACTATTAGGAAAGTAGCTTAAAGCAGACAAGCAGTTTGCAGGAAGCCAAAAGGTATCACCGGCTGCAATAGCATATTCAATCTTACCTAATCTAACGCTGACCAAACCCTCAACAACATGAATGAGTTGGTGCTTTAGGGTGGGTTTTCTTGAGGTAAGAGACAGGTATTCGAACTGTTTATCTTCAAATTGTATAGCGTAATGCATGTCGTTCAGCATCTGTTGAGCAGGGTTTTCATTAGGTTAGCGCTTTCTGGTGCCCTAATAAAGTAATAAAAGAGACAAGATGGTATGGTTATATGGTCTGACCTTACAAAATCATCAACGATCTAGCTGTAAATTGTCGCGTAAGTGCGTAAAATCGGCGTGATTTTTAGAGAATGAAGAAGAATATGTCTACCGAGAACGATATTTACCAAGAGATTCGCCCTTATAACGATGAAGAGATTGCCCCAGCAATCCAGCGACTAATTAATGACGAAGAATTTATCTCAGCAATACTGAACCAAAAGTTCAGCAACCATGCGAAATGGTTTCAGGCGCTCATGTCTCCTCTGGTGAAACTGTATCTAAAGAATCGTTGGGGAAAACTCAACTCTATCGATGCAGTGCAAGTCGAAGTAGAAAAATACCTTCAGAAAGCACTGGACAGCACGACAGATGACGTCAACTTTGAAGGACTTGATAAGCTAGACCAAAATACACCGTACCTGTTTATCTCTAATCACCGTGATATTGCGATGGATCCGGCGTTGGTGAACTATGGGTTACACCACACAAACCATCAGACAATGCGTATTGCGATTGGTGATAACCTGTTAAGTAAGCCGTGCTCTACAGAGTTAATGAAGATCAATAAGAGTTTCATCGTTAAGCGTTCTGCTAAAGGGCCACGTGAAATGATGAAGACGTTAGGGCTTTTGTCTTCTTATATCAAGCACTCATTGGAAACAGGAAACTCTATCTGGATCGCACAAAAAGAAGGGCGCGCTAAAGATGGCAATGATTTCACTGATCCAGCAATTCTTAAGATGATTCAATTAGAGGGACGCAAGCGTAAGCTATCGTTCTCTGAATACGTTAAATCCCTTAAAATAGTCCCTGTGGCCATCTCTTATGAGATTGATCCGTGTGATATTGCCAAAGCCAACGAGTTGCATCAAAAAGCAACCCTAGGTGAATATAAGAAATCTGAGTTTGAAGACATCGATAGCATTGTTAAAGGCATTACAGGATACAAAGGTCGCATTAATGTGAGCTTTGGTGATGTGATCAATAGCGATATTGATAATGCCGATGCATTGGCGGATGAAATAGACCGTCAAATTCATGATAACTACAAACTTTTCCCTATTAATCTGCTTGCCGCTGGTGTTGAAGATGACAGTATTGACCAAGTAACGAGAGACAAGCTTGAGGCGAAACTGGCTCAACTGGAAGAGGGCGCTAAAGCGTACCTTATTGATGGTTATGCAAACCCAGTAAGAAACTTATCTAAAGATAAGTCTGAGCAAGTCGCTTAAGCCGAGTTTGAAAGGGCGAAAATAAAAAGGTCGAACTGAGTTCGACCTTTTTTCATTTTGAATGCTCTTAGCGAGAAATAGAGCGGCTCTTAAGATCAAAGATTAGCTTTTCAGCACTGACTTCAAATTTAAGCTTAGCGTGAAGTTCAAATTGTTCTTTTTCTTCAATTTCAACTTCATGCTCGACAGCTGCGTTTACGTTCTTAGCAAGCTCTAGGTATTTTGTGAATTCAGCTTCTACCGCTTCTTTGCTTGCAGCAAACAAAGAGACTTCTGAAACTTCATCACCTTCGTTGATAATAAAACCCATCTCGCCTGCAACGCCACATGCTTCACATACTTCAGGCTCTTTAATTAGTTTTGACATAGTTTATCTCCTATAACGGTTGGCCTCAGTTTACATAGCTATGTGAGCTACATCTACAAAAATCCATTGAGGTGTAACTATTAATTTCAGGAACTGAAACTGGTTACTGAGTTATGTCATTAGATTGTCAGAATAAGGTTCCGTATATTGAATCTACGCTATAACTATATGAGTATTAACTTAATCAAGATAAGTCAATTCATAAAGGTCGGTGTAATGCCAAAGCGCAGTAAAGAAGATACAGAAATCACCATTAACAAAATCATGGATGCAGTCGTTGAGCAATTATTGACTATTGGCTATGACAAGATGTCATACACTACTTTAAGTCATGCGACTGGTGTATCTCGAACTGGCATTAGTCATCACTTTCCAAAGAAAACTGACTTCACAACGGCTTTAGATGGCCGAATCTATAAGTTATTCTTAGAGCACCTAAATTTAGAATCAGGCCTGCAAGGGTTCTCACAAAGCTGGATCGACTCCCTTGAAAAGCCACAGTTCTTGGCAATTCTACGTTTGATGTTCCACCACATTGTTACCTCTGATTGTGCCCATGAGTTTGCAAGGCAGGGCATCGATAGATTATTTGTTATGCTAAAAGAATTGTATGGTGAAGAGAGTGAGAAAGAGCTTGAATGGCTGTTTGGTCGCACCATAATACAGCTAGCCAAATAAACAAGATTCATTAAAACGCTGAGTTAACTGCTCAGCGTTTTTGATCTAGGGTCTTTAACTTCTGCTCCTTGCAACAAACGATGTCATTGGCAAACTTGGGGCTAACAAGTGCCTCGATATTTTGTATAATGCGTCCAAATTGAACATATCGAGACACCACCATGGCACGCACCGCGCACGCACTACATATCCTGGTTAAACACAAAGACCAAGCTGAAGACATCATCAAACAGTTAAAGAAGGGCGCTAAGTTTCAAACCCTGGCGCGCAAATACTCTAACTGCCCATCAGGTAAGAAAGGCGGTGACCTTGGTGAGTTTAAAAAAGGTCAGATGGTGCCTCAGTTTGATAAAATCTGTTTTACTGGTGAAACCTTAGTACCGCATTTAGTTAAGACTAAATTTGGTTGGCATGTGGTAAAAGTGCTTTATAGAACTTAGGGTCAACAGGCCCTAGTCTTAGATACTCTATTTTTAAACGGCAGAGCTTTGGCTCTGCCGTTTTTGTTTCTAAAATAGGCAAAATGGATTGGTAGACTAAGACTCAGTTATTTATCGAACCCAGTTCCATAGGGGCTCTTGCTATCGGGGCAGTACTGGGTGCTAGATACGTCTTATAGCCCTGCTAAATATTGATTTTGGTTGGGTTCATTTTTTGAAAGAATTAAACCTTGATGCTTCAATGTCTTTGTCTCCCATCACCTAAGTTCCTTCCATTTATTCAAACAATCATTTCATCATACAATAACACCAGGGGTTCACTAGACTGAATGTTCCAAAAGCTTTTACCCGTTTTTAAAAGCACAGAGCAGACAGGAATTGAATATGACCCATATCAGCACCGAGCATTATGTTTATGCGATGAGCAAAGACAACACCCCAGTAGTTCATATCGAACTGAGCCAACGCTTTACCGTCGACACCTTTGATTGTTTTAGAAATCAAATGGAAGGAGCAGGCTATGTGTTAGAAGAAATCGATTTTGCAAAAGTAAACCCAGCGACAGGACCTGTATTTGTACAAGGGGCAGAAGTGGGGGATGTGTTAGCTGTCACCATCCATGAAATTGAATTAGCCGATAAAGGCTCAATGGTGTCATCTGAACTGTTTGGTAGCCTTTCTCATAAACTTTCAGCTTCGGTTGTTCACCCTGTAACCATCAATGGAAACAGTGCAGAAATAGCGCCGAATCTAAATGTTCCGCTATCTCCAATGGTAGGTGTCATAGGTACGGCGCCAGCAGAGGGTGCTATTGCATGTGGAAGCCCTGGTGAACACGGCGGGAACATGGATACCAAGGAAATAAAGCAAGGCTCTGTTGTTTACCTTCCCGTGAACCACCAAGGTGGCTTGCTCTCATTGGGCGATCTTCATGCTGCTATGGGCGATGGGGAGCTGTCAGGTACGGGCATAGAAATCCCTGGAAAGGTGACTCTGTCTGTCGAAGTACTTAAGCAATCAAATTTACCCACTCCAGCGGTGTTAAACGGAGACTTGTTTACGTTTATTGCCTCAGACCCTGATCTGGACGCGGCTGCAACACATGCTGTAGAGAAAGCCCATCAATACCTCATGACAGAGTATGAAATGACGGCTCATGTGGCCTCTCGATGGATGAGTGTCGGTGCAGACTTGGGCGTTTCACAGATTGTTAACCCTCTAAAAACGGCCAAAGTCACCATCAATCTTAGCTGGTTAAAATAATTTAAAGGAGATATGGATATGCCTCAATTAAAGAAGAACATGAGTTTTGGTGGGCTACTGATCTACGCACTGATCTTCATGGTACCCATCGCCCCATTTGGCATCTATGGTGACGTATTCAATGTCAGCCATGGCATGGTGGGGATGGTTTATCTAACTGGTTTTGTTGGAATGCTATTTACAGCCTTGTCATACGGCCGAATGATGAAAGAGTTTCGAAAAGCAGGCTCTGTGTATGAGTATGCCAAACGTGGACTAGGCGCAAACATCGGCTTTATTGGCGGTTGGTGTATGTTGCTCGATTACATCATCATTCCAGCATTGCTGTATATAGTAGCAACTATTGCAATGCATGAGATTGTTCCCTCAGTGCCAGCGTTGGTTTGGGCTGCGGTATTTATCAGTTTTAATACCGTTGCCGCATTTGTGGGGCTCAACTTTACTGATAAGGTTAATAAAGTCTTCCTTGCCTTTATGCTGCTTTTGATTGGTATTTTTGTTGTCATGGCTTATCGCGGATTATCGACAGGTGAGTTTCCTGATAGCCAAGGTTTCACTATGGCGCCTTTCTTCCAGAAAGAGCATTTTACTGTGGGCATGGTGTTCAGCGCAGTGTCAATTGCTGTGATGTCTTTCTTGGGCTTTGATGGTGTTTCTACGTTAACAGAAGAGGCGAAAGATGGCGTAAAAACTCATTATGTTCCCTTTGTTTCTCTTTGTATTGCTGTAGTACTGTTCTTGGCACAAGTGGTTTTTGCCGCTTGGGTTTTACCTAACCCTGATGTCTTTCAAGCGAATAGCGGTAATGCATGGTATGTGATTGCAAAAATTGTGGGTGGTGGTTATCTCTCTACAGCGTGTGCGTTATTAACGGCTCTATCTTGGGGTATCACCAATGCACTGGCATCTCAAACAGCGGTGTCACGAGTGATATTTGGCATGGCCAACGACGGTGTTTTGCCTCGCTCACTTGCAACACTGAATGAAAGATTTAAGACACCACACGTAGCGATTGCAATGTCGGGTCTGGTATCGGCAGTACTAGTGTTCTTGTTTGAGGACCACTTGGACGTATTTGTTTCCTTTGTAAACTTTGGAGCTTTAACAGGCTTTATCTTGCTTCACCTTGCTGTTTTATCTTGGTGCAACATCAAAAACAAATGCCAAAACGTATTTATTGAACGTATCTCGCCGCTTTGTGGCATCGTTATACTCTCTTATGTTTGGATTGCGCTTGATCAAAGCGCAAAAATGTTAGGATTGGCGTGGTTAGTTGTTGGCGTCATTGTTATCGCTATTAATAAGTATCGCGGTGTTTCAATTAATATTGAAGCTCTGGATTAGAGATTAATTATAAAAGGAAGCCGCTCACATTCAGTTTGTGAGCGGCTTTTTTGTTTGTAGAGCCTTAACTTATTGCTGAGCCTTATCATTTGCGCTGCATTTATTTGTTGTGACTATGTTGCGGGTGTTTTTCTTGTTTGATGCAAAAAAGATGATGGTTATGTCTATATAACCTGTAGAATCATCTAAACTACCTTTAGTAGATTGTATTACAAGGACTTTTCATGAACTCTTCGCAAGATTTTTCCAGACAAGCCATAGATGCCTTTATTAAGATAATTATCGTCGGCATGCTTCTCTTTTGGTGTTTCCAAATATTAAGGCCTTTTGCTTTGCTTGTTATCTGGGGCGCAATTATCGCAACGGCACTATTCCCTTTGGTTAAGGGAATTCAAAATAAAACGGGGTTATCTCAAGGCAAGGCCAGTTGGCTATTATCACTCACGGGTGTGATCTTGTTGGTGGTTCCAGCTTATCTGATTGGTGATAGTTTATTTAGCACCGCGGGTGATGTTTATCAGCAGATCCAAGAAGGTACGTTAGAGCTTAAGCCACCTTCTGAGAGCATTAAGTCATGGCCTGTGGTAGGTGACAAGCTCTATTCAACTTTGCTTGGCTTTTCATCAAACTTAACTAATGCAATGCTTCAGCATTCAGAACAGATTAAGAGTATTCTGGGTAGTGTCGCCTCTGCCATTGGTAGTGTCGGCGGTAGTGTATTACAGTTTGTGATTTCACTATTAATTGCCGGTATCTTTATGACTAATGCTCAAGCTTGTGAAAAGTCTTTTCAGCAAGTATCAGTGCGTCTAGCGGGTGAGTATGGCGCTCAATTTACCAAGCTATCGGTAGCGACGGTACGTAGTGTGGTTCAAGGCGTCATTGGCGTTGCGGTTACCCAGTCAATCATGGCGGGTATCGGTCTCTATTTTGCAGGTATTCCTTTTGCGGGCCTTTGGATGCTGGCCGTGTTGATTGTTGCGATTATTCAACTTCCGCCAATCTTAGCGCTGATTCCTGCATTGATTTTCGCTTGGACTACTGATTCGACCTTAGTCGCAGGCGTGTTCACGGTTTGGTGTGTTCTGGTCAGTGCCAGTGATGCGGTGCTTAAACCTATGCTAATGGGACGTGGAACAGATATCCCTATGTTAGTTATCCTGCTGGGTGCTATCGGTGGTATGGCTATGTCTGGAATCGTTGGCTTGTTTGTAGGTGCGGTTGTTCTTGCTGTGACTCATAGATTGTTTGTGGCTTGGTTAGCTCAATCTGAGGTTGATGTAGAGCAGCTAGAAGCAGAACCTGTGGAAGAAGAGAGTAAGTAATGGCAAAGATGTCCGAGCGCGATAACTTTTTACATCTGTTTGTCGCTTTGATTGTACTGTTATTCGGTTGTGCAATTCTCGAACAATTTTTTGAGACAGGGCAGGGGATCGTGTTAGTCGGTTTGTTGTTTTGTATGTCGGCATCGACTCTTGGTATCGAAAAGAAGAAGACGGGGGTTCGGGGCTGGTTAGGCTTTCTGATCGTGCTTGTGTTGCTGTCTTCGGTGGCCTCTATTTTAGAAGCAGCGAATCTTGCTATTGTTTCGCTAGGTGCTTTGATTTTGTTTATTGGACAGTATCTAAGGCATGCAACCAAATTGGTATTAACCGCGCCGAAAATAGATAAAAATCAGATAGTGGGTTCAATCTGTATCTATTTGATGATGGGGCTGTGGTTTGCGTTCGTGCAACTGCTGCTGTTAGAGGTCCTGAAGGGGGGCTTTAATGGAATCGAACATGGGCCTTGGCTAGACAACCTTTCTAGAATGATCTACTTCAGCTTTATCACTATGACCTCTGTGGGCTACGGCGTTATAGCGCCAACCGAGCCTTTAACTCGCTTTGTCGCGTATTTCGAGGCAATTGCAGGGGTGTTCTACCTAGCAATCTTAGTATCGAGCTTAGTGAGTGCTGGTTTAACCCAAGTGAATGAAAAGAAATAGAGACCAATAGCTGGAAAATATAAGGGCCTGCTAACGCTTTTGCGAACGCAGGCCCTTTTAATTTGTACCGAGCAGATTGGTATTAAGACTTAACCTGCAACTCTGTAATGGTGATTTCAGTGTTTACATCGCCAAGAGTGGCAAACATGCTGTTACCCGAAATCATTAGGCTCAAATCGTTGGTTCGTTCAAGTCCTGAAACTAGCTCTTCAATAGGAGCGAAGTCAAACTGTGTAATGCTCGCATCATACTCGCGAAGCACGGATTGATTTTTGTTAAACCAAACATCGGACTTGTTTTCATTGAAGGTATAGAAGTGAGTCTGCTTTGATTTGCGCGCCGCTTTCTTAACTCGATCCGTTGACGGCTCGCCAACCTCTATCCAAGTGACAATATCGCCAATATCAGAAAGCTCCCAAATATCAGGCTCTTCTTGCTCAGACAACCCTTTAGTAAAGGTTAGGTTCGGGGTGTTATTTAGACAAAATGCAAAGATGCGGACCAGCATTCGTACTTCATTTTCAGAAGGGTGCTTGGCTACAGTAAGATTAATGTCATCAAATTGATTGCGATTAGTGTCGGCAAGGTTTACGCGAAACTTATAAATAGTGGGTTTGAGCGCCAAAGTGGGAGTTCCAAAAAATAGGATTTAGGCGTTTGATTATATAGAGTTGAGAGGAGAAAAGTAAGCCAGTGAAGCACTGGCTTACTTGGCGCAATTATACAGCGCGAATTTGTTCTGCTTGCGGGCCTTTTTGACCTGTAGTAACAACAAACTCTACTTTTTGGCCTTCAGCAAGAGTACGGAAACCGTCGCCTTGGATAGCAGAGAAGTGAGCGAATACGTCTGGACCGTTTTCTTGTTGAATAAAACCGAAACCTTTAGTTTCGTTGAACCATTTTACGGTACCAGTAACTGTGTTTGACATTGTCAATTTTCCTTTGCGATATAACTAAACTTGGTCAAATCCGACCATACTAAGTGCTTGAAAACAGATTGCATTGACCGATGGTGAATACAACGGCGACTAGTCTCCAACTGTACTGCACAACTTCAAAAGCAAAACTTTCTCTTGCCTGATTCAGTGTATCTGCGGAAGTCTATAAGTCAATGATATCAATGGCATAGTCAGGGATGCATTGTTCAAAATTGTTAGGTGTATTCAAGTTTTTCATGCTGAAACTTAAACTTGCACGACATGTCATGACATCGTCATCATTTCGATTGTTGAGTTCGCACTATGAGCGTGTAGAATGAGGCGAAATTAAAAGAGGATTTGATTATGCAAGCAACCGTATCTTGGGTAGATAATTTTAAGTTTATCGGTGAGTCTCAATCTGGCCATTCAGTGGTTTTAGATGGCAGCGGTGGCAAGACAGCGCCAAGCCCGATGGAAATGGTATTGATCGCAGCAGGCGGTTGTAGTTCTGTAGACGTGGTAGACGGTCTAAAAAGTGCAGAGCAAAAAGTAACGGGTTGCGTAGCGAAACTGAGTAGCTCTCGTCGTGACGAAGCGCCTAAGTTTTTCACTAGTATTAACATTCACTTTGAAGTATCGGGTGTTGACCTTGATCCTGAGATTGTTGCTAAAGTAGCGAAAGACTCTTTAGAAAAGTATTGCTCGGTTTGCTTGATGTTAGATAAGGGTGTGGAAATGACGCACTCTTGGGAAATTGTATAAGCAGATAAAATAGAAAATGCCCCGCTAATGGAAGTTAGCGGGGCATTTTTATAACTGACGTTAGAGAAATTAGTTTGAGGCTTTTCTCATTTCATCTTCACTCTGCTTTTGATTCTCGGGACGTTCATCTTCATGATTCATGTAGTAGTACTCCCAGATCTCATGCTTCTCATCATCAGAGATCTCACAGTAAGTGACTCGTTTACCTTCCTCTGAGGCACGCAGGATCTCATGGTCTTCCTGTACACAGTACATAGACGCTTTACTTGTAATTGGATCCCAGTCCTCTACCGTGTACTCGTCTGGTTCGCTTGCACAACCTGCTAGCAACACAGCGCCACTCATTGCAGATAAAAGAAGGATTTTCTTCATTATTGGCTCCAAAGAACTATTTGTTTTGACTTATCTTTTTCAGTGTACGAGATATCTTAATTAATTCAATAGTTAACCTCTGGTTACATGTTAAAATATTGGGAAATTCAATTTATCCGTTATTCTCATGCGCCATTTAAAAACGAACATCCATCCTGATTTAAGCGAACTCGATCAAAAAACCATCATACAGCGCCGTGCAACGCGAGCCATCGCTTTGATGGGCGATCAAATACTGCTGCTATATACCGAGCGTTATCACGATTACTCATTGCCTGGTGGCGGAATTGATGAGGGAGAAGATGTGATTGCTGGTTTAGTACGTGAACTAGAAGAAGAAACAGGCGCGCAAAATATTCGTAACATCAAACCGTTTGGTGTGTTTGAAGAGTTTCGTCCTTGGTATAAAGACGATGCGGATGTGATGCACATGCATTCCTACTGCTATACCTGTCACGTCGACCCAGAATTAGGTGCGCCAAACTTTGAAGACTATGAGATCAAAAATGGTATGCAGGCAAAGTGGGTCAATATCCATGAAGCTATTGCTCACAATGAACATACAATAGCCAATAGTGCGAAGAAGGGTTTAAGCATTGAACGTGAAACCTTCTTACTGCACCTTATTGCTAAAGAACTAGTTTGATTTTTGGTCTTTGATGAGATCTTTTAGCTCATCAATCTTCGTGTGAAGGGCTTTGATCTCTGCTTTAACTGCCGTTCGTTCACTACTATCAGCCTGTTCCGTCTCGGTCATAAACCAGTTGGCCACTAAACCGGTAAATGTACCAAAAAGACCCACACCGGCGGTCATCAAAATAGCTGCTACCAATCTGCCTTGTGTCGTCACAGGGTAGAAATCACCATAGCCAACGGTAGTAATGGTCACAAAAGACCACCAAAGTGCGTCTCCGGCTGAGTGAATGTTGGAGTCTGTCAGCCCTTTTTCAAACTGCAGAATCCCAATAGCGCCAAAGATGACCACTAATACCGAGACGCTCGCGACGATTGAGAAGGTGCCAGAGCGCCTATTTCGAAACAGGTAGTATAAGATGAGCTTGGTAGAGCGAACCGCTTTTAGAATGCGTAAGAACCGAACCAAATGGACAAAGCGTCCATAACGTAGAGCATCGACTAACGGAATGCTCGATAGCAGGTCGATCCAGCCCCATTTCATGTACTGCAGTTTATTGGGCGCACGGTAGAAGCGTTGAAAAAAGTCCACCAAGAAAACCATGCACACCATGGTATCTATCATTGCCAATAATTCAGAGGTGTCTGAATCTAGGGTAAAGGCATTCTCCACAAACAGTGCAATGAGTACATACACCGAAAGGATTAAGGTGACGAACTGCAGTGGCCCTAATTCGTGCTTAGCGTCGTGTCTTTCAGACTTTGGCATACTGAGTTAGCCGATGGTGACAGCGGTACCACTTGCACTGACCATCAACATGCCGTTGTCTTTGCCTAGTACTTCGTAGTCTATATCGATGCCAATAACCGCATTTGCACCGATTTCACGAGCTTTATCTTCTAACTCTTGCATCGCGATAGTGCGGGCGCGTTCTAACTCTTTTTCATAGGTACCAGAGCGACCACCGACCATGTCACGAATGCCGGCAAACATGTCCTTAAACAAGTTTGCACCTAAGATGGCTTCACCCGCAATGACGCCGTGGTAGCGGAGAACACGTTTGCCTTCAACGGATTGTGTAGTGGTCATTAGCATGTTTTATTCCTTTTAGGTGTTAATTATCTCAAATGTACATAAATACCGAATGAAATTAAGAAATTATAAGCATATCAGCGTTTTATTGTTCTATCCTTTAACAGAAATATATATTAAATAGTGTGCTAATCATAGGCTATCCAAGCTTGCACGTTAACGGATGAAGATTTTGTTTTTCAAGGAGTGAAGAGTGTCTGATGAAAATAAGACTCTAGTGATATTCGGCGAAGCTCAAGCTGTGATTCCTCCTATGGGCTGGGCTGTCGAGTATGAAACCGATGAAGACCAGTTATTGGCAAGGCGGGGGATTATCTGTCTTATCAATGTCCCTTCATTGGAGCAAGACTCCCTACTAAAAAAAATACACAGATCGGAGTTTGGATGGAGCTGGCGTTTGTATTCAGTGCAAGCTAGCACATTAAGCCCTTACTTGAGCGATGGAGTGTATGAACCAGACCAGATCCGAGGTGTTCCAGAAAAACTCAGCTACCTAAGTGAGCAGCCTAGCGATACATTACTGGCATATTTGTGGCTAGATGAAAGGCGTGCACTTAAACCAATCAGAGATGCTGGCACTAGAGCAATCTATCGTTATCCTCTGATAGATGCTTACTATCAATTAGAACGCACCCCATTTCGATATATTTTTAAACAGGTAGAGCAAGAGTTACTAGAAAAGGGAGAGTGTATTGATAGGGTTCGCTATTGCCAGAAGTGTCATTCTGGACACTTGAATTATGTCGATGCGTGCCCTTCGTGTAGCTCTGTCGATACTGTTTCAAATGATGCTTTACACTGTTTTACTTGTGGTCATGTAGATGACGCAAAAACATTTGCTAAGCACAACGCCCTACAGTGTCCTAACTGCAATACTTTATTGAAACATATTGGCGTGGATTACGACCGCCCTCTAGAGCTGATGCAGTGTAATAGTTGCCAGAATGAATTTGCGGAAGCCCGTGTAATAGCTCGTTGTTTAAGTTGCGGCCATAAAAACAATGTAGAGTCGCTTATAACCCAAACTTACTTCAACTATTTGAGTGGTGATAGAGCGCATCTTTTTCTACTTAACCAGGCCCCATCAAAAGTCTCCTTCCGTTTATCAGGGACAGTTGACCCTGTTCTTTTTGAATCGGTTGTGTCTTGGAAGAACCAGCTATCCATTCGTCACAGTCACACTGATCTTCTCATAGGTTTGAAGATTATTAATATCGAGGAATTTATCCAAAAATTTGGAGAGGTGGCTTATGTTGAGTTTTTGGCTCAACTATCCGAACAGTTAGAGTCACTATTCAGAACCACAGACCTTAGCTGTCAATATAGTGAAGAGGTACTTTTCGTTTTCCTGCCGATTTGCGATACGAACTCCATAGAAATCCTTCGTGAACGGTTGTCAGAGTTTGCTAACAAGATCGAATCAAATGAAATAGGACTGCGGGTGAGGCATTGGTACCTGCCTGACCAAGAGTTCGATGATTCAAACACTTGGTTCAAAGCTAAAGCGAGTGAGCTGGATGCTTGATTCTGTTGTCTATGTTTTAAGGAGTATGTGGGGGAGCATTTGGACTCATACAGAGGTGCTCATTACTTACTTCCCTCTTATTATCTTGGTTGAGTTACCTCTGATATTAATGATGCTTGTTGGAGTGTTTAAATGGTATTGGAGAAACCAACATAGAGAGCTAAATCGAGCGCCCAGTTTAAGCATTGTTATCACTTGTTATGGTGAAGGTGATGCAATCAAAAAAACCATCGATACATTAGTGGAACAAATTTATCCAGGAAACATAGAAATCCTAGCTGTAGTTGATGGAGCGGTGCAAAATCAACATACCTATGCTGCCGCTGTGGAATCCCAGCAACATCATCAGCACAGAAAAGACCGTTTAGTCAGAGTCGTGCCTAAATGGCAGCGCGGCGGCAGGGTGTCTACGCTGAACACTGGCTTATACAAAGCGAAGAATGAAATTGTTATCAACGTCGATGGCGATACTTCATTTGATAACGACATGGCTTTTAATATAGCAAAGCAGTTTAACAACGAAAATGTTGTTGCTAGTGGAGGTGCTCTGAGGGTTCGCAATTGGCAAGATAACCTATTAACGCGTATGCAAGCGTTGGAATATATGATGTCCATGCAGGCGGGAAAAACAGGAACTCGAGAATTTGGGCTTTTGAATAATATTTCAGGAGCCTTTGGAGCATTTCGAAAAACGGTATTGAAACGAGTTGGAGGCTGGGATACTCATACCGCTGAAGACCTCGACCTTACTTTTAGGTTCAAACAGTACCATGCTCGTTATCCCAATATTCGATTGGCGTTCACCCCACACGCAATAGGTCATACCGATGCACCTAGCACAATAAGAGATTTTACGTTGCAGCGGCTTCGTTGGGATGGTGATTTGCTGTTCTTGTATTTCAGAAAACATATGAAAGGCATGACACCGAAGCTACTTACCTGGCCGGTATTTCTTTACACGTTAGTGTATGGAGTACTGCAAAATGTACTGATACCTGTGCTGGTCGTGATGTACAGCATGTATGTATTAATTGTGTACCCAATTGTCTTTACCATATCCGCTTTCATACTGATCTATCTTGTTTACCTAGCCATAGTCGTTATTAAATTCTCTATTTATTGGGTGTTAATTTCAGAGAGAAAATCTCTAGATATCAATCTGATAGGTTGGCTACTTGCTTATCCATCATATGCATTGTTTGCTCGGTCGATCACCGCCTTCTCCATATTTAATGAGTTAATAAGGCGCTCTCATGAAGAGTCGAGTATGGCACCTTGGTGGGTGCTGAAAAGGGGGAAAAGATTTTGAAAATTGAATTCATGCTCGATAAGAAAAAGAATCCTGCCACAGAAAAAGGGCTAAAGGTTCTTTATGGTGGTACCAAACGCACAGGCTACCGAATTAGGTGGTTTGTGTTGGTGGCTATTGTTTTATTCCCTGCACTTTTCGGCTTAGGGTGGATTGTTAAACAACAAGTATTTGTTGTGGCACCAGCAGTAGTAAGTTACAACTCGTTGGATCTTAACGTCAAAACATCAGGGCTAATCAACAAAGTTCACTTTAAAACCGGGGACAATGTAGCCGCGGGAATCGTTCTGTTCGAGTTGAATGATCCGGTGTTAGATTCAGAAATCTTGTTTCTAGAACGTGAGATTCAACTATTAAGACAGATTTTAAAACAAGAAGATGATTCAACCTTAAAGCTTTATAGAGGCGCGGTAACTCAGTCACGCAATACGTTAAATGAAATGGAAGCGATAAAGAGAAAATTTGATGCCTACTACAGTAAAGGTGAAGTCAGCTCTGATTACTCGGCAATATTGAGTAACTACGCTGCTGCTGAAAGTAAACTTACGAATTCAATGATAGAGTTGCGTCTAGCCGAGCTGAATTTAGCTAAGGAAAAATATACAGGCGATGTGGCAAATGTCATTCGGGTATTGGAAAAAGAGCTCAATTTTAAGGTTGAGCTTCGACAGTCTCTTCAAGTTAAAGCTCCTTTTGATTCGACGATATTAGATGTAGCAGGAAAGGTAGGTATGCAAGTGGGCGAGCTTGACACCGTTATGACTATCGCAGGGAAGGATGCCACACCACATGTCATTGCCTACCTTGACCCGAAATATGTATCCAGCGCTAAGATGGGACAGCCTGTTGAAGTGAAACTTCCTAATGGAGAAAACTATAAAGCGGAGGTGAGTACGTCGGTTCAACTTGCCACAAAGTTACCTGAACAGTTAGCTAAGCCCTTTGAGGGAAAAAAAGCGCTCATGCGAGTATCGGTTGAGTTTATAGGAAGCCTACCAGAATCATACAAGCTGGTAGAGGGTATGCCGGTAGAGGTTTATTTTTGATTCTTATAATTTGTTCTGGTTTACGCCAAGCAGAGACTTTTCGTAGTTAACTGACGATTGATCATCGTTTGCCGAATGCAGCCTTTCGAGGTTGTAATACCTCATGTAAGCGACGACATCTTTCTTCATAGGCTCTCGAGTGGGGTGATGCACTTTAAATAGCCAATCATGCTTTAGGCTACCAAGGAACCTTTCCACTGCAGCATTATCCCAGCAAGTACCAACAAACATCACTCAAGCTTGCTCTGACCCCACAGGGGCCAGTTTTACTTGACCACTTCATAGCAAGCCTCGATATTTTTTACCTTAGCTTAGGAGGTTTGCGACTTTAGTGTTGCTCCGCGGCTTGTAATAACGTCTTTGTACCAATAGAAGCTTTTCTTTTTGGTGCGCACGAGTGTTCCCTCTCCATTATTGTCTCTATCTACGTGAATATAGCCATAGCGTTTACTCATTTCTGCTGTTGAGTTCGCCACCAAATCAATAGGCCCCCAAGAGGTAAAGCCCATTAGCTCGACACCATCCAATATCGCTTCATGCGCTTGTACTAAATGGTCATTGAGATAAGAAATCCGATAGTCATCAATGATTTCACCTTGTGGCGTTAGGGTGTCGATAGCACCTAGGCCGTTCTCCACAATAAACAACGGCTTTTGATATCTATCGTAAAGTAGGTTTAAAAGAATGCGCAATCCTTTAGGGTCGATGAGCCAACCCCATTCACTCTTTTTAAGGTGAGGGTTAGGCACACTATCGACGATATTGCCGACCTCTTTTTGCATAGGGTCTGCTGAGGCGCAACCACTGGCGTAATAACTAAAGGAAATGAAGTCGACGCTAGCAGAGGCAATGATATCGAGATCGTCTGCCTGCATCTTTATCTCAATGCTGTTTTCTCTGAAGTAGCGAAGCATGTAGCCGGGATATCTACCGCGAGTCTGTACGTCGCCAAAGAATAACCACTGATTATTTTCCTGCATGGCAGCAATCACATCATCTGGATTACAAGTAAACGGGTAATTAATCGCCCCCAAAAGCATGTTACCTATCTGAGCGTCTGGAATAATTTCATGACACAGGTTCACGGCTTTTGCGTTCGCGACCAGTTGATGGTGTATGGCTTGATAAATCTCTTGCTTAGAGGCTTGTTCTTGAAGACCAACGCCAGTAAATGGCGCATGTAGCGACATGTTGATCTCATTGAAGGTCAGCCATAGCTTTACTTTAGAGCCAAAGCGTTCGAATACAGTGCGAGCGTACCTTTCAAAGAAGGCAATGACACGTCGATCGCCCCAACCGTTATACTTTTCCACCAAGTGGTAAGGCATTTCATAGTGTGACAGTGTCACGAAGGGTGTCATGTTATGTTTGGCTAACTCGTCAAAAATACGATCGTAATAGGCGAGGCCAACTTCGTTTGGCTCTGCTTCGTCGCCATTTGGATAAATACGCGTCCAAGCAATGGATAAGCGTAGACAGGTAAAGCCCATTTCTTTAAATAGGGCAATGTCCTCTGGATAGCGATGGTAAAAGTCGATTGCCAAGTCTTTGATCCCAGGCACTCGCTCATCTCTTGTTTGGTGAGGGCTAAGGATGCCATTGGGTAGCATGTCTGATGTTGATAGACCTTTGCCATCTTCTAGGAATGACCCTTCAACTTGGTTGGCAGCGATTGCGCCGCCCCACAGAAAGTGCTCGGGAAACTGAATCATGGTGTGCTCCAATGAGTATGGTTATTGTCATTTTAGTTGTAGATAGTAAATCGTAGCCGAATATAGTCTTTTTCCGCTCAATTCATATCAAAAGATTTTTATCCTTTGAGCGCGTTAAAACTTAAAGGATAAGGGTGATTGAGTACTAGTGGAAAGTGCCTGACTAATAAAGTCGATAAACAAGCGAAGGCGCTCTGGCATGTATTTGGTTTGCGCGTATTGCATGAGCACATTGCCATGATAGTTACTGGTGAGTGTCCAATCCTCAAGCACTTGTACAACTTCTCCTGTAGCTACGGCATTCGCGACAACAAAATCATGAAATAGCCCAATACCTAGGTGGCTTTTTACGCCCTCAAACCTAAGATTTGCTTGGTTCACGGCATAGCGTCCAGATACGGTAACTGACTGAGATTTATCGTCTTTATGAAATGTCCAAATGTTGTCGTGTTCGGTTTCCGCCAGATACAAACAGTTGTGCTCTAACAGGTCACTGGGTTGCTTTGGTGTGCCATGCTTCATTAAGTAGGGTTTAGAAGCGCACAAGATCAAATGAGTCTCACCCAGCTCTTTAAGGACTAAGTGTTCATCTGGTTGTTCTGACAGCCTAAAGGCAACATCAATGCCTTGTTTTTGAATATCGATCGCACCGTCAATAGCGCGCGCCTTTATCTGAATATCAGGATACTTTTTCAAAAAGTCGATGATTAAGGGCTGCAAGACAACACTAAGAAAGGCCTCTGGCGCAGAGACTAAGAGGCTCCCCTGAGCTTGGGAGTGGCTATTTGTGGACAGTTCTACAGCTTGCTCGGCGGCACTAAGCATTTGTATTGCTTGTTCATAGACCTTTTGACCTTCTTCAGTAATGCGAAGAGTACGAGTGGTACGTTCAATAAGCTTCACCGCCAATGCGCTTTCAAGACGAGTGATCGTCTTAGACACTGCGGAGGGGGTCATAGCTAAGCTATTGGCAGCATTGGTAAAGTTACCTTGTTGAACCACTAAGGTATAGGTGGCAAGGTCGGGCAAAAGGGCAACAAGCTGAGTGGTTTTCATTATATGTGCCTACAATTCACAAATGATTTTCCGTAGAAGGCATTATACTCCCAACATCTTTGAACTAGAATCTCTTTACACTGTAAATCAGGAAAAGATTTTGCTCTGAGCAAGCTAGATATCTTGCTTGGCATTCCCCCTTACTGAAAGGATCAAAGAATCATGTCTTCTGCGTTTTATAACCAAATCCAACAACAAATCGACGAAGTAAAAACTGAAGGTTTGTACAAGTCTGAGCGCGTTATCACTTCTCAACAAAAAGCGTCTGTGTCTATTTCTACGGGTGAAGATGTACTTAACTTCTGTGCAAACAACTACTTAGGTCTGGCTAACCACCCTGAGCTTATCAAAGCAGCTCAGCAAGGTATGGATAAATACGGTTTTGGTATGGCGTCTGTGCGCTTTATTTGCGGTACTCAAGACATCCACAAACAACTTGAAGACAAGCTATCTGCATTCCTTGGAATGGAAGATACGATTCTTTACACCTCTTGCTTTGATGCAAACACAGGTCTGTTTGAAACCATTCTAGGTAAAGAAGATGCCATCATCTCTGATGCGCTGAACCACGCGTCGATTATTGATGGCGTTCGTTTGTGTAAGGCAATGCGCTTTCGCTACGCAAACAACAACATGCAAGAACTAGAACAGCAACTCATCGCTGCCAAAGAAGCGGGTGCGCGTAATACTCTGATTGTTACCGACGGCGTGTTCTCAATGGACGGAGTTGTAGCAAACTTGCCTGCTATCTGTGACCTTGCCGATAAATACGAAGCGTTAGTCATGGTTGATGACTCTCACGCAGTAGGTTTTATGGGTGAAACAGGCGCAGGTACGCACGACTACCACAATGTGATGGATCGTATCGATATCATCACAGGTACTCTAGGTAAGGCTATGGGCGGCGCATCAGGTGGCTACACTTCTGGTAAGAAAGAAGTGATTGACTGGCTTCGTCAGCGTTCTCGTCCGTACCTGTTCTCTAACTCTGTAGCGCCAGCGATTGTTTCGGCTTCTTTACGTGTTCTAGACCTTCTTCAAGAAAGTGGCAATCTTCGCACCCACCTTTGGGACAACGCTGCACACTTCCGTGCACGTATGGAAGATGCAGGCTTTACTATGGGTGGTGCTGACCACGCGATCATTCCAATTATGTTGGGTGATGCAAAGGTTGCCGCTGAGTTTGCTGAGCGTTCGCTAGCAAAAGGCATCTACGTTGTTGGTTTCTCTTTCCCAGTAGTACCGAAAGGCCAAGCTCGCATTCGCACGCAAATGTCTGCGGCGCATACTCGTGAACAACTAGACCGTGCTATTGATGCATTCATCGAAGTAGGTCGCGACATGGGGTTGATCAAATAATGAAGATTAAAGCACTTTCTAAACTTAAGCCTGAACAAGGCATCTGGATGAATGAAGTCGATATGCCTGAAATGGGGCATAACGACCTGCTTATCAAGATCAAAAAGACCGCTATCTGTGGCACTGACGTACACATCTACAACTGGGACGAATGGTCACAAAACACCATTCCTGTTCCTATGGTAGTCGGCCACGAATACGTGGGTGAGGTGGTTGCTATTGGTCAAGAAGTCCGTGGCTTTGAAGTGGGTGACCGTGTTTCTGGCGAGGGTCACATTACTTGTGGTCACTGTCGTAACTGCCGCGGTGGTCGTACGCACCTATGTCGTAACACTATCGGTGTGGGTGTTAACCGCACCGGTTCATTCTCTGAGTACCTAGTGATCCCTGCGTTTAACGCATTTAAGATCCCTGAAGGCATCTCTGATGACCTAGCATCAATTTTTGACCCGTTCGGCAACGCGGTTCACACTGCACTATCATTTGATCTTGTGGGTGAAGACGTACTGATCACAGGTGCAGGTCCAATTGGTATCATGGCAGCAGCAGTGGCAAAACACGTTGGTGCACGCCACGTTGTGATTACTGATGTGAACGAATACCGACTAGACCTTGCTCGTCAAATGGGTGTTACTCGCGCTGTTAACGTTGCCAAAGAAAACCTAAAAGATGTGATGGCTGAGCTAAACATGACCGAGGGCTTCGATGTAGGCCTTGAAATGTCAGGCGTTCAAGCTGCATTCAGCACCATGCTAGAAACCATGAATCACGGCGGTCGCCTTGCACTACTAGGTATTCCACCATCAGACATGGGTATTGATTGGAACCAAGTGATCTTTAAGGGGCTGGTTATTAAGGGCATCTACGGGCGTGAGATGTTCGAGACTTGGTACAAGATGGCTTCATTGATTCAATCTGGCCTAGATCTATCGCCAATCATCACTCACCACTACAAGGTAGACGACTTCCAAAAAGGCTTTGACGTTATGCGTAGCGGTCAGTCTGGTAAGGTTATCCTTGACTGGGAATAACGTGTTTTAGCTCTCTAGCTTAAGCTATTCAGAGTGTCAGTCTTTCTAAAGCCCTAAGGATCCTTAGGGCTTTTTCGTTTATCCGTACCCTCACTTATTGCCTCGTATACAAAGCCTATCTCTATTTGACCTAGATCGAAACTGCCAGGCAAACGCTGTAAAGGTAACGTCATTGAAGAGTCACAATCGCTAGTTAGAATCCGTCTTTTCCTAGGTTACCTAGAGTAATGGACCCCACTAGTAAAATAGATAAACTGTCTATTTAGGAAGCGCTTTGAGTATTATCGCGATTGTTTTGGTTGTTTTTTCAGCGCTGCTTCATGCTGGTTGGAACGTATTAGGTAAATCTGGTTCCGGTTCGGGATATTCTTTTGCGTTGGTCGCATCATCAACCCCCTTTATTTTGCTCTCACCCTATCTTGCGTGGTGCGCCTGGGCAATTGGTATTACCAATATTTCTGCTGATTTTCTGGGACTGTTGGTTTTCAGCTGTATTGGACAGGCTATTTACTTGGTGAGCGTTATTAAAGCTTATGAGCATGGTGACGTTGGCATGATGTATCCGATTGTGCGTGCTTTACCTGTACTCTTGGTGGGCATCGGCACGCTCATAATAGGTCAGGCGCTATCAGGTAACGCTTGGCTAGGCTTTAGTATCTTGACGATAGGGTGCTTACTGGTTCCTCTCAAAAATCTTCGAGATTTAAACCTATCTGCGTATGCAAATATTGGCGTACTGTGGGCAGTAATTGCCGCTATGGGTACGACGTTGTACTCCATTTTGGACAAGGAAGCGCTTAACTGGTTAGTGCTGGAAACATCGGGATTAAGCTCACAGCAGATCGCTATTTTCTATCTGGGTATGCAGTTTCTTGGTACATCTTCGGTGTTGTTGTGCTGGCTTTTTTTGACAAACAACAAGTCGGAAATCGTAAATGCAAAGCGTCATTGGAAGGGCTCATCCATTGCTGGAATAATGATGGGACTGACCTACGGAATCGTTTTGTATTCAATGACTTTGGTGGAAAACGTCAGCTATATTGTTGCGCTTCGACAGGTGAGTATTGTGTTTGGGCTTGCACTGGGGATCACTATCTTAAATGAGCGTTGGTTTTTCGTGCGAGGGCTAGGGGTTTCATTAGTTGTCACTGGTCTAGTGGTTGCGCTTGTCTAGTGCTGCTTTTTAAACGCATCGTGTTTCGAGAAAGAGTTTTAACGTTTTTCTGGGGCAATATGCTTGTATTTATTAGCAAAATCACTCATTTCTTGTTCCGAATATTTGCTCATAACTCTTGTTGTTGAAGGTGGTTGGTGAGAGGTACTGAGCTTAGCTCGTCTTTCCTCGGCGGGGCGAATGGGTCTTGAACATAAACCGCCACCGCAGTTAGGACATACGTTAAACAAAACGTCCTCTACACAATTTCTGCAAAAGGTACATTCGTAGCTACAAATCATAGCCTGCGTCGATTCTGCGGGTAAATCTTTGTCGCAGTGTTCGCAATTGGGTCTTATCTCAAGCATCAAGTCTTCCTCATTCTTACCCTTTGCAGTATAGGTGACACTCTCTGTGTTGATTGAAACTGATTATAAACTTGTGAGAGTTTTATGAGATTTCAGAGACATTGCTGAACGATCTGCGGTTCATCCTTATTAATACCAAAACAAGGTCATTACAGGATGGATTCAAAATGAAAAAACGTACTCAACTTGGATTAGCTATTTCGTCTGTTGCATATGCACTTGGCTCGGCTGGTGTCAATGCAGCGGAACTTGAAATCACAGTAACTAATGCCACCAAGGGCATCTATTTTACTCCGCTAATAGTGGCGGCCCACAGCTCTGATTTATTCATGTTTAGAACCGGTCAAGCGGCTTCTACGGAGGTAGAAATCATGGCTGAAGGCGGAGACATCTCGGGTTTATCTACCGTTATTGGAAATGCTGGTGGGGTGGTGATTGAAAACCCTGCCGGAGGCATATTAGACCCAGGAGTCGGCACTAGCTTTACCTTAGACAGTGGCGATCTCGAGTATTTGTCCTTGTCAGCGATGCTTTTGCCCACCAACGATGGGTTTGTAGGGCTTGACAGTTGGAAGATCCCAACCACATCGGGCACTTATAAAGCGACGTTAAGCGGATACGACGCTGGCACAGAAGCTAATGATGAGATAGCCAGCAATATGCCTAATCCGCCTTTTATCACCTTTGGTTCAGGCGCTATAGGCGTTGAAACTACGGTAACCAATGCGGTTGTCCATGTTCATCCAGGAAATCTGGGAGATGCTGATTCTGCAGGTGGTAAGAGTGATCTTGATAGTAGCTCACACCGTTGGTTAAACCCAGTTGCAACCATCACTATTGTTGTGAAGTAAGGGGGCTAAAATGAAAAATCGAATCTTATTAGCCGCATTTTCTATGGGCGTACTGGCTGGATGTTCCGACGATGATAACGATGTTGCTGCAATCGCCGCGAGCGATGCTTCTACTCAAAGCCAGCGCTATACGGTCTCTGTGATTAACCTAAGCGCCAATCAACCCATGTCACCATTGGCAGTATTGACTCACAACGACAACTTTTCACTGTTTGAAGTCGGCCAAAGTGCATCGCTACCTTTGGAGCAAATGGCAGAGGCAGGTAGCAATGCAGAGCTTGTCGCCCTGATGGACAGCAACAGCAATGTTGAGCAGGGGTTATCGGGTAATGGCTTAGTCATGCCGGGAATGTCAGATGAGTTAACCATCACCATTGATCCTGATCTCTCGGGGTATGTGTCGGTAGCGTCGATGTTCGTTAATACCAATGACGCGTTTGTCGGCGAATCAGGGATATCCATACAAACCCTAGCGGTAGGGGCAAGCTTTGAGATGAATATGAACGTTTGGGATGCAGGTACAGAGCTCAATGACGAACTTGCGTCAACCATCCCTGGCCCTGCTGGTGGAGGTGAAGGATTTAATGCTGCGCGCAATGACGACGATGTGGTGGCTTTTCATTCTGGTGTGATCACGAGTGATGATGGTCTAGCAAGTTCCGCTCTTGTGGCGACTCATCGCTTCCTAAACCCGGGAGCAAAAATCACCATCACTCGAATCGAGTGAAAGTAATCCTTCCTTACTGCGGTCTAGTGCTCAGGGGCGATAGAAACGAGTAGGGAAGGCTTCATGGAATCACAAGCGACGAATCTGATGGCGAACATTCTATTAGTCGAAGATGACGATGATCTAGCCGAATTAGTGCTGATGCATTTGAAGTTTCAGGGTCACACGGTGACTAGAGTCGCTCGTTGTAATGAGGCGCTAAGGCTCAATCAACAGTTCAACTTTGATTTGCTGATTCTTGATAGGGGACTGCCTGATGGAGATGGTTTAGATATCTGCCATAAACTAAGGCAAGAGCAAAATTGGACACCAGTGCTTATGCTAACGGCCAGAGACAGTGAAATGGACAAGGTTGATGGGTTAGAGGCGGGTGTTGATGACTACATTACTAAGCCATTCAGTGTTCTAGAGTTTCAAGCTAGAGTGCGCAATATCTTACGACGAGTAAGCCAGGTTTCAGAAAAACCCACACAAGCCGAGCCTGATGATACTGCGATGAATTTCGGACTACTCAAAATAACCCCAGAACTTCACCGAGTCTCACTGGATAATAGGGACATAACACTAACAGCTACTGAGTTCACTCTGCTTAAGTTTCTCGCCTCAAGACCAGGCAGGGTGTACAGCAAGGATGAGCTGCTCGGGTATGTGTGGAACACCGAACATTCTGGCTACCATCATACGGTTTGTAGCACCATCAATCGCCTTCGTACAAAGCTCAAACTCTCAGGCTCTGAGCATCGCTTTATTCAAACCGTTTGGGGCGTCGGGTATAAGTTCCAGCCATATCAACAGACCCTAACAGGTGGAGTCGAATGATGAGCTTTAAGTCTCGCTTGATGGTGTTTACCAGTATTTGGTTTTGTTTGGCTGTTGCCTTGATTGCGTTCACCTACAACTGGCAAAAACAGACCATAGAACTTCGAACCAAGCAGAGCTTGCATAAGCAACTTGCCACTCATATGCGAGAAGACAATCCCCTGATGATCGGCTCGGACTACAATCCAGTTGCCTTAAAATCCATTTTTCATACCTTAATGTTGCTCGGCCCAGACTTTGAGATCTATTTTTTGGACGCCAAAGGGAACATTACTACCCATGCCGCTCCTGAGGGAGCACAGTTACAAAGCTACGTTGACCTAGAGCCTATCACCCAGTTCCTTAACGACGAACCATTTCCCATTCTTGGAGAAGACCCTAGAAATCCTGAACACAACAAGGTGTTTTCGGTGTCTGCACTCAAGGAGGGAGCGACCATCATGGGCTATCTCTACGTGGTCATAGGTAGCACTCAGCACAGCGCTATTGCTGCCTCTCAGGTTGATCCTCCCTATGTTGCTTTGGCCGGCCTAGTACTAGTATCTATTATTGGTTTTGCTTTTGGCGTGTATCTCTTGGTAGAGAAAAGCCTGTTATATCCAATCCAAAGGGTGACTAACCAACTTCAATATCAGGCAGAGCATGACTTTCAATTGACGCCAGACTTTAAGCATCAGGTAAAGGAGCTTGCGCCTATTGCGGACTCTTATCACTTGATGGCAAAGCATATTCAGCAGCAGTTTTTGCAGCTGGAATATCAATCATCGCATCAAAGGCAGATGCTTTTGCAGCTCAGTCATGATCTCAAAACGCCGCTTTCCAGCGTATTAGGTTATTTGGAAACGTGGAAACTGCAGAACAAAGAAGACCCGTTGATTGAGGTGGCTTACCGCAATTGCGACAAACTCTCCAATCAGTTGCATTCTATGCTGCAATTGGCAAAGCAAGAAACGCCGTTGCTCAGCTACGAATACCATCCGGTAGACATCGTTACCTTGATTGCTCAAAGTGCGCAGCTAATGCAGAGTCAATTTGACCGCAAGCAAGTGATTCTGAAACAGGATGTTGCTCCTGAACTGCAAACTATAGGAGACAAGGTGTTGTTAGAGCGCTTGGTGGCTAATTTGCTTGAAAATGCGCTAAGGCATAGCCCTAAACACTCAACAGTGTGCTGTCATGCAGAGCTTACGACCAATAAGGCTGATATCAGATTTAGATTTACTAACCATGTTGAACCTAATGCTCAAGGGGGCTCGTTAGGCATTGGTATTAAGATAGTGCAGTCAATCCTAATGCTTCACCACAGCTATCTTGAAACAAAGCAAACAGACAATGAATATCAACAGAGCTTCACCTTGCCATCAACAGGTTTGGTGCCTTTGGTGTAAGAAAGGCTAAACTTTATACAACGGCGAAACGTGTAAATTGGCTTTGGGGTGCAGTTTCAGCGGTACTGCGACTCGAAATGCCCTTGATATGCATTGTAAGGATCAAATGACTCAAGATGCGAAAGTTAAGCCGCTGTACGAAAGTGATCATCGTCGACAGCCCCTATTATTAGGTTTTGCATTACTTCCATTGCTCATACTGTATGCAGCATTCGTGCTATTCAGCTCAGAGCAAGGCAGGGGTGTGAGTGTTCCTTGGGTTCCTAGTCTGGGCATCAATCTTTCTTTCTATCTCGATGGTTTATCTTTCCTATTTGTTCTGCTGATCAGTGGGGTCGGGGTACTCATTCAAATATACGCTTGGTCATATTTGCGTGGAAAAGCCTCTCGCTTTGCCTTCCATCTTTACCTGACCCTATTTATGTTGGCCATGCTAGGCGTGGTTATCAGTGACAACATCTTGTTGCTATTCGTATTCTGGGAACTGACCACGTTAACCTCATACCTGTTGATTGGCTTTAATCACGAGAATCCAAAGTCACGTAAAAATGCGCTGCAGTCTTTATTGGTGACAGGGGCTGGTGGTCTAGCTTTGCTTGCGGGTTTGATAATGCTTGGCAAGATGGCGGGTAGTTATGAGTTAACCGCTATCATCGCGCAAGCCAGTGAAATGCAGAACCATTCTCTGTTTTTACCTTCGCTAGTATTGGTGCTGTTAGGTGCCTTCACAAAATCTGCGCAGTTTCCCTTCCATTTTTGGCTTCCTAACGCAATGGCGGCTCCAACACCGGTGAGTGCGTATCTTCATTCTGCAACTATGGTCAAAGCGGGCATATATCTACTGGCGCGAGTATCACCAGTTTATAGCGACAGTGAGGTTTGGTTTTATGCCTTAGGCACATTTGGCAGTGTGACAGCGATATGGTGCGCACTACTAGCGTTAAAACAAACCGACCTCAAGATGATGCTGGCTTACAGCACTAATGTCGCATTAGGCAAGCTCACTTTGCTGCTGGCGGTGGGAACTGATCTTGCACTAGCCGCCGCTATCTTGTTTGTGGTTGCCCATTCGTTTTATAAAGCGGCGCTGTTTATGGTGGTTGGCAATATCGATAAAGCGACGGGCACACGGGACATGAGAGTGTTGAGCGGGTTAAAAACTCTGTTAGGTCTTAGCCTTGTAGCCGCGGGTTTGGCTGCGTTTTCGAAAGCCGGATTGCCGCCATTTATGGGCTTTTTGAGCAAAGAATATATGTACAAAGCGGGCTTAGAGCTTGGCGTACCTATTGTTGTGGTTCTATTGTTTATCAATGCAATTATGGTGGCATTAGCGCTGGCCTTGATCATAAAGCCGTTCTTAGGCGCGCCCTCTAGCGAGACTAAAACTCAGCCTGTGGAAAAGGACGCTGGGTTATGGATTCCGCCGTTATTGCTAGCACTAGCCAGTCTTTCGGTTCCTGTATTCGGGCTGGAGTGGTTCAGCACTCACCTTATCGTGCCGGGCAGTAATGCGATTGCACTTAGCACGGAATTACAAGGGGTGAAGCTCTGGCAGGGTTTCAACATTCCCTTGTTATTAAGCGGGGTAACCTTGGTGTTGGGTTATCTTGTTTATCGAGGTATTACGCCGATTTCAAACCGATTCAATAGCGTCCCATTTCCAGATGCCAACAAGGTCTTTGATCGCTTGGTTGGCGCGATGTTGAGACTTGCAGCGGTTCAAACCTCATGGCTGCAACATAAGAGCCTGAGCGGCTACGTTTTGTTGTCGTTCTCTATACTGGCTCTACTTCTCGTTGTTGACCCGTTACCTATGGTGCAGGGTATCAAGACTGGCTTACTACAAGTTAGATACTACGAGTTTGCATTAGCGATTGCGCTAGTGGTGTCGGCATTGCTATGCGCTATATCAACCTCAAGACTGCTCTCTGTGGCAGCTCTAGGCATTGTTGGCTTTATGACGACGCTGGTGTTCATGCTTTATAGCGCGCCAGATGTAGCCAAAACCTTATTGCTAGTCGAAACGCTCATGGTGATATTTGTGGTCTTGCTGATCAAGCATATGCCAACCATAGGTTCGGTAAAGAAACACAGTCATCGTCGAAAGGCACTGCATATGGCTATCGCCACTGTTATTGGCGTGTCTGTCACCGCAATATTGGTTAGAGTAACCTCGATACCATTAGAGAGTACGGTGTCTGACTTTTATGCAAACAATAGCTTGCTAGGAGGATTTGGAAGGAATGTAGTGAATGTCATTCTGGTGGACTTTCGCGCCATTGACACATTAGGAGAGGTGGTCGTCGTTGTCGTAGCGGGACTCTCCGCTGTGAGTTTGTTGAAGACACACAAGTATCATTCTCATCGTATTCAGTCTTTGATATTTGCGACTACCTCGCACATTGTGGCAGCGCTAATGCTGGTCTTTTCTATCTACTTGCTCCTTCGCGGTCACAATGCGCCCGGGGGCGGGTTTATAGGCGCGCTCATTGCTGTTATTGGCTTTGCGTTGCTTATGTTCGCAGAATCCCCTCAATACGTTGTTAATCGTCTTCACTATCCACCATTTACCATCGCAGTGTTTGGCATCGCCGTCAGCATCGGAGCAGGGGCACTGGCTCTGCTGTTTCAACAACCATTTTTAACCGGACTCTGGTGGAAAGAGATCATCCCTCTAGGCACCCCCTTTATTTTTGATATCGGCATATATCTGGCCGTTATAGGGGGGGTAATGGGCATGTTGCTACGCGTAAATGAGGAGCTCGATTAATGGAGGTATTGTGGAGCTTTGTCGTTGGGATCTTTGTTGCGATAGGCGTTTACCTAATGCTAGAAAGGCATTTATTGAGGATTCTCTTTGGGCTGATATTACTCAGTAGCGCCATCAATCTTGCTATCTTCACCGCTGGACGACTAACACCGGGGGAGCTTCCTTTAATTGAGGTCGATGGGCGAGTGCCTGCTGATGGGTTTGCAAACCCTTTACCTCAAGCGCTGATCTTAACCGCGATTGTTATCGGTTTTGGATTACTGGTATTTGCGCTTCTACTTTTCTACCGAGCCTACATGGAAACAGGTTCTGCCGATGTTGATGACATGACAGCCTCGGAGGACGATAAGTGACCTCTTTATGGCTGACTCTTCCAACCGTTGGCTCTTTGCTAGTCGCGGTATTGCTGTTTTTCTTTAGAACCCGAACAAATCTGGTTAACGCAGTCAGTGTTTTAGGGGCATTGGCTCAGTTGATTATTGCTGGGTTGTTGGTGCTAGATATCATTAATTTTGGGCCTACGGCGGTGGCCTTTGGTCAATGGATGGCACCTTTTGGTATTGTTTTTGTTGCTGACTTACTGTCCGTTTCTTTGGTGATGATCACGGCCATCATTGGACTCGTCGTTGTTGTCTACGCGATAGGGGATCTGAAGGAGAAGCCATCGTATGGCTCGTATCACGGCTTAATCCATGTGCTCTTATCAGGGGTCTATGGGGCATTTCTAACCGGAGATATTTTTAATCTTTATGTTTGGTTTGAGGTGATGTTGATCGGCTCTTTCGGTCTTATGGTGCTAGATGGTTCAAAAGCGCAGATAGACGGCGCCGTAAAATATGTGTTGCTGAATCTGATCTCTACCTTGGCATTCTTACTCGCAATAGGTCTTGTTTATGGGGCGACGGGTACCCTAAATTTAGCGGATCTCCACTTTAAGATGTCAGAGGTTGAGCCTGATTTACAACGGGTTCTGGCTGTTTTACTTCTGTTTTCTTTCGCAATTAAGTCAGCACTTTTTCCGCTATTTTCTTGGCTACCTGCGTCATACCATACTTTACCTAGCGCAGTCGTCGCTCTGTTCGCAGCATTGCTTACTAAGGTGGGCGTCTATGTATTCTTACGCATCTATACCTTGATATTTCCTTTAGTAGACAGTGGGTTACAACCTTTGCTGATTTGGGTGGCAGGCTTGACTATGCTGTCAGGTGTCTTGGGCGCTGCTAGTCAGTTCGATATAAAGAAAATCCTGTCTTTTCATATTATTAGCCAGATCGGGTACATGTTAATGGGGTTGGCTATTTTTACACCGATAGCAATAGCAGGAGCAATCTTCTATGTCATTCACCATATTCTGGTTAAGGCGAACTTGTTCCTAATTGGAGGGGTCCTGCAGTACACATACGGCTCTAGCGAATTGAATAAACTGGGAGGGGCTTACAAAAGCTCACCCTTGCTTTCATTTTTATTTATCGTACCCGCATTTTCATTAGCAGGGTTCCCTCCTTTGTCCGGTTTTTGGGGGAAATTCTTGGTCATAAAAGCGAGCATAGACGTCGAATTATACCTGCTGGCAAGCGTTGCACTGTTTGTTGGATTGCTGACTATCTATTCGATGACCAAGATTTGGAGCGAGGCATTTTGGAAGCCAGATTCATCTTTACCTATAAATGAAAAAAAGCCACTTAAGATCCCCGTGGCTTACTTGCTTCCTATTGCAACGCTTACCACCTTAAGCCTTATCATTGGCTTGTTTGCTGAGCCTTTTTTCCAGTTTGCGATGCAAGCATCAGAGCAATTGTTGCAACCCACAGAGTATCTACAAGCGGTACTTGAGGAGGGCGTGTGATTTATTTATTTCTCAATCTTTTCTTGGCGTTAGCCTGGATGCTTTTAAATGGTAGTTACAATGTCACAGACTTTGTGTTGGGTTTTATCGTAGGGTTTCTAGCCTTGGCGTTAAGCCAGCCATTTGGTTTGAAAACAAGCTATTTCAAGCGATTTCGAGCAGGGCTAAACCTATTACTGTTCTTTTTATACGAGATGTTTGTGTCAGTTATTCGGGTAACATGGGACGTTATCACTCCGACTCACTTGAGTGATCCAGACATAGTCTATGTGCCACTAGACGTTTCAACTGACTTAGAGATCACTTTGCTAGCCAATATGGTCTCTTTGACTCCAGGTAGCTTAAGCCTTGATGTTTCCTCTGATAGAAAACATCTTATTGTCCATGCGATGTTTGCACCGGACCACGAAAAGGTTTCACGAGATATTAAGCAGGGATTGGAGAAACGCATATTGGAGATGACACGTGGATAATTGGCTGATGATCAGCATCGTTATATGCAGCTTTTGCCTGTTTTTAAGCTTTGTTATGGCAGTAGTGCGTTTGGCTATAGGCCCCACGTTAGCAGACCGCGTAGTCGCACTGGATCTGATCGCATTCATTACCATTGGCTCTATTGCTTTGTACACATTATATAGCGGTCAGATGGCGCTTCTTGATATCGCCATAACGCTTGGATTGGTGGCGTTTCTGGGCACGATAGCCTTTGCTCGGCTAATAGCGAAGCAAAGTGGGAAGGGGTAAGGCTATGGGGGGATTGTTATGGAATGGTTGATTGGTGTACTTCTGTGCTTGGGTGGTTTGTTTGTACTAGTCGCAAGTTTAGGGGTACTTAGGCTCCCTGATCTCTTTACAAGAATGCATGCCGCCACTAAGGCCGGGACAGTAGGCTTAGGGTTGCTTTTGCTGGCTGTAGCGTTCGCTATCCCTGATATCACGGTGATATCAAGAGTGATTGGTACCATGTTGTTTATCTTTCTGACTGCACCGGTGGCAGCGCATTTACTTGGCAAAGCGATGAAGCAAAGTGGGTATAAGATGTGGCAAAAAAAAGAGTAGCTCGTAGGCTACCCTTTGAAAGTGAGGTTAAGGCCATTAGACAAATGGTGTCACAAAACCTTTTGGTTTTAATGCAACTAGAGAACACGTGACAGAGCGAACAATATTCTCTGCGGTATTGCCAATCACAAATCCAGGAATTCCGGTACGTGCTAGCGTGCCCATAACAAGAATGTCAATTTCATGCTCGTCTACCCAATGCGGAATAACATCATCAGGAACACCGTGTAAGTGGTGCACTATAATCTCACCGCTTACGCCTGACTCCTTGATAAGGTGGTCAAGGGCTGCGCTGTGTTCCACTTTGGCTTTGTCTATTTCAGCGTTGAGCTCTTTATCTTCAATCTTGATCCAAGCATGGCTGTCCAAATAGCGCTCTAGTTGATACTCCCAGCAGGATAAAACGTGCAATCGGCTGTCACAGCTATCTGCGATTGAGCGTGATAACTCCATCAGACGCATACACAGCCCTCTGTGTTCGTCGCTTGCGATAACGGGGTCAATGGCAACAGCCACTCTTCGTTTGTTTCTAGGTTTGCTGCTAGCGCGGTTTAGCCACACGGGAGACGGACATTTTCTAAGTAGTGTCATGTCTATGGCTTTGAAGCCTTCGCCATCGTCATCTAATGGCTCTGCATCCTTAATAAGCAGATCGTGTTCGCCCTTATGCACCGCACGAATGATATTGATAGCGGGCTTCTCTCCACTGACAACTTCTAGAGGGAAAGAAACATCGTCTTCGGGGATATTGTGGGTCTCTCTACTGTCTTTAATGTGCTCGCTGACATTATGAATGAGAGAGTTCTCGTAACTGGACTGATACTGAGAAAGATTAACTGGAAGTGGAGGACAAAAGATTATGCCTTTCAACGGAGCTTGATTATTGTAAGAAAGTCTCAACGCTTGGCCGATAGAGTCACTGTGATTAGATAATCCTTGGCTAACAAATAGAATATTCTTAAACTTTTTCATATACACCTCCGTGGGCATAAGGCATTAGTGTTTAAAGTGCCGAGTCTTGTATTGTCCTAACTGTTTATCGAACTATTGATAGTAAAGTTTAAAGTCGATCCTTGTCCTATTCAAATTGGGTTTTAAGCTTAGAAAAACCGATCCCTTTGTGTTTTTAATTACTCATTGATAACTATGGAGTTATCTCTAAATCTCTGTTTGATCTTTATTTCTTTAAAAACATTTCCATGATCGTGTGGTCTAAATTATTCGCATACCCCGAAAGTGGTAGTTACTCAAAGTGAGTATAGGCAAGTCAGAAGCGTAAAGGGCGACAGATTATCTACTTTCGTTAGCTCGAACGGCTTTGGCGACACTGGCAAGGAGGAAGTATGAAAGTATGTCCATCATGTTACAGCGAAATGGTTTCCCGAAGTGGGATCCATGTATGTCCTCGAAACGAAATAGGTGATTGTCGATTCAATGGTTACGATAGCGTGAAACCAGAGACTAAAGTGAAGCCATCGTGTTTGAGCGAATCCAAACAGAGACAGCCCCCTCAGTTGCCACAACAATGATTTATCAAGGTGAGCCGAACAAGCTCACCTTGCTCTAGAAGTTTTCAAAGCGAATCTCTAATCTTAAACGAATACTCGCTTCTTCTTCAAAGCCTTGATCGTACTCTCTATACCAGTTGTATTCAGGTGTCACTTCGTAATAGAACCATTTAAAGAAAACATTATGGCGATAGGTCATACCGATCAGAGTATTGTCAATGAATGAGCGCGGATAGTCTGTACCTGTGGTACTTACGGTATAGTTGATGGCCTGAGTCTTCGAGAGATATTGATACAACACAAAGGCAGTACCTAAATCCCAGATACTCGTATCGTCGGCGTGATCACGATTGAATTCGGCAAATGAAGTCCAGCGTAGTAAGAAGTTTTTGGACAGGGCTTGGTCGATATCAAACTGAGTGGACTCTCCAGTCAGTTCTGTTTCTTGGTAGAGTTTTTGTGTAATACGACTAACGGTGTTGATTCCAAGAGGATAAGTAAAGCGATAACGAGCCTCAATCTTAGGCTTAAAGGTAGCTTTAATATTAAAGCTGCTGTAACCCTTGGCATAGATGTCATACCTTAGACCAATACTATTCTCCACTTCTTCCGCGTTGCGAGGAAAAAGATCAAACAAGTCGTCCTCGCCATCAGATTCGATGATCAATTTAAGGCGGTTTGTTACTTTGGGTAAGTTAAACTTGGCATCGATCCTGGTATTGTATTTAAAGCCGTCATTTTCAAATTGAGTAAAATCATTTTTCCAGCGCACAGAGGTGCCCGCTCTTGCATCCTCAGTGACACGCTCATCAGCAAAGAAATCATCAAACCAAACAGCAGGCTGGCAAAACTTGGTGTTTAGATAGTGATAAGCTCTGGAGATGGCTCTATCGTCCTCGGGTTTGCTCAAGCACATCTCTTCAGTATCTTCAGCCAAAGAGGGGGCGGATAATCCTGTGAGTAGGAATGTGATGAAAATGGCTCTGCGCAAACTGGTTCCTTTAGTTTGTGTCACTGATTCTTATTATCGTAGATGTAACAATAAATGTCATGAAGTGTTTGATTTGGTTTTAAAAAATGTTAGAAAAAGAAAATATACTTAAGCTTGCTCGAATGAAAATGCCGTTTGGTAAGTTTGCGGGTAGGGTGCTCATTGACTTACCCGAGGAGTACCTGTTGTGGTTCCAAAATAAGTCAGAGTGGCCGTCTGGTGAACTAGGGCAGTTACTGCAGTTGTGTTTAGCGCTAAAAGTCGAAGGGTTGGACTCAGTGGTGAAGCCATTGAAAGACGATCAGGATAGGTATTAGGGTGTGAAAACTCTTGCCTTCTCGAAGGAGTAGACATAGTATGATCTATATTGAGCGATCGTTCATTTAAGTGGCTAAGCCAAATTCAAGGAGATATTATGACTGAACAATATGTACCGCCAAAAATCTGGATCAATGATGCGGAGGGTGGCAATAAGTGGGCGAATATCAACAGCCCTGAATCTGGTGCACGATTTGAGCGAGACCTGCCAGTCGGTGAGCATGCATTTCAGTTGTACTCGCTTGGGACGCCTAACGGCCAGAAAGTCACTATCTTATTTGAAGAGCTTCTAGCCGCAGGAATTAAAGATGCGGAATACGATGCCTACTTAATTAACATCGGTGAGCTAGACCAATTCTCATCGGGTTTTGTGGGTGTAAACCCAAATTCAAAAATCCCTGCATTAGTCGACAAATCTGGCAGTGATCCCGTCAACGTATTTGAATCAGCGTCCATTCTTGTTCATTTGGCAGAGAAGTTTGATCGCTTCCTACCTAAATCTGGTCCAGAGAGAACCCAAACATTCAATTGGCTGTTTTGGGCACAAGGGTCAGCGCCGTTTCTAGGAGGTGGCTTTGGACACTTCTATGCTTACGCTGATGAAAAGCAAGAGTACCCAATTAACCGCTTTTCGATGGAAGCCAAGCGTCAGTTGGATGTGCTCGATAAACAATTAGCGGATAATACTTTTGTCGCGGGCGAAGAGATCACCATTGCAGACATGGCGATTTGGCCATGGTATGGCAATTTGGTTTTGGGTAATCTTTATGATGCTGCAGAGTTCTTGCAGGTTGAGACCTATACCAATGTGCTTCGTTGGGCAAAACAACTTGAGCAGCGCAAAGGCTTTAAGCGTGGGCGTGTTGTAAACCGTTCGTTTGGTGAAGAATGGGATCAAGTCCCAGAGCGTCACAGCGCCGAAGATATTGATAAGGTGCTAAAGTTACGACCTTAGAGTGTTAGTTTTTAAACTACGAATGCCAGCAGAGCCAGTGGATTGCCATTGGCTTTTTGTCTCTCATGATGGCGATAGACTCGATGACAAGTTTTCCTGTCCAGATATTGAACAGGTAGGGCGGTAAACTAAAGTTACGAATGAAAAACGTTTGTATTGAGCTCATATATAGCTAGACTGTAACACAAGGCAATCTCCGTAAAGTTATCGGAGATTTTTTTTGTCTATTTTTTACAATTTGTCGCCCTATGAAAGTGACAAGTTATTTTAATTCAGCCCATTCGGTGTAGAATTCTTTTCATAGTGCATTTTGACCCATTCGGCCGCGGTTTCCCCCGACGACGTGATGGATGTATGCAACCCTTAAAGGTACTTAAGGACACATGATGGTAATACCTGATAAAAGCAGCATAGTAATTTTTGGTGCTTCTGGAGATTTAACTTACCGTAAGCTAATCCCAGCGTTATATCGACTGTACCAAAGCGGTCAACTTCCCCAATCGTTCTACATTCTTGGCGTAAGTCGCACTGAATACAGTGATGAAAGCTACCGCGAGAAGATTAAGAAGTCCCTTCAAGAATTCGAACAAACAGAACAAGTGGTATTAGATGAGTTCATGAACCATCTGCACTACCAAGCGATCAATACCTCAGACACTGCTGATTACGCCAAGCTTGTAGCGAGACAAGATGAACTTGCTGCTCACTACCAATTGGAACAACGTAACGTTCTTTACTACTTAGCGACACCACCGAGTCTCTATTCAGTGATCCCTGCAAGCCTTGCGGCGCACGGCTTGAATAAAGAGGATGATGGTTGGAAGCGTTTGATCGTTGAGAAACCATTCGGCTATGACCTTGCTTCTGCAAAAGAGTTGGATAAGAAAATTCACACTCATTTTGAAGAAACGCAGCTGTACCGAATTGACCACTATCTTGGAAAAGAAACGGTTCAAAATCTGCTGGTGTTCCGTTTCTCGAATATCATGTTTGAGCCTCTTTGGAACCGAAACTTCATCGAGTATGTAGAAATTACCGGTGCTGAGTTCTTAGGTGTTGAAGAGCGTGGTGGATACTACGATGGCTCAGGCGCTGTGCGCGACATGTTCCAAAACCATTTGCTACAAGTGTTAGCAATGGTGGGTATGGAGTCACCTCCTCGCATAGACGCGGACGCCATTCGTGACGAAGTGGTCAAGGTACTACGAAGCCTCAAGCCACTTGATGAGCATGACCTGACTAAAAATTTGGTATTGGGGCAATACACAGAATCTGAAGTACGAGGCGAATTCCTACCTAGCTATCGTGATGAGAACGGTGTTGCCGATGACTCTCGTACAGAGACCTACATAGGACTGAAGGCATACATCAACAACAGCCGTTGGAATGGTGTTCCTTTTTACGTGCGTACTGGTAAGCGACTTCCGACGCGCGTCACCGAGGTGGTTATCCACTTTAAAGACACGCCTCATCCAGTGTTTGGTCAAGATGCTCCCGAGAATAAGCTTATTATCCGTATTCAACCGGATGAAGGTATTCAAATCAGCTTTGGTTTGAAAGAGCCGGGTGCAGGTTTCCACGCCAAAGAAGTGAAGATGAACTTCCACTACAAGACGCTGAATGAAGCCCATATGCTAACAGCTTATGAGCGCTTGTTGCTTGATGCATTAAATGGCGACGCAACCTTGTTTGCGCGTTCAGATGCAGTCGAAACATGTTGGGAATATGTCCAGCCTATTCTGGACTTTAAAGAGCGCCCACAAGCCTTGTTTGGTTACGCTAGTGGTACATGGGGACCGAAAGAGTCTCATGATCTGCTAGAGCGTGATGATAGAGCTTGGCGCTATCCGTGCAAGAACTTAACCGATACAGATTATTGCGAGTTATGATGAATACTAAAATTTTTGAGACTCCAGCACAGGTAGTAGAACAACTTGCGCAGGAGCTAAAAGCATTTAGCCAACTAGGCAGAGCAGTGCATATCTCTTTGTCTGGTGGCAGCACGCCGAAAATGTTGTTTAAACTATTAGCAACACAGCCTTATGCTAGCGATATCCAATGGCAGAACCTTCATTTCTGGTGGGGTGACGAGCGCTGTGTAGCACCTGATGATGCAGAAAGTAACTTTGGTGAAGCTAACGCATTGCTATTTACGCCTGTAGGCGTCCCTGCGCAGAACATTCATCGTATTCTTGGTGAAAACGACTCAGAGCAAGAAGCGGTTCGTTTTGCGAGTGAAATGCTGGAAGTTATCCCTTCAGAAAACGGTGTTCCAGTGTTTGATTGGATCCTACTAGGTGTGGGCGCGGATGGACATACCGCTTCTTTATTCCCTGGCCAAACAGATTACAGTGAAGAAAAGCTGGCTATCGTTGCTGCACACCCAGAATCGGGCCAGTTGCGTATTTCTAAGTCAGCTCAAGTACTTCAAGCGGCAAAACGTATCAGCTACTTGGTGCTTGGCGCAGGCAAAACCGACATCGTAAACGAGATCTACCACACTCCTGCTGAGGAGTTGCCATATCCAGCGGCAAAGATTCACTCCATTACGGGTGAAACAGAGTGGTTTTTAGATTCAGATGCAGCAAGCAAGATTGCTTAAGATAAGAATATTAGGAGAGAGTGTATGAAAGGTGATATTGGTGTAGTTGGACTCGCAGTAATGGGTCAAAACCTTATCTTAAACATGAACGATCACGGTTTTAAAGTTGTTGCACACAACCGTACTGCCGCGAAGGTAGATCAGTTCCTTGAAGGCCCAGCGAAGGACACTAACATCGTTGGTGCATACTCGTTGCAAGAGATGGTAGATAAGCTAGAAACGCCGCGTAAGGTGATGCTTATGGTTCGTGCGGGCGATGTTGTAGATAGCTTTATTGAGCAACTTATCCCTCTACTAGACAAGGGTGACATCATCATCGATGGTGGTAACACTAACTACCCGGACACTAACCGCCGTGTTGCTTACCTTCGTGAGAAGGGCATTCATTTCATCGGTACTGGTGTATCTGGTGGTGAAGAGGGCGCTCGTTTTGGTCCTTCTATTATGCCAGGCGGCTCTCCAGAAGCATGGGAAGCGGTGAAACCTATTCTTCAAGGCATCTCTGCGAAAACCGACAAGGGCGAGCCTTGTTGTGATTGGGTAGGTAACGATGGCGCAGGCCACTTCGTTAAAATGGTACACAATGGCATCGAATACGGTGACATGCAGCTTATCTGTGAAGCATACCAGTTCATGCAAGACGGCCTTGGCATGTCTGCTGACGAGATGCAGAAGGTATTTGCTGAGTGGAACACCACAGAACTAGATAGCTACCTTGTTGAAATCACGGCTGACATCCTAAAGTACCGTGACGAAGATGGCGCACCACTGGTTGATAAGATTTTAGATACCGCTGGTCAAAAAGGTACAGGTAAATGGACGGGTATCAACGCTCTAGACTTGGGCATTCCGCTAACGCTTATCTCTGAATCAGTATTCTCTCGCTGCCTGTCTTCACTGAAAGATCAGCGCGTAGCGGCAGAGAAGCTTTTTGGTAAGACGGTTGAGCCTGTAACAGGTGACAAGCAAGAGTGGGTTGATGCACTTCGTCAAGCCCTTCTAGCATCAAAGATCATCTCTTACGCACAAGGTTTCATGCTGATGCGTGAAGCGTCAAATGAGAATGGTTGGGACCTAAACTACGGTAACGTAGCACTAATGTGGCGTGGCGGTTGTATTATTCGCTCTGCGTTCCTTGGCAATATCCGTGATGCGTTTGATACTGATCCTGAGATTGCATTCCTTGGTTCAGACCCTTACTTCAAAGCAATCCTAGAGAACTGTCTAGGTGCATGGCGTAAGGTTGCGGCTAAGTCTCTAGAAGTAGGTATCCCAATGCCTTGTACGACTTCAGCGCTGTCTTTCCTTGATGGTTACACTACAGCACGTCTGCCAGCGAACCTTCTGCAAGCTCAACGTGACTACTTCGGTGCTCACACTTATGAGCGTATCGACCGTGAGCGTGGCGAATTCTTCCACACTAACTGGACAGGTACAGGCGGCGACACTGCGTCTACAACGTACGACGTTTAAACCTTAATCTTTAGCGCTTATTTTTAGAGCGCACAATTTGAGATTGATGTTGAGAAGGTGACTTGTTTTCAAGTCACCTTTTTTGTTTCAAGAGGGTTCAAGGGGGCGTAGGTAGCCTATTCAGAGCACTTGATTTCCTATATCATTAATTAAAATAACAAACAGGTAATACAATATGACAAACTTTTTTAATGACGCTGCCTCTGAGCTACTAGGTCGTCGCGTAGCGGGCACTAAAGCTCCACGTCTAGCTGAAAACATTCGTCCAACTTCTCTTGAAGACGCACTGCAAGTTCAGGCTGCAATGGTTGAAGCTAAGAACGGTCAAGTCGGTGGTTGGAAGTGTCTAAACCCTCTATCTGAAGACAAGTACATCGTAGCGCCTATCTTTTCTGATAGCGTGCTACAAGGCGACACTTGTGAGCTGTTTGCTGACAATGGCGTAGCGCGTATTGAACCTGAAATTGGCTTTACGCTAGGCAAAAACCTACCCGCTAACCCAGAAGGGTACACCGAAGATCAAATCAACGATGCAATCGGTTCTTGTCATATGGCTCTAGAGCTTATGCAAGCGCGTTTTGCTGCAGATAGCGATGCAGAATTCTACGAGAAACTGGCTGATTGTATGGTTAACCAAGGTCTATTCGTAGGTCCAGAAATTGCTCGTGAAAAAGCATTCAACGCTGCAAAAGTAGCGGTAAGCGTAGCGCAAGGTGATAACGTTCAAACGTTTGACGGTGAGCACCCGAACCAGTCAGCACAAAGCCCAATCTATTGGCTAATTAACTTCATGACTCGCCGTGGCGTTGAATTTAAAGCAGGCGAAACTATTATCACTGGCTCTTACTGCGGCATCGTAGAAGTTGCATTTGATAAGCCAACGACCATCAAGTACGACGGTATTGGTGAATACGAAGTGGTATTTAACGCTAAGGCGTAAATTCAGACTTTGTTTGTTGAAAAAAAGCAGAAGCCCTAGGGCTTCTGCTTTTTTAATGCGTGCTTGTCTAGCTTTGCGTTACAAGGTAACTGCTAGCTCTTTCTTTTGATGGTCCAGGTACTCGTCATAAGTGCCTTGGAAGTTCACCAGTTTCTTATCTTTAATATCGATGATAGAGGTCGCTAGCGAAGAAACGAACTCACGGTCATGACTAACGAAGATAAGTGTGCCTTGGTACTCTTTAAGAGCAGAGTTCAGCGCTTCGATGGCTTCCATGTCCATGTGGTTTGTGGGTTCATCCATAATCAACACGTTGATGTCTTGCATCATCAGCTTGCCAAATAGTAGACGGTTTTTCTCACCACCAGAACAGTTCTTCGCTTTCTTGTTAGCGTCATCAGCAGTAAACAGTAGACGCCCTAAAATGCCACGTACCATAAGATCATCGTGCTTAACGGTGCGCCACTGAGAGATCCAATCAAAGATGGTTAGGTCATTGTCGAAGTCTGCAGTGCTATCTTGCGGGCAGTAGCCGATAGAGGCATTTTCTGACCATTTAACTACGCCGTGCTTTTGCTCTAGTTCATTCACTAGGCAGCGTAAGAAGGTCGTCTTACCAACACCATTCTCGCCAATAACCGCAAGACGACTGCCAGCTTCAAGGAGTAGGTTACCTGCTTCAAACAGAAGCTCATCATCGAATGCGTGTCCAATGTCTTGTAATTCAAGCGCTTGACGGTGCAGTTTCTTACCTTCGCCAAAGTCAATGGACGGGCTAATACGGCTTGATGACTTAACCTCATCCAGCTTGATCTTGTCCATCTTTTTCGCGCGAGAACTGGCCTGCTTTGCTTTAGAAGCGTTTGCACCAAAGCGGTTTACGAAGTCTTGTAGTTCGTTGATTTCTGCCGCTTTCTTAGCGTTACTTGATAAAAGCTGCTCACGAATAAGTCCAGAAGCCTCAAGGAAGTATTCGTAGTTGCCTGGGTAGATGCGTAGCTCACCATAGTCGATATCGGCCATGTGAGTACATACAGAGTTCAGAAAGTGGCGATCGTGCGAGATGATGATCATGGTGCACTTACGTTGATTTAGCTCTTCACCCAGCCAGTTGATGGTGTGAATATCCAAGTTGTTGGTAGGCTCATCTAGCAGCAAGATATCTGGGTTAGCAAACAGTGCCTGCGCTAGTAGTACACGCAACTTCCAACCAGGAGCAACCTGCTGCATTAAACCAAAGTGAAACTCTTCTTCGATACCGGCTTGAAGGAGAATATCGCCAGCACGGCTTTCTGCAGTGTAGCCGTCCATCTCAGCAAATTCGCTTTCTAGTTCGGCCACTTTCATGCCGTCTTCTCCACTCATTTCTGGAAGAGAGTAGATACGGTCGCGCTCTTGCTTAATTTCCCAAAGCTTGCGGTCACCCATGATAACCACATCAATCACATTGTATTGTTCAAATGCGAACTGGTCTTGGCTTAGCACACCCAGTTTCAACCCAGGAGTTATAGAGACATTGCCTGAGCTTGGCGTTAATGCGCCACTCAAGATCTTCATGAAGGTTGATTTACCACATCCATTAGCACCAATAAGGCCATAACGGTTGCCGTTACCAAATTTAGCAGAGATGTTTTCAAATAACGGTTCTGCGCCAAATTGCATTGTGATGTTTGCGGTAGATATCAAAGAGCTATTCCTGAGTATTTTAAATTGGATTCTGCTTGGTCAGAGAACGCGACAAAACAGGGAGTTATGAGGCGGGGGATTATACAGATTTATTCAACAAAAGACAGTTGTGAGATGGCGATCACATAAATGATTACGATGAAACACTCGTAATCAATGAGGGTTTGAATAGATAAAAATAAAGCCAACTATAAAAGTTGGCTTTAGATTGGAGAACAGAAGAGTTTTTAGCCTAAGAAGGCGATATACCCCTGTAGAACCAATAAGTTTACGATATCGATGAAGAACGCACCCACAATTGGTACTACCATAAAGGCTTGTGGAGAGGGCCCATAGTGGTTTACTAGAGAACCCATGTTCATTACCGCTGTCGGTGTCGCACCCATACCAAAACCACAGTGACCGCCGGTGATTATGGCGGCGTCATAGTTACTGCCCATGACCCTAAAGGTGATGTTGTAGGCAAATACCGCAAGCACACAGGTTTGCACGCCTAGAATGACCAACAGTGGCATAGCAAGATCAAAGATCTCCCACAATTTCAGGCTCATCAGCGCCATTGCTAGGAACAGCGCTAATGATACGGTACCGATGATATCAACGGTGTCGGTATTGAACTTGTATGCACCGGTAAATTCGTAGATGTTAGTTAGGATAACACCAAGGAACAGAGCAAATACAAAGTCGGGGATACCCTTTAGCCAACCGATACCTAAACCTGATGTGTATTCCTTGATGTAAGTCGCACCCACAACGCAGACCAAAACCATAAACATGGTTTCAATGACGCGACGAGGGGTTACCTTATCTTCTTCAGTTTCGTTATAGGTCACGACGTCGGGAAATTTCTCATGGTGCTGAGAGCCGTCGCCGTACTCAGAAATCAAGTTGTGTTTATTGATTCTGCGCTGAGCAACAGGTCCACCAATCAAACCACCTACGATTAAACCAAAGGTGGCAGAAGCCATTGCAAACTCAAGTGTTTTCAGCCCGTATAGCTCCTCGAAGGTTGCAGCCCAAGCTGCGCCAGTACCGTGACCGCCGGAGAGGGTGATTGAACCTGCTACCAGCCCCATCAAAGGATTTAAGTCCATCATGCTGGCAAGGCTAACACCTATGGCATTCTGGATGATGATATAAACGGAAGCCACCCCTAAAAAGATGAACACCTTCTTACCGCCTTTAAGCAGTTGAGAGTAGCTTGCGGATAGACCCACAGTAGTAAAGAACATCAGCATTAGTATTTTTTCTAGAGGTAGTGTGAAATCTAGATTGATACCGTTAAAGTGCAAAACAGTGATGATGACAGCAATGATAAGGCCACCAACAATCGGTTCTGGCACTTTGTATTTTTTTAAGAAGGGAACCCTTCTGTTAATGAACTGGCCTAGAAAGAGTACGAAAATAGCAATTAAAAACGATTCTAGGCTGCCAATAGTATAAGTAGTATTCATATAACTCCTTTAATGCACGACAAGACGCCGCTGTGGAGGCGAGTATTGGATAACTATAGACGAAAGTTGCACACACATCGTTACAGGTTAGTCCAAAAATCAGGAGAGCGGATTATACGCAACAAAGCCGTTAATTCAATTACCATTTAGTGCCAATGGTGCACTAAATGGCTGTGTTTGCTCAATTTTTCAACTATCCCTATCTTTTATCAATGCGGTTTGATACAGCTTGGGTGTCAAACTAGAGAATCGTTTAAAGGCTCTAGAAAAGTGTGAAATGTCTGCGTAACCAAGCTGAACGGAGACTTGGGTAAGGCTAAGGTTGCGGCTCATCAGTTCGCAAGCCGTGTTAAACATCAGGCTATTTTTAATGGCTCGAAAGGAGTTTTTTTCTTGTTGTAGTTTTCTTTGAAGTGTTCTTGTGCTCATCTCAAATAGATTTGCAGCCATATCAATGTTTAGGCTTTGTTCATTCACATAGGGTTGTAGCGCTGTGTATAAGGTATCGGTAAAGGTGCTGTGCCAAACGATTTCTCTTGGTTCAGGCTCAGGGTAGGGGGTATCGATGATTTGCTCGAGTAACTCCAGGTCTATGCTGACTTTGGTTAGTTTCTGAGAGAAAAGTAGCTGCACATTGCTAGGAATATTTCTAGCAAAATCTCCAGTTTTAAATTGCCTTAAGGAGACTGATTTAGGCAACCACTCGACGTTGTTGGTAAGAGACCTCATGAGCTCGACACAGTACATAACTGTAAATATTTCTCGCCAGTCCGTTACGCCTTGCTCTCTGTTTGCTGTACTGAACCATGCTGTTGTTTCATCCACTTCTAAAAACTGTGACGATGCTGGGATAGAGTCCCGGATCAGAAGGTTGAAATTGGTAAGCACCTCTCTAATGGTTAGGTTTTTTGGGAGTGTTTTAACGAATTCAGGTATCAACACTGTTCTCAAGGTGTGCCTGATCGATTCGACATACGGAAACAAACCACTTTTTTTATAGATCAGCTCTGTAAGCACCATTATTGGTTTAGAGGCAATCATATTTTGATTGTCGCTCAGCATCTCGCGACTGATGTTAGCCTCTTTAAGGGGCTCGGTGAGATCTATCCCCCTTTTTTCAAATTCCACGACTAAAACGTTCAAAGCGTCGGCTCTAACCAGAGGAATAAATCCAGTTGCAAAATCTTCTTCTTGATCAAACTCTTCTGATATTGCTGGTTTAAATGCTTTTGATTTCAATTCGATAGCTCTCAACTGCGTGAATAAATGATAATTACGTTGTTTCCCACTTCACAATTAACTTGGACGTATTCAATGCTTTTGTCCATTTATCAATGATATACGAATTCACTAACATTTTTGAAAAGAATCTTAGTTCTTATCGCAAATTTTAATAACACCTGAAATGTTCATAAAGTGCGCAAAGAGGATAACGGCATTGTTAATGAGGGGCTTGAGTAAAGGGTTATTGCTCCTGTGAGGTGTGACTGCGTGATCTTGTATTTTATATATAGCTAAGCGTATAGGTGCAATCAAAGCGACTAAAAGCCGTTCTCCTGATGATTGCCCAAACGAATAACTGATAACCGTGTTGTCCTGCAAAAAAACGGGGCAAAATCTATTGGGTCAAGAATCGAAAAATTAAGTGGCAGTGAATAGTTCGGGACGATGTTGTCACAAGATCGATCAAGGCAAACCTAAGAGCAAACGCTAACCTGATGTAATTGGCGAGGCGTTAACAGCAACGTCGAGAGGTAAAACAGCATGAGAAAGTCAATCATATCAGCAATAGCAACAGGCATCGCTTCTACAGTAGTGATGATCGCATCATTCGCAGTCCAAGCAGAAATATCGGTGGACGGATTTACGGATCAAAGCTTTAAAACAATCATGATGGATTTCGAGGCACTCAGTGTAATTAGGCCCGTTGAGATCTCTGCTCTACTTCAAAACGAACCAAAATAACAGGGTATGCATAAGAACAATGCAACAAACTAAATACGAAAAAATGAGTGATAAAGAATTAGAGCGAAACCTACAACAGACGATGGATCAATACTATAGCCACAAGAGAGCAATGGAAGTCATTCATACTCTGACTATAGAAGTAGCGGAGCTAAGTGTTGTTATTGTTGAGTTGCAAAACCGATACGATGAAATTATCGGTGATCTGTGCGATCTAAACCTAGAATTTGAGATACGGAAAAGTGCTGAAGTAGGACAAGAAGTGGTTAGAAATATTATTCGAAATAGATGTAAGGTATGACTCAGTAGAAACCCCTCGCGGTACTATAACTAAAGAATCGCCCTAGTGTAGGCATCATTTTAGATATCTAACTAAAAGGGGCGGGCTAATGTTTCACACCAGACTCCCCGGTCATTGACATAGAGTTATCTATGCCTCTGATTTTAAACTAAATACGAATCCAAATTATCCCTATTATTAAAAATTACGTACTACACTCTACTTAACTCATAGGGAAGGAGAGGGTGTCATGCGTCATTTTTTAACTGCAGCGTTATTAGTCGGTTCTTTTAGTGCTGTAGCCGGTGAAGATGTTGTTTATGAAGTAGATGGTAAAGCTTATCAGGGCTACTGGTCTAAGGTTTCAGATTCAGCGCCACTGGTATTGCTTGTTCACGATTGGGATGGTCTAACAGACTACGAGATCAAGCGAGCGGAAATGCTTAACAAGCAAGGCTATAACGTGTTTGCGGCCGACCTTTTTGGGCAGGGTGTGCGTCCAACAGAAGTAAAAGACAAGAAGCAGCACACAGGTGAACTCTATAAAGATCGAGCGAAACTGCAAAAGCTAATGGCGGAAAGCCAGCGAAAAGGTGAGATGCTTAATGGTGGCGGTGATAACACGGTTGTAATGGGCTATTGCTTCGGTGGCGCAGCAGTACTTGAAGCCGCTCGTGCAGGTGCAGATGCGAAAGCCTTCGTTACCTTCCATGGCGGACTCACTACACCAAAAGGTCAAAGCTATAAAATGACCAAAGCACCCGTTGTTGTCTTCCACGGCACAGCCGATACCGCTATCACTATGAAAGACTTCGCCATGCTTGCTGATGAGCTAGAAAAAACAGGCATCAAGCATGAGATGGTTTCTTATGGCGGTGCACCTCATGCCTTTACCGTATTTGGGTCAGAGCGATACCGCGAAGACGCAGATATGAAGTCATGGGTAAGATTTAATGAGGTTTTGGCTGAAGTGACTAAGTAGAAGCTCTCATTTACACTCAAATATTGCATAAAGTTGGACGTATCTTTTCACAGAAGATCCGTCCTCTTCTTTTTTAAGAGGATGAGCGTGAGCTTTATAGCAAGGTTGAAGATTGAGGGATTGCATCACATCATCAAGCTTTGGTGTTGAAGATTGCGCTAGCAGGATCCCTTGCTGAGCATACATCGCAAAATCATCAGGCAATTGATTGTGCCACCAGTCAAGAAGTTGTTGGCTGGTGTTAATTCGATTTAGCCAATGATCACACACCAGTACCACACAATCATTCGGTTGAATGGCATAGGCATATTCTTCTCTCCACAGATTTAGGGTTTTAGAAAGCTGTCCCTTGAATACCTTATTGGCAGTTTTTATCGAATATGGAAACAGCCACACACTGCCATAGGGGAGTGTGATGCGGCGATAGGCTGTGTTTTCACTAACATCATTTGTTCCTAGCTCAATTGAATGACTTGATAGAGAAGTGCCAAACTGCGTCGCAATTACCTGCAGGCGACGTTCTACCAGAGAGGTTAAGTGATTGTTACTTATTCCTCGATTGTGCACGGTTGGGTAGTGCTGCTTTGACAGGGAAAGACAGTCGTTTTGAACTGCTTTAAGAGCCTGAATAACGATGTCTTTGAGCAAATTTTCGTCCGATTATTAGATATTATGTCAATGATTTCACTATAGTTTAAATTGTAAGCTTAAGTAAATCGCAGAGTTCCTTCAAATTCTTTGAATAAGTCTGTCAAATTCAACCAATCGTAGTTTTATTTAGTTCGCGCATACTAGCTCTATCTTGTAGTCTAGTTGTTAAATAAAGGAAACGGTTAAGTGACTGAGTTACTTATGGAGCAAAGGAGTAGTACGTTGAAAACCTATAATCGCACCGCTCGCATTATTCACTGGATTTCTGCTGTAACCGTCATTGGAATGTTTGCTGTGGGCTGGTGGATGGTCGATCTGAACTACTATAGTGAGTGGTATCAAACCGCGCCGTTCTGGCATAAATCAATAGGGATTATTCTCGCAGGGTTAACCATTTTTCGTGTCGTTTGGAAGGCAATAACAGGCGCACCTAAAGTTGAAGGCAATGCCTTTGAAGTGAAAGCAGCCAAATCAGCACACCATTTCATGTATCTTTTGCTGTTTGTTTTGTTTGCTTCAGGTTATTTGATATCGACGGAAGATGGCAGAGGCATCTCTGTATTTGACTGGTTCGAAGTACCAGGACTAGGGAAGCTGTTTGAAGGACAAGCCGACCTTGCTGGCACAGTACATTATTATGTGGCATTTGCCCTGATTGGATTGGCAGCTATCCATGCTTTAGCTGCACTTAAACATCACTTTATAGATAAAGACGATACGCTACGCAAAATGATAGGAGGTTCAAAATGAAGAAATTAACGGCTGCTCTAGGATTGGCACTTGCGATGGCTACACCTCTGTACGCTAACGCGGCAGACTATGTAATTGATACCCAAGGTGCGCATGCATCTATTAACTTCAAGGTAAGTCACCTTGGTTATAGCTACATTAAGGGACGCTTTAACCGCTTCTCTGGTGAATTTAGCTATGATCCCGCGAACGTTGAAGCCTCTTCAGTAGAAGTGAAGGTTGATACAACGAGCTTGGACTCTAACCATGCAGAGCGTGACAAGCACATTCGAAGTGGCGACTTCATTGATGCGTCTAAGTACAGTGATGCTGTATTTAACAGTACTAAAGTTGTCGACAAGGGTGATGGTAATCTAGAAATCATGGGTGATTTGACACTGCATGGTCAAACTAAACCAATTACCATTGACGCTAACTTTATTGGTCAAGGTAAAGACCCATGGGGCGGCGAACGCGCTGGCTTTATGGGCACAACCCGCCTAGAATTGGCTGACTTTAATATTCCAGTTATGGGTACTTCAAGTTATGTAGATATGGAATTACATGTTGAAGGCAAGAAAAAGTAACTTTTAATATCTGTACCTTTTCTTTTACCTCGCTTGATTCAGTCAAGCGAGGTTTTTTTATTAATGAGAGCTCATTGATTCTGTCTAAGCGTAATTATAATTCATGACCTAATGTGCGCTTGTCGCTTAAAGCTTTGTGTGTGTCTTTTACATAAAACACACTACCTACAGTAACGGCAGCACCTGCTGCAACTAGTCCCGGATTACCAATGGCTGCCAGGGTAGCCACACTCGCAAGAATAAAACCTGCCGATCCGCGCGTGGCTTTTTTCTCTAATTTTTCATAATCGGTATTTTCTAGGTAGTCTAAACGTTGTTCATAATCAGACTTGGCTTTACTAACCGATTCGGCATAGTCGGCTTCAACGTATGCAGGTTCAGAGTGTGGTTCATTGTTGTTTTTGACGGCCTGTACTTCGTCTGCTGTCGCATTGGCAGAATCAGCAAAACTAGGATAATCAGCCAGTGCAGAAGTAGAAACAAACAGAAGTACGATGAATGTAAATAGTTTTTTCATAGTTTAGCTCCAATATAAATGGGTAATTTAGGCATCGTAAATCTGTTGTAAGAGATGTTTTCTCATGGAAAGTAATCACTATCTATGGATAGCGATTGTGCTATTTACTACGATTGGTATAAGTCTGCCTAAATTTATAAACATTGCGTCGGCTCTTCATGGCGCAAGCGCCGTGTAACCCACATCGTTCAAAATATTTAGGCGTATCTTATATGAAAAGAAAATAGGATATATAAGGTTGTATTTAGTTAATTCATAAGCACGACTTATAGATCTATTAAACAATACCGTTTTGGAGCGTTATCACTCCTTCGTTTATTCAGAAAAGTTAAGTGTTCCCATTAGCCATACTGATCACTCGTTTGAGCGTCCAGCGAATGAGCAGTGGCACTATGCCATCGCCATGTGTCTCACAGTATTCAACAATGGCCAAAGCTACGTCTGGCTTTGCATGTTTTTTAAGTGCTCGAACAATCACTTTTTTTGCAGGGATAGGGTGGTCATATGGGATCTTCACCATGTCTCTAAAGAACTTCTCAAATCCATTGTTATAGAGGTAGTGCTCAATATCCTTATCAGGGAGCTCAGTCAGTCGGTGCCTTTCTTGCTCGCCATGGAGCATTGTTCTTACAGAGGCTGCATATTTCTTACCTGCGGCGTCACCATCTGTCACGACATGCCAGTCGATATCAAACGCACGGGCAACTTTGAGTAGCGATTTTAGCCCTGATTGAGCAAACTCAACGATTTGTACTCCCTCGGCGGCAAGATCATAGCCACATAATTTGGCTAATTCGTTAAATAGCCAGACCTCTGTTTCACCTTCAACTAGTAACCAGCACCTTGCAAACAAGGCGCTAGAGCGGTGAAAGCGTATATGGAATCCGACACGTCTTAGCTCGTCAGAAGAGAGCATCTCAGGGCGAATGTACTTAGCTTCAGTGCGATCCGATTTTCGAACTAATCGTTTAATACTTCGCAGAGGCACTGCACCTAGTAAAACAGCCGAATTGGTGGTGAGTATCTTCTGCATCGGCATCATTTGCAGTAATGCCCAAGCCCGAGCAAGGTGAGTTGGATGAAGCCGACCCTCAGGGTCTTCAACGATCAGTAAGGGTCTTGCACAGCGTCGTAGCTCTGTGTTTCCCTTTGCTTGCAGATAATTGTTCAACAGCCCCATTAACAGCAAACGAGTTTGTCGGTCTTTGGTTTGATCGACAAACTGCTTCAGCGACATCTTGCTGCCTGCACTGGACGTAAAAATCCCATCTCGCAGTGCTCTAGGGTCGTGCCTTGAGTGAGTTTTATAGGAAAAGTAGTGATCAACAAGGTCGTGCATGGTCTTAACGCTGCTTTTCATTTCTTCTTTACTGATAAGGCCGGGGTGTGAAATCAGTCGTCGACAGGTATTCTTTATTCTACGTTCTATCTTAGAGTCAGGTTGAGGCGACTTTTCAAGGCGTTGAAAACGTCTTGAATCACGCAATCGAATGACGGGATGCAAAATCATCAATTCTTTTGCGAGCTTAGTAGTGTGGTGCAACTGCTTTGGGATTCCCTCGCGATTTAAAAAGGCGTAGTGGGTAGTGACTTTAGTACCCTCTAGTGTGGCGCTGAGCCGATAAATGATTTCAGATCGTCCATTTGAGCGCTCATTCCATGCGGGCTTTATTTTGCGGTAGCGACCGGACCTTGGCTCATTGTTACTGCTAGCGCGCAGTTTTAGCACTATCTGAAGATGCTGGGTTTGAGGGTGTGAGATTGAGTAATCTACATGAAAATCGCGCATTTCAAATTGATAGGGCTCAGCATTAGTGGGTAAGGCAACAGATAGGGCGTCGAGTAGGGAGGATTTACCCCATGTGTTTTCTCCAATCAAGGTTGTCAGTTGTTCAAAAGGCAAAGAGAGACGCCTTATGCCCCGAAAGCCAGAGATTTCGATCCGCTCTAATTGCATAATCTACCCCTTTTTCTTTCATTATAGAAAACAGACCGGATTTGCACTGCGAAGCTTCGCATGTTTCTAACTAATTGATATTTTGCGTTCTTCTAGGGAAATTAGAACCTAAAGAGGCCTCGAAGATACAGGGTTGTACAGGCTCGAAAAAATAGTCATTGGTTTGTCATATTCGCCCGACTACAATAGCCTTGAAACTAGAGATGAATGAATGAAGAAAAGAATGAAAAAAGTGACAAGGATACGGGTCGCTCACATCAACGATACCCACTCATATTTTGAGCCAACAACACTACAACTGTCTTTAAATATCAATAATCAAATGCTAAACCCTTATGTCAGCGTAGGGGGATTCGCACGTATAAAAACTCGTTCGCAAGAGCTTAAACAACAATCCGACCAAGCAGGTCGAGAGTTTCTTTTTTTGCACGCAGGTGACTGCTTTCAAGGGACACTGTATTTCTCTTTATTCAAGGGAGAAGCGAATTCAAGGCTGCTGAATCAACTCAACCTAACCGCAATGACATTGGGAAATCATGAACTGGACATGGGCAACGGTCCCCTTGCAACGTTTGCCAATGAAATCAACTTCCCTTTATTGTGTGGCAACTGGGATCTCTCCAATGAACTGGAGAGCAAGCCCCTAAGACTTAGCGAAACCCCAAGCGTACACTCATATCAACCACAATCTAAAAGCGCCAAGTGGCTGATCCACGAAGTGGATGGTGAGCAGATTGCTATCTTTGGTTTATCTATAGATAAGATGATGGATATTGCAAACCCTGATCCCGACACTCCGTTCGTCAATGCCAAGCAAACGGCCATCAACACGGTTGAACAAATCCGTGAATCAGGGATCAACAAAATCATACTGCTTAGTCACCTTGGTTATGATGCCGATCTGAAGCTTGCTGAGAGTGTTGAGGGTATTAGCCTGATTATTGGCGGGCATTCTCACGTACTGCAGGGTGATTTTAGCGAATTAGGCTTGCCGTGCCGAGATGAGTACGGAAAACGCGTTAATAACACTTACGTTGTGCAAGCAGGTCTGCATGCACAAGCCATCGGCCATTGTGATATTGATTTTGATGAATCGGGTAAGGTCGTTGCATTTGATGGTCGAAATGAGCTTCTGATTGGCCGTCGGTTGTGCCTTGATGCGACGATGAGCGATTGTGATTGTGATGGCGAATATAACCAAGTCTTCGACTATCTTCAGTCTCACCCTAATATCGTGCGCTGTAAAAAAGACCCTGCGATACATCAACTATTGACTGAAACCTATAAACCAGAGGTGCATGCGCTGCAAACGAGTGTTGTAGGCCATCTTAAGTCTGGGCTGCGGCACGTAAGGATCCCTGATGAAAAAGGGCCAAGTGAGATCTGCTCGTTAGTTGCAGAGTCTTTCTACCATGCGATGCGTCATCGTGGTCACAGCATAGATTTTGCAATACATAATGCGGGTGGTGTGCGCTGCTCCTTAAATGCAGGGCCAATCAGTAAGGCTGATATTGCCGGTAAATTACTGCCATTTATCGTACCCATTGGCGTTTATTCCATTGAAGGACGTCATATCAAGGATGTGCTGGAAGGGGCTATTGATAACGCAGTGGATGAAAGTGGCACAGGTTCGGGGAGCTACCCGTATTCCTATCAGTTGGATTATCAGGTAGTGATTGATGCGATAAAAGGTCAGCGTGTAAAAAACTTAAGGATCTACGATGAGGTTCGCGGCTGGACAGACATTCGCGACGATCAAGTCTATTGGGGCACGTCTTCAGCTTACACAATGAAGGGTAAGGAAGGGTATTCGGCGATACTGAACTGCCGTGACGATTGGACGGTGACTGAGATGTCGATGGCTGATTGTTTCCTAGAGTTTGTATCAAGAGAAGCATTGCGGTTTGAGACACAAATTAAATTAGGCCTAACCACATAAATTTTAACTTTTTTATTGTGACTGTTTTGTAAACAAAAACAGCCTTCAATTGGCCGTGGGAATTTATATTCATAGAATAATGCGTAAATTGCGGATTTATGCATCTATTCTGTAGGTTGATTTTTGCACTTGTTATTGTATTGTAAAATTAGAAAAACTAATCCGAAAGCTGAATTTTACTCGTTTTATTCTTAAGCTGATTTTGCCTATATTTGCGCCATAACTTATTGAAACTTACCAGAAATTAAAGAGGCACTCATGGCGCAAGTAATGAATCTTAACACCGTCGCAGTACCAAGCTCTCAGGAAGCAAAGAGCTATTCTATTGATTTCAAAGGATTGATGATGCACCTTGTTGATATTCTTTTCGGCAAAGGTCAGACTACCACAACCTACTATGCATCTGATCTTTCTGATCACATGCAAAAAGATTTGGGTATGACGCGCTAATAGATTAGCCATACTGCACGTTATTCGAAAGCCCTGCTCTCTTTGAGAGCAGGGCTTTTTTATGGTTATTCGGAAATTAGCGGTAGTTGAAAGCATAGACGAGAGTGAATGGTATGGTGACATTGCCAAACACTACTTGTCACAAATTACCGCTTTCATGCAGAATCATAATTTCTATTTGAGATTTCTCGGTGCTTAGCACAGTCAAAATTGAACTCTTAGTCGGCAAACTCAATTGCTTAGTTGAAAATATTGGTTTTGTAAATAAATACTCTGGAATTAATTTTTATTTTTAGTGTATAGTCTGGCTTACAGTTGTTAAGAAGGACTAATTCATGAAAACACTAATCTTAGGTCTCTCTCTGGGCCTGATGACCGTGGGTGTTGCACACGCTGACCGTCTAGATGATATCCAGAAAGAGGGTGTACTAAGAGTAGGTACTACAGGTGACTATCGCCCATTCTCTTACCACGATGGCGAGACACTCAGTGGTTACGATATTGATGTGGCAAAGCATATGGCTAATCAGCTTGGTGTTAAGGTTGAGTTTGTTGAGACCACCTGGAAAGAGCTATTGGATGGTTTAGCGCAAGATAAGTATGATGTTGCTATGGGTGGTATTACTCGTAAGATGCAACGTCAGTTGAACGCTGAGCAGACTCAAGGCTACATGACGTTTGGCAAGTGCTTTTTGGTAGCTAAAGGCAACGCAGAAAAATACGATACCCTAGAAGAGGCAAACCAAGCCAGCACCAAGGTGGGCTACAACATTGGTGGTACAAACGAGCTGTTTGCCAAAGAGCACCTGACTAGCGCTAAGTTCACCACCTATGAAAATAACCTAGATGTACCAGAAGCGGTTGCAGAAGGTAAGGTAGATGTGATGGTCACCGAGACGCCAGAAGCTCTATATTATCAAAGCATTGATAAGCGTTTAGAGGCATCAGGTTGTGCTGACCCGTTCACTAAGAGCGAGTTCGGTTACTTGATCCCTAAAGGGGAGCAACGACTTCTCAATACTGTCAACTTCATCATGGATGAGATGAAACTAAAAGGTGTTGAAGAAGACCTGATGGAAAAGAACGCCCTTAAATAGTTTAGCGTGAGATATCCATAAGTTTGTTTCCATATTAGCTGGAACTGAACATAACAACGGTAGTGGGTGGTAATGTTACATGGCCATTATCAAGCTACCGTTTTCATGTTAGATAACTATTTTTCCTGATAAAACCTTACCCCCGTCTCTTCGTTCGACACATTGATGTCAATGATAGTAGTTGCAAGAAATACTCTACATTGAAAGGCATCTTTCTTGTGTCGCTCTTCAATTCATAACTAGGCTCAATTGAATACTTAAATAAGAGTGAGGATCGGTATAAGCCTGAGTGATGGGTTGGCCATCTTCACCGTGATAATCTTCGCGCACTTTATAACCCGTTGGCTTATGACTCTATGCGCACTCCCTTCTTATTGACCAGTTTTATGGCATTTTTTATGACGGCTTGTAGCTCTTCGATCCCCTATGAAGAGAGAGAAGAGATCCGCCAATCAATCGATGATGAAAGTGAGCAGTTGATAGAAGAACTGGCAGAGGTCTACCCAGAAATTCATGCTCAACTAGAACAAGCAGAAGGGTATGCGACGGGTGTAATGTCGAACATTAAGGTGCCATTAGTCGGTGGAGGCACAGGTATAGGTGCTGTGTATAGCAATGTTGATGACTCTACCACCTACATTGACCTGTATCGTTACGATGTAGGCGCTGGAATTGGCCTCAGTAGCTACAGAATGATCTCTGTTCTTGATACCCCTGAGAACCTTGAAAAATTTAGTGAGGGGTTTAGCGAGTCTTCTTGGGGGACTGACTGGAATATAAGCGCCAGTGGTATCGAGACTGAGCAGGTCTATTATTTAGAAGACAGCGAGATTCCTACTTATTTGGTGTTCGAGTCTAGTGCCTCAGCTGTGGGCAGTGCCCGTTTGATGTCGGTATCGGTAAACGAAGAACTGACCGAAACTGGGGTGGGTAATGCGAAATTTGCGAATCATGAGTCAGTCGGTGATGAGTCGAATCCGAAATGGGATAGGCCATTACCATTCTTCGCTCAGGATGTGGTTGATCAAGGGTTTAGCCTGCCTTTGCCATTTGGGATTAGCATCCTTTATGCCGAAACTAAGCAAGATATGACGATTTCGAATCTTGAGGCTGGCTTCTCCGGCATCAATAATGGTGCTACCCAGCCAGTAGAGTTTATATCGTTTGATAACAACTATTCCCATAGTCAAACACCTCAACTGAAACTCGATGCTTGGATCTTTCCTTTCATGAATGTGTTTGCCACTGTAGGAAAAGTAAACGGTATGGCTCATGTTGAATTTGAATCTGATGGCTCGTTGGTGGGTGGCTTAGATATGTGTCAACGACCTGAAGCATTGAGGCCAGAAATTTGTAACACTGATGGGTGGAAACATGCATTAGATGTTGATTTAGATGGCTGGAACTACACCATAGGAGCAACTTTTGCTGCAGGGTGGCAAGATTATTTCTTAGCCATACCCGTTTCCGTTAGCTACGTTGATATGAAAAATGCGAGAGCAGAAGAGCTAGTAATTAGTGTTAGCCCACGAATTGGTAAACAGATTCCGCTGAAAGATACGAGTAGCGTTGATGTGTATGTAGGTGTTAGTTATCTAGACAGCAACTTGACCATATATGGTGAGCATTATGGTGGTCTTCCAGATGATAAGCACATCAACTACAAGATCGAACAAGAAAACATCGACAAATGGATGGGCCTAGTAGGAGCAAGCTATAACTTCAATCGCTCGTGGGCAATCCAAGCTGAGTATGGGCAGAATGGATCGGATAAGCGCCAGTTTGTGTCCTCTCTAACGCATCGCTTCTAGTGGAAAGAGTAGATAAACAAAGGCCCAACCTAAGGTTGGGCCATTATATCCATTTGAAAAATGCTTTTTAGCAAAGCACCTTGATAGCTAATCCACCTTGAGAGGTCTCACGGTATTTAGCGTTCATATCCTTTCCTGTTTCAAGCATGGTTTCGATAACCTTATCAAGCGAGACTCTAGCGGCAGAGGTGCGACCTAATGCCATACGAGCAGAGTTAACTGCTTTCACTGCGGCAATGCCGTTTCTTTCTATACATGGCACTTGAACTTGTCCAGCAACTGGATCGCATGTTAAGCCAAGATTGTGTTCCATACCGATTTCCGCTGCCATGCAAACCTGCTCTGGACTGCCGCCCATTAACTCAGCTAAACCTGCTGCGGCCATGGAACATGCAACGCCCACTTCACCTTGGCAACCAACTTCTGCCCCTGAGATAGAGGCGTTACGCTTGTACAAACTACCGATTGCACCAGAAGCTGCGAAGTAACGGGTATACTCTTTTGCTGTCACTGGTTGAATGAATTTATCGTAGTAAGCCAGTACAGCAGGAACTATTCCACACGCCCCATTGGTTGGGGCGGTTACCACTCTACCGCCCGCAGCGTTTTCTTCATTGACAGCAAATGCAAACAAGTTAATCCAATCTACTACAGCCATAGGGTCTGCGTTAGTGCCGGCAGAAGTGGAAAGCTTTTTGTAAAGACAAGGTGCGCGGCGGTGAACACGAAGTGGTCCAGGTAATACGCCCTCTGTATTCATGCCTCTTTCGATGCCATCAGACATAGTCTGCCAGATAGCGGCTAGATAGTTGGAGATAGCCTCATCTGAATGCAGCGCTTTCTCATTCTTAAGTACCAAGGTACTAATAGAAAGTCCGCTTTCAACCGCTTGTGCAACAAGCGAGGTTGCCGAATCAAAAGGGTAAGGGACCTCAACGGTTAGCGCTTCAGACTGGCCAAAAGAGGCTTCGTCAACAATAAATCCGCCACCGATAGAGTAGTAGGTTTTGCTATGTACAAGCTCATTGTTAGCCCATGCATGGATCTGCATGCCGTTTTCATGCAGCGCTAGGTTTTCAGAGTGGAAGTTCATGCCACCAGAGACAGGAAAATCAACGGTGTGACTGCCAGCATCAAAAGCCAACTTACCTGTTTGCTCCACATTTTTGATAAATCCATCTATCGAATCTATATCAACGGTTTGCGGAAGGTTACCCGCAAGGCCCATGATAATAGCAATGTCGGTATGGTGACCTTTGCCTGTTAATGATAGTGAGCCATAGACATCTACCGTTACCTTGGTGACTGACTGTAAGATTGCCATGTGCTTGAGTTCTTCGACGAATTCATAGCCAGCCTTCATAGGACCTACAGTATGAGAACTAGAAGGACCAACGCCAATTTTGTAAATATCAAAAATACTGATCATGATTATTCATGCCTTATTATGAAATAAAGGGGGAGAGCAGAATAAAAAGCCCCTAGTCTGTCTCTTGAACCCAAATCAGACTTTAGGATTTCCGTCATTCCCGAATGCCTTTATCGGGAATCTGATTACACAGCTCTGCTGATAAGGTCCCCGACCGAAATGCCGGCCCAGAAACGCACTCGGGGAAGACGTTTATTCAAAGTAGTGATCTAATAAGGGATACACTTTGTTAGATCACATTTAGCTCGACTATCAATACTTGTGTATGAAAGTCAGGCCCCTAGCCATAAGCTAAGGGCTATTGAGCATCAAGGTTTATTAGAAGATGCCGTACGTTGCAGAGGTAATCGCTGCGATACCGCAGATAAGCGTGAAGATTCGAGCCGCTTTAGTGGTTGCTAGCTTTTTCATTGCTGGAACTTTGTACATCGCAAACACAGGCATAATGAATAGAATTGCAGCAATCATTGGCGCGCCAATCGCTTCAATCATGCCAAGAATACTAGGGTTAATAATTGCGACAATCCAAGTAGTTAGTACGATGAAGCTTAAAGCAACCTTATCAATCTTACTTGCAGAAGCGTTTGAGCGTGATTTAGCTAGACCAACCAAACCCTCATGAGCACCTAGGAAATGGCCAAAGTAGCTTGAAGTGATGGCTGCGAACGCGATTACTGGACCCAATATAGAGATGATTGGCGACGCATGAACGTTCGCTAGGTAAGAAAGTACAGAGATGTTCTCAGCTTGTGCTTGCGCTAGTTGCTCAGGAGATAGAGACAACACTACCGAGAATACGAAGAACATAACGAAACCCATCAGCATTGCTGACGCGCCGCCAGTGATCATGTCCGTTTTCTTGTGTGCATCTTCGCCGTAGGTTTTACGCTGTTCTTTAGTGAACTGGCTAATGATTGGGCTGTGGTTAAAAGAGAATACAATGATTGGGATTGCCAACCAAATAGTAGAAGGCAGTGTGGTCCATTCAGGAGTCACTGACATCATTGACGTATTCCAGTCTGGAATTAGGTAAATCGATAGCGCCAGCAAGATAAGTACAAGTGGATATACCATTGCAGATGTTGCTTTTAGCATCAGTTCCTTACCGAATACCACGCCACCTGTCATTAGAGCAATTAAACCACCAGAAAGTAACCAGCGAGGAACAGATTCCATGCCAAGTTGATTCACCATGAAAGAATCGACAGTGTTAGTGATACCCACACCGTAAATTAGAACAATTGGGTAGATGGCAAAGAAGTAGGCAAAGGTAATAATGTTTGCGCCAGTCTTTCCAAAGTGTTCTTCAACGACGTCGGTAATGTCCGCATTTTCGTTCTTAGATGAAAGAACAAAACGAGCTAAGCTCTTATGAGCAAACCATGTCATAGGTGCTGCAATTAGGGCTAGAATAACTAATGGCCAAAAGCCACCAGCGCCCGCTTTGATTGGTAGGAAAAGTACGCCTGCACCTACAGCTGTACCAAAAAGAGAGAGACACCATGTGATGTCTTGATAAGTCCATTTACGTGTTTTCCCTGATACTTGTTCTGCGATAATCGTAGTTGTCATTATATAATTCTCGTAAAAAAGGGATGTGATTGATTTCGGGGCGCATTGTGTTGCAACGGCGACATATTTAATGTGATCAAAATCAATCCTTGAGGAAGTACCGTAAGTAGGGGGAATATATTTGGATTGGATCACGAATTTCGCGTGCTACACGATAGATTATTTTTGTCTTATCATTAATAAAACTAATGGTATTGAGGTTTTGAATTATGCAATCGTTTGCGGAAAAACAGGATGAATATTGTAGGGGTGTACAGTAGAACGAGAAGAGATAGTCAATAAGGTGCATAGAAAAATGGAGCCCTGATCGAGAGCTCCATAAAGATGGCTAAAGTTTAACTAAGCGTTTTTTTTCTTAGAAAGTAACTTTTGCACCTAACATGCCTTTAAGTTCTTCGTCTTGGGTGAACTTCTTGCTCACACCAGCATACGTTAGGAAGTAGTTAGTGAACTGGTAACCTAGATCGACAGTCGCGCTGTTACGATCCTCTTTCTCTGAGTCGAAGTTTGCACTTGTGAATGTAGAAGCAAGGGTTAACTTGTCAGTAAAGTCGTAAGAGCCTGCTAGCTCATAGCCTTGGAAATCATCACCCAACTGAGAACCGTTCACGTAAAGAGCACCAAGGTACAGCGCATCTGTTACATCAGCGCCTAAACCGACTAATACGTTGTCGCTATCCTTAGCATTGCCGTCATAGGTTTCTTTTGCATAACCGGCACCGGCTTTTAACATGCCGAAGTCATAGCTTGCTGCAGCACCGTAGCCTTTATCAATGGTTGCATCGATCTTTTGACCTGGAATCTCAACACCATTGTTATCGAAGAATGACTTAGATACTTTCGCGCCGCCGCCGTTCACATTAGCTTTAACTGTTAAGTCACCATAATTGCCAACATAAAGTAGCTGGTTATCTGCGCGGTCAGCCGTTGCAGATTTGCTGGATGCTTCTGAACCGTAGGTATTTAGGATGTCGGTGTAATCTGTGATCAGACCAAGAGAGCCATCTGTTTTACCGTATTGCAGTTCAGTGTTTTCGTCACCAACGCCAACGTAAAGGTAGCGAGTATCGTTTGTGTTGTCTTTGGTAAACTCTTTTTCTACAAAACCACGAGCATGAACATCTTCAGTGATTTGAGTCTTCGCTTCAAAGTTAAGACGAGCACGAGAAAGCTCTTGCTGCTTTTGGTTTACTTTATTGTCTTTACCTTGGTCAGAGAACTCACTACGAGCCTCAACACGGCCGCCTAGAGATAGAGCTAAGTTGTCTGCTTTGTATACTTCAGCAGCGTTAGCTGATGCAGCGAATGCTGATGCAACTGCGATAGCAGTCAGAGTCAATTTTTTCATTTCTATATCCTTTAGTGTCCAGCACAAAAATTCTGAATTGGTGCTGGAACTAAAGCCTATATATTTTGTCGGTTCGATATAAGGTGCATAAATAGAAACTTATATTGAATGAAATATAAGGAATTGATGGCAGGTGGTTGAGGTTTCATATATTTTGGTTGTGATTACTTAAGTGTTTGTATATGAGTAAGAATCCTAGAATCTAAATGTTAATCCAGAAACAAAATTATCGAATATGAATGTGGTTTTTATGAGAGTGGTTGGTAGGTTGTGTGCATAAAAATTCATTGGTTGGTGCTGTGAATATAATCTAAAAAGTTACCAAAATTCAATCATCTTTGTTTGAGTTGAGTTTAAGGTGAACAACTCCGTGTGTTTTTGTTACAGATTGTGTATAATTACAAATGACAATACGAGGATTTCAATGATTTGGTTGAGTATAAAACTACTTCAGATTGGATTTGTCATTGTCTATAAGGAATATAGAAAATATCAAACTAAAAAGGCTCTAATATAGGGCCTTTTTTATTTCTCTAATTCTACCTTCACCCTGTATGCACCGTTACAGTCGGAGTGGATGACGGTTTGCACTTTATTCGTGGTCGTTTGCTATTGTTCGTAGCCACTGATATCTCCCACCACGTCATAGATATAAAGTTTGCTGTCTTTACTCATATTCCCGGGGTTTGAGCCCGGCTCTCCGGTAGGTACAGGCATACCGAATTGCTCGTTGTAGTGACGAACCCAGTAGTCATGTAATTCCCCAGTTTCGGTATCCCGGAAGCTCATAGGAGATTCTGGGAAGAACTCAACCCCATCATTGGCGTTCTTAAACATATCAACGATAAGCTCGCTGCAATAAAGCGCATCTTCATCAGTGAGATAGCGTTCATCGTAAGGTACGGCCCTTTGGTTTAGGCCATACTTAATCGCTGCTGGTATTAAATTTTGGTATTGTTCTTTAAGCCTAGCTGCAATGTAGCGCGGATTAGGTGTCCCAAACCAAGAACGCTTTAAATAAACACTGATACTGGTGAGTCGGACTTCAGGGTCGAACGCTTCCAAAACAAACTTGCCCTTATTGGTGTCTACTATGATGCCTACATGGTTGACGCGAGCACCTTTAAAGCCCTCTGTCACTGATGATATTGCATTCGAAGGGGAACCCAATTGGGTAAATATTAGATCGCCAGCTTTCATGAACACTCCTTGTACCTGGTTACGTGATCAAGAGTAGTAAGCGTAGCAATCAAATCTGCAAAGTGAGCCCCGTAAGTCCGTAAGTCCGTAAATTGAAGCCGTATTATGTCTACCCATGAAAACTTACCTCAATGCCTCAAGCTTGTCTGCAGACAGTACTATGCCCTCAAGAACCAAAGACACAACTCAGAATCATACTCTGAACAGGGTTGGTCGTATTAATGACAGACTAAATTTCATAGTTGTCTGACCAGGGCTAGAATGCTTAATAGCAGTGGGTTAGGGCTGCTTGTTGTTGAAAAATATGCAAATTGTTACATTTTAATCGGGTAAATGTTGCTCGTTTGTTTAGTGTGGTGGTTAACACTAATGAATAGAGATGCGTTATATATGGACGAGAATGTAGATAAGTATATTGATATAAGAAAACAACTTCATCGTTACCCAGAATTAAAATATGAAGAATTTGACACGTCTGAATTAGTCGCAGACCACTTATCTTCTCTAGGTTATGAAGTTACGCGAGGCCTTGGTAAAACGGGAGTCAAAGCGGTTTTATATACGGGACGGCCTGGGCCTACAATCGCATTTCGTGCCGATCTAGACGCGCTTCCTATTCATGAACTTAATGATTTTGAACACAAATCTAAAAATGAAGGAAGAATGCATGCGTGTGGTCATGATGGTCATACAGCGAGTCTTCTTTGTGCCGCTGAATCTTTAATAGCAAACAAAAAAGCCTATGTTGGGAACATTGTTATCATCATGCAACCCGCTGAAGAGGGGGGTGCTGGCGCGAAAGCTATGATTGATGATGGGGTTTTGGAGAACCCTACTGTAGATAAGATTTTTGGATATCATAATCGTCCAGGATTTAAGCAAGGACTAGTGTTTGTTAAGTCCGGCTCCGCAATGGGGGGGAACACGAGTATTTGCGTTAAGATTTTCGGCAAGGGAGGGCACGCAGCAATGCCCCACTTGACCAATGATCCCATCATCACCGGAGCCAGTTTTGTAACTCAAGTGCAAACCATTATCTCTAGGAAATTATCCCCTCTCAATTCTGCAGCAATTACCGTTTCAAAATTTCATTCTGGTGAGGCCATCAATGTGATCAGTTCAAGTGCTGAGCTTTGGCTAAGCGTACGTACTGATCACAAAGATACAGAAGAATTTTTGCTAAAAGAGATTGAAAACACCTTGAGACACGTGTGTTCTCAGTTCAGTTGTTCTTACCAATTCGATATTGAACTTTCCATACCTGCACTAGTGAATCATCGTAATGAAACAACTGACTTGTTAAAAGCCTGTGAGCCTAGTTTTGCAGCAGATGAACTCTTGGAGATTGATTATATGCCGACCATGGGTGCGGAGGATTTTAGCTTCTACTTGCTTGAGCGTCCGGGATGTTACTTCTTCATAGGCAATGGAGAGAATTCTGCATACCTCCACAACCCACATTACGACTTTAACGATGACAATATCGCTGTTGCTAGGCAGGTTTATATGGATTTGGCTAAATTTTATCTAGGGAGAGAAAACTAATGGAGAACGTAAAAGAAATATCAACAAAACCTGAAACGATAAAAGACAATCGTTTTCTCGCATGGGTTGAACGAACGGGTAACAAGTTACCACATCCCTTTCTACTCTTTGTATATTTGGCCGTTGGGGTAATGCTCATCTCTGCCATCTTCAACTACCTAGGGGTAAACACATATAACCCGAAAACGGCTGAAGCAACACCTATAAAATCACTGCTTTCAGGGGAAGGCATTGCCTATATGTTTACAAACTTCGTGAAGAACTTTGTAAATTTTCCGCCTCTTGGAACGATCATTACGGTAATGTTGGGTATCGGGCTTGCTGAGCGAGTTGGATTACTTTCAACGTTACTCACTCAAACGGTTGCGAAAGCGCCTAGACATTTGCTCACTTTTTGTGTGTTTCTAGCGGGTATCTGTGGGTCGATTGCCTCTGATGCCAACTACCTAATTTTGATTCCATTAGTGGCTATGGTGTTCCATTCAGTAGGTAGGAACCCGCTCGCTGGTGCTGCCGCCGCATATGCCGCCGCGGGAGCCGGTTTTGACGCTAGCCTATTTGTTACGGTTGGAGATGCTCTATTTGCAGGGATTGCGACGGATGCAGCTCGAATCATTGATCCTGACGCTTATGTAAGTGCTGTAGATAACTATTACTTTGTGGCTTCGTCAGTATTTGTGCTCGCGATAGTGGGTACCTTGGTCATCGACAAAATTGTTGAGCCTCGACTCAATAAGCTACATCCGCTGTCTACTATGGTGAAAGAAAAGCCCACCGCCGATATCAATATGACTAAGGAAGAAAAAGTAGGACTCAAACGTGTGGTTCTGTTTACTTTAGGTTATATGGTGTTTGTTGCCGCTTTGGTTCTTCCTGAAACCTCTTCTCTGCGGAATGAGGAAGGGGGGTTGATACCATCGCCATTCCTTAAAAGCTTAGTACCTTTCATGTTCTTCTATTTTCTTGGTATAGGCATTACCTATGGCAAGGCGGTAGGTAAAATATCTAAGGTTGAGGACATTCCAGCTTTGATGGCCGAGTCTGTAAAAACTCTGGCTACTACATTAGTCCTTTTCCTCGCTATTGCGCAGTTCATTGCGTATTTCAAATGGACAGGGATAGGAAACTTAGTTGCTTACGAAGGGGCTCAATTTTTACAAAGTGCAGGTGTTGATGGTTACTTACTCATCATTGGATTCATATTAATTGCCTGTATATGTAATATCTTTATGACAAGCGGTAGCGCTCAATTCGCGTTGTTTGCACCGATCTTCATACCTATGTTGATGCAACTGAATATTGAGCCTGCCTTTACGCTGGCAATGTTTAGAATCGGTGATAGCGTAACTAATATAATATCTCCTATGTCACCGTACTTCAGCGTGGCTTTGGTTTATATGCAAAGCTATAAACCCGACCTGAGAATTGGGACATTGATGGCGACTATGTTGCCACTTGCTATTGGATTCCTAGTGTTCTGGACTGCATTTTTGTTGTTGTGGACAGGATTGGGATTGGACGTTGGTCCTGGTGTTTCTATGTATATTAACTAGGGTCTGTTGACCTTTTGCTCGACCAGAAGCCATTGATTCAAGGCGAGGGACTTGCCGCCTAGTCATCTAAGCAAAAGTCGCTCAACGATGAGTTAACGGCTTCTGGTCAAGCCTTTCTTGCCGAGCCCTTCGGGTAGCGCTTTGTTGGGCATTCCTACCGCGTTAGTCACTGTTCATGTGGAACCGCCACACCTAAAAGCGGCAGCCTTGTATTAATACCCAACAAACCGCTATAAAAACAACCTCAAAAGGTCAACAAACCCTAGCAACTCTCAAGGAAAAACGTAGCCACGAATGTTAGTTATATTTGAACTTTATTGGTAATCGGGGCTGTTTGTATCAACTCCTACCTTTGAGGATAGAAACTATCGCCTATTGCTATGATTAGATCGTAAAAACACAATCTAATCCTCCAACCAGTTACCATTATGTAACTTATCCATAAAAACTCGGATTTTCCAACAATAGAAGCTAGATTGTACGTTCAAGCAAAGATACAGTAAAATGAACAACTTATGCTTTCTAAATTGATAATTATTATAATTAACAAGATGTAGCACTTAGTAACAGTTATTTATAAGCCTCTCAAGGATTGTTAATTTAATTTTAACTTTAAATAAAGTTAAACAATATTAATAGGTACAAATGGTAAAGTGAATGAAGAAGTCTAATCTGACCTCAAATGATATTGCAAAATACTTAGGTGTATCTCAATCGATGGTTTCTCGCGCTTTCAATCCAAAGGCAAGTATTAGCGAACAGAAGCGAACCTTTATATTAGAAGGTGCAGCGAAATTGGGTTATAAACCGAATGCACTGGCTCGTAGTTTAATTTCAAATCGATCTGGGCTTATTGCGATAGCTTTGGATAGCAGTTCAAATCCTATGTACGACTTACAAGCGCGTATCTTAGCATCAGAGGTTCAAAGACAAGGAGGACACGCAATCTTGTGTCCTATCTCTAATGGCGATCTCGATTCAGCCATTCAAAGGGCATTTGAATATCAAGTCGATGGCTTAATTGTCGCTACCAGTCGTTTAACAAGTAATATTATTGAACAATGTGAGCGTTATGGCGTGTATTTAAGTTTTATCAATAGGTATATCGATGACTTCAAAGCAAATAGTATTGGTCTAGACAATAGTGATGCGGGTAAACAAGTAGCAGAATACTTTTTTGAAAAAGGTTGCTCGTCTTTATCGTTTATTGGTAGTGAGAAAGGCTCAATGACCTGTGAAGAACGGTGGTCAAGCTTTTGTCAGCGAGCGATGGAGTTAGGGTTAAGTGAGCCAGTGAGAATATCGGCATCGTTTGATATTGATTCTGGTATGTTGGCCGCCAATCAATTGGTCAATGATACTAACAAAATAGATGCGGTATTTTGTGCCAATGACATTATCGCGATTGGTGTCATAGAAGGTTTAAAAATACACCATCACAGTGGTATTCGAATTATTGGCGTAGATGATATACCTATGGCATCTTGGCCTTCATACCAGCTATCTACTATTAAACCGCCTACAGATGTTATCTGTAAGTCCACAGTCGAAGATCTTTTTGAAAGGATTAGCGGAAGTGAAGAAGAAACAGGTAAGTATATTTTTTATAAAGGTACGCTTGTAGAGCGTTCGTCTTAGTCGCTAGTAGTAAGCTTTTTATAGAACACCGTAATAAAACAATGGCTAATGATTAAACCTGGTTTACTTGTTATTTGGTACTTTAAATATTCTCATCCTTAATCAATCCTAGTTGCTCAATAGACACAAGTTTGACTAAGCGCTTGTCCTAAAATAATACTAGTACTCAGGGTTTGTCCGTTTCACTTTAGAGACGGCAAACTCTTTCTTTTCATTCGTCCTCATTTATAACCTTTATCCAACATCATGATGTCAGTTATACAGCCGATATTAAGGTTATCAATAATATTCCATTTTTTTCAGAGAGATAATTATTCCTTAGCGTAGATAGGCGAACTCATCCCTTAAAATCACTGATGTTAATGATGGGTACGTGTAAATATGCATTCACGCCACCATTGTAACAATGGCGCATACAACTAAGCGCTACTTTTAACTATTTCTTCAGTGGTCATTACAAATAACGTACGATTTATATCAATGTGATGAATGTCTCATAGTGATTCCTTCTTAGTTAAGATGATATTTGATCATGATTTATATCAATAAATTCATTTTGGAAGAGAGTAAATTTCATTGCATACGTATGCAATGAAGTATTCAACACAATGAATCTGTATAAAAAAGAGCTAAATTCGATGCACCAGGCAAACATATTTAATATACAGCTATTCACCATTGATGATGGCCCTGGTATTCGTACAGAGTTGTTTTTAAAGGGGTGCCCATTGCGTTGTGACTGGTGTGGCAACCCAGAAAGCTTCAAACATTACACCCAGCCAGGAGTGTATAAAAGCAAGTGTATTGGCAAAGATAAATGTGGTGCTTGTATTGATGTCTGCCCAGACAAAAGCATGTTGAACTTCTCTGATAATAAGCTTGCTGATATTGACAGAAGCAAGTGTACAAACTGTATGAAATGTCACGAAGAATGCCCATCAGATGCAATTAAACAATGGGGTAGCTCTAAGTCTATTGATGAATGTATGAAGATAATCCGTAGGGACAAGGGGTTTTATCAACGTTCGGGTGGTGGTGTTACTGTTTCTGGTGGGGACCCAATTGGGCAAGCTGATTTTGTTGCTGACCTTTTTAGTGTTTGTCAGTCAGAAGATATACATACGTGCTTAGAATCAAGCTTTTATGGTAAGTGGGCTCATATTGAAAAAATACTGAAGTATACAGATCTAGTTATCTCTGACATTAAGCATATGGATTCCGATAAACATAAGGCTCATACCGGTGTTTATAATGAACGAATTCTAGCTAACCTAAAAAAGCTCTCTGAACAAGAAAAAGAGTTTATTTTAAGAATACCGGTTATCCCCAATGTTAATGATGATGAAATAAACATTGAGGCTACAGCAGATTTCATAATCAATGAACTGGGCAACAAAGTAAGAACCTTGCAGTTATTGAGTTTCATGCGTCTTGGTGAAGAGAAATATCACTCACTAGGGCTAGATTATAAAATGGAGAGCCTAGTTTTTGACCGAGAGGAATTTCAAGTTAGGATTACCAAGATAGCCGAATATTTTAAATCTAGAGGTATTCATTGCGTTGTCGGAACTAAAGAAAAATAGAAATCATATTGAGTTGTTTCAATTAGAGCTAAATGTTCCGTTTTTAAATTAAACTAAGTTAAAAAATATTAAAGATGTAATAGGGGAAATATGAGCCTTCTGCTTAGGTTTATTCTCATGTTTCCCCTATTGCATTTTAAAAATAAGGAATTAATAGATGGAAGAAACTATTGTAAAGGGGCAAGTTACCGATGCTAGGGGAGTTGATACTTTTGATAAAGTATACGGCCTAGGTTATGAAGTTGGACATGATGATTGGTCTCCTTATCCACGAGTTAACCGTTTGCGTCAAACATTTTTGGATCGCCCATACGATGTAGATGTGGAAAGGCTACGTTTAGTCACTCAGGCTTTTAAGAACCATGAAGTTGAAACTCGCATTCTTCAAAGTGCTTATGCATTCGAGAATATTTTATTAAATACTTCTCTATACATTTATGACGAAGACTTAATTCTCGGTGAGATTGCAGCACCAGCTAAAGCATCACCGATCTACCCAGAGTTTTCGGTAGATTGGATCATTGATGAAATTAACAATGCACCGTTCGAAGAACGCGAGAACGACCAATTTTACATCCGCAATGAAGAAGAGCGTGCTGAAATTTTGGAGCTTTGTGCTTACTGGAAAGGTAAGACAGTAAACGAAATGATTACTGCAACGCTCGACCAAGATCAAAAGAATGGTTCTCATATGGGAGAGAAAATCTTCCAGACGAATAACTATCACTTTGCGGGTATTGGCCACTTTGCCATGGACTTCGCGAAACTAATGACACTTGGTTTTGATGGTGTTATTGAGCAAGTCGAAGTTGCTATGTCGAAGCTATCGAAAAGAGATGCTGATTATGCAACAAAGCGTGATTACTACAAAGCAACACTGATTACACAGCACGCGGCTAAGAAGTATGTAACACGTTACGCTGATTTGGCAATCGAGATGGCGGCATCGGAATCTGATTTAACAAGAAAGCAAGAATTGCTAGCAATGGCAGAAAACTGTTATCAAATTGCAGGCGGTGTGCCACAAACATTCTGGCAAGCAATTCAGTTGTTTAACTTTGCTACCACACTGACACAAATTGAAGGTAACGGTCACTCGATTTCATACGGTCGTATGGACCAATGGCTACACCCAATTTACCTAGCTGACATTGAAAAGAATGGTACATCTAAAGAGTTCATTCTAGAACTACTAGAAGTGCTTTATGTCAAGATGAACAACCCTACAAAACTGAAAGACAAGGGTACTGTAAAAGTACGTAATGGTCGTGGTTTTGGTGGTGAAAGCTTGACTATTGGCGGCGTTGATACTGATGGTAATGATGCGACCAATGACCTAACTATGCTGTTGCTTGAAGCATCAGTTCATACTCGCATGATGAACCCTTGGGTTTGTGTGCGCATGCATGAAAATACGCCTCATGAGTTAAAAGTGAAAGCGACGGAATGTATTCGCGCAGGTTACGGTCACCCTAAATTGTTTAACGATACTCCTGCTATTAAAGCAATGCAGTTGAAAGGTGTAACGTTAGAAGAGGCACGCGACTACGCTGTTGTCGGGTGTGTGGAGCCAACCATTCCAGGTAAAGAGCACGGCTGGCAAGATGCTGGTTATGTGAATGCTGCAAAAATGATGGAAATGGTTCTCAATAACGGGCGTCTTGTTGCGGGTCCAAACACCGAGCTTCAGTTAGCTCCGGACACTGGTAGTCTAGAAACGTACCAATCTTTTGACGAAGTACTAGAAAGTGTTGAGAAACAATTTGAATTTTGGTGCGACCAACTTTGCAGTAGCTTAAACATTACTGACAAGATTCATGCAACTTTGAAACCAACACCGTTTATTTCTGCGTACTTTGATGGGTGCATCGAGTCCGGTCGCGATATGACTGCAGGTGGCGTCAAATACAATGGCATTGGTCCTCAGGCTGCTGGAATTGCAACATGTGCTGACTCCCTAGCCACAATCAAAAAACTCATGTTCGAAGATAAGTCATATACAGGTAAACAATTACTGGACGCACTTCGAGACAATTGGGAAGGACATGACAAGCTTTATGCCTTAGTAAACAGTTCGAAGATCCCTCACTACGGTAATGACATAGATGAGGCAGACGAACTGTTCAAATACATGTTTGAATGTTACTGCAAAAATATAGCTGGTCGCCCAACATCACGTGGTGGTGCATTTAGCCCAGGCGTATATACGGTAAACGCCAACGTGGGTATGGGATTATTCATGAATGCATCTCTGGATGGTCGCAAAGCCCAAGAGCCTATCTCAGATAATATGGGGCCGGTTCATACTGCTGGGGGTTCACACGATTTTGCGGGTCCAACAGCGGTTGTAAACTCAGTCACCAAAGTAGACCACAGCAAAGCAACAAACGGCACATTATTAAATCTTCGTTTCCCTGAAGATGCGGTAGCGGGCGTCGAAGGTCGAGATATCTTGGTTAGCTTCATTGATGAGTATATGTCTAAGAAAGGCATGCATGTTCAGTTCAACATTATGAGTGCAGATAAAATGAGAGCTGCACAAATGAACCCTGAACAATACAAGGACATGCTAGTTCGTGTTGCTGGTTACAGTGCTTATTTCGTAGAGCTCGGTAAGCCATTGCAAGATGATCTTATTGACCGTACAGAACTTCGTTTCTAATCAATTTAAATATTAATATTAAATCTGGTGGATAGTTTGCTATCCACCTGTTTGGAGAAATTTCGTGGAATTCATTTATAAATTAGACTATTTACTCGTAGGTCTAATGCAGGTAATCGGCTTTTTTGTGCAGGGTACAACGGGTTTTGGTTGTACAGTAATTGCAGCCGCAGTGACCAATGGCCTACTGGGCACGACAATGGGAGTACCTTATGGTACAGCCATTACTATTCCTTTCTTATACTATCTTGCGATCAAAGGAAGAGAAGATATTTCTTGGAAGGATCTGGCTAAGATCGTAGCACTGTGTGCCCCTGGTATTCTGATTGGCCAATACCTTTTTTATCAAATCTCACCACAAACAGCGAAAATCCTGATTGGCGCGATGGTTACCGTAATTGCAGTAATGAACCTGCATAAACATGTAATTAAACCTCTCATCATTAAAGATGCTGACGAAGAAGATGTAGCTGACACTTTACCGAAAAGAATTTTCCGCTATGGCTGCTTGATCTTGGGTGGCATTGTTCACGGTGCATTTAATATTGGTGGTCCACTAATCACTGTTTATACGTTAGAAGCGGTAAAGGACAAGAAAAAATTCCGCAACACAATGACAATGCTTTGGGTTGTGTTGAACACGTGGAACCTATTTAACCAACATCAAAATGGCGCATTCACAACAGAATTAAACAGCGCACTACTGATTGGTCTTCCTCTAGCTGGTATTGGTTTCTACTTTGGTATGCGTTTCCTAGAAAAAATCAACCGCGAACAATTCCTTCGTATCGTTTACGTTGTATTGCTTCTAATCGGTGCAAATATGCTGCTAAGTAATATCCCATGGACTGCTGATATGAAAATGATATCACTAGTTGGTGCCGTGCTTGTGATTGGTAGTTACGCACTGAATGTAATGAAGAAGCGCAAAGTAAACTTTGCAAAGCTTCAAGCTAACTAAATCACTTTAAACTGAATAAATTACGCTGTTTATTGATAAAAAATAAACACTTTTAAACTGAAATAAGTACAGTTCAGCGCTGTACTTGTTTTCTAAAGGAACATGTCGTGAAAGACTTTAATTTTAAAATTCCACAGAACATTGAGTTTGGTATTGGCAGCTTAGGTAAACTACCTGAAATCCTAAGAAATAATGATTCTGACCATGTATTTCTAATTTCTGACCGTGGCCTTGAAAGCATAGGTGTAGTGAAGAAAGTACAAGATATCATCGAGGCAGGCGGTATTAAGTGCACTTCTTACTTAGATGTTAAACCCAACCCAACAATCACTATCGTTAATGAAGCTACTGCGCTTTATAAAGAGTGTGGTGCAACAAGTATCGTTGCTCTAGGTGGCGGAAGCCCTCTAGATGTTGCGAAAACTGTAGGTATTTTAGCCAAGTTTGGCGGGGACATTAAAGACTACGAAGGCCTGAATAAAGTTCCTGGTCCTATCGTGCCTATGATTGCAATTCCGACTACCGCTGGCACAGGTAGCGAGGCAACAGCATCTTCAGTGATCACTGACGAGGCTATTAACTACAAATTTTCCATCGTTAGCTACGAAACGCTACCAAAATATGCAGTTCTTGATCCTCAACTTATCATGACAGCTCCAGCTTCAATTGCAGCGGCTTGTGGTGTTGATGCACTGATTCATGCGATAGAAGCATATGTATCAAAAAATGCATCGCCATTTACCGATACAATGGCTGAAAAAGCGATGGAGTTGATCGGTGCTAATCTACGTAAGTTTGTTGAGAATCGAGAAGATGAGGACGCTGCTTGTGCAATGATGACAGGTAGTAACTTTGCTGGTATCGCGTTCGCTTGGGCACGTTTGGGTAATGTACACGCAATGAGCCATCCAGTGAGCGCTTTCTATCACGTTCCACATGGTGTGGCTAACTCAATCTTGTTGCCTACCGTGATGAAATTTAATGCAGTGGCAGATAAAGGCCGATACGAGGTGATCTACAACTTTATTCGTCAAGGTAAAGAGCCTGTAGAAAACTTCGCGCCAGAAATGTTAATCGAAGAGATTCAGAAACTGAATGATGATCTAAACATTCCAAGAACACTCTCTGAGGTTGGTGTAAAAGCAGACCTGATAGAAGAAATGGCAAAAGATGCAATGAAGAGCGGTAACGTGCTATGTAATCCGCGTGAGACTTCTCTAGAAGATATGATCGAATTGTATGAGCAAGCGATCTAATTAAAGAATTAACCCCTTGAATAACACTATTATTCAAGGGGTTACATTGATGTAATTAAATATATGGCTACTGAATTTAGCTACTAGCAACACTTCAAATTAAGTGACTATATATTTAATTATATATTTTGGGTTTGTTTTTATGAAAAGAGAATATGGAAAGGAGCAGCCTTATATTCCGGCTGGCCCCTTTAAAATCAGGATCCCCTTTATTCATGTAGGATTTGAAAAAATTGACTTCATGCAGGGGTTGCTACTTTGTGCTGTTTGTTTGGGAATGATCCCTATCTTGCAAGAATACCTAGGTATGCCATTTGATGTTGCGATGACTATCGTAGTGATCAATGGTATGTTTTACTTTCTGCATGTACTACTGGGTGATCCAATTATCCCTGGATGGATAACACCAGCCATTCCAATTGTTATATTATATCTTAATCAATTTGCAATGGGTGTTGAAAGGGTACAAGCGCTGATTGCATTTCAAATATCATTAGGTGTCATTGCGATTTTACTTGGGATAACAGGCTTGGGGCAGAAGGTCGCATCCATTGTACCAAACGCAATGAAGTCAGGTATCATTATGGGTGCCGGTATTGCTGCAGTTAACTCCATATTGGTCGAGGGTGGTCGTTTTGAACAGGCCCCAATTTCGATTATTATTTGTACCGGTGTTGGATTTTACCTACTTTTTTCTAGTCATTTTAAAAGCCAGCGAAACCTCAATAAATTTACTAAAGTATTAGCTGATTTAGGGTCTTTGCCCATCATTTTGCTGGCACTTATTGTAGGTCCTGTCATGGGTGAGGTGCCATGGCCTCAGATTGAGTGGGGTTTCACTACATTGGCCTTTGGTGAGCTATTTAATAATTGGACTATCTTTGGTTTAGGTTTGCCACCTCTAGAAATGTTTATCATTGGTTTGCCTGCTGTTGTTTCAACTTACGTCATTTTGTTTGGTGATGTTATTCAAGCCAAATGTTTACTAGATGATGCTAGCAAAAAACGTCCGGATGAAGTCATTGATTTCAATGCTAACCGTTCAAATATTATTTTCGGCGCACGCAATGTATTAATGGGTATCTTTGGGCCTACAATCACCTTGTGTGGACCACTGGCGGCCGCAATGCAAGTGGTTGTATGTGAACGATTTAAACTTGGTCCAAAAACGATGGGCTCTATTAATAGTGGCGCTATCTCATACCGCTACGGAACAACGTTAGGGTACTTCTTACTACCCATAGTAACCTTGGTTAAGCCAGTGTTAGGTATAGCATTAGCGGCAACATTGTTGATTCAGGGTTTTGTGTCATTCCGAGTTGGTGTGACAAAGTCTAAAACAGTGAATGACCTGGGTATTGCAGGTGTGATGGCAGCAGTTATTGCGATGAAAGGCGCTGCTTGGGGATTGGCTGCTGGTATTATTCTTTGCTTATTTGTTAACCTTGGTAGAAGTAATCGACACGAGAGTGAGATTGCGGCGGAGCTTGAGTCTTTTGATTCTAGTCTTGAGCCTGAAAGAGTTGATGAAGAAAAGACTGCTGAATTAAAACCCATCTATCAAAAAGTCACTAATTAATTTCAAGTGAACTACTAACATTCAATTATACTAGAGGTACAATGTAGAGAATATGTTATCTACATTGTGTCTCCTCTATTGTTTATACCTGTCATAATAGTTTTTCATAGTCGAATAATTATTATTCTGAACGTAATTAGTTATATAAAATGTGAGTTAATAGTGTGAAAAAAACTAACCTAATATTGGTGCATGGATTCCTCAGTGGTAAAGAGTATTGGGATTACCAACTCGAAGGATTATTGTGCGATTATGATATTTTTCCAATCTCACTAAAAGGATTTAGTGGCAGGTCAAGTGAGGTGGCGTGTAAGAGTATTAACGAGTATGCATTGGATGTAATAAAACAAATCAATCAACTAGGATTGACAGAATTTCACCTTCTAGGCCACTCAATGGGGGGGATGATAGTACAGGAAATTGCACACCTAATACCCAACCGTTTGCTGTCCCTTATTTTATATGGGACCGGTCCAGATGGCACTTTACCCGGTCGATTTGAAACACTGCTCTTGAGTATTAGAAAGTCTTCTCCCAACACTTACAAGAATGCCATGTATGCTGCTGTTGATAGTTGGTTTGTTGATAGAGATGAAAGTAAAGAAGAGATAAGAAAGTCATTATCATTAATCGAAAATGTTAGCTTCGAAAGCTATGTCAACGGACTCGAGGCAATGTATGAGTGGAGTGGTGAAAAGTATCTAAAAATGATTAAAACTCCAACGCTCGTTATTTGGGGCGATTCAGATAAAAGTTATCAGTGGGATAAGCAACCTTATGAATTGTGGACAAAGATCGAAAATTGCTCTTTGTCAGTAGTAAGTAACAGTGCTCACAATGTGCATTTGGAAAAACCACAACAATTTAATCTAATACTGAGTGACTTTATCAATAGCGTTACGGAATAACAATAACGCTAATTTAAGTTAATACCATCACCTTGATAGTCAACTCAGTTATTTGGGTATCAATACTCTAGATTTAAGTCTCATCCTCCAAGAGAACATTAGTCTCACAGTATAAATTGTCTTGCCTCCAGTTTAGGAGGCAAATTGACATCAAATACAACCTAGAGTGCGTTTTTATCTCTCAGTATCTTCGCCTGACACTCACTATCAATGGCCTGTTTAGCTTCTTTAAAATCGGTACTTGGGAAGGTGGCAGATACGCCGATATCGGATTTCACAACCACAGGGTTTCCTTTCTCAAACTCGGCTAGTAAGAAACTTAATCCAGCGGGGTTCTTTGGCTGATAAAGGCGGGCTTTATCATTGACCTTACTGACGTATTTGAAATGAACGTCTTGGCCATTGATATTTAAAATCCCGCTGATTCTGTTGCCATAGAGAGGACCTGCAATATAAATCTCTCCCTGACACTGGGTTTGTCCAGCATTGTAGCTAGCCACAAAGTCTAGGTCACCCTTTTGCATTTGATCATTCCAACCGATATTTCTTGTCAGTCCATTTCCGTGATAACTCCACGCCTCGCTGGCAAGCCAAGCTCTCTTCTCTTCTGAAAATTTCGCTATATCTATAGATGACGTAGGCTTCTGGTTTTGTACTTGAGCATTAGTAGGTTGAATTACTGGTTCTGTAACAGAGTTACTAGTACAACCTTGAATGACGATTAGCGTTGAGCTCAACAAAAATGCTGTTTTATTCATAATATCTTCCTTGAAACGAAAGGTGTCGCGATTAACAGCAATGTTAAACATATTGAGCCTACAGACGGTTAGGGGCGTGTTTGTTTTGGTTTAGTTTTAGGTCGTTTTCCTGTCAGCAGAATGCAAACTCATGGCGAGAAAATATAAGAAGGCTTGAGCTACTGAGTTGGTTGAGTATCTTGTCTGGCCTATTTGATACTGGCAACTTAAGCGTTTGTTGCCAGATCAAGCGAGTACACGTATTAAGACTGGTTCATTTGAGTGCTTTAGACACTACTACGCAGGTATACCCACCTTCAGGCTCGTATGTATCACAGATGGTAAAGAAACAACCTGTATCGACTCATCAACAAGCACCTTCTATTGAACTAGCGCTATAAGCTCAAGGTTTGTTCAACTGGTATTCAGTCGTCGACATGCTTGTTAGACGCTTCTTGAGTGCAAGGCCGGCTTTGTCTACAATGAGCCACACAATTACTATTTCAGGCCATGAAAATGAGCGACACTAACGAAAAGCCAACTCTTCCGGATCACCTTTCAGGTAACCCTCGTAGCCCTCACTATGTGGAAGAGTGCTTTCACCATCGCATCGGCATTCGCATTAACGGTAAAGAGCGTAACGATGTAGAAGAATACTGTATTAGCGAAGGATGGGTAAAAATCCCTTCTCCTAAAGCGCTAGATCGTCGTGGTCAGCCGATCCTTATCACCCTGAAAGGGGAAGTTGAAGCTTACTACGTGTAAAGCTTTTCCTTATGAATCTAAACGGCTCATGAATTCGTTCATGGGCCGTTTTTTTATCATTAACTTTCAACTTACCCATAGAGCCTGCCCATCAGCGTATAACTTAATCTAGATTAAGGTTTTGTTTGTAATTCATCAGTAAAGTCAGTCATCCGATCTAGATCACACTTTTCAGCGCTGCCTTCAAGGCAGTTTCAAACTAGAGGAATGACCTTGAGCATTTTGTTTTCACCAGCCCAGATTGGCAATATGACCCTTAAAAACCGTTTTGTGCGTAGCGCAACATGGGAAAACATGGCGACAGAAGAAGGTTATATGACCGAGAAGCTGTATGACATCTATGAAGAGCTAGCTAAAGGTGATGTGGGCCTTATCGTAACGGGCTATGCGAATATCGTAGAAAACGAAAAGCCAAATGCTGGAATGATGGGTATCTACAATGATTCGTTTATTGAGGGCTACAAGAAGCTAACGGATCTTGTTCATCAGTACGATGCCAAGATTGTTAAACAGATTGCTTACGGTGGTACTAAGACCACATATAACCTCGGCGAGCGAGTGATATTCGCCCCAAGTGATATCCCAGAGCGTGGTACCAATACTCAAGGGAAAGCGATGAGCAAAGACGAAATCAACCTCATCGTTGACGCGTTCGCGCAAGCGAGCCTGCGAGCGAAAAAATCCGGCTTTGATGGAGTAGAGATTCATGCTGCCCATACCTACTTGATCAATCAGTTCTTAAGCCCGTATTACAACCGCCGTGACGATGAGTATGGTGGCAGCTTAGAAAATCGTATGCGATTCTTGGTTGAGATCTATCAAAGAACACGTGATCTTGTTGGGGAAGGCTTTCCAATTCTTATCAAGCTAACCGCTACCGAGTTCTTTGAAGGCGGACAAAGTTTTGAACAAACTCGCGCTATCTGTAAGAAGCTAGAACAGCTTGGCGTGGATGCCATTATTGTTTCAGGGAATATTCATGGCAAAGCCAGCGAGATGGTCGGTGAGTCGTTTGACGGTTACACATTGCAACAAGAGGGCTACTTTCACGAATACGGTGATGTCATCAGCCAAGACGTCAAAGTACCAGTGATTACTGTCGGCGGTCTAAGTGACTTTGATGCGATTGAAAACATAGCCAACAACACTGGCATCGACTTCTTTGCGGTTTCTCGGCCTTTACTGGCAGAGCCTCAACTCATAAAGCGCTGGACAGAGGGCGACCGAGCACCTGTTGATTGTGAGCGCTGCTCAAAATGCCGCACTAAGCGAGGTAATTTTTGCGTGGTATTTAAACGCCGAAAGAAACAGCGATGATAACCCTGTAATAAAAACAGAAATCAACGGCTTGTAGTCTACACACTACAAGCCGTTTTTTGTGTCTGTAGCGAAAAAGTTGCTGCACTATCCTGTTGTTTTCCTCGCCAAAATACGGGGTTAGATCAAGGTTTGGTTAGGTAATGGAATCGATGCCTTTATCGTACTTTAGTAATGATTTTCCTTTGCTAGATTTAAAGTGAGGGTGCATTAGGGAGTGGTAATATACCAATCACTTAAATACATTGTTCACCTCAACTTGACTGTTATCACAAGCGGAAAAATCGCTAGATGCTAAGCAGTAACAGCCCAGTTTGATGTTGTCATCAATGCATTTAACGCCTGATGGGGTTGCTCCTATCTTAAATTATAAAGAGCCTTTCCTTACGCACTATGGATGATTATCTAGCTAGCGATAGTGGAGACTATTATGAACAAGGAAAGGATTGGGCGAAGCACCTATGGTGCAATGGGCTTGACGTTCTCAAGTCTATTCTTCGTTGCAAATGCCTATGCAGCGATAATACAAAACTCTAATAGTGATACGTTACCAGATGCCTTTATTGGTGACTGCGGAGTACCCGGAGAGCTAACTGCTTGTGTCGGTGGCTGGAACCTAGACAATGTCGATGTCATATTGCGAGACGAAGATGGTCTAGAGTTTGGATCATTTAACGAAGCCTCTGGTATCTACAGTTTGATGACCTATGGTGATAACTTTGAGAGCTTAGTCAATGGTGATGAAGGCCAGGTCATGGCGCGCATTACAGGCAAAGACTGGCCAGTCGGAGAGCCGAGTGCGATAAAAATCGTAACGGGTGATTCTGAGGTCTCCCATGGTAAGCCACAGAACTGCATTATTGGATCTTCCTTTTTGAGTCCAGATAATTCTGAAATTGAAGATGCTAATTTCCTAGATTCAGCACATCCTCAACCTGTTATCTGCTCTAGTTCATTTCAGACTCATAAACGCTTTAAAGTTGCCATGCTTCCGGCCTCTGTGGAAGATATCGACGAAGGCGATGGTCATGGAATAGATCTTGTGTTCAATGTGCAAGATGAAGTGGTGGATATTGAAGCTGAAATAGCACTTCGTTCCTATCAAGTCTTTAGTAAAATTAACAACTACACAGGTAGACGTTTAAGCGGTTACAAAGTCATCGTGGGCACAGGACGTGGTGGCGAATTCAAATCGGCCAGTGAGACTGGTATATCGAATGTGCTTCATCTTTCCTTAGGAAAAGGAGAGGGTGCTTCCGGCGGGCACGATAAACTTGTTTATGATGGCTCAGATATCTTTGAAAGCGATAAACTGGCTACATTCTCTCATGGGCTGTTTGGTGCACCGGATAAGCATTTCACTAGTAATGGCTTTTTTGATATGCGTATAGCAGGCTTTGATGTGCAGCAAGGCTGCGTATCTACAGCTATTGATGCGTGTGCGGGTTACCCGAACCCTATGACTGATGGTGGCTTACCAGAGCTAATGGCTTCGGATATGATTTATTCAACCGCTGCGTTAGACAGTCATTACCATGAAACCCTAGGCATTATTGAGGGGCTTCCTTTTGGGGAATGGCTTCCATCAAAATGGCAGCCAAGTGCGGTATTCTTTGACGACGATAATGATCCAGAGACAGATCCTACTTTAATGGCTTGGTGGGATGGCAACAACTGGCGTGGGAGCTATGATGAGGGATTCCCTGTCATTGACCAATCTGAAATAGACTGGCTAGCGGCTAACCCGAACGGATTGTACGAAATGGGTGAAATAGAGGATGTACTGAATCTAGGTATCAATTACATTATCAAGGTAGGCAATGGTATTCCTGGTGGCACATTCACCGTGAGACTAATCCCTGTTGTATCTGTTAACCAAACGCCTCCAGCGTGGTGCACTGGATTCTTTGGAAGTTGTCATGAGCCGCCTTATGGTGCGGCTACGCAAGCTGAGGAAATCATTGAAGTCGAAGATGATGTGGTTAGCGAGAGCGAGGTTGATGGCTTTGCTGAAGCAATAGGTTTAACGGCTACTGAAGGTGGCGGTGGCTGTACCTTAAGTAAGAACGGACGGATAGATCCAACATTGTTACTGCTATTTGTCATTGCACTGGTCCAAATTTTCTGGCGCCAGCACTGTTCACGAGCTAGCTAGTTGTTAACTCAACATCGTGGCGTGCGATGGATTTTCAGAATCGGTAAATGACCAAGCCGGCCTCAATAGAAAAAGGTGTCGGCCTTTTTGCAACAACAAGGGAGGTTATGCCTTCATGCACTACCTAAAACCGAGCAGATTTGGCGTGTTAGATGAACTTGCTTTGCGAGGTGATAGGCGATGGGTTTCTGATCGACAGTTTACAGCGGCTTGGCTGTTTGGAATCGCTGTTGGGCTGTTACTATTTTCTGATCATGTCCCAGATTTAAACGCAGAACAATTTTTGCAGACATTATTAGTGGCCGTGCTGGTGTCGCCTGTAATTGAAGAACTGTTGTTTAGGGGTATATTGCAGGGCAGGTTATTAAGGTTGGATTGGGGGCGAAAGCACCTGATTGGCTTCACAAGAGCAAACCTTTGCTGCTCCTTATTGTTTACTGCGTTTCATTTATCTAGCCATGCTCCAATCTGGTCTATAGGTGTATTTTTCCCGTCCTTGTTGTTTGGATATTTTAGAGATAAACACAACAGCGTCTATCCCTCTATTGTTCTGCATATCTTCTACAACGCAGTGTATTTTTTACTCCCAATCTTAATCAGTTACAGCTTTTGAACCATTAAGTGCTCAGGCTGTTCAGAGGAAACTTTAAGCCATCCGCATCCCCGTCTGCTTGCTTTGCTGTACCTTACTCCCGTTATACCTGCTAGATTATGGTAGTGACTAAGGAGTGGTTAACATGTTGACTCGATTGATACTTAATGGAAAAAAGGCCGGTCTAGAGAGCGTTAGAGAGGCGGTTTATGCTCTCCGAGAGCAAGGGTATGACCTTCAAGTTCGTCCTACATGGGAAGAGGGGGATGTTGAGCGACTGGTGCGAGAGGCTGCCGAACAAGGTGTTAAGCGGCTAATCGTAGGAGGCGGCGATGGCACAGTCAACGAAGTGGTCAGTGCGGTTCTTAAGCATGATCTTAACCATTTAGAATTATCTGTCTTGCCTCTAGGGACGGCTAATGATTTTGCCACAGCGTGTGAGATCCCATCAGAACCTATTGATGCTCTTAACTTGGCGATATCGGGAGAGAGTTATTGGGTTGATGCAGGTTCAGCCAATGAAAAATACTTCATGAATATTGCAACGGCAGGGTTTGGCGCTCAGGTAACAGCGACGACTCCGGTTGTACTGAAGAACTTTCTAGGAGGAGGTGCTTATACGCTGTCTGGCCTAGTTCAGGCTATAAACTTTCAGCCCTTTCCTGGCACAGTCATTCACGATGATAAAGCGACACTTGCGAATGTGGTGGTTGGGGCTGTATGCAACGGCAGAACCGCGGGTGGCGGGCAGCCATTAGCTCCACAGGCGTATATTGATGACGGAGTGTTTGAGCTGTTCTATATCGAGGGTTTCATTGCTAGCGATATTCCTATCGTCCTCGAAGAGCTTCAAGAATTACAGGAAGGCCCCTCTACTCAATTTGTGCATAGACACAGTATTCAAACGATTGAGTGGCATTCCGAACAGTCTATGCCAGTTAATTTAGACGGGGAGCCAATGTCACCGCAAGATGTGACGATAAAAGTACTCCCTAGTAGTATTAAATTGGTGCTCCCAGACACGACTCCAATATTGCGTAATCGAAATAAGGCCTAAAGCTAAGTATCAAGATGACACAACTATTTTATATCGAAACCGCAAGGGCTTTGTATTCTATCGGACACGATTACAAGCATTTACCAGGAGTAAGTGATGCTCTCAAACTGTTCGCTCCTAGATTAGAGCGTGAAGACTTGATAGTACATCCTAGGTTTCCCTGCACACATCTAGTTTTGGTCATCGCAGATAATATAGAGCGATCAGAAATCACTCACTTTTATGAGAAGGTGGGTATGGAGATCGTGCGATATTTGCCTGCCGAGCTTTCAAGTGCAAATCAAACAATTTTAGAGTCACTTGAGCGGTTCAAAACTTGGTTAAAATCAGGCGCGGATAACGCAAAGTTTGAGATAGCGGTCGATGGTGACACCTTTGTAACCTATACGCTCAGCGCCAGTGAATTTACCCATTTTACCCATAATTCTCGACACTCATTAGTGACTGAGTTGTTTGTCATTGCCATCACTTGTGCGTTTTTACGTTATGTTTCTCAGCAAAAAGGGTTTGTTAAGGCGTTATATTTGCAACATGAATCGAACATGAGCCTTTCTAGCTTATTAGGTGTCGGCGATGCTCAGGTGTATATCTCTCAACCCCATACAATGTTGGCACTAGATAGTGAGTTCCTGCAGCAAAGGGTCAAAAAGACCAGAGGAACTAAAAGTACCGCACCTAGGCCTCTACAAACCACGACTTTTTCTGAAGAGCTGAAACTAGGGATAAGACCCTATATAGGGTTTGGTAATGTGGCGACTCCGGAGGTCGCAGACGTATTTGGGATACCAAAGCGAACAATCCAACATAGGCTAAGCAAAGAAGGAGTCTCACTTAAGGAGATTACGAATACTCTTTGCGTTGAGTTGTTCGACCTTAGATACGAGAAGGGCAGGTTTGAAATAGAAGATTTAGCAGCACATTTAGGCTACAGCAACGCGTCTTCTTTTATTCGAATGTATAAAAGAGTCACCGGCAGAACGCCAGGTCAAACACACTAGCTCGATAAAATCGTTATACCAATCACAGTAAGTAAGAGGTCAGAAATAGCGTAGGAAAAACGCTGGATAACAAGGCAGAAATTTTTGATAAGTCGTTATTCTACAATCAAAAATTCTAACGCCGTTATCGAGTGTTTTAACAAGCTAGGATGAGCAGTTATTTACTACGATTGGTATTAGATGAACAAGCTCGATGAAATGGCTTAGAAGTGTTCGAAAAGCCATTTCATCAAAGGCGAGGATTACGACGATTCAGCCAGTTTCACTAAATAGTCAGCAATAGCTTCCATACCAGATGTTGGCACGCCAGCTTTTATCTCAGCTTTAGAGTTATAGTTGGTGTTGGTATTTACATCATAGGAGTACCACTTTCCATTCTGATCGCAGATTACCTCTATTCCTGCGATATCGATTTGGTTATCAGCTAGGAATTGCTCGTGAAGCTTAATTAACGGTGAATCATCGAGGATATTGGTGATTTCAAACTTATCTTTTTCTGGCGCTGGTTTATCGTCTTCAAAAGCGGGGCAAAATGCATTTTCAATTGAACACCCATCTGCAGGGCATAGCTCAAACCCACCCTCAGTTGAAACCTTAACCGCATATAGAAACTTACCGCCGACATACTCACAGCGAACAATGTAAGGTTCAGTGGATTTTACATACTCTTGTAGTAGCCAAATACCATCGAGCGGGCTATCTGCTTTGAGTCGTCTGAGGCCAAGCTTAACATCGTCTAGTGAATTGAACTTTTCAACACCCAGTCCTTTACCACCACGGTTTGGCTTAATGATCAGGGGCCAAGTATTAAACTTCTCTGCAGCCGAAACAATGAAATCAGCTCCGACGACCGCTTGAGTCTTAGGTGTTGCGATCCCTACTTTTTGCAACGCGGTATATTGAGATATCTTGCATACCTCCAGATCTATCACACCATTTCCGTTCACTACGGTAGCGTTATTAAGGTCAAGCCACTTATCAATAACTCGCGTTAATTCGGGGGCATACCTATGATCGCGAGTGTGTGATGATGCACTCATTCGATTGTAATAAACCGCATCTTCTGGAACGGTATCAAACTCAATATGACCCTCGTTAACAAACCATTCCTTGGCAGGTACATTCAACTTATCGAATGCTTCACGAAGAGGCACAATCCATTCCTCATTCTCGTGCAATATATAGATCGATTTCATACCTGTTCCTTGTGTTTACTGGTGTTGTTCCTAATCAAATAACTATTGCCAACTCTGAGATTGAAAGCTAGCGATAAAACGCCGTTGCCTATAAGAAATCGGACTAACTTATAACCGATTAATTTGATTGGAGAACAGGGGGAATTGGCTCGAATGCCAGAGTAGGATCGCTTACCAGCAACTATACTTATACCAATCACAGTAAGTAAGTGGTGAGAAATAGCGTAGGAAAAACGCTGGATAACTAGGCAGAACTTTTTGATAAGTCGTTATTCTACAATCAAAAATTCTAACGCCGTTATCGAGTGTTTTAACAAGCTAGAATGAGCAGTTATTTACTACGATTGGTATTATAGTGTTAGGACAAACTGTAGAGGTGACTGTCATGGACTTTACAGAAAAACTACGCTTACACGGCCGAGCAGACGAAAATAGGTATTTTGCTGAGCTCGATCGCAAGTTAATAGATGCGATGCATGAAAAGCAGAAGCATGAAGATGAGATACTTGAGCGTATCGAGGCTGAAAACCTGAATCTGGCTAGCATGGTTGACGCTAAATAGATTAGGTCTTTATCACGAACAGGCACCCTAAAATAAACAAGGTGCCTGTAGAAAGACTTACACGATAAAAAATTTTTAAAGGCCAGTCAGTGCGCTTATCCCTTCTCCTTGTCTCCATTCTCTTTGTTTATTGCCTTTGCGATGTCATTCACAGCTTCAACTAGATTGATGGGCATTGGAAACACAATAGTCGATGTTTTATCCGTAGTGATCTCTGTGAGCGTTTGCATATAGCGAAGTTGTAAGGCGTTTGGCGCTTTATTGAGCATTTCGGCGGCCTCTTTAAGCTTGTTAGATGCCTCTAACTCACCGGTAGCATGAATGATTTTTGCACGGCGATTTCGCTCTGCCTCTGCCTGGCGGGCGAGGGCTCGTACCATGCTTTCATTCAGATCCACATGCTTAACCTCTACGGTCGCGATTTTAATGCCCCAATCATCGGTTTGCTGGTCGAGTATGGCCTGAAGATCTTTATTAAGCCTTTCTCTCTCAGACAACAACTCATCCAACTCATGCTGGCCCAGAACCGAGCGAAGCGTGGTTTGTGAAAGCTGGCTGGTGGCATCGCTGTAGCTTTCGATATTATTGATGGCCATCTGTGGGTCAACGACACGGAAATAGACCACGGCATTGACTCGTACCGAGACGTTATCTTTGGTAATAAGATCCTGCGTTGGGACATCCAATACGATGGTTCGCAGGTCCACGCGTACCATTTGCTGAACGATGGGAATTAAAATGATTAGCCCAGGGCCTTTAACCTCTTGGAATCGACCAAGAAAAAAGACCACCCCTCGCTCGTACTCCCTTAACACCTTGAAGACCTGTGTTGCTAAGGCAATAACGAGAACGACAATGACTGCTGTTGTGTAAAGCATACGCGCCTCCTATTTTTTGGCACTTGGGCTCACCGTTAGGGTCAGTCCATTGATCGATTCGATGGTGACTTTATCTCCATGTTTGAGTTCTGTATTACCTAGAGCATGCCAGAGCGCTCCATCTAATTGGACTCTGCCTTTTCCGTTAATAAAGTCTTCACTGACGATGGCCGTTTTTCCTGGATAGGTCTCAAGGCCTGTGGTCACGCGTCTATTTCTAACCTTCATTAGCATGCCAAGGGTGATGATGATCAGAGCCGCTGAAAATATGGCAACACCGAGGATCAACGGTATGGCTATCTGGAAGCTAGGTAGGTCACTGTCCATAAGAAATATCGAACCAAGCACAAATGCAACCACACCACCGAGCCCCAATACTCCAAAGCTTGGGTTAAATGCTTCTGCAATCATCAGGGCTATGCCAAGTAACAGTAAGGCGAGACCAGCATAGTTGACGGGCATCATCTGCAGCGAATACATCGCTAAAAGCAGACAAATGCCCCCCAGAACCCCAGGTAAACCAATGCCAGGGTTATAGAACTCCAACAACAAGCCGTAGATACCGATGAGCATCAAGATATAAGCGACATTGGGATTGGTAATAACCGCTAACATTTCGGCGCGCCAATCAGGAATTCGTTGTTCATAGTTTGCTGGCAATAGTGACAATGTCACTTGTTGGTTGTTCACAGTAACAGTAATGCCCTCAATAGCGGCGACAAGTTCGTTGGGTGTGTTAACCACATAATCAATAACATTGAGTTCCAATGCTTCAATTGCATCAAGACTGGCGGCTTCACTGACGGCCTTTTCGGCCCATTCGGCATTTCGGTTATGAAGTTTTGCAAGACCCTTGATATAGGCCTTGGCATCATTAATTACTTTCTTTTCCATAGCTGTCTTGGCGGGGACTTGCTGGTTTTTATCACTGGTTCCATCTTTTGTTTTGTTAGAGCTTGAATTGTCAGCCTCATCGCTGGTGCCTGGCGGCTTGGGCGAACCACCTAAGGCGACGGGAGTGGCGGCGCCAAGATTCGTAGCCTCAGCCATGGCTGCGACGTGGCTCGCTAACAAGATATAGGTTCCAGCGCTGGCCGCTCTTGCGCCAGAAGGCCCCACCCAAGTCGCGATTGGCACGGATGATGTGGTGATTGAATGGATGATATCTCGCATAGCGCTGTCTAGACCGCCAGGGGTATCCATTTTTAGTATCACTAGGCTAACGTCGTTGACATGTGCTTGTTGGATTTCTCGAGAGAGGTAGTCGCTGACAGCAGGGCCGATGGGGCCTTTGACTGGAATGACCCAAATAGTGCTTGCAAGAGTTTGACCAGCAAACAATAGCAATGACATAAGCCATAATAGAAGTAATCTCATGCAGTCCTCCTTTTACAGGGATCTGATGAACATCTAGAGTAAGTATAGTCTGGGTGGGGTAAGCCTTGATATTAATGATGAAGAGTTTGATATTTTACATAGTTTGCATCGGTAATCGGGCAAAGCCTTGCATAGAACTGTTGCAAGATATTTCACATCGTAATATAGCAAAGAGCTATAAGAATTACTTTGTTATAATTTTTACTCAATGAACTGTAACGAAAAGTGAGGAACAATTGGACGTAAATATGATCGATAGCCTGTTCTTAACAGGAGCGGTTCTTATAGTACTCAGTGTTCTTTTGACCAGAGCATCTTCCAAGCTAGGTGTGCCGATTCTACTTATTTTTTTGGTTGTCGGTATGCTTGCGGGTGAAGATGGGCCAGGTCAGATTGATTTCAATGATCACTCATTAACTTATTTAATCAGCAATCTTGCATTGGCCATTATCCTTCTTGATGGTGGCATGCGAACCAAGGTATCCAGTTTCAAGGTGGCCTTCTGGCCTTCATTGTCACTCGCAACCATAGGCGTAGCGCTGACTTCAACCTTTACTGGTTTAATGGCAGCGTGGTTATTCGATCTGACCTTATTGCAAGGTATTTTAGTCGGAGCAATTGTCGGCTCAACGGATGCAGCTGCCGTATTTTCTATGCTGAAGGGACAAAGTCTAAACGAGCGAGTAGGCTCTACCTTAGAAATTGAGTCTGGTACCAACGACCCAATGGCGGTCTTCTTGACGGTCACCCTGATTGCGGTACTTGGTAATCCTGAAGCTGATCTTGGCTTGTCATTCTTAGCCACTAGTTTTGGTATGCAGTTTGGAGTAGGAGCCTTGGTCGGCCTTGGTGGCGGTTGGCTGCTATGGGCACTCATCAATAGAGTAGAGTTGCACGAAGGCTTGTACTCGGTTCTGGTAGTCGCAGGTGGTATCTCCTTGTTTGCATTGTCCAACAAGCTAGGTGGCAGTGGTATTTTATCTATCTATTTAACGGGTTTGCTAATTGGTAATAAGCCGACCAGTTTCCGACATTCGATACTGAACGTGCTCGATGGCATGACTTGGATGAGTCAGATTGTGATGTTCTTGGTGTTAGGTTTACTGGTGAAACCAGCGACTTTGCTAGAGATTATGGTTCCAGCACTGGTGCTGGCGTTCGGCATGATTTTGTTTGCTAGACCACTAGCGGTATGGATTGGCTTGATGCCATTTAAGAGCTTTACTAGCAAAGAACGTAAATTCATTTCTTGGGTTGGTTTAAGGGGCGCGGTGCCTATCATTTTAGCCGTTTTCCCAATGGTTGCAGGACTTCCCAATGCCGAGCTGTACTTCAATATTGCCTTTTTCGTGGTGATGGTATCTCTGCTCGTACAAGGTGGGACCTTGATGAAAGCGGCACGAATGGCAGATGTTACTTTACCTCCTAAGCCAACGCCGATATCAAGAAGTGGCATTGAGATTTTTCGCGCCAGTGAGTGGGAAATGTTTGTCTACCGATTAAAAGAAGAAAAATGGTGTGTGGGAGAGCCTTTAAAGCGACTGACTATGCCTGAAGGAACACGCATTACGGCGCTATTTCGTGATGAGGAGTTGCTACACCCATCAGGAAGTACCGTTTTACAAGCCAATGATACCCTTTGTGTGCTAGGACAAGACAAGGATCTCGACGCTTTAAGCCTGTTGTTCAGTGAGGCACCAGAAGATGAGGTTGTTCCACGCTTCTTTGGTGATTTCTTCTTAGATATCAACTGCCGCGTGAGTGATGTAACGGGTTACTATGGCCTTTCCGTTTTAGAAGAGGAAGGCGATATGCCACTAAAGGAACTGGTCGAGCTTAAACTAGGTGCATACCCTGTGCTCGGCGATAGCTTTGATTGGTATGGACTGCATTGGGTAGTGGCGGATGTCAAAGACCATAAAGTGACAAAAATCGGCTTGGGTTTGCCAGATAACGAAAAACCCGACGTGGAATAGTTTTCTAACCAAGCAATAAAAAAGCGCTAACCAATAGGCTAGCGCTTTTTATTTGTATCTACTTTACTGTCTACTTCTTACGGCAAAATTCGCAACGAAGCCACATAGACTGACCTTCAACTTTACCAGAAAAGAGTTCTGGATCGTCTTGCGCAAGTCCAATGTTTCTCACCATGGTGCCGATTTTAACCACCATTGAAGACCCCTTTACTGGAAGATCTTTGATTATGGTGACCGTGTCACCTTTTGCTAGTGGTGCGCCATGGCAATCAACGTGTTTTTTACCGTCGTTTTCCATGCCAGTTTCAGCCCACGTTTTAGTCTCTTCTTCCATGTACATCATGTCCAAAAGATCTTGAGCCCAAGCTTCGCCTTTGCCTGTAAGACGAGTCAATTGACGCCATGCTAGAACTTGTACTGGTGGCTCTTGGCTCCACATACTGTCATTTAGACAACGCCAGTGATTTACGTCCATCTGATCTGCGTCTTCAACTTGAGCGCGACATGTGTCACATAGCAGTGCGCCGTGGTCTACGGTTGCTTGAGAGTGAGGAGCAACAGCAAAGGGTTGTAGATCATTAGTTGCGCCACAAAGCTCGCATTTGTCGCCGCTGCGTTGACGTAGTGTTGATTCAATAGACATGTATTAACCTTGTTATCTCTTGTAATTTGGCGTCATTATCCATATTTCGCCACGGTAATGAAAGCGGTTCGCGATCAATGTTGATTTAGAATAAGTTTTCTATGTCATCGTGTTCATATCTGTTTACTTTAGAACAATAAACTCAGCTTGGCCTTGAGCAGTTGGGCTTTTGTCCAGTGAATTTAGGCTCAGACGCTGCTTTTGCTGTTAGGTCTTTGATTCGGGTGTCGTGAGAGGGGTGAGTTGATAGCAACTCTGGCGGTTGATTGCCCCCTGAAGCCTTGGCCATGTTCTTCCATAAATCGACACTTTGGTAGGGGTCAAACCCGGCTTTAGCCATTAACTCCAATCCAACGATGTCTGCTTCGCTTTCTTGGGTTCTGCCGTAGGGCAACAAAACCCCGTACTGAACGCCAACTCCCATGGCGGCCATTATTTCATTTTTGTATTCCTGATTACTGAGTGCCACATTGCTAATTTGCAGCCCAGTATTGGCAAGTTGGGCGTGAGACATACGCTCATTACTGTGATCGGCGAGTACGTGCGCAATCTCGTGACCGATGACAGTGGCCAGTTGGTCCTGGTTTACCGCAACGTTCAATAGACCGGTATAAACACCGATTTTGCCACCAGGTAGGGCAAAGGCATTCACCTGCTCACTGTCAAATACGACCACTTCCCATTGGCTAAAACTACCTTGAATAGGAACATGCTCTAAAATGGCATTAGTGACACACTGAACGTAAGCATTGGTCTTGGCGTCTTTACTAATGGTGAGTTCCGATTTCATTTGTTCAAATGATTGGCTACCAAGTTCAGACATTTGGTTATCTGAAAATAAGATCACTTGATTGCGTCCTGTTGGGGAGGTGGCGCAAGCGGTAATGAAAGCTGCAGATGCCAACGATAGTATTAGTGTTTTTAGTCGCATAGAAGGGATCCTTTTCTATCTTTGCGCTAACCATGATTGTTGATGTACAACAAGTGTGGTCGATGTCGTTAGATTTTCCTACAATTCAGGAAAAATTAGACACTAAAGTGTTTAAAAAGAATAAGATAACAGAAACTATCAAAATCTAAGGAAAAGACATCGATGACGATATGGAAACGCGACATCAGTCCAGAATCTCTTAATGCTCAGTCAAAAAATACCCTTATAGAGCATTTAGGCATTATTTATACAGAGGTGTCTGGTAATTCGTTAACCGCTACCATGTCCGTTGGCCCCAATACACATCAGCCATTTGGACTGTTACATGGAGGGGCTTCCGTAGTCTTAGCTGAGTCGCTGGGTTCTTATGCAGCGTATCACTGCTGCGAGGGGGACAGCCATTGCGTCGGTCTTGAAGTGAATGCGAATCATCTCAAGGCGGTACGCAGCGGCATTGTTACTGGAGTCGCAACACCTATCCATTTGGGGCGCACGACACATATTTGGTCCATTGAGATTCGAGATGAGCAGGGTAATCTGGTGTGTATCTCCCGTCATACAGTGATGGTTCGAAACCCGAAAAAGAAGGGCAAGGTATGACCCTAGATTTTGAATTGGGGAAAATCATCATTAACGCCCACGAGATCATGATTCGACTGGATGGCGAGCAACGTTTAACCTTCCAAGCACAAACTGACGCAATTCAGTTGATGGGGCAAGTATTGGTTATATTAGATGCCCAAAGCCGATTTTCTATTAAGCTTCCTACTGAAATCATTGAAGAAATTTCGCAAGTTACCGGCATCGCGATAACATAAAAACTCTCCACTTCGTGCTAAAATGAGGAAATTGATAATTTTCTAATTGACTGGAATTTCCTCTTTATGAGTAGCCCGCGACTTCGAACTCAGTTTGAAACCCTATTTGAGCACTTTAATGGTGAAGATAGCGATACGCGTATAGAAGACATCACAGAGATTTTGTTCTGTACTAGACGAAACGCGCGCATCGTACTGAACAAGCTCAGTGAAGAGGGATGGATTGAGTGGCATCCTTCTGCAGGGCGAGGGAAGCAATCTCAGCTTATCTTCAAGCAGAACCGACAAGATGTAGGGGAGGGTCTAGCTAAACGTTATCTTGAAGAAGGCCGTATAGGGCAGGCGTTGCAAGTTCTTAATCAAGACGCAAACCGTTTAACTCAAGTGATTCAGGATTATCTAGGCGTCCAGCACAGACAAGGACAGCAGGTTCTCAGCCTTCCTTATTATCGTCAGCTTTCAATGCTAAACCCGAGAAAGCCTCATCGACGCTCAGAGCAAAACATCATTCATCAAGTCTTTAGCGGTCTTACACAACTGGATGAAAACGATAAGCTGACTCAAGATCTCGCCCATTCATGGGACAATGTTGAAGGTAGTCATTGGCGCTTTTATCTTAGGGCCAAAGTTCGCTTCCATAATGGTCAGTTGCTTGAAACTGAGCATGTGGTTGAGCATTTAAAGTCGTTGGCAAACTTGCCATTGTTTGCTCATATTCAAGACGTCACCACGCCTTCTCCATTGGTCATTGATATAGAGCTTAGTCGGGCGGATTATCATTTTGATTTGTTACTAGCCGAAACGGTAGCCAAGGTGCTTCCGTATAACAGCGGAGAGATTGAAGATTTCGACCGTTTGCCGAGCGGAACAGGCCCTTACCGAGTGTCTGTCAATGATGACAAGAGATTGATTCTTGAGGCCTTTGATAGCTATTTTGGCTTTAGACCATTGGTTGATAGAGTTGAGGTTTGGGTTATTGATGAGATTCACTCAAGTATTGTCTATCCAAGCTTGTCTCAACCGAATATGCCGACACAGCGAACGGACGACGACGTAGCCTTAGATCCAGGATGCACCTATATTTCAGTAAACCAACGCAGTGGACTCGGTCGAGACAAGCAGTGGCAAGAGTATTTTGCTTCTAAGCTCACAAGTTTTAATTTGTTCGCTCAGCTTTCTCAAGAATCTATAGTAGAGCTTGGGCTACTACCGGCACATGGTCTTAAACCAGGCTGGTACCACAGCAAGCCACAAAGGCAGTTAGCTCCACCTCAAATAGAGACGGTCAGTATCGCCTATCATAGTGAACATCCAGTATTTCCAACTCTTTCTAAGGCTATAGCATCGCTGCTTAAACAAGATGGACTCGCGGTACAGTTCATACGCTATGATCATATTCCTGACGACATTGATGCGGTTGACCTTTGGATTAAACCTATGGGGATTGGCACTCATAGGGACGACACTTTACAAGGCTGGCTACTCGACTACAGTAATCTCAATGAGTTAAGTACCGATAACCAATTTGAATACATTCATCAAGTAATTCAGGAGTGGCAAGGGCAACCTAATGCTAGATTCCCAGCAAGGGAGTTAGGTCGCTATTTGGTGGAGAATCAATTGATTATACCAATGTTTCACTGCTGGCTAGGGGTGAGTAGAGATCATTGTGGAGCGCTACAAAATGCGAAGTGTAACGCGCTAGGATGGTTCGACTTTTCTAAGGTGTGGGTAAAGCTAAACCAACCTAATGAGATACAGAGAGTTTAAGTCCTTGGTTCAGAGGATAGAGCTTGCTATTTATCCATATAACCAAGAGTTTTGATGTACTCTTGGTTAAGTTCGATTATGTGGCTCTGGTTTTCTTCTTCAACGGCGTAGCAATAAAGATCCTCGCCGGTAAAGTACAGCCATGTCCAAACCGTGTTCAGCGGCACGGGCAGAGTAACGGTCCAAACCGCTACTCGTTTTACTGTGCTGGTTCTGCATTCCGAGGCGGTTGCGGTACCCGCTAGCAAAGTTAATATTGCAACTAACATCAATTTCTTTTTCATAAGAGCATCTTCAAGTCACTGAGGTTGTATTACGCTGTTACTCTGCTGTTATTTACTGTCCAGCTCTACCATAGGGTTGATTAACTTCTCGACGAGCAAAGCGTATGCTTTTTCCATTCCCATAATGAGGAAGATAATGCCGAAGAAAGCGACAACCCCGCCAACCCAGCCTGTAAATGCTACAGATTTAAACAGTACGGCGATGATGCCCATGGTGACAAATTTACCGCCAACTAAGGAAATATAAGACGTAATTCCTCGACCAATCTTGTATTTCTTGGCATCGCCTTTTTGTTTCCACTTGTTGGCACTCCACGCTTCAAGGCCGATGAAAAAGCTCAGACACAGTTGCATCAGTAGCCCCACAAAGATGATTTCTTTTACACTTGGAATGTGTACCCAAGCCCACTGGCTTGCGATAGCAACAGAGATAATACCGATTAGACTTTTTTCAATAGCATTAACGTTCATTTTGATTCCTATTACGATGATTAATATGCAGTGATTTATTTGTTAAATCAGTGCAGGTCGTTTAATTCATGGTGTTGTTCATCAAATGAGACTTATGCAGTTTCATCATCCTGGATTGACTGTGCAGTTTGCTCACCTCTAATTAGCTCGCCTTGAGCTCATCACCACTGTGTAGATGCGATGAATTATAGAGATTGGATTAGGGTCGCAATACACATTTTGCGCAATGGTGTTTAGTTTGTTTGACGGTGGGATTAATAATGAGATGTCTATTTAAGTTGGGCTATCACTTTGTGCGCTTAACTTAAAGATTCATGAGAGTGAGGAGTATGACATTCCTGTAGGCTTAGCATGGATCAGTGGTGATAAACCAGCGTTTTTTATGAGCTTTCTGGATGCGATTCGCGGCATTGTGATTCGAATGAAGTCGCAGATTTACATCTTGTATTCAATTTAAGGTTTCTTTCATAAGCTGAGTGAATAAATCAACTAAAGCTCGCTTTATATATACAAAACTGAGTTTGCCACACAATACGTCCCATCTTTTGTGTGGCAAATTGAGTAGCATTTGATATGAAAAAACTTCGAGCAACCCTGTTAGTTGGTGTACTTAGCACAGCGTTTACTCTTCCTGTTAGTGCCCATGGATTGGTTTATGATCAAGGACAATATGATTCTGATCTTTTCAGCGAAGACATGGTGTACTGTGAAGGACTGGGGCTTCAAGCGCCTCAAGAAGAGGCGGATAATGTAGCGCAGGAAACGGCTAAGCGTGGTGCTAGAGGTGCAACTGCGGGTGCGGTAGCGGGAAGTGTATCAGGCAATTCAGGCTCGAGTGCGGCTAAAACCGGTGCTGCGGTAGGCATGACCCTTGGTATTCTTGGAAACCGAGGCAAGCGCAATGCGGTAGAGGCGAGCAACCAAGAGGCTTACTCTGAAGTGGTCCGTAACTGTATGTCAGGGCGTGGTTATACCGCTCTCAACTAATTGTTTCTTTTAATTATCGTTTTATGAACCTGATAAGCCGTTTATCTGGGTTCATTTCGTTATAAGTTAACTAGGGCCACTTAACCATGAAAAAATTTATCTATTTGAGCTGTGTCAGTTCTATTTTGGCTTTATTTACCGCAACAAAGGCGATGGCGCTTACGGTGAATCCACCTCCTACGCAACAGACATTTGTCGAACAAGTTCGATGCGGAGGCTATGCCGCTTTTTTAGCAAAAGAAGCAAATATTAGTCACTATGAGGACAGGATGTTCAGACATATCGAACAAGCTACTGTGACGACTTTGGCTCTGAATCCAGGTATTAGTGATGGCGAGGCGTTGATTTCCTCCACGTCAGAAGTTGCAAGACAGCTAGGTTGGGAGCAAGCGAACGCGTATCACTCGGGCGATATGGGTAAGTACCAAAAGCAGGTTATGAATCAATATATTGACCAGTGCAGTTAAATAAATGCAGTTAAATAACTGCGATTTCAACAAGGTTTAAGAAGAACAACTTAGACAAATGCCTTTTTGGTCGTTGCTTGGTGGCAGTGACCAATGAGTGGGGCAGACGTGTTCAATAAAGGGGTTTGCTAACACAGTAAGCCAAGTCTCTAAGATATCAAACTCTCCATTTTCCACCTGCTCAATGGCTTCTTGCGCCAGATGAGTGCGCAAAATGTATTTAGGGTTGACCCCTTGCATCGCATGTTGTCGCTGTTGATCGTTACCATAATCTAGCGCTATACGTTGTTGGTACTCTCTAAGCCAAGCAATGAACTCGGGCTTATTTAATGTGCTATCAAGCCCGATGTCTGCCCAATTGTCAGGACCTGTTTCAGATAAGACTCTCAGCGTAAAGTTAAAATCTAGCCCTAGCTTTTCCATCAATTCTAAACACGAGTTGATAAGCTCAGGGTCGCTATCATGTTCGCTGTCTAATCCAAAGCGTGCTCGCATCAAACGTCGGTACTCTGCTTGAATATGTGTAGAATATTCTTGTAAAGAAGCCTCTATCTGTTTGCTATCGATTAACGATGAAAGGGCGTAACCGAGCGCGGATAGATTCCACTGCCCAATCCCAGGTTGCTGGTGGAAGGCATAGCGACCGCTGTAATCACTGTGGTTGCAGATGTGCTTGGATAAATAGGTATCGAGAAAGGCAAAGGGACCATAGTCGAAGGTTAGGCCCAGTATCGACATGTTATCGGTGTTCATTACGCCATGACAAAAGCCATAGGCTTGCCAATGAGCGATCATGCTTGCCGTGCGTTTGGTGACCTGTTGGAAAAAGGCCGCGTATTTATCCTCAGAGTCCTTTAATTCAGGCATGTGCCAGAGAATAATGTAATCCGCTAATGCTTTTATCTCGCTGTGCTGTCCGCTATAAAAGAGATATTCAAAGTGACCAAATCGAACATGGCTTGGGGCAATCCGCAGTAGGGTAGCCGCTGATTCGATCTCTTCTCTTCGTACCGGTGTGCTTGCGCCAGAGATAGCTAGGGCTTGAGTGGTAGGAATACTCAGTCCATCCATGGCCGCACTGATTAGGTACTCTCTAACACTTGAACGAATCACCGCTCGTCCGTCTGCACCTCGCGAATAGGGAGTCTGTCCACTTCCTTTAAGATGAAAATCCCACTTCTCACCATTATCGTTGATGAACTCTGTAAGCAAGAGTCCTCTACCGTCACCAAGATCTGGGTTGTATTGACCAAATTGATGGCCAGTGTACTTCATCGCTATGGGTGACCAAGACTCAAGGATACCTTGTCCGGACAGGAGCTGTATCAGTATCTCATCGCCGACGGACTCAATATCAATGCCTAATTGTTTTGCGAGGCGCTGATTAGTATGAATAAGATACGAGCCGCTGAGCGGTGTTGGATTGACTCTGCTTGAGAGTGAAGGGCCTAGATCGGCGTAAGTATGGCAGTAATCGAGCTGATCTAAGCTTTTCATAAATTGAGTTAACCTTAGGGTCTGTTGACCTTTTGCGATTGAATTTTGCTCGACTAGAAACCATTTAATCAAGGCGAGGGGCTTGCCGCCTAGTCATCTAAGCAAAAGACGCTCAACGACGAGTAAATGGTTTCTAGCCGAGCCTTTCTTGCCGAGCCCTTCGGGTAGCGTTAGTTGGGCATTTCTACGGCGTTAGTCCCTTTTCATGTGGAACCACCACACCTAAAAGTGACTGCCTTGTGTAAATACCCAACAAATCGCTACAAAAATAAACTCAAAAGATCAACAGACCCTAATCGTTCGGATATGACAGATTACATCTGTGACAATGTCACTAATTGTTGTGTGTAGTCGTGCTTGGGGGCATTAAATACTTGCTCTGTTTCACCGTATTCTACGACTTGTCCTGCTTTTAGCACCATAGTGTCGTGACACAGGGAACGCACAACGTTGAGGTCATGACTGATAAACAGATAAGTTAAACCATACTTTCGTTGCAGCTGCTTGAGAAGGTCTAACACCTGTGCTTGTACAGTGCGATCTAAAGAGGACGTTGGTTCATCCAGTAGGATAAATTCAGGCTTAAGGATTAATGCTCTAGCAATTGCGATGCGCTGTCTTTGTCCACCAGAAAATTCATTGGGATATCGGTGGCGCGTTTCTTGGTCGAGGTCTACCTCTTGCATTACTCGACAAATTTCAGCGTCAATCTCACTATCCGTTAGGTCTTGATGGACTCGCAACCCCTCACCAATAATCTGTGCAACGGACATTCGCGGATTGAGAGCAGAGAAGGGGTCTTGAAAGACCACCTGCATTCGGCTTCTCAGTGGCAACATCTGTTTTCTATCTAGTGAAGAAAGCTCTTTGGTATCAAATACGATGCCGCCATCACTATTAACTAGCCGAAGTATCGCCATACCCGTTGTAGATTTACCTGAGCCGCTCTCGCCAACCAAACCCAGCGTGTGACCTTTCTTAAGGGTGAAGTTAACCCCTGTGACCGCTTTGGTATGGTCGATGACACGCTTAAAGATCCCACCAGTAATCGGGAACCACACCTTAAGATCGTGTGCCTCGACCAAATTGGCGTTGGTGCCGGGCGCTTCTACAGGAGAGCCGGAAGGATCGGCATCAATGAGCATCTTAGTATAGGGATGCTTTGGGTCACTAAACAAAGATTGGCATTCGCCGGTTTCTACGAGCTTTCCTTCTTTCATGACACAAACACGATTAGCAATACGCCTAACAATGCTTAAATCATGTGTAATAAAGAGCATAGCCATGCCAAGCTCTTGCTGAAGATCTTTTAACAGATCCAGTATCTGTGCTTGTACGGACACGTCCAGTGCTGTAGTGGGTTCATCGGCAATCAGCAATTCTGGTTCGTTTATCAACGCCAGAGCAATCATTACACGCTGCCTTTCTCCGCCACTCAATTCATGAGGGTAAGCGTTAATCTTCTGCTCTGGGTTTCGAATACCGACCTTGTTTAGCCAAGTGAGTGCAAGTGTTTTGGCTTTATTTGAACGAAGACCACGGTGTATCTCAACGGTTTCCACTAGTTGACGACCAATCTTATGAAGAGGGTTGAGTGACACCATAGGCTCTTGGAATATCATGCCGATACGACCACCGCGCACGCCACGCATACGACGCTCTGAGAGAGTGAGTAGCTCTTCTTTGTCAAAATGGATAGTGCCCGTTTGATAGACGGTACTGGCTTTTGGTAGTAGGCGCAGAATGGCATTAGCAGTAACTGACTTACCTGAACCACTTTCACCCACTAAGGCGAGCGTTTCGCCTTTGTTAACAGACAAGCTCACGTTGTGTGTTACCGTCCTTGGGTTGTTTTTCCCACCAAAGGCAACGGAAAGATTTTCAATGTGTAGTAGCGCCTGCGTCATGTCATTCCTTGTAGTGGTATTGTCGGCTCAACGGATAAAACATCTGGATTGGTTTTAGTTAAGCGAATTGTTCTTGCAAATAGATGTACAGATACTAATCAAAACTTGTGCCAAGGCTCTCATTTTCTCAAATAATATGTAGCTCATTCAAATAATTTAATATATCTTATTTGTAGTATTTAAATACAATACGGTTTCGAAAACTCTGTCTTGTAACCCCCCTAAACTGACTCAGGAGGCTAATATGCCAAAAGAAATCTACAAATCAGCTTACAGCCTCGCAAAAGAAGCGGAACTGCACCTTCAATTGGCGCAAAAATGTCTACGCTCTCTAGATGCGACCGTTAATGAGGCACTACAGCAAGCAACCTCTGTGGTTGATGCTATTGCTGGCCAAAACGAATCTAGCCTATCGGCTACAACGGACCTTGCTAACGAGCTGAAACAATCTATCGAACGTCTTAAGCTTTCAGAGCAAACAAGCTAATAAGCAATCCAATTTTCTATTAAAGAGGCGTTTTAACGCCTCTTTTTTTATCTCTTATGCTTGGGCGTGAGGGTCAAACGCGTCTCTTACCGCCTCCCCAATAAACACCAGTAGACTTAGCATTATCGACAAAACGATAAATGCCGAAAAGCCCAGCCATGGTGCTTGTAGGTTAGCCTTACCTTGAGCGAGCAGTTCGCCCAGCGAAGGGGAACCACTAGGCAAGCCAAACCCTAAGAAATCTAAAGAGGTTAGGGTGGTAACCGACCCTGAAAGAATAAATGGAATCATAGTCAGTGTTGCTACCATAGCGTTTGGAAGCATGTGCCTGCTGATGATTCGTTTATCACTAACCCCTAGCGCATGAGCGGCTTTAACATAGTCAAAGTTTCGGCAGCGCAAGAATTCTGCGCGCACCACACCCACTAAACTCATCCAGCTAAACAGCACCATAATACCAAGTAGCCACCAGAAGCTCGGCTCTACAAAACTCGATAAGATAATCAGCAAAAATAGAGTAGGCATTCCTGACCAAACCTCAATAAAACGCTGACCGATAAGATCCAGCTTGCCGCCGTAATAGCCCTGAGTTGCACCCACAACAACACCAATAATGCTGCTGACAATGGTTAATACAAAACCAAATAAAACGGATATACGGAATCCATAAATGATTCGGGCTAAAACATCTCGTCCTCTATCATCGGTGCCTAACCAGTTAATGGAATCTGGCGCGGAGGGCGCAGGACCAGGCAGGTTGTAGTTAATGGTGTCGTAGCTAAAGCGAATGATTGGCCAAACCATATAGCCTTTTTCATTGATGAGGTCTTGAACGTACGGGTCGGTATAATCCGCTTCGGCAGCAAATTCCCCACCAAATTCAATCTCTGAGTACTGCTTTGCAATAGGGAAGTACCAACCATCGTCAAAGCTAACAAACAGGGGTTTATCATTGGCGACGAGTTCAGCAAATAAGGTTACCGTGAACAACAGAGTGAAAATCCATAGCGACCAGAAACCACGTTTGTTGGCTTTAAAGCGATCTATGCGAAGTTTAAGTAATGGATTCATTTATCTGGCCTCAAAGTCAATGCGCGGGTCTACCCACGAATAGGTGAGATCAGAGATAATGCTGAGTAATAATCCAAGTAAGGTCATGATATATAAAGAGCTAAATACCACAGGGTAGTCTCGTTGAATGGTGGATTCAAAGCCGAGAAGACCGATGCCCTCAAGAGAGAACATCACCTCAATCAGCATAGAACCGGTGAAGAAGATACTGATAAAGGCGCTTGGGAAGCCAGCAATGATAATCAACATAGCGTTTCGAAATACATGTTTGTAGAGAATACTTTTCTCATCCAGACCTTTGGCTCTGGCAGTGACCACATATTGCTTGTTAATTTCATCTAAGAAGGAGTTTTTGGTCAGCATCGTTAGGGTCGCAAAGCCGCCAATGACCATAGCAAGAGTCGGCAAGGTCAGATGCCAGAAGTAATCAATGACCTTTTGATACCAGTTAAGTTGATCAAAGTCGGAGGATACTAAGCCTCGCAGAGGGAACCAATCGAGGTAGTTACCGCTAGCAAAGACGATGATAAGCAATATGGCAAACAAAAACCCCGGGATCGCGTAGCCGACAATGACTAATGCGCTGGTCCAAATATCGAAGCGAGAACCGTGATGAATGGCCTTTACTATCCCGAGTGGAATAGAGATCAGGTAGATGATCAGGGTACTCCAGAGTCCCAGGGAGATAGAAACCGGTAATCGCTCGACAATGAGGTCGATGACATCGCCTCCTTTGAATAAGCTTTGGCCAAAATCAAAGGTGATGTAGTTCTTGAGCATTTCAAAATAACGCACGTGAATCGGTTTATCGAAACCAAATTGCTTTTTGATCTCTTCAATAACTTCGGGGTCCATTCCCCTAGACCCGCGATAGCCGGTGGTTTGTGCATCGGCGTTGCCAGCGCTAAGTTCAACCTCTTGGCCACCGCCAGTAAAGCGCTCCATTACCCCTGAGTCTAACCCTTCCATTTGAGCAATAGCTTGCTCAACAGGGCCACCAGGTGCGATCTGAATGACAAAGAAGTTTATGGTTATGATTGCCCATAGGGTGGGAATGACGAGCAACAGGCGTCTTATTATATAAGCTGACATAACTCTCTATGATTGAATGGATACAAAGGGCAGAGCCCAAATAATATTTTAGCTGCTAGCTTCTTGCTCGTATCTTGCAGCTAGAAGCTTACAGCTATAAGTCTTTCTACCTTCGTTTAGCAGGCAAGTTCTTCGCTTTTTCTGTGTCGACCCACCAAGTATCTAAACCAAGATCATACTCTGGTCGAATGTCTGGCCTAGCGAATTTATCCCAGCTTGCAACCCTAAATGCGCCAGTATGCCATGCCGGAATAGCGTAAAAGTTCCAAGTCAGTACGCGGTCTAGGGCAGGGCCTAAGGCTTTGAGTCTTTCTGGGTCTTGCTGATGGGTATCGATCTCTTCTGTTAAATAGTCGATAGCCTTGTTTCGAACACCGGCTTGGTTATAGGTGCTATCGATAAAGTGACTGTTCCATGCAATCTTCAGGCTGGTGCTTGGGTAGGCATTGGCGGAATACGATGAAAAGATCATGTCATAATCGCGCTCATGCCAGCGTTTAAGGTATTGAGTCGTATCAACCGTACGAATCTTCATGTTGATACCAATATTGCTCAGATTCTTTTTCAACGGGTCAGCAATGCGTTCTGTTGTTGGGCTGTAGACCAGCAACTCAAACTCGAATGGTTTACCGGTTTTGCTGTTGGTCAGCACACCGTTTTTGGTTTCCCATCCTGCTTCTTTGAGGAGTTTAATTGCGGTACGCATTTGCGTACGAATTCGACCAGAAGCATCGCTTTTTGGTGGCGCGTATGACTCGCCGAACACGCGCTCTGGTACTTGATCCTTAATAGGTTCTAGTACTTCAAGCTCCGCTGCGCTTGGCTTACCCTTTGCTTGGTACTCGGTATTTTGGAAGTAGCTGCTGGTACGAGCGTATTGGTGGTAGAACATATTCTTGTTCATCCACTCAAAATCCAATGCATAGGTTAAGGCTTCGCGTACCTTAGGGTCACTGAAAATGTCGCTTTCGGTATTGTAGATAAAGCCTTGCATGCTCTGAGGGATCTGATGAGCGATCTCTTCTTTGATTATGTAGCCTTTATCGAAATTGGTGCCTGTGTATGAGGTGGCCCAAAACTTAGCTGTACCTTCTTGTCTTAAGTCGTATTCCCCTGCTTTAAACGCTTCAAGCATCACAGTGTCATCGCGATAGTAGTCGTACTGTATGGTATCGAAATTATTTCTGCCGATGTTTACTGGCAAGGATTCAGCCCAATAATCAGTCACGCGAGCATAGGTAATGCTTTGACCAGACTTAAAGGAATCAATTTTATAGGGCCCGCTTCCTACCGGAGGTTGGGATAGAGGCTGACTAAGGTCTTTGTCTTTCCAGAAATGCTGTGGAAGAACCGCCATTCCTTGCACTAAAGCGAATAGCACGTCTCTGTCTGGCTCTGCCATCTCGATTCTTGCTGTCTTGTCGTTTATTGCTTTAACGGACTTTATCTTCTTAAAGTAGGTTTTGTATTGAGGCACACCTTGATCTAGAAACTTTTGAAAAGTGAACTCAACGTCTTTGGCGGTAATGGGCACACCATCTTGAAATTTAGCCTTTGGGTTGATATCCACTTCCATCCAAGAAAAATCGTCTTCATAACGCACTTTCTCAGCAATCAGTGGGTAGGAGGTATTGATTTCATCGGTAGGAGAAAACATCAAGGTGTCGTAGATTTCTCCTGTCATAGCGCCAGGCTTACCGCGAGAACCGTAGCGGTTAAAGCTATCGTAGGTGCCGATCGCGCCATACGTGACGTGGCCACCTTTGGGCGCTGAAGGATTAACGTAGTCTAGATGTTCAAAACCAGAAGGGTGTTTGGCCTCGCCAAAACCGGATAAATAGGTTGATTCGATCACCTCTGCGTGAAGCCATGGTGAGCAAAGAATAGCGCCTGTGAGCAGCGTCCTTTTAAGCATGTAACTCTCCGTTTCCCTGTCTATATATTGCCCGAATGTATCGTTGAGTGGGGCAATGTGCTCTTGCTAGTCATTCTATTATCTTAGCCAAAACAAAGCTAAGTATTTCAATAATAGTGATAAATCTTGGTTTTATTTTGAGTGTCGGCTCAGAAGTTAGTTCCATCTAGGAAATTGAGTGGCGGTGTTTTGTCCGCATTGAACAAAAAGAGACTTGCAGCTAATTCAAGAAAATGGGTATGGCGATACGGGCTTGTTAAGTTATATACTAAATGTATCTTACAGGTTATGAGAAATGGTTTTGCAAAGGCAGCAGCAACTAGACGAAATATTAAGTGGTGAATTGCTTAAAGAATTTAAGACTGTGCACGCAATGATCGAGATCTATTGCGGGAAGCATCATGGGGTTTTGCATGGCTTATGTGAGGAGTGCACTGAGCTCAGTCAATACGCTAAGACTAAGCTGGATCGCTGTGTATTTGGTCAGAACAAGCCAACCTGTAATCGTTGTCCGGTGCACTGCTATCGACCAGAACCCAAAGAGAATATGCGTGCTGTAATGCGTTTTTCTGGGCCAAGAATGTTGTTCAAACACCCACTACTTGCCATTCGCCATTTGCGGCATGAAAAGAAAGAGGTGCCAGAGGTGCCGAAAAAGAATGTCTCTAATCGACACCTAAGGAAAAGTAGCGACAAGTTGTAAGCTTACAGCTTGTCTCTTGCTCACAAATCGAGCTTTGCTGTATGAGTCCCGAGTGGTTTTATCGGGAATCTTATTTGACCTAACCTTATCGTAAGGTCCCCGACGGGTACGCCAGCCCGGAAAACGCTTCGGGGACGACGGCTATTAACCACACGAACACTTGTGCAAGAAAGTCAGACTGTCAGGTTTAAGCATTGGTATTGCGCTGCGGGCGACGTCTTGGCTTTGGTTTAGCGCCATCACGAGAAGCTGTTGCAGGTTTGTTTTGTTGGTTGCCCTTGGACTCACTGCCTTGGCCCGACCCGCGTCGTGTAGAATGACGCTTGTTCTTGTTCGCTGGTTTGTGTCCTTGAGCGTTCTCAGCAGAGCGTTGACCATCTTTGTGTTCAACTCTTGGCTTTTTAGGTTTCTTAGGCTTAATAGGGCGTGTATCGAGCTTTGATTCAGGAATGGCGTTAACAGGCTTGAACCCTTCCATTTCATGGCGCTCTAGTACCTTACCAATCAGTCTTTCAATCGCAAACAACTCTTTTGTTTCGTCAGCACATACCAAAGAGTACGCCTTGCCCGTCTCACCAGCACGACCGGTACGGCCAATGCGGTGCACATAGTCTTCAGATACGTGGGGCAGATCAAAGTTAACCACTTGAGGAAGCTGAGGGATATCGAGACCACGCGCGGCAATATCGGTTGCAACTAAAACGCGAATCTTACCTGTTTTGAACTCTTCCAGTGCTTTAGTACGTGCCCCTTGGCTCTTGTTACCGTGAATCGGTAGAGCTGAGATTTTTTCTGCTTCAAGGAAGCGAGCGAGACGGTTCGCGCCGTGCTTGGTCTTACTGAACACCAGAACTTGTTGCCAGTTACCCTCTTTAATGAGTTTGGCAAGAATAGCTGATTTCTGACGTTTATCAGATACGTAAACACTCTGCTCCACCAGCTGGGTGGTTGAGTTTGGTGGGTTTACTGAAACCTCTACTGGATTGTTAACTAGGCCACGAGCAAGGTCTCTGATCTCTGGAGAGAAGGTCGCTGAGAACAATAGGTTTTGACGCTGTTTAGGCAGTAGGTTGAGGATACGTTTAATATCACGGAAAAAGCCCATGTCTAACATGCGATCGGCTTCGTCTAACACCAATACTTCTAGCTCAGAGAACTTCACCGCATTTTGGCTGTGCAGATCCAATAAACGACCCGGCGTTGCCACTAATACATCACAACCCTTGCGAAGATTAAACATCTGAGGATTGATCTTAACGCCACCGAATACAACAGTAGAGGTTGTTTCCAGATGTGCGCCGTACTTTACTACGCTGTCATGTACTTGAGCGGCAAGCTCTCGAGTTGGCGTTAGAACAAGAGCGCGAACGTGATTTCCTTTTGGTCTTGGCCCAGAACTTAGTCGCTCAAGCAGAGGTAGAGTAAAACCAGCGGTTTTACCTGTACCCGTTTGAGCTGCGGCCATAACGTCCTTGCCTTCAATAATGGCTGGGATGGCTTTTTCTTGGATAGGAGAAGCCTTTGTATAGCCTAATTCGTCAATAGCACGAAGGATCGGGGCTGATAGACCAAGGGAGTCAAAACTCATAGATGTTCTCGATGTGAAGTAGTGAAGGCGGATTTGCCTGCAAATAAGCTAGTAGGAGCGTAGTTGAATAATGTGAAAAACGCTCACCTTCTTAGGAAGGGGCGCCATTTTGCTTTCTTTTGTGAGAGACATCAATAAGAATATACAGACCTAGGTAAAACAAAGTCTTAGATGCTGCCATTAATTTATCACCCTATCTATTCAGATCTGCCTCTTCCCGATGGGCATCGTTATCCGATCATGAAATATAAGCTGCTGTATGAGGCCGTGGATCTAGAGTTGCGACAAAGGGGAATAGGCGTAGAGCGTGTGTGCTTCTACCAACCCGAGCCTTTATCTATAGGCACTGTCTCACAATGTCATGACTTAGATTACATCAATCAGCTCGTTGCTGGAGGCCTGCCTGCGCTTAAAATGCGTCGCATCGGTTTTCCCTGGAGTGAGCAATTAATTAAAAGAACGCTGACCTCAACGGCTGGAACCGTAATGACGGCGCAAAAAGCCATTGAAGAGGGTGTGGCGATACACCTTAGCGGTGGCTATCACCACGCACATGCGCACTACGGTAGTGGTTTTTGCCTGTTTAATGACTTAGTGGTCGCAGCCAATGAAGCACTAAAGCACCCTGATGTCGATTCGGTCATGATCATTGATAGCGATGTGCATCATGGCGATGGTACCGCCACCTTATGTGCTGATAACCCAGATATTACGACAGTATCTTTTCATTGTGAGAAGAACTTTCCAGCTCGCAAGCCAAGCTCAGATATCGATGTCCCATTGGCGAGGGGAACTACAGACGAGGAATTTTTGGCTTCGTTTACCTCAGTGGTTGAAATGGCGGTGAATCTTTATCGACCTGATCTTATTTTATATGACGCAGGTGTGGATATTCACGAGGGGGATGAGCTCGGCTTTCTTGAAGTTAGCACTGAGGCTATCTATCAAAGGGATCGATTAATGCTTGAGATTGCAACGGAGCGCAGCATTCCCGTTGCTGCGGTAGTCGGTGGGGGCTATCGCAGTGATCATTGCGACCTTATACCCATCCATATGCAGCTGTTTAAGGCTGCATTGGATCTCATCTAGATAGAGTCCGATTACTCTAGTTCGGCTGAGAGCGGTTGGCTTGATTAGGTATAGATATCGGCGCAGGTATCAATGTGGCGATAACAGCAACGACTACGCTTGAGCCGATCAGGTCTTCTGGACGATGCATTCCCAGCCATAACCGGCTATAGGCGACCGCGAGACCCCAAGCGAAAACAATGCCTAGCATTAGGTATTGTTTTCGTTTCACGAATAAACCGCCAAAGAAGAACAGACATAAAGCCACGAATACAGTATGACCCGATGGAAACGAATAATCCGTTTCACCCTGCCAGTGAATGGTTCGCCAGTGAGAGACCTTTTCAGATGCGAGCTCTATGATGCTATTTTGTGTAGGGAAATCGAGCGTGTAAAAGCGACTTGGAGAATCAACCAGGTTTAACTGGGTCAGTGCCTCGGTATACGGGCGAGGGCTTTGTGTTAACTCTTTCATCGCTGTTTTTGCCGCAAAAGAGAGCACCAATAGAACACCTAGCTGGATCATCAATAGCAAGAGTTGCTTCTTGTTAGCGGTGCCGAGCGCAGTTATGACAACAAAAAAGGCCAAAGTAATAAGAAACCCCTGTGAGCCAGCAGAGTAGGTGAGATAGGTAAGGATAGCGCCAACGTAGTTTGATTCAGGACTGAGTAAGTCGATGTTAGGGATTACGCTTGATAGTAGTCCGATAGCGAGCAAAAATCCGCCCAAGATGAGCAGCCCAGCTCTATTATTTTTCCAGTATTGCAATTGCATCGTCTAGCTTCGCTCCTAATTCATGGGCCGGTATTGTAGCGCGCTTAACCTAGACGTCATAAAACTGAAACTTACATTGCGGCTACTTGCCTAATACTTGAACAATACTATGTGCAAACGTTAAATTTAACCTGCTAAATCAACACTCTGACGACTAATTGCTACTAGTCGATTGTCTTCACTCCAGATATTCGCCTCAACGTGAGCATAACCTCCAGCCATCTTTCTTATGTCTGATTGATAGGCAAACCACTGCGTACCTAGATCTTCATGATTGGCAGCGGGAAATTCTAAGTTCCACATCATGATAGTACCGGATTTTGGAGCATTCATTTCTGAGCACGAGTGCGTCGGCCATGCGTCAATGAGGCAGATAAGATGAGCCCCAGTGGTTCGCATTGGTGAGGTTCTTAGCTTCATCCACCCGTGATTATGAGAAACATCTTTAGTGGTACTGGGTTGAGGCGATTTCGCTATAGCGAAATCAACTTGTTGAGTGTAAGTAAGAAGGTTACTCGCTGTGATATCTGTCGCTTGACCATTGAACTTGGGAAGTTGTCCTACACACGGTAGCGCTGGTGTTTGCTGAGGGTGACTCGATAAAGAAGCATTTGCCATTGTTTCCTGACCAAAACAAGAGTGTTGAACCACTACAACCTCGTCATTTTGCACTATGCGCCCTGTCACTTTAGAGTGTCTACTATCTTCATGTAGCAACTCTATTTCAAAGGTAAACGGCTGGTCGATAAGTAGCGAGCTAATAAAATTGGTCTTAACTGAATAAAGGGGTCTACCTAGAGTGGCAAGGGGAGAGGTTACGTGGAACAACAGCGCGGCGGTCAGTCCGCCAAACACGCTATCCCCCTGAGACCAATGCGGGGACACGACCATGCTCGTGTTGCCGGAAACGCACCGCTCGGCCATATTTAAAAGCTCATCTATGTGCATACATAACACCTATATGTTGCATGGTTGTAACAAACAATATACTGGTCTAATCAGGTGGATCAATACAAACTCTTGTGGAGTGTGACTTTGGTTGCGTAAATGTTAATGACTTTATCTTTTTTAGTAACAGTCAAAGGATGAGGTCTTAGGAGGTTGCAAGAGTGAGGAGTGAAAGAAAACTTGACTCAAATGAGGTTTCACTCTTAGCTCTAGTTAGGTTTAATTACTCTATGAGAGCTCAAGTTCATGATTAAAAAATGGCTACAAGGATGTGTTGTTGGCTTAGGGCTGCTTGTGAGTGGTTGTGCTAGTTACAGCATTACCGAAAAAGAAATGACCAACTATCTGCAGGACAATGTGAGTTTTGAGCAGTCTGTAGGCGTTGAGAATCTGCTTTATGCTCAAGTGTCGGTGGATGATCTAGAGGTAAGAATCGGGCGGGCAGATGTGGATCGAGTGTCCGTATTTGCCAGTACCCTGGCAAACATTCAAATGTGGGGAAATCAAAACCAAAGCCTAGATTTGGATTTAGAATTTAGCGCTGTCCCTGAGTATGACGCGCAAAGTGGTGAGGTATTTTTAAAGTCGATACGTCTAGAGCAGTTTAACGAGAAGGGCGATCAGCGCTTAGCTCCAGAGATTAAACAACTTTTAAAACCTGCGGTGTCGATGATTGGCTATGGTTTATCGCAGCAGCCCGTTTACAAGCTTGATAGTAATGTCGTTCAAGAGGCTTTAATTAAATCCGCTGAGCCCAGTATGGCTATCAAGGACAATAAGTTGGTGATTGAGCTGTTTGATTAGCTGTTTATGACGACAAGGGTTTATAACTATTCTGCTTAAAAACGCCCATCGTAAAGATGGGCGGTGGTATTTCTAAGGTTATGCTGGTGAGAGTGTCAGGTTCTTTATCCATATGCGCTTCAAGAACCGGTGGAAACACAGCGCAAGCTTAACTATTTCTTCAGTGAGCATTAATGCGTAAACATATTCAAAGCTCCATCCTGCGATGAATGCTCCCCACGCAAGGCATGGAATACCCACCATCCACATTGCGATAAAGTCCATCCTCAAACAGAACGAGTTCTCTCCGCCTGCTTTCAAGATCCCGACAATAATCACCATATTAAGCATGCGAATGCCGAGCAATACGGTGAATACCATAATCGCTGGGGATGCCAGTTCATAAAGCTCTGGTTGGTGTAGATTAAGGCCAACCAAAATAGACTCTCTGAACAAAAAGACCATTAATGCAAGCACGACTGAGCAACCAAAAATCGTTTTGATAAACCAATTTGCCATGTTTCGGGCTTCATCGAATTCGTCATTGCCCAAAGATTGTCCAATGAGAACCGCACACGCAATTGCCACTCCAAAGAAGGCTGAATAACACAAGCCTTCAAAAGGACCGAGCATACTGAATACCGCTAGCTCTGTAGTGCCCATATGCCCGAATATCACCTGATAGGATAGGGTACCCATACCCCAGATGATGGTATTAGCGGTTGATGGAATCGCCAATTTACGAAATGACGTTGCTAACCTTTGTGGGTTTGGCAACACGTCTGATTTTATTAACCAGTGGTTTATCTTGAACAGGGCATAAAGGATAGCGACGACTTGGAAGATCCGTGCAATCGAGGTCGCTAAAGCGGCTCCTGCAACGCCCATAGGTTCAAGGCCCATGCCGCCCTTGATTAGCCAAAAATTCAAGCCAATATTTAAGAAGACCGTTGCCGCGCCTAAATAAAGAGGCAGCATTGCATTGCCTGAACTGCGAAGGCTAGATTCTGCAACAATGATCCAGTGTGTTAGCACCAGCACAGGTATGCTGTACCACAAATAGGTGGAACCTAGGCTTATAACGTCAGGATCACTGGTTTGCAGTAGCATAATGTAGCCAGAGAAAACCGTAATAATAAAGGTGAGCGGAACCATCAGCCAGGTGCCATACTTCAGCGCTAGCATATTAACCGTTTTGGCAGAGCTTGCGTCTCGGCGTCCCCAATATTGTGCAACAAGGATGCCGTTTGCAGTGGCGATACCCGCAGAGACCATGATAATGACAAAATGCCATTTAGTGGCGATCCCTACAGCGGCTGGTGCCTCTTTACCTAAATCACTTACCATGAGAACGTCTGCTAGCTGCAACATAGCCACTAGCGCACTTTGTAAAGCGACAGGTACGGCGAGGCGTGCAACCTTAGAGAAAAAACCATTTGGCATGGAATTCACACTTGCAACATTTTGCTTTTGACTTGACATAATAACCTCCCCGAAAATCAGGGTAACTATAGCCACACTGAATGGATAAAGGCATGTTCAAAGAAAGCCAAAACCTGTGCAAATCTGTCATGCAACTCTTTTCACCTAAAAGTGAGTGGTCAGACAAAGTCTATTTAAGCGATAAGTGTAAAGAACGGTTTCTAACCAACACGGATATTCCTGAGCTCGGTGAAAGTGGCTACTTTATGGCTGGTTTAGCTGACCTAGAGGCAGGCTATGAAATCGAGCGTGAAGGTATTGGCATTCATACTCTGCTAGTGACCTTAGAAGGTAGTGGCGTGCTAATCACGCCAGAGTTTGTCAAAGAGCTCAAACCGTACAGTTTGACCGTGTTACCTGCAGGCTTACCTTATCGTTTTGAGCTGCACCCAGACTTCAGCCACTGGAAGATGGTGTGGATATTGCTAGAGAAACTTCCTAAATGGGATGATCTGATCTCCGGGGGTCAAGCAGTGATGCCGTTTGAATCTAGCGAACAGGTATGGTCGCTAATGAACCTACTTCACTTGGAGATCAATGGCAGACCTGCATATCGACGCCTTTTAATTAGTGAGGTAAGCCGGATCTTGGCTCGGTTTGAAGCAAAGCCGTATAGCTCTGCGATTCGAGTGCAAACCACATTTAACGATATAGAAGCACAGCTGCATCATGATTGGACGGTTAAGTCGATTGCCGAGAGGTGCTTTATTAGTCAGGAACAGCTTAATCGAGTGTGCAAATCCCTATATGGGATGCCCCCAAGAAGTAAGCTTATTCAGCTGCGTATGGATAAAGCGACGGATCTTCTACGCTATGAAGACTGGGCAATCGCTTTGATAGCTCAGCGACTGGGCTACAATGATCCCTATAACTTTACACATAGGTTTAGAAAATATTTTGGATGCTCACCACGAGAATATCGAAAACGCTTTAGAGAGTCAGACGCAAAGACTTCTGCGAGTTAATGTATGAATTTCTTAGGTCACCTGCATCTTGCGGATGCAAGCAATAGCAGTCTTCTAGGCAATCTTCTCGGAGATTTTGTACGCGGAAACCCAGAAGGGCGTTTCCCTCAAGAAATAACGCGAGGCATTCGCATACATCGTTTTGTTGATAGCTTTACCGACAGTCACCCGTTAATTGCTGAGATAAAGCCATTATTTGGCGCAACGAGACGCTTTTCGCCCATAGCTTTGGATGTGTTTTGGGATCATTGTCTCGCCAATCATTGGGACAAATTTCATGAAAACTCCCTAGAACACTTTTGCGATCAAGCCCAGCAAGCTACTCATCCTCTGTGTGTTGAAGCGTCTTTGCCTGAACAATATGAGCGCGTGATCAGCTCAATGTGGGATAATCGCTGGATAGATTCCTACAGAGATCTGGATAATATTGGTTATGCATTGGCGCGGATGTCAAACCGAAGCCCGCGTATGGGACCGCTAGCCGATTGCTTTGAAACGTTAGAGAAGCACTATAAACAATTAGATCAGGTGTTTATCGATTTTTATCCAGACGTAATAGAGGCTGTAACTGAAACTAAATTCGAGTAGACTCACGCCCTAAAATGACCAAACAGTACGGAATTACCTATGTCTTCATCACAATTTGCTGCACTTGGCCTTGATGCTATTCTCGTTGAGCAGCTAGATAAGCTGAACTTTGTCACTCCTACCCCCGTTCAACTTGAGGGAATTCCTCATGTTCTTGAGGGGCGAGACGTACTCGCAGCAGCGCAAACAGGCACAGGTAAAACCGCAGCATTTGGTCTACCTATTATTCAAAATTTGATGGGTCAGGTGAGCGTTCATAACACTCAATCACCCTGCAAGGTAAAGGCATTGGTTCTCGTGCCAACACGAGAGCTAGCTCAGCAGGTATTTGACGCTATTACGCAATACGCTGAGCCAACTGAAGTGAAAACGGTGGTTGTGTATGGCGGTACTAGCTTTAGCGTGCAGGCGAATAACCTAAACAAGGGGTGTGACATCTTAATCGCCACGCCAGGCCGTTTACTGGATCATTTGTTTAATAAGACACTCACTCTACAACATACGAAATATCTAGTGCTTGATGAAGCTGATCGCATGCTAGACATGGGCTTTATGCCAGATATTAAACGTATTTTGCAAAAACTCAGCCCTGATCGCCAAACGTTATTCTTCTCAGCAACGTTCAAAAAAGGCGTAAAAAATCTAGCCTATAAGATCCTTGATAATCCTGTTGAAGTCGAAGTCAGCCCTGCAAACTCAACCGCTGATGCTGTCGAACAAATTGTTTATCCTGTAGATAAGAAGCGCAAGCGAGAGCTACTTTCGTACCTGATTGGCTCGAGAAACTGGCAACAGGTACTGGTATTTACCCGCACGAAAGAAGGGGCTGAGTCTGTTGCAAAAGAGCTTAAATTGGACGGAATCAAAGCGGCGTCTTTGCATGGTGATAAAAGCCAAGGAGCAAGGCAGCGCGCACTAGATGACTTTAAAATAGGTAAGGTGAGGGCGCTGGTGGCAACGGACGTTGCGGCACGGGGCATTGACGTGAAAGAGCTTGAGCATGTGATTAACTTCGATATGCCGTATAAAGCTGAAGACTACATACACCGAATAGGCCGTAGTGGACGTGCAGGAAACAAAGGTCACGCTGTATCTTTAATGAGCCACAACGAGCAGTATTTACTAGAAGCGATTGAAAGATTGCTTGATGCAAAGCTCCCTCAAGAATGGCTAGCAGGCTTTGAACCAAGCCCAGAATCTGAAGTCCTTGAAGAAACGGGTGGTCACCGCCGCAGTCGCAGCGCTGAAAAGCGCAAAATGAAAGCAAAAATGGGTGTACACAAGAACCGAGGTAAGAGTCGCGGCTGATAGTTCCATGTTTACTAGGCCGCTGATAAAAGTCTTCGGGGGCGACGGTTATTTGTTATTCCCACGTGTCTTTAGTGGGATCTGCAGTGGTAACTAGGTCCCCGATAAAAGACTTCGGGGACGACGGTTATTCGTCAACCCCACATGTCTTTAGTGGTGATCTGCGGTGGTAACTAGGTCCCCGATAAAAGACGTCGGGGACGATAGTCATTCGTCATTCCCACGTGTCTTTAGTGGGAATCTGCAGTGGTAACTAGGTCCCCGATAAAAGACTTTGCGGACGACGGTTATTCGTCATTCCCACGTGTCTTTAGTGGGAATCTGCAGTGATAACTAGGTCCCCGATACAAGACTTCGGGGACGACGGTGATTCGTCATTCCCACGTGTTTTTAGTGGGAATCTGCAGTGGTAACTAGGTCCCCAATAAAAGACTTCGGGGACGACGGCTATTCGTCATTCCCACGTGTTTTTAGTGGGAATCTACAGTGATAATTAGGTCCCCGATAAAAGACTTCGGGGACGACGGTGATTCGTTATTCCTATTTGTCTTTAGTGGGGGCCTGCAGTGGTAACTAGGTCCCCGATAAAAGACTTCGGGGACGACGGTTATTCGTCATTCCCACGTGTTTTTAGTGGGAATCTACAGTGATAATTAGGTCCCCGATAAAAGACTTCGGGGACGACGGTTATTCGTTGTTCCCACTTGTCTTTAGTGGGGATCTGCAGTGGTAACTAGGTACCTGATAAAAGACTTCGGGGACGACGGTTATTCGTCATTCCCACGTGTCTTTAGTGAGAATCTGCAGTGGTAACTAGGCCCCCGATAAAAGATTTTGGGGACGACGGTGATTCGTCATTCCCACGTGTCTTTAGTGGGAATCTGTAGTGGTAACTAGGTCCCTGATAAAAGATTTTGGGGACGACGGTTATTCGTTATTACCAGTTGTCTTTCGCGGGAATCTGCAGTGGTAACTAGGCCCCCGATAAAAGACTTCGGAGACGACGCTTATTTGTCACTCCCACTTGTCTTTATAAATAGTTAGATAAATTCTCTAGCAACACATCAATATCATCGGCGCTCACATCCTTATGCGTGACAAAGCGGATGGGGTTGCTAGGGGTGATAGTGATGCCTTCCTTTTCTAGCTTCGCAGCGATATTGTCGATATCAACACCTTGGTCGAGCTTGGCAAACACAATGTTGGTTTGTACTAGCTCTGGTTTTACTGAGAAACCGGGCAATTTAGCGAGACCGTGGACGAGCTTTTGCGCGTTTTCATGATCCACTTTTAGCTGGGCTACCTGCTCTGTTAGGGCGAGCTTGCCAGCCGCGGCAAGTAAACCCACTTGGCGCATACCGCCACCTAGCATTTTACGAATGCGGCGTGCCTTATTTATTGTGACGGCGTCACCTAATAGTAGTGAACCGATAGGCGCAGATAGGCCCTTTGATAAGCAAATAGTCATAGTATCAAAGTGCTTAGCAATCTCATTAATATCAACATCTAACGCTACGGCTGCGTTGTAGACTCGTGCGCCATCTAAGTGAAGTTTAAGGCCGTGTTTATTGACGAACTCTCTTGCTTCAGCGAGATAGGATAAAGGCAGAACCTTACCGTTGATGGTGTTTTCTAGGCTCAGCAGTTTGGTGCGTGCAAAGTGGAAATCTTCTGGCTTAATGACCGCTTCTAGCTTCTTGAAGCAAAGCGTGCCGTCGGGTTCATTCATTACTGGTTGCGGTTGAATCGACCCCAGTACTGCCGCGCCACCCGCTTCATATTTGTAGTTATGAGCTTGTTGGCCACATAGATATTCATCACCACGCTCACAATGCGCCATAAGCCCTAATAGGTTCGCTTGTGTGCCAGATGAGGTGAATAGGGCAGCTTCAAAACCATGGGTGTTAGCGGCCCACGCTTCTAGCTCGTTGACTGTAGGATCATCTCCGTAGACATCATCTCCAACCGGAGCGTTTGCTATTGCGTCTCGCATAGCTTGAGTCGGGCGTGTAACGGTATCGGATCGAAAATCCATATTTATTCCTTTTAACTTAATGTTCCGCTAAGTAGCGCTTTAGATACCGCAGCTATCGTTTTAGCATCGCTGATCTTGTCTTGTTGTATCCATTGAAGCAATTCATCGATCGAGACTTCAAGTACTTCAATGACTTCGTCCGTATCGGCCTCAAGCCTTTGAGTGAGCGTTAAATCTTCTGCAAAGTAGAGGTATTGGATTTCGTTACAAAACCCTGCCATTGGGGTGAGTTTTCCAAGGCTTTGCCATTTTTTCGCGCTAAAGCCGGTTTCTTCTTCCAGTTCGCGTTTTGCAGCCGCTAAAGGGTCTTCATCAGGCTCTAATGTCCCTGCAGGGATTTCAAGCAGCCATTCCTTTAATGAAGGACGATATTGATTGAGGAGTAGCAGCTTACCCGATGGCGTTTTAGCCAAGACTACAACAGCACCTGGGTGATTAATAGAGGTATGGTTCGTAACGACTCCATTTGGCAAAGTGAGTGTTTCTTCAACTAATGACAGATTTTTCCAGCTATGCAGTATTTTTTGCATTCTTTGTTACTCTTTTTGCCTTTATTTTTAGGTCGTTTATGTACAAGATCACACTTTTCGTATTGACCTTTTATCACATCTCAAAACTCAAATTAACGCATTGATTGAAATGGTTAAATACCATATTTGCAATCTTAGTTTGCAGTGTGAGTAAGATCTCGTTAAGTTGTTATAACAGCTAGAGTTAATTTGCGTTTGTAACATATAATTAACCTGACTATAAAAATAATTAACAGCCGCTGTACTATGGAGCATTTTAATAATGGAAACGACTCGTGTTTCTCACGCGCAACGTGCATTGCGTTCTGAACGTATCAACAAACTTGTAAAGGTGCTTTCAGAAGGCGTTTATGAACGCGAACACACCATTAAACTCTGCCTACTAGCTGCATTATCGGGAGAAAGTGTTTTCCTTTTAGGACCTCCGGGTATTGCAAAAAGCCTTATCGCCAAGCGCTTAATTTCTGCATTTGAGAGCAGCAGCTACTTTGAATACCTAATGACACGCTTTTCTACACCTGAAGAAGTCTTCGGTCCCCTTAGTATCCAAGATCTGAAAGACCATGGTCGTTATGTTCGATTAACCAAGGGCTATTTGCCTACGGCGAACGTCGTATTCTTAGATGAAATCTGGAAAGCGGGTCCTGCTATATTGAATACGCTTCTTACTGTAGTCAACGAGAAAACATTCAAGAACGGTAGCGAGATCGAGAAGGTGCCTATGCGCCTGCTTATTTCTGCTTCAAACGAATTACCAGACCAAGATAGTGGCCTAGAAGCTCTGTACGATCGCATGTTGGTACGCATCTTCGTTAACCGAATCCAAGACAAACAAAACTTCCATAGCATGCTGACTGTTGGGACACCGCAAGAAGCGCAAGTACCCGATGAACTCACTATTTCTAATGAAGAGTACACTCAATGGCTCAATGAACTCGACAGTATGCCATTGTCTGATGAAGTGTTTGATAAGTTGTATCAACTTAAGACAATGCTTGAAGCACGCCATAAAGATGCCGAAGAAACCCTGAGTGCAGATGAGCTGTACGTGTCAGACCGTCGTTGGAAAAAAGCGGTGAAACTGCTTAAGGCGAGTGCGTTTTTTAACGGTCGTCAAAAGATCAACGCCCTTGATCTTATTTTGATTCAAGACTGCTTATGGAACAGCCCCGAGTCTCGCTTGATAGTGCGTGACGTGATGCGAGAGTTTGCTCTTAAGCATGCGTTTAATCAAAGTGAAATACTGCAGACGATCGAAGACAGCAGTCAGGTCCTAGAAGATATTCAAGCAGAGATAGAATCCAGTCATACCATGAAAGTAGAGTCAGAGCCTGGCACTGGTTTACTACGCAAGGGCAAAGAAGACTTTAAAGCTAACTTTGATGACTGGCGTCCGCATAGTGTTGGCAATGCACGTAACCTAGTTAAACTTGTGCTGTTGCAAAGCAACCAGTCTGTATCTGAGCACGATAAAGGCGATACCCGCTATGTCTTCGTGCCACAAACGGATCTTGTGAATGCTATTAGTCATGGTGGTGGTGATGTCTATGGTTACGTCAATCAAAATCCAAATCTCATGTCATTGAAGTTTGCACTTGATGCGGATAATAATCTCGTTATTAAAGACATCGCTAATCGTTCTGTTTTGCTGAGCTTGGTGACTAATGAAGGCCTTGATCCTGAGAAGCATCAGTTGTGGCATGCACAAGCAAACGAGGCGGTGAATAACCTAATGAATGCTGAGCTACTTTTAACAAAGGTTCGTTCTGATTTCCACGGCGCATTGCCACATAACTTCATTGAACCGGAACTTCCAACTGCAATGGAGTCGAGCCTACAGCAGCTTTCAGAGGCGCTTAGCTCTGCTCAAATCACCTCAAAGAAAACAGCACAAAGAATCGGTTTTTTGGCCGGTTTCTTTGCGGAATAGGAGAGCGGGATGCTAGGTGCTGACGCATTAAATCTCGCAATGTCCGTTGCAGACTCTGGAATGGTAGAAACCGCGGTCAATGATCTTATTGGCCGTAGTCAGGTCATGTTGTCTTCTGAAAAACCAGGAATGCAGACCTCAGTTAAAAACCACCTAAGAAAGTGGAAAGGCTCAGTCAAGAAACGTATCAGTAAGGTCTCTGAATCTGAGCAGATCCAAGCCGAGCTCGCCCTTTATCAAAAGGTCATTCATTGGGATGAAGAGCAGTTTGATAAAGATATCAAATCTGTGGTGAGTGAGCTTAAAGGAAAGAGCCCATTTTGTGGTCCGGCGAAGAAACTCCTTGAGCGACAAAAACATACGCCTAACCCAATGTTTGCGCACTATTTTTGTGATCAGTGGTATCAATCCATATACAACACAATCAAACAGATGCAATTGGACGAACTCGAGCAGGATAAGCAGAAGTTCTTAGAAGATCTGTACAATCGCATGGAAAATATGAAGAACATGCGACAGATTGGCGAGGCTGGAGACGAAGCACAATTGGGCCGTTTATGGGATATGGCTGCAGCTCGATTGAGTCGAACCGATGTCAGTACTATGGCCAAATATGCGAGCTTTTTGCGTAAGCATAGTGGCTTAAAAGAGATTGCGAGCGAATTAGGTCGTATGGCCAGTCAGGTAGACGACCCTTCCTTGAGGAAAGCACCTGTTGCTGAACTGCAGTTTGTGGAAGAGCAGTCCAATGAAGCCACCGATGATATCGTGGGGATTCATGAGAGCGACGATCTAAGTAAGATGTTGCCGAACGAAACCATGTTTTTGGCATACCCTGAACTTGAAACCATTTTTTATAAGCACTTAGTGGATAAGCGCTTGATGAGTTATCGTACTGAGGGGAAATCCCGAAAACTACGCAAGATAAATGCGCAACTGCCTAACTCGAGTGAACTTGAGTTGGAAAAAGGGCCATTTATTGTCTGTGTGGATGCCTCTGGTTCCATGAGTGGTTTCCCTGAACAGTGTGCGAAAGCCATTGCTTTTGCTTTGATGCAGATAGCCCTTGCCGAGCAAAGAGACTGCTTCGTAATCATGTTTTCTACCGAGCAGATTACCTATGAGCTGACCAAAAAAGATGGCCTCAGAGAGGCGAGTGACTTCTTGTCCTATACCTTCCATGGTGGCACAGACTTTGAACCGGTACTGCAAAAGTGTATTGACCTAATGCACACCGACAAATTCTTGAATGCGGATATGGTGGTTCTATCGGACTTCATCGCACCGAGACAATCTGAGGATATGGTCAACAAGGTCGAAGATCTTAAAGCAAGGCACAATCGATTCCATGCGGTTAGCTTATCTAAATATGGTAATCCGGAACTGCTAGATATCTTCAGCCACAACTGGAGTTATCATCCAGGATTGGTAGGGCGATTCGTTAAAAAATTCTAACTTATACCAATCGTAGTAAATAACGGGTCATCCTAGCTTGTTATCCAGGGTTTTTCCTACGCTATTTCTGACCACTTACTTACTGTGATTGGTATTAGATTTAAACACTTAGCCTCGCATATGCGGGGCTTTATTATTTGTACTTTCTAAACTATTAAGTTTTGTGGTGTGTAAAAATGATAGGCTTTAGAAGGTACTCTTATCACTTTTATATGGGCCAGGGACGGGCAAGGTACAAAGAGAGGGATAAAGCATGATAATAGCGCCATTAGCGGTAAACTAAATGGCGCTTTGTGATGATGAGGCTACTTCGCAGGTTTAAACTGAGCTTTGCGCAGACGGTTTAGGGTCGCTAGCAAATCCAGTATTCTCGGCTTCGCAATATCACCATTGTTTGGCATTAGTGCATGCCAATCATCGCTGTTGAGAAGGTTTTCGAATTCAACTTGTAGGTCTTGGCTCCAACCAGGGACTTGCGCCACTTGAAACCATGTCCATCCTATCGCGTTAATTTCATTTGATGTTTGAAGCTGTTCTAGCGCTGTGATATCGATAAACTCTTTGCCAAAACGCAAAGAGGTTGTGCCCTTTGCCCCTACACGGAACTTGCCTTCTGCGAGTAATGTTTGCAAGCATGCACGATTGAATGAGCGTGACTTACTCTCTTGCAAAGGTTGTTCGCGCTCATGAGTTCGCTCTGTTGGGTGCTGCAGAATAACTTGTTTGGCTTTTTCTGACACATCCACCGGTTGGTATTCGTGCATCTGAATAACGCAGTCAGCTTCATCAAGATAGTCGCCTGAGCCACCCATAACAATAATTGAACTAATGCCCTCACTATCACGAAGCTCGGCAATACGGTCTACCAACGGCGTAATAGGCTCGGCTTCTTTTGCTACTAAGGCTTGCATGCGCTCATCACGAATCATGAAGTTGGTCGCTGAGGTATCTTCATCTATCAAAAGACTCTTAGCGCCAGATTCGATGGACTCTTGAAGCCATGCTGCCTGTGAGGTAGAGCCTGACGCATCTTGCGTAGAAAAATCGGTAGTGGATTTGCCCATTGGCAGATGATTGATGAAGTTTGCAATATTGAGGTTATGGACGCATCGGCCATCTTCAGCGCGTATTTTCATACTTAGCGGATCGGTGACACAATACTCACGCCCATCCCCGGGGATATGGTCGTAGATGGACTTTTCTATGGCATTAAGTAGGGTCGACTTACCATGAAAGCCACCGCCGACGATCAAAGTGATGCCTTTTTTGATGCCTAAACCCGTTATCTCACCGCGGTTTGGCGTAGAAAGTGTGATAGCTAACTCAGTAGGCGACTGCATTGGCAACGCATCCTTCATTGGCATATCACTCTCACCCGATAGGCGAGGTAGAATGCTATCGTTGGCAATAAAGCTGACCAAATCATGTTTTTGTAACTGCTCTCGAAGCGCAAACTGATCTTCTATCACCTCACAATGCTGAGTAAAGCGCTCCTGCGGTAGTTCTCTCCACAGCGTGGCCTTACGCAGGTACTTTGGCAGGTAGAAGGTAATGATATTGAGTGCTTTCTTCGCCAATATGGAGCGACCATCAGCTGGAAGATTGATGCGAAAACGTAGCTCGATTCCTTCATCGGTAAATAATACTGCAGTGTTATCCAGCACCACCTGTCCAGTGGTTGCTACCGATATCGCATTGTCTTGTTTAGCGTATTCAGCCAGATTACGAGCAATGAAATCACGCGCGGCTAATTGATAAGCGGGCGACTTCTCTTTAATGAAATCTAAGCCGGTCACTGACCAAGGTCTTACTGCTCTAAAGCGTGACGCAGAGGCGTAAGGGTCGCCTTGAACCTGATCGATGTGCAAGGTGAAGTCCGTGAAGTCATAGCTTCCCTTTATCTGTTGATAGGCGCGATAGTTTTGTTTTTCGAGTTTTTTCAGTTTAGCGGTGAGCAGATCCATTTTGGAACCCTAGATTTCAAGCATTTAGCGATTATAACAATCCTGCGCTATAGATGTTTAGAAAATTGCACAGCTTCAGCGACTAATGAAGGTTAATCTCACTTTGCCTGCACAAGGTTTGTTCAAAGTCTCTACGAGTCATAGGACCATAGTACATTTTTCCCTCTGCATAAGGGGTATCAAACTGCAGTAGCCATTGCTCTTGCTCTTTGGTTTCAACACCCGTGAGCACAGTATCAAGGCCGAGTTTGGTTGTGATTTGCATCAGTGAATGTAAAAAGTCTCTGTCTTCGGAGCTATGCTGCAGATTATCTGTGAACGACTTATCGATTTTTATGCGCTTAAAAGGACTGTGCTTTAGATAACTGAATGAAGCATGCCCGTGTCCAAAATCACACAGAGTGAGATGGACACCTAAGGCTGAAAGCTGCTCTAGTGTAGGCTGTAAGGATCCTTCATTAGCAAACAGTTGTTTCTCTGAGACCTCAACCTCCAGGCAGTCGCCGGATAACTGTGCCAATTTAAGCCAGTTGGCTAGGAGAGTGGGTAAATCTTGAGATGCCAGCTGACACGCGTTTAGTTTCACTGCGATTCGAAAGGACGGTTTAATAGCTCGCCATTGTTGCGCAATTTGTATGGATTTCTTGATAATGAAATGGCACATGGCGTCTGCGATTTCGGGTTGGTCACACAGTTGATTGATAGACAGTTCAGACACATTGCCAAGGATAGGGTGATCCCAGCGAATGGAAGTGCTCGCACTATTCCATTGACGATTATCAAGTGCTATCTGGGGTTGGTAAAACAACTTGATTGCATCATCACGGATGGACTCCATGAAATAACTTTCCAAGCGATTTAAGCGAGTGCCTCTGTCTAGTTGGTTATCATCATAAAACAGAATCCGTTTACCCGATTCTCGTGCATTTTGCATCGCTTGAAAGGCTTGAACGGTTAGGGCAAGGTTTTGTTGGCTGTGTTGTGGGTGACTCAAAGAAACCCCAACATAAACTTGCAAGCGAATCTTGCCGGATGGCACATCAAAGTCCTGAGTGGTAATGTCCATGATCCGCTGAATGATGGTGTCGTAGTTCTTGCTGCTACTGTTTGAGAGTAGGGTAAAAGCAATATCATTTGAGCGAGGCCTGGCACAAAGTTGCTTGTGGGGGCTTAGTTGTCCTAGCTTATCTTTCAATTGCTTAATGATCTGATCTAGGGTTTCTGCACCCATATCGATTTGAATGCGATGTCCGTTGCTAATGCCCAAGTAGAATACAGCGACTTCTTGATTGTAGAGATCAGCATGATTAACAATCCGATTAGTTTCTAATTCCCATGCCTTTGCATTTAAAAGGCCACTACCTACATCATGGTGCTGTTGATAATGCACCTCTCGTTCCAGTTGCTTTCGCTTAGTGGCTTCTTTATCGAGTTGATAACTTAGATTGGCCAGTTCTACGGTGCGGTTTTGGATTCTCGATTGTAGATCTCGGTTAATGAGTTGCAGCTTTTGGTTTTGGTAAATAACAGTGAGCTGGGCTTCCACTGAGTCTTTGAACACTGACAGTAACTCTCTAACGGAAATCTTAAAGTTGTTGGGTTTACTATCTAAGATGGACAGGGTTCCAAAGGGAGTGCCATTTGGCCAATGTAATGGAATGCCTAAGTAAGACACCATGCTGTCGTCCAGTGGCTCGGTGATGTTTTTCCAAGTAGGGTCTTTATGTCTGTCGTTAACCACCAAAATGGAATCTGTCTTCAGTGTGGTTTCGCAAAAGTGATGTCCACCTAGGGCAAATGAATCGCCCATTTTGAAGGGGTTATCGGTATGGTGATTGCTACAGAAGATGTCCAAGTGACTTTGATTGAGTCGGTTGAGCATGGCTACGGGAACGTGAGCATATTGGGCAAGGATATCAAGCATGTCTTGCCAAGAACCGTAGATCTTGTCGGGCACCTCTAGCTTCTGCGTGTTGACTCTGGCCATTACGTAATCCGTTACCTTTACAATGAATACTAAGTGAGTGCCTTAAAACTCCATCTATTCAAGATGCGCTCTCTTGTATAAGGATAGTCTGAATTACTCAGTTCGTTTGAAACATAAAACGGCTACCAAGTTTGATAGCCGTAAGTAATTGAACTGCGGTAAAAGAGCCGTTAGGGAATAAGCGATTTTAACGTTTCTAGCGAGTATTCTTGATCATAATCGACCCCGTCTATGTTAAAACCATTGAGCTGCATAAACTCTGTTTTAACCCCCTGGTAATCCCCCAGTTGTTTAAAGTTAGCCTCATTAAGCATTGGCAGTATCTCGGCGACTTGTTGCTGAACGGAATCTTTTAGCTCCCAATCATCCACTCGAATCAAGCGTTCGCCATCAACGATAGGCGTGGGGTAGAGCTTAGAGTTAAATAAGCGCTGCATCTGCTCAATACAGGTTTCGTGAAGCCCTTGATCTTTCATCGACTTGTACAGCGCTAGTACGTATGGAGAGAATGTAGGAATAAAGACGCTTGCCTTGGTGACCAGCGCCTTACACACACTGGCGTACGCGCCACCATCAAAGGCTGCAAGCTTAAGATTCAATGCGTGACTCGTTTGATGAAGATCGACCTTAGCTCTGCCTAACGTGCCCTGATGATAGATAGCATGGGTGCATTCAGGTCCAATGTAAGAGAAGGCGATAGTCTGGCATTGCGGAGCGATAGCATCGTGGTTAATAAGGAAGTCCACCCAGCTCTCCCAATCTTCGCCACCCATGACTTTTTGGGTGTCTATTATTTCTTTCTCAGTTGCTGGTGGAAGTTCAGATTCAATCCATGAATCGTGTTCAAAGTTTATGCTGGCGCCTTTGAGAGGCTCGCCAATAGGTTTGATGGCTGAGTGCCACATTTCATCGGAATTGGGTTTTGGCCTAACACCGGTTGCCAGGCTATACACAATAAGATCAACCTTGCCATTAAGCTCTTGTTGTATAGTGTCGATGACCTGCTGCCTAACCTTATCAGAGAACGCATCACCGATAATGTTAACCGCCTTAGAGCCGGCCTTCTCAGCCTGCTGTTTGAAGTAGATATTGTTGTACCAGCCAGCACTGCCTACCCCTTTTTCTGAAGGACCTCGTTCAAAGGACACTGCGATGGTATCCGCTTTTGCTCCGCCAAAGGTAAGTGCAATACGTGAAGCCAGCCCAAAGCCTGATGAACCACCCAGAATCAACACCCTTTTAGGGCCTTGGGTTATCGCTTTTGAGCGCGAAACATACTTTATCTGATTCTTGATAGCTTGCTCACAACCTGCAGGGTGAGCAGAGCGAGCAACGACGCCTTTGATGATGGGTTCAATCTTCATCTAATCAATTCTCTCTGTATTAAGTGTTGAGTGTCAGGTGTTAGAAGAAAGTCTGCAATTACAGTAATGGCGACAGTTGCAGTGCGACAAACTCCGCGATCCATGGCTGAGCATTCGCCTTAGGGTGCAGGCCATCTTGCATCATCAAATCAGGGTCGGTGATGATCTCAGCCAGAAAAAATGGAATTAAATCAACGCCTCTGTCTTCAGTTACGCTAGGATAGACTTGTTCAAATGATTGCGTATAGCGCCTACCATAATTGGGTGGGACTTGGATTTGCATAACAATGACTTTAGCGCCACTTTCTTCACTGAGATCAATTAGTTTGGTTAGGTTATCTTTGATCAGTTTAGGGGGGAAGCCTCGTAAACCATCATTAGCACCAAGTTCAATCAGCACGTAATCGGGGCGATGTTTGTCTAAAAGGGCAGGTAGCCTCGTTAAACCATTACCTGTGGTATCTCCAGATATGCTACCGTTAATGATTCTCATTTGATGGCCACGCTCGGATAGCTCTTCAGGCAATAGAGTGGGCCAAGCCTTTTCGATAGGCATTTGGTAGCCAGCACTGAGGCTATCGCCGAGGACCAATAAACTCGCTGCGTTGGCGTTTATGGATAAAAATAGAAAAACAAAGGAAAGTACACGTATCATGACCACATCCGTAATTAAGGCTCAATCGGTTACTAAAACAGTCTCTACCAAACAAGAGCATTTAACAATCCTGCAGAATGTAAATTTGGATATTCATTCCGGAGAAAGTGTGGCTATTGTTGGTGCCTCTGGCGCGGGTAAATCGACGCTAATGACGCTGTTGGCAGGATTAGACGTTCCTAGTGAGGGCGAGGTTGAGTTACTGGGACATGCGCTGTCTGAACTTGATGATGAACAGCGTGCCGATCTGCGCAGTCAGTACATTGGGTTTGTATTCCAGAGCTTTCTTTTGATCCCAAGCCTAAGCGCTTTGGAGAATGTAACCTTGCCTTGTTTGTTAAGAGGCGAAGCCGAAGATGAACAGCGAGCTAAAGAACTGCTTGCGTCCGTAGGCCTAGAAAATCGTTTAGACCACCTTCCATCTCAACTCTCTGGTGGAGAGCAGCAACGAGTGGCCTTAGCAAGAGCTTTTATGTTACGCCCTCAAATATTGTTTGCTGACGAACCCACCGGTAATCTCGACCAGCACACTGCGCAGAATATTGTTGAGCAATTGTTTGCGTTAAACAAGCAACATGGTACGACCTTAATCATGGTCACTCATGACAATACGTTAGCCTCTCGTTGTGACAGAGTCTTTAGTATGCAATCGGGACATCTAGAGGGTGGTACCGTGCACAGTGAAGAGTCAGATTCTGCGCAATTGGCTTAGGGGGTACTATGGAACAGTCACAAACGGCCTCAATCCCGCAAGTCAATGCAAAGCTAAACCGACGTCTGCTTGCTTGGAGCTTTAAAGAAATTCGCCATGGTCAGTTGTGGCCTATATCGGTGGCACTCACCCTCATTATTGCGTGTGTGTTTGCATTATCAGCCTTAGCTGAGAGGATGGAGCAGGTCATCGTCAAGCAGGGTAGAGATGCCCTAACCGCTGATCTAGTGTACCGCTCCGCAAATCCCGTTCCCGAAGCGTTAAATACGGAGTCATTGTCACCGGACATTGATGTTGCTTCGATGGTGAGCTTTGCCACTATGGCATTTGGCGATGAAGAGATGCTACTGGTTTCGGTTAAGGCCGTTGATGAGGCCTACCCATTGCGCGGCGATCTAGTACTGGCATCTAACGAACGTAGTACCTCCCATCTCAATAAAGGAGAACTATGGCTTGAAGAGCGAGCTATGTTGGCATTAGATGTTAAGCAAGGTGACACTGTCACTATTGGTGATGCGGATTTTACATTAAACGGTATGATAGAGCAGCAACCAGGGCTCAGTTTTAATCCATTCCAACAAATGCCTACAGCGCTTATACACTCCAGTGATATCGCGCGTACTGGAGCGTTGCAATTGGGCTCTAGAGTGCGCTATCAACAGTTTTTTACCGGACCAGACGCGCAATTACAAGCCTTGAAAGGTCAGGTAGAACTCTCCCCCAGTGATCGCTGGCGAGATCAAAACAGCCGCAGTCGTACCAATGATATGTTCACGCGAACGACTCAGTACCTGTCTTTGACCGTCGCGATAGTGGTGATCATGGCCGCGACCACCTTAGTATTAACCTGCCAGCACTATGTAGCTGGGCGTCGCCAAACCATTGCAATGCTAAAGAGCATAGGGGCAAGCAAGAAGTGGATAGGTCGCTGGCTTATGATTCAGGTACTTCTTTTGTTCGTGACTGGTGTTGTGTTTGGCGTGGCTATTGGTTATGTGCTCGAAGTATTGCTGCGTGTACCGTTAGCGGATCTGCTCCCTGAACCACTACCAAGTTACGGCGTCACTCCAATGTTGGTCGCCATCTCAAGCTGCTTCTTAATTGGCGTACCTGCTTTGGGTATCCCAATGATAAATCTATTGAACACTTCGGCAACGAACGTGCTGCAACCTGTGGAGCAGCGTCACGGTAAAAGCTGGTGGCTAGTATTGGTGCCCATCATTCCAATGCTGATAGTGTATGCATCCAACACCTTAGTTTGGATAGTGCTCGCGGGCATGGCCGTGCTGTTTGTGGTGCTAGCGGGTGTAGCTATGATGATTTCAAAGCTTATTGGAAAGCTGAAATTGAGCCCGGCTATGGCTCTTGCGGTAAGTCGCCTTAATCGTTCATCGTTAGCCAGTGGACTACAATTTGGCGCATTAGCATTATCACTGATGCTACTAGCGATTGTATGGTTGGTTCGCACAGATCTTTTGCAAGATTGGCGCAGCACGCTTCCAGAGAATGCACCGAATGCTTTTGCTATAAATATTGCCCCTTATGAGGTTGATGGATACCTGCGTCAATTAGATGCCGAAAATATTGAACGCTCCCAAGCCTTTCCCATTATTCGCGGTCGTTTAGCCAAGATTAATGATGTGGATGCCAAACAGGTATCAAAAGACAACCAAGACACGGATGCAGTGCGTCGAGAACTCAATCTCACTTGGGCTGACAAACTACCAGAGTACAATGAGTTGTTAGAAGGTACGTGGGGAAGTGACAATGGCGTCTCAGTGGAATCGGAGGTAGCTGCCGCGCTTAACCTCAGAATTGGCGATGAACTCGAATTTGTGATCAGTGGCCAAGAGGTGAAGGCTGTGGTTAATAGTATTCGTAAGGTGGAATGGCGTGAAATGAAGCCCAATTTCTATTTCATCTTTGCGCCTCAATATGCACCACAAATGCCTGGAGCATTTATGGTGTCTTATCGAATAGAGCCAGAGCACGACGCTATGATCCAAGCCCTGTCATCTCAGCATCCAACAGTAAGCTTGCTTGATATTAGAAAGATGGGCGACAAGATCCAGTCGCTTCTCTCTCAGATAATTTGGTCTATTACCGTCTTGGCGGCTCTTGGTGTAGTGGCGGGGTTACTGCTGATATTTACGCTACTGCGTCTAAGCATTTCACAAAGACAGTTGGAAATACGCTTATATCGTACGTTGGGTGCCAGCAAAAAGCGCATTTCAACCACGTTATGGTGCGAGTATGGGTTAATGGCGCTTATCGCAGGCTTAGTGGCAAGTTTAGGCGCCGAGGCAAGTGTTAGTGGGTTACTGTATTGGGGCTTTGATTTATCAGTTCGAATGCATCCACAGCTGTGGTTTGCACTTCCTGTACTGACCTTTGTGATTTTAGCCTTGGTGGTAAACAGTTTAATTAAGCAGTTATTACTACCAGTAAAAAATGGCTCATTGTAGGCAGTAAGGCATAGATTTACGATCTGTGCCTAAACTGTTACTAAACAACAAAAAGCCCTCAGCCCAATACCCATTAGGGCTATGAGAAACTGTATTGTAAAAAAGTTAACAAAATTAGGTAATATTTATCCACTAATGTTATTGCAAATCACTAGCATTCTAAGTGAATCAAGCATTTGCACCAAAATGGTTATCCACACGAATTGTGGATAACTAGTTGGATAACTCTTCACAATAAATCGTCGAGCTAGAGCTTAGCCTTTAGCAATTCAAGGCTTAGCAAACTTCGTTATTCACAATGTCGTTAGAACGGTTTTTTGGCTGAAATAGGTCAAGTATTTTTTTTATTAATTTGCGCTTTTTTATGGTGCTTCTTTTTGGAAAAATTTTAACCAGTTTTTGTATTCTGAAAGACAAGTGTTTACATCTGATGGGATGAACTGAACTTTTGTTCCCGGTTTAGCTTGTGCGAGTGTAGCAAGGTCAAGCCTAGCGATAGTGCCTAGCTTATGGTACCCACCGATAGTTTGCCGTTCACACAGCATGATAATAGGCAGACCACTTGGTGGTACCTGTACGGCACCGAGGGCGATGGGTTCTGAGATTAGATGTTTTTTAGGGACGGAGATGGGGTTTCCTGCTAATTGATAGCCCATTTTGTTGCTTTGACTGTCAACGCTATAAAGTGTTTCAAACAGGGTTTGTGTTGCATTTTGATCAAATAAGGCGTGTTGAGAATCGGGCAAAAGTCGAAGCGGTATGATCGATGTTGGTGCAAAGTCTGGGATGAACTGGGGTGCAACAGAGGTTGGCTTACATTGTTTCAATGAAGGGGCAATGCAACACACTGCGTCGCCCGCTTTTAGTGCTTGTCCGTCACTGTGTAATCCACCTAAACGGTCTTTGGTTACTGTTGATCGGCTTCCATGATGCAAAGGCGCTTTGATACCGTTAGGAAGGGCAATATAATTCCTTAAGCCAGTGCGTGGCATCCTAACGCTAAGGCGCTGACCTCGCTTAGCCCATACTCGACTCCAGTTTGGCAGAATAACGTCATCTAAGTAGACGTTATCAAGCGCTCCAGTAACGGCAAACCAAGAATCTTGTGCAAATTCTGCTTCTAGGCCGCCAAGGCTGGTTTCGATAACTGAACTAGCAAAAGGGTTTTCCAGCAGCTTATTCGCCCAATGAAAAGAGTACTCATCAGCGACTCCACCTTGGGTAATCCCCAGATGGGCGTAACCAAAGCGTCCATTATCTTGAATGCTTGTTAGCGCATTGGTTTTAAGCAGGGTGAGTACCTTAGTCACAACAGGCCTCCAAGCTCAATAAATTGGCGTTTAGAGATAGCGATGAAGCGAACCTTGTCACCAGGTGACAATACAGTCATTGGATCATGTTGTGGGTTGTATAACTCTATGGGGGTTCTGCCAATGATATTCCAGCCACCAGGGCTTTCTTCCGGATACACAGCCGTTTGCGGGCCAGCAATAGCCACACTGCCTTTTGCAATTCTTGGTCTTGGTGCATCTAGGCGGGGTAGTTGCAGCATCTCTGGTACTTGCGCCATAAAGGCAAACCCCGGGGCAAACCCTAAAGCGTGCACTTGATACTCTGCTGAGGTGTGAATTTCTTGTAATTGCTGTAGCGACAATCCCTTTTCTTTAGAATAACGAGCCGCATCTAGCGCGACTTCTTCGCCATAATACACCGGAATTTCAATGATGTTTTTTGATGAAGGAGCGGGGTTACTACTTAGTTCCAGTAACAGTGACATCAGTTGCTCATGGATGAGCTTGTAATCGAACTTCAACCCAGAAAACTCGATCAATAAAGTAGTATAAGAAGGCACACAGTTAACGGGTTTGGGCGTTAGTTTATATCGAACAATCGAAGCAACACGAGCGATGTAAGAGGGCAGAAACTCATCGATGTCATCTGAAAATCGAAGCAGGATGGCGCATTCACCCACTTGATAAATATATGGCTTACGGTTAGGAGTCAGGGTCACTTCGCTTGCTCATTAATTAAATCACGCAGATGTTGAGCAAAGATAAGGGCATTGCTACCGTCACCGTGAACACACAAGGTATCGGCAACCACTTGAATTGGCGCATTATCAATACTGCTAAATGTGCTACCGCTAATCAAAGCTTGTGCTTGATGTTTCACTTCATCAAGCTCGGTCATGACCGCGCCTTTTAAAGTGCGCGGGGCAAGCTGCTTACCCTTGGTGTAGCGTCTATCCACAAAGCCTTCGTGAATGAGAGTCACATTTGCCCGTTGTGCGATGTGTAAATAGTCGGCGTTGTCGGTTGCTAGCACCATTAAAGGTAATTGCAGTTGCCTAGCAGCCTCTATAACGGAAGAAAATAGCGCTACATCTTTCATCATGTCGTTATAGAGGGCGCCATGGGGCTTTATATAGTCGACATTGGCTTGATGTAACCGGCATATCCCCTGCAGAGCGCCTACTTGATAGAGGATAAGGTGGGTAATTTGAGCGTGAGTATGGGGAATAGAGCGCCTGCCAAAGCCTTGCAAGTCCGCATATCCTGGATGGGCACCAATAGACACTCCGTGTTGCTTGGCGAGTACGACAGTAGTCGACATAGTGTCGGGATCTGAGGCATGAAAACCGCAGGCAATATTCGCCATATCGATATAGGGCATGATCTGGGCATCATTACCCACTGTCCATGCCCCTAAGCTTTCGCCCATATCACAATTTAGTTTCATCCCTTCCTCTCTTGCACTCGGAGATCAATCCACTCACAGCAACTCTATGATGTTGTTGCGATTTATTACGTTCCAGATGTGTATTGTAAAGAATAACAACAAACGAGAGCATTTGGCCAATTAAGGATTTGAACGCCGCACTTTCAAGCAGTGAAAGCGCATTGGCAAATTTAAAAATTAACAAAAATGAGGTACTCTTATTTATAAATCAATCAGTTGGTAAAACTCATGAATGTACTTGTAACTGGTGGTATGGGCTATATTGGCAGCCATACCTGTATACAGCTTCTAGAAGCAGGGATGACACCTGTAATTTTTGACAACTTATATAACAGCAAGGCGAGCGTAAATCAGCGCATCAGCCTAGTTTCTGGTGAAAATGTTGAGTTCGTCGAAGGCGATATCAGAGATAAAGCATTACTAGTCAAAACGATGCAACAATTTAATATTGATGCGGTTATTCATTTTGCTGGCTTGAAGGCCGTCGGTGAGTCGGTGGCTAAACCCCTCGAGTATTATGACAATAACGTCAACGGCACTCTTGTACTGGTGGATGCGATGCGAGAGGCGGGTGTTAAGAGATTAGTGTTCTCTTCTTCTGCAACGGTTTATGGGGACCCAGCCTCAGTGCCTATTACCGAAGACTTCCCTACAAGCGCGACTAACCCTTATGGGCGTAGCAAGCTAATGGTAGAAGAGTGTCTGACTGATTTTCAGGGGGCGAATCCTGATTGGAGCATCACCTTGCTACGCTACTTCAACCCTGTAGGCTCTCACCCAACCGGGCACTTAGGTGAAGATCCACAAGGGATCCCAAACAACCTTATGCCATTTGTCTCTCAGGTTGCGGTGGGTCGCCGCGAATATCTGTCTGTGTTTGGTGATGACTATCCGACGCCTGATGGAACCGGTGTTCGTGACTATATTCATGTAATGGATCTGTCTGATGGTCACATTGCAGCGCTGCAGAAGGTAGGGAGTGAATCAGGTTTGCACATCTTTAACCTAGGCACAGGTAATGGTTCGAGTGTTTTGGATATGGTAAAAGCCTTTGAACAAGCGAGCGGTACGACTATTGCGTACAAGATTGCCCCTCGTAGACCCGGTGATATTGCCGAGTGCTGGGCGGATCCTGCCAAGGCTGAAGCGGTTCTAGATTGGAAAGCAACGCGTACTTTGCAAGAAATGAGCGAAGATACTTGGCGCTGGCAATCGGAAAATCCGAAGGGTTACCCCGAATAATTCCGAATAACTAGATACTTTTTTCGCCACAGAGTGTTACAATTGGTTTTAGAATTTAACGAATCTTAATAACTCTTTGATATCAGGTGGTGAAACATTATGGAACTAGCGCTAATCGTGACATTTATCGCAGCTTCAGTAGTAATGGTTACTAAAGAAATAAAAGCAAACAAGTAAGCACGGTTTATTTTGCAATAATCCAACTTTTTGTTTTTCTTTTATTGATTGCAAAATTCCAAAGCCAACTCCATGTGAGTTGGCTTTTTCGTTTCTATACCCCACTAATTGTTCATAAAATCAATGGCTTATAGCGACCGTCCTTTTTTGATCCCTCTTTACTTTGTTTGTCTTGCTTCAATATAATTGATGAAATTCAGTGACTTTATATTTGATAGTGATTAAATAACACGAAATAAGCCTTGATAAGGAAGTCAATGATCACGCCAATCACTCTTGAAGCCATGCACATCCTTGATGCAATCGATCGTCGTGGCAGTTTTTCAGCAGCTGCAGAAGAATTAAATCGAGCGCCATCGTCTCTTAGCTATCAGATTCAAAAGCTCGAACAAGAGCTGGATCTGTTTATCTTCGACCGCTCAGGGCACAGGGCAGAACTCACGCCTGCAGGCAAAATATTGTTAGAGCAGGGCAGAGTAATTCTCGCAGCTACAGCAGATATGATTAATGATGCCACCAGTCTTGCCAATGGTTGGGAGCTAGACCTTACCATTGCTTTTGATGGTGTGATTCCGGTAGGACATTTTTTCCCTTTAGTTGAAAAACTGGCAAAACAAAGCAAAACACGCCTGAAACTCCAAGAAGAGATACTTGCAGGGGGTTGGGAGGCATTAGCCTACGATCGCGCTGATATTCTTGTGGCTCCTATGACGGACATTTCCCTTCCTGAGGCAAAAATAGAAACAATAGGCAGCATAGGGTTAACCTGGGTGGCAGCGCCAGAGCATTTTGTTCATAAACGCGCCGGCGAATTTGATCAAGAAGCGCAATCGAACTATCGCGTCATAGCTATCGCCGATTCAGCAAGAACTAAGCCTACACGCAGTATCAATGTGTTTGAGAAGCAGCAGCGCCTCACGGTAACTAACTTTGCCTCTAAGATAGAGGCATTAGAGAGCGGTTTGGGCATAGGCACAATACCCACGCATATTGCCAAAGCAAAAATAGAAGCAGGGCTTCTTAAGCAAATCAGTGGCAGTGAAGAGTCTGAATTACCGGTAATAATGGCGTGGAAGCGAAATCAGATGGGCAAGGCTAAAAGCTGGATGATTCGCAACCTGCCAAAGCAATGGAGCCTTAAGTGATGGCGAACTCATTTAAGGCGTCGCTTAAGGCTCTGCTGGTGGTTTGCCTTTAAAGGGGCAGCGCCATCTCTACAACGCCTTCTTCAAAGTCTACGTGAGCAGAAAACCCTAGCTTCTGTGCTAGGGTCACCATGCCCTTATTTGATGGCATGGTCATGCCTTCTATTCGAGCAATGCCCTTATCTCGACAGTAATCGATGATGGCCTGCATCAGAATCCGGCCCAGTCCTTGTCCTTTCATATCTGAGCGAATAAGCACGGCAAATTCTGCGCTGTTACTTCTAATATCGGTAATGGCGCGCACAACGCCGATAATTTGTGACTCTTTTTCAAGAACTAATGCCATCTCTCTGTCGTAATCAATCTGTGTCAGGTTGGCGAGCGCTTGATGATCAAACTCTCCGACATCACTAAAGAAGCGTTTATATAAATCCTCTTTGCTGACGTTATTGATGAACTGGGCGTGTAAGGGTTCGTCTTCTGGTCTTATTGGGCGAAGCAGAGCCTCACTAGCATCTTTGAGGCTAACTATTGATTCCAGCTCAACAGGATAAGGTCGAATGGCTAAAACGCGGTTGCGGGTCTCTCCAAGCTCAATGGACTGAGGCTCAAGTTGAAGATGCGAAGAGTCATTAAATGCTCCACTGAGGTGTATCGATTGGATCTCGGTTAAATCCACAATAAGCTGAGAAAACCTGACTAGCGTTTGTGTTAAAGATTCAAACTGTCCGGTGCTGACCGGCGGTAACTTCCCGCGTCTTAATGCCTTTTTAATCAGTGTTTCTGCCAATTTCTGGTTGAGTGGCGGAAACCCTGCGACAAACTGTTTATCACAGACCTCACCCTTACGGCCTAGCAATATGACGGGACCAAAAGTGGCATCACATTGTAGGTGCAAAGTAACGTCTGTGTTTAGGCCCTGATCGGTTTCAATCTGATAGCAGTTCAGCAGCTGTGCAGTCTTATCTGTGTTAAGCGTATCAGTAGGGCTTTGAGACAAAATTTGCTTAGCCCTCAGTACCGCTTCAGCCTCATGCTCAATAGAGAGCGGAGTTTCCATTAACTGAACTTGGCTTGCTCGGTAACGCACAAGATGCATAAACGCCATGACACTGCTTTCAGGAGTGCGATAGGTAGGCACCCCATGCCTTGAAAATAGGCTTCTTGCTTCCTTAGCTGAGGTTTCCCCTAACCAGTTAGTGAGCAGGTTGACTCGTCTGCGATTTGGGTGCTTTTGATAGATCTCAAGTAACTGAGTTGCGGTAGCAAGTGGATCCGCAATTGCAGATGGGCTGAACATGATGAGTATGGCATCCATGTCCTTGCTGTCTAACAGCTGACTAAATGCACGTAGTAATTTTGTGCTTTGCATATCCCCCGAGAGATCTAAGGGGTTGATGGTGCACTCGCTTGAAATCTTACCTAGAGCAGCTAATGTTTCTTCAGAAAACTCAGCCAGTTTTCCTCCTAAGTGGTTAAGGACATCACTGGCAATGACGGCAGGGCCTGAGCCATTACTGATCATTGCTAGTCGTTTCCCCTTAAGTGGGATGGAGTGAGTCAGAGTTTCCGCAGCGGCAAACAGCTCATGGGTGGAATGCACCCGCAACAAACCGCAGCGGTCAAAGGCAGAGTCATACACTATGTTGAGAGACTTACTTCCCCCATGGTGCAACATAGATAGATCTTTGCCCACTTGGGAGCGGGCTCCCTTTAGAACTAATACTCTCTTATTACGAGCGGCCGCACGAGCTGCTGACATAAATCGTCTAGCATCTTGAATATGCTCCACATACAAAAGAATCGCTTCCGTCTTACTGTGCATAGATAGGTAATCAATGACTTCAGAGACATTGACATCCGCCATACTGCCAATAGATACAAATGCGGAGAAGCCTATTTGCTTGTCATTTGCCCAATCGAGAACCGTCGTAGCAATTGCACCAGACTGGGAAATGAAGGCGATTTTGCCCGGTTGTACGCTCACGGGTGAAAGAGAGGCATTTAGGTTAGTCCAAGGCATACAAATACCAAGACTATTTGGACCAATCATGCGTATATTGTGCTGTTTAGAGAGGCGTTTGATCTCGTTGGCGTGAGCTTCATCAAACAGCGAGTTGGCTATCAAAATAGCGGCTCGAATTCCTTTGTTATCAAGATCGTCAAACAACGTCGTGAGCTCTTGATGGTCGATGCAGATAATGGCCAATTCTGGGATCAACGGCAGTGATTCAAGGTTTGGATAACACAGCACACCAGAGACTGAGGTGTGGTTCGGATTTACCGGCAAAACGGTGCCATTAAAGCCAGAGTGAAGGAGGTTATCAACAATGACCTTTCCAGGAGACATCGGTCGATTTGACGCACCGATCACGGCAATTGCATTTGGGTTAAACAGCGAATCCATCGGGCTCATACTTGTCATTCCTCTGTATGGTATCTGTTTAATTTTAAAGCTGTTTCAGTAACTAGTGTGACATTTTTAGCCACTTCAGTAGTTAAAGGCTGAAAACTGAGCCGTTGATCACGTCAAATTGCATTTAGACACCCGCTTACCCTTGATTATGCAACCGATGATGGGCATGATTTTCACAACTAAGTGCGTAAGAGAATCAAAAATGAAAAAAACCGCAATTGTGTCATTGGCTTTATTATTGGCTGCATGTAGTTCAAGCGACTACGAATCTGACGTTCAATCAGAAAGCTATCAAGAGAACTATCAGACCAATCAAACTGAAGTCGATGAGAACAAAGCTGAAATCGTGGAAGAAGATGTTGCTATCGTTGAAGAAGAAGCTTCTGAAATTAAAGAGCAAGATGCTGCAGATACAGAAGAAGTGGCTAAAGAATCAGAAGCGCCTGCAAAGACATCTGCGCTAGCACCGACGGAAGGCTTCTCAATTCAGCTTGCCACTATCTCAGATGAAGAAAAAGCCAAAGCCTTTGCTAAAGCGCTGAATACGGAGTCTGCTTTGTGGCTGCAAGCAAAAGAGATCAACGACAAGCCAGTTTACTCTGTTTTGATGGGTGATTTCGGTGATTACGATGAAGCTAAAGCTGCGGTTGCCGCACTGCCTGAAGGATTGCAAAAGCTTAAGCCATTCGTTAAAAACTTTACTGACAAAGAATTAGCAGCAACAGACAGTTTTCAGCTGTTAAAATAACTATTACTAAGATTGATTGGGTTTATCTAGATGTCGAACATTAATATTCTTTTGCTTTGTGGCGGCGCTTCCTCAGAGCATGAGGTGTCTTTGATTTCAGCTGACTATGTACAACAGCAACTGGAAACTACTACAGGTTTTAACGTTATTCGCGTTGAGATCACTAGCGAAAACTGGCGTAATCAACAAGCCCAAGATTGCTATCTAGACATACATTCGGCTGAGCTCGTGGAAGGAAACGATCGCTGTAAGATTGACTACATTGTGCCTTGTATTCATGGCTACCCTGGAGAAACGGGCGATATACAGTCACTGTTTGAACTATCAGGGATTCCATACTTTGGTTGTGGGCCAGAAGCGAGCAGTAACAGCTTTAATAAAATCACTTCTAAGCTTTGGTATGACGCAATAGGTGTTAAGAACACACCTTATTTGTTTCTAACTGAGAACAATCAAATCAGTGTGCAGAAGACTGAGGATGCTTTTAACGACTGGGGTGGCCTATTTGTTAAGGCGGCTCGCCAAGGTTCATCGGTTGGTTGTTACAAGGTCACCGATGTTCAAGGCGTTGAGCGTGCGGTTAGCGATGCATTTAACTATTCAGAGCAAGTTCTGGTGGAAAAAGCCGTAAAACCAAGGGAGCTTGAGGTTGCAGCCTACGAATACCAAGGTGAGCTGTTCATCACGCCACCAGGTGAGGTGATTGCACCTTCAGATACCTTCTATTCTTATGAAGAGAAGTACAGCTCAGACAGTCACTCAACGACTGAGATTGTTGCAAAGGGTTTAACTGAAGAGCAGCTTGAACTAATTGCGGAATACTCGCGTAAAGTCTTCGTTCAGATGGGCCTTAAAGACCTTTCTCGAATAGACTTCTTCCTAACTGAAGAGGGAGAGATATACCTCAATGAGGTGAATACCTTCCCTGGAATGACGCCGATCTCTATGTTCCCTAAAATGCTGAGCAACAACGGCCACGTGTTTTCTGACTACCTAGCTCAAGCGGTGAAAACGGCGCTTTAGAAGGCAATATCAATCACACTAGGTCAATGATCAAAAGTAGCGCTAGAAAAATACTCGACAGCAAGTAGGCTGATAAGTTATGGAGGATCTAAGTTTTACTTAGGTCCTTTTTTATACCTATAAAATCAATTACTTAATAATATTAATTTGGTATTTAGGCGTAGGGTGATTTTGTTTTATTCAATAAAATCAGATAGATAAGTTACTAACTTGAATTTTTAATCAATTATATATCAAGTGATCTAGCCAGAAGTCTCATCTTTCACTCGACTTGCGGGTATAACACCGAGAGAACGAGTTCCCAATGCTAGAAATGGAATGTAACCCTTTAAAAAAAGCGCCGACTATAGTCGGCGCTGTGTTTACGTGTTTACTCGAACGATTAATAATACCCTAGCCGTTATTGGCTCAGACTTACGGATCGTTCTGACTCTCGTAGTCTTCTACGAGCTAGCATACTTATCAGCAACGTTAGTATAGCCAGTGACCCCGAACCACCCGAACCACCTGAGTCATCTGAATCACCTGAGTTACCATCATTACCATTATCTGGATTGGTAGGAACGCTGTCAGTACACTCATCAGCTAGAGGATTGAATTCACACGTATCAGTACATTTGTCTTGATACGGATCCACAGAACACTCAACTGGCGGACAGCCTGGCGCATACCAGTCTAAGTCACACATATCGAAGCAACCTGGTTGCCACGGGTCTTCATCACATGAAATATCCGGAACTTCTGGAGGATCAACAACATCCTCAGCCTTAAATCGTACCGAGATTGGCAGGGCGTTTGCTCCTGTAATCCCTAGATTAATGGTTGAGAACACCTCACTATTTACCGGATCGTAACTGCCATTGAACAGCACCGTGATCATACAACCTTCGGTGTCTCTCAAAATCCCTTCACAATCTTCGAGTAGCGTAAAGTCAGCGCCCTGAACAGAGGCTTTCGATACCACTAAATCATCATCTGTGAAGTTCTGCACTGGAATTTTAATTTCATGCGCTTGCGAATCTCCCTCAGCAATCGTTACACCAATATCACTTGGATAAACAACGTCCTGAATGTACCCGCTAAACCAATCCATCAAGTAGGATACGTCACTGAACACCGAAAGGTATTTCCCATCAATGGGGGATTTATCGCCACCATACATACTACCGAAATAATAGTCGCCGCGCGTAATCGCACCACCACTATCACCAGGCAAACTCGCTGGATAACCTAACCCTGTATCAATACCCACCAAGTCAATGAATGACTGAGGTCGAAAGAAACATTCAGTGGAATACGCATCACACATATCAATTCGGTCTTGACCTGCTGCTGGTTGACTACTTGACACGACGATATGCGATTGCAAGTAAGGTCGATACATACGCATCGTCCCTTCTCTTAGCGTCTGAGAGGGCGTAGCGGGTTCACGAGCTTCATACCCGTATCCACGGAACACAAACTCATCTTCCTCCGTAAAATGAAGTTCACTTGTTTGCAAATCCAATAGCGGCGAAATCAACAACCCAGAATGATGGGGTACCGATTCATCCAAAACTAAGAAAGCAAAATCGTTATCATTATGATGCTGCCTGATTGGATTAGCCTTATCTTCGTCTGACCAAGAAAGCAGCCACGGGATGCCATATTCAAGCTGAGAATACCACCATTCAGAGGTCCACAGAGTTCGAACATCACCCGATAACGCGGATGGGTTGATCGGTTCTACCCAGCGAGAAAAGAGCTCTTGCAAGTAGTATTGCCATGCCAGATTTGCACCAAAAGTACGAGAAGCTTGGTACACCTGACCAACACGTTTATAAGATGCATCAGGGGAGTAACGGTCTACGCCCTGAAAAATCTCCACATCAACAATGTCACCATCAAAACAGTGACCTGCCGAAAGTAGATATTTGCCGCCCATCAACATGCCGGAGCATGTACCCATTTTATCTTGGTCACCTCGCCCTTTCGACAAGAAATGCACAATGTGGTTTTCATAATCTTCTTCAGCCACAGGGGTTGAGAAGCTGACTGCTGCACTGGGTAGTGCAATAAGAGCGAGAGACGTAGCGAGTATTTTCCTTAATAACTTCATAGACATATCCTTATTTAGAATGCTGTTCGCTTCACTCTAGACAGGAAATGTGGATAAAAATTAAACTAACCTCGCATTTCTATGCAAATATATTCAGCGGGTGAATGTGACGTGCTAAAAAATCTAACTCAATCGATAAACCCAAATGAATTTAACCTCATTAGAAATGGAATATTATGTGGTTAAATCAATATAAAACAATGAGTTATAAATTAACTATTAAGAATGAAAAATGTCGACAACTTACTCAATACAACAAGAAAGAACATGCGACGCATACCCCTGTAATATGTAAGGATATGTTGCAGCTTGTATTTACCTGATGCTTTTTCGCTAAATAATACTTGGAAGGAAATAAGTTAGAGCACTCTGTAGGGTAGATTGCATTTTGAATTAAATATGGGGTGTTTGAGTCCAGTCCAAGACCGGTGGTATCAGTATCAATGACTATTCCCATAAACCTAACCATACATCAATTTTCGAATAGATAATTGTAGTTAGCTTTTCGAGTTCAACAATTAAGTAATTGTTTTTATTGTGTTATTTTTCATCATCCTACGGAATAGAATTGAAAGTTCAATTCTAATGTACTGAATTTAAAGCATAAAAAAGGATCTAAGCAGTGCTTAGAATCCTCCATAACTTATCAGCTTAGACAGCAAGACAGGATTCTTCGAAAAGTAGTTATTCTACAATATAAAACCCTACCGCTGTTATCGAGGGTTTTAACCTGCTAGGTGAACAGTTATTTAGTACTATTGGTGTAACTCAATCCCAAGGTTTTATGACCTTGAATTTTAGCCTTTCACTGTCTGCCAATACCTGTTTACCCAAGTATTGCGCGGGCATTGCTGGGCTTATCCAACGCCCAAAATCAGTAATATCCTTGACCCCATAGCCTTGTTTAGCCAGTTCTTTGGCAGCACCCACGCGGGCCGATTGACCAGATAATTTAAGAGATAGCCCCAGTTGTGATTCTGTGGCTCGAAATACTCGATAGATCGACGATGCATCCAATGCGTCATCGCCTATATTTCCATGGCGGTCGATACGTCTGAAAATAGGACCTAGGTGGTCTGGAATCATTAGTAACCAACGCTTAACGATTTCACTGCTGGCCGATGAAAGTTGATAGGTGTTGTCGTTAATGCTGATATTAATTGGGCTGTCGTCCAGCAATTCAAACTGTACTTGATGAAATAGTAGGGCTCTTAGCTCACTTCGTTTCATGGCACATTCAAACATCACAGATAAAATGGCGGCGTCTCTTAATTGCTTAAGGCTACTTTCAGAGTCGAGTTGCTGATGAATCTCTTTTAGGTGCTGAGAGTTAAAAGCCTCCGCTTGCTTAGCGTCGCCTTTTTTATCCAAGCGTAGTTGAGCCAGTAACATCTTCACTTGTCGGTGGTTACAAGGGTCGGGGAACTCGTGAAATCGATGCACAAGACTTAGAGTTATGGCCATGCGTTTTAAGGTGGCGTATTTTCTGTTTTCACTTTGCTTTTCAAGAAATAGGCGCACTGCAGTAGTGGAGGCGGGAAGAGCGGCTACCTTGCGCTGTCCACAAAACTCTACAAAGTGATTCCAGTCGTTAAACATAGAGAGCAGAGAGTTCCGACTGTATTGTTGCTGAGTAAGGGTGTCGAAGTCGTCTAGCATTATGCGCTTATTGAATAAGACACAGCTTTGCTGCTTTAACTGTGGATCAGTGATTGGAATGCACTTCTTTCTCATTTTGATGCACTATAACTAAGTGAGGTGTAGTGTTTATAATAACGGTTAAAATACTGATTGGAAGAACTATTTAACGACAATTCTTCAAGTGGCTAAAATAACGGTGTTTAACCTTGTGATAGATCAGTGGTAAAATTGGCTCATAAGTTCACAAATAAGGCACGTTATGTCTCTTGTATATTCAACGGAAGTCGGGCGCATCAAGCCTGAAGAAGAAAAAGTAGAACGTCCAAAGGGCGATGGTGTTGTGCGTATTCAACGTCAAACCAAGGGCAGAAAAGGCAAGGGCGTTTGTCTTGTAACTGGCCTAGATATGGACGACGTGGGTCTCAAACTAATGGCTGCAGAGCTTAAAAAGGTGTGTGGCTGTGGTGGTTCAGTAAAAGACGGTGTTATCGAGATCCAAGGTGACAGTCGAGACAAAATCAAAGCGCATTTAGAGAAGAAAGGTCATACTGTTAAGTTGGCGGGTGGCTGAGTTCATTACTTTAGAATCGAAAAGGGCGATACACTAGTATCGCCCTTTTTATTAGTTATCAAATGGTTACCTAGGTGACAGCGTCACTAGCGGTTACATTAATACCAAGTAAGTAACAAAGATTGCTGATAAACCATAGATGATTGGGTGGACTTCCTTACCCTTACCCGCAACAACCATAGAGAAAGAGTAGCTGATAAAGCCCATTGCCATGCCGTTCGCAGGCGAGAAGCTAAGAATAGTAAACATGATGGTAAAGAAGGCGGCAATGCGCGACTCTTTCTTTTCCCATTGAATGCTACCTAGTCTTCCAACCATATAGATACCTACAACCACCATTGCTGGCGCAACGATTGCAGTAGAGAAAATCGAAAATAGTGGGAACAAGAATAAAGATACAAGGAATAAGCCTGACACTACCACTGCTGCTAGGCCCGTTCGTGCACCTTGAGAAGACGCAATACCGGACTCAGAGAAAGCGGTAATCGAGGTTGTGCCCAATACAGTACCAATCACAGTACCGCCAGCATCGGCAACCAGTGCAGACTTTGCGTTTGGTACCTTACCGTCTTTATCAATGATACCGGCATCGCGACCTACACCAACGATGGTGCTTAACCCATCAAAGAAGTCGACAATAAAGAAGATGATGACGATAAATAACAGGTCAAAAAGCTTTTCAGGTGTAAAGGCTGAAAAGTTAAAGATTGCACCAAAGCTTGACGCCATGCTTGGTGGCATAGATACGAGTGAATCAGGGATTGGTGCGTTAGCTGTACCCATAAAGACATCGGCAGCGATGGTAAGTACGATAGAGGTAACAAATGAGATAAAGGTTGCTAGCTTAATGTCTCGTATCATACAGCCAAGCGCAACAAAGATACTGATGTAAGCAATCAGTACTTGAGGCTCTTTAATATCGCCCATACTGACAAGAATGAACGGGTTTGCTACGATAATGCCTGCGTTTTTAAGGCCAAGAAAGGCAATGAATAGGCCCAGAGAGACGGTGATTGCAAGCTTGAGATCTTCCGGAATAGACTCAATCATGGTCTTTCTTATCTTAGTTAAAGAGAAGATAAGGTAGATGATTCCTGATAGGAAGATACCAAAAAGAGCCTCATGCCATAAAAGCGCCACAGAGCCGCTAAACAATACGCCCTTGAAGAAACCATTCATGCTCATGCCAGGTGCCAACATAACAGGGTAGTTACCAAACACACCCATAATCAAGGTAGCAATAGCTGCCGCAATAGCGGTTGCTGTAAACACTGCACCGCGATCCATACCTGGGATATCGCCTAAAATGGCAGGGTTGACTGCGAGGATGTAGCTCATCGCCAAGAAGGTAATGAAACCTGCGTACAACTCTGTACCAATGCTAGATTTACGCTCGCTGATCTTGAACTGACGGTCGATAACCGAAGTACTACTCGGGCTTGGCTGGATGAGGGTTTCTTGACTCACAATATAACCTTAATTAACTAAAACAATTAGGTAGTTGATCCATTTCATAAAAATGGAACAAGACATCGAAGCCCATGTGAGTGGTGGGTGCTGCATAACAAAAATGAGCACCGGAAAACTGTAGTCCCAGAGTTAGGTTCCAGGGTAGAAACGATTGGTCCAAATCACCAAACATATACAGCTTCGATATATTAAATTTGGCGCGTATAGTAAACGTTTGCGTGAGTAATTCAACCTATATTTTGGACAGTTTATGCTCTTATTGATCTGAGTGTTCTAAAACTGAATTTTTTTGCATTTCTAAAGCAGTAAATAAAGCGAAGGATCAGTAGCGGGAAATTAAAGGGCTTCGGAATGGAAAAGCCCTGATTAGTGGGATTAAACGGATAGTGCCTTAAGAGCGCCGCTACGACTCTCACTTGCCATATTGTCACCCATGTTCAAACCCTTGGCGTATACGAATCTTACGTTTGTGATAGCAAAGAATCATTCGACCTGCCTTAATATGGTTGGAACTACCTCAATGCCAGTGATACTGTTTATATATACAGCCCTGCGTGAAAGCAGTTCCATTTCTCTATTGGCGTGATTATTAATGGAATTGTCGCAATGCAACCATTCGAAGAACACTGCATCAAACAGGTTATCGATATTGTTACGGGTACTAAGGAGTAGGTTACCGAAAGAGTAAGAATCAACTAAGTCGAAGCTCTCCAACCAGCACGTGTTGGTTAGAGATCGATGTAAAATCATTTGTCAGTACAACTGATGAGTACGCAAAATCACTCAATGATGACATGACTTAGTAGAATGCTGGAACACAGTTCAAGGACAGAAGCAGAAAAAGACTACTAGGCCTAGATAGAGGAGGAGGAGTTACAGGGATTCACTTGCTATTCACAAAATCATATTTAACATAACATTGATTATGCGCATTTAATTGTGATCCGTTAACATAGCGCTGTATTTACTCATTATTACTAGTTGGCAGCCGTTCTAGTGTGTTGTCATGGGTAAAAATAGCGATGGTTTTATCTTATGGTGAATTTCGTGACGCAATACCTTAAAAATTTAATCTAGCACGTCCTCGCAAAACCTAAATAGATAACCGTCGGGTGTTTGGACGACAAATTGTTTTTGCACTGCGTTATGTGCACCGCAGAGGTATGACTTTGTCTCTAGTTCTAGGTATATAGAATCTTGTGCAACCTGAGATACGTGCCTATATAGCGTGTCTATATCTTTCACATCCCACTGAAGATTAACTCCTCGGCCAAATGGAAATTCTGCGGCGGCTACTAACCACTTGCGACTCTTCCCATCAATGCCTTCCAGCATTAAGTCGACACCATCTTTGGTTAGATATAAAAACTTCTCGTCCAATCGTTGGTACTTAACGGAGAAATTCAGCACCTCAATAAAGAACTGCTTGTTAACCTCTATGTTTTGACAGTAAAGCTCAGGTACAACTCTTAGCGTCATCTAATACTCCAGTCATGACTTTCAGCTATCTCACTATCATTACACCATTTTTCCTCTGATTAAAGCACAACAACTTCTGTGGAAACTAAGCAATTACAGAGATTTGTTACAGTGTAATTTGGATGGAATTAACCGGTTGAACACACGCAGACTCTAGAGGATTCGTGGCTCCACCGTGTTAAGACTTTCTGTTACAGAACGCCACATTATGGTCAACCTAGGTTAACGAAGATTGTAGATAAAACCGAACTGGCTAATTCATAACCTGTATTAATAGTACCCAAGCCCATAGTAAGTACAAACTAATGTAACGTTTGAAATTCGTACAGGATAATACACTAGACACCCCCGACCTAATGTAACTAACTTACATGTTGCTCACCACATAGCCAAACAAATAGGCATAAGTCATTGTTACAAAAGGACTTTACAAGCAAACACAAACCTTTAGCTCATACAGAATATTGTGCAATTTAACGTTATGTCGTGGATACGTGTTGATAACAGCATTAAAAATATTTAGTTATAGTGCGTTATATTTGCATAAGTAAAACCAAGAGCATTACTGCTCTTGGTCCTTTTTAAACTCTGCTCGAATGTCTTCAGCTACTTGCTTGATTGCTTGTGCTGTACTCATTCCACTGGCCATTAACTCTTGAATACGTTCAACAGCTTTCTGCTGTTCTTCATGACTTAGTGGTGGTAAATCATCTAACATAATTACTCCGAATTGCTCTACCCTACTCTTCTGTATAGTCGATAGTCTTACTGATGGTTCGTTTATCTTTAAACAGTATCGGCCCCTGCCATTGTGACTGCGTCATAGATACGCTCACAACATATCGCTCAGGCTCTACAGCGTTGCGAGGCAGTTTAACAGGATAGTTAGACTCATACGACTTATTCCATACCGATAAGTACTGACCATCTTTATAGTCATACACCGTCACCTCTTGTACAGGCAATGGACAGTAGCGATTGAGTAAGCGCTTCTTGTCTACCGCCCAACTGTCTTGCGAGTCCCAACGTACGACATGCACAGGGTCGGCTTCAGTGATAACAATCCAATGTGACCATTTATTCTGGGCTTTGTCTTCGATAGACAGCTGATACAAACCGGATTTAAGGGCTCTATTTAAACTGTAAGTCGCTTCTGTTTGTTGTAAGGTACGCTTTTCGTCAGTAATAGTTTCAAACGCATCTTGGTCTACAACCTCTTTAGAGATACTAGTATCAGGCCATAAGGTTAATCTCACCTGAGATAGTGACTCTTCAGAGACGATTTGCAGTCTCAGCTTATGAGACAAACGACCTGGTCGCTGCACCGATACCTTTTCTATGGTGATTGAGTCTAGCCAAGTAGGTAAACCTTCAGAGATCAGGCTTTTACCACAATCTTTTTCGGTGGCCTGCTTAAGCAGCGACTCTAGATGTGGTTCAAGATTATCCGTAGATTCCTGTTGCCATACCTGCACCATAAGATCAAACATGCCACTCAAATCATCTTCGAGCAGTTTCTTGTGCATTCGTGTGACAGCGTTGTTTTCTTCAAACCATTGCGCATGGGTAGTTGCAGGAACTACTACAGGAAAAAGTAACAACGCGGTTAACAGCGGTTTCATTAGCTTTTCATCTTGTAACCAACGCCACGCAATGTCTCGATATCGATACCGGGCAATTTTTGACGAAGTTGAAGCACATGAGTATCAACGGTACGCGTCGTTGGGAAGTGGTTGTAACCCCATACGTGATCAAGTAATTCATCACGAGTAAATACGCGGCCCAGGTTACTTGCCAAGAACATCAGCAGATCAAACTCTGTGCGTGTCAGTGAAATGCTAGCGCCATTGTAATCGACTTCGCGCGTGGCCTTATCGATAATTAGGTTGTCAGTGATGACTTTAGAATCATCGGTTCCCGCCTCACTGCCTGGGCTTCGTAAGTTAGCACGAATACGAGCAAACAGTTCAGCTTCAGCAAAGGGCTTAGTGAGATAGTCATCAGCACCCGCATCCAGACCCGATACTTTATCCTTAACCGTGACTAATGCAGTTAAAAGGATAACCGGCACTGATTTAATTTCTTTCCACTCTGCGAGCTTAGAAATTGAATCACCATCTGGCAGTTGTCTATCAAGAATAACTAGGTCCGCTTTTTCCCACAGCGCTGCTGTGTCTGCGATAGTTTCAGAGTGTAGGCAGGTGTAGCCTGCTTGTTCAAGGCTCACTAATAAGCCATCTGCCAGGTTTTTATCATCTTCAACGAGTAGTAGTGTCTGTTCCACAAGGGATCTCCATTACAAATTTAGTAGGGGGACCAACAAGTTTCATGCTTCCCCCCATTCGTCCCACCATTGATTCAACAATAGTCAGCCCAAGTCCAAGACCCGCTTCACTTACAAACGGCTTTCTCAATTGTTTCCAATCTTTTGCGCTTAGGTTGCCTTCGTCTTGCACTTCAATGATGAGCGTGTTGTCATTTCGATGTACGCAAAGTTCAACCTTGCCCACACCATACTTAATTGCATTATTGACCAAATTATCAATACAGGTACCAAGCCAATAGATGTTGACCCGCACCTCAATATCTTTTTCTATATTCAGAGAGACGTTCCCTGAATAGTTTTCAACTTTATAATCGAGCCACTCTTGCATTGATGGCAGATGTTCGGTCGCTAAAGGACGGTTATCTGATTGCAGATAATCTTTGCTGGCCTCGGCAAGTTGCCTGAGACGTCTTGAGTCTTCACATAAACGCCTAAACTCATCGTAAACCGTTTCTGGTAAGTGCTCGAACTCTCTCCTGAATCCCTCAACTGTCATAGACAAACTTGCGATAGGAGTGCGTAATTCATGGGTGAGTATCTGTAGAATGAGCATACGACTGCGCATCTCTTCTCGCTTACTGTTCCAGCGATAAACAGACCAACCAATAATCAAAGCCAAGTTCAAAAGCACTAAGGCATAAAGAAGATTCTTTATCAGGTGACTATTGTCGTGTTGTTGCCAGCAAATATTGCCACGCTCAAAGAAACATTCACTCACTTGCGATACAGGGCTGAAGCTTAACTCAGCCTCTTTGGCATTATGCTCTAGCGTTTCCACGTCAAACACAAAGTAACTGTCGCCCTTTCTTAGCCAAAATTCGTTACCCTGTAACATCATAGGTGCGCCTGACAGCAAGGCAGAGATCGAATCACGGTGCATCAGTTGCAACCGCCCTAGCAGACTATCAGGCTCTGCCAATTGTCTCTCATTGATGTGCATGTACTGTTGCAGTTCATCAAAACGGTCTGGATGGGCTTTCACGTAGCGAGCCGCATAGGTGCCGCCGCCGGGATGAATATGATTTGAACGAGCAAACCATTTTAGAGGTAGTTTGGTGCCTCTGCACATGGCCCGCGTAAATACTAATGGCTCGGTAACTGTTGGGCTAAGAGGTAGCTTGCCTTTACAGCTTTGGTCTAGTTGATACAGCAACTGTATATCTTTTAAAGGATATTTGCTGGTCTGTGGCAGCATAGAATTTGGATTGATTAAAGACGTCGGGAAATCGGCTTGAATCACTTGCATGTCATACACATCTTTCGCATCTTCAAACACAAATAAGCTCACCAAAGTATCTAACCTTTGGGGTAGTGTTTTCGCCGCTAGCATTGGGCTAACAGTCACTAAGCTTATGAATAGAAGTAAAGTTCTCAAAGAGTACAACATGTTTTAACTTGAATGTGCTAACTATACGCGTAAACAGTCAGGCATTCCAAACCGTACGCCATTATTGACAATGAAATGACACTTATACCAATCGTACTAAGTAACTGGTCATCCTAGTTTGTTAAAATACTCGATGACTGCGTCAGAATTTTTGATTGTAGAATAACGACTTATCGAAAAATTCTGCCTCGTCCTCGAGAATTTTTCCTACGCGATTTCTGATCACTTACTTAGTGTGATTACGATTACCTGTAGGAAAGGACACAAATAAAAAAGGGAGCCGAAGCTCCCTTTTGCGCTAACTAACAGCCTTAAAGATGCTCAATGATCTTCAAGCAAGAGTCTTTAGCGTCACCAAATAGCATTGATGAGTTTTCTTTGAAGAAAAGCGGGTTTTGAACGCCAGCGTAACCAGTATTCATTGAACGCTTAAACACAACTACGTTCTGTGCGTTCCACACCTCAAGTACTGGCATGCCAGCAATTGGGCTTGTTGGATCTTCAAGTGCAGCCGGGTTAACCGTATCGTTCGCTCCGATAACCAGTACAGTATCAGTCTCAGTGAAATCATCATTGATTTCATCCATTTCCAATACGATGTCATAAGGCACTTTAGCTTCTGCTAGTAGTACGTTCATGTGACCAGGTAAACGACCCGCTACTGGGTGAATACCGAAGCGCACTTCAATACCTTGAGCACGAAGCTTATCGGTAATCTCATGCACTGGGTACTGAGCTTGCGCTACTGCCATACCGTATCCAGGAGTGATGATCACTGACTTAGAGTTCTTAAGCATTTCAGCCACTTCTTCAGCGGTTGATTCTCGATGCTCACCCTGCTCTTCGTCACCAGTAGATACTGCAACTTCTTGACCAAAGCCACCTGCGATAACACTAATAAATGAACGGTTCATTGCCTTACACATGATGTAAGACAGGATTGCACCTGACGAACCTACTAGTGCACCGGTAACGATCAGAAGATCGTTTGCTAGCATGAAGCCTGCCGCAGCTGCTGCCCAACCAGAGTATGAGTTAAGCATTGAAACCACTACTGGCATATCCGCACCGCCGATTGAAGCCACCAAGTGGTAACCAAAAGCGAACGCTATCAGAGTCATTAGGAACAATGGAAATAGAGCGCCATCGCCACCTAAGTACCATTTCAACAATAGTGCTGAAACTACGATAGCAGCAAGGTTTAGCTTGTGCTTGTGCGGAAGGTTCAGTGGAGACGAAGAAATGATGCCACGCAATTTACCAAAGGCAACGATAGAACCAGTAAATGTCACTGCACCAATGAATACGCCAAGGTATACCTCAACAAGGTGAATCACATGCTCAGCATGAGTTGCTGCTTCTGGTGCGTCTAAAAGACTGTTATAGCCTACTAGTACTGCTGCCATACCTACGAAACTGTGTAGGATCGCAACCAACTCTGGCATTTCGGTCATTTCAACTTTCTTGGCATAATGAATACCAATACCGCCACCAACAACCATAGCCAAAAGAATCCAAGCAATACCGCTCGAATGTGGGCCAAAGATAGTTGCAAGCAAGGCAATAGCCATACCTGCAATACCATAATAGTTACCTGAACGAGCCGTTTCTTGTTTAGAAAGACCCGCCAAGCTCATAATAAAGAACACAGCAGCAATAATATATGCGGCTTGAACTAATCCTGCAGACATATATTACTCCTTAGTCTTTACGGAACATTTCTAGCATACGCTTAGTGACCGTAAAGCCACCGAAGATGTTGATGCTAGCAATTAACACGGCAATAAATGCAAGGAAGGTTACGACACCATTACCTTGTCCTATTTGTAGCAATGCACCCACAATGATGATGCCCGAAATGGCATTAGTCACCGACATTAGCGGGGTATGCAGAGCGTGCGTTACGTTCCAAACTACGTAGTAACCTACGATACAAGCCAGCACGAATACAGTGAAGTGAGCTAGGAATGCAGCAGGTGCTACTGAAGCTACCCATGCAAATGCACCAAGGCCAATGACAAGGCCAGCAAGCTTCTTAACCGGTGAGACTGGCTCATCTTTTTTAGGCTCTGGTTTTACTGGTGCTGCTTTAGGTGCAGCCTGTGGCTGTGCAGAAACCTGAATTGGCGGCGCAGGCCAAGTAACTTCACCTTCTTTCACTACCGTCACACCACGAAGCACTACATCTTCAAAGTCGATATCGATGTTGCCATCTTTCTCTTTGCAAAGCAGTTTAAGCAGATTGACAATGTTAGTACCGTAAAGTTGAGAAGACTGGGTCGGTAGGCGACCTACCATATCGGTATAACCAATGACTTTAACGCCATTTGCCGTAGTAATTACCTTGTCTGCTTCTGTGTAAGCACAGTTACCGCCATTAGCAGCTGCAAGGTCAACGATCACACTACCCGACTTCATGCTATCTACCATTTCTTTGGTAATTAGCTTAGGTGCTGGACGACCTGGGATAAGTGCTGTTGTAATGATGATATCAACGTCTTTCGCTTGTTCAGCGTAAAGCTCTTCCGCTTTCTTGTTGAATTCGTCTGACATTTCTTTTGCATAGCCGTCACCAGCGCCAGTATCCTCTTGGAAATCCACTTCCAAGAACTCAGCGCCCATAGATTCAACTTGCTCTTTTACTTCAGGACGAACATCAAATGAACGAACAATAGCGCCAAGGCTTCCCGCAGCACCGATAGCTGCAAGACCTGCAACACCCGCCCCCGCAACCAAGACTTTAGCCGGCGGAACTTTACCTGCAGCGGTAATTTGACCTGTGAAGAAACGACCAAATTCGTGAGCGGCTTCAACTACAGCACGATAACCTGCGATGTTCGCCATTGAGCTCAATGCATCTAACGCTTGAGCACGAGAAATGCGAGGTACCGCATCCATTGCCATCACGTTGATGTTCTTGCTCGAAAGCTTTTCCATTAATTCAGGGTTTTGCGCTGGCCATACAAAGCTAACCAGGCTCGCACCATCCTTGAGAAGCGCAATCTCTTCATCAGAAGGTGCGTTTACTTTCAGAATTAAGTCCGCGTTCCAAACAGCAGCGTGATCAACAATAGTTGCTCCCGCACTTTCAAACGCTTGATTGTCGAAGCTGGCTAACGCCCCTGCTTCCCCTTCTATTGAGACGTCAAATCCCAGTTTTATAAGCTGCTCTACCGTTTTAGGCGTTGCAGCTACGCGTGTTTCACCCGCGAGGCTTTCTCTAGGCACACCAATTTGCATAGCTATTCCCTACTATTGGCACAAAAATAAAAAACAAAATTAAAAAGTCTTCCTTGGCCCACCAATAAAAGCTAACCACTTTTATCTGCACCACCAATTCAGAAAAAATATCATCAATATCTGTAAGAAAACAACATCTCATTGTCTTACAGAGCACTCATCAGACTAGCTAGCCTGAGCTTAGTGGTTGAAGATGGTTTCACCCATTTGGTCGATCAACATTTGTGCTTTTTTGATCATCAATTCATTGGCATCACCTTCATTGCCAAGTAAGTCAGAACGAATAAAGCGATGAGTCTTAGTTGAACCGCCCTCACCCAGTGTAATGCGTCCAGCAATGCGGTACTGGCCACCCTCAGCAATGGGTTCAGCGTAAATTAAATATCCTTTGTACTCTATTGGTTCTACAACAGCCTGTTTAGGTGCTTCAGACGAACCAAAGAGACGACTAAACCATCCCATAAAATCTCCAAAAATCTTAGACTTACTGATACTAAATCTATGTTAAACAAGGTTTAAAGGCGAGGATTAATATCAAGAATTTGAAGATGATACGGGTGTTTTTTGTATTAAAACTACATATCGACTTAAAAGAGTGATGGGGACATGATAACGCAACACACAAGCAACAAAACATTTACTTGGTTATAGCGAATAGCCAAAAATTAAATCACTAATCTTCGTTAATCAGTAGGACTAAGGTTCCACCTTTTAAGCTACTTCCGTAGTTGATGTTGATGCCAAGACCAACATTATCTAAATAGTCCTTCAAGAAGGGAGGAGATACGAGCCAGCCTAAGCTCCATTCATAGTAATGAGCAGTACCCATCGGTTCACGCAGGTCCTTACCGACATCGATACGGCGAATGCTGCTATAGACGGTTTGCCCATATCCGCCCCAATGCGCGATATCATAAAATCCCTTTACGCCGTTAATCCAATACCACCCTTCGGGGTTACCGACATCACCTTCATTAGCCTCACCCCAGCCAAAGCCATAGAAGTACTTCATTTCAGTGAAGGCTTCCCAGTGGCCCCAGTCATGTTCGCGATCATAATGAAATTCTACGCTAGGTTTGAAGGTTAACGCCCATGCATCTGTATTAAACGCATAGCCATCAAGCACATCTCTAAAAGAAGTAGTGAGTGAGTTTCGATAGGTGTATTCATTTCGAAAGTACATTAAATTGGTGCCCAGCCCTGTATTAAGGCTCCAATTCTTAGACAGTGGGTACTGAACCCAATATTGAGCTGCTAGAGTATATGTCTCTTCCCTCGCAGTATCTTCTGGGTCAGTTGGATCATCCCCAAAAGAAAGGTCGCGCTTGGTTCTAAGATAAGATCCCACAACAGTAACGTTTTGCTTCAAACTTTTGTTATCAAAAGATAAGTCGTTCAAATCAAAGGTGTAAGGAATGGTGTAAATAGAAATTTGTTTACGCAGCTCTAGTGACTCTTCAGTCCCTATATTATCATTATCAGTAACGAAATCATTCGGGTCGAAGTCTTTAAAACCAAACGAGATGGCATCACTGTCACTGAGCAGAACCGCTGTCGCAAAGGTTTGCTCTAATACTTTTTGCAAGGTTTCGTCAGCTTTAGCATAAGAGCTAGCAAGCAACACTAGCGGAATGAGTGCGTACTGTTTCAAATCAACTCCATTTGAACAACTGTTTCCATTTAGCTTTTGTGACTAAAAATTAAACTTTATTGTTAACCATTACAATAAGTTCAAGATTAGTATAGTACGCCTCGAGTTCAATCTAGATAAAGGTATTCAATGTCATTTTGCACAAATACCCACCCTGTAGTACAAATAGCCACCAACATATAAGCTCGACGCCTTATTTATTGAGCACCCATCACCCAATACGCGTTTATAGTTTGACTTTTTTAGGTAACTTTTTACGATAAGGTGACCATCAATACAAGGTATGCCCTTATGTCAGAAATAATTGAAGATCAAACCATCGATCTAAGCGAAGTATCAGCGGAATTGCGTCAGGTCATCGAGTTTGATGAAGTACCTGAGCAGATGTTCCAAATGGTTGTTTCTATACATGAGGCCGGTGAAGCAGAAGTACGCAAAGCGTGGGACGAACTGCCAGCCAGTGCACAGAATGTAGTAGACAACTTCGAGCAATTTCACGCTCTAACCTCAGTAAGCCAAGCCTTTGCAGGTGTTGGACTACTAGAAGAGTTCCCAACGCTTAACATTCCTGAAAACATGACGGAAGAACAAACTAACGCTTACAAAGCACAATTGTTAGACCAAGTTCTGTTCAACTGTATTAAGGACATGGTCAAGCAAATGAAGAAAGCTCGTCGTGACCCTATCCTTAAGCGCGATTTCAATAGTGTCTTTCTAAAAGACTAAGAAGCTATCGCCTAAAGTGAGCTCGAGTTGTTAGTTCAGCTCGAGTTTTTTATTGCCGAAATAAAATAGTGGCTTATTGCTCTATTTAAGATTTAAGATTTAGTGTGTAGCAAGGTTTTGCTGTGTAAAACTCACGCCTTTGATCTGGGCAAAAACTTTACTGCCTTTCTGAAGCTTCAATTCTGCTGTAGCCCATTGAGTCAGTATCGACTTTAACGCTAGTTCTTCATTCAACGCTAAAGTTAACAGGCAAGAGTGATCGTTTAATTCTTCCATGTCAATTACTTGCACGGGGATTACATTTCGAATTGAGCTGCCAACAACAGGTGACAGTGTCACAGAAACATCTCTAGCATCAATCCTAATGCGCATACATTCGTCCTGCTTGTCCTCAAACGCTTGATCAGGAACCCATAGCGCATGCCCCGCTACCTTCATTTTTCGCATAGCATAATTGGGATGTCGTTCAGAGACCTTAGCGGTCAGTAGCGCACTGTGCTGCTCACTCTCTTGCCATAACGCAAGCGAATCTCCATTCCACACTTTTTCTACCGTACCAAAATCAGCAACAATACCTGACTCTAAAACCAGCAGGTTGTCAGCGAGATGCATGACCTCTTCAAGGCTATGTGTCACGTAGACGATGGGAATGTCGATTTTGCCTGGCAATTGACTGAGATAATGCATTACCTCTCTTTTTCTAGGTAAATCTAGACTAGCTAAAGGCTCGTCCATCAACAGCAACTCAGGCTCACTCAATAGCGCCCTAGCAATAGCGACACGCTGTCTTTCACCACCACTGAGTTTGTTTGGTTTAGAGTCCAACAAGTGCTCGATACCAAGTAGCGATGTCAGCTCCTTAAATCGCCCACTTTGTAATTTGTTGGGTGAACCAAAAAGAAGGTTATCTAGAATAGAGAGATGCGGGAACAAACGAGCATCTTGGAAGACTACCGCTATTTTTCGTTTCCAGACGGGCACATTGATACTTTGCTTGGTATCAAGCAGACAGGTTTCTTTAAATGTCACCTCACCTTGGTCAGGCGACAATAACCCACATAATACGTTGAGAAGCGTGGATTTACCGCTACCGGAGCGGCCAAACACAGCGGTGACACCTTTAGAGGGAACACTTCCTTTTATATCAAAGGTTTGGTTATCAAATTGGTGTTTAAATGAGAAGGTTAATGTCATTAAACAAGCCCCAATTTCTGTTGAGATCGGCGCGACATCCATTCACTGATAAATAGCGAAACCAGTGCTATTACAATGGCTAAAATACACAGTCTCATCGCTTTAAACTCTGCACCGGGCGTTTCAAGAAAGCTAAACATTGCAAGAGGAATAGTTTGTGTTTCACCGGGAATATTAGAGACAAAGGTAATGGTTGCACCAAACTCACCTAGGCTGCGCGCAAAGGCCAATACAAATCCAGAAATAACACCAGGCATAATCAATGGAAGCGTTACCCGCTGAAACACTCTCCATGGGTTAGCCCCCAGTGTCATTGCGGCATCTTCAAGCTTGCTGTCCACAGACAAAATACTAAGGCGAATTGCCCTTACCATCAAAGGCAACGCAACCACAGCTGATGCTAACGCGGCCCCTCTCCAACTGAACGAGAAGTCGAGCCCGAGATACTGTTCTAGCCACTTGCCAAGAGGGCCTTGTTTTCCGAACAAGATCAGTAATACGTATCCAATGACCACAGGAGGCAGAACTAACGGCAAGTGAATAAGTCCATCGAGCAGACTTTTGCCGTAGAACTCTTTTTTAGCCAAAAGCCAAGCCAGTGCAATTCCGATAGGTAAAATACAAATACTCGCAACAAAAGCTACTTTCAGGCTTAGCGCTAGGGCTGTAATTTCTAACTCGGTGAGCATCACACCTTCCCTATTGGGTTAATGGGGTAAATCCTAACTCTAGCAAATATTGACTCATCTCTTTACTATAAAGGGCTTTATATACCTGATTTGCACTGCTTTTATCTGATAGTAGCAACGCTGGGTACTTAATAGGCTCATAAAGATCCGTTGGGATCGCCGAAACTATGTGAACCTGTTTAGACTGCTTTGCATCGGTAACATAGACAATCCCAATCGGTACCTGCTGCCTTTCCACCATGGCGAGCACAGCACGAGTATTTTTCATTGGCGCAGTTTGTTTTGACAGTGACTGCCACACGCCTAGATTCTGTAAGGCTTGTTTGGCATAGATACCCACAGGCACGGTGTTTGATTCACCAATGGCCAAACGCTGACCATCTAACATTTTGTTCCAGTTAGAGAGATCATCTAATCTATCTAACCTTACGTCTTTATTTCCTGACACTACAACAAGTTGGTTTCCCGCAATGGTAATCGAGGATTCAACACCTTCAACCTGTTGTTCTAAATAATCCATCCACTGTGTATTGGCAGATATAAAGATATCAGCAGGCGCACCTTGGGAAATTTGTCTTGCTAGAGAAGACGATGATCCATAGACCCCTTTTACTTTTATTCCCTGCGCTTGTGCTTGTTCAATCAACCTTTCAACCACCTGCGTCATAGACGAAGCAGAATAGACATAGACGGTTTGGTTTGCAGTGGCGAAAGAGAATGAGGAGAAGAGTAATAAGAGCGGAATTAGAATACGCGGCATAAGGTTCTTAATAAGCAGGTGCCCAATAAAGGGCACCTATTAGTTCGTTGTTATTTAGTGATTTTTGGTTGTACGTATTTACGACTGACATCAACAATCGCCACATCTCGAACGAAACTACGTCCAAGCAACACAGGGAAGTCTAAGTGGGAGCGATCGACTAGAGTAAACTCTGTTTTCTCTTTCAACTCAGAAAGCTGAATCCAAATCGCTACTACAGGACGTTTATCCGATTCTTCTGAGCTTGACTGCTTCACTTTTGCAAAGCGCTCGATTGGAAGGCTGATCTCTTTGCCAACTTTCCCGGCATAGGCTGGTTTGAACTTCACCCACTTCTTGCCATCACGCTCAAACTGTTTAACTTCGATCGCTGATAGAGAAGATGTTGTAGCGCCTGAGTCAACGCGTGCTTTCACGGTCGCTTTGAATTCAGGGAAGAACAACCACTCTTGTTCACCAAGAATGAGCTTACCATCTTCTGTTTTCGTCGGAGCAGGCGCTGGTTCTGCTTCCTTCTCTTCTTCAACAGCCACTGGTTCTTCTATTTCTACTACTTCTTCAACCGCTTCTTCCGTTTCTTGTTCCATGACCGGCTGTTCAAACTTAATTTCTTCCTCACCACTTTCTTGTGGTGTGCTTGAACATGCGACCAAAGAGCCAGCAAACAAAGCAATACTTAAAATTTTCCAATGTTTCATCCAATCCACCCTGTTAATTTAAGTTATTTATTATTATCGAACCGCTGCTATAGCTGACGCTACATAAGTTAAATCTTGTTCCCTTAGGCCTGCAATGTTGATACGCCCATCGTTAACACCGTACACAGCAAACTCTTCACGAAGTCTGGTCATCTGCTTAGCTGAGAAACCAAGTACGCTAAACATGCCTTTGTGCTGTTTAATAAACTCAAAGTCGTCAGAATTTGTATTCTGAACAAGCTCTAAACATAGCTGCTCTCTTAAGCTAACCAGTCTTAAACGCATCTGCTCTAACTCAGTCATCCAAGAAGACTTTAACTCATTGTCTAACAACACAGTTTTAACTATAGACGCGCCATGAGCAGGAGGCATAGTATAAGTTGATCTTGCCATCTGTAATAGCTTACCGCGCGCATTCATTGCATGGCTTTGCTGATCTGTTACCACGATCGCACTACCCGTACGCTCTCGGTACAAACCAAAGTTTTTAGAACAAGAACTGGTGACTAACAACTCAGGTAGATTGGCCGCCATGTGTTGCACCCCGAACGCATCTTGCGCTAATCCATCCCCAAAACCTTGGTAGGCAATATCAATGAACGGTAAGAAACCATTTTTCTGGGCAAGCAACGTGACTTGCTTCCACGCCTCTTGGGTAAGGTCCGCACCCGTTGGGTTATGGCAACAGCCATGAAGGAGTACTACGTCTTTTGCGCCCGCTTTGCTCAAATCTTCAAGCATCGCATTCACATCAACTTGCTTGCTGCTTGGTTCAAAGTAGCGGTAATGCTTAACCTTGAGGCCAGCGGCTTCCATCACTGGTTGATGGTTTACATAGCTTGGATTACTCAGCCACAGCGTAGCCCCTGGATTTGAAAAAGCAATGAGTTCGGCCAACATGCGCAGTCCACCACTGGCACCCGGGGTTTGCACTGATATTGCTCGCTCTGCGATAGCTGAATCAGGTAGAACAAGATTTAACGCTGCAGCATTAAATTCTTCATCACCCGCCATACCAACGTATGCTTTGGTTTCTTGGCTGTTGAGCACGATTTGTTCAGCTTTTTGTATTGACTGCATGACTGGCGTTACACCGTCACTATTTCGATATACGCCGATACCAAGATCAATCTTTTTATCGCGTTGGTCTTGTCTGTAGGCTAAAGATAAAGACAGGATAGGATCCTGTTGAGGTGCTGGTAGATTGGAGAACATGAAAGTCACAACCCTTTGAAATTCATTTGGATAGTGTCACGTTATCACTTGGCGAAAGAAATCGAAACAGTTATTAAACGGCAACCCTGTTTCGTGATGTTTTTTTAAACAGATAAGAGTAAGACGTAGATTAAACGCCCTAAAAATGGGATGTATTATTTCAGGTCGAAGCGATGAATCACTTGATTAGAACTGCCACGCCACTCTAGACGCACATCAGCAAAGTCTTTCTCATACTTGCCATCAATTAACACATCGACAAAATCCACAACCTGTTGTTGCTCAGAAGTAAGCTCCGCTAACAAGTAGCCCGTCCAAAGCCAGATGTCCTTTCCTGGGCATTCTTCTTTCACGCGCTTAACCAGATTAAACACTGACCCTACGTTTCCAGGAAACAAGGGATCACCTCCAGAAAGAGACAATCCACGGCGTTTAATTCGGGTGTCATTGAGATCCGCAATGATCTGGTCTTCCATCTCTTTAGTATAGAGATGGCCAGAACTTGTAGACCAAGTAGATTGGTTGTAACAGCCACGGCACTGATGAATGCACCCAGAAACAAACAAGGTACAACGCGTCCCCGGTCCGTTTACTACATCTACTGGATAATAGTTATGGTAATTCATCAATGCCCTACTCTTCGTTCAACCAATGTCGTTAATTATAGGTGTTTAACGCGTCGCTTAACTTCTTCTTGCTTACCGAAGTTAAACGGACGTGCGTCTGGGCTTCCTAAGTAGCCACACACACGGCGTGTCACTGATACCTTAGAGGAATCGTGATTGCCACAAGATGGACAGGTAAAGCCCTTACTCGTACATTCAAACTCGCCAGTATAGCTGCACTCATAACACTCATCGATAGGCGTGTTAGTGCCGTAATATGGAACTCGGCTGTATGAGTAATCCCAGACATTTTCTAGCGCTTCGATATTGCGCTGCATGTTCGGGAATTCACCGTAGCAGATAAAGCCGCCCGTTGAGATAAGCGGATACGGCATCTCAAAGTCAATCTTGTCGTATGGGTTTACTTTCTTTTCAACATCTAAGTGGAAGCTGTTGGTGTAGTAGCCCTTGTCTGTCACGCCTTTGATCACACCAAATTCTTTAGTGTCTACGCGGCAGAAACGGCTGCATAGGTTTTCACTTGGTGTACCGTACAAGCTAAAGCCATAGCCCGTTTCTTCAGTCCAGCGCTCAACGTTTTCTTTTAGGTAAGCAACGATATCCAGTGCTTTCTCACGTAAACGAGACTCATCAAATACGTGCTCTTCAGTACCAAACAGCGCATTAATGGTTTCATGGATACCAATGTAACCTAGAGAAATTGACGCACGACCATTTTTGAAGATTTCAGCCACTGAATCATCAGGATTTAGACGAACACCACACGCGCCTTCCATATACAGAATTGGAGCAACACGAGCTTTAACGTTTTCTAGTCGAGTGATACGAGTCTCTAGGGCACGACGCGCTGTCACTAGTTTTTCGTCTAGTAACTCATAGAAACGTGCTTCACTGCCACCAGCTTGTAATGCAATACGTGGCAAGTTAAGGCTAACAACACCAAGGTTGTTACGTCCTTCATGGATCATCTCACCGTTTTCTTCATAAACGTTGAGGAAGCTACGACAACCCATAGGGGTCTTAAATGAACCCGTTACTTCAACTACCTTGTCGTAGTTCAAGATATCCGGATACATACGCTTTGAAGCACATTCTAGCGCTAGTTGCTTAATGTCGTAGTTAGGATCCGTTGGCTTATGATTCAGGCCATCTTGAATAGCAAACACAAGTTTCGGGAAAACAGCCGTTTTCTTATTCTTTCCAAGACCAGCAATACGGTTCTTCAAAATAGAAGTTTGAATCAGTTTCGATGCCCAAGTTGAGCCCAAACCAAATCCAAAGGTAACAAAAGGAGTTTGACCGTTCGCTGTGTGCAGTGTGTTGACCTCGTACTCTAGAGATTGAAAAGCGTCGTAACACTCTTTCTCTGTACGAGAGCGTGCAAATTCTTCAGGGTTATGAATGTCCCACTCTTTAGCGACTTCTAGGTGCTTCTCGTAGCTACAAGTCACATACGGTTCTAACACTTCATCAATACGGTTGATGGTTGTACCGCCGTAGATATGGCTAGCAACCTGAGCAATGATTTGCGCGGTAACCGCGGTCGCTGTCGAGATTGATTTAGGCGTATCAATCTCTGCATTACCCATTTTAAAGCCATGTGTTAGCATGCCCTTAAGATCGATTAGCATGCAGTTAAACATTGGGAAAAACGGTGCGTAATCAAGGTCGTGGTAATGAATATCGCCGTCTTCGTGTGCTTGAACAATGTCACGAGGCAAAATGTGCGTCTTTGCGTAGTGTTTAGCTACAATACCAGCAAGGAGATCGCGCTGAGTTGGGATCACTTTACCGTCTTTGTTGGCATTTTCGTTAAGAAGGTCAGCATTAGATTGCTCGATTAGACCCTGAATTTCTTGGTTCAGGACACTCTTCTTCTCACGAGCCATATCACGGTCATGACGGTATTCGATGTACGAGCGTGCCAGTCCTTTATAAGGACCTTGCATCAGTTCGTTCTCGACTAGGGTTTGGATTTGTTGGATATCCACTTCTTGGCTATCTACCAGTTGTTGCTCAACAGATAAAGCGACGCCCTCGGCATAGTTCGCTAAGTCTTCATCTGTGTGAGGTGCAGCACTTTTTATCGCTGCAACAATACGATCCTTGGTAAATGGGGCGAGAGATCCGTCTCTTTTTAGAACAACTGGTTTCACATATTCTCCTTACCCACAGCATATACACAGATACACTATATAGGGTATTCATATTTATTTTACACACTACATATTGTGGGCGTATTAAACGAGAACCGCCACCCAATGTTTTTGATCTAGATCAATGTAAGGGTTGAGTGAGCGATTTTGAGACCGATCTTTTTTGAATAAATGATCTCGTCCTCATAACAAAAAAAATCGCATAATTTTTTCAGAAAAACTTGCAATTTTTGAAGTGCTTTTGGAATGGGCAATGAAAAGGAACAACAGATTTAGATGCTAGAAAAATTAAAAAAATCACTTGCATTTGCTTGGGTATTATTGCTGATTTCAGCTCTACCAAGCGGTGCATACGCAACCTCTATAAACCTAACCACTTGGAACATAGCCTGGCTATCTGCGCAGAGTTATCCACAATATTCTGAAAGTAACAGGCGCATGGATGACTTCTCAAGCTTGTCTGGTTACTTTAATAAAACCCATGCAGACATACTCGCTTTTCAAGAAGTCGATAGTGCTGAAGCCATCAAGAAAGTCGTAGGTGCTGATTACCACATTGTGTTGTCTGATCGTGCGCTGACTGCAAATTCCCATCGACAGTTTAACGATATCAACCAGTACACGGGATTTGCGATACGCAAGTCGTTTACTTTTCATAACCACCCCGATATTGATTTGAACCCCAGCCACAATGGTAAGCTTCGCTTTGCCAGCTATATAGAGATAGACAGAAACAACACTAAGCCAAATCTACATGTGCTTTCTGTTCACCTTAAAGCGGGATGTCAGGGCGCAAAACGTAACAACCGATCTTGCAAACTCTTGGAGCAACAAGGAACAATGCTCAATCAGTGGATTAAGGATAGGCAGAGCAATAGAGATTCTTTTGTCATCATGGGTGACTTTAACCATAACCTTGCCTACCGAGGCGACTGGTTATGGGAGCAACTTACCCAAGGCACAGCAAACGCAGTTCTCGCATCAGCTAACTCTAAAGCTAAGTGTGAAGTACGCTCAAACAAAAACCCGACACAAACCCATAGGTTCCGCAATCTTATTGATCATGTCATCGTGAGTTCTGACTTAGCTTTCTCTGAGCCTGCTCAAGATACTTTTTCAAAAAACGATGTGATTAAATATCAGCTCAGTGATCACTGTCCTGTGTCGCTCTCGATCAAGTAGTACAGACAACAACGCCCTCATATGTGAGGGCGTTTGTTAATCGTCGACTCTGCCATTTGTCAAGAATTAGCTGTGACACTCGTTACACGTCCGCCAATGTAGAAACCCGCCAGCATTGCCACTAAGAACAACCATGCTTGTATATTGCCGGCTCCTAATGAAGAAACTACAGGTCCAGGGCAAATCCCCACTAAACCCCAACCAATACCAAATAACCCTGCTCCCACTAGCAAGCGACGGTCGATAAGGTTGCTTTTCGAAACTGAAAATGTCTCTGCTGATAGTGGTTTTGGCTGCTTCTTAATAACCAAAAAGTACACAGGCAAGAACACCCCTAGGCCACCACCCATTACAAATGCTAAGCTCGGATCCCAGTTTCCCGCTATATCTAAAAAACCAATAACCTTCACCGGGTCGACCATTCCTGAGATAGCCATCCCCAAGCCAAACAACATACCCGCAATAATGGAGATAAATTTAAACATGCCCTTACCCCACTAGATGCAAGCGAACAAACACTGTAATACCAGACACCAGCATGAATACACAGGTCGCGACGATTGAGCGCTTAGACAAGCGTCCAATTCCACAGATACCATGACCTGAGGTGCAACCATTGCCAATTTTAGTGCCTATACCGACAAACAAACCGCCAAGCAATAACAGCAGTAGATTAGTGTCATACTGCATTGGAATATAAGCACCGAATGCATTTACACCCAGTACACCACCAGCGACCATGCCGATAACAAACAACCAGCGCCAACCTCTATCTCCGGATTCATTTTTCATGAGACCAGAGACAATACCGCTAATGCCAGCAATCTTGCCGTTAAAAAGCAATAACATAGATGCTGAAACGCCTAGAAGCATTCCCCCGAATAGCGAGGACCAAGGAATTGTAAACTCCACAACCTTCTCCTTAATTAACAGTAAATTTGATACAGCGATTGGATAAGCTGTTCTACTTGCGTATTTTTAAGCGAGTAAAACACTTTTTGCGATTCTTTTCTCACTTGCACAAGTTCGTTGTCTCTAAGCACCTTAAGATGCTGAGACAATGCCGATTGATTAAGTAGCGAGCCTTGCTGGAGCTCCGACACTCCTCTCTCACCCTCAATTAATTGGCACACCACCATCAAACGCTCTGAATGAGACAATACCTTCAAAACAGACGCAACATTGTCTGCTTTTGCTTTTATCTCAAGAAAATCAGATGCATTGGTTTGTGCTGAGCTTTGGTTATTTTCTATCAAGCTTCATACCTTTCACTTAATTGTATGACTGCGGATAGTCTAAACCATACATTAAATTAGTCAATGCTAATTTAGTTCTTGCAAATTTAGCACGGTTAATATTAGAATTTACTTATTGAAGTGGTATATTAACCAACAGAACCAAAACAAGTTTGGAGCAACAACAATGACTAAGATCCTTATCGTAGGCGGTGTCGCCGGCGGCGCATCTGCGGCTGCCAGAGCACGTCGATTGAGCGAAGATGCACAAATCATCATGTTTGAACGAGGCGAGTTTGTTTCGTTCGCCAACTGTGGTCTGCCTTATCACATTGGTGGCGATATCACCGACCGAAGCAAGCTTCTGTTGCAAACTCCAGAGAGTTTCCTAGCACGATTTAACGTCGATGTACGAGTGATGAACGAGGTTGTTGCTATACAACGTGAAGAGAAAACAGTAACCGTAAAGAACTTGCTTGATGGTAGCGAATACACAGAACGCTATGACTTCTTGTTGCTCAGCCCTGGCGCAGGGCCGATCGTGCCCCCTATCGAAGGTCTGGATAATCCACTCACCCACTCGCTGCGAAACATTCCCGATATGGATCGCATCATCAATACCCTAAAAATGAACAAAGCAAAGCATGCGACTGTTGTTGGCGGTGGGTTTATTGGTCTAGAGATGATGGAAGCATTTCATCAGCTTGGCATCAAAACCACCCTAATAGAAATGGCAGATCAGGTAATGACGCCAGTAGACCGTGAAATGGCAGGCTTTGTTCATACAGAAATTCTAGACAAAGGTATTGACCTAAAACTGGGTGTAGCACTGCAATCTGTCGATTACTTGCCGAATCAACATATTGCGAACACTGAAGCTGGAGAAACAGAGCATAATCAACATCTGCAAGGCTCGTTGAACCTAAGACTTAACAATGGTGAAGAGTTAGCCACAGACATCCTGATTATGGCCATTGGCGTTAAACCTGAAACCACACTAGCCGCGCAAGCCGGACTTAAGATAGGTGAGCTAGGTGGCATCCATACCAATGCGTCTATGCAAACCAGCGACCCTTACATTTATGCAGTAGGTGACGCCGTAGAAGAAAGAGATTTTGTTACGGGCAATCAAACCCTTGTGCCTCTCGCAGGCCCTGCAAATAGACAAGGCAGAATGGCAGCCGACAATATGCTTGGCAGACAAGAAACCTATCAAGGAACACAAGGCACCGCAATTTGTAAAGTGTTTGACTTAGCCATTGCGTCTACAGGTAAAAATGAGAAGCAGCTTGTACGTGAAGGCATCAATTTTGAAAAGGTGTATGTACATACCGCTAGCCACGCAAGCTATTACCCTGGAGCTGAGATAGTCTCTTTCAAAATGTTGTTCGATCCTGCTACAGGAAAGATTTTGGGCGCCCAAGCAACAGGTAAAGACGGCGTTGATAAGAGAATCGATGTAATGGCGGTGGCTCAGCGTGCCGGCATGACCGTTGATCAGCTTCAACACCTTGAACTGACATACGCTCCCCCTTACGGAAGTGCGAAAGATGTCATCAACCAAGCTGCGTTCGTTGCCAACAATATCGTTAAGGGTGACTCAACACCAATTCATTTTGATCAGGTTGATAACTTGTCAGATAACCAAGTCTTACTCGATGTACGTAACCCAGGTGAGCGCAAGAATGGTAACCACATTCAAGGTGATATCAATATTCCAGTCGACCAACTTCGTCATAGAATGCATGAGTTGCCAAAAGACAAAGAGATTGTAATTTACTGCCAAGTTGGCCTGCGTGGTAACGTCGCCTATCGACAATTGGTTAATAATGGGTTCAAAGCGAGAAACCTAATTGGAGGGTATAGAACCTATAAAACTGCAAAAGGCGGATTTTAAGCGACTTGCATCGTTCCTACCCACTGTCGTCCCCGAGCGCTTCTATCGGGGACCTAGGTACTCACAAAATCAGATTCCCACTAAAAGCCTGTGGGAATGACATGTTCGAGTTACTTAGTCTCTACCCACCGTCGTATACGAGCGCTTTTATCGGGGACCTAGGTACTCACAAGATCAGATTCCCACTAAAAGCCTGTGGGAATGACAATGTTCGAGTTACTTAGTCTCTACCCTTCGTCGTCCCCGAGCGCTTTTATCGGGGACCTATGTACTCACAAAATCAGATTCCCGCTAAAAGCATGTGGGAATGACTGTTTCGACTTGCATCGTTACTATCCACCGTCGTCCCCGAGCGCTTTTATCGGGGACCTAGGTACCAACAAAATCAGATTCCCGCTAAAAGCATGCGGGAATGACTGTTTCGACTTGCATCATTACTACCCACCGTCGTCCCCGGGCGCTTTTATCGGGGACCTAGGTACTCACAAAATCAGATTCCCACTAACAGCATGTGGGAATGACATGTTCGAGCTACTGAGTCTCTACCCACCGTCTTCCCCGAGCGCTCTTATCGGGGGACCTAAAACAACACAAAAGACACTCCTTGTCACTTTAATTTTGCTTTTCGCGTCATCCAATTACGAGAGCAAGATCCCCTTATCAATACGCACAATGAGAATGATTTCACACTATTGATATTTCTTACGCACAAGCCCAGTTTTGTTATTTACACTGCCAACAAATCAAACAAAACCTTCCAGATAGTTCATCATGGGGGGGAATATTAACGTGGAACATTGTTTTTGCTTGCAAAAAGAAAGCGCTTTCTTTACAGCTAGCACCAATTCGAAATGTTCTTAAATTTAGCCCACTAATAGGTTTATCGGATAACTTTATGCAAACAGAACAAATACACATTGCACAGAAAAACTTAGTCCCTGTCAGCCGTCAAGCTGCGGGTGAAGGCATTGTATTACTTGAGAATCGTCAAAATACGCTTCCCCTTTCATCGGAAGATACCGTTTCTCTTTTTGGCCGTTGTCAGATAGACACCTATAGAAGCGGCACGGGCTCTGGTGGCGCTGTAAACGTACCCTACGCAGTCAATGCTTTAGAAGGTCTACGCGCAAATAAAGGCGTTGTTATTAATGAAGAACTGGTCAGCGTTTACGAAAATTGGATTGCAGACAACCCATTTGATGATGGCGGCGGCGGTTGGGCAGCAGAACCTTGGTTCCAACATGAAATGCCTTTATCAGATGAGATTGTTAAGGCTGCTAGTGCTAAATCCAACAAAGCAATTGTCTTTATTGGCCGTACTGCCGGTGAAGATCAAGACAACGCTAACGAAGCGGGAAGCTATAAGCTAACCGACCTTGAGTTTGCTATGGTGAATAAGGTTAACGCCTTCTTTGATAACGTAATCATCGTGATGAACGTGACCAACATTATGGACATGTCTTGGCTAGAGACTGTTGATCATAAAGAGTCAATCACTGCGGTACTCTACAGCTGGGCTGCAGGTATGGAAGGTGGACACGCTCTTGCTGACGTATTGTCCGGCGATATCGCACCAAGTGGCCGCCTAACCAACACTATCGCCTACAAGCTTTCAGACTACCCTTCTGATGCTAACTTCGGTAGTAAGGTATGTAACCAATACCAAGAAGACATCTATGTGGGCTACCGTTACTTTGAAACCTTCAACAAAGACGCAGTTCAATACCCATTTGGTCACGGCCTTTCTTACACTAGCTTTGAGCGTGAATGCACTTCTTTCAAAGTTGAAGGCGAAGGCAGTGATCAAATCTTAACGTTTGACATTAAGGTCACTAACACAGGCTCACAGTACAAATCTAAAGAAGTAGTTCAGCTCTATGTCGAAGCACCTCAAGGTAAGCTAGGTAAACCTGCTCGCGTGTTGGCGGGTTTCGGCAAGACTACTGAGTTAGAAGCGGGACAAAGTGACACTGTGACTATATCAGTAGCATTAAGCTCACTGGCTTCATTTGACGACAACGGCGTTACCGGCAATGCTCACGCATTCGTAGTTGAAGCAGGCGCATATCAGTTCTACTTGGGTGACAACGTACGTCAAGCAACCGCTATCGACGCTAAAGTTGAGCTAGAAGACCTAGTTGTAGTAGAACAGCTTCAAGAAGCAATGGCAGCGATTCAAGAATTTGATCGCCTTAAGCCTGGTGCATTAGCCACAAATGGCTTGTACGAAAAAGCGTATGAAGCAGTACCGCAACGCACTGTTTCTCTAGAAGAACGCATTACAGCCAACATGCCTACCACTTATGAAATCACTGGTGATAAAGGTATTCGTTTAGCTGACGTTAAGGAAGGTCGAGCGACTCTAGAAGAATTCATTGCTCAACTTAGCCTTGAGCAACTGGCGACTATCGTTCGCGGCGAAGGTATGTGTAGCCCTAAGGTGACTCCAGGTACAGCTGCAGCATTTGGTGGGGTTAGCGATAGCTTGTTTGAGCTAGGTATCCCGACAGCAGCGGCCGCAGATGGTCCTTCTGGTATCCGCATGGATAGCGGACATAAAGCCTCTCAGGTGCCAATCGGTACTCTGCTAGCTTGTACGTGGAACACACCTCTTAACCATGAGCTATTCAAGCTTGTAGGTGAAGAGATGCAAGCAAACCTTATTGATACCCTGCTTGGTCCTGGTATCAACATTCACCGTCACCCATTAAATGGTCGTAACTTCGAGTACTTCTCAGAAGATCCGTTTATGACGGGCATTATGGCAGCAGCGCAAACTCGTGGCCTTAAGGTTGCAGGTGTTTCAGGCACTATTAAGCACTTTGCAGCAAACGACCAAGAAACGGCGCGTGTAGATTCAGACAGTGCTATGTCTGCGCGTGCACTTCGCGAGATCCACCTGAAACCGTTCGAAATGGCGGTTAAGCTAGGTGATGCAACCACTATCATGACCTCTTACAACCCAATCAACGGCCACTGGGCAGCATCAAACTATGACCTAAACACTACCATTCTTCGTGGTGAGTGGGGTTATTCTGGCATCGTGATGACCGACTGGTGGGCGAAGATGAATGACTGCATTCTAGCTGGAGAAGAGTCTAAAACCTTTACTTCGTTCATGGTTCGCGCTCAAAACGACCTATACATGGTCGTTGAGAATGACACGGCTGAATCTAACGGTATGGGTGACAACACAATCCAAGCGGTAGAAGACGGCACGCTTACCATTGGTGAGTTGCAACGTAGCGCAATGAACATCTGTCGCTTCATTATGGATGCGCCGGTGATGTCTCGCCCGCTTAAGAAGTACGAACCAATTAAGCCATTTGCGCCGCAAGCACAAATTAGCGAAAACGCTATTTCTGTTGAGAAGCCTATTGAGTTGAATACAGCTGCAAATGTGACTAAAACCATCAAGATCGAAACAGCGGGCGAATACCACTGCTCGGCTGTAGCGCATTACGATAGAAATTCACTGGCTCAGTCATCATGCAGCATGCACTTAAATGGGCTGTTCAGCATGTCATTCCCAGTGAACGGTACAGATGGTAAGAGTGTCGATGTTGACGGCTTGACCGTTAAGCTAGAAGCTGGCACTTATGAAGTCCACATTAACTTTGTTAAACGTGGGCTGGTTCTTGAAACGCTAAGCTTCACGAAACTATAACCAGCAGCTAGCAGCTAGCGGCTATTAGCTTCACAAAGACCGAGCACTCCCCCGTGTATCTCGGTCTTTTTTTTGCTTAGCTATTTGAGCCTGCAGCTATTACATCGAGAGGATCCGGTTAGCCAGCGGGAGATCGAATAGCGATTTCTGGCGAACCATAGATAGATCTTGTCACACAAAGGGCGAAATACTTTCCAACGCGTTGGCGCATAAAGCCAACCTTTCCCTACTCTACTCCATGCCTGATAGGTGACATCTAAACCGAGTAATAACTTTCCTTCTTCATTCAATGCATGCAGCATTACCGATGCTTGTTTGGCATCTATATAGGGGTAATCTGTAAAGTGCTGGGCGTGAATGTCGACGAGCAACAGCTGGTTGGATGTATCGTGCTTTTTAAGGGACGTCATTTCCTTAACGCACAATGGGCAGGTACCATCATAGAACAGGGTGAATTGACCCATATTTTCCTCTATCGCAAGTAAGTGAGAATACTCTTCATACGGAATAGCTAAAAATATAGGTCATGCTAGGGCTAGCAACTAACCCTTTGTTGGGTTGTTTTTGCAATGTTCGATTGCTTGTTCAAGGAGCTCAATAGCCGTTTTATCACTCGAAGGCAGAGCCGCTTCGCTCTCTCTTATTGGCGTCACACGTTGGCCCCAACGGATTCTACCCGCGCCCCAAGTCAATCCGGCGCCAAAGGCTGCGGTTAAGATCTCAGCACCAGGCTTGATTGCGCCCTGCTCTGCGGCTTCGCAGATAGCAATTGGCACAGTCGCTGCCGACGTATTGCCGTAGTTTTGGATGTTAATAAAGGCCTTCTCTTGCTCAATACCCGCCAGATCGCACAGCGTTTGAATAATTCGTACATTGGCTTGATGGGGAATCACAAGGTCAATCTTAGAGGTTGGCAATTGTGCTTCAGTCAACACATGTTGAGCAGCGCTTCCCATCCCTTTTACGGCGCGTTTAAATATCTCACGCCCTACAAAGTTAAACTCAAAGTAGCCGTTGTCTGTAGCAAACCTTTCCATAGAAGTACCAAAGCTTGGTACGGCAAGAATGTCTCTTCCCTCAGAGTCACAACCTAACTTACTTTGCAGTAAACCGACTTCCTCTTCTGTCTCTGAAAGTACTACCGCGCCCGCACCGTCTCCAAATAAAACCGCGGTATCACGCTGGGTCCAATCAATAAAGAAGCTCAGTCTTTCTGCCCCAATAACCAACACATGCTTATAGGCACCCGCTTGAATCATTCGTGTGGCCGTTTCCAGACCGTATACAAATCCTGTACAGGCGGCATTGAGGTCAAAAGCTGCCGCTTGAAACGCCTTCAGGTTATTTTGCACTTTGGATGCAATGTTTGGGATCAAGGTATCAGGAGAACAAGTAGCCACGATGATAAGGTCAAGATCACTTGCTTGAATGCCTGCGCAATCAATCGCTTGCTGAGCAGCAACTGTTGCTAGATCTGAGGTTTGCACATGACTGATGCGTCTTGCGGATATACCCGTTCTTGGTTTAATCCACTCATCTGACGTATCAAGAAACGTACTAAGATCATCGTTAGTCAATACTGTTGGTGGAAGACACTTTCCCCAACCCGAGATTTCTGCAAACTTCTTAGCCATACTACCTGCTTTGTTTCAAACCGTTATTGGTCCAATGAGTATACTGCATTCAAAGGAGACAAATAACGGTTAGCGATGTTAATTCTCCGCTTTACATCACCAAAATTGATAGAATGTGATAGTCTTAGCCCCGTTAAGCTACGCAAGGTTAAAAAATGAACCGCAAGAAGAAAATCAATCAGATCTTTAAGAAGAGACTGAAAAAACAAAACTCAAAGCTACATAGCTCAAATAAGCCTAAGTACATTTCAAAGGCCGAGCGTGCAAAAATGGAGCTTGAAGCAGAGCAAGCCGACGTTTCAGTCGAGCAAGCGCCAACAGACCAAGAGTCTCCAGCAGGCTAAACGCCCTCTCCCAAACTCGTTACGACTGCCGAGGTGTTGGAGGTTATCTAGCACTTCGATTTGTCGTTTTCCAACGATATTCAAGCAGGAATTTCATTGTGATTTCTCGATTGCCAAAATGGGTGGAAGTGGGTGCTTTCATTCTTGCTTTGGTGGCAGGCTTTGTTAACTCAATCGGCTTGCTGGGTTTTGAGCACCAGTCTGTTTCGCACTTATCTGGAACGGCAACACTGCTCGGCATCAGCGTTATCGACAGCTCTTTTGCTCATGTATTGAACCTTTTGGGCGTATTGATTTCCTTTATGCTCGGCTCATCCGTCGCCGGTTACTTGCTCCATGACTCTACGTTAAAGCTAGGAAGACACTATGACTCAGTGCTTTTTATTGAGTCTTTGCTGCTGTTTATCGCACTTGCACTACTATCCTCAAACAACTTCTCCGGTTTGTACTTTGCCTCAGCAGCTTGTGGCTTACAGAATGCCATGGCAACGACCTACAGCGGTGCTATCGTCAGGACGACTCATGTTACCGGGATATTTACCGATCTTGGGATCATGCTTGGTAAGCTATTTAGAGGGGAGCCTCTGGATAAACGAAAAGCAAAATTGTTTATCTATATTATCTTGGGCTTTGTATTGGGAGGAACTGGCGGGGTGATACTCTACGCGAAGTATCAGTTTATGTCGCTACTGCTGCCAGCAACGGCGTGTTTTGTCATTGCGGTCATTTATAAGCTCTATTCAAGACAACATCGACCGTTGACCTAATCAAAAACTAAAGCCCCATAGCAACGTCACTATGAGGCTTTATCATCCGTTTACAGTAGGTCGAATCTGTCGGCATTCATGACTTTCGTCCATGCTGCCACGAAGTCAGATACAAACCTCTCTTTACTGTCGTCTTGGGCATAAACCTCAGCATAAGATCTCAGTACCGAGTTAGAACCAAACACGAGATCCACTCGTGTTGCTGTCCACTTAATATCGCCAGTCGCTCTATCACGCAGCTCATACAATCCATCTGGTGTCGGCTTCCAAACGTTATTCATGTCGGTGAGATTAACGAAGAAGTCGTTACTCAATGCACCTACGTTATCGGTGAACACGCCGTGCGAACTGTTAGCGTAGTTGGCGCCGATAACACGTAGTCCCCCTACTAGCACCGTCATCTCGGGGGCAGTTAGACCCATCAACTGCGCTCTATCCAGCAATAGCTCTTCTGACGTCACCACGTACTCTTGCTTTTGCCAGTTTCTAAATCCATCAGCAACAGGCTCGAGTACTGCAAATGATTCGGTGTCAGTCATTTCACTCGTGGCGTCACCTCGACCTTGAGTGAATGGCACGCTTATATCAAATCCTGCAGATTTTGCGGCTTGTTCAACGCCCAGATTACCGGCTATAACGATAGTATCGGCAACACTTGCACCTGACGCACTCGCTATTTTCTCAAGCTCAGCTAATACTTTAGCGAGTTTTTTAGGCTCATTACCCTGCCAATCTTTTTGTGGCGCTAAGCGAATTCGAGCGCCGTTTGCTCCGCCTCGCTTATCTGATCCCCTGAAGGTTCTTGCACTGTCCCATGCTGTGGTGACAAGCTCAGAGAGATTCAGTCCACTGTCTTTGATCTTGGCTTTTATAGACTCCACATCATAGCCAGTCGCCCCACTTGGGATGGGATCTTGCCAAATCAAATCATCAGCAGGAACATCAGGCCCCAAATAGCAACTCTTCGGTCCCATATCTCTGTGGGTTAGCTTAAACCATGCGCGAGCAAATACTTCATTGAAGTACTCAGGGTCATTATGAAAACGCTCTGAAATTTCTCGATACTCTGGGTCCACTTTAAGCGCCATATCCGCATCGGTCATTATCGGGTTATAACGAATATTTGCGTCTTCAACATCTACAGGCTTATCCGCTTCATTGATATTTACGGGTTCCCACTGCCAAGCACCTGCTGGGCTCTTTTTAAGCTCCCACTCATAAGTGAACAATAGATGGAAGTATCCGTTATCCCACTGAGTAGGGTGAGTTGTCCATGCCCCTTCTATCCCACTAGTGACGGTGTCACGACCAACACTGCGAGTTTGATGGTTCATCCAGCCAAGACCCTGTTCAGCAACGTCTGCCCCCTCTGGTTCAGCGCCAACCAAAGCAGCATCGCCATTACCATGACACTTGCCAACGGTATGACCACCAGCGGTTAACGCTACCGTTTCTTCATCATCCATAGCCATGCGTGCAAAGGTGACTCGCATATCATGAGCGGTTTTTAATGGGTCAGGATTACCATCTACCCCTTCTGGATTGACGTAAATAAGGCCCATCATAACGGCCGCAAGAGGGTTTTCTAGGTCTCGTTCGCCGGAATAACGACTGATTTCTGCGCCACTAGGCGCCAGCCACTCTTTTTCCGCTCCCCAGTAAATGTCTTTTTCAGGATGCCAGATGTCTTCTCGTCCGAACGCAAAACCGTAGGTTTTAAAGCCCATAGATTCATAGGCCATATTACCTGCAAGGATCATTAGATCAGCCCAGCTGATTTTATTGCCGTACTTTTGTTTAATCGGCCATAATAGCCGACGAGCTTTATCAAGATTGGCATTATCTGGCCAAGAATTAAGAGGTGCAAAGCGCTGATTGCCTGTGCTTGCACCGCCTCGCCCATCGGCTATTCGATAGGTTCCCGCTGAGTGCCAAGCCATACGGATCATTAACCCACCATAATGTCCCCAATCGGCAGGCCACCAGTCTTGGCTTGTGGTCATTAGAGCCTTCAAGTCATTTTTTAAAGCGGTGACATCGAGGGATTTAAGTTGTTGGCGATAATCGAAGTCTTCGCCGAGGGGGCTAGTTTTAGAGTCGTGTTGATGAAGAATGTCGAGGTTGAGAGCCTTGGGCCACCACTGCTTCTCTGATCTCTGGTGAGAAGTCACCGCGCCATGCATTACTGGACATTTACCTTGTTTACCTGTCATACCTAACTCCTTGATTATACCTTTGATAAGGGCAATAGAAGTCAGGTTGACAGTTTAGCTCTCGCTACCCTTGTAATATCAGCACTAAGTCTATTGCGCGTTGGTATAAAGGTAGGTTTAAAAGCCTAAATATACTAATACTTAAGGGCTATAGTTTTGATAGGTAAAAACGATGACATCTTGAATGCACTGATAGACAACCTCTTAGCAATGCATTTAATGAGTCGATAATTAGGTTTTAAGATTATCTAAGTAGAGAACCTTGGATGGCAATGAACTCTGAAGCTACTTCTTTCAAGGCGTTAGCGGTTAATTGAGGCACGCCCAAGACCACAACGTGACAGTTATAGCGCTCAGCTACATGCTTAACCAACAACTCAAAATCACCATCACCAGAAAGCAGAATTATTGTGTCCACCTCAGAGGCTCTTTCCATGATATCAATGGTGATACCCACGTCCCAATCGCCTTTGGCGCTGCCATCCGAGCGCTGAATATAAGGTTTCAACTTAACTTCAAAGCCTATACCACGAAGGATATGGTGAAACTGACGCTGCTTTGGATCGTGACTTGCTATGGCATAGGCTTGCGCTGAAGTGATTTCACCATACTCCATCGCCAAAGCCCAAAAGGCGTTGTAATCAAAGTTACGACGATACGCATCTCGGGTGGTGTAATAGATGTTTTGCACATCCGCGAAGATAGCGACGCGCCTTTTTGACAGAGCTTGATTCATATTTGATTGATATCTCAATAGATTAAGTCTGAGAGTATACGTGACTTAGGCTCATTATCTAAGGCTAAATATGATACTCAAGAGGCGGAACGTCTGCGCAGTACTCAAGTACTTCACTAAGATCGCTGATACTCATTGCCCCTTCTGCACTCCATTTAGGCGATAACGGGTTTGGACGATAATGAAGAGTGGTAATATTAGCCGCCACTCCCGCTCGAATGCCTTGCAATGTATCATCGACAAACAGGCACTCTTTAGCGCGAAATCCCATTCGCATCGCAGCATATTGAATAAGATCGGGGTCGGGCTTCCAACTATTTGCGTCAAAAGCACTGAACATCGTGCCTGTGAAATAATCGGATAAACCACTAATTTCGAGAGTGTACTCTAGCTTGCTGCGAGGTCCGTTCGACACAACGCAGATTTCAATACCATGTTGCTTGAGGGTATCTAAAACCTTGACTGCATTCTTGCACGGTCTAAGTTGGTCTTGAAACAAAACCCTTGTTTTTTCTCTATATAGAAGCTCGAGTTCGTCTATATCGACTTTGACACCTAGACGTTGGCTAGTTTCCACAAGGATATCTGCGAGCTTGCCACCGTTAAAGTGACTGAGAGCTTCATCCATACTAAGCTGCACGCCATAGCTGCTAAATACACTAACCAAGGCTTGGCAGCATAATTTTTCGCTATCAACCAGCGTACCTTCACAGTCAAAAATCACACACTTCATCGGTTCGCTTTCCATAGCATCTAATTGATTCTGTTTACGTTTATAACCAAGAAGTGCTAACAAATGGAAAAGCAGTACTGCTTACTGTTAACTGTGCCCCTGTTTGTTTTCGATAAACCGACCTAGATCACTAAATGTAAGCAAATATTTGTAAAAATACTGAGCAGCTTTGCTCTCCTTGATTTATTTCCGAATCAAAAAGGTTCAAGATGGCAGCAACCTCAACGTCTTGGGCTAGGTCACTTTTTAATAAAAGGTCTGAAACCAATATGGTATCTGAACCATTTGAGACGATGCATGCGCCTACGACCTCTGAGCCTTCAAACCCTAGACACAATGAATAAGCACCTTGATCATCAAGAATAATCTGAGCTAAAAACTCCTGTAAGAACTCTCTTGATGCTTCAGGTATGTCACTGTGCGATGCCATAAAGCGCGCAAAAAGTACCGTAAGCTTGTGAAAGTCAGCCCTCAACCACTCAGTAGTACTCATTGCTTGGTTTAAGTCGTCAGCTGAAGATGCTAGCGAAGTAATCTCATTGAACTTCTCGACAAGGTCCAGGTAACAGGCTTTTCCTAAGACACTTTCTCTAGTTGGGTAGGCCACATCTATCTGAGACAAAAGCCATTGGGTCTTTTGTTGCTGTAAATGCTCTACATTAGGTGTAGGAGCTGAGTTACTCATAGTCATGCTCATTTTTTGATTTTGTATAAGGATACACTCGGATCTAGGTGTGAACAATTCTTTATCAAACAATCGCTTATTTAAACAAGATTGCCTGTATGTGTTAGACTCTACTCTATTCAATACCTTGGTTAATTTCTCGGAAATCGCAATGAAGAAAATCGCTCTATTGGCTCCACTCCTTGCCCTGACTCTTTCAGGGTGTGGCAAAAATGAAGTCGGTGACGTATCGCTGGGCTTTTTTACCCTTAAAGACATAAAAATATCGAATTTGGATGACGAGAAAATTCCTGGCGTAACCTGCCATATCGCCTCTGTTGAAGCGAATTTAAGCTTATCTGACCCTAGTGACAGCTCTATCTCTTGTCGTCAAACTGGCGATATTACACCTGAAATGATCGCTTCAATCGACAAAAGTAAGTCTGGTGAAGTGGTGTTCAAACAATCGAAAAGTGTTTTCTTTAAAACAATGAAAGTCAGACGCATCTATGATGCTGAAAACCAGACCCTCCTCTACTTGTCTTATACGACTAAAGAGACAGACGGCAGTTTCAAGCATAGCCTGTCTACAGTGCCGTTATGGGATACATTAGCCTATCAATCTACTGACGGCGTTCCAACCACCTTGCCAGAATCCGATACAACAACGTCAGATGACGTAACTAAGCCTCAGACTGTAGGCGACGCTGCTTCTAAAAACAGCGAGGTTGTTTTTTAAATCATCAGTTGGCGCTCAAGTGGCTAGAAATTAAGCGCCCTCACTCATGTGCGGAGTAAACCTTGTGGTATACTCCGTTCATCTTCCTTTTACATTTCCCCATTATGAAGTTTCCTGGTCAAAGAAAGTCTAAACACTACTTCCCAACCCATTCTCGCGACCCATTGGTCAATCAGATCCGTCAGACACCTAAGCTATCAAGGCCTACTGTTGTTGGCGTGGGACAAACCATTGTTGATATCGAAGCTCGAGTCGATGATGAATTTTTGACAAAATATTCTTTGAGTAAGGGACACTCATTAGTTGTAGAACAGGAAGTAGCAGACGCACTCTATAAAGAGCTTGTTGAGAAGGGCCTCATCACCCACGAACACCCTGGCGATACCATTGGTAACACCCTGCATAACTACTCTGTACTAGCAGACAGTAAGTCTGTGCTATTGGGCGTCATGTCTAAGAACATCGATGTGGGGAGCTACGCGTATCGTTACCTTTGCCGTACCTCATCTCGCGTTAACCTTAATCATCTTCAGCGTGTTGATGGCCCTATTGGTCGTTGCTACACATTGATCACTAATGATGGCGAGCGTACGTTTGCTATCAACGAAGGACACATGAATCAGCTGCTTCCTGAAAGCGTGCCTGAAACCGTGTTCGAGAAAGCCAGTGCGCTCGTGGTTTCTTCTTACCTAATGCGCGGTAAACCAGAAGACCCAATGCCAAAGGCTGTGCAGCGCGCAGTTGAACTAGCAAAAGAAAACAACGTACCTGTAGTGCTCACCTTAGGCACCAAATACGTTATCGAAGGTAATGAAGACTGGTGGCAAAACTTCATCAAGGCCAACGTAACCATCGTGGCGATGAATGAAGAAGAAGGTGAAGCGCTGACGGGTGAAAAAGACCCACTGCTTGCTGCTGATAAAGCACTTGAATGGGTTGACCTAGTGCTATGCACCGCGGGTCCTGTCGGCTTATACATGGCCGGTTATACAGAGAACGACAAAAAGCGTGAAACCGAGTTTTCCTTGCTACCCGGCAATATTCCAGAGTTCAACAAATATGAATACAGCCGCGCGATGCGCTTTACTGACTGTAAAGACCCTATCCGCGTCTACTCTCATATCTCGCCTTACCTAGGCGGACCTCTTGAGATCAAGAACACCAATGGTGCAGGTGACGGTGCATTGTCAGCACTGCTTCACGACATTGCCGCCAATGGTTATCACAAAAAGAATGTGCCTGCGTCTGAAAAGCACAGCGCTTCGTTCCTCACTTATTCGTCGCTTTCGCAAATATGCAAATATGCAAACCGAGTAAGTTACGAATTGCTAACTCAGCACTCTCCTCGCCTGTCTCGTTCTCTTCCTGAGCGTGAAGATAGCCTTGAAGAAGCCTACTGGGATAGATAATAAAGTGTCAAATGGGTGATATTGTTGATATCGCCCTACCTCTGCCTACTAACAAGACTTAATGGACTATGAAAAAAATAACTCAAATAATTAGCCTAGTTTTCGCATCCTTACTGGCATTGACTGCATGTAGCGAAAACCCTGAACCTCAACTGAACACTCACTACTCTCAATTGCCAAACGATATTAGCGATCTTGTACAGCAGCCTGTCGTTGAGGTGTTCTCTCTTACTTGCGGGCACTGCCTGCAGATGGAGAAGTTCATCCCTGAAATCGAAGAAGGGATTGGTCAGTCAATTGGTAAGGTACACGTTACCTTCAATGAGAGTGCTCAAGCGGCCGCTATGTTTTACTACGCTGCAGCAATGCAATCTGAAACCGGTAAACCAGATCAAGGCATGATGACGGCGTTGTTTAATGCCTACCACGCTAATGCCGAATTACCAGCTGAAGAAAGAACCCAACTACTGATCAATGCTTATAAAGAGCGCGGTTTGGTTTCTCCATATGATCTAAACGAAGAACAGAAACAAAAACTGTTTGAAGAAGTGACTCACGCTGTCGATATTACTGGTAAGGGTATGATCAATTCAGTTCCTACCTTTGTCGTAAATGGCAAGTATATGGTCATCACTTCAGCGCACAACGATCTGCCATCTATTGTTAACACAATCAAATACTTAATTGCGAAAGGATAACGACACTAATGTCTAAGTTTTTATTCCCTGCCATCATAGCGGTTTTAGCTGCATTCATGATCTACAGCATTTGGTCAAAAAATAAAGCCGGCCAAGAAAACTTCGCCCTTGGCCAAGCCTTCTTACAAGAAAATGGTCAACGTGACGAAGTCATCACCACTGAGAGCGGTCTTCAGTATGAAGTCCTTGTTAAGGGTGACGGCGAGACTCACCCTGCTTCAACTGACACAGTTAAGGTGCACTATCACGGCACACTTACCGACGGTACTGTGTTTGATAGCTCTGTTGATCGCGGTGAACCAATTGAATTCCCTCTTAACCGTGTCATTCAAGGTTGGCAAGAAGGCCTGCAGTTGATGGTTGCGGGTGACAAGTTCCGCTTATACATACCAAGCACGCTTGCGTATGGTAAAAACGGTACGGGTCCAATCCCTGCATCATCAACATTAATCTTCGATGTCGAACTGATTGAAGTAAAGTAAGACATTAAAAAGGGCTGTCGATGACAGCCCTTTTACTTTCTAATAGTTTTATCTTTCGAGAACTAAACCGCCTACTCTGTAAACGCCGCCTCATTCACTGGTTTAAATACAAAGCCAGAATCTGTCACTAGATAGCAATCCATACCTGCAGCATGTGCTGCCTGCAAACCTAATAGCGTATCCTCAAACACCACACATTCGCTAGGTTGGCATTGCATGTTTTCAGCCGCCTGCAAAAAGGTATCTGGGAATGGTTTATGATTATTCACCTCTGTGGCGGTCACAACCGTATCAAAATAATCAAATACGCCACGAGACTTCAATAGATCATGAGCATTGTCACGTTGCGATCCTGTGCCTATCGCCACTTTCTTGATTTGCATCTGATCTAACAGCACCTGATGGGTAATACCGATCAATTCACCCTTAGTGTCATTGCTAGCAAACTGAGACATTTTAAAGCTAGAAACCTGCGCTGGATCCAACTCTAAGCCAAAGCGTCGATTTACTTCCAACACAATCTTAGGGCTTGGCATACCCCCTAGGCTATGAAGCCATTTTGGGTCGAAATCAAATCCAAACTCTTTAGCCGTCTTCTCCCACGCGGCGACGTGCGCCGGCATGGTATCAATCAGGGTGCCATCCATATCAAATATAATACCCTGATATTGTTCAAGTTTTGGCTGCATCCTTGGTCTCTCTTAATCTGTTAACGGTAACTATATTCACACCATAGCAGACTAAAATGACAAAACAATGCCATTTCGTTGACCAATATACTTTTGCCTCAATTTTTGCCGATTACGGTTTGTCTATCCAACCCGCAACGGTTTGCACTGGAACAAAATCTTTAGGCTTAGTTAACCACACAGCGACGGCATCTATCTGTGCAACGGGTTGTCGATTGTTCAATGAGAAGCTCCATTTGCCGGTGGCATTCTTCTGCTGCTTCTCGATAACAACAAAGTCATGCTTGAGTGTTTTACCTCTATTCTCACCTCGCTTAACGGGGGTGGTTTCGTTCATTGCTAACCAAGCAATGTGGGCCGTGTATTGTTCATCACCGAAAAAGGTGACAGTGTAATTATATTTATCTCGTTTTAGCTGTAGCTGTGTGACACTCGGCGCTTCAATATCTGGAAGCGTTCTGGTTCGATAACTAAAGAACCCTTTCCACTCCGCACCATTTACGACAAAGCCCGGAGTATAAACGCTGTCCACGACACCGTAGCTTCTATATAGCCTCTGCTTTTGACTGTACGACGGGTGCGCAAAGCGGTCTTTCCAGCCAATGTAATCCCAATAATCAACGTGGTAGGCTAGAGGAATATAGTCGTCCCACAACTTGTCGGTTTCGGCATATTGAGAAAGATATTGATCCGCAGGAGGGCAACTAGAGCATCCTTCCGATGTAAAAAGCTCTATTACATAGGCTGGTTTGCCTTCGTGAGTCCAAACCTGAGCTTGTAATAAGCTAGGCACCATCATGGCGAGTAATAGTGTAAAACGCATCCGTGTACTCCTACTAAAAGGCTTATTTAGTACAGACCTGAGCAATTGCACTTCTCTTTCACGCTGTTAACTGTGCTAACTTATTAGAATGGCAATTAAGAAAGACAGAACATAGATGTGTGGACGATTAAACATCACGGATGACCCTTTAGCGCAGTGGATATCAGACTCTCTGGGTCTTGAGTTTCATACATCGACAAATAACGATGTGCGACCTAAACAATCGGTATCGGTCATTTCGTCAACTCAGTCTCGTTTTAATCAGCAACAAATGCTGTGGGGTGTGCAACCAGAATGGTCGAAGCAACTCATCATTAACGCCCGCTCCGAAACCATAGAGTCTAAACCTACCTTTAGAGAGGCGTTTAATCACAATAGAATCATCGTGCCGTGCAGTGGTTGGTATGAATGGATTACCACAGAATCAGGAAAACAAAAATTCCTATTTAACCCCGTCGATAACTCTCAAGGTTTTTTAATGGCAGGCTTAGCAATGGGAAATGGCCACTTTGTTACCCTCACCACTGAGCCTAATAATGAGTACGCCCGTTATCACCATCGAATGCCCCTTCTGTTTGACGAGAAAGACGCTCTGCAATGGGTTAGCGATCCTCAACAGGCGAAAAGACTTCTCACTAGAAACACCCAAATCCCTTTTTTGGCTATCGCTGAGCCCATCGAACCTATGCAAAACCTGTCTCTTTTCTAGATACAAGATCCATAAAAACAACAGAAGTAATTGTTTTTTAAATGAGTTTGTACAAGAATCGTTAACATGAATACTCAATTGTTAAGAGAGATCAAATGAAAGGAATCATTTTTACTGAATTTTTAGACTTGGTAGAGAATCACTTTGGACTTGAGGTGTTGGACCAAATATTAGAGATGTCTGAAGACCAAGGCATCTATACCTCTGTAGGAAGTTACGATCATAAAGACCTAGTTAAATTGATCGTAAACCTCAGCAAAACATCAGATGTACCCGCTAATCAATTGCAAGAAGTGTTTGGGGAATCTGTGTTTAAGAAACTGCTGGCAACCATGCCACCAGCGGCAGCAGTAGCACAAAGCACCAATAGCTTCGAGTTCATTAGACACGTAGAAGATTACATCCACGTTGAGGTTAAGAAACTCTATCCCGATGCTGTCCCTCCGTCTTTTGAGTTTATTTCAGAGACCGAAACAGAGCTTGTTTTAAATTATAAGAGTGCTCGATGTATGTCTCATGTCTGTCTTGGGCTGATTAAGGGATGCGCCAACCACTTTGAGCAAAAGCTTGATATCCAAATGAAACCACTCAATGAAACGGGAAGTGAAGTTCGCTTCAATATCACCCTTGTTAACTAACCCAGTTTGATGAGTAATTGACGATGACAGATCAAGGCGTTGATATCAGGCTGATTGAACGAAAGCTTGTGAGAGAGATGGCTTCGCGTAAGCAAGCTGAAAACTTGCTTGAACAAAAAAGTCTTGAGCTGTTTGAGGCCAACCAAAAGCTTGAACTTGCCGTAGCGCAATTGGAAAAATCTTCAGCGCAAGACATTCTAAAGCTTGAGTTCCAACAGCAGATTGACTCACTACTTATCTATTTTGGTCGCGCCTTTCTCGATCACCACTTAGATGACATACTGCTGTCTAATCTTGTCGGTAAGGTGTGTGATACCACGCTAGTAAGGGCGTGTTACCTTGAACTTAAACCCAATCTCAACCTTGGATTAAAGAAACCGTTTTATGGTTCGGAGATAGAGGTCGACCCGAATAGCCTTAAACTGCAATGGCGAGGGTCACAGCTGGATATACCTCTTATCATCAATAGAGAAAAGATTGGTTTACTGAGTCTAAAGATCCAAGATACCGAGCAAGACAATCAATTTATTGAGCAGCCATTGAGGCTCATTGCCGACTTGCTTTGCAGAGCGGTTAACAGGCAGCAAATCATCTATCGCAATATAGAATCGCGCAAAAAAGCAGAACAATCAGAGCGAGCCACTCGTGATTTTCTTGCAATGATAAACCATGAACTTCGCACTCCGCTTAACGGGCTATTAGGCACCTCGGAGCTTCTGCAAGATACTAAACTGGATGAACATCAAAAAGAGTTGGTCGAGAACCTGTCTCAATCTGGCGAGTTTTTGAGGGTGATTATCAATGATCTCCTTGATTACAGTAAGATCAATGCAGATATGTTCACCCTACTTCCTCGTAAGTTTGAAATTAAGTCCTTACTTAAGACACTCTCTAGTATTTTTAACTCTAAAGCCTGCGAAAAGTCGCTCAACTTTATCGTCAATGTCTCTGACAAGGTGCCAAAGGCGGTTGAGGGCGATATGGAGCGGATAACACAGATCTTCGTTAACCTTATTGGCAACGCCGTTAAGTTTACCGATGAGGGGTCAGTGACCTTGAACCTAGACTGGGACAATAATAGCCTGCAGTTTGAGGTGATTGATACTGGTATTGGCATCAGCCCCAACGCCCAAAAAAAGCTATTCCAGCCTTTTACTCAAGTAGACCGCTCCAGTAAACGAAATTTTGAAGGCACAGGTTTAGGACTGGCTATCTGTAACCAGCTTATTCAGTTGATGGGCGGCTCTATTAAACTTGAGAGTGCTATCGACGTCGGTACCACCTTTACTGGGAGTATTCCTCTAATTAAGGTCGCACAGCTCGCCAGCGCAGCCAAAGACCCAGCTAAACAACTGAACAAGTTGCTACCTAAGCACCTTTCAGTGTTAGTGGTTGATGATATTCGCATGAATCAAATCATCATCAATGAAATGCTCACTAAGCTCAATATCAAGCCCGATATTGCTAATAATGGTGTCGAGGCTGTTACAGCAGCACAGAATAAAGCATACGACATGGTCTTAATGGATTGTCGAATGCCAGAAATGGACGGTTTTGAAGCCACCGCAAAGATTCGCGAATTAGGGATGAAAATGCCTATCATCGCGTTGACCGCGAGCACCACATTAACGGAAAGAGAACAGTGCTTTGAATCAGGCATGGATGACGTTCTAACCAAACCTTATCGCTCAGCAGACATTCAAAACATGCTGGTCAAATGGTGTCATAACTAACACCTCATAACGTTCTTATAGGCTCACAGTACGTGAGCCTTTTTCTTATACCAATGGTAGTGATTGGTATTATTAATCCCTACTTTTCTAAGAAATCCCCTTTCTCAAATTAAGAACCCCCATTTCTCATATTGACAAACCCATTTAAACCATTGTTTTTATTGGTGTTAATTTTTGGCACGGTTCCTGCTACCTACTAAGTACGCTCACTGAGGCGATTCTTAAACGGAGAGAACATCATGGAACTACGCAAAATTGAATCAAGTGAACACCTACTTACTCTAGCGGTATTTGGCGACTTCAATGCACAAGCAAGCAAAGAAGCTCAGCTTTGTATTGATGATGTACTGACTGACGATAACCACCCTCAGATCGAAATCGATTTAGAGCATGTGGACTTTATGGATACGTCAGGCATTGGCGCCATTGTCTATTTCTATAAACGCCTTATAGAAAGCGACCGCAACATGAGCATCAAGAACGTTCATGGGCAACCTCAAAAAATGATGGAACTGCTGCGCATAGGACAGGCGATTCCATTGACCACTCAAACAGCAGAACTTGAGCTCTAATCGCGACTCACATGGAAGTGAACAGCAATTAAAAGGGAATCAGGAGAGAAAAGATGAAATGGACTAACCAACTTAAAGCAGGCACTACATTACTCGCAGTATTGGTAATGGCTGGTTGTTCAAGCTACCCAGACGAAGGCCGCGGCGGAATGGGTGAATACACCGCTATGTCTGATTTCTCTCCCGTATTTCCTGAAGAGCCATTAGGCCCAGAGCACGGCCTACGCTTTGATTTTCATTTAGCTCGCTTGCAGCTTGATAGCCTTATCAACCAAGGGGCTGAATGGTGTTTCCCTGCATCGGTCGTGCAGGCAGAAACCAAAGAAAAACGCATTGCTCGAGAACTAGAAGGTGGTCTTCTTCTTGATGCAGCCAATGACATCGTCATTTTGAGAAAGAATCTCAACAAACTGGAGTTACAACTTGATTACGTCACCAGTGAAACAGAGTGTGTGCCACCCTCACAAAACGCTTCATTTCAAAGTGATAAAGCCGTTATTACGCAGCTCGTTGACCTACTCAACATAGACAATCAATTTGCGGTGGGCTCTACCGAGATAAACCCAAAATACATGGGCCATCTTGCAGAAGCCGCCAATATTTTAAAGGAGCACAACCATCTAAAACTTAGCGTTACTGGCCATGCTGATTTGGCAGGGACAGTAGAGTACAACGAAAAGCTCGCAATGGGACGCGCTAAACAGGTTGAGCGCTACCTAGTGATATTTGGTTTAGAAACGGCTCGAATCCAAACCCTTTCTGTAGGTGAAACCCTACCCCTTACCGATGGCGATACACCCGCAATTCGCCTAACAAACCGTCGCGTTAGCATAGACATTGTGTCAACTAATGCCCAAGGAGGCGGCTATGAACATCTTTAAGGCTCTACTTATCCTATTGGTTAGCATAAGCTTCTCTGTATTTGCGAAACCCGTTCAGATTGGTGACCTTGTTCAGGTCAACCTGCCAGGCGAAGCCTCTCTCAATAAAGGCTTTCAAGTGGACAAATCGGGGCGTATCTCACTTCCAGAAGTGGGACCTACCTATGTCGCGGGTTATAAGGAAGACCAACTGCAAAAAGTGGTCAAAGATGCCCTAAGCAAGGTATTTCGCGACCTTTCCAACGCCAGTATTTATGTAGCAGAACGTCAAATCCTACTTTCCATTCAAGGCTATGTTCGCTCACCAGGCGAATACACCCTTCCTGAGTCATCAACAGTTCAAATGGCGCTGTACGCGGCAGGCGGCATCCGTCCTGGCGCTCAACTTAACAAGCTTCACATCAAGCGTGGTAGCGAAACTAAAGAATTCAACTACAAAAAATTCCTAGATTCTGGTGATGATTCCACTTTGCCAAAGCTTAAATCTCTAGACACTATCTTTGTGCCAGCCTCTCCTATGGTAGGCAACATTGAGCAGGAGTTTGACGCCGCTAAGCTCGCTAATGCTGGCGACAGCGGAGGCTCACGTAAAGCGATTAAGGTTTTTGGTGAGGTGAATGCACCGGGTTCTTTCAGCTTTAAGGCAGATACAGACCTTGTCGACATCATCATGCGCTCTGGTGGTGTCACTCGCTACGCCAGTGTAGAACAAATTCGCGTAATCTCAGGCAACAACCCTACTACGTTCAACCTAAAACACTACCTAGACAGCGGTGACGACTCTATGCTGCCTCAGCTAAACCCTGGTTCAATAGTGTTTGTTCCTAAGATGGAAGAAGAGATCAAGTCAGGTGCCAACATGGTTTATGTGATGGGCGAAGTCGCAGCACCAGGCGCATTTGAAGGTAAGCCCGGTGCTACCTTTATGGATATCCTTGCCAATGCTGGTGGACCAACTCGCTTTGCTGAGTCTCGTCAGATTCGTCTAATCAAGGCCAATGGTCGAGTGATCAGATTTGACCTAACCGCATTTACTGAAGGCATTGGCGGCGTCCGCCCACCTGCAATTGAAAACGGCGACGCTATCTTTGTTCCAGAGAAAACGGACATGAATGAAAAGTCTTGGCTGAAAGTATCGCCAGATCGCGCGGTAAACATCATTGGTGAGGTAGTTCGCCCTGGACGCATCGAATGGTCTGATGAAATGGACTTGATGGACCTGCTTGCTCATGTAGGCGGCCCTACGCTGCGCGCTGATACCACTACCATTGAAGTGGTAGACAGTGAGCGCAAGGTACAAGTCTTTGATTTAGATGCCTATATCCGCAATGGTGCTAAAAGATCGCAGCTTCCAAATATCTCAGCGGGTTCCATTGTTCGAGTTCATGACTTACCGCAAGACCCATCAGACAACAAATCACAGTGGGTTCGTCAAAAATCTGAGGCCTCTATCTACGTGTTTGGTCAAGTGAATGCACCGGGTCGCTACCGTTTTACCAAAGAGATGCATTTCCTAGACATTCTATCAGCCGCAGATGGCCCAAATGGAGATGCAGACATTCACAACATTCGCATCACTCATCGCGACAAAAGCTACTCTCGCGTAAGCAAACTCAACCTATCTCTTTACTTTGAAACAGGCGATGAATCTTTGCTCCCTGTAGTAAGAACTGGCGATACCATCTATATCCCAGAGAAAGACAAAAACTGGCTAGACCGCTCTAAAGAATCAACTGTTCGCGTGTTAGGTGCGGTAAACAACCCAGGTCGCTACGTATTTGACGACAACATGACCATCCTAGATTTACTTGCAGAAGCTGGCGGTCCAAGTGAGCAAGCGTATCTTGAGAAAATCAGTGTAGTAAACATGTCTTGCTGCCAGAGCCAAGCTAGAGTCTTCGACCTTGTTGATTTCAGCAAAACGGCCAACTTCAGAAAGCTTCCTGTAATTCGCGCGGGTGACACTGTTTACATCCCTCATCAAAGAGAGAGCTTAATGGAGAAAGCGCGAAATGGGCTTGATGATGTGCTGAAGATTGCCACTACCATAGTATTGATAGGAGCGTTGTAATGAGCATTAATCGTGTACACCCAGAGTTAGAGCAGACGTTCCTTAAGCTTGAGTTGGCTAAAACGAGCAGCATCTGTATCACTGGAGACAAACCTGGTTGTGGTGTCACTCGATTTGCTTCAACGCTAGCTGAGCACTACATGCTTGCCGGTTACAGAACATTACTGGTGGACCTTAATCTGGATAACCCTGCTTTCGAACCTGCGTTATTGTCTTGTGAAACCCAAGGAGAATGGGTTTCTAACAAAGCTACTATGCAGCTCTTTACGGGGTGCTCGGTTCCAACGACTCAGTCGGAACAAATCGCCTTTCGTGATCCGAGGGCCCTAAATCAAAAGATGGAGTATTGGTTATCCGAGTACGACCGAATCATAATCGATGCAGGCTCCCTTAACAGTCATCAAACCGAGCTACCTAGTGCTGTCATCGCTAATGCCTGCGAGGCCACGATTTTGACGATTACTGGCGGGGCTACTAGCAAAGAAGAACTCTCAAACGCCCTTAGCTACCTGAGTGACGCCAATGCCAACGTCTGCGGCATCATTATCAATCAATACTCCCAACAGACGCTATCCCAACAGCTATTGAGCATCCTTAATCGGCGTAAATTCATACCGCGATTCATTAAACGAACACTTCAAAACGCCATTAAAAGCACCCCAATACTGAATCACACAGTGTAATCACGCAGATAGTGTGAAACAAAAACTAGAAATAATGGGCGATAAAAGGAATACTCAATGTTAAGACGCTTTTTACATTCTCTTTACAGCGTGAGTCCTTTGCAAAGTAAAGAGCAGATACAGCAAGAAAAGGAAGTCATTGTCGTGCCATCAGAACAACTCATAGACAACGCAGTTATTGAACAGATCATTAGCGACACCAGTATCGACATTCTTCCATTACTCATCGACAGCTATTTGGAAGAATCGAAAGGACGCTTAGAGATCATCAACAAAGCAATAAGTGAAGAAAACTACCAAACGTTAGAATTTGAAACTCATACCCTAGCAGGGACTTCACTTGCCATTGGCGTTACAGCACTAGGAAAGATGGCTAAATCTGTGGAACATTCTTGTTTGCAACAAGATCATGCTGAGGCATTAAAAAACGGTGCCTTACTCAAAGATTTAGCTATTCAATCACAACAAGCATTGCAAAGCTTAAAAGAAAGCCTATAAATTAGTAAGTCGTTGGTTTAAAAGGACGTTTCATGGAACCCAAAGTTCTACTAGTTGAGGACTCCAACTCACTAGCCATACTCTATAAGCAGTATATAAAAGACGAACCCTATGATCTCTTTCATGTAGAGACAGGCAAGGATGCCAAACTATTTATAGAGCACCACGCTCCCCAATTGGTCATTCTTGATCTCAAACTCCCCGACACTACCGGAGAGGAAATCCTTGATTGGATCAAGGAAAATGAAATCCCTACCTCTGTGATCATCGCCACTGCCCACGGTTCGGTAAATACTGCCGTGAACCTGATTCAAAAAGGCGCGGATGATTTCCTCGAAAAACCGATTACCGCAGACAGGTTAAAAACATCGGTAGCCTTGCACCTTAAGCGAACCAAACTGGAAAATTTGGTCAGCAAGCTAGAGACTAAATTTGATCGTCCGAATTTCCACGGTTTCATTGGGTCTAGCTTACCTATGCAGGCGGTCTATAAGATCATTGAATCTGCCGCCCCTACTACCGCTAGCGTATTTATCAACGGTGAGAGTGGAACCGGTAAAGAAGTATGTGCTGAAGCCTTACACAAGCAGAGTAAACGCGCAGGCAAACCCTTTGTCGCCCTTAACTGTGGCGCTATTCCAAGAGATCTGATGGAAAGTGAGATCTTCGGTCACGTTAAAGGCGCATTTACTGGCGCTACGACAGACCGCAAAGGTGCCGCTATGCAGGCCCACGGCGGCACCTTGTTCCTCGACGAACTGTGTGAGATGGAACTGGAGATGCAAAAAAAACTACTGCGCTTTTTACAAACCGGCAGTGTCACACCATTAGGTGGCAGCAAAGAGTTAAAAGCGGACGTGAGAATCATCTGCGCAACCAATAAAGATCCTTTGAAAGAAATAGAGGCGGGACGCTTCCGTGAAGATCTCTATTATCGAGTGCATGTTATCCCTATTGAACTGCCCGCTTTGCGCGAGCGAGACAAAGATATCGTCACTCTCGCTAAGCACTTTGTAAAACTGTATTCAAAGCAAGACGGCAAGGGCTTTACAGGCTTGTCCACAGAGGTGGAGTCTATCCTCAAGGCTTACCCTTGGCCTGGCAATGTTAGGCAGCTGCAAAATATTATGCGAAACGTGGTTGTACTCAACGATGGCACAAAGGTTGAAGCAAACCAACTCCCACCGCCGCTTAACGCTGTCAACCCAGCTAAGCCGGTAGTGGTAGCAACTCCAACGCCTACACCTGTTGCTGAGCAAGCGCCACCACCAGCAAATGTACAACCGGTAGTTACAGAGATAGCCTCTCCTACTGAACCGCAACCAGCCCCAACAACAGTGAGCAACGAGTCATCGGCTACATTTTCAGTCAAACCCATGTGGCAAGTGGAAAAAGAAACAATCCAAAACGCCATTAAGGTGTGTGACGGCAATGTATTAAACGCCGCTGTCATGCTTGAGGTCAGCCCATCGACTGTTTATAGAAAGAAACAACAGTGGGAAGCCGAAGATGACTTGCAAGTCAGCGAGTGATCCCATCAATCCACAAGAGGTATGGCTGTTATTAGACAGCCTTACCTTTGGGGGCATTGAAACCCATGTATTGGAGCTGGCGCGAGGTATCGCGTTTTACAAAGTGCCCGTACGAGTCGTTCTACTTACTCGCTTTAAAGACCCATCGACTATCATCGCCAAGCTTGAGAAACACAATATACCCTACCGCTATCTGCACACGTTGCTCGATGATGAAAACCATCATTCGTTAGTTAAGCAAACCCTTCAATTACGAAAAGCCATTGCTCAATTTAAGCCCATTGCGGTGCACGCTCATGGCTATAAAGCCAGTATTGTCAGCAAACTCGCAGTAAAAACCACGACAGAACAAACCAAGCAGATCAGCACCTACCACGCAGGTGAAGTACCCAAAGGAAAGATTCGCCTATACGACTGGCTAGATCGCTACAGCGCTTTGCTATCCGATCAAAGCCTTTGTGTGAGCCCTGAAATACAAGCCCGCCTCCCCGTCAAAAGTGTATTTCTAAACAATTTTGTTTCGACAGAGGGCTCTATACAAAGTGAGGGTAAACAGATTGCCTTTGTGGGACGTTTAAGCGTTGAGAAAGGACCCGACCGCTTCTTAGATCTCGCCGAGCAGCATCCTGATGAGTCTTTCTATTTGTATGGGGACGGCCCTTTGAAAGAAGAGCTGCAGGATCGCAAAGTAACTAACGTAGAGTTTTTAGGCTTTCAAGCTAACATGAGCCAATGTTGGGCAAACATTGGTTTATTGGTGATATCTTCTCGCTATGAAGGACTGCCTATGACCGCGTTAGAAGCGATGGCAAGGGGGATTCCTGTGCTGACGCTCAATATCGGCGCGTTAGATAGATTAATAGACCATGGCCACAATGGATGGCTATCCGATAACACAGAAGAGCTGGCGCTTTTTCTAGACGAATGGCTTAACAGCACCGAAAGCGAGAAAGAAACATTGGCAGAAAACGCCAAGGAGACCATAGAGTCACAGTTTTCCACCGAAGCCGTTGTACCTCAGATCCTTCCTCTTTACTCTAAACATCTAGTTCTTTCTTCGTTTGCTTTGCGGTCGGTCGACGATTAAGTTTGAGAATGACCAGAGTACGGACTAATGATTAAGGAACATAACCTAGATTCAACAAGCCATGACATACCATTGCTTAAATGCTAACAACGCTATCATTACACCCCGTTCACTGAAGTAAAACCAACATGAAAATGCCCAGCGTTGTCAGTCTACTTAACTTATTTTTAAAGGATATTTCTACGACGAGCTTCTTTTTTATAGCTAGCTTCACGATAAAGCCAAAGAACACCATTGCCTATAAGCATTAGTATTGTAAATAACGCATAGTTAGAAGCTTGACTCTGGATAAATGCAGGAACACCTTGCTCACTAATGGAAGAATATTGGAAGACAATACTAAAAACCAGATAGAAAGCTACAGCCCCAAGAGTGCTTTTGAACAGCCAACTTAAGAAGCCCTGCTCTCGCTTTTTTTGCCAAATTTCAAACACTTTGTCGTTCATATAACTACCTAACTTAATTTCCCTTGTTGCAGAATTTGATACTTTCACTTTGCATGTTATCACTTTTACTAGTGCAACGCCTCCCATACACATGTCGCTCAAAAGCTCAACAGACCCTAGCAACAATGATTAAAGTTTTTGAACTATCAAAATCCACTCACAAGAAATCAAACGAACGAAACAACACAACACAACACAAAAACTGAAATGGTTTTAAAGAGGCTAAATACCACCACTTGCAACGATTTCAAAACTATTCATTCTGATTCTCAATTTGGGAATGATCATCTTGGCTAATGAAATCCAAATAAAAACAATTACTTAAAATTGGCATCCTAATTGCAGTACCTCTAACAGTTACCATTTTAATGCTGTTAGGGAGAAAGGAATGCACCCAACCACCAACCTACTTATTGTTCACTATGGAGATGATTGGATCAGAGGCAGTGAAGCGTGTCTTTTGAACCTTCTAGATTCACTGTCGACTAACTTCAAACCTGTGGTTTGGACTAACAATAAAGTACTGGTTCGTGAACTAACAGCGAAGGGCGTTACTGTACATTCTGCAAGCTTTGAGTTGATTAGCCTTCAGCAATCAGCCTTCAATGTGAAAGCGTCACTAGCACTGTATAAAACGGCGTTAGCCATCATTTCCGAGCACAACATTAACCTTATCCATGTTAATAGCGGCGCACCTTGTCAGTGGATGACCTTGGCAGCAAAAGCAAAGCGCATTCCAATGCTCTGCCAACTCCACAGTCCTTATAACCTGCATGACCGCTTCACACTTACTCTTCATTCAGCCCAGCGTTTAGTGGCAGTTAGCCATGCTGTTGCTAAGCCAATGCTTGATGAAGGCTACCCAAAACAACACCTTACCGTTGTTCATAACGGCATCCCAAATATCGATCTAAGCCAACCGCTAGATGTAAGAGACCGCCTAAATATTCCGTCAAGTGCAAGAGTACTTGTCAGTGTCGGCTCTCTTATTACACGCAAAGGCTTCGATAAACTCATTCAGGCCCTTGCTCGCTTAAACAGTAGCCAGGATCAGCATCACCTCATCATTATTGGAGAAGGGAGCGAGCGTCTGAATCTAATTAATCAGATCCATACACTGAATCTAAACACTAGAGTTCACCTCGTTGGAGAGCAATCTAACGTCAGTGCTTGGCTTGCAGGTGGTTGCGACCTATTTGTCAGCGGCGCTAGAAGCGAAGCCTTTGGCTTGGTGTTAGTAGAGGCATCTCTAGCGGGACTTGCTGTTGTTGCCCCAAACGTTGGTGGCATAAGTGAGGTCATTGAACACAACTCCACCGGACTGTTATATGAAAACGGTGACAACGAAATAGATTCGATAGTTGGTGCAGTAAAACAGCTTATACAAAGCCCAGAGACTCGCGAAGTTTTGACAAACAGAGGAAAACAAGTCGCTAAAGACCGCTTTTCACTGGAAGGAAACACCACTCAGATGGAGTCTATTTATAACCAACTACTAGAAGAAGGTGTAAAACAATCTTGGTGGGCATGGTTTAGCTCCCTACTGCGCCCATTGACTACTTTCTTTAGAACGCGATGCTTAGCCGAATGTAAATCAGTAAGGAGCGCACATGAAGCCTAATCATTGCATCATATTTGACCCTATTCCATATCATGGAGGGTCGAAAATCGCTACTCAGCTCGCCATTAAGCAAGTTAATGACGGGACAGTGTTTCACGTGCTTAGCGCCTCACCTATGAGTTGGAATCAAGACCAAAGCAATAAGCTCAGCGTCACTACCTTAGTTCTGCCTCAATGCCTTGCTATTCAAACTCAAGGCTTAGGGTACTGGGCAAAGCAGGCTTACCTAGCTTTTTATCTAACCATGTTTACTGCATGGCTTGTGCTTACCCATATCAAAAGACCAAACACGCTACTTATGGCATCGGGCCCAGGCGTGGATTTTGCGGGTTACGCTGTCTCTAAGCTAATGCAAATTCCCCTACTACAGCTTATTCACGGACCTGTGGGAAAAAGCAGCGCCGCAAAGTGGTGTCTCAACCAAGGGCATCCGACTTTCTATTTGCAATCAGCTGAGCCAAGTTTGCTTTTATGTATGGATAGCGACACGCTTCCTACTAGCTTCTATACGTTCACCAATGGTTTGGATGAAAATGATTACCCTTCAACTCATTCGTTTGTCAGCGATGGCACTACAACCTTCTACTGGGCAGCGTCGCTTCTAAAATGGAAGGGGTTGGACATCCTTAAACACGCCATTGAACTGGCAAAATCCAGATCACAGATCACAATCAATATCTGTTATATCAAGCCTCACAACTCAAATGCGGAGCAGTCCTTTGTTGATACCAGCATTCCTAACTCTTGTTGGTTTAAAGAACCTAAGAACCTTGATGAAATCAGAAAAAAATCGGACGTTTATATTTCCACCAGTACCAATGAACCCTTTGGTTTATCTACCCTAGAAGCCCTAGCGGCGGGACTTATCGTGGTCATTCCGAGAGATAATGCATTCTGGGATCAGAAGTTACAGCATAACGTAAACTGCATCAAATACACCACAAATGACGCCCAAAGCCTAAGCCAAACTATGTCGCACATTGCTAAAAACCTGGACCAATACCAAAGCATTGCGAAACAGGGACAAAAGGTCGCAACACAATACCTAGCAAGTAACACCTACCGCGATATTGCGCGGGCAATAGAGACAAAATGCTCTCATCATCAGACTTTAGTGAGTGGATCTGAAATCAAATCGGGAGAGCATTAATGAGACTCCCTACTGTATCGGACGTGCAGAAACAAATGCTCGGCTATGCGTTCGCTCTGTTTTTCATGAAGGGGTTGTCCCTTATTATGTTGCCAATCACAACTCGCTTTCTAACGCCTGCTCAAATAGGTGAGTTGGAGTTGCTCGCGGTTACTGCATCCTTCATTGGTATTTTGTTATCCGCTAGCCTGCACGAAGCCTTGTACCGATACTGCGCCGAACAAACAACTAAAAAACAGAAACATACAACGGCAAGTAATCTGTTTACCCTAACCTTATTAATCTCAATTTCATTCGCTTGCATAGGATTGTTAGTGACCCTGTCACTAGAGTGGCGAGAAACATGGGTTCTTTCGAGGCATGCCGTATTAGTTCTCTGGGTGTCACTGACCATTGAAGGCGCAATTGCAATATCGTTAGCTTGGCTAAGAATGCTCGATAAAGTAAAAGCGTTTTGCCGCATCTGTATCACCACCAGCCTGCTTCAAGTAGCGCTTGTCTTAACATCGTTGCAATTAGGCTATGGCGTCGTTGGAGTGCTTGTCGCTGGTTTCATTGCCCATTTAGTACAGTTCTCACTGCTTATCCTTGCAAGCAAACTCACCGTTACTCCTCCTAGCACTCAGTTTATCAACACTACCCTGCGCTACTCATTGCCTCTAATGCTGTCGGGCTTAGTTGCGTTTGGGCTCAATGGCGCAGAGCGCTGGTTGATGCTAGAGGGTGAGTCTCTCACCATGGTGGGCCAATATGCGGTGGCTGCAAAGTTTGCTCTAGCGATGTGCGTTCTTGTCCAGCCTTTTGGTATGTGGTGGATGCCAAAGCGCTTTGTTGTTGCAAACAGCAATCCTTTAAAAGCGGCTAGAACGACTGAGCTTGGCATCATGTATGTGTGTCTGCTGGCGCTGTTCATTGCGCTGTTTGGTCATTGGTTGTTGGCATTTGCCTTGACTGAAGACTACGCAATTGCGGGGCAGCTATTGGTTGGCGCTTTACTCATGGTATTGGGCAAAGAACTCGCTGAACTTGTTAACCTTGGTCTACTTCAAAACAAACAAACCAAGACCATCTTAAAGGTTAACCTTTGCACCACTGTATTGACCTTAATATGGTGCGGCTTTACCTATCATTGGGGTATCTGGTCAATCATGTTGAGTATCGGGGCCGCGCAATTAATGAGAGCGCTAATCCTTTACAAGCTTTCACAGCGCCAACATGCTCTGCCATTTCGTAGCTTGAGATTAGGCTTATACCCGTTGATTACGCTTGCTGGATTATCTGTTATCCAGTTGGGCTCAAGTATCCAAGGTATTGCCTCGCTCGTTTGTTCAGTCCTACTGCTAATCGCGACCTACACAATAGTGCTACCACAGCATACCCTAGCAAAAAAGATAGGTGCGTAATGACACCTTCAATTAACCATTCAGCCAACTCAATGACTGCGCCTAGTGTTATTGCAACAGTCGCCATTACCTTGACCATCGCCTTGATTTGGTGGAAGGTTCCTCATCCAGCAGTTGGCCTAGCCCTATGTCTACTGCCCATTGCAGTGCTAGTGGTTGTGAAACACTTGTTTTGGTTTGTAACCCTATTTGTTGTGTTCTCTTTTTTCAGAATCCACGAAGTCATTCCAGTGCTAATGCCATTTAAGATCCCACTGTTATTGTCCCTTGGCGCCTTAGCCTCTTTATGTTGGCACTCATTGATAAGCAGGCAGCTTAAAGTCTATTGGCACCCTTCCATGAAATGGTTAGTGATGTTTTGGGCTTTAGTTGCCATTGGTTTAGCGTTCGCGACTAACCGCGGTGAAGCCTTATCAACCTTCAAAGGGATCTACTGGAAAATCATGTTGATGACCTTGGCCATCATTTGGATCATCAACACCAAAGAACAACTATCAAAGATCTGTTGGACCATAGTCGCCGCAGGTGGCCTAGTGGCCTGTGTCGCTTTATTTAACTCAGTGAACGGTATTGGATTAGTTGAAGGCTCTCGAGTAACGATAGGACGCCAAATTGGCTCTATGCTGGGCGATCCTAATGACTTAGCACTCGTACTGTTGTTTCCATTGGCATTTTCTGCGAGTTTTTTCTTTAATAGTCGTCAATCAAGGATCAGTCGCTTAATCGGGTTCACCGTTCTCGCTCTACTCTCGATGGCCATTATTGCGACGCAAAGTCGTGGTGGCCTGCTAGGCATGGTAGCGGTATACGCTGTGTATATAAACCAAGCAGTTCGCTCTAAGATATTGCTTGTGAGCCTTGGGACTGTCGGATTAACCATACTTTACTTAGCTGCCGGGATTTCAGAACGTGCCTCTGGTGGCGCGGCTGAAGCGGGGATAGATTCTTCCTCTATGGGACGCTTATATGCATGGGAGGCAGCAGCGAAGATGGCTGTTGAGAATCCTTTCACTGGCGTCGGAATCAATAACTTTTACTCCAACTACTACTTTTACAGTTCTCACTGGGACGGGCTAAATCATGCTGTACACAGTACATGGTTTGGCGTTTTGGCTGAAACAGGGTTCTTAGGTCTCATTGTATTTATCACTTTGATTGTCTCTTTGCTTCGCACAGCTATGCAGTCTCTTAATTGCATCAAAGCATTAGTAACCTCATCACCCTATCTCGAAAGCTCGGCAAACGCTGTCTACGCTGGACTAATTGGTACTATCGTATCGGGCACCTTTCTTACTCAGGCCTTCGTATGGCCAATCTACATACTGGCTGCGCTGATTATCTGTGTCTCGAGTATTGTTCAAAACGATTCTCAAATTGAGAAACCGCAATAGTCATTACCTAAGCCATTGCTTTTATTGACTTATATTTTTGGCACGTTCTGTGTATTACCACTATAGGAAAGCGATATCGGTAATGCACATTTGCAAAACCTTTCCGCTAAATGCACAAAGGAACGTTGCTATGAACGTATTAGATGCCAATCAGCTAAAACAAAAACTAAAAACCAGCCAAAGCCCACTAGGGAAGAAGCTCTTTTCACTGGTTAAAGCAGTACGTGTTTGCGATATCCGATATCCAATGGTGCTAAATAGGCTTGTCTACACATCGTATGTAGGTTTTAGAAACGGCTTTAACTTCATCCTTCGTGTACTTGTTGAAACACCCGCTTTCCGAGGTCGCTGTCAACGCTCAGGTAAAGCACTTTACCTGTACGGCGGAGTGCCTTTTGTGTCTGGTCCACTGGCTATCACCCTTGGTGACCATTGCCGAATCTCTGGGCAAACAACCTTTAGCGCCAGCGCTCACACGGTCAACCCTTCTCTCAGTATTGGCTCCAACGTCGGAATAGGATGGCAAACCACCATCGCTGTTGGTACAAAAGTGATCATTGAAGACAACGTTCGTATCGCCGGCAAGGCAAACCTGTTTGGCTACTCTGGCCATCCAATGGATGCGAGAAGAAGAGCAAAAGGCGAACCTGATGACATTAGCCAGATCGGCGACATTGTATTAAAGCGAGACTGTTGGTTAGGCACTAGCTGTATTGTGAAATCAGGCGTCACTATTGGCCAAGGCGCGGTTATTGCTTCAGGCAGTGTCGTCACAGAAGACATTCCCCAATTTGTTGTCGCAGCGGGCGTTCCGGCAAAGGTGATTAAGTACATATCCCAAGAAACACATTGTGAACAAGGAAGTGGGCATGCGTGATCTCATCGTATTTGGTGAAGACTTTGGCGGTCTTCCTTCTAGTACCCAACACATAATTACTCGCTTGAATCCGCAGCGTCGGATTCTTTGGGTTAATTCCATTGGTTTGCGCAGACCTCGTTTATCCGCAAGCGATATGAAGCGCGCATACAGCAAGCTGTTTTCAAAAAACACGAACAAAGGGTCAATGGCAACCAAAGTAGATAGTATCCCAAGCAATATGGAAGTAATAAGCCTAAAAACCTTACCTGCACCAAAGTTTGCATGGGAGCGAAAGCTAGCAAAAAGCTGGATGGCGTCTCAATTAGCGCCAACGCTTGAACGCCTCGAGTTTAACAATCCGATTTTGTGGACCTCATTGCCAACAGCCGCTGACTTATGTGGTCATATCAATGAGTCTTCTGTCGTGTATTATTGCGGTGATGACTTTGGCGCACTGGCAGGTGTTGACCATAAAACGGTGATCCAACATGAGAACAAGCTTACCGATAAGGCCAACCTTATTCTAACGGCCAGCGAAGCGATGCAACAACGCTTCCCTGCATGTAAGACACAGTTACTACGACACGGTGTTGATTACGAACGCTTTTCTACTCCAGTTCCTCGTGCCGATGACCTTCCAACAGGAAAACCCATCGCAGGATTTTATGGCAGCCTTTCCAACTGGCTAGACTACGACCTAATTAACCAAACGGCCAAAGCGATGCCTGATTGGAATTTCGTGTTTATTGGCCAGAACGAATTAGGCTATAACCCATTTGTGGAACTCGACAATATTCACCTGCTTGGTCCGCGTCCTCACCACCAACTTCCAAGTTATTGCCAGCATTGGGACGTCAGCCTTTTGCCTTTTATTCTTAATGAGCAAATCAAAGCCTGCAGTCCGTTAAAGCTCATGGAATATGTGGCATGTGGAACACCTGTTATCACCACACGCTTCCCTGCCCTAAAGCCGTTTGAAGACCAAGTTAATGTGGTCAATGACAGCAGGCAACTCATTGATTGCTTGAGTTGCTATCAGAGTCTCACCCCTTGCCAGAGTCGTAGCGTTGAGAACGAAAGTTGGCAGCAACGCTCTCAGTTTGTAGACTGGTTATTGGAGTTATTATGATTGAGCTTAAACTGCGCATAGCTGGATTAATAGTGAGTACCTGGCGCCGTCGTTGGGTCATATTACTGCCTGCTTTGATCCTCCCTTTACTGGCTATTGGGGTATCCAAACTCGCCCCTACAAACTACAAAGCGCATACCAGTATGCTCATCCAAGAAACGGCTAAAATGAATCCATTTCTTCAAGATCTTGCCGTATCTACCATGCTTAACGACCGCTTGAATGCGGTAAAAACATTACTTAAAAGTCGTCATGTCCTTTCGACCGTTGCTCTTGAGCTTGGGCTTATTAACGAAAACAGTTCTAACTATGAAAAAGACCAAGTAATGGCAAAAATAGCAGCAAATCTTAACGTAGTTCAGCAAGGAAAAGATCTTCTAAAGATCGAGTACTCAGCCCCTTCTCCTGATGGGATGAAAGAGCTACTCGAGTCTGTGAGTCGTCATTTTATTGAACAGTTGTTAGCTCCCGAGCGATCGTCAATTCGCGACTCAAGTACCTTTTTAAACGAACATATTGAAAAGCGCTTTTCAGACTTGCAAATGGCTGAGCAAAAGCTTGCTGACTACACCAATGTCCACTCCTCATTAACCCCAGAGATCCGCTCACAAAGCTACGCACGCATAGCGGTGTTAAAACAAAGTCTTGCTGAAAAAGAGGCAGAGCTGTTTGGCGTAGAACGAAGCCTTGGCTCTCTAGATCAACAGCTATCTAGCACCAATCCTGTTGTGGGCCGTATTGAGGACAAGATTATTGAGATCCGTAGCGAATTAACGCTTCTACAAGCAAGATACACGGAGAATCACAGCTCGGTACAAGCAAAGAAAAGAGAGCTAAAACGTTTAGAGCACGAGCGTGAGGTACTGCTAAATTCAAACCAACCAACACTAAATACCGACCAACTTCGTAATATGGCAAGTAGTCAAAATCTCAACAGCCTTACTAGTATTCAGCCATTGTTGATGAGTCAATTGCAAAGTCTACAACAAGTGCAAAGTCGCTTTGAGGCACTTACCGAGGAGACGGCCCGATTAACCATTATGATTGCGGAGCTAGAACAGAAAACCCAAGGCTACGGTGATAACGTGAAAGAGATCTTTAGCCTACAACGAGATGTAGAAATGAAGCGCCAGTTGTACGAAGAACTAGTGCAGCGTTATGAAATGGCACAGCTAACCGGCGCTTTGGGTGTCTTTGAAGAGAACAAACGAGTAAAGATCATTGATTTGCCATTTACACCAAGCTCTCCCTCAAACTGGCCGACCATATTTTATGTAATATTGGGATTAATTGGTGGATTAGGGTTAGGAGTGGGTCTTGCCGTTCTTTTGGAGTTGTTCGACACCACCCTACGAAGCAAAGCTGATGTAGAGTCTATGACCTCCATTCCTGTCATTGCTATTGCGCCGCAACACGGATAATTACACGTAAACTAATGCACATAAAAAAGAACAAACCGAGGTTTGTCCTTTTAGTTTAATACCAATCACAGTAAGTAAGTGGTCAGAAATAGCGTTTTAACAAGCTAGGGTGAGCAGTTATTTACTACGATTGGTATAAGCCATTGACGTTGTTATTGTTTATTAGTCTAGTTCACAATGCACATATAGCACTTCGGTTTCTTCTTTATTGAGCTTACTCGCAATAGCAGCGCCGGCTTTATTGCATTCTTCAAAAGACGTAAATTGAGTATTAACATCAAGCTCTGCCGTGCTTTGTGCACCGCCCATCATTAGGCTAAGGATGAGTGTAAGTTCGTACATGGTATTGCCTCTTCATTAGAGAGCAAAGGCATCCACTTTTTCAAGTTAAGACTATTAGATTCCATCCAAAGCACTTTGCTGATAGGCGACAATACTAATCATTCACAGACAATAATACTTACCATTAGACGTCATTAAGGCTGAAAACCTGTATCGTGTCAGATGGTGTTTTGGCTCATCGCTTTACGCGTAGAGGTAATCACTTCATCAAAGAAGTGAACCACTTCCCCTTTGTTTAACCAATCCGGTTTAAAACGAAACTCGCTCCAATTACTCACCTTATGCCAAGTATTATCTAGTGCAGGGCCATGCACATATAACACCGCGATCAGCAGGCACTGGCAAGCGCTAATGAAAGGGTTTTTAGGCGAGAATACTTTTAGGGCTGTACCAAAAGACATCTTTATCCGTCTATTGGCCAAATCTACGCTATACAACTCATCTAGGACAAGATGAACTACGCCACCAAAACATATGAAGGCACCAGAAAGCCATGCAGTTACATCGCTATAGCCGAGTAAAAACACCAACCAGACAATGAGCAACCCTGACATAGCAATGAACGCCAATGAATGGCAAGAACCCCGATGAACAGTGAGTTTCTCAAGCATTGCTTTTAGGTTGTATCGAATGGATAAATAGCAAAATAAACTATAAATAATCAGTTCTAGCATGGATACCGTAAGGTAAATATGACCCACGAAGCTGAACGTGGTGAGCGCTCCAAACAAGCGAAAGAGCGTACTCATTGAGGTTGAGTTATCGGAATCGATATCAGGTAACAACCCACCTATCGTACCTAGTAATATCAACCAAAGTGCGGTAATGGGTACAATGTGCCCTGCCGATAGCAGGGCTGTCGCCGCTAAACTACTCGTCAGCGCGGCTGTTCCAAGATGTGTATTGAAATTAGCCACTGTAATCACATTTACAAAGACAGCTATATCATCAAGACCTAAGGGCTCTCCCTATTAATAACGTCTTGTCTAATCGCTATCATTGCCTTTTAAAACTGGATAAATAAACAGTATACATCCTAAATGAATATAACTGTACTAAATCACAGTATTTAACTCATAGTTTGTGTTAATAGCCTTTATTTTGATCAAATTCGCGAAATAATTTATGAATCAGTCAATTACCTTTAGGCAATACTTTCCAATAGCGCCTTAGGTTGTCTCCATTGCTTAGGGGATTTACCGTACATACGCTTAAATTCACGACTAAACTGCGATGAACTCACATACCCCACTGTCATCGACATTCATACCTGCTGCGATGAAAAACGCATAAATACTCGGAATATTATAAGAGTGATTTGTTCTTAACCCGCTGTATTTACGATGAAAATTAAACGTTATTCAATTCCAGTAGATCCCATTTATTTCCATAAAGATCCTGGAATACCACTACTGTTCCGTACACCTCTTCGCGAGGTTGTTCATTGAAGGTAACTCCCCTGTCCTTCATGAGTTGATAATCTCGCCAGAAGTCATTGGTATGTAAAAACAGAAATACTCGACCACCGGTTTGGTTACCTACCGCTTGGAGTTGTTCCTTTTTACTGGCTTGAGCTAAAAGAAGATTAGTACCATTCGAGTTTGGTGGAGAAACCTGAACCCAGCGTTTGCCATCGCCCAAGTCGGTGTCTTCTATTAACTTGAATTGAAGCTTTTGGGTATAAAATTCAATCGCATCATCATAGTTTTCAACGACTAATGCGATACTTCCAATTTGCTGGTGTACTTCTTTCGACATTAAGTTTTCCAATATAAAAGCGCCTATTTTAGCAAAGAGTTGTTCTCTCTAGAATACTTCACCTTATGCTAGTTTGTCACAGCCTAGAAAGGAAATGGAACTTAGCCACCTCAGCAATACTTGACCCAAATAAACAAGGTGTTTATATTGACGCCACCCAACAGGCACATCCTAAAATGCACATCGCTATCCTGCCATCACTGGTGCATTTATATTGGTGTTTAGACTTTCCATGCTAACTAATTTTCGTCTCTTTACCCGTGAATCGGGTGCATTAATGCACCTATCCATTCCTATCATTCTGACTCAAATCGCAACCCAAGCTATGGGATTTGTTGATACGACAATGGCTGGACAAGTAAGTCCCGCGGATCTCGCGGCTATTGCCCTGGGTACCAGTCTCTGGGTGCCTGTACTATTGTTACTTAGGGGAATCATCATGGCTTTGACCCCCGTTGTTGCCTACCACCGAGGTGCTAAGGACTTTGGAAAAATATCGGTAGAGTTCTTTCAGATGATATGGCTAGTTTCACTCGCTAGTCTATTTCTTATTACTTACCTAACTAATGCCAAGCCAATATTAGAGTGGATAGACGTAGCGTCTGAAATCATTCCTATCGCTAGCGATTATGCCTTTGCTCTTGCTTTTGGTGTTCCTGGTATCGCTCTGTTTTATACGCTTAATGGATTTTGCGAAGGAATGAACAATACCAAGGTATCGATGATCGTCTCCGTAATAGGTTTACTAATTAACATCCCTGTTAACTATGTTTTGATTTACGGCAAGCTTGGGTTTCCTGAACTTGGAGCTGTCGGCTGTGGTTGGGCAACGAGTTTGGTGTATTGGTTGATGTCAGGTCTATTGTATTGCTACATAAGAGGTCATCAACACTACAAAAAAATCATTCGTTTTTCAGACGTAAAACCCAAGTTAAACGAAATGATTCACCTGTTAAAACTTGGCCTGCCTATTGGCATGAATATAGCGGTTTGTGGCAGCATTTTTGCGGTCATTGCACTTCTTATTGGACGTATTGGTGCGGAGAATGTCGCAGCAGCACAAATTGCGTTAAACATTTCAAGTTTGACCTACGTTATCCCTATGAGTATCTCTTTTGGCATCACCATTCGTGTTGGCCATGCGTTGGGTCAAAAAGACGAATCAAGTGCCATTGGTCGTAGCAAAATAGGTATTATGGTCGCTGGATTGGTATCCTTACTCTCCGTTACAACACTGCTTTTGTTTCCTGAATTTCTAATTAGGCTATACACCTCAGACCCTGCAATTAGTGCAACTGCCGCTACGCTGCTCACCTTAACCGCTATTTATCAGTTTAGTGACGCCCTGCAAACATCGGCCAATGGCGCACTGCGTGGATACAAAGATACAAAAGTACCGATGATATTAGCGATTGCTTCCTATTGGGGTCTTGCTCTCCCTTTAGGCGTTATTCTTGGATTAACTGACTACATAGTTCCGTCTATGGGAGAAAAAGGGTTTTGGGTTGGGATACTTTTGGGGTTAACTGTGGCAGCCGTACTAATGCTATTAAGACTTCGACATGTCATTAATCGCCGCGATGCAATACCATCTAAGGTCGCTATTTCGAGCTAATTCATAAATGTGCGTGTTTTCTTGTAAGACACGGACATTGTATTGTCTTTACTTACATACTCGAACAATCCAGAGAGATTAGATAAAGAATCAACATCGGTTTTTAAGTTCGATATCAAATTTAGACTGTTGACTTCAGATAACAGACTATTTACTATACACCAACTGAACGGCCGGTCAGGAAGTGAAAGAGTGATAAAATGGATAAACGAAATGAAATAATTAGAGTGGCTACACAACTGTTTACCGAAAATGGTTTTGAAAGCACTCCAATTTCAGCAATCTGTGGTCAAGCAGAAATTTCAAAAGGGCTCGTAATATATCACTTTAAAAATAAAAATGAACTGTTAAGAGAAGTATTTGTTTACATCACCCATATCATTGAAGAAGCAGACAAAAATGATCAGCATGTGACAAAAACAGAGAACAAACTAGAAGCCATGATTGATTCTATTTTTGATGGGATGACAGTACCAGAGCATCGAAAAATATATCAGTTTAACTTTAGTGTAATGGTTCACCCCAAAACTAGAGCATTGCTCTTAGACTTAATTCAAGAGCGTTATCTAGGTTTGCAATCATCGACAGAAGAAGTATTTCGAGCTTTGGGTTATGAAAATCCAGAAGTCGTAACAAAAATGTTTATCGCAGAAATCGACGGCATTGCAATGAATTATCTTTTAAACGACGGATTCCCGATAGAAGAAGTTAAGCGGGAATTTGCAAAAAAATATATCAATAAGTAAGACAAAAACTCATGCACTATAAAGTGCATGTTTTTTTTAAACAGATCCACTGACTGCACGTTCAGTCAGTGGATATAGAAACAGAGAGAATACCATGAAAACACCTTATCAAATCCAGTATGAATCCTTCGCAAAGGCTGGCGGCCTCTACGATGAAAGACACGCCAAATTGTATGCACAATTTGCCAATGACTTAATTGAAGACGGCAGTTTCTCTATCGTACACAAGGGAGTTGCGCACGCTTGCTATACACCGCTTGTCATAGAAGAAGCCAGACATTTGAAGTGTTATGTTTTAGCTCCATTAGCCGTACTGCCTGAATATCAGAGGCAAGGTTACGCAACGCAATTAATGGAAGAGGCAGAAAAGCAACTCGAGGCAGACGTGATTTTTGTAATGGGTGAACCACATCATTATGGTAATCGTTACAACACACCGCATCAGGTTCGCCCGCCAGTAGCAACAAAAGCGCCACTCGAATGTTGGTTTGCACGCGAATTAACGCCTGGCGCATTAGCGAATGTTGGATCATCAAGGTCAACAGTCAAAGGCCCCTATGCTGAACCTAATATGTGGGGACACCCGAGTGAGCAAGTTTAGTTGATAAAGTTTAGGGTTACGTTACCAGTAGCCCTTCCTTTCAACATGCTTGATTTCATTCCAAACCTTAATCAAGTAAACGCAAAATAAATAGGAAGAGAGTTAAATGAATATATCTAAACATGAACAAAGAGTCTTACATATCCTGGCACTAGGCGGCGAAATACAATATTTAAGGTACGACAACAAAAAGATAAAAGAAATTATGTGTTACACGCGTGAGGGTCATATTTTATCAGATTGCACTATCGAGTTATTTAAACGTCTAAAAACGAAAAAACTCATTAGTTCAAAACAAAGCACCCCATATCGAATTACGCGATTAGGTGCCGCTTCTGTACGCTCACAAATGGTCCAACGTTAAAATGAAAGTACGTGATGCATCTCAGACAGAGAATTTACGTTCTTTGGCACCTATTAAAATAGGTGCCGTGTTTTCGTTCATTACTCAGTAATAAATGTCGATCACTCAGCTATTTCCTCAAAAATCATGGTGAATAGAGTACTCGGAATTTAGAACATGAACGAACATACAGCTTGATCCCAAAAATAAGTACAACAAGCTACTCTCGTTAAATTAATGTCGAAATGCTCAGTAACGTTGAAACAAGGATTATAAGCACCAACGGCAATGTATTGGTCAATGAAACATAAGCGTATCGATGATACATCACAGCATCATTCATTTTTGCCAGTACAGATGAAAAGCAGAGTCAGTAATCGTTACCACACAAAATGTGATAGTCTAATTGCAACTCAATCACGAAAAGTTCGTCATCATGAAAATTTTCAGTAACTTCGAAAGCGGCAACATCAATGTTGTATCAGCAGATTCTCCACAAGACATTCAACTCACTATACCTGCTGATAACCAGACCGAAATTTCACAATGGTTTCACTTTCGCTTAGAAAGCGAAGCGCAACTAGCACACCATTTTACCATCAGTGAATTAGCGACTTCCGCATATCCTGAAGGCTGGAGTGACTACGATGTGGTTGCCTCTTATGATCGTGAGGAGTGGTTCCGTATACCTGCTCAGTTTGATGGCAACGAATTAACGTTTGATATCATTCCAGAGCACGACTCTATGTACTTTGCGTATTTTGCGCCTTACTCATACGATCGCCATCAAGACCTTTTGCACAGCGCACAAACGCACACTGCGTGTAAGCTAGAGACACTTGGGCATACGCTAGACAACAATGACATCAGCCTACTGACTATTGGTGAGCCAAGCCCTGAGAAGAAAAACGTTTGGGTCATTGGTCGTCAGCACCCAGGTGAAACTATGGCTGAGTGGTTTATCGAAGGCTTCTTACAACGCTTGCTTGATGAAACCGATACAGTGGGTCGTTCTCTACTCGATAGTGTTGTGATTCGTGTTGTTCCTAACATGAACCCAGACGGTAGTATTCGCGGTCACCTTCGTACCAATGGTATAGGTGTTAACCTTAACCGCGAATGGCAAACGCCTTCAATGGAGCGTAGCCCTGAGGTATTCCTAGTTAGAGAGCGCATGCTAGAAACAGGCGTGGACATGTTTTTGGATATTCACGGTGACGAAGCGATTCCCTATAACTTTGTTGCAGGTAGTGAGGGCATCCCTTCTTACAATGAACGCATCGCGCGTTTAGAGCAGCACTTCAAACAGGCACTGCTCACCATTACTCCTGAATTCCAAGATGAAATAGGCTACGACAAAGATGAGCCAGGTAAAGCTAACCTTACTGTGGGTTCAAACTGGGTAGCAGAGCAGTTTAAATGCTTGTCTTACACTGTCGAGATGCCGTTTAAAGATCATATCAGCCATGCCGATGAACTGTACGGCTGGTCTCCAGATCGCAGTGTTGCTTTTGGCCACGACATGCTAGCCGCTGTTTGGGCAACCGTTTCAGAGTTGTAATCTGTTTAGATGCAATCAAAAAGGCCTGAGAGCATTATTGTTCTCAGGCCTTATTTCTATGAAGGTGTCACTAAATTCGTTCTATTTAACTTCGTATATCAACAATACTTCATTATCCAAAACAACATTGGTTGACCAGATAAAGCTAGCGCCTGCCCCGCTGAACTTGTCGATAAAGTTCATATAGGCTTTCTTATTGTTTACACCAATCTCATCTTCTGTGTAGAGACTAGCCTTCGGCCAAGAGGTCGAATCAAACCCTTGAGCCATCCAATCACTGGGTATCTGCCAGTGAACAGCGTAAGCATCTTGTCCATTGTTGGTGCCCTCTGTGGTACACCCATCTGACAAGCGTTGATCGTTCACTTCCTTTAAACATGAGGGTTCATAAATTGGTGACGTATAAAAGGTTTGAGCTTGCCAGTCTGCATTGGTCACTGTGCCATCACTAAAGCTGGCAATAAAACCCCCATCCCCTGGATGAAAAGCCTTACCTCTATTGTCCTCAGACCCTAATCCAAGGTTTTCTTCCCAATCAATCACCTTTACCGCAATCGTGTAAGGTTTACTTACCTTGAACTTCACAATGCTAGAGTTAAACGGCGTAAAAGGAACGCTATCAACGGCGATAAGTGCTCCGTTGATATACAGCTCAAAGTAGTTGTCCGCAAAGATATAACCCGTGATTTCTTGTCCATCTGGGTCTACAACAACCACGGGCACCGAACCCTGATCGACTTCGGCGATGCTTTTCGGTGTAATACCTGCACACTCTTCATATAAATCGACAGCCTTAGGGGCAGAAGCAAAATTGTTTTCTGCTGGAACCGTCCAAACCTTACCCTCAGAATCAGTGATCTCACCAATACCTGCAACCCGACTGCGGCTATTCTCACACTCGAAAATATTCGCTTCAATGGTCTTAGCTGCGCCTTGGGAAATGCTGCCAGAACCAGAGTAGTTATTTGTATCACTAGCGCATGCAGAAAAAGTTAGTATTGCTGACGAAAGAGTGATCCAGCGTTTTGCTGTTATGGTCATTAGTCGCCTTTGATTTGAGCTGTCGAAATACTCTTAGCTTAGTTGTGAAGTTATCCCTACACAATTAAGTTACCTATATCTCATACCTAGTTCGGCTAAGGGTAAATTCTGTCTACGGGTTCAAACTCCTATCTTTTTTGATAGAAATTTAGCTGCATATTTAGGTAAAAACGTGACGAAGTTGAGACGATGAGTGTGTCATCCGAGACCAATGTTGTCTCGACCTACTCAGTTTTGGGAGGCGTTATGAGAAGAAGAAAACTAGGCCATGTAATGTCATTCAGCAGAATGTTTTCATTCATTTCCTTTCTATCAGCCACGCTCGCATGGATCTTAAGCATATATGCTGTGTTCGCCATTTCTGTGGCATCTCTTGTTGTCAGTGCATTTCTCTATTACCGAGACAAGCAACCTGCCTGACACTTAACAAGATAAAGAGCGCTTTTGCGTTCTTTAAGCTGGAAAATGTGAAGCCTTGTCATTGCTAGCGAAAATAGCTGCAGGAAGTCTAGGGACAGAAATTTGTCAGTGACTCTCCTAAATTAGTGATTCGCAGATAACTACAGGTATGGAAAAGTTGCATAACTTGGTGCAATGTCTTGATGATGCTGTTCCAAAATCCATATGCTGATAAAAACCTACTGCTGACGGGTTCAGTACGCTCACTTCTACCTCTATTAAAGCCTAGTTGTTTCATAACGCACTACAGAAATAGCTTGCCTATTTACTTTCAGACACTGATTTTTGTCTAGCTGCTGACCACCCTATTTTTCCCCTGATCCTTTGCTTGATACAGATTTTTATCGGCTCGCTTTAACAAGTGAGTTAGGTTATCGCTTGGTTGTATTTGACTGACACCAGCACTTAGGGTCATGCGACCGACATGGTCAAATCGCACCTCTTCAACCTGCTGCCGAAGTTTATTGGCTAAGTGATGCGCGTTGTTCAATTTGGTTTGAGGACAAAGGATAAGAAACTCTTCTCCGCCCCACCGACTGACAATATCTAAGCCTCGTACATGGTTTTTTAGTCGTTCAGCGATAGAACGAAGTACGGCGTCGCCAGTGTCATGGCCATAGCTATCATTAACTGACTTGAATGCATCAATGTCGATCATAATGAGTGAAAATGGGTCACAATAACGCTGGTAGCGTTCGTACTCTCGTTGCAACTCAATCTCCATTTTGTGACGATTCGACAAAGCTGTGAGTTGGTCTGTATATGACAGTCTTTTTAACTCGTCATTTTTTTGTGCGAGTAGTAAGTAGGCTTGATTGGTTTTGTCATTAAGGCGTTTAAGTTCAACAGATTTAGTATAAAACTCTTGAGTTGTAAGTTGCTCAACTTCTTGAGCAATAGTCCCAACTTCATTGTTTGGGTAGCGATAAGCACTTATAGACTCAGGGCACCCTTCTACTATGTAGGTTAACCGCTTTTGTAGTTCTGTTAGAGGTAGAGAAAAGCGTTTACTTAATGCATTGCTTTGTAATAAACCGAGAACAATAGCAAACAATGCGGCTATAGCACTGTTTTGAACGACGTCGTTGATAATCGGATTTACTATTTCGAATTTGTTCACTACCGTGATCAATTTCCAGCCTGTTTTATTCAGCGTACTTGTATAACCAATCGTTGTCGCCTTACCCAGTTCGTAGTCAAAATACCCTTGATCGGGGTTAATTTTTTGACCTACGAGGTCAGTAATATTCTTTGTTAACATGTCTGAGTCTGGATGAATGATGATATCTCCATCACCATTTACAACGAAACTATAATCCGATTGATACGAGGTTGTTTGCTGTTTCAGTATGTTGAGTATTTTGGCAACGGAACTATCAACTGAAAGTACCCCAATAACATTTTCGTTGTCATCCTTGAATGCAACACTGGTTGCTATTAACCATTCGTTGTCAGTTGCTTCTTGATAAGGCAGACCTGTTGAAATATGCGGATAAGATGCAACTGCCGCGGTATACCAAGGCCGTTTTGTTGGATCATAGTTTTCGGGGGGATCATAATCATTGATGAGCATTGTGGCATTCTCATACCCAGAGTAAATGTAACTTATGCGTTCATTGGCGTTTGAAACATCGGCGTAAAACCTAAGTAGTTCTGCATTCTTTTCGGAGCCAGATTCGCTAGCAGAAGCAACAACTTCGGTTTGTCCTACCACGAGTACAAAGTTACTTATTTCTCGAAAATGTCCATCTAAAAGATAATTTAAAGCCAGATTTCGTTGTTTTAAAACCTCGTGTGCTTTATTTACACCTACCTCGTAGAGCGCGTTTGACACAAAAGTACCGATCACCGCAATGAGCAAGAATGTCAGTAGCATACTGCTTTTGAATAGGTCTTTGCGAACGGTTGATTTGGAGGTCAATTTAAACACACCTTAAGCTTTTGTTTAATTGCGCGTCGCAACTATATTTTTTTGAGTGAATATACGGATTGAAATTTTATTAACTGGTTTATGTGCTGTTGTAATGATAGGAATTCACGCGTAAAGACTGATGAACTGCATATTGGTCGAGACAATACTTGAACACACGAATTCATCAAATTTGTGTTGTCTTCGAGCATGAACGCTTAGTTATTAAAAAGGACTATTACTAGGGTCTGTTGACCTTTTGAGGTTATTTAATCGCAAAAGGTCAACAGACCCTAACAACCGGACGTAACAAATTTAACACTAACTTGAGGAACAATAGGTTAAACATTATCTAATTAATACCGTAAAATTACCGCTTTTTGTGGGCGGTTTACACAAAGGCAAGATTTAGTATTTTGCTACTAAAAACAAACACATGGTTCATTTGTAGTCACTTTTGCTGAAATGAAAGGCAACCCATTCTGGATCAAAATAAAATTGGGGACTTTTGCGTGTAAACCTAGATATATGACTAGCACCAACTATTAAAAATAGTTGTTAAAGCGCAGTTGGAAGTCGATCTTTATAAGCACTCTGCTGGCATGAGAAAAAGTAGATCCAATTTCACCCTTTTCCCCTTCTAAAGCTCGATTGATTGCTTTAAAAGGTATGCTAAATGAGTTCCGTCCAAATCCCTTGGTAGTTAATGTAATGACAAAGTCGCTTGGTAATTAAGGTACGACAGAATTGCTTGGTGATCACATCCTGCGCCTAGACGGCCTAAAAGAGAAGT